>OZ253948.1:0-3197007 GCA_965267285.1 Salibacteraceae bacterium | reverse complement strand
TTGATTATTGAAAGCGGTGGCACCCTCAATTCAGCAGGCAATCAAGTTCAGATTCAGCAGAACCTGGATGTAGAAGGAACCTTTGCGGTCGACAATAGAGTAACATTTAACGGATCCAGTCACCAAACCATTGAAACAGGTGCCGCGCTGTCTTTCGACACTTTGATCGTAGACAACAGTTCCGGAGTTGAGCTCTCGGAAGGAGCTATAGAAATCAATGGAAGGCTGGACATTGATGCCGGTACATTCACAACCAACGATGCCGTAACCCTTTTATCCAGTGCGTCCTGGACGGCAAATTTGGCAGAAGTGAACGGCTCGATATCAGGTCAGCTCACAGCTCAGAGATATTTGGATGGATTAGGGTCATTCATTGGCTATCGCCATTTTTCGTCGCCTTTCCAAAGCAGCACATTGGCTGACTACATCTACAACGCTGCTACTCATCCCGGTGGTATTTACATGTTCGGTTTCACCGGGTCGAATTTACCCTCCTGGAATTGGGCCAATATTTATTCATTTAACGAAGCAGCAGCTGGTGCTGGCGTGTGGGATGACGGATGGACGGCAGCCTCCAACGTGACCAATCCAATAGGTTATGCAATTCCCTATACCATGTATACCGGTGGTAGCAACTACCCCACCTACAACTTAAGTGTTACCGGATATCCAAATGTTGGTGCAATTTCCGTTTCTAACCTCACCAATACATCTGGCCTAGGATGGCATATGATCGGTAATCCATACGCCTCAAGCCTTGACTGGAGTGCAGTTACAAGAACGAACGTGGATGCAAATGCATATGTATACAGTGAAACAATAAGTGGATATACCGCCACCTCACTCCTTTCTCCTGCGAACCAAATTGCCTCGTATCAAGCATTGTTTGTACATGTGACCAGCGCAGTCAACAACATTACGTTCAACGAAAATGACAAAGTGAACAACAGTGCCGACTTCCAGAAAAGTGGAGGGCAGAACAGTTTGATCAGAATAGAGATGAATGACCAGTCTTCCGGATATATGGCGCTTGCAGCCATCGATAGGAAGCCTGATGCGACTACACAGTTTGATTCGGAATACGATGCCTATCACTTGACCAACCCAGGTCCACTACCTAATTTGGCTATATTCTCCAACGATGATCCTACCTTGTTGCAGATAAGCACCATTCCTGACAATATGTTGGAATATACATTCCACTTACGGGCATGGGCTCCTCAATCTGGAAACTATTCTTTGGACTTCCAAAGAACGGCCCAATCTGCGGGGTGTATCCTTCTTGAAGATCTTGAACTCGATAGCATCATCAATCTCAAAACAGATAGTTCCTACTCCTTCTATCTGAACACGGCCAGTGACCCCAATCGATTCCTGATCCATACTATCTATCTCGACGATGCATCTGAAGTTTCAGCGGTCAGTTGCTTTGGTGAAAGTGATGGATCCATCAAACTGGAGCTGGGTCAACTGAGTTTCTATGACCTTACCCTCAAAGACAATGCAGGAGGGGTACTGAGTTCACTGGGTAGTAAATCGGGTACGCAGATTTTCGACCAGTTGGTTGCAGGAAATTACTCAGTTGAAATCAACGACGTAGGACTTGGCTGCCCGGCCACAAGCATTGCCGTTGAAGTATTCGAACCACTGGAAGTAATCTCAGCGTTTGATGCTCCGGATACACACTTACTAAAAGATGGTTCAATCCAGTTTACGAATCAAAGTCAGAACAGTACGATCTTCAACTGGGAATTTGGCGATGGTGCTACCTCCACGGATGTCAACCCGATTCACGAATACCAGAACGCAGGTAGTTACAGCGTATCTCTCATTTCGACAGAAGGCTTGTGTAGCGACACTTCCAATCACATGGTTTCCGTAGTTGGAGAACAGCAGCCAATCGGTCTGAATGAATTAGATGAAGGCCTGATTAAAACCTATTTTTTCAACGAAACACTTCACATTTTGGGAGGAAGGCCTTTAGGCAGCGTTACCCTCATTGATATGAATGGTAGGTTGGTTCACAAGCAGTTTGATATTGGTGAAAATGAGCTGCACGAATCCTTGGACCTCCCGCCTGGGGTTTACATCCTCGAAGTGAAAAACGAGACGGTTTTCAGAACCAAGTTGACCCACTGATATTTCTACATTTGATGCCAATGCGCAGGCTTTGGCTCTACACCATTCTCCTTTTCTTTTCCAGCACGGTTTTCTCGCAATCTATTACTTCAATTTGTGAGGATAGCATTGCTCGCTGGAGACCAATTGGCCCTTACGACATCCGCAAGGGAATCGTGAACTATCAAGGGATTCTCATCTCAGCGGAAACCTATATACGCAATGGAAAAATTAGGTCAATTTATGTGGGGTCCAACAGCAGTGGGTTGTTTCGATCCAATAACCTGGGCAATTCGTGGGACAATCTCACAGATGCTGCCGGTCTTCCGGGAATGGGGATACAAGACATCGCCATTAGCCCGTCTAATCCGGATCACATCGTAATCGCAACGGGCACCTCTACCTTGGAAAGAAACTACGGGCAAGGTGTACTGTATACAAAGAATGGCGGAAAATCCTGGGTCAAAGTTGAGGCAGTTTGCAAAGGATATACTTGTGGTGTTATGGCACGCAATGCCGTGTTCAATCCCCTTGACCCAAACAATGTTTTTATCACCGTCAACCAAGAACTGTGGATTACGTCCAACTTCCTCGACGAACGGCCAATCTGGGAAAGAATATGGTCTGCACCCACAACCAATGAGCGATCTAACGTTTATATACGGGATATCAAATTGCATCCGGAATTCAGGAATAACCTACAACTCTACGCAGCATGCGCCGACCCAGGATTGTCCGATGGAGGTGCCAAAGTCTACCGAATTGATTTGGAATCAGGCAAGGAAATTGACATCACTCCCAAACACAAGCCATCTCAAAATGCAGATGTGGCGGTTCACTGGGCCAAACCAAATCGGGTATATGTGATTCTCAACGAGCCTGGGAGTGAATTCTACATGGCGGTGAGCGAAAATGGCGGCGCTCAATACCACAACACAAAATCGCTAAACGCATATGGAATGGGATTGGCGGGATTTGAATTGGAGGTGAGCGCAAGCAGACCGGATTCTGTTTATGTCGGTGGAATCTCACTACACCGCGTAGATCTTAGAACCATGAAAACGAAGAGGGTCCAAGGTAACACACACGATGATGTGAGAGACCTCAAAGTGCTATCCCTTCCTGGCTATGAAAAGGACGTAATTCTCAGCGCCAACGATGGCGGTCTGTCCATCAACTATTCCGGTGGAGGCGGGCGATGGACACATCTCAATGGGGGTGTTCCCACCGGACTGAATATCTCCCAGGTATATGGCCTCGACGTAACCGAGTGGATGGGCAATCGCTTGATTTTTGGATTGCAGGACAACGGCACCATCATTTGGAACAGACCTGGAACACCGCGACGCATTTATGGTGGAGATGGCGGTGATTGTCTGATCCATCGTGATGAACCAGACCAAATGATTGCTAATTATAACTCCGGGATGCGGCCGGGGTCCCTGATCAATTTGAACATTAAGCGCAATAAGAACATCTCCCTGTGGAAGACAAAATTTGGCATCTCCATGAGCCCATTGATGTTCAGCGAATATGATCCAAACAAGGTGCTTTACTCACACTCCGAACAGGGCAATCCACCCAAGTTTGACCTGATGGAGTATGATATTGAGACCAATGAATCCCGGAATCTGAGCAAGATGGGCGATAAGTTCATTGGGGCATTCACAAATTCGCGATTTGACCCATCGCTAATCTGTATGGCACGGCACCATGTTACTTACGGGAAACCACTGGAAAACATCGTCTACCTCAGCGATGACACTGGAAGGACTTGGGCAGATGTTACAGCGGGCCTGAAAGCTTGCCATGGCAATAAGGTCAGCAGCATGCAATTCACTCCAAATGGCGAACTATGGGCTAGTTTTGGAGGAAGGCAAAATGGAGAGAAGGTGTACCGGTCTGACGACATGGGCAATTCCTGGACAAACGTTTCTCACGGACTGCCAAATCTTGCAGTGAATGACCTTCTGTTCGACACCCGAGAAGGAGGAAGAATCATAGCAGCCACCGACGGAGGGGTCTTTATCTACGATGCAGATGCCTCAACTTGGAAATGCTTTTCGGGAGGTCTTCCACCGGTGATGACCATGGATCTGGAAATAGATGAATGCCGAAATCTGCTTTACACGGCAACATTCGGAAGGGGAATTTGGGTGACCACCTTAGCAGATGGGAACGAAGGGGATTTTGGTTTTGTAGAGTATTTTGGCGATACAATCGCTTCGAATTTGATGGCCGACCGGAGTATCCGCATTCCCGCCAACGGCGATCTGAGGATCGAAGGTAGTGATGACGATCCTCTGGATATCTTAATGCTTCCCGGAAGAAAGATCATCTTGGCCAAGGGTGCCAAACTCTCACTTAAAAACGTGAACCTGCAAAACGACTGTTCAGCAGACTGGAGTATCGAATTCGACTACCGCCCACTGTTTAGGAGAAATAAAAAGTACCAACGTGCCATAGAGGTTGGGCCTAATGTGACATTCAAGGGACTTAAACCGCTTCCTTTTTCATTCGAATGAAAACAATACTGATATCTGGAGGTACCGGGCTCATTGGAAAGGAGATTCAAAAGGAGTTTGGTGGGGAGCATGCTATTCGAATCTTGAGTCGCAGGAAAGGGCCAAACAATTACTATTGGGATCCTTACAACGGCGAAATTGATCCCAGGGCACTTGAAGGTGTGGATGTTGTGATCAATCTTGTTGGAGCCAATGTGTTTGCCAAAAGGTGGTCAAGTGGGAGGAAAAAAGAAATCCTCGATAGCCGTACTATCCCGATGACGTTCCTGGCGAATGAGATTGAGGAACATGGCGCACATCCTAGTTTGATAATCAATGCCTCAGGCACAGGATATTACGGGTCCTCGGATTCGGAAGAACCCAGGATCGAAAGTGATCCCATGGGAGATGGATTCCTGGCCTATGTCTGTGGTGAATGGGAGAATGCTGGAGCTTCTTTTACCGCACCGATTACAACTTTGAGAATCGCCATGGTCCTGACCAGGCTGGGTGGAGCATTGGGTCCCTTAAAAATGGTTTCCAATTTCGGCTTAGCGAGCCCAATTGGAAGTGGAAATCAACACAATCCCTGGATTCATATGACCGATTTGATGGGCATCATCCGACATGTCATAGAGACCGGACAAACCGGAGTATTCAACTGTGCCGCTCCAGACAGAACTCCTCAGAAGGTCTTTATGAAGGGCATTGCCCACGCTATGAGAAGGCCATTCTGGCCCATTGCTGTACCCGGTTTTATGGTGAAGTTGGTTTTGGGAAAACGGAGTGCAATGGCATTGATGGGTGCACCTGTAAGCAGCGAGAAAATTGAATCTTCGGGATATCAGTTCAAGTACCCCACGCTGGAAGGGGCCCTTACTGAAATCTTTAGGTAGTCCGATCGCTGAGCTTATGAATGATCGCCTCGAGGTATCGTTTTGCACCAAATGAATCTTCCAGGGCGTCGAGGTGCTCTTTGGCGTCTGTTGAATAAGACTGCATTACCTCAGTGGCAAATCTTTTTACGCCTAAGGCCTCAAACAGATCAAGCACCACGCGTAGATCAACCTTCCCCCCGTTGTCGAATTGCTGGCCTAGCAGTTGACGTTGGGATTCATTGGCGTGTTCCATGGCCAGGACATAGAGAATGGTTTTTTTCCTGGCTAGGATGTCCCCTCCTACCTGCTTGCCAAAATTCTTGGGGTCACCAAAGGCATCGAGAATGTCATCTTTGATTTGAAAGGCGATGCCCAATGCATAACCAAAGGCCGCGATGTGATCTCTTTGTTCTTTCGATGCACCGGCTCGGATAGCGCCAATCTCAAGTGAACCAGCCAAAAGCACTGCGGTTTTCAATCCAATCATCTTGAGGTAGTCCTCTTTGCCAATGTCTTCGGCCTCCTCGAAGTCCATGTCCATCTGCTGCCCTTCGCAGACTTCCAGTGCCCTTTCATTGAATACCTCAATGATCTCCTTGGTGTCTTCATCCGCACCCGAAATCAGGTGCCGGTATGACTCTATCAGCATGGCATCTCCACTGAGTATGGCCACGTTAGCATTCCATTTCTCGTGCATGGTTTGCATTCCACGTCTGATTGGTGCATCATCCATGATATCATCGTGGGCCAGGGTGAAATTGTGGAACAGTTCGAGTGCAATGGCCTGTGACAATGCTTTCTGTGGGTCCCCACTGAACAACTGACAGGACATCAAGCACAACACCGGCCGAATCCTCTTTCCCCCCAACCCCAGCAAGTAGCGCTGTGGTTCGTACAGCCTTTTAGGTTCTCTCAGTTCAACAGAATCCACAATGGATTCATTGACCAAATTCAGTAACTCGTCGTAGGAAAGAACCGCCAATTATTCCGCTATGTTCAGCAGGTATTCGCCGTACCCGCTCTTGATCAATGAATATGCCAGTGATTTGAGTTGTTTGCTGTCGATGTAACCCATTCTGTACGCCACTTCTTCCAAACAGCCAACCTTGAGTCCCTGCCTGGACTCAATCACGTTCACAAACTGTCCTGCTTCCTGTAGTGAGTCAAATGTTCCTGTATCCAACCAAGCAGTACCGCGTTCGAGCACGGATACTTGCAACTCTCCCATCTCGAGGTAGGCTTTGTTGACGTCGGTAATTTCGTATTCACCTCTGTCACTGGGTTCAAGCGATTTCGCAATTTCCACTACCCTATTGTCATAAAAATAGATTCCCGGAACCGCGAAATTGGACTTTGGAAATTCCGGCTTTTCTTCGATGGAAATCACCTTATGGTCGGAATCGAACTCTACAACACCATATCGTTCAGGGTCTGAAACGTGATAAGCGAACACGGTCCCGCCTTTTGGGTCATTGCACTCGCTGAGCTTGGGGCCAAGTCCCGATCCGTAGAAAATATTGTCGCCGAGTATAAGGGCAACCTTGTCATCGCCAATGAAATCTTCGCCTATCACGAAGGCCTGAGCCAGTCCATTGGGCTCTTCCTGAACTGTGTATTGGAAATTGCACCCGAGCTGAGACCCATCCCCCAGCAGTTTTTCAAACAGTGGAGTGTCTTGAGGAGTAGAGATGATCAGGATGTCACGGATTCCTGCCATCATAAGTGTAGACAGGGGATAGTAGATCATTGGCTTGTCGTACACAGGCATGAGCTGCTTACTTACAGCCAGGGTAAGGGGGTGCAAACGACTTCCGGTTCCTCCGGCCAATACGATCCCTTTCATTTCTCCTTTTCGAGCTTCAATTCTTCCAACTCAATGTCTTCCTCCTCATCAAATATCTCCAGGAATGGCTCCTTGAAGGCTTTAGATAATAATCTCCTTTCCAAGGTAAGTAAGAAGGAAGGCAAAAGTACCAAATTGGCAAGCATGGCAATGAGCAAGGTTACGCTGACCAGAATACCCAAGGCTTGTGTACCTCCAAAGGTACTCCAACCGAATACCGAGAATCCAAAAAACAAGATGATGGAGGTGTAGAGCATACTAACACCTGTCTCGGAAAGAGCGTTGTGTACGGACACACCTATCTTGTCATTCTGGTGTTTGAGTTCCTGCCTGAATTTGGCCAGGAAGTGAATCGTGTCGTCAACCGATATCCCAAACGCAATGCTAAATACCAGGATGGTCGAGGGCTTAATGTGCACGTCTGCAAATCCCATTATTGCCGCCGTAAGCAGCAATGGGAACATGTTGATGAGAATCGATATCACGATCATCCTCAACGAGGAGAACATGATGGCCATGATAAGTGCAACGATCAAAATAGCCAGCGCCAGGGAAATGAAAAGATTACGGACAAGGTATTTTGCTCCCATTAAGTAAACAACAGACGTTCCTGTGAATTCCACATCGTATTTCTCCGGCGTAAGGACGGAGTCAATGCGGGGCCTTAACTCAGTGATCAACGAGTCCATCTGCTTGGTGCCAACATCGGCCATTTGAAGTGTGATGCGTGCCCTTTGTTCCGTACTGTCCAGGTAGGGTGAAAGAAGGTTTCGGTCACCACCAAAATTCTCGACATAGGGTTTAAAGAATGCGCGTTCCCTATTGTTGATTAGATCATACTTCGAAGCACTCCCGTTATAAAAGCTTTGCTTGATAAACTTCACACCCTCCACGATGGACATTGGTCGGGAGAATTGTGGAAATTCCTGCACCACTTCCTGGGCCTTCTCCATTTTCCTGAGTGTGCTGTACTTCATCATGGTTTTCGGCTTTTGCGCCTCCACCGTAATTTCGAAGGGCATCACTCCTGTGAAGTGCTTCTCAAAAAACTTCAGATCCTTGTTGACATAGTGGTCTTTGGGCAAATCGTCAACGATGTTGCCGGTCGACTCAATTCTCATAATTCCGAAAATGGCAATGACCAGGATGGCAAGAGAGAAAAGGTAGACTGCCGGCCTTTTGTTTTCGACTATTCTCACCAATACATCTACCACCTTTCTTATCCATTGCAACTCCAGGTGACGTGTGTCCTTCTCTTTGGGAGGGGCCTGGAAGCTGAAGTAAATCGGGATGAGGAGAATTGAAAAGATGAAGAGCAAAAGGATATTGATCGATGCGACAATTCCGAATTCCGTTAGCAAGTCAGATTCGGTGAAAATGAAAGTTGCAAACCCAGCTGCCGTGGTAGCGTTGGTCATGAACGTTGCCTTGCCCACCAACCTAACAACCCTTGTCAGCGCCTTTGCGCGGTTGCCATGAGCCTGGTATTCGCTGTGATACTTATTGATGAGGTAAACACAATTTGGAATCCCAATAACGATTAGAAGTGGCGGAATGAGAGAAGTAAGGACAGTGATTTCAAACTGCAACATGCCCATTGTCCCAAGCGACCATGCGACACCAAGCCCAACGACGATCAACGAAATAATAACCGGCTTGATAGCGCGGAAGAAAAATACAAGTACAAGAACGGTCGCCAGGGCAGCCATGATGATAAACATCTGGAATTCGCTCTTGACCATGCGCGTAACGATGGTGCGTATGAAGGGTAAGCCTGAGTAGTGAACTTGCTCACCACTTTTCTCCCTGAATTTTTCGGCCTCGGCAAAAACGAAATCAACGAGTTCTTGTCTGGCTTCCGAATTGAATTTATTGTCATCCAGGGAAATCGCCATGAGTGAAGCTCCTGTTTCTGAGTTGTAGAGCAAACCCTTGTAAAACTGGAGGTTGTCAATCACCTGTCTCACCGAATCGAGCTCTTGTTTATTGCTGACCTTGCCAGCAATGACAGGCACCAGCTCAAATCTCTTTTCGCCCTGAACCTTTTGGAGGTTGTAGATATTTGAAACAGAAATAACGGTATCAACGCCCTCTACCCTTCTTAAATCCTGGCTCAAATCATACCAATGATTGAATAATTCGACGGACTCGAGGGGATTGTTTTCTATTCCGAGGACAATCACGGTGGGCTCCTTGCCATACTGTGATCTGAATTCGCGGTATTCGATTAGGGTTGTATCGTCCTCAGGAAGTAGCTGCGGAAGGCCATACTGGAGCTCAACACGTGTTCCCATCATGATCATAAAGGCCGTAAGCAGCCCCAATGCGATCAGGATTGAAATCCTTCTTCTTAGAATGAAACTTGCAAGCTTGGTCCAGGACATGAGAGACGATCCGAGAGGGTTCGAAAGTAAGCACTATGGGCTTACCACACAAAGGCGTAGAAGAATATCACGATGCTATTCCTTAAGGACAAATTTGCCGCTTAGAAAAACGTATTGCTTACCATCGATCGTAATGGACTTTCCATCCGTTAGGCTGGATAACCTGGTGATGTCACTGTGAATGGTATGCACGGACCCCCGAGTCTTTCTGGCTATTTCGAGATATTCCTCGTTGACCCAGTCGTCCACTCCACAAAGTATGATGCGCACCGGGCGTTTAAGCCTTGAAAGAAGTTCCAGGTCTTTTACATCGGAATAATTGTCCGCAATCAGGATAAGGTTTTCAGCTGGCTTCAATTTCTCGCTTGCCTTTAGCAGGGCTTCTATATCGTTTTCAGGACCATCTCCTCCATCACCATTGCGCTTGGTTAGGTTCATGGTCTCAAATAGTCCCTTCATATCGTCGGATTCAACAAAATACAATCCACCTGTACGGCCTATCACTTTCGAGGCATCATCCTGTCCATCTCCGTCGTTGAAGAACAAATAGCGCTTTCGTTCGGAATTCATCCATTGCAAAGCATGCCAAATGAGCACCTGGTCCATGTATGGGTTCATACTTCCCGTGAGATCTGTGACGATCATCTTGCTGTTCCAACGATCTGCGTTCCGAAGAAATACTGCTCCGATCTCATTGCCTGTCTTTTCATAGTAAGCTGGATCCTTCTGAATTTCCTTTCTATCCTTCTCAGCTTTGTTTCTGAGGTTTTGAAAGACCTCTTCGTTGGAGGAGTTAAATCTGTATTGGTCCAGGAAATTCCTTTCAGTAATGGTTTTCCAATAGATGGAGTCTTCCTTTGCTCGGATCCGATCCAATGAATCGCGAATGGCCAAAGCCCGCTCGCGCTCCCTCTTTCGTTCGGCAAGCACCTTGGATCCGATATAGCTATAGTTGATTTCTATAGTGTGGTGGGCCCTTTCTCTGGCTCTGATGCTGTCGATATACAGGTCGTATTCAAAATGAAGGTACCATGTCTTGTCGTTCGGAAGAAGGAATCTGGCCTTTCCGTCTTCCCCCGTCTGACCATAGTAGACCCTGGTACCGCCCTTCTGGATAAAGTGAATTTTCTCATCTGCCAGGGGCTTTCGTTCCAGGTTCATCACCTTCACCCTGATCAAAGTCCTGGACATGGTAGGTTCTTGCGACAGAGAAATGTCCTGAATAATGGTATCTCCCACTTCCTCTACATCGTATTCCTGCTTACTCATCACAACAGGCACAGTGGCCATGGCACCGGGGCGATTGGGGATTTTGACATTGGTGAGTAGGCCTTGTCCCTGAACGTAGATGTCGTAGGTCAATCCTGGTTTTAGGAGAAACCTGGCTTGTCCGGAATAATCGCTGGTATTGGTATACCATGTTGGGATGGACTTTGCCTTGAGAAAAAGGGCCTTTCCGGAAATGGGGTTGAGCTTGTGGTCGAGGCATTTGAGTATGAGCAAGGCGTCCCTTCGCCGCTTGTATTCGATGTTGTTGTCAAATTGAACAGTATCCTTTAATCCCCCTATGGCTTCCGGGGTATAGGGCACCTTGAGAAATATCATCGGTCGCCCTTTTGGTGGAATGTAAAATCGATGCGTCGATATCGTCTGTCCTACCCTTACAAACAAAGAATCTCCGCGACCAATCCTGAAGTTGACTTTCCCATCGAAATTGGTAGTGCGTGAAAACATCCTGGAGTTTTGTCCGGACCAAATGTGGAGCTCGATGTCAGAAACCGGTTTGGCGCCTGTATCAAGCAATTGGACATAAATCTGTGCAGTACTGCTACCGTATTGAGCCACGGATAACTGAGTTCCAAAAAGGAAAAGGAGGGGTAGTAGTAGCTGCCTCACTTATTTGCAACGAGATTCGGTGAACAATTATTATGCTGCCCCCTTGGGTGATTATCTTTGCCCAAAATTTTTGGAATGGAATTGATCACCCACAAAATATGCATGACGCGCGACATTGGAGTACACGGAAACCTCTTTGGCGGTGTCATGCTCGCATGGATGGATGAGGCGGCTGCGGCTCTAGCGACCAAGGTTTGTCACACTCCGAATATGGTCACGGTGAAGATCGAAGAAGTGGTCTTCAAAAAGGCTGTGAAGGTGGGTATGCAGATCCACATCTATGGCGAGGTAACCAAAGTGGGTAATTCGAGCATCAGCATGAAGATGGAGGCTACCAAGTACAATGTGTACAGTGCGGAAGAGACAGTTGTGTGTACGACCAATATCACGTTTGTACGCATCGACGAAAACGGAGACCCCGTTCCAATCCCAAGTCCAGTCCGGGAGCGATATGCGCACCTGACCTAGAGACAATTACGGTATTTGCCGGATTTTTCTTTCGATTCCTGTTTGCTACATTTGTTATAGCTCAAAACGTGCAGACATGAAAAAACTTGCCATTTTAGGATTCTTATCTCTTATTTATTCTTTCACAAATGCCCAAACCCTAAACTGGATCGAATCGTGGGGGACAGCTACCTCGGATTATAATCAGGACCTACGAATCGGGCCCGGGGACAGCATTGTCGTTGTGGGAAGAATAGATAAAGGAATCGCGACCATTGGCTCCGTGAACCTGGATTATTCGGGAGCTCCCTCAACCAATGCCGAGGCTGCAACCATCGTGAAATTTGACGAAAATGGGACCGCCGTTTGGGGATTGGTTTATAACGACGAATCTGAAATCAGGACGCTGGAACTTGACGCAAGCGGTAACATCTATGTCATAGGACAGTCTCCTTACCAAATCAATCTTGATCCTAGAGTTCAGGACTCCGTACTTACCGCAAGAAATGAAGACATTTTTATAGCTAAATACAGCCCAACCGGAAACCTATTGTGGTACCAGGAGCTCAGTTCATTCGGAAATATTTCGGACGGGGATATTGCAGTAGGTGGTGGAAACGTTTATATCACAGCGGAGCTAAATGATACAGTTTATACCAAATTCGATGCGGATACGATCACCTCACCAGGTCCAACCAACTATTCGGCACTATTTCAAATTGACGCTACCAACGGCGCCGTGAATTGGTATGAAGTATTTGAAGATGACGATAGCGATGGATCACCACAGTTGAGAAGTTTAATAGTTGACGGAACCGACTTATATCTCTTGGGAACTGCATACGACACCACCGACGTGGAGCCAGGGGGAAATACCACATGGATAAACTCCGACGATCAAGCGGGTTTCATGGTAAAATATAATAGTTCCGGCACTCTTATGTGGGCTAACCAAATCGAACCAGCCCCTTCTGATAAGGGTGCTTTTTATTCTTTTGCTCTGGATGCGGGCCGACTTTATGCGGTTGGATTTTTCGATGGGATTAATTGGACTTATGGCAACCATAGTGGGAGTGTGATCGTGAGCGGAGATACCATAAATTCTTTCCTTGCGAGGGTTGATGCAAGCAGCGGAATCGTTGAAAAAGTGAGCTTAATTGGAGGGCGGAATAACCTAGACATCGTGGATGCCTTTGTAGCAAATGACTCCATATGGGTCTTCGGCGCTTTCGAGACAGATTTCAGAGGTTATGCGGATAGCAATTTGGTTGTTCTCAACGGCACTAACGGAGAAGACCCTTTTATTGTTAACTACGATACCGCATTTAACTACGGTCATTCATTTCGACTAATCGAGGATACCGGTGGATACGAGAACGAAGTAGGAGGTGCAAGAATTAATTCGCAAGGAAATCTGGTTTTTTGCGGGATGTTTGATACCACCGGGGTCGACTTTCAACCGGGAGCTGGATTCCAAACTACAAGCGGTTTCCTGGGTCGGGAAGATGCTTTTGTAGCGACCGTCTCCTTTGCGAGTCCTCCTCCTTGTCCGGTGGATAGTGCAGGTCCCATATCCGGACCTACTTCCCTATGCGCAGGTGATGTAGTAGCTTATAGCATTGATACGGTACGAAATGCGGATCATGCGCTCTATGCTTGGACGGTCGGCGGGTTTAGTGGTCCGACTATCTTGAGTGGACAGGGTTCAAGCAGCATCGTTGTCGAAGTTTCCTCCGATGGCCCACTGACCGTAGAGGTGACTCCATCCAATGGAACCTGTACGGGACGAGCAGCAAATTTGGCTGGAAACGTAAACAACTCACCTTTCGCCATCAACGATAGTATCGTTACAAACCCAAGTTGCGACAGCGCCAATGGTGAACTGTTTGTCTATGCGCAAGGTGGGGCTATTCCTTACACATATAATTGGTCGAGCGGAGATGTAGGGGATACGCTCAAGGAAATTGCGTCCGGGTCATTTACTGTGACGGTAGTAGACAATAATGGATGTACCATCGAATCTACCGTCCAGGTCAATGACGATGGAGCTCCGGAGGTAACCTCGTCCATACTTACCGACTTGCTTTGTTGGAGAGATGAATCTGGTGAAATAGCCATCACCGTATCCGGTGGAGCGCCTCCCTATAGCTTTTCGTGGTCAAATGGAGATACCACTAAGGACATTAGCAATCTCGAGGCAGGTGGGTACAGGTTGATCATCCTGGACACCGTTGGTTGTCGATACGAAGAGATCTTCAACCTCGATGAACCATCACCCCTTACAGGGTCCATCTCTACCAGCGATGTTTCGACTTGTGGTGGAAATGATGGAAGCGCCACCTTGAGTGGAGGCGGCGGAACCGGCACAATTACATTTCTGTGGAATACCGGATCTACAAGCAATTCCAGTTCTTCGGGAACGGATACTGCCGGAATCTATACGGTAACTGTGACAGATGCCAATGGCTGTACCGACAGCTTGAGTGCTGCCATCAATGAATCTGGGGCACCAACCTTGTCGGTTGACTCCATACTTCCCCAATCTTGTGGTAACAACGATGGTGAAATCCATCTGACAACCAATGGCGCAACTTCTCCAAGCTATGCCTGGTCCAATGGGACAACATCCGAGGATGCCAACTCTTTGGCGGCTGGACAGTACAGTGTGCGCATGATTGATGGTTCGTGTACCACCTATGGAGTTTACATCGTAGAGAATGAAAAACCGGAGAGCTTCCCAATTTGTATGGTCACCGTTGATGACACCACAACCAAAAACATCCTGGTTTATGAGAAACCATATACAAGTGGGTTGGGTTCATTTAAGTTCTACCGAGAAAGCTGGACAGATGGTGTCTATCAAACCGCTGGCTCCAACCATGTGGACACCAACAGTGTTTGGGTAGACATGATTGCCGAACCAAAACTGCGCTCATGGAGGTACCAAATGGGTACAGTTGACGAATGTGGCATCGAAAGCGATCGCAGTTCAACCCACCGAACCATCCATCTTGTGATGGAAAACGACACAAGTACTGGAGACGTTGTGCTGAATTGGAATAAATACCAGGGATTTGCTTATCCGACATTCTACATCGAGCGCTTTACCTACGATACGCTTGGGTGGGAATTGATCGATTCAGTGGGCTCAGACACTACTTCATATCGGGATGTTGGAGCAACCGCCCTGGCCGGACAGAACCTGTTGTATGCTGTAGGTATAGACCACCCGTTTGGTTGCCAGGCTTGGAGAGGACCACGTGGCGCGACTAAGAATTACAATACTGTACGATCAAACAGGTCCGTCAACGTAGGGTCGGCTCAAACCTATGGTGATACGACCGATACGAGTAGTGTGGTGATACCAATTATGATCGAAGATACCAGGTTGCACTTGTATCCAAATCCGAACGATGGTAAGTTTAATCTCAAGCTACTGGGTACGAAGCAAACCGAGTTTGACATGGCCATATTCGATGTAAGAGGAAGGATCGTCTTTGAAGGTGTCGTCCGTTTCGATTCTGAAGGATCCACTCGGGATGTGGAAATGCTATGGCCGGAATCCGGAATGTATGTCATACGACTACAGACCGAAGAACAAGCATTCTACGAGCGGTTTACGATACACTAGCTAAGCAGAAAACAATAGAAAGCCTCCACATGGACGCCAAGGCTTTGGCACGCAAAGAGGCTTTTTTATTTTTGATGGGTGCGGTTAGCTCTTGTTTGTTGCCTCCTCCTTTCCCTAAGTAATCTTGGATTCACTCAAAGCGAAGTTGGTGCGCCGATAATCCAAAACTTCACCACCTCCGACTATGAGGCGCTTCCTCAGAATTTTGCCATTGCCCAGGATGAGCGGGAGATCTTATACTTCGGAAATACAGATGGATTGTTGGAATACGATGGCATTTCTTGGAGAAAGATGGAACTGCCCATATCAAACACGATTTTGTCACTCAAAATGATTGATGGAAAGTTATTTCTCGGAAGCATCGATGACTTTGGGTATGTCGAAACTAATAGTCAAGGACAGAATTCCTTCTACAGCATTCCAACGAATGTGCTCGATTCGGTACTAGAGATAGGTGAGGTCAGATCAATCCACTATGTCAAGGACAGTAGCGCCATATTCTTTCAGGCGGAGACTGCTCTAATTATCTATCGTAATAATGATCTGAAAATTATCCCTTTTGAAGGGCAATTGAAAAATTCCTTTCTCACACATGGCATACTCTTACTGCAGGATGAAGAACAAGGTTTATTTCAATATCATGAGGGGCAAATCATTCACGCCGTTGGCCACAAAAAGTTAGAAGAAACTGAAGTTCAAAAAACCTTCTCAGGAGGCGAGAACACCATCCTTGTGTTGACCAGAGATCAAGGATTATACAAGATGGATCTAAATACGTATGGTTATCCTATCGGATTAAATCACATTGATATTCCTATAGACCCCATCTTAAAGAAACAAAAGGTTAGAGGAGCCTCAGCTCTTCCTTATAATCGAGTCTCAATAGCTACTCTGGAAGGATTGATGATTGTTCAAGATTGGAATCGTGTGATACAATTTATAGACGAAGACTATGGCCTTCAAAGTAATTGGGTAGAAAGTCAATTTGTTGATAATCAGAGCAACTTATGGCTCGGTTTAAATACTGGAATCACAAAAATTGAACTCGATTATCCTGTCAGTTTTTATAACGAGGAACTGGGGTTGGAAGGTGCTGTTGAGTCTATTACAAGACATGACGGAAAACTGTATGCCGCAACCTCTGCGGGAACTTATCGGCTTGCATTGCAAAACGCAACTGAGGGTAGCTCTTCGAAATTTGCTTTTGAAGAAATCCTGCCACTTCAATCTTGGGATGTATCGAGCTTTCAATCGAGTGAAGAATCACTCTTGCTTATAGCCCTTAATAACTCTGTGATATCATTGGACGAGGAGGAAAGAGAATCAACACTACTGGAATGTTATCCATGGATGGTAAGGCCTTCCAGGATTAAAAAAGACCTGGTTTTTCTTGGCCTGGATCCCGGATTCGCAGTAATTCAAAGAAAAGATGGTGCGTGGAATTTCCTCGGGGATATACCCGATGTTGAGCTCCCCATCAATTCTGTTCTCGAACTGGGCGATGTCACCTGGCTCGGCACCAGGGCCAATGGGGTGTACAAAATCAAAGGCCTGCGTGCGCTAGGTGACACCATCGGATATGATGAATTAAAGTACTACGCCGAAGAGGAAGGATTGCCCGGAGGTCCGGTTAATGTAAGTGAAATTGACGGGGTTCCAATTTTTGGAACAAATGGCTCTTTGTTTGGATTCAATGCCGATGCAGACACTTTCGAGACAAAGTCCTTCGGAAATTTCCCTGAATCAGAATATGTCCATAGAATCAAATGGGACGGCAGCAAGCGACTATGGGCCATTGTGCCAACGGCGGAGAAAATGATGTACGGTTACATCGAAGAAAATGCATGGAACAGTACGCTGTTTAATCCTATCGCCGAAGAAATCGTTCACGCTGTACACTGCGATGAGGAGGCAGTGTGGCTTGGTGGTCCCAACGGTATTTATCGCTACGATTTATCCATTGGGCACGAAATGGAAAAAGACTTCCCCTGCCTTATACGAGACGTTAAAGCTCAGAAAATGCACCTGCAGAAGGACTCTCTCATATTTGGAGGATCCTTCGTGGATTCGCTTGGTGGTTTTGTCATCGATCAACCTTTATCTGAGATCTATGATTTCAACTATGATGTCAACAAATTCATATTCGAATTCGCCTCACAAGCAGAAGCATCGCCCAAAAAACAGCGTTATCAATATAAGCTGCAGGGCTTTGACTCCGATTGGAGCGATTGGAAAAAGGAAACAAAGGCGGTCTATACCAACCTGCCCCCCAATGAATACACCATGCAGGTCAGAAGCCTCAACATATTTGGACACGAGAGTGAAATAGGTACCTATCGTTTTACCATCAACAAACCTTGGTGGGAGACAACGTGGTATTATCTCGGGCAGACGGCATTCTTCCTGATCCTCATATCACTCACTTTCTTTCTCAACCGTGGCAAAACGCAAAGTAGGGTTGCCGAGATCATCGCTTTTATCACCATCATTACGATATTCGAATTTCTCATTATGCTCATCGAACCTCTTTTTGAAGGATACACAGGAGGTGTACCGGTTTTTCAGCTCGCGATGAATATTTTGCTGGCGCTCTCGCTTGCACCGATGGAAATACTCATCCGCAAATACCTCAACAAAGGATGAAGCAGATTTGGTTCTTGGCCCTGATTATAAGCATTGGTGTATCCGGGGTTGCTCAGCCATATACCAAATTCTCAAAACAGGAAAAGAAGCTCATCAAAAAGGGTGAGGGACCCATGCGCGTTTGGACGATTTACAACCTTGAAGACAGCATCCTCCTGCGCAAGCCTTCCTTTGAGATAAAGGCCGATTCGTCCAGCAAGAAGTTGATGAGGTTGATCGATCGCATGCATCAAACCATACTCGATTCAGCTACCCTCGGTGTTGGTATTGCCGCTCCCCAGGTCGGCGTACTCAAAAGACTCATCCTCGTCCAGCGATTTGATAAGGTCGAGGCACCGATCGTGGCCTACGTAAACCCCAAGATCATCTCCTGCAGCGGAGAGAAAATAGCCGGGAAGGAAGGATGCTTATCCATACCCGGAAGATCCGAAACCGTTTTTCGCCAGCAGGATATCGTGGTAGAATACGACGATTGGAACGGTGGGAAATCATCTGAGACCGTTAAGGGGTTTACCTCGGTCATCTTCCAGCACGAGATAGATCACCTGAATGGGATCCTGTACCTGGATCATCTCAAATCTGACTAGCCGATGTATCCCTTGATGGCCTCCACGTATCCCTCAAAGGCTTTTTTACCCTTGCTTGATATTCGACAAGTCGTGAGCGGATAATTTCCTTTGAAGCTCTTTTTGACATTGATATACCCCGCGTCCCTGAGCTTGGTGATTTGAGCACTTAGGTTGCCCTTGGTCGCTTCGGTCTGCTCCAAAAGGTAGGCGAAGTCCGCATGATCCACATACATAAGTATAGAGATCACTTTTAGCCTTAGTTGGTTGTGTAATAGGGGATCAAGATCCTTGAACATCGACGGCCTTTTTGAGCATATATCCCGGAATGAGGTAAGTGGCTATAATGGAGACCGCCATCAGTATGAGTTGAGTTGGAAAATCTGCAAACAATGCGGCCACGGCCAAAATCCAACAGGCAATGGCACCCCAGATCAACGGCCTGAACTTGATCACTCCTCCCGTAATAAACGACCCAAGTGCATACAGGGCCATAAACATTGGGTATGTACTGGTATATCCCTTTAGGTACATGAAGACCAACAGGAATACCATCAACACAACAAATCCTCCCCATACAAACTCCAAGGTTCGGTCGTAGTGGGTTCTGAATCGCTGCTTTTTGCTGATGCGATATCCAGCTATGCCAGAGAGTATTCCGCCCAAAGGCATCAAGATAGGCCAGAAGATCCATGGCATTTGATAATCAGTATACTGCATCAATGTATAATGTCCGACAGCGCTCACCAGCACAAGCCATCCCCACAGAATGAAAAATATGCTGTTGTCCTCTACGTTGCGCCTGGTATTGGTGATCATCTCCGCGATAATCTCCATACTCTGTTTTGGATGAAGCTCACTCATTTTTGTTTCTGAATGTGGTTAGCAATGCGAATACCAGGAATCCAGAGCCCATACCCAGGAACATGTATCCAACCAGGTTACCCAATAGAAAACCTGCACCTAGCCCCAAGAGAGTTCCCGCGGCTACGTACATTCCGAATTTCGCTCTGTTATCAAAATCAGCCATAACTAATTATTTGTTCGCAAACATAAACTAGTTTACATTATAAACCAAATTATTTGAAGGATTAGCTCTATCGATATAATTAACCACTAAGCACACAAAGGATTACCGCACACCCACACTCCACTCCTTCCGAGTCGCCAACTGGCAGGGAGGAAGCCACAGGCAATTATCAACCAAACCGCACTTCGAACTTCGGACTTCGAACTTCAGACTCTAAGAGGCCCCGTCCAAGACATCATGTTCATCGATCAGGTTCATACAAGCGAAGTCCTTGCAGGTTCCAGTGCCTAACTTCGAACATGGCCGCGATGGCAAACCCTTCACTTCGACGATCTTCGAACCTTCACCAGGATGATAAGGAGACATCCCCAATTCAGGAACAGTACATCCCCAGATGGAAATGACCTTTTTCTTGTACGCTGATGCAATGTGCATCAATCCCGTATCGTGTGTAATCAAAGCATCTGCTTGTTTCACAACCAGTGCCGACTCATCCAGCGACAACTGCCCACAGGCGTCGTGAACCCCTTCACCTGCCAATGCCTTGATCTTTCTTGCGTTCTCGGAGTCCTCCGGTCCGCCAAGTAGAACAACAGGTTTGGAAAGCTCGATGGCAATCTTCGCCAGTTTCTTATACGGCATGATCTTACCCTTCTTCTGACCGCCAATGGCCATGGCGATATATCCACCGGAAACGCCAAAACGTTGCTTCACATCCATGGAAGTATTTGGGTTGGGGAAGTAGTCCAAGCCATTTCCATCATTCTGGATCCTGAAAGCACTCAGCGTATCCAGGTATCGATCCACAATGTGCTTCTTGGGCAATCGGTCGATTTTAAAGTTCACGAGTAACCATTTCTGCCAATTGATCTTATCAACCATAAAGGTCAAAGCGCCGGTAATCCTGCTCACCTGCCGCGAGCGAATGTTGTTGTGCAGATCGATTACGTAATCATACGCCCCGTTCTTGAGTTCGGTCTCCAGCTCGCTCACTCGATCCTCGATGCCGAGAATTTGATCAATATGTGGATTGTGCTCAACAAGGCCTTTGAATTTATTCTTGGTGATGTAATGAATCTCACAATCCATCTGCTTCTTGAGGCAGCGAACCACCGGCGTGGTGAGTACAATGTCACCAATGGAACTAAAGCGAACAATAAGAAAGCGAGGTTTCACAACTCAAAAATAGAGCATCAACTCTTGGCAGTGTTTTCTGTGAATGTGATGCTTTTGAGCATCGCCTCCATTTCGCGGAGATACTCCCTCTTGTCGAAGTTGGGAGCAAAGACGTAGGCAATGGCGTAGATTACTTGATCGTTCTTTTCGTCTAGCGTGGCCAGAGCAAAGAAGGGACCTCCCATGGCATAATTGTCCATCTTCCACAGCCCGCGAATCTGCCTTCCATAGCTGCCCTTAAAATCAATTTCCTTCGACTTGGGCGGAATGTACAAGCTGTCGATAGCCATAAACGAACCATCAACGGGGCCTGGAATGTTGGTGTTCAGCAGTTTATTGAATTCCAATACCAGGTTTGTCTCCGTGAATTGCTCTCTAGCCCGGTAGGTCCTTCTTGCGACCAGAATTCCTTGTGAGATCTGATGTTCGTATCCACCGGTTGGACGAGCACGTTCGATCCTGATCCATACTGTTGAGTCGCGATCCTCCTCGAGGTAGGCTTCCTTGGCCAGCAGAATGTCCAGGCCGATGGCCTCTGATACGGACTTCCTCAACTCGGGATCGCCGTGTTTTCTATCCCTGTTTGAGAGCCTGTTGAGTTCTTTGTTCCAAAAAGAGGATTCCAGCTTGCTGCCCGATCTTTGGATGAGGTCGATCATGGTAGCCTCATCCTGTGCCTGCAATTGGACAAAAAGCTGCCCTCGGGCATATTTGCTCTTTTCGATCACCATCTGAGGAGTGGAATGCTTTCCAGCCATGTCTATGTGGAGGACGTTTCGATGTGTTTTTAGCACGCTTTGAAATTGTTTGTTTGAAACCTGTATGAGTCTAAATATGGTTTCGCTTTGTGGCAGGCCGTACTGGACCTTTCCTAGAATGGCCCGAACACTCAGTCCAATATCGTCCTTCCAGTCTGCATCCTTACAGACTACAACAATCTCACCTGTGTTTCCAGCATAGCCCGGTAGAAATTCCTTTTCATCGGCTTCACAAGCCGAAAGGAAAATCAGGATGATCAGAAGAAATTTGATGGGATTAACCCTGGACGCCGACGATGATCTTATCACCTGGTTTTAACCTATAGTGGTTCAAATTATTGTTGAATTGCCTCAGTGTATCCAAAGTTATGCCTTTGGCTTTGGCAATGTCCCAAAGTGTATCACCTTTTTGAATGGTATAAAAGATGAAGTCATCGTCTTTTTGTTGGGCCTCCTCGGTATTGGTCTTTACTTCCTCAGATTTTTCGGCCAATTGCTCTTGCTGAATCGGCTTACCCTCGATCATCACCCTTTCACGAGAGAATACCACCAATCTCTGCCCTACGCGAATGTTTGTACCCCGTAGTCGATTCCAACGTTGTATTTGGCCGACACTACATCCATATCGGCGAGCAATCTTGCCGAGGTATTCACCTTTTCTCACATAATGGACCTTGCGCACTTCCTGGTAAGCGAATACCGGCTCGGTCTCACCTTGTACTACAGAAGCCCGCTCGGTGAGCTCTTCTTCATTTAACACCCACTTGGCCACCATGTCGAGCGGTAGCTTGAGTACATGAGTCTTTCCGTCGAATGGGATGATACCGTATTTGTATTGCGGATTGAGGAATTCCAGTAGTTCCCGATCTGTTTCCAACTCGCGCGCGAGTTGTTTGAAATACAGCTTGCGGTTCACGTGGACCGTGTCATTTTCAAAGTAAGTCGAAAGGGGTTTCTGTGGATAGATGTTGTGCGACTTTCCAAAGTTCATCATGTAGTTCACCGCAATAAAAGCTGGAACATATCCCCTGGTTTCTCTCGGTAGATATCGGTATATCTCCCAATAACCTTTACGTCCGCCCGAACGCCGAATCGCCTTGTTGACGTTACCGGGTCCACAATTGTATGCGGCCATCACCAAGTCCCAATCACCATAAATCTTGTAGAGGTCTTTGAAGTATGCGCAAGCCGCCTCTGTTGCCTTGATAGGGTCCATTCTATCATCGATATAGCTGGTTTCGCGAAGCCCATATATCTTCCCGGTACTGTACATAAATTGCCAGAGTCCCATAGCTCCGGCCCGCGATCGTGCCTTTCCGTTAAGGGCACTTTCGACCACTGCCAGGTATTTGAATTCAAGTGGCAGGTCGTTTTTAGCCAGGATTTCTTCAAACAGGGGAAAGTAAAATGCAGACAAGCCCATCACCTTGGAGGAGACCTGGGGGCGTTTGTTTAAATACAGGTTGATGAAGGCATGAACCCTGTCGTTGTAAGTGAGGTCAAAGGGCGTAAGTTCATTGATCGAGTCTAACCTTTCGCGTATAAGGTTGGCGTCCATCGGGACGATATTAGACCAACACTGGTTGAGCATACTCGAATCATAAAAGGACTTCTCAGTACCATATTGCTCAAATGCAATGGTGGCCATCATTGAGTCCATTTGCGCTATAAACGGGTTGTCCTGCATTAGTGTAGAAAGCTCCCCCGTCAGATCTTTCTTGAGGCTGTCCTTACTTACCCCTCCCTTCGAATACGCAAATACAGACATAGGAAGGCACAGGGCCACAGCCAAAACAACACGATTAATCATACTTTTTCCTTAAGGTTGCTCAAAGATCATTGAATACGGATGCGGAACGCGTTGAAAACGCCCTTTATTATTAACGCATCCCTGTTGATTTTGCTTCATTCGAAAGGCATAATTTTGCCAGCGGTTGACCCGCAATGTTCGAGCCGGAAATTAATAGCATTCAGTACAAGCTCAAACGCTTTTTGCTTTGGCGAAGAAGGAACCTCAGTGACAAGAGTTTTATCTATGTTTTGAGCTTTGTCATCGGACTGCTTTCCGGTCTGGCTGCACTTCTCATCAAGAAGTCGGTCCACTGGGTCGAGACCTTTTTGACCTCCAGCATTGCTGAGGATCAGAATACGGTACTCTACTTCGCCCTCCCCTTCATCGGGATCGCCATCACGGTGCTCATTATCAAGTATGTACTGAAAGAAAGTGTTGGACACGGAATACCAAACACCCTGTATGCCATTTCAAAAGGCAAAGCCAACATCAAACCAAGGAAGATGTTCTCATCCATTATCACGGCGGCACTCACGGTTGGATTTGGGGGTTCGTCAGGGCTGGAGGGGCCCACCGTCGGAACCACCTCTGCCATTGGATCCAATCTTGGCCAGCTGTTCAGGATGAACTACAAGACCAAAACCATGCTGATTGGTTGTGCCGCTGCTGGTGCGCTCGCGTCGATCTTCAAAGCCCCGATTGCGGCGATCATCTTTGCCATCGAGGTGATCATGCTCGACCTGACTATGTCGTCTATGATTCCCTTACTCATCTCTTCTGTTACGGCAACACTTTTCTCAAGACTATTCTGGGGAGACGAGGTACTCTTTCACTTCTCCATTACCGAGCAATTCGAATTTGGATCACTCCCATACTTTATCCTTCTTGGAATCACAGGTGGGTTCATCAGTGTATACTTCACCAAGAGTTACTTTTTCATCTCCAATTTCTTTGAAAGGTTCTCGCATAGTGCCGTGAAACTCATCATTGGTGGCACCATCCTGGGTGGCATTATCTTCCTCATGCCGCCACTCTATGGCGAAGGGTACGATGCGATCAACAACCTTATCATAGGCAATCCTTCTGCACTTGTAGAAAACAGCCCCTTGTCCGGCTTTAAAGACAACCTTGCTGTGGTTCTGGCTTTTCTCACGATGGTGGTCTTATTTAAGTCCATTGCAGTTACCACAACCTTTGGCGCCGGAGGGGTCGGCGGAATATTTGCCCCCACCCTGTTCATGGGAAGCATCATGGGGTTTGTTTTTGCTTCTTCCCTCAACGCGGCACACTTGGGAGATCTCTCTGTTGCGCAGTTCACACTTGTCGGCATGGCTGCACTCATGGCCGGGAACCTGCAGGCTCCATTAACGGCAATATTCCTGATTGCAGAAATTACCGGTGGTTATGAGTTGTTCATTCCATTGATGGTAACAGCCGCGATCTCCTACCTCACTGTTAAATATTTTGTGAAGCATTCTATCTACACCATGCAGTTGGCCAAAAGAGGTGAATTGATTACCCACCACAAAGACCAGGCAGTACTGACATTAATGAACCTGAAGGAGGAAGTTGAGACCGAGTTCCAGGCAATTGGCCCGTACAATACGCTGGGAGACTTGGTTGAAAAAGTCGCTCTATCGAAAAGAAACCTCTTCCCAGTGGTAGATGAAAAAGGCATGTTCATTGGCATTGTCACACTAAATGACATCCGCGACATCATGTTTGAAAAAGAAAAGTATAACGTAGTCATTGTACACGAATTGATGACCATGGCGCCGGAGTACATTTCCATCGATGAAAACATGGAATCTGTGATGGAGAAGTTTGAGAGCTCGGGTGCCTGGAATCTTCCTGTGCTTGAAAATGGCCAGTACGTTGGATTTGTTTCAAAATCAAAGCTGTTCTCCGCCTACCGCAACAGGCTAAAGGATTTTTACGCCTGACCGAAAAGAAAAGAGGTTCAAAGGCATTTGAAACCTTTTATCCCAATTTGAATTCCCGAAAAGACGCGATCGCCACCTTTGTTAAGTGAAGTTATACCTCACACTACTGAAGGAAAGCCTGCTATTTTCCCTGCAGGCTCTCGTTGTCAACAGGCTGAGAACGCTGCTGTCGTTGTTAGGTATCACGATTGGGGTGTTTGCCATTATCAGCGTATTCACCATGGTGGATTCCATGGAATACAAGGTCAAGAACAGCATCGCCAGCCTGGGTGACAACGTGATCTTCGTTCAGAAATGGCCATGGAATTTTGGGAGCGATTACCCCTGGTGGAAGTACCTGAATAGGCCCCAGCCTAATATGAATGATTTGAACGTCATCAAGCGCAAGTCACAAAGCGCCGAATCGACGGCCTTCACCGTGTCGAAGAACGGCTTGGTCACGCAAGGCAAAAACAGCATAGAAAATGTCGGTTTGATTGGTGCTTCCAACGACTATAATGAAGTCCGGGATTTCGAATTGGTATTGGGTAGATATTTTACACCATCCGAATTCGCCGCTGGAAGCCCTGTGGTCATCCTCGGATACGATATCGCTGTACTGTTGTTTGAAGGTCAAAACCCGATGGGGCGTGAGGTCAAGATTCTCGGTAAGAACCCCGTTACCGTTATCGGTGTCTTCGATAGAGAAGGTGAATCTTCCCTTGGGAATACCCATGATCAAAGCGCATTGATGACCATGAATTTCGTAAGAACTTTCGCCGACATCAAAAACATGCAGCTCAACCAGACCATCATGGTCCAGGCCAGGGAGGGTGTGACCAATGTTCAACTCAAGGATGAGTTAAGAGGAATATTAAGAGCCTCGCGCAGGTTGAAGCCGAAGGCTGAGGACAACTTTGCCCTCAATGAGACCTCTCTGCTCCAAAAGGGATTTGAAAGTCTGATGGACGTGCTCAAAATTGTTGGGTGGGTCATTGGTATCTTCTCCATTCTTTCCGGAGGCATTAGCATTGCCAACATCATGTTTGTATCGGTCAAGGAAAGAACCAAGATTATTGGGATTCAAAAGTCCCTGGGAGCTAAAAACTTCTTTATCCTGTTTCAATTCCTGAGCGAGGCAGTCATTCTGTGCCTGATAGGTGGGCTAGTCGGACTACTCTTTGTTTGGCTGGGAACCATGGCTATCAACGCTCTCCTCGACCTCGACATTTTTCTCAGCGCCGGCAACATCATTTTTGCCATTGTGATGTCCTCGATCATTGGACTAATTGCCGGAATTTTACCTGCCCGCTCCGCGGCCAACCTCGATCCGGTGGAGGCTATGCGTTCTGCCTAACCCAATTCCAACCTATAAATCTCGGTGGTGTCGTCCGTGAGCTTCACCAGTTCACTCACTGTACTACCTGCGATCCAGATGATACTGCCCTCGCTTTCCAAAACGAGCGTATCACTCTTGTCACGAGCATTTATTTTCTGATCCGTTAAGATGTCTGCCACGGTCTTGGTCCCCGTCATCCCCAATGGCTGGATCCTATCTCCGGCCTTCCAGTTTCTTAGGATCAAGGGGAAGTTAAGCTTGGCTAAATCGGCAGTGAGCACCATGGGGTCCACGCTTGCACCATTTTTTGCCTCAACGACAGAGGACACAATCTTTCTTGGGCTGTCCATCCGGATATGTTGTTGATTTAATTCCAGGTAAACCCCATCCTTCTTCGCTTTGGGGTTCAGCTTCAACTCACTCCTTTGAATTGTCACAGTCCAGGAATCCGAATGGAAGTTCCGCGGTTCCCCGTCGTCATCAATGCGCAGCATGTCTTCCATCTGACTTCCATTAAACCCTTTTGAGTCCAACAGGAAAAATAGAATAAGGGTAGCATGTGGATCTCCTTTCAGTGCATCGAACGAATACGAGCGGGTTTCGCCTGATGCTGATTCATGCTCTGTGACCCATCGATCGCAGTATGCCATAACGAGTTGCTCTGCTTGAGCAAGGTAAGCGACGCTCTTTGCAAAGCCCTTTTTTAAGTTCGGGACGTGATTTTCCCAAGGTTTGATCACATCGTGACGAATAGCATTCCGCAAGTAGTCCGTTTTGGCATTGCTACTATCGACTCTGAAGGATATACCCTTCTTAGAAACATATTCCAGGATCTCTTTTTTCGTAGCCCATAGCAGAGGCCGGATAATTCGATTGTTATTCGGTTTCATCGCCCGGACACCTGAAATACCGGTCCCCCTGCCGAAGTTGATCAGGCTGGTCTCAATCTGATCGTCGAAGTGTGAACCTACGGCGATCAGGCCGTTTTCCATGTTTTCCAACAGTTCATTGAACCAGGCATACCTCAAAGCACGAGCGGCCATCTGAATGGAAATGCCATTGTCCTTGGAATACTTTTCTGTATCAAACGATTTTGAGATATAGTCGAGCCCCAGGGACCCGGATTGCTGGTGGACAAAGGTTTCATCTCCGTCGGATTCCTCACCCCTCAATTGAAAATTGCAATGAGCCACCAATGGTTTGATTCCAGCCTGTACAAAAAGGTGCATCAATACCATCGAATCAGCCCCACCGCTCACCGCCATGAGGACCTGCTCGTAGTTGTATTTGCATTCATTGAATAGGAACCTTTCAAATTGCTCTTCCACAATACAAAATTGGCTTTTTCTGGCTTCTATAAATATCCATCTAACATGTTGTTAACTACTTACCTTTGCCAGATGAAAATTGCGGTAGTAGGAGCAACCGGAATGGTTGGACAGGAAATGCTGAAGGTGCTGGCGGAGAGGAATTTTCCAATTTCAGAACTCATCCCGGTGGCCTCGGAGAAATCGGTAGGTTCATTCGTTGAATTTGGGATGGGCAAGATAGAAGTTGTGGGAATGGAAGCTGCCATCAAGATGAAGCCTGATATTGCCTTGTTCTCCGCAGGTGGTTCAACATCGGAAACCTGGGCTCCAAAATTCGAAGCAATTGGCTGCCGGGTGATCGACAATTCCTCAGCGTGGAGAATGCATCCGGATAAACAACTTGTGGTTCCCGAGATTAACGGCAACAAGCTCTCGGCTGGCGATATGATCATTGCCAACCCCAATTGTTCTACCATTCAGTTGGTGATGATATTGGCACCATTGCACAAACGATATGGGATCAAAAGGGTTGTAGTTTCAACCTATCAGAGCATCAGTGGTACTGGGTCCGCCGCGGTAAAACAAATGGAAAATGAACGCTCAGGCACAAATGGCGAAATGGCCTATCCCTATCCTATTGATCAAAATTGCCTTCCGCATTGTGACATTTTCCTGGACAATGACTACACGAAGGAGGAAATGAAGCTGGTGAACGAAAGCCGCAAGATTCTTGGCTTTCCCGAATTACGCCTTACAGCCACTGCGGTGCGGGTGCCTGTGCAGGGTGGACACTCGGAATCTGTGAATATCGAATTTGAAAGCCCGGTTGAAGTGAGCGAAGTAAGGCAGATTCTCTCCGAAACTGAAGGCGTGAAGGTAACAGACCACCCCACCATGAATCAATATCCTATGCCACTGTACGCCAAAGGAAAGGATGAGGTATTTGTGGGAAGAATTCGAAGAGATGAATCATTGGACAATTCGTTAAACTTGTGGATAGTTGCCGATAACTTGAGGAAGGGCGCTGCCACAAATGCGGTACAAATCGCAGAGAAATTAATCGAAATCGGCATCGTAAACCAAACTGTTGAATCATGAGAACTGTCCTGCTGTTGGCTTTGAGTGCTTTACTTTTCGTTTCCTGCGAATCGGAAGTGGGTAGTATGGAAACCGCTTCGCCTGACGGTACCATATCCATTGCTTTGTCTGCAACAAAGATCATTGCAGAACCCATGGTGGTGACCATGAACATCAATGTCGACGGTAAGGATTTCGAGCGGCAGCTTCAAGTGTACAATAGCGAGATATCTGAAGAGACCGTGCTCATCAATTGGCCCTCTGAAACTGAATGCAGGATGATATTCCTTGAACAGGACGGTGCCAAAAAAGGCCTTTATGTGCGTCGCCGCTTGGATGGCGTTGAGATTGCATCCTTTGACCCCAAGATGTGATGCTGGCCTCGAGACTTTTACTGGTCCGACCCAGGAGGTTTGGTTACGACGAGGCCTCTTCCCTTACGAATGTATTTCAATCAAACACCTCATTTGATCCCGAAGAGGTGATGATGGAGTTTGATGCAGTACACACCAACCTCCGAAGTCACGGTTTCGAAGCAATAGTTCTGGAAGACCATTCAAACAGTCCTGACGCCATTTTTCCAAACAACTGGTTCTGCTGCCTGCCTGAGATGACAATTGTTTTCCCGATGCATGCGCCTCACCGCAGAACGGAAATCAATGAGCATTCGCTTAAGGCATTGTATGAGCTGACAGATCATCGACCACTAATAGATCTGAGGACCGAAATTCACGGCGAATCATTGGAAGGAACGGGTAGCCTGGTGCTGGACGGTGAAAACAAGGTTGCCTTTATGGGGATTAGCGAGCGCTCTTCTTTTGAGATTGCCAACCGCTTGTGTGAGAGCCGGGAGTACGACCTCATTGCCTTTGAAACCAACTATGAGGGCATGCCCGTTTACCATACCAATGTGATGATGTCTAATGGCCTTTCATCCCTCATTGTTTGCAAGGATGTGATTACCAACGGCTGGGAGCAAATCGAAGCTTATCTCGATAAAACCAACAAATCGCTTCTTCAGCTTAGTCGTGAACAAATAGCGGAATTCGCTGGGAATATTCTCCTCGTTCAAAACAAAGCAGGCAAGAACTATTGGATTATGAGTCGCAGGGCCCACAAGTCCTTCAGCCCGGAGCAAAAAGCAATGCTTGAGAAAGATGGTGAAATTCTTTCCTTTCCCATACCCACCATCGAAGAAGTAGGTGGAGGCAGCCTGCGCTGCATGGTTGCCGAAATGTTTTAGTGGCTTACTGTGAATGGCAGGGCAACTACCTGAGCTTCCCGTTCTACCAAAATGAAATAAGATCCCGCCGGGTAACTAGACACCTCTATTCCTCCTTCTGGTCTCGGGGTAATATCCATAATCTGACCAGAAGCGTTGATCACCCTAATCCTTTCTTCTTCTAGCCCGTCCAGAAAGAGTACCTCGCTCGAAGGATTCGGAAATATTCTAAAGGCCTTAAGGTCTGGCGTCAATCCGATTGACGTTAAATCGTAATCTGCCGAAAGGCTATAATTACACCCTTCCTGATCCTGGTAGCTGTAATCTATTTTATACGCTCCAGTTGGACCTTGGATGACCAAGGTTGTGTCTGTTTCACTCACCCAAGTACCGCTTCCGTACTGCCACAGCACATTTACGACAGGAAGATCTGCCGAAACCCAATAGGTGTACTGTCCCTGATGTACAAGTGGTCCTAAAATTCCATTCTTGACAGGTGTTTCATACTCATAGATGTCAAATACATTGATTGCTTCACATCCGTTCTTATCCTTTACCAGTACGGTATGATTTCCCGGTCTGAGCAGTGTAAAGCTCGGTTGGGGGTTTGTGTTGTGGTCCCAGTGGATTGTATAGGGCGGTGTTCCACCTGCAGCAGTAACGAAGGCGCGACCAAATGAATCCTCCGAACAGATAAAATCATCGTAGGTAATCCAGTATTGGATACTGTCGGGCTGGCCGATGAAGATTTGGCTCGAGTCCTGGCATCCGGATGAATCAACTGTAAACACTTTATGATAGCCCGCTGCGAGGTCGGGATTTAGCGTACCTACGCCTCCATCGCTCCACGAGATGGCGTAAGGGTAGGCTGATGTTCCAACCAGTTCCGCCCGTCCGGTGTTTGTTCCATAGCAGAGCACAGAATCGGCGGTAACGTAATCAATCATTTTTTCCGGAGCGCTGACATAGAAGTCGTCACTGGCAATACAACAGTTTTGGTCACGGACATAGATCTGATGGTCACCGGAATCAAGTCCAAGGTTGAAAGCACCATGCATACCATTTGACCATTGCAATTCAGTTACGCCTACTCCACCGGAATTCCGCGCCCACGCCATACCATCCGCATATTCACGGCAGGTAATGTCCACTACGGAGTCGATTCGAACGGCTAGTGTGCTATTGTCACATACGGTGAAATTCTGAACATGGGGTACGCTGAATGAAAGGGTAAGGGATTCCAACAATCCATCTCCCTTGTCCTTGCTGTTCTTATAATTGAGGACTGCAGTGTAGTTCCCCGCTTTCAAAAATCCAAGATCGAGTGTATCGCAGATAAATCCTAAGGAGGGTAAGGTGGATCCAGGCCCGTTCAAAATTAGGTCGATGGAAGCGGTGCTGTCATGGGACACCATGTTGGTGGTGAGATAATACCCGGAATGTGTTGGGGTAAGCACACAGACCGCCAGCTTGATGTCTGGACAGTTTTGACTGGTGTCTATGTACACTGCCGCCGATTGTATCCAAAATGCCTTTGCTTTAAAAAAAGGCCCAGCCACCAACGCAAGCGCCAATACGAAACGGGAAAGAAAAGCCATGAATGGCTCAATTTATAAAAAAAAACCGCTCAGTTGTGCTTTCCGGACACCACTACAACAATCTCTCCCTTAGGAGGTTGCTGCTCAAAATGCGCTCTAACCTCGACGACGGTTCCTCGAATAGTCTCCTCATATAGCTTGGTTAGTTCCCTTGAAACGCTTATCTGTCTTTGCTCTCCGAAGAATTCCATTACTTCTCCTAAGAGTTTCATCAGTCTATGTGGAGACTCATAAAATATCATAGTCCGCGCTTCGTCTTGCAGGCTTATTAGACGGCTCTGCCGACCTTTTTTGTGAGGCAGGAAACCTTCGAACGTAAATCGTTCAGAGGGGAATCCGGAAAGGAGTAAGGCGGTGACAAGAGCGGTGGGCCCTGGTAGCACTTCCAGTTCTTCTCGTTCTTTGATCACCTCCCGTATCAGCAAGTGCCCTGGATCGGAGATGCCGGGAGATCCAGCATCTGAAATGATCGCCAGCGTCGATCCTGATTTTATCATTTCAATCCATCGATTAAGGTTCGCATGCTCGTTGGCCAAGTGGTTGGATTGAAGCTTCGTACTTATGTCGTAGTGTCTGAACAGCTTTGAACTCTGGCGGGTGTCTTCGGCGAGCACAAGGTCAGCCTCCTTGAGCACTTCAATGGCCCGTCTGCTCATATCTGCCAGGTTTCCAATAGGAGTGGGAACTACAACAAGCTTACCCATGTTTAGAGGTAGCGTCTTTCGAGAAGCCCGATAAACTCAGCTAGAGCTTCGGAGTCGTTCGACCACCCGTACCTCTCACGGTAGTTGGAATCGATCAACCGATGGGCATCATCGAGCGAGCTGAGATGATTAAATTCATCTATGGCATTGCTGTAGGCCTTCCCGTCTCCACTGAAGAGCTCATTTGCAAAGTAAAACCGTTCGTTGAGCCCGATGGCTTTCTTCAGATCTGAAATTGGAGACTTTTCAAGCTGTGTGGCAATACTCTTGTCTTCCGTTTCGAGTTGCTCATGAATCGGGATACCACCGGCTAAATCAAGACTTGATTCTTCCTTGGCTATTTCCTCCATCAATTCTTCGGGAGGATTCGGGTCGTCTTCAGAATGCTCACCAACTTCGGGCACTTGTTCTATTTCTTGTACTTCCAAGATCTCTGGCTCTTCAGCCTCGGTGTGCTCATCCGTGCCTTGTTCTACATAAGCCCGAACTTCGCTCTGTTGGATTTCATCCTCTTCGGGCAAGGCGCTTTGCTCCAATAGAATGAGCTCGCGATACAGCTCCTTTAGGCGGCTAAAAGCTTCTTCAAATCCACTTTCATCCATCACCATCGATTTGAGATATTGCTCAAATTCAGAAGCCGATTTTCTCAACTTCTCCAGGTGTTCACTAGGTGCTTGATTCATGTGGAATTGTCCGCTCTGACTAAGGAAACAAATTTATTTAGATTTGTGTGAATAGTAGGAGATACAAGGATGTTTTTAGAGAACAAGGCGCAAAAAAAGACCGAGGCAGGATGGATTGAAGTAATCTGCGGATCGATGTTTTCGGGAAAAACGGAAGAGCTTATCCGCCGCCTGAAAAGGGCTCAAATTGCCAAGCAAAAGGTAGAAATCTTCAAGCCGATCACCGACAATCGCTACAGCGAGGGAGATGTGGTGAGCCATGATGAATCGAGCATTCCTTCTACTCCTGTACAGTCTTCTGCAAATATTCTCTTACTAGCCAATGATGCGGAAGTTGTGGGCATCGATGAGGCACAATTCTTTGATGACCAACTACCTTCAGTTTGCAATCAATTGGCCAATTTGGGGATAAGGGTTATCGTGGCCGGATTGGACATGGATTTCAAAGGCAATCCCTTCGGACCCATGCCACACATGCTTGCCATTGCTGAATACGTGACTAAAGTTCATGCCATCTGCGTGAAGACAGGTAAACTTGCCAATTATTCTCATCGCATCAGCGGTGGCGATGAACTCATTGAACTCGGTGAGAAGGACCGATACATCCCACTATCGAGAACGGCATTCCTTGAGGCTCAGAAGGAAGAAGAGCAGAAAGAGATCCGCTAGCCATGGGATATTCCATTAGAGAAATAGCATCCATTCTAAGACTGGAATCGGATTCAGATCGCATAATCGAACATCTGCTTATTGACAGTCGAAAAGTTCTGCATCCAAACTCAACCTTGTTCTTTGCTCTTCAAGGTGCCCATCAGGATGGACATTCCTTCATTCCCGAATTGATTGCCAAAGGTGTCAAGGCGTTTGTTGTTTCAAAGCCTGTGGATCCCGACGATGACGACATTACCATTCTGCAGGTGGATCACGTTCTGGACGCACTACAACATATAGCGGCCTACCATAGAGATAGATTTGGAATGCCGGTGTTTGCCATAACCGGCAGTAATGGAAAGACAGTGGTCAAAGAGTGGTTATACCAGTTGCTGCATCAAGATCACCGCATCGTGAGAAGCCCTAGGTCCTACAATTCTCAGATAGGTGTTCCGCTATCGCTTTGGCAAATGAACGATGGCCACGAAATGGCGATCATCGAAGCGGGTATTTCCGAACCGGGAGAGATGGAAATACTGGAACAAATGATTCAACCAACACATGGAGTAATCACAAATCTGGGAGAGGCCCATGCCAAGAACTTTCACGACCCACTTGAAAAGCTCAATGAAAAATTGGACCTGTTCGAATCTTGTGATACCATCTTCTATTGCTCGGACCACAACCTGGTAGGCCAGATAATGAAGGAGCGATATCCGACCAAAAACATGGTAGGTTGGTCTGTCAATCCCGGAAGTCAACTGGAAGTCAGAGACATCGACCTGGATTCGATGAAAGTGACGGTCAGGTATGAAGGAAGGGAACATGTATTTCCACTTCCGTTTAGCGATAATGGTTCGATAGAAAACTTCTTGCATTGTATCAACATTGCCATGCACCTCGAATCGAATCCCGATGAATTGGCCAGACGCGCCGAATCAATCAGCCCAATCGATATGCGGATGCAATTGCACAGGGGAATCAATGGTTGTACATTGATCAACGACAGCTATAATTCGGATCTGCCCTCTATCCTAAACGGCATAGAATGGCTATCCCGCCAAACGCAACACGAGAAAAAGGTAGTGATCCTATCGGATTTTGAAACTGCAAGTGAAGACTTCGAGAAAACTTTCAATGCAGCTATAGCGGCCATGAAGTCGGCCGGTGTAAAACGTTTTATCGGAGTGGGGCCTGTCATCAGCTTCTACAACGAATGGGTGGACATTGAGGAAAAGCACTTTGCGGCAAGCACCGAAGAGGCCGAAAAGAAGTTGATGGAAATGCGCTTCTCTGATGAAGCCATTCTCATCAAGGGCTCCAGGAAATTTAATCTGGAAAGCCTCGTCAAAATCCTTCAGCTCCAAAGCCACGGCACAACGGTGGAAATAAACCTGGGTGCCATGGGAAGAAATCTGGATGCATTTCGACAGAAGATCCCCCAGGACACCAAGATCATGTGCATGGTCAAGGCCTTCTCATATGGTACTGGAAGCTATGAAGTGGCACACTACCTTTCAACCAAGGGTGTCGATTACCTCGCCGTTGCCTATGCCGACGAGGGAGCCCAGCTTCGCAAGGCTGGAATCACGCTGCCAATCATGATTCTCAATCCTGAAGAGCGTTCTCACCACCTACTTTTTAAGTATCACCTGGAGCCTGAGGTATATAGTGTTCAAGTATTAGCATCTCTTGTTGCCAGCTACGAGCAGAGCTTTCACTCAGATGAAACCTCCCTTAAAATTCACCTCAACCTCGATACCGGTATGCATAGACTTGGCTTGGTTGAAGATGATCTGAAAAGCATTTCTGAATTAATGGATCAGTATCCATACCTCGAAGTGGCGTCCATATTTTCCCATCTCTCCTCCGCTGATGAGCAGGATCAGCATGAATTTACTCAAGGCCAGATCGAGCAATTTGAACGATTATCCAATCAGTTTATGTCCGAAAAAAGCGTCAAACCCCTAAGACACCTGCTGAACACCTCGGGTATGCATCGATACAGCGATTACGCATTCGATATGGTTCGATTGGGGATCGGGTTGTACGGAAGCGGTGAGGACTCCCTCGAATCTACCTTGGAACCGGTTGTTTCGGTCAAAGCACGAATCCTTCAGATAAAGAATCTTGCGAAAGGCGATTCGCTTGGATATGGCCGGTCCCACATCGCCAGTAAAGCGCAAACCGTGGCTACCATCAGTCTTGGCTACGCCGATGGCCTTGGCCGAGACCTCGGCAACGGACATGGATTTGTTTTTGTGAATGGCGAGAAGCAGCCCATTCTCGGCAATGTCTGTATGGACATGTGCATGGTCGATGTCTCCGGCATGGTCGTAAACGTGGGAGATGAAGTGATCTGGATTGGTTCCGACCAAACCCTTGGGGCTGTGGCCAAACAGATGAATACAATACCGTATGAGGTGCTTACCTCCATACCTGAAAGGGTGAAGCGCGTCTATTTTGAGGAATGATGGCACAGACTTTGAATTCCTAGACGAAATCGATAGCCATGAAAAAGTTGATAGTACTCGGTATCATGGCGAGCCTGGTAACCGGCTTCCATGACAAGGACAAAGTGACTACATCGCGAATCGCGGAATTCAAGCAGTCACCAATCATACCCTTTCAGGTGGGTGAAAACCTGGTTTACGATGTTCAATACGGATGGATGGACGCCGGACGGCTGGGCCTTCAGATTACGGAAACCGACTTTGATTTCGATGGACATCCTATCTTACACATGAAGGGAGTCGGAACTACGGCTGGAGCGCTCGATTGGTTTTACAAGGTGCGCGATCGCTACGAAACCTACATGGATGTAGATAAATTCAGGCCACACAAGTTTGTACGGCGAATCAGAGAAGGCAAATACAAGATGGATCGAGATTACACCTTCGACCATCACAATCAGGAAGTGAATACAGGCAAAAAAGGCCGATTCAAAACACCTGCTGATGTCCAGGACATGCTGAGTTCCTTCTACTATCTGAGAACCTTGGATATGGAGCGCGCCAAGCCAGGTGACATCTTTCTGGTCAATGCATTCATGGACTTTGAGTTATTTCCATTTCAAGTAAAATACTTGGGTACGGAACATGTCCGAATCAAAAGAGGGCGATACGAATGCTACAAATTTGTGCCGGTAGTTCAGGAAGGAAGGGTTTTCAAGGACGAAGAGGACCTACGCGTATGGATCAGCCGCGATCACAACAAGATTCCGATTCTTGCAAAAGCCAATGTGTTAGTGGGTTCTTTGAAAATGGAATTGTCCAACTATAGTGGACTGGTCGAACCATTGGCCCAAATCAATTAAAACAAGAAAGGCGTTTGAAAATTCAAACGCCTTTCTCTTTTGCATCTTTCGGTTTTTTAAACCAGCCCCTGCGCCATCATGGCATCGGCTACCTTGATGAAGCCGGCAACATTGGCTCCTTTCACATAGTCAACATAATCTCCATCCTTGCCGTGCTCAACGCATGCGGCGTGAATGTCGATCATGATGTTGTGAAGTCTTTCATCAACCTCTTCCCGGGTCCAGTTCATTCGCAGGCTGTTCTGGCTCATTTCCAGACCTGAGGTGGCAACCCCTCCTGCATTGGAAGCCTTACCCGGAGCAAAGAGGATTTTGTTTGCATGGAATACTTCAATCGCCTCAGGTGTAGAAGGCATATTTGCGCCTTCACTAACGCACATACAGCCATTGGCGATCAAGTTCTCTGCCTCTTCCTTATTGAGTTCATTTTGCGTGGCACAGGGAAGTGCGATGTCTGTTTTGATTCCCCAGGGTCTTTGACCTTCGTGAAACTCTCCTCCCCTTGCATCGACAAATTCCTTGATCCGTCCTCGCTTGATATTCTTCAATTCCTTGATGAATTCCAGATCATCTTTCGACAAGCCATCTTCCTTGTAAATGAATCCGGAGGAATCACTCATGGTGAGCACCTTGGCACCAAATTCCATCGCTTTTTCCGCAGCGTATTGAGCCACATTTCCAGAACCACTCACCAATACACGTTTTCCTTCGAAACTATCTCCCTTGGTGGCCAACATTTCCTTGGCGAAATATACGTTCCCATAACCGGTAGCTTCCGTTCTGATCAATGATCCACCGAATGAAAGGCCTTTTCCTGTTAGTACACCGGTGAATTCATTTCTAATTCTCTTGTATTGCCCAAAGAGGTATCCTATCTCACGACCTCCAACACCGATGTCACCCGCAGGGACGTCCGTATTGGGTCCGATAAACTTCGAAAGTTCAGTCATAAAACTCTGGCAGAACTTCATTACCTCGTTGTCTGACTTGCCTTTTGGGTTGAAGTCAGATCCACCTTTTCCCCCACCCATAGGCAGTGTGGTCAAACTGTTTTTGAATACTTGCTCGAAGGCAAGGAATTTCAAAATGCTGAGATTCACAGAAGGGTGGAATCTCAACCCACCCTTGTAAGGTCCGATGGCGGAATTCATCTCGATTCGATATCCCCTGTTCATCTGGTGATTGCCCTGGTCGTCGATCCACGGTACACGGAACATATAGACTCTCTCTGGCTCTGTCATGCGTTCGAGGACACCTGATTCCTTATATTTTGGATTTTCCTCAATAAAAGGCACGACTGTCTCTCCTACTTCCTTAACAGCTTGAAGAAATTCCGGCTCGTTAGGATTGCGGCCTGCGACCCTTTCTACAAATTCATCAATCTGCTTCTGATACTTGCTCATCGCTACTAATAGTGGGTTTAAAAATCGCGCAAATGTAGGTAAAAATCCAATCTCAAACAGCTGCAATAATGCATACGGGAAGGTCAATAAAGACTTGAAAATAACGGACTTAATTTTCCCGGTTGATCAACTCCATCTTGTACTTTTTGTCCAGCCTTATTCGCCTTTGCATCGCGGTTCTTGCAAAGGCACCCGTGATGATCAAAGCACCGGAAGCAATTCCAATTCCGGAATCGAATTGATACTCGCCATTTCTCACAGAGTATACCACCATGTCGGAGATAAACAGTAAGCCACCAACGAGTAGAAATTTCTCTGAAATTTCCCTGAATACCCATCGCTCCTTTGTCACCTGCACGACCTGATCAGCCATGATTTCATAGGTGCCAATCACCATGGTACTGTCTCCTACCTCATTAAGTATCCCGTGGTGAACAAACCCATCTGCGGTTTCAATGGATATCCTGGTTTTGGCAGGAATAATATATGCTTTGGCTTTTCCTTTTTTGCGAAAGCTCAGCACATCCTGTGCTGATGTGGACATGGAGGGAATGACGAATAACGGTAGAAAGAGTAGCCTACTTGATCTCAACGTCAGCTTCAACAACCGACTCATTGATAAAGTATAGCTTCTTTTCATTTACGCGGAGGGTATCGTATTTATAGGCTAAGATACGAACAACACCATCTCCGGCGTTGAGGCCCACCATGTCTGCGGGGGTGAATCTGTATGCTGCGAAATTTGGGCTCTGAACCCGGTTGATCAAGATATTTCCGGCGGTATCCCAAACCTGGAACATAATCGAATCGGCATCCGTAACAGGCCCCGTAAGTGAGAGGTCAAAATCGATTCCTCTGTCCATCACAGGTGCTTCCTGAATGGCTGACATCATTACAAAGTCGAGATCGATGGTTGTGATCAGGATAGGATACTCTCCTCCGCCATCAACCCTCCAGTTGGGATCTTCCTTGAAGTAATAAGAGCTGTCATGCGATCTGAAAATATAGGTGTTGTTGTCCTTTTGCTCCAGTCGCTCCCCGTTGGACGACACCACACCCACATCAGTATAGAAATTTGTAGAGTCGAAGAATCCGGCGAATGCCGCACCATGTACATCGTAGTGGACAAAAGGTGAATCAGGGCTAAAGAAATATAAGTTCTGGGCTATGAGGTAGGCATCTCCATCCTCAAACACCGGATGCCCTACCAGATTCTCCTTTTCCCCCTCTGATATCTCAACATTCTCCGTTGCTTCATCTTTGCCTCCCTCGTTTTTTGCAATAAGTTTCACGGGATAAATCCCAGCAGCATTGTAGCGGTGCTCCGGGGACACTGCGAAGCTCGAGTCGCCGTCCCCAAATACCCAAATGAATTCATCGACCACACCAACGGAGGTATTTGTGAACTGGACGAGCCCTCCTTTTTTGTTTGTAGCGATGAAACTCGCCTTCGGTGGTTTAGGGCCACACGAAGTCAAGATAAAAGCGACGGAGAAGTAAAGCAGGATATGCTTTGCAGACATGTTTTGTTTCGCCTGATTTTGATAAAGCGGCAAAGGTAATCATTCATCAAACATCTTGATTTTCAAGTGGTGAAGACTGAGAAAATGGTTGTGGATAAACCTGCCTTTGAATGCTGAAAATCAAACCCTTAAAATTTGTTTGCCGCTAGGATTAAATCTTTAAATTTGCAGCCCTTTTTTGAGGCTGAAAATGCAGGAAAGAGTAAAGATATTTGGAGGTGAGGCAACCCGTGTATTGGCGGAAAACATAGCCCATTCCTATGGAACCACCCTGGGGGAGCAAACGGTGCTTCGCTTCAGCGATGGTGAATTCCAGCCTTCTTATGAAGAGACGGTCCGTGGCGACTCTGTATTTATCGTGCAGTCGACCATGCCTCCCACAGATAATTTGTTTGAGCTCCTGCTTATGGTCGACGCGGCCAAGAGATCTTCAGCCAAACACATTGTGGCGGTCATCCCTTACTTTGGGTTTGCACGTCAGGACAGAAAGGACAAACCAAGGGTGTCAATCGGATCCAAGCTTGTAGCCAACCTATTGAGTGCTGCTGGTGTAACCCGAGTGATGACCATGGACCTGCACGCGGATCAGATTCAGGGCTTCTTTGAAGTGCCGGTGGATCACCTCTACGCATCCACGGTGTTCCTGCCGACCATCAAGGAGATGAATATTCCTGATTTGGTTATTGCCACACCGGATACAGGAGGAACGAAGCGTGCCAATGCCTATGCCAAATGGCTCGATTGCGGCCTGGCCATCTGCTACAAACAGCGCAAAAAAGCCAATGAGGTGTCAGACCTAACCGTGATTGGTGACGTGAAAGACAAGAACGTGATCCTGGTAGATGACATCATCGATACTGCCGGAACACTTACTAAGGCAGCTACCATGATGAAGGATCATGGGGCATTGAGCGTTAGGGCCGTATGTACGCACCCGGTACTTTCCGGTCCTGCGTATGAAAGAATTGAAGAATCGGAGCTTACCCAGCTAGTGGTAACGGACACACTGCCACTTGCCAAGCAAAGCGATAAGATTAAGGTAATCGGCGTTGCGGATCTCTTCGCCGAGGTCATTACAAATGTTGTGGCCGAAAGATCCATTAGTTCACACTTTATAGTTTAAGAAACGAGCAATGAAAACAATTGAAATAAACGCTTCTAAAAGAGCAGAAACTGGAAGCAAGTCAGCCAAAGCCACTAGGAGAGAGGGAATGGTTCCTTGCGTGTTGTATGGAGGAGAAGTGATCGAGCACGTCGAAATCGAAAGGCTCGCATTTCGTTCGCTGATCGAAACGCCGGATACTTACTTGATCGAACTCAACATTGATGGTGCGAAGAGAAGAGCAGTTCTGAAAGAAGTGCAATATCACCCGGTAACCGACAAGGTGATCCATGCCGACTTCCTCGAAGTAAACGACACCGATCCGGTAACGGTAAGAATCCCGGTGGTTACAAAAGGAACAGCTCGCGGTGTTTTGAATGGAGGAGTTCTTATCGTCGTAAGAAGGAAGGTGATCATCAAAGGATTGGTGAACGACATTCCCGAAACAATCGAACTCGACATTGCTAGATTGAGAATTGGTCACTCCATCAAAGTGAGGGACCTCAACTACAATGGGCTTTTGTTCCTCGATCCCCAAGGTGGTGACATCGTAGCTGTGAAAACATCTCGTGGCGCCTTCGAAGAAGAGGAGGAAGAAGAGGAAGAAGAAACTGAAGAAGGAGCTGAGGGCGAAGGCGGAGAAGCCAAAGCCGAAGGTGATGCTAAGAAGGAAGGCGATGCCAAGCCAGCTGAAGGCGGATCCGAAGAGAAGAAGGAAGAAGCATCTGCTGAAGCCTGATCATGAAGTTCCTGGTAGTTGGCCTCGGAAATATCGGGGACAAGTACGAAAACACACGCCACAATATTGGCTTCAAAATACTGGACGCTCTTGCAGAAGCGTCCAGTGTTGTTTTTGAACCTGGCAAGTTTGGCCGCCGGGCCGAGGTAAAGCACCGCGGCAGAAAGATCGTCCTGATCAAACCCGACACATTCATGAATCTTAGTGGAAAGGCCGTGCGACATCATGTCAACGCTGAGAATGTTCCACTCGAAAAGATGCTGATTGTCACTGATGACCTGGCCCTGCCTTTCGGAACTCAACGGCTTAGAACCAAGGGAAGCGACGGGGGTCACAATGGATTGAAGAGTATCAACGAACTGCTGGGTACAAGCAATTATCCCAGGCTTCGATTTGGAATCGGCAGCGAATTCGGACCTGGGCAACAGGTGAACTATGTCCTGGACAAATGGTCGGCGAGCGAAGCTGAAAAACTGGCTGAACGCATCAAGATAGCCATCGACACCATCAAGGCATTTAGCTTCCTTCCAACAAATCAGGTGATGTCGGATTGGAATGGGAAGTAGATTAGATTAGAGCTGCCTCAATAACCGGTTGGCATCCACCAGCTCATTAACCCTGGACTTCAACTCACCAATTGAGACACGTTCCTGCTTCATGGTATCCCTGTCTCGCAGCGTGACACTTTTGTCCTTCAATGTGTCGTGATCCACAGTGACAGCCAGGGGGGTTCCGATAGCATCCTGTCTCCTGTATCGTTTTCCGATTGAGTCCTTTTCGTCATACTGACAATTGAAGTCAAGTTTGAGGTCGTTGTAGATGTCGCGAGCCTTTTCAGCCAGTCCATCCTTTTTCACAAGAGGAAGCACAGCCAGCTTATACGGTGCCAGGAATGGTGGTATGGCCATCACGGTTCGTTCGCTTCCGTCTTCGAGGGTCTCTTCTCTGAGCGACGCGCTCATCACAGCCAGGAAGGTTCGATCCAATCCGATGGAAGTTTCAATCACATAAGGGACATAGGATTCATTGGTCTCTGGATCGAAGTATTGAAGCTTCTTTCCAGAGTATTCCTCGTGTTGCTTCAGGTCAAAGTCTGTCCTGGAATGAACCCCTTCAAGCTCTTTAAAGCCCATTGGGAAATCGAATTCGATGTCGCAGGCAGCATTGGCGTAGTGCGCCAACTTGATGTGATCGTGGAATCGGTAACGGTCTGAGCCGAATCCCATCGACTCATGCCAACGCATTCTGAAATTCTTCCAGTGGTCGTACCACTTCATTTCCTCACCCGGACGAACAAAGAATTGCATCTCCATTTGCTCGAATTCGCGCATTCTGAATACAAATTGACGGGCGATAATCTCATTTCTGAAAGCCTTACCCACCTGAGCAATACCAAAAGGAAGCTTCATCCTTCCACTCTTATACACATTGAGGAAATTCACGAATATCCCTTGGGCCGTTTCAGGCCGGAGGTATACCTCGTTGGCACCCTCGCTGAGTGAACCAAGTTCCGTTTTGAACATTAGGTTGAATTGACGCACATCCGTCCAATTGCGAGAGCCAGAAACGGGATCAACAATACCGAGCTCCTCAATCAACTGCTTAAGAGCCGCCAGATCGCCGCTATCCAAGGCCTCCCTCATCCGATCTTCGATCATTTTGATCTGTTCCCGATACTTCTGAACCCTGGGGTTTGTCTCGAGAAACATCGCCTCTTCAAAGCTCCCCCCAAAGCGTTTGGCTGCCTTGGTTACCTCTTTGGAAATCTTCTGTCGGATCTTCTCCATGTGCTCTTCAAGTAGAACGTCCGCGCGATAGCGCTTCTTTGAATCCTTGTTGTCAATCAATGGATCATTGAATGCATCGACGTGACCGGACGCCTTCCAGGTTGTAGGATGCATGAAGATTGCGGCATCGATACCTACGATGTTCTCATGCAGGTGGACCATGGATTTCCACCAATAGTCTCGGATATTGTTCTTGAGCTCTGAACCGAGCTGGCCATAATCGTAAGCAGCACCCAAGCCATCATAGATATCTGATGAAGGAAAAACGAAGCCATATTCCTTGGCGTGTGAAACGACTTTTTTTAACCGGTCCTCGCTGCTACTCATGCCGCAAAAGTAATAATTGAGAGAGGCCAAATTCAATTTCTCCAAGCCGCTCCTCTTTTTCACACGAATGTTTTGAAATCACTTGAAAATACAAGGATTCCGAAGCGGTGAAAGGCTAATTTTGCTCAAAACTTTCTCTATGCGCATCGTCGTCCCAATGGCCGGTATGGGAAAAAGAATGAGGCCACACACACTCACCATTCCGAAGCCTCTCATTCCCGTCGGTGGAAAGGCCATTGTACATCGGCTGGTGGAAGACATTGCTCAAATGTTTACCGAACCCATCGAAGAAATAGCCTTTGTCGTTGGAAGGTTTGGTAAGGAGACAGAAGATCGATTAATCCGAATAGCCGAAAACCTGGGAGCAAAAGGTAGTATCTATTATCAGGATGAGGCGCTAGGTACTGCACACGCCATACTCTGTGCAGAACCAAGCCTAAGCGGAAAGACCATTGTAGCCTTTGCCGACACACTTTTTAGGGCTGACTTTTCCATGGACGAAGACAAGGATGGCGTATTGTGGGTCAAGCAGATTGACGATCCGTCTCAGTTTGGCGTGGTCAAGCTGGACGATTCTGGCAACATTATTGACTACGTTGAAAAGCCTGCGGAATTTGTCTCAGACCTTGCCATGATAGGAATTTATTACTTCAAAGACGGAGAGGAGCTCAAGCAGGAGTTGCAATACCTAATCGACAATGACGTGATCAAGGGTGGCGAGTACCAGCTCCCGGATGCGTTGAGGAATATGACCAACAAGGGACGAAACTTTGTTCCGGGCAAGGTAGACGAGTGGCTCGATTGTGGAAATAAAAATGCTACGGTCTATTCCAACCAGCGTGTCCTTGAATTTGATCGGGATAAACTTTCTCCAGGTCCCGAAGTTGAACTTGACAATGCCCAAATCATTGAGCCTTGCTTCATCGCTGGAGGTGTTAAGATTTCCAATAGCACGGTTGGGCCTCATGTGAGTTTGGGAGAAAACAGCGTTGTATCAAATAGCACCGTTTCAAACACCATTGTACAGTCAAATACAACCATTGAAAATTCTAACATCAAAGACAGCATGATTGGCAGCCATTGTCATGTAGAAGCCAATACAACTGACGCTAGTCTAGGTGATTACAGTACATTTAGGCCATAATGACTATACGCCTCTCCATATTGCTTCTTGCTTTCCTAGCCATGGTTTCCGGGTGTAAAGGGCCGAAGGTGATCCAGGAGATGAGCGGTATGGTGGAAGAGGGAAGGAAATTTGTAATCGATCGGAAATTCTTTGAAGCCAATAAGGAGAAAATCCTCGGCAATCAGGATCAGGCTTTGAAACTGTTCAAAGAGGTGATTGACATGGATCCCAACAACGCTGCCGCTCAATATGAAGCGGCCCGGATCGAAGCATTCAAGGGAGATTATATCACGGCGGTTGTGCGATTGAAGAAGGCGGTAAACGTCAATCCGAGGAACAAGTACTATCGCATCGAATTGGCTGAGATCCTCTACGAGCAAAAACAGTATCCTCGAGCCATTGCGCAATACCAAGTGCTGATAGAGCTCGAACCCTATAATGTTTCGTATTACCAGAGGATGCTCCAAATAATCCTCGCAGACGGAGATTTTGATCGAGCATTGAAGACTTACAACACAATGGAAGAGCGATTTGGTGTTCAGGAAGAATTCAGCTTGCAAAAGCAAAAAATCATGGCTGGCAAAGGTGACTTCCAGGGGGCCATTGCCGAAATGGAGAAGCTGATCAAAAATCAACCGCGCAATCCTAAGTTTTATGCCATTCTTGCCGAACTATATAAGAACAGCGGAGACGACCAAAAGGCTTTGGAAACCTATTCCAAGCTTGAGGAACTGGAGCCGGAGAATGCCTTTGTCCAGCTATCTATGGCTGAGTATTACTCTCAGAACGGAGACAAGGAAAAGGCATTTGAAAGCCTGAAAAGTGCTTTTGCTAACAAGTCGCTCGATATTGACACCAAGATCCGATATCTCCTGAAATTCTATGCCCTCTCTTTTCAAGACACCAATTTGCAGGATCAGTCTATAGAACTCTCCCTGCTCACCGTCAAGGTTCACCCTGAAGAGCCAAAGGCATACGCCATGTTGGGAGACTTTTACTCAAAGGACAGCCGATATGCCGATGCCGCCAAGGCATATCGCAATGCACTCAAGTTAGAACCCAATAATTTCAGTGTGTGGTCTCAGTTGCTCTTCATGGATTCTCAGTTAAACCAAAGGGACACCTTGATAGCCGATTGCAATAAAGCACTTGAGTACTTCCCAAACCAGGGAACGCTTTATTTCTTCAAGGGCGGGACACTCGCCGAACAGAAGAAATACAAAGAATCTGTGAAAACCCTTGAAGCCGGCTTGCCGCTCACGGGCTCAAATCCTCAACTCAAGGTTCAGTTTTTGTCGAGCCTGGGAGATTCATACTACTTCCTGGGTCAATACGCCAAAAGCGATAAAGCATACGGAGATGCACTGGAAATCGATCCCGACAATGTATATATCCTTAACAACTGGAGCTATTTCCTCTCACTTAGAAAGGAGCAACTCGAAAAGGCCGAGTCTATGTCGAAGATCTGTGTCAAACGCCAGCCCGACTCGCCAACCTATCTCGATACCCATGCCTGGGTGCTGTATCAAATGGGGAACGTGGATGAGGCGAAAACATATTTGGAAAAGGCCCTTAACAGTGGGGGATCAGGCAGCAGTGATATTCTGGATCACTACGGGGATGTGTTGTTCAAGCTTGGCGACAAACCTGGAGCTATGAAATATTGGAAGCAGGCCTTTGAGGTTGACCCGACCAATAAGGAGATTGAAGACAAAATAGAGCGATCGAGTATTGAAGATTAGCGTCCAACTCATTGGGGTTCTTTGCTTATCCATTATGATGCTTGCAGGTTGCAAGTCTCAGAAGGAAACGGTGAAAGTGCGAAAGCTCGGTTTGAAGAAGAATCTGCCTTCACTCATGAAGCAAATCGAGAGCAATGAATTCGACACCGAATGGCTCTCCATCAAGATGAATGTGGCTTTCAAAACAGAAAAGATGTCGGATAGCTTCAAGATGTATGTCAGACTCAAAAAAGACAGTCTGATGTGGATCTCTGCCACCTACTACAAAGTTGAGGCAATGCGCCTACTTATCAGCCAGGATTCTGTGAAGTTACTAGACCGAAGGGAAAAGAAGTTCTACACCGGAGACTTCAAAGTGCTCAACAATCGATTTGATACCGACTTTAACTTCGAGACACTCCAGGGTCTGATTCTCGGAAATGGAACCTCCCTCATCGAAGGCTCCAAGGTGAAACTCGCCACGGACAATACACACTACATGCTCAGTACGGTCAAGAAGTATAAGAAGGTTGAGACCGTGAGAATTCCGGAGATTGAAAGCGAGCTTACCCGCAAAAAGAAGAATGACGAGGAGTCGGTCTTGCCCAAGTCCTTCAATATGCAGTATCGCCTCTACTACAATCCAGAAACATATAGGATGGAAAAGCTATCTGTACAGGAGACTAAAAACAACCAGTCCTTTTTTGTCAAGTACAATGAATTTGAAGAAGTGGCTGGGCAAGCGTTCCCAAAGGAGCTAAAGCTGAATCTCGTAACCAATGTGATTCGATCCATGAAGATCAATTACCTGCGGGTAGAAGCTGAAAAGGAGCTCAATTTCTCATTCAAAATCCCTGACAAGTATGAGAAGGTATTGTATTAGCCTTTGCCTGATTCTGCTTGTCTTCTTTGGTCATGGTCAAACCAAAAGGCAATCACTCGAGAAGCAAAAAAGTGCTCTCAAGAGTGATATTGCCTACAAGAACAAGTTGCTAAAGGAGACTTCCAAAAGCAAGTCGTCTTCCCTCAACCAACTGTATCTGCTGAGAAAGAAGATCAAGAATCGAGAGTCTTTGCTTCAGACCATTCGAAACGAAATTGGGATCATAGGCGATGAGATGAAAAATGTGAAGGATTCGATCGTCATCCTACAAGAAAACCTCGAAGCGCTCAAAGAAGAGTATGCCAAGATGGTATACAACGCCTACCTTAACCGAAGTGCCCAGGATAGGATCATGTTCATCTTCGCTTCGAAGGACTTCAATCAGGCTTATAAAAGGATGAAGTACCTCCAGCAGTATTCTGATTACCGGGTAAAACAAGGTGAGCTCATTCAAGCTACCAAGGACACCCTTAATATGAAGAACCAGGCGCTGGAACGGAAGAAGGAAGAAAAGCTCACCCTCATTGAAAATATTGAAGTAGAGAAAAAAATTCTGGATGGGGAACGGTCTGATCAGCAACAGGTATTCAATGCGCTCAATTCCAAGGAAAAAGCACTCAAGGATGAGATCAAAAAGAAGGAAAAGGAAGCACAGAGGCTTACCCGGGCGATACGAAGAATCATTGAGGAAGAAATTCGCAAGCAGCGTGCTGCCAAAGGAGGCAAAGGAGGTTTTGTACTTACTCCTGAAGCCAAGGCATTGTCGGACAAGTTTGCAAGCAATCGCGGTAAGCTCCCATGGCCTTTAGAGAAAGGTGTAATAACCGAATACTACGGCGAACATTGGCATCCGGTACTCAAGGGTATCAAGGTGAAAAACAATGGTTTGAACATCGCTACCGAAGAAGGGGGGAAGGCAAGAGCGGTTTTCTCCGGTGAAGTGACCGGGGTAATGGTGATTCCTGGAATGGGCAAGGCGCTCATGATTCGACACGGAGAATATATCAGCGTTTACTCCAACCTCAAAGACGTCTTTGTCCAGAAGGGCGATAAGGTCGAAACGAAGGATCCGATTGGCGTCATCATGACCGACGAGTCAAAAGGCAAGACGGAAATTCATTTCGAAGTTTGGAAGGGCCAGACGACAATGAATCCGGTTCAATGGCTTTACGGGGCCAGGTAAACCCTAGTCTTTTCTAAAGTTCAGATTGAAGAAGTGAAAGTCTGGATTGTCGAGTTTGATTGTAAAGCCCAACTGGCCTTCATGCTCAACAAATGTCACCAGTCCCCAAGGCAGGAAATCATCCTTCCACTTGATCTTATAGGTATCGCCGGACCAATGCTCCAGGGGTGAATTGAAAATGCTGGCAGTTGGGAGCAAGGTTAAGATGAATTGCTTCTTTTTCTTCTTCCCTGTGGTGGTGATCTCGGCACCTCCGTACATCTTGTCTGTATACTTTCCAAGCAAGCTATCCAATGGAATGGTTGGAGGAACATCCGCTTGTCTCTCGGCCTCGAGTTTGGCTCGGGCATCGTCAAGGCTTTTAAAATATTTGATATAACCCTCTCGGTTCTCCTTGCTCCAATCCTTATCATCTACACCCTGATACATGTCCAGAATCTTATTCATCAACGCTGAGGGGAGGTTTGATTCCCCATTGGTCAGAATGATTGCCCCAAATTCCTCATCCGGTACCATGAAGATCTTTGAAATATACCCGGGCAGCCCTCCGCCGTGGTGAACCACCTTCATACCATCGTAGTCCATGAGAAACCATCCAAGGCCATACCCTTTGAAATAGGTTCCATTTTCCCTGTCTCTCTTGCCCGCGTAGAGCGGTGTGTGCAAATTCCAGGCATTTTCTATGGTGCGCATCGACATGACAGTATCACCCTTCATTACACCTTCATTGAGCCAGCAACGAATCCACCTGGTCATGTCGACCACATTGGAATTGATCGCAGCGGTAGCGCCGGAATTGTCGTAGTTGAACAGCTCGTTGAGCCTGCCTTTCTCATTTTGACCCTTGACGTGAGGCAATGCTATGTCTGCATTCTCCCTGTACTGAGTGATACTTGTGTTGGAAGCTCTCATGCCGACCTTATCAAACAATTCCTGCTTGACAAACCTATCCCATGACATTCCACTGGCAGCTTCGATTACCTCGCCCGCCGTGATAAACATGATATTTTGATAGCCAAAGCGTGCCCTCATCTCATAAGTCAGGGGCAATTCACGAATACGCTTGACTATTTCATCTCTTGAATGGGTGGTACCATACCACAAAAGGTCGCCATCGAAGGTCTTGAGCCCTGCCCTATGACAAAGCAAGTCCCTTACAGTAAAGTGCTCGGTAACGTATGGATCGCTGAGCTTCCAGTCAGGCAGATGCTTGGTGACCTTGTCGTCCCAATTGACCTTTCCCTGGTCCACCAGCTTGCCCATGGCAGCAACCGTAAATGCCTTTGAGATAGAGGCAATTGCAAACATGGAATTTGTGGTTACCCTACTTGTGGTTTCCTCGGCCTTGAGACCGTAACCCTTTTGGTAAACTACCTCTCCATCCTTCACAATTCCAATGGCCAAGCCGGGCAGTTTATGTTCCACCATACCTTTTTTGATGTACCTGTCTAGCTTGCCATAGTCAATCTGGCCACGGCCGTCAACTGAAAGAAACAACAAGGCCAGGACAACGGTATTCCGTAACCCTGAAGCCTCTATGATCGGATGAATTCTCAAGATTCTTTGGTGTAGTCCCACTCTTCGAGGAACTTGGTCGTTACATCACCACGGATGAACTGCTCATTTCGCATCAAGCGCTGATGGAAGGGAATGGTAGTTTTCACACCCTCAACGATATACTCATCCAGCGCACGCGCCATTTTCTTCACAGCCTCTTGCCTGGTTTGAGCCACAACGATCAATTTGGAAATCATCGAGTCGTAGTTTGGTGGGATCTTATATCCACCATAGACATGGGTATCCAACCGAATTCCAATTCCCCCCGGCTCGTGGTAGGTCTGCAAGACTCCTGGTGAAGGAATCCAATTGTTGAATGGGTCTTCTGCATTGATCCTGCACTGGATCGCATGTGCCTTTGGCAGATAATTTTTACCTGAAATCGGCACCCCGGCTGCGATAAGGATTTGTTCCTTGATCAGATCGAAATCGATCACTTCTTCGGTAATGGTGTGCTCAACCTGAATCCGGGTATTCATTTCCATGAAGTAGAAATTCTTGTGTTTGTCAACCAGGAATTCTACCGTCCCGACTCCTTCATAATTCACCGCAGCAGCAGCTTTGATCGCGGCTTCGCCCATCTTCTTTCGAAGGGCTGGAGTAACAAAGGGTGAAGGCGTTTCTTCGCAAAGTTTTTGGTGTCGACGCTGCACCGAGCAATCGCGCTCGCTCATGTGACAGTAAGTGCCATATTGATCTCCGGCGATCTGTAATTCAATGTGACGAGGCTCTTCTATGAATTTCTCCATGTACATGCCATCGTTGCCAAATGCCGCCTTGGCTTCTCGCCGCGTACCATCCCATGCTTCCTGAAGGTCTTCTTCGGCCCAAACGATGCGCATACCCTTACCACCACCACCGGCGGTCGCTTTGAGCATGACAGGGTAGCCAATTTTTTTGGCGGTCTTCTTGGCATCGGCCATGTCTTCAATCAATCCCCTCGACCCTGGAACACATGGAACACCTGCGTCCTCCATGGTGGCTTTGGCGGTTGCCTTGTCGCCCATTTGTTCGATTTGCTCGGGAAGTGCGCCGATGAACTTTATTCCGTGCTCCTTGCACATCTTAGAGAACTTCGAATTCTCGGAGAGGAATCCATAACCAGGATGAATTGCATCTGCGTTGGTAATTTCGGCAGCTGCAAGGATGTTGGCGATCTTCAAGTAACTATCAGCGCTCGGTGGAGGGCCAATACATACGGCCTCATCTGCAAATCGAACGGGAAGACTTTCGGCATCTGCTGTGGAGTATACCGCCACTGTAGAAATCCCCATCTCTTTACACGTCCGAATTATTCGAAGTGCAATCTCCCCCCTGTTCGCGATCAGAATTTTCTTGAACATACCTAAGCGTTTACAGATTGAGGATTAAGAAGGGTCAACAAGGAATAGAACCTGATCGTATTCGATTGGGCTGGAATCTTCTACCATCACCTTCACGATCTTTCCACTTACTTCAGACTCGATCTCGTTGAATAGCTTCATGGCCTCGACGATGCATACTACGTCACCTTCCTTTACTGTATCACCTACATTGACAAATACAGGTTTGTCCGGTGATGAGGATCTATAGAATGTTCCGATCATTGGAGACTTAATCTGAACGTATTTTGAGTCGTCATCGCCTTCAGCGACTGGTGCCTCGGCAGCCGGTGCGGGTGCTGGGGCTGCGGGAGCTGGTGCAGCAGCTGCGGGAGCCGGAGCAGGTGCAGCCGGGGCTGGTGTAGCTATGATGGTTTGCTGAGCCGGAGCCGGCGCATCGCCTGAATTGGTTTTGATGACAATCTTGAAGTCCTTCGTTTCTAACTCAACTTCACTCGCTCCAGACTTAGAAACGAATTTGATGAGTGATTGGATTTTGCTTAGATCCATATCGTCTGATTTTGGTTTTGCAGGCATAGTCCGTAGTGTGTTTTCAAATATAGAATCAAATCGATCAATAAGCCCACTTGAGGTAGATAGAGCCCCAGGTAAAGCCACCGCCAAACGCAGAAATGATCACGTTGTCGCCTTTTTTGAATTTGTCTTCGTAGTCCCAAAATAGCAATGGAATGGTTCCATTGGTTGTGTTGCCATAGCGCTGGATGTTCATGAGTACTTGCTCATCCGGCAAGCCCATCCTATTGGCCGTAGCGTCGATAATTCTCTTGTTTGCCTGGTGGGCAACCAACCATGCCACGTCCTCCGACTTGAGGTTGTTGCGTTCCATGATCTCAGCAGAGACATCGGCCATGCGGCTCACGGCAAATTTGAACACTGTCTTCCCCTCCTGGTAAACGTAGTGCTCTCGATTGTCGACTGTCTCATGAGAAGCTGGCCTAAGTGATCCACCGGCTTTTTGGTGAAGGAACTCACCTCCTGCACCGTCCACTTGAAGCTTTTCATCCAGCACGCCGTATCCTTCCTCATTTGGTTCGAGGAGGACCGCTCCTGCACCATCACCAAAAATGATGCACGTTGCCCTATCGGTATAATCGATGATGGCCGACATCTTGTCCACCCCAACGATGAGTACCTTCTTATACATTCCGCTCTGCACATTCTTGGCCCCTGTAGCCAGAGAAAAAAGAAATCCGGAACAAGCGGCACTTATATCGTAGCCAAAAGCGTTGGTCGCACCGACTTTATCGGCTATAATGCATGCAGTTGCCGGGAACATCATATCTGGGGTAACCGTAGCGCAAATGATCAGGTCGATCTCCTTGGGGTCCAGATTCTTCTTCTCAAGAATCTGATTGACTGCCTCCACGGCCATGTCAGAAGCACCCTTGTTCCCCTTCAAAATCCTGCGCTCTTCTATCCCGGTTCTTGTGCGGATCCATTCGTCGTTGGTATCGACCATGGTTTCCAACTCCTTGTTGGTCAACACATAGTCCGGAACGTGTCCTCCTACGGCAGTAATGGCTGCGGTGATCTTTCCCATGATGCCCTTTTTAATTGGGTTTCAATATTAAAATTAATTTGAAGACCACCCTGTTAATGTGATGAGCGAAAAGGGTGGTATAAAAAACCCTTCAATCCACCGTTGCGGAATGAAGGGCAAATGTCTTTCAGTACTCGAGTCGAGTTAGATCGCGACATCCTTTTCCATTACCACTTTTCCCCTGTAGTACAATTTGCCTTCATACCAGTAAGCTCTATGGTAAAGATGAGGTTGCCCCGTAGTAGGACAAATAGAAACAGTTGGTTTCTCGCCCTTGTAGTGCGTTCTTCTTTTATCTCTTCTCGACTTGGAAATCTTTCGTTTAGGATGTGCCATGTCTTCTTATTTGTCCTTGTTAAATTTTAATTCCTTCAATGCTTCCCACCTGGGGTCGCTATCTTCTACATCTTGCTTTTCGGTGCTGAGCCGTTTCAACACTTCCGGATCGCATTCATCCTCGGGGTGAACCCGCTTGAGAGGAATGTTGAGCATTATTTGCTCGTACATCAAATGCGATACATCCATTTCGAATGCCGAATCCTTCAAAACAATCACCTCACCCTCCAAATCTTCTTCTTCACCAAACTTCACCACCACTTTCTCACGGGCTTCGATCGGGAGTTTCATCTCCTCCAGGCATCTATCACAGGGAATGTCTACCGTCCCATCGATCTCAAGCATCAGTTCAAGCATATTTTGATGCTTCAACATTTCTATTTCCACCTTCAAACCGCCCCGCTCAATTTCCGCATAATTGATCTGGGAGAAAAAGTCATCGTTCAATTCGAAGTCGAAGTAGTGCTGTCCCTCCTTCAAACCCGAAAAGCGAATTGTAAAAGAACTTTTCATTTTCCCTCTTTTCTAAGGGGCGGCAAATGTATGAAAATTGCAGCAAAAAACAACCTGATTTACAGCTTAAAAGAAGCGGGGCAGAGCCTAGGATTCCTCCTTGGCCAACGCTCTATGTCGGACGATTCGGAGGCCTTCGAAAAGTGCTGCCAAAAAACTACCGTTCTTGGCTTTGCCTTTACCAGCCAATCCGTATGCGGTACCGTGGTCGGGAGACGTCCTTACGATGGGCAATCCGGCCGTGAAATTCACACCAGAATTGAATGATAATGCCTTGAATGGAGCGAGGCCCTGGTCGTGGTACATAGCCAGTACCGCATCGTACTTGTGATGCATCCCAGCTCCAAAAAATCCATCGGCTCCATAAGGACCAGCAACCATTGCCATTTCTGAATAGCTCTCAACCGCCGGCGTTATAATGTCTCGTTCTTCTGATCCTAACAATCCATCGTCACCCGCATGTGGATTGAGACCCAAGACGGCGATATTGGGTCGATTGAGAAAAAAGTCCACTTTCAAGCTCTCGGCCAACTGATCGAGTTTACGGTGTATTGCGTCTTTGGTCACAGCTGCTGAAACTTCCTTCAACGGCATGTGGCCGGTGAGCATGGCTACCCGCATGTCTTCGTTCATCAGCCACATCAGTGGATTGGCCCCTTCAAAGAGACTCCCAAGAAACTCGGTATGCCCATTAAAGCGAAACTCGTCCGATTGAATATTTGCCTTGTTGATTGGCGCTGTCAGGAGCATGTCAGCCTCGCTGTTGATCACTGCCTGGCTTGCCTTCCTCAATGACTTATAGGCGATGCCACCTGCATCCTTGGTTATCCTTCCTGGTTCGGGATCGAATGTCTCGCCTTCTTTCCAAATGACATTCAGCCTTCGCGGATGCCAATCTTCACCTTGCTTAACTATATTGAGTTTCACCTTGCCAATCAGGGGCAGGTAATGGTCGAGAATGGACCCTGGAGCAAAAACACCTGCAGAACAATGCTCGAAAATGCTTCTATCCTGAAACGTCTTCAGTATTATTTCAGGCCCTACACCATTGGGGTCCCCAATGCTAATCGCTATGCGGGTTTCATTAGCCACCAGCCAGCTCCGAGAAGAAATCGTAAAGTAATCGAACGCCTACCCCTGTTCCTTGCACTCCCCGGTAGTTGGTCCTTTTGAAGGCATAAGAAGGCCCGGCGATGTCTATGTGGATCCATGGATAGGCGTGCTCTCCGTCCTTCTTGGTGAAGTGCTCCAAGAACTTGCCAGCGGTAATCATTCCGGCATCTGGCCCGCCAAGATTTTTGAGATCAGCGATATCCGATTTCAGCTGATCACCATATTCCTCCCAAAAAGGAAATTGAGCAACACGCTCATACGTGCGATCACCGGAAGCTTTGAGTTTGTCATGCAATTTTTGATCAGCCGTACCCATCGTCACCACACCTTGTCCCCCGATGGCGCGCGCAGCAGCACCGGTAAGTGTCGCCAAATCAATGGTGAACTCAGGTTTGTACTTCTGGGCATAGGCCAAGGCATCTGCCATAACAAGCCTGCCTTCTGCATCGGTATTTAATACTTCCACCGAGCTTCCGTTAAACATATGGATCACATCGCCTGGAGCATAGGCGTTGCCACTCGGGCGATTGTCAGTTGCTGAAATAAACCCCACAACATGGATTGGAAGCTTGGCTTGGGCGATGGCAACCATAGCCCCCACCAGGGCAGCTGCACCACCCATATCGCACTTCATAAAGTCCATTGAATTTGGCGTTGGCTTCAAACTCAATCCCCCGGTATCGTATACAACTCCTTTCCCCACAAGGGCGTAGGGTTTCTTATTTACCGACTTCGCCGGCTTGTATTCCAGTATGTTGAATGTCGGCGGATCGATAGATCCCTGATTAACGGCTAGCAAGCCACCCATTTTGAGGCTTTCGATTTTTTTCTTGTTGAAGGTCTCAACGGTAAACCCCGCATCCTTTCCAAGCTTCTTCATTTCCTTGGAAAACTGAACGGCAGTCAGGAAGCTCAAAGGTTCGTTCACAAGATCCCTGGCAGTGTAGGTTCCTTCCACCCCGGCTAACAGGAGATCGAGATCCTCGGTAGATACATCCTTTTGGTTGACAATCAATTCGGAAAGGGTGTTCTTTCTCTTCTTCGCGTCGGAGAAATACTTCAGAAACTGGTAATTCGTCAGCGCTACACCCTCTACAAATCCCAGAGTCCTCTCCTTGTCTAGAAATGACTGCAGGGAAGCTTTTTTGGCTTTGGACGCATTCAACAGATCACAGACTCCGGAAGCACTGATGCGGCATTGTTCGGTGTAACTAGATCTTACCTTGTTCGGTTTGATTCCGACATAATATACCGTCTGTTTTCCATCGTTGTATTGAAAGCCAGACTCACCATTCCTGACCTTTTCGCTGACAAAGGCTCTATTGGAAATTTTGGATGGAACCTTGTTTGCATCAAACAACACTACATGTGCATCCGCTGCTGTAGCACCAGTCTTTAGTTTCATAGAAATGAATTCAGATAATAAATGAAGGAGACGAATCTAGGTATTCCAGCCTTACACTAGAGTGTTCCTCGTCGTTCTTGCTCCCGCTCTATCGCTTCAAAGAGGGCTTTGAAATTCCCCTTGCCAAACGATTTCGCTCCTTTCCTCTGGATAATCTCAAAGAATAAGGTAGGCCTGTCCGCCACAGGCTTGGTGAAGAGTTGAAGCAAATATCCCTCGTCGTCGCGGTCTATGAGAATACCTAGCTCCTTGAGTGGCTCAAGGTCTTCGTCGATCTCTCCCACTCTATCCAGGATATCATCATAGTAGTTTGATGGAACATACAGGAATTCAACTCCCCTTGCCTTCAATTCAGAAACGGTATGCAGAATATTGTCGGTAGCTACGGCAATATGCTGCACCCCAGGGCCATTATAGAAATCGAGGTATTCCTCTACCTGGGATTTCTTCTTGCCTTCGGCCGGTTCATTGATTGGAAATTTGATTCTTCCGTTTCCATTGGTCATCACCTTTGACATGAGGGCTGTGTATTCGGTAGAAATATCCTTATCGTCGAATGAAACGAGTTGGGTGAAACCCATCACCTTTCCATAGAACTCGGACCAAGTATTCATTTCGTTCCAACCGACATTTCCAACCATGTGGTCGATGAACTTCAATCCAACCGGTGAAGGATTGTAATGGCTTTCCCATTTTTCAAATCCCGGTAAGAAGATCCCGTTGTAGTTTTTCCTTTCGACAAAAATGTGAACTGTCTCGCCATAGGTGTGGATCCCAGATCGGACGACGTAGCCATGCTCATCTTCTTCCCTGGTTGGCTCCATATAGGACTTGGCGCCCCTGCCCGTAGTCTCTTTCCATGCTTTTGTAGCATCGTCCACCCAAAGAGCAACCACCTTCACTCCATCTCCATGTAGGTCGATGTGTTCGTTGATTTCACCACTTTTTTGAAGTGGAGTAGTGAGCACCAACCTGATTTTGTCTTGCTGCAATACATATGAAACCCTGTCCGTCATACCAGTCTCCATCCCTGCGTACGCCAGCGATTGAAAACCAAATGCGGTCTTGTAGAAATGTGCCGACTGCTTGGCATTTCCCACATAAAGTTCTACGTAATCGGTTCCATTCAGTGGAAGAAAGTCTTCGGCTTCGGGAAAGATTTTCTCCAGTCCGTACTCTACATTTTCTAGTTCTGTGTTCATATTCAAAGTTTTATTCCAACCAGGATTGGTAATAGGTTCCGTCGGCAATATCCATTGCCGCCTTAGTGATTTGAAGTGGTTTGAACGTGTCAACCATTACGGCCAACTCGCTTGTTTCTTTCTTTCCGATACTTCTTTCCATCGCGCCGGGATGCGGTCCGTGCGGAATTCCTGCCGGATGCAATGAGATGTGACCAGGGCCTATATCATTTCTGCTCATGAAATCTCCATCCACGTAGTACAAAACTTCATCCGAGTCTATATTACTGTGGTTGTAGGGAGCTGGGATTGCTTCCGGATGGTAGTCGTAGAGCCTTGGGCAAAATGAACACACCACAAAGGCATCGGTTTCGAACGTCTGGTGAATTGGCGGTGGTAAATGAACCCTGCCTGTGATCGGCTCAAAGTCATGAATCGAGAAGGCATATGGGTAGTTGTACCCGTCCCAACCGACCACATCAAATGGATGTGAGGCATACTCGTAATCGTAAAGCATTCCCTCCTTTTTGATCTTCATAATGAAGGATCCCTTTTCGTCGTATGTCTCCAACTCGGATGGAGTGCGGATATCGCGCTCACAAAAAGGCGAGTGCTCAAGGAGTTGTCCAAAATAGTTTCGATAACGCTTAGGCGTGTAAATGGGCCTGAAAGATTCGACGATAAACAATCGGTTGTCGTCCGAATCGAAGTCAATCTTATGGATCATTCCCCGCGGAATAAGAAGGTAGTCCCCGTATTTGAAATCGAGATTCCCAAGGTAGGTCCTCAGCTTCCCTTCTCCCTTGTGTACGAAGACAAGTTCGTCGGCATCGGTGTTTTTGTAGAAATAGTCTTTGGTCGATTCCTTGGGTGCGGCAAGAGAAATGTGTACATCAGAGTTCACCAGGACGGGCACCCGGCTGTCCAGATAGTCATTGGTCGGTTCAACCTTAAAACCATGAAATCGGAATGACTTTAAATTTTTCTCAATGGCAATTTCCGGAGCAATACTCTTGGCATTGTGAATTTCCTTTACCATCGTCGGGCGGTGATGGTGATAGAGCAGGGAAGACATTCCGTCAAACCCAATTGTACCAAAAAGCTCCTCATAGAAATATGAGCCATCTTCCTTCTGAAATGTAGTGTGTCGCTTGTGCGGAATCTTTCCTAATCTGTGATAAAAGGGCATTCTGCAATTTTCGACAAAATTACGTTTATTGCTCTCTCATAGCATGATTTCGATCAGAATAATCGGAATGGAAGGCAGGCCAAAAATGATACATTTGTTCGACCCAAAAATTCTACACATCCCTTGGAAAAGGCTTTAATTGTAGGCGGTTTAGGACAAGTTGGTAGGGAATTATACCTCGAACTGGCAAGGGAGTTAGGCGAGAACAATGTCATCAATTCCGACATCGTCGACCAACCCGATTTTGACGGCCGATACGAGGTACTTGACTGCCTCGACCGAAAGGCATTTCACCAATTGATTTCCCGTGAAGAAATTACGCACGTATACCATTTGGCGGCTTTGCTGTCGGCCACTGCTGAGAAAAAAGTGGATTTCGCCTGGAAGCTCAGTACGGAGGGTCTTTTCAACGTACTTGAATTGGCCCGTGAGGGCCACATTCGCAATGTGTTTTGGCCAAGCTCTATCGCTGTATTTGGCCCAACGACACCAAGAGTTGACACCCCGCAGTCTACCATCATTGAACCACGGTCGGTCTACGGCATTGGCAAGTTGACTGGAGAGATGTGGTGCCAATACTACAATCAGAGATACGGTGTGGATGTTCGCAGTATACGTTATCCCGGTCTGATTGGGTGGAAGTCTCTTCCAGGAGGCGGTACAACTGACTATGCTGTCGACATATTTTATTCTGCGCTCAAGGGTGAATCATTCGAATCCTTTCTCAACCCCGACACATTTTTGCCCATGATGCACATGGCCGATGCGGTTAGAGCCACATTCGAAATATCTCACGCCCCGTCAGATAGCATTAAGGTAAGGACCAGCTACAACCTGGCCGCCATGAGCTTCTCCCCGGAAACCTTGACAAAAGAAATAAAGAAGCACCTGCCTGATTTTCACATTACCTACAAACCGGATTTCAGGCAAGCCATTGCCGATACATGGCCCAGGTCTATCGATGACTCCGCCGCTCGGAGAGATTGGGGGTGGAAGGAGCAATACGATCTTGAAGGGCTCGTTAAGGACATGATCGCAAATCTTCAAGCTGTCGTATAGCATGCGCCACATAGCTTCGATTGTACTCCTTGCATTTGTTCTTTGGTCCTGTTCGGAGGATAGACCACCTCGCCGATCTGTTGCACCTCAGCCGGCTAAGAAGACCGAACCTTTTGTTGCTTTGGATTCAATCCCTGCGTTTAACGCGGACTCAGCATTTCAGTTTATTCAGGATCAGGTAGATTTTGGTCCTCGTGTTCCCAATTCGGAAGCACACGCTAAAACCGCTCGTTATTTAGAATCCAAACTCAGGAAATACGGAGCAGAGGTCACGGTACAAAATGGAACCGTGGAAGCCTTTGATGGAACCCAACTCCAATTGAAAAATGTGATTGGGCGATATCAACCGGAAAAAAAAGACCGTGTCATGCTTTTTGCCCACTGGGACACCCGCCCTTTTGCCGACAGGGGTGAAGTGAGGAGGACGAAGCCTATTGAAGGGGCCAACGACGGCGGTAGCGGCGTTGGTGTCATACTTGAACTATTGCGATCCATTTCCCAGTACGGGAAGCAGCCCAATGTGGGTATCGACATCATTTTTTTTGATGCCGAGGACTACGGACGACCTCAAACAAGTATGACCGGAGACTATGGCAATACGTGGTGTCTTGGGTCAAGGCACTGGGGTGAAAATCCTCCTATCGAAGATTTCAACCCGAAGTATGGAATCCTCTTGGACATGGTTGGCGCAAGTAATGCGGTATTCCCAAAAGAAAATGGATCACTCAGGCACGCCAGTTCAGTCGTGGCCAAAGTATGGTCTGTTGCCCAGGGCTTGGGATATGGTAAATACTTCATCAATGAGTCTACCGGAGGAGAGCTCACCGATGATCACAAAATGGTCAATGAACTAACTGCGATCCCTTCCATCGACATCATCCACTACGAACCTTGGCGCAGGGATTTTGGGACCTTCCACCATACACACGAAGACAATATGTCCCTTATCGACAAGGTGACCCTTGGCGTTGTGGGCCACACCATGTTGGAAGTCATATACCGGGAATAAAAAATCCCGCCTCGGGATGGAAGCGGGATTCTCCAATGTATTTCGTTGTGGAATTTCTTATTCCAGAACTATTCTTTCAAACAGTGCTTGATCGCCTATGTTCAATTTGACCAAGTAGTTTCCAGCGTCAAGGCCTGGATTTACAAACTCGTATCTACTACCCTTGAGACCTGAATCTTCAAAAACCACGCGACCTTGGATGTCCAGAATGCTGATTGAGAAATTCTCAACAACGCTGCCCAATTCCAGCGTGAAGCTTTCTTTGGCAGGATTAGGATTCAAACTGATGTCGCTAAATAAGTGCTCGTTAAACCCAGGTGCAATGGCGTTGTATTCCTGGCACAATGTATCCGTACCACAATTACTGAAGGTGTACAGACAAATCGTGTAGATGCCTGGAGAACTGTAGGAATTGATCTTGGTGAATTTGGATGAATTCTTTCCATTGCCAAAATCCCAGTAAACAGAATCGACATCATCATCTTCTGCTTCAACCGTCAAGCTCAATCCCCCTGGAATCATAATGAAGTTTGCTTCCGGGATAGGGCACTCAATGTCGACGTCATCGCAGAACTGATCTGCACCCCCACAAGCACCTACCACATCAAGGCAGACATTGTAGGTTCCTTCAACGGGATACATATGCCAAGGATTGCCCAAAGCCGTATCCTTTGTACCGTCACCCCAATCCCAAATGGCGGCGTCGTAGTCGTCTGACTCATTGGTGAACTGAGCCCAAAGTGACGGGTCGTTGTTGTCAGCGCTAAAATCAGCATCTGGATTCGCCGCTCCAAGGCTTCCGGGAGCATCGGGGTTATACCCAGGGGTGATTAGATCTCCGTCGAATCCATTTCCAGTTTTGTCCTGGGCGACGAAACCGCTTCCCTCGTTGAAATCGTAGAACACGATCGTATTGTTATTGTTTGGTGTTACACCGGTACAAACAATGTCTCCAATTTCAGATTGAGTCAAAGCTTGAGCGTGAATCGAAAAATCGTCCATGGAACCACCAAGGTAGCGCCCGTTTTGGAAGTTGAACCTTCCTCCAATAACTCGAGGACCGACCGTGTCTAATGACAAGAAAGTCTCAAGGGAGTTTGCGCCTGAAACCGTCCAAATATCAGATGCCGACAGAATTCCATTAACGTAAATGCGCAGTTCATAGTCGAATTCATACCCTGTAGCACCTCCTCCACTTAGCTCAACAGAGTCTACAACAAACGCAAGATGAACCCACTCATTTGCCTTGAAATCAAGGTCAACATTGATACTCTCGTTGTCACCATTCTGGTACATTGAGAAGATCATTCCGCCAAAAAATTGGCCAATAAACACACGGGTTCCACCCCCTGGTTGATTGTATGTTGCAGGGTCATCGGTAAAGTCTACAAGATAATTTGATCCCTCCCAATCGGATTTGACCCACATGGAATAGGTCATGCCTGTAAGGTAGAGCCAGCTCAAATCACTTTGAACTTCAATATAGTCCCCTGCCTGGTCGTCAAAGACCACGGAAGTATTTTGTGCTTGTAAAGGAGAATTCACTCCCAATAGCAACAAGCCTGCTAGTAAGACGTAACAAAGTTTTTTCATATCAGATTTTTTGATGAGGTAGTAAAAGGTATAATTTCCCCGTCGCAACCAAATGTACACCCTTTTTCAAATAAGTTAATGTGCTCATTTATAGTCTCATAAAAAACGGCCCAGCGGACGAGTCATTTAGATTAGACGAAGTCCCCGACTTGAAGGTTGGGGAAAACAGAATACTAATTGATGTGGAAGGATTTGGACTCAATTATGCCGATGTCCTCGCAAGAAAAGGACTTTACCCGGATTGCCCTCCACTTCCTGCAGTTATTGGGTATGAAGCGGTTGGGCGAGTCAGGGAAAACAACTCTGAAAGGACGGACCTTCAGGTCGGCGACAGAGTTTTGGTTTTTTGTCGTTTTGGAGGGTATGCCACCCAGGTAGAAACCGACCCACGTGCCGTGGTCAAAATCCCTGAGGAAACCGGCCTTGCAGAGGGGTGTGCCTTAGCTGTACAGTATGGCACTGCTTACTTTTCGGCTCATGTGGCATCCAAGCTTCACCCGGGCGACAAAGTATTGGTACATGCCGCCGCCGGTGGCGTGGGTACTGCATTGATCCAGCTTGCCAAGCATGCCGGATGTTATGTAATTGGCACTGCGGGTTCTGATGAAAAGATTCAATACCTCAAGGATCAGGGGGTGGACCTCGCGATCAATTATCGTAGAGAGAATTTTGACGAACGCATCCGAGCCGAAGGGCATAAGAGGGTCGATGTGGTTTTTGACTCTGTAGGCGGTAAGACCTTTAAAAAGAGTCTCAAACTCCTCAACTTCGGTGGAAGGATCATCACTTTTGGCGCGGCGAGCCGTTCGAGCGGAGGTCTCCTAAGCGTACTAAAACTAGTTTTTGGATATGGTTTCTACACACCGATCAAGATGTTGATGAAGTCCCAATCGATCATTGGTGTCAACATGTTGCGCATTGGAGATCACAAGCCAGAATGGATCGAACAATCATTTAAGAATGTTGTTGATTTGCTGGAAAAAGGCGCGCTCAAACCACAGGTCGAAAAGGTCTTCGATTCAGACCAACTTGCCGAAGCTCATAAGCTACTCGAGAGCAGAAAAAGCAAAGGAAAAATTGCAGTGCGCTGGAAAACTGGTTGACTGAGTTAATTTTGCCGTGTTGCAGAACATCGAACTAAATACCATTCCGATCACCCAATGGAAGCCCGGGTTCCAAAGACCGTTGGTCGTGTCGGGGCCATGCTCTGTCGAGACCGAGGAGCAAATCCATCGAATTGCCCTGGATCTCAAGAAGACCGGAAAGGTCCACATGCTAAGAGGTGGGATCTGGAAACCACGGACTCGTCCAAATGGTTTTGAGGGCATTGGACTCAAAGGGCTCAAGTGGCTCAAGGAGGCAGGCGATCTGGTTGACATGCCTGTGATCACCGAGGTGGCCAATGCCAATCATGTAGAAGAAGTATTAAAGGCGGGCATTGATGCCATTTGGGTAGGAGCCCGAACAACAGCCAATCCATTTAGCGTTCAAGAAATTGCAGAAGCGCTTCGAGGAGAAGATGTAATCGTGCTTGTCAAGAATCCGATCAATCCCGACGTAAAGTTGTGGGTGGGCGCGCTCGAGCGTCTCAGCGAAGTAGGCATCCAAAAGCTTGGTGCTGTACACCGAGGGTTCTCCGCTTTGCAGGAATCCGTTTTCAGAAATCTTCCCATGTGGGAAATCCCCATCGCGCTCAAACGAATTTGTCCGAGGCTCGAAGTCTTGTGCGACCCGAGCCACATCGCGGGAAACAAGGAAATGCTTCCGCTTATCTCTCAGAAAGCCCTGGACTTGAACATGGACGGATTGATGATTGAGAGTCATCCTGATCCCGACCGCGCCCTCAGTGATCCGGAGCAGCAGGTCTTGCCCGAAAGGCTTGATCAGATGTTGGACCACCTTACCATTCGCAAAGAGTCTGTGACGAATCAGGACTTCAACAATAAGCTCGAGGAATTGCGTAACCTCATCGATGATATCGACACTGACATCTTAAATAAGATTGCACACAGAATGTCCATTGTCGACAAGATTGGCGAATACAAAAAGGAAAACGAGGTTACTATTCTGCAACTCGAACGCTGGAAGGAGATTCTTGATACTAGAGGGAATCATGCCAAAGGACTTAGCCTAGAACCGGAGTTTGTCAAAACTCTCCTCGACCTCATCCACAAGCTTTCGATTCAAAGGCAAACTGAAATCATGAATGAGGGTATAAAAAAAGAAGGGGCCAATTAATTAACCCCTTCAAATTGTGTGTCCTGCACTATTCAGGAATCAGCTCAGTTTCTTAAGCCGCTCCTTGATGAATGAACCATTGTGAAATTGCAATAGTCCAATCGTAAGTATTAACCCCGCGAAGCTTCCCTCCAATAAATATTGAAACGACAAAGTAGCCGGATTCATCAACGAAAAGTTGCTGTTTACATGAACGAACATGGTGACCATTGTCTCATCGACCATGGCGACCAAATAGACATACAAAGCAAAAACACTCACTGCAATCAGCGTTATCGTCAATCCTAGTTTCAATCCCTGCATGTAGGTGAACTTCTTGGGGAACGATTGCTTGAACATATGAATGCCCATTCCAATTCCAAAACCCAAAAACAAAAGGTTGAATGCACGCAATTCCGTGATATGACTATACCCCAAATCCCTTATGAGGGAGAAGGAGAATATCAAGCTCACCAACGTGATTAACCCAAAGAAAAGTGCGAACGGGCTCTTCATGCGTATTCCTTATATACAAAAGGAGGCCAAAATTGACACGCCCTGGTTATCAACAACTTAAGAATTTGATCGTTTCCCAAATTGGGAATTATGGTTTCGTTCTGGGACTATTTTGCGGTTAGATTATACAACAACGGTCGCGACAAGGTCGCGTCGTTTTCGATGTTGGCAAGCTGAAGTTCGAGAAGATAGTACCCGTCCTCCAATTCATCCGGCACAAAAATGAATTCTGTTATCGTAGCGTCTCTTCTAGGTTCTCTTTCCATGTCCCAGAAAGCTTTATGCGATGCAAGATTTCCATCGTCCCTTTCCTTGTCCACCGATGGCAGATCAATGAGCAGATGCTTTACCCCCAGGTCCCTCATCATGGCGACATCTTCCGGTCGTAGATAAGGTGGGTTGGAGTTCGAATACTGCTTTGTTTTCTTCGACTCGTCGTTTGGCTTGGACCGAATCACCACCGCTTCCGGACTTTTCTCAAGCAAGTGCTTGTTCTCCTCACTGATCCACAGCACCTCATCCTTGCCATATTCTCCACCGTCTTCACGAATTGATTTAAGCGTGATCACCGCAGCAAAGAAGAATGACCTGCTTACACTGTTCAATACTAGCTGTTCCTTGTTGGAGATGTGCCAATAGGACTCTGTGTGGGTGGCATGCGCATGGGGGTTGAACTGAATATTTTTGAAGTTGACACTTCCACCTTGTGTAACATCCCCCACAAATCCCTCCATTCGAACAGGCTCAATGGTGGGTGGATCAAGGTACCATGCCCCAAGTTGCCCATGGTGTTTTAGTGGAAGGGACAGGTCGATAGGATTTTTGAGGTCTACCTTGTAAGTGCTTCCGCCAAACTCAAGCCTCGCCTTAATTTTCATTCAACAAATAATTCGCTGGAGAGATGATCCGACAGCTTCATTCCGTCCAAATTTAGGCGAAGAACATCGCCCTGAAGGTTGAAGCAAGATGGAAGTTTTGCACGAGTTTTCGCCAGTTTTTTATCGAATTCAACAAAGAGATTTGAATCCTGCTCTCGCAGCTTGTTCATGTCAAGTCCATCCGAAGTCCGTAGCGATAGCATAATGGTCTCGTTGAATTTGTCAGTGGCACTTAGCCGATCCCAGAAAATGGGTCTATTTCCGCTTTCGATTTCGTCGACATATGAAGTCCAATTGGGTCTAACCCGATACCTGTCTTGCCCGGTAAACCCATGAGCCGAAGGGCCAAACCCAACAAAGGGCAGTTTCCTCCAATAATTTGAATTGTGTACAGCCCGATGCCCTTTCTGACAGAAATTGCTGATCTCATAATGTTCGAATCCACCATCCTGCAATAGACGGTGGATCAACTCGAATTGCTGGTTGTACTCTGCCTCGTCAACTTCTTCGGTTTTGTCCTTTTGGATTTGGTAATGAAGTGGGGTACCCTTTTCAATGGTCAAACCATAGATCGATATATGCTGGATTCCCGTCTCCATCAACCCGTTTGCATTCGACTCCAATTCATCGATGGTCATTCCCGGTATGGCAAACATCAAGTCTGCAGAGATGCTGGTAAACCCTTTTCCCATGGCTAAGTCGAGGGCCTTGTTCGCCTGTCCCGCATCATGATTCCGGTTGAGAGACTTCAAGTGGTGGTCCTGAAAAGATTGCACACCTACGCTAAGGCGGGTAACCCCAATACCCAGCAGTCCATCCAGGTATTCATCTGTCAGGTCATCTGGGTTGCATTCCACAGTGATTTCAATCCCATCAGGGACTAAAGCTTCGTCCCTAAGCTTTTGGATGAGTGCACCCAACTGACTTGTTTCTATTTGGCTTGGTGTCCCTCCGCCGAAGTAGATGGAACTTACCTCCTGCCCTTTCCACTCTTGGGCAGCCATGTCCATTTCTAGCTGAACAATCGAACCAAATCTCTCTTTTAGGTTTGGGTTGGTGAGGAAATAAAAGTCGCAGTAACTACACGCTCGGCGACAAAAAGGGACGTGAATGTAGACGCCAATCAAGCTTTTGGAAACTGAATTCTGAATGTGCTTCCCTCCCCCGGCTTACTTTTGAGAACGAAGATTTTTCCACCAACGTGATAGTGCTCAATAATCCTTTTCGACAGGGATAATCCTAATCCCCATCCCCTTTTCTTGGTAGTATACCCGGGTTCAAAGACGGTTTTGCGCTTTCCTTGAGTTATTCCTTTGCCGGTATCCGCAATGTCAACACCCAATAAGTTGACCTCTTCCCAACAAGTCACGGTGATTTTTCCATTTCCATCCATGGCATCCATTGCATTTCGGATTACGTTTTCTATTACCCATGCATAGAGAGCGAGGTTGAGACGTACCATGATACCCTTCCCAGGATGCAACAAGGCGAACTCCACTTTTTTCGGACTCCGGCTCTTCATGTAATTGAATGAGCTAGTCGTCGCCTCGACAAGGTCCAGATTGGCCAATTCAGGCTGGGAGCCAATTTTGGAGAATCGCTCCGTAATCGTTTCAAATCTGCCAATATCCTTGTCCAATTCGTCAAGGAGGCTTTGATCTACACCCCTGGCAGCCATCACCTCTCGCCAGGCCATCAAAGACGACAATGGTGTGCCAAGCTGATGGGCAGTTTCCTTGGCCATGCCCAACCACACTTGATCTTGTTCGGCCTTTCGAGCTGTGCTAAAAAGAAGGTATGCAATCAAAATGAATATGGCCATCAAACCAAATTGTACATAGGGGTAATACCTGAGTTGGGTAAGAATCCAGGATTCCTGGTAGACGATAAAATGCATCTGCCCTTCCTGCAATTCCACTTCGATTGGGGCATTCTCATCTGACATTTCTTCAATCAGCTGAGTTAGCTGAACCGGATCTGCAATGAGGCTCTGATCAATATTACCGTAATCGATGACTTCTTTTTTATCTGGCCCAAGGTAGACAACCGGAACCGATGCTGCGTTCTTTACCACTTCTGAGATAAATGATTGTTCGAGATCCCTAAAGGTATTCTCGAGCTCGCTGAGCAATCTCGAATCCTTGTAGTACAAGTAGTTCTTCTGATCCTCGTAGTAGTTGATTTCAATAGGATCGTAGATGGCCTTCATTCTCAAGATCTCTGCTCTGAAGTCATCCGGTGAAACCACCATAGAGTCCAGGTTTCGGCTCGCCAGGACATTCAAATCCCCGTCGGTTAGGATAACGGGTACAGTCGTATTGTCTTGAACAATCTGTGAGAGAAAAGCCAGATCTGATTTGAAGTCGGCATCGGTCAATCGCTTGATAGCTTCAACCCACTGACGAACCTTTTTCCGTTCTTCTTCACGGAGCTCATCAAACAGGCGAGCGGTATAGTTCACCATCTGCGCTTTCTTCTTGATCTCTATAGACCACAGCTCCACCTTCTTTCTCTCTTCATTGGATATTCGGTTGACTATTCTATTGGAATATAGAAGCGAGCCGACAACGATGATCACTGCCCCCAGTAGTAACAACAATTTCCAGCGCTGCTTCTTAGAATAGATGTTCATCCCAACGATTGATAGATTCCAAATGTAACGTATAGAACTGGTGAGCAGTATAGGACAATTTCAAAGGTATGAGGCACAAGTCACAGTTCGATTGAGCATTTACACATAACATTGTACCCTAAATCAATCCCAATGAACAAATACGCACTGCTTTTATTGTCTGCCATTCTTTTTGCTACTGCTTGCACCAATTCAACGAACGGCCAAAGTGAGTCTATACAAACAGAAAACCAAACCATGGCCTACAAAAACATGAGTGCTCGGGAAGTGAGTGAAATGCTTGCCACAAGAAACGAGGCTGTGGTGGTGTTGGATGTGCGCACGCCGGAAGAGTGGGCTGAGGGTCAGCTCGAAGGTGCAATGGAATTGAACTTCTATGACGAATTTGAACAAAGGGTAGAGGCTTTGGACAAGGAGAAGACCTACGTGGTGTATTGTAAATTGGGAGGTCGCAGTGCCCAAGCCAGCCAAATGATGGCCGACAAAGGTTTTGCCAACGTGATCAACATGAAAGGTGGTTATGACGGCTGGAAGGATGCCGGCTTGAAGACCACCAAGTAACTAATCGTTTACGACTAATTTAAATCCCTTGCCGTGGACGTTCAGCAGCTTAACGTTCTCGTCTTTCTTGAGATACTTGCGCAGTTTGGTGATGTAAACATCCATTGAACGCGAGTTGAAATAAGAGTCGTCTCCCCATATCTTCTTAAGCGCAATCGAGCGATCGAGTACATCGTTTAGGTTGAGGCAAAGCAACCTGAGCAATTCATTTTCCTTGGAAGTGAGCCGCTGGCTTTCGCCATTGGCGTCGAGCGTTTGATTCTTGAAATCAAAATGGAAGGCTCCAAAATCAAATTCCTCTTGCTGCTTTTCCTTGGTCACCATATGGGTGCGTTTTAAGATCGCCTGAACCCTAAGCAAGAGCTCTTCCATGCTGAAGGGTTTGGTCAGATAATCGTCGGCTCCAAGCTTGAAGCCTTCAATTTTGTCTTCCTTCATAGATTTCGCCGTAAGGAAGATGATCGGAACCTCGTGGTTCATCCTTCTTATTTCCTTGGCCAAGGTGAATCCGTCTTTAACGGGCATCATAACATCCAGAATGCAGATGTCGTATTCCGAAGCCAGAAATGCTTCGTAGCCTTCGTTTCCATCCTTTCTCAGAGTGCTGTCGTAGCCCTTGGCGTTTAGGTATTCGTTGAGAATACTCCCCAGGTTTGGGTCGTCTTCGACTAGTAGGATTTTGGGTATATCCATAGTTCAAAATTTATGATTTCTCGGTTGGTATATAGATCGTGAATGTGCTTCCCTTTCCAAGTTGACTGTCTACCGTTACATACCCACCATGCTTTTCGGCAATGGTTTTTACGTAGTTCAGCCCGAGTCCAAAGCCTTTCACATCGTGCAGGTTACCCGTTGGGACGCGATACATTTTGTCAAATATTTTTTTCTGGTTGTCTTTGCTAATTCCAATCCCATTGTCACTCACCACAACATTCGCACCACCATTCAAACTGGTAATGGAGATATCAATCCGGGGGTCATTCTTCGAATACTTTAAGGCGTTGTCAATCAGGTTTGAAACTGCATTGGAGAAGTGGAGCGCGTCTATTTCCACTTTCATATCTTGCACATTGGGTGCGAATTCAATGTGAGCATTTCTTTCGTCTCCTTTGATCTTCATTTTCTCGACAGCCTCGTTCACCACATTATTGAGCGAGCGCTCCTCCAGTTTCAGTGAAAATCCTCCCGTACCCCAAATAGCACTTTGTAACACCTTTTCCACCTGTTGCGCCAAGCGTTTGTTTTCTGTTTTGATCATGCTCACATACCGACTTAAGTTGTCGTGATTGGTTTGAACCTCCTTGTCGTCAAGTATTTCACAAGCCAGGGATATGGTTGATATCGGAGTTTTCAATTCATGGGTCATGTTGTTGATGAAGTCGTTTCTGATCTCCGATAGTTTCCTCTGGTTGATGATAGTCCTTAGGGCAACATAGTAGGTATAGATGATGCCAATCACAAAGGCTATAGAGGTGAGTAACATAATCCACAGTGTCTTCAGCAGGAACCCCGTCTTGCCGGGAAATGAAACTTCCAGGAATACCTTGTCCTGGATGATATCCTTGGGAAACAGTTGAATCGAATAGACCCCAGCTTCCTCTACTCCCTTGTATTTATTGACACTTTGTATACGTACCTCGTTATTCTCGTCCAGTACCCTGAATTGATAGTTGGCATCGATTCCGTGCTTGCCAAGGAAGTGCGACAGCAGCGAATCGATCAACTTGGGTCGTACCCTTTGCTCAATGGACTCGGAGAGGTCGACTTCGATAAGGCTCCGAACAATATCGTTAACCAAAACTGTCTTGTTGACCAGTTTCTTTTTCATGGTTGAGTCCATATAGTCACTCATGTCCTGATCCCTGAGTCTGCTTCCTCCATCCGATTTTAGTTCGAGAGAGAGGTCGTCAAAGCGATCGATGTTACTCACGTCGGATATGATATGCTTCCTGGATGTCGACTGGGTGTCTCCTTCTACGATTTCGAGCTCAACAATCCCATTTTGTTGGCTCACCTTCCTCATGATGTGATACTGATAGCCGGAGTCGGGAAAAACCCCTCCCTGATAGTATTCAGAGGAATCGCTTTTGAGAAAGAGGAATTTTCCCTCTTGATGAGACTTCAATTTTCGAATGGCCTCTTGCTTTTCGAGGTTCTCTGATACATAATTGAGCGCTTGATTAACCTGAAGATTAAACTCTTCTTGCTTGAGACTAACTGCGTTGTTTATCCAAAACAACTGCACCCCGATCAACCCGATGAGGGTGACGGAAATGAGCGCGATGAGCAGGTTAAAATTTCTTGCCAAATTACCCGTTAGGTGTTGAGGCAAAAATAGAGTCGATACCCCGCTATCCCTTGTGGTTAACACTCTTTAACAGAACTTCAGAAAGTCGTAACACAATAAAAAGCCCACCCCTGTAGTTTTGTATTCGGTTTCATAATTGAGGTTTGATTCGTCACTTGTGTCAATCCCAAAAGCTCGCAAGAGCAATCTACCAACCATGAGAACCGATCTCGGTTCATGGAAGTTTTAGCGAAACAATGACGAATCATTTCAGAAAGGGAGGCAGTAGGGCGGCCTCCCTTTTTTCATGCCCTTTTCCTTCATCTTCAATTTCCTACCTTAGCCGCAACCAGAATCCCAGACAATGCGGCAACTTCAGAACTATATCGGTGGACAATTGTGCAACCCTGAAGGCAACGAATATCTCGACAATTACGACCCATCCATTGGCAAGGTATACAGCCTGATACCGGATTCCGATAGCGCTGATGTTGAGCAGGCATACCAAGCGGCGAGTGCTGCATTTGATTCCTGGAGTAAGACCCCGAAGAATGAGCGCAGTAGCATCTTGCTCAAGATTTCTGAGGGCATAAAGAACCGACTGGATGAATTCGCCATGGCCGAATCTATCGATAACGGCAAGCCCGTTTGGCTTGCCACCAAGGTCGATATCCCACGAGCGGTAAGCAACTTTCATTTTTTTGCCACGGCCATTGAACAGTTTTCTTCCGAAAGCCACGACATGGAAGCGTCTGGCTTCAACTATACCCTGCGTCAACCGATTGGGGTGGTGGGCTGTATTTCACCCTGGAACTTGCCGCTTTACTTATTCACCTGGAAGATCGCTCCAGCTCTTGCGGCAGGAAATACGGTTGTTGCCAAGCCATCTGAAGTCACACCGATGACTTCCTACCTACTCTCTGAAGTGTGTATTGAAGCAGGATTGCCTGAGGGTGTTTTGAACATTGTGCATGGATTGGGGCCCAAGGTCGGAGGAGCCATCGTCGAGCATCCGGGAATTAAGGCTATATCCTTCACAGGGGGGACCAAAACTGGAGAATGGATAGCCAGGACGGCCGCACCCATGTTCAAGAAATTGTCGTTGGAACTCGGGGGTAAAAACCCAAACATCATCTTCGATGACTGCGACTTCGATAAAGCTGTATCAACTTCTGTTCGTTCCTCCTTTTCTAACCAGGGTGAAATCTGCCTTTGTGGCTCCCGAATCTTTATACAGGAGGGCATCTACGATAAGTTTAAGGACGCCTTTGTAGAGAAAGTGAAAGCCCTCAAAGTGGGCAACCCTAAGCAAGCCGATACCAAACTTGGAGCTCTGGTCTCGAAACCTCATATGGAAAAAGTGTTAACCTATATCGAGTTGGCCAAGGAAGAAGGCGGAACCATCCTGGCAGGAGGCAATCAGGTGAAACTGGAAGGCGAACTGAGCGATGGTTATTATGTCGAGCCAACGGTGATCGAAGGGCTGGACTATCTCTGTAGGACAAATCAGGAAGAAATTTTTGGGCCTGTTGTTACCCTCACTCCGTTTAAGGATGAAGAGGACGCGCTTAAAATGGCCAATAGCACGGAATACGGTCTGGCTTGTTCAATCTGGACAGAAAACCTCAACAGAGCACATCGGATGGGTGCAAGGATTGAAAGCGGAATCGTTTGGATCAATTGCTGGTTGGTTAGGGACCTACGAACTCCATTCGGTGGTGTAAAGAATTCTGGTGTAGGTCGAGAAGGTGGATTCGAGGCGCTCAAATTTTTCACTGAACCCAAGAATATCTGCGTTCAGTATTGATGCGTGATGCGCGTTGATATCATCATCAATTCAAAAGCCAAGGGTCAGCGATCGATCAAAAAGGGTATTGATTATCTCGCGAGTGCACATCGCGACATAGACTTAAACACACACTTTACAGAATACGCAAAGCACAGTACTGAGTTTGCAGAAAAATGCATTCAAAACGGAAGCGACCTGATCATATCAGCTGGAGGCGATGGCACGCTCAATGAAATTGTCCAGGCTTTTGGTCGGTTTCAGCAAAATGATCTTCCCGTGCTGGCCATATGGCCTAAGGGAACAGCCAATGATTTTGTACGAAATCTCAAATCCTTTGAATCCGTTTCAGAATTGGTGGAGCAATCTAAGAAAGGGGCGAATCGCTCAGTTGATCTAGTCCACCTAGACCATCCTGAAAAGCCCCATTATTACATCAACATTGCCGAGTGGGGCCTTGGTGCGACTGTGGTCGAACGCGTCAATAGGAGCAATAAAATGTTGGGCTCCGATGTCGCCTTTCTCTCAGCCGTCACAAGGGCTTTTATGCGCTATCAATACCATGATGTCCACCTCCAATTTGACAATGGACAATGGAGCGGGCCAGCCGTGGCGGTTATCATCGCCAACGGTCGGAGCTTTGGGAGTGGCCTTAAAATAGCGCCAGAAGCGGAACTGGATAGCGGTCTTTTAGAAGTCATCGTGCTCGGGAAAATTACGATGGTCGATTATCTAAGAAACGTTGTGAAGGTGAAGCGCGGCAAGAAACTAGATCATCCCGAGGTGTACTATTTTAAAACTTCAACTGTCGAAGTGGTTAACATTGCATCGGATATGCTTTTTGAGTGCGATGGTGAGTCTTTTGACCGCGGAGTTCGGCGCATATCCGTTATGCCAAATGCGATCAAAATTGTAGGATGAACAAGGAATTACTGTTAAAGGCCCGGCAGGTACTCAGGCCAATTGTCAACCACACACCCTTGGTTGGGGTGAAGGACAGCATGGCGCGATACGGTTGCCGTCTGTTTCTGAAGGGAGAACACAAGCAGGTTTCCGGCAGCTTTAAATATCGCGGCGCAAACTTTGCCATGGAACAACTTTCCGTACAACAACGACAGCTCGGCGTAGTCACACATTCTTCAGGAAATCACGGGAGAGCATTGGCTGAAGCTGCTAAGAGGTTGAATTCTCCATGCACCGTCGTGGTTCCCGAGAACGCCCCGGATATCAAAATACAAGGTATTCGAGATGCCGAGGCCACAATTCGCTTTTGTGAGCCTACACTTGCCAGTCGGGAATCAACTATGAAAGAGGAAGTCGAAATGCATGGATATACTTTCGTTCCACCATTTGATCACGACAACATCATTTTAGGCCAGAGCACCTGTTCCCAAGAGATTATAGAGGACTTGCCTGAAGTCGACAAGATCATTGCACCGGTTGGCGGTGGAGGACTCTTAAGTGGAACTTGTTTATCCGCGCATTTTCTATCCAGTCGATGTGGGGTATATGGAGCAGAGCCCAAAGCTGCCGATGATGCATTTCGTTCGATCCAATCAGGAAAAGTTGAGGACCAAGCAGATCCTGTCACCATTGGAGACGGATTGAGGACCACCCTCAGTGAGCACACCTTTGGTATCATCAAAGAACATTGTGCAGCGATCATCCGCGTCTCTGAAGTTTCCATGGCTAGGGCCATGAAAGAACTATCCGAAGAGCTGGGGGTGCTCATCGAACCTTCGTCGGCGACGGCACTTGCCGCATTTAAAGAAATTCAGCAGCAGTGTGTCGGACAAACCGTTGTTTTAATTCTCACCGGAGGTAATATCGATCGTCAGCGATACAATTCAATTCTTTACGACTATCAATTATCTTAGTCGGCATACAATAGAACCATGAAAATCACTGTAACATTTTCCTTCGTCTTTCTCGCCCTGCTATCGCTCTCATGCAAGAAACAATACAACTGTGATTGCATCGAAACAATTGACGGCGTTGAAACCAACAACAATGGCAAGCATGTCGGGTGGAGGGATGCCTCCGAATCGGACGCGCAATGGCAATGCGGCACCTATGAAACCTCCCACACCGTCAACGGATCTGTGGTGGAATACGAGTGTACCCTAACGAGCGAATAAGGGCTATTCGCAGACGGCGATAAAAATCTGATTGGCCATCATATTGGGGCTAAAATGTCCGAGATCAAGGTTGGCTCCCCTTACAATCAGGAGTATCCCTACGGCGGACATCACCACGGGGATTAGCTGCTTGAAGGTGCGGCCGGAAAGCAATTGAGCCCACTGCCTGGAGAAAATCAGTGCAGTAAAAACAGGGAAGGTCCCGATACCAAAAGCGAGCATATACCAGGCCCCTTGGACAAAAGTGGCTGTCCCCAGGGCGCCTGCCAAGGCGACGTAGACAATGCCGCAAGGAAGAAGACCGTTCATCATACCCAGTAGAAACCTGGAGCGAGGATCTTTCTTCATAAACAAGCCTGAAGCCAACGTCGTCCAGATCGGATAGATTTTTTTTGCCCACCAGCCAGATAATCGCATTCGTTTGAATACCCGCGGTGAAATGGCATAAGTGATCAGCAATACGCCAAACACAATGGAGAATTGCTGCTGATAGTTGAAGATATAAAGCCTTGTCCCAAAGTAGGCAAAAAGCAGACCCAGCATCATGTAGGTGAGCACCCTGCCCAGGTGGTAGAGCGGAAATGTCCGCATCGTCTGCCTTCTATTGTTATCTTGATACAAGGCAAGTGAAATCGGTCCGCACATAACCAGGCAGTGTGCGCTGGAAGCTATACCAAGGGTAAATGCAGCAATTAAAAAACTCACTTCACCAAGTAGTTTTGTTCAAAATGGTAGGGTTTATCCCCTTTCCAATCGGCTCGGATAAGATATCGGCCCGCGATCATTTCCGTTTTAGCAATGGTCACAAGTTCTTCCCCACTCCATTCAACCTCAACGTCAAATCTCTTGTCTGACAGGCGCAGGATCCACAGTTTGCCGTTTTCAAAATTCTCCAGGGCCTTGTTCGGAAATTTTATCTGAATCTCCCCACTCCTTTGCAGAATTTCTACGTTCTGACCCAAGGACTTGAGATTCTTGTCGCCTTCCAGTACATCCTGATAACTTACCTCCTGCTGATAATAGTCCTCGTAAATCAATTCGTGATCGTGCCTGCTAGTGAGATAGACCATAAACAGTATAAACACCACAAATGCTGAAAAGAAAATCGCTATACCTCTACCCCAGTTCATAGTTATTATTTAGGTGGTCCGAGAAAATTGGCGTCAACCACTTCAATCAATTCGTCACCGGTATATACTTCTATGTCAAATTTAGTCTTCATTCCTTCCAGGTCATCCGGATCGAAGATCACAAACATGGCACCTTCGATTCTTCCTTGACTTTGGATGCGAAGGTCTTCAGTGCCAACAAACTGGATCTCACCAGGCAATCCGGTAATGCGGAAGTTTACCGGAAAGTCCTTGTTGGTCTTGTTGATGATCTTATAGTTGTAAAGGTTACTAATCCTTCCGTCATCCAGCTTTTGGAAGAGCATGCCCGATGTTCTTAGGATGGTTGTGTCAAAATCCGACCTGATCACCAAAAGGGCCACCACTACTCCAACCAGAAGGGTAAGGACGGCAGAATAAGCCTTCATCCTAAATGTAAATCGAAACGGCGCCTTTTTCTCGATCTGCTCTTCTGAAGCGTACCGGATCAGGCCGCGTTCAAAGCCTACTTTGTCCATGATGGAATCACAGGCATCGATACAAGCTGTACAATTGACGCATTCCAGCTGGGTCCCATTTCTGATATCAATACCGGTAGGACATACATCCACACACTTGTGGCAATCGATGCAATCTCCTTTGCCCACTTCCTGCCGATTCTCTCGTTTTCCTTTGAACGGTCCGCGATTTTCGCCCCTCATGTAGTCATAAGCAACAACCACACTATTGCGATCGAGTAATACCCCCTGTAACCTTCCATATGGACAAATAGCGATGCACACCTGCTCCCGAAGCCATGAAAAAACGAAATAGAATACCGTTGTAAAAATGAGTAGCAGACCAAGACTCATAGCATGATTCCGCGGATCGTCAAATTGAATGGCAATCAGCTGTTCTGATCCAATGAAATAGGCCAGGAAAGTATTGGCAATGATGAAGGATATCGCAAAGAAGATGACATGCTTCAATCCGGTCTTCCTGACCTTTTCCCAATTCCAGGGCATGGATCTCAGCTTGCGTTGCTTTGGTGCGTCGCCTTCGATCCAATACTCGATCTTCCTGAAGATCATTTCCATAAAGATGGTCTGAGGACAAATCCATCCACAGAAAATCCTGCCGTAAATCACCGTAAACAGAATGATGAAGACGATTCCTGTGATAAAGGCAAGTGCAAATAGATAGAAGTCTTGTGGCCAGAAGATCTGACCGAAGATCACGAACTTTCTTTCCATCACATTAAACAGGAGGAATGGCTCACCGCCGATCCTCAACCATGGGCCGGCAAAAAGCAGGGCCACATAGAAATAGCTCAGGTAGGTTCGGTACTTGTAAAGATCTCCGGAAGGCTTTTTGGGAAATACCCACTTCCGCTTTCCCGACTCGTCTACAGTGGCAATGCTGTCCCGAAAGGACTCATCCCTTTCATAGACTTGTTGGTTGTCCATGGCTCAAATCAGTTGCCCGTCCATACATCACCCTGAGGATCCTTCATTCCAGGCGGATTGGTTCCTTCGAAAGTCATGATATAGCTGGCGACTTGCTGCATTTCCTGGGGTGACAAAATCGGTTCCCAAGAGATCATTCCCTTGGCTGGTACTCCATATTTCACAGTGGTGAAGATGTTTGTGATTCCACCCCCGTGAATCCAGTGCTTATCGGCAAACGTCGGTCCCGTACCTCCTTCGCCCAATGCTCCATGGCAGGCTTTACAGTTCAATTCGTAAACTTCTTTTCCCGCAGAAAGGTCACCTGCGTCCATGAGCTGTGTGACATTCGTTTCATCCACACGGTTGGCCAATTTGCTTACATAAGCTTCAACCTCGATACGCGCTTCCTCCATTTCCTGTTCATAGGCTTCCGCTGAAGACGGCCCACCGAATACATGGTAATATCCGATATAAACGAATGAAAATAGGATAGTCAGGTAGAACCCATATACCCACCAAGGAGGTAGATTGTTGTCCAGTTCGCGAATGCCATCATATTCGTGGTCGAACATGACTTCCTCTTCTCGTTCAACCGGCACGCGGTCGGTGAGTTTGATTCCGGCTACCACAAAGTCTTTGGATTCTTCCGTTGCTCCTTCTTCATCAATGGAAGCCATGCGAATAATTTTCCGAATGACATAGATTTCGTAGAGAATAAAGAAGATTAGCAATATGTCTATCGAAACGAAGGCCCAAAGCAGGTCGTCGGTCATTACGAAGCCTCCTGAGGCAGCATGTGCCGGCGTGGATGCGCCTAGCAAAATGAACAGAAGTACAACGCCAGCACCTTTATTCTTTGAACGAATCAACTCAATGATCTTTTCGCTTGAAGCCATGCTTTTGATCACCCTTGCCAAAACCAGGAATACAACGAGCAACAGCGCTGTGAGCGATGAAAGCATAATGAGCAAACCAGAATCGGTCATCATTTGCGGTTCGGCGGCCATAGCCCATTGAGCTGAAGCCATGATTAAACCCGTGAGTGCGATTTTTAGTTTCATATCGTTGAGTTTATTCCGTTATCATTTGGATTATCTGATGACAAGGGCATATTGGCCATCTCGTCTACTGTATGCTTCTTCATTCGCATCACCCAAATAATGAGCCCTACGAAGAAGGTGAAGAAGATTACAAACGATATCACAGGAAAGATTTCTATTCCGTCTATCGAGGTCATATGGTGTTTTATAAACTTCAGCATACTCTTAGTTTTTGGCGACTTGGTCTGATTTCTTAATGTCTGTTCCCAACCGTTGGAGATAGGCAATCAATGCCACGATCTCCCTGTTGGCCGGAATCTCTATTTGATCGGCTTTGAGGTTGGTAACAATTTGATTGGCCTGAGCATCCAGGTCAGCTAATGCTTGTGCCTCATATCCTTCCTCGTAGGGAACACCTATGGTCCTCATGGCTCCAATCTTATCCAGTGTTTTGCTTGTGTCGAGTTCGTCTTCGATCAACCATGGATAAGGTGGCATGATAGAACCTGTTGAGGTCAGACGCGGATCAAACATGTGATTGAAGTGCCAACCGTCGCTATACTTTCCACCGATCCTGTGCAAGTCAGGTCCGGTTCTTTTAGACCCCCAGAGGAATGGGTGGTCGTATACAAATTCACCTGCCTTGGAGTACTCTCCGTACCTCACACTTTCCGACCTGAATGGTCGGATCATTTGCGAGTGACAATTGTTGCAGCCTTCGCGTATATAGATATCCCGGCCCTCCAATTCCAGAGGAGTATAGGGCTGCACGGCAGTTATCGTCGGCACATTTGACTTCACAAGGAATGTCGGAACGATCTCGATGATTCCACCAATGAGGATGAGCACAAGTGCCAGGATAGTCATTTGAACTGGCTTGCGTTCGATCACCCTGTGCCAGTATTCTTTTCCATGTGGAGTATAGACCGGAGCAAGGGCTGGTGCCTGGGTTTCTTCACTGGGTAAGAACGCTCCTTTTGAGGTGGTTTTGATGAGGTTCCAAACCATGATGATCACTCCTGAGAAGTAAAGGAGTCCGCCAAATGCCCTCAAACCATACATCACCTTAATGTTGACAACCGTCTCCATGAAGGTGTAGGCCAATCTTCCATCAGGAAGGAATTCCTTCCACATCTCGGCCTGAGCGAATCCAGCCCAATACATTGGCAATGCATAGAAGAGTATTCCAAGCGTGCCAATCCAGAAATGTGTGTTGGCAGCCTTGATGGAATACAATTTTGTCCCCCACATTTTGGGAATCAGGAAGTAGAGCATTCCGAAAATGAGGAAGCCGTTCCAACCCAATCCGCCAACGTGAACGTGCGCAATGGTCCAATCAGTGAAGTGGCTGATCGCATTCACACTCTTGAGCGAAAGCATTGGCCCTTCGAAAGTGGCCATACCGTAGGCGGTGACGGACACCACCATAAATTTCAGCACCGGATCTTCCCGAACCTTGTCCCATGCTCCGCGCAACGTAAGTAGTCCGTTGAGCATTCCTCCCCACGAAGGCGCGATGAGCATCACTGAGAACACCACACCAAGTGATTGAGCCCAGTCAGGAAGAGAAGTGTAAAGAAGGTGGTGAGGGCCAGCCCAGATATAGAGGAAGATCAATGCCCAAAAGTGTATGATCGACAGTCGATATGAAAAGACCGGTCGACCCGAGGCCTTGGGAATGAAATAGTACATAATTCCCAAGAAAGGGGTCGTAAGGAAGAATGCGACTGCATTGTGTCCGTACCACCATTGTATCAATGCATCTTGCACGCCGGCATACCAGGAGTAACTCTTGAGAAAGCTCACCGGCATTTCAAAGGAATTTACAATGTGAAGGACTGCAACTGTAATGAAGGTTGCGATGTAAAACCACACCGCCACATAGAGGTGTCGCTCACGACGATTGATAATGGTCATGATCATATTGAGACCAAACACAACCCATATCAACGCGATTGCGATGTCGATTGGCCATTCAAGCTCGGCATATTCTTTAGAAGTAGTAATTCCGAGTGGCAAGGTGATGGCTGCCGCAAGAATGATCAGTTGCCAACCCCAGAAGTTGATGTTGGACAGCATATCGGACCACATCCTCGTTTTGAGCAGCCGCTGAAGGCTGTAGTAAACCCCAGCGAACATGGCATTACCAACAAATGCGAAGATGATGGCATTCGTATGCAATGGCCTGATACGACCAAATGTGGTGTACTCCAATCCAAAGTTGAGCTCAGGCCAAATAAATTGAAGGGCCACAGTGAGCCCAACCAACATCCCTACAATTCCAAATATGGACGATGCGATGATGAATTTCTTGACAATGGCATTGTCGTACGAGAACTTTTCTACTTCCATAATAGTGATTTCATGTACCCTCTTCGGTTTCTTCCTCTACCTTCTCTTCATCAAAAAGGACCTTGACTGCAGGCGAGTATGGGTCATCAAACTGGCCTGACCTGACCGACCACAAAAAGGAAATCAGGAAGCCAATGGCGACAAGCATACTCACTCCGATCAAAAGATATAGGGCACTCATTCTACAAGATGCAGGGCAAATATTGGTTTAGGCCACAGGGACTTGAATGACCCTTGTCAGTCTAAAAACTGATAATTGTCAGCTTGCTCAGGTTTGAGGTGCAGTCCGCAACCCACGCGCTTTGTAATTGGTCACAACGGTCACGAACGCAACTACTGTGATCGAACTAATAGGCATGAGAATGGCCGCCACGATTGGAGACAATGCCCCACTAACGGCGAACACCATACCGATAATGTTGTAGAGCAATGAAATGATCAGGCTCCACTTCAGGGTTTGCATGCATTCTTTGGCAAACTGGATGAAGGAAGGAAGTAAAGTGATTTTGTCCCCTTGCATGATCACATCCGCTGCAGGAGTGAAGCCAAATACGTCATCGGCAGTGGCCACACCAACGTTAGCAGCTTTCAACGCGCCTGAATCGTTGAGTCCATCCCCAACCATGAGGATGTTCTCCCCATTGGCGCTTCGGTCTTCAATGAATTCCCTTTTTTCGAATGGATCTTTCTCAAATTGTGCATTCGTCTCGTCAAACAAATCTTCCCATCTGTCAGAGACATCACGTGTATCACCCGAAAGCATGGATACTTTAAATTTCCTTCGAAGGCTCTCAATCAACGGTACCATACCCCGCCTGCGCTTTGAGGTCACACTGAAATGCCCAAGGTATTTGCCGTTATAGGAAACGTGTACTTCACCTGAATTGTGCTTTACTGGCGCTCCAACAAACTTAGCAGAGCCAATGAGGTACTTTCCATTAAGCCTAGCTTCAATTCCTTTACCTGCAGTTTCCATGAATGATTCTACTGCCGACTCTTCGGCTTCCAGGGAACTGTGAATCGCTTGGCTCAATGGGTGTGTAGAGTGGCCGGTGATGGAATATATGGCGGATGAATGGGTCTCGTTTAACGGCTCTCCAAAAAATTGAGCAAGCTTGTTTTTCTGCAATGTCAGTGTTCCTGTCTTATCGAAGACAACAGAGTCTGTGGCGGCCAAACGCTCCACGACATCAGCGCTCTTGAGATAGAATCCGGAACGCCCAAAATAGCGCATTGCATGTCCCATGGTAAAAGGCTGCGACAGGGCTAAAGCGCATGGACAGGCGATGATCAGAACACTCGTGAAGGCCAGTATAGCCACGGATTCATCGGTCAGCCTCCAATAGACAAAGGTGGCAGCGGCTATGGTAAGCACAACAATTGTAAAGACCTTGCTCACTCTATCGATGAACCCTCTGACACTCTTGAATTCGGAGGCCTCGGCGCTCTGATTCCACAGCTGAGTGAGATAGGACTGTGAAACTTCCTTCGTTATGACCAATTCGATTGAAGGTCCTTCATGTCGCCCACCGGCAAAGATTTTGTCACCACGTTTTTTTGCGATTCGGTTCGATTCACCTGAAACAAAACTGTAATCTATAAAGGCCTGTTCGGAGTCAAGGACAGCATCTGCCGGTATCAATTCACCCGAACGAACAAGGATGCGATCGCCCTTTTTGAGCTCCCTAATGGGCACATGTGCATTACCCTTTTCTGTAATTTGAGTGATGGCAATGGGAAAATAGGATCTATAGTCTCGTTCAAAGCTGAGTGCGCTATAGGTTTTGGACTGGTACCACTTGCCTACAAGGAGGAAAAACACCAGGCCAGTCATGGAGTCGATGTATCCGGGTCCTGTTCCAGAAATTATTTCATAGGCCGACCTCAGAAAAATGGCCGCGATTCCGAGACTAATTGGTACATCAATGTTTATCGAACCATATCGCAGGCCTCCCCATGCACTTTTGAAGTAATCGGACGCCGAATAGAAGAAAACCGGCAGGCCCAATCCCAGGTTGAGATAGGCAAAGAAGGTGCTGAATTCCTCACTGATGCCTTTACCCGAGAGGTATTCCGGAAAGGAAAGCAGCATGATATTCCCAAAGCAAAATCCGGCGATCCCCAATTTGTAGATCAGCGATCGATTGTGTTTGGAGTTTTTCTTTTCTTCGACAAACTCAGGAGTATATCCTATCGAAAACAGCAGTTCAGCCAATTGCCTGAGGCTAATTTCTTGCGGATTGAAAGAAATAGTAGCCGTTTTGTTGGCAAAGTGGACATCGCTGCGCATCACACCCTTGTGGAGCTTGTACAAATTCTCCAGCAGCCAGATACATGAGGAACAATGGATTGCGGGCAAATACAATTCAACTTTGGCGCTCTGATGTTCTTGGAACAGCAGGTACCGCTCAGCCAGAGCTGGATTGTCGAGGAATTCGAATTGAGAAGTTTTGGGATCGGTAACCCGTATTCCCGGTGATTTCTCGATGGCGTAATATTGATCGAGATTGCTCTTGTTTAGCAGACCATAAACGAATGAACAGCCGTCGCAGCAGAAATCCTTTCCGTCGACGACGGTATGGGTTTCTTCACACGGTGTTCCACAATGTGCACATTCGATCATGAGGGTGCGAAAATCATCAATTCAGAGCTATCCGTTGATGATTCTCGTCAAGGTGCGTTGTATAACTTACTTTTTGCTTCGTCGGTCAGCGGACTCCTTTTGGATCAATCCGATGATGACCAATTCAGCCGATGCGATGTTGGTAGAGAGTGGAATATTGGCTACGTTACAAGCTTCGAGTAACTCACGAATGTCTTCATGATGTTTTTCAGTTACCTCATGGTCGCGCAGGAAAATGACCATATCTACTTCTCCAGATTTAACCATCCGGGTAATCTGGTTATACCCTCCCGATTTTCCAGGACTTAAGTGCTTCACAGGCGTTTTCAATTCGGCTGCTTCGATAGCTTCTGCAGACCTTCCTGTGGCTATTAGTGTTCTTCCCCAAAACCAATCCTCTCTTTCTCGTATGAACTCGACCAGGGTCGGCTTCTTTTTATCGTGGGCCATCACGACTATGTTGTTTGTTGACATGGCTTTACTGAAAGTTTGTTGTGTATTTTGAATGATACTCCACCAACCCCTCTATCGGTCTTTTGATAATAGAACCTACCCTAATGCCCATTTGTTTTGCTTGGTCTCTTAAAATTTCCTCAAAGTAATAGGCAATGGACCCCACCAAATTCACTTGTACATCCCTGTAGTTTGAATAACAGGTCACATGTACATCAAAAAAGTCGCGCATCCCTTGCTCCATCATTTGTTTGAGATAAGGCTCGTTAATATTTGAAGAGACAAATCTCATAAAGCTAGCAAGGTAAACGTTTGGATTTGGTTTTCGATACACATGATCAATAACTTCTGATTTAACCGGCGAATAGACTTCTTCAAACAACTTTGTCAAATGGTCTGGCATCTTATTATAAAAGTAGTTTCTAAGAAGCTGCTTACCATAATAACTCCCGGATCCTTCGTCTCCCAAAATATACGCCAGAGATGGGACGGCTTCACTAACAACCTGGCCATCGAAATAGCAAGAATTGGACCCCGTTCCAAGGATGCATGCTATTTCAGGCTCGCCATTATAACAAGCATATGCCGCAGCATTTAAGTCGTGGTCAACGTTAATATTCGCCTTGCTGAAGAATTCTTTGAGTCCAATCCGTATTTTCTGTTTGAGAGGCTTTGACGAACATCCGGCACCATAAAAAAACACTTCGCTTGCAGTGGTGCGGTAGGGCTCGAAATCCGGGTTCGACCCCAACTCTTCCAAAATGAAAGCCCGATCATGGAAGTACGGGTTCATCCCCTTCGTTTTGAGAACAGCCTTTATGGTATGATCACCCGAAATAACGGCCCAATCGCATTTTGTCGACCCGCTGTCGGCAACAATCTTCACCTCTTCACTCATATAGAAAGTACATCTATAATCTCTAAACTCTTGGCATCGATGGTTTTTTTGGCTCGATGCAACTGGTTGAATGGCACAAAGCACATTTCATCCTTTTGAATACCAACCATGCCAGATGATTTTCCCGTCAGCAAGTATTCTACCGCGGAATGGCCCATTCTGCTGGCAAGATTTCTGTCAAAGACGCTGGGCGAACCACCGCGTTGTACATGCCCTAGCACGGTAACCTTAGTTTCGTATTCCGGTAACAGTTCACGAAGTTTTTCGGCGATTCCCGGAGCTCCTCCAAGTTCATCCCCTTCAGCAACGATAACGATACTGGATGTCTTGCGTTTGGTTTTCCCCATGATCAGTTTATCCACCAGTGGTTCTATCTCCGACTTCCTCTCAGGAATATAAACCATGAGCGCTCCAGCCGCCAAAGCAGATTCAATGGCAATATGCCCTGAATCCCTCCCCATTACTTCGATCACAAAGATCCTACCATGAGATTGAGCCGTATCCCTGATCTTGTCAACCGCCTCCAAAACGGTGTTGCAGGCAGTGCTAAAGCCAATGGTTGAGTCGGTCAATGGTATGTCATTGTCTATCGTACCGGGTATTCCGATCACATGTGGTCCACCTTCGGCTTGAATCTTCTCTGCTCCCCTAAATGTTCCATCGCCTCCAATGCATACCAGGGCATCCACGTGCTTTTCCCTTAGCATCTCGATTGCTCTTTTCCTCTTGGCTTTTTCATGAAAGGAGGGGCAACGTGCACTCTTTAATACAGTCCCTCCCCTTTGAAGGATGTGATTCACGGACCTGCGATCAAGTTCTACAAAGTCATTCTCCAGCAGTCCCTGATACCCTCTATAAATGCCATAAACTGGAATGTTGTGATATACCGAGGTTCTAACCACCGAACGTATCGCTGCATTCATGCCAGGTGCATCACCCCCGGATGTAAGCACTGCGAGCTTTCTGATTGGTGTCATTGGATATAAGTGTATTCTTTACACTTTTTCACAAATGTAGGATTATTCATATAGGATTTGGTGTCGGATTAGGCGCGGAGGAAGTATCCTAACTCTATATTTGTTAAGAATGAGTCAAGCAAACCTACATAATCCAAGTGTTTCTGTAGACTGCGTTGTTTTTGGCTTCGACAATGATGATCTGAATGTATTGATCATCCGCCAGAAGAAGATTGGCAAAAAAGTCGTTCAACAATATGCACTCCCCGGAGATCTACTGTACAAACAGGAGGACTTGGACGAAGCCGCTGGCCGGGTGTTGAGTGAGCTCACTTCACTCCAGGGAATTTATTTGAAGCAGTTTCACACTTTTGGAGCGGTGGATCGTGTTGGCAAGCTAAAAGATCGGAATTGGCTAAGAGAATTTAGGGAAGAGCCGGATGCCCGCGTCATCACCGTGGCCTATTATTCTTTGGTACGAATGCAGGATTATATACCAAAAGCATCCTCTTTCGCTGGCGATGCAGAATGGGTGAAAGTAGATGAAGTACCCCAACTGGCCTTCGATCACAATGAAATTCTTGAAGTCGGATTGAGTGCCATGCGGGATGAACTAATTGCGAAAAACCTCGCTTTTGAATTACTTCCCAAAAAGTTTACACTATCCCAAATTCAGCGCTTGTATGAGATCGTTTTGGGAAAAACACTGGATAAGCGGAATTTTAGGAAGAAGCTCAAATCCATGGCCGAATTATATGCTTTGAACGAAAAGCAAACAGGTGTCCTGCATAAACCTGCTCAATTGTTTTCGTTCAAAAAACATTAATCCCTCGCTGTAAGCCGCGGTAGCCTAATACATTAGGCAAACATTTTATCCTGGCACACGTACTAAAATGGTCTGGAACTACCAGGATGGATGAATCTGTTGTATTTGACTCGTTTGAGAGGCTCATTAACGAATTGCCAAAGGGTGATTTGTTTCAGGGTATCAGTGATAGTTTTTCTATCTACAAGAGCTTGGTAAGCATTCTTCCCGATGCTTTGGTATTGCATATTGACGGACAAATTCGTTATGTCAATAGCAAGGCTCTTGAATACCTTGGAGCAGAGGACGCCGGAGAATTAATAGGCAAACCTGTAATGGAGTTTGTTCATCCTGATTACCGTAAGGCAGTCGCAAAACGGATTAAACTAATGGCAACTACCGGAGAGGTTGCAGAACCAATGGAAGAAAAACTAATACGGGTTGATGGGACGGTATTCGATGCGGAAATCACCGGAATTCCAGTACAATTTGGCGACAAAGTTGGAATCCAGGTAATAGTTAAGGACATTGAAAAGGAAAAGCAGGCCGAAAGGACTTATAAGGAAATCTTCAACAACAGCCGCGACCTCATATACATCCAGGAAAAGTCCGGAATATTTATCGATGTCAACAAATCAGTACTGGATAAATATGGGTTTACCAAGGAAGAAATCATTGGGGAATCACCCGCCATATTCGCCGCCCCGGGTCTCAATGATATGGAAGCGGTAAAGGAAGCCACTATACAGTGTTGGAAGGGTGAACCGCAGAAGCTCGACTGGTGGAGCCAAAAGAAAAACGGTGAGATTTTCCCAAAGGAACTCATACTTGCAAGGGGGCAGTATTTTGGGAAGGATGTGGTAATTGCAACCGGAAGGGACATCACAGAGCGGCTTCAAGCCGAAACAGCTCTCAAGGACCGTGAGGCGATATTCAGAAGTCTATTTCAGAACAGCCCCCTGGGTATCGTAATGAGTGATCCGAATGGTAAATTACTCCAGGCCAATACAGCACTGTGTGAAATGCTGGGCTATACTGAAAAGGAAATTACCTCTCGTACCATTCAGGATTTCACATTTGCTGACGACGAGAAACGCGAGGCGGCCCTCATGCGCAAGATTTATTCGGGTAAGCACGATTCCTACCAGCTTGAAAAGCGATTTAGGTCCAGGGACAATAAGATTCTCTGGTGCCACATGTCCATTTCTGTTGTGAGAGATGAAGATACGGGCGATATCAAACACCTCATTTCCACTGTGGAAGACATTACGGGACGAAAACAGTCTGAAAACGCACTGAAGGAAAACATTCACAAGTTCCGAAGCCTGTTTGAGAATAACCCCATTGGTATTGTAGCCTGTAGCAGAAGCTTCAAAGTGCGGAACGCCAACCAATTCTTCAGAGCTTATGTTGGGTATCGCAGAAACATGCTGCCCAAGAAGCTATTTGACATCATCCACGAAGAAGATCATGACCTGGTAAAGGAACTTGTTTCGCATATAAAAGGAAATCGGAATGCTGTCAGTTCATCCAAGGAAATCAGGGTCGTAGCCGACAATGGCCTGACGAAGTTTGCTTCGATGTCTGTAAGCGCCATGTACAACGACAGCGGACAAGTGGAAGAGTATTTGTTTGGTGTGGTCGACATCACCGAAAGGCTTAAAATGGAGCGTGCACTCAAGGACCAGCAACAAATGGTACAGGTGATCAGCCAAAACATCATGGACTCCATTGTGCGCACCACGCAAATCGGTGAGATCATCTATTCCAACGATGCATTTTTGAAGCTATTTGGCTATTCAAAAAATGAAATCAAAGACATTAGCGCCTACGATCTCTACTTCAGGCCCGAAGACCGCCAGCGGTTGTTGTACGAACTGTCCGAGCACGGGCAAATAGACAAGATGCACCTCTTGCTGAAGAGAAAGGATGGTTCTAGTTTCTGGGCACTCGTAAGCAGCAGGCTTTCCGAATCGGCCGATGGTGCCTTCAACATCGATACGGCCATCACCGATATCACAGAGATCAAAGACGCGAGGCTAAAATTGGAAGAGCAGAACCAGGAATTATCAAAGCTCAACAGCGAGTTGGACCACCTGGTCTATCGAACCAGTCACGACTTGCGCGCACCAATTGCTTCGTTGTTAGGCTTAGTGAACCTATCAACCATGGACTATGACGAGACGCAGACATTGGAAAATCTCGATCTGATGAAAACCCAGCTTCACAAGTTGGATCACATTATCCGCGAAATCATTGAATACCGAAGGGTTGCCAAATCAGAGGTCAAGACCAACAAGATTGACTTCAAAAAAATCATTGAGGATATTTATTCGGATTTCAGATTTATTGAATCATTTGAGGGAATCGAGCGTGAATTGGAGCTGGATGCCAGGACAGACTTTTACAACGACGAGCACAATATCCGAATCATCCTCAATAACCTCTTGTCGAACGCAGTGAAGTACCAGGATACAACTAAGGAAAGCCGGAAAATCAATGTACAGGTCAGGGTGGATTCTGCATCCGCCAAGATCCTCGTCTCAGACAACGGCATTGGCATCGCCGATGATATGCAAGAGAAAGTCTTCGACATGTTCTTCCGTGCTACAACCCAAAGTACCGGGACCGGATTGGGGCTTTTTATCGTAAAGGAATCGCTCGACAAGGTTGGTGGCCAGGTCCGCCTGAAATCGAAAGAAGGTAGTGGGTCAAAGTTTGAGTTGATCATTCCGAATGCCGGCAAACCCGAAGATCAGTAGCCCAACCCTATCCTCCGATAAATCTTACTCATCAACCAGGCCGGACCGATTAGCAGAAACTGCACATCTTGAAAAAATGATGGTTTTTTTCCTTCGATTTTGTGGCCTATAAACTGGCCTATCCAGGCTACGGCGAAAATGATAATCATGAGCCATCCAAAAGAAAAATCCACCGCTGCATCCAACCATCGGATGAACCACATATTGACCACGGTATAGATTAGGAATCCTGCGAACAGCGAAAAAGAGAGTCTCAGGTAGAATAACAAACCAAGGAATACAACGACCAAATCCCACCGAGCCCATTGGGCAGGTATGAAGTTCAATGAACTCTCAAGTAGACCCGCGGGAATCACATAGAATAGACCAAGAACCGTAAAAAAGATAGACGGGACACAGATCCAATGAATGATCTCGTTGGTTGGATTTTGGTGGCTTTCACCATATAGGTCAAACCATTCCTGAGCCCTTCTCATGAGTCCAAGGTAAAGAACTTAAAGGAATTCATACGAGCCACATCCAGAGGAGGCCGGTGCAGGTGGGAAGCGTTAAATTGTCGATACCATAAACCTGAACAGACTCTAGCGTCGCAAGTGCCAAGGGCATAACCAGGAGGATTGCGAGCATCGTATTTGGTGGCAATCCCTCTACATACGGAATGAGAATCAAGGTCGTGGCAATTGCAAAGCTGATCCAACCTCCGAGGCTTTTTTCCTGACCCATGATTTTCCAAGCGCGGAGTTTTTTCCATTTACCTCCAAATTCGGCCATCGTGTCCGCTATGCCCAACACCAAAAAACCAATTTGAAAAGCTTGCTTGTGATCATCCAACAAAACAATTGTCGCCAATAGAACGCCGAGTGGAAATGTAAACTCACCGATCGTTTTTCTTGCTACACCGTGGATACCGCGAAGCAGGTTGAAACGCTTTGTGACCAGTAGCAACAACAGAAACAAAGAAGCCATGATTGCGATTTCCCAGCCGAATAAGAATTCGGGCATGAGGACTACTGCAATGCTGGACCCAACGTGAGCCATCTTGCGCGTTGTTTCAGGTTTTAGTCCGAGCGAGCGAAGCAATCCTTCTGAAAGGGCAAACAGCCCTAAAATAGAAAGTGAAAATACCAGGAATGCTATGAGATTCATCTTAAATCAAATTCATATGAGGCATAACTCCTGAACATCACGGCGTCGTGTTGGGGCATATTTTTTACCCTATTATCGTCAGCCACAAGTGCGTATATCATGCTGTTATAGTCTCTGTCCAATGCAGCCTGATGCATGAAATAAACCGTGGCATTCCCTATGCCCATTTTTTGATATTCCCTGGAGATCGCCATGGTTTTACAAATGGTTCTGTCCTGATTTTCCTCGATGAATCTTACAAAGCCAATGGGTTTATCATCCCAGTAGATGGTTATGAGTGACAGCCTAGATGGATTGGCTGTTTCGTATTGATACAACCCCTCAAATTGCTCGGGAGATAGTTCTTGAAATGCCCAATTGGAACCAAAAACCTCAATCACAATGTCGAAAGCTACACGAAGGTCATTGCGGGTAATCTCGTCATGGACCTTATAGCTCAAGCCCTTTTGAATAAGCTGATCGTAATATGGTTTGGAGACCTTCATGATACCTTGAAAAGTTGTTCGATAGGCAGATCTGTAGTGAACGACCTTGGCAGGTTTCTGTCGCATCATCCACTCATGTTCATCCGCTTTGCTGTGGTACTCTCCCTTAAAAAATGGGCTGTCATCAGATTCTGTAATAAACCGATATGGGAAATAGGTCGATCCCTGAATCGGTCCAAAAAGCTTGTCCCCATTCATCTTCTTCACTTCTTCAAGCGTTTTACTCCACAAATTGTCCAAGTCGTTTTCTGAGTGCATCACAAACCCGAACTGAATCCCTGAATCTCCCGGAGAGAGAATGAGTCCACTTCCATGCTCGGTCTGAACGATCTGACTATTCATCGGAAGTGAGTGAAATGCCATGGTCAATTCGCGAATTAGATAATGGAGATTTGGCTCATCGCCAAAGCGAGTTGTCAACCAATTTATGTATTGCTCAAAGTATTGCTTCATTCTGTTTTCATCAATTCACCTGTAGCGCCGTTCAACCACAATTCATCACCAGTTTCGATCATTTGGCAAGCCCCTTCTATGCCTATCACAGCCGGCAAACCCAATTCACGGGCTACTATTGATGCGTGTGACAGGATTCCTCCATGCTCAACCACCAACCCTTTGGCCAGCGCCATGACGTTCGTCCATCCGGGGTCAGTGCGCTCGGTTACAAGGATTTGCCAATCAAATGCTGAAGGAACATCGAATGATTTGGTGACCCATGCCTTTCCATGGGCTTCACCTGTTGAAGCAGGTTGCCCCTTCCACGCGCTTTTGTCTCTGCCTAATTCTGCCTGCACATCCGGCCAAACGCCATCAGACACTGAAAAGTGTGATGGCGGAGTCAACTTTTCATAAAACTGCTCAAGTCGTTTTCGTTTTTCCACGGACTCATGATTGACACCATCGGCCATGAGTTCATCCCAGCTTAAATAGAATACGTCTCTTGGGTGATCCAATGATTTACTCGCATGCATCTGACGACCTATGGCCAAGGCCAGTTTTCGAACGAGGGCAAACATGTTAGCGCGGAGCAACCTAAATTCCTCCCTTCTAGATGCAAATTTCTTAAACCATCTCTCCTTCCGACTCATGCGATCTTGGTCTTTGGTCTTAGCTTTTACGACTATCTCCTTATTCCCATAAAGAAGAACCATTGCCGCAAATTTTTCAAAGTCGTCCTCGATATTACTTGTCTCTAATTTGAGCTCATTGGCGAATCGGCCTCCATACTTTTTTAAGTACCCAGTATATTCCCGTTGAATTTCTGGTCGGCTTTCTAGCAGGCTGAAAAAAGAGTCGCGATCCCGCCTCTCAAGATGATCCTGAAGGATTTCGTCCGAACATATTAGGTGTGATAATTTCTGAAGAGCCAATACTTGGTCCACGCTCACACTATGGAATTCGAATACCGAAGAGTCTACTTCAGCAGCACCTGCGTTGGTCAATCTTCCATATAACCACATCATCATAGTATCATTCTCGACCGTCAGGTACCACTTGCGCAAGATGCCTTCAAATAGGCCCTGAAGTTTTGAGCGAGCTTCAAGTAGGTCGAGATTTTCAATGCTCCATTGTTCAGATTCAGAAAGTAAGCGCTCTATGTCTGCCTTGAAGGATTTCATCTTACGATCGAACCAAAGAATCTTCCACCCAACGATGAAAGGGTATTTCATTCTTGTCCAAAGACTAGGCTTGTAATCCTCGATGTCAATGCTCGAACGAATATTTAGTGACAGCATCGACTCCAGGTTTTCCTTGTTGCGATGGTATCCTGGAACCATGGCCATCATGCGATACCAGTTGTCCATACGATAGTAGATTCGACCGTAGGCCAAGGCTACCATGTTGTCAAACACTTCATGATGCTGATCAACAACGCGCGATGGGATCCCTGATTGGAGCAATAGATCTCGATAAACTCTCGCGTACAGCCTTTGGGCAAAGTCTGCGGTCAGCGGGGCAATAATCCCACCGAAGCTCTCTCCAACATTGGCGCTATCGTAAAGCGCATGTTTTTCAATTCTCGTTGTGGATACGGTGACGGGTCGTGCCTGGAGTATGTACAGTTGGTCGTTGGCCCAGGACCATTCGATGTCCATTGGCTTCTTAAAGTAACGTGCAACCTCCAGTGCCTTCAAGGAGATGGTGGAAAGTAGTCCGTTTGGCACATCCATTTTGCCAGATTGCCTCTTGAGTTCACCATCTATGAAGAACAACCCTTCGTTGGTTTGACCTTTTGTTGTTTGTGTGAGTTTGTCTCGTTCGAATTCAAAATGGTTGCTTGGCCACCCTTCAACCACAGCTTTGCACTGTCCTGGGAGGCTATTGGTAGTGACGGATTCGCTGGCGAAGTCTGCAAACGAAACACCACTGTATTCCGCGTTTACAAATTGCTGGATGATGATTTGATCCTTTGAGGAGCCAGGAAGGGATTCCCGAACTCGCTTGATTGCACTCAACATTTCTGATTTAGGTACCGCTAATTCAGAGTGAAATGCACCAGCGTACGACTTGGATTCTCCGTCCTCTACTTCTGCGCTAGACCTCACAGCGAAATGTGAGGCGTTTGAGGAAATCTTATCAATGTTTGGCGCGTCATCGGTCGCTGGGATAACCACAAATGGTGGGACATTAAACCCGCCAACCACCAATTCATTCAGTTGTGACGCCTTACTCATCTATGCCAATGCCAACAGGGCGTTGATTCCAACGTAGACAGACAGGAACGAAACCCAAAACAGGGTCTCTCCTTTTTTGTTTTTCCATGATTGATACGCCATTAGGCCAGCGAGCAATATAGAAAGAAGAACCGCCATGGCCACGAGCAAGTAGGATAATTCAATTCCTATTTCTACACCAAGGAAGATCGCCAGAACCCCTACGAGGGGACCAAAACAAAACCAGAAGATGAGTGAAGGCTTAAAGCCTAGTCGATCGGAATAGTAGTCCCTTCCCGCCGTCTTCTCTGGAAGGATTTTCCGAGTCCATTCGGCATGCATTGAGAGGGCAAAAACCAAGGCAATATGAATCAAGATGGCGAAGGAGAATTCCAGTGAGCCTATGATCAAGACATAAACTGCGATTTGCAAGACGAGCATCTGCAGCATATTGAGGAAGTTGTACAGGAAGAAGTAGTTAGACTTGAAAGTCTCGGGAAGACCAAAATCAACCCGAACCCATCTGGCAATAAGCACCAATACAAGGCCTACGAACCAGCCTAGCCAGCCATTGAGTGCACAGAGGATTAGCAATACAATGGCCGTCCACCGACTGACAACCTTCATGGTTTTGATCGACAATACTCCTTTTTGGACATCCCTATCCTGATGAAATTGAGCATCGAAATTGTAGTCGCGTTCGTCGTCAGCTACCCTATTATGGAACAAATAGGTCATCACTATTAAGAGCAAAAGCAAGTATTCGGACCAACTTCCCTCAGTCAGTCTGGAGACTACCCAGAGGTCAGAGAATACAAGTAGCGAAAGGGGTATGATTTGAAATCTTTGGATCAGGTATGTGATCCATGGCCTCATACGCGATTGTAGACCCCGAGGAAGCCGTAGAAGCTTGTCAGCCTTTTGTCCCAGAGTTCATTGCTCAGTTCCTCATCCAGCTTCCAGCCCTGTGATTCTTTTGGCTTGCGAGAGAGCAGGTTGTTGACGATCACGAGCCTCGCCCCTGGCTTTGACTTCGAAGCGCATATTTCAAACAAACTATCCGACTCCTCCGCGGTCATGCCTTCACAGATATCCGATAGGTAAAAGAAGTCCCAGTCCTCATCCGACGACCGCACATAGGCTCCATATTCCATGTTGATGAGTTCCAGCTGGCCTTGTTTAAGCCTGTCTATGTTCTCCTTTCTAAAAGGGATGGGTATGCATTTGCGATCTTCCTTGCCCTTGAGCATCTTTTGAAAGAATGGATTTTGACCGAAAGGAATCTGAAACCATGCACGCTCCATCCGTTTTTTGAAATGCCTGGCGGGATCTTCCTTCAGGTGCGCCATCATTTGAGGTTGGCGTCCGCGGAATTTGAGCCAATGTTTTCCGAAGTAGAGGTTAAATATCTTGTTGTAGATAAAGCGATCGACATGTTTGCGGTAAATCCGCTCCTGCGTTTCCAGGTCCGGTGCTTCTGTAAAATCCTTGAGCACTCTGCTGGAAAGAAAGAGTGGAAGTCCATATTTACGAAAAGTGTCCAGGTAGATTTCAAATTTCCCAATGCCATTGATGCCTCTTCTGAGATCGCAGGAATAGAAGAATCTCAACTCGTCTTCGGTGAGCGCTTCCTTACATTCTCTGATTCTGTTCTTCATCTCAGCCACTCCGGGGCTAAGATTGCTGTGACCCAAAAAGGAGAGTAGTTTTTCGTACTCAAACAGGCGTATGGCCTCCAATTTGAGTTTTACTAAAGAGTTCTGCCATGGGTTGGTATCCACGCCAACCAGCCTGGACGGTTCGTTCATCATGGAGGTAAAGAGACCATATCCACTGGAAGAAACAACTACCGCCTTGGACTTTGGCTCGAGGGTTTGGGCGATCACTTCATAGTCCTCCCAACAAGAACTGTAGTGTACTTCTTTATCCATGATTAAGGCGGCCCGAAGATACACCTTCTGGTATGTCTTAAAGAATAAATCTAATCCGCACGAGGCCCAGAGTAACTGATGTTGTCATGAGGTTGGGGCAAAAAAAAAGCCTCCCACTTTCGTGGAAGGCTTCAACTTGTTCTGCTTCATTGCTCCTCAGGCTGGGCTCGAACCAGCGACCCTCTGATTAACAGTCAGATGCTCTAACCAACTGAGCTACTGAGGAATGTTAACCCCTTTTTTGGGGGCTGCAATATTACAAAAATCCCAATATTAAAAAACTAACTTTGCCCCCTATTTTAATGCCTTCTCATGAGCTTAGTAGTTGTTGGAACAGTAGCGTTTGATGCCATAGAAACCCCTTTTGGAAAAACAGATAAAATCATCGGTGGAGCCGCCACCTATATTGGCCTCGCCGCCTCATACTTTTCAAATGATATTCAGATCGTCTCAACAGTAGGAGACGACTTTCCAAAGTCCTTCATCGACGAGCTTCAAACCAAGGGCATCAAGTGCGACGGACTGCAGATCCACGAAGGTCAAAAGTCCTTCTTCTGGTCGGGTCGCTATCACAACGACATGAATTCTCGCGACACACTTGCTACCGAACTCAATGTGCTGGCTGACTTCAATCCCATTGTTCCGGAATCCGACCGGGATGCTGATTTTGTGATGTTGGGAAATCTCCAACCCGGAGTTCAGATTTCCGTCATCGAACAGATGACCGAGCGACCAAAGCTGATTGCCATGGACACGATGAATTTCTGGATGGATGTGGCGCTGGAAGAGCTGAAGCGAGCCATTTCAATGGTCGACGTATTGATGATTAACGATGAAGAGGCCAGACAGTTATCCGGGGAATATTCGCTGGTCACTGCTGCGAAGAAAATTCTCGCGATGGGTCCCCAATACCTGGTCATCAAGAAAGGCGAACACGGAGCATTGCTCTTTAATCAAAGCAAGGAGGTCTTTTTCGCACCAGCACTTCCACTTGAAGAGGTATTCGACCCAACAGGGGCAGGAGATACGTTTGCCGGTGGATTTATGGGTTACCTCGCAGCGAGCAAGGACACCTCGTTCGACAATATGAAACGCGCCATCATATATGGTTCGGCATTGGCATCCTTCTGCGTCGAGAAATTCGGAACCGACCGACTTATTGGCCTTTCACAATTGGAAATAGATCGAAGGGTCGAGCAATTCGTTGACCTGGTTCAGGTTGAGATCTCGCTGGTCTGACGGATCATTCGATCGCAGAACTCAAGTAGTGCCTTTTCTTCAAACTTACCGGCTACCACCTGAAGTCCAATCGGCAACCCCTTATCTGACTCGAAATAGGGAATCGAAATACCGGGCATTCCGGACAGGTTGGCTTGTACCGTGAATATATCTTCCAAGTACATCTGTACAGGGTCAGCAATTTCGCCAATCTTGAACGCCGCATGCGGAGTAGTCGGGCTAATGATGAAGTCGTATTCACGCAAGGTCGTCTCAGTAGCTTTTTGGATGAGGCGGCGCACCTTTTGTGCCCGGGCGTAATAAGCGTCATAATACCCGGCACTCAAAACAAATGTCCCGAGCATAATTCTGCGCTTCACTTCCGGCCCAAAACCCTCGGACCGGGACTTGACGTAGGTGCTATCGATGTCGTGAGCATTTTCACTGCGATAACCATACCTGATGCCATCAAATCTTGAAAGATTGGAACTCGCTTCGGCATTGGATAATACATTATAGGTAGGAACAAGGTGCTTGAGATATTCGAAGGACATCTCCTCCACTCGATGGCCGCCAGCTCTGAGTTGTTCAATCAGGTCTAGAAAGTCCTTCTTCAGTTTTGGGTCGAGCCCCTCGCTATCAACAATTTCCTTGTAGTAGGCGATCTCGTATTTCTTGTCCTTGTTTCCGAGGTCAGCATATTTCTTCACCGTGTGGTCAGACATTGTGCTGTCCTTGCCATCCTTGCCAGCCATCACTTCGAGAATGAGACCTGCATCCTCCGCATTATTAGTGAAGGTTCCTATTTGGTCCATCGAAGAAGCATAGGCGATGAGCCCATATCGCGACACGCGCCCATAGGTTGGCTTCAGTCCGACAACCCCACAAAACGAAGCTGGCTGGCGAATACTTCCCCCGGTATCCGATCCAAGTGCGGCCATACACATTCCGTCTGCAACGCTAGCCGCGGAGCCTCCGGACGAACCACCGGAAACCCGCTCCTTGTCCAGTGGGTTTTTAACAGGTCCGAACGCAGAATTTTCGTTGGAACTTCCCATGGCGAATTCGTCACAATTCAATCGTCCGATGATGATGGCGTCTTCGGCTAGCAATCTTTCAATCACCGTTGCATTATATGGAGAGTGGTAGCTCTCCAGAATCTTCGACGAGGCAGTCATTTCATGGCCGGTGTAAGCGATGTTGTCCTTGATACCGAGGATAAGCCCGGCCAATTTTCCATGGGCCCCTTTAGAAATCTTTTGTTGAATACGATTGGCCGTTTCTTTCGCAGAGTCTTCAAAAACTTCGAGAAAAGCGTTGAGGTCCTTGTTCGCCTCAATCTGCTTCAAATGGTGATCCAGCAACTCGGAAAGGGTAAATTCTCCTTTAACCAAAGCAGCCTGGACAAGGTTTATGGATTTGGGATAAGCCAAAGGGGTATGAATTGGGATAGAAGCGAGAGGCTAGTCCTCTTTTTCTTCCTTCTTTTCGTCTTTTCCGCTGGAGGCGTTTTTGAACTCGTTGATACCCTTACCTAACCCCCTCATCAACTCAGGAATTTTTCTACCTCCAAAAAGGAGTAAAACAACCAGTACAATTAGTACTATTTGCCACGGTCCGATTGATCCCATTTTTTAGAAAAAATTTTCGCTTCAAAATTAGTAAAAATTGAAGTGCTGAAAGCCGCAAATGACAAGGCTTTGAACATCAACCAAAAAGAAGTGAATTTTCGTTTTTTTTATAAGGTTATTTCAATACTTTTGCCGTCGATTTCAGGGGGGTCTCTGAAGGGGTCTGAAAAAGGCAGAAAGTATGAACGGGATAGCAGATTTGAAAAAGCTTTTTTTACTGGGACTAGCCCTGGTGTTTTCGACAGTCGGTTTTTCCTCCGACAGTGCTGAGGCAGAAGAGTTTAAAGCTGGAGAAACCATCCTTCACCACGTGATGGACGGACACGAGATCCACATCATGCAAGGGGTGCACATTCCACTTCCTGTCATCCTCAAATCAAAAGAAGGATTCGACTTCTTTTCTTCAGGTAAGTTGAACCAAAAAGAAGGTCAGCCATTCCCTAGCTATACTTCATCTTCTACTGGTAATACCTATTTATACGATCACGGGCATTTTTATGTCGCCGATGAAAGTGGTGACTATGCCTACTTAGAAAATGAGATGGGTGAACTCATCCTCGACGAAAATGGAAACAAGCAGACGATTGCTCCTTACGACCTGAGCATCACCAAGAACGTTGCTGGAATGTTTCTGAGCATTGCTATTCTTTTGCTTGTATTCCTTTCTGTTGCCAAGAGCTATAAAAGGAGAAAAGGCATGGCTCCTAAAGGACTTCAGTCCTGGGTTGAGCCACTGATCATCTTCTTGAGGGACGAGGTGGCCAAGCCTTCGATCGGTCATAACTATGAGCGCTTCATGCCATTCTTGTTGACCTTGTTTTTCTTCATCTGGTTTGGAAACATGTTGGGCCTTGTACCATTCCTCGGCGGACTCAACGTAACGGGAAGTATTGCTGTAACCATGGTGCTTGCACTCTTCACCTTTATCATCACATCCATCAATGGAAAGAAGGCCTACTGGATGCACATCATATACCCTCCTGGTGTTCCGTGGTGGTTGCTTCCAATTATGATCCCTATCGAGATTCTCGGAGTATTTACAAAGCCTTTTGTACTGATGCTTCGTTTGTTTGCGAACATCACTGCGGGACACATTGTGATCCTGTCGTTTACGAGTTTGATCTTCATCTTCGCCGCTTCTAATGGAGTAGGAGTTGGCTACGGAGTGTCGGTCGGCACGCTATTGTTCAGCGTGTTCATGAATTTTTTGGAATTGTTGGTTGCCTTCCTTCAGGCGTACGTGTTTGTGCTGCTTTCAGCACTGTACTTCGGACAAGCGATTGAGGAGGCCCACTAAGATTAAGTTTAATTCAATTAGTAAGTATTATGTCTCTACTAACAGTTTTACTCCAAGCAGCCCCAGATATGATGGGTGTTATGGGTGCCGGAATCGGTGCTGGTATTGCTGCATTGGGTGCCGGTGTAGGTATTGGACGAATTGGTGGATCAGCGCTTGAAGCGATGGCTCGTCAACCAGAATCAACCGGAGACATTAGGGCGAACATGATCGTGGCAGCCGCGCTTGTGGAAGGACCAGTTTTCTTCTCAATCGTATTGTCGCTAATCATCGCATTGGCCTAAAAGAAATACAGGAATCCCTCAGCGGTTGGCTGAGGGCCCTGTTTTCAAGTTGAGATCGAATTAAAACACTGAAAAAATGGGATTAGTTACACCCGGATTAGGATTGATTTTTTGGACCACGTTGTCCTTTTTGATTGTATTGTTTTTGCTTAAGAAATTTGCATGGAAACCCATCCTCGAATCTCTCAAGGAACGCGAAACAAGTATTGAAGAAGCATTGGAAGCCGCCGAGAAGGCAAAAGCTCAAATGGCAGAATTGCAAGCCAACAACGAAGAGCTTTTGAAGGAAGCCAGAAACGAGCGCGACAACATCCTCAAGGAAGCCAAAGAGACGAAAGACAAGATTGTGAACGACGCCAAAACAACAGCCAAGGCTGAGGCGGACAAGATCGTTTCACAAGCACGCGAGAATATCGAGAACGAAAAGATGGCTGCCATCACCGAGCTCAAAGCCGAAGTGGCCAACATCAGCCTCGACATCGCAGAGAAAGTATTGAGAAAGGAATTGAGCAATGACGCTGGCCAGAAAGCGCTGGTAGAGGACTTGCTCAAGGACGCCAAAATGAACTAATATGGTGCTGAACAAGGTTTCCATCAGATACGCCAAATCGCTTTTGCCCCTCGCATTGGAGAAGGGTGACATCGAGAATGTGCGCAATGATATGAACCGTATCATCGACTTGGTCGAAAGCAACCACGAATTCAAAGTGGTGCTCAAGAGCCCGGTCATCAAACCGCACCAAAAGGAAAAAGTCCTGTCTGCAGTTTTTGCAGGACAACTTACCGAAATGATGGACGAGTTCATCAAGCTACTTCTCCGCAGGGGTCGTGAAAGCGAATTGTACGACATCGCAAAAGCATTCATTTCCGAATACAACGCCCACTTCAATGTGGTTACTGCTCAAGTCACGAGTGCGGTTGCGTTGGATGAAGCTCAAAGGGAGCAGGTGATAGACTTGGTCGCCCAGATGAGCAAAGGTGAAGTTAGAATAGAATCGAAGGTAGACGCCAACCTCATCGGAGGATTGGTGATCAGGGTTGGAGACAAGGAGATCGACGCCTCAGTATCTTCCAAGCTTTCGAAAATCAGGAAAGAATTAAGTGAGAATCCATACATATCTGAATTATAAATCAAAGCGTAATGGCAGAAGTTAAACCAGCAGAAGTTTCAGCAATACTCAGAGAGCAGCTGGCCGGTGTGAAAACCGACGCAGAGCTCCAGGAAGTAGGAACAGTACTGCAAATTGGAGATGGTATCGCCCGTATTTATGGACTAAACAATGTCCAGTCTGGTGAATTGATCGAATTCTCTACAGGATTGAAGGGAATCGCCCTCAACCTTGAAGAAGACAACGTGGGTGCGGTACTCCTCGGTTATTCAAACGACATCAAGGAAGGTGACACGGTTAAGCGTACCGGATTGATCGCCTCTATCCAGGTTGGTGAAGGAGTTGTTGGTCGTGTGATCGATAGCCTTGGTAACCCAATCGATGGTAAAGGACCAATCGAAGGCGAGACCTTTGAGATGCCAATCGAAAGAAAGGCTCCCGGGGTAATCTACCGTCAGCCGGTAAACGAGCCGCTTCAAACTGGTATCAAGGCCGTTGACTCGATGATTCCTATCGGACGTGGACAACGTGAGTTGATCATCGGTGACCGTCAGACCGGTAAGACTACCGTGGCAATCGATACCATCATCAACCAAAAAGAATTTTACGACAAGGGAGAGCCTGTATTCTGTATCTACGTTGCTTGTGGGCAGAAAGGATCTACCGTTGCGGGGATCGTTAAGACGCTTGAAGAAGCCGGAGCTATGGACTACACCGTAGTTGTTGCAGCTAATGCTTCTGACCCTGCTCCTATGCAATTTTATGCACCATTCGCCGGAGCCGCCGTAGGTGAGTACTTCCGTGATACAGGTCGTCCTGCATTGATCGTATACGATGACTTGTCAAAACAAGCCGTTGCCTATCGTGAGGTTTCTCTTCTACTTAGAAGACCTCCGGGACGTGAAGCATACCCTGGTGATGTATTCTACTTGCACTCCAGACTGCTCGAGCGTGCGGCCAAGGTAAACGACAGTGACGCTATCGCATCTCAAATGAACGACCTTCCTCCTTCGTTGAAGGACAAGGTAAAAGGTGGAGGTTCATTAACCGCCCTTCCAATTATCGAAACACAAGCGGGTGACGTTTCTGCATACATCCCAACCAACGTGATTTCGATCACCGATGGTCAGATCTTCCTTGAATCAGACTTGTTCCTCTCAGGAGTTCGTCCTGCGATCAACGTAGGTATCTCTGTATCGAGGGTGGGTGGTAATGCTCAGATCAAGTCGATGAAAAAGGTTGCTGGTACATTGAAACTCGACCAGGCACAGTATCGTGAGCTTGAGGCATTTGCCAAGTTTGGTTCTGACCTCGACGCTGCTACAAAAGCCGTTCTTGACAAAGGTATTCGCAACGTGGAAATCCTGAAGCAGGCAGAGCACCTTCCATTTACCGTGGAAAGACAAATCGCCATCATCTACTGTGGAACAAAAGGTCTTCTCAGAAAGGTTCCAGTAGAGCGCGTTAAAGAATTTGAAATTGAATATCTCGACTTGCTCGAAGCTCAGCACAGAGGTATCTTGGATACCCTCCAATCTGGGAAACTTACTGAAGAGGTGACATCAACACTTGAAAAAGTTTGTTTGGAACTCGCCGACAAGTACGAAGCAAAATAATAAGGTAGGATGCCCAACTTAAAAGAAGTACGGAACAGGATTCAGTCGGTCAACTCGACCATGCAGATTACTTCTGCTATGAAGATGGTTTCCGCTGCCAAGCTCAAAAAGGCTCAGGACGCTATTGTTGGGTTGCGTCCTTATGCCAACAAACTGTCTGACATCATGAACAACCTCTCCGGAAGCCTCGACGAGATTTCTGGAGGATATGCAGACCAGCGTGAGATCAGCAATGTGTTGATCATCGCGGTAAACTCTAACAGAGGTCTGTGTGGTGCATTCAACTCTTCCATCATCAAGGAGGTCAACCGCCTGATACGTGAAGAATATGAGGGCAAGAATGTTCATGTAATAGGCCTGGGTAAGAAAGCGCACGAATTCTACAGGAAAGGCGAGCACAGTATTGCCGATGGGCCACTTTCAGGTGAGCATTTCCAGATATTCGACAACCTTGACTACGAGCACACCTCGGAAATCGCTGACAAAGTCATGAAGGCTTTTGAAGAAAAGGAATACGACGAGATCCGATTGGTTTATAACAGATTCAAGAATGCAGCGACTCAATATGTGACCGCAGAGCATTTCTTGCCGATCAAGATGGAGCAAAATGAAGGTGAAGAGGTTGATGCCAACCTCGATTACATCTTCGAGCCCATCAAGGAAGAGATTCTTGTCCACTTGCTACCAAAAGCGCTCAAGACGCAACTTTACAAAGCGCTTCTGGACTCTCATGCTTCAGAGCACGGCGCGCGTATGACTGCAATGCACAAGGCCACCGACAATGCCGACGAGTTGTTGCACGACCTTAAGTTGAGCTACAACAAAGCGCGTCAGGCTGCCATTACCACGGAGATCCTCGAGATCGTTGCTGGTGCCGAGGCGCTCGACTCGTAAGAGTGAACATTTCTTATTTAGACTCATTTTAAATAGTGCGGGTTTCACGTTATCTTTGCACGCGCTGAAATGAGCATCGAACAAAAGCAAAATGAGATTGTTGAGGAGTTCTCCCTGTTTGAGGACTGGATGGAGAAATACGAGCACCTCATCGAAATGGGTAAGGAACTGAATCCTCTTGAGGGTAGGTACAAATCGGAGGAGAATATTGTCAAGGGTTGCCAGTCCCAAGTATGGCTCAATGCCAGCATGAGGGATGATCAAGTGATCTTCGAAGCAGATAGCGATGCCTTGATCAGCAAGGGACTCATTGCTATGTTGGTTCGGGTACTGTCAGAAGAAAAACCCGAAGACATAGCCAAAGCTGACCTGCACTTTATCGACGATATTGGATTGCACCAGCATTTGAGTCCGAACAGGAGCAATGGACTTGCTTCGATGGTTACAAAAATGAAATCCTACGGGCTAGCCATGTCCGCATAGCGATGAGTGTAAATAAGAAGGACATAGAAAACAATGTGATCGAGGTCTTGAAGACTTGTTACGACCCTGAGATTCCAATTGACATTTACGAGTTGGGGTTGATCTATGATGTGAAGGTGGACGACGAAGCCAACGTGGAAATCGAAATGACCCTCACCTCACCAAGCTGTCCGGTGGCAGAAAGCCTTCCAGTAGAAGTGGAAGACAAGGTTAGGGATTCAGAAATGGTCAACAATGCCAAGGTCAACATTACCTTCGAACCACCGTGGGATAAGAGCATGATGAGTGAAGAAGCCATGCTCGAATTGGGATTCATGTAATGGCTGAAATCGTAAATAGGGTTGAACGAATGAACGTGGTCACGCTCGATCTCGAGGAGATGCTGCCCGCGGAGCCCATCATCGAATACGACATTGTAGACAACCTCCACGAAGGTCTTGTCCTTAAAGAAAAGAGCTTCCGTGACTTCGTCAAATCCAATGATTGGTCTGAATATGCCGGCAAACATGTCGGTATCATTTGTTCCAACGATGCTATCGTGCCTACCTGGGCTTTTATGCTACTGGCATCGGCACTTGAACCTCATGCGGAAAGCGTCCACCTGGGTTCTATTTCGGATGTGGAAAAGGCACTGCTCCAGAAAGCTGTCGACAAAATGGATCTTTCGGAGTTGGAAGACCGAAGGGTCATCGTAAAGGGCTGCTCTGACAAACACATCGATAACTCATTTTATGTCGGCCTCACCACGCTGCTCCAACCTGTGGTAAAGAGTCTGATGTTTGGCGAACCCTGTTCCACCGTTCCTGTATACCGCAAGCAGGATTAAGCACCCTTTTTGTACTTTCATCCCATGAGGATATTACTTGTGCTGGCCTTTGGTATATCAACCTTCATGGCCTTTGCTCAACCCTTGGAGCTCTACAAACAAAATCAATCGTACGATCATGACAATTTGATAGCCGAGTACCAAAAACTCGACAACGAATTCGAGGAAGCCAAGCTCATTGAAATTGGCCGCTCCGATGTCGGAAAGCCGCTGCACGTCTTCCTCATCGATGTAGAAAAGGACTTTGCCGCCATCCAAAACAAAGGCAAGGGCCGGGCGCTGATGCTGGTCAACAATGGCATCCATCCTGGAGAATCCTGTGGCGTCGATGCCAGCCTGAAATTCGCCTGGGAATTGCTGAATGAAAAGAAGTACAAAAAGGCACTGGAAAATGTCGTAGTCGCAATTGTACCAATGTACAATGTGGGTGGGGCGCTCAACAGGGCTTGCTGTTCAAGGGCAAATCAAAATGGCCCTCTGGAGCAGGGTTTTCGCGGCAACGCGCGCAACCTTGATCTCAACAGGGATTGGATCAAGGCCGACGCAAAAAACACTTGGTCGTTGCAGAAGTTTTTTGCCGAATGGGACCCAGACATCTTCATCGATACGCATACTTCCAATGGCGCCGATTACCCTTACATCATGACCTTGATCTCCACCCAGCCAGACAAACTGGGGTCGTTTTTGGGCCGATACCAGAGAAATAAAATGACGCCTGGGCTCTTTGACCGTATGAAGGAGCGCGGCTTTCCAATGACTCCCTATGTCCACACGGTGAAGCAAATCCCGGACAGCGGTATCACGGATTTCCTCGAGTCACCAAGATTTTCGACGGGTTATTCGGCATTGCTTGGTTGTTTCTCCTTCGTGAGCGAAGCACATATGCTCAAGACATTTGAAGAGAGGGTCGTCTCTACTTATCACCTACTTCATTCCATATTCGATTACGCAGGGACGAATGCGCAAGAGATCACCACTTTGCGCAAAACGCATCAGACCAAAGTGACAGAGCGATCCGTCTTCCCAATCAATTGGGTAAGGGACACAACCAAGTACGACATGCTTGAGTTTAATGGATACGCAGCCGAATACATCGACAGCAAGGTCACCACGGGAAAGAGGCTGTTTTACAACCAAAACAAACCCTATACGAAGAACATCAAGTATTTCAACAAGTACTATGCAACAGGTAAAATTAGGGCGCCCAAGATGTACGTCATTCCTCAGGTTTGGACAGAGGTAATCGAACGACTTAAAAACAACGGGGTGAGAATGACCCGACTTGAATCAGACACGAGCCTTTCGTGCGAAGTGTACCACATCGACAAGTATGAGACACTCAATAGGGCTTATGAAGGGCACTACTTGCACCACAGTGTCAGTGTAAAAACCTCGAAGGACATCCTTGACTTCTATGTCGGTGACTACCTCATTACCCTTGATCAGTTAACGAATAGGTACATCGTTGAAACACTCGAACCGGAGAATGGCGATTCCTTCTTTGCATGGAATTACTTCGACGAGATTCTCCAACAAAAGGAGTGGTATTCGGCCTATGTCTTTGAAGACAAGGCGCTGGAATTGTTAAAGACGAACAAAGACCTTAAGGCGCGCTTTGATACTAAAATGAAGGACGACGCCGAATTCGCTGACAACCCAAGGGCGCAGCTCTACTTCATCTATCGGAATTCTGAATACTTTGAGAAGAGCTATATGCGATATCCGGTTTTCCGCATTCTCTAAACAGCCACGGCAGCTGTTGCCACGCTCACTTTACACCCTTCGGCTTCATGAAAGGCGCCGATACAACCCTCCAGGGTAGATCCGGTGGTGATAACATCGTCCACGAGCAAGATATTCTTATAGGCAAACTCCTCCAGGTTCTTTAGGGCAAACACCTGGTGAACATTTAGGTGCCGATCGTATACCGATTTTTTTGTCTGCGTCTTGGTGTGCCTTGTACGATGGAGGTTGTCGGTCGAAATTGGAATTCCAGTCTTCTGTGATAAACCATTGGCGAGGACTTCAGCTTGGTTAAAGCCTCTCACTTTTAGCTTCTTTTTGTGCAACGGTACAGGTACGATGAAGTCGATATTCTTGCCTTTTGCTTCGACAATTTTACCCAATTGCCTGCCGAGCAGTTCGCCAAGATCTTTGGAGCCACGATATTTCAATTGATGGATGAGGGCCTTTGTGATATTTCGTTTTGAATAGGGCAGCATCGCTGTGGCCCAGTCGATATTGACTTTCCCGAGTAATAATTTCTCAACCCTTTCTGATCGATCTTCCATCAGGTAGAATAAATCGGAAAGGCAGCTGCGGCAAAAGTGATGCTCGGCGTGGATCAAATTGCGATTGCAGTCAAGGCAGTATCTTGGAAAAAGCAGGTCGAGAACGTGTTGTGGCAAGTCTTTCATTGCCACAAGTTAGATCGCGGTCTCCGATCAAGGTGGCATAGGACCATTCCATTGTACGCATGGAAGGTCTGGCACAAAACAGCTGTGGTGAATGTTGATGTCTACTCCACTCAATGTGCCTTCGGTCACTTCAAACGTCTTATAGCACTCAGCCCATTTCTCGCGAAAACAATCCTCACTCACCCTGAAGTTTTCATTCTTCTTTATTTCGGTTAAGTCGGGTTCCTTGAGCTGAAACTCCCGGACCACGCAATACCGACCCTTCGCCAAAAACACCTTGAAGTTGCCTTCGGCGTCCGGATTGATTTCAGCCACGACTTCAGAATTCAGGTCATTGGTGGTCGACTTGCGGATGTACATCTTGAGCTGATATGGCTTCTTCCTAGCCATCTCATCTTCAATTTCCTTTGTTGGTCTGGCGCCACCGCAGTATTGAGAAGTTTGGGTCACCTTTCCCGTAACGGCACACGTCGTCACCGAGTTAGCCGATTCTTTGTTTGACTTACATGCCGATAGCCAAACGAGCACAAAAATCAGAAGGGATATTCTCATTAGTCAATGATAAGCTTTGTACGTGATTCGCCCAAATCACTTACGCCTATCACAAAATACACACCAGAAGAGAGGTCATTGAGATCCATCGACCCCGATGACATTTGCTCCTGAAGTATCAGCCTGCCTTGCTGATCCAGGATATTTACGGCTTTGAGGCCATCCATGGATATATGTACTACACCCGAAGATGGGTTCGGATATACCTTCAATCCAAATGCCCGTGTTCTTTCATTGATCGATACGGCAGGGAGTATGTTGACCGTATAATCTTCAACCTCTCCGGTCAAACTACCACATGGTACGGGACTTTGATTCCAGTATTGGTTACGAACCCTCATTCGCGTTGGTCCCAATTCGGCATCAACGGGAACCGTGAAAGACCCAAAGGACTCATGGTACTGAGTCAACTCACTCATCACGATCAATTCATGGTCATCGAATGTTGCGTTCTTATTGAAGTCAATCCATGCGGCTGTCGTGTCTGGATCCCAGTGATAGTTCAATGAAATCTCCAATACGTTGAGTGAACCTCTGGTTACGTCAAATTCGATGTTTGTAAAGTCACCATACCCGTCCTTCTGGCTGTCGTGTCCATCGCTGTTCACAGCAACGTAGTCGATCCAATCGGCCCCCGTTGAATTGTCGCCTTCTGCCTCACAATAATCAAACGGCTTAACGCGATACATGAATCTATAGGTTTCGCTAACGTCTCCAGCATCACCTTCCGCCGTAATCATGAAGAAGATTTTCGTGCCCTCCGGATATTCGGGAATTGGGCGTGCCGATTCATAGGTGTTACCTGTAGTGAGATTCATCTCCATTACGCTGTCAAACCGCGGTTCGTCGATCGACCACAACAGCGATACATCCGCCAGCACTCCTGCATAGTCAATGTCAGCGTAGATGAAGTTCTCGATGGAAAATTTAGGTGTCTCGAAGTCATTTGGATAAGACATGTACACATGGTGAATGGAAGGATATGTCTCCCTATCGGTGAGCTTGACTTCCCAAAGCCCCCTACCCCATGTGGCGGCTCTGAGGGAATTGGATCCACGGTGGATTTTGATGTCACGGACAGTGACATTGGGAAGATCCTTGTTGTATAAGGTCCAGGATGTTTCGCTAAGTGCCTTATGGTAAACGCCAATTTCGGCACCCACATAAATTCGGGTATCATCCGTGTGATCCACGACCACGGAACGTACCGGCATATTGCCAAGATTAAAGGTATGGTTCGTCCAGGTTTCGCCAAGGTCCGTACTGACGTACACCTTTTTGTTGTCGTTGAGGTAGGAATTGTAGGTGATGACGATAATGCTGTCGTTCTTGGGTGCAATGGCGATGTCGGTCACACTACCCCCCGGCAATCCGTTGATGACATCATAGTTGTCACCACCATCCATACTACGCACCATGTTCGAGCCTGAAGAGAAGAAGATAATGTTTGAGTTGTTCTCACAAATCGCCACTTGTCCAACATTACTTCCTGCAAATGGATCACCCATGTTGTCCCAGTCTTCTCCAAAGTCTTCTGTTTTGTACAAGGTCTCATCCATACTGTAAACCACCATGGGGTCGTTGGGGTCGGCAATCAGTGGAGCAACCCAGGCACCATTGGCTTGCCCAGGAGGGGTTACATTTCGACCGTTCATTCCCCCATCGAAGTAAACCCTGCGACCTCCGTATTGCCAGCTGCCCATGATCCAGTCGGCATTGAGGCTTTGGATCACTCCTTCCATACCGTCGGCGCCATAGAGCTCCAACCATGAAGTATCATTTCTGAGGCTCTGCCCATTGTCCTGAGATCCGAGGTAGTTCATTTCGGCATTGGCCTGGCAAAGCCCGAGCGAGTAGTTTTCGCGAATACCCACTGTCTTGCTTAAGTTGGTCCAGCTAGCTCCGTTGTCTGCAGTAACTGCGAGGTAGCCGTCCGTTGCTAAATAAAATTTGCCATCGATGCAGTCTCCTTCGCGCAGGTCTGCGTGGATGTACTGACCATCATCAAATGGCACGCTTCCAAGACTCCACCATGTAGATTGTGTGAACGTTTGACCACCATTGTTGGAGACAAAAGCATCAATGCCTCCTGAAATCATGTATCGATCATCAGTGTCGGAAACAACCAAATAACGTCCGGTTTGAGATGGCGAGGAAACAAAGGTGAAGTTAGCACCCTTGTCCGTCGACTTCCAAATACCTTGAGACGATCCAAGATAGACGCAGTCCGGACAATCCGGAGAAACATCAAGGCTTGGACTCGAAGAGGATTGTCCCGTCATGGTACCTGAAGCGATAAACGTCAGCCCCAGGTCTGTTGAAATTTGAATGGCATCTCGATTAGCCGATGTCCTATCAAAGATGTACACAATGCTGTCATTGGTCGGGTGAAATTCAATTTCGTTTGAGCTCCGAGGATGAACCCGTAGCCAGGTGTTGAGTGTATCTGTAGACCTGTAGACACCCTGGTTGGTCGTCACAAAAACGAGGTTGGCAATCGACGGGTGAAATGCGACCTTGTAAACAACAAAGTTCTTCCCTAGCCCACCTATAAGGTTGTCAGGTCCAAATTCCGTAACGGCCCAGGTTGCACCATCGTCTTCTGATTTATAGATGCCATGCGAGTACCCATTGCCTCCATTTCGAACATTGATGAGAATGCGATCCGAATTGTGAGGAGAAACAGACATGGTATTCACCCCACTCGCTGGAAGAAAGTCTGTCGTATTTTCCCAATTGGCTCCTCCATCGTATGTCCTCCAAAATCCACCGCTGCGCGAACCGAGAAACATGCGGTCTGTATTGACACGGTCAATGTAGAAGGTCTCGATCCTGCCCATTCCTGGGTTGTAATGTCCAGTGATGGTCTCGATGGTCACAGGGCCCCATTCCTGCCATGGGTTCCGACTTCCGCGTTTGGCACTACTCGGATTCTTTGCAATGAAGGACTCAAACTGGTCGTATGCAAACGTTGGTGAGATCCCTTCCCTGTTTCCGCTTGGATAATACTTCGATTCATTCTCGTACTTCCATCGCTGGTAATTGACAAAACCAGACCCCTTTCCTTTATCCCTATTCTCAAAATATCGATCGGCTTCCTTCACTACATCGTAGAAATTCACCGATGGGTCTTCCATCATGATCTTATACTTCTGACCAAATCCAATAGTGGTCATAGCGACAGCCAACCCAGATATCATCCATTTTCTCATAAGCGCAAATTTGAACAATTGTGCGAAACACTTTGACGCTCAAACGACAACAATCTTTAAGCGGTCTTCGTTTACCTTTGGTATCACAAATCTGACTTCATGACATCCGAAAGCAAATCATCTTCAAAACTTCCTTACATCATACTTATCATTTTACTCGTTGGCTCCAATGGTCTTTTTGCCTGGCTTTATATGGAGGAGAAAAACAACTATGAAGTAGCTATAGAAGAAAAGGGCATCCTCGATGATCAAAAAAGGGAGGTCGAAGCCGAATTGGAGGACATGATCCTTCAGTACGAGGACATGAAGTCGGAAAACGATACCATGAATGCCAAGATCAGCGAGCAACAGGCAAAAATCGAGGAGCTCATCACCAAGGCCAAAAACAATCGCTGGACGATCCACAAGTTGAGGAAGGAGGCTGAAACACTGCGTGGAATCATGAAAAGTTACTTGAAGACGATTGACTCCCTCAATACCGCTAATATTGAGCTACAGGCGCAAAATGAGCAGATCACTGAGGAACTCGGTGTTGAGAAAACAAGGACTTCCAAGCTCTCTAAGGCCAATGAGGAATTGGCGGAGAAAGTCAAAATCGGCGAGAAACTCGAAGCCTTTGACCTTGTATCGTCGGCCCTTCGCAAAAAGAATAACAACCTCTATCGCGAAACGACCAGAAGCAAACGAGCCAACCGGCTAAAGACTTGCTTTACCCTCGATGCCAACGAATTGACCAAACCGGGAAAGAAGTGGGTTTATGCACGGATCATAGGGCCAAATGGGAAAGTTGTTGTGCTGGAGGAAAGCGAGGAAAACATGTTCGAATACGACGGCGTCAAGGCGCTCTATACGGTCAAAAAGGAAGTGGATTACAAAAACGAGGAGCTCGACGTCTGCCTTTATTGGGACGTGAAAGATCAACTGGGTCCCGGTAATTATGAGGCCTATATCTACGCCGAAGACTACGAATTGGGAAAGACCTCGTTTGAACTCAAGTAAAGACCAACCACCATTATTGGCGTTGACTGACAAAACACCTGAGCAACTGTTCCGTACATTTACTCTTTGATGAAGCGCCCTTTCTACAAGTCCCTTGTTTTCATTGCCTTGCTGGAAATCGTGATGCTCTCTTCTTGTATGAAGAGTTTTCTCGGGGCTGAAGGTATTGCAGTTGGTAGCTGGCCAAGGGAACTTGGCATCCCGCTTATCAACACGACCGTTTCGACGGACGACATTGTCGATCGTGTGGACATTGAAAACCTCACCAGTACAACCGAAGATGGAAAGGTCGTGCTCAAGTATTCCGGTGAACTCGTTTCGATTCGCGCAAACGAGATTGTAAAGTTCAAGGATACGAGTAATGCTTTCACTGTGTACGGCTTCTTTATCCAGCAGATGTCCGTGGTGGACACCTCGAATTACAGCTTCAACACCCCGAATGGCATGGAGGTGGAGACCATGAGCCTGCACAGCGGCAAGGCCTTCCTTCGCCTAAAATCCGTCATGAGTGAAACAGGGAAAGTAAGGGTGCGCATACCGGCACTGGCCAAAGACGGGCAGATGTACGATGAGGAATTGGCTTGGGACGTTTTCACCGGCCCAGACCCGGCAGTGACTATGAAGACTGTGGATATCTCGGGTTACACATTTGACTTCACGCTCGGAACACCAGCTTACAACCATTTCGAATACGAGGTCACCATGACCATGGACAACAACCTGCCTCCACTTCTCGATTCCATTGAGGTTGAATTTGGCTACGAAGACCTCGAATTCTCCTACATCGATGGGGACTTCGGCCAGCAGATCGTCAGTACGGACGAAGACAGCATTTTCCTACAACTGTTTACCAAACTTGGAGGTGGTTTTGTCAACTTCGACGACGTTGGACTCGACCTGGATATCGAGAGTAGTTTTGGATTTCCCGTCGATGTGCGATTCACCAAACTCGAGATGCTCGACGTCGAATCCGGAACAGTGATACCGTGGGATAGTACCGGGCCAGAGGGCGACTTCCCCCATCCATTTACCATCAACAATCCTAGCATCAATGAGGTGGGCCAGTTTGCCAATACCTTCCTTCAAATGGACAAGGGCAACAGCAATATCAATGACTTGCTGGGAACCAGGCCTAAGTGGCTTTATCACAAGATCGAGGCTATTTCAAATGCTGATACCAACCACGATCAGGACTTCATGACGGATTCCAGTGCTTTTATTGTCAACAGCATATTGAATCTCCCGCTTTCAGGATCAATGCATGGCGTCAACCTTCGGGATACAGTCGACTTTGGCATCGATGTGGATCTGGGTCAATTGGAGGGAATCGAATTTAGGATCGGTGCTGAGAATTCCTTTCCGCTTTATGGCGCCATAACCGTTCGACTGTGGAACGACGATTTCTCAAAGGGCCGGGTCCTGTTTAAAGGAGTGGCCATGGAGTCAGCTGAAATCGACACGGATGGACATGTGGTAGCCCCGTCAAATACCCTGTCTGAACCTTCTATCTGGATGGTGGACCTCGAGGAAATCGACCCCATCGATCAGTGGACACAGGCAGAAATCGACATCCTATTACACACCACCATGACTGGTAGGATTCCGGTTGTTGTGGAAGATGGAAGCACGGTCAATGTCAGGGCAGGAATGAAATTCATTGCCAAATGAGGTGGCTCTTGACCGTATGTCTGCTGTCTTCGTCTGTTGCCTATGGACAGATGGATATGAGTTTGTACGATCTCAATTCCGCCTACCAGGCGGGATGGTTAAATCCCTCCTTCGTTCCAAAGCAAAAGAGAATTATTGGAGCACCCTTCGCGGGTTCCACCCAATACCAGTTTCACAGCGATCACATCAAATTGAGCGATGTGCTTTCTGTCAACGACCAAAACCAGTTGGAGGTCAATGTAAGGCCACTTTCTGACTTGGACGAGGAGGCCGCTCTGAGCGGGAATTTCGGATACGACTGGATCCAATACGGAATGAGAAAAGGTGACCGAACCTTTTTTCGATTCGGTATCAGCGAACAAGTCGATGCCATGGGTATCCTTGGTCCGGGAGCGCTCGATCTCATCGCGAATGGCAATGCCTCAGCCACAAGCTTTGATCTGGGCACCACCTCAGCCACCATGATTTGGTACCGCAAGTTCAGCGCTGGATTTAATATGGCCATGAACGATAAAGTGAAGGTTGGTGCGAACGCCCATTATATCAATGGCATCGGGCATATCTCTGTTCAGGACAATACCTTGATGTTGAATTCGGATACGAACCTCTTCGCAATGCACCTCACGGGTAATTTAAGCTACACCACTTCCTTTTTGAGTGAACTAACGGCAAGCGGCAGCCCTTCCTTTTTGGGATCAACTCCTTTCTTTGGTAAGAACCATGGGTTTGGCGCAGATGCAGGTTTGTCGATCGACCTTGGCGAAAAAGCCCAGTTCGCGATGAGCATTATCAACCTGGGCAGTATTAGATGGAGTAGCGGAGTGGAGCAGAGATCGACCAACCTGGATACGGCCTCTTTTGTTGGATTTGACCTCATTGAGCTGATCGACGGTGAAAGTTCGCTGCCGGATACTGGGGTCGCCAACCTGTTCAGGGATAGTTTAAACAATCTCCTTGACTGGCAAACCTCTTCAGAAAGCATTTCGACTTCACTTAGGCCTCGGGTTTATGCCTCGTATGTCAGGAAATTCAATGACAAGCTGGCCCTCAACGTGATGAGCGCATTTCAGATGCATCCAGGTCAGTTCAGATATGGATTTCACCTTGCATTGCCGATAACATTCAGCGAAAAACTGCGGATTAGCCCTTCCTTCAATTATTTCTCAAACACAGCCAATTTTGGGTTGTCGGCCCAACTTGATCTTGGACCTGTGCAAGCCTTCTTTGCCTCCGATAATGTGATTGGTATGTTCACACCCCAGCACTTTAGGTATGCTTCGGCGAGAGGGGGGATATTGTTGGCTATAAATTAAGACCCGAACGACCGAGCCAATTCTCGGCTCTGAGCATCGACCGACAACAACTGTTCGAGTCCTGGGTGAGATACAAATTCTGCCTCATTCATCACGCGCTCATTCAGATCAAAAATGTCCAGGAATGAAATCTCGTCCTTGAGGAATCGTTCGACAGCAATCTCATTCGCAGCATTCAAGGCACATGGGGCAGTTCCACCTTTGTCAAGCGCATCGAAGGCGAGCTTGAGGTTCCTAAAAGTGTCCATATCCGGCTGCTCAAATGTGAGACTTGGATAGTCGATAAAGTTAAACCTTGGAAAATCGTTTTGCATCCGATTGGGATAACCTAGCGCGTATTGGATAGGAAGCTTCATGTCAGGCAATCCCATTTGTGCTTTCATGCTCCCATCCCTGAACTGAATGACGGAGTGGATGATGGACTGCGGATGTACGATCACGTCAATCTGTTCGGTCTTCAGGCCAAACAACCAGCGTGCTTCAATGACTTCCAAGCCCTTGTTCATCAGGGTGGCAGAGTCGATGGTGATCTTGGCGCCCATGTCCCAGTTGGGGTGCTTGAGCGCTTGCTCCTTTGTGATATCAGCTAGTTCGTCTTTTTTCCTTCCTCTGAATGGGCCGCCAGAAGCAGTGAGGTAAATCTTCTCAATGGGGTTGTGGAATTCACCGACCAGACATTGGAAGATGGCCGAATGCTCCGAATCGACAGGATAGATGTTTACCCCTTTTTCCTGGGCCAGCTTCGTAACCAATTCACCAGCCACGACCAGGGTTTCCTTGTTCGCCAGGGCGATGTGTTTGCCATTTTCGATGGCGTTGAGTGTTGGCTTTAGCCCAGCAGACCCCACCATTGCCGTGAGCACCATGTCAATCTCTTCCATGGCCACAACCTGTTCGAGCGCTTCTGCTCCAGCGTAGACCTTAATGCCTTCATCCCACAGTTTGTCTTTGAGGGTAGCGTACTTAGACTCGTCTCCAATGACAACGGCATTGGGTTTAAACTCAAGTGCTTGCTCCAGCAATAGTTTGTCATTGGAATGGGCTGTGAGCACTTCCACCTGAAGTTGATCATTTTGCTCACGCACCACATCCAGTGCCTGGGTACCAATGCTGCCGGTAGACCCCAGTATAGCGATACGCCTTTTGTCCTCTCGCTTCACGGCGGACAAATGTAAGTTTTCAGCCTTTGCGCCAATGACTTGGCGAACGGGAGAATGTGTTTTCTTTGAGACATGGGATGGAAGGCCCGGCTTAGCAAACCATTTGCAGCGCGCGAGGTGCGAAGGAATCAACGGTGGATGAAGGACCCTATCACCACCCAGCACAAATTGTTTGAACACCTCATTAAAAAGGGCGCAAACACCGCCTTCGGGAGAGATCACCGTTTTGAGCAAATTGCCAATCACAAGTCATTCGTAGAGGCTGTTCCTACCCTTGACTACGAAGGCAATAAATCCTATTTCGACCGGGTGGCACAGGGAGAAAGTGATGTCTTATGGCCAGGTAAGCCGATCTATATCAGCAAAACTTCCGGGACCACGAGTGGAGTAAAGTACATCCCGATTTCCAGGGACAGTATTGGGCATCACATTCGAGCTGCACGCAGCGCTTTGTTGCATTACATTCACGAAACGGGCCGGGCCGATTTTGTAGAGGGTAAGATGATTTTCCTCCAGGGCAGTCCGGAGCTCATCGAGGTGAATGGTATCAAAACAGGCAGACTGTCGGGCATCGTCGCCCACCATGTTCCCTCCTACTTGATGCGCAATCGCATGCCAAGCTGGGAGACTAACTGCATTGAAGACTGGGAGAAAAAAGTGGATGCCATTGTGCAGGAAACCAGCACAGAAGACATGAGCCTGTTCTCAGGAATCCCTTCCTGGGTGCAGATGTACTTTGAGCGTTTGCTGGAACATACAGGAAAAACTACGGTGAGTGAGGTGTTTCCCAACTTCTCTGTATTTGTCTACGGTGGAGTGAATTTCTCTCCCTACAAGCCCATCTTCAAAGAATTGATAGGCAATGAAGTAGATGGCATAGAAACCTATCCAGCGTCGGAGGGTTTTATCGCCTTTCAAGATCAACATGGCTCTGAGGATTTGTTGCTCAATTTGGACGGCGGAATCTTCTACGAATTCATCCCGTTGTCTGAGATTCACAACGAAACGCCAACTCGATTGGCCCTGGAACAGGTTGAGCTAGACCAACAATATGCGGTGGTCCTCACAACGGATGCAGGGTTGTGGTCCTACCTGATCGGCGACACGGTTCGTTTTACTTCACTTGAGCCATTTCGCATCCGTGTTACCGGGAGGGTCAAGCATTTCACATCGGCATTTGGGGAGCACGTGATCGCAGAAGAAGTCGAATCGGCCATGAAAGAGGCTATGGAAGCATTGAGGTTCTCCGTCCGTGAATTTCATATGGCACCCCAGGTGAAACCCGCTGAAGGCCTTCCCTACCACGAATGGTTTGTCGAGTTTGAATCCTCGCCCGACATCCACGCGTTGGAGTCCTTCCTGGACGAAAATCTTCAGGGCAAAAACCCATACTACAAGGACTTGATCCAGGGAAATATCCTGCGTCGGCTGATCGTGCGCCCAGTGAAGGAGCATGGCTTCCACGAAGCCATGAAGTCACGCGGTAAGCTTGGCGGGCAAAATAAGATTCCAAGGTTGGCGAATGATCGGGGGTTTGCCGAGTTAATTGAAAATTTTAGGGTATGAAATACTTGGAGCTGATATTGATCGCTTCAATTCTAGTTTTACTCTCGTTAAAAATCTCCGGGAACAATTCTATAGCCATTGTTTTCATCATTTCTTTAACCGCCCTTTCATGTCTATACTTCTACCTAAGTTTTGCTCTTCTAAATGGAATAGGGTTTCGTAAAATCTTTAGGGCTCAGTCTTACTCGACAATTAGTCGAATGAGGATAATTGGTTCAGCTCTTACTGGATTTGCCCTTTCAATAATGATTATTGGCATTCTTTTCAAAGTTCAACACTATCCAGGTGCCAAAAATTCATTGCTAATTGGGGCGTCAGGATTGACAATTTCACTCATTTTCGGTGTGGTGAAATACCTAAAAACCAAGTCGGAGTTTTATGCATGGCTCATTTTGAGACTTCTCATATTCCTCGGAATGGCAGCGCTGGTCAGCATGTACATTCCGGTTAGTTCTTAATCTCTCAAGGCGTAGTGTGAGTTCAGCGTCCACCTACATAAAGGTGACGCGAGTTAAACGAAGTGCAACTCGTGCCCGTCTATCATCCACAATCTAATTACAAAAACCTCCTAAACCTTGGCTTCAACTGAAATCCAATGTAAGGCGTAACATATCCATCTGCCTGAACAAGCACCGCCAACTCAGGAGCAATTCCAAATCCTCTTTTGGATATGTATTCCAGGCCAAGGGGAACATAAATGCCTGGTGTGAGGTTGCCCCGGCCCTGAAATTCCTGGGTATAGTTGATGATCACGCCGGTATAGATGGTGCTCTTTTTATTCTTACGTCCGTTGGCATGGAATCGCAGCCCTGAATAAATCCCGATGATACCGATTCCTCCGGTAAAGCTGATCGATTCTTTCACAAAGTGCTCTACACTAAAGGACAGGTAGGTGGTAGGCCCAAAAATGCCAAAGCCAAGGGCTGTTGGATAGTAATTCCTGGGGTTTTCACCTTCGGGAAGCATTCGACTGGAGGTCGTGAAGAAGTCGTTTGAATTATCCTCATCACCTTCGAAGTTGTCTACATTGCCATTCTGATAACGGATCAATATCACATCATTTCTATCGATTTCGTATTCGGGCCCATCCATGTTTGACCATTTCTTGTAGGTGATCACCTTGAGGCCAACTTTGGTGACCTTCACCTCCATCGAGTCCGATTCAGACAAAAGCATGATGTCCTGGGCATGGCCGCCAAAGGCGAAAAGTGCAAAAGCAGTGAGAAAAAATACGCGCATCTGTTTTATAAATGTACTCCCAACTTGAGCCCCGCCCACACTCTTGATCGTACGGAAGGGTCCAAGATCTCCATCCAAGCGACCTCAAAGGAGGCCCCGACTCCACTTTTTTGGCTCATCAATCTCAAACCTACTGGAAAGTATAACCCTTGTGTCCATAAATTATTGCGAGGGTCAATTCTCCAATAACAGGCATTGAGCCCAAGGTATGCAGAATAATTCTGGGTATACATATCCCGAAAAAAGAAGTTCATGCCGACCCAGGCACCGGCGTTACCCAAGCCTCCTTCAACCCCAAACTTGGGGTAAACCATGTAATCAATCTCTACCGAATACCACAGAGATGGTCCAAGTCCGTTGGCACCCAAACCCAACTTTCGGGGCTTTTCTTTGTGGATATCACTAAAGTCCTTCACCGTACCATTTTCGTATTGAACGTGATCCACTTCGTACAACTTGATCGTATAAGTGGGGCCATTGAGGTAGGCGTGCTCCTTGTATCTCATGATACTCGAACCCACTTCAAGAATCTTTGCCTGTATGACCGAACCGGAGCGCATGTAGATCACATCCTGGCTTATTGCATCTATCGCTGTAAAGCAAAGAATAGCGGAAAAAAGGATTGGAATTATCCGTTTCATGCGCCGTGAAAATATGGATTCATATTGAGCTAGCTACGTCCGTTGCTACCACCGTCTAATGAACGGCCTACAAGCGTTCAAATCGTTACTTTTGACGCCCCAATCTAAAGGCATGCTCAACAAAATCATCAAATTCCTGATTATCGCGGCCATGATCGCATGGAGTGTATGGCAGTACATGGAAGGGAATATTGGCAATGGCATCTTTATCAACCTCCTGACCGGCGTTCCGATTTTTTTGTTGTTCAGAAACGAAAACATCCTTCTTGCATTCTGGTTCTTAAGACGACAGAAGCTCGAAAAGGCCAAAAAGGCACTGTCGAGGATCAGGCATCCGGAATCGTTCAGCAAGCGGCAAGAGGCCTATTACTATTATCTCACAGGACTTTGTGAGTCACAAACCGGTGGCTTTGGAAAGTCAGAGAAATACTTCAAAAAAGCGCTGAGCACTGGTCTCAAAATGAAGCACGACCAGGCACTGGCCAACCTCAACCTGGCCGGCATCGCAATGTCGAAGCGACGCAAGCGCGAGGCCATCAACTATATGAACCAGGCCAAGAAGCTGGACAAAGCAGGATTGCTCGACGAGCAAATCAGATTGTTCAAAAAGCAGTTGGGAAGGGTTTAAATATCCAGTTCCACAAAAATGGGAGCGTGGTCGGAGTGTCTCGCTTCTTTTAGTATTCCCGATCGGGTAACGTTTTCCGCAAGCCGATCTGAAACGAAAGCGTAGTCGATGCGCCAACCAAGGTTTTTCTCGCGGGCCTTGGCCATATACGACCACCAAGAATAATGACCCCCTTCGCTATTGAACAGACGAAAGCTGTCCTTGAAGCCCGTATCAATCAGGGAGGTGATCCAAGCAGACTCGGCCGGTGTGAATCCCGGCACACCCGCCAGGCGGATAGGATTGTGAATGTCTATAGCCGTATGGCAGATGTTGAAATCTCCGGTAATGATGCTCGGCTCTCTCGAAATGCCTTCCAAATGCCTGGAAAACGCCTCCAGAAATCTCAACTTGTAAATCTGCCGCTCAGGCTTGGAAGCTCCGGAAGGAAAATACGCGCTTATGATCCTGATTCCATTGACCACAGCAGATAAAACGCGCCCCTCGTGGTCGAATTCCTCATTTCCTATTCCATAAAGCACTTGGCGAATCGGATACCTGGACAATATCCCCACACCGCTATATCCTTTTTTGGAGGCAGGATTCCAGATATGGTGATACCCCAGTGATTCCAAATCGACAAGGTCGATCTGGTCTTCCGTTGCCTTTATTTCTTGCAGGCAAAGCACATCTGGATCTACCACCTTGATCCAACCGGTTAAATTCTTACGCATGGCCGCGCGAATGCCATTCACATTATAGGAAATCACCTTCATACTTAAATCGAAAGACCAACGTTTTCAACGTTGCGCTTGCAAGATAATTCAAGCTTGGGAAGCATTCGGACACCAATGCCTCTCTACCTTTACCTCCAATCATGAAGTCCTTATCCATATGGCTGCTCATCATGGTGATGGCAATGACCACAATAGGTCAGGAGGACGGCTATGATCGCAAAAAGGTCTTTATCAATGTACAGGACACCATCCAGCTCGATTCATTGAGTATTGTTCCGAACTCCCTGGTGATATATGATGATCTGGGAGAAGTTGACACCTCGATCTACACCCTGCAGGCGGCAAAATCCATTATCGTATTTAAGTCGCAACCGCAAGGTGAATTGACCGTCACTTATCGGGTTTTTCCCTTCTCCCTTAGCCAGCGTATATGGCATAAAGATCAATCGATGATCCGCTCGACAGCGGGTCTTCAAGATCCGTTTAAATACAAGGTCAGCCGAAAGCAGAACTCCATCTTTGGTGAATCCGACCTCGAGAAACGAGGAAGCATTTCAAGAGGGATCACCTTTGGGAATAGTCAGAACTTAAGTGTCAACTCCAACCTCAACCTACAACTCGCAGGAAGGTTGAGCGATGAGCTCAAGATACTCGCAAGCATCTCCGACGAGAATATCCCGATTCAGCCCGACGGAAATACCCAGCAGCTCCAGGATTTCGACCAGGTCTATATCCAGGTATATAACGATAAGACAAAGCTGATCGCCGGAGATTACCAGACCCCGAATCCGAAACAATCGTACTTTCAGCGCTACCTCAAGCGAGCACAGGGAGGTCTGTTCTCCACAAGGATAAAAACCGATAATAACGTCCCCGATTCGCTATCACCCTATCATGAATTGACTGCCGGGGTAGCCGTATCGCGAGGAAAATTTGGGCGGAATATCATCCAGGGCGTTGAAGGAAATCAGGGGCCTTATAGGCTTAGGGGTTCTGAGGGAGAAACATTCATCATCATTCTGAGCGGAACAGAGAGGGTTTTCATCGACGGTAAGTTGCTCACCCGCGGGCAGGAGAATGATTATGTGATCAATTACAACACAGCCGAACTCACTTTTACAGCCAAGCAGTTCATCACAAAAGACAAACGAATCATTGTAGAATTTCAGTATTCCGATAGGAATTTTGCCAGGTCGGTTGTACAATTCTCCGATGTATACCAAAGTGAGAGAACGAAGGCCTTCTTTTCGGTCTACGCCGAGCAAGACAGCAAGAATCAGTCGCTTCGGCAAGACTTGACCGACAATCAACGTTCTATTCTTCAATCGATCGGCGACAGTCTGCAAGACGCCTTTGCCCCCTCCATCAATCCGGTTGAGTTCACCCCGGATCTTGTGCTGTACAAAATGCTTGACTCTTTGGGCTATGATTCGGTATTCGTATTCAGCACAAACCCCGACAGTGCTATGTTTCAGTTGAGTTTCAGTGAGGTTGGCGATGGCAATGGAAACTACATCTTGCAAAAGAGTCTGGCCAATGGAAAGGTCTATCAGTGGATTGCACCGGACGCTTTGACCGGTAGACCCATGGGCTCCTTCGAACCGGTTGTATTACTCGTTACCCCAAAACAGCGCCAGATGATCGCAACCGGACTGGAGCAAAAGGTTGGCGAATCAGGACTGATTGTGGCTGAAGCTGCAATCTCAAACAGGGATCTCAACAACTTTTCACCTATCAACGATGGTGACAATATAGGCCTGGCGGGAAAGGCCAGTTACCAGCAAAGGCTATTGCAACTTGGCAAGAAGGACACCATCAACGGGCCATGGAACATTTCCGGAAACGCGGGAGTCGAATTCTGGGACAATCGATTTAGCCCGATCGAACGTATCAGAAATGTAGAATTCTATCGCGACTGGAACCTTCGGGATGTAGAGCTTGTGAATGACCAGACCATTGTTTCAGGTGGTTTGAAACTCCAAAAGAAAAATCGGGGAGTGGTCGAATGGAAGGCGAACCGTTTTTTGAGTGGAGATCAATACAATGCGACACGCAATACCCTGAACGGGAAGTACAAGAACCGAGGCTGGGACCTCACTCTTGATGCCAGCTTGCTCAATAGTAAGAGCGATGTAAATGAAAGTTATTTTCAGCGGCACAAAAGCTTGCTCAAAAGGCAAATTGGTTTCTTCGTTCTTGGGTACCGGGACGACTATGAAAACAACCAAAAGACCAGCGTACTGTCCGACTCCCTGGAGTTGGGATCCTATGAATTCTGGGAGAAGGAAGTCTTTGTCAGCAATCCTGCATTGGAGAAGAACAAGTATCGATTGTTTTACATACAGCGGAGAGACAAGGGCCGATTTGGCAATGATTTACGCACGGCCACCTTTGCCCAAAGTATCGGATTTGATTTGGAACTTGTGAAGAATCGAAACCACAGATTCAGAACGCGAAACACTTACAGGAAGCTCGAAATTCTCAACCCTGAAATTACTACCCAGACCGAGGACAATACTTCATCCAGTAGGATCGAGTACCAATTGCGCTTGCTCAAAGGTGCTTTCTTGTCTACTTCTTTTGTAGAAGTGTCGAGTGGGTTGGAAGCGCGCAAAGACTTCTCCTTCATCGAAGTTCCTACCGGACAAGGGATCTACTATTGGAATGACTATAACGGAAACGGACAGAAGGAACTCGACGAATTCGAAATTGCCCAATTCTCGGACCAGGCATCCTACATCAAAGTGTTTTCACCATCGGATGATTACGTGAAAACATACACCAATCAATTTAACCAGCTGCTTACATTAACGCCGGCTCGATTGTGGTCCAAAAAGAAGAAATTGCTCAAATTGTTCAGCCGTTTCTCCAACCAGTTTGCCTATCGGCTGGATCGCAAAACAAACGAGGAAGACTTAACGAGAAGGTTCAATCCTCTTCCGGTAGAAATATCGGACACCTCCCTCATCTCCATTGCTTCTAACTTCCGAAATACGCTCTACTTCAATCGTACGCATCCCAAGTTCGGAGCTGATGTTGGTTTTCTGGATTTGAGAAGTCGATCCCTGCTCACCAACGGCTTTGAAGGTCGCTCAAATGCTTACTATGAAGGAAATGTTCGTTGGAATGTAACAAGAGAGCTGCTACTAAGTGCAAAAGGAAAGGCGGGCCAAAAGGAGAATTCTTCCGAGCTCTTTGCGACACGCAATTACAAAATCAATTATTCGGAAATCGAACCCAAGATTACATTCCAGCCCAATCTCCGGGTGCGGTGGTCTGTTTTTGTCAATTACAAGGAAAAATTCAACGCTCCCGGCTTTGGTACGGAACGGGCTTTCGTTCGCAAGATCGGTAGCGAAGCCAAGGTCAATTTTACCGGAAAAGGGGCTCTTGCCGCTAATGTCAATTTGCTGAATATCTCCTACAACAGCACAAGCAATGATGCCCTGGCATTTGAGATGCTCGAAGGATTACAATCCGGAATCAACGCTACCTGGAGCCTACTGTTTCAGCAGACGATCAACAAGAATTTTCAGCTTAACCTGCAATACAATGGAAGGCAATCGGAGGATACTCCAACCATTCACGCAGGTGGGGTTCAATTGAGGGTTTTCTTCTAAAATAACGCTCACTCACCAAACGTCTTGAATTTTAGCACTTTTAACTCAGCGCCTTGTAGTTTCTACTTTCTTTGCAGCCTATTTCATTTTCATGGAAGAGTTTTTCATTAAAGCGGCCCAGCTGATCCTAAGTCTATCGATCATTGTCGTTCTGCACGAGTTGGGTCATTTCATTCCTGCCAAACTCTTTAAGACGCGGGTTGAGAAATTCTACCTGTTCTTCAACCCTTGGTTTTCGCTTTTCAAAGTGAAAAAGGGCGAGACAGAGTATGGCATTGGCTGGCTACCATTGGGTGGTTATGTCAAGATTTCGGGCATGATCGATGAGTCCATGGACAAAGACCAAATGAAAAAGGATCCGGAACCTTGGGAATACCGGTCCAAGCCGGCATGGCAGCGTCTGGTTATCATACTGGGCGGTGTGATCGTGAACTTTATCCTGGCTTTTGCGATTTATGCGCTCACGCTATTCTACTATGGGGAGCGCTACCTGCCCAACAGCGAACTGACGCAAGGTGTTTGGGTGACCGACTCCATCGCCTATGATTTTGGCCTCAGGACAGGAGACAAGATTATTTCGATCAATGGAAATACGCCTAACCGCTTCACTGATATCCTGGAGGAGATGCCCTATGGTGGCCAGATGACCATCGAGCGGGACGGCCGGCAACAGGCGATTACCATTCCTGCCGACATTGTGGAGAAGATGATCGATGGTGATCGCATGATCATGATAAGGCCGCGAATGCCCTTTGTCATCGGTGGTGTTCCAGATTCGTCGCATAATGCCGCCTCAGGGCTCCAGGTAGGAGATCGAGTACTGTCCATCGATGGCGAAGTCTATCCATTCTACGACCAGTATACTGAGGTTCTTGAAGCAAAAAGCAACCGGGATGTAACCCTTGAGGTTGAGCGCGAAGGTGAATCTTTCGAAACCAAGGTGCACGTTTCGGAGGAGGGAAAAATTGGGGTAATGGTCGCCATGCTTGGCTATACGGACTTTGAGCGTTATGGCGTCTATAATTTGGAGAAGAAAGAATTCGGTTTAGCCGAATCCTTCCCGGCAGGCATCTCAAAGGGCTTGGATAAACTAAGTGGATATTGGCGACAGCTCTCACTAATCTTTGACTTCTCGACTGGGGCCTATAAGGGTGTTGGAAGTTTTGGCACGATGGGTAAGTTGTTTTCGGCAACCTGGAATTGGCAGATATTCTGGGAGATGACAGCCTTGCTTTCGGTGATCCTTGGATTGATGAATGTGCTGCCGATTCCGGCGCTGGACGGGGGTCATGCTACCTTCATTGTCTGGGAATTGATATCTGGAAGACAACCCAATCAAAAGGTTCTGGAAGTGGCTCAAACCATTGGTATGGTACTCTTACTTCTGCTGATGACCTACGCCATCGGAAACGACATTTTCAGGGCGCTCTAACGCACGTTCCATTGTTCATAAGTGCCCCCGGACCTCCTCAGGGGCCGCCGACCACACCGTATTTTTATACCTATGAAACTTCATGGCTTTTTGTGCCTGGTATTTCTATTGCCATTGCTGGGCGTCGGGCAAGAAGAAAATTCGCTTACAGCCCTTGAGGATGTGATGCCAAGAGATACACTCTTTATGGCTCCTAATAGAATGAAGCTGGCTATCATTCCGTTTGAGCCCAAAATGTATCGATCTGAAATCGATCGATTTATTGGCGAAAACGACGGCCTTACCTTTCAGGAAATCCGGGGATACTTCCGGTTGGGGCTCGACAATGCGCTTTCCATTGAATGCAAAAAGCAATACGAGGTGGTGCGCATGCATGCCGACAATGCAGACGTAAACCGCGATCTCGATTATATCTACAAGTCGGTTGGATACCAGTACCGCGTTATGCCTCCGCCTCCGGAACCGGAAGCCAAGGGGTTTAAAAAATTCACAAAGGAATTCGCCAGCAGCGTCAAGGAGGCGGTGGACGAATTGAAGGAAGATCCTCCCCCACCGGGGGGTCGAATCGAAAATGGCCAGGTTGTGCACCATGCATACACCCAGGAGCGGTTCATGGCGATCCAATTGATCAATCAGGAGATGTTCAACTACCTCTCCGATAAGTATCAGACTGGTCTTTACCTGTTTATCAACCAACTGGACATGAGGCATACTCCTGGTCAGGACTATACCATGTATGGAACAGGGAACTTCACAAGGGAGATCAAAATTCACTTCAGTATCCTTACGTCGGACAAAAAGGAAATTTATGCAGGAGCCGTTAAGCGTGAATTTTCCGGCCGCCAAAACAGCCTGAAAAAGATCATCGTTCAGAATTTCCCTGCAATGGCGTCCGAAATTGTGAACAGGTTGCCCGTAGTAATCAACAACGAGCTAACCCAGTATACTGATTGATGGAGATATTCAACTCCTACTACGTTGTCATTTTCCTGTCGTGCGTGATCATCCTTTCGTACTTCTACAACGTTGTTGCTTCCAAGACAAACATCCCATCTGTCCTTCTCCTGATAGCCACTGGAGTGGTGATCCAACAAGCTATGTCCTTGCTTGGGATACCGGAGATCAATTGGTTTCCCATCCTGGAGATCCTTGGGATTGTAGGATTGATCATGATAGTGCTTGAGGCGGCGCTTGACCTCAAGCTCGAACGAAAAAAATTCCCGATAATCTTCAAAGCCATGGCCACCGCTCTTGGTGGTTTGATCATCTGCAGCTTTGCTTTTGCTTTTGTGATCCATTTCTTCTTCGAAACGGATCAAATGACGGCCTTGCTCTACGCCATTCCAATTTCTATAATCAGTAGTGCGATTGTCATTCCGTCGGTAGTCCATTTAGATGAGGACAAAAAGGAATTCCTCATATACGAGGGTACTTTTTCCGACATTTTCGGAATTATGTTCTTCTACTTTCTGCTCGATGGAATGCAGGCACCAGAGGGTGCAAGCCTTATAGGAGAAATTAGCTTCAATGTGATCATCACCATTATCCTGTCATTTGTGCTGAGCTATGTCCTGATCCTTATCTTCCAAAATATCTCAAGTCATACAAAATTCTTCCTGCTCATTGCAGTACTGATACTGTTATACGATGTAGGTAAGCTTTTCCACCTCTCTTCCCTGCTGATCATTCTTGTATTTGGCATGTTGATCAACAATTACAAGCTCTTCTTTTTTGGCTTCTTGAAACGATACATCAAGGAGGATGCGATCCAGCCTGTGCTCCAGAATTTCAAAATTGTGACCCTCGAAACGGCCTTTGTGGTCCGGACCTTTTTCTTCCTGATTTTCGGAATTTCGATTAGCCTCGCTGCGCTCCTCGATGCCTATGTCTTCCTGAGTAGTATGGTCATCCTGGCCTTGCTTTACCTAACCCGCTTGCTCGTCCTCAAAATAGTGCCTGGCACCTTTTCCAGAACTAACTTATTCATCGCTCCCAGGGGCTTGATCACCATCCTTCTTTTCTTTGCAATTCCGGCTTCATTTCAGATCGAAGGATTTGATTCCGGCATCCTGCTTTACGTAATCCTCATCACATCCGGTGTAATGTCCTATGCGCTTATCAAGGAGTCAAATAAGGACGTATTTGAAGAGGTATACGACGAGGTAAAAAGGGAAATGCCTCCCTATGGAGAATCATCCATTCAGGACGAATCTACGGACTCCGGAAATTCCACCGAAAATTGATTTACGGCTTGCTTATTCGGCTAATTTTGGTCGATATTTTAACGCATGGACGAGCAAGCATTGAGCGAACTTTTAGGTCGCCTTGGAATCGAAAATTCGAACAAAGGAACATCAACAGGATCGACCTGGCTGGGTTCTGAATCGGGAGATATTTCTTCATCTTCGCCGGTAGATGGAAAAGTTCTGGGAACAGTTGCATCCACCTCCGAATCCGACTATGAATCTCTTATAGCCCAAGCTCAAAAGGCATTTGCGGAGTGGCGTAAATGGCCTGCCCCAAAACGGGGAGAAGTTGTTCGGCAACTCGCCCAGGAACTGAGAGAGAAAAAGCAGGATCTTGGAACCTTGGTGTCTTACGAGATGGGAAAGTCCCTCCAGGAAGGGCTTGGTGAGGTGCAGGAGATGATCGATATCTGTGATTTCGCCGTTGGTCTCTCGAGGCAATTGCATGGACTTACCATGCACTCGGAGCGACCTGGGCACCGTATGTATGAGCAGTATCACCCGCTCGGACTGGTTGGCATCATCAGTGCATTTAATTTCCCAGTTGCTGTTTGGAATTGGAACACAGCGCTCGCTTGGGTTTGTGGTGATGTATGCATTTGGAAACCTTCAGAAAAGGCACCATTGTCGGCTATCGCCTGTCAGAAAATTACAGCAGTTGTATTTGAAAGGAACGAGGTACCCGAAGGGGTTTCGTGTCTTGTAAATGGAGACTACCGCGTAGGCGAATGGATCAGCAATGACCGTAGAATCCCCCTTGTGTCCGCTACAGGGTCGATACGAATGGGAAGGAAGGTTGGAGAAGCCGTAGGACGAAGGCTCGGCAAATCATTGCTTGAATTGGGAGGCAACAACGCCATTATCATCACCGAATCTGCAGACCTGAAGAACACGCTCGTAGGGGCAGTTTTTGGTGCTGTAGGAACATGTGGCCAGAGATGTACCAGCACAAGACGGTTAATTGTTCATGACAGCGTTTATGATGAAGTAAAATCCGCCCTCGTATCCGCATACGGTCAACTGAAAATTGGCAATCCGCTCAATGAAAACAATCATGTAGGGCCACTTATCGACACCATGGCCGTTGACAATTACACAAAAGCCATCGAACAAATCAAAGCCCAAGGAGGGTCGATGCTCATTGACGGGGAAGTTCTTGAAGGTGATGGCTACGAAAGTGCTTGCTACGTGCGGCCTGCTATTGCCGAAGTAAACAATGAAATGGACATCGTGAAGGAGGAAACTTTTGCGCCAATACTTTACCTGATCAAGTATTCAAAGTTCGAGGATGCCGTTCGGATGCAAAACGATGTGACACAGGGTTTGTCTTCCGCCATTATGACAACCAATTTGAGGGAAGCTGAACGCTTCTTGGGTCCGGATGGATCGGATTGCGGTATAGCCAACGTAAACATAGGAACTTCTGGCGCCGAGATAGGCGGTGCATTTGGCGGTGAAAAAGACACCGGTGGTGGTCGCGAATCGGGATCTGATGCATGGAAAGTTTATATGAGAAGACAAACAAATACAATCAATTACTCCACTGAGCTACCTTTGGCTCAAGGGATTAAATTTGAACTCTAAAACGTAGGATATGGAAGAGGTTTGGAAAAGAATTAATGCGAGCATCGACGCTCTTCAAAAAAAGGCTGCCACGGATGAACTGGATGCCAGCATCTGCGATGATCTGATGGCGCTAAGGGAAGTCTTCAAGGACGAAGTGAAGGATCCGCTAGCAACCAAGCTTTGTCGCTTATCTGCGGAACACATTGCTGCTGAGGGCCGCTTTGATTTCGACATCAACGATGAAGATGAAGGCATCGATATGACGTCTCTTCAATATTTGTTGGAAATCCTTCGGGATCCGGCGAATAAGTACAATCGTGAAGAAATGACTGCCTACAAGCACGCCCTCAATGAGGTAAGGCAGTACTAATAATACTTATCGAACCAGATTGACTGTTCCTACCTTGTAGGATATGTCGTTGTCATAGTCCTTTAGAACGACACGGTAGACGTAAACACCATCGTCCATATCCAGACCACTTCGTTGTCCCTTGCCATCCCATCCTTCCCTGGTATCTACAGTTCGGAACACTTCCCTGCCCCATCTGTCCTCCACAATAAACAGGTAGAAGCTCACACCCTGAACCACCGGTTTAAACACTTCATTCATGCCATCCTTGTTTGGGGTAAAGGTGTTGGGGACGAAGAATTTAAATTCCTCATTGATGCGAAAGAATCGAAAACTCGTATCACTGCATCCAAACTCGTTAAACACGACCTGACTGATGAGATGGTCTCCGGGTTCATCAATTTCAAACGAGCCTCCGCATTGATCGTAAACCTCATCTTTTGAAAAATAAATGAGGCAGCTCTGAGCTTCGAGGCTGTTATCGATGATGTCGAATGCGGGCTCAAATACAGTTCCCGAATCATTGCTCAGGCTAAACGATGAGCGCGGCCTGGGATGCACCGTAACGGCATTATGCAAGGTGACAAGGCCGGTATCCCTGCACCCTTCTGTTGTATAAGCGTAGAGTGACAGATCATAGTTGCCCGGTTTGTCGTAAATCGTCCTGGGTTCGTTGAGCACCGATCGCTCCCCGTTGCCTAGGTTCCACTGGTACTCTATGTCCGTCCATGCAAATGATCGGTCCTCAAGCGCCAAATGCAGTGGAACGCATCCTTCATTACTCGAGAGATTAAAATCAAATATTGGTTCAGGGTAAATGATCAGACTTTGCTTGAGTGTCTGCTTACACACGTATTGCTCTACATCTACCTGGACGAGGAACATGCCAGTATCCAGGAAGCGAATATTCTGGGGTTCTTCCTGGCTAGACGACTGCGTGCTGGCCAAGGGGCCAAACGACCAAGAATAAGTAGCCGCACCTGTGTCTACCACACCATATAATTTGAAATCGAAACTATTCGTCTGAAAGCACTGTCCTTCAATCGAAGGAAAAGTCATGTTCAATTCCGGGTAAACGCGATAGCTGATATAGTCGGTGTCTGCACAGCTCCAGCCGGGATTGGCAATAAATCTGATGTTGTACAGCCCAGTATCAATGAAAGTATATGTTGGAGTGGACAAATTAGAAGTATCGGCATTTGTTCCGGCCACGCCAAAATCCCAATGATAGAACTTGGTAGACAAACTGCTGTGGGTAAACGTAACTGTATTGCCCTTACAAAATTCCCTTTGCGGATCTGCGATGGCCCTTACATTCGACACGCAACTCTGGACATAAAACAGGTAGTCCCGTTTGTTTTCACTCAACAGTTTGCCATCGCGATATTCCCTGGTACACACGCCAACAACGTATAGTCCTGCAGTTGTTGGAGAACCTGTCATCCGGCCGGTATTGGGATCTATCTGAAATGCCGGAGCCCCGGGAATAGGATTGGCAGCGCTAAAGCCGGGAGCCCAATTCACCAGGTTATACGGCGGTGGGTCTGCGGGACTTGGCGCTGCATTATTTTGCGAGGCACCTCGGTATGGTGTGCAGAATTCGTACACCAGCGAATCTCCATCCGGATCGACCGCTGAGAGGTCTATGACCGCTTGCGAGCCTATACATAGTGCAACCGGCGGATCATTGGCTTGGTGAGGCATGCTATTGCCTTGCGCAACATCCTTATCCGGAATGGTACATGTAAAGGTGGAACCGGTAATGCTCGGATTGGCGATGTTGATGAGAGCAGGTGTTCTGCAGCATCGTTGGAATGTAATAGTATAACCTCCTGTGATTGGTGGTAATGTTACATTTCGGTAGTATAGCCCTTCTTCGACGCAATTGCCCTGAGGTGTATCATAACAAGGGTCATTGATGGTTATTTCCACAGTCTTCCTTGAATTGAAAAAGAAGAAGAGGTCTTCGACTACATTGTTTTCATTGTCGAAGATGGTTACGGCCGCCCGTTGGTCGAAGTCGGTTCCAAATGAGTTTGAAGAACTGCAGTCGCGATACAGTTTGAGATATACCCTGTATTCATCATCCTGCAAATACTCATAGTACATCTCGCCTCCAATAAGGTGTGTAGCATGTACCTCTACCGCAAACGCGGCAAGCAAAATTGCCAGGATTGATCTCATCATCTCTTAACCAAGCGCTGGGTAAAGGACGACTTCTCGGTTACAACTTTGAGGGTATAAACGCCAGCACTCAAGTCGGTCAGATTCAAGTTGGTTTCGATATCCCTGCCTCCGCCCAGCTGGTCAAACTTAACTTCTTTGCCGTTTAAATCGTACAGTATCACCTCCACCATTTCAGCAGCGGTGCCGAGTTCGAGGCGAACGGTAACATTGTTGTCGGTAGGATTGGGGTAGACGATCAGCCTGTTGGATTCATTGGTTTCGTCAATACTGACCGTACCAACATGAATGAACAAGAAGGTGGAGTCCGAACATCCGTCCAATGTGGTTTGCCGGAGGTCTATTCTTCCGTCCCTGCTGGTACCCCACTGGATGCTCGCCACGTTGTTGGCAACGGCTAGCAATGTTCCGTTTGTAACCGACCACGAATAAGTCGCTCCATTCACCGGATCAACCCGATAATTGTAGGTGTTGTTTTGGGCGACATGCACAAAGCCTTGAATGTCATCAACTGGTTCCACCGGAGCAATCTTTACACTTTGTGTCACGGAATTGGTGCACGAGTTGGAATCGGTAAATGACAGTGTAACGTCATAGGTTCCCACTGCGAGCGTTGTAGGACTGAATGTGGTGCCAACCATCCCAGGGCCAGTCAATGTACCATTGGCCGGAATTGTCGAAATAGTCACGGGATTGTCATTGTCACAATAGGTATTGGCCAGTCCAACAATGGCGACGCTCGGAATTCCAAGCACTTCGACCGTCTGTGTTGCGTCATTTGTACAACCGTTTGTTCCCGTGAATTCATAGGTAAGAGTATGTATCCCTATTCCAGCGCTTGATGGAGAAAATATCGATCCGCCTACTATGCCATTTCCAGAATACGTTCCACCAGTTGGCTGGCCTTGATTCAGCGTAAAGTCGTTGTCGTTTGCGCAACGGTTTTGAATGAGCTGGAATGTCACATTTGGCAAGGACTTCCCAGTGATCGAAACCGCATCGGTATCAGAACAACCAAAGGTATTTACGCCAATCAGGCTATAGGTCTGATTGCCGTTAACGGTAAGGACTGGATTGGGTCCTGATGTCGTATTGAGCCCTGTGGAAGGAGACCACGTATAGGTAGTTGCGCCACTTCCCATCATGGTATAACTCTCTCCATCGCAAAGTGCGGTATCGAGCCCTGCGTCCACCACTGGTTTCGGACTGACCGTAATTCGGACCGTATCGGTATTCGCACATCCATTTGCATCCACCCCAAGTAATTGATAAGTAAGCGAAGACGAAATCGTGACAAGCGGATTGGGTGATGTTGTGGTGCTCAATCCGGTCGACGGTGACCAGGTATAATTGGCCGCCCCTGATCCTGCCAGATTCGTTGTTGAGCCATCACAGATCGTTTGATCCGTACCCGCCGACACGTTTGGCAAGCTCAAAACGGTAATGACCACATCATCCGTATTTGAGCAATTGTTCGAGCCAGTTCCGGTGACGGTATACGTAGTTGTAGCCGAAGGGCTCGCCCCTGTAGATGAACTTCCCGGGCTGGACAACCCTCCCGTTGGGCTCCAACTATAGGTTGTTCCTCCACTGGCCGAAATGCCGATGGTATCACCTGTGCAGAGGTTGGTATCGGCAGAAGCCGTTATGGTCGGAAGGCTCTTGACGGTAATATTTTGTTGAGCGCTATCGCTGCAACTATTGGCGTCGGTAAAGACATAATTAATAGAGTGTGTGCCGACACCTGCATTCGACGGAGTAAACGATCCGGAGGAAACTCCATTCCCACTATAATTACCTCCTGTTGGGCCTCCACCACTTAGCGTAAGTACGGGATCATTCAAACATACATCGGCAAACGAACCGAGCGTTACTGTAGGCTGTGCATGCACGGTTACTGTAATGGATGCAGAGTCAGCGCAACCGTTGGCATCGGTGTGGAAGTATTCCACAGTATGATTTCCTGCACCAAGTGTACCGGCATCAAATGTTGTCGCAACCGATCCATTGATCTCGTATGTGCCTGGAGTCGGAGATCCATTGGAGAGGGTAAATGGATTATTGCCTTCACATTGGTCGATGATGTTGGTGAGTGTTACCGTTGGCGAGCTCAGCACCGTAAGTGTGAGTGAATCGCTATTCGTACAGCTGTTCGATCCTGTCCCCACAACAGTGTATTGGGTTGTGGAACTAGGATTGGCAACTGGGTTGGGAGAAGTCGTACTCGAAAGCCCGGTAGACGGGGACCACACGTAACTCACTGCCCCGGTTACGCTGAGTGTAATGGAATTCCCGTTGCAAATCGAAGTATCGTTTGTTGCATTGACCGTCGGAATGGACTTGACCACGATATTGCTCGAGGCACTATCGGTACATCCGTTTCCATCGGTGAAAGTATAAGTGACCGAATGAGTCCCTACCCCCGCCGAGGATGGATTAAACGATCCGCCGCTAACCCCCGTTCCACTATAAGTTCCACCGGATGGACTTCCGGAACTGAGGCTTATGCTCGATGCATTCAGACAGAGATCAGAGAATGTGCCAAGGGTCACCGTTGGCTCGGGGTTGACAACAACCGTGGTCGAAGCCGAATCAGTACAGCCTCCGGCATTGGTATGGATATATCGCACCGTATGGCTCCCTATACCCAGGGCAGAAGGGTCAAATGTGGTCGCAACGTTTCCATTGATCTTATAGGTACCAGTTCCTGGCGAGCCGCCGGTGAGCGTAAAAGGTGTATTGGACAAACATTGGGGTGAAATGCTTACAATCGTCACAACAGGGTCAGCACTTACTGTGATAGTCTGCCTTGCCGAATCATTGCAACTGTTGGCATCTGTAAAAATATAGTCGACATTGTGAGTACCCACACCCGCGGTTCCAGGATCAAAGGTGCTTGCCACAACTCCATTTACCTTGTAGGTTCCACCTGAAGGGGATCCGCCGGTGAGGGTTATTTGGGCATCGCTTTCACACATATTTGAGAACGAGGTAAGCGATGCCGCTGTGAAAGACCTTACCACTATCCTGAAGAATAGGTTTGATGTACCACACGGGCTTGTAACCGAGTAAGTGAAATTTTTCGTTCCGGTCGAAACAGATGAGGCATCGAAAATATTACCGGTAAGACCAGGGCCGCTAAAGGTTCCACCTGACGGCGTTCCACTCAGAACAATCGCTGTCTCATTCTGGCAGGCAAAAGGAGGAGCGTTGACCGAGATAGAGGACGAAGAAAACACTTCTATCGTGCTTTGCGCCGTATCTGTGCAACTACCTGAAGTCACGGTATAAACGATGGTATGAACTCCAGCACCTGCAGTAGAAGGATTGAAAACCCCGGCGCTCACTCCAGGTCCGGAATAAGTCCCTCCCGAAGGTGTGCCCCCGGTAAGGGTCAGGGGGGAATCGGTGGTGCACATGTCTGCAAACGTTCCCAGAGATGCATTGGGTGTTGAGTTGACCGTTATGTAGTTTGTTTTGGTCTCCGTGTCGCTGCCACCCGAATTGGATACTTGAAGTGACACCGTTTTATTTCCGGAGGTACTGTAAACGACCTGAACCGTACTTGCGGAAGAACTCGAGGGATTACCTCCGGTAAATGTCCAGCTTCTGCTTGTGACGGTTCCAGTGGACATGTCCGTAAAAGTGACGGTATCCCCAGCACATATTGTTGTGGGAGTTCCACTGAAGTCGGCCACCGGTGGCGAGACACTGCTCGATGTGCCTTTTAGTTTTCCGGTGAATACCCCTCTTCCATGAGTCGCAGCCATTACAGTAGAATCCGACGTTCGTCTTTGAAGCATATCGACCCGGACATTGGCCAGACCCTGAACCGCGCTGGCCCAAGAAGGGGTTGAAGCCGTGATATCCGTTGTACTCCATACTCCCAGGTCGGTTGCCAACAGCACCTCTGTGGTGTCGTACGGATTGATCATTCCCCACCTAATGGGCATGTCCGGCAGTGATGAGCCATCCTTGTTTTGCCATGTGCTTCCACCATTGGTTGTAAACCACACAGAATTGATCCCAAAGTTGGAAAGCGTAACCAACAAGACATCTTCACTTCCACCAATGTCAATGGACGAAATCGACCCGGATGGCAGCGAGCTACCATCAATACGAGTAGACGATGGTGAGCTGCCCTGAGCTCCCGTTATTTTGTACACCCTTCCTCCTGAGGTTCCTACAAACAGGGTTGTAGATGACGTAGTATGCGGGCTAACTGTAAATGCCGTAGCCATCGACCCCAGTGTGACGGTAAAGAAGTCGTCACTAAAAGTTCCCGTAATATTCTTCACGCGTTGGATCGAGGACGAGGTCCTGGCCGAATAGAGCACATTCTGATTGTCGTCGTAGTCCGCCGGGTTGATGAAGGAACCTGTATTGAAGTCTCGTATCAGCTGGGTAAAGAAGGTCGATTGCCCTCCGTTGGTCGAAAGGTAGTAGGTGTTGTAGACGTAGGACGCAATCTGATAGTTGCTATCATTTTGGTCGATAAAGCAATAGGCCCCGTCTCCGCCTCTTACTTCTGTTCCATTGCCAACGCCCGCGGAGCTCACCCTGATTGTCCCATTATCCTGTGATCCTGCAATCATGTGATTGTTACCGGCTTGGGGGTGGATAGCCCCGGCGTAAAATTGAGTCACATTATATCCCTTGTTCCTGGGGGAAATACCCGTGGACGATGAATCCGCTGCCGAAACGTTTGCGGAGAAATAAACCCCTCCGTCATTGCCAATGATGGCTGTATCGGAAGACCCCGGTTTGAAGACAAAGGCATGCTGATCGGCGTGAACCAAAGGACAAGGCAAGCCAAACAGGTTGTTGTTGTTGGACCACTTTGAGGTTTGCGACCAGCTGGTACCCCCTGATTCGGTCATAAAGAGGTCGATTCCCCCAACATAAAAGCGGCTGGTGTCATTTGGATCATAGGCAGCAATAAGGTCATACCATGCCTGACCTCTAGTGAAGTCCGTATTCGGAATGCCATTGTCCGCATCTGCAGGCTCGGTGGCATTAAACCAGCTAGTGCCTCTATTTGCGGTACGCTTAATTTCCTCTACCACTTCGCTACCCGAGGGTCGGGCTGTAATGATTGCCGCTATTATATTTTGATTTGATGGAGCACAGGCCAATTCAACTCTACGCCCTGTGGAGAGACTGTAGGAAGTTGTCCATGTAGTTCCATTGTCGGAATGCAGGATGGTCCCCCCTCCTGCTCCATTTGAATTTCTCCTTGTACCAACCCAGATTCGGTTTCCGGCATCGAGCTCTATGTCAGCGGGAGCATAGTTGTTTGACGATGAAGGAGCGTTTGGAAGTACCTCGGTCCAGGTTGATCCATGATTGGTAGATCGAAACAGGCCTTGATCACCATGAAACGATCCCCGATAAAACATCCTGTTGACCGCCGCATAGACTACAGAACTGCCCGATTCATTTCGGACGATGATGTCGTTTACGTAGTGCATGTCCGTTCCAGAGGAAGTGGTGGATGTGAGTTGCGACCACGTTGAGCCACCATTGGTAGATCTGAAAATCCCAGCACCAATGGCTGCGCCTGCACCCCAACCTTCACCAGTACCCACATACATGGTATCCGGGTTGCTTGGATCGTAGGCGATACATGTCACCGAGAGGTTGTCCCAAAAGTCATTGACCTTGGTCCAGGAGGAGTTCGCGTCCGCAATATTATTGTTGAACCACAGCCCGCCGGTTACGCCACCGGCCCAAACCTTATTGCTCCCGTCGGGATCCCACATCAAGGCGCGGGTTCTACCCCCTATATTGTCCGGCCCCCTTTCTGACCAGCTATTCCCTGTTGTTCCAGGTACTACCGGGAGGGATTGCTGTAACGCTCTTTGTTTTTGATATTGATAGACCCTTTGTGGTTCCGGTTTTCCAGTTGCCGGGTCTAATGTTCTGAGAAAGTCTTGTTCCCACGCCAGATCAGGGCGATCTCTTTTGTCGATGCCCTTGAGCTTTGCGGGATCCATTCTCTCACGGGTGCTGAACGGGTGTTCGTTGATGAACTGCTCGAACTGTTCGCGAGTTAGGGCTTTTCCTTCCAGGGAAGGAAGTTCTTGGGCCAGGGTCACTGGCCCTACCAGAATCACTGCAAGGCCTAGAGCGTAAAAATCCTTGAGCATATTCCTATTTTTATCCGCAAATCATCCTAGTTTGCGGCGTGAATAGCTCAAATTTAGTGAAATTCATCGGGGTTACTACCCTGCTCCTTTCTCTTTCGGCAAAGTGCGGTTCAAGGCAGACGAACCCCCTAACCTCCATAAAATCAACATTTGAGACCTTGCCAATGGGGCCCGGTGGAAGGATGTTTGATCACCGCCTCATTGTTGAATCTCCCAAGGAGTTGCAATTCGATTCCCTCGGAATCAAGGGGGACGACATTCCAATTTCGGCGATCGAAAAGTCCCAGGTTGATGGTGGCTTCCAATATCTTTTATCTTTTCAGATTGCAAGCACAAGCGAGGAGATGCCAGAGGTGGAAGGCATTCCAAAGTCTACAGACAACTGGGCACCAGGTGAGCCAATTCAACTCTGGTACAGAATCAAGGACAAGGCTTTTAAGCTAAACTTCAAGCCGGAGGCCATACCCAATCAAGGGCCTGACTACCGATAGATTAGAGCAAATCGTTTGCGAGGTTCGCGAGATCCGAGCGCTCCCCTTTTTCAAGCGTCACATGGGCAAATAGTTTGTTGCCCTTCAGGCGGTCGATGATGTAGGACAGGCCATTGCTCTTCTCGTCGAGGTATGGCGTGTCGATTTGGTTGATGTCCCCGGTGAACACAATCTTGGTATTCTCACCTGCCCGGGAAACGATCGTTTTCACCTCATGAGGTGTGAGGTTTTGAGCTTCGTCGATGATGAAGAAGATATTGGCAAGACTCCTACCACGGATATAGGCAAGCGGAGTGATGAGGATTTTCTCATCGTCCTTCATCTGTTTGATGGCTTTGAATTTCTTTTCGTTCTGCTTGAACTGATCCATGATGAACTTCAGGTTGTCCCAAAGAGGCTCCATGTACGGATTGATTTTTTCTTTGGCATCACCCGGCAGGTACCCTATATCCTTGTTGCTCAGCGGAACGATAGGCCGTGCAAGGATGATCTGGTTATAGGTCTTGTGTTGCTCCAGAGCACTGGCCAACCCCAAGAGCGTTTTACCTGTACCCGCAACACCTTGAAGTGTCACCAGTTTGATCTCGGGATTCATTAAGGCGTGCATGGCAAACGTTTGCTCTGCGTTGCGCGGTTTGATGCCATAGGTGTACAACTTGTCCACACGCTGTAGTAGCCGAGATTCCGGATTGTAAAAAGCCAGTGATGACGACTTTCCGTTCTTCAGGATATAGTAGTGATTGTTGATCGGTGTTTTGATGTACTCAGTATCCTCAATCTGACCATCGGTATACAACCTGCGAATGAAATCGCTTTCGATATTCTCCACCAAGTCCTTGCCTTTGTACAGGCCATCGATGTCGATCTTACCTGTGAGATAGTCTTCTGCATCAAGGTCTAGCGCTTTGGCCTTGAGCCGAAGGTTGATGTCCTTGGTCACAAGAATAACCCTGTAATCCTTTTCCTTCTCCTTGAGTTGGATTACGGCGTTGAGGATTTTGTGATCCGCTTTTTTGTCCAGAAAAATCTTCTCGGCGTTGAGTTTGATGCCGTTGTCATCCATCACGATTCTGAATGAGCCCTTGCCCTTTCCTTCCAATGGAATCCACTGTTGGAGTGTGTAATCAGACGAAAGCCTGTCGATCAATCGAATGAATTCCCTGGCCTCAAAGTTTTTGGTGTCATTTCCCCTCTTGAAGTTGTCGAGTTCCTCCAGCACGGTAATGGGAATTCCAATATTGTGCTCTTCGAAGTTGTTGATCGCATTGTGATCGTAGAGGATCACCGAGGTATCGAGAACGTATATTTTCCTGGTGGGTTTTTTCTTAGGCATAAAGAAAGTTGATTAGCATGGTATAAATGTAATGGGCCCCAGACCCTCTAATTGGCATGATTCCAAAAGAAATCAACGCCGGAGTATTCATAATTCTGTGGGGGAAAATCAGACTTCGATCTCTCTCTCAATCAACCGATTGAAGTCTTTGGCGTAAGCTGAAACGTGCTCAAAAAAGGCTTTTCGGAATTCTTTTTTCACAGGTGTTGACGGTGGTAGTTTTTCCCGTCTGTGATCGACCTGTTTTCCGTTTTTCCAGAACCTGAAACACACATGAGGCCCGGTTGCCAGACCCGTGGAGCCCACATAACCAATGATGTCTCCCTGGCGGACAAACTTTCCCCTTTTCATCCCCTTCGCAAACCGGCTCATATGCAAGTATTGGGTTGTATAGGTTCCGTTATGTCGGATTTTCACATAGCGACCATTGTATTTCCCCCTTGCCACTGCCGTTACTTTACCATCTCCGACAGCCATGATGGGCGTACCTGTTGGGGCTGCATAATCGGTCCCCAAATGCGCCTTCCACCTCTTCTGCACAGGGTGAAAGCGTTTTCTTGAATATCCGGAGCTGATCCTACTAAACTTGAGTGGTGCCTTCAAAAAGGCCTTCCTCAAACTATTGCCCTTTTCATCAAAATAACTGACCACACTATCCTGCGCAAATCTGAATGCAAACAAATGCTCTCCACTATGTACAAATTCGCAGGCCAGGATTTCTCCCACCCCAACTGTTTCGCCCTCGATGATTTTTTCGGTGTAGTGAACTTTAAAGGCATCACCTTTCTGAATTCGGTAGAAATCAATCGTCCAGGCATAGATGTCGGAGAGTTCCATTGCGACAACCGGGGTCACACCAATGCCCTGGAATGTTTCATACAGGCTTGTCTCGATCGTCCCCTCGGCCCATTGCTCGCGGTATTCAATTTCTTTTTCGTTTAAGTATACCCTAACCGAATCTCTCAGATCAAATACGATGTATTCTAATTCGTTTGGCTCGTATATGAAAAAGGCAGCTTTCCCGTTTTCGTCCTTTCGACAGTAAACACTGTAATGTTTACCCGGAACTATTCTCCTTGGGTCGAAAACATCTTTGGATGCTTTCACCAGCTTGTCGATCTCCGGATAACTGAGTTTGTACTTCAGCAGGATGTCTGCGAGGAATTGATTGTTCTTGATGCTAGCATGGACCACCTCGTATTGATCAACCGGAATACCGTAAGCATCCATCGTGTCCTTGCGCACATGTTCGATGATACTCACATTGGCTTCAGGTTGTTCGCCTGCAGATTTTCTACTGCAGTGAACCAACAGCCCCAAAACCCCAACAAGGGAAATCAGAATTGTAATATGTAGGCCCCTCTTCAACATTTCTGCAAAGAAACATCAGATGAAGGTGACACAGCGCCTAAAATGGGCCGATTACAAACAAAAATGTGTGAATCGGTTTAGTGAGTGGACAAGTAGCCCACAAATTCCGTTTTCTTCCTTCGAGAAACATCCGCCTTTGAGCCATCGCTCATGAGGACATAATTGGAATTCGAGCTTTTGACGAACTTCTGGATGTGGTTCACATTTACCAGGTGGGAACGATGAATCCTAAAGAAGCTCTCATCTCTAAACAGTTCTTCATATTCCCCCATGGTTTTCGCAACAAGGATCTTCTTCCCACTGGTCAGGAAAATGTTAGTGTAGTTCCCTTCCGACTCGCACCTTACTATGTCGTCAATGGAAACAAAGAGCAATCCTCCCCCATCGGGCAATCCGATTTTTTTCTTGCCTGAGTTGGTGGTGAGGTTCTCCTTGAGCGTTTGGATGTTTTCGTTTCGTACCTGCTCATCCTTAGGCTTCTCCTGATGCTTGGTGATGGCTTTCCTGAGCTCATCGATATCAACTGGTTTCAGGAGGTAATCTAAGGCGGAATACTTGATGGCCTTTAAAGCATAATGGTCGTATGCAGTAATGAAAATGATGTCAAAATCAATCTCCTCAAACTTATTAAGCAAGTCAAATCCACTTCCGTAAGGCATCTCCACATCCAGCAACACCAGGTCCGGCTTGTAGGTGGTAATTTTCCTATAGGCCGCTTCGATGTTATCGGCTTTGGCGATAACCTGTACGTCTAAAAAATACTGGTCGAGTATATTCGAAATCGACTCCCTTGCTCCCTCTTCGTCGTCTACTATGATAATCTTCGTCAACATGGCTAATCATTTTCGGTTTCTAAATTATAATCCCTCGGCCTTTCGTATAGGATATTGAACGCCGGCGGTTCTAAAAGGTTGTGATCGCCGTTTAAAAGGACTAGTCGTCCATTGGAACGAATACCTCCACCCGTGTACCTCCCGCCTCTCCATTTGGTCCGGTGAGATCTATGACCTCCACGCTCATATCGCTGCGAAGTGTGGAGTTGATGATGTCTAGTCTTTCAGCTGTGATTGACATGCCATGGGATTGGTGACTGCGCTGCTTTTTGAGTTCTTGAGCTACTTCCCTGCCCACCCCGTCGTCCTCGACGATGCACTTCATCATCTCATCAACCATTTCCAATTTGACTAGAATATGCCCCTTGCCCTCTTTGTGCAGAATGCCATGCATAATCGCATTCTCTACATATGGCTGTATCAACAAGGGGGGGATGGTGTCGTACTTAGGGTCCAGGTCTTGATCGACTTCGATTTTATATTCAAATTTGTTTTTGAACCGTAAGCTTTCAAGCTGTAAATAAATATCCAGGGCTTCGAGTTCCTTCTCGAGCAAGACCGACGGCTGCTTGGAATTGTCGAGGATCAAGCGCATCAACCGAGCAAACTTTGCCAAATAGGTAATGGCCTCCTTGCTTTTGTTTTCCGTAATAAAATGTTGGATGGAGCTCAGGGTATTAAACAAAAAGTGGGGATTCATCTGAGCTCGAAGAGCCTGCAATTCAATCTTTGAGATACGCTTTTGCAACTCTATTCTCGCTGTTTCCTTCTGCCTCATATTTCTTACCCACAACGCAATTACCGTTACCACCAATGCGATCAGTATGATGAGCAATACAACCCGGAACCACAGCCTGTCCCAGATAGCCGGTTTGATCACAAATGAGATTTCTGCCCTATCCTTAGACCATACACCTTCCCTGTTGACAGCGGCCACCTCAAACCGGTAATTCCCTGGGGGTAGCGTGGTGTATTGAGCTACGTTTCTGTTGGTGTAAACCCAGTCATCGTTTACACCTTGCATCCTGTATCGATATCGCAGCAATTCGGGGTCAGCGGAGAAACCCGCATAGCCAATTTCAATGAAATTCTCATCATAGTTGAGATCATAGTGACTCAGAATGATGGTGTCTTCCTCATTTATTTTGAGTGAGGTAATGAATATGCGCGGAGGAAAGGTGTCTCTTGAAATGGGGATCACCCTTTCGCTCTGAGAGAAGATCGGATTGTATTCCAACTCTATAGCTTCACCTGTTTCCCCCTCAGCAGAGTCTACCTCTGAAAAAACCCCGGGCTTACTATAAGTTGGAGTGCTTTCCTGAAAAAAGCTGAATAGCCCGGACCCGGAGCTACCAAAGTATACCGACCCATCCTGGGACTCTGCAATGTATTCGATCTTCTCCCCGGCCAGGTATTCAATCTCGGTCTGGGTAGCAGCAATGCCGAAAGGATAGCAAAGCACTCCTCCCTCCTCCAATGCAATCCACAACTTGCCTTCCTTGTCTTCAAACAGATGCGCAATGTTCTGCTCTACGAAATTCCTTGCGAGTATTTCCTTCTCAGTAAACTCCAATATCTCGGGGCCCCTGAAGTACATCATGTGTCCTTCCCTCAACTTGATCGCCCCACTTTTGGTGGCGCTTCCCTGTTCACTCAGTTCGAGTTCAAACTTGTTTCCATCACTATAAACCGCCAACTTTTGCGAGGTCTTCCCCTTTTCATTGCCGGCAATGTATTTTCCCCTGGAGATCTCATTTACCACATTACCAAAGGGAGTGCCTTTTTGAGTCCACTTGATGATGGTACCGGTGGTGGCATTGATCCTGAATACGCCTTCATTTCTAGCCGCAAGCCAGAGCAGGTTGTTGCCATCAAACATGACTTGGTCTATCTCAAAGTTATCGAATGTAGAGGAGAGCAGCCCGTTGCGATGGAAGGACAGCAGTGCAGATCCGTCGAATTGGTACAAATTGATGTCGTCATCTACCGCCCATATTTCGCCTCCCTCCTTTTCGAAAACATACACGAGCTGTCCGGCACCACCAGGAACCCTGTAGGACTGGGAATCAAATCCGCGAAGTACAGTCAGGTGCTCCCCATTGGCGATCCACAGCACTCCATTTTTGTCTTCAATGAAATGGCTAATCCTCTTGCTTGGCAACGACTCCAAGACCTGGTCGAAAAGCGGAGATTGTGCTTTGGCGAAAATCGATCCAAGCAACACAATGGTGAGGATTGCCCGCTTAAACAACATATCGACTAAAACGTGAGAACTGGGAAAGATGTTGGAAATTTACTTTGGAAATGCGTTCCAGCCTTGCGCTTTCAACTCAACCACCTGGTTGGCGTTGGTTACCAATTGGGCGGTTTCTCCCTCTCCGGTGAAATGACCAATCACACTCACCTCCTTAAAGTCTTTGATCTTCTCGTAGTCATCTCCCCTTATTGAAAACAACATCTCGTAATCCTCACCACCGTTGAGTGCCGCAGTCATGGCATTGATCTGCATCTCGTCTGCGGTGATGGCCGTCAATGGGTCTACAGGAATTTTGTCCTCATAGAGTTGAGCTCCTCTTTTGCTCTCATGGCACAAGTGCATAACTTCTGATGCCAAGCCATCGGAGATATCGATCATCGCTGTGGGCTTGATGCCATGTTCTTCAAAAAGCCTTATGAGATCGGCCCTCGGCTCAGGCTTTAGTTGCCTCTCCAGCAGATAGTCCTTGCCCTCAAGATCAGGCTGAACATTTGGATTGTCCTTGTAAACAAATTTCTCGCGCTCGAGAATCTGCAGGCCCATGTAAGCTGAACCGAGATCTCCTGTAACGCAGAGCACGTCGTGTTCGTTCGCTCCATTTCGGTAAACGATATGGTCCAATGATGATTCCCCCAATGCTGTGACGTTGATCATCAAACCGGAGGAGGAGGATGTCGTATCCCCACCGACCAAGTCAACTTTATAGATTTCGCAGCACTTGTGAATCCCTTTGTAAAGCTCCTCGATTGCCTCGATGGAAAACCGATTGGAAACCGAAATGGATACCAATACTTGAGTTGGTTTCACATTCATGGATAGCACATCAGACAAGCTGATGGCTACGGCCTTGTATCCGAGGTGCATGAGTGGAACATACGACAAGTCGAAGTGGATACCTTCTACCAGGGTGTCGGTAGAAATGACGGTCTTGATATCTCCAGTACCCACCACAGCAGCGTCATCGCCCACCGCTTTGTGAGTAGACTTATGGTGAATTTTTGTGTCCGAGGTAATCTTATCGATCAGCCCAAACTCTCCAAGGTCGGATAGCTCGTGTCTTTCGCTCAATTGCCCGTGAAATTTGGTTTTCTTTTTTCGAGAAAAGCCTGGGTGCCTTCCTTAAAATCTTCAGTGCCAAACGATTCTCCAAAAAGTCTTATTTCTTCCTTCAGCCCGTCGACGCCAACCTGGTAACCAGAATTGACCGCTTCAATTGCCTTGGAAATGGCTGTTGGTGAATTTCCGGCGATTTTTCCAGCCAACTTCATGGTGTGGTCCATAAGCTCCTCCTGTGGGACAACATCATTGACAAGGCCCCAATCCCTGGCTTCTTCGGCGGAGATCATACCTCCGGAGAAGATCATTTCATTGGCTTTTCCACGACCAACTAAACTTGGAAGGCGTTGCGTTCCGCCATAGCCAGGAATGACACCAAGTGTCACCTCCGGGAGCCCTAGTTTGGCATTGTCACTGGCTATCCTTATATGAGACGACATGGCCAACTCCAATCCACCTCCGAGAGCAAATCCATTGACTGCAGCAATAACCGGTTTTTTGAGGTCCTCTACAAGATTGAACAGCCTAACGTGCCCGTCGGCGCTCAACTGACTGCCTTCTTCAGTGGAATAATTTGCGAATTCCGAAATGTCAGCTCCGGCCACAAAGGCCTTTTCCCCTACCCCTGTGATGATGATAACCCGGATATTCCCATCTGATTCGGCTTCTTGTAGTTGTTCTCCAAGTTGTTTGATGGTCGCCCTGTTGAGTGCATTTAGCTTGTCCGGGCGATTGATCTGAATGACCCTAACATGGCCTTCGTCTTTGGTGAGAACATTGCTCATGATTCGTTTTTTGGCAGTTCGACAATGAAGGTAGAACCCTCTCCTTCGCGGCTGTCAAAAGTAATGCTTCCACCAGCATTCTCTACAATGGATTTGGCCATGCTCAATCCAAGCCCCATACCGCTTGATTTTGTTGTGAAATTGGGCAGAAAAATGTCCTCTTTGCGGTGTTCCGGTATACCATGACCATTATCAGAAACCTTGACGACGGCCTTACCGTCAGTTGAGGCAATTTCTATTAAGATGTCTCCCTTTTGCCCGTCATCTATTGCCTGGATCGAGTTCTTGATCAAATTGATGAATACCCTCGACATGGCTTTGGGGTCGGCAAATATTCCGACATCCTGCTCTCCCTTGAGTGAGATGGAGACATTCTCGTTTGCATCATGAAGCGAAATGGTTGATTTAATCACTTCTGAAAGGTCAATAGCCTCGTTTTGCGCTTTAGGCATTTTGGCAAAATGGGAAAACTCTGTGGCGATATTGGATAAGGTTTCGATCTGCTCGATCATGGTTTTGGAGAATCTTCGCATACGTTCCTCAAAGTCAGGTTGCTGGTCGCCCCAAGCCCGCTCGAGTTGTTGCACGCTCAATTTCATAGGAGTTAGTGGGTTTTTGATTTCATGGGCTACTTGCTTGGCCATTTCCCTCCATGCAGATTCGCGCTCGCTTTTGGCCAGGAGTTCGGCGCTGTGTTCCAATTCTTCAACCATCGAATTGTATTGTTCTATCAAAGCTCCGACCTCATCTTTCACCTTCCAGTGTATGGGTTCATTGTGTTTTTCGATGCTCACTTCCTTCATTTTATCACGCAGCACCCTGAGCGGTTTTGTGATAGAAGAAGAGATGAAATAGGCAAGAAGCAAGGCCCCTATCAACAGCAGGGCATAAATATTTGTCATGGACGTAAGGAAGGAAGTTACCTCCTGTTTGTTGAGGGTTTGATCCGAGAAATATGGAATGTTGACAATGGCCAGTGGTTGACCGTTCTTGTTGTGGATATAGGAATAAGTGGTAAGGTAGCGATCTTCTCCATGTGCCTCAGACTCAAGAATGGACGATTTGGTCGCCTGCAGTTTTTTGAGTTGGATGTCCTTCATTTGCCAGGGCAGGATATTCTTCTCGAAGTATTCCATCCGTGTTGAGGTGATCAATTCACCGTTGAGGTCGTAGACATTGATATCAAATTGATTGATCTCGGCGATCTCCTCTATCTTCTTTGAAAAATCACGTGTGTAGAAGGGAAAGATGTCTCCCTCTTCGCTTCGAAGGAAGAAATTGATAGATGCCAGAACCGTTCGTTCTTTTCTAAGCAATCGTTCCGCGTGGTAGCGCTCATTTTCATTGCTGAAGAAAATGATGGTAATGGTGCCAATGAGCACAAATGACAAGAGCACAAACGAGATCAGAAAGAGGTAGATGCGCTTTTGAAGGGATATCTTAAACATAGCCAGCGTGCCGATAAAAATACGTTTTTGGCGGACCTCAATAACGATACCAATTGGCTGTTATGATTGGGCGAAAAAGATAAATTTGCCGCGTCTTTAGGGCCCATAGCTCAGTTGGTTAGAGCGCCCGGCTCATAACCGGTAGGTCGCTGGTTCGAGCCCAGCTGGGCCCACATTCAAAGAAGTCCCCTCACTAAGTGAGTGGGGCTTTTTTTGTGTTTCTGCATTCTGTGTTTGCCTATCCGCAAAATGTGTTGCTACCCTCAAACGTCTTTAAAGGACATTTGGAGTATCAAAAATTTATAATCATGGAAAATTCAAAATGGACAACCGACAACATCCCTGACCTGAACGGAAAGACGATCATCATCACCGGGGCAACCAGCGGGCTTGGAAAGCAAGCCACTAAAGTACTCGCCCGGAAGAACGCGAATGTTATCATGGCCGTGCGAAATACTTCCAAAGGCGAAAATGTACGAAGCGAAATCCTGAATGAATACCCCGAAGGAACTATTCGCGTTGAGGCCCTCGACCTGTCTAATCTCGAATCGATTCACCAATTTGCCAAGAGGATGAAGGATTCTGTGGAGCAAGTCGATATCCTTATCAACAATGCCGGCGTAATGATGTCACCCTATAGTACAACCAAAGACGGTTTTGAGCTTCAAATGGGGACAAATCACCTAGGGCCTTTTGCCTTAACAGGACTCCTGATGCCGCTCCTGAGGAAAGCGCCAAATTCAAGGATAGTGAATACTTCAAGTCAAGCCCATCGCCAAGGGGAAATAGACTTCAATGACATCCAGTGGGAGAAGAGAAAATACAAAACCATGAAGGCTTATTCAGACAGTAAATTGGCCAACCTACTATTCACCTACGAGCTTGTTGACAAACTGAAGGATGATGAATACGCACCTGTTGTCACTGCAGCGCACCCAGGGTGGACGAGAACCGACCTCCAGAGGCATTCAGGTCTATTTCAATTCCTCAACAACTTCTTCTCTCAGGGAGTTGAAATGGGTGTGATGCCAACCTTGAGGGCAGCTTTCGACAACAATGCCCAATCCGGTGACTACTTCGGACCCAAAGGTTGGGGAGAAATGAAAGGGGATCCTGTGAAAGTATCCTCCAATGAAAAATCGCACGACAAGGGAGCAGCCAGGAGGCTTTGGGATGCGTCTGAAAAATTCACCAAGATTTCATACTGAACCTGAGGTTCAGAAAATTGTTACTTAGCAATATACAGTTCCAATTAACCACTCAAATCATGCATCAAGTTGAAACAATCCACCTCAATGAAGTCCTGAAAAATCACACCCAGGATATGACGGGCAAAGTAGTTGCCATCACCGGAACCACCACTGGAACTGGCTATGTATGTGCACGGGAGTGTGCACAAAGGGGAGCGACCGTTCTGTTGCTCAACAGAGAAAGTGATCGCTCGGCAAATTCCCTCGAACAATTGCGGTCAGAAGCGCCAAATGGCAGGTTCGAAGCCATTTCCTGCGACCTACAGAGTTTTGAAAGTGTGCGCAAGGCAATAGAAACCATAAAATCAAAGTACGATGTAATAGACGTCATCGTCAATAATGCCGGGGTTATGGCGCTTAAAGATCAGGCAACGGCAGATGGCTATGACATTCAAATGCAGACCAATGTGATTTCCCATTTCCTTATCGTAAAGGATCTCTTCCCTCTACTCATGAAGAGTGAACAGGGAAGGGTTGTGAACCATTCTTCCATGGCTCGCCTCGGTGGTCCGCTTGAAGAAGTGTATTTCGGCAAGAATGGTGGGAATCTTGGTGGAGATGGTGAAGACATTTCCGACATTCAGAATCCACGGTGGGCCAGATATCATCAGACTAAACTGGCCAATGCCGCATTCACCTACGGCTTAAAGAATAAGCTGGAAAATGCCGGAATAACCAATGTGATATCTCTGCTGGCACACCCCGGCCTGGCACTAACGAATCTACAGGTAACGACTGCCGCCGATGGAGGCATGGATGCAGATGCATCATTTATGCAACGTGCTCAATCGGCCGAAGATGGTGCGACGGGCATCATTCGTGGAGCGATGGACCCGAAGGCCAGGTCAGGAGATTTCTATGGGCCTACAGCAGGTTGGAGTGGATTTCCGGATTTGCTCGAACCAGAAGACCTGCTATTGGATGAAGAGAACATTCGAATCAACTGGGATGGGTGCGAAAAGGCGGTAGGAGCATTTAATCTCTCTTAAGGCCTTAGCATGCAAATGACTTTTCCATAAATTAGTGCAACTCCTCGAAATTGCACTTATGAAAAGCCACTATGAAGAACGACGGGATTTATACGACACCCTAGTCTCCAAATGTCCGGGCATAGAGCGCAAGGGTAAAACAATGCCTTATACTTCCGACAACGGCCATATGTTTTCCCTTTTAAATAAAGCCGGTGAGATCGGCATACGATTTTCGAAGGAGGTTCAGAAAAAGTATATCGAGGAATGGAACTCCGACCTTTTTTATTCTTACAACTCTACCATGCACGGCTATGTGCTTGTGCCGGAAGACATGCTTGGAGATTTGGATCGCTTGGCCAAATACCTTGAGGAGAGCCAGGCTTACGTCATGACCCTGGAACCAAAATAGGTTGAGGAATGAGCGAGAAGGTAGGCATCTGGATAGACAAGCGGACCGCCAAAATCATTTCAGACAATGGTGGCTGGGGAATCAAGAAAGTTATTGATTCGAATCTGGAAGAGTTTCATCCAAAAGGTGGAAGTGGAACAAGGCTTAAGGGAGGGCCTCAGGATGTGGTTCAGGATGGGAAATACCTCGAACGTGAAAAGCACCAATTAAAAGATTACTTCAAAGCAATTGCTGCCGAACTAAAAAACGTCGATGCCATTGTCATCTTTGGCCCCGCAGAAACAGGTCGAAAGCTGGACCAGGAAATTCGACAGCATCACAAACAATACACCGGCTCGCTATTGGGGGTTGAAAAGGGCGACGGCATCACCGACAACCAAATGGTAGCCTGGGTGCGGGAGTACTTTGAATAGCATTTTGTTTAGGTCAACTAGCAATGATTAAATGCTTCTTTCGGGACCAACAGGATTGTTCGGGTTATTGTACATCTTAGTATTATACCTCTTTCCATATGTTATGATCGTCTTTATCATCAATGCCTCAGCGAAGGCCAAGAAGTATATCGTGGAGGACCTCCAAACACCTTTGAAATACGCCATGATTGCCGGGCTCCTTGTTTATCTATTGATACTTTTCATCTTCGTATTGTAGTTAGATCGATGTTTTTCTTAGGACATTTATCCTGAAAAAACCTGTTTACTAGCCTGGGGCTGTGCCAAAAAAGTCATTTGTCATTTCTATTGTAACACTGGCTATTGTTGCATACACTGGCTGGCTTGGCTATGTAGAGTTGCGGGGCGAAGAACCACGTCGCGCCATCGTCGCTTTGGAGATGCTTATTACCGGAGACTACCTCGTACCTCATATCAATGGGCTGCCTTACTACAACAAACCTCCAGTGTACAACTGGTTGATGCTTGGGGCCTTCAAAATCTTCTCTAATACCGATGAATGGGTAGTCCGCCTGCCCGGATTATTGAGCCTTTTTGGAATGGTCCTTCTGCTTTGGTGGTATGCCAAAAAGCATTTGAATTCCATTACTACCCTGCTGGCCTCCTTGTTCTTACTTACAGCGGGCGACCTATTGTTCTACGGAGGAGTCTATACGGGGGAGATTGACACCTTTTACAGTCTGCTTGTTATAGCACAGGCGCTTGCTATATTCCACTTCAAATCAAAGGGAAATTACCTGCTCCTGTACTCCCTTTCCTATGCCCTGGCAGCTGTTGGATTTCTCACCAAGGGAATTCCATCGATCGCATTTCAAGGATTGACATTCGTCGCTATGGCTTTCGTGTCCCGCGAATGGAAGTGGTGGTTCCACTGGACACACCTTCTAGGGGTAGCAGTATTTGTCGGCTTGTGTTCAGCTTACCTCGTTCCATATTCTACAGAGGCCGACATCACTGGTCTGCTGGTCCGGCAGTTTGACGAAGCCACCATGAAAACAGGTTTGGAAACGCCGTTTATAGATACGGTATTTCAATTCTTCACCTTTCCACTTCAATTGATCAAGCTCATCCTTCCATGGGGGGTGATTGCCCTGCTTTTTTTCAGGCGATCGTGGATTCGATCTATGAGGTCCGAACCATTTCTATTGTTTTCGGTGCTCTTCATTCTATTCAACATTCCAATCTACTGGTTCTCTGGAAATTTCTCTGCAAGATACCTGTATATGTTCCTGCCTTTTATCGCTCTTCTTCTGGCTCACGCCTTTCAAATTGACACTGAAAGCAGGCTCAAGCGAATTATTGAATACATCCTTGCCGGCCTGGGCATATTAACAGCATTCGCCTTTTTGGCACCACCATTCATTGAACAAACCAAGGATTTCGATGGAGTATGGATCAAGTCCATCTTAGGTTTTGGTGTCGCTGGTATTATTGCTTGGATGATGCTAAGAGCACAGCAAAAGATTTGGTATGTAGTGCTCCTTTTGTTGGTCGTGCGCATCGGATACAACACCTTCTATCTACCTGCTTTTCAAAATGACCCAAATGCTGCTCCTTATCGCCAGAATGTATCAGACATGTTGGAGATTACCAACGGTGAGTCATTTGAATTCCTTACTCCGAGATACGTGATGCGGACAGATGCAGCCATCGGGCCAATCCAGTTCAAGGAGCTTGGGCTGGAAACAACCTTTCCGATTGTTTACCAGATCCCCTACTACCACACCCGGGCAACGGGGAAAGTAATGACCAACATATATGAGTCTAAACCTGGTCAATTCCATTTAACTCCGATCAAATACCTGAAGGATATGGAGAGATATGAGATCCTTTATCGTTGTATGGACAGGGCCAGAAAGGTCGAGTTGGCTTTGGTAAGACTAAAGGATTAAACCTCTTCCCGCCTCAAGGACTTTTCGAAGAAGAATAGTACTATTCCTACTGCAGTAGAGGCAAGTAAGGTTAAATAGAACATCAATCCTATTGCCAGTGACAATTCCATATTGAGGCCGAGTTGTTCAGACCCAAATACAAAGGCAGCCTCCCGTGCCCCCATCATAGGTAAGACGAATGCAAAAGTGGCTAGTAGGAAAACGAAAATGTATTCCACCATCAACTGATCAATGCCAAGTGCTATGACCACAAACCATACGGTGAGCACCTGGAATCCCTGCATCACAATGCTTATCATCGCCGTTTTAACCCATGCGGAGAGATACCTCCTGAAGAATAGCCGGACGAACACAAAATAACCCCCAATCACTAGTGGGATTGCCAACCAAAACAGGGGCTTTTGGGCTAATTCAAACGTGGTGAACTGAAAAAACAGGGTAGCCCAGCAAGCCAGTCCTGCCAGGCCCGAAAGTCGATCCAAAAGGGCTGACCCCACAGTAGTTTTGAGTTCAAAATTCCTGTTTCTCTTTAGCCAATAAGCCTTGTAACCCTCACCGCCAACCAGTGGAACAAACAGGTTGTAGAACATCGAAAGGAAAACAAGCTTGGCGTTGAGCATTTCACTGATGATCAACCCTTGAGAACGATAAAGGACATTCACCCTAAGTGCCGCAATTATTTTGGAGATGAAAAACATCAAGGCAGCCAGAATCATCCAAAGGATATTGGCCTTGCTCATCATCCGCCCTGCTTCCTTGAGGTCAACCTTGGTCACGATAATGTAAATGGCTAAACCGCTTAAGGCCAGTTTTAGCAATATTTTGAGCCAGCGCTTCATTTGTGGAGCTCAAATTGGAAAAGAGAGGAAAGGTGTTTTTTCATTCTTGATTTCACCTCATCCATTTCTATCTGTCTTCCCAGTTCTCTTTGAAGGCTTGTTACTGCCTTGTCTTCGATTCCGCAAGGAACAATGTGCTCGAAATAACTCAAGTCGGTATTGATGTTGAAGGCCAACCCATGCATGGTAATCCACCTCGAACACCTAACTCCAATTGCACAGATTTTTCTGGCTTTGTCTTCATCGTTCGTGTCGAACCAAACACCGGTATAGCCCTCATATCGCTCGCCTTTTAGTCCATAGTCCTCAAGAGTAAGAATTACGGCTTCTTCCAATTGTCTTAGGTATTTGTGAATGTCAGTCCAATAATGCTCGAGGTCGAGAATCGGATAAACGACCAGCTGGCCGGGGCCGTGATAAGTGATGTCGCCTCCTCTATTGATGTGATAGTACACAGCATCAATTTCTTTCAGCTTTTGCTCATCAGCAAGGAGATTCTTGATGTCACCGCTTTTCCCCAGTGTATAGACGTGGGGGTGTTGGCAAAATATGAGTGTATCCTGCGTAGGAGGGTCATCGAGCTTCCTCCTCGCATAGTCAATTTTGGTTTCTACGTTTTTACGGTTGAGTTTCTCCTGATGGTCCCAACAGGACTTAAAGTCAATCAGGTCTAGATCCGTGAACTCAACTTTCCGCATTAAACTTTGCTAGTTCTCCTTTCAGGTGGGTAATCACATCTACCTCCACAGGGTCAATGCCCTTCATATCCGCCAGGATCACCGAGATCCAATCGCCAATGTGGACAAGGTAAAGCGCTCGCTGTAAGTTGTTTTCTCCCTTTGCCCATATGGATTCAACCTTTGACGTATACTGCTTGTATATCTCCGACGTGATGTCCATTCTTTTGGCCACACTCGGGTGGTCATCCTTATATCGCATAAAAATCACAGAGATTCCCTCATCCTTTTTGGTCCATCCTACCAGTTCGTTGTGATTCATTTCAGGGTAAACATGATGGGAGCACAACATTTTGCTGTTTTCATTGATCTGTTGGCGGAATCGAATGGCCAAGCCTTCATGTGAAGCGTCTGTGTAGAGCACTGGGATAGTGTTGTGCATTATCTTGGCGAGCTCTTTCGCGCGCTGAATTGTGGCCTGCTCTTCCCTGTCCAAAAAGCCTGCACTTTCTTCAAACTGATTCAGTACGGTTTCACCTGACACTCCATAATGTGCCATAACCTTGCACAATAAGACTACCGGAAAAGCAAATGCCGCCCTGGGTGGCATTCCTCCGGGAATAAATACATGGTTATGGCCGGCAGACAGGGCCCGCTCTGCCAGGGTTCCACCGGAAGTGATGCAGCAGATTTCAGCTCCTTTGTTTTCGGCTTCTGTCAAGGAGGCCAGGGTTTCCTCGGTATTGCCAGAGTAGGAACACGCTACAAACAGGGTCTCATTATCCAGGTAGTTTGGTGTAGAGTAGGTCTTGTTGGTCAACACTGGAATAGAAAGCTCGGAGCTCAGCAATTCAGCGACGATCGTTCCGCCTATTCCAGATCCACCCAAACCGGACACCACAACCTTGTTGAATGTCTTTTCATTGGCAGACCAGTTGATACTTTTCGCAATCTCCACAGCCCTTCTCAGGTCCTCACTAAATCCTTCAACGTAGCTCTGCATAACTCATAGGTTTTGGCAAATATAGATGTTAGCCTTCGGCACTGGACTTAATAAAATACAAGCTTTGTTACCTCTGTTTTTCCTGACGCTGTTTCAATCAAAAGGAAGTACAATCCCGACCTCAACTCTCCCTTTTGCAATTGATAAAATTTCCCTTCTTCCTCAGGGTAGATCACATCTTGCCTCACCAATTGTCCCTTGCGATCGATAAGGCTCAATCTGAGGTGTTCTTCATTTCCATCCAGCTCGATATTCAGGTAATCTTTGGTTGGGTTTGGGTAAATCGATGTGTTGAAATTCTGCAAGATGATGGTGCTGTCCTGGTAGTCATAATGCGGGTTAAACAATTCGATGATTTTATCGTCATCCTCCTTAACAACTGCGGCTCCGTTAGGTTCGTTGTTGGAGGTGCTCACATAGATTTTGCCATTGGGAGCCACCAGAACGTCTCGCAGCCGGCCATAGTATCCTATGTTTTTCCCTTGTGTATTCTTGCGCGACAGGTAATCCGTCTCCGATAGTATCGACAAGCCATCATCCGACAACTTGATCACTTTCAATTCCTTGTCCTTTAGAAATACCTGCAGCAAGGTATTGTTCCATTCGGGAATACTTTCATGATTGAAGTAGGCCAGCCCGCAAGGCGCTTCGGTTGGAGTCCAAACCGTAAGAGGCTCTCGAACATTGTTAGCATCGCAAAAGCTCTTCTCCGACGTAAGGTCGCAAAACCCCTCAACGCTTGGCCACCCGTAGTTTCTCCCTTTTTCTATCATATTCAGTTCGTCGTCAGTCGCCTCTCCATGTTCCGAACTGTAGAGGATTCCTTTATCAGAGAATACCAAGCCTTGTGGATTTCGATGTCCATAAGACCATGTCCAGCTACCCTCAAATGGATTGTCTTTGGGGACTGCGCCATCCACGGTCATCCTCAGGATTTTGCCATTTACCTCGTAAGGGTCTTGTGGTTGAACACCCCAAAAGGCGTCTCCTAAGGCAAAGAAGAAGATACTATCGCTCTCAAAAACGATACGCGAGCCGTTATGTGTAAATGCCGCTGGAATATCATGAATGAGGTGGGTACTGTCGACAAAGGTCTTTGACTTTACCGAATAGGTATAGCGAACCAGTCGCGCATTGTCTTCGGTGAAGGTGTAATTGACAAAGACATAGGGTACCAAGGGAAATTTTGGGTGGAGCGCCATCGCGTGCAAGCCAGAATTATCAAAGGATTCATACACCTCATCTATGGTGAACACATCTTGAACTTCTCCGCTGTTCGGATTGATTTTGTGGATGTCACCATTGCGTTCCGAAAACCAAATCCATCCTTCAGGCCCCCAGTGCATATCCCATGGAATGAACAGGTTTGAGGCCAAAATCCTGGTTTGTAGAATCGTACTGTCAAGCCTGATGACCTCGTCGAGGTTAGTATCTGCGGGAAGGTCCGGGGGCTCGTACAGGTAATCTTCCACCAGCTCAAAAATCTTGTCACCGCCAATGCGTGACTCCCCGAAAGCATCTTCGTTTGTCGAGCAGAGAAATATTCTGCCTTCCGGTGTCACCAAAACATCTCTAATCCTACCAACAATCCCCTCGAGATATTTATCGCTTGAAATTATTGACAGGCCATCCGAAGAAAGGTGATTTACGATTAGGCTTTGATCCTTGAGACAAGCCATGAAAATAGATTCGTCCCATGCATCTATAGGCCCATCTCCATAGTATGCGATCCCGGCAGGTGCCACCGTTGGCGACCATGCCATGAGTGGTTCCTTTATCTGAAAAAGGTCGCATGTGTCTTGATTGGAACTATTGCAAAATCCAGCCACCCAAGGCCAGCCATAATTCCGACCGCTCTCTAGAATGTTCATTTCGTCATTGGATGCCGCGCCATGTTCCGACGAATAGATAATGCCCTGGTCCGAACCAGCCAAACCCTGCGGGTTGCGATGTCCGAGGGTCCAAACCGGAGATGGGTAAAACGGATTGTCCCCGGGAACCGATCCACTTAAATTGATCCTTAGCACTTTACCTATCAAAGAGTCTTCATCTTGAGCGATTTCCCTTTTCTTCAAGTCTCCCAGGGTAATGAAGAGCTTGTCCTGTATCACTTTGATTCGGCAGCCTGTGTTGGACGGTCCTCCCGGTAAATTGTCCAGAAGTACATATTCGTTTTTGAGTTGATCATTTTCATACGTCCACTTACTAACCTTGATCTTGATTTGACTGGAGCCGTTGTAGTAGGAATAGGAAATAAAAAGCTCAGGGGTGTTGGGAAAATCCGGATGCACATCCAAGCCCATAAGCCCTGCCTGATTTTCACGGGCCACCTCGAGATTTAGAATCGTTGTGATCTTACCCGTTGGAACATCAAGTCTGCTCAAACGCCCTTCGGCCTCTGTGAAGAACAGCGTGTCCCCACCACCCCAAGCCATTGACCAGGGGACTTTTAGGCCTTCAACAATTGGCATTGGACCAAGCTTGATCGAACCAAGATCGATCTGGCATAGCGCAACGAAACTGGAAAGAGTAAATAGGCAAGCAGCAGCTACTCGCTGCAATGCAACCACGGTGTTCTTATTCAATAAAGATCTTCTTGTGCTCAACTGCTTCTCCTTCTATATGAAGCATGTATACACCTGAGGACAATCCATTCAATCTAAATCTCATGGGCTGATCGACCCTTGTATTAAGCACCGCTTCTCCATTGATGGACAGGAGTGTTACCTTAAGGTCAGGGGAAAGTTCCGCTGGTGTTTCTACAACCAACTCATTTGATTCGGACGACCAGTACGCTTTGATTTTGCTCTCTACGAGCTCCGTCAGACCAAGACCTTCTCCACAGCTGGTGTCCACATTGATCACGATCGATCCTTCTCCTCTACATCCATTCGGGCCAATTCCTTCTACCCTTATGATGGTGGTCTCACCGGGAGCGATGCTCTTTACTTTGGAAGATGTTGTAACGCTCGATCCCGGAAGGTGCCATACAAACGTTACAGCATTGCTGGTCACTGTAATGGTATCTGCTTCATCCTTGCAAATGGCGTTTCCACCGGAGGACTGGCTAAGCAAAACGCTTGGAAGTGCATTGGCTGTAATGGAGACCTGAGTTGAGTCCTTGCACCCGTTCTTGTTGACCACCAACTCATAAGTTGTTGTAGTATTCGGCGTCGCCCAAGCGAAGCTTTCTGTATTGTTGAGAAGCGAGTTTCCTCCGGTAAGATCCCTCCAGAGGTATGAGACATTGGGTGTTCCGGAGGCCGACATCATTACACTATCCCCCGCACAAACAATGCTGTCACTTGCCAGAATTGAAACGTTTGGAATTTCAACACTGGCCAACAAAGTAGTATTGACCTGTTTCACGCAACCATTAGCTCCCGTTCCCCAGAGTGTCACCGATGATGTTGTGGTGATCGTCGCAAAGACCGTTGCGCTTGTCGTATCATTCAAGATGGATGATGGGCTCCACAAATAGCTTACACCGCCTGATGCGTAAAGCGCGGTTGGGGTATTGGTGCACAGGAATGTCGGCGCACTGATACTCACATTTGGGAGCGGTAACACAACCACATTGGCTGAGTCCATGTTTGAGCACCCATTGGAATCGGTTCCTGTAGCGGTGATGTATCCACTAATCGTAGGGTTTGCTAAGGCTGTATCTCCATTTATCGAGGTCCCGTTAGCGCCGGTCCATGTATAGGTGTCGGCGCCGCTTGCATAGAGCATCAAGTCGTAGGCGCTGCAGGTTGTGTCTTCTCCTGAAACAACCGAGACTGTTGGTAGACCGTTTACCACAATGGTCACCATTTGTGTATCACTGTTCATTCCAACGGTTCCAATAACCGTGTAAGTGGTGGTGACGGATGGGTTTGCAATAACCGTATCCCCAACAACCGTATCCAATCCGGTGGCAGGGCTCCAGGCATAGGTGCTTGAACCCGACGCTGTAATCATTGTGGACTCACCGGCACAAAGTGTGTCATCGTCTGCCGTCACTACGGTTTGACTGTTCAGGTTGCCGACAATCAAAACCATCATCAATGTTCCTAAAAGAAGCTTCAATCCCTTGTACATGCTCTGCTTTTTTGAAGCGCCAAAGCTAGGCACTTTTTGGGTACAACTCAAAAACTACAACTTAACCGGGTGGATCACTTTTATAGACGTTTAATTTTGGATCATGAACAGGATTCTTTTTACGCTCATGGCACTTACGGTTCTATCCTGCCAGGTTGGTCCCGGTTATGAAGAAAGGGAAGATCAATATTACCCTGGTGGCGGGGTCAAGATAATAGGGTATTATAGCGACTCTGCTGGGATTGAGCGTAGGCTTGGTGAAAGAAGACTATACGAAAATGGCAACATTGAGATAGAGGGATTCATCGACCGGCAAGGGCGTAGAACCGGGCGTTGGAAGTATTTTTACGAAAACGGGACTTTGTGGAGCGAATGCGATTATGCCGACGGGATGCGACATGGCGAAAGCCGAACATACTACCCCAATGGGCAGCTTCGATATGATGGGCTTTACGAAAACGATGAGCCAATATCCGGCTCGTTTAAGTATTTCACACAGGACGGTACTGAAGTGTCAAATTAATGTCAAACCCAACCCCTTTTAAGCGGTGTGCGTATTGGCAGTTAGTTCAGTGTGAACTTTTTACTAAATTTGGTAGCTTTTTTATAATCAAAATTATCATGAGAAAACTTTATCTAGCAGCGTTTTCAGCGCTTTTTGTTGGTTCGGCAGCGTATGCCCAAACCATCGTAAGCACAAGTGCCCAAAACAGGGTAGCAGTGCTTGAAGAATTTACGGGGATCCATTGTGGATATTGCCCCGATGGTCACAAAATCTCTAGTGACCTAGAAGGACAGTATGGCGACAGCTATATTGCCATTAACATTCACGCAGGTTCTTTTGCTAATCCAGGTGCTGGTGAGCCAGACCTTAGAACAACTGTTGGTGAGGCTATAGACGACGACGCAGGTGTTACCGGTTACCCAATGGGTTCTGTCAACCGTCAGAACACTCCATGGGCCCAAAGCCGTAATGCATGGTCTGGAGCTGTAGGTAGCTTGACCGGGCAGTCGTCTCCATTGAATGTTGCAGTAGAATCTTCTATAGATATTGCCACGCGAGTCTTGACGACTACCGTTGAGGTATACTACACTGGTAATAGCTCTCAGCCTACTAATAAGCTGTATGTCTACTTGCTTCAGAACAACATCCTCGGTCCTCAAACGGATTATGGAAACTACAATCCAACAAACTGGATTGGAGATCAATACATCCACAATCATGTTTTGAGAATGGTGTTGTCTGACAACGGAAATAGCGGAGAGCAGATTGACTCTACTCACACTGGTTATTTCTGGACAAGAACATATACCACTACACTTCCTGCCGATGTCAGGGGGGTTCCGCTTGAATTGCACAACCTTGAGGTTGTAGCCTTTGTAGCTGACACTAAGGCCAATATCCAAAGTGGGCATGAGGCTGATGTGGCATTGCCTCCAGGAGTTTCAACTGACTTGGGTGTTAGCTCTAGCACTGCAAGCAATGCAAACTACTGTGACTACAAGGTGACTCCAGAAATCACTGTTACCAATAACTCCGCTAAGACCATCACATCTTTCGATATCGCTTACTCCGTAGACGGTGGAAATGATGTAACTGAGTCTTTTTCTGGTTCTTTGGGTTCAGGACAGAGCACTACCATCACATGGCCTGAGGCCACAATTGGTGAAGGTGTAAGCACGCTTTCTTATGGCGCTGCTACCAACATCAATGCTGGAATGCTTTTGGACACCAACAACTTGAATAACTATGCTGATGCTGAAACTTTCTATACAGTAAGCGAAGATCCTTTTGACAATGAAATTGACGAAGGATTTGAGTACTCAGCTGGTACCACTGCTCCGGATGACGCTTATGCTGACAATCCTGGTGGATTGCGTATGTATGTTGTTGACAACAGCGTTAACCAAAACGTAAACTGGGATCTTGGTGCACACGAAGAAAGTGACGCTTCTATGCGTTGGGACTTTGCTAGCTGGCCAAATGGTGAAGGTGCAGCCTTCTACTACGACAAGATCGACATGAGTGAATATGGAGAAGCTAAGTTGTTTTTCTCTTACGCTTATGTAAATGTTAATTCAAGCAGTGATGCAAGCCTTAAAGTTTTGGCTTCTGCTGATTGCGGTGCCAACTGGTTGACTATTTTCAACAAGTCTGGCGACGACCTTTCTACAGGACGTGACGAACCTTCTCAAAGGTTCTACCCAGAAGCTGATGACTGGACCGATATTATCGTTGATCTTCCTTTCCTTGTAGGTGAGGATGAGGTTATCTTCAAGGTTGAAGGTCACGCAAATGCAAATGGTGGTAACTCAATGTACTTCGATGATCTGTTGGTTGAAGGTTCTCCTGTTTCTACAGAAGAAATCGTTAAATCATCTTTCATCGGTGTTTCTCCATCACCTGCAAACGATTACATCAATGTAAGATATGACGCTAAGGATGTTGACTTGAAAGTAATCAACGCCTTGGGTCAGGATGTGTCTGCTCCTCTTGGAATGTCAGAAATTGACAACGGTAAGAGAGTAGATGTGTCAAGCTTGAAAGATGGTGTTTACTTCGTTCAAATGACTTTGGACGGCGAATACCACACAGAGCGTTTTATGATCGCTAGATAATTATTCTCAGATAAAGCAAGGAAACCCCGATCGTTTTGATCGGGGTTTTTTGTTTTCATTAACTTCGATTTAGCTTTCCCGGCAGGCCAATTGATCCCAAGAGAAACCATACAATCCATATTCGATTCAGCCAGAATCGAAGAGGTAATAGGTGAATTCATTACGCTCAAAAAAGCGGGTCAGAACTTCAAGGCCTTAAGTCCATTTACAAACGAAAAGACTCCGAGCTTTGTCGTTTCTCCAGCAAAGCAAATCTTCAAAGATTTCAGCTCAGGAAAGGGCGGAAACGTTGTTACCTTCCTCATGGAGCACGAGCACATGACTTACCCGGAGGCGCTCCGGTGGTTAGCCAAGAAATACAACATCGAGATTGTGGAGAAGGAGCTTACTCCGGAACAAATGGAGGCGGCCTCAAAGCGCGAAAGTTTGTTCGTTGTCAACGGCTTTGCCGAGCAATACTTTGTTGATCAGTTAACTGAAGTTGAGGGGTCGAAAATTGGCAAAACCTATTTCACTGAGCGCGGCTATACAGAAGACATTATATCACAATTTAAGCTTGGCTATAGTCCAAAGGACAGGGAATCCTTCCTAACGGCAGCCAGGGACGGTGGATATAAGGACGAATTCCTGCTTGAATTGGGCCTTGTTAAATCAAATGACAAAGGCCTTTATGATGCATATGGAGGCCGCGTAATATTCCCCATACACGACTTGTCAGGCAGGTGTCTTGGTTTTGCCGGCAGAACTCTTCGATCTGACAAGAATATCCCCAAGTACGTCAATTCGCCGGAGTCGGAGATCTATCACAAAAGCAATGTCCTTTATGGCCTTTTCTATGCCAAGAATGAGATCATTAGAAACGACCTGTGCTACATCGTCGAAGGTTATACCGATGTGATTTCCCTGTACCAATCGGGGGTTAAAAATGTCGTATCATCTAGTGGCACATCCCTCACCGAGGGACAGATTCGACTTATAAAACGATACACCAACAATGTCGTGCTTCTGTTTGATGGTGATGCTGCAGGGGTAAAAGCATCCATGCGAGGAATCAACCTGGTTCTAAAAGAAGGGCTGAATGTCAAACTCATCCTTTTACCTGACGGTGAGGATCCCGATTCATTTTCCAAATCGAATTCTCCTGAAGCACTTCATGATTTCCTGGCCCAAAATGCTCAGGACTTTCTTCATTTCAAGGCTCATCAATTGCTTGAAGAGCAAACCAATGATCCTGTGAAGCGGGTGCAGGCGATCAAGGATATGGTAGAAAGCATTTCGGTCATTCCGGATAATCTGGCGCGGTCCATCTATACCAAAGATTGCGCAGCAATCCTGGGGGTGGAGGAAAGGGTACTGGTTCTTGAAATCAATAAGCTGCGCAGGAAGCAGTATTATCAAAAGCACCAGATATCCAGAACTGAGCAAGATTTTTATGAACCAATAGAATCCCCGCCAGCCCAACCACCGCCGCCAAAGAAAAACGATACATACTACCAGGAGCGAGACCTCTTGCGAATCATTTTCAATTATCCGGATCTGCACTTGGAATTCAAGAAAGAAGATGGAGAAAGTGTTGAAATCACCCCTCTTCAATTTATTCTGCTCGAACTCTCTCGGGATAAGTTGGAATTTGACGATCCACTTCACCGGGACTTATTCAACGAGATTGTCTTGACGCTCGAATCGGAGGAGTCAATCGACATCAACGTGTTTATCAATCATGAAAGAGAAGACATCAGAACCCTTGTTGTTGATCTTATTTCAACACGTTACGATCTCCACGACTGGGATCGCAAAAACATTCGGGTCCAACTCGAGTCGGATAAAATCATGCGATCTGTTCGCAGCTCTGTTTTTAGTTTCAAAGAGCGTAAGGTAGAGCAGATGATCGAAGCCGTGCAGGAGGAATTGAGGCAGGCCTACGACAACGATGCCGATGTAATGGATATGCTCAAGAGAAAGAAGCGCCTCGACTTGATCAAAAGTTCCATTGGCGGTGCATTAGGCCGGGTGATTGTGAAGTAATCACTGCTTTTTCAACTCAAGGTATACGGGAAGGTGGTCACTGTATCCTCGATTGTATTTCATCCCGATAAAAGATCGTCGAGGTTTTTCTCCCAGGAATTTTTCGTCTTTTTCGAGCAGGAATGGCTTGTTTACAATGCCTGCCTTTTCAACTTTCCAATGCTTCTGCAGTTGCTCGCTGATAAATATTCTGTCGATAGTAGACCAAGTAGACCTATACTTGTGAGATCCCCAATCCTTAGGGGGCTCAAACGCACTTTTGAGCCCGTTTTCACCGAGATTTTTAACACACCACTCTTCTGGTTCTGCGTTTAGGTCACCCATGATTACAAATAGCGAGTCGCCTTTTTCCCTTAATGCCTGCAACTCAGTTACCAGGGTTTTTGAAACATGATTGCGGTACTTGATGGTTGCCTGAGCGCCTCCGTATTTCGATGGCCAATGATTGACAAAGACGTGAATCGTGTCTCTTCCAGTAGCAATTGTAGTGTGCAGAATGTCGCGTGTTTTTTTCTCTTCTTCATTTGGGAACTGAATTGCGATCTTCCTCGATTGCACAACCTTTATCTTGTTTTTGTTGTAGAGAAGTGCAACGTCTATCCCTCTTTTGTCCGGTGACTCAAAATGAGATATACCATATTGATATTTGGCAAGGGGGCTTTCTTGGGTCAAAACGTTCAGGCAATGCCTGTTTTCTACTTCACAAACTCCAAGAATATCTACCGCACTCCAATCTCCGATGGTTAAAATGGCTGATCCGAGGTTGTTGACCTTGTGGTAGAATTTGGAGGTGCTCCAATTTCTGATACCATTTGGTGTAAATTCCTCATCTCGCTTGAGAGAATCATCGTAGATATCAAAAAGGTTTTCCAGGTTGTAAAATCCAATCAAAACGTGTTCATCTTGATTCTGGCCCTGGGTGGGACTATAGCTTACAAGAACAACAAAAAAACTAGCAAGGAATCTTGTCCACTCTCTGAGCATGTCGACCTCCTTCGAACTCTGAAGACAAATAGGCATCTACTATTGCCTTGGCCTCATCTACGGTGATAAATCGCGCCGGCAGGGAAAGAATGTTTGCGTTGTTGTGTTGTTTAGCTAAAGCTGCCAACTCTGGTTTCCATGCAATAGCGGCCCTTATTCCCTGGTGTTTGTTAGCAGCCATACTGATTCCATTCCCACTGCCGCACATTAGAAATCCAATCGATAAATGCCCTTCTTCTATACTCTTTGCCAATGGGTGCGCAAAGTCCGGATAATCAACCCGGTCATCTGTAACGGGGCCAAAGTCCTTTACGGTATAGCCCTTTTCTTCCAGATACTGGACCAGTTCCACCTTTAAATCGAAACCCGCATGATCACTCGCAATACCTATTTCCATCGACCGTATATTTTCTCAAACTTAGTTTTTATTCGTCTTAATTTGATCTTAATAATTGGTTGAAAAGCACTAACAACTAATTAAAACAAATGCTTGGATTCCTCGAAAGGAATTTCAATGGATGAATCCGATTGAAATCAAAATAATTTGCGGTCAATTTTTCTGGCTCTTATTCACCAATTTTCCATGGTGGATTGGTGAAAAAGAAATTGACCTTAAGGTGTTTCAACAGTTTTTTCCTAATTGTTGATGACTGAAAAACGGTCTTATCCATCAATACTTTGCACTGTTTTTGTTGTTAATTTATTGTTACCAAAAAAACATAACTCAACTATCCAAGCCGATTGCTCGATTACTTTGAACAAATTGAACAGCTTAATAGTAATAGTAGAATTGATATATAGAATTAATAATATTTATTAGGCTGTGAATTACTCCGCCGGATGATCCGAACCAGCACATATTGTTTTTTGATTTTGTTCTTGTCGATCGATTTATTTGGTCAGACGCGAAATGAGATTGACCCGAATGGGTACAACAAATTCTTGTTCGACAATGGTGTGGTTTCAAGTGAAGGCAATTTTATCGACGGTAAGCCTGAGGGGTATTGGAGAACGTACTACGAGAACGGCAATCTTAGATCTGATGGGCATCGCAAAAATCACCTTCTGGACAGCGTCTGGAATTTCTATTCCATCGATGGGATTCTAACCTCAAGCATCACATACAAGAACGATAAGAGAAATGGATACGCCTGGTATTACAACAAGGAAGGCTTTCTCATTCGGAGAGATGTATACGTGGATGATGTCAAGCAAGGTGAAACGAAGAAATTTTATGAAAACGGCCTTGTGATGGAAACTATTCCTTTTGAAAACGGGCAGAAGGAAGGAATGTCCATCGAGTATGATCAGAAGGGTACGATCATTACGATGACAGAATACCAGGATGATGCTATTTATTCCAGGGAGCAGATCAATAGGCGTGACAAGCAGGGTAGAAAACAAGGCAAGTGGAAGGAGTTCTATGCAAACGGTACGATCAAGTCCGAGGGAATCTACCGGGGTAATGTGAAGGAAGGTTACTTCAAGGAATACGATGAGCAGGGAAATATCCTGGAAACTGTTAAGTATGAAGGGGGCGTTATCGACAGGTCAGCAGTAGAAACGCAAATTCTCGATATTGTCTACGAAAACTGGCCTAATGGAAATCTCAAATTCTTCAAAACGTACCAGTTTGGGTTGTTGGAAGGTTTGTCGAAGGATTACGATATCGACGAGAATATCATCGCGGCTCGATACTACAAAAAGGGAAAACTGCTTGGTAAGGGAATGACCGACGACGATGGCATTAAGCAGGGAATGTGGAAGGAATACACCTTTCCGGATGAAAAACTCAGGGCCGAGGGTGAATACAAGGATGGATTGAAGGTGGGGGAATGGAAATACTACTTCAAAACAGGAGAACTGGAACAAAAAGGAACCTTCATCGAAAATGAGCTTGTGCACGGGACATGGACATGGTACTTTAAATCTGGAGAGATTCAACGAAAAGAGGACTTTAGAAAAGGAATTGAGGATGGTCAATATATTGAATACAATGATACCGGTAAGGTGATTTCAAAGGGCGAGTATATCGATGGGCTTGAGGAAGGATACTGGTTATATTCTGTTGGAGATCATAGTGAAGAAGGTGAATATTCATCTGGTGAGAAGGTCGGTGATTGGTTGGCAACCTATCGCAATGGAAAGAAGTATTCCGAAGGAAGTTATGAAGGTGGATTGGCTGTTGGGAAGCATATTTTTTACTATCCCTCGGGAAGAAAGAGACTTGAAGGAAAATACGTTTCAGGAGAAAAGCATGGCATATGGCGTCGCTACTATGAGGATGGAGAGGTGATGTTGGAAATAAAGTACAAGCACGGCCAGGAAAAGAAGCTGGACGGAAAAAAGATCAAACCACAGTCAGGAAGTTGAGACTTGTGGAAAAGTGCCAACTCCCCTACCCTGTTTATGGCTTCCAAGCGATTTAAATTTGTTTGCTTAGCTCCCCGTCTTGACAAGTATTCGAAACCTCGCAGGCCAAACAGCCATATATGGACTCAGCAGTATTGTTGGCAGGTTTCTCAACTATCTTCTGGTACCCTTACATACCAATAGTTATACTACGGATCAGTACGGTGTAATTACCGAGATGTATGCCTACGTGGCTTTCTTGGTTGTTTTGTTGACCTATGGATTGGAAACGGCATTTTTTCGATTCGCCAACCGCAATGACTATGATGGAAAGGTGGTGTATTCTACGGTGGCGTTTTCCATCTTGTCTACATCGTTTCTTTTCATCACGACGGCCATCATCTTCAATCAACCGATTGCCGATTGGCTTAGATATCCAAACCACAACGAATACGTCATCTGGTTTGCGATCATCGTTGGGCTTGATGCAATCTCTTCCATTCCCCTGGCACGACTCAGGGTTGAAAACAAGGCAATTCGCTTTGCGAGCATAAACCTTGTAAGCATTGGAGTCAATATTGGGTTGAATGTCTTCTTTGTAGGTTATTGCATTACAGCGTATAACAACGGTGATTCCAATTGGATTCTCAACACATTCTATAGTCCGGAAATAGGTGTTGGGTATGTATTCATTTCAAATCTTATCAGTGGCATTGTCAAATTCCTTCTGGTAAGCCCCTACCTCGCTGGAATCAGGATGAAGATAGATTTCAAGATTCTGGGTAGGTTGATCATGTATTCGCTTCCGCTTCTTGTGGCAGGATTGGCCGGAATTGTCAACGAAACACTGGACAGAATACTACTCAAGAGAATGCTCATTGATCAGATCGGTGAGCTCAAAACCATGAGTCAGTTGGGGATCTACGGTGCCTGCTACAAGATTTCGATTGTGATATCGCTGTTCATTCAAGCCTTTCGCTATGCTGCCGAACCATTTTTCTTTAAGCAGTCAAATGAGTCCAATTCTAAGGAAGTGTATGCAGAGGTGATGAATTATTTCGTAGTAGTCTGCGCATTGATATTCCTTGGTGTAATGGTCTACATCGACATCATCAAATACTTCATTCCAAATGAAGAATATTGGGTCGGATTGAAAGTGGTTCCCATCCTTTTGATGGCCAATATATTTCTAGGGATATACTACAATCAGTCTATTTGGTACAAGCTCTCTGACAAAACTTATATGGGAGCATTGATGGCGATAGGAGGCGCCATCATAACGGTAGTGATCAACATCCTATTGATTCCGACTTATGGCTACATGGGATCCGCTTGGGCTACACTGGCATGTTACGTCGCTATGGCCATTGGCTCTTTCGTGCTGGGGCAGCGTCATTTCCCCATCCCCTACCAGCTATGGAAAATAGCATTGTACCTGGGTATTCCGATCCTGATGTGGTATGGATTGGATCAAATGGAAATAAACCGAAACTGGGTTGAAATGTCGATAGGAACGCTCCTCATCGCCGTGTATATTTACATGGTATTTATCATTGAGAAACCTTTCAAAAGATTCTCCTCATGAAAGTGAAAGTCGTCAACAAATCCAAGCACCCACTTCCCGAATACAAGACTGAGAACTCCGCTGGATTAGACTTGAGAGCGAATGTCGATGCTTCTATTGAATTGGGTCCTCTGGAACGAGTGTTGGTGCCAACAGGTATATTCATTCAGCTACAACAAGGAACGGAGGCGCAAGTAAGACCAAGAAGTGGTTTAGCAATCAAACAGGGTTTGACCGTGCTCAACACGCCAGGAACTATTGATGCCGATTACCGTGGTGAAGTTATGGTCGTGTTGGTTAATCTTTCAAACACAGTACAAGAAGTCAACGATGGGGACAGAATTGCTCAACTGATCGTGGCGTCATACCATCAGATTGAATGGGAAGAATCGGAGTTACTGGAAGAAACCAAAAGGGGAACGGGTGGATTTGGCAGCACAGGAAAGCACTAAGTCTTGGGATAGACAAACACCACACAACAGCCAGTGTATCTTCGGGAACTATGAAAATTCTTGCGCCATTGCTCCTCTTTTTTCTGGTGTCATGTATCAGTGTAGATAAAGTGGAATCGGATTCAAAACCGATTGACCACGACATCTACGCAGACTTACTCAATCGGTACGTGGATATCGAGGGTAACGTGGACTATGATGGATTGCAAAAAGATAGCGTTAAGCTAAACACTTACCTCAAGATGCTAAGTGGCGGGCATCCCAGTGATAAGGGATGGACCAGGGAAGAACAACTCGCTTATTGGATCAATGCTTATAATGCCTTTACGCTGCAACTGATGGTCAGGCATTATCCTGTTAAAAGCATTAGGGATATAAAAGGCATGATACCTTTTGTGAATTCCGCGTGGGATTACGAATTCATAACTATTGAGGGAATAAAGTATGACCTCAATGATATTGAACATGGCATACTTAGGGATCAATTTAAGGAAGCGCGAATACATTTTGCCATCAATTGCGCCTCAGCTTCATGTCCTATTTTGAGAAATGAACCGTATACAGCAGAGAATTTAGAGAGTCAACTGGAGTCAGCTGCAGTGCAATTCATCAATGACCCGGATAGAAACCAAATTGCTGAGAATAAAATAGCGGTATCCAAAATATTTTCATGGTTCTCCTCCGATTTCGGAGAACTTATCCCCTACCTCAATCAATACAGCGAGGTTCAAATAAACGAGAATGCAGACATAGGTTTTCGGGAGTACGATTGGGATATCAATCAACGATGAAGCACCTCATTAAGAATCTCGAGCGATTCGGGGTATTTAAATCCAGGTAGATGAAGTTCATAGTATCGCAAGAAGGCTGAAAGAAAGGCAGATCGATCATCACCGTTGAGCTTTACCTCTTGTTTTTCTAGAACGGACCGTAAAATATTAGAATGCTCAACTGAAAGAGTGGTTGCCGACTCCGCGGACACAAATAATCCTTCCTGCAGGTCAAAGTAGGAACCTTTGTTCAAGAGAGAAGGATGAAAACCAAGATGACGACAAAGCTCAATCGCAAACTCAATTGGAAGATTGGGATGAGACTCATCAAGCGCAAGCTTCATGACCGTATTGCTGACATACTTAAATAATTCAGGATGAGAATCCGAATCAAGTACAGTATTGTAGAGCATATCACCCATAAATTGTACAACAAAGAGATTGGTTGGCCAATCGTACATCACCCCTACCCCACTTTCTGCTTTTATGTCTGAAATTCGATGCAAATCACCTTTTCTTGCGGGATAATAGGTTATCTCGACAAGGTTGAGCGGTAGCAATATTGAGGCCCCGGATTTCTTACTCTTCCTGCGTATCCCTTGGATGAAAAAAGAGCGCAAACCCTCATTGGTCAATGCCTTGAGCACAAACCCGCTTTCACCATAGGGAAACCTCTTTAGTAGGATTGCTGGAACAGATTCGAGTGACATTAGTGACTCGCAATGAGGATTTTGGTTTTAGCGCGAGCCTGTCCGTCAGAGCTTGCGGCGAAAACCAAATATACACCTGGTGATACTCTATCTCCGGTGGTATTGAAGCCGTCCCATACGGCCTGTCCGCCAAAGGAGGTGCCACTATAGACCAAATTGCCCGAAACATCTGTTATTCGAACCTCTGCCCCATCCGCCAAACCCCTAATGGCTATCTGTCCCGTATATCCCGGCTTGACGGGGTTGGGATAGGCGAAAACATCTTGCATTGATGACTGGGGCTGTGTCGCTTCGGCTTTGTAGGAAATGACACCCTGTTCCGTACCAATGAGCACCTCTCCAGTCGTTCTGAGAATTCCAATGTCATTGATGCTATTGGAAAACAACGGGCTATTGGCTTCAGAGAAATGATGAATTTCTGTTTTTCCGTCCGGAGAAAGGAGAAACACACCAGACCCCTTTGTGCCGATCCACTTTCGGTTTGCATCATCAATTTCAATGTCGGTGATATTCTCTTCGTCAAACAATACCTCTGTGTAAACACCCTGTTGAATTAGGATTTCGCTTACATCCGAAAGCTCCCCACCCTCGAAGACCCTCGAAGGGCTAAAGAAGACTCTCAAACCCGCATCGGTACCAACCCAGATCTCGCCGTTTTCATCCTCGGCAATAGATTGCACCACGAGGCTTGGTAAGTTTCCATTTCCCGGTGTTTTGTCGAGGATGACATAACGATCGTCTTCAAGGTCTTCAACAGTGTTGTTGTAATCATAGACCAGTATTCCGGTTCCCGGGAGGAAGAGCCAAATATGGTTGGAAGAGGAATGAAGCATGTGACCGGTAAAGGTCAACGAACCAAATCCGGGAATCTCAATGGAGATCCAATCACCGTTTGGTGTCAGAACATGTAGCGGTTTATTGGACCTGGTGTTGGCGATCCAGAGATTTCCATCGTTGTCGAATGTCAGCCCGGACGTACCAACCCAGGAAGAATCTTGTGTGAGGGGAACAAGATCACTGTTATTTGCGGTATATCTCTCCAAGAGGGTCGTGTCGGTGAATGAGAATAACCCGCTACCCAATGTTGACACGTAATAAGTTTCGCCATCGTCAGATACCACATCGATGAAATCAAAGAAACGCTTGAGGTCGTTTGTGGTAAATCTATTGGTAGACTCCCATTCATTGTCAACAAGTCTAAAAACCTCTGCGGGCTGGAAAGTATTTCCCCAGTCAGTTCCCCTGCCCCCACCGGTAATAAACACCTTGTCATCTATGGTAAATATCCTTTGATTGTTGGTGCTCGACGGGCTGGTTGGTGTAAGTACTTGATGGTTGAAAGCATCCTCGCTTTTAATAAGTCCTTGGTTAAAATCCGCGATAAATAATTGCCTCTCCCCCAGCCAGACAGCATCGTATGGGGATGGAGAAATCCCAGTTTGGTAATCAAAGCTGACTTGCAGTGAATTCCACTGTTTATCATACATGGCCGCACCAGTAGGCTGGGCTAGAACGATACGATCGTCATATACCCGAATAGATTCATTGGTGTTGCCGGTGAGGGAGTCAAAGACCAGCCAGTTTCCATTCGACTTATAGTAAACGGTATCCTCTCGGTATTCGTTCACCGATTCATTGATGTAAAGGCGGTTGGAAAAACGAAAAATAGCATCAATGCGCTTTCCACTCAGTGTATCGATCTGCTGCCAATTACTGAACAGAGATAGGTCTGAATTAAAATCAGCAAAGTATAAACCGTCTGGTGTACCGGCGTAAATGGTTTGCCCATCGATAAAGCTTGTTAGTACATCGACCAGACCCTCTCCTTCTCCGATCAAAAAAGTTCCCAGAACTTCGGTGTTTGTCATACTAAATAGTATGATACCAAAGCCTGTATTGATGAAGGCGCTATCGCCATAAAAGTAGACGCTGTTTATCCTTTTATCGCCAATGATACTAGATCGCCTAATGTCATCGATGTTCGTAATGGTTAACCCCTCTATGAGGTCGATCGTTCCGGATTCGTAGCCAACAAGGAGGGTGTTGGTGGCCTCGTGGGCAGCAATGGCAGAAACCCCCATTTCTGTTAGGCCGGAGATGGTATTGAGTCGATAGGTGGTTTCGTCTTCCTGATCGTACATCAGAAGCGAAGGCCCGGAATGGCAGAACACGCGCTCTCCCAATGCTTCCACATTGAGACCACGCTTATAGGGAAGGTGGTCGTAGAAAGTTCCCACAGCGTGCCGCTGTGAAAATGACCCAAGGCCAAGGGATAGAATAGAGCAAATTAGTAGTACAATCCGCATTCGGGCAAATGTAGCCAGTAAACCGGCTATCAAAGAAAATATTGCGATCGCGTGCCTGTTTCTGACAAGTGGAAAAAAGTATTTTTGCCGACTCTGCGTCCGTAGTTCAACTGGATAGAATATCAGATTTCGGCTCTGAGGGTTGAGGGTTCGAATCCTTCCGGACGCACACAGCTGATAATCAGAAGCTTAGACCACCCTTCGGGGTGGTTTTTTGTTTGTTTCACGTGAAACACCTCATCGGTTCATATGAACAAGGAGTACGGATATATCGGCGGGGGATATACCACTAATTCTCGAAGCCTGGCCAAGGGTCTTGGGCTTCACCTCATTCAGTTTTTCCCTTGCTTCGCTAGACAGTGATTTAAGAGAATGATAATCCAAGTTGTTCGGAAGGTTGACATTTTCCAGACGCTTCATTTTTTCAACCATCTCACGTTCCCTTTCGATGTATCCTGAGTACTTGGCGTTGATCTCAACCTGTTCTTCCACTTCTGCAAGCAAAATAGAATCCGATTCTTTAATTTTCAGGTTCGGAGTCATCATTTTGAGAAGAGGAAAATTAACTTCGGGGCGTTTCAATACAGAAATCGCCTTCACTTTTTGTCTCAATGACCGACTTTTAACCCGATCGAGTACAGGATTTGCCTTTTCAGGCTCAAGGCTTTCTTGGTGAACCAACTGAGAAAGGGTAGAGGAGAGGCTCTTTTTTCGCTCCAATTTAGCCAAACGCTGGTCGGAGGCAAGCCCAATTTCATGAGATTTCTCGGTGAGCCTAATATCGGCATTGTCTTGGCGAAGCAGAAGCCGGTATTCCGCACGAGATGTGAACATTCGATAGGGTTCCTTAGTGCCTTTTGTGATCAAATCGTCGATTAGTACACCAATGTATGCATCGTCGCGACTAAGCATAAAGGGATCCTTATCTGCCGTGGTCATATGCGCATTAATTCCGGCGATCAAACCTTGACAAGCAGCCTCCTCATATCCGGTTGTGCCATTTATCTGCCCGGCAAAAAAGAGATTAGCGATAGATTTTGTCTCAAGTGTATGTGTTAACTGTAGGGGAGGGAAGTAGTCATATTCAATGGCATAACCGGGACGGAACATCTTTGCATTCTCAAAGCCAGGAATGGCATTCAGCGCTTTTTGCTGAATATCCTCAGGTAGCGAGGTGCTGAACCCATTCAGGTATATTTCAATGGTGTTCCAACCTTCCGGTTCAACAAACAATTGGTGCCGACCCCTTTCAGCAAATCGCTCGATTTTATCCTCAATGGACGGGCAATATCTCGGACCAGACCCTGAAATGCGGCCGGAAAACATCGGTGAGCGATCAAAACCCTCTCTCAAGAGATCGTGAACATGCCGGTTGGTATAAGCAATGTGGCAACTTAACTGTCTTTCGACTTTTGGGTGTTCCAAGTAGGAAAAAGGCATAGGGTTTTCATCACCTAATTGCTCTTCGAATGCATTGTAATTCAGAGATCGACCATCAATTCTTGGAGGAGTTCCCGTTTTCATTCTTCCACTTTCGAACCCCAATTCTACAAGTTGTTCCGTGATTCCCTGGGCGGCTTTTTCCCCCATACGACCTCCACCAAACCGCTTTTCACCAATGTGAATTACGCCGTTCAGGAAGGTGCCACTTGTGAGAATTACACTCCTGGATCGGATTTCCTGCCCAAGGCCTGTTTTTACTCCCGACACTCGCCCTCCGTGAATCGTAATACCTGTGACCATGTCCTGCCAGAAATCCACATTTGGTGTGTTCTCCAGAATTGAACGCCATTCATTTGAGAAGAGCACACGATCATTTTGAGTTCGAGGACTCCACATAGCCGGGCCTTTAGACCTATTGAGCATACGAAACTGGATTGCCGAGCGGTCGCTCACAATGCCCGAGTAACCTCCCAAAGCATCGATCTCGCGAACAATTTGCCCCTTAGCAATACCACCCATAGCGGGGTTACAGGACATCTGCGCTATTCGTCCCATATCCATGGTGATAAGCAGAACGCTTGATCCAAGATTGGCCGCGGAAGCAGCAGCCTCGCACCCAGCATGTCCTCCACCAACTACAATGACATCGTATTCTTTAAGCATTTGCTAGTTTGTTTCACGTGAAACAAAAGGCCGCAAATTTAGATAATAATCCTCCTTTTGGCGCATCGCCACACGCTCGTCGTCGGTCTTATCGTTGTAGTGCATCATATGCAACAAACCGTGAATAAACAGTCTATGGAGTTCGCGATCCAAGGACTCACCAAATTCGTCCGCATTTTCCTTGGCACGGTCGTAACTGATGTACAATTCGCCCTGGAGTGTGTTGTCTTCAGAATAATCGAAGGTGATAATGTCCGTGAATGTATCATGGTCTAGATATTCTTTATTGAGCTCAAGTAATTGACCGTCGGTCACCAGAACGATGTTGACGTATTCGATTTCAAAACCTTCTTCTTCAACACAGCTGGATAACCAAGAAGAAGAGTCTGGTTTAAAATACTGTAAGTCAGGGTGTTCTGAGAAGAACTGAATACCTTGGCTCAAGAGAAAGAGAAGTTGAGCTTAACTATTCGTCCGTCGTTTTCGAACTCAACTTCATCGGCGAGGTTGGTCATGATAAAGATTCCCCGACCCGTTTCTTTTTCAAGGTTTTCAGGAGCCGTGGGGTCGGGTAGGGTGGTGTGGTCAAATCCAGGACCTTCATCCTGCACAACAACCTGAAGGTCGTTTGAACTACCCTCGCAAAGGATCTTTACACGTTTGGATTCATCTTGACTATTACCATGGATAATGGCGTTATTCACCGCTTCACTAACCGATATCAGGATATTGCCGAAATGATTCTCATCGAGATTGTAATCCTCAAAGATTGCGTAGAGAAAGGTTTCGACATCGATCAGTTTGTCAACTGAAGAGATGATCTCAAGCTCAGAATGGACAAAAGTTTCTTCTGTCATTTGTAGAGGTATTCCGATACGCGATATTTATAATACGGACTTAGTCGGGGAGGGATTGTCTTCAGCAATTCGCTCTCCTTCTGCTTTTGCCTCTTATACTGGTCTAAATTAAAAAGGTTTCCGAATTCACGATCATTTCCTTCTTTGGACTTTCTCTTGTTATCCATTTCTCTTTCGCGTTCTGCTTTTTCCGATTCAAGTAGTTGGGAGATGATCTTCTCCTGGCGCTTGATGGTTTCCAAATTGAGGTTGTTGTATATAAGATCCTTTTCAGTCTCTTCCATCAACTCCTGTATCTTTTTCAGATCGCCGGAACCATGACCTTCATTTTCAAGGCTTTCCTGCAATTTGCGCAGCTCATTCCTAATAGCCGCCTGTCTGCTTGCCAGCTTGGCCAAACTTTCACTCAAACCCGGGTTTGATCCGGGCTTTTTGCCATCACCTTTTCCACCACCCTGCTCCAATTGTTTTTTAAGCGCCTCCATCTGCTTTTTCAATTGTTGTTGCATTTGCTTGAGGCTGGAAGCCGATGGTTTCTTTCCTTGCCCCGGCTTGGAACACGATGCCTTACCAAACATGTTGCTAGACATTTGCTGCTGCGCGGCCTGGATGCTTTCGTCCAACATGAGGGCTAGGTTATTCAGCGCGGTCATGACATACTGCTGACGCTTACGCCCTTCAGAAACCTTTCGATCCTCGAGTGCATTGATAGCTTTATCAAGGTTTTCATTCACTTCTGAAATCTCGCGATTGATGTTTGGAGCCATTTCCATTACTCGCTTAGACAGTGCAAACAGCGAATCCTGGATAATCTGGGAATCATCCTTGATTTGATTCTGTTCCTGAGTAAGACTGGTGTACTTAGGGTCTTGCGGATTGATTTTACCAAAAGCTTCAATCATATCCTCCTGATCAAAGGAGAGTTGTATAATGTTTTCGAGCAAGCGCCTCAGCGCCTCCAGATCTTCCATGGGCTTATCTTCGCTTAGTTGATCCTGCAACGCTTGGAGGTCATCGGACAATTCGTTAAGCTGCTCCTTGGCAACTTTCTGACTCTGCTTTCCCTTTGATTTCTGATTCTTTTTGAGCTGATCTTCCGACTGCTTCATGGATTCTTGTGCTGACTTCGCATCCTGCTTAATCTCCTGCATGTTATTGGGTGATTGGAGGTCGTCGTTTTTCTCATCCAGTTTTTTGAGGTCTTCCATGGCTTCCTCGAACGCCTCGTTTAAAGCCTCTTGTTTTTCAGCATTGTTTTCCGTGTCCTCACTCAGCGCTGATTGTTCTTTTTGAATCTCATCAACCTTTTCCGAAAGATCTTGAAGGGATCGTTCGAAGTCCAATTGCTTAAACAACTCGAGGGTTCGGTCTAATTCCTTTTCCATCTCTTCGTTGGAAAGCTCCATCTGTTCCATCTGTCGCTGAAGCTTGTTTTTGTCGAGCTTTTCAAGCAGCTTTTCGAGTTCTTCCATTTGCTTCTTTAGCTCTTCAGTAAGAACGTTGTCCATCAGCTCCTGAATCTTCCTTTGTTTTTCAAGTAATTCAGGAGAGGAGGGGTTGATGCGTTCCTTACGCTCGTCATTCTGCCGGTTCTGCTTGCTTAACTCATTTAACTGCTTCTCAAGTTCTGACTGACGAGACATTAAATCCTGTATTCTCTTCTTATCCTGCCATTGCAGGCTTTTTTTGTCGAGCAACGACTCCTTGATTTCCCGGATCTCTTCTTTGAGCTTCTTCGCTTCAAGCATAGCCTCTTCCATGTTTTGTGACAGCTCTTCGTGTGCTTTTTGTTGTTCCTTCTTTAATTCGTCTACTGAAGGCACGCGATGGACAAAAACGTTTGACTTGGTTTTTTTGGACCCATTTACACCGTCGTTGTCTCCCACAACAAACCAATAAACAAGCTCATCTCCCGCAGAAATGTTAAGTGAATCCAGGGACCAGAAATGATAGAATGTTTGATTGGGAAGGTTCGGGGTAATTTCGATGCGTTCCGTGACAGCCTCCTTGGGGTTGTCGCCCTTGATAATGTATACGAAGGACAGTGACGATAAGCCATAATCATCGCTCATGGAACCGGAAAAGTAGAGTTCCTTGAGGCTGGTAGAATCCCCAATGGCACGCACTTCAATCGATGGGAATTCATCCTTCACAACATCCAGGGTATACTGCAGCGACTCAGTCCAGTCGATGCTGTTGTTGGCATAGGTCAATGAATACTGATTTGAACTGAGCGCCACCTTGTTGAAGAGTGTTCTACCGCCATCAGCGTGGTTGGTTACGGGCTCTTCACCCTGAAAAGAGAGATTTACCTCGTCGATATTTTCTGATTTCAAAAACCACTTAATGTTCGTGCCTTCGGGCACATTCAGGTTGCCGTTGTTTGAAATCGACCTTGACTCGAGTTGCAGATAGGCGGGAAAATCAAGTTCGATTGTCATATCTACTATAGAAGGTTTGGGGTTGACCTTAAGCGAATATGGCGAACTAGCGTAGCCATCTGCTACAATACTAAAGGACTGGGTTGCTCGCACATTTTTAAACAGGTAGGTATAGACACCGGGTGCTCCCGACATCAACAAGAATTGCTGGTCTTTCAAATCAATGAGAACCTCGCCAGGCAGATAATCCCCATCTATTTTGACCTCCAACTTAAAGTCTTCATTTTGAATCGCAGAGAGGCTAGGGGAGAGGATAGAAATTGTAAAAGGCGAAGGTTTTACAAATGTTGTTCGGTGGGAGGCAAGTCGATAGGAAGGGTCAATGAGCACATGGGGAGCAACAAGGAAGAATAAAGCGACAACTACCACCGGAACAATGGTATACTTCAATAAAGCAAATGCTTCTTTGAATTTGATGGCCTCCGAAAACCGGACCGCCCCTAATTTCTTCGATCGATGCTCTATACTCTTGAGAATTAGTTCCCTGTGGCGCACATCGTGCTCCTGCATTTCGACAAGTTGAAGACTATTGAGCAGCTTGTCGTCTATTTCGTCAAAAGACTTCCCAATGATACGTGCCGCTTCGTAGCGAGAAAGCCCTTGGGTTACTTTGAAATACCGGAGAAGCGGAATTCCAATTTGATTTCCGAGCAACAGAAGCGAGGTCAACAGCAGGGCATAGAAGAGCAATGTTCTGCCGAGTACCTCAAACTCAAAAGCATATTCCAAGCCAACGGCCAGTAAACCAAGGCTTAGAATTAGCGTGATGGAAATGATGGATCCCCGCAGAATTTTCTGGTGGTAGTGCTTGCGTATGTACGCATCTACTTTCTCTATGAGGGTTGGTTGATTCAAGACGCTTTGAATACGAAATTTAAAGTTAGCAAAAATGAGCCCTTTCTATTAACGACCTTTACTGACAAACATTATGGGCCAATGAATGGAAGGCTATCTTTGCGCCGATTTCACGGAACATGAAAGTAAGAACAAGATTTGCTCCAAGTCCAACCGGCCCCCTACACATGGGTGGCGTTCGTACAGCACTTTACAATTATTTGTATGCAAGAAAACATGGAGGCGACTTCGTGCTGCGCATAGAAGACACCGATCAGACAAGGTACGTCAAAGGGGCAGAAGACTTTATCCAGGAATCATTAGAGTGGTGTGGAATTACTCCGGACGAAGGCCCTAAGAAGGGAGGTGGGTACGGACCTTATCGCCAGAGTGAGCGTAAATCCATGTACAGCCAATTTGCGGACCAACTGGTTGCCAGTGGCAATGCATACTATGCATTTGATACACCCGAAGAATTAGAGCAGATGCGAGAAAACCTCAAGGCGGCCGGGCAGGCGAGTCCACAATACAACTCTGTGACAAGGAATAGCATGAAGAACTCTCTCACGCTGTCGGAGGACCAGGTGAAGAATAGGATAGACAAAGGCGATCCTTATACCATCAGGATCAAGGTTCCACGCAATGAAGAAATTAGATTCCATGATGAGATCCGCGGATGGGTCGTCGTGCATTCAAGCAATATGGACGACAAGGTTCTGTTCAAGTCGGATGGGATGCCTACCTACCACCTTGCCAACGTTGTGGACGATTACGCGATGAAGATCTCCCATGTGATCAGGGGAGAAGAGTGGCTTCCATCGGCACCACTACATGTGTTGCTTTACAGGTATTTGGGATGGGAAAATGAAATGCCCAAACTCGCTCACCTACCCCTGATTCTCAAGCCCGATGGCAATGGAAAACTGAGCAAACGAGATGGAGACAGATTGGGATTTCCAGTTTTTCCGCTGGAATGGGAGGATCCACAATCCGGCGAGATCTCAAGTGGATATAGGGAAAAGGGATACTATGCCGAGGCCTTTGTCAACATGCTTGCTTTCTTAGGCTGGAACCCGGGAACCGAGCAGGAGGTTTTTTCTATGCAGGAGCTAATTGATGAGTTTACCCTGGAGAGGGTGGGGAAGGCTGGGGCCAAGTTTGATCTGGACAAAACGAATTGGTTCAACCAACAATACTTACGAGCACAACCGGATGAGCAACTGGCAAAATCGTTTGTTGAACTTCTAAAAGAGCGAGGGATTGAAGCCGAAGTGAGCTATGCCCAAAGAGTGGTGCCACACCTAAAGGAACGCTCATCTTTCGTTAGGGACTTGATGAATGGGCTGTATTTTTTCCAGGCACCGTCAGATTATGATGAGAAGACCTTGCGCAAGAAGTGGAAGGACGAGACGCCTCAAATCATGCGCAATTGGCTGGCCATTATGAAGGACATTGAGCCCTTCGAAGAATCGACCATCGAAGCCACCTTTAAAGCTTATCTGGAGGACGAAGGGCTTGGGTTTGGTCAGGTAATGCCCAATTTGAGGCTTGTTCTAACGGGGCGGGGCATGGGGCCGTCGCTGTTTGCCATATGCGAACTCTTAGGCAAGGAAGAATGTATCGTCCGCATTGAAAATGGAATTTCGAAGCTTTCCAATGGATGAAATCCGGCTTACTGGAATTGAGGCTTATGGTGAACATGGTTGTCTGCCGCAGGAGAAGAGGGCGAAGGGGCTTTTTAGGGTTGATGTCGTACTGAGGTGCGACTTGAGCAAGTCCGGCGCCTCCGACAGACTTGAAGACACGGTCGACTATGTTGCATGCACCGAGTTGGTAAAGGAGGAATTGGCCATAAGATCCAAAACGGTGGAGCATGTTGCCGAACGCATGGCCGAAAAAATTCTCACCGCCTTTGACTTGGTTGCGGAGGTTGAACTTGAAGTGACAAAGGTCGACCCGCCGGTGGTTCACCTCGGAGACTTTTCGGTGAGGATTACACGCAACAGGGCATAGATAAACCCGTTCCATGAAATCCAATTGATTATTTTTGCCGACTGATTTTGGTCGCGTGGCCGAGTGGCTAGGCAGAGGTCTGCAAAACCTTGTACAGCGGTTCGAATCCGCTCGCGACCTCGAAGCCCCACCCGCATTGCGGGTGGGGCTTTTTTGTTTTTACGCCGCTTTTAGGGGACAAAATTACCAAACAAATAAATTAGTACCCTCATTTGTTAAATCGTATTGAGAAGCCTTTATACAGCCCCTTCTATTGTCTTCCTATTTTGATAATACGGATGTGTTTTTAGTTTGGTTAAAAGCCTACTTAACACTTTATATTTAAAGAGTCAAGTGAAATTTAGTTTGTAGGATTTATCCCGCTAGTCTAGTTTCTTGAGAAATGACAAGATTAAATTGAGGCTTACAAACTACAATTTGACCACTCGAAACGGAGGCGCACCATCGATCTTAATAAAATAAACTGAAGGAGCCAATTCTGATAAGTCAATTTTTTGGTTTCTAGTTTCAAAAACACCCAAAAATTTACCTTCGAGAGTATATATGCCAATTTTGAGGTTGTCACCATTGATCTCCAGATAATCGCTCACTGGATTTTGAAACGTCATCGAAATTTGATCTTTATCTGGGATATTCAACGTCGACATATACCAACAAGATGAGTTCTCTACACAACCTAACCGCGTCAACTCTACGCCGTATAATCCTACATGGCTCGGATAATAAACCTTGCTATTTGCACCTTGGATATCAACTATATCTGGATCGCACTCAAACCACTGATAATTCGCGCTGTCTTCATTCGCAATTATAGACCCGTCGCCAGGAATTGTCAAGGAGTTATCAAGGTCTACAATCGTTAATTCAACCGTTAATACGCTATCACATCCGAGATGATTTGTAATTACATCTTGATACGTCCCTGACGTAGTCCATGTAAAAGACCCACTTGGAGATTGCATTGGACCACAGGACGTATCCCGCACAAAGAAAGAACTAGATTTCAATACGTCTACGGAAATGGTTAGAATGCTGTCACAACCTCGACTTGTCGGTATGGTGTCTTGGTATATCCCACCCAGTGTCCATTTGTGGTTTCCGCTTGGAGAAAACACAGTATCGCAACTTGAAATAGATACTGATGACACTTTTGAACTATTAATTGTAAGGTCGACAAACAAAATGCTGTCGCAACCCACGTGGTTTTGAATTGTGTCAATGTAGTTCCCACTAGTCGACCATGTTTGATTACCGCTTTGAGATTGGTAAATATCGCAAGCTGAGGCATAGACAGAGTCTGATGAACTATAATTAATAGTAAGATCAAACGTCATCAAACTATCACAAGTCCCGGTACTTGCGACGGTATCGTGGAATATACCAGATGTTGTCCACACGTGATTTGGAGAATTGAAGACATCGCACTCCGTAACTTGAATAACCGTGTCGGCTCTATTTACTGTTAAATTGAATGTCACAATGCTATCACAACCATTTGCATTTGGAATTGTATCCTTATAAGTACCAGATGAAGCCCATTCGTATCTACCACTTGGGGACCGCTTAGCATAACAAACTGTTTCCGACACACTAACAAAATCTTGCGTGCATTCGGAAATCGCACTGATAAAGTAATCTTGATGTACAGGTATTACCCTACCTATATATTCCCCAATTGATGGATCAAAATCCGCGGTATCAGCCCATACTCCGGCTAAGACAATTTGATCTTTCCACACATCCACCCGTCCATATAATCCACCTGACCCAAAGCGGTAGTGTGAAACCCAGGCCAATTGACCCGCTGTATCCAGTTTGAGAACACCAAAATCGTCTGGCGCATTCGCATGATAAGGAATCAGATTATGTACACCAGACCCCGGATCTGCATCCAACATATGTGTAAACCTTACTGTGAAAAAGAGCTCTCCCTCATCAACAACGGCATTATCGATATAGGAAGTCCCTGCTCCTTCGAAATGGCTCACCCATATCCTTGAAAGGTTCGGCCTCAACTTGGCTGTAAATATATCTCTTAACCCTGTCGGGTTAAGATAGTTTGATCCTGAACCAAAATTGAAGTCAGCAGAGTCACGCATGGCCCCACCTATGTACAAGTTCATGGAATCGTCGATCGCAATCTCGCTGATCGTCTGAAAACCTGGACCGGAAAGAAGTTCTATATGCTTAAAACTTCCTGCGGAATCCAATTTCATGACGAATCCATCTACCCCGTTTGGATTCACGATATGTGTGTTGGAAGGACTTAAGTCAACATCAATTGAACTGCCCAAATAACCGGTGAAATAGACGTTATTAGAGTCGTCAGTTACCACCCTGCCTCCCCAATTGTTATTATTGAGAGTATAAACCCACTTGAAACCTCCCTGACTATCCAATTTGAGCGTAAAAAAGTTCAAATCGAATGCTACTGGATTACTGCTGGTACGCCATTCACTGCCACTGCCTGGGTCAAAATCTAGCGTCCCCCTATATTGTCCGAGGACGAGTAAATTACCTGAACCATCTGAAGTGATAGAGGTCGCATGAGCCCTAGTAAGATTATTGCCAAAAACTTTATACCAAATCGAGTTTCCATTCGAATCCAACTTCATGATAAACATATCTTCTACCCCAGGTCCAGTTACTGCTTGAACCGTAGTATCAGGATCTAAATCTACTGTGCCTTTGAAAACACCAGCGACAATCATTTCACCATTGTCCAACGCATGAATTGAATTGGCATAGACTTCACCTATTTGATTTGTGGATGGAGGATTTGGATAATGACCTTCCAAAATTTTTACCCAAACGAGATTACCTGCACTGTCAAGTTTATGGATATACACACCATCATTATAACCTGCGTCTCTTAATACTATCCCTGGCCCTGGGTCAAAATCCATCGTATCTGTGAAGTTTCCAATGGCGACTACCCCTTTATCCGAGGTTAGGGCTACATCACTGGAGGTTACAGGAGACTGATCACTTCCGAATCCCTCAACCCAATTGAGTTTGACTTGGCCAACTAAATCTAAAAATCCTCCAAATAAAAACAGGCAAAAAATGAAACGGATGAGTATTTTCACAGGCCCAGAATCTGGCTGCGAATTTAACCTAATAATAGCTCCAAAATAGAGGTTACGAATTGTCTAATTGAATTGGCAGATTTTGATGTGCCAAATAGAAAGAAGTGTGAAGGTGGAATCCGTTGAATATATGGCTATGTACGTCTTCAAACCAATCTGGTTTAAGAATGAATAACGTTAAAAGTAAGGAGTATTAAAGGCGCTCTAATCCGCTAACTCAACTCCACCTTCTCATCAGTCTTTATCGCATTTGGCCCGCGAACCGGGCCTTGATATTCGGTGCCATCCGAAAGGCCCAGATAGAGCACGTAGAACCCGTTAAAGACCAGGCACAAAACATAGTTTAGGGTAGTTCGCTTACCAAAGCTCTGGCACAATTCAATGTATACCATGGCCATGTATACACCCCAAATTACGGAGAGAATTCCAGCCACCGCCATGGTGGTCGTGAAGTCCATTGTTGAAAAAAACAATACGTAGATGATTATGGGAGGCGGAATCATAACAATCAATGACTGCCATGCAGGGCGTCCCATAATCTTCAAAAATTCAATGACATTCCACACCGGCACTATACATGCAATTCCTTTCAAATCACATTTTTCGTAAAGCAGCCATTGACCAGCAATGGCCAATAATCCAAGGATTACGAGTACAATAATTACGGGTGGAAAGCTGAGGTAATCGAGCAGGGTCTCGATAAGCGCTTGATGATCCAGTTCCATATGTGTAGTCTTAGTTGCACCAATTTAGAAATTAATCCCCTTTTTGTCAACCAGACTAAAACAAAGAAATTAACCGTCGGATTGTTTAAGAAACTTCCTCAATATCAGAACTTCAAACAGGGTGAAGTACAAATAATGACTTCCAACACTCACTACCAAAGCGATTTTGTATTCTCTGTATAGGAGCACAAGGATTAGAAGAAACATGAGCCCGGAGAGCATTTTGATGCCGGTATATCCCATGAAGGTGTAGACAAATTTTTGAGGTCTTCCGGCAAGACTTCTGCCCATCCAAAACATGCCGATCAGGAACAATGACAAGAACAAACCAAGGCTTGGAAAGACAAAAACAGCCCCTTCGGTCGAGACATATTTGTCCAAGAGATAGAATAGAATGGCGCTCAGTGCGAGACTCCCCAGGATGGAAGGAAGAAGGGTCTTTGATTTCATTTAAAAGCGTCGCGAATAAACACATAAATGGCCAGCGCCACAGAAGCGATCGCAAAAATCATGGTGCCCAGAGACATGGGCAGATCAAATTCGTTGTCGAGCCAGCGGCCAAAAAAAGTGCCGGCGAGAATAATGGCAATCATCTTGACTGCCATGCTAGAATATTTGAGCGCGAAACTAGGCTGTCTTTTCTTCGAGTTCGATGGTGGCTTTTTGCTCAACGTTCATGTCTTTGAGCACAGCACCCATGCTGCAGTTACCAGTAAACAGCGCGCCGGGTTCTATGGCTAGTTTGCCTGTATTGATTTCACCTTCCACCTTCGAGGATGCCTGTAGAGAAAGAAGCTCCGAAACGATGAGTCGTCCCTTTACTTCTCCGGAAATATTGGCGTTCTGACAAAAGATTTCTCCTTCAACCTTTCCCGTGTTTCCCAATACAACTTTTCCTTTCGAACGGATAGACCCAGCCAGTTGTCCATCGAGGCGGATATCACCGTTGGTTTCTATATCACCAACAATCTTCGTATCGTGAGATATATGGTTTCTAGAAGCGTCGTTTTCAATATTCTTTGCCATTGTAGTCTTAGGGTTGTTAAACATGATTTCTCACAAAATCGGGGACAAAGGTAGTAAATCCACCTCCAAAGGGTCAAATCAGTAGTTCTCCTCGAAAAAATCGAGGTAGTGCTCAACGTTTTGACTTTCAAAAAGTTTGGCGTAGTTGTCATAGGAAATCACAAAGAATTCCGACTTGTTTTCGTGCACAAACTTGAGCTTGGTTTTGTTCTGCTCAAAAGCCAAATGATAAGCCATGGCCTTTTCCATGTTCTTAAACTGCTTAATGGAGAAGAGCTTATTTTTCTTCCCGAGCATCAAGGCCTGAATCTTCAAAGCATCCAACCTGAAGTAAGCGGCGTTGAAATTTGCCAGGGCCAGCTTAGTCCTGTCCGAGGACACATTTTCCGGCATAAGAATGATCGCCAGGTGTGCACTTCCCTCGTCCAAAACGTAATCCGGTAAATCCTCCTCCTCCTCGCTTGGGGCTCTGTTGAGGACCGCCAGGATGGATTCGGCGTATTTCTTTTCCTCAGAATTTTTGTGTGTCCGTATCACATTGTTTAACCCAGCTACAAGCGAATCCCTGCCATAGACGTAGCCCAGACTTAACCCGAGAATAAGATCAAACTTCGGTTTGAGCGAATTTTCCACAAAAAGCTTATCGGCCTCCCGGCAATTCAGAATGCTCTGCCTGTAAAGTCTTCGCTCATAATATCCATAGGTCTTTTCGTAGTACAAATCCAAGGCTCCCTTCTGCGCTGCCAGCTCGTTTAGGTAGTTGGGGTTGATCAATACTTTGGCGTAGTCCGTTTCAGGATACTTATTGAGGATGAGGTTTTTGTAATAATTGGCCTTGCTGTCATTCATAGCATTGTAATGGAGCCGATATAGTTGGTAGTAGGTACTCAGGTGATATTCTGAAGTGTCATATCGATTGACAAGGCCCTCGAAACTCTGTATGGCGTTCTTAGAGTCATCCATTTCCTCCTTATATACCACGCCCAAATCGTAATAGGCCTTTTGAACCCTGGCATGGGAAGCAGCCATTGAGGCCGAGTCGAGCGGTAAGAATTCGAGGTATTTGTCGGGATCGTCATCTGCCAGTGCCGAAACACCGATGTTTCCCTCATTCAGGTCTTCAAAGGAAAGATCCTGTGAGCTTTTGTCTGCCCGCCTCCAGTTGTCCTCATTTTTTCTACCGCCCCAGGTTTTGGAGAATTCGGATCGACCATACTCCAGGATGGTCGAATTATAGAAATACCACTCTGAAGAGGCCTCAGCGAAGGGATCCTGACCAGCACCCTGCTGCCTGTTGATTTGGGCCAACTCCTCGGCAATTTCCCGTTCTCTTTCCTGCTCCTCTTTGAGTTCTTTTTGGCGCTCGATATAGTCGATGATAAAATCGTTTCTGTCTTCCTCCGACATCATTGCAAGCCTCTGAAGGCTGTCCTCTGTCTGGATGATGGTCATATTCTGAACGATGCTCGTGAGGTTGTTGCGCAGGCTCATGATCTGTTCAAAATCCTCTCGTTCTTTGTCCAAATAAGTGACAGCCGAATCATAATTCATCTGGGCGGCCACATAATCCGGGTGTTCAAAATATAGCTCTGCCAGGCGGAGAAAGGATTCACCTTTTTGATTCGTGTTGGTGGTACTCGCTTCGGTAGATTGGATAAGGTAGTCGATGGCTATCTCCTCGTCTCCCTCCTTAAGATAGACATCCGCCAATCCGTAGTAGATCTGATCGAGGTATTCGATATTCTTGTCATCCTTCGACATCCTCACCAGCGTTTCTTTCACCCCGGTACCATCCACTTGCTCTGCATCGTAAGCAAACGCTCTGTTTAGTTGAGCGTAGAAGGTGAGCTCGTAATCAAGGTTTCTTTTCTCGACCTCCTCGTACTTGGCCATCGCCAGGGCCGATTCGTTTGTCTCCTGGTAGAGCTGGGCCAGGATGAACATCCAACGTGTTTGCTTTCGCTTTTTCCTGCAGTATTCGATCGCCTTCTCCAGGTCCGGTATAGCGTGCTCAAAATCACCCTGCCTTAGGAAGAAGTGTGCAACGGTGGCGTGGTAATCTTCAAGGTGTTGGGGAGGAATACTTTTCTCACGCTCGAGATCGTCGATGAGACGCTCCGCTTCGTAATAATTCTCCTGTTCGACATGGTTTCTGATCAACCAGAAGTGTGCAGGCAGGTGACTGTTGGTCCCTCGGTAGCGGGTAATGATGTAGTTGAAAGTAACCTTGCCCTCGTCATATTCTCTTTTATAAAAACGCGACTTTCCAATAAGTAGGTAGGCGTCATCGATGAATTTGCAGTACTCATTTCCCCCGATGTCCATGGAATGTCGTTGGATAACCTTTGAGCACTTCTTAATGGCCTTGTCCATCGCGGGAAATACACTTTTGGAGGATTCTTCATCGCCAAAAAAGTATATCGGAAGTACCTTTTTGTAGTTGTCCTTGTGGGCCGATTCAAGTGATGCCACTCCCTCCTTAAAACTTTCATTGGCGTTGAAATAACCATTGTACTTGGCATTCAGGTCGTGGTAAAAACGATTGACAGCAGTATTTTTCTTCGTGGAGCACGACAAAAGAGCCCCACCAAGCAGGCTTGCAAACAATAAAATACGGAGTGTACGGTTCAAAGCAGGTGCTATGTCAATCGGACTTAACTGAGAATGGCCAAAAATATTTCATTTAACCACGCGAGAATTGGCGACAAGAAGTCTATTGAAATGGGCATCTTTGCACAACGAATCAAATGATTTGGCGGACAAACCAAAACAAAAAACAAGAACGATACACAAGCTGAGGCATAAGTTCCGGCTTGTGATTCTAAATGACGAAACATTCAAGGAGGAGTTTTCCATCCTCCTGTCGCCATTGAACGTCTTCACTTGGGGTGGATTGCTGATCATCCTGGGCTCTGCATTGCTCATAGCGCTCATTGTGCTCACTCCGATAAAAGAACTTATTCCTGGGTATGCCGACACAGACACCAGGATGATGGCTACGTATGCGGCGTTGAAAGTCGACAGTCTTGAGCGGAGGGCCGCACAATACAATCAATATGTCGAAAACTTGAAGTCTGTCATGAAAGGGGAGGAACCTCAATTGCCCACAGAACAAGCTGAATTGGGAATAGCAGCGGCGTATGACACAATCGTAGATAAAACTTCGGAAGAAGATTCGCTTCTGCGAAGTGAAGTTGAACGGAACGAGGCCTTCAACATCAGCTTAAACAACCGGACAGAAGACGAAGTAAAAATGCTGCGCAGAGGATTTTTCTTCCCGCCAATCAAGGGTGTCGTGTCCTCGTCTTTCGACGCATCCAAGAAGCACTTTGGGGTTGACGTCATCCCATCTTCGAGTGAAGTGGTGAAGGCCACGGCAAAGGGTCGGGTAATCCTCGCAACTTGGTCCTCGGAAACTGGTAATATCATCCAAATCCAGCACGACGAAAACCTGATTTCGGTTTACAAGCACAATTCTGTCCTGCTCAAGGAAATTGGAGATGAAGTAGAGGCTGGTGAAGCGATCGCAGTCGTTGGGAATAGTGGTGAACTTTCCTCAGGCCCTCACCTGCACTTCGAAATTTGGCATTTGGGCAGTCCGCTAAACCCAGAAGACTATATTGCCTTCTGAATGCCCAGCGTGATAATCTATACCGATGGGTCAGCCAAAGGAAATCCTGGCAAGGGAGGATATGGTGTGGTCATGAAATATGGGCAGCACCGCCTCGAGCTTTCGGAAGGTTTTAGGAATACGACCAACAACCGTATGGAATTGCTTGCGGTTATTGTCGCTATGGAGGCGCTCAAGAAACCGGGAACATCAGCGACGATCTACTCTGATTCGAAGTACGTTGTGGATTCTGTCTCACAAGGGTGGGTTTTCAACTGGGAGAAAACAGGGTTCAAGAAAAAGAAAAACGTCGATCTATGGAAACGGTTTCTCATCGCATATCGCAAGCACAACATCAAGTTTCAATGGGTGAAAGGACATGCCAATATCCCTGAAAATGAAAGGTGCGATCAGCTGGCAGTGGAAGCGTCAGACAACGAACCTTTGCTTATAGACGAGGGATTCGAACTAGAAAAGGGCGGCCTATTCTAAAAAGGACTTTAGGCGAATGTCGGTCGCATTATCCTTGATGTATTGCAAAGCTGCATCTGCCGCTGTAGCAATTTGATCGGCCTCAACTATTCGTGTTGAGAGATCTTGCATTTTCTGCTGATCCCCTTGCTTTTTGGCTTTTAAGTTTTCACTGTTGAGCAGGGCCAACTCCTCACTTTTTTGGAATTTCAAAGCTGCGAGGCAATCAATTACAGGAATGTTGAACCACCACACTTCTGCCGTGGATGAATATTCTTTCAGGGTACCAATTCCTTGCACGATCACATCGGTTTTGGGGCAGGCCAGTAAGTAGGAAGTATAATTTGAAATCACCTCGTAGCGGTAGTAACTCTGTTGATCCTTAATCAGATCGAGAAAGAAGTCGTGGCGATCTGGATTACCTTCAAGACCGAACACGTAAGCCGCAGCCATCTTTTCCTCTGTATACTCGGAGGACTGAAACCTCTCGGCGTATACCATTGCTTCCATCAAGTCGATATCGGCAAGGTTCATTGTAGAAAGCTGCGCCACAGTCAGGGAACTATCAATAGCACCGGTCTTATAAGTCTGTTTCAGATCCTGCTCATCAGGATAGAATTCCCCTAAAACATAGATGGCTTCGGCCCTTACATCAGGCGACTTATCGGATTTAACGATTGTGGCCAATGCCCTCATGGGATTATATATCGAAACAAGCGTCGAATCCATTGATTCCAGGACATAGAGCCGATTTCCTCCATAGGAATCGGACATCAGTTTAAAGAACATTTCGTGCCTTGGTATTGCACGGCAGGAATCAAGGAGAGCGTCAATGGCTCTCCTTGTACTTGCAAGATTCAATTTCTGATCGTACTGTGCCTCCCAGGCCTGGTAAGGTTTGGATTCCTCGAACTCGGCTAGCATCGATCCGGTGCCGTCGATTTCGACAAAGGCGGGTTCAAAATCGAGCGTTATTAGAAATTCCTGGCTCCTTTGCTCTAGCCAAATCTTCTCGCTTTTCCGCTTTCCATCTTTTGAAACCGCAACCAAATTCAATGGAAGGAAATAAGACTGGGGGCCATTTTTTTGAAGCTGTTGGACCCGTATCAGAAGGGATTCATCCTCGTAATTGTAATTTACCCTCAACTTTGGATGGTCGCTATCCAAAAACCATTGATCGAAGAACCAGTTGAGGTCCTTGCCGCTGTATTCCTCAAAGGCCAGCCTTAAATCGTGGATCTCAACAGATTGAAGCGCATACTTGTTGAGGTAATGTTTGCAGGCTCCAAAGAAAAGCTGGTCTCCGAGATAAGATCTCAACATGTGCAGGATGCAAGCGCCCTTGTCGTAACTGTGCTCGTCAAATACCTCGTCGGCTTCCTGATATCTCCTTCGAATCATGTCGGCATGCTTGTATTTCGAAACACGGAAGTAGTGGTTTTGAAATCCGAGTAGAATTTCATCTGCAGCATTCCTTCCCTCGCTGTATTCCTTCCACAGGTATTCTCCATACGAAGCGAAACCTTCGTTGAGCGTGAGGTTTGACCAGGACTCACACGTCACATAGTCACCAAACCAGTGGTGGAATAATTCATGGGCAATGATGTCTTCGTTATTGCCGTCCACCATTTGTCTTGGATTTTGGTAGAGAAAGTCACCGTGAATGACAGCGGTCGTGTTTTCCATCGCCCCTGAGACGTAGTCCCGGACCACAATTTGGTGGTATTTACTCCAGGGGTAATCAACACCCATCTTTTTGCTGAAGAAATCTATCATTTCCGGTGTCTTCCCAAAAATGTCCCTGGCGTATTTGGCATATTCGTTTTCGACGTAATAGTGCACGGGCATTCCATTCCATTCGTCCTTGATGATCGAAAAATCACCCACAGCCAACATCACCAAATAAGGCGCATGGGGCGTATCCATATACCAGACATCAGTTCTGGTGCCATCCTCGTTGAGTGTAGAAAACTCCAATTCGCCATTGGACAGGCTAATTTCATTGGTGTCGACCGTGACCGAAATACGATGTGTGATGCGTTCGTTTGGCTTGTCGATTGTTGGGAACCAGCATGAATTGTATTCTGTCTCACCCTGGGTCCAGATTTGCCTCATTTTGTCACCGTCTGCACCTGTCGGGTTGATAAAATACAGGCCCCGGCTATCCTGGATAGCACGTCCTTTGCCTTTTGGCAGTTCATTTGGTTTGGCGATGTATCTCAAGCGAACGGCGGCAGTATCGAAGCGGGAGATCGAGTTGGGAAGGGCAATTGTAAGCGTCGTTCTATCATAGCTGAATTCCAGTTTGTCGTCAGCTGAATCTCCTATCAGTACGACGCTTGAGATGTCGAATCCTTTGGCATCGAGTACCAGTTGATTTTGGGGTTGTCGGTAAGCCCTGAATGATATTTCGGCCTCGCCGATGACCCATTGATTGTCATAATCCAATGTAACGTCCAAGTCCATGTGGATAAGGTCCATTGTCCTGGCTGCAGTAGGTCGATATGGAGCCGGTGCGGCTTTTACCGTAAGGGTATCTGCATTGACCTGCATTGTTGGAATATCTTTTTGCGGGGCACAGCCATACCCCAATGCCAGCAATGAAACGAAAAGAAAAAGCGACACCCCTCGCACGGGGCCAAAATAAAGAATTATCAGACCAGGCAGGCTGACTATATTTGCGCCATGCTCAAAGTATTAGGTAAGGATCAGGAGTATATTTTCGAGAAGGAAGAAGACATTGATTTGGTTCAAATCAAACCCGGTCAATACCACCTCATTCGCGATGGTAAGTCATATAATCTAGAGGTTGTAAAATCGGATCTCAAAGCAAAGGAATTTGAAATAAAAGTCAATGGCACCACCTATTCACTCACTGCAAAGGACAGACTCGACCTATTGCTGGAAGACCTTGGAATGGAGGGCGCAGGTCAGACCAAACTCGATAGCCTGTTGGCTCCAATGCCCGGCTTGGTGCTTGATATCATGATTGAGGCCGACCAAACCCTGGCCAAAGGTGATCCATTGCTAATCCTGGAAGCCATGAAAATGGAGAACGTTATCAAGAGCCCGGAGGAGCTGAAAGTCGACAAGGTGGAAATCAAAAAAGGGCAAGCGGTAGAGAAGGGAGAAGTCTTGGTCCGTTTTAAAAGCTAAAATTGTTATTTAGACTAATTCTAAATAACTTTGCAGGTCAGTAAACAAAGGCGATTCATCATTGTTTAGAACATTATGATCACAGTATCAGAAGAAGCAAAACAAGAAGTAAGCAGGTTAATGCAAGCCAACCAGGTTGAACCCGATAGCTTTATCCGAGTGGGGGTGAAGGGAGGGGGATGCTCTGGATTGAGCTACCAGCTTGACTTCGATAATGAGGAAAGGGAAGATGATAAGATGTTTGAAGACAAGGGAGTAAAGATCGCCGTTGACAAAAAGAGCTTTCTATACCTCATTGGGACAGAATTGACGTTTAGCGGAGGCTTGAACGGCAAAGGGTTCGTATTCAACAACCCAAACGCGTCCCGAACATGTGGATGCGGAGAGAGCTTCTCCATCTAATCAGGGTCTTATGAACTATACAGAGGACGACCTCGCCAAGGACCTCAAAAAGTCTGAGTATAAGTATGGCTTCGTGACGGACATCGAGTCCGACAAAGCCCCTGTGGGATTGTCCGAAGACATCATTCGACTTATTTCCAGCAAAAAAGAAGAGCCAGAATGGATGCTTGAATTCCGGCTAAAGGCTTACAAGCAGTGGCTCACCATGACCGAACCAGAGTGGGCGCACATCAACTATCCCAAGATAGACTTCCAAAAAATTCACTACTACGCCGCTCCAAAGCAGAAAAAGCAATACGACTCTTTGGATGAAGTAGACCCTGTACTGCTCGAAACATTCGACAAACTTGGAATTTCCCTGGAAGAGCAGAAAAGGCTGATGGGAGTTGCGGTAGATGTGGTCGTAGATAGTGTCTCAGTCAAAACGACATTTCAGGAAAAACTCAAAGAACTTGGCATCATCTTTTGTTCGATGTCTGAGGCGATTCAGAATTATCCAGAATTGGTGAGGGAACACCTGGCTACAGTAGTTCCAGTAAACGACAACTATTACGCGGCACTCAACTCTGCAGTCTTCACAGATGGATCGTTCTGCTATATACCAAAAGGGGTAAGGTGTCCGATGGAACTATCGACCTACTTCAGGATTAACGAAGCCAATACCGGTCAGTTTGAAAGAACGCTGGTTGTAGCCGACGAGGATAGTTATGTAAGTTACCTCGAAGGTTGTACTGCACCCATCCGCGACGAGAACCAACTGCATGCGGCGGTGGTCGAGCTCAAAACGGCGAGAAATGCCGAGATAAAGTATTCGACTGTCCAGAACTGGTATCCTGGAGACGAGAACGGAAAAGGTGGCATCTACAACTTCGTCACGAAGCGAGGGTTGTGTGAAGGGGACGGAAGTAAGATCTCCTGGACCCAGGTGGAAACAGGTTCAGCGATCACGTGGAAATACCCTTCTTGCGTGCTGAAGGGGGATCACTCAACAGGGGAGTTTTACTCGGTGGCGGTGACGAACAATATGCAACAGGCCGACACAGGAACCAAGATGATGCACATTGGGAAAAACACCAAAAGCCTCATCATCTCAAAGGGAATTTCCGCCGGGAAAAGTCAGAACTCATACAGAGGATTGGTGAAGATGTTGCCCGGAGCCAAGAACGGTCGCAACTTCTCGCAATGTGATTCACTATTGTTGGGAGACCAGTGTGGAGCGCATACATTCCCGTATATAGAGGTGGAAAATCCATCTGCCCGCGTAGAGCATGAGGCAACTACCTCCAAGATTGGAGAAGACCAGATTTTTTATTGCAATCAAAGGGGGTTGGACACGGAGAAGGCCGTAAGCCTGATCGTAAATGGGTATGCCAAGGAGGTATTAAACAAACTGCCCATGGAGTTCGCCGTAGAAGCACAGAAGTTATTGTCAATTAGTTTGGAAGGAAGCGTAGGATAATGTTAGACATCAAAAATCTTAAAGCCTCCGTAGAGGGAAAACAAATCCTAAACGGATTAAACCTGTCGGTAAAAGCAGGGGAAGTACATGCGATCATGGGTCCGAACGGATCGGGAAAGAGCACACTCGCATCAGTGCTTGCAGGGCGAGAAGATTATGAGATCGACGATGGTTCGGCCACCTTTGGAGGAAAGGATCTATTGGATATGAGCCCAGAAGATCGCGCGAGAGAAGGCTTGTTTCTCGCCTTCCAATACCCGGTTGAAATTCCGGGTGTGAGCAATGTCAACTTCCTCAAGACAGCCATCAATGAGATCAGAAGACATAAGGGAATGGATCCTATGCCACCGAAGGATTTCCTCAAGATGGTAAAGGAAAAAAGGGCGCTCGTGGAACTCGACGGAGACCTTGCCGGTAGATCGGTAAATGAAGGATTCTCTGGAGGGGAAAAGAAGCGAAACGAAATATTCCAGATGGCTATGCTAGAGCCAAAACTTGCCATCCTGGACGAAACGGATTCCGGTTTGGACATCGATGCATTGCGTATAGTGGCCAACGGGGTCAACCAGCTCAAAACAAAGGACAACGCCGTTGTTGTTATCACGCACTATCAAAGACTGCTCGACTACATCATACCGGACCATGTGCATGTCCTATCCCAAGGAAGAATTGTAAGGTCGGGATCTAAGGAACTCGCCCTGGAGCTGGAAGAAAAAGGATACGATTGGATCAAACCCGAAGCCGTTGAAGAGTAAGGCCGAAATAGCATTTCTTGATCATCTGGACGAGATCGGACTATCGGCCAAGGATAGATTGAGCCAAGTGAGTGCTCCCACGCGTCGGGACGAGTATTGGAAGTATACACCTACAGCATCCATTCTCAAGAAGAAGTATCGGAAGCCAATTCGGCAAGACGAGGCGATCACTGAACTCGATCAGTTGGGATTGAAATTCAAGGAGGGAAATCTGATCGGTAAGCGTCACGATTCGAGTCTACGATCAACATGGGGCTTGATGGGTCAGAAGGAAGGACTGTCTGATGAGGTCGGATCACATTCCACTGCCTATTCCCCCTTCTTTAATTCATTGAGCGAAGAACTGCATGATTCAGGATGGTGGATAAGGGTTGTGCAAAGCGAAGACCTTTCCCTTGAAATAGAAGAGCAATTTGAAGCGGCTGATACGATTCATCTTCAGCGCAATGTCATTCGAGTAGGGAGCGGAGGGTCCTTATCCGTCAAACACTACATCAACCAGAAAAGCTCCGGAATATTTACCAATGTAGGAATGGAGATCATTCTCGAAGAAAACGCACAGTTCAACTACATGGTCTTTCAAAGCGGACATAAGGACTCCTATTTGATTTCGAACGTGGACATCACACAGGGGGAGGGCTCTCAATCAATGTGTTTCACCTTCAGTGAGGGAGGCAAGATCATTCGCAACAACCTCAACAATCTGCATACCGGTAGCAATATCAATACAAAGCTCTTTGGGGTGACTTTGGGGACAAGTGAGTCTACAATTGATCACCACACCATTGTCGATCACAGACATCCACACTGTGAGAGTGAAGAACTCTACAAGGGATTGTTTTTTGGAAAGTCAAAAGGTGTCTTCAACGGGAAGGTATTTGTGAGGCAGGACGCTCAGAAAACCAACGCATTCCAGTCCAACCAAAATATCCTGATGAGTAATCAGGCGACAGTGAATTCAAAACCTGAATTGGAGATTTATGCCGACGACGTAAAATGTAGTCATGGTTCTACCACTGGCCAATTTGACGACGAAGCACTGTTTTATCTTCGGGCAAGAGGTATTGGAGAGCAGCAGGCCAGGGCTTTACTTGTAGAGGGATTTTTGGCAGAGGTTACGGATCAACTTGAAGACGATGGCTTCAGGGAAAATGTACAGGCGGCCATACACAAAGCGATCGTAGAAAATGAATAAGGACCAGATAAGGGCAGATTTTCCCATACTCAACAGGGAGGTTAATGGAAACCCGCTGGTTTATTTCGACAATGCCGCATCCTCCCAGAAACCAAGGCAGGTAATAGATTCCATTTCTCACTATTACCTCAACACACATAGCAACGTGCATAGGGGAGTGCACGCCCTAAGTCAGGAAGCTACCAACGCCTTTGAAGCGGCCAGGGCAAAAGCCGCAAGATTCGTCAATGCCAAATCTCCCAACGAAATTATCTTCACAACGGGAACCACGGAAGGAATCAATCTCGTGGCGAGTTCATTTGGTCACGGTTTTCTTGAAGAAGGGGATGAAGTAATCATTTCTCAAATGGAGCACCACTCCAACATGGTGCCCTGGCAAATGATCTGCTCGGAGCGTAAGGCCAAACTCAATATTGTTCTGATCAATGACCACGGGGAATTGGACTTGGATCAATTTCACACTTTTCTCAGTGAAAAAACCAAGCTTGTTGCCTTATCACATGTCAGCAATTCTTTGGGTACCATCAACCCCGTGAAGGAATGTATCTCAGCTGCACACGGGGTAGGTGCGGCAGTGCTAATTGACGGAGCCCAATCTGCTCCCCACATGAAGCTCGATATGCAAGATCTGGATGCCGACTTCTATGCAATATCTGGCCACAAAATGCTCGGGCCAACAGGGACGGGGTTTCTTTATGGGAAGTACGAATGGCTTGAGAAGCTTCCACCATACAAGGGTGGGGGAGAGATGATCCGGCAAGTCACCCTGGAAGGGACGACGTACAATGATCCTCCGTTCAAATTCGAGGCCGGAACCCCAAATGTGGCCGGATGCGTTGGGCTGGGTGCTGCGATAGACTATATTGAGGAACTGGGTATGGACAATATCCAACAAGAAGAAAACCGCATCGTTTCGTATGCGGAAGAGGCCCTGAAGAAAGTTGAAGGCATTCGGTTTATTGGCCAAGCGGCCAACAAAGGATCATTGGTTTCATTTCTGGTGGATGGCACACATCCCTATGATGTGGGAACCATTCTGGATCAATTGGGAATTGCCGTGAGAACAGGGCATCACTGCACGGAACCCGTCATGCAGCGGTATAAGATACCCGGAACCATAAGGGCCTCCTTTGCCTTCTACAATACCGCGGAAGAAGTCGACTGCCTGGTAGAGGGAATCGAGAAAGCCAAATCCATGTTGCTCTAACATTGGACCTTAAAGGCATCGACCATATCATCTTTGATTTAGGTGGGGTAATCCTCAATATTGATTACAATAGAACGGTTCGGGCTTTCGAATCCCTGGGAGCCAAACAATTCGAGGCTTCTTATTCGAAAGCCAAACAATCGGACCTTTTCGATCTATTTGAAACCGGTCAAATTGACGCCGACAAGTTTAGAGCCGGACTAAGGGACTTTCTTCCAGCCGGCACTACAGATGAACAAATCGATTGGGCGTGGAACGATATTCTACTTGACCTTCCAAAAGAAAGGGTATCACTCATCGAGAACCTGGGTAAGAATTACAGTATCTATCTCCTGAGTAACACAAACGAAATTCACTTTGCTGAGTACACCAAGCGACTCATTGATGTCTACGGATACGATCCATTAAAGGGCCTTTTCATAAAACGCTACTTATCACATGAAATTGGATTACGCAAACCATCGAGCGCGTGTTTTCAATATGTGTTAAAAGACGCCCAAATGAATCCTGCCCGAACACTGTTCATCGACGATAGCATCCAGCATGTAGAGGGGGCACGGGCTCTTGGAATTCGAGCATTTCATCTCGAGGGTGAGCTTTTAGATTTGTTTTAACCCCAATTTTTGCGCAAGCTTGCATTGTGAGAAGTGCAATCCTATATAGTTGCTTGGCGGCCTTGCTTTGGTCTTGTGGAACCAAGCAAGAGAAACCAAAATCAACAGAAAAAAAGGAACCTTCGGGAAGAGAGCTCTCCCAAACCTATTGCGTGCGTTGTCATGCCTATCCCGAGCCAAATTTGCTTGATAAAGCGACCTGGGAAAAGGCGGTACTTCCGAAAATGGGATTGAGATACGGTATCTATAAACCCGGAAAGAGAAAAAGCTCAATAGAGCAAAACGAAGGCGGGGAAATTGTAGAGGAGGCCAATGTTTTCCCTAAGGAACCCATCCTTGAACCAAAAATATGGAGAAGCATCGAGGCCTACTATCTCAAGAATGCACCAGCCAAACTCGAAACCAACCCAACAAAGGTTTTGTCTACCGAACTCCCACTTTTTGAAGCAGTAATTCCATCGAAGAAATTCAGCCCCCCATCCACCTCAATGGTGCTGTTTGACAGCGAGGGAAACCTGACACATGCGGATGCGCTAGGAACCAGGATCAGAATGTTTGATGAAAACCTGAAAGTTCTGAGAACCATAGAATCCGGAAATGCCCCATGCTGGGTCAAAGAATTTGACGGAGCATGGTGGGTGACCAATATGGGTCAGATATTTCCTACTGATCAGCCATTGGGTTCTGTGGTGAGGGTGGACAAGAAAAGCGGATCGGTCGATACCTTGGTAGGTAGATTAAAACGCCCGGTCCACACCGACTATGCAGACGTCAACGGAGATGACAGGGTTGATTTGGTTGTCAGTGAATTTGGAAGCCTTACAGGCGCACTCAAACTGTTGACCAGTAATGAATCCGGAGGATACGACGAGAAACTGCTTCGTGATCAACCCGGGGCGACCAAGGCCCATTTTATGGACATGGACAAGGATGGTAAACTCGACATCGTGGCCCTGTTTGCACAAGGTGATGAAGGAATAAGCATCTTCTACAATAAAGGCGACGGATCTTTCCGGGAAGACAAGGTTTTGCGATTTCCGCCATCTTATGGTACGGCCTGGTTTGAAATGAGGGATTTAAATGAGGATGGAGTGTTGGATATACTCTATGCCGCCGGAGACAATGCCGATTATACGCCAATCATGAAACCGTATCACGGGATATATGGTTTTATCAATGATGGAAACAATCAATTCAAACAGAAGTTCTTCCAGCACCTCAATGGAGCATACGGTGCCGCCATGAGGGATTTCGACAAGGACGGCGACATGGATATGGCCGCCATTTCATTTTTTCCCGACTGGCAGAACAATCCCGCTGAGAGCTTTGTCTATTTTGAAAATCAAGGCAATTGGAGGTTTAAGGAAAGCACCTTCGAAGGCTCTACCAAGGGGCGGTGGATTCTGATAAATGCCGGTGATTATGATAAAGATGGGGATGAAGACATCATACTTGGCAGTATGTTCTACCCTACATCACCAAGCATTGGACTCGATGCCCAATGGCATCAGGATGGCATCCCATTTATTGTACTGGAAAATAAATTGAACCCTTAAAAGGACTCTCCAAAGGAGATATACAATCCCGTTTCTCCATTCTCACCCCAGGCATAGTCAAGCCTCAGGTTTACATTTTCCTTTTTGTCTACCAGGAATCGTATTCCGCATCCAATATTTGGCTTGGGTCGAGAGAAGGTAAGCATCCCAGCCACGTTTGAATATCCCCCGAAAACTGCAGCTCCAAGGCGCCAATAAGTTTTTGACCTGACTTCCCCCTGGACCGCAGCAAAGTTCAAATCCCTGAATCGGCCGTAGAAATAGCCCCTTACCCGGGCGTCACCACCGAGTAGGGCGACGTCGTAAAATGGAGGGTTGCCGTCGTTGAGTTCGACAATCGTCCTCACGGCAAGCGTAAAAAGTTTGTAATAAGTTCGATACGCCCTGAGATCAATGAGTGATTTCCCGTACCAGGCTCCATCGTATCGATTGAGGCTTCCTGAGATATTGAAATAATGCCCCTTGGTTGCGTTGAGAATATTGTTGCGATGATCGCTTACAAACACAGCTCCGGCTCCTGCAGCCGTGGCTGACTTCAGTTCGGGAAACTCATTGGTGCCGCTGAGATCGGTAACGTTGGTATAAGACAAGATACGGATCATAGGGCCATAATATTCGGACCTCCCGGGCAGAGCCCTGAGCATATTTGCTTCGACGGTAATTCGATTACTCTGGAAGGCCACTTCGCTCAACCTTGAACTGGTCGACCCATAGCCGTAATAGAAGTCAGGATACCTGGAATACCTGATCGCCCCGGCTGAAAACCACTTCTCGTTGTTTCCAAAATGATTCCAAGATGCTTCGATGATCAACTGCTTTCTGAAGGAGTAGTTTAACTCGAGCTTGGCATTGGAACTGCGTGCTGATTCGAGGTTTGAGTCGTATACCAGAAACCCGACCCCACCTAAATAGGTCGTTGTTTCAGGGGAATAACCAAATGCGGGAAAGAAGAAGAAAGACCGGTCCGGCTTAGTGGTATCACCTTGGGTATTGCCGGCAAAGGACGCAGTCAAAAGAACTAGGACGAGCCAAACCCTCATGACATGATTTCCTGGCAGAGTTCCAGCAGTATGCCATTGGCACTCTTGGGGTGTATAAAGGCGATGAGTTTGTTGTCGGCCCCGCGCTTCGGTTCGTCATTGATGAAAACAAATCCCTCCCCTTTCAGCCTATCCATTTCCGAACGTATATCATCCACCAGCACCGCCATATGGTGAATGCCTTCGCGCGATTTTTCGAGGTATTTGGATATCACACCCTCTGGGTCTGTCGATTCCAAAAGCTCCAGTTTGCTCTCGCCTAATTCGTAGAAAATGGTGTTGACATTTTCGCTTTCAACCATTTCTTCCTTGTAGGCTTCCCTGCCAAGTAATTTCTCAAAAACGTCCTTAGATCGCTTGGCGTTTTTGACGGCAATTCCCAAATGCTCAATCTTTAGAATCATACTTGTAATTCAAACTTACTTCAAAATAGCCTTGAGGTTCAGTCGTAGGTGGAGGAATGGAAAATGGCCGAGGCAGGAATATGGCACAAAGTGTAGACTCTACGGTAAATAAGCGATCGTGAAATTCGGTTGGTATACCGTCCATAATGCCCTTGAATACCTCCCAACGGACCTCGTTCATACCAAATGCATAGTCGTGCCACACCACAATACTATGGCCATCTGTCAAATATTGGAAGACATTTTTGGTGTCTTGCTTTACACTCTCATAATGGTGGTCACCGTCGATGAAGATTAAATCCATCGCTTGTCCGAATTGGCCAAAATCGAAAGTTCTGGAATCACCTTTGAGATGAACCACATTTTCTAGTTTTTCGGAAAAATAACCTTGTCGATTGATATAGGAATCCTCGGCACCGGCGGCTCGCAAATGCTCAGGATCGAGATCTAGGGTATAGCATTTATCGAAGGCTGAAGCAACGGCTGATACACTTTCACCTTGCCAGGTGCCAATCTCAAAATAGCGATGACCCTTGGATCTGTTTGAAAGGGATTTGAGAAGGGCTAAATCCGTTGGGAGTGAACCACCTCCGGCAAATGAAAATACATCCAATGAAGACGTTTTGCCAACGATGTCCTTATAGGCTAATATTGGCAAACCGTTTGTTTTTCCGTATTCGGATTTAAACCGCCTATTCCAAGCTTCATTTCGGTCATAGATGTGGTTGAGCAACCATGGATTCCCCAAAATATCTGCGATCGAAGAGAGCGCCTTTGAAAGCTTACCAGCCATGAGGCGAAACTAGGATTTATATGAATTTGTCCGCTCTGCGTACGTCCATCTCCTTCGGAATTTTGACCCCATTGGAGATATGGTCAAACAAAATCTGGGCGCAATTGGGCGCGAGCATACAGGCCTTGGAGCCCATTCCGTTAAGTACCCAGCGGTTCTCTTGTTCGGCATGCCTGCCAACAAATGGTCGGCGATCAAAACTTGCTGGTCTAATCCCGGCACGGTGGTCTTCCACGACCAGTTTTTTGGAATAAAAGGCCCCAGCACTTTCAAGTAGCTCTTTCTTGGCCGATTCAGAGGGAGATGGATCGTCGGTCTTCCAATCATAGGTGGACCCCAGGGCCATGGTTCCCTTCCCATTTTGAACCATAAATTTCTTCTTGTTTACCGCGAATTCAAATTGGGTTTCCGGCCTTACCGTCAGTACATCTCCTTTGGCTGGTTTGAAGGGGAGGTAGTCAAACAGAGGATTGGCTCTTACCCCAAGACCTTCACAGAAAATGACCTGCTTAAATTCCACGCTCAATCCCAAGCTTTGATATTCATTGCGGTGCAGAGCGGTATAGTCGAACGAGGCTTCGGAGTAACCATCACCCAAAGATTTTCGAGATTGACGTAGAAATTCCAAAACGTCTAATCTGGCACAACATGCCACCATGCCTACACCATGAGGAGCGACAAATTCTTCCGGCAGCATTTCGTGAGATAAGAAATCGGAATATGGAGTTTCACCTTGTCGGGCTGTCCATCGATTGTATTCTTCCACATCGGAATAGATTCGCTTTAGAGGCAATTCACATATAAATGAGGTATTCCATTTTTCTTCTAGTCCGCGGTAGAAAGACAAGGCTCCTTCAAAATAGCTCAACCCCATCCATGCGAGTACGGTTCTTCTGAAGGACATGGGATGAAAAAGGCCTGCGGCCACCGAAGACGATTGATTGCGATCGGGTCTATCGATGACAAAGCACGACTTGCCCTGGGAAATGAGAAACTGCGCCATGCAGGCACCTGCAATGCCATGCCCGACAACAAGGTAATCCACAGATTTATTTGCAGAGCTCAAGGGCGGTGTCAATGTAGGTGAAGGCGTCGACCGGATGCCCGGACTTTCGCTTGGCTGACCGTCTGTGGCCAAGTCTTACGGCGATGATATTCTTTTCCGGAATGCAAAAAATGTATTGACCAAGGATTCCCCTTGCGTAAAAGACCTTCATACCACTGCGATTCATGATCCACCAGTAGTATCCGTAGCGATCTGTTTTCTTTCCGGTCCATTCATTCAGCCCATTGGGTTTAATGGAGCGCGCGATAAAAGCGCTATCAATCAGTTGTTCGCCTTTCCAATTTCCATTTTGCATCATGAGTTTGCCAAGCCGCGCAAAATCGCGGGCGTTGGATTGAAAACAGCAGGATGCTTTTTCCCTTCCATTTTCACTGTCCAAACTCCAAAGGGCATCACGGCGGGCGCCAATTTTGGACCAAACCCTATCGGCGAAATAGTTGCTGAGCTTTTGGCCGGTAATATTGTCCATAACCATGGCCATGGCTTGTACGTCCCCTCCACGATACCGAAAGGTCTTGCCAGGCTCTTCGCGCAGTTCGTATTTGGCAAGTAATCCATCCAGGTCGTCGCCGTAATTGAGCTTGGCCACAAAACCAAAGGGGTTGATGTAGCTTTCGCCGTAGTTCATTCCCGAGCTCATCGTGAGTAGATGGCGCAAGGTGACAGACCTGTTTTTGTCGGTATCGTAAAAGTCGAGATAATTTGCTACGGGGGTATCCAGATCTTTGAGCAATCCATCCTGTATGGCTGCCCCGACCGCCATACTTACAACGCTTTTGGCCATACTGAACGAATTGGTCCAGGCCGTGTCGTTTGATTCATCCCAATATTCCTCATAGACAATGGAGTCATTCTGGATGACTAAATATGCCAAGGTGTTGAACGACTCCGCATATTCCCGCACATCAGGTGGAAGCGTACCCACGTTGTAGCGTGAGGACAAGGCCCATGGTTCATGCTCACCGGCCTTGACAAGCCTTCCCGGAAAATCCTTGTATTCATAGAGAGAGGGTTTCAAACTGCCTTTTCCCAGCGTGAGACGTACAGTTTTGTATACGTGGTTGTTTCCCGTGACCCAAATCAGCAAGGGACTCACGACCAAAATGACAAGGACCCACTTAATTACACGGCGCATGAACTATAAAAATAAAAAAAGGGCCTCCGGTTACGGAAGGCCCTTTTCAATGTCGTTAAAAACGGATTATTTGTTCAGTACAAATTCCCATTCCTCTACTTCTTCACAAATCTGGAAGTTTTGATCCAGTTGCTCAGTAACTTCTACCCTTGAGAACGTCAGCTTACTAGCTGTCACTGTGAATTCGAATTCACCACCCAAATAGGTTGAAGTAGTGTTGCTACCAGATTCGGCCTTATGCTGGCCAAAGTCTACGTTGATCAACTCTGGAGTAACCATCCACCAGTCACCTGATGTATAGTTTCCAAGGTCATCTGTAACGTGGGCAGAACCGTCAGCAAGAATCTCAACTTTCGAGGAGATATAGTCTCCACTGAAATTTCCGGAGCTTCCGCCAAGGCATCCACCGATTGACCAATCGTAAGTAGAGAACGTCCACTCGCCTACGAGCATGTCAGCCAAAGAATCCATTACAGCGCGTTGTGCTCTCGAAGCAGCGTCGTGTGGATCTTCGCTTACGGTGATCTCAGTAGTCATTGTTGAATGAAGGTTACCCTTCTTGTTTGTAGCATTCAAAGTAACCGTGTAGGTTCCAGCTTCCCAGTAAACGTGGGTTGCATTGTATCCTTCGGCCTGTGTTCCATCTCCGAAGTCCCAGACAAAGTCATTTCCCTTTTCTGTTGAATTGGTAAAAGACACGATGTCTCCAACCTCTACATCTGTACTTGATGCGCTAAATGCTATCTCAGGAGCTTTATCACAAGAACTCAGCGTCAGAACTCCAGCGACAGCCACCATTAAGAGTTTTTTCATGGTAATGAATTTTAGTTTTTTAGTTAAGACACAAAAATGAGGAAAAAAATCACACACAATGACGTACCAAATAATTGATCATTGTCATATTTGGTTCCACAGCGCTTGCCAGTTTTGCCACGCCAAGTCTAAATTTGTGCCAATTCCACTCCTTTAAATGATCTCCAGAGAGAACCCAAGAGACGACATGTTCAGAATCCTGTTTGAGACAGCAGGCGAAGGGCTCGTGGTGGTCAATAAGTCGGGCATCATCGACATCATCAACCCCAGAATGGAGGAGCTTTTCGGCTATAATAGAAAGGACATGATCGGTCAGCCCATCGAGATGCTGATACCCATGAACAGAAAAAAAATACATCAGGATCACAGGGATGATTACTTCCAAAAGCCCAAGAAGAGGCCCATGGGTGGCGACCTTAACCTCTTCGGTCAGCGGAAGGATGGAACTCAATTTCCAATCGAGGTTAGTCTAAATCACTTCCGCCGCGACGACGAATCCTACGTAATGGCACTGGTGACGGATGTAACGGAGAGAAAAAAAGCCGAATTTCTGCTGAAGGAAATCAATGTCCAGCTTGAGGAGAAGGTCGAAGAACGGACGGAGGAACTTAAGCAATCCCAGGCTTTGTATTCTACCATTGCACGCCGATATCCGAATGGTAGTATTAATGTTTTTGACAAAGACCTCAACTATGTCTTTGCCGAGGGGCAGGGCTTGTACAGCATGGGAATCACCAGCAAGCACCTCGTTGGGACCCACTATTTGGATCGTGTGCCTGTGGAATTGCGCAAAGACATTGAACAAAAGCTGAGATCCGCCTTACAGGGAAGGGATCAGAGCTTTGAGCTCAACCTGGAGGACCGTCATTATCTGCTAAATGCAGTTGGACTCAGAAACAACAAGGGAGAGATAGACCAAATCCTCGTTGTAGAGCAGAATATCACCCATCAAAAGAAGGCTGAGCGGGATGTGCGGTCTGCGCTGGAGAGAGAAAAAGAACTCGGAGAACTGAAGTCACGCTTCGTATCCATGGCTTCTCATGAATTCAGAACACCACTGGGGACAATCCTGAGCTCTACAAATCTGCTTGAGAAATATACTGCCAATTCAAAGAATGACGAGAAAACAGCCAAGCATATTAAGCGCATCAAAACCTCCATTCAGAACCTAACCACCATCCTTGATGACTTTCTATCACTTGATAAGTTGACTGCCGGAAAAATTGAAGCCCGGCTAACCCAATTTGGACTGGCGGCCTTTGTGGAAGACGTAGTGGACGAAATCAGGGAGGCCATGGGTGGTGGAGTTGAGGTTAGCTATGAGCATATCTCCAGCAATGACGAGATAGAATCCGATCAAAACATACTGAAGAATATCATCCACAACCTGTTGACCAACGCCATCAAGTACTCCAAAGCTGAAGGGGGAAAAGTGAGGATGGAATCCAAACTTGGAAAGAAATGGGCCAAATTGAGGGTCGTTGATAACGGGATAGGAATTAACAAGGCGGAACAAAAGCACTTGTTTGAGCGATTTTTCCGCGCACAAAACGTCGAAAATATCCAGGGCACTGGATTGGGGCTTCATATCGTAAAAAAATACCTTGACCTCCTTGGAGGAAAAATTACATTTGAAAGTGAAGAGGGCAAGGGTTCTGAGTTTATAGTTACAATTCCGATCAAGAGTAGTCATGAAAACTAAGATTCTGCTGATCGAGGACAACCTCGAAATGCGAGAGAACATCGCCGAGATTCTTGAACTTGCAAATTACGAGGTCGAACAGGCAGAGAATGGGCGCATTGGGGTGTCCAGGGCAAAGTCACTGACCCCGGACCTGATTATTTGCGACATCATGATGCCCGAATTGGATGGATTTGAGGTGCTTTACATGTTAAGCAAAGACCCTGCAACATCCACCATTCCATTTATCTTTCTCACAGCCAAGGCCGACAAGACGGACATGCGTAAGGGGATGAATCTGGGTGCAGACGATTACCTTACCAAACCATTTGAGGAAATGGAATTGCTGGATGCTGTGGAATCGAGACTACATCGGAGAAATGCCATCAAGGAGGAGCTTTCACCAAAGCTCGAAGATGTCAATCGATTCATAGACGAGGCAAGCGCCTTGGAGGAGCTGAGAAAGCTTAGTAAGGACCGTAGGATAAAGCATTATTCAAAGAAGGACCATGTTTATCGCGAAGATGAGTATCCCAATGCACTATACTTCATTGTGAAGGGTCGGGTGGCGGAATCGAAAATGGACAACCACGCCAAGGAATTGATCACTGAAATTCATGGGGAGGGTGACTTCCTCGGCTACATTCCCCTGCTCCAGGATTCGAAGTATACTGAAACAGCAACCTGCCTGGAGGATGCAGAGTTGGCCCTGATACCCAAGGAAGACTTCATACAACTCATTAGAAACAACAGAGATGTATCGGCGAGTTTTATCAAGATGCTTTCAAACAACATCATAGAAAAGGAAGAGCGACTGCTCCGATTGGCCTACGGTTCCGTAAGGGAGCGAGTTGCAGAGGCCTTGATCCAACTGCAGAAGCAGTTTGCAGCTGAAGGTGCGGAATCCTTCAGCTTCTCGATCAGCAGGGAAGACTTGGCCGGCATCGTAGGTACGGCAACCGAGTCACTCATCCGCACACTGTCAGATTTTAAAGACGAAGAACTGATCAACATTGCGGGGCGAGAAATAACCGTGACAAACATCCCAAAGTTGCGGAAGATTGCCGGCCTCCACTGACACAGGCTCGACCTGATAAAAATCAAAATTTGCTTTGAGTATAGTCATTCTTTAGGGGGTTGACTGCCGTGACATTTGTTCGTCTACAACAAATTGACAAAACAGGAGATTCGTCTATGGAAATAATTATCGAAGGGAAGGAGTCTATCGCTGAAATCAAGGCCCAATTCGAGAAGGCCTTTCCGCTCCTTAAGATTGAATTCTTTAAGCACAGCCACCAAGCCGGAGAAGGCTCGCCTTGGGGAGATCGCATCGATGACGACATCATGCTCGGCAGTCTTGGTGTTGGAGCTGGCGTAAAAAAACTTACGGTGAACAGGGAAATGAAAATCGCATATGTAGAAAAAGAATTCAGAGACAAGTATGGGCTTAACGTCCAGGTATTCCGTAAGTCGGGAAATATCTGGTTGGAAATTATTACAACAGATCAGAGAACATTGGCCGAAGAAAGCGAGTGGGCAATGGAAATGTCAAGACCAGTAGAATAATCAAATAAGTAAAGGATGAAGTCAGTTGATATACCAAAAGAGGAAAGAAGATACATGTCGGATCTGCATCACGACAATATGGAGTGGAAGAATATTCTGAATTTCTACAAAGAGGAATTGATCATCATGACCCACCGCCTGGAGGATGTCGTGTCAAGGAATACAGGAAAGACCATGCTAAGGAATGCAGAGCATTATCAGAATGTATTCGTGATGAACCGGGAAAAGGTTGATGAGCTTCTGCATGAAATCAAAATGGAAGAACATGAATTGAGTGGATTCGCGAAGAGCCATCCCGTAGCAATTGAGCACACTTATTTCAGAAACCATGTCGACCTCGAGCAGAAAATGGAATACCTCATGGATTCCATGATGGAATTGAGGGAGGAATTTAAGCGCTATCTGATCAAGTGGATCTGAGGTCGTGAAAATGCATATTGACGAATGTCATTTTTTAGTGGCATGGGCACAATTTCTTTGCTAACTTTCGTCAGTCCGGACGACTAACTATCGCCAAATGAAAAGAATACTTGTCCCAGTAGATTTCAGCAAAATATCCAAGTGCGCTGCCGAGGTAGCGTCGCAGGTAGCGAAAAAGTCCGGAGCAAAAATCATCCTTCTCCACGTCATTGATTTTCCCGTCCACGATCCAAATTTCACATCGGATGCTGCAGATGATATTCCTGCGGGTCTTGTTATTGGTAAGGCCCTCAAGGAGCGCCTGGAGAAATTTTCGAAGCTCACTTTTTTCGAAGACGTGAGTGTGAGCACACGACTAAGCGAAGAGGATAATATTTATGAAACGGTAGCAAGCGTTGCGGAGGAAGAGGATGTGGACCTTATCATCATGGGCTCTCATTCCAGGAGCAAGATGAACCGATTTCTTATTGGGTCCAACACCGACAAGGTGGTGCGCATATCTGACAAGCCCATTCTCAGCGTGAAGAAAAGGCACGAGAATTTTGGGGTTCACAATGTAGCCTTTGCCTCTAATTTCTTTGGAGAATCATATACGGTGTTTGAGAGTATCAAGCCCATCATCGAATTGTACGATCCAATGGTCCACCTGGTAAAGGTGATCACGCCGGTACATTTTGAGCCTACTCGTGTGAGTCGCAAACTCATCGAAGATTTTGCAGAACGTTTCAACATCAAAAAATACACGGTCAATATTTATAACGACGAAAAGGTTGAGCTCGGAATCAATCGCTTTGCCAATGAGACAGGGGCCGACCTGATTGCCATGGAGACACATGGTGGCAACAGTATTTATCAGCTAATAGCAGGGAGCATAATGGAGGATGTGATGGAAAGTGCGGAAATGCCAGTCCTGACTATTCGTATCAAGGAACCTCAAGTTAAGAACAAGGGAATATTCCCGGACATTTGAACATTATGAATACCAAAAGAATCCTCAAGTACTTTCTATTCATCGTAGCATTTGGCGGCCCATTGCAGCTTGCCCTCAACACTGGTGCCGACCCGGGCATCTGGAACGTCCTTTGGCTGGTAGTAGCCTTGGCAATCATAACGTATGCTGCGTCGATAGCGGTCAACAAGAATTAATCAATCTCATGCTCACAATAGTTCTTCCATCCGATTTCTCCAAAAATGCGCGCAACGCCATCAAGTACGCCATAGATGTATTTGGCCACAAGGATGTGAGGTACTATATCATAAATGTGTATCGAGAGCCGCACGCGACTTCGTCCTCACTGGTTTCTATTGTAGACATTTTGCAGAAAACCAGCGAGGACTCCCTTACAAAGGAAGTAAGGAAAGTAAGGGAGCTTTTCCCGAGCATGGACCTCAACATTAGTCAGGCGTCGAAGTACGGTGATACCACGACCCAAATTAATCAGCTCTGCGAAGAGGTCAAGGCCGACTTTATTATCATGGGCACAAAGGGTGCTACTGGCCTAAAGGAGGTATTGCTTGGAAGTGTTACTTCTGATGTTATCCAAGGTTGCCACACTCCCTTGATCGCTGTTCCCGAGAATTGCTCCTTCACCGGCTTCGACAAAATTGGTTTTGCGGCCGACTTCAAGGAGTTAAAGTCCGATGGATTGATCAATCCAATGGTCGATCTGGCAAAGAGATTTCAGAGTGAAGTAGAAATCGTTACGGTTCAACGTCCGGTTGAAACGACGAATCAAGAGCAAGCCATGGTTGGTCTCAATCTTCACGAATTGTTGAGGGATGTCGAGCACTCTTTTATTCGTAGGGAATCTGACGATGTGATCGATGGAATTGAATCCTATATGGACGAGGTTAAACCGGACCTGATGGTACTCGTTCCTCGAAAAACTTCGCTGTGGGAGCGCATATTCAAAAGCAGCGTAACCAAGAAGGTTGCACTGCATGCCCATGTTCCGATGCTAGCACTCAAGTAGGCTATCCCTGCAGCATATCGTGTTTTATTTCCTCAACTACCGATGGATCCAATAGAGTTGAGGTATCACCCAGATTGGATGTATCTCCTTCGGCAATTTTTCGAAGGATTCTGCGCATGATTTTTCCACTTCTGGTTTTAGGCAGGCCTTTCACAAACTGAATGCGCTCGGGTTTGGCAATTGGCCCGATCGAGTTTGAAACTAAGTCAAGAATCTCTTTACTCAGAACGTCACCCCGATCTTCCCAATCGTAAAGGATCACATAGGCACAGATAGCATTTCCTTTGATGGAATGTGGATAACCAACTACCGCTGTCTCACAAACCTTATCATGTAAATCAATTGCGTCTTCAATCTCCGCTGTTCCAAGGTTGTGACCGGAAACAATAATGACGTCATCCACTCGGCCGGTTATCCTGTAATTCCCTTTTGCATCCCTTTTGCATCCATCGCCGGTGAAATATCTGCCCGGAAAGGCACTGTAGTATACCTGCTTGAATCGCTCGTGGTCACCATAGATGGTTCGAGCCATGGAAGGCCATGGAAATCGAATACACAACCGCCCTTCTGCCTCGCCTTCCAGTTCATTACCTTCAGGATCGACCACGATCGGTTGAATACCAGGCAACGGCAAGGTGGCAAAGGTGGGTATTGACTCAGTGATACCTGGTAGTGAGGAAATCATTATCCCTCCTGTTTCGGTTTGCCACCAGGTGTCGACAATTGGGGTATTGCCCCCACCAACCACTTCATGGTACCAATGCCAAGCTTCCTCGTTGATCGGCTCACCAACCGTTCCAAGTACCTTGATTGAATCCAAATTGTACTTTTCAACAGCTTCGTTACCGAAGCTCTCCAAGGCACGTATGGCTGTCGGTGCAGTATAGAATTGGTGGACCTTGTACTTTTCGCTCACCGCCCAAAACCGTCCTGCATCCGGATAAGTAGGTACTCCTTCAAACATGAGGCTAGTAGCACCATTGAGCAGCGGGCCATATATAATATATGAGTGACCCGTAATCCAACCGATGTCCGCTGTACACCAATACATGTCAGACTCCTGGTATTGGAAAACATTTCGGAATGAATAGGCAGTATAAACCATGTATCCGCCGCAGGTATGGACAATGCCTTTTGGTTTTCCCGTTGAACCGGAGGTATAGAGGATAAACAAAGGGTCTTCCGAATCCATCTCAACAGCCTCGAATGTTGGACTGCAACCCTCGATGGCATCGCGGATCCAAATGTCTCTACCGTCCTGCATGTTGATCGAATCGCCAGTTCTTTTTAGAACCAAAACGGTGTCAACGCAATCGCATTGATCGAGTGCATCGTCCACGATTCCTTTGAGATCGATGGTTTTGGCGCCGCGAAATCCGCCATCAGCAGTGATCACCATCTTACAAGTGGCATCGTTTATCCTATCGGCTAACGATTGAGCGGAAAATCCGGCAAAGACCACCGAATGTGGAGCGCCTATACGTGCACAGGCCAGGACCGCAATAGCGAGCTCAGGTACCATTGGCATATAAAGGCAAACCCGGTCACCTTTGGAAATGCCCTGATTGGCAATCATATTGGCATATCGGCAAACTTCTTCATGAAGCTGGCGATAGCTATATGTTCTATTTTCTTCTGAAGGTTCGTTTGGCTCCCAAACGATAGCCGGTTTATCAGGGCGTTCCTCGAGATGACGATCTAAGCAGTTTTCCGTTATGTTCAACTTGCCACCCAGAAACCACTTAAATTCAGGTCTCTCGAAGTCGTATTCCAAAACACGGTCCCATTGCTTTTTCCAATTGAAGCTCGAAGCAATATCTGTCCAAAAACCCTCCGGGTCCTCCACACTGCGCTGGTAGGTATCCCGATATTCTCCGAGCGTTTTAATCCTGAAGTCCATGGTGTTATACTTTGCCTAACAAGTATAAACACAATTGATCTGAAGCAAAAATCTAGAAAAGGGTGATGGTCACCCCGGTAGTGAAGGGATAAAGCTCCTGCCCGGCATTCTCATGAAACAGTGGCGTAAGCTGGTAAGTGCCATAAAGACTGACCTTGCCATAGCCTATACGAACCAATCCCACACCGCGAAGTCTTGAAGTATTGGGAAATCGGGTCGTGCTTAACTTGTAACCATTGGCATCAACGAAAGTATGCTTTGAGTTGATTCGGAATCCAAGCTTTGCCCCAATGGTCACCTTCCATGGATGGCCTCTACTGTCATTCTTGGTCCTGAACCTCAATTCGGCTGGAATTTCATAGTAGTTGACCGAGAAAGAACTTCGCTTGTAATCCAAGCCCTCGGCATACTCTGGGAAAATCACAAAATCATTTGTGGTAGAGTCGACGTTGGTCGCCGCGGCATTCGTATAAAACCGGGTATGGCTAATGCCGAGACCAATTCCAATGCTGATTGGACTACGGCCCATCCTGTGATCGTACATGAGGGCGGCATCCAGGTTGTGCGAAAACCATTTTTGCTTGAAATTGTCTCCCGCACCTACCAGGTTGCTATAGCCCCCTGAAAGCATCAGCATGTCCAATCGCCCGCGATCAGCGCTTTGGCTATAAGTCGCGGTTGTCCATAGCAACAGGGTTATAGAAAAGAAGATATTTGCAGCTCTGCTCATGAATCGCGCAAAAATAACGGAATTATCACGCCCAATGGACGGGCAACTTTTATTAACCTTTTCGTCTTATCTTAACAAGACAATGCCCAACATGCTTCGCTACGCCGTACTCTGCTTTTTATTGCTCGCTGGCACCGCTTTTTTCAATTCGAGCAGAGGTCAGGATCAGAACCTCATGGACTTCCGGATTTTCGATTCTGTACCGGTAAAGCGCGCTCAGGATACCCTACTTTCTGCCTGGACGGGCGGGTTGAACAATCCGCAGTTTTCGACCATAGACCTGAACAATGATGGCAAAAAGGACTTGTTTGTCTTTGACCGAGCGACCTCCGCCGTGAGAACTTTCCTCAACACCGGCGGCAATTTCCAAAGTGAATACAAGTACGCTCCGCAATATGAACACTATTTCCCTGAAGACCTAAGCGGCTGGGTGTTGTTGAGGGACTACGATTTGGACGGGAAGGAAGACATCTTTACCCTGCACCCATTTGGGGTAAGGGTCTTTGACAATATTGGTGATACACTTCCTGCCTTTGCTCCCAATTGTACGTTCGAACACTTTGGCAGTTTTGGCAATTGCTATGGCACAATGAAGTTCGGGACGGACTTCTTCAATATCGAAATACCAAAAGGAGACATTCCGGTGGTTGATGACATTGATGGAGATGACAAACTAGATATTCTCTCCTTTGGAAACGAGAGCTCAACCCAGCGAAACAGAGTTGTTTACTATCACAACATTTCGCCCATTCAGGACTCCCTTGTTTTTGAGCTAAAAACCAAATGCTGGGGAGTCTACTCTGAGAATGATACCACCATCACTCCTATTCTGAATAACTATGCGGGATGTCCGGACTCAGGAGGAACCGATCGGGTGCAAGTGAGTCTTCCGGACAAAAAACGTGGAGCAGCAAGGCATGCTGGGTCGACGCTTGTGTCATTTGATTGGGAAGGAGACGGCGACAAAGATTTGCTTGTAGGAGATATATCCTTTCCCGAAATGGTGCTCCTCATTAATGGTGGAGACAGCAATAAGGCGCACATCACCTCTTCCATTGCCAACTTTCCGACAGCGCGACCCATCGACACCGAAATATTTCCAGGAGCCTTTTATGAGGACGTGAACAACGATGGCCAGAAGGACTTACTCATAGCACCCAATGCGGTGAGTAAGGATGCAAAAGATTATAACCATGTAGCCTATTATAGAAACAACAGATCGACTTCAAATCCGGTATTTGGATATGTGGACAGCGATTTCCTCGAGCAAGACATGGTGGATCTCGGAACGGGGGCCTACCCGGTTATTCTCGACATCAATGGAGACAGCCTCCCCGATCTTCTGGTCGGAAATGAAGGTTATTACCGGTTTGGAACAAGGAATGTGAGTGGATTGGCCATCCTGCTCAACGAAGGGACCTACAACGATTCGGTGACATATCCGGTATTTACCTTGGCTGATACCAACTATTTGGGCCTGATTGGCGACTCTACCTGGGCATTGAAGCCTGCCGTAGGAGACCTCGACGCAGACGGTGACCAAGACCTTATACTCGGAGATGCTCAGGGCAAGATGAGGTATTACGAAAACCAGGCAATCGCTCCCGGGGATTCCGTGGTATTTGTGAGGAGCGCCGGCTGGGATACCACCTTGTCAGTAACAGCACATGCAACACCTACACTCTATGATCTTGACAAGGATGGAGACCTCGACCTGGTTGTGGGGGATCAGTACGGTGAAGTGACCATGTTCCTAAACCAGGGTGATTCGTCCTCTCCGGTTTACAATAACACGTTCAAAACGGCCATTGGGGGCATAGATATCACAAACAACTTTGGTGATGGATTTACAGTCCCTCAGTTTGTGGAATTGGACACCAATTATCGGTTGGCGATAGACGATACAATTCCAGATCACACCTATCTCTTCCTTGGAACCGTTGACGGGGACGTCATCGTATATGATAGTATTGACAACAACACCTTTGGAAGCTTCAGAGGCGTTGACACCATCTCGCTGAGCAAGAACCGGGTTGCGCCAACGATCGGAGATATTTTCCTCGATGGCAACCCTGAACTGACTTTTGGCCAATACTCCGGAGGAATGGGTTTGATGCTCAGGGGGCGTGGATTAATCACACCGCCCGAGCCACCCATCGACACCACCGATACGATTGTCAACCCACCGGATACAACCGACACGACCGATACCACCGGCATATTCTTCCATTCTATTGAGACGAACACTTACGTCTACCCCAACCCGATGCGAAACGAGTTGAATGTTTTGAGTCCGTTCGAAGGCATTACGCGTTTGACCCTAACAGATTTAAGAGGCCGCAGACTGAAGGACATAGAATTTGGTTTAACCGATAATGTGCGCGAACTCCACTTAGACATTTCCTCCCTGGAAAACCAACCCCTGCTGCTTCATTTGCGCTATATCGATGAGCGTACCGAACAATTTAAGCTTATCAAAGGGCCATGATAAACAAATTCGCAGTTGCTATTTCCATGCTACTTGCTGTTTCGGTTTCCGGACAATTCAGTGGCAAGTTAGGTCTTTACGACTCCATTCCAGTTTGGGATCAAGGCGGAGATACATTGTTGGGCGCATGGTCGGGCGGCATGAATTCACCCCAGTTTTCAACCATAGACCTTGATGGGGATGGAAAGCTCGATTTGTTCTCTTTTGACCGGGATGGAGCCGTGGTGAGAACATTTCTCAATGAAGGTCAAACGGGGGAAGTCAAATATCGATCGGCACCAGAATACAAAAAGTACTTCCCTTCAGGGCTTTCAGGCTGGGCTCTATTGAGAGACTTTAACAAGGATGGAAAGCCCGACATTTTTACCAGCCACCCGTTTGGGATGTCGATATACAGGAACGTGAGTGATACCAATGGACTGGCCTTTGAAATGATATGCGACTTTCCGGATTTTTTTGGCAATCCGGTTTGCTATGTCACCATGGTTTTTGGCCCTCCACACAATGAGATCCGGTCTAATGTCTACAACCTAAATAGTGACATACCGGCGATCGACGACATTGACGGGGATGGAGACCTGGACATCATGGCGTTTGGTGTAAGTGGAGGGCAGGTTGCTTACTACGAAAATGAAACAGCGAATATCGACTCGCTAGATTATAGGATGGTGACTCAATGTTGGGGCGTATTTGCTGAGGACAATCTTACCAATGATGTAGCGCTCAACCAGTTTTGTGCAGACTCCGGGGGTATCGCGACCGTGGGAGAATGGCTCCAAGATGGTCTTATCAAAAGAGGAGCTTCCAGGCATGCTGGTTCATCCTTGCTCACATTTGATGAGGACAACGACGGTGATCGAGAATTGGTACTGGGTGATGTGTCTTTCGATAATTTCGTGTTGGTACATAATGGCGGTGATACTGCCAAAGCTATCGCTACGAGCTCCACTCCTGATTACCCGACAAATACAACGCCGGTCGACATAGTCACCTTTCCGGCTGGATATTATTTTGATGCTGACAACGATGGCGAAAAGGATATGATCGTTGCACCAAATGAGGTTTTTGTTTCTGAGAACTATGATTGTGTTTGGCGATACATGAACAACGGCACGACGGACAATCCCGACTTCGAGTATGTCGAGAACAATTTCCTTCAGGGTGAAATGATAGACTTCGGGACGATGGCTTATCCGGTATTTGTAGATGTAGATGGGGACTCTCTGCTGGACATCATAGCAGGTAATGGGCATTACTTCGATCCCGCGACAAAGAAGCAAAGTGGCGCGTTGGCTTATTTAAAGAATACAGGGGTTTATACCGACACCACGGCGTTTCCATCTTTTCAGTTGGTCGACACGGATTATCTGGGTTTAAAGGATACTTCAGTCCAACATCTCAAACCTGCATTTGGAGATATGGACGCAGATGGTGACATGGATATGTTGTTGGGTAGGGCTGACGGCTCAATATCTTATTTTCAAAATCAGGCTCTTTCGCCACAAGATTCAATGGTATTGGTGGAGGTGAGTGTTGGATGGACCCAGTTCTTGGATGTTGTTGGAAACAACGCACCGTCTATCTACGATTTGGATGGCGATGGGGACCTGGATGTGGTTTGCGGGGAGACATATGGAACCCTCACATATTTTGAGAATCAAGGGGACAGTACCACTCCGGACTTCACCCCCTCCTCCAAAAACCTTGACTTGGGTCTGGTGTACCAGGCGGACATATTTGGAAATGGATATACCAATCCATTCTTTGTGCGACTTGATACCAACTTGAGGATGGACGATCCCGATACCTTAGCAGAGCAGACCTATCTCTTCCTGACGAGTATCACTGGCAAGATTCATATTTATGGAAATATAGATGGCAATCTTACCGGTGCGTTTCAGCTTGTTGATTCGGTGAATTTGAGGGTTGGTACCCTTTCTGCTTCTGGAGCTGATATGACCCGTGATGGTGCACTCGACATCATTTACGGAGAACAGGGTGGAGGTATGGGTACCCTCTTGAACGGAAGAGGATTTAAGCTTCCAAAACCAATTGCCATCGAGGAGAAAAAAACATCATTGGAGGTGAATCTTTATCCGAATCCGAGCAATGAAAAGTTGAGCATGACGATGGATGGCGGAGCATTAATCGGCTATCAGGTTTATGATGTAAGTGGCCGAAGAATTGCAAAAAGCGAAAATATTCTGAATAGGAATATATTTATTATCGCCACAAATCTGTGGCCTGAAGGATTGTATAATATTGTCTTGGAAACGGATCAGGGGACTGCGCTAGAGAAGTTCGTAGTAACTCATTAAAACCTGATCAATGTACAGCAATATCAAGCCTGGAGATGTTCTGTTCCTGGACATCGAAACAGTTCCCAACTATTCAAATTTTGATTTTGTCCCCGAGCGAGAAAAAGAGTTCTGGAGGCATAAATCCCAGTTCATCAACCGAAAACAAGAAAAGGAAGAGACCTTTTATCAGCGTGCGGGTATCTATGCCGAATTTGGCAAAATTGCCTGCATTTCACTTGGTCGTATTTCGACTTTCAACAGGAAGGAAAAGATCAAGCTTCGCTCGTTTTATGGCTGGGATGAGTACGTCATTCTAGAAAACTTTCTCAACCACATCAATGCCTTTCACGATAATGCCAGAACCATACTCTGTGCGCACAACGGGAAGGAATTTGACTTTCCATTCCTGGCAAGGAGGCTTTTGATCAATGGGTTCAAACTGCCAAAGGTCCTCGATATTTCAGGCAAGAAACCTTGGGAGGTTCAGCACCTGGACACCATGGAGATGTGGAAATTTGGGGACTACAAACACTTTACCCCACTCGATGTACTGGCCCATATTTTTCAAATCCCCTCACCAAAGAAGGACATGGACGGGAGCATGGTCTCCAAGGTATTCTATCGCGATGGTGACCTCGAACGCATCAAGGAATACTGCGAAATGGATGTGCTCACCATTGTCCAGCTCTTCAGAAGATTCAGAAATGAACCCTTGCTCGACATACCTCAACACCTCAATTACGAACGGCCTGCGATGAGGGCATGATCTTCATATTCTAAACACAAAAATTTAACCTCTCATTGACGCAATTGGCTAAAACTATCGGCATAATTTTGCCGCATGTTTAAAGTATTTAGCATCAAGGAAATTTTCTCGGCAACAATGGTGTTGTTTGCCGTGATCGACATTATCGGGTCCGTACCTCTCATCATTGATTTGAGGCAGAAGGTTGGCCATATTCAGTCCAAGAAGGCCAGCCTCGTTGCAGGGTTCATCATGATCCTTTTTCTTTTTGTTGGGGAATCCATCCTGAAGCTTATTGGCATCGATGTAAGCAGCTTTGCTATCGCGGGATCAATCATCATATTCTTTCTTTCGATGGAACTCATTTTGGGTATCAAGATCTACCGGGACGATATTCCCGAAACTGCTTCCATCATGCCGCTGGCGTTTCCCTTAATAGCTGGGGCCGGCACGCTAACGACCATACTTTCACTCCGCGCCGAATATGCGGTGCAGAATATCATTGTGGCAATCACGCTGAACGTCCTGTTTGTATACGCGGTGCTCAAAGCATCTGCCCGGATTGAGCGCATCATTGGAAAATCCGGAATAGCCGTGGTCCGAAAGGTATTCGGAGTCATCTTGCTGGCCATCGCCATCAAGCTTTTTAAAACGAATCTTGGGTTTTAAATACTATAGGGTAGCGATCCTCTGTTTGAGTTGCTCCTTGTATGTGCGGCTGATCGGCACGTTTAGCTCACCGATATAAGCGACATTCTTCTCGATGCGGTCTACCTTCTTCAGGTTGAGGATATAGGATTTGTGTACCCTCATAAACATATCATTCGGTAGCTTGGCATCGAAGGCCTTCATTGTACTGAGTACCGTGTACTTCTTATCGTTGGTGATCAACCGGACGTAGTCACCCAGGGCTTCCACATAGTTTAGATCGAGCAAATTGAGCTTGACCATCTTCGAGTCACACTTCACGAAGAAGTCCATACCCTCAGATTCCTTGTCGAAGATCTCGTGAATTCTTCGGGCCTTTTCAACGGCCTTTACAAAGCGAGCATAGCTAACAGGCTTGGTAACATAGTCCGTCACATCGTATTCAAAAGCCTCTACAGCGTATTGTTTTTGAGATGTGACGAAGATGATCTGCGGTACATCCTGAAAACTCTGGATGAACTCCAGTCCTGTCATCTCTGGCATTTCAATATCGAGGAGAATGAGATCGACATCCTTGTTGTTGATCGCAACCCGGGCGTCCATCGCGTTTGAATACTGACCTACCAAATTCAGGAAGTCGGTTTGCTCCACGCATTTTTCAAGTACAGCTCTTGAGATTTTATCGTCGTCGACAATGATGCAGTTCAAGGTGTCACATTTTCGGTTTCAAGGGTAAAAATATAAATATTAAGCTACGGCAATTCATGTTGACCGAGCTATGTGACTTTTGTCGAAATAAGGGAAGGATAACAGCTTGAAGTTACCCTTAGGCGTGCAATTAAAATACTTTTGCCAAAATTTTGAAATCAGATGAAAAAGATCTTCTCGCTCACCCTAACCCTCTGCCTCGCAATAACTTTTGTTTTTTCCCAGGAAGAAAATAAGGAAGCCCTGCCGGATAGCTTAAAACCATGGAAAAAAAGTGGTGTTGGTTCCATCAACTTCAACCAAGTATCGCTCAATAACTGGGCCGGTGGTGGGAAGAGCTCCGTTTCGGGAGCTGGATTACTCCAGTTGGTTGCAAACTATGAAAATGAGGATATATCGTGGAACAACGATCTGAATCTCGCTTACGGAATGATCCAACAAAGCGGAAGTGACGTTGTGAAAACCGATGACCGAATTGAGCTCAATTCAAAATTTGGCAAGAAAGCAAATGACAAATGGAGTTATTCGGTTGTCTTTCAATTCAGAAGTCAGTTTGCGCCTGGCTTTGATGACCCGACCTCACCGACCAGAAGCAAGATTTCGGATTTCCTGGCGCCCGGTTATACCTTCTTGGCGATTGGTATGGATTACAAGCCGAATGACAAGCTCTCAATCTTCATTTCGCCTGCAACCAACAAGAACACCATTGTCAACAATACCAGACTTGCAGACGCAGGGGCATTTGGTGTAACGCCTGCCGAGTATGACGCCACAACAGGGGCATTGCTTACCAATGGCGAAAAATTCCGAGCTGAAATCGGGGGGTACATCAAGATGCAGTACAAGACAGAGGTAATTGAGAACGTAGACTTTCAAACCAAACTAGACTTGTTTAGCAATTACCTGAACAACCCCACCAATATCGATGTGAATTGGGAAACCCTCTTAAATTTCAAGGTCAATAAGTACATTACTGCAAACCTCTCTACACTGCTTATATACGATGACGATATCAAGGTAGCCGTAGACACCGATGGTGATGACATCACCGATAAAATGGCAGTCCGAACTCAATTCAAAGAGGTGTTGAGCATAGGATTTACCTATAAATTCTAAGCTGGGTTAATTAATAATCGGCTGTTTAAAAGTCAATCAACAGCCGAGCTCCAAGGCCGGTATTATGGCAATCTTTGATCGTAAATACGATCGGGGACATGGTGCGTTTTATTCTCTTTTGTTTATGCCTCTCAATGATTTCCTGCGTTCCAAACCGAAAGGTGGAAGAGCTGCGGGAAAAAATGGATCGCTGCTCTACTGAGAGGGAAGAATATCTTACGAAGAGCCAGTCACTGGAAAAACAGGTCAACGAGATGTCTGTAGAACTCGAAGACCTGAACAAGCAAATCAAGGCACTACGTACTGATACAACCACCATGGGAACCTCGCTGAGAAAAATGATTTCCCAGTACGACAAGCTCAATCGCATCAATGACGAATTGCTTTCCAAGCAACGCCAGAGCATGCAGACGAGCGAGGCCGAGAACAGAAAGCTCATGCGCGAGTTGCTTGAAGCCCAGGAAGATCTGCAACGCAAAGAAGACGCACTGAGGCAATTGGAGCGCGACCTCAATGCAAAAGAGGAGCGACTCAAAACCCTGGAGAAGGAACTCGAAGCGCGCGAGAAAAAAGTTAAGGAGCTCCAGGCGCTGATCGATGAGAAGGAGAGAGCTGTCCGCGAACTCAAGGAGAAAATCACCGAAGCGCTACTTGGATTCAAAGACAAGGGCATCACAGTTGAAACAAAAAACGGCCGCATTCAGGTGAGCATGGAAGCCAAGCTGCTCTTCCCCAGTGGTAGCACTGTGATCAACGAAGAGGGCAAGCAAGCTCTGGTTGATCTGTCGAAAGTGTTGCAAGACCAAAAGGACCTGACCATTCTTATTGAGGGTCACACCGACACCGATGAGTATCGCGGAAAGGGAATCATCAAAGACAATTGGGATCTATCGGTTATGAGGGCTACGGCAGTAGTGAAGCTCATGGTTGCCAACAGCACCATCGACCCTCAAACCCTTACCGCCGCAGGGCGCGGAGAGTTTGTTCCGGTAGATCCGGCCAATACACCTGAGGCCAAAGCAAAGAATAGGAGGATTGAAATAATCCTCACTCCAAACCTCGATCAATTGTTCGAGATTTTGGAGAACTGATACTAATCCCTGAGTATTTCCTCCAATTAGTAGTTGTTAGACAAGGGCCCCGCCAGGGGCCCGACTTTTTTTATTTGAAAACGTTCACGGTATCGTATAAGAAAAAGTGTAGATTTACCGCATGGAAGCAAGGTGGGTTTTGAGGGAAAAAGCGAGGGAAGAGGAAACAGCAGGATTGAGGAATTTCATTCAAAACGAAGTGCTGGTTGAACTGCTTGCACAGCGCGGCATCACCCAGTACGAACAAGCCGAAGCCTTCTTTAATCCGGACCTCACACAAGTACACGACCCATTGTTGATGGATGGAATGCGACCGGCGATAGAGCGCATTCACATTGCCTTGGAAGAAGGCCAAAAAATCATGCTTTTAGGAGACTACGATGTTGACGGTACCACAGCCGTTGCCATGACCTACTCTTTCTTCAAAACGTTCTACCCGAACGCTATTTACTATATCCCGGATCGCTACAAGGAGGGTTATGGCATTTCCAAAAGAGGCATCGACTACGCAGTGGAAAATGACGTTTCGCTGATCATCAGTTTGGATTGCGGAATTCGTTCCGTCGAGGAGGTGGATTACGCCAACACCAAGGGCATCGACTTCATCATTTGCGACCACCACTTACCTGGTGAGGAGCTACCTGATGCGGTGGCGATACTAGATCCCAAAAAGCCTGGTTGCTCTTATCCGTACAAAGAGCTAACAGGTTGCGGAATTGGATTCAAGTTAATGTGCGCTTTGGCTTCGGAATTTGACTTCATTGAAGTAGATGAACTCACCTACCTCGACCTGGTAGCCGTGAGCATTGCCTGCGATATTGTTCCTATCACGGGTGAGAACCGTACGCTTATGGCCCATGGCCTTGTCGAACTAAACAAACAAAAAAGAGCGGGTGTTAAAGCCTTGCTGGATGCTTCGGGTAAAAGGGGGATGATGGATGTGACCTCAGTGGTTTTCACCATTGGGCCCCGCATCAATGCAGCGGGTAGGTTGGAGCACGCCAATCGAGCCGTTGAACTTCTCCTTGAGGAAGATAGTCGCGAAGCACGTACGTTGGCCCAACACATCCACGAAACCAATGAGCGCAGGAAGGAACTGGACAGGGACACCACTGACGAAGCCATTCAGATGATCCACGATCGTGGAGATCAAAGTCGATATAGTACCGTAGTCTATGGAGAGCATTGGAACAAGGGAGTAGTAGGTATTGTCGCTTCCAGGTTGATTGAAAAATTTTACCGGCCCACGATCGTGTTGACCAGGAGCAATGGATTGATCACCGGGTCGGCACGGTCCATCGAGGGATTTGACATTCACCGGGCACTGACCAATTGTTCGGGATATTTAACCCAGTACGGTGGACATAAATTTGCTGCGGGCATGACCCTTCAACTGGAGAACCTCGAAAAGTTCAGGGAAAAGTTCGAGGAAGAAGTGAAGTCGGTTTTGACAGAGGATAAGCTTCGGGAGATCATCTACGTCGATGCCGAATTGGACTTTTCGGAAATCAAAGGGCCATTCTTCAAAAGCCTTGAACGCATGCGTCCATTTGGCCCCGGGAATATGACCCCCATCTTTATGACGCGAAACGTGGTTGATGCCGGAGGATCAAAGGCGGTAGGAAATGGCAAACACCTCAAGCTCAAGTTGCTTCAGAAAATGTCGGGTCCGGCGACGCAAGATGCCATCGCCTTTGGCAAGGGTGAGTTTGCTAAGGACTTTCAAAACGGCCAACCATTCGATATCGTCTACACCCTCGAAAGGAATGAATGGCAAGGACGCTCGACCATACAACTGAACGTAAGGGATCTTAAGCCTTCGACTTGAGAAGAGTGAGGTGTGACCTCCTCCCCACCGGTTGGGATAAAATACTTCTCATCGCACAATACGTCATGCTGAACTCGATTCAGCATCCCTTTGAGTCAGCACTGTTCTTAGTTCGGACAGTGAAGGCGGGACTCTGAACCAAGTTCAGAGTGACGTTTATAGCTCTGAAACGACTCAAGCGTGCAGCGTGCAGGTTGAAGCGCGCGGCGATCTTCTAAGAACGATTCTAGATCGCTTACTAATTGCCTCAATGACTTGAATAAAAGATAACCGCATTGCTATCTTTGCCACGCCCAACGAAGCCTTGGCGGAGTTGGGCTGGCTTTTATAAAGAGACCCATCCAATGGAGAGATCGGAACAGGAAATTGTAAGAAGGGAAGCGCTCAAGGAGATGCGCGATTTGGGCATCGATCCTTATCCGGCTGAGGCATTTGAAGTGACGGCGTATTCCCAGGAAATCAAGGATGGATATAAGAAGGAAGGCGACTTCAAGGAAGTGAGCCTTGCAGGAAGGTTGATGAGCAAGCGACTTATGGGCAAGGCTTCCTTTGCCGAACTCAAAGATTCCAAAGGCCGCATCCAGATTTATGTCAGTCGCGACGATATCTGTCCCGGCGAGGACAAGACCATGTACAACACAGTCTTCAAGCGACTGCTCGACATCGGTGACTTTATTGGTATCAAGGGTTACGCATTCAAGACCCAGGTAGGCGAGACAACAGTACATGTCACAGAATTGAAAGTCCTTTCGAAATCGATTCGACCGTTGCCAATCGTAAAAACCGATGCCGATGGAAATGTGCACGACGCCTTCACCGATCCTGAGTTGAGGTACCGTCAGCGGTATGTCGACCTTATCGTGAACGAAGGGGTGAAGGACATCTTTGCCACACGTACGAAGGTGATGTCTACGATGAGGGATTTCTTCAACGAGCGTGGATACCTCGAAATGGAAACGCCGATCCTTCAGCCAATTCCCGGAGGTGCAGCAGCGAGACCCTTTGTAACCCACCACAATGCATTGGACGTTCCACTTTATCTCCGGATAGCAAACGAGCTTTACCTCAAGAGACTCATCGTCGGAGGTTACGAAGGGGTCTATGAATTCTCCAAGGACTTCCGCAACGAGGGCATGGACCGAACGCATAATCCGGAGTTTACGGTGATGGAGATTTACGTGGCCTACAAGGACTACAACTGGATGATGGATTTCACCGAGGAGATGCTCGAGGCGGTTGCTTTGTCCGTCTTTGGAAAGACTGAATTCGAATACGGCGATACCAAACTGAGCTTCAAAAGACCCTTCAAAAGGGTGACCATGCTGGATGCCATCGAGGAGCACACTGGTTTTGGCCTATCCGGAAAAAGTGAAGATGAAATTCGAGACATCGCCAAAGAATTGAAGGTGGAGATAGACGACAGCATGGGCAAAGGCAAGTTGATCGACGAGATCTTTGGAGAGAAGTGCGAACACCACTACGTGCAACCGACCTTTATCACAGACTATCCGGTTGAGATGTCACCCTTGTGCAAAAAGCACCGCAACAATCCCGAACTGACAGAGCGATTTGAGTTGATGATCAACGGCAAGGAAATGGCCAATGCTTATACCGAACTCAACGACCCGATTGACCAGTTGGAACGCTTCCAGGAGCAGCTCAAGTTGAGCGAAAAGGGCGACGACGAGGCGATGTTCATCGACATGGACTTTGTTCGCGCGCTAGAATATGGGATGCCTCCGACCTCAGGCATGGGCATCGGCATCGATCGCCTTTGCATGTTGATGACGAACAACACTTCCATTCAGGAGGTATTGTTGTTCCCTCAAATGCGTCCCGAAAAGTTTGAGGCACACTCCGCACCACGCATTTCGCACCCCGATTTGACGGAGAATGAGCAACTCGTGCTTGACAATCTGGAAGATGAAGGCCAGTTGGAGTTGGGTCAAGTCAAAGAAGTGGTTGGCCTAAGTAACAAACAGTGGGACAAGAGCCTGAAGGGTTTGAGGGAGAAGGGTCAGATCAACATCACGAAGACCGACGAAGGGCTTTTTATAGAGAAAGTCTAAATATTCGATATTCCAGTGAAGCCGATCCGGTCTTATTTCGGTTCAATCGGCACTTTCTTAAACCTTCCCCATGCCACAAAGGCAGCTAGCAGAAAGAAAACAATTGTTGCCGGTGGTTCGCTTGCATAAAGATGGTATGCGGTTGCCAGAATCATTACGGTAGCAATACCTGCAGCAGCTAAAGGAGTTAGCATTGGTTTAATGCGTAAGGCTGCCGGTAGGATTAATCCAATTGCACCAAGCAGTTCGCTCACACCAATAAAGCGAGTCATGCCAATTCCAAAGAAGTTCACCCATGACAACCCACTTTCCACGAGTTGTTCAGGAGGAGTAATGATTTTCATAAGTCCGACATACCCAAAGAGCATGGCCAACAGGATTTGAACTACCCATAATGATATATGAAGTCCTTTTGATCGCTTTTGTTCCGTTATGGTTGGTGTGAATGTTACTTGCATTTTCAACGTTCTTTTTATTCATCACAAGATTACGTGCATTTGCTTACCTTTGGTAATCAGCTACCTAAAAGTAACCAGTAACCTTTAGGTAATCAATTCAGCGCTGCCCATGAAAAAGAAAGAGCATAAAGAATGTCTGTCAGCCCTAGTACCCGTACGAGATACGCTAGACATCATTGGAGGGAAGTGGAAACTCTTGATCCTGATCTCAGTTTGGGAAGGCAATAATCACTTCAGAGAAATCGAACGAAGTATTCCTAAGTTGAGCACCAAGGTTTTGTCAAAGGAATTGAAGGACCTGGAAGAAAATCGGTTGTTAACCAGAACGGTATTGAATGGTTTTCCTGTGAGGACAAAGTATACACCCACAGAATATTCCAAAACACTGGAAAAAGTCATTTTAGAATTACATGACTGGGGTGTAAATCACAGGCAGAGAATCTTTGGCAAAAAGCTCAGTCGCAGCCTTTAGGATTGCGCATGGACAATCAAAAAGCTTCTCCAATGAAGAAGTAGAAGCCCGAACCTTCTGATGTGAAGGCGAAGTCAATTCGGGTGAAAACGTCCTTTTTCGGGAATATCAAAAATCGCGGTCCCAAGCCGGCTGACCAGCGAACCCGCTTGAGCTGAAATCCGTTTAGATCCGGCGCCACCTGCCCGGCACCCGCGAAGGCCGACAACCCCCAACGTTTGGCGAAGGGCAAGGGCAGCATCCTGAACTCACATTGCCCAGCAATGAGATTTTTGTCGCGGTATCTGCCATAGTAGTAACCGCGCATCAAGCGTTCGCCGCCCATGAGTGCCATTTGGTTGAATGGAGCCGTGCCATTGGTGAACTGCCCATAGAGCTGAAATGCCAGTACATTTCGGTCACCTATCGGACGGAAAAGTCGCATATCGGCAAATAGGGAATTAAAGGAAAAAGTACTTCCCCATTGACGTCGACTACTCAACCACGCGAGTTCCGCAAACAGTCCATCACGCACGTTGAGCACATTGTGACGGTTGTCATAGAGTATGCCCCAACCGAGCGACAGGTCGACAAAACCATCCGCGCCAATCGGATAATCGAATGCCTCAGGGTCTTCGATTCCGAAGCTGACATTCCGCATGAGTTCGAAGTCCACTTCAGGCCCCGTGTAAAGCGACGGCCGAAGTTTTATCAGTGCACGTTCCCTAAACCGAAACTCGGTGGCGGAAATGATGGCCATAACTTCAGGTGTCGTTGATGGGCCAATGCCATAATACTGAAGTGGAAATGTTTGGTATTTGATCAAACCCAGGAAAAAGAACTGATCGCGGTTGGTGTAGAGTGCATGATCAATGAATCCTCCAAACTGCTTTTCAAGGGTGCCAAAGGTGAATGAAGAGACCTCAGAAAGGCGGTTGGCTGTGTCGCGTTTGGCGCGATAGAGTAAGACCGAACTGAATCCAAATTCGAATCTGGTTTCGGGAGCATAAGCCAAGGTTGGATAGGCAATGAATTTAGGCTTGGCCGATGGAGTGGTATCCTGAAGAACGTAATACAAATAGCGCTTTATGATTGATTGACTGGCCGCCTGGAGTGAAAGTCCAAAGAGCAATAGAGCAAGGCAAGGTGCAAGTAGTAATCGAGTCATCTATTCGCGAATTCGGGCGAAGGTAATCAGAGCGAACATTGTTCAGGCGAAGGGCCAAAGCGATTTGAGGAAAGGTCAACTAGTCAACACAAATGACCTAATTTGGTCAAACGCCCATAACAATCTCAATATGAATCGAATCGTCACGGCCTTTGTCCTTTCAGGAATACTCATTTCCTGCAGTACCTCGGACAACTCCAAAGAACAACCAGCTGAAGCACCCTTCGCTGAAGAAATTGCCTCAGACACTTCATCAAATGAGCAGGAAAGTCAATATGTTACCATTGATTCTGATGAAGCGCTGGTTGCAACGGCATTAATGGCTGCTCCGGAGGTAAGCAGGGAAGGGTGTAAGGTCATCGGTTTCAACATGGCGGGAGAATTTGTAACCTTCAAAGAAGGAGACAATGAATTCATTGTACTGGTGGATGATCCAAACAAAAAAGGATTTAATGCGGCGTGTTATCACAAGAGCTTGGAACCATTCATGGCCAGAGGGCGAGAACTCAGAGCCATGGGAAAGACAGCCAGTGAAATCTTCAACATTCGAGAATCTGAGGCAAAATCAGGCGAGTTGGATATGGGAGGTCAAGGGTCTACGCTGCACATTTACTATGGGCCAGATGAGTTGTATGATCCCCTCACTTCTAAAGTGCTGGGTGCCCAATACCGTTATGTAGTCTATATACCATTTGCCACGGCTGAGTCTACAGGTCTTCCGGAAAGGCCTGTAAGCCCTAATCATCCCTGGATAATGAATCCTGGAACGCATAGGGCACACATCATGATTACGCCTAGATCCGAAGAAGGGGAATAGTTAAAAGTTGGGATGCGCTCTTAGCCTTGACCTGGAATGGTGTGGCCAAGGTGAGCAAGGACGATGACGATCTTTGGGTTGAAGTGGTTTGATAGAGGGGGCTATTACGGATTAGCCGTTTCCAAAAGGGGAGGTGAACTTACTCTTCAAAAAATCTTTCATATTCATTGGTCCGAAGTACGGTGCTACGGTAGGGATAATCTTGGCCCTCATCCTGCTCCAGTTTTTCGAGAACCTCAGATAAGTCTGATGGAGTCACTCCATTTTTCTTGATCGAGGAGAAGAGGTATGCATATTCCTTTCCTCCATCCTCCTTGAGTATGATTAGACTTAAATTGTTCGAACCAGCATAATAGTGAATGGAATTTGCAGATTTGTTCACCAGCCTAAATTGAATATTGTGCATTTGGGTATCAGTCACACAGCCATCTACTCGTAGTTGCGTTTTCAATGAGTCCTCAAACACCACGCTATCCACTAGAGGAACTGAGAATGTCAACCATGTGATATAACAGTCTGGTGCACCACAATCCAAGCCATGAAGATCAAAAGGAATAGCGACATGGCACTGATTACGGTCCACGGTAACTAACCCCCGAATGTAAAGCTCAGCAAGCGGCGAATTCTTTAGAAATTCACTCTCCTTGGATTTGATCAATTTTTCTCTTAAGGAGTCCTGCTTTTGCTCCCAGCTAGTTTGCCCAACCGCATGAGATCCAAAGATCAAGGTAAAAAAGAGAGATAATAGCAGTTTCATGTAGCGCAGTTATAGCCATTCGAAGTTAGGGTTTTCCAGAGCGATGATGGTCTTTTGGTTGAGGTTATAGGCTATAGCCGGTCACGGATTAGCCGATCCGTCGCACCAGCATGCCGTGGTTCTTACGATGATCGGCGGTTCGCAATTCCGAACTTAAAAATAGATTGAGAATTAAAATCATTAATAACCTGAAAGGTTCAAACCCTCACTCGTTTGAACCAAATTCTCATTCCCCATTTGAGTTTTAGTCGAGTTGTAGGAGATTGTGCCCTCATCTCAACCGTAAATCATGAAACAACTGCGAATCAATCTAACCATCGCCCTATTTACCATTCCTTTCCTGGTGAATGCTCAATCACCCCCGTGTTCTTTGCGTGTATTTCTTGCTGCCGATGAACAAGTTTCGGAATTCCAACCTGCGAATACCGGTAATGACAGCCCCAATATTTTCATGAAAAATTCTCCGGCACCTGCGGGGAATGTGAACACACGCCAACGAGCCTTCATTCGCTGGGAAACGGGCTGTGTACCGCAGTTTGCCAATTTGTTAAGTGCTGATATGTTTCTGTTTTATGATCTTACTTCGGCAAACAACCCACATGCACAAGTTTGGGACAATGAAGTAGACATGATTCCCTTAGATCCTACCGGACCGGGTTGGATCGAAAACAATTTATCGTGGAACAATCAAGGAGGACAAGCATTGTTAACCGGTGCGCTCGATGTATTTCAAATTCCAAATACGGGATTCTGGGGAGGTACCTTCCAGCAGATGCAAACCTCTGATCTTCACTTAACAAGTGGACAATTATCTCACAACGGAAACGGTGTGACCTTCATGAGTTGGTTTCAAAATCAGGTGATTAATCTTGCTCCTGCTGACCGACTTGGAGCAAAGCTGGAACTCCATGATGAATCCAATCAACATCCTACTAGCAGGAGACAAACCTATGCCTCCAGGCATAATGGGATGACCAACCCAAACTTGATGCCCCATTTGGATCTTGTTTTTGACAATTATGCGAGCGGGAATGAATTAGACGTGAATGTTTCGCTTTCAAATCAGACACCCTCATTGTGTGAAGAAATTGTTGCGACAATTACAATCTGCAATACGAATGGCTGCGAATGTCCTATTTGGGGCCAATCTTTGGATTTCAATATTTCGCCGGGTGGCTTTGCACTGACGGGAGCACCTACTCCAAGTCAGGGGACTTATACCGGTGGAAGTGGCTGGGATCCAGGGATTATACAATTTGGTGACTGTGCAACGCTAACGGTGACCTTCACCACGAGTTCAACTTTAGGCCCATTCTCTATTGAGGCCATCCCTAACACCCCAACAACTTTTACAAGTGGAAACCCAATTGCCAGTGGTAGTACTCAGCAAATGCAATTGAATTTTTTACATTCCTGGAACTGTTCGCAAGGAGCTATCACAACAACGGTAACCAATGGTGTTGGACCATTCACCTATTCAGTGAGCAACGGAGGGGGAGGAGCAACTAACGTAGGAAGTTCCTGGACAACAGCGAGCACGCTTCCATATGGTACCTACACCATAACTGTTACTGATGCCAATGGCTGTTCTGTGAGCGATGTGACTACTTTGGGTTTTCCCCCAATAGCGAACAACTTCGCGATTTCCGAATCATCCTGTGATGCCAATACATGTGATGGCACCATCATACTTGGAACTACCTCCGGGGGATTAGGCCCATATGATTATGAAGTGAAGGAAACGGCAGGGAGTCAATCGGTGATATTTTCCGTGACAAATACTACGTTACCATCTGGGTACGTGATAGGAAATTTGTGCCCGGACGTGAATTACACCTTCACCATCACGGACAACTTCGGTTGCACGGTTACGTTTCCAATTATAACCTTCCCGGACCTGGGAAATTGGCAACAGACCTCATGGCTTTCGTCTGACGACGAAGCAAATGATGTGGCAATCGATCAATCAGGAAACGTATATGTAGTCGGTAATTTTGATCAGACATCCACTTTTGGGAGTTCAAGCGGGACGACCATTAGTACTACGAGTATACCAGGTACATACGGAGCATTCGTAGCAAAATACGACGCTTGTGGCGACTTAATATGGATATCACACTCTATCCTCTCAACACCTGGAAATTATGCAACCGGCGAAGCATTATTCCTGGATGAGGGTAACGGTAAATTGTACCTTACTGGGGAACACTTTGAGTTTTCCGGAGCAGGATTGGTTTTCACGGATCAGAGCGGCTCAACATCAACCGTTTTGACAAATAATGGAAGTGGAGCCTACTATGCCGAGTTTGAAATGTCTACGGGACAACCCACCATTTCTGCCGACCCATTTCCGCATCAAGGCTTCTCCAACGGAGCACAAAAACTGAATTCTCCTTCGTCTATTCAACTTATTTCCGGTGAAATGTTCATCGGAGGTACGGTCATCGATGTTCAAGATGACTTCCAGTGCACAGCATTCATTTACAAAGTAACAGGGTATACTTCTTCTCCGGCAAACACTGTTTCCTTTAGTGGTGATCGCGGCACTTTTTGTCTTGACCTGATAGGTGAAAGCTCGAAGAATGAATTCTATATGGTGGGCAAGTATATTGGCAGTATAGACTTTGGTCTTTTGGCCGCACCAGGACACTTTAGTGCTGGAGGCGCACTTGAGTTTGACGGTTTTGTTGCCGGATTTACACCAAATGGCTCGGGTAATCTCATTTGTACGTGGCTGCTTCCACTGAATGCAATTGATGGACCAGCTGAGTTAAATAGCATCGATTACGACGGAACGAGTAGCTTGTTTATTTCGGGATATACGGTTGGGGGTACGATGAATTCATTCACATTTGGATCCGGCTACCCTTCAGTTCCACCAAGTTTAAATTCAAGTACGATCGTTGCTCGATTGGAAAATAATGGCACTTACGCGGCCAATAGCTGGATGGTACATAATAGCAATTTGACCATCAATAGTTCGAAGTCCTTCGGCCTGGATTTCTACGATGGTCATGTAGGGATTACCGGTACCGTGAACAGTGGTGACATTGCTTATCACGAGACTACCTCTACAGGAAGTGGGGCACTTTTACCTCCGGTAGTGGCAAGCGTTGATCCGGATGTGCACTTTGTGTCACTGTTCGAAGAAAATGGCACCCATCTCAACAGTACACTGACCGAGGGAATTCCTTACCAGCAGGGCAATTCAATTGTCCTAAGCAATTTTTTTCTGCACAGTGTCGGAAAATATGAAGGTACCATGAGTTTCACCGGGACATCGGCCCCGATCGATGGAGCTTCTCCTTCCACGCAAAAGGCGTCTATCCTCAGAAACGTGGATATGTCATTGTATACCGGTATACCATACAAACGTGGTGAAGCGGGGACGGCCAATAGCGAAGAATATGACGCAGGTTCGTTTAAGATTGATCCCGAAAGAAACCCATTTGATTTCAGCGTTTATCCAAATCCGACATCCGGAGATTTGACAATCAGATCAGATTTTGAAACCAGCTACATGCTTTACAATCAAATGGGCCAATTACTCTTTGAGGGAAAGGTTGGGAAAGGTGAAACACAAATCTTCTTATCCAATTATTCTTCAGGCGTTTATCTTTTGAAGGCAAATACTCAAGAGATTAAAATTCTGAAGACAAACTAGCAGCTTGCACAACAAGGATCTATTTGTCGGCTCTGCCACAAAGTATTGGAACGATATATATCAGGTCGGTCCGAGGCTTCTTCATCGAGAAGACCTAGCCTTGTTTTTCAGCCAATTCCAGTTGCGCCTTATAGACTTCGATCCTGGCCTTGGCGTTGCTGTCCACAAATAATATAACGACCATCATGGCAATGGTGGTAATGCTGATGGCACGCCAGATTGGTTTGTCAACAAAGATCATCAGCAATGCAGCAAGGGCAATAATGATTGGAATGATCTTAAAGACGATGGTTCTATATTCTCCTAAAGATTTTTCCGTTCGGATAATTTCCGATTTTACAAAAGCAGAGGCGTTGCTGTTATAAGCGGTTGCAAAGCTCGTAACCCTTGCTTTATTGGCAACGAAGATTCCAATCCCGACAGACATAAGTAAAATACCAGCTACCAAGGTGGGGACTATGAAAGCCCTCGCCATCTCAGTTTTTCCCAATTGCCAAAATCCAATCGCCGCCAATAGGAAGATAGAGGCGAACAGGATGAAAAACCTGGATGAAAAAACTTCGGCTTTTGCCCATTCCGTTGCGATTTTCAAAATTTCCATTGCATTCTATGTTAGTATGACCAATTTGGTGACACCACAACTCCTTGCGACTCGGAGTGAAGGCTAAGTTAGCGTTTTCGATATCCGTTCCAAAGAATAACTGATGGATCTCATCACCGTGAAAGAGCAGGCCTGCTTGCGCAACAAGTAGCGGGCGGGTCGATTTCCCATATACCTACTTTCAACAAAGGATTGGCGAGTTGATCGAAGATTAAATAAAGATATCGAAGAAAACACATTTTTGCAGCTCTGAACAGTGTTCAGGCGAAACGAATGACAACCTTCAACCAACCATTCCGGTATTTAGCTTGGTTCTGCCTTTGTCTAATATCCATTGGAAGTGCCCATGGTCAGCTGGTGCATAGCCTTACCTGCGCGTCCAACTCAACCAGCTTTACCCTGGACTGGGACTCTTCTCCAACTGGCTCACAAGTCAACTGGACACCCCAGGGAGATACCTCACTTTCCATCACCAACTTCGACGGGTCGGCATCGGCTACGAGCTACAATGCCACCATAACCGTCTCCGGTGCCAATTCTACGCTGACAACCGAAAACAGCATTAGCACTCCCGGTGTGACAAATTCGTTGAGCGGTGGGGTGGACGCACTGCACATCTCCTCGAGCGGATTGTCCTCCACAGAATTTATTGAAGTCCATTTTGCTTTTTCTCCTGCAATCGCCGGAGCACTCTCCTTCGATTTATATAACATCATTGAGGCTTCGGGGGGCAGTCCGCCAGGCCAGAATATCTCGGTTGCGGCCACCAATTCGGCAGGTTTTTGGATGATCCCCTCTATGGAGGGTAATGGAAGCGAGTCGTGGGATCTTGACGGCCCGGGGGTGGTCAATGGGAATGCGACGAGCACTACCGGAACAAATGATCAGGTGGGCGTTACCATAAAAAGCGCAGACGATATCACGGACCTCTATATCACTTTCAAAAGATGTACAGGCTGTGGAAATGCAACAAATACGGAATTCGCCATAGGCGACATCGATTTTTGCCTCATACCCGATACAGACGTAGATGGTATCGATGACTTTACCGATGAAGACGATGACAACGACGGAATCCTTGACATCATTGAGTTATGTCCAAACCCAACGGTCTACACCATGGATTGGGATAACTACTCATGGGGTGGTGGTACCTCCGATCAGTTTACCATGCCCGACGGCACCATCATGGATGCCTCGGCCATCACCAATGGGGCCGCAGCGGTGAATCTGACCATTAATTCAATCTACACAGGCGGTTTCGGATCAGGTCAGGACTCATGGTTTATCAATGCAAATCAGGACGTTCAGAGTCAGTCCATAGACATTGTCATGGACTTTTCCGAAGCATTGGATAGCCTGTCTTTTACCGTAATTGAAGTGGATGGAGACCCGGTACAGTGGATCGACAGCATCATGGTGATAGGGTACTACGATGGCTACATTGTATTTCCAACGCTCACGGGTTCACCGGACAATTTAATAACTCAGAATGGCGCATACGGTGTGGGGGAGACCACCATCAATGATTCCGATAGTGGGAACGTCTTTGTTCAATTTAATTATCCAGTCGATAGCGTTTCCATTTTCTATACAAATGGAAAGGCGGCACCTTCCGCCCCTGGTAACCAATATATCTGCATTCATGATCTGACCTACAAGGGTGATTGTGGTTTGGTGGATACGGATGGTGATGGGGCACCGGATTATGTAGATACCGATGCTGACAATGACGGGATCGTTGACTACATTGAATGGCAAGCCTCGTCTGGCACACCCACGGCACCTTCGGGCAGCGATACGGACAATGACGGTATTGACAACAATTTTGAGAGTGCAGGTTCGCCCGTAGATACGGATGGTGATGGAACACCCGATTTTCAGGATACGGATTCAGATGGTGATGGTGTTTCCGATGCGATTGAAGCCTATGATACGGACAATGACGGCACAGCAAATACCACGGCATCGGGAAGCGATACAGATGAGGACGGTCTCGACAACAATTTCGACAATCAAAATGGATGGAACGCCACAACCAATGTCACCAATGGTGGACAGACATCAAATGATTTTCCAAACCTGGACGCACCAACCACCGCTGAAAGAGACTGGAGAGAAGTCACCCTGGACCACGATGGCGATGGTATTGTAAATAATTTGGATACCGATGATGACAATGATGGCATATTGGATATCGATGAAGGCTATACAGGCGAATTGAGGGACACACTCGACTGGGATGACCATACCTGGGGAGGATCCCCTACTACCTTCACGTTGACCAATTTATCGGTGGAGGTCAGTGTGCAATGGACGGGCACCACTGGAACGACTTCGATCAACGATACCGAGGAAGGGGGATTTGGGGGTGACGACGCGTTGATGACCACATACAATGCGGCATCCAACAATGATTCGGTTGAATATTTCTTTGGTTTTAGCACCGAAATAGATTCGCTGGGATTCCTCCTGTGGGATATCGACTTAAGATCAGGGACATCCACACCGGAGCTTGTTAGAATCGAAGGATACAGAAATGGAAGTATCGTGTATCCGAGCGTAACGGGAAGTGCGTCGAATAGTGTTTCGGGTGCGACCGTAGAAGGAACTGCCACTTCCGGGGCGACCCAGAGTTTGGCCAATGCTACGGTGGTGTTCAACACGGCAATTGACAGTATGCGTATCTCCCAGACTTATGGTTCTTCCAGCACATCGAATCCGGCTAATGTTCGCTGGTCCATATACGACCTATATACAGTTATTGAAGGAGACTTCAGAGACACGGATGGAGATGGTCTTACCGACAATTTTGACAGAGATAGCGATGGAGATGGCATCCTGGACATTGTTGAAGCGGGTGGAACAGATTCGGATTTAAATGGCGTTGTGGATGGAACCTTTACGGATACGGATGACGATGGCTGGTCCAATGTATTTGATTCCGACAATGGCGGGACGGCACTTAGCGACCCGGATTTCGACGGTGATGGGATCGAAGACCGATACGACAGGGATAGTGACAACGACGGCATCATGGACCTGGTGGAGGCTGGTGGGTCTGATTCCGATGGGAATGGAATTGTCGATACTCAAACGGATGATGATTGGGACGGGATCGCAAATACCTTTGACCAGGACCAGGGAGGTACCATAGCCAGCAAGCCGGACACCGATGGCGACAACGATTTCAACCATTTGGATTATGATTCGGACAATGACGGAATAGTAGACGTGATTGAGGGCCAGACCACGGCGGGTTACACAGCCCCGGATGAAGCAGATGCAGATAGTGATGGAATTGACGACGAATTTGATGGTGGGGACGGAATTGATCCGGTGGACACGGATTCGGATGGTATCCCGGATTACATTGATAGTGATTCCGATGACGACGGCTGGTCCGACTTTAATGAGGCTTATGATTTTAACGGCGACAGGATTCCCGATTCGACCTTAGCGAGCGCCGATACAGACGCTGACGGATTGGATGATGAATTTGACGCCGATGCAGGTATGACCGACAATGCCAAGGCAGACAATGATCAGACGCCGACATCATTTCCAAATGATGATGTTCCGGGAACCTCTGAAAGAGATTGGAGAGAAGCGGCTGATAACGATGCCGATGGAGTGCCGGATGGTGAGGATATAGATGATGACAACGATGGCGTAGTGGATAAAGACGAAGGGGATGGCAGTTTGATAGATCCAGGTGGGTTTGACGACATTACCGGTCTTAGCTTTGGAAACAATATTGGCCAGTCGATATCCCCATGGACCGGAGTAGGCACAACCAATGTGGTTAATGTGGATGGGACCGGAGGTTCAACCTATGGGGCCGGCGGCCCTGAAGTAGATGCGAGGGGAGGAGCCGGAAACTACTATGACATCTCTAGCGGTTCAGGATACATTTATAAGACTTTTACACTGTCGTCTGCCTCACTCGTAACTTATAGCGGTTATTTCTCTGCGCGAGATGGCCTCACAGGTACAGGCGATATCACAATTCATTCCGGCACGGGCAATGGTGGTGCAGTGGTATCAACTACCGGTACACTTTCTACAAACAATAATACCAGCTGGACATTCCTCTCACGCTCAGTTTACCTAACAGCGGGAACGTATTCATTTGTTGTGAATCTTGGCGATCCTATGAATTTTGATGAAGGCGGTGTGGTTATTCACACCGACACTGACAATGACGGGGTCTTTGACCGATTCGACCTCGACAGTGACAATGACGGGATAGCCGACATCGTGGAAGCCGGTGGAACAAATTCGGACGGTGATGGTAAAGTCGACACCTTTACAGATACCGATGGCGATGGTTATGCCAATACATTCGACCCGGATAATGGCGGAACCAGATTGGTGAACCCCGATACAGACAACGATGGCAACTCCGATATCGTTGACCTGGACAGTGATGGAGATGGCCTACATGATATTGTAGAATCAGGTGGAACGGATTCAAATGGAAACGGCGAAGCAGACAGCTCAACGGACACGGACGGCGATGGTTTTGCTGACACCTACGACACGGATAATTCGGGAACCAACCTGGCTGATCCGGATACCGATTCAGATGGAAATCCCAACAGGGCGGACATCGATTCGGATGCGGACGGAATTCCGGATAATATTGAATTACAGACAACCGCTGCATTTGTGGCGCCCACCGGAACGGATACCGATGGTGATGGAATAGATGACCGCTATGACCTCGACTGCGCCCCCTGTGGTGGAGTAACAGGAGACACATTGAGCCCAACAAATACTGATGGTGCAGACAATGCAGACTACCTGGACACCGACAGCGACAACGATGGGATCACGGACCTCGTGGAGGGTTATGACACCGATTACAATGACGTGGTGGATACGAGCCCATCCGGTGCAGATGCGGATAGCGACGGTATGGACAACAGCTATGACGGTGATGGGGCAGGGGCTACCAATGCTTCCGGAGCGGACAATGGGCAAACTCCAAGCTCGTTCCCGGATACATACACAGCGACCTCAGAGCGGTCCTGGAGAGAAGCGAGGTTGGCCATAAGATCTACAGTTGGAGATTTCGAAGTGTCGTCCTCATGTCCTAGTTTCTCCGGAAGTGCCTGGATCGATGTGGTAGATGTGAGCGGCGACATTGTGTTCAGCATCAATCCGAATGGAAACAATTTGGGAGCTACTTGCTGGGGAGTGAGAATTTTGACCGGAGCAGGCAACGTGAGAAAGGACACCAACAATGCGTATCCCGAATATATTCTCAATAGGAATTTCTATATCACACCTACCACGCAGCCAGCTACAAACGTAGAGGTGAAATTCTACACCCTCGACTCGGAAATTACAGACTTTAGATCGGCGCTCAATACGGACGGTTTTGGAAACGGCGCGAGCAATCAAGCCTTCCTTGATGATAGTTTGAAAATTACCGAATCCAATCCTTCTCCAATCAATCTAAACCCTCTGGACAATAGTAGTGTGGCAGCCAATGGGCTCGACCCGACAAATACTACTTTCACTGCCAGCGGGTATGGCCTAAGGGTAACCACGGGAGAGTTGGCCGAATTTGTTCCGGGAATGATTCCTGGACTACCAAATGCTGCTTTACCGATAACGCTTCTGGATTTTTGGCTGGTGAAGAACCCGGAAAATGTCGAGCTAAGATGGGCGGTCGCCGATGAAATTAACTTGAGTCATTACCGCATCGAGCGCTCAGTTGACCTGGTGAATTGGAGAACGGTCGCGGAAGTACCGGCAACACCGAATTCCAATTTCCCCCTGCAGTATATTGAAGTGGATAAAGACCCACATTCTGGAACTAGTTATTACCGACTTTGGAGTAGGGATCTGGACAATTCAGAACGAATTGAGGGAATCCAGACCGTTACCTATGATCTACTGGAACAAGATCAGATCAATATTTATCCCAACCCAATCAGTTATGATGTGAACGTCGGCCTTCCTGGGTCATTTGGCAGCGGTTCCGAACTAACCATCTACAATGTTTTAGGGGCGGTGGTGTATGAAACAACGCTTTCTTCAGAATCCCTCAACCACATACATCTGGACCTGGCTCCCGGATCGTACAACTTCGTGGTAAGATCTTCCCAAGGAGTTCAAGCTCAAACCATGATCGTTACGAAGTAAGAGTCGTAATGACGCAGCGTTTTTAGGAGCTACTTCGAAATCAACTATTCTAATTCAGCGACTTCAGCAAGAACGAATGGTCTTGCTCCACGCAATCGGCATATTGGAAAGCGATTGAGGTGACCAATTCGTCAAACTCCTTTTCCCTTCCCTTGACCAATGAGCCAAAGGTCTTGGGCATCTCGTGGGCCTTGTCGTTGAGAGTATAACTGGCGCGCTTATGCCTGTTGGCCAAGACATGTCCCCAAACGTTGGCCATAAACAACAGGTCTTCTGATTCCTTGAGTTTTTCCGTTGGGAAGTCGGCCTTGAAAGGCGACCGCTGTTTCACCGAAAACTGCATGCCGTCGAAAGCCATCCAACCTAAATACTTGTCCGGGTGTTCGGCCAAGGCTTGGAAAGCCAAGGCATGGCGCTCTGCGGGATTTGGAAATATTCGGTCAAACTCTTCCTGCTCCTCAGGTGACATGTGGTCAAAAAGCGGGGGTCGGCCTTGCTCCTTCACGTCGAGAATAACGTCATCGTCCTCGCCATCAGTGTCACCCTCCACCAAGGCATAGTACCTGGCCGAACCCAACGAACCGGTTCCAGCACTGGCCCGTGCAACGATGTCCTTTACTTCAAACCTGGTTGCATCGTCCTTAATGTCAGAGGTCAAAGTAGCCTGATAACCTTCCATGGCGTTCTTCAGCGCATCGTAGGTTTCCTTGTTTAACTTCTTCACCTTCGGATTTTCAAGGTTGAACTTGCGCTTTCCGTCCACCACCTCAGTCCACTTCTCTAGCATCTTCATCCTGCTTTTTTTCTTCTGAACCTTCTTCAAGAATTTCTTGAGCAATCCTTCCGCGGTCTTCTTGGTGAGGTGGATCTCATTATTTGGGTCGTCGTCCTTATGTGAGGCCATTTCATCCCGGTAGGCCTTGGCAAAGCGCATCAGCGCTTCTCGTTGGGCTGACTCATCAAATACCCCATGTTCTCGGCAATCCAGCACAATGCTTACACCCATCCGCCATAGATCAAACTGGTAGTCGGCAACCATGGCATCGTCGAAATCGTCCATGCAAAACACGGCATCACCGTGGTGATTGGCATACGCACCATAGTTGTAGATGTGAGCATCGCCATTGATCCAGGTCAGCGTTTCCGAACGGCCTCCGAAGAAGTTGATGCGCCAGTCGTTGTAGAAGTCTTCCCAGTAAATGTGATTGGAACCCCGGTAGAATACATAGGGAGTGGCCGACATTTTTTCGAACTTTTCTTCCCGATGTTCTTCAGCGATATCGCTGTTGAATAAGTGCAAATCCCTCAGGATTTTTTGCTCGCGGTTGTGGAGCAATAATTTGCGGTTAGACATACAGAGCAGATTAGTTTTGTGATTCTAAAATAAGAATCCAAAAAAATTCGGCTTTTTCTACAGCTTGTTTAACCACAGTGGACACTGCAGACTCCACCGAGTAAACGGCGGTTAAATACTACCGCAATCCGTGCTGCTTAGCTTAGCGTAATACGACCGGAAGTGACTGGGATGAAGCTTCGTCGTTGATTTGGAGAAAGTACAAGCCCCTGTTTAGGTCCGATACATCAAGGTTATCGTTTTCGAGCGCCTGGCCAAGTTTTACCACTTGGCCTTGAAGGTTGATCAAGGAAAAGTCAAATGAACCGGGACCTTCAATTTGAATGCGATCACTTGCTGGATTCGGGTAGACTACAAAGCCGGTTTGAGTCACATTTTCTCCCACTGTCGTAGGGCCGCCAGATCCTCCTCCTAATGACTCCGACGCAAAAGCCTGAATAACATCTTTGTCAGACGCTTTTTGCACCGCGACGATGGCTTTCATTCGATCCGCATTCCAATCGTCATGGATGTCAACAGAAAAGATGAATGAAGACTTTTCGCCTACAGTCGTTGGCAAAGTGAATGAATCACCGGAAGCATCGGTCAATACATCGCGAAGCACATTCACGTGTTGCGTTTCTCCATTTGGCGCACTGTAGTTGATGGTGTCTTCCACAAGTGCAATGAACAGGTCCTCAGTGCCGTAGCTATGCGAAGCCACAACCTCAATCTCTACCGATACCTTGATCTTGTCAGAACCCTCGCGTTCAACCTGTGCGTCGATTTCAACTTCGGTTGTGAGGTTCCTGTACGGTGTAAATAGCGAGGAACTCGAGAAGCTCGTGATGGTTCTTTCGCCATTGAGCACCAATCGAGGAGTACCGCCGTACTGACCATTGTAATTTGTCCGATCGTCGTTGTCTGCCTTGTTGTGTTTGTTGAGTACACACGAGGAATAAGGAGAACTTGGATGGATGCTGATGTAGACAACATCCGTATTGTTCGCCAGGTTTGCCTTAAGGTCGGGGTTTCGCGAGTTGCAAATACCACAAACGGTGTTGGTGTGGTGTTCGGCTAAAATCCTTTTTGTGACCTGGGCAGAGACATCGCTTAGGGCGGTCATCAAAGCGACCAGAAATAAAATGTTTTTCATCGAGTTTGAATTTTTGCCAAATAAATGGCTTGAATGTTACTTAGCCGTAACCCTTCGCCGATTTAGTTCGTAAGCGGCAGAAGTTTTTTCGGTTGTGTCAGGCGGTTGACTAATTTATTGAGTCTGTGAATGACTTATTTCAACCGAATAATAATGTGAACAACACATACGTGCGAATTGCATTACTTTGAAAACTCTATGGTCCGGCTCTCACTGATATTGCTCGCAAGCATCGCCCTTTTCTCGTGCAACAAGCCGTCGTGCGATGATGGCAAACTCAACCAGGATGAAGTCAAGATAGACTGCGGTGGGGCCAGCTGCGGGCCCTGCCCATCATGCTTCGATGGCATCCAAAACCAGGATGAAACCGACATCGATTGCGGAGGGGTGTGCGGGGCATGTCCTCCTGAATGGATTGAAATATCATCCCCGGTCAGCACTTCCTTGAACGGCTCTGTCTGGCTTGGTGACGATCAAGCGCTCATCGTGGGAGATGGTGGAGTCATCCTCAAATCCTCCGATCGGGGGCTCACCTGGAGCAATAAAACTTCGGGAACAACCATGAACCTTAACGCACTCTTCGAAATAGACGGCCTCATTTATGCCTGTGGTGATGAGACCTTACTCAAATCAACCAACAATGGCGAAACATGGATCGCCGTAGAAGATGGAGGATCCGGCAAACAGTGGTACACCTTGTGGTTCCACAGCGCAGATGAAGGAATGCTTGGTGGAGATTTTATGACCATCAACAAAACCGATGACGGAGGCGACAATTGGGACGTGAAACACAGCACAGGACTTGAATCCACCCCGATTAAATCGATCCACTTCTTCAACGAGCAAAGTGGTTACTTCTGCGAATCCGACCGACTTCACTCCACATTCAATGGTGGAAATGACTGGCAAAGCCACTCTACATCCCAGACATTTGGAAAAATTTCGGACCTGCATTTTCTCACCACTTCTCGAGGATTCATGGTAGCAGCAGATGGTATATGGGTTACACAGAATTACGTCGAATGGCTCAACAAGGGATTCAGAATCAGCACCGGAGACATTGATTTCTATGAAGAAACCGGCCTCTATGCAGGGCAATACCTGGACTCTTCCAGAGGAGCAATCTACCTGTCTGAAGACAATGGAGTATTGTGGGTAGAACAAACAATCCCCGGAACACCTACCGAGTTCAACGCCGCGCTCATGATCGATGAGCAAGAGGGTTTTGCCATTACCAATAGCGGTCAGATCTTCTACAGACAAAGGCGAGAGTAGGCGGCCTACATTCTTTGACCTACCTTTGCGGGCCTCGTGACCGAGATGATCAAGGACAAGACCATAGGCGTCATAGGTGGAGGAAGCTGGGCCACGGCCATTGCTAAGATCCTCACCCAGAACGTAGATCACATCTGGTGGTGGATGCGCAACAGCGATTCGGCGACCTACTTTAGGAAGTACCAGCGTAATCCCAAATACCTCCCTTCCATCAAATTCGAAAAGGACAAGATCACAGTTTCAACAGACCTTGAAAAGGTAATGAGCCACTGTGATGTACTGTTTATGGTTCATCCATCCGCATTCCTCGACGATATTTTTGAGGGACTCAAGGTGGAGGATATGAACAAAAAGATGATCGTTTCGGCCATCAAAGGGATCATACCCGAATACAACTCAATCCCGGCCCGTTATTTCCACAAGAGCTTTGGAATTCCCTACGACAATATCGCGGTCATTGGTGGGCCCTGTCATGCAGAAGAGGTCGCCATGGAGAAATTATCCTACCTCACGGTAGCTTGCCAGGACGAAGAGAAGGCGGTTGAAATAGCTGAATTGCTCAATTGCCGGTTCATTAAAACCGATACGTCCGAAGACATATTCGGAGTGGAACTGGGTGCGGTACTCAAGAACATCTATGCCATTGCTGCCGGAATTTACCATGGCTTGGGTTATGGCGACAACTTCCAGGCTCTCCTTATTTCCAATGCCATCCAGGAAATGGACCGATTTGTAGCGGCGGTCAGCAAGGTCCCGCGAGACACAAAACACTCGGGATACCTTGGTGATCTACTGGTGACAGCATATTCACCCTTCTCCCGCAACCGCACATTCGGATCTATGATCGGAAAAGGATTCTCTGTGCGCACTGCACAATTTGAAATGAACATGGTCGCCGAAGGCTATTATGCAGCGAAGAGTATCATCGAGATCAACAAGAAGTTCAATTGCGACATCCCCATAGTGGAAGCCGTTTACCACATCCTTTATGAGAAGATCTCTCCGGTCATAGAAATGAACATTCTGACGGAGAAGCTGAGATAATCGGGATTTCCGCATTTGTTTCCAACAGACTTTTCTAACTTGTAGTCCACATTTTTCTTAAGTACTGCTCTATGAAACGCTTATCACTGTTTCTCGTTGCCGCCCTTGTCCTCGTTGCTTGCGGAGGTGAAAAGGAACCTGTAAAAGTTAATCCAGCTTTCTCAAAATACATCTCCGCATTCACTTCGGGGATGATCTCGTCGGAGTCGACAATTAAGATCAAATTCTCAGAAGCCAAAATGGTGGAGGAAATGGATCTGTCAGACTTGTTCGATTTCAGCCCCGGAATCGATGGCCATACTGCGTGGCTCGACGATCGGACATTGGAATTCATACCGGAGGAACGATTGCCCGGTGGTGAGACCATAAACGTGTCCTTCGCCATTGGAGATATGATGACCATGCCGGATGGTATGGAAGAATTTGAATTTCAGTTCCAGGTTGTGAAGCAAAACTTCCTTGTAGAGGTGAGCAATCTTTCGCCCTATGACCCGAAGAATTTTCAATACGTTCAGTTGCGCGGAAGTGTCATTTCTGCCGACGTTATTGATGCTATGGATATGGCAGAGGTATTTGAATTTAACGACGGCAACAAGAATTATGAAGCATACTGGACAACCAATGTATCGAGGAAGAGCCATGAATTTGTGGTCGATAGCCTGGAGCGCACCGAAGCTCAAAAGATGCTTTCCATAGCCTGGGACGGATCGGCCATCGACCAAGACATTTCGGGTTCTATGGAGCAAAAGATTCCCGCGCTTAGTGACTTCTCCATCCTAAATGCCGAGGTCATCCAACAGCCCAATCAAATGCTCAAGCTGGTATTTTCAGACCCACTTGACCCTCGTCAGGACTTACGAGGCCTGGTGCGAATCGACAACAAGGACTTTAGGGATTATTCCATAGAAAATAACGTTGTCAAGATTTTTCCGGACAGTCGGCTTGCAGGTTGGAAGCAATATTGGGTTTCACCGGACATCAAAAATTCACTTGGTTACACGCTGGACAAAGAACTGATGGCAGAAGTCCAGTTTGAGAATATCAAACCTGCGGTGAAGTTTCTTGGCGATGGCCAGATTCTGCCCAATTCGGATAACCTGAAGGTGGCATTCGAGGCAGTGAACTTGAGAGCAGTTGACCTGCGTATTATTGAAATCTATGAAGATAATGTGGGGCAGTTCCTTCAGGTCAACTACCTCGGCGGTGATTCCGAATTAAAAAGAGTTGGCCGGCTCATCCGCAAGGAAAAGATCGAGTTGTCTACCGACAATACATACAACTTCAGCAAGTGGAATACTTTTTCCTTTAACCTGGACGATTACATCAACACAACTCCCGGGGCGATTTACAGGGTGGAACTTTCATTCAAAAAAGCCTATTCCCTTTACCTATGCGAAGGCTCGTCCTTGGATGAGGATATAGAGGAGGAAGAGAATTGGGACGAGGACGAATCGACCGAGCTGTCCTATTGGGATGGGGTGGAAGGTTACTACTCCGACTACGATCCATACTATTATGGCGGGTACGACTGGGATAACATGGACAACCCCTGCCATAAGGCCTACTACGGAGGTAGGCGTTCTGCAAAAAGAAATATCCTGGCGAGCAACCTTGGGGTGATCGCCCAACGGGGAGAGGGTGAAATAATGCAGGTCTATGTAACCGATCTGAGGACGACAGAACCGGTAAGCGGTGCGGATGTGCAGATCATGAACTTCCAGCAACAAGTGATCGGTACCGGCCAAACCGATGGACAGGGAATGATGTCCTTGCCGGTCGATGGAAAACCTTTCTTGCTCGTGGCTACTTCCGGAGAGGAAGTAGGGTACATGCGCTTGGATGATGGCTCTTCACTGAGCTTATCGCGATTTGATGTGGCCGGTTCCGTGGTTCAGAAGGGGCTCAAGGGATTCATCTATGGTGAACGTGGAGTCTGGAGGCCCGGGGATTCGCTCTTCCTTCAGTTTATTCTTGAAGACAAAACCAATACCCTCCCGGACGAACACCCCGTGGTGATGGAAATTTACAATCCGAGGGGTCAAATGACTAGGAGAATGGTACGTACCACCGGTGTAAATGGCTTCTATGATTTCAGGACAAGCACTTCCACCGATGATCCGACCGGAAACTGGAGGGCCAACGTGAAAGTCGGCGGCGCGAGCTTCACCAAGTACCTCAAGATCGAGGACATCAAGCCAAACCGACTTAAGATCAATATTGACTTTGGTCAGGATGAGATCTCAGCCTCAGATGGCGGACTGGTCCAAGGAACACTGGAGAGCAAGTGGCTTCACGGCGCAACAGCCGCTGGTCTGAAGGCCGCGATCGAATCGAGCGTTCGATCCACCTCAACGGAGTTTCCAAAGTACTCGGACTTTACCTTCACTGACCCGGTTCGCAAATACGACAGCGAATCGGAAACCATCTATGAAGGAACGCTCAACACCGAAGGGAAGTCCAGCTTTGCTTTCGAATTGGATAATGCACGCTACGCTCCGGGTAAGCTGAGGGCCACATTTACCACCCGGGTATTTGAAAAGGGAGGTGCCTACAGCATCGATCAATACTCGATGAATTGCTCTCCTTTTGATCGTTATGTCGGGCTCAAACTGCCAAAAGGGGATAAGGCCAGGGGTATGCTCCTCACCGATACCGATCACGAGGTGAAGGTGGTGACCGTCGACGAAAATGGAAATCCGGTTTCAGTTCCGAGGCTCAAAGCCGAGGTCTACAAAGTAGAATGGCGTTGGTGGTGGAATGCAGAAGAAGACAATTTCGCTTCCTATATCGGTTCTAGAGATTACAGGCCCCTGGTTTCGAAGGAACTTTCGACCACCAATGGTGAGGGAAGTTTCAAATTCCAGATCAAATACCCCGACTGGGGGCGATACCTGGTGAGAATCACAGACCCCAATGGAGGCCATGCTACGGGGAAAGCCGTCTACATTGACTGGCCCGGTTGGGCCGGAAGGGCCAGAAAGGATAATCCCGGGGGCGCTTCCATGCTGACTTTCTCTACCGACAAGGAGAAATATACCGTAGGTGACGAGATCACCGCAACCATACCGACCGCGGAGGGAGGTAAACTTTTGGTGACAGTAGAGAACGGGACAGAAGTTTTGAGCAAAACCTGGTACGATACACAACCGGAGCAAACTGAGATCTCGCTTGAGGCGACCGAAGCTCACTCTCCCAATGCCTACCTGCACATCACTTATTTGCAGAAGCACGCGCAAACCGTGAATGACCTTCCCATCCGGCTTTACGGAATTGTTCCACTGATGGTGGAGGACCCCAATACCAAATTATCACCTACTATCAATATGCCGGACGAGCTGATGCCGGAACAGGAATTCACCGTGGAAGTAAGCGAGGAAAATGGCAAGGACATGACCTATACCATCGCTGTGGTTGACGAAGGCTTGCTGGACCTTACGCGATTTAAAACACCGGATGCACACCGGGCCTTTTATGCACGTGAAGCTCTTGGAGTGAAGACCTGGGATCTATACGATAGGGTGATCGGGGCCTACGCCGGAAAATTAAATGAATTGCTCGCGGCAGGTGGTGACGACGAAGTGGGTAAAAAGGACGAAGGAGCCAAACGGTTCAAGCCCGTGGTAAAATTTCTTGGCCCTTTTGAATACACCGGTGGTACAGAAGAACATACAATCAAATTGCCCAATTACATAGGCTCAGTCCGTACCATGGTTGTGGCCGGTCAGGATGCTGCCTACGGGAAGGCAGAAAAGGCGACACCGGTCAAAAAACCCTTGATGGTGATGACCACCCTGCCGAGAGTATTAGGGCCTGGGGAAGAAATAGAATTGCCGGTTTCAGTTTTTGCAATGGAGGATGACATCCGAAATGTCACGGTTAGAATTGAAGGCAATGGCATTTTCGAAATAGACCAAGCAACAAAGAAGTTGACATTCGATCAGATGGGAGACCAACTGGTATACTTCAATGTCCGTATCAAGGATAAGATTGGAATTGGCAAAATCAAAGTCACTGCAAAGGGTGGTGGTGAAACGAGCTCGGAAGAATTGGAAATTGATGTTCGCAACCCCAACCCAATTGCCTATGACAGCCGCTCGGTAATGTTAGAAGCGGGAGCCTCGCAAACCCTTGACTACGCTCCGTTGGGAATGACGGGTACCAATGAGGTGGAGGTTGAGTTCAGCAATCTGCCACCGCTTAACCTCGGCCGACGACTCAAGAGTCTTATCGGCTATCCGCATGGTTGTGCAGAACAGACCACCTCTAAGGCCTTCCCACAACTCTACCTGTCGGGATTGTTTGAGCTCAACGGAGATGAAAAGAAAAGAGCCGATTACAACGTACAGGAAGCCATTCGTAAGCTCATGAAATTCCAGGTTTCGAGTGGTGGATTTGGGTATTGGCCAGGGGACAATAGTGCCAGGGATTGGATCTCTTCCTATGCTGGTCATTTCTTACTGGAGGCCGATCGTTTGGGCTATGAAGTTCCAACCGGGTTTAGGTCGCGGTGGATTCAGTACCAAACCCAACAGTCAAATCGATGGAATGGCGGAAGGGAATCAAACCTGATCAAAACGAGGGGAATGACTCAGGCTTACCGCTTGTATGCACTTGCCCTTGCCGACGCTCCTTCGGTCGGTGCCATGAACAGACTCAAGAAATCTACCAATGCTTCGACCCAGGCCAAGTGGATACTGGCTGCAACCTACGCTTTGATAGGCAAGAAGGATGTGGCAGAGCAACTCGCGCAGAAGCTCAATTCAAGGGTAACTCCTTACAACGAGCTGGGATATACCTATGGATCGAGTACCCGAGATCAATCGGTGATCCTCATGACCATGCTCGACTTGGATTGGCAGGATAAGGCGTTCCGCCAACTCGAATTGGTATCAAAGGATTTGAATAGTGCCCGATGGCTGAGTACGCAATCTACCGCATTTGCCCTCGTAGCAATTTCAAAATTCCAAGAGAAATTTGGCTCGTCGAAGGTGATCAAAGCGGATTGGAAGTGGAATGGAAAAGGCGACTTGCTGAGTACAGACCAACCGCTGTCGAAGGTTGAGCTGGCCGGAGCAAATCAAGCCGGATCATTGAATATTTCAAATCAGGGTACGGGGCCATTGTATGTCAACCTGATCCGTCGCGGTGTTCAAAAGGCCGGCGACGAAGAGGCGGTAAGTAGCGACCTCCGAATCACGGTGAGCTATTTTGATCTTGAGGGAAATAGGATAGACGTGACCCAGCTCAATCAAGGTCAGGACTTTATGGCCGACGTAAGTATTGTCCACCCGGGAACCAGAAATCGGTATGAAAACATGGCCCTGAGCCAGATATTTCCTTCAGGTTGGGAGATTCGCAACCAGAGAGTGGAGGGCTTCAGTGAGCAATTCTCAGGCGACAAACCCGACTACCAGGATATTCGGGATGATAGGGTTTACTCCTATTTCGATCTCAACCGCTCCAAGATGAAGCGCATCAGGGTCGTTTTGAACGCGGCTTATCTTGGCAAATACTATCACCCGGGAGTTGTGTGTGAGGCGATGTACGACAATAATGTCCAGGCTCGTACCAAGGGATTTTGGGTGGAAGTGAAATCTGCGAATGCGGCAATTCAATAGGTGGTGGCGAATAGCACTGGCACTAGTGCTGGTACTCTTCGCATTTTCCATCTCCGATCCCCTCTTTGAAGAAGAGTATAGCACGGTCGTAAACGACCGCAATGGCGAACTTCTTGGAGCAAGGATTGCGGATGATGGCCAATGGAGGTTCCCCATGTCGGACAGCTTGCCTGCCGACTTTGTCAAGGCAATACTTCACTTTGAGGATGAATACTATTTCTATCATCCGGGAGTAAACCCCTGGAGTATCGCAAGGGCGATCATTCAAAACATTAGTGAAGGGAGGGTGGTATCGGGAGGATCGACCCTTACCATGCAGGTTATCCGTCTTTCCAAAGACAATCCAAGGCGCACTATTGTTGAAAAGGTCATAGAGATATTCCAGGCATTGCGCTTGGAATTCTCTTTTTCTAAACTGGAAATCCTGAGCATGTACGCTGCACATGCGCCCTTCGGTGGAAACGTAGTAGGATTGGAAGCGGCCTCGTGGAGATATTATAGCAAAAAGCCCCATTTGCTTACCCTCTCGGAGTGCTGCTTGCTGGCCGTATTACCCAATGCACCTTCGCTCATGTACCCCGGGAAGAACCCAAAACCCCTCATGGCCAAACGCAACAGACTGCTCAAAAAACTTCTGGACAAGGAAGTAATCTCAAAGGAAGATTACGAATTGGCCTTGCTGGAGCCGGTTCCGGAAAAGGTCTATGCGCTACCCAATCGGGCCCTGCATTTTTTGAGTCGCTCCTACGAGCATGGCCGCGGTAAACGCATCAATTCTTCGCTAGAAACGGGACTCCAGGCAAGGGTGACCAACTTGGTGGAGAATACTGTAAGCGTGCATTCCAATAATAAAATCTACAATGCGGCCGCGATGGTAGTAGATGTCAAAACCCGCGAATGCCTGAGCTATGTGGGAAACGTAAGCGATCGATTTGGAGACCACGAAAACTGGGTCGACATCATTCGGGCGCCAAGAAGCACGGGCAGTTTGCTCAAACCGTTTTTATACAAGGCCTTGATAGAGAATGGCAAGATCACCCCTTATCAAATCATCGATGATATCCCGGTGAGTTACGGAGGATTTGCCCCAAAGAATTTTAGCGAGAAACACGAAGGAGTGGTAAAAGCGGACATGGCACTCGCGCGATCACTCAATGTTCCCGCTATAGAAATGCTTAGGGTATTCGGGGTCGAACGATTCTACACCTACCTCCAATCTTATGGCATGAAATCTCTGTCCAAACCTTCCGATCATTATGGCCTTTCGATCATTCTTGGAGGAGCAGAGGAATCACTGGAGCGGCTAATGGGTATGTACCTCAGGTTGGCACACGAAATGGGCGGAGTTGAAGGGGAATGGCCCATTCGGTTTTCGACATCAAACGACACCGCATTCAACTGGGGTCAAGGCCTGGAAGGAGCCTATTTTACGTACAAGTCCCTTACCTCATTCAGACCGGATTTTGGATTTAACGTGGTGAATAAAAACCCTCGAAACCCCATAGCGTGGAAAACCGGAACGAGCTTCGGAAATCGCGATGCCTGGGCTATAGGATGGAATGCAGCTTACCTGGTTGGCGTCTGGGTTGGGAATGCCGACGGAGAGGGTAGACCAGGCCTCACAGGGGCGGCATCTGCGCTGCCGTTGATGGCCAAGATCTTTGACCTTTTGCCAAACGATGGAACTTTTGTTGAGCCGCTTCAGACTATGGGAACCCTTTGCGCCAACAGTGGTATGCCCATTTCTGAGAATTGCCCGGATACGATGTATTCGGAAGTGCCTAACGACATGCTAGAAGTGCTTCCCTGCAATCATTGTCAAACGGTGCTTACCGACACCAATGGCCGACTTCGCTACAAAAGAGGGTGTGCCGGCAATACAAAGCTGCTTTGGTCAAAATACTTTCAGCTTGATCCTGTTCGAGCGTATTATTTCAGTAAAAAGAACAGTCGCTATCGATACCTACCGCCATATGCTCCTTCTTGCAAAGGCAATCAGGAAATGCCCATGGGAATCTTGTTTCCACCCAATCGGGCGCGATTGATTCTTCCCAGGGAAATTGAGGGAAAGAGGGGCAAGATCATATTTGAAGCAACACACCTCGACCTTTCCGAACAGATCTTTTGGCATATGGATGGAGTGTATTTGGGACGAACCCTTGAGTTCCACAAGTTGGGTGTTCAGCCGGAGCCTGGCGATCACGTACTCAAGGTAGTGGATGGGAGTGGGAATGAACTGACAAGAAAATTCGAGGTAATTACCTCTCGATCGGAATGATCAACGGACGAGCTTGGCTATGGCCCGAAACCGATCGTCGCTCGAATCCTTAAGGAGTTCAGAAAGCAACGACTCGACGGTGGTCAGTACTACACCTTCCTTTTCCATGCGTTTGACGGCGATCTGCTTGTCGTAGAGGTGTCGGCTCGAGATGGCGTCCGTAACAACAACGGCAGTATGTCCAGCTTCAATCACGTCTATGGATGTCTGCATAATATTGACGTGACTTTCCAGTCCACATAGGATGATGAACTTCCGATAATGCTCCTCTACGCTCATTACAAACTTTGATTCTCCGTAACACGAGAAGCTCGTCTTCTCGATGGCCTTGGAATCGCCCATTGCTTCGCTAATGGCTGGCACCGTCTTCCCAAGCCCTCGAGGATAATGCTCTGTAAATTCCATTGGGATGCCTAGAATCTTTAATCCCTTGATGAGCATCTGGCATTTTGCAAGCATGCGCTCATTTTCGGCGATGTAGGGGAACAGCCGCTCCTGAATATCGACAACTACCAAAAGGGATTCACTGGCCTGGATTCTCATACCAGTACTAAAGTAGCACAGAATTCAGAATAAGCAGCTATTCAGGCTCTACCCAATCGCCGTGTTCGCGGATGAGGTCGACCAAGGCATCCACAGCCTCTTCGGTTGGTATGGCGCGGCGCACAACTTCCTTCTCTTTGTAAAGAGACACCTTACCTACACCGGTACCCACATATCCGTAATCGGCATCGGCCATTTCCCCGGGTCCGTTAACGATGCAACCCATGATGCCGATCTTCACACCCTTGAGGTGGTTGGTGCGTTCTCGGATTTTGGCCGTTGTCTCCTGCAAGTCAAAAAGAGTTCGTCCACATGAGGGACAAGAGATGTATTCGGTTTTCGAAATCCTTGTTCTTGTCGCTTGCAGAATTCCAAAGGCAAGTTGGTTGACCTCAAGGTCGCTGCCAACATTCTCCGACGCGATAAATATTCCATCTCCAAGGCCGTCCAGAAGTAATCCACCCATATCCGTCGAAGCATAGAGCTGAAGGGTTTCGATGCTCATTCCGCCATAGGCGCGACCTATAACCACGGGGCAGTCAACGCCCTTGTTCATCAGCTTAACAAATATTCTGCGCTGTTCTGCCAAGCCATGTTCGTTATAAGTATCGATGAGCAAGACAACTGTTGGGTCATTTTTGATCGCGCCCAGAAATTCGTCGGAGAGGTCAGAATAGCAGGCATAGACAAAGTTGAGTTTGTCTGAGATATCATTATTTCCAAGGTATTCCAATGGGTTGAGAAATGGATAATGCCTTTCCTTGCCCTTATCCCAGTTGGCATACGTCTGCACAATACTCAGGGTGCCTGGAATGTCGAAGTTGATGCTATTGCTACCGACGAAGACATAATCGCAGGCCATGTCGGAAATATTCCACTTATCGAGTGAAACGGAATACTGATAACCCAGCGAAAAGAAATTGGCGGGTTTGATCTCCTTCTTGAGTGAGAAATCAGCCATCACAATGGGGACGTGTCGGGCCCCGATATTCATCACCTCATGGGTGTGTCGACGCGTATACTCAAAGGGATTGACAGGATAGTCCTCGATCGGCTCAATGGGCTCGGCCGTTCTGTTGACATAACGATCCACCAAGGTCTTGGCTACGGGAATCTCATATTCTGGCTCCTCGGTGAGCGAGACCCGAACGGTGTCTCCCAAGCCATCTTCAAGTAATGCCCCTATGCCGACTGCCGATTTAATGCGCCCATCTTCTCCCTCTCCAGCCTCTGTTACACCCAGGTGTAGTGGATAATTCATGCCCTCTTCCATCATCTTGTGGACGAGCAGTCTGTAGGCTTGTACCATGACCTGGGGATTACTCGCCTTCATGGAAAGCACAATGTCGTAGTAGTCGTTGTCTTCACATACGCGGACAAATTCTAACGCTGACTCTACCATGCCAAGGGGAGTATCGCCGTAGCGACTCATAATCCTGTCGGAAAGCGAACCATGGTTTGTGCCGATGCGCATCGCTGTTCCGTGTTCCTTGCAGATTTCGATCAGTGGCTCAAAACGCTTTCTGATTCGCTCGAGTTCGGCATTGTAGGACTCATCCGTGTATTCGATCTCCTGAAACTTCTTCTTGTCAGCATAATTACCCGGATTCACCCGAACCTTTTCAACGATTCTGGCAGCAATCTCCGCAGCGATAGGAGTGAAGTGGATGTCGGCACACAAAGGGGTGTCGTATCCTCGAGCACGCAATTCATTTTTGATGTTGAGCAGATTTTCCGCTTCCTTTTTTCCGGGAGCCGTGATGCGAACCAACTCGCAGCCCGCCTCGATCATTCGGATGGATTGTTCTACCGTTGCTTCTGTGTCCATGGTGTCAGTTGTAGTCATGGATTGAAGTCGAATGGGATGATCGCCTCCTTTGCCGAGGTCACCGACCATCACTTCACGTGTCTTGTAGCGCTTGAAGTCCGTTAGGCTGTCGTTGTATATGTATGTCTGCATGCTTGAAGTGGACGACATGGGGCAAAAGTAGTCAATGCAGGTGCACTGTTGTTGGCCATAAAACATCGTTTTCGGGCATTTGTTTGCCCGTCATTCAATCTAAATTCAAATATTTGAATCCTACGACACCCATGGATCCAGATATTCCCAATCAAAATCAGAGCGAAGAACAACTAAAGGAGGAGGCCGCAGAAACGTCACGCAACCTTTTTAGACTAATCTGGCGATACCTGCGCAGGGTAACGGATATCAAGCAAGGTACTGACGAAGATCAGACCATGGAGGGTATCGTGCGCGACATCGATTTCAAAGGCCCCAATCTCTGGATTCTTGCCCTGTCCATCCTGATTTGTTCAATAGGATTAAATACTAATTCTACGGCGGTTATCATCGGGGCGATGCTTATCTCTCCATTGATGGGTCCAATCCTGGGAGCAGGATTGTCGATAGGGATCAACGACTTCTCAATGCTCAAGCGATCTGCGAGGAGTTTGCTCAACGCAGTTATCATTTCGGTAATCACGTCCACATTGTACTTCTGGATCAGCCCCTTACACGATGCGCAAAGCGAACTCTTGGCGAGAACCAATCCGACGCTCTTTGATGTCCTGATTGCCACGTTCGGCGGCTTGGCCGGAATCATTGCCGGATCTCGCAAAGAGAAAAGTAATGTGATACCCGGAGTTGCGATTGCCACTGCGCTCATGCCACCCCTCTGTACGGCCGGTTACGGTCTTGGTACCGGTCAGATCGAATTCTTCTTTGGGGCATTCTACCTGTTCTTCATCAATGCCGTATTTATCTTCTTCTCGACCTTCCTGGTGGTTCGATGGTTGGGATTCAAGAAAAAGCAGTTTGTTGATCGCAAGGTCGAAAAACGAGTAAGGGTTTATATCGGAATCTTCATTGTGCTAACCATGGGACCCAGCTTGTGGCTCGGATATGGAGTGGTTCGTCAGTCGATCTTCAATGCTCGTGCATCTACTTTTGTCGCCGACAATATAAGATACGATGGAATAGAGGTTATCAGCACAAAGTTTACCTACGATGACGAACCTCCAAAAATTGAAATCACGCTTATTGGGGAGATCCTGGGGCAAAAAGAAATCTCGAGCCTTCGCAACAGGCTCTCAAACTACGATCTGGAGGGATCGAATCTGGTTGTTCATCAATCTGCAGATGCCACCTCGAGGATTGCCGAACAGCTAAACAAGGAATTGAGGGTGGGGATCATTGAGGACCTCTACAAGAAGAATGAAGAGGCGCTTGCCAGCAAGGATGAGCAAATACGCTTGCTCGAACAGGCACTCGAAACTTACCAGGGAAAGATCTTTCCGCTATCGCAAGTGGCTTCTGAAATGAGGGTTCACTATCCGATGATCGATGGACTGGCGCTTGGTACCTTACCTGTTTCCTACACAAAAAGCTTAGGTGACACAATCACAGTTGCACTGGTCTCTGGGGTTGATTCGAATACCAATGTCTACGAGATGAGCTCTTGGCTTGAGGTGAGACTCAACCAGGACAGCGTGAAGGTTATCTCAATTGCGCCTTGATACTCCCTTCAACCACTTCTTGCCCCTGGGGCTTTTCAGCATACCATTGGCAATGACGGTGGTCAAAATGATTCCGGCGCCCAGATAAAACCCAGTTGACATATATTCTCGTTCGCCAAAGAATAGCAGGGCAAGAAGAATGGCATAGATCGGCTCCATGTTGATGGAGATGCTGACGGTAAAAGGAGTAAGGTGTTTCATCACCTCAACGCTGATGACAAAGGCCACGGCGGTGCAAAGTATTCCGAGAATGGCTAGGTACAGCCAGTCCATAGAGTTTGGAATCGCAAGGTCGAAATTTCCACTGAGAAGTTGGTACAGCGCGATACCAATCACACCTCCGAGCATTTCATAAAGGGTGATCGAATAAGATGAGCCTCGTTTGATCAGCAATCCGTTCAGAGTGCCAAAGGTTGCTGCCGCAAAAGCAGCAAACAGGGCATAGAGGATGCCGAGTTTGTATTGGGTTTCAAATTCGAAAATCGTATACAACCCTGCAACGACCAATAGTCCAAATATGATCTCCAATGCATCTACCCGCCGCCGAAAGAAGAGGGGTTCGATTATGGCAACAAAGAGTGATGTGGACGCGAGGCAAGCAAGTGTAACCGATACCGTGGAGACCTTGAGTGCCTCAAAAAAAAGAGCCCAATGAGCGGCGACTATAAAACCAACTCCAATGTAGATGAGACTGCGCTTTTCGAATCGAATGAGATGGCGCCGACCAAAGGCCATGAATATGAGCAAGGAGAGAAAGGCAATGCCCATTCGGTAAAACACCATACTCTCGGAGTCGATGGTGATGATCGTCCCGAGAATGCCAGTAAATCCCCAAACCAGAACAACAGCATGGATGAGGATGTGATTTTTATAAGATTGAAATCCGGTCAAATCTCCGGTGCACTTTCCGTATTGGACACTCCGGCTGATACGATGAACTTCATAAAGTCAGCCGACTTCACATCGATGAGCCTTACATTCTCCTTAGGTACGATAAACACATTACCGGACCATGCATAGGAGTGAGGCAGGTATACCGCGACCTTGTCCTCACCGGATCCCAAGTGCGTGACATCTTCGAGGGTCAGAAACCCTGGTTTCTCGAGATCGTATTCCTTACTTAAGCGGACCATTACAGGCTGATTGAATGTCTTCTTCTTTCCTACAAAAGCACTCATGAGGTCGGCGACAGCGTTATAGATCGTCTTGATCAGCGGAGCCCGATCCAGAACCTTCTGGAAATAGGTATACACCGGTTTGGCGAAAATGGTGTTACCCAAAACACCCAGCAGGGTAATGCCCGATACCATCACCAGGAACCCAAGTCCCGGGAAGTCAAATGGGATGATACCGTCCAGCAATTGAAAAAGCAGGACCAACACATAGATGGTGACGGCTACCGGGGTAAAGAATAAAAGTCCCTGGAGAAAATATCCAAGAATCCGACGAAAAATGCTGCGATCTTCATTCATGGTCAAGCGTTTGAGCAAAAGTAGCCATAAGGTATAGCTAGCCCAACAGTTGCTCACGCAGTTTTTTGGGCATTCCACTCACCACCAGATCATAGGAATGGTCGATCCACTGCCTTCGGAGGTCGTCGTTGACCTCACCTGTAGAGAGAACCGTGTTCCAATGCTTTTTGTTCATGTGGTATCCAGGCTGAACGCAATTGTACCGCTCCCTAAGTTCAATGGCCAATTCGGGATCGCACTTTACATTAAAGCTGACAAACTCGTCGACATCACAAGCTGTAAACATCTTACCCATAACCTTGAAGACAAGAGTGTTTTCGTCAAAAGGAAACTCTTCCGTCACCCCTGCCTTGGCGAGGCAATAGTTTCTATATTCTTCTACATGCATCAAAATCCGTATTCAGGATTGTCGGTAGAAAAGTCACTATCGTCAAACGGGACATTGAGCTTCACGTAATCGTAATAGTACTTCTCGTACAATCCCAATTCGTCGTGAATTTCTTGATAATAAGGCACTTTTAGGCCTTTGTGAATAAGTAAATAAATCCTTCTGCCATAGGCGTTTGGCAGCTTGATAACATCACCCTCATCGATGTCCTCAAAGTCATCAACGTCCTCATTCTTGTCGACAATCAGGTAGTCGTTTAAGTACAGACGCTCGGCAATGTCAATGATGGTCTCATCTTTCTTTACCGTATAATCCTCATACTTGAAATCAAAAACATCAATCGCGATTTTTACACAGGGTTCTCCCAAAAAAACGGTGTCTCCCTTGTACTTGAAATACTTGTCGTAGTTCTCTCCGGCAATTTCTTGCGAACGCAACATCATCCCGGCGATATAGCCAAATCCTGCAGTCTTGATATTATGATGATGGTCCTTGCGCATGAAATATCCATCCGGATTTAATTTCAGGTTGATGTAAGGAAAGCCGTTGGGATTGACCACTGCCTGGCCGTTGTATTTGTCTTCGCAGTAGAGAATCTCCGGCCCATCTTCGGGCTCCAGTATCTTCATGTAAATACGAAAGGGGACTGCACTGTTCTTCACCAAAGCAGAGGAAGAGGTCATTTTATTGTCGACCCGCTCGCTGGTGCGCACCTGGTACTCGAATGTTTCAGCCGACTGCACCGTACTAATCATTTCATCCAGAATCGGGCGGCAAGGATTGACCTGTGCGCCAACACTCAGCTCCAAAAGAAATAGCAGTGCAATTGTTGCAAAACGATCCATCGCCCAAAAGTAGACGAATGCTTTTGTGGTGGTCTTTCCCTCAACCATGAAAAATTAAATTTGTCGAATGCGCTGCTTAGCCATAATCCCGGCTCGTTATGCATCTACCAGGTTTCCTGGCAAACCACTGATCGATCTCGGCGGCAAAACCATGATCGAACGAGTGTATAACAACACAATGAACGCCGGTGTTTACGATGAAGTATGGGTAGCTACGGACGATGATCGAATTTTCGATCATGTTCAGGCATTCGGCGGTGCGGTGAAAATGACCTCGACCCTTGCAGTAAATGGTACTGCGCGCTGTGCCGAAGCCATTGGCAACCGAGGTTCAGAATTCGACATAATCGTTAACGTCCAGGGAGATGAACCCTTTGCAAATATTCAGCACCACAAGAAGATCGTTGCGCTATTCGAAAGGCCGGAAGTAAGTATAGGTACCCTCTATTTTGAGTCGGACTCCGTGGAGGAGTTTCGAAATCCGAACAGGGTGAAGATCGCTTTGACAGAAGATGGTAGAGCCCTTTATTTTTCGAGAACACCAATTGCTTTTGGCATAGGAGATCCCAATATGTTTAGACTGCACATCGGGATGTATGCCTTTCGGCCGGTGACGCTGCTCGAGGTGGTTCGGTTAAAAGAAGGTATTCTTGAACGAAAGGAGCGCCTGGAACAATTACGGTGGCTGGAGCACGGATACAATATTCACTGCGCAAAATGCGATGGTGAAAACCTGAGCGTAGATACTCCGGAAGACGCCGAGGTTATTTTGGAAAAAATCTACAAAGGGGCACTCAAATAGTGTCGTTTTTGAGGGAGTATTTTTAACTTCGGGCATCCTACTTTAATGCCCGAATTTTCGTCCTACATAGCAAGGCTACTTTACGACCACGATTGCGTAATTATTCCGGGATTTGGGGCTTTCGTTGGTAATCACAAACCTTCCTTTTACAACCGGTTAAATCAAAAATTCTATCCACCGTCGAAGGCATTGACCTTCAACCAGAATTTGGTCAACAACGATGGATTGCTCGCCAATCAAATTGCCCGAAAAGAGTCCTTGGCTTACGACCAGGCCATGGAATCTATCCGCGGCTGGGTGAGCCAAATCCGCGCAAAATTGTCTTCCGGAGAGCGTGTTCAGCTTGAGCGCATTGGGCAATTGTACAGGGATGAAGCTGGCCTGCTCAGGTTCATCCAAGACCCTGAGGTCAATTATCTCAAATCCTCATTTGGCCTAAAGCCAATTCGGGCCAGGGCTCTTGAAGTCACTCAACCGGTGATCGACAAACCGGTCACCGAAAGCAATCCGGCGGTTTGGAGGAGGGTGGCGGTGGCAGCTATTTTGCTTCCATTTGTATTGTATGCCGGTTGGGTTTCATTGAGCACTCCACTGTTTGATCGCAATCAGGATTTTGCGATTTCGGACCTGAATCCTTTTGAAGAAAAGATCTGTGCGATTTATGCCCCGAGAGCTGGGGAATTTGAATCCCTTGTTGCAGACGAAGAGCAAAACTTCTTGCAGATGATGACCATCCCGGAAGAAGTTGAAGTGATCGGTGTGTCTTTCAGACAAGAGTCATTTTACGAAGCAAATGTGGTTCGAGACGGAATTCTTGTTCGCCTTCGAGAAAAGCTTGCGCCAGCGGCAAGCACAAAAGTTGTTACGTCGGTTTCCAGAACTTCCAGGTATCACATCATTGCGGGCTGCTTCCAGTTTGAAGACAATGCCCAAAAGATGGTGGCAAAACTTCAGGCCATGGGATATGGCGCCGTAATCCTTGACAAGAAAAGAGGCCTTTATCGGGTAAGTCTTTCAGGGTATCCTACAAAACGCGAAGCGAGGAAGGACCTGACGGCTATAAGAGAAAACGTGGTCGAAGGCGCCTGGTTGTTGCGCAAATAAAAACCCCTCTGTCGGTCAACAGAAGGGTTTATTTCTACAATACTTTGATTCCTACAAGTAGTGCTTGAGGAAGTTGCTGTTTGTTTTCTTTCTGAGGTTTCTTAAGGCCTTTTCCCGAATCTGGCGGATTCTTTCCCTTGTCAATCCGAGGCTGTTGGCAATTTCTTCCAAGGTCATTGGAGTTTCGCCATTGAGGCCAAACGAAAGCCTGATTACATCAGCCTCCCTCTTTTTGAGGGAAACCAATACGCGCTCAATGTCTCTGCACAGCGATTCGCGCATCATTTCGTCACTTGGATTTTTTGAGTCTTCGTTACTCAGAACATGGAGCAAGCTGTTTTCTTCACCGTCAACCAATGGAGCGTCCATGGATACTTGCTTCTGGGAATAGGTGAAAAGGTCAGAAACACTGTCGGAATTGGTTTCCAACAGCTCAGAAATTTCGTCGTTGGAAGGAGCGCGTTCAAATTCCTGCTCGAGCTTGGAATAAGCTTGAGCTACCTTTTGGATCGCACTTACCTTGTTGAGAGGAAGGCGAACTACCCTCGAATTCTCTGCAATGGCCTGCATGATGCTTTGGCGAATCCACCAAACAGCATAGGAAATGAACTTGAAGCCCTTGGTTTCGTCAAACCTTTTGGCAGCTGTGATCAAGCCGATGTTTCCTTCCGCGATCAGGTCCTCAAGTGTCAATCCGTGACCTTGATATTGCTTGGCCACAGAAATCACAAAACGCAAGTTGGCATTCACCAGCTTGTTTAGCGCTTCCTGATCTCCTTGCTTTATTCTTACTGCTAAAGTTACCTCTTCGTCGGCCGTGATCATTTCCTCCTTGGAAACATCACTGAGGTATTTGTCAATCGATTTACTGTCGCGGTTGGTTAGCTGCTTAGTAATCTTCAGTTGCCTCATACAGTCTTCGTGTTAGTGTAGTTAGTGTGTTGATTGGGGTGGTTTAAATCTAGTCAAATATTTCAAACGCCAAAATAGTCGAATATTTGATTAATCAAACACCGATACGAAAAAGTATATGGAAAAGTTGCGCTTAGGCGCGCTGGAGTTCGATTACTGTTATTTCCGGCATGATGCCCACGCGGCCCGGAAAGCCAATGTATCCGAAGCCTCGGTTAACGTTCAAAAACTGCCTTCCTGAGTTGTACATACCTGCCCACCTCGGGTATCTGTATTGTACCGGACTCCACTTAATTCCCGGAATTTCCACTCCGAACTGCATACCATGTGTATGTCCTGAAAGGGTGAGGTCAATGTCCGTTTTGTCCATTACTTGCTCATCCCAATGCGATGGATCGTGCGACATCAGTACTTTGAAGCTCCGATCATCTACACCTTGCATAGCCAAGGGCAGGTCCCCATATTTCTGGAAGCCTCCCTTTCCCCAGTTTTCGACACCGATGAGGGAAATAAAGGAACCGTCTTTTTCCAGCTTCAGGTTTTCGTTTCGCAGTAACCTGAAGTCCATTTTTTCATGTGCATCGAGCACTCCCTGAAAGTTCTGTTCCTTGGCCTCTTCCGAACCGTGGGAACCATAGTCACCGTAGTCGTGGTTGCCGAGAATACTGAACTTGCCCATTCTTGCACTCAAGCGACGGAATACCTTGTCCCAACCTTCGGTCTCACTGGCATAGTTGTTTACCAGGTCCCCCGTGAACAGGATGACGTCGGGTTTGAGATCATTGATCTTATCCATGACGCCGTCGATGCGCTCAAAATTTGAATAGAAACTGCCGAGGTGCAGATCGCTGATTTGAACAATTCGGAATCCATCGAAGGCCCTGGGTAGATTCTTAAAAGCCAATTTGTGCTCGTGCGTTTTGAAATTGAAACGACCTCGTAACATGCCATAGAGCACACCGAAGAATGGCACTGCAGCGGCAATAAGTCCGATGCGACTAATGAAATCAAATCGGGACATTGTCTGCCCGGAAAACTCCTTCACCGAGGGAGAAAAAAATCCGCCTATCCATACGGCAAGGCGAGATAAATCTTCCACCGCATGGAAAAGAACGAATACCAGTTTGGGGACAAAAAACAAAATGATCACCCCAAAGACAGTGTAGAAATAAACGTAATCGGCTGGCCTGAGAAAAAATCGTGAAAGGGGCAAAAAGGCGAATGCCAATAAGAGACTTACGATGCTTATGGTCCAGTATGTCCATGGGATCCACCGTTTTCCCGAAAGGAATGGAATATTGGAAGACACGAGTTTAATACCCTTCCAAACGTAAAGGTCGATCGCGATAAGGACAATGGCCGTTATTACAAAAGCTATGATGACACCTGGTCTCACGAGTGGGGGTTGATTAATGGTACTTTTGCGGCCACAACTTTAGGCAAAATAACGCATTAGACCTGCTTTGGTTTAATGCGCGATAATAGGGACGACAAGTAGATCGGAATATTTTGATCGAACAGAAAAATATTACAGAAGGTAGTAAGGCTGTATTGGTGGGATTAATCCTGCCCAATGAGCTCGATGCCACAGTGAATGATCACCTGGACGAATTGGCTTTCTTGGCTTTAACCGCCGGGTTCATTACCGCTAAAACCATCAAGCAACGATTGCGCACTCCAGATGTGAAGTATTTTCTTGGCAAGGGAAAAATGGAGGAGTTGCTGGATTACGTGAAGAAGAAGAAGGTAGATGCAGTCATCTTCGACGACGATCTCTCTCCCTCGCAAATGCGAAACATCGAAAAGAAATTGCAGGTCCAGATATACGACCGCAGCCTGCTCATACTTGAAATATTTCACCTTAGAGCAAAGACATCTCAGGCCAGAACCCAAGTAGAACTTGCAAGGTATGAATACCTCTTGCCTAGGTTGACCAGAATGTGGACTCACCTTGAGCGACAAAGAGGAGGCACCGGCACCAGAGGCGGGGCTGGTGAGAAGGAAATTGAAACGGATAGAAGGATCATCCGCAGCAAAATCTCCCTGCTCAAAAAGAAACTTGTAACCATCGACAAACAGATGGCAACACAGCGAAAGAACCGGGGAGGAATGATTCGAGTGGCACTGATCGGGTATACCAATGTTGGGAAATCCACCATCATGAATGCTCTCGGAAAGGCTGAAGTTTTTGCCGAAAACAAACTCTTCGCCACACTCGACACCACGGTGCGCAAGGTGGTTTTGGAGCGCCTGCCATTTCTGCTGTCCGACACGGTGGGATTCATCCGGAAGCTGCCCCACAGTTTGGTAGAATCGTTTAAGTCAACCCTTGATGAAGTACGTGAGGCGGATCTACTGCTACACGTAGTTGATGTCTCACATCCAAATTTTGAGGATCACCTCAACGTCGTAAAACAGACACTGAAGGAATTGGATGCAGGAAACATTCCTACACTCATGGTCTTCAATAAGATGGACCTTTACAAAACGGCAGACGAGGATGAATTTGATCTTACCGGAGACAAGCGCTTTCCCGTATCGCTTAACGAGTTAAAGAAGACCTGGATGTTCAACGGAAATGATGCCATCTTCATCTCGGCAAAAAAGAAGCAGAACATGGACGAATTTCGCACCCTACTTCACAAGAAGGTCGAGGAGCTCACCATCAAGCGATATCCCTATAAGGCAAAGGCCTATTGATTACCGGACTTCTATTTTCCGAACCGCTTCGGTGCCATCTGAGAATTGAATCTCTGCGAAGTACACGCCTGGAGCTACGTCAAGGGTAATCGACCCTTCGCCCTTGGCCTCGGAAACAACAGTACCAAGAATGTTGTACACTTTGATCTTAGCAATCTCCGCAGAAGACTGAATCGTAATTTCTCCTTCGGTTGGATTGGGGAATAGGCTCAACCTACGATCGTTTGATGATTGTCCAATTCCGACTGCACTTCCAATCGTAAAGGAAGCGACCTGTGTACATCCATTCAGGTCAGTCACGGTGACAGTGTATGTTCCACCGACAAGAGAATTGATATCCTTCGTGGTTTCCCCATTGTCCCAGGAGAAGGTATAAGTTCCGGTTCCCCCGGTAGCCGATATGTCGATCTCACCGTCGTTTCCAAACTGTGTTTCATTGACAAGGTTGTCGGCAGAAACAGCGATGGTATCAGGCTCGGTGATCACGACCGAATCTGTGAAGGTCGAACCATTTTGATTGTCGGTTATGGTATAGTAATAAACACCTGCGCACAAGTTTGAGACAGACGTTGCGGTTCCGCTACCGGCATTGGCGTCCCATTGATATGCATAATCTCCAGTACCTCCAAAGGCCTTGATGGTGGCAGTTCCATCACAATCTCCGTTACAAGAAGCGTTCGACTGTTGATCCAAAATCCCAAGAACCTGGGCGCCGGCCTTATAGCTCGCTCGTATAATATTGCCCGCACTATCGGCCTCAGCCTCGCAGACATAAAAGCCTTCATTTTTGGCCATCCACTGATATTGCCATAGAGTATCCTCGGTGAGAACGTCGGGAGTAGAAGGCCAGCCGAGCAGGATATTTCTCAGGTATATTTCCTGTCTTGTCGCTTCCACATTCTTCATTCGAAGCGTATTATAACTACCTGAGGGTAAGTCTATTGTTCCGTAGGCATCGATCTCTCTTTGACTCGTAATAGTCAAGATGATCTTAACGCTATCGATAATTCCCAAAATACTGGTGTCTATGGCCGTATCTACGACGGTGGTCACCAAGTATTGATCATTGAGGTTGGCAGGAAATTCGATGATTTTTTGAGCGGGTTTCATTCTAAAAGGGAATGGTGCTCCATTGCCCAACACGTCAAGTGCAACACCAACATTCACCATTGAGTCGGTTGAAATATCCAGGTAAACTTCACCTAAAGAAGCGGAAGAGAATCCCAGGTTGGCGTCGGGGAACATGGTCCCGAATGTCATGTTTGCAGGGTCTTCAAAATTGATGGTGTCGAGATTGGCAATTGCGAGGCTGGTGAAATCCCAGGTCTGACTACCGGTACCTCCAGGTGTGAGGTTTGCCACATTGGGGTCAGTCAGTGTGTAGAACACATCTCCGATGCTTGAGAAGTCGGTACGTTGAACAGTTATCTGGGCCAGAAGCACATTGGCCAAAGCAAGAAGGGATAGCGAGGTAAGGAGTTTTTTCATATTCAAAACATTGTTCAGGCTCACAAAAATAACGCGGTCGATGGATTAGAGGTTGGTTTTACGAAGAATCGCTCATAAGGTTGGTTGTTCGGGCCTTCATGCTCCCGCAACCGAGCTCACCGACCAAAGGGAGATGCCCCGCACTCTCGCACTGCGAACCCCGGACCTCGAACATCGTCACACCTTCCCATCCGCCTTGACGGGGAGGAAGCCACACTCAACACTCACTCTCCAGATAATACTAGCTTTGTTTACATGAAGTCTATCAGGCAGGAAAAGGTCGAAAAACTCCTTATCCGAGACCTCGGATCCATCTTTCAGACAAAGTCTCGCGAGATCACTCCGGGAATCATGGTTACTGTTACGGATGTAAGAATTAGCAAAGACCTTGGTTATGCAGCTGTTTATGTGAGCCTGTTTCCGACAGAAGACAGGTCCAAGGCGATAGAATCCATTCAAAATCACAAAGGTGAAATACGTTATGAACTTGGCGGTTTGATAGGCAAGCAGATGAGAAAAGTGCCTGAATTGAACTTCTACCTGGATGACTCCTTCGACAAAGCACAGCGCATAGAGGAACTTCTAAAAAAGTAGCGTTGAACCTGTCCTTCTTCATTTCCAAGCGATACCTCTTTTCCAGGAAGTCTCACAATGCCATCAATATAATTACAGCCATCGCGGTATCGGGCATAGCGGTAGGCAGTATGGCGCTGGTAATTGTTTTGAGTGGTTTTAATGGACTTGAGGATTTGGTAGAAGGCATGTACAATTCCTTCGACGCGGATCTCAAAATCACCAAGGTCAAGGGCAAAACCTTTGAAGCTAACGCACCATGGATATCGCAAATCGAGGAAATTAATGAAGTAGCCGTCGTTGGAAAATCGATCGAAGAAACCGCACTGGTTAAGTACAAGGATCAACAATCATTTGCCCGTGTGAAGGGTGTAAGCGACAATTTTCCATCCATGATAGGCCTGGACTCGTCCATGTATGAAGGAGATGCATTGCTCGAACGCGACGATATGCCCATGGCCATATTGGGATATGGCATTGCCGACAAGCTTAATGTATTCACCAGGCATATTTTCGAACCGCTGGTGATATTCGCCGCGAAAAGAAAGGCCAAGATATCAGTCGACCCTTCCAATGCTTTTCGTAGCAAGCCAATAGGAGCCAGTGGGATATTTTCCATCACTCCGGATTTGGATTACCAGTACATTATCGTTCCCATTTGGTTCGCGGAAGAGGTATTTGATTACACGGACAGATTATCTGCTCTGGAAATCAACCTGAAACAGGGAGTGGATCACGAAGCCGTCAGACAAAATATTCAATCACTCGTGGGGCAGGATTATGTTGTTAAAACCAGGTATGAATTAAATGAAGTGATCTATCAGACGAATAAGACCGAAAAGTGGATCACCTTTATGATCCTCACTTTCATCCTGATCATCGCAACCTTCAACGTAATTGGATCGCTTACCATCTTGATCCTGGACAAAAGGGGAGACATCCACGTTCTTCGTTCGATGGGTGCCAGCAAGAAACTCATCCGAAAAATCTTCCTTTCCGAAGGATTGATGATATCGCTAGCCGGTGGATTACTCGGTTTGTTGATAGGATTTCTGCTCACCCTTGGGCAGCAGGAAATAGGATTTGTAGAATTGGGCGTTCCTTCCGTGACGCAGTACTATCCTGTGAAGATGGAGCTTCCGGACTTTGTTGCCATTCTAATCACCGTAGTAACCCTTGGGCTCATTGCCGCATGGCTTCCGGTGAAGTTTGTTTTAAGAAAGATCTAGGCCTTTATACGATCGAGAAATCCCAAAATCCTCTCCTCGCATAAGGCGCGCTCTTCGAATATGGACATATGCCCCGACTCAGGAAGCAGATCATATGTAACGCCGGTTGGAATATTCGCCAAGATATCCTTGGCAGATATCACTGGATCTTTTCCGCCAATGATCATGTGGGCTTGAATGCCTGATCTGGTCAGGACATGCGCTCGGTCGGGTCTGGCACGCATACCTTTTAGGCAGGCGGTTACGCCGAGTTGGGAAGTTCGCAGTGCCTCAGCTTTGACTGCATTTACCGTTGAACGCATCCCGATCCTGTTCTTATAACGAAAGAGCATGGGGATACTGTGTCGAATGAAACTCTTATGGTTCACTTCGGCCATTTTCACGGCCTGCATTCTTCCGGCTTTGCGCTCCGAGCTGTCCGGAAGGAAGGTCGAATTGAGCAGACACATGGCCTTGATTTTAGCGTTTTCGGCCATGGCGAGGCCAACGTATCCGCCCATTGAATGTCCAATGACAATTGGATATTTCAGGTTGTTGTTAGCGATCAATTGGCTGACCACATCAGCCATTTCTTCCATGCTTTGAATCTCACCGATTGCGTCAGAATTGCCATGACCAGGAAGATCAACGGTCAGCACCGCGTAATGCCTTTTGAGTTTGGCAACGAGCCCGGACCACATTGTATTGTTTTCCAGAAAGCCGTGAATGAGGACAACGCATTGCCCAAAACCTTCGAGGTTGTAGGCAATGGAGTGACCCTGGTAGTCAAAGGCCTTCAAGATCAAGAATTCATGAGAGCCTCAATCTCTTCCACCTCAACAGGGATAGACTTCATGAGGTCTTCCGGATCGTCTTTGGTTACGAGGATGTCGTTTTCTATCCTGATACCCAGTGATTCCTCCGGAATATAAATTCCGGGTTCACATGTAAAGACATTTCCGGCAGAGATGGGATCAATCCACGAACCGACGTCGTGAGTATCCAGTCCAAGGTAGTGACTAGTACCATGCATGAAATACTTCTTGTAGGCAGGCCAGTCCGGATTTTGATTTTTGATGTCGGTCTTATCAATGAGTTTGAGTTTGAGCAATTCAGATTCCATCATCTTTCCGACCTCAACGTGATAGTCCTTCAAGGTAATGCCCGGCCGAAGCAGGTCTATGGCTTGTTGCTGAACATTCAACACGGCATTGTAAACTTCCTTTTGGCGCTTTGTGAATCGTCCGTTCACCGGAACACATCTTGTAAGGTCGGCATCGTAATTGGCGTATTCCGCTCCAATGTCCATCAGGATAACGTCACCATCCTTGCACTCCTGGTTGTTTTCGATATAATGAAGTACACAAGCGTTAAACCCCGAAGCGACAATGGGTGTATAGGCAAATCCCGATGCTCTGTTGCTGATGAACTCATGGATGACCTCAGCCTCTATTTCGTATTCCATCACTCCCGGTTTGATGAAATCGAGTACACGTCTAAACCCTAATTCGGTAATATCGCAAGCCTTTTGAAGAAGATCCACTTCCTGAGGTTCTTTCCTGGACCTCAACCTGTGCATGATAGGCGTGGCACGTTCGTATCGATGGATGGGATATTTTTCGCGACACCATTTTACGAATCTGGCTTCACGTGTTTCCACCTCGATTTTGGCCCTCAGGTGTTCGTTTGTGTTGAGGTATACTCTTTCAGCTTCAGCCATCAGAGTTTGAAAAACCGTTTCAAATTGATTGAGCCAATAGACCGTTTTGATTCCGGAAGTTTCGAAGGCGGTTTCCTTTGAGAGCTTTTCTCCCTCCCAGATTTTTATGGTATCGCTAGTCTCTCTCAAGAATAGGATTTCCCTGTGCTTTTCTTCTTTGGCGCTTGGAAAGAGAACGAGAATAGATTCTTCCTGATCAACGCCACTTAGGTAGAAAATATCGCTGTGTTGTTTAAAAGCCAAGGTCCCGTCTGCTGAGGTTGGATAAATGTCGTTGGAATTGAAGACAGCCAGGCTCTTATTCTTGAGCTCTTTGGCAAATTTCGCTCTGTTCTTGATGAAGAGTTTCTTGTCTACTGGTAGGTATTTCATTCCTTCACTATTTTGAACCAATCGGTTGATTGGTCTGTCTGTACGAGCATCAAATAAAAACCTTTTTTGCCTTCAAGTGGAACAGAAACAAAATCTGATCGCTTTTGAAATTGGTCGTAGGCATTCACCAACTTCCCACTCATGTCGAATATGCGAATCGAGTGAATCATCCGGGTGGACTTCACAAAGACAAGGCCTCGAGTTGGGTTTGGAAATACGCTGGCCCGAGACTGGAGCTCAACTCGTTGTTCATGACCAACACCGATTCCTGCCCCATCCAAATCTGCCATGGCGGATAAGCCAAGGCCTTCTTCATATTTATAGAGCTTATTGATATCGAGATCGGTAAATGAGGTTCTGTTATTGCCCTCATATATTTCGATTGAATCGACCTTCGTGCTCAACCCAAGCCCAAAATGAAGTCGATAAGGGTTTTGCATTTTTTGTCCCTTGCCACAGTGAACATCTCGGCTAATGATCTGTCCGCCAGCATGGACCACAACGCGATTTCCGATACCTGTTCGAAGGCCTGATGTACGGATGATATCCAACTCCATACAAGAACCTGCGAACTCACCTTTATTCCTGAGTAGGACAAAACCTGCCTCACTTCCTGTAAGTAGGTCAAGCAAACCATCGTTGTTCATATCCGCCCAGACCGCGTCTGTTCCAGTTCGGTTTTCGGTCAAACCAAACTCATAAGTGTGGAGCTCAAATTGGCCTTGATCATTTTGTAAGTAGAGGTCATCGTATCGGCATCCATAATATGTCTTGATAAAAAGATCTACCCGACCACTGTTATCCATATCCGCAAATGATGCCCCTGCATGGGTCTCCTCAAACTCAAGGCCGAGTTCCTGGTACTTATCGCTAAAGGTGAAATCGGGAGATCCCTCGTTGAGATAAATATTGGTTCCACGATGACCGTATAGCCCGGTCCATCCCGGGTGGGCAAATTGCGGTGTCACCACATCAAAGAATCCATCGTTATTGACGTCCGCCCAATCCACACCGGTGCCGTGATTGGAGCCGGAGGTGGGATTTCGGTCGAGCTTGAAATCAAATGACCGGTCGGTAAAAAACCCGGAACCATTGTTCTCGAAAAACTCATCGGGCTCCAAAAAGTAATTGGAAACATATAAATCCAGATCTCCATCGAGATCGTAGTCAACGAATCGTGAACCACGACTCCTCTTGTTTCGATTTCCGTTAGACAGCCATGTGCTTGTATTGCCCGGATCGCATGCGGCACGATTGGGGAAATTGCTCACCCCGTCATGACCGGAATAAAGACGAACAGTTTCATCTACAAAGTCACCTGAATGGTTATTCAGAAATAGGAAATTGGGATAGGGGACAGGATAGGTCCCCCAAAGCTGAGAAATAAAAAGATCAGGAAAATTGTCTCCGTTGATGTCGCCGGCCGAAAAACTGTGCACAGACCGCAGTGCCGGAATGCCATTAAGGACATGGCGCTGAAAAGACGTCCCGTTGTATTCAAAGAGATAGGAGGTATCAGCCACATCCAGGGAAATGATGTCGAGGTCTCCGTCGTTGTCCATATCGAGAAATAGATTCGCAGCAGCTGAACCCAGACCAATCGGCTCCTCCTCGAATTGAAAGTCGCCCAGGTTCTTGTAGAGTTTGTTCCTGAGAAGCAGGTCTAATTGGCCATCTCCGTTGTAGTCAGCCACAGCAATGGACGCAGCCGAATTGCTTGTGACGAATCCGTGAACGGAATCAGCAACATTCTCAAAGAAGGGAGTTTGCGAAAGTTGAAACTCACCGATACAATCTACCAGGAAAGGGTTGTTGGTACCGGTGATTGTTTGAGCAATTTTGTTTCCCCGGAGTTGTCGGAACATTTCGCCACCCTGACTTAGACTTGCGGTACAGCTTGAGGCTTCTACCTGGGTCGACATCGTCCACTTTATTCCACCTATATCATCGAGGCAAACAAAGAATTGGTTGTTTCGGAACGTAATGGGTTCCGTGAGATTCGCTATGATCCATTCAGGACCATCCGTCGTCTTAACGATTGGAATCGGATCGTGAAAATCGACGAGATATTCGCTGTGAAAGACCAGTTGAGGATCTCGCTGGGGAAACTGAGCGCCCCCTTCATGGCCAAACAATCGAAGCGTTGCGGAGTCACCAACAGACCCCTCTACATGAATTCTTATGGAGCGCAACGTAATGGGTCTATCGGGCTGCTGCCGTGCAAACAACATAAAAGGTGAACCGAAGACCGCAATGCTTCCGGCAGAAGGGTCGTAATGTCGAAGGGTATCCTGAGCGAGAGAGACACCGGAAGAGACCGTTAGAAAAATGAGCAAGAACGGCCAACCCTTTTTGATGTTGTATAACGGACGCAACATAAAAAGGTCAAGATAGCACATTTGAGTATTGCCCTGTAGCGGCCTGTTTAATTGACCAATCGTTTTGCCATGTGCGCTCGCCGACTAAATTTGCCTTTAGATAAACAGCCCTTATGAGTTCCATCGGACTATCCAACTCTTCGATTGGCCGCAAAGTGATCATGTCACTCTCAGGCCTATTCCTCATTAGTTTCCTCATCGTCCACGTTTCGATCAACGCGCTCACCCTATCATCCGACCCCGAACTGTTTAATGCTGCTTCGCATTTCATGGCGACCAACATCGTCATCCAGATCATGCAATATGTTCTTGCACTGGGATTCATCATTCATATCGTGTTGGGGATCAGACTGCAAATGCAGAATAGTGCGGCAAGGCCGGTTAAGTATGCCATGAACAAGCCAGGTAAGAATGCACCCCTTCCTTCGAGGAGTATGATCATCACTGGCATCCTTGTGCTCGCCTTCCTGGGACTTCACCTTCGGGACTTTTTCTGGGTACTGAAGTTTGGAGACATGACCCCCTATGGCGATGACTATACACTGGTCACAGGCCTCTTTGGATCATGGTACTACACCTTGTTTTATGTGGCGAGTTTCGTGCTCTTGGCATTCCATCTAAACCACGGATTTCAGTCCGCTTTTCAATCCATTGGTGCCAATCACTCGAAGTACACTCCTACGATCAAAATGCTTGGGAAGGCATTCAGCTTCGTGGTGCCAGGGCTCTTTGCACTTATCGCAATCTATCATTTTATCAACGCTTAGTATTCCGTCATGACAGTTCTAGATTCCAAAGTACCGGAAGGCCCAATAGCTCAGAAGTGGACCAAGCATAAGAATGACGTAAACGTCGTGAACCCAGCCAACAAAAGGCTCATCGATATCATCGTGGTGGGCACTGGTTTGGCCGGAGGATCGGCCGCGGCCACCCTGGCTGAATTGGGTTACAATGTAAAGGCGTTTTGTTTTCAGGACTCACCGCGGAGGGCTCACTCTATTGCGGCACAAGGGGGAATCAACGCCGCTAAAAACTATCAAGGAGACAACGACTCCATCTATCGGCTTTTTTACGATACCGTAAAAGGTGGTGACTACCGAGGTCGGGAGGCAAACGTCTATCGATTGGCGGAAGTATCGGCCAACATTATCGACCAATGTGTCGCTCAGGGGGTGCCATTCGCGAGGGAATATGGTGGACTGTTAGATAACAGGTCCTTCGGCGGGGTCCTTGTTTCGAGAACGTTTTATGCCAAAGGTCAAACTGGACAGCAACTGTTACTTGGAGCTTACTCTGCCATGGCCCGACAAATTGGTAAGGGCAAAATCACCATGTACAACCGCCACGAGATGCTCGACCTGGTCAAAGTGGATGGAAAGGCGAGAGGAATCATTGCTCGAAATTTGGTCACTGGAGAAATTGAAAGACACAGTGCACATGCGGTACTCGTTTGTTCGGGAGGATATGGAAATGTTTTTTTCCTCTCGACAAATGCTATGGGCTCCAATGTGACAGCTGCGTGGAAGATTCATAAGAAGGGCGCTTATTTCGCCAATCCGTGCTATACTCAGATTCATCCAACCTGTATTCCGAGATCGGGTGAGCACCAATCTAAGCTGACCCTTATGTCGGAGTCGTTGAGAAACGATGGGCGGATATGGGTTCCAAAGAAAAAGGAGGATGTAGAGGCCATACGGGCCGGCAAACTTAAGCCCACCCAAATTGCCGAGGAAGACCGCGACTATTACCTGGAGAGGCGGTACCCGAGTTTCGGTAACCTGGTTCCGAGGGATGTGGCCTCGAGGGCGGCAAAAGAACGTTGCGATGCCGGTTTTGGTGTCAACAAAACCGGAGAGGCTGTATACCTCGATTTCTCTTCAGCCATTATGCGTTACGGCCATGAAAAAGCCAATGTTGAAGGGCTCGAAAACCCATCAGACGATGAGGTTAGAGTTCTTGGAGAACAAGTGATCGAAGAGAAGTATGGGAACCTCTTTCAGATGTATGAGAAGATTGTAGATGAGAACCCATACAAAACGCCCATGATGATCTATCCCGCGGTACACTACACAATGGGTGGTGTCTGGGTAGATTATAACCTGATGACGACCATCCCCGGTTGTTACGCATTGGGCGAAGCCAATTTCTCAGATCATGGAGCCAACAGACTTGGAGCCTCTGCGCTCATGCAGGGATTGGCCGATGGTTATTTTGTTATTCCTTACACTATAGGCGACTACTTGGCAAGCGAAATCCGAACTGGACCGATTCCAACCGATTCACCTGAATTTGATCAAGCTGAAAAGGAAACCAGAGACAAACTCGAAAAGCTCCTCTCGATCAATGGAAAATATTCTGTTGACCATTTCCACAAACAACTGGGCAAGGTGATGTGGGACAAGGTTGGCATGGCGCGCAACGAGCAGGGACTCCGCGAAGCGATCCAAGAAATAAAGCAGATCAGGGAAGAATTCTGGAAGGATGTACGAGTGCCAGGAAATCTCGATGAGTTTAATCCTGAGCTAGAAAAAGCTGGCCGAGTCGCCGACTTCCTGGAGCTAGGAGAACTCTTTGCCAGAGACGCATTGGAAAGGGCAGAATCTTGTGGTGGTCACTTTAGGGAAGAGTCGCAGACCGAAGAAGGAGAGGCGCTCAGAGATGACGACAATTTCGCTTACGTAGCTGCTTGGGAGTATACGGGTGAGCCTTCAGAGGCGATCATGCACAAGGAAGATTTAGAATTTAGGGACATTGAACTCAAGCAAAGGAGTTATAAATAATAGACCATGGATTTAACACTGAAAATTTGGCGCCAGCAAAATGCCGATTCAAATGGGGAGATGAAGGATTATCGGGTCGAGAATATCTCCGAGGATTCGTCATTCCTCGAGATGCTTGACGTACTCAACGAATCCCTGATCAACAGTGGTGAGGAACCTGTAGCGTTTGATCATGACTGTCGCGAAGGCATATGCGGAATGTGTTCGCTTTATATCAATGGAGAAGCCCATGGTCCCGATAGGGGAGTTACGACTTGCCAACTCCACATGAGAAAATTTAATGATGGCGATACCATATACATTGAACCTTTTAGAGCAAAAGGATTTCCCGTTATCAAGGACCTTGTAGTCGACAGATCGTCCTTCGATCGCATCATGGAGGCGGGTGGATTTATCTCCGTCAATACTTCAGGAAATACACAGGATGCTAACGCCATCCCCATACCTAAAGAGGATGCGGACAAGGCCTTTGATGCGGCGACTTGTATCGGATGCGGTGCATGTGTGGCGACTTGCAAGAATGCCTCTGCCATGCTTTTTGTTTCGGCCAAGGTTTCACAGTTTTCACTGCTGCCTCAAGGAAAAGTAGAATCCAAGCACCGGGCCCTCAACATGGTTCACCAAATGGACTTGGAAGGGTTTGGAAACTGCACAAATACTGGAGCATGTGAGGTAGAATGCCCGAAAGGGATTTCTCTGGAGAACATCGCAAGGCTCAATCGCGAGTTTATCGGAGCTGCCCTCACCAGTGAATCCTAAGGTTTTTTGAACAACGGGAAAACGCTTCCCTCAATCCTTATCTTCGTCCCGAAAGCGTCCCTTCTTGAAAAAGTTCACCGGTTCGATCCACAGCAAGCTGCCACTGGTTGGCACTACCATTTTTACTGTGATGAGCTCGTTGTCAAACGAGCACGGTGCCATCAATTTATCCCAAGGATTTCCAGACTTTCCGGTTGACCCCAGGCTCATTGACCTTGTATCTCAAAAGATGCAGAATGGACACAACCAGTATGCACCTATGCAAGGAATTCCCCAATTGAGGCGAGCACTGTCCAGGAAGATCAGGGACAATTACGGAACCACGGTCAATTCAAACAGCGAAATCACGATTACTTCCGGTGCGACCCAAGCGATTCATACAGCCATTTCGGCAGTTGTTCAGGAAGGAGATGAGGTGGTCATTTTCACCCCAGCTTACGACTGCTACAGCCCTTCAGTTGTGCTCAATGGAGGCAAACCCATTCACGTTCAGCTTGTACATCCGGATTACCACATCAATTGGAAGGAAGTGAAGCGGGTGGTCAACAGACACACACGCATGATCATCATCAATACGCCCCACAATCCGACGGGCGCCGTTTTGAGTAAAAGGGACATTAATGAACTCATAAAAATCACCGCTGGTACCGATATCGTCATCTTGAGTGATGAGGTATACGAACACATCATTTTTGATGGCACGGAGCATCACAGTGTGCTCAAATATCCTGAGCTGGCATCGAGAAGTTACGCCGTCTATTCGTTTGGAAAAACCTTCCATTGTACCGGGTGGAAACTGGGCTATTGTGTGGCCCCAAAAAACCTGATGGAGGAATTTCGGAAAGTGCATCAGTTTAATGTTTTTGCCAGCAACCATCCAATGCAAGCTGCCTTGGCCGACTATGTTTCGGATGAAGAAAACTACAATGGACTAAACCGCTTTTATCAGAAGAAGAGGAACTTATTTCAGACGAGAATGGCGGAGTCGAAGTTCAAGCCTCTCACTACCAGGGGGACGTATTTCCAGCTATACGATTATTCGGCTATTTCGGAAGAGAAGGATGTGGATTTCGCGAAGAGACTTACCATGGAACATGGGGTATCAACCATACCCGTATCGGTGTTTTACCATACACCGGTTTACGAAAAAGTTGTTAGATTTTGCTTTGCAAAGTCCGACGAGACGCTCGAAAGGGCAACAGAGTTATTATGCAAGATCTGAGGGTAGCAGTCATTCAAAAGGAGCTTTTTTGGCAGGATCCGGAGCAAAACCGGAGTGCATTTGATCGGTATCTGGAGGGTCAAAATGGGCACGATTTGATTGTGCTTCCCGAAATGTTTACGACTGGCTTCACCATGCATTCAGAATCTTATTATGAAGCTCCCGGAGGCCCAACGGAAGATTGGTTGAAAGCGCATGCAGTCAGACTCGATTCGGTGATTATGGGCAGTGTGATTGTGAAGGACAATGGCCATTATTTCAACAGGATGCTCATCGCGCATTCCGATGGAAGGGTTGAGCACTACGACAAGAGGCATTTATTTAGAATGGCCGGGGAAGACGAGAACTTTACGGAGGGTAAGGAGAGGTTGATTATCGAGGTAAAGGGATGGAGAATTTGTCCATTAATATGCTACGATCTGAGGTTTCCAGTGTGGTCCCGAAACAAAGGGGACTTTGATTGCATTGTCTATGTAGCCAATTGGCCACGACCACGTGCCAATGCATGGGACATTCTACTGCAGGCGAGAGCTGTAGAGAATTCATGCTATGTGGTAGGTGTGAATAGAATCGGATCAGACGGGAATAACAAAGACTACATCGGTGGAAGTGCAGTGGTTGACTTCAAAGGCAAACACCTCTTCAAAATGAACGAAGACGAGGAAGGCCTGCAGGCCACATCACTTACCTGGGATAATCTTCAGGTCTACCGGGAAAAATTTCCTGTTCAGAAAGACGCAGATCGATTTGAGATTCAGTTCTGAATTGTCCAGTTGATGATCTGATCAAAGCCGGATTTGATCTCAATGGGAGAGCTATAGCGAATGATTCGCTCGGGCTGGCGACCGAGCAGATAATCTCCTGTTGTCCACTCCCCATTTCCATCGAGATCTTTAATGAGCGATAAGTTGTATGACCCTTTCATCAAACGATCAAATTGGCATTTGCCATTGTCAAGAGGAAGGATTCCTACTTGTTTTTTGCCCGCGTCCAAAAGCTGAACCACGTAACCCCCTGATCCCGAATCCAATTCGACCATCAAACTGCTCCATTTGCTACTGTCTGCGATCTGAAATTTCAGTGAGATGCTGTCCGATTCGCTGACGAATAAGCCGGTAATACTGTCAATTTCAAGCATGAGCAAGTGCGTGCCTGAAGTATCCGGCAGAAAATCGGTCACAAATGAAAATGGGCCATTCCGGGTGAACTCAACACTGCTGGAAACAGAATCACCGGGCGGTAATACGGATGCCCTTATTTCAGCGAGCTTTACCGGGTAGTTGGTCGATACTTCGATGGCGGAAGGCTTTGCAGGATCATATTTTCCCACCGCAAATTTCAGCTTGGGATTCTTACTTTGCTTGAGTTCTACAGTGTCCCTCCAGTCGTCGAATTGACAAATCAGGGTAAGGCTATCTTCTGGCATGGCAGGACTCCAAACAATCGTCGAGTCATCGCCAATTTTTCGTTGCTCCAATTCTACTTCGACTCCCAATGCTTTGACCACTACAGAGTCAAAAGGCAGTCGGGTTTTCAACTCCACAATGCCTCCAGACAGGGACTTTTCTTGAATGAGTTGACCACCCTTGTTTTCTGTAAAAATGGAAATCCGGAGGGAATCATTACCCGTGAGAATCCAGTTGTCAACAAAGCCAATTTTCTCAGATGGACTATCAAACAGGTAATTTCGGTTTTCATCGGACGACGCAAAAAGGCGATATTTTCCATCCGGCAGGTAGGGTATTTCAAATCGCCCGGACTCGTCTGTTTTGGAGATGTAAAGAGGGCGGTTCAGATAAGGAGTAGAATCGTTGAAATTGGAGTAGAGAAATACCCAAATTCCGCCACTTGGCGAGCCTTCCAAGGAAGAGGCGCATCTTCCGGCAATCAAGCCTGAATCGAGGTAGTTTCCGGTCGAAAATACCCATACATTGCTGTCGAGTTTATTGCCTTCGTGCAGGTCTGCGATTCCCTCGCCAAACTGGAGATGAAAGGTTGTGTTCGGCGTTAATGTTTCTTCAAACTGAATTTCCAAGATTTTGCCCTTGTTTTTGACCTTTGGCTTTTCGCTCAACCTGGGCGATACAATGATGTTTTGGGAAAGTGTATTGGTAACTACAAACTCATCAAACTCAAGGGTTACAGTAGATCCATTAAATCCAGTGGATAGGTTGCTTGGATTGGCAAAAACGACCTTTGGGCCTTGCTCGTCCTTTGGCCCGCCGGTTGGGGATCCAACTTGGGCGCAACCCGCAATCAGGGCGGCGAATAAAAAGCACAAAATCCTAGACATCATAAACCCAACTTCTCGACCAGAAGCACCACAACATCGGACAGCCCTTTTTCGTCTTTCTCGTCAAATGCGCCATATCTATCCTCGTCAACGTCCAGCACAAAAACCACCTCACCACTGGAATTGATTCCAGGGATGACAAGCTCTGATTTTGAAGCGTCATTACAGGCAATGTGATCTTCAAATTTGTGTACATCGTCTAGGCGAATTGTTCTTTTTTCTTTCGCGGATGTACCACAAACACCCCTTCCCAATTCAATTGATGTGCATGCCACGGGGCCTTGAAACGGCCCAAGGGTAAGCGTTTCGTCGCCTGCAAGGTAAAATCCAACCCAGAAAAATCCGCACTCTTCTTTCAACAATGCTGCCGCATTTGCCAGGGCGGAAATAGGAGTATCCTTACCCTCGATCAGGTGGTCAATTTTGGCCACCAGATTTTGGTAGAAAACGGTCTTGTTTTTGTCAATTTTTTCGAACCCGGAAATCACGAGACAAATATAGCCGTGTAAATCACACTACATAAGGGAAGCAGCCCTTTCAAAAATCGGGTAAAACTGGCTGAAAATTACTAATTTAGCGGGCTTCTAAAAATTTTGCATTTATAGGCAACCATTTAGGGATTGGCCGTCTATTGAGCAATAAGATGAAAATGTGATTATGAAAATTCGCGGTATGAAAAAGTTAATAACCTCATTACTAGTACTTTTCGCTCTTGCTTGGAGCTATGATGCTTCTGCCTCTCACGTAGCGGGTGCTGATATAACCTACCGATGTCTGGGTGGGGACACCTACGAAATTCAGTTGAACGTCTTCCGGGATTGTGGTGGTATCGGGTATGGATCTACTTCCGTAGCGATCACCGGTGTCGGAACTAACTGTACTAGTGGGGGAAACAGGAATATTTCGATAACGCTAACCAAGGTTACAACTCCACTGATCATCGCTGGTGATACTATCAGTGCCAATGGTAGGGGTGCTTTTGAGGTTTCACAGTTGTGTGCTACAGCGCTTGCGCAGAGTCGATGTAAAGGTTCGGCCTCCTATCCCGGTATGGAGCAGTATATATTCCGGGGAACGGTGGTCTTGCCGGCAGCGTGTAACTGGACCTTCTACAGAAATATCGTTTGCTGTAGGAATGGTAACATCAACCTCAACTCATCTTCCTCTTCGGTGGCCGCGACGCTGAACAATAAGATCGATACATGTAACTCATCTCCGAAGTTTGCCGCACAGCCAATCCCTTACGTATGTGCTGGCCGTACTATCGTTTACAACTTTGGTGTTACGGAGCCAGATGGTGATAGCTTGGTATTTGCTTTTGATTGTGGATACCAGACTTATCCTAACGCCAACATCTTTTCAACTCCTTACTCTTGTACGAGTCCAATTCCTGGTATCACCATCAACTCCAGAAATGGTAAGGTGACGTTTACACCAACGATTACAGGTAACTGGGTAATTGTGGTGAAAGTGAGCGAGTATGATCGCGCAACAGGAACCTTAATCGGTACCGTATTGAGGGATATCCTTGTCGTTGTACAAACGTGTAACAACAACCCTCCTCACACTGCGCAGACTGCACCTAGCCGCCCGACTCCAGGTACTATATACAACTTCACCGGAACCGGGCAGTTGATTGACTCTGTATCTGTTGAGGTATGTATTGGTGAGACATTCAACTTCGATGTACTCTTTAGCGATCCTGACAACAATGACTCATTGAGCTTGAGGACGAACATTACAAGCATTTTCCCAGGCGCCACATTTAGCTATACGTATCCAAATGCTCCTTCGAGTTACGATACTGTGATAGCCCATGTAGCGTGGACAGCGGTTCCGGTGAATGGATTATTCTATCCATTCTTCATTGAGGCCAATGACAATGCCTGTCCGATACCGGCCTTGTTCTATGCGACCTTCTCGGTCACCATAGTCGAAAGTACGTACGCGGGGCCCGACATAACGATATGTCAGAATTCGCAGTCGGCCAACATAACGGTGGTCGGGGGTAACCAGTTTAACTGGTCTGCCTTGCCGGGAGGCTCGGGTATATCCGTGCCGTCGAACTTCTCGTGTGATACGTGTAAGAATGTCTCGGCATCGCCGAATGTGACGACGACATATGTGGTCGTCAGTAATCTGAGTAGTACGTGTAAGAACAGGGATACGATAACAGTGAGGGTTGTGCCTGACTTTACACTTACCGTTACTCCGGATGATACCATCTGTAACATCGACACGTTCCAGTTGAGTGCGCTTACCAGTGACCCAACTCAGAACTATACCTATAAATGGAGGCCAAGCCAATTCCTGGATTGGGATACCATTGCGAATCCTAAATTGTCTGGTCTGGACATCAGTGATGTGATCAACGTGACTGTAACCAGTGACTCTGGTTGTGTCAAGACAGAAGACATCAACTTGACGGTGGCGCTTCCTTTCCCTCCTGATATCAGGGCTGTTGCGACAGATACGCTCATCTGTTTGAGTGATACCATCGACTTTGATGTAGAACTTGGAACTATTCCGATCAAAGGTGGCTGTGGATTGTCACAATTCCCATGTCAGGGATTTGCCAATACCATCACGGCTGTGAATGGAAGCCTTACAACGCAAAACGGTACAGGTGTCAACCAGGTTCCAACTCCTTATGCCGGTGCATATGCTAGTACTCGTTGGCAGTTCCTCTACCATGCTTCTGACCTTCAGGCTCAGGGAATGTCAGCGGGTAGAATTTCTGCAATCGGTTTTGATGTAAAAGCCATGGTTGGTGTGAACCCATTCTTCAACAACTTCACCATTAAGATGGGATGTACAAACAAGCGTGACCTGACGACAACTTGGGAGTCGAATCTTTATGAAGTGTTTACACCTAAGACTGCGATCATCGCTAACGGATGGAACACACACCAGTTGGATTACGCTTATAACTGGGATGGAACATCTAACCTGATTGTTGAGGTCTGTTTCAACAACTCAACCGTTTCTCCTCCTAGATCTAGAAACGCAGGTATGGGATATACTTCCACTTCATATGCAGCGTCTGCGATGAATACTCAATGGAATGCGGATGCATGTGGTATTTTCAATCAATACTTTACTTCACCTTATAATGCACTGCCAAATACGCAGTTCACTATCTGTTCAGGCGTTGACCCTGCGGGTTATCAATTTAGCTGGGCTTCGGTTCCTGGTAACGGTGGATTCATTACTCCAACGAATATGAAGGACCCATCTGCTTCTGTGAACCTTACTACAGACAGCACATACTACCTGTTTATCCAGGATACATTGGGTGTATGCTTCGATACGGTAAGCATTGACATCAATGTGGTAGACCAGTATGATGTAACTCCTTATGTTCAAGAGCCTTTCTGTATCACTGGTGGATTCCAGTTGATGAGAGCTCCAACGCCTTGGAATATCCTTCCAAGACCTAATGGAGGGTTCTGGACTGGTCCGGGTATTATCAATGACTCCCTCGGGTTATTTGATCCGCAGCTAGCCGGAAAAGGATTCCATTTTATAACGTATTCGGTGACAGGTGATGCCTGTGCCAATGCCGACAGTACGCAATTTGAAGTCGTAGGGCTACCGGATCCGTCCTTTAATGAAGGTCCGTTCTGCGAGCTCGATGCTATCAACTTGCTCGATACGAATTCAGTCCACATTCAGGGATACTTTACGAGTTCGATCCCTGGCGTAGTTGACTCGACCACGAACAACTTCGATGCGACGGTGGGTAACATTAATCCAAATGGAGTTGACTCCATTCCTGTGACTTATCATGCGTACAATGGTTGCTGGCATGACACCACCATTATGGTTGCGGTCGTGGAGCAATTTGATGCGACGATCGGAACATTCGGACCTTACTGTTTGAATGACGATACGGTGCAGCTGTTTGCGGCTGACGCTGGTGGACAATGGTCAGGACCTGGTATTGTTACCCTTGCGGGATTATTCCATCCAACAATCGCCGGTGTTGGTAAGCACACCATCACGGTGGATAGTACAGGGTTCTGTGGTAACACAGGAACTACTGAAATTGACGTTATCGCGATTCCAGTACCTGAAATCATCGATCCGGGACCCCTTTGTAATGATGGTGGTGACTGGTGGGGTCAGAAGTTTGAAATCTTCGCAACTCAGCCTGGTGGAATGTGGGGTGCACCTACTACACCTCCATGGATGGGATTCACGGACAAGGCGGTATTTGTTCCTTCTGCTGTAGTGCAGGTGGGTGGATACAATACTTATCCATTGACTTACACTTTATTTGATACCATCGCGCCTGGTAAGATCTGTGCAGGTACGGATACAATCGGAGTGATATTCAATGTATCACCTCCCGCTCCGGATGTGCTAGATCCATTTGGATTCTGCGATGCATCATTTGTCGAAGCTCTGTTTGCTCCAAACCCAGGAGCATATGAAGTACTTTGGTTTGACAATGCAGACTCTGCCAAGGTGAAGGATGCAATTGCTCAAGGCGAAACGCTAGATGTGGATTCAGTGGTGAGGGTGCCAATGCAGTACTACATCCGCCATCAGGATACTGCGGGATGTGTGAGTCCTCCAACGGTGATCTCCTATATTATCTGGCCAAGGCCAACTGCCGACTTCGACTTTGATCCAAGTGAAGGGCCATATCAGGTTCCGGTTGATGTAAGCTTTATCAACAAATCTGAGGCGGCTAGTGGTGACATTACCATCGTTAAGAATAGGTGGATGATGTTTGACTACATTCCTACAGGCATTGTAGAAGATACTTCTAACCTGTATACTTTCCCAGAGGTGACATTCCCTCAAGATACATCGGAGACTGTATATAGGTCTGTGGATGTAGCTCATAGCTTCCCTGATAATGAACACTTCGGTAAGTACTTGGTTGCTTTGTATGTTGAATCAGACAAGGGATGTTGGGATACAATTTGGAAATCAATCCTTGTCGATCCATTGGTAATCTTCGAAATTCCTAACGTATTTACTCCTCCTGGTAAGGGTAAAATCGGTGATGATGTCAACGATACCTTCCTTAAAGAAGAGTTTGTACTCGGACTTGCCGAAATGGAAGGTGTGATCTACAACCGATGGGGCAGAAAGGTATTTGAATTGACCAAGGACAACCCAGTCTGGGATGGTGAGAACCACGAGGACGGTGTGTACTTCTACAAGATTCGTATCAAACCCTTAGGCGCGGAAGCAGAATCCTCAACGTTTGAAGGATCGGTGACGCTGATACGAGAGAACTAAGGTCACGAGCTGGCTGTAACCAAACGTAAACTACTTACGTTCAAGGAATTAAATAGATAATGACTATCTCAAAAGCATATCAGAAAATCGGAAAAGCCGGCTTAATTGCCGTGCTTTTCCTGTTTTCCATGTTTTCGGCCAAGCAGGCAGAAGCTTCGCATATGGCTGGTGGTCAGATTACCTATACCTGTATTGGGTTAGACTCCTTTGAAGTTACGGTCAAGGTATTCCGCTATTGTGCAGGAATCAATTTCCAACCAACAGCGATCAATGTTACCGCTACAAGTAGTTGTGGTGGGTCGACGACCGTTCAGTTGAATAGGACCACTGGGCCTGTTCACAGCGGCTTTGATATTTCACAGGTTTGTTCATCACAAAGCTCCAACTGCCAGAGTGGTACGGCGACAGGGTATGTTGAACTTGTATTTACCGGGATTTTCGTTTTATCTCCCAGGTGTGATTGCTGGACAATAAGCTACATACCGCCTTGTTGTAGAAACGGAACGGTGAACACCGGTGGAGGAAGTGTTTATTTCGAAACCAAGGTTTGTAATAACACGGATACTTGTAATAATTCGCCAACGTTCAGTACAAGTGCCATACCTTATGTATGTGCGGGATTCCCTGTAAGTTATAACATGGGTGCAACCGACCCCGATGGTGATAGTTTGACATATGAGTTTATTTGCGCAAGATCAAATGCCACCACAAACCTCACCTATACATCTCCTTATAGCTGCCAGAATGCGATAAACGGTATCACACTCGATACTTTGACAGGTCAAATCCAATTTACTGCGACGGTTACGGGAGCTTTTATTGTTGTTGTACAAATCAATGAATATGATACAGGTGGTAACCTTATTGGTACCACGATGAGGGATATTCAGTTTCGGGTAGAGACATGTAGTAACACACCTCCGTATGATACGCTGGGAATACAGAATTACACAGGGGTTGGGTTCGTGAATTACAATACGAACCTGATAGAAGTATGTCTTGGCGACTCATTTTCGTTTGACGTTACAGTTTGGGATTACGTTGGATATCGTGAGGATAGCCTGGATACCTTATTGATCACGTCAAACGTTACAGCGGTACTGCCGGGGGCCTCGTTTAGTATAAATCCAATCAATGACTCGGTGCACGTGGTCACCATTGGGTGGCGCGCGGTTTCAACCGGATCTCCCTCGAATTCATTCTTTATACAGACCAGCGACGACGCTTGTCCGGTGCCTGGCTTTACGACCTCGAGTTATACTGTGAAGGTCATCCCTGCGACGGAGGCGGGGCCCAACAAAATAATTTGTAAAGGGGTGGATACGGCCTCAGTATGGGTCATTGGAGGGACCAGTGTGACCTGGCGTGTCCTGTCCGGAGACCCCTTGGTCTATGGAGGAAATTTTGAATGTGATACCACAGCCAATGATACCTGTATGCGTGCCAGGTTCCATCCGGCTGTTACTACAACATACGAGGTAAGCTCCAACTTAGGTCAAGGATGTAAGACAAAAGATACTATCACCGTATTTGCAGTAACCGACTTCAACACCATCACTACAAATGACACCACAATCTGCTTTAGTGATTCCACCATACAGATCGAGGTAACGACCGATACACTATCGAGCTTTACTTATAAATGGAGACCGGCAGGCATCAAGCTCGACAATGACACCATATACAATCCGATGGTGACACCGATTTTCTCTACTCAGTATACGGTTACTGTGACATCAGATTCAGGATGTATTAAGAAGGATACGGTGAACGTATATGTCACACCGCCATTTCCTGCGAATATCGTTGCGTCCAGTGATGATAGTATTAGTTGTGCAGGACTTTCAACCTTCCTTAGGGTTGACTTGGGTAACAACCCGCAGACTTGTGGTCTGTCGTCCGATGCATGTCCGGGGTCACTCGATTACTATACATCCACCACAACGTCTAACACGAACACCGCAACGGGAACAGGGCCGACTGCCTTCCCAGCGCCCTATGGTAATTCAAACAGATCTGCAAGGCATCAATTCTTATTCAGGAATTCTGAACTAACGGCTCTGGGGATTAGTAATGGTATGTTCGAGTCCATTGGATTCTATGTAGTGGCCAATTCTGGAACTTCGGTGTATAATGGTTTCACAATTAAGATGGGATGTACTCCAGACACCGTTCTCACGGGGTGGCATACCAACCTGTATCAGGTCTACAATCCCAAATCGACATCGATCACCTCTGGATGGAACACACACTTGTTTGACCAGAATTTCAACTACGATGGTAGCAGCAATGTAGTATTGGAGATCTGTTTCGACAATACCGCTACTGCGCCAACGCAAAGTGCACAAACAGCCTATACGGCAACGACGTTCAATTCTTGTATTTCCAACTACAGTAATACGGCGACCTGTGCCTCTGGTAACATTGCCTGGGGATCGCAAGTGAATCGACCAAACGTCAGATTCAGCCACTGTGGCGCACCTGATTCGGCGGCTTATACCTTTAAATGGACGCCTGGAAACCTTGTAAGCTTTGACACCTTGAAAAGTCCTTCAGCTTCGATTACACAAGAGACAACATTCAAGGTGATCGTTACAGACACTTTTGGGCTCTGCCATGACTCATCGTTCGCCACTATCAAGATAGCAACTGCTGCTGCGGCTCCGGACACGACCATTTGTCCTGGTGATACAATCACGCTGCGCTCTATTGGGGCGGGAATCTGTGGTGGAAACGCTTTGTATGCATGGAACAATGGACAATATCTCGATGATGATAGTGTTCAGTTCCCGAAAGCGGTGGTGTATCAAACTACGCAATTCGTTGCCAACGTATATGATACTTGCGGATGTAGTTTATACGATACAATTACGATTACGGTAAACCCTATGGACCCGCCTTCCGCCTTGCATTTGGAGCCAAATTGTAATGCAGCGGATGGTGAGTTGACGGTTAGGGTTAATGGAGGTTGGGCGCCATTCAGTTACAGTATTGACACTGGTACTACTTACTCATTGGATAGCAATTTCCAATTCCTAACGCAAGGGTATTACTCTTATGTTGTGATTGACTCTCTAGGCTGTGTAAGTGATACCACTCACGATACGCTTCTGATGAAGGGTGCACCAGTGATCGACAGCTTGAGAAAACAACATATTAGCTGCTTTGACTTCCTGGATGGTGAGATCGGGGTATATGCTGACCCCCGTGGTGGTACCTTGCCTCTAGAGTATAGTGTTGACAGTGGTCAGACATGGACATTAAACAATCCAATACAAGGATTGAAGGCTGACGGGTATATTGTGATGGCAAGAAGTGCGACGGGATGTGTCTCGCTTCCGTATATCGATACATTAACGCAGCCGACCAGGCTTGAATTATTTGTGGATACCGTAGGTCCCGACCTGTGTAATCAGTTAGGTATGGGCCAGGTTAGTGTTCATGCCGGTGGTGGAGTTACACCATACAGGTTCGTTTGGTCTAACGGTTCATCGGATACCTTGAATGATTCATTGTTGGCAGGAACTTACACCCTGGCGTTATTCGACGATCACAACTGCCTTGTGCCAGATACATTCGAAATCCGCGAGCCGGATAAACTACTCGTTCGCAGTCTTGAGTTTGATCCGGTTTCTTGCTTTGGATATTCTGATGGAAGGATTATCGTTCATGGGGTTGGTGGATACGATCAGGGCTGGCCATTGAGAAATGACAAGAAGGATACAATTCCATTCTATGAGTTCTCCATCGATGGTGGAGCTACGTTCCAGGGGCCTGATCTATTTAATACAAACGACAGTTCGAGCTTCTCCGGGCTGAAGGCTGGCACCTATAGCATTGTGATCAAAGACCAGGCTGGGTGTGAAACCTTTGGTACAATAGACATCACTGAACCTCCGGTGATGACTATAGATGTTCCGCAGGACTCCTTTACACTTTGTGTGTCTAATTGTGTGGATCTGTCGGCAAGTGCCGGTGGTGGAAATTCCGGAGGATATACATATCATTGGAGCCCTGACCTGCCTCAAGGTCAATCTGTCCAGGTATGTCCTGAATTGCCCCACACTGTTTATACAGTCTATGCTTCCGATAGCAAATTCTGTAATTCACCTGCGGCGTTTGTGAATGTTTACCTATATGATAGCTTGGAAGTGATTACTTCGAACGATACAGACATTTGCAGTGGTACCCAGGCACAGTTATTTGCAGAAGCTACTGGTGGGGATGGGAACGGATTCAATTTCGAATGGCAGCCATTCATTGGACTATCAAATGCCTTTGTGCACAACCCTTCGGCCAGGCCGGATCAGACTACAGACTTCACGGTGAAAGTCACCGATAACTGTGGGTCACCTTCTGTAACAGCAACTGTAAGGGTCAATGTATTGAAGGATCCTGGAATTGCCTTCCAGGGTGTTGAACTTGCCGGCTGTGAGCCATTGACCGTGGAATTCACCAACCTCTCTACTTTACCGGGTGCTGAGTGTTTCTGGGTGTTTGGAAAAGACACAGTATTTAGCTGCGAAGATGTTGATTACGAATTTGAGAACTCCGGATTATTTGATGTATCACTCTACGTAATGACGGAAGCAGGATGTGAAGGCATATTCACCGCTGAAAATTATATCGATGTATATCAGAAACCGCTGGCAAGCTTTGAGATGAGTCCAAATCCTACGACCTTCCTCAATACCAATATCACGGTCGTTGACCGCTCTGAAGGAGAGATCATTGATTGGTCATGGCAGTTTGCCGACTTTGGTGAATCGGAGAAGAGGAATACAACGTTCGAATTCCCTGAAGATACGGGTAGTTACCCAATTCGACTTGAAGTAGTCAACGCTAATATGTGTGTTGATGATACAGTTCAAAATCTTGTAATTGCTTCTGAATACTTGCTCTACGTTCCATCATCTTTTACCCCAAATGGAGATGGCACCAATGAGTTGTGGAAACCGGAAGGTATTGGAATCGAGAGTGACCAATACTTCGTTTGGGTCTACGACCGATGGGGCAAGGTAATATGGGAATCAACTGATTTCTATGAAGCTTGGGATGGTATAGATCCCCGTTCTGGTGAAGTGGTCAACCAAGGCACCTATACGTGGAAGATCATCACGGGCGACCTCCAAAACAAAAGAGAGCGTCACGAGTATTTCGGTACGGTGACCGTGCTTCGATAAACACTACAAGAAGCGCATAGCGCGCTTTGAAGAAGTGTTAAAACTGATCGCTTATGAAAGGTGTCGAGGTTCGTGGTATGCGCTGGTTATTGGTCGGAATTCTCTTCCTGCTCTTTGGCGAGGTAAAAGCATCACACATGGCGTGTGGTCAAATTACCTATCAAAACGTTGGTACAGATTCATTTTTAGTTACGGTAAAGGTCTGTCGCTACTGCAGTGGAGCACCTTTCAATCCGAATTCCATTACCATATCCGCCACCTCTACATGTGGTGGTAGCCTTACAGCAGTATTACCAAAAATTGGCGGACCTGTATATGGCGGGATCGACATTTCTCAGGTTTGTTCAAGCGATTCAAGCGATTGTGTAGGTGGAACCGTGAACGGCTATGTTGAGCTTACCTTCCAGGGTATAGTGGTTATCAGTCCCAGATGTGATTGCTGGACACTAAGCTATACTACACCTTGTTGTAGAAATAACCTCGTGAACGCGTCTTCACCTGCAATTGCCGTGGACACAAAACTTTGCAACACATCAGGCCCCACCAATAGCTCACCGATCTTTGGGGTTACACCGATTCCATATGTATGTGCTGGCATTCCAGTTTCATATAATATGGGTGTAACAGACCCGGACGGAGATAGTCTAACGTATCAGTTTATCTGTGCCCAGCCAAACCTGGTGTATAATGCACCTTATAGCTGTCAAAACCCAATCAATGGAATCACACTCGATACCGCTACCGGGCAAATCAACTTTACCGCTACAATCACCGGGGCATATGTGGTAGTGGTACAAATCAATGAATACGATTCGGCCGGTAACCTGGTAGGATCTACGGTGAGAGACGTGCAATTTAGGGTAGAAACCTGTAGCAACACGCCACCAGTTGACACGTTAGGGATTACGAATTATTGGGGGGTAGGATATGTGGATACTACTAACAGTCTTATAGAAGTATGCCTTGGAGATTCCTTCTCATTCGATGTGACCATTTGGGATCACTACGTTTATCGTGAAGACACACTCGACACACTTTTAATCCAATCTAACGTCGACAGTGTGTTGCCAGGAGCAACTTTCTCAATCAATGCAATCAATGATTCTGTTCATGTTGTGACAATCGGATGGAGGGCAGTAAGCACGGGATCTTTGACGAATTCGTTTTTCATCTATACCTCGGATGATGCTTGTCCAATTCCCGGATTTACTACTTCCGATTACATCGTCAGGGTCATACCGGCTACTGAAGCGGGGCCAAACAGGGTGCTTTGTGAGGGAGTGGATACCGCATCGATTAACGTGATCGGCGGGACCAGTGTGACCTGGAGAGTCCTCAACGGAGATCCGATTGTTTATGGAACAAACTTCGAATGCGATACCAATGCTCAGGACACCTGCATGCGTGCACGTTTGAAGCCAGCTTATACCACCACCTATGAAGTCAATAGTAACCTCGGCTTCGGATGCAAGACGATAGATACGGTCACAGTCATTGTAGTTACTGATTTTAATACCATCACTACCGACGATACGACAATCTGTTTTTCTGATTCGACTATTCAAATCAATGTGGCCACCGATACTGCACTGGGCTTTTCGTATAAGTGGACTCCTGGGGGATCTAAGCTTGACAACGATACAAGCTCAAGCCCATTTGTAACGCCGATCTTCTCGACGAGTTATTATGTAACCGTCACGTCAGATTCCGGGTGTGTGAAGAAAGACACCGTGAATGTATTTGTCACCCCGCCCTTCCCTCCAAATATTTCAGCCTTTAGTGATAACCCTCTGAGTTGTCCTGGTATTCCCACCGGCCTCGGTGTGAATCTTGGGAATAACCCTCAAACATGTGGCCTGTCAACAACGGCTTGCCCTGGAGCATTAGACTATTATACATCCCTATCCACAACCAACACCAATAGCGCAACCGGTACAGGGCCTGGTGCTTTTCCCGCTCCATATGGGGGATCGAACAGGTCTGCAAGGCATCAATTCCTTTTCAGGCAAAGTGAGCTGTCAGCTCTTGGTATTAGTTCCGGGATGATTGAGTCTATTGGATTTAATGTAGTCGCAAATACCGGTTCCGCTGTTTACCAGAACTTTTCCATCAAAATGGGCTGCACATCAGATACGGCACTCACAGGGTGGCACTCCGGCTTACATCAGGTTTATACACCAAAAAACACCTCTATTGTTACTGGATGGAATACACATCTATTTGATCAGAATCTGAACTACGATGGTTCGTCGAACCTTGTCATCGAAATCTGCTTTGACAATGTGACGGGGACTCCTTCGTCAAGCGCTCAAACGGCGTATACTGCCACAGCGTTTAATTCCTGCATCAGCAACTACTCTAACAGTAGCACCTGTTCTTCAGGAAATATTGCATGGGGATCTCAGCAAAACCGGCCAAACATTAAGTTTAGTTATTGCGGAGCTCCCGACTCTCTTGCCTATTCATATCAATGGACTCCCGCGAACATATTGAACTTTGATACGCTTAAAAGTCCGGTTGCGATCGTGAACAATGAAACCACATTCAAGGTGCTTGTGACGGACACCTTTGGCTTATGTCACGATTCTGCTTTTACAACTGTATCGGTAGTTTCGGCACAAGCCGGGCCAGACACAACCGTATGTGCTGGTGATACAATCGTACTTAGAGCTTCAGGAAATGTAACTTGCTCCGGCCAACCACTATACGCATGGGATAATGGACAATATCTCGACGATGACAGTACACAATTTCCCAAGGCTGTGGTCTATCAAACGACTCAGTTTGTCGCTACGGTCTACGACACTTGTGGATGTGTCCTTAGAGATACATTGACCATTTCGGTTAATCCAATGGATGCCCCAAATGGATTGCAGGTAGAACCAAACTGTAACGCGGCCGATGGTGAAATCACCGTTCAAATCAATGGTGGTTGGGCTCCTTTGGCTTATAGCATTGACACTGGGGCGAGCTATGCGATTGGCAATCATTTTACCTCCCTTGTACAGGGATATTATGGATACCAGGTAATCGACTCATTGGGTTGTGTGAGCGAAACAACCTATGACACTTTGCTAATGAAGGGAGCGCCTTGGATTGATAGCGCCATAGTAACGGATGTGAGCTGCTATGAATTTACGGATGGGAGTATACATGTTTATGCTGACCCTCGCGGGGGTGTTATCCCATTGGAGTATTCAGCAGATTCAGGAGTTACGTGGAATGTCAACAACCCGATCACCGGACTACGATCGGGATCTTATGACGTAATAGCCAGAAGCGCCACAGGATGCATGTCGTTGCCAGTGGAAGTTGAGATAATACAACCGACCAAGCTTGTGCTAAATGTCGACACTGTTGGTCCGGATCTGTGCTACCAGCTCGGCATGGGCCAAGTACAGGTTCATGGGTCCGGTGGAATCTCACCGTATAGATACCAATGGTCCAATGGTTCTGCTAATGCATTAAATGACTCTCTGCTTGCGGGAACATATTACCTCAATCTGTTGGATGACAATCAATGTGTTGTATCTGATTCATTTGAAATTCTCGAACCCCAAAGGCTTCAGATTATCCAGTTAAAGGAACAGGCGGTTTCTTGCTTTGGCTACGATGATGGTCGCATTTTAATCAAGGCGAATGGCGGCTACGACCTAGGAATACCCTTGCGAAGTCAGAAGGGCGACTCGATTCCTTACTATGAGTTTTCGATTGACGCCGGATTCAACTGGCAAGGCCCCGACCTCTTCAATACCAATGATAGTAGCAGCTTTGAGAAGCTAAAGACGGGAACATATGGAATAGTCGTTCGTGATCAGGCCGGGTGTGAAACGTTTGCAAGTATCGATATCACTGAGCCTTCTCCAGTCACAATTGTAGCATCAGCTGAAAAGGACACCGTTTGCATAGGCACATGTACTGAGCTAAATGCACAGGCAGCAGGAGGGAATAGTGGTGGATACACCTACCATTGGACCCCTAATTTGCCACAACTTTCAAAGGTCCAGGTATGCCCTGATGAAAATAAAAGTTACCTCGTATACGCAACCGATTCGAAAAACTGCGTCTCTACTTCAAAGACAATTAACGTGGTGCTTTTCGATTCCCTGAGATTGGAAATTTCTGATGAGCTTTTTATATGCCAAGGCAGCTCCGGAGAGGTTTGGGCGAAAGGATATGGGGGCGATGGTCAATATTCCTATGAATGGAAGCCCTTTATTGGCATCTCCAACCCATTTGATGCAAGTACATCGGTCTCTCCAAACGAAACAACCGAGTTTGTTGTTGAACTAAAAGATGCATGCGGTTCTCCCAGTGTGACCGCCAAAGTAAATGTGAATGTATTAAAGGATCCCGTAGTGGATTTCGCCGGTGTCGAATTAAGCGGTTGTGAGCCCCATACGGTCGAATTTAAGGACAATTCACTGTTGACCGGGGCCAACTGCTATTGGGTTTTCGGAGATGACACGGTTTATTCGTGCGGTGAGGTGGATTACGAATTTGAATTCGCCGGTGTTTACGATGTAAGCCTATTCGTTGAGACGGAAGACGGATGTCGGGGTAGTAAGACAATCCCGGCATTGGTGAAAGTTCATCCGAAGCCCTTAGCGAGTTTCGAACTCAGCCCAAATCCTACAACATTCTTGAATACGGTAATTACGGCAGTGGACAGGAGTGAAGGTGAAGTTGTTAGCTGGAGCTGGAATTTTGCCGATTTGGGTAAATCGACAGATCGAAATACAACATTTGAGTTTCCCGAAGACACAGGAGAATTCCCAATTAGATTGGAAGTGACTTCAGCCTATGGCTGTGTAGATGATTCCCTCCAAAACCTCATGATTGGTGCCGAATACTTGTTTTATGTGCCCTCTTCATTTACACCTAATGGAGATGGTATCAACGATGGCTGGAGGCCCGAGGGCGTGGGGATTGATGACGATCAGTACGAATTGTTCGTTTTTGACAGATGGGGCCAGGTGCTTTGGCAGACGTCGGATTTTGAGGCGATATGGGATGGCGTGAACCCTAAGAATGGAACGATCGTACAACAGGGAACTTACACCTGGAAGATTGTCACGGGGGACACAAAAAATCGGAAAGAAAGACACGAATATTTTGGTACTGTGACAGTTATAAGGTAGTTTGTGGATTTAGTTGTAATTTTGCAGGTCTGCTGGCGTTTTGAGTAAATTTTTGGAACAAATAAAACGGTCCCTTTTGGCGTTGAAAATTATCATCGCCTTAGTTGCATTTATCGGCCTCACTTCGGAGGTCAAAGCATCGCACATGGCTGGTGGTCAAATCACCTATGATTGTATTGGGACTGATTCCTTCGAAGTCACAGTGAAAGTATTCCGCTACTGTGCCGGTATCGCATTCGCGCCGACTGCCATCAACGTAACCGCTACAAGCTCATGTGGTGGTAGTGTTACCGTCCAGCTACAAAGAACTACCGGGCCTGTTCATAGTGGCTTTGATATTTCACAGGTTTGTTCATCACAAAGCTCCAATTGCCAAAGTGGATCGGCAACAGGGTATGTAGAGCTGATTTTCACGGGCATTTTCGTCCTAAATCCGCGATGCGACTGTTGGACCATTGGATATACTCCACCTTGCTGCAGGAATGGAACCGTGAATACAAGTGGAGGAAATGTCTATTTCGAAGCCAAGCTCTGCAACAATACGGACACGTGCAACAATTCGCCAACTTTTAGTACAAGCGCCATTCCGTACGTATGTGCGGGATTTCCTGTGAGCTATAACATGGGTGCTACCGACCCCGATGGTGATAGCTTGACCTATGAATTTATTTGCGCAAGATCCGCCGCGACTACCAACCTTACCTATACCTCACCTTATAGTTGCCAGAATGCAATCAACGGTATTACACTGGATACACTGACGGGTCAAATTCAGTTTACGGCAACAGTGACCGGTGCATACATTGTGGTGGTACAGATTAATGAGTGGGATACGGGTGGAAATCTCATAGGAACCACTATGAGAGACATCCAGTTTAGGGTTGAAACGTGTAACAACACACCGCCGGTTGATACCCTTGGAATACAGAATTATCAGGGTGTTGGGTACTTTGATCCGCAGCAAAACCTGGTAGAGGTGTGCTTGGGTGATACCTTCTCATTCCAGGTTACCGTTTGGGATCATGTGGTCTATCAGGAGGATAGTTTGGATACGCTAATAGTCACCTCCAATGTAACCCAGGTGCTACCGGGGGCCAGTTTCACGATCAACCCAATCAATGACTCGGTGCATACCATCACCATTGGTTGGCGCGCCGTTAGTACAGGCTCTCTTACTAACTCATTTTTTATCCAAACAAGTGACGACGCTTGCCCGGTCCCCGGATTTACAACCTCCAGTTATCGGGTAAAGGTCATTCCATCGACGGAGGCAGGGCCGCCCAAACACATATGTAGAGGGGATACCGCCGCCGTCCACGTGATCGGAGGATCATCAGTGACATGGCGCACGCTCTCCGGGGATTCGATCGTCTGGGGAACAAACTTCGAGTGTGACACAACTCCGGGTGATACATGTATGGCTGCCAGGTTCTGGCCGGATTCTACCTCGGTCTATGAAGTCAGCAGTAACCTTGGGCAGGGGTGTAAGACGATTGATACCTTGAAAGTGGTCGTAGCCGCCGACTACCAGCTCTCGATTTCGAACGATACACTCATATGCTTTACCGATTCTACTATTCCGATCACAGTCAGTTCTAATCTGGCTGCGAGCTATACGTACAATTGGAGTCCTGGAGCCAAGATTGATGATGCTACACTGCAAACACCTAACGTTACACCAATACTGGACACACGCTTTAATGTGACAGTCACTTCCGATTCCGGATGTATCAAGGATACATTCATGAATGTTTACGTCACTCCTCCATTTCCCGGACTTATCAGGGCGACGGCAGAGGACACAGTGGTTTGTGCTGGTAATCCGCTTAGACTCGAAGCTACGTTGGGACACTCGCCGAATACCTGTGGGTTGAGTAGCTACGCTTGTTCCGGTGGCTCGGTCAGTGTTACCATTGGTACGGGTACCACTGCAAACGGATCCAGTGGTAGTGGCCCAACAGTCTATCCGTCTCCTTATGGTAGCGCATATAATTCTGCTAAACATCAATTCCTCATCAGGAGATCAGAGCTGGCGGGGCAAGGCGTTGACAATGGAATGATCACTAGCCTGGGATTCCAGGTAGCCAACGTTGGGGGTATCTCATCTTATACGGACTTTACAATCAAGTTGAAGTGTACCTCAGATACCGCCTTGAGTTCATGGCATACTGGGCTGGCGCAGGTCTTCAATCCCAAAACCGTAACCGTGGCAGCAGGGTGGAATGACCACATATTTGATGTTAACTACGATTACGATGGTGTTTCGAACCTTATTGTTGAAGTCTGTTTCTCAAACAACTCTGCAGTGTCAAATTCAACGACTTATTTCACTCCTACTACGTTCAATTCGTGCTTATCAAATTATATCAATGCCGGAAGTGCATGTAGCTCCACTCAATCTAGTTGGGGGTCATTGGTAAATCGCCCAAATATGCACTTGGGATATTGTGCCGGTCCTGACTCAGCCGGATACACGTATAAATGGATTCCAAGCACTTATCTGAACCACGATACCCTCTACGATCCAACGGCCACCGTTTATGACTCAATCACATACCAGGTTGTGGTTACGGACACTTTTGGGAAGTGCTTTGACACTTCTCAGAGTGTGACCATCAAGTTGACAACGGTTGAAGTTAATCTACCAGACACATCGGTTTGCCCTGGAGTAGGATTGCAACTACAGGCATCGGGTCGATCGCTTTGCCCGGGTGGTGGAAATTACCAATGGTCACCGGCAAACCTGTTCAACAACGACACAATTCCAAATCCTATCATAACTGCCTATACAGACGTTAAGGTTACGGTTGATTTTAGCGATACCTGCGGATGTTCCACTCAGGACACTTTGTGGGTGAGGATGGCCTCGTTTGACCCTCCGAATATCATAAGTCAGGATCCAAACTGTGGATTCGACAACGGATCGTATAATATCACTGGATCAGGAGGTGTGGCTCCTTATATCTACAGTATCGATAGCGGTCAAACTTATCAAACGACGGGGAATTTCAATAACCTCGCAAATGGCTACTACAATATCCTGATCAAGGATTCTGCCGGGTGTTATTCCGGAAAACTCGATACACTGACCAATAATGCGCCGTTGATCGATTCGATACTCACAGCGGACTTATTATGCTTTGAATCTCAGGATGGAGAAATCTCCGTATTTGCCTCTGGAGGTCTTCCGCCTTACCAATATTCAGCTGACAGCGGACAAACATTCCAGACGAGCTTACGCTTGCAAAATCTTAGTGCTGGGGATCATTATGTCATTGTTCAGGCTTCGGACGGATGCTTCACAACGCCGCGCGCAATCAATTTGACGGAGCCGCCATTACTTACTTCTGGTTTGGGTAAAACCGAGGTCACATGCTTTGGAGATTGTGATGCCATTACGATTGCTTCACCAACAGGAGGAACGCCGCCTTACACAATTCAATGGGGTAATGGAGGCACACAAGACACTGCCAGAAATGTGTGTGGTGGATTGGATAGCCTGGTAATTGTGGATGACCACAACTGTAAATTCGACTCGGTCTTTACCGTGGTTGAGTATCCTGAAGTTACCATTGACTCGGTTGTAACAGGTGACATTACGTGCTTTGGTTTTGGTGATGGTACCATAGATATTGCGGCAAGTGGTGGAAAGAGCTCGATCTATTACAGTATAGATGGTGGCGTATCATATTCGTCATTCTATAAATTCAACAATCTCAATGCGGGTAATTACACCGTGAAGATTCGCGACATCAACAATTGTCAGAAAGATCAGCCAATCGTGATCACCGAGCCGCCTAGAATGGAGCTGTTTACAAACCTCGATACAACGACTATTTGTATTGCTTCTTGCACCACGCTTACGGCCAGCGCTACTGGAGGAAATGCAGGCGGGTATACCTTCTACTGGGGTCCGGGATTACCAACCGGAACTTCTACCACGGTTTGCCCAGAAGAGAATTCGACCTATACGATATATGCAGAAGATTCAAAGGGTTGCGTGACGAATGTCAAGAATCTCAGGGTGAATCTATATGACAGTTTGAGGGCTGTCGTGTCTGATGACCTTACCCTATGCGCCGGAGAGCGAACTACATTGGTTGCGATTCCAAGTGGAGGGCGCGGCGCCGGGTACCGATATAACTGGTCACCTATTTCTGGCTTGACGGCAGAGAATTCTCCTACACCTACAGCGCTGCCCCATTACTCAACAATGTATTACTTCACCCTTTCTGATGATTGCGGAACACCACCTTATATAGACAGTGTATACATCGAGGTTCTTCCACTCCCGGTAGTAGAGTTTGCCTCAGACACCGACAAGGTTTGTGACCCAGGTACAGTTGAGTTCATCAATAGTACCTCAAACGGACTTGATTGTCGATGGGATTTCGGGAACGGTTTGAAATTAAGCACATGCGAAAAGGTTGCGGCCAAGTTCACTCAACCAGGATGGTATGATGTCCAGTTGATCGTGACTGATGCCAACGGTTGTACAGATAGCCTTACCAAGGAAGATTTTATCCAGGTTATGCCTTCTCCAATAGCCAACTTCTCTACACTTCCGGAAAAGGCCACCGTGATTGATCCTACTTATCAGTTCTACGATCAGTCGAGTGGAGAGATCATACGATGGTTGTGGAATTTTGAATCGTTAGGCAAGAGCGAAGTACAGGATCCGATTTTTGTATTCCCTGATCGCGATACTGGATCTTACCCGGTGCGACTTGAGGTAGAAGCAGCCAACGGCTGCGTGGATGATACCGTGATGGTAGCGGTTATTGGGGCTAAATTCACGATCTATGTACCAGCCGCATTTACACCAAATGAAGATGGTATCAATGAGATATTCCTCCCTCAAGGATTGGCCATCGAGGATGATCAATTCGAAATGCACGTCTACGACCGGTGGGGTAAGTTACTCTTCCAGTCTCAGGATAAGACTGTCGGTTGGGATGGCAAAGTGAATGGTGTAGAGGCCGAAGTGGGTACTTATTCCTGGAGGCTCTTTATAGGGGACTATGAGAGCGAGAAGGGTAGTCATGAGTTCATGGGTACCGTCAACCTGATACGGTAGGCCACAAGCAATCCCTAGACGTATTTTCCTATTTTTACGGCCTTACTCGAAGGTATGGCTGGACATAGTAAATGGGCGAACATCAAACACCGTAAGGGAGCCCAAGACGCGAAGCGAGCAAAGATTTTCACACGAATAATTAAGGAGCTAACTGTAGCTTCCAAAGAAGGCGGTCCCGACCCGTCTTCCAATCCTAGATTGCGTACCGCAATTCAAAATGCAAAGGGCGCCAACATGCCCAAGGATACTATCGAAAAGGCGATCAAGAAAGGATCTGCTGGTGAAGGAGAAAACTACCAAGAGGTTTCCTACGAGGGTTATGGACCAAATGGAATCGCCATCTATGTTGAAGCTACAACTGATAATATCAACCGCACCGTTTCGAATGTGCGGGCGATTTTCACCAAATATGGCGGCAGCCTTGGAAAAAATGGGTCCATAGATTTTTTGTTTGAACGCAAAGGCGTTTTCACCATCGCTACGGCAGATGTCGAATCATGGGATCTGGATGAGCTGGAGATGGAGCTCATCGACGGTGGTGCGGAAGACGTGGAACGAGAGGAGGAATTGATCATCGTTTATACGTCCTTCGAAGATTTTGGAGACATGGTCAAGAAGTTGGATGAGGTAGGTGTAGAACCAAAGAATTCGGAACTCCAAAGAATTCCATTAAACACTTCGGCCTTGGATGTGTCGGCGTCAAAAACCATCCTTACGATGATTGAGAAATTTGAGGATGATGACGATGTAAGCCAGGTATTTCACAATCTGGAGATGACTGAAGAACTGGAACAAGAACTGATGTAATTGTATGAAAGAAAAGCTGGAAAAACTGCAGGCTAAGATCGATGAGGCCAAGCTTGGTGGCGGTGAAAAAAGAATTGAGTCGCAGCACAAGAAGGGGAAGCTTACAGCCAGGGAGCGCATAGACTTACTATTAGACGAAGGCACGTTCCAGGAAGTAGGAATGCTCGTCACACATCGATCTTCAAATTTTGGATTGGATAAGCAGAAATTTCTAGGCGATGGAGTTGTTACGGGATATGGAAAGATATCCGGAAGGTTGGTATATGTTTTTTCGCAAGACTTTACGGTATTTGGAGGATCTCTGGCAGAAGCTTACGCTGAGAAAATTTGTAAGGTCATGGACCTCGCCATGCAGAACGGCGCTCCGGTTATCGGACTGAATGATTCCGGAGGGGCCCGAATTCAAGAGGGTGTTGTTTCTCTTGGTGGATATGCGGATATATTCTACAGAAATACAAGAGCGTCAGGGGTGATACCCCAATTGTCGGCGATCATGGGGCCGTGCGCTGGAGGTGCCGTATACTCACCCGCCTTGACAGATTTTATCCTCATGGTGGAGGATACGTCATACATGTTTGTGACGGGCCCAAATGTGGTGAAGACAGTAACCCATGAAGAGGTTACTGCTGAAGATTTGGGTGGTGCATCTGCTCACTCTGCGAAGTCGGGAGTGACACATTTCTCCTGTAAGAACGATGTCGACGCTTTGGAGCATGTCAAGAAATTGCTGAGCTATATTCCACAAAACTGTGAAGAGGAAGCCCCGGCTCTGGCCTATGACGCGGGGGATGAAAGCAGGGCACAATTGAACGACATCATTCCGGAATCGAGTAATCAGCCGTATGATATTCGTGAGGTAATTGACGGTACTGTTGACAGTGATTCCTTCCTCGAGGTTCACAAGGATTTTGCCGAAAACATTGTTGTGGGATTTGCCCGTTTGGCAGGTCGAAGTATCGGTATTGTCGCCAATCAGCCGGCAGTGCTTGCGGGTGTGCTCGATATCAAATCTTCTCTGAAAGGGGCGAGGTTCGTCAGATTTTGTGATGCGTTCAATATTCCCTTACTGGTATTCGAAGACGTTCCCGGGTTTTTGCCAGGAACTGACCAGGAGTGGAACGCCATCATCACCAATGGGGCAAAGTTGCTGTATGCCTTTAGTGAAGCTACCGTGCCCAGGGTAACCGTCATCACAAGAAAGGCTTACGGTGGAGCCTATGATGTAATGAATTCAAAGCATATTGGAGCTGACCTAAACTATGCCTGGCCATCAGCTGAGATCGCAGTAATGGGAGCCAAGGGAGCGGCAGAAATCATTTTCCGGAAGGAGATTGCGGAAGCGGATGACAAGGAGGCTAAGCTTAAGGAGAAGGAAGAAGAGTATGCCGAATTGTTTGCTCATCCATACAATGCAGCTGCAAGGGGTTACATCGATGAAGTGATCTCACCGGATAAAACCCGCGAAAAGTTGATTGCGGCTTTCGAATCTATCGAAAACAAGGTGACAAATTTGCCAAGGAAAAAGCACGGAAATATTCCGCTCTAGGATAGCAATCTTTTCTCGGTCATACGGGCAATATACTTGCCAACAATGTCAAATTCGAGGTTGACAGTATCCCCGGCCTTTAATTCGTGCAGATTGGTATGCTCGTAGGTGTAAGGTATGATGGCGACGGAGAATTTGCCCGTTTCGCTCGAAACCACGGTCAAACTAATTCCATTGATACAGATAGACCCTTTCTCGACGATTAGGTGATCTTCTTTTTCATCGAATGTGATCTCAAACATCCAACTTCCGTCCACCGATTTGATACTCGAAATGGTTCCAACTTGATCTACATGCCCTTGCACGATGTGACCATCCAGGCGATCGTTTGCCTTCAGGCAACGTTCAAGGTTTATTCCATCTCCTTCTCCGAGCGCGCCAAGATTCGACCTGTTTAAGGTTTCGGCAATGGCAACTACATCGTAATAGCCCTCTCCGAGTTCTACTACCGTGAGACAAACCCCATTGTGCGCTATGGACTGATCGATTTTGAGTTCGGGCGCTAAATGTGATCTTATACGGAGGCGCACATTGCTTCCCTCCTGGGTTGCCGAAATCAGCTCTCCTCTAGACTCTATTATTCCCGAAAACACTTAGTTTGTTGGATTGGTTTCGCCCTGGTTGATGATGGTAAGGTGTCCTTGTAATGTCCGTTGCTCAATACCGCTCAACCTAATTTCATTCACAAGGCAAGTGTAGAAATAAACTCCGGATTTGAGTTGCTTTCCATTCAGTATGTAAGAACCGTCCCAATTAATGTCGGGATCGGTTGTTTCAAACACCAACTGCCCCCAACGGTTGTAAATAGAAAGTTGAATACTCTCTACGTATCGATAAGGGAATGGGCGGAAAAAGTCATTGAGCCCGTCTCCTCCCGGCGTAATAACATTTGGCAATTCATACTCCGGACAATTGTCGACACAAAGTCGCTCGCTATATCCACTTTCATTTTGGAACGAGTCGACTGCGGTGATGGTATAGCACCCAGCAACTGATTCCAGATTGTCAAACAAAATGGAGGTATCCTCCACATTGCTAAGTACGGCCACCAATTCATATGGTTCTCCGAGTACCTTGTTGCGGTATACCCGATACTCTATCACGTCATCTGCACAAGTTTTATTTGGATTCTCCCACCAGAGTTCATTGGAGTAGAGGGTACATTCGGATCGAATGTTCGGGTTCTGTGGCGGGCAAGGCGCCACGGTGTCCACTGGAATGCCCACGGCGATTTGAGAATTATTGACGATAGGGTCAGGAAAGCCATTTGTGCTGTAACGCCCAAATGACGTGATGAAGTAACTGTATTCTTTGCCATTCGTTAGACCTCCGTCGACGTATGGCGGAGCATTCACGGTATCGATCGCAACGAAGTCGCTACCGATGAGCTTGTGAATCACATATTGGTCGTTGCTCCAGGGCACTTTCTCGTCCCACCTTAGGGTCAGGGCATTGTCGCTAGGCCAGAGTTCGAGGAACACCGATGCCGCGTGGTGGGTGGAGCCAACCACATTGCCATTACTTTGGAGTTCAACTTTGAATGAATATTCCTTTTCAGCAGTGTTGAGCCCTGAGACTTCGAATAGCGTATCCAGGTCAGAAATCCTGGGCCTTTCAGGTGTTTCACCATAGTAATCGGTGGCGCCTCCGTTCCCTTCAGATACATATACAACGTATTTGTAGGGGCCCGGAAATTGAACCGAGGTATCTAATTCCGTAGGCTTGGCCCAACGTATACTGTCGATTCCATTGCTAAAATCCGTGCTCACAACGGTTGCGCGGGTAATGACAGGAACGTCCTTCTCCAGTTCGACGCAGGCCTCTAATGAGGCATAGCCCTCGGCATCCTCGTCGTAGATAGCTACAATGCGATAGCAGTACAATTGACCATGAATAAGCCCCTGACCGTTGTCGTCATCTGTGAAGGATGTAGATGTAAAACCGGTAGTAGATCCAATTAACGTAAATCCGTATTGACTCGGGATTCCCGTTTCGCAATGGTCCGGAACAAATTGCGAAGAATCAATGCGGCGATAGATGTTGTACCCAACGATATTGGTATCGCATGAACTTGGCGACCATGCTATCTTGGCCGTGTTTTGTGCGGAGGTAACTGATACGTTTTCCGGGGCGGGCCCAACCACAGTGTAAAAAGCGCTGGCAAAATTGACCAGGCTATTATCGTCATTATCCTCCGCTTTGTAATCCATCTTGTATGGTTTAGCCCTGATATGATCGCAGGAAGTATTCCAGATAAAATCGGCCTTCACGGTGTCGAGCATAGCTATTCCCTGAGGAAAGAAAGCTGAGCTGTCAGCCAATTCAAGAGGCTCACCGACGGCAGTGAGTGTGATGGTCTGGCCACTCGAATCGCAAGCTACAATTTGATGCACGATCGTATCTCCCGCATTCACGCATACGTCTTCGAGTTCTTTAAAAACCGGAGGTTCATTGGTACATACCTCTATGGTGATTTGCATATCTCTCAGAACTTCTCCTACTACAATCCATGAATTGGTAAGTGGGTCTTTGCGGTATTCGGTCACGAGGATGCACAGATTGAAGTTTCCTGCCAGGGTTGGACTGTCCCATGTTAGTTTTCCTGTAAGAGGATCGATATCCAGATTTCCTTTTTTAACCAATGGTCCATTAGGGGGATTCTCGATGACAAAATTTGGAAAATGGTAATCCGTCACCTTATTTCCGTTTAGGCCCAGGCACTCGGTCAATTGATAGGATAAGCTATCACCATCTATGTCAAATGCACCGGGATTATGGTAATATGGTTTGCCTACACAGCCATGATCTATTGGGGGGAAGCGTAACTCTACTGAATTGTTGAACCCCACCAACGGGCTAATATTGATCACGGTTCGGATAAAAAACGGAATGTTGACAGACCCTGGCATGTTGACCACATTCTCCACTCGGTTTGGATCTTCCACCGTAATGTTGAAGATTCCCGGCCCACGGTAGTTGTGGGTGGTCCGGTAAATATTCTTTTTGATTAGGCTGGTTAATATTTCACCGTCGCAATCGCAACTGATATTTGGGTCACAGGGGTTGCTGTCGTTTATACGGGGTATGGTGTCGAAATCCCCATCTCCGAATTCTATTCTCAATTCACACCTGTCGGCCGCAATCGAATTTGGATCGGTGTAGGTCGTAACCGTGATTTCAAACAAATGACCACCCAAATGACGATAGGAAATCTCGCCCGCACGGTTGTGTGTAGCCCAAGAATATAGGGCTGAGATGGTAAATACTATGTAGAGCAGTAATTTCTTCAAACCAGAACTTATAAAGATATGGATTCTAGGGTCTATAACAGGGCCCGCGGGCAAAGAGTTCAGGAGGTGGTGATCAGCGTGCATTTTTCTTATTAAACGTGACCTGTGAACCTCATTTTACGGTGCTTTGACGAGAATATGGCATAATCTGTAAAAACGATCTACTTTTGAGATATTCCCATTTTGGGAAAACAGTTTCGAAATGATCATTCACATCATTGAAGACGACGAATTCTATGCCAAATCTCTTCGGCATGGCTTGAAGCGAAATCCGGAATACGAAGTTGATGTTTTCAATTCTGCGAGAAAGTATTGGAAAACGCAGAAGTCAAAGCCGGACGTGGTGACGCTTGATTATTCTATCGAAGGAGAACAATGCGAGCAAACGCTACAGGATATTCAGGGCAGGTGGCCGGATATTCCCGTGATTATCATTTCCGGCCAGGAGAAAATATCGACTGCGATTGGTCTTTTGAGGAAGGGGGCTTACGAGTACATAGAGAAGTCGTCGGATGCGCATCAACGGGTGTGGAATGTAATGAAGAACCTGAGAGAAAAGCTGGACCTCAAATCTGAGATCTCTTCACTACGTCAGCAGATTCAGGACAAATTTGAATTCTCCAATTTGCTGAAAGGGAGCAGTCCGCAATTACAAAAGGTATTTGACCTGATGAAGAAGGCGGCGAAGACCAACATCAATGTCTCCGTGTCGGGCGAAACAGGAACAGGGAAAGAGCTTGTAGCCAGGGCCATCCATTTCAATTCGGCCAGAAAGGACAAAAAACTGGTAACGGTTAATGTAACCGCGATACCCAACGAGTTGCTGGAAAGCGAGTTATTCGGGCACGAGAAAGGATCCTTTACCGGAGCCTATCAAAAGCGAATCGGAAAATTCGAAGAGGCGAATGGAGGGACACTTTTCTTAGATGAGATTGCCGACCTGGATCTCAATGCGCAAGCAAAGCTTCTTCGAGCCATACAGGATATGGAGATAACGCGTATTGGGAGCAATAAGCCAATCAAACTGGATGTGCGGATTATAGCCGCTACACACAAGAATCTGGCTGGTGAAGTCGAAAGTGGCAGCTTCCGGGAAGATCTATACTACAGGCTCATAGGCTTACCTATCGAATTGCCACCATTGAGAAGGCGCGGAAACGATATTCTGATTCTTGCGAGACACTTCGTCCACGAGTTTTGCCGAAACAACAACCTGGAGATACCCGAGATTACACCGGCAGCCAATCAAAAGATGATGCAATACCCATATCCTGGAAATGTGAGAGAACTAAAGGCTATGGTCGAGTTGGCAGTTGTGATGTGCGAAGGCGACCAAATCGACGAGGGGGACATAAGCTTTTCGGGTAGGGGGCAGTTGGATTCTCTTCTAACCAAAGAAAGATCGCTCAAAGAATATGAGCGCATGATCATTCACCACTTCCTCGAAAAATACAATGATGATGTACTTTTGGTCGCATCTAAATTGGGAATTGGGAAGTCAACCATTTACAGATTACTGAAGAAAGAAAAGGACTCGCATGGGGAAGTTGTATGACTTGAAGTCATTGGAAGAATTATCGGGAGGAGACAGTGGATTTATACAGCAGATGTGTACGATCTACATAGAATCGGTTCCGGAGAATGTAAAGCATTTTAACGAACACCTGGAAGACAAGGACTGGGATGCGATCCGCGGTTTGGCGCACAAAATAAAGCCCACCATCGATCTTTTGGGCATTGAGAAACTCAAGGTAGAAATTCGGGAGTTAAAAGACCTTGCAGAGGAAGAGGGAGACCCAGGTAGGATAGCCGAGTTGATTGGCTATGTGAACCAAATGATGCAAGAAGCTGCTAAGGAGATCGAAACGGATCTTTGAACCTGATCAGCGGTCTTTTCAAATAAACCTTTCTGATCCAACGTGGAAGGATGATTGCCCCGATAAAGAGGTAGGGGTAGTAGGTGAATATGCGCCACAAAAGCGCCAAGGTGCCTGCCACGCCAAAAGGAATGAATTGCGCCAGAAATCCCTTGAAGGCAATTTCCGCAATTCCCGCTCCACCTGGGGTAGGACTGATGAGCATGATCACCCACATGACCAGTTGACGCGCATAGACCAATAGATGCTCGCTAAATGGGATGCTGGCAATAGCCATGATAAGACAGTTGACAACCCAGAATCGCGCGGTCCACGAAAAAAAAGTGGCACCGAATGCCCTTGCCCAAAACTTCCAATTCTTGCCCTTTAATTCCTTGCTCGTTGTGATGATTTCATTGCCCGTTTCGGTTGCCTGCCTCCTCCACTTTCGCAAAAAAGGGATGAACGTAAACATGACGAGGATTCTCTTCAGTCCGTTAGGGAAGAAGAAAATGCCAAGTAGTATGATCGTGGTGAGCATGAGGATAAACCCATAGCCTACATAGAAAATGATCTCGGCTCCAAGTGTGCCTCCTACATATTCAGCCGCTTCCTTTGGGAAAAGTGTGGTGGTACCCACAATGATGAGGACAATAGGCACCATGAGGATGTAAAACAGTTCATCGAGGAAGGCCGTGACCATGACCACAGCCGTACTACGGCCGAGCTTTATTCCCTCCTTATTTACAATGAATATCGCTACGCCAGATCCTCCCACAACACTTGGGGAAATGGCCGACGCAAATTCCCAAAGCATGATTACGTCAAAGGAATTGCGCCAACTAATATCCTTTTCAGTAAGCACCCTTAGTCGGTACATATATCCGAGATCCCGGGTTGCTACGGCAATGAGCGACATAAAAATCCAGAACGCTGAAATCCAGCCCCAGTCCAGGGATGCAAATGCATTGAGATCAAATTCGCGATAGAGAAGATAGCCGGCAACCAAGACACCAAGGCCAATGGGAATGAAGATTCTTCGCGGACTTAAGAGTTGTCGAACAGGGCTTTTTTTTCTCGCCATGGGATGTGAATACCGTACTTTTGCGTCGCTCTATGAAAAAGATCTATTACCTCTCAACCTGTTCTACCTGCAAGCGAATCATGAACGAACTTAAGGTGGATGATTCGTTCGATCTACAGGACATCAAAACTATCAAAATTTCACCTGGACAATTGGAAGATATGAAGCAAATGGCGGGCAGTTACGAAGCCTTGTTTTCAAGACGGTCTATGCAATACAGAGCACGAGGGTTGCACGAAAAACAATTGACGGAAAACGACTACCGGGACCTCATCCTCGAGGAGTATACATTCCTCAAAAGACCGGTTGTGATCCTTGGGGATAACATCTTTATTGGCAATACGAAGGCAGAAGTAGAGGGGGCAAAAAAACTCTTGTCCATTGAATAAATCGCTGGTCATTGCACATGCCGCGCTGCTGGCGGTTAGTTTCATCTATGGCTTAAACTACATAGTGGCCAAGGATGTGATGACGGGCTACATTGATCCACTTGGATTCGTATTCATTCGTATCTCTGGCGCAATGTTGCTATTCATTCCTCTATTCCTTTCCTTCAAACGAGAGCCCGTGAGGAGGAAAGACCTTGGCAGGATGGCATTGTGTGGCTTCTTTGGAGTGGCGCTAAATCAGACTCTATTCTTCAGTGGTCTCCAGCTTACCAGCCCAATCAATGCCGCCATCATGATGACTACCAATCCCATTCTTGTTCTGGTGATCGCCTCATTTATTATCAAGGAAAGGATCAATGTGATGAAAATGCTGGGAATTGTAGCTGGTCTTGGAGGAGCACTCATCCTTATTTCCTTCGGTAAGGAATTTGGGTTTGGAATGGAAACCATTGCAGGAGACGTCATGGTGTTTATCAATGCCGTGAGTTATGCTGTTTATCTGGTTTTGGTGAAGCCATTGATGAAACGCTATTCGCCACTCACCGTAATCACCTGGGTATTTTCGTTTGGCTTTCTGTATGTCATTCCTTTTGGCTACGGGCAGTTTTCCGAAGTGAATTGGGACAGTTTTTCGACCAAAATTTGGCTTGAAGTCGGCTTCGTTATCCTGTTTACGACCTTCTTTGCGTATCTCCTGAACATTTATGCCTTGAGGCGAGTTTCGCCTACCGTCGTTAGCTTCTACATATATTCCCAGCCGCTTTTGGCAGCCCTTATCGCAATTAGTATTGGTTTGGACAGGTTGGATTGGGTCAAGGTCGTGTCTGCCGTATTGATATTCACCGGGGTATACCTTGTTGGATTCTCTCCTTCGCGAAAATCTGGAATCAAAAAGGCATAAACGCCTACTTTTGCCCTCTAAACAGGACAGTATGATAAAGTCGATGACCGGATTTGGAAAGGCCGAAGGCCAGATCGATTTGGGAGAATTACGGGTGGAGGTACGCTCGCTAAATTCTAAGGGTATCGATAGCAAATTTCGCCTTCCAAGCATATTGTCGTTTTTGGAGAATGACCTGCGGCAGTTGTGCCAGAAAGAACTTTATCGAGGAAAGATAGATGTGGTCGCTTTCCTGAATAAAAACGGTTCTGAATCTGCCTCACAGATCAATGAGCCATTGTTTAGATCCTATCACCAACAACTCAGTGGACTTGCAGACGAGCTCAAACTGGATAAGGAAAAGATGCTGGAAGCCTTGCTTCGCATTCCCAACGTCTGGGAAGGCGAGCAAACCGAAGTTTCAGATGCAGACAAGGAAGTGATCATGAGCGTGTCGGCCGAAGCCATGTCCAACCTTGATCAATTTCGTGCGGAAGAGGGAAAGAACTTGATGGACGACCTGCAGCAAAACCTTTCCAGTGTCAGGGAGAAGTTGGCGGAGGTAGAAGAATTGGCTCCCGAGCGACTAGAGACGAGAAAAAGGGAAATTGAAAAAAAGCTGGCCGATCTGGCCGACGTCAACCCTGATCAAAACCGCTTCGAGCAGGAAATGATCTATTTCCTGGAAAAGCTCGATATCAATGAAGAGATTGTCCGCTTGAAGAGTCATTGCGAGTACTTTGAGTCTACCATGAATGAAGAATCGCTACAGGGGAAGAAACTTGGGTTTATCGCACAGGAAATGGGAAGGGAGATCAATACCATTGGATCAAAGGCAAGTCACGCTGTCATTCAGAAGAAGGTGGTTGAGATGAAGGACGAATTGGAGAAAATCAAAGAACAAACCCTAAACATCCTTTAGCCATCGAAATATCAAGCGGAAAGGCCATCATTATCTCTGCGCCATCCGGCGCCGGCAAAACGACCATCGTACATGCTTTGATGGACGAACTTCCGAATCTCGAATTCTCCGTTTCGGCCACAAGTCGTGAACAGCGGGTACATGAGGTTCATGGAACAGATTACTACTTCATGACCGTAAACGAATTCCACGACCTGATTGATCGGGGCGAGTTTCTCGAGTGGGAGGAAGTTTATCCAAATCAGTTTTACGGGACGCTGAGAAAGGAAATCAAACGTGTCTGGGCCATGGGTAAGCACGTGATTTTTGACGTTGACGTTGTAGGAGGGCTTAATCTCAAGAAAAAATTCGGATCCAAGGCAATATCTATTTTCATCAAACCCCCAAGCTTCGAAATCCTCAAGGAACGCCTTACCAATAGAGCTACCGAGGACGAACAGAAAGTGAAAGTGAGGCTCGACAAGGCGGCAATGGAGATGACCCGATTGGATGAATTTGATGCGGTGGTGGTGAACGATGATCTGGATGCCGCTGTGCAGGAGTGCTATGCACATATTTTGGACTTCACAGAATGAAGAAAGTTGGGCTCTACTTCGGCACTTTTAACCCCATCCATGTTGGGCACCTAATCATTGCTAACTATATGGCTGAGCAAACCGATCTCGATCAGGTTTGGCTCGTGGTTAGCCCAAAAAATCCACTGAAGCAAAAAAGCTCAATGCTTACGGATGTTCATAGGCTGACTCTAACACGGATAGCTGTAGAAAATAACCCCAAGTTGTGGGTGAGCAACATTGAATTTGACCTGCCCAGGCCATCATATACCACGCATACATTGGCTGCGCTTGAGGACAAACATCCAAACCATTCTTTTGCCCTTATTATGGGAGAAGACAATTTGAGGACATTCCATAAATGGAAGAATTATGAATCGATCCTCGGGCGTCACAAGATATATGTATACCCCAGGGTACGTAGAGAGGGAGAAAGCAAAACTCCGGATCAATTTGTCGGCCACATGAATATAGAATTGGTAGACGCTCCGGTCATGAATTTGTCTTCCACACAGGTAAGGCAGTTTATCAAAGATGGACGCGACGTATCCTATATGCTTACGCCGGAAGTTCATGACTATGTGCGAGAAATGCATTTCTACGAAAATTCGTGATTATTAAACGGGGCTCGTCAACCTTTTGGACCCGTCATGCGTTTTACTTAGAGAAAGCGTGAAGATGCTGCACAAGATTCCAATGTTTCCTCTGAGTATTGCGCTCCTCCCAGGAGAGCAGTTCCCATTGCATGTTTTTGAGAATCGGTACAAGAAGCTCATCAAGGAATGCCTGCAAACGAATGCCACATTCGGAATACCTTTTGGGACGGACGACAATATTGGCATGGTAGGTAGTGAAGTACAGGTGAAGGAAGTCATGAAGACATTTTATGACGGTAGCATGGATATCCTGGTGCAATCTGTTGGGACCTTCAATATCAATAGCTATGATAAACATCCGGACAAATCGGACTACGATGTAGCCGAGGTAGAGCACATGCAAAATGCGCAATGGATCAGCCAGAATGACTCCTTGCTCAAATTTTATCTGCTGTTTCGCAAGAAGTATTTTGAAACGGATGAACTGGCGTTGGATGTGCTCGACAAGGATCTCAACTCCATAGCCAGGGCTGTTGGATTCTCATACAAGCAGAAGGTGCGCTATATCTCTCTAAGGAATCAGAGGGCAAAGGAGGAAATGCTCATACGCCAATTGGAATACCTTCTGTTTATCCACCGTCAGGAAGAAGGCAGGGAATTTAACATGCTGTTGAACTAGACTTCCACGGTAGAGAGGATAGATTCAAACAGTGCCTTTCCGTCCAGATTTTTTAGATGATCGTCCGCCGCCCTTTCCGGGTGGGGCATCATTCCGAATACATTGCGTTGCTCATTGCAAATTCCTGCAATGTTCCTAAGGGAGCCATTGGGGTTCGACTCAGCATTTACCTTACCGTACTCATCGCAATACCGGAACAGTACTTGGCCATTGTCTTCCAAGCTTTTTACGGTTTCGTCGCTGGCATAAAATCGACCTTCCGCATGGGCAATTGGGATCAAATAGGTACGATCAGTTTCCAAAGACTGGGTCAGGATACTTTCCTTAGATTCCACTTTGAGGTGCGTATTCTTACAAATGAACTTATGACTCTCATTATGAAGTAAGGCTCCTTTAAGAAGATGGCTTTCGGTCAATATTTGAAATCCATTGCACACGCCAAAGACGTATCCACCCTTTTTCGCATGCTCCACCACTTCATTCATGATGGGCGAAAACCGTGCGATTGCTCCAGACCGGAGGTAATCACCATATGAAAAGCCACCGGGGAGTACTACAAAATCACATCCTTTTAGGTCGTGGTCCTTATGCCACAGTCGCTCCACTTGTTGCCCCATGATTGTTTCCAAAACGTAAACCATATCATGGTCACAATTGGATCCGGGAAATGTGATTACACCAAATTTCATCCGCTTTTCAATTTACGGCAAAAGTAGAAGTTTCAACCCCACATTGTCACCCTACCCACAGATTATATGCACAAACCGCGAGTAATATCCATAGCATAAGTTCGGCCAGCCAGGTGCGTTTCATCCTATAGATATGAACGGTGAAAAATGGCACTAAAAATGACGCCAGATAGAGGCTGTCCTCCCAAAAATTCGCGGACGTGAACATGGATGCCAGAAACAACAATCCGAATGTCCATTGAATCGTAGCAAAGCTCAAACGAATCCGCACCTTGTTGTAGGTAAGCATCCGTCCAAAAGACAAGATCGTTGATAGAAAAAGCAGGAGAATTGGCAATAGAAAGGCCAGGTAATCAGACCATTCTATGTTTGAAATCTTGCCTTGATTGATGGTAATCTGAAACCAAGGATACTCTATGTCAAGCAGAAAAAGGACTTCCCAGAAAAGGAAATAAATGATGGCAGCGCCAGAAAGGAAAACAAGCACTTTCCTCAATACCAATTTGTCAAAGTAGAGCAGGGCCAGGATTACGCTTAGGAACAGAACCGTTGGGACCGGGGTGAAGATTAAGGCAATTCCGGTAAGAAGTCCGGCATCCAGAAGCAGCCTCACGTTTATGCGATCTTCTGAAATCTGCATCAACAGGCGCAAGATCAGGACAATGAATACCAGCGTAACCGTCGTATTGTATAGCGATTCGATTGGCATGGGCCGGCTAATGAGGATCAAGCCAATCACAGCCGGGAGGTAGGTCTTTCGCTCGGTGAGGTTGAGGCTGTTGAGCAGGTTGTTGAATAGTAATGGGGCCAACACCAAGGCTCCCAGGGCTATTGGTATCCGCCAAAACCCAAACGCATCAACATGTAGTTGGATTGAATCAAAACGCGACCAAACAAAGAAAGCAAGGTAGAGGATCGAGAAGATCAGAAAACCAAAAAAGGCGGAGGCATTATTTTGACCAAAAAATAGACGCATCTAAAAAAGCTCAGTGCAGTTTGACCTGAGGCCAAAAATTATAATTTTGGGGCACAAACGAATTGATATGAGTTGGACAGAAATGATCTTAGGACTTGGAGACTTTCTCCTTTGGAGTTTCAAACTACTCCCTATCCTCGGGAACAACTTTAACTGGCTCATCATCTTAGTGGGCGTTGTAATGGGCGCATGGTGGATCCGCAAAATGGTTCAATTCGATCGGGAGGCCGAACAAAACGGAACCCTTCCTTAGTCTGCGGTCTCAAGCCTCAATAGGTCAAGGCCAATATCCCTTCTGAAATATTTTCCTTCAAAATCTACACTGTCAGCGATTTCGTATGCCTTGGTGCGACATGAGTTGATGTCTTCACCGCTAGTGGTGATGCTTATGACCCTTCCACCATTGGTAAGTACGGAGTCGCCATCCAATTTGGTCCCTGCATGAAACAATATGCCATTGTGACCTTGTCCATGTCCTGAAATCACTTTCCCTTTTTCATACCCTTCAGGATATCCTCCGGATACAAGCATGAGCGTCATTCCTTGATCTGCTGAGACTGTTACATTAGCATCATTGAGTCCCTTGTTCGCAGCCTTCATGAGAAGATCGAGTAAGTCCGATTCTACACGAGGGAAAACTACCTCTGTCTCAGGGTCGCCCATGCGTATGTTGTATTCAATAACAAATGGATCATCGCCCACCTTCATCAAGCCGACGAAAACAAATCCATTGTAGTTCATGCCATCACTTTGAAACCCAGCCATTGTTGGTTTAACAATTCTTTCTTCAACCTTTTGAATGAATGAGTCGGTAGCGAAAGGTACAGGTGAGACAGCACCCATCCCACCAGTATTCAGGCCAGTATCTCCTTCTCCAATGCGCTTATAGTCCTTTGCCTCGGGTAGCATTACATAATGCTCACCATCCGTGAGTACAAAAACAGAAAGCTCAATTCCGTCCAGAAATTCTTCGATTACCACGTGAGCTCCGGCACTTCCGAATTTGCCATCAAACATCAGCTCCAATTCGCGTCTGGCTGTATCCAGGTCGTCGATGATAAGCACTCCTTTTCCGGCAGCGAGCCCATCGGCTTTGAGCACATATGGAGGTTTGAGTGTCTCAAGGAAGTTGTAGGCGTCGGCCAAAGTCTCCTTTGAGAACGTTTGATACCTGGCCGTTGGAATTCCGTGTCTTGCCATGAACTCCTTGGCAAAATCCTTACTGCCTTCCAATTGGGCTGCAAACTTATCCGGCCCAACGATGCCAACATTTGCGAGATCCGGGTCTGCCCGGAAAAAGTCCACTATTCCGTCAACAAGTGGAGCTTCCGGGCCAACCACCACCAATTCGATGTTATGGTCTAAAACGGCTGACTTGATGGAATCAAAATCCGAAACGCCTATCGGAAGATTGGTGCCCAATGCCGCCGTTCCGGCGTTCCCGGGAGCGATGAAAAGTTCATCTAAGAGATGGCTTTGTTTGATCTTCCAGGCGAAGGCATGTTCCCGGCCTCCTGACCCGATAATGAGCACGTTCATGAGCAAAATACTTTCAACAAATTAAGCTGATTTCAAATGCCCGGAGATCTTTAAAAGAAGGTTTTTCTAGACTCGTTTGATGCTACAGCCTATTGACTTCGTGGAGTTAGGGGTGATGGGCTTTCCTTCACTCAAATTTTTGAGGGCATCTTGGAGATAAGTCTTGGATACAGCATCCTTGTCTTTATAGTTGTCGTCGATAGCACCTTTATAAACAAGCTTCATCTCGGAATCAAAAAGAAAAACGTGAGGTGTAGTGCGCGCACCAAAGGCGTTGGCCAATTTCGATTTTTCGTCTACGACATAAGGCATTGTGTACCCGAGCTTTTTGTTGTGCTTACTCATAGCTTCCATGGAGTCGTCTCCTCCTCGTTTGGCTTCGTTGGAATTGACCAGTACCATCCCAATTCCCTTTTCCTTACACATGGCGTCGAGGTCGTTGTAGCGATCTTCCCAGGCGATCACAAAAGGACAAGTGTTGCAAGAGTATACCACTAAGAGGCCATTCTTCTGCTTCACGTTTTCGAGCGTGTATGATTTGCCGTCGACCCCGGTCATCTTGTAATCAATCATTGGAGCTTTATCTCCAATACCAAGACCTTCACCTGGGGCCGCAGCGATCCAAATGAATACAGAGGTGAGTAGAACTAAGAGTGGAATTACTTTTTTCATGGCTATCGTTTGATCAAATTTAGTGATAATGCAAATGGGCAAATAAGAACTTCTAAATGGTCAAACCCAGACTTCGGCGCCTTCCGTGCAGTTCTTACAAATATCGATTTCGTTTCTCGCGGAAACAACGGCTTTTCGGAATTGTTCATATGGGCGGGAAGACCAGATCTCTCTGAAATTGTCTTCTGCAGCAGACCCCAGCTGATGTTGAGCATCTTTGTCAAAGCAGCAGGGCACTACCTTTCCATCCCAGGTCACTACGGCTCCTTGCCACATCCGCCAGCATGAGTTTTCGAGTTTGTGTTTTAGGGAATAGCTACCATCGCCGTTGTTGATGTAGCGACTGTATTTTTCATTCTTAGGGATGAGCCGGTTACCGTTCTCGTAATCATATACCTGAGCACTTTTGAATTTGACCTCGTCGACTCCCAAATCCTTGCCCAATTGAATAACTTCTTCGACCTGGTGTTCGTTGGGTGCGACAACAAGGAATTGAAAAACAACATACGGTGACTTGCTCTTCAACTTCTTTTTGGCCTCAATTACGTTCCTGGTTCCCTCCAAGACCCGATCCAGTTTTCCTCCAATACGGTATTGCTCGTAACTCTCTTGGGTCGTTCCATCTATGGATACAATCAGTTTGTCCAAGCCACTCCTCACCGTTTCCTCCGCCTTCTCCTTATTCAAATAGTGGGCATTGGTTGATGTTGCAGTGTACACTCCTCGGTCATGTGCGATTTTCACCATATCCAGAAAGCGCGGATGGATGTATGGTTCTCCCTGAAAATAGAAGGTGAGATAGGAGAGATGTGACTTGGTTTCGTCGAGCAGTTTGGTCAGAAACTCCTCCGAGAGATTTCCTGTCGGTCTTGAAAACGACCTTAAGCCTGAAGGGCACTCAGGGCATTGCAGGTTGCAAGTTGTTGTCGGTTCGATGGAAAGACTGAATGCCTGCCCCCAGTGAAAGTTCTTTCCCGTCCATTTCGATATATGGTAACTCGAACGCAGCTTGAGGTAATTCCAAGCTTTGTTGGGGGTCATTTTTTTGAGAAACAAGCGCTGGTCAATATTCAAGGCATCACCATTTCAGGTCTGAGGCCTTCAAATTTATAACCTTGATCAGACAACACCTTTAGAGATTCGTTGAGCGCATAGGTCATGCGTTCACCTGCCTTCTCGCTATCGTGAAAGACGACAATTGAGCCATTCTGTACGCCCTTGAGCACATTATCCAGAACCTCCTCCTTCGTGAGGTTTATGTCATAATCCTTGCTCAGCACGTCCCACAGAACAATTGTGAAGTCGGATTTCAACTTGTTGTAGCTCCAAATACCTATCCTACCATATGGCGGTCTAAAGAGTTCAAAGTCATACAGCCTTTGCGCCTTGGAAACGTCGGCCGCAAATTCTTCCAGGGGCGTAGACCATGAATTCAAGTGGCTGAAGGTGTGATTCCCAACCATATGGCCTTCATCGATGATGCGTTGAAAGATGGCTGGATATGCCTCAATGTTCTTACCAAGGCAGAAGAAGGTGCCTTGGGCGTTGTATTGTTTGAGGATATCTAAGGCTGCCGGCGTAATCACCGGATGAGGCCCATCGTCAAAAGTTAGATGGACAACGGGCTCCTTCCTCGAAGCATGCAGCACCAACCCCTCAAAAGCATCTTGTAGCCATCCGGGGGGTCGGTCCAAATTCATGTGTTAGGATTTTTTGTTGCGTTTCTTCTGATTCTCTTTGTCATTGAAAACCTTCTGGTAAGCCTCAAAGTCAGCTTTGATCCTACCACCCAATTCTTCCCTTGGGAATTTACGGGTCGTGGTATCCATCAATCGATACAGTACCGATATACTCTGTTGAGGATTTTTACCAACCTTGGCATACTCGTGTGGTTTTAGACCGAAGTAATACTCCAGCTCCTCCTTAGTGAGCGCATAGATTGTCTCAATGAGCTCGGTGGCTTTTTCTTCATCACCTACACGGAAGTAAGATTCTGCAACCGGTACCATGAAGTAATTGTACGGCACGTTATCGTCAGGCATCACCTCGATACACTTGGCCAGCACTTCCTGCGCCTCCGGTGTTCGCCCTTCACGAACCAAGGCATCGGCCAGCCGGGCGAAGTTGTTCCTTAGGTTCATACACATACGACGGTTGTTTTCGTCCATGTATATATTGGGTTGATCCATTCCACCGTACTCGTATTGTTCCATAAATCGCTTGAGCATTACATCCGTGTGAACATATCCTGTTTGGCCATCCGCAGGTTTCACCTTATAGGGAACCAGGCGGTAAGCCAGGCCTTCCAATTGGAAGTATTCCTGTAGACCGATATAGGCATCATCACCGGTTGTGATAGCGAAATAAATGGGCCTGTCCCAATTGAAGTTGGCCAGTAGGTCGAGAATCATCATGTCCTTTTTCATGATGTAATTCTTCTTGATCTCCCACTTGATTTCATCTACAATCTGGCTCTCCAATCGTTTGGGTACAAATCCGTCACGCAATACTTTTTCCTTGTCGACTTTAAGCGAGAATTTCTGAGTAGGGATGTACGGAATCCTTCTCGAAGAACTCACCTGTACAGTATTCTTGTCATCCTTGATGAACTCGATCACTTGCTTGATGTCGTAGTATTTGGAAGCCTTTGTGCGGCTTGCATAAGGCAGATAGTCCCGTGTCCCCTGGCGGTATTTTTCCTCGGGGATGCTGAATGGAGTAGACTCCGATTCGTATGCCGCTCGCGTCATCTGGTTGATATACCAATCGGTGTTGAGAAGGCTCAGGTTGATCACCCGGACATCGGTTCGATAACCCTCCACTTCCTGAACATACCAAAGGGGGAAAGTGTCGTTGTCACCATTGGTAAACAACACCGCGTTCTTCTCACAAGAGTCGAGGTACATTTTTGCGAAGTCCCGCGCGGTGTATCTTCTGGAACGATCGTGGTCGTCCCAACCTTCGCTGGCCATGATTCCCGGTACCAGCCCAAGGCATATTGCAGTGACCACTCCACCGGAAATGACCTGGTTCATCTTGACTCGCTTCCCAACAAAATCCACGATACCCATCACACCCAAACCTATCCAAATGGAGAAGGCATAGAAGGAGCCCACATAGGCATAGTCTCGTTCCCGTGGCTGATAGGGGTACTGATTCAGATAGAGGATGATGGCCAGGCCTGTGAAGAAGAACAACATCGTTACAATGGCAAAGTCCTTTTTGTCTCTGTTTAATTGGAAGAACAATCCTATCAGGCCAAGGATAAGCGGAAGCAGATAGAATTTATTCCGCGCCTTGTTTTCTTTCAACGAAGAAGGTAAAGTATCCTGGGGGCCTAGCCGCCAACTGTCCAGAGCATTGATCCCGGATATCCAGTTTCCGTTTGTGGATGGTCCGTGGCCTTGTATATCGTTCTGCCTTCCTGCAAAGTTCCACATGAAATATCGGAAGTACATCCATCCAATTTGATACTGGAAGAAGAAAGTCAGATTTTCGGTGAATGTCGGCTTGTTGATGACTTCAGTTTTTCCTCCTGGCTGCCTATATCGTATGGGTTTACCCTTAAACCTCGACCAGCTCTTATAGGCGGTTTGGTGCCGTCCTTCCGGAGACCACATCCTTGGGAATACCGTTTTAAACTCATCGGCATAATTGGGCACTGCGTCCTTTTTATCATCTGAGATTATGTATTCCCCGGTCTCTCTATCCATCACATAGGTAGGATCCCCATCGGCATGGGTGTCCTTGTTGTCAAGCGGCGAATTGAAGTAAGGTCCGTAGAGTAGCGGCTGCGATCCGTACTGCTCACGGTTGAGATAGGAAAGCAGGTTAAACATGTTCTCAGGGTCGTTTTCATCCATCGGAGGGTTCGCATTGGAGCGGATCAGGATCATACCGTAGGATGAATATCCAATGAGAATGACCGTCAGACACATGAGTGCAGTATTGACCAGTCGAGGAGAGAAATCTTTGACTGTATAGAATCCGATACCTACGCCAAGTGCTACAATGAAACTCAGGCTTGAGAATGAACCTACGAGGAAAACAAGTGCCAGGATGACAAGCATGAGCTTCATCTTTTGGATCTTTTCCTGATGCGTTAGGTATATGGCGAAGATGAGTGTACCCAGGATGAGCAGTCCATGAATGATGGCGCCTGTATGAAATGGCAAGCCAAGGTTGTTGACCATCAAAAGTTCGAAATAAGAAGACATCTCAACAACCCCCGGTATAATGCCCGTCTGTACAAAACCAAGTATGATCACAGCGATCACCGAAGTGGCCAGAATGCCCCTCCATGATACATTGTGCTTTTTAAAGTAGTATACGAAAGTGATGGCCGGAATTGCCAAGAGGTTCAGGAGGTGGACTCCCACAGACAGTCCCATCATATACGCAATGAAGATCAGCCATCGATTGGATTGTGGTTCGTCTGCCACTTGTTCCCATCGAAGTATGGCCCAAAATACTATGGCCGTGAAAAGTGAGGACATGGCGTACACTTCTGCCTCAACAGCAGAGAACCAGAACGTATCCGAAAAGGTATAGGCCAGCGCCCCTACAAGTGCGCTTCCAAGAATAACCACGGTTTCTCCCTGGCTCAGTTCGTCGCTGGATTTCTTAACGAGTTTCTTGCCAAGAGCGGAGATTGTCCAGAAAAGGAATAGGATGGTGAATGCCGAAGACAATGCTGAGATACTGTTGACCCAATACGCAACGTTCACGGGGTCGGCAAACATGGAGAACAGCCGCCCTATCATTAGGAATAACGGGGCCCCTGGAGGGTGGCCAACTTGCAGTTTGTAGGAGGTGGCGATGAATTCGCCACAATCCCAGAAACTGGATGTAGGCTCCATGGTTGAGATGTATACAAAGGCTGCTACCAGGAAGGTGAGCCAGCCTAAGCCGAGATTCAGTTTTCTGAAATCCATCATGTACTCTTGCTTTAGAAGGTTGCGAATTTAGTTAAACTACTTATGATCTAAACAGATTTGGCGCTTAGTTAAAAGGAGAAATTTTTAATTTTGCAGCGGCTTTGACCGATGGTGTAACTGGCAACACGTCTGATTTTGGTTCAGAAGAGTCCAGGTTCGAGCCCTGGTCGGTCAACTAAAGGCCTCTGTCGAAAGATGGGGGCCTTTTTTCTTGTCTCAAAACCGTACTTTTTTCACCTTATTGATCAATGTGTCGGGCTCAAGCTTGACATAAGTGGTGTCCGCCAACCACGAATTGCCTGTTTTTGGATCTTGGTCCGTGCGAATGCCCATTTGGATCACAAAGGCCAAAAGGCTGGCTGCCACCGCGATCTGGATGTATTTTTTTACGCCTGATTCCTGAAAATTGAATAAGAGACCCTTCTTCACATGTTTGCGTTCGAAATGCTGATCCAAACGCTTCTTAAGATCATTTGGTAGCGACACGTGTTGTGCATCTTTTTGGAGATGCCGCTTCACCCTTTCCATCGTTTGTTTGTTATCTACTTTATTTTTCATAAGCGTCAGGTCTTAATCTCTAAAATCGCTCAACGAAGAGCCTATATGTTTTGTCAATTTGTGCAATCTTGATTTCACCGTTCCTTCCTTGATTTGCATAATCTCGGCAATCTGAGGAATGGTCAATTCCTCACGGAATCTCAAAATGAAAAGCGTTCTATCGTCTTCGGAGAAGGTTGTGAGCAGATGATCCAGTCGTTCACCAAACGACTTTCCGTCGATTTGCCGGTGAGCAATCTCGGGTTGTGATACACCATTAGCGCGGTTTAAGTCAAGATGATTCCGAAGGTTTTGTTTTTTGATATCGTTCCGCAATAGGTTGTTTGCTACGCTGAAGAACCATGTTTTGAAAACCCTTTTAGGATCGAAGGAATTGGGATTTTCGATGAGTTTGATAAACAGATCCTGCGTCAGGTCTTTCGCTCGCTGGACATCCCCTTTAAGGCATTTATAGAAGAAGTAATAAATCCTGTTTCCATATCGGCTGTACAGTTCATTGAAGGCTGAATGATTTCCTTCAGCCAAGGCCGCAACTACTTTTTCGTCAGGGCTATCGGTCCAGTTCATCCTGCTTTTTTGAATGAAAATTTGAAGATGAAAAACAACATCCACACATATCCGGTGAGAATCAATAGCGGCGCCAGAGTGATTTGAAAGTGACCAAATATTCCAGGGTCGAACTGCTCGGGTTCAGAAGATGGTCCCAGTCCCATGATGAAAAACCCCAAAAGGAGTACGGATAAGGGAATGAGGATTTTGCGATAAGGCATTCTGCGGTGATTTTTGAACAGTACAACTCAAAATTGGATTCGTTCGCGCCTATTCCTTAGCCTGGCCAGTTAAAGGATGTTAATGACAAAAGAATCTCAACAACGCTTGGTGATAAGTTCCATGTTTATGCAGTACATGACGAGCATTCCATTTCTAGTTTTGAAGCCGTGAGAAAGATGGTATTGATATTCACTGTGCTACCGATCCTTATTTCGGCCCAAGTGAAGCAACCTTATATAGGATACTATGACCTCGAGAAGAAAAACAAGAGTAAGGAGGGAACCTATGTGGATGGGGTGGAGGATGGATATTGGAAGTATTATTATGAAGATGGTACCCTCAAGGAAGAATCCAACTACCTACGCGGACAATTTTATGGCGGGGTGATTACCTATCACCCAAACGGCAAAAAGTTCAACGAGGGTTACTTCAAGTACAATGTCCAGGATAGTATTTTCAACACCTGGTATCCAAATGGCAACTTGGCCATTAGTGGTCAGTTTGACTATGGCCGAAGGGACAGCCTTTGGAAGTATTACTTCGAGGATGGTAAACCCTGGAAGGAGATATTCTACAACAAGGACACTACCAACTACCTGATTGGTTTTAACAAGGAGGGCCAGCAAACCCTGAAGAATGGTGAGGGTGTTCTAAACACTTATCGGAAGGATGGATCGGTATCTAAAATCCAGTCCGTTTCCGGCAGAAGACTACATGGTCCATACAAAGAATTAGACATAGGTGGTAATCCATTGATAGAAGGATCGTATGCGGCAGGCGCCAAGGATGGTATGTGGAAGAATTATTATCCCGATGCTCAGTTGAAATCTGCCTATGCGTATAAGAATGGGGCACTGGAAGGGCCTTTTGAAGTTTATTTCGAAGACGGCTCATTGCAAACCAAGGGAGCTTACAAGGGCGGTAAGAAGGACGGGGCTTTTGAATATTATGCACTGGGTAAAAAGAAAATCATGCATGGCTCATTTGCCGTCGACAAGCAGGACGGCCAATGGACTTACTACTACCCGACAGGTGAAAAGAAAAACAATGGTAGCTATTCGGCTGGAATGCGAACCGGCAAATGGTCCTATTGGTATGAGAGCGGCAGATTGTGGAAAGAGGGCCAGTTCACCGATGGTTTGAAGTCTGGAAAATGGACGTATTGGCACGACGCAGATGGGAGCAAGATCATGCAGGAAGGGCCTTATGTAGAAGGTAAGGAAGATGGTTTGTGGAAGAGTTGGTACCAAAATGGGCAAGCGAAAGATGAGGGGTCATTTAAGCAAGGTTTGATGCATGGGCAATGGACCTCAAAGTACCAGGATGGCAAACTCAATTACAAGGGAGAATTGAAGGATGGTCTCAAGCACGGGGCCTGGGAATTCTATTATGTGAGTGGTAAGCCGAGGGAGAAGGGAAATTACAGCGGTGGCAAGGTCGATGGGGCCTGGGAGTACTACTATCCGACTGGTAAGCTTGATTATAAAGGAGGCTATGAGCTCGGTCAAAAAACGGGCGTATGGACCTACTATACCGAGTATGGAGCTGTCCTACGCGAAGAATCTTATCTAAAGGGAAAACTTCATGGGGTATCCAAGACCTACTACGGCCCCGACCAGGTGATGAGCATCGCCCGATACAAGTTCGGAAGGCAACACGGCAAGTGGGTTTACTATGACAAGGAGGGCAAGGTTCAGACCGAGATGAACTTCAAAAATGGAGTGAAGGTGGAATAATCCCTCAAATCCGAAAGTGTTTTAAAATTTGAGGTTTTGTACATTAGGTGGATGAATGGAATACCACCGGAAACAAGGAACAAGTTTAACTCAATATCAAACTCTGCCTCCGAATACCTAGGTCATAAAGAAGGACTAATTGAAGAGTCAATTATAACAGATGCAGACTGTGATGGCGATGGCGTTATTCGATTTACATTTCAAGCCGCTGTACGATTTATTCTTGAAAATGAGGATGAACAGGTCGTATTCAGCTTCCAAAAAGCTCTCGAATTGAAAGAAGGAATGGGGCTATCAGACGAAGAGTTAATGACGTTCTACATTATTACTCAGAGTGAGTTTTTTTCGCATCCATTCCAGCGCGGAGAAGAATTTGTCGGTATTCAAGACCTGCATCAAACATTAACCCATCTGACACGTGCACAACTTGAACCCGATATTGTGGGGTTAAGTGACCGCATTTCTTCACTTTGGTGAAAATTAAATTGGGCCTTGACATCAGTCTAGACATTTAGCTAAGACCTATGTTAATTACGAATTATCGCTCCATTTGACCTTTTGTGAAAATCTCTAGTCCTCATGATTAATATCGTCTAAGTCGATGATTTCATGGAGTTCAAGTACGAAGTAAATTACTTTGTTCTTTTTAACCATCTCAGGTTTAACATCTACTACAAATGCAAGATTGAAAGGGTTTCCCTCGCCTTTGAGAATCTTTTCCTTCAAGTCCGTATTCGCGAATCGCACTCTGTGTGGCTTATCATCGAACTCTGGTACGACAGCCGAGTTTCCAACTTTCGACCCAACATCACCTCTAGCTTGATACAAAGTCATAAGTGTATTCTCGATAACCTCTGTCTCCTCAGGGATAGACCGTCTACGCTTCTCACGTCTAATAACTTCTTGCAAGACTTTGGAGTCTCGACTACTCAGGTTAACAAAGTAGTTTAAGTCACCATTGACAACGGTTCCAATGTTCAATTGTGCAGAATTGTCCTTCGCGACCGGGGCAACAATCTTCGAGAGGTTATTCAGGCTATCATCCTTTATTTCGGTCTTGTCTTTTCGAGAACTATCAAGAAGTAAGTCTATAGAAAGCTTGATAGCTTCGGCGAAGCCCGCTATAGTATTCACGTTTTCAAGAAATGGTATGGCGCCTGCAGATGCGAATTCTATCAGGTCAACAATTGTACTGCCACTCTTTATTTCTCGGACGTATAATTTGGCATGCCTATCCTCTTCAGTGAAACCCTGTGTGGCGGCATACATCTCGTACTCTTTTGAAATTGACAAAAGAGTCTCAGTGAGCCCGACCAACTCCATAGGGTTCTTGTGGTCAATATGGATATTTAATGAAATATCCTTCACTTCTTGAACAGTTTCAGGTATCAAAATCATACGAATCTAATAATTTGGTGAAATTCAGTAATGCTGAGATTAGAAGGCCTTTTGTTGAAAAAAGATATCATTCAGGGTCGAATCATTTTCCACTGATATATTTCTTAAATTTGCCGCGTGATCGGAAAGATGTGAGAGGGGAGACCCTCTTTTTTGTTGCCAATGATTGAGCAAAACTGGATAGAAAATGAAGTTCAAACCTTCCTCGGAGAAGGTGAATTCTTCTTGGTTGGGGTCAATGTGAGCCCGGCCAACAAGATCGAAGTTTTCATCGATGGGGACGCCGGACTTCCACTCCAGAAATGCATCGATCTGAGTCGCCATCTGGAGTCTCAACTGGACAGGGAACAAAACGATTTTGAGCTGACCGTATCCTCACCAGGGTTGGGTAGCCCGATGACCATGACCAGGCAGATTGTAAAGCATCTGGGCAAGCAGGTGAAATTCGTTACAAATGACGGTCAGGTTGGTCAGGGTGAATTGATCCACATTGACGATCACAACCTGAAGATTCGCAACGAAAAAAAGGTGCGTATCGAAGGGAGGAAGAAAAAGGAAATTGTGGTGGAAGAAACAGAATTGAACCGCAGTTCCATCAAAGAATTGAAACTGAAATTAGCTTTTTAATTAACCATTAGAATCAAAATGAACACGACAGAATTGATCGAATCGTTTTCGGAGTTCAAAGACTTAAAAAGTATCGACAGGGTGACCATGATGAACATCCTGGAAGAAGTCTTTAGAGCTGTGATGATCAAACAGTACGGAACAGATGAAAACTTCGATATCATCATCAACCCGGACAAGGGTGACCTCGAGATTTGGAGGAACAGGGAAATTGTACCCGATGGTGAAGTAGAAGACGACAACAGCGAGATTGCGCTTAGCCAAGCTGTAAAAATCGAACCCGACTTTGAGGTGGGTGAGGAAGCGTCGGAAGAAGTAAAACTCGAGGACCTTAGCAGAAGGGCAGTTCTAGCGCTGCGACAGAATTTGGCTGCCAGAATCCAGGACATGGAAAAGGACAGCATCTACAAAAAGTATGAAGATCGAGTAGGTGAGATCGTAACTGGTGAAGTTTACCAGGTCTGGAAGAGAGAGATCCTCATTTTGGATGACGAAAGCAATGAATTGATCCTTCCGAAGTCCGAACAGATTCCATCTGACTATTTCAAAAAAGGTGACACTGTAAGGGCTGTGGTTTCCAAGGTGGAAATGAAAAATAGTACACCTTATATCATTCTTTCGAGAACATCCCCAGTATTCCTCGAGCGACTATTCGAACTAGAAGTTCCTGAGATCTTTGACGGATTGATCACCATCAAAAACATCGTAAGAGAGCCGGGTGAACGAGCCAAGGTTGCCGTAGAATCGTACGACGACAGGATTGACCCGGTCGGAGCTTGTGTTGGTATGAAGGGATCCCGAATTCATGGTATCGTGCGCGAATTGAGAAACGAAAATATCGATGTGATCAACTTCACTTCCAATAGCGTGCTTTACATCACAAGAGCATTGAGCCCAGCCAAGATTTCAAACATCAAGTTGACCGAAGATACGGGCAAGGCAGATGTTTACCTCAAGCCAGATCAGGTGTCTTTGGCCATTGGTAAGGGAGGGCACAACATCAAATTGGCCAGTAGGTTAACCAACTTCGAAATTGACGTTTATCGTGATACTGAAGAGGACACAGAAGATGTGGATCTCGAAGAATTTGCAGATGAAATCGATCACTGGATTCTCGATGAACTCAAAGCCATCGGTTGTGATACAGCCAAGAGTGTACTTGAGCTTCCGAAAGCCGACCTCGTTAAAAGGACGGATCTCGAAGAGGAAACAATCGAGGAAGTTGTGGCAATTCTCAACGCAGAATTTGAGTAAGGTAAAAAACTAACTTTGGGCGCTTCAAGAAAAGCGATATAGTAGGGTAGCATATATGTCTGTAAACAGATTAAGTAAGGTAGCAAGAGAACTCGGAGTTGGGGTCTCCACGATCGTCGATTTCCTAAAAGACAAGGGATTTGAAATCGAGGCAAGACCTACAACGAAGATTGGTGATGAGGAATATAATATCCTCTTGCAGGAGTTTCAGTCTGACAAGCAGGCCAAGGACCGCTCCCAGGAAATGAAGCAGAGTAAGGTCGTACGCGAAACCATTACGATCGAAGACAGGGATCTCGCCGGTGGACGCCGCAAGCGCGATGAGCAGGAAGAATCAATCTTGATCAAGAATGTGCCGGTAGATGCCACCGTACCTACCACGGCTAAAACGGAAAAGCCTGCCGAAGAGGAAAAAGCCGAAGAAGTTACGAGCGCCGAGAAGCCTACTGGCCCAAAGATCCTTGACAAGATTGATCTGGAAAGCAAGAATCTCAAGACTCGCCCTGAAAAGAAAGCAACCGAAGAGCCGGTAGAAGAAGCGCCGGCACCTGTTACCGAGGAACCAAAAGAAGAAGAGAAGCCTGCGAAAGAGGAGCCGGGTCACATCGAGACCAAGATTGAAAAACTTTCCGGCCCTACCGTAGTTGGAAAGATTGAGGTTAAAGAAGAACCGAAGAAGAAGAAGCCTGTGGCTTCGTCGAGCGATGACGCCGAGGCAAGGAAGAGACGAAGAAAACGCATCCAAAGCAACGACAAAGGAGGCGGTGGCCGTGGCCAGCAAGGCAAAAAGAAAGATCCTCAGGTAGAATTGACCGAGGAGGAAATCCAACAGCAAATCCGGGAAACACTCGCCCGCTTAAGTGGTGGCGGAAAGTCCAAGGCCAGTAAGCACCGTCGGGCCAAACGAGAGGCTATCAGCCAGCAAATTGAAGAGGAAAAAGTACAGGAGGAGCTTGAGAAAAAGATTCTTCGGGTTACGGAATTTGTGACGGCAAGTGATCTGGCATCTCTGATGGATGTTTCGGTCAACGACGTACTCTCTGCTTGTATGTCACTCGGCTTGTTTGTATCGATCAACCAACGGCTGGATGCAGAGACGCTTACCGTGGTTGCTGAAGAATTTGGGTTTACGGTAGAATTCACTACGGAGGAAATCGACGAGAAGAGCCTCGAAGAAACCGACGACGAAAAACGATTGTCAGACCGACCACCGATCGTCACGGTGATGGGTCACGTAGACCATGGTAAGACATCCTTGCTCGACTACGTACGAAAGGCTAATGTGATCGCCGGTGAGGCCGGTGGAATCACCCAGCACATTGGAGCCTATTCGGTGACCATGGAAAGCGGAAAGGTGATCACCTTTCTGGATACTCCGGGCCACGAGGCATTTACAGCGATGCGTTCACGTGGTGCCCAGATTACAGACGTAGTAATTATCGTTATCGCAGCCGATGACAATGTGATGCCTCAAACCAAAGAAGCCATCAACCACGCACAGGCAGCGGGTGTGCCTATCGTATTTGCAATCAATAAGATCGACAAGCCAGGGGCCAATCCCGATAAGATCAAGGAAGAATTGAGCACGATGAACTTCCTTGTAGAGGAATGGGGCGGTAAGTATCAGAGCCAAGACATTTCTGCCAAGGATGGATCTGGTGTGGACGAACTGCTCGAGAAAGTATTGCTCGAAGCAGAACTACTCGAACTCAAGGCCGATGCCGGAAAACGATCCACCGGAACCGTGATCGAAGCATCGCTCGATAAGGGCAAGGGGTATGTCGCCACCATCATCGTGGAAGGTGGTACACTAAGGGTGGGAGACTTCGTATTGGCTGGCTCGCATTTCGGAAAGGTAAAAGCCTTGCACAACGAACGCGGACAGACAGTGAAGGAAGCTCCGCCATCGACTCCCGTTACCATATTGGGTCTCAATGGTGCCCCAAGTGCCGGAGATAAATTCTACGAGTTTGAAGACGAGCGTGAAGCCAAAGAGATTGCCAACAAGCGCGCGCAATTACAGCGTGAGCAAGGAGTAAGGGCTCAAAAGCACATTACCCTTGATGAAATCGGAAGGCGAATTGCCATTGGTGACTTCCAGGAATTGAATGTGATTGTGAAAGGTGACGTGGATGGTTCGATTGAAGCACTGAGCGATTCATTGCTCAACCTCACTACTGAGCAGATCCAGGTTAACGTGATCCACAAAAGTGTTGGTCAGATTTCGGAATCGGATGTCTTGTTGGCCAGCGCATCGGACGCAATTATTATTGGATTCCAGGTGAGGCCTTCTGCCAACGCCAGGAAGATTGCCGAAAAGGAGGAAATTGATATCAGGCTCTACTCGGTCATCTACGACGCCATCGACGAGGTGAAACAAGCCATGGAAGGGCTGCTCAAACCGAAGGTGGAGGAGAAGGTTGTCTGCAACGTTGAGGTTCGCGAAGTCTTCAAGATTTCCAAGGTCGGAACCGTAGCGGGATGTTATGTCACAGACGGTACCGTGACTCGAAATACCAAGGTACGTTTGATTCGTGATGGGATCGTGGTCTATACGGGAGTACTTGGTTCACTCAAGCGCTTCAAGGAAGACGTGAAGGAGGTCAAGAAGGGATTCGAATGTGGGCTGAACATTGAGAACTTCAATGACGTGAAGGTTGGCGATGTGATCGAAGGCTACGAAGAAGTGGAAGTGAAGCAAACGCTCTAACCCTTACTTATTCTTCTCATTCTTATCGCCCAGGTCGGGCAGTTGAATTTTGTCTTTGACGATATATGCGTCAGGGAAATCTTCTCTCAGGTCGTTTAGGAATTTCTTTGCTTCGAGCTTGGTTCGGAAATCGCCTACACGGACTTTGAAGTTTGGAGTTTGAAAAACTTCATAACAACCAATCTGAGGATACAGCTTGAGAAATTCGGCTTGAACTTCTCCCGCTTGCTTCCGGCTTCGCGCTCCGGATCCATAGAACAATTGAATCCTGAACCCCATAATGCCGGGATATTCCTTCTGATTGATAGTCTTGATTTCCAGCAGGCGCTCTACACGCGGATCAGCATATATGACCACGTTGTCCATTACCATTGTATCGGTGTACGAGCGCTTCACAGTCGGGGTGTCCACGATAGCTTCATAAGCCTTGACAGAATCGGAATTTGCCGGATACAATCTCCAGTCCTTTGATTGGGCCGAAGTATTTAAAGTGAATCCAACAAGAAAAATGGTGATGATCCTCACGCGCTAAATCTGTAAAAAAGCATGCCAAAAATAGTCCAATCTTTTGGGCTGAATTGACCAATTTTTCAACTCAAATTCTACCAATTGCCAGACACCTTTATTTAGAATCGTTCTAAATAACATACGACCTCGCTCAAAATCCCGCCAGCACTTAAAAAAAGTTAATGATTCTTTTAAATTTGCCCCGGAATTATAGGCTCTACGCGGACTTTGAGAAGGATTAAATCGTTGAAAATGACCCCCTTAAGCAGTAATAAATTTTCTATAAGCAGGATACTTCTTGCTGTCATTTTTTCTCTCGGAATACTTAGTAATCAGGGAATTGCACAAGATGGGGAGAAACTCTTCAAAGCAAACTGTGCCTCTTGTCACAAACTCGATAAAATAATGATCGGTCCAGCGCTCGCCGGAGTGCAGGACAGATGGGAGAGCCAGGAAAATCTGATAAGGTGGATCAAAAACTCTCAAGCCTATCTTGAAGAAGGAAACGATCCGTACGCGGCGGAACTGTTCGAAAAGTTTAATGGTCAGATCATGACCGCCATGCCTCTTTCTGATGAGGAGATACTTGCGGTCCTTGACTACATCGCCAACCCACCCGAACCAGCAGAACCGGTTGTTGTAGAAGAGGTGGCCGAGGCAGAGGCAGGAGAAGATTATTCGATTTATTGGATCAGTGGATTGATCATTCTCTTCATCGTCATCATTCGAGTACTGTTCTCCCTGAGTCAGTCACTCAGAAAGATGAAGGACGATGTAGACGGGGTGAGCTCAACCACGGTTGGATTTTGGGAATCTGTCACCAAATGGATTTCAAATAACCAAAAGTCAAGTGTCGCTATCGGTCTTACCATTTTGGTTTACCTTCTGGTACAGACATGGTATGCTGCCAAGGACATTGGAGTATTCCAAGGGTATGCTCCGGAACAGCCTATCAAATTCTCGCACAAGATTCACGCTGGTGACAATGCAATCAATTGTGTTTACTGCCACCACTCGGCAGAAAAAGGAAAGAACGCGGGTATTCCTTCCGTTAATGTCTGCATGAATTGTCATAAGGGTATCAGTGAAGGTTCGCTTTACGGTGAAACGGAGATTGCCAAGATTTATGAGGCTGCCGGATTTAATACCGAGACGCAGAAATATGATCTACCTGAAAAACCCATTAAGTGGACGCGCATCCACAACCTTCCGGACTTCGCATACTTCAACCACTCGCAACACGTGATCGTCGGTGAGCAACAATGTCAGACTTGCCACGGGTCGGTTGAGGAATTCGATTACCCGATGAAGCAGCATGCGGAACTTACCATGGGATGGTGTATCGACTGCCACAGAAAGACGGAGGTAAAAATGGCGGGCAACGAGTACTACGACAAAATCCACCAGGATCTACTTGAAAAATACAAGGATGAAGGCATTGAGAAATTCACCGTGGAGCACATCGGTGGATTGGAATGTGCCAAGTGTCATTATTAATATACGTTAGGAACAGGCAATGGGAAGTGAAAAGAAATACTGGAACAGCCTTGAGCAGTTGAACAACGATGAGGCTTTTCTGGAAACAGCTGAAAAAGAATTCCAGGAAGAGATTCCAGTTGAAGAATTCCTCGGTAAGACCGAACTAGACCAGGTTACTACCAACCGTCGCGACTTCTTGAAATTTGTTGGATTCAGCGTAGGCGCTGCGACACTTGCCGCTTGTGAGGCTCCCGTTACCAAGAGCATCCCCTACGTCGTTAAGCCAGAAGAAGTTTATCCCGGCGTTGCCAACTGGTACGCATCCACCTATTGCGATGGCAACGACTTTGCCAACATTCTTGTGAAGACAAGAGAAGGTAGGCCCATCTTTATCAAGGGAAATAAGAACAGCAAGGTTACCAATGGTGATATCAATGCGAGGATCTCTGCATCTGTACTCGACCTTTACGATTCGCACCGATTCAAAACTCCAAGAAAAGGAGAGACCATCATATCATGGCCAGATGTAGACAAGGCGATCATTGACGGATTGGCCAAGGCCAAGGATGACAATAAGCTTGTTTACCTCGTCACCAATGGAACACCAAGTCCATCGACATGGGCTACCATCAGAAAATTTGAAGAAGCCCACACGGGTGAGATGAATGAGTACAACGAGAATGGAGACATTGTCGGTGTAGCTAACGTATCCAGAGTCCGAACCATCAGCTACAGTGCTATTGCAAAGGATGCTGTGAAGTTGGCACACGACTGGAACTTTGGAAAGGGAGTTATGCCGACGTATAATGTGGACAAGGCCAAGGTGATCGTGAGTATCGGTTCCGACTTCCTGGGAGGTTCCGGTTGTACACTGAACGCCAGCGACTACACCTCCAGGAGAAATCCGGATGGCGATTGGATGAGCCGGCACTTCCAGTTTGAGGCCAACATGTCACTCACCGGTGCGAATGCAGATGTGCGCGGTGCCATCAAACCTTCGGAATATGGTAAGGCATTGGTCAATGTATACAATGCTATTGCTGCCAAATCCGGAGGATCAAAGATCAGCGGTGGTGGGGACCTAGACAACGACAACATGGCCAATGACAAGCTCGCCAAAGCGGTTGGAGAATTGTTGTCCAACAAAGGAGCTTCACTCGTGCTTTGTGGAAGTAATGATGTCAACCACCAAATCCTGGTCAACGAAATCAACCAGATGTTGGGCAACTACGGAACTACTGTTGACATCAATAGAAAGTCAAAATTGAATGGCGGAAGTTCTACACAAATTCAGGATATGATCAAGGATATCAAATCCGGAAATGTAGGTGCCGTCATTTTTTATGGAACAAACCCGGCTTATTCCGCTCCGGCAAGTCTCAAGTTTGCAGAAGCCTTGTCCAAGGTTCCGCTCAAGGTAAGTTTGAGTGATCGACCAAATGAAACAACTGTTCTGTGTGACTTTGTCGCTCCGGATTCTCACTGGTTGGAGTCATGGAACGACTATAAAGCCGTGAGGGGTGAGTACTCACTTTCTCAGCCGGTGATCAAGCCATTGTTTAAGTCTCGCCAGGCTCAATCAAGCTTGTTGAAATGGGCCGGTGAAGAAAACACCGACTACTATCAATTCCTCACCAAGAACTGGGAGGAAAACATGTTCACCAAGCAAACAGGTGAAACCTACTTCAAGGCATTCTGGAACAAGGTACTTCACGATGGAATGTTCTCGGTTGCTGCTGAGCCAAAGGAATGGACATTCACTTCCAAGGCTTCTGATGCTGGTTCGGCTGTTAGCAAGGAAAAAGGTGGAACCTGGGAAGCAATTCTTTATTCATCAGTAGCCATTGGTGATGGAAGCGCAGCCAACAACCCTCATCTACAGGAAATGCCTGATCCTGTTTCGAGAATCTCATGGGACAACTATATTGCCATGAATCCATCCGATATGACGGAAGCAGGCTTTGAAACCAGAACGGCACAAGAAACTCCGGCTTCTACCGCTAAGGTTACGGTAGAGGGTCAGGAGCTTGTACTACCGGTAATCGCTCAACCTGGTCAAAAGAAAAAGACGGTAGCTATCGCAGTTGGTTATGGTCGCCAGAATGCTGGTAAGGCAGCAACTGGATTGGGGGGCAATGCCTATCCAATGATGCGTGTGGACGGTACCATTCAAAACACCTCTTCGAATGTGAGTATTGAAGGAACGGGAGAAACTTACGAAGTAGCTTCTGTCCAGACGCATCACACCATGATGGGGCGTAAGATTGTCAACGAAACAGACATCACGACCTATAAGAATGTAGACCGAAATGATGAAGCCAAGGGCTGGAATAAGGACATGAAGTTGTCCAATGCCTATGGCGAAAAGACTCACGTCAAGAAACTGGATCTCTGGGAGTCTCACGACGACATCAAGCGCGGCCACCTCTGGGGAATGAGCATCGACTTGAATGCGTGTACTGGTTGTGGAGCTTGTGTCACTTCTTGTCATATCAACAATAATGTTCCCGTGGTTGGTAAGGACGAGATCAGGAGGACAAGGTCTATGTTCTGGTTGAGGATCGACCGTTACTACAGCTCAGATGCTGATCCGAAGAAGAACAATGGTGAAAAGAATTACGAAGCGATGGAGAATCCGTCGGATTATCCGGATGCCGTATTCCAGCCAGTCATGTGTCAGCACTGTAACCACGCTCCATGTGAGACTGTTTGTCCCGTTGCTGCAACTACCCATAGTAATGAGGGCTTCAACCAAATGGCTTACAACCGATGTGTAGGTACGAGATATTGTGCGAACAACTGTCCTTATAAAGTTCGTCGCTTCAACTGGTTCAACTACAACAAAGACTCTTTGTTTACTTCTGTCAACCCGGCTCAGAATGAATTAAGCCGTATGGTATTGAACCCGGATGTTGTGGTTCGATCAAGAGGGGTTATGGAGAAATGCAGCCTTTGTGTTCAAGATGTTCAGGCTGGAAAACTCCAGGCCAAGAAAGAAGGAAGAAAAGTTCGAGACGGGGAAATTCAAACCGCTTGTTCTGCAGCATGTGCTGCTGGGGCTATCGTGTTTGGAGACCTCAACGACAAGACACGAGTTGCTGAAAGAGCTGAACACGATCGTTCATATTACCTGCTCGAAGAAGTGGGCACGAGACCAAACATCTCTTATATGACGAAGGTGAGAAACAGAAAAGCAGAAGTATAATTCGCAGATAATAAACGAATAGAATGCACAAAGAGGCCGCAATAAGAAAACCGCTGATTCTGGGTGATAAGAACTATCACCAGATCACAGAGGATGTATGCGCCCCCGTAGAAGGTCAGGCAAACAGGTTATGGTACATCGCATTTACCGTCGCTGTAACTGTCGCCCTTTGGGGAGTGGGATGTATTCTCTATACCATCGGTAGAGGAATTGGTGTTTGGGGATTGAATACCACCGTAGGATGGGCATGGGACATCACCAACTTTGTATGGTGGGTCGGTATCGGCCACGCCGGTACGCTGATTTCTGCTGTACTTCTGTTGTTCCGTCAGCGCTGGAGGATGGCGATTAACCGATCGGCTGAGGCGATGACGATTTTCGCGGTGATGATGGCGGCCCTTTTCCCTGGGATTCACATGGGGCGAATCTGGATGGCTTACTGGGTACTTCCCGTACCAAACACATTTGGTTCTCTTTGGGTCAACTTCAATTCACCATTGCTTTGGGACGTATTTGCGATCTCCACATATTTCTCTGTATCCCTTGTGTTCTGGTATATCGGATTGATACCAGACTTTGCGACCATTAGGGACAGAGCGCAAAAGACCTTGCCCAAGTTCATTTATTCCATCCTGTCATTTGGGTGGACTGGAAATGTGAAGGCATGGATTAGGTTCGAGGAAGTTTCGCTTGTATTAGCTGGGCTGGCCACGCCTCTTGTATTCTCTGTCCACTCCATTGTATCCATGGACTTTGCCACTTCGGTGATACCGGGATGGCACACCACGATCTTCCCACCCTACTTCGTTGCGGGTGCGATCTTTTCAGGATTCGCAATGGTGCAGACGCTCTTGCTCATCGCTCGAAAAGTGGTGAACCTCGAGGCCTACGTTACAAGGAAGCATATAGAATACATGAACATCGTAATCGTGATTACGGGTTCGATGGTCGGTATTGCATACCTATCGGAGCTGTTTATCTCTTGGTATTCAGGAGTTGAGTACGAACAGTACGCCTTCCTCAACAGGGCCACCGGACCTTATTTCTGGGCTTATTGGGCGATGATGACATGTAATGTGATCACTCCGCAGCTATTCTGGTTTGAGAAGATCAGAAAGAGCTTCGTTTGGTCTTTCGTCCTCTCGATCTTTGTGAATACAGGAATGTGGTTTGAGCGTTTTGTGATCATCGTAACCTCACTCCACAGGGACTACATTCCCTCAAACTGGAGTATGTTTCACCCAACATTTGTCGACATTGGAATATTCATAGGGACGATAGGGATCTTCTTTACGCTCTTCCTCTTGTTTGCAAGGGTATTTCCGGTACTGGCTTTGAATGAATTGAAATCGATCCTGAAGATTTCGGGAGAAAACTACAAATCGAAATAAGCATGAGCACGAAAAAGATATACGGTCTCTACGACGACGATGCGGTGCTGATGAAAGGTGCTGCCAGCCTCATGGAAAAAGGCGTGCACATCAAGGATGCCTATTCGCCTTTTCCCGTCCATGGTTTGGATAAAGTGCTTGGAGTGAAGTGGACCCGATTGGCGATCTGCGCGTTTATTTACGGACTTACCGGTTTGATATTGGCGTTGACAGGATTCTGGTACTTCATGATTACCGACTGGCCAATGAACATTGGTGGAAAGCCAAATTTCGTTTTGTACCAAAACTTGCCTGCCTTTATCCCGGTTACTTTTGAGTTTACGGTATTGTGCGCCTCGCATGGAATGGCAATAACTTATTTGCTTCGCAACTGGACCTTACCAGGAGTGAAAGCCAGGAACCCACACCCAAGAACAACCGATGATCATTTCGCGATCGAAATCGATATGGACGAAAACGAAAAATTCTCGGGAGACGAATTGGGTAAGATGCTTAAAGAGACAGGAACCGTTGAGGTTTTTGAAAAATAGGGAGAAGAAGATGAAAATGATACATCCAATGAAAATCGCCACATCACTCTTCTACGTAGCAATGGCTTCCATTGTATTTGTGGCTTGCAAATCGGAGAATAGCCCTGGATACGAATACATGCCCGGTATGTACCGTTCGCCTTCTTGGGAAACATATGGTGAAGAGAAAGGTAAGGAGTATGGAACCGAACATGGAATGACTGCTTTGCAACCTGCCGAGAATACGATTCCTCAGGGATACCTTCCTTATGCCTATCCCAATACAGCTACAGGTTATAAGGAAGCAGGCGAAAACCTCAAAAATCCACTTGAATTTAACGAGGATGTACTTGCCGAAGGAAAGGAGATATACTCTAAGATGTGCATCCACTGCCATGGTAAGGCCGGAAAAGGTGACGGAAGCGTGACTTCTAATCCAAAATGGCCTGGACCACCTCCTGCTTATGATAGTCCTCAATTGAAGGATTTGCCAGGGGGAAAAATCTTCCATAGCATTCACTACGGAAAAGGACTAATGGGCCCGCATGCTTCATTGATCACACAAGAGGATCGATGGAAGTTGGTTCACTACGTTCAGTACCTGCAAGACAAGGATCGCAAGATGGGTGTAGCTCCTGCTGCTGAAGGGGATGCAGAGACTGCCGATGCTGAAAATGCTGACGGAGCAGAAGGCGAAATGAATAACGAAACTGAAAAAGAGTCGTAAATGGATCAATTTAGCATACCTACTAGGCTGAGAAACCTGATTTATGCCCTCCTGGGTATCGGGGTGATCACATTGATCATGGGTGTTGTGAATGTAATGGGCGCTGAAGAAGCCGAGCATCATCACGCGGTGCAAAGGTTGTGGTCGAACATCCTGATAAACGGACTGTTCTTTTTCGGAATCGGGTTGATGGGTACCTTCTTTATGGCGGTACAATACGCAGCAGAATCTGCTTGGTCGACTCTCGTGAAGAGAGTTTACGAAGCGGTCGGATCCTATGTTTATGTAGGGGCTGCCATTCTGGTCATCGTTTTCCTCGCCGGTGCCATGCATGGACATCACCTTTATCACTGGATGGCTGAAGGCGTAATGGAGCCTGGTCATGCAAACTATGATGAGATAATTGCGGGAAAACAGGGCTTCTTGAATCAACCGTTCTTTTGGGCACGTGTTATTGTCTTTATGGGAGTGTACCTGTGGTTCACCATGAGATTCAGAAGACGTTCCCTGGAAGAAGACATGATCGGTGGAACAAACCTTCACTACAGGAACGTGAGAGACGCGGCAATCTTCCTTGTATTCTTTGGATTTACTTCTGTGGTCGCCTCCTGGGACTGGATCATGTCGATCGACACCCATTGGTATAGTACCCTGTTCGGATGGTATGTTTTCTCAGGATGGTGGGTGAGTGCGATGACCGTATTCATTCTGCTTATCATTTATCTCCAATCGAGAGGACATCTACCACAGATCAACCAAAACCATATCCACGACCTTGGAAAATGGATGTTTGCCATTAGCTTCTTGTGGAGTTACTTGTTTTTCTCTCAGTTTATGCTGATTTGGTACTCCGACATTCCGGAAGAAGTAACCTACTTCCAGGCTAGGATTCAGGATTATCCGTGGATTTTCTGGGGAATGTTCGTCATTAATTTCATTTTCCCTATGATCTTCCTAATGGATCGTGACAACAAAAGAAACAAAGGCTTTTTGATCGTGATTGGCGCGCTGATCATTATTGGCCACTGGTTGGATAGCTATATGATGGTAACCCCTGGAACCATGCATGCGCATGGTCACATTGGGCTGTTTGAGATAGGAATGTTCCTAGGATTCACCGGGTTGTTCTTATTCATTGTGATGCGGACCTTAACCAAGGCTCCACTCGTGGTGAAGAATCACCCATTCCTGGAAGAAAGTGTGCACCACGAAATACATTAAACACAAAGTATCGATTAAGCGATGAACGATTTTCTGATATATACGGCGGTAATTCTTGGGGTTATTGTTGTGGCTCAAATTATGAGGGTATTTGAGCTTACTTCCAAGTTATCGGGAGCCAAGGAGTGGGAGGTATCTGACAAGGAGAACAAGTCGTTGTCGACAGGTCTAGTCATCTTCTTCCTGGCACTTTTTGCCTCATTCATTTGGCTGTATGTGGCCTATGGCGAGAACATCCTCACAATTCCGGCCAGTGAGCACGGTGAGTCGGTAGATACACTGTTGTGGTTCAACTTCGCCATCATCATCACTGTTTTTGTGATTACCCACATCATTCTGATGGCCTTTGTTTATATGTATCGGGGTAGGACTGGCCGCAAGGCAGACTTCGTTACACACAATAACAAACTTGAGCTCATCTGGACGACGACACCAGCTGTGGTGTTGGCCATCATTATCATCTACGGTATCACCACCTGGAACAATATTATGGGTGCAACCACTCCGGAAGATGGACAGGAAGTGGTGAACGTTGAGCTTTATGCCAAACAATTTGACTGGACAGCCAGATACGGCGGAGCCGACAATGAGTTGGGTGAGTTCAACTATCGAATGATCTCTACCACCAATCCGCTTGGCGTGATTACCAATGCAACAATCGATCAGAAATTGGCAGAGTACAATGAGCAGATTGCCAAGTTTGAAGCCAAGAAGGCTGAAGCCATTGAGGGCGGTAAGATTCAGGAGGATATGGATGAGGAAATCCGTAAGATCCAAAAGCACATCGCCAAGATTCAGGACTACAAAAACAAGTCGGCTTCGAACCCATATACTTCTGGAAATGACGACATTCTTGTGAAGGTTGAATTTCACATCCCTGTGGGTAAACTGATCAATTTCCAAATCCGATCACAGGATGTGATCCATAGTGCATTCATGCCTCACTTCAGGGCTCAGATGAATGCAGTACCTGGAATGGTGACCAAATTTGCCTTTACACCAACTAAAACAACAGCTGAAATGAGGGATTTAAAAAAGGACCCTGATTTCAACTACCTGCTGTATTGCAACAAGATTTGTGGCGCAGCACACTACAATATGCAAATGACGATTGTGGTTGACAGTGAAGCAGACTATAAAAAGTGGCTTGCAGAACAGAAGACATTTGGCAGTACAGTTACAGCTGAATTGCCAGCTGCGGAAGGAGATAATACAACGATACTAGCGTCAAAATAAAATAGAAGGAACAATGGCATCAGCACATGCACATCACAAGGAGCCGTTCTTAAGTAAATACATCTTTAGTCACGACCACAAGATGATTAGCCGTCAGTTCTTGCTGACGGGTACCTTCATGGCATTCGTTGGTATGACTTTGTCCATGCTCTTCAGAATTCAACTGGCATGGCCCGGAGAAGGGTTTCCTATTCTCAACTTCTTCCTTGGTGATAAGTGGGCTCCAGGCGGGGTTCTCGATCCAAATATGTACCTGGCCCTGGTTACGATTCACGGTACCATCATGGTATTCTTCCTCTTGACCGCTGGTTTGAGTGGAACATTTGCGAACCTTTTGATTCCATTGCAGATTGGGGCGCGTGATATGGCTTCAGGCTTTATCAATATGCTGTCCTACTGGTTCTTCTTTGGCTCTTCGGTGGTTATGATGTGGTCACTATTTGTCGAAGCAGGTCCCGCTGCCGGTGGGTGGACGGTTTATCCTCCATTGAGTGCACTTGAAGAAGCGATGCCGGGTTCTGGGCTTGGTATGACCTTATGGTTGGTGAGTATGTCTTTGTTCATCGTATCCTCGCTTCTTGGAGGTTTGAACTATATCGTTACGGTAATCAACCTTCGTACAAAGGGTATGAAAATGACAAGACTGCCTTTAAGTGTTTGGGCGCTCTTTGTTACAGCCATTTTGGGTGTACTTTCTTTCCCTGTACTTTTCTCTTGTGCGCTACTTTTGATTTTTGACAGAAGCTTTGGTACTAGCTTTTATCTGGCGGATATATTTATTGCCGGTGAGGCTCTCGACAACACAGGAGGTAGTCCACTATTGTTCCAGCATTTGTTCTGGTTCCTTGGTCATCCGGAGGTATACATCATCTTGTTGCCTGCTCTTGGATTGACATCAGAAATTATTTCGAACAACTCCAGAAAGCCAATTTTCGGATATAGAGCGATGGTTGGATCCATCCTCGCGATTGGATTCCTGTCGTTCATCGTTTGGGGTCACCATATGTACGTTACCGGGATGAATCCTTTCGTGGGGTCCGTATTCGTATTTACCACCTTGCTGATCGCCATTCCGTCAGCGGTCAAGGCATTCAATTATATCACTACACTTTGGAAAGGGAATATCCGGTTTACTCCGGCCATGATGTTCTCCATTGCCATGGTGTCGACCTTTATCACGGGTGGTGTTACGGGAATTATTTTGGCAGATGCAGCACTTGATATCAACCTTCACGATACCTATTTCGTTGTGGCACACTTCCATATTGTGATGGGTCTGTCTGCCGTGCTGGCAATGTTTGCAGGAGTCTACCATTGGTACCCAAAGCTATTTGGCAGAATGATGAATAAGAAGCTGGGATATGTTCACTTCTGGCTCACATTTATCAGCGCCTATGGGGTATTCTTTCCACAACATTTCCAGGGATTGGCTGGTGTCCCAAGGAGGTACTATGCCTATACTGAGTTCCCAATTTTTGCGGACTTTGCAGACCTTGCGGTGATCATCACGATGTTCTCATTGCTCGGCGGTATTGCCCAGGCTGTCTTTGCATTCAACTTGATCTATAGTATGTTCAGAGGTCAACGGGCTCCACAGAATCCGTGGGGTTCTAATACACTTGAATGGACTACGCCTGTGGAGCATATTCATGGAAACTGGCCAGGGCCGCTTCCCGAAGTTCACCGATGGGCATACGACTATAGTAAACCAGGTAAGGAACAAGACTTTGTTCCACAAACTGTTCCTCTCGAAGAAGGAGAAGTCGACGGGGAGGGACATTGATCCGCCTTGGGAAAAAAGCTTTGAAAATGTCTCTGCATTGCAGGGGCATTTTTTTTGTCGTGCTTCTTGGGATGGCTCTCCCCTCTCAAGGTCAGTTTTTTGATTCGCTTAGGGTGCAGTTTAGGCACCGGCCCAAGCTGGACCTGAGGGTTGAAACAAGGAACTCATTCATCACATCAAACCTCGCGAAGATCGCGGCCTACAAGATTGGCCTCAACTTCAATGGTAAGGTTCAGGTAGGCTTGAGCTACAACAGGTTGTTTTCAAACATTATGCGCACAGCCAACATCGATATCAACGGAATCCCCAGCAGCGAACTGGTGCGATTAGACTACCAATATCTTGCACCCTATATTGAATACACATTTTTCAGGAAGGGGCCTTGGGAGGCCAGTATACCTGCGATGCTTGGTGTTGGGAGATCAAATTATTTTGTGGACGTACTGGGAACCAGGTACCGAACATCCGACACATGGGTATTGAGTTATGAGCCATTCATGGTTGCGCAATATCATATACTCAGATATTTTGCCGTCGGTTTGGGTGTTGGTTATCGTTTGATCCTGGCCGGTGGAAAAGGTCTGAATGAAAACTTCACAAGCCCTGTCTACATATTAAAAGGCCGATTAATTTTGGGAAAAGTCTGGAGCGACATCCAACAATTGGGTAAGAAGAAAGTAGTTCAGTGAATCCACATTTAGATCCCAGATCAGATCACCTTGAAACGGAAGATAGAGACGTAGAAAAAGTACTTCGTCCTCATTCGTTCGACGACTTTATGGGCCAAAGGAAAATTGTGGAGAACCTCACCATTTTCGTTGAGGCGGCCAAGCAGCGGCAGGAGCCGCTCGACCATGTATTGCTACATGGTCCGCCCGGCTTGGGGAAGACAACCCTTGCCAACATCATTGCCGCCGAAATGGGCGTAAGCCTCAAGGTGACCTCCGGACCCGTGCTCGACAAGCCCGGCGACTTGGCCGGCCTGCTCACGAATTTGGAGGAAGGCGATGTCCTCTTTATAGATGAGATCCACCGACTGAGACCCGTAGTTGAGGAATTCCTCTACTCGGCCATGGAAGACTATAAAATTGACATCATGATCGATGCGGGCCCCAATGCACGAACCATTCAAATCGAGCTGAACCCCTTCACGCTCATTGGAGCGACGACGCGTAGCGGGCTTCTGACCTCTCCACTGCGTGCGCGATTCGGAATCAATACGAGACTTGAATACTACAACGCAGAAATTCTCAAGGACATCACCATTCGTTCGGCTGGAATTCTGGATATCGGACTGGACGAAGATGCCGCCCTTGAATTGGCTGGTCGCTCCAGGGGAACTCCAAGAATTGTGAATGCCCTGCTCAGAAGGGCGCGAGACTTTGCCCAGGTAAAAGGTGACGGAAAGGTTACCAAGAAACTGGCCATCTATGCACTTGACGCGCTCAATGTAGATGAACACGGCCTCGATGAAATGGACAATAAAATTCTTACCACCATCATCAACAAATTCCGTGGTGGACCGGTCGGGATTAATACGATTGCTACGGCCGTAGGCGAGGATCCCGGAACGATTGAAGAGGTCTACGAACCCTTTTTGATTCAGGAGGGGTTTCTTGCTCGCACCCCGAACGGACGGGAAGTGACACAGCGTGCGTTCACACATTTGGGTATTCAGCCGGAAGGGGGACAAAACAAACTGTTTTGACACCCGACCAGGTTTCGGACATTTTCAAAAAAGCTGCACTACAAGTAGGATTCGATTATGTTGGGTTTGCCCCAGCATCCGAGCTGACAGAAGAAGCCAAAAAACTCGAAGCATGGCTAAACAAGGACTATCATGGCGATATGTCCTGGATAGCAGACCACTTTGATCTTAGGATCGATCCCCGCAAGCTCATGCCGGGGGCAAAGTCAGTCGTGTCGCTAATGCTCAATTATTTCCCCAAGGAGGAGAGAGACGACAAATCATTCAAGATTTCGAAATATGCCTATGGAAAAGACTACCACCGCGTCATACGTAGGATGTGCAAGAAGATGCTAGCCTCCTGCACGGACGAGATTGGCCAATTCGCCTCGAGGATATGTGTCGACTCGGCTCCGGCCATGGATCGAGCCTGGGCTGAGAAATCCGGCCTTGGATGGGTAGGAAAAAATGCCAACCTCATTTCTAAAAAGTCCGGGTCCTTTTTTTTCCTGGCTGAGATAATTGTGGACCTGGATATGGTCTACGACACACCTATCAGGGATTACTGCGGAACATGTACGAGATGTATCGATGCGTGCCCAACAGGGGCAATAGAACAAGCAGGTGAGATCAACAGCAATAAGTGCATTTCCTACCTCACGATCGAATACAAAAAGTCTCTACCGGAAGGCATAAAAGAGAGCATGGATCAATGGGCATTTGGATGCGACGTATGTCAGGATGTTTGTCCGTGGAATCGATTGTCGAAGCCACACAGTACGAGGCGATTCAATCCCTTACCAGGACTGCTCGATTTGAAGAAAGAGGACATATTACAAATGACCGAGGAGGCCTTCAATCAGTTTTTTGAAGGAAGCGCCATTAGACGGACCAAGTATGAAGGAATGGTTCGGAATGTATCGAACCTGGGTTAGGAAAGAATTTCTCGAATAACTTCTTCGTAACCCACAAATGTGACCAAGCACCATGCCTTGAGGACGACCAATTCCTCTTTCCTTAACCAGCGTTTCGCTTTTCCCAGTTCTTTTCTAAACAGTTTTTTATCAAAGCTCACTTTTCGAAGCACCGATTTGGTCATTTCAAGCATGGACATATTGATAGAATTTTGTGAAGCAGCCTTACAAGTTAAACAATTTCGACGAATATATTCCCGGAGGGATTAGGCGAAAGTTAAAACGTCGTAAATGTTCACTTATTTCTCGCCAATATGATAGACGATATTGGCTTGGATTATCTCCTTCGTAGAGGCATCCATAGCCATTACGACCACGTCACATTTGGTCGCATCAAAATCATCCAGCGGCACCTGGGTCTCGATAGAGGAGTTGATGATTTGCCCGGTAGTGTATGATCCATTGACAAGAATTTCTCCCCATGCACTGGGCAAAGAGTTTCGCAGAACATGATCGTGGATGAAGTTTTTGTTTGTCGGAAAATCAGGATCAGACAGGAGGTCAGGATCCTTATAATCTGTTTGAGGCGCCTTGATGTTGCTCTCCAACAAATAGACAAGTATGTCTATTTGGCCGCTACCATCTTGAAGGAATTCACAATCCGAAAGAACCTCGAGATATCCTGATTCAAGGTCAAGGGAGCAAGTGACGTTCAACTTGATCTTGTTGTCGGTGTGAAACTGGGATGAGTTGATCAGGCTGTCGCATTTGGCTGCGAAATTTCCTTCCTGTGCAAATCCGTGATCGCTCTTAAAATTGACCAGCAAAAATGGAATCCCTGTTTTAAGGGTGATTGCACTATAGTAGTCGTAGCTTGCATCAGTCCTTAAGTCGATGGGATGCTTTGCGTCCGGGACAGCGAGAAGGTCACCACCTGCCTGGACAGCGATTGGAATGAATGTATCACCCTGCGTTGCAATATACTCTATGAGCTTTCTCCCGGCTTGAGGACAGTTACCGCAGGCAATTCCCGTATAATCCTCAACCACAATTCTTCTGCCCTCGAAAACAGAATCAGCATACGTAACTACCCAGTCCGCATCTGTACCAACGATGCCAGTATCTACGCCCTGAATATGCTCATACGGATCATCTATAACGTCGCACGAGTAGGTTGCCGCAAAGAGCAAAACAAAAATGATTAGAAGCTTGGCGATCGCTTTCACGCTACAAATTTAAAAACTGCTTGTGATCGCTAAATTTAATCCATTGGACGCGGGCACCACTCGACACACGCCGCCCACACAGAAGATTCCGGCTCTTTGACGTCCATACGACAACATGATCCTGTTGGCATTCTTCACGTACCCCACTGTCACGTATGGATAGTGGACACGTCGATTGGGATCGCTATGGCCATAGTTGTATTGATCCATCACTGCAACAATCCAGTGCGGCGAATAGGTATACTCCGCCACAACGGTCGCCCAATTACCCTGGTCTTGTTGGGTAGTCAACGATTGCAGTTCGACGCGCAATGCGTTTTTCTTGGTGAACTTGTAGAGCAAGTCCGCCACGACAATGTCGGCCTTTACTACGGGTTTTCCAGCCAATCCCTGGACAATCTCCATGTCGTACCACATGTTGATATAGGTGAGCTTGGCTTTGAATTTCTTGTTGAATTTGCGGGCTAGCTCCACATTAAAGTCATGGAAGTACCTTCTGCCCGGGTCCCACGAAAGAAAATTGGTTCGATAGCCTAGGCGTTGCCCGGCGTTGTCGTCCAAGTCCACAGTATCGATGTTGTGGACAATGGAAAAGTTGACGGCGACGGTTGTCCCGTACTTGCCTCCGAGCTTGGTTTTCTTTTTGATTTTGTAGACCAGGTCCGCTTGAAGCGCAACTTCTCCCCTGGGCTGGGTAGCGTATGGATAGAGCGTTGCGGCAAGGTTGTATGTATGCTGCCGTGTGAGCGCCGGTAGAAAGTTTATAACCACGTCATTGAACACGCTGTTGTTGTTGCGGTCGGACCGAAAGAACATATTGTCCGTGTGCTTGGCACTCACGTTAACGCCAAATCCCTTCTTGGAGTACTGCGCTGTGAAGAACAATGATTGTCCATCCTTGAAGATGAAGTTGTTGTCCAAACTGGGATCATTGAATTTGTAGGTGTATTCAGAATTCATACTGAAATCCCCCTTGGCGTAATTAGCCCTCACCGAATAGGCGAGTACGTTTTCCGGAAGCGTATACTGGGTATTGTTGTCGTCCTGGTATTTACTCACCAACGATCCACCGAACGAAAGGCGATGTTTGGATTCCGCCATTTTTTTGAAAAGATCATTGACTTCAATTTCGAGGTCCGCACCCCGCACTATACCATCACTCTTGCTAAAATACCACCGTTGCTTTCCGATTAGTCCCTTCAAGGTAATCCCTGTCTTCGGCACATACTTTACTCGGATTCCGTCAAACACGTTGTCGATTCCAAGTCCCCGTTCCTCATAGGCGCGGAGCACCTGACCATTTCCATATTGCTCATAGAAATTCCCGACGGTCACTTCCAGTTCGTCGACCTTGTAATTTGCATATCGGTATGGAATGCCGCTCCCGCGATACCTGTCGTTGAATCCTAGAATGGCGTTGTGGTAACTCTCAAACCTGACACCTGCTGAGAATTTACCCCTGGTATAGATAAGGTTTGAGAAAGCATTCATCCGAATACGCTCTTCTACTTCTGGCGCACCAATTAGTGTGTCAACATTGTAGTACTGCGTCTGTAAATCAAAATTTCCATGAATCTCCCCGGCATCTTGCGAGATGCTATAAAAAGGAATAAGGGCGAGTAGTAAAAAAGAAGGGCGAAGTTTCATTCTTATGGACTAGTCGATCGACTCTCCGTTGGAAACCTTTGATACCAATTCGTACAATTCCTCCTCGTCTCCAGGAGAGTATGAGTTGTGTTGCCAAACGATTTCACCATTTCCATTGATAAGGAAGGTATGTGGCACATTGTTGACCTGCATCGCTCTTTTGAAGTCACCATTCGGGTCCATCAAAACTTCGTAGTCCCATGCCTGGCCATTAACGTAAGGCTTGACCTTGTGAACATTTCGACTGTCGTCTATTGAAACGGCAATGAGCTTCACTCCGGTTTCGTCCACCCAATCATCGTATTCTTCGGCGATGGTATTGAGTTCCCTTTTGCAGGGGCTGCACCATGTGGCCCAAAAGCTGATGACGATTGGCTTTCCGTCATTCGAAATGTCGGCCGTATTGATCGTTTTTCCAGCCATATCCTTGATCGTGACTGAAGGAATTTTCCGTTTGGATTGTGCCTCGGCACTGCTGGCAAAGACCACAAAAGCCAGAAAAATGTATAAGTATTTCATCATTGTTTTTTTCCAGGATACGCAAACGGTATGCCGCCGTTTTGCGGCTGCTAATTTACTCAATTCTTTCGCGTGACGCTTCTTTGAACTCATTTGGTCTGACCGCTGACATTGCTCTACCCAAAAGCTGCGCCAATTGCCCCTGAAGTCACTATATTTGCTGCACAAGAAAACACTATGAAAAGACTTTTATTTTTTCTCGCAGCCCTGATGTTGGTCTCGGCCGGCTTTGGACAAATCTCCACATCAAAAGATACTGTGCTGATGGAGCTCAGGGCCAACGATGACAACCTGTTCAACAAGGGGTTGGTGCCTATTCTCAATGGTTCGATGAATGCCGTGAGGGTAGAATGGGAAGTGGTCACCGAGGATCTCACCGCGGTATACGATTCAGTAGTGATGTGCGATTGCGGAACTTGCTTTCCTGCAAATGCTTTTCCAATGTTGGACTCGTGTGAAATAGGAGGTTCAGGACTGGTGACATTCTCCCTTCAAATTCGTACTAGTGATACAGTTCACGAAGGTGCGATGGTCATGAGAGTCACAAACAAAGGTGACGCAGGAAACGTAATCAACTTCGTCTATTGGGTTCGCGAGTATGTAGTGGGCGTTGGCGAAGATCAAGCCCAAAATCCTTCTGTTAGGATGTATCCTAATCCTTCTACGAGTGGGGTTTACTTAATAGGATTGAGCGAAGTGGATGCTGTCGTCTCAGATATTTCCGGAAAGATTGTACACCGTGAGCGCTTTGATGCACAATCGGACAAGTATATGGACCTCCAACATTTGCCTCCGGGAATTTATACGGTGAGCATGGATTCTGACAAAGGCCTGTTTTCGGACAAGCTTGTGATCCAGTAAAAGCAATAAAATAGATCAATTATTTAAGCACCATCCTTCGGGGTGGTGTTTTGTTTTGCCACCCTCAAGACGCATTACTAAATGCTTACATTTGGGCGACACGCCTTTGCCCTATGAAGATTCGAAAGCAAGATGCCCTGGATTATCACTCCCAGGGACGAGAGGGAAAAATCGAAGTTGTTCCGACAAAACCCTATGCATCACAGCGCGATCTGTCCTTGGCCTATTCTCCTGGTGTGGCCGAACCTTGCCTGGAAATCTCCAAGAACCCTGACGATGTAAATCGTTACACTGCAAAGGGAAACCTGGTAGCGGTCATCTCAAATGGTACCGCAGTATTGGGGCTTGGAGACTTGGGTCCAGAGGCTTCAAAACCGGTGATGGAAGGAAAGGGATTACTGTTTAAAATATTTGCCGACATCGATGTATTCGACATTGAGGTTGACTGCACAGATGTCGACGAGTTCGTGCGTACCGTAAAGAATATCGCGCCAACTTTTGGAGGGATCAACCTGGAGGATATCAAGGCTCCGGAGGCTTTTGAGATTGAGCGAAGGTTGAAGGAAGAACTGGATATCCCTGTGATGCACGATGATCAACACGGGACCGCAATCATTTCGGGTGCGGCGCTGCTCAATGCCCTTGAGATTTCTAAGAAGAAAATTGGAAACGTCAACGTAGTTGTGGCTGGCGCCGGTGCTTCAGCCATTTCGTGCGCCAAGCTCTTTTTGTCACTTGGTGTAGATAAAAAGAAACTTGTGATGATTGATAGCAAGGGAGTAATTCACAAACGTAGGGATGACCTCAATGACAACAAAAAATTCTTCGCCACGGAGCGAAAGCTGGAAACCCTCGAAGACGCGATGAAAGACGCGGACGTTTTCCTTGGACTCTCAAGAGGAGGAGTGGTGACTACTGACATGGTGAAGTCCATGGCCAAAAACCCGATCATCTTTGCGTTGGCGAATCCTAATCCTGAGATTTCGTACAAGGATGCGATCTCATCGAGAGACGATGTGATCATGGCAACTGGCCGGTCGGATACGCCAAACCAGGTGAACAATGTGCTTGGATTTCCCTACATCTTTCGCGGGGCACTTGACGTAAGGGCCAAGGGGATCAACGAAGAAATGAAACTGGCTGCGGTAAAAGCTATTGCCGAATTGGCCAAGGAGCCGGTACCAGAAGAGGTCAACATTGCCTACAATGAAAAACACATTTCGTTTGGGGCCAATTACATCATACCCAAACCCCTTGATTTCAGATTAATATCATGGGTTGCACCGGCAGTGGCCAGGGCTGCTATGGATTCTGGTATTGCCAGGGACAAGATCCAGGATTGGGAAGGCTATAAGGAAATGCTTGAGAAGCGTATGGGCCTTGACAACAAGCTCATTGGTTCGCTGATGGAGCGGGCCAAAAAACAGCCTAAAAAGGTTGTATTTGCTGAAGCCGATCACCACAAGATTCTCAAGGCAGCGCAGATTGTGAGAGAGGAAGGCATTGCGGAGCCGGTTCTTCTCGGAAAGCGTCATGTCATAAAGGGCCTCATCGAAAAATATGGTCTGGACCTGGAAGGAGTCGAGATTATCAACCCTCGACTCGAGGACATGCAAGAAAAGCGCGAAGAATTCGGACAGATATTCTTCGAAAAACGGAATCGCAAGGGCTATACGTTGAGTGAAGCGGTGAAATCCATGCGAGAGCGCAACTATTTCGGATCCATGATGGTGGATAGCGGAGAGGCAGACGCGTTGGTTTCCGGATTGACCCGCAACTATCCGGATACACTCAGGCCTGCAATGCAGTGCATTGGAAAGGACAACGGGGTCAATACCATCCTTGGAATGTATGTGTTATTGACGAAGAAAGGGCCAATTTTCCTGGCCGATACCACCATCAACTATAGTCCTACAGCGGATCAATTGGTGGAAATTACCATGTTGGCGGCCCATGCGATCAAGCGATTTAAAATAGAACCTCGCATCGCACTCCTGTCATACTCAAATTTTGGGAGTTCCAAGGGTGACGACGCGACCAAGGTGAGCGAGGCAGTGAAAATATTACACAGCTTACACCCAAGTCTGAAGGTAGATGGAGAGCTTCAAGCCAACTTTGCCTTGGATCAGGAATTGATGAAAGAAATTTTTCCATTTTCTCAGTTGGTTGACAACAACGTTAACTGTCTAATTTTCCCAAATTTGGCGGCTGGAAATATTGCGTACAAACTGATACAGAAAATGACAAAACACGAACTTCTCGGGCCAATCCTGATAGGGATGAAAAAGCCAGTTCACATATTGCAACTGGGCAGTTCTGTGCGTGAAATTGTGAATATGGTCGCGGTGGCGGTTGTCGACGCCCAAACAAGATAACATGTACGAACATTTTAGGGGAAGGGTCATTGATAAGAACCCGGCGTATGTCGTTGTAGAATGCGGAGGAGTAGGTTACCTTCTGAATATTTCACTGAATACCTACAGTCAGTTACCCGAAGACGAGGGGATTTTTCTTTTTGCTCACCAGGTGGTGAGAGAAGATGCTCATGTACTCTATGGATTTATTGACAAAGCGGAAAGAGAAATATTTCTCAAGCTCATATCAGTATCCGGTGTTGGGGCTAGTACTGCGAGGGTCATGTTGTCCTCATTGAGTCCTTCAGAAATACAGGTAGCCATACAAAGTGAAAACGTTGGCGCGCTCAAGGCTATTAAGGGAATTGGCGCGAAAACGGCCGAAAGAATCATCGTCGACTTGAAAGACAAAATCGGGGCTGATTCTCCCGAACTCGAAAAAATTCAATTTGCGGGCAATAGTGTGCTAGAAGAAGCGTTATCTGCACTTGTGGCACTAGGCTTTGAGAAGGGCAAGGCGCGCAAAGTTCTCCAGAAGATGTTGGATAGTGATGGAGAGATACCTGTAGAGAACCTTGTAAAGCAAGCCCTGAAACACCTGTAAGCCACAAAAACATTCTGGTGAACCGCAAACTTCCATACTGGGAATTAGCCCTGCTATTGTCCATATGCTGGACCCTGCCTGCACTTGCTCAAAAGGCCGGTCCAGACACGTCCGGAACTTTGCGCTTTCCGATGAAGGAAAGGACCGATCCCACCGAAAACAATGGTTCGAGTATGCAAATGGGCGAACCAGAGAACATCGAGAAGTCAGTCAATTTCAATTCAACCTCTGGCAACTACGAATTCGATGAGAAGCTAGGAAACAGGAATTTCAGAAATCCATCTTACATGGAATTCGATGATTACATCGAGCAACAGCGAAAGAAATCCATCGCTGACTACTGGAAGGACAAGTCCGATTCCGACAAGAAATACAAGAAGGACAAAAAAGAGTTGCGTCCGGAACTCGAAGTAGAAAGCGAAACCTTCGATCGAATTTTTGGTGGGAACAAAATCGACATCAAACCAACGGGATCTGCAGAATTGAGATTTGGTCTTCGATCTTCCCGAAACGAGAATCCCGTCATTCCTGAACGCCAGCGAAGCATTACCAACTTCCAATACGACCAATCCATCCAGCTCAACGTTCTTGGAAACATAGGAGATAAGGTAAAAGTCACAATGAATGTCAACACCGATGCGACCTTCGCATTCGACAATCGTGTCAAACTCGACTACACCGGCTACGAAGACGATATCTTGCAAGACATCGAAGTGGGGAATGTGGCCATGCCGCTCAACAGCTCCTTGATCACCGGAAGTCAAAGCTTGTTGGGTATCAAAACCAAATTGAAGTTTGGTCGATTGAATGTCACCACCCTGCTTTCTCAACAACAGGGAAAGAAATCTCAGATCAGAACGGAAGGCGGTGCACAAATCACACAGTTCGAGACACGAGGGGATAATTACGAAGCCAATAGGCACTTCTTCCTGAGCCATTTCTTCAGGAATCTATACGAGGACGCGGTAAGCCAACCTCCGATGTATAATACGGGGGTACGTGTCACAAGAGTGGAGGTATGGGTGACCAATACGAGGGCTAACCCGGAGAATCCGAGAGACATTGTGGCTTTTCAGGATTTGGGTACAACGGACCCCAACCACTTATACAATCCGGATTTTGTAAACATCCCACAACCAAATATTCCTGCGTCGAGTGCAAATAATGACCTCTACAATACCATTACCGGAGCTTTTGGAGCCGAACGAAACATTGTGCAGTCCGCCAATATCCTCGATGGACAATTGGGGCTCAACTCAAGACTGGACTACCAACGAGTGGAATTCGCAAGGAAGTTGGCGCCATCAGAATATGATCTAAACGACCAGTTGGGGTACATCTCCTTGCGTCAACAGATCAATTCCAACCAGGTGCTGGCTGTAGCATTTGAGTACACCTATCAGGGAAATCTTTACCAGGTGGGTGAATTTTCCGTGGACATCGCAGCCCCCCGACCACTCTTCCTCAAGATGCTGAAGAGCGTGGAGCTCAATACGCATGTGCCCATGTGGGATTTGATGATGAAGAATATCTACAACATCGGAGCTTACCAAGTTCAGCGCGATGGATTTGAGTTGGATGTCTGGTACCTCGACCAGAACCTCGGTATCGATATCAATTATATACCGGAGGACAACTACAACAATAGATCGCTAGTCCAATTACTTGGACTCGACAAACTGAACATCAACCAAAAACCGGTACAGGACGGTGTCTTCGACTTCCTTCCCGGATTCACCATCATTGAGCGAACAGGGCGCATTATTTTCCCATTGCTGGAACCCTTTGGAAGTGGGATAAGGAAGGTGATGCCGGAACCCTTGCTGGCAGAAAAGTATGCCTTCGACTCACTCTATACGCGAACCCAGGCGGATGCTCAAAATCTGTTTCCCGCCAAAAACCGATTTTCGATCAAAGGAGAATATAAGTCCTCGTCGAGTTCTGAGATATCTCTCAACGCACTAAACGTACCGGAAGGTTCAGTGACGGTCACGGCGGGAGGTGCCATTCTAACGGAGAACGTGGATTACACTGTCAACTATCAAATGGGTAGAGTGACCATCATCAATCAGGGTTTGCTGGACTCCAATACTCCAATCGATGTATCGCTGGAGAGTAACGAGTTGTTTGCGCAACAGCAGAAAAACCTGGTAGGTGCTCGTTTCGATTACAAGGTCAACAAGGACATAATCCTCGGTGGAACCTTCCTTCGCCTTGGTGAAAAACCAATCACCCCAAAAATCGATTATGGTAATGAGCCGGTGAGCAATATGATCTGGGGAATGGACGGTTCATACAGAGCAGAAGTCCCGCTGATCACCAAACTCGTTGACAAGATTCCATTCATTGATACCAAGGCCAAGTCTTCGGTGAAAATGACCGGTGAATTCGCCCACCTGATACCTGGGCACGCCGGAGCCATAGGTCGGTCTGGAAATAGCTATATCGACGATTTCGAAGGAAGTCAATCCTTTATCGACATGAGGACCATGACCAATTGGAGGTTGGCCGCCACACCTCAGAGTCAGCCGGAATTGTTTCCGGAGGGGAACCTTTTCAACAATCAGGCTTCGGGCCACAACAGGGCACTCTTCAACTGGAGGGTGGTGGACCCACTGTTCTATCAAAACAATGCACCTCAGCATGTGAAGGATGACCCCGACATGCTATCGGACCACAGGATGCGCCAAATCTTTGAGCAAGAGGTATTTCCAAACAGGAGCGTCCAGCCCTTTTCTCCAAACAATATTGCCATGCTCGACGTGTCTTTTTATCCGACCGAAAAAGGGCCATACAACTATGATGTGGATGACCTGAATGAGGATGGTAGCCTTGCCAATCCAAAAGAAAAGTGGGGCGGGATCACACGAAGGGTTGATCAAAATGACTTTGAAGCAGCAAACATTGAGTTCCTCCAGTTTTGGTTGATGGATCCGTTTAATGAAGATGCAGACCCTGATGGAACACATAGGGGTGGAGACCTTTACATCAACCTTGGAAACATCAGTGAGGATGTGATGTACGACGGGCAGAACATTTTTGAGCAGGACCTGCCAAATGTATTGGCCACTGTAGAGGACCTCACGCCCGATACGATTAGCAATTGGGGAAGGGTAACGAGGGGTGTTCCGCTGGCTTCCGGCTTTGACAATGATCCAGGCACAAGGGGTTTTCAGGATGTTGGAATGGACGGTCTTCGTGACGATGAGGAACAAATTTTCTTCGCTGACTACTTGGAGGCAATTGCCCAGAAGCACGGTGTGGCATCACCAGCGTATCAGGCAGCTTTTGCGGATCCATCAAACGACAGCTACAACTATTATCGAGACGACGACTACGATGCGCTGCAACTCAATATCCTTGAACGCTATAAACTCTACAACGGAACAGAGGGCAATTCACCAACTCAGGATCAATATGCAGCCCTAAATCAGCAGGGATATCCAACATCCGCCACGACTGTTCCCGACAAGGAAGATCTCAATGCCGACAACGTAGTCAACAATGTGGAAGGGTATTACCAATATCGAATTCGCATCACCAGAAACGACATCAATCCAAATAACGTAGGCCAAAACTTTATCACCAACGTATTGGTGAACAACGACCTGCGTGCCAATGGCGAAGAAAAGCCAATACGGTGGTATCAATTTAAAATCCCACTCAAAGGGGACATGAAGGAAAAAATCGGATCCATCACCGATTTTAGATCTATCCGGTTCATGAGAATGTATACAACCGGATTTGAAGAGGAAGTGCATTTGCGGTTCGCACGACTGGAGTTCATTCGAGGAGAATGGAGGCGCTATCTCGGAGAGCTGGACGACAATGCGGAGGGGTTTGCCAACGATGAGCAAACTACCTTCAACATTAGGGCGGTCAGCATCGAAGAGAATAGCGCTAAAACTCCAGTAAACTACGTGTTGCCTCCGGGTATTTATCGCGAATTGAATGTGAATACAACCAACCTGCAGCAATACAACGAGCAGGCAATGTCATTTGAGGTTTGTGACCTACAGGACGGATATGCGCAGGCTGCGTACAGAAACATCTTCATGGACATGAGGATGTATCGCGAGTTACGCATGTACGTGCACGCCGAACAATTACCAGGTGGACCGGAATTGAGGGACAATGACTTATCGATATTCGTACGCTTGGGTACCGACTTCACAGAAAACTATTATGAATACGAGTTACCCTTGCTTGTCACCGATTCAGGCTTCTACATAGATCAAGTACCCACGGATCAGGAGGCCGTGTGGCCCGCGCCCAATGAGGTTAAAATTCCACTGGAGGACATCCGGCAGACCAAGGTCCAGCGAGACAAGGAATTGCTGAATGGTGCAGATTTACTCCTGAAACGCAAGCGTTATGAACGCGCGGTTGGACGAGGGAAGATTTATGTTGTGGGTAGCCCCAACCTCGGAGAGGTGAAGGTTGCGATGATTGGTGTGCGCAACACTCGCCAGGAACTTGATCCGCTCAATGACGACGGACTTCCGAAGTGTGCGGAGATCTGGGTTAATGAAATGCGATTGAGCGAATTCGACGAGCGAACAGGCTGGGCTGCCTTGGGTCGTGTAACAGCCAACCTCGCCGACCTGGCAAACGTGTCATTGGCCGGTAGCATCAGTACACCCGGATTTGGATCGCTGGAGCAAAAGGTCAACGAACGCCAGAAGGAGACCAAGAAGAATATTGATGCCTCTACCAGCATTCAGCTTGGAAAATTCTTCCCGGAGAAAAGTGGAGTTCAGATTCCAATGTTCGTTGGCTACTCCAAAGCAACAATGGATCCGATGTTCTCTCCTTTGGCAGAAGATGTGCCGTTTGAAGAATATGTGAAATCCTGGGATACCCGCGCAGAGAGGGATAGTATCAAGAAGGTCATCCAGGATCAAACCATTCGGAAGTCGATCAACTTTACGAATGTCAAGAAGACCAAAACGGGCAGCAAGGATAAGAAGTCTACACCACTGGACATTTCCAATTTCTCGTTCAATTATTCCTATTCCGAGGAGTTGAGGCGTGACTTCGACACCGAGCATGATATCACCAGAAATTACCGTGGTGGATTCAACTATGCCTACAGTATCAAGTCAAAGTCGATCAAGCCTTTTTCTAAGATCAAATACTTGCGCAGGATCAATTATCTGAGGCTTGTGCGAGAGGCTAATATCAAACCGCTGCCGAGCAATTTCACCTTCCAGACCAATATGAATCGCCAATACAATGAGCGACAAGTAAGGAACAACAACCCTGGAATCCGTGCCGACCTACCGGCCTTCTTCAACAAGACCTGGACGTGGGATAGGGTGTATTCGACCAAGTGGGATATCACCAAGAACCTCAAGTTTGACTACAACGCCACCAACCGGGCCTTGGTTGATGAGCCAAATGGGGCAGTAGATAGAGAGAATCGAGATGAATACCTCAATTGGAGAGGAGCGGTGCTGGACGAAATAGCCTCCCTTGGTACCAACCTGGATTACCGTCACAATACAAACCTGAGCTATAAGATTCCATTGGAAATGGTTCCAATGTTGAATTTCATTTCTTCCAATGTTCGCTACGGATCATCCTACAATTGGCGAAGGGCTCCGCTGGCTGATACCTCTGGTCAAATCATTGGCAACACTGTTCAGAATTCAGGGAATTTCTCATGGAGCGCCAACTTCAACATGCGAACCCTCTACAACAAGGTTGACTATCTGAAGAAAGTACAACAGGAGGCCAAGCGCCGTAAGGCCAAGAAGGAAAAGGAACGACGAGGCCGTAAAACAAAGGAAGAAATCACCGAAGGGGGAGAGGAATCGGCCGATGACAAAAAGCAGAAAAAGAAAAAAGAAGACAAATTCACCGTAGTCGATCGATTCTTCAATCTCTTAATGAGTGTACAGAGCGGGTCTATCAGTTATAGCCAAAACCGAGGATTGGTGCTGCCCGGATTCGACAGGGAATCGAGGTACGCGGGTATGGACAAGAGCTTTCAGGCTCCTGGCCCGGGTTTCATATTGGGCAAGCAAGACAATTTTGGGCCAAACGACACGGATTACTTTGCATATGCGGCAGAGCAAGGATGGCTGATCAAAAGTCCGAATTTGAACATGCCGGCATCGCAAACCTTGAGTCAAAATCTCAATATCAGGGCTACCGTACAACCCATGAAGGATTTAAGGATTACGCTCTCCGCTGATCAGCGTCAAAGTGAAAACACAAGCTCCTTCTTCCGATTTGTTCCGGCAGATACGGCCGACCCATTGGGCCCAGGTGTATGGGAGAATCAGAGTCCGGTGACATCCGGAAGCTTCAGTTCAGCCATCTCTACTTGGAGGACGGCTTTTGTTCCGCTTAAGGCCAACAATTCGAGCGAGACTTTCGAGCAATTCCTGGAGTATCGATCGATTATTTCAAATCGCTTGGAAGAAGGCAATCCGGAATCAGAAGGGGCACATTACATCGATACCGGGGATTTCCGACACGGTTATGGAGCCACATCCATGGATGTGCTTGTTCCTGCTTTCCTGGCCGCATATACCGGGGGTTCTCCAAATCATGTGACCCTGAATCCATTTAAGGTTTTGCCAAGATTCAATTGGAGGTTGAATTATACGGGCTTGTCAAAGATCCCTGCCTTGAAGAAGTACTTCAGAACGGTCACCATCAACCACAGCTATAGCTCCAACCTGAGCATTGGAGGTTATATCAACAACCAGCGATATGTTGACAATGATGGAGATGGTTTTGCAGACCTCGAGGGTGGCTTCGACCTCGACAGCAATTTTATCACTCAGAATCAGTATCAGTCGATCAGCATTTCCGAAAATTTCGGGCCTCTAATCGGAGTCGATGTCAAGATGAAAAATGGCTTCCAGGGTAAGCTGGAATTCAAGCGATCGAGGACGCTCACGCTCAATGCCTCCAATACCCAGTTGATGGAATTGCGATCACTCGAATACGTGCTTGGTGGCGGGTACACATTCAAGAATGTGACCTTCCCCTTCGAGTTTAAACCAGGGAAAAAGATCAAGAACGACCTAAAGGTGAGGGCCGACTTCTCCGTTCGCGACAACATTACGGTCATACATAAGATCGCCGATTTTGAACACGAGACCACGGCGGGTATGTTTGTGTTTAGCATCAAAATGACCGCCGATTACAAAATGAGCGACAAGCTTACCTTACGAGCTTTCTACGATAGGATTCTCAACAATCCTAAGATGACCAATACTTTCCTCAACGCCAATTCGAATTATGGCATCAGCCTGAGGTTTACCCTTAGTTGACCTGCTCTCGAAATTGTGCGTCTAATCACACGCCAGCCCTACATTTTGCTAAATTCGCAGTCCGAAACTGTGCTGTGGTTACCAGGGAAATAGAAGAATCTCAAACGACGCTAAGCATCAGGGAAAAAGTCAGGGCATACGCCGAATTTGGCAAGCTCAGATTGAGTAGCCTGGTAGTATTCAGTGCCATCATTTCCTACTTACTCGCTACCCAGGCAGGAGGCACATTTTCGTGGATAGAATTTGCAGCGTTGTTTATTGGTGGGTTTCTGGTGACGGCTTCATCGAATGGATTCAACCAGGTGATCGAACGCGATCTGGATAAGATCATGAATCGAACCAAAGACAGGCCAATTCCCACCGGGCGTATGACTGCCAAAGAGGGGATCGTGGTGGCTTCAGTTTTTGGATTGATCGGCTTGGCTGTTCTTTGGATCTACCTCAACCCCTTGAGTTTTGTTTTGGGCCTTCTAGCCCTGTTTAGTTACGTTGCACTCTACACACCACTCAAGCGAATTTCACCCTTTGCCGTTATGGTGGGAGCATTTCCGGGGGCAATTCCGCCCATGCTGGGATACATTGCGGAAACTGGAGAATTTGGGTTGATCCCCGGAATCCTGTTCGCCGTTCAGTTCATTTGGCAATTCCCCCACTTTTGGGCTATTGCCTGGAAGGCGCACGATGACTATCAGAAGGCGGGATTTCACTTGCTGCCGTCTCCTGGCGGGCGTGATAAGCAATCGGCATTTCAAATTATGCTCTATTCCTTTTTTATGATCCCGGCGAGCGCCCTTCCTTACATGTTTGGGATCACCGGATCTATCAGCCTTTACATCTGTTTGACTTTGAGCGTTTTGTTCTTCTGGACTTCCATAGAATTGTATAAGAAGTGTGACATGCCAAGTGCCAAGAGAATCATGTTTGCGTCCTTCGCCTGGTTGCCCTTGGTTCAACTATCCTTTTTGATATGACGACTTTAGATTACTACCAAAGCGAAGAATACATCCGCCACAGACGAACGCGCAAGTCGATGATGTGGGTTGGTATTCTCAGTATCATCATGCTGTTTGGCGGGCTGACCTCAGCTTACATCGTTCGACAGGCCGAAGGTCAATGGCTCTATTTTGACGTCCCGCCCACCTTCTATTTGAGCACATTGGCCATCATCGTGAGTAGTCTGACTTTGTTGCCCCTGGTGAGATTTGCAAAACGAGGAAACATGCGCGGGGTTCAACTCAGCCTCACCTTGACGCTCTTCATGGGCATCCTCTTTTCGTACTTCCAGTTCCAGGCATGGGGAGAATTGGTGGACCAGGGAATCTATTTTGGAGGGAGCCGAAGTAATGCTGCCGGATCTTACATGTATGCCATTTCGGGTGTCCACCTGGCCCACCTCGTTGGAGGGTTGTTTGCCTTGTTGTTTACCTTGTTCAAAGCCCTGTTAAATCGGTACTCTCCGGAAAACACGCTAGGCCTTGAATTGACGGCGATCTATTGGCATTTTTTAGATATTTTATGGATATATTTGCTGCTCTTTCTGATGTACATACGCTAAAACTTACGATTGGGATATGGCAGGTGAAGCAAGTAAAGTAATTGATACAGCGACACTTTGGGGTGGAGGTAGATCACCTTTCAGTGTGAGTTATGGCAAGATGATGATGTGGTTCTTCCTCATCTCGGATGCCCTGACGTTTGGAGGATTGTTGGCATCTCTTGGATTTATGAAGTTCAAGTACGCCGATATCTGGCCAAAGAGTGAAGAAATTTTCTTCCACTTCCCCGGAACACATGCGCACCTACCGTTGGCCTATGTGGCCCTGATGACTTTCATACTCATCGTTAGTTCAGTCACCATGGTATTGGCTGTTGAGGCAGGGCACAGAATGGACCGAAGGGGAGTTTCTATTTGGTTGTTCCTAACTGTACTAGGTGGATTATTCTTCGTAGGCTCCCAAGCGTGGGAATGGTCATCTTACATCGCCGGCCCGGATGGAGATATCATGACCTGGGCGGATAATGCTACGTTAAGGCAGAACCCCTACACGGCACCCGATGGGTCGCCGGGGGCTTTGCAATACACGCAATTTTTCTTCTTCGTCACGGGTTTCCATGGATCCCATGTATTCTCCGGAGTGGTGATAAACTTCATCATCTTACTCAACGTGCTCAAAGGGAAATACGAGGAAGTCGGCCATTATGAAATGGTTGAGAAAGTCGGATTATACTGGCACTTCGTTGACCTTGTATGGGTATTTGTTTTCACCTTTTACTACCTCATCTAACAGACTGAAGCATGGAAAGAGACGACATTATCGAATATTCACTTGACGCTCATCACAGCGAAGAGACCGGAAAAAAGATTCGCAAAAACATCGTAAAGGTGACCATCATCCTTACCATCGTTACAACGGTTGAGGTTTTGATGGGAGTCTTCCTTGCCGGTACTGCAGGCATTACATGGGAGATGGTGAAAATCACCTTCATCGTGTTGACGTTGGTGAAAGCGGGATATATCGTAATGGAATTTATGCACCTCGGCGACGAGCGCAAAACCTTGCGGTATACCATTCTTGCTCCCTACGCATTGTTCATACTTTATCTCCTATTCATCCTGGTCTCAGAGGCAAGTGCCCTCTATGGTATCCGGGAAGCCATGGGTCTTTTGTAAATGAACCTTTCCAAGTACAAATGGGGGATCCTTTTCCTCATTTTGCTTTTTCCTTCTACACTTTATTTGGTTCTCTCTACAGGAAAACATAACCTGTTTGACTTGCCTTACTATAAGCCAATGTCATTTGCAGGTGATGCCCAAGCCTATGATGTGAGTGCTTCGCTATCGGGTTATCCCTTCTTTGGAAATATCGGCACGGATCTCGACACCTGCTTATGGTCTTTGGTTGTACTCAAGGAGAATAACTACGAGGCAAATGCTAGGGTCGTACCCCAACTTGGCGGCCTGTTGGAAAAGGTGACAGTTAGAGAAGCCAGGATGGTCGTATTGAGTCCGGATTCTGCGATCAATCAAAAAGATTTGAAAGGTTTCATGAATGATTCGAGAATGTTGATTGTTCAGGTAAGCGTGGAGATTGCGACCCAAGTTGAAGAGAAACTGAAGGCCGATTATTCTTCAGAATATTCGGACGAGATTTTCCAGATTTCACTCTTCGACAAGAGCGGGGCAATGAGAGGAGTCTATAACGCTACTGAATACAGCAAGATCAAGGAGATGTCCGAAGACCTGAAAGCGCTGAAGGCGGCAGAATTTGTACCGAGGAAGGATGACAAGGAAGCAAGCTAATCGAGTCATTTGGGTATTCACCGCAGTGGTATACGTCGCAGTACTATCCCTGCACTACCTCCCTGAAGTTGCCAGCAAACCAACATTCACTAAATGGCAACCCATGATCAGCGCGCTGATCAACGGATCATGTTTCCTGATTCTGGTTACTTCCTTTATCGCTATTCGCAATAAGAATGTCAATCTGCACAAACGACTCAATACGACCGCAATGGTCCTGTCCTTTCTATTTCTTGTCAATTACATTGTCTACCATTACTTGTCCGGAGACACGAAATATGGTGGAGATCTCGTTGGTCTGTACTACTTCACCTTGATCAGTCACATTCTTCTTGCCGGCATCTCCCTTCCAATGATCCTCACAGCCTGGACGCGTGGATTTATGGGCGATGTGAAAGGTCATCGCAGAATTGTAAGGTGGACTTACCCTATCTGGCTATACGTAACACTCACCGGTGTCCTTGTTTACGTATTTTTGTCCCCATACTATGCCAATTAGGATTCTCATAGCGATCGTACTGCTGGTAGTTTTGTCGATAGATGTGGAAGCACAATGCTCTATGTGTAGAGCGGTAGCCGAGTCGTCCATCGATGGCGGAGGCAGAATGGGCAAGGGACTCAATTCGGGAATCATGTACTTGATGGGCATCCCATACCTGATCTTAATCGGAGGCGCGCTTTATTTCTTTGGTGGCCCGCTGAAAGAAAAATTGTTTGGTCGTTGATCCTTTTTGTAAATTTGGGGCTCGTTCTTTTGAATAACTTATAAAGAAAGGGGGAGGGACTAGGCCCTACGAACCCTTGGCAACCTGCGACTCTGTCGAGAAGGTGCCAAATCCAGTCGCGTCGATGACGCGTGAAGATAAGTTCAATAAAAATTAATAGTTGATCTCTTCAGGCCTAGTGAAGGGATTTTTTTTTGCCAAAAATTATGAGTAGAAAAGAAGCATTATTAGAGGCCTTAGAGCAACGCATTCTCATCCTCGATGGAGCGATGGGAACCATGATTCAATCACACAGACTTGGAGAATCCGATTTCCGGGGTGAACGATTCAAAGACCATTCAAGTCCCTTGAAAGGCAACAACGATTTGTTGTCTATCATACGACCAGACATTATCGCATCGATACACGATGAGTACTTTAGTTCTGGATCGGACATTGTCGAAACAAACACCTTCAACGCCAACGCCATCTCGCAAGCTGACTACAACCTGCAACACCTGTCAGGTGAGCTCAACGAAGCATCTGCAAGAGTTGCGCGTAAGGCGGCCGATCGCTGGACCGAAAGGGAACCACACAAGCCAAGGTTTGTTGCGGGGGCACTTGGACCAACCAACAAAACTGCCTCGCTTTCGCCCGACGTGAACGATCCGGGATATAGGGGCGTGGACTTCGATGAGTTATTTGAAGCATATAAGGAGCAGGCCCTTGGGTTGATCACAGGTGGAGTCGACATTCTATTGGTCGAAACCATATTCGATACACTCAATGCAAAAGCTGCACTGGCCGCTATCGAAGAAGCACAGGAGGAAAGCGGAAGTGACTTACCCGTTATGGTTTCCGGAACCATCACGGACGCCAGTGGTAGGACACTCTCCGGACAAACAGCCGAAGCTTTTCTGATCAGTATTTCCCATATGAACCTTTTGAGCGTCGGGTTTAATTGTGCCCTCGGTGCGAAGCAGTTATTCCCATACCTTCAAGTGCTTTCGCGAAAATCTGACTTTAGAATATCGGCGTACCCCAATGCAGGATTACCGAATGAGATGGGAGAATACGACCAGACTCCTACCGAAATGGCCGCACAAATCGAAGAATACCTCAAGGAAGGCCTGGTTAATTTGCTTGGCGGATGCTGCGGCACGGGCCCAGATCACATCCGTGCTTTGGCAAAAATTGCGGCCAATTACGCTCCAAGAAAAATAGAACTCGAAGCACTGTCTGCATAAGCGATTTTAGAACATGGAAGAGAACAAGCCAATGAAGCTTTCCGGGCTGGAGCCTCTGTGGGTACATCCGAGATCCAACTTTGTGAATGTTGGTGAACGAACGAATGTGACCGGTTCAAGGAAGTTTCTACGCCTGATCAAGGACGACAACTTCGAAGAAGCGGTGGAAGTGGCGCGTGAACAAGTCGAAGGAGGTGCACAGATCATCGATGTCAATATGGATGAGGCCATGCTCGACGGCAAGGCATCGATGGTTCGATTTCTCAATCTGATCGCCGCCGAGCCGGACATTGCGAGGGTTCCCGTGATGATCGACTCCTCAAAGTGGGATATCATCGAGGCTGGGCTGAAGTGCCTCCAGGGCAAGGGCGTTGTCAATTCGATCAGCTTGAAGAACGGGGAAGAAGAATTCATTTATCAGGCAAAGAGGATCAGGCGATATGGAGCTGCAACAGTGGTGATGGCCTTTGACGAAGAAGGGCAAGCGGATACCTACCAGCGACGAATTGATATTTGTAAACGTTCCTACGATATTCTTGTTGAGAAAGTCAACTTCAAACCAGAGGACATAGTATTTGACCCCAATATTTTTCCCGTTGCTACCGGTTTGGATGAGCACAGAAACTACGCTGTCGACTTCTTTAAGGCTACAAAGTGGATCAAGGAAAATCTTCCCCACGCTAAGGTCAGTGGGGGGGTGAGTAACGTGTCGTTTTCGTTCCGTGGAAATCAAAAGGTGAGGGAGGCCATGCACTCAGCCTTCTTATACCATGGTATTCGAGCAGGAATGGATATGGGCATCGTGAACCCCAGTATGCTGGAGGTATACGATGACATTGAACCGGAATTGCTGGAGCTCGTGGAGGATGTATTGCTCAACCGGCGTGAGGACGCTACAGAAAGACTGATTGCCTACGCCGATAGCGTCACAAATGAAGGAGCAGCAAAACAAACGGAGGAAGAGTGGCGGTCCTACGACCTCGAAAAGCGCATTGAGCATTCACTGGTAAAGGGAATCGAGAAATACATCATAGAGGACACGGAGGAAGCGCGACTAGGGGTAGAAAGGCCATTACATGTGATCGAAGGTCCGCTCATGAAAGGCATGAATGTCGTTGGTGATCTCTTTGGAAGTGGGAAGATGTTTCTCCCCCAGGTTGTCAAGAGCGCGAGGGTTATGAAGAAGGCAGTGGGTTACTTGGAACCCTACCTCGAAGCTGAGAAACAGGGTGGAGGAAGCAATGCCGGAAAAGTACTGCTTGCCACGGTGAAAGGAGACGTCCACGATATAGGGAAAAACATCGTCGGGGTTGTTCTTTCTTGCAACAATTATAACATAGAGGATCTTGGAGTTATGGTTCCGCTGGAAGATATCCTCAACAAGGCTCAGGAAATCGAAGCAGATGTGATTGGCTTGAGTGGACTCATCACACCGTCCCTGGATGAAATGGTCTATGTAGCGGAAGAGATGGAACGGCGTGAAATGAAAACTCCCTTGCTCATCGGAGGAGCCACTACATCCAAAATCCATACTGCGGTTAAGATCGAGCCGAACTACAAAGGCCCGGTTGTCCATGTGACCGACGCTTCTCGTGCTGTAACCGTTGTCGAAAAACTACTGGGTTCTTCATCCGGGGATTATGTGAAAGGCATCGAAGATGAGTATGCATCCATTCGTGACAATCGCTCAAACAAAAAGGTAGAACTGATCGGTATTGAGGAAAGCAGATCCAATCGGCCCGAAATCGAATGGAATGAGTACTCGCCTCCACGTCCAAAGAATGTTGGCGTCACCTACTTCAAGAATTATGACCTGCGGGAACTCAGAAACTACATCGACTGGTCCCCTTTCTTTCATGCATGGGAACTACACGGTAAATATCCTGGCATTCTGGATGACAAGGTGGTGGGCGAACAAGCTACCAAGCTATTTGATGACGCCCAGGTCATGTTGGACCGAATTGTTCAGGAGAAATGGCTCAAAGCCAATGGAGCATGTGGGATATTACCGGCTTACTCCAAAGGAGATGACGTTATCCTGGAGAGCTCGACGTTCAACATGCTTCGCCAACAGATAAATGCCAAAGGGGGAAGTAAGTGTCTTTCAGACTATGTAAGCCCCAATCCTGGTGATGATCACGTAGGATTTTTTGCCGTCACTGCCGGATTGGGAATTGACAAGTGGGTTTCCAAATTTGAAAACGAAGGTGACGACTACAGCGCTATTCTTCTTAAGTCCTTGGCCGACCGCTTAGCCGAAGCATTTGCAGAAAGACTTCACGAAAAGATACGCAAGGACATTTGGGGATACGATTCCGATGAACATTTCACCAACCAGGAATTGATCAAGGAAAAGTATCGCGGAATAAGGCCGGCACCGGGATATCCGGCATGCCCGGATCACACTGAAAAAGTCAAAATTTTCGAACTACTCAAGGCACCTGAAGAATTGGGAATGGAACTTACCGAATCCATGGCGATGAACCCGGCAGCATCGGTAAGTGGATGGTATTTTTCGCATCCAGAATCGCGGTATTTCAACGTTGGAAAAATTGGAGAGGACCAACTGGCAGATTATGCCGAAAGAAAGGGTTGGAGTATCGAGGAGGCGAGGAAATGGTTGAGTCCGAATCTGGTTTAGGCAGATTTCGCAGTCACGAACCTTTCGAAGTGCTCGATGATATCATCGTCACCATAGGCAATCAACTTTTCATCCTTAAAGAGTGCTGGAAAGATGAATGCTTCATGGGGCCGATCCTTACGGTCAGTAGGGAATAGTTCGCATGGAATCTGATGCTTTTCCACGTAGGTAAGCACCACCTCGCAGGCGTGGCAATGATCTGTTGTATAGATTGAATAGGACATAAGAGGCAAAATCGCAATACGAATTAAGAGAATCCCATAGCAGGTAAGTGTCGTAACACCGACAGTGGACGGGCAAAGCCTTTCATCCAATTCTTTTGCCAGTAAGTGCTCAAAAACTCCATTGACCCCATAAACCGCATCATCGCTGGCCTAACGTATACATTTGTTACACAATCTACCGATCATGAGAAAATTCATTCTATTAGCTCTTGTCATGGGGATGACAGGCTTCGGAGCAAGTGCTCAGACCTATTGGAGCCTCAACCAATGTGTTGAATATGCACTGACCAACAACTTGCAGGTCAACCAGGCAGAAATGCAATCCAAATCTACCGGGGAAGTACTCAAAAACACCCGGGCCCAGGCGCTGCCAAATCTCAATGGCTTTGCTACCAATATTTGGAATTTTGGTCAGACGATCGATCCGCTCACCAACACATTTGCCACCCAGAGTGTTCGTTCAAACCAATTTGGTGTTTCCTCAAGTGTAGATCTGTACAGGGGTGGCCAATACCGCAACTCGGTCAAAAGAGACCAGTACAATCTTGAGGCGGCAAGGCATGACCTGGACAAAATGCGCAACGACATCACCCTCATGATCGCCAATGCTTACCTGTCCACCATCATGGCAGAGGAGTTACTGACCGTCGCACAAAATCAAGTAATGCAGACCAAAACGCAGACAACCAGGATAAAAAAACTGGTAGACGCTGGATCTGCTCCCAGGGGAGATCTACTCAATATCGAGGCTCAATTGGCTTCGGAAGAAATGCAGTTAGTGAGTAGTCAGAATCAAGTGGACTTGAACTATTTGGGTTTGCTCCAGCTTCTTCAAATAGATTCCATCCCGGATTTCAGGGTGATAAAGCCTGAACTCAACATCGACGAGGGATCGGGACTGCTTACAACACCGGGTCAGATCTATGATCAGGCCCTGAGAGTACTGCCCGAAATAAAGGCATCCGAAAGCCGCGTTCAAAGCTCGGAAAGAGCACTTCAATTGGCAAAAGGGGCACGGTATCCAACGCTCTCTCTAAGTGGAAGTGTCGGTACAGGGTATTCTGGCGCCAGGAGAGATTTTATAACCGGTGAGTTACTTCCTTTTGATCAGCAACTTTCCGAAAACCTGAACCAGTCCGTTGGATTCAGACTGAATGTCCCGATCTTCAACAACCTGGGAATCAATACCGCGGTAAGTCGGGCGGAAATCAATCAAGACCTTACGAAGTCCTCTTTGGAAATTGCAAAAAACGATTTGAATCAAACCATCAGAAGAGCCTATGCGGATGCCAAGGCGGCCTACAACCAATATTTGGCGGCAAAGAAGGCATTGGATGCTTCTCAGGAATCGTTTAAGTATACCGAGCAGCGCTACAATGTGGGCATGCTGAATGTGGTTGACTATAATGCTGCAAAGGTGGCAGTAGCTAGCGCTCAGTCTGACCTTCTGAGGGCCAAGTACGACTACATTTTTAAAGTCAAAATCCTGGATGTATACCAGGGCAAACCAATCACATTACAGTAGAAGGATGCTAAAGAGTAGGAGAGCCAAGATTATCGTGGGGGCGGTGGTGATCATCATCATCGTTGGCGTGATATGGAAGAAGAATTTCGGAACCAAGGGTATGGAAGTTTATACCGCCATGGTGGAACAGGGCAATATCACAGAGATTGTGACGGCCAATGGAAAAGTGCAACCGGAAATAGAGGTAAGTATAAGTCCGGAGGTTGCAGGTGAGATCATCGAGGTAAGGGTTAAGGAAGGTGATAGAGTCAAAGAAGGCGACTTGATAGCAACCATAAACCCAGACCTGCTGCAATCTGCAAGGGATAGGGTTCAGGCTTCACTTAATACTTCTCGGGCCAACCTGGCCAATGCAAAGGCCAGAAAGGCGCAGGCCCAAGCAAGGTTGATCAATGCGGAGGCGTCTTACAAAAGGAATAAGTCGCTATTTGAACAACAGGCTATTTCGCAGGCCGAATTCGACGCGGCTCAGTCGTCTTATGACGTGGCGAAAGCAGAGGTAGAGGCTGCAGACCAAAGTGTAATGGCCAGTGAATATGGGGTTAGGTCAAGTGAGGCGGCCCTTGGCGAAGCAGACAAAAACTTATTGAGGACTACCATCAAAGCTCCAATGGATGGTACGGTAAGTATGCTCGATATCGAAGAAGGTGAGAAGGTGGTCGGAACGGCGCAGATGGCGGGTACCGAAATGCTGCGCATCGCCAACCTTGAAAACATGGAGGTGAATGTAGAGGTGAATGAAAATGATATCATCCGGGTCAATGTCAACGATACGGCCGATATCGAGGTTGACGCTTTCGTGGATCGAACATTTCTTGGTGTTGTTACGGAAATGGCCAATACCGCCAACCAGGGGTCCATCTCCAATTCAGATCAAGTAACCACCTTCGATGTGAAGATCAGAATTCTGAGGTCCTCGTACGATGACCTAATTGATACGGCCAATCCGCATTTGTCTCCCTTCAGACCTGGCATGAGCGCTGTGGTAAACATTCGCACCGAAAAGGTCTCAGACATCAAAATCGTACCAATTCAGGCAGTCACGCTTAGAGAGGATACTTCTCTGCCGGGGGACATGCTCGACCGGAATGTGGAGGTTGTCTTTGTGGTAGAGGATGGAAAAGTGGTTCGTAAGAAGGTTGAAACGGGAATTCAAGATGCCGAATTCATCCATATTACAGCTGGGCTTGAAGAAAATGAAGAGGTGATCTCGGGCCCATACAGTGCCGTATCCAAAAAACTAAAGGAAGGTAAGCAAGTTGAGGTCGTCGAGGAGGAGAACAAATTCGACAAAGGCGAGGAAGAAGAGGAATAATCTATGAGCCTTATCCTCAATATCGAAAGTTCGACGACCAATTGCTCCGTAGCTGTTGGGGATAAAACTCAAGTACTGACGCATGCCGAAAAGAATGACGGATACACCCACTCCGAAAACCTCGCACTGTTTGTAAAAGATGTACTGAAGCGTGCTTCGCTTCAACCGAAAGACCTCTCAGCTGTTGCCGTTAGCAAGGGGCCAGGTTCGTTTACCGGCCTCAGGATAGGTGTTTCCCTGGCTAAGGGATTGGCCTATGCCCTTAAGATTCCACTCATTGGAGTGGACACACTTCAAATTCTGGCATTGATGGCCCGGGAGCAGGACCCAAAGGCCGACCTGTTGGTACCTATGATTGATGCGAGAAGGATGGAGGTTTATACAGCCGTGTACAACAGGGAATTGGCCTTGGTCGATCCCATTGAGGCCATGATCCTGGATGAAGCATATTGCGAGGCAATGAAGACAAGAGGTTCCATAGCATTTGTAGGCAACGGAAGTGAGAAGCTCAAAACCATGATGGACGATGGAACCACCAGATACTATTCCGACCTATTTCCATCCGCGGCCACCATGCATAATTTAAGTTTTTCGAGGTTCGAAAAAGGGCAATTTGAAGATCTCGCGTACTTTGAACCGTATTACCTGAAGGAATTTATCACAGGCCCTGTTTCCGGAAAGTAAGGTAAAGACCGTAGGATTGAATGGATTACCCGCCGTACGCGCGTGTTAAGAATATCTGACTTTTAGAAAATTCTTGTAAAATGCCTTGTTGCGCATCAATACTTATGCTATTATTGTCGCAAACAGATAATCTAAATTCTATGAAAACCTTTTGCGCAAGCTTGTTAGCACTATTCCTAGTAGGAAACGTTGCGTTTGCTACAACAGCTGACGACTATACATTCAACGAAACGGAGTTTTACACTTCGTTTGAGACACTTGACGAAATTGATCAAATCGTTGGGGTGAATGAAGATGTTACGCTAGCTGATATCAAGGAGATGGATGGTGTATCTGAGAATGCGATTGCTGCGGCTACTTTCATGGCTAAGGGCGACGCTCCTCTTGGTATTCCTGCATTCTTCTGGGGATGTGTTCTAGGATGGGTTGGTATTTTGATTACCTATTTGCTTACAGATCATGATAAGGAGCAAACTAAGAAAGCCCTATTCGGGTGTCTTACTTGGACCGGTGTAGTAATCGTATTCTACGTTGTCTACTTTATCGTCATACTAGGCTCGATCTAGGCTAGCAATAGAACTATACTCATTTATGAAAAAAGCATGCTGTACAGCATGCTTTTTTTTGTTCCTTTGGCAACCATGAAAAAGGCACTGTTCTTAGCGCTATTACTGCCTTCCTTGGCTTTTTCTCAGGGCAATTTTCGACTCCGTGCCGATGTCACAATCAAGGAGGTAAACAAAGAAGCCGGAACACAGAATCTTTGGAAGGGGAAGGTCTATTACGACAAGACCAATGAGACCCTGCTCTACGATTTTTTCTTTCCATATAAGTCTGTGTGGTATATGAATAAAAAGACCTTGTACGATATCCGAAGGGATACCGTCAAGGCCGAAAAGAAAAACGCCATACGACTCGAATCGACCATCTTCCATTTGGCTCTGGAACACAACATGAACCAGTTCGGATTGGAGAAATTCATTTACGAATTGGGCGACACAAAAAGAGATGGGGACATGGTGATCAGCGAGTGGAAGCCCAAAGCCAATTTTGCCCCTGCATTCGGAGAGGTTCATTTATCGAATAAGAATGGAAAACTTTATGGCGTCCTGGCCTTCTCTCCTGAAAAGACGATCGTTAGAAAGCAGTTCTTCCGACAATACCAAAGGGTTGGTAACATCGACTTCCCATCGGAGCAAATCGAATTTATATATTTGGAAGAAGGCGGGGAAATCAAGCGCCTTACCACCTATAAGAATATAGTTATCAACGAATTAGCGAATGAGGAGTATTATCAGTTTGATGTTTCTGGCTACGTTGTCGACAAGTAGTTTCTCGCAGGTTTTAGACATAGATCAGTTTGAGAATTGTCTGAGTCCTCACGAGCACGAAAAGCAATACCATGTATCTCAGATTGCGCAAAGCGACAACGAAATTCAGATGAGCTTTGCCATCCTTTTTAACGGATACAAAAACTTCATTTCTTCACAGGATCAGGTCTCTTGCAACTTTACCCCGTCGTGCTCAGAATATGGCTTCTTGGCGGTGAAGAAATACGGTGCCATCAAGGGTATGACCCTCACGTTCGATAGGCTAACAAGGTGCCATGGTTTGTCGCCAGAGCATTACGAAACTTCGCCTAAAACAGGATTATTCCTTGATCATCCCTAGGCTCATTCGTCATACACTTCTTGTGGTTGTCTTTGCACTGCCGTTGTTGTCCAGCGCGCAGGAGAAGGACTTATTTGATCAAAAATCGAGTGAGGAGTATGCCAAATTTCTTTTGGCTTCCGGTCAATTTGAATTGGCATCCTTCGAGTATCGAAGGCTGTCCATGCTCGATGTAGACAATAGTGGATACTTCGAAAAGGCCTTGGAGTCCTTGTATCGGGGCTCCTTGCTGGACCAAATCAAACCGTTGGTGGGATCGAGGGTCGCATTGTGTGAGGCCACAGATGGAATCGCCAGATTCCTGCTTGCTTCGGAAATCAAACGCTCCAACCTTTCAAGTGTAGATTCAATACTGGCGTGCAACTCAAACATTATTGCTGACAGGAAGATACATTACAGTGTGATGAGTCGGGCATTTGCCAAGGACTGGGAAGGTGCAATCAGTTTGGCCAATGAAAAACCGAATAGTCTTGTTCAACAATACTTGCCTACTTTAGAGGGAGCACGGGACATGAAAAGAGCATCACCTTTCCTGGCGGGAACGATGTCTGCCATCATTCCCGGAACAGGGAAGATGTACGCCCGTGATTGGAAGAATGGAATCATCAGTTTGGCCTTTATTGGCATCTTTTCCTACCAAGCCTACCTTGGATTCTCCAGGAGAGGAGTAAACAGTGGCTTGGGGTGGGTTTACTCTGTTTTGGGATTTGGATTCTACACAGGGAACATCGCCGGATCCGTTCGCTCGGCAAAACGATTCAACAGGAACCAGGAAAAGGAACAACTGGATCGACTTCAACCCTACTTGCTGCAATGAGGCTAGCAGTGATATTCATCCTGTGGATTACTTCCTTTGGCGCCATTGGCCAAACGCAAACGCAATTGCTCGAGTTGGCAAATCAGGCCATGAAGGCACAGCAATGGATGGTGGCCAAGCAGGCTTACAACAGGGTATTGTACTTCACGGATTCACCCACAATAAAGGTAGAGTGTGCTACTAGTCTTTACGAAATAGAGTCCTCTCAAAAGGATTATACATCTGCCCTGAGGCGCTTAAAGGAGGCTTCACTTTATGAGACCGATGCGACAAAGAAGGATATCCTCGTTTTGCAACAGGTGCAATTGCTCATCCTTCAGCAGGATATCAAGCGGGCGAAATTCGAATTGCTTCAGCTCTTTCCGGATTCTTCGGAACCGATCTATTACGACTATCAGCTGCTGACCGGCATCATAGCTTTGGCTGAGGAGCGGTACGACGAGGCCAAATCAGCGTTTAGCAACATCATGAAAACCGATGCCGACAAGCAGGAGCTCGAAGAGATCATGCAGCATATGCGTAAGAAACTTCGAAAACCTCGGGTAGCTAAACTGATGAGTTTCATCGTTCCCGGATCCGGTCAGCTGTACGCGGGTGATGTGAAGAATGCCGTCAATTCCTTTTTGCTCGTTGGCGTACTTGGAGGATTGTTTGCCTCCACAGCCATCACCTATAATTTCTGGACAGCCTTGCTTGGTGTAGCTCCGTGGTTTCAACGATATTACGCAGGCGGTATCAAGCGAGCCGGCATGATCACCAAGGCCCGAAATGAAAGAGTTCGCAACGAGCACCTTAATCAAGTGCTTGAGTTGATCAAGAAACCTTCGCAATAAGCGGCTACCAACCGGATGACCCTGCCAGAAAGAGGAAAAAGAGGATATACCCTACGTAACAACCAACGATACATGCGGCCTGTGTCATGCATCCTTTCAGCGCTTTCTTCGCTTGCTCTTTGTCCTGATCCGTGAATATATAAGTCAGAAAGACCCCTACCCAGCCCAAAACGCATCCCCAGAAGAATGCAGGTATTCCCAAAGGGTCATCAGATCGGACCGAAATGGTCGCCAGTGCTTCAATGGCTTGTGGCGAAATTTTGGAGCTTGTGGAAAGATCTTCCATGGTCAAACCTGGATCTTGCTCAAGGACCTCATTGATTTCTACCAAGCAGCTAAACGAGCTATAAAACTCAGCTTCATCAAAGGAAAAATCCTCCTTAGAGGTATGGAGGGCAAGTGTACTTAAGCTAATCAGGCAAAGGGTCAGGAATGTTGAAATCCTTTTCATGTGGCGATGAAGATATGGCTAGAAAAAGAACCCGCCTAATGCGTTAAAGCCATAACCAATTCCTGCAATTGCCAGCCAAACCAATAATCCATAGACGGATTTCTTGATTTCTTCTTTGTCACCATCCGTCATGATGTAAACAAGAATAATCCCCACGCCTCCAAGGCAGCAACCCCAGCAAAAGGACGGAACACCTAAAGGTGGTTCTGCGGAAGCAAACATTGCGTGGGCATAAGACAAGGTGGAAGTAGAAATCTGCTCATGCTTAATGAGTTCAGCGAGAGACATTGTTGGATTGCGTTCCAAAATATCGTCCATTGCGTTGAGTTCAGAAAAGGAGGAATAAAACGCTGCCTCGTCATATTCAAAATCACTATATACCGAAGAGGCAAGCGATAGATTTGCCAAGGAAAACAGAAAAAGGACGAGGTAAGTTCTTTTCATAGCTAAACAATATTACGTCAAAAATACTCGTACCGAAACCGTATTATATGAATACTATTTTCCTTCTCGTCCTTGTACAGCTCGGCTTTGAGGAGTAATGTGTCGACTTCATATAGAAATTCACGGGTAAATACCAACCGGTCGTCTCGGTAGGTCTTTTCCCTAAGCACATTTCCGAATTCGTCGTATTCATAAAAATACTCATGGGTTTTTGACCTGAAAATCTTCGACTTCTTGAGGATGCGTTTTAATTGCCCATCCTCGTTGTAGAAGAATTGTATTTCACTTCGTCCTCCCGTACTCTTATAGTATAAACGCTCTACGGATTTGTATCCCATCGCATTAAATACGATCTCACCCTCCATGTAGGGAATGCCATTGGAATTGAGGTATATCCTTTTGTAGCTGCTGTCACTTGCTTGTTCATATCGGAAAGATTCCTCCTTGATATAGGTCTCCTTGCCTTTTTGCAATTGATACTGGTAAGGACTGAGGTTTTGCCCTCGCATATAGCCCTGAGAGACCACCCGTCCCGAATCATCGTATTGATACTTATAGCTATTGAAGCCGCTTTTTTCCTGTAGGGTTTTTTGTATCAATTGATCCAGGGAGTTGTATGAAAATGCGTGCTCTGAAGTGTCGATTTCTCCACCCCTCAATCGAAACGTTTTGAGCTTCTCCCGGAGCAAACCATTCTGATCGAATTCGTATACGTCAATCAAACCTTTCGATTGAATGGGCTGTAATTCCCTTTTGATCGATCGCTCGCCTACAATGCGCTTTATCTTGTTGCGCTTCACAAATGGTCTGCTGAAATAACTTTCTCCCTCGAGCAAGACCCCCTTGCTGTTGTCGATGATTTGAGATTGAGTACCGGAAAAGACAAATAGCAAGGCCATGCCCAGCAGGACTCTTCCCATGCTAAAATGTGATTTGTTTCATGGCATCACTTACCTCATTCACAGGCATTTGACATGATTTGTTCACGCAAACATAGATGGTCGTTTCGCCTTCCATGTATTTGTATTCCATCAAGGGAAGCTTGCTGTCATTTTTGGCGGCAATAAACAATTTGTTTGGGATATAGTGCGAACCAAACTCCAGCACCTTGTCTGCTGCATTTTTTCCGGAAATGGCGACTTCATAGAATGGCTTGGTATGGTGCAAGTAGAGCATTGCCCAATTGGAATATCCAGGGCCATAACCTGCCATATGAGGTCTTACATTGTTGAGCATGGATTTTGAGATTTCCAGGTATTTTTCTTCGTCGAAGTACTGGCCCAGGTAGAACAGTGATTTTGCCATGCTGGAATTAGAAGCGGGGATCACATTGTCGTTGATTTCCATCTTCCGTGCAATGAGTCCCTTATCCAAGTCCGAAGTGTAAAAAAACATCTTGTTTCCGGAATTGAAAAAGTGTTTTATGGTGTAGTCCAAAAGGCCTCTTGCCTTGGTGAGCCATTGCTCGTCGGCGGTCACCTCGTGTAATCTCAGTAAAGCTTCAATGGTGAACGAGTAGTCGTCAAGGTATCCATTGATGGTCGCCTTGCCTTCTTTATATGTATGGCTCAGTCCCCCATCTTCTCTTCCAAGTTTGTCGAGGATAAAGTCCGCTGACCTCAGTGCTCGCGTCAAATATTCCGGCTCATTCAACCCGGCATATGCATCGGCCAAGGCCTTGGTCATCATTGCGTTCCACGAGGTAAGGGATTTGTCGTCCAGCCCCGGACGTATGCGGCCTTCTCTCACCGACATGAGTTTTTTGCGCCAATTGGCAATTTTGGCCTGGAGTTCTACTTCGGTCAAATCGTTGGCAGCAGCAAAGGCATCCGGTTTGTCGACTCCAACCAGGATGTAATTGCCATGTTCCCACTTGCCTCTGGCATTGATACCCCAATACTTTGAAAACAGCTCAAAGTCCTCTCCGATCAGGGAGTCGAGGTCTTCCTTTGTCCAGATGTAGTATTTTCCTTCCTCACCTTCGCTATCCGCATCAAGGGCAGAATAATATCCTCCCGATTCGATAGACATTTCCCGTTCGAGGAATTCAATGGTCTCACGAATTCTTTCCGCATAAAGTTTCTTCTTCGACCACTGGTAAGCTTCGGTATATAAGCTAATCAACTGGGCGTTGTCGTAAAGCATTTTCTCAAAGTGGGGCACCTTCCATTCTATATCGGTTGAGTACCGCGCAAAGCCTCCTCCGAGGTGGTCATAGATTCCGCCCTGAGCGATCTTATCAAGCGTGAGCTCCACATGATCGAGCACCTCTTGATCGTTGTACATCACGCCATAACGCAGAAGGAATTGATAATTATTTGGCAGCGGAAACTTTGGTGCCCGATTTGCGCCTCCGAGCCTGTTGTCAAAACTCTGCTTCCACCCGGTCACCATTTCCTTTATGATGGATTCATCGAATTCTGCTTCCTCGATGTTCAGATTGAGAAATTCATTCTGTTGGACACCGGTTGTGAGTCGATCGGCAAATTCGTAAACCTTTTCCTTGTTTTTGTTAAACTCGTCGCTCACCCTTTCCAGAACCTGTGTCCATTGCTCGGGACGGAAATAGGTACCTCCAAAAAATGGCTTTCCATCCGGAAGGGCGAAACAGTTCAGTGGCCACCCTCCTCGACCTGTCATCAGTTGAACCGCATCCATGTAGATCTGATCTACATCAGGCCGTTCTTCACGATCCACTTTGATGCATACAAAACGCTCATTCATGATTCGGGCGATAGCCGTATCCTCAAATGATTCACGCTCCATCACATGACACCAGTGGCAAGCACTGTAGCCAATACTTACAAGAATTGGCTTATCCTCCTCCACGGCCTTCGCAAGCGCCTCTTCTCCCCATGCGTACCAGTTAACGGGGTTGTGTGCATGCTGAAGCAGATAAGGGCTGCTTTCATGAATGAGGTTGTTGGTATATGCGTGTTCTTCTGACATCGAATCGGCGTTGGTTGAAGTCCCGCAGCGAAGCATGGCAACTCCAAGTGTTAACGTAAGGAGGATCTTGAAATTCATTGAAAAAGCCATACAAATATAACGGAGACACGGGGCCGAATTCTAAAACTCGAATTTCTCCCGAATATCTATTTGGATGGTCTTGGTGACAAACATGGCCTTGCCAGTGATATCCCCCTTGACGTCAATCTCCACCGGTCCATTGAGGGCCAGTCGGACAAACTTTCCCAGGTTGTTGGCAAACTGTGCATCAAAGTTGGCATGGATGGGACAGTGGTAGTCATTTTCCGAATTAGGCGGAATCTCAATGACCTTCATGATTTTTGCATCCCCAATGCGTATGGTATCGGCAAAAGCCTCGAGCTGGGAATCTGTGATCTTCACACTGAAGTTATTTGGATTACTGATGTGCACCATCAAGTCCAGTTCGACAAACTTTGAGTTGACCTTTTTTACGTGGGCGCTTTTGACTCCTCGCAATTCAATGTCTTCATAAAACAATCCGCAGGAGACCAATTGGCTTGATACAACAAACACCAAGGCAACGAGGAAGAAATTGCGCGTTTTGGCCAAAGGAATCGTCAAGTAGATTGGAAATTGAAGGCCGAAAAGTAATTAAAATCTACTTCGTAGAATATCCGCCGGTGTATTAATTTATATTGCGCTTGAGCGACACATCAGGGTAATGTCGCATGTATAAATTTGTGTGATCTCAATGCTCCATCGCTCACTTTTCATTGTTCTTCTCGCATGGTTTTCGTCACCAGCGAATTGTCAGGTCGTCGATGACTTTAGCGATGGTGATTTTACATCAAATCCGTCGTGGGGAGGAATGGACACCCACTTCATCGTCAATGCCTCCAATGAGCTGGCACTGAACGCTCCGGCGGCCACGAGCGAATCCTTCCTGAGCCTTCCCTCTACCATCGCCGATAGTGCTGTTTGGCAATTCACCGTAAGGATGGATTTTAATCCTTCTTCATCCAATAAAGCATATGTCTATCTCATCGCCGATGACTCCGACTTAAGGAATCCACAGAGGGGCTATTACGTGTTGATCGGAAATACGGCGGACGAAGTAAGCTTGTATCGCCAGGACAATTCTGCCGATTCGGTGATCATTGATGGAACCGACGGACAATTATCTACCTCCTCCGTCTTGACCTCGGTGAAAGTTACTCGCTCGGCATCGGGTGAGTGGAGATTGTTTGCGGATTATACGGGAGGCTCAAACTATAGTCTGGAAGGGGATACCGTCGACACCACCTATACAACAAGCGGGTATTTCGGAATCCTTTGTGACTATACTTCAACGAGGTCAACTAAATTCTTCTTCGACGATTTCTATGTTGGGCACCCGATCAGTGATACAAGCAAGCCATCGCTCGTATCGATTAGGGCATTGGATTCTATTCGGATTTCGCTAGACTTCGACGAGGCGGTTGAGCAAATCGCGACGCTTTCAAATTACACCCTACATCCAAATGGAATAAGCCCAGATTCGGCCAGGTATGGTACGGATTCATCCATTGTAGTTCTCACGTTCGACACGGCCTTCACCAATGCAATGAACTATTCGCTTGACGTGATAAACCTGCATGACAGGAGCGGGAATATGATTGATTCGGCAAGGCATGGTTTCTTCTACTTGTTACCCGGGATTGCCAGTTGGAAGGATGTGGTGATCAATGAGATCATGGCCGATCCTACGCCCCCGGCAGGATTGCCTGAAGCGGAGTTTGTAGAGATTTTTAATGTTTCTGATAAATGGTTGATCCTTACGGACTGGACCATCTCTGACCCGTCTACTACGGGAACGCTTCCTGCGCATACCCTGGCGCCCGGAGATTATGTGGTGCTGTGTGATGCTGCGGATAGTGTGGATCTTGCACCTTTTGGCACCGTCGTTATTCCGAGCAATTTTCCGTCTCTCAATAATTCTGGAGATCTCTTAACCCTGAGCAGAGCATCCGGAATTCCGGTTGACGAAGTGGATTATAGGGACAGCTGGTATGTGGAAAGCGGTAAGAAAGATGGGGGCTTTTCATTGGAAAGGATAAGGCCCGATCATCCTTGCGATGGTCAAGCCAATTGGCGGGGATCCGACAACATTGACGGGGGGACCCCCGGAAAAGCCAATTCGGTGCTTTCAGCGGATCCTGATACGGTAGGACCTGAAGTGCTGACGTGGAGTTTTCAAACTACATCCGGTTTGGAATTTGAGTTCAATGAGTCACTGGACACATCGAATCAATCCATTGTAAGCACCGTGTCCGGAGGATTAACACTTGGCGCCCCAGTCTATACTTCCCCATTTGAGATTTTTATACCGGTTATCGGAACCATTGATACAGGAGTTGTTTATCAGTTTGGCATGCAAGGAGTGACCGATTGTTTTGGCAATCCAACTCAACCGCTAGCACAGGACTTCGGCATTGGATCTCGACCCGGGAGATTCGACCTTTTGATTCACGAACTACTTCCCGACCCGGATGATACCAGGTCGGACATGCCCAATGTAGAGTTTCTCGAATTATACAATAGATCAGATCAACTGATATCTACCGAAGGCCTGTTGCTGAAGGATGCTTCTTCCTATGCTGCCTTGAACTCAAGGACCATAGCCCCACGCCAATACCTGATATTGTGTCCGGCAAGTGACGTAGGTGAATACATCAGCTATGGAAGTGTTTTGGGCGTACCTGATTGGCCATCACTGAATAACGCTGGCGATCAGATGGCTATACTCGATTCCGATTCAAATGTGATTCATTCAGTGTCTTATCAAGACGAGTGGTACGGCGACGATTTCAAGTCTGAGGGTGGATTCTCACTTGAAATGATCGACCCGCTCAATCCTTGTGAAGGAAATGGTAACTGGTCCGCCAGTGAAGATAATCTAGGAGGGACGCCGGGAGCTGAAAACTCTATTGCCGGAATCAATCGGGATGAATCTCCGCCGGAAGAAGTTCAGGCCCTTGCTTTAGATGCACATAAAGTTGTAGTAGAGCTTTCTGAAATTGTGGTAGATCCGCATTTGGCCGACTATACAATAACACCAGGTGGTAAAGTGGAATTCAAATCTTACGATCAATCCACTTGGCTGGAGCTGCACTCCGAAGACAGCCTTGAAAAAAATCAGAGCTACATGCTGAGGATTGAAGGGTTGGAGGACTGTGCTTCCAACATTTCTCCGAAGCAAACAAGTGTTTTTGGCAGAGTGGAGCTTGCCCCTGATCCCGAGGACATTGTCATCAATGAGATTCTGTTTAATCCGTCGGGGTCGGCCTCAGACTATGTAGAGATTTACAATCGATCAGACTCATACTTCGACCTCAAGGGATGGGCATTGGCAAACTTTGTGGATGGTCCGGATTCGTTGGACAACGCAAAAACCGTTGCCTCTCAGCATAGGCTGGTAGTGCCACAAAGCATATGGGTATTTGCCAGGGATTTTGAAGAAATCATAAATCAGTATCCCTCGTCTGCGATCAATGAAGATAATAGTTGGGTTGTGGAAAGTATGCCCAGCATGCCCAATGCCGAAGGCACGGTAGCTTTGATCAGCGACTCAGGAGTAGTGCTGGATTACCTGGCTTATTCAGAGGATATGCATTTCGGATTACTCAAGGATGTAGATGGAGTTTCCTTAGAAAGGATTGATTACGATCGTTCATCTTCAATCGAGGACAATTGGCTCTCAGCAGCCGAATCCTTTGATTTTGGAACTCCAGGAAATATCAATTCGCAAATAAACACTGGCGGGGCGATAGGGTCAAATATAGAGGTAACTCCGCCGATCTTCTCTCCCGACAATGACGGATTCGACGATGTTGCCAGGATACAGTATTCGTTTGATGCGGGAGGTAACGTCGCCACAGTTTCTATCCACAATCAGAATGGTCGATTGGTGAGGCAGCTTATTTCCAACGAGTTGCTTTCTCCCGAGGGGTCATTCCTGTGGGATGGGCTCGACGAAAATGGTCAGCGCCTGCCGATAGGTATCTATGTGGTCAGGGTAGAGGTATTCAACCTTGAAGGCGAGACGGAGATATTCAGAAGAGCGATAACGCTTGCCTCCAGGTTCTGATTAATCCCAGAGCTCAGGGAATTCCGTCCTATACTGTTCATTCATCTTGCGTACTTGTTGCAGGGTTTTGCTGTGCTCCGGCCCCAGCTGCTTGAGTATCCTTTTCATTTTCGACTTCTTTCCCATACGCGCATAGAGTAATGCTCGTACCCATTTCAGTGAGACGCTATTGGGGTACAGGAAGCTTCCAATACTATTCAAGCTGAGCTTCCAAGGGAGATTGTTGGATGACATGAACTTCTTGTTCCATGCAAAGACCTGTCCGGTGATATAGCTAAGCTGTCGTGCTGCATAGTGGTCCGAACTATCCTTCCTGAGCCTCTTTTGATAACGCTGTATTGTCGTTTTCCAGAAGTCCAGATTGTAATCCGAGGAATCGGCTTCGAATTTCGGATGATCAACATACATTTTGAAATCAACAAACCCCTTGGAATAATCTCTTTGTTCCCGAAGCTCGTCGTTCAACTCCTTCATTTGCTGCCTGAGCAACTTTGCCTGCTGATCTTCGAGGCCATCCGGCCCGGTGGTATTCCGAACGTCGAAGTACTTACCCAGGCTGGACATCAAGTGAATTCCCTGAAGTGGATCGGTATCCATCATGGATCTGGCTTGCAGGATTTGGGCTTGCAGAAAGCTGTTATTTCCTTCGGATTGGCTTTCATAGGCCCGGCTCCATTGGATCGCTTTTTCGAATTGCTCTTTGGGTGCCCATTGATGATCGGCGACGTAGGAGATAAGCACATTTGCTACGCCCATCGAGTCCAGTTTCTTCGAAAAAAGGCGGTGTTCCGCATAGTTCATGTCTCGGAGTCCAACCAGGCCCACATACAGGAAGTCCTTTTTGTTGGCGGGGGCGATATCGAGCATCGATTTGGGTCCCGCATTCGAAATGGAGCCATTAAATGTGGGTGAGCGAAACGAAACCAAATGGGCCAGTCGGCCTCCACCTGAAAATCCGCTGGCGATTTTTCGTCTGAACCTCAGGCCATAAATTCCGCTCAGGTCCTTGAAGGTCGCCTGAAAAGCATCGAGACCCACATTATAAGGCCCATTCTTAGAATTGTTTGGACAGCTAAGAACCATTCCATACTTATCCGCCAACTCCTTGTATAATGTGATTGGCAGCTTCCCTCGCGCCGCAGGATCAAATAAGATGACGATATCGACAGGCTCATTTACGTCAAGCTCTTTGGGAATATAGACCGCGTAGTATTGATCTTGGTCAGCCTTACATTGCACCGAATCGAGAATGACACCCTGTTGGAGAGAAGCCTTTCGAACTTCCTGGGCCCGGATGTGTCGAGGCGCTGCAAGACCCGCCAACACTAGCGCACAGAATGTTTTCAGGGCAAACCATCGCACAGAATCAAGCATTGAAATTTCTGGTCTTTTGGAAAATGACATTGCGTACGGAAGAAAAGTAATGGATATCCCTTAAAAAAAGGATAACAAGAACATAAAACAAGGGCATGGCATTGGTGTATATTATTTCTAATTTAGTTCTCAAACTTGATTCTAATGAAAAAACTCTTACTCCTTATTCCGGCCATGGTGCTTTCATTCGCATTGAACGCCCAGGTCTTTTTCTCCGAGTCCTTCGAGGACACTACAGGATGGTCAATTACAAACCTATTTGACGATGGATTTGAAGATTATGTACTGAATGATTCAGTGAGTATTATCAATGCTCGATCTTCGGGCCCGGACTTCACAATAGTCGGTGCAGATAGTACACACGTCATTGCTTTTGAAGATATCAATTCCGGTGACCCAGGATCAGCTGCTTCTGGTGGTGTGGTTACCGTGACGGTCGATTCCATTAACATTGGATCAAAAGCGAGTTTACTGCTCACGCTCGCAGCAGCTGGAAACCCAACATCCAATAGATATGATTATGGGTTGAACTGGTTTGGCTCCAGCGGTAATGGCGATACTGTGATCGTGGAGGTTAGCATCGATGGCGGACCTTACGCCAAGATCATGCAATTCTGCTCGGATACGAGTGCCGGTGGCGGTGGTCCAAACTATTCCAACAACGGACCTCTTTATAATGATGCGAACCTCAACTATGTTGGTGGGGAGTCTGGTGAAATAGCCCTGGATGATACACTTCAGGATTTCTCGGCAAGTATTACAGGGACCGGGCTTTGGCTTTCAGTCAGGATTCAGGTACGCGTTGAGTCCGGAGATGAGGAATTTGTAATGGACAACCTGAGAATCTCAGGAGTGAATAGCTGTAACCAGCCTTCTAGCCTCATGCAAACCTCCTCGGGTACCACTACGGCAGAAATAACCTGGACAACTGGCGGATCTACAATGTGGAACATAGAATACGGTCCTGCCGGGTTTACTCAAGGAAATGGAACAATGGTAACCGCCACTACTTCCAACCCTTTAACCATTACGGGACTTTCTCCGGCTAATGCCTATGCATTCTACGTACAGGATACATGTACAGGTATCGGGACGTCTGCGTGGTCGGGACCTGCTGCATTCGTTACCAGTACGGTTCCTGTTTACCCGATTTCGACCATACATACTGAAGACGCCAATGGAGTTGCCGATTCCAGCGGTGTTTACTGCATGACTTATGGGATTGTTCAGAGTCTGAACTTCCGCTCGTCTGGCGTGGAATTCTTCCTTAATGATGGAAGCAATAACGCGGGTATACAAATCAGAAATACAAGCTACAACAGCTATACTCCAGTCTTGGGTGATAGTATGTTGGTGCGGGGTACAGTGGGTCAATTCGCCGGATTGACACAATTCAGCCCTGATACTATCATGGTGTTGTCTTCAGGTGCAATGCTTCCTACACCTTTGAGCACATCCATGTTGGATGAAACAACCGAAGGTCTTCTTTTGGAGATAAGCGGAGTTACCTTGGTCGATCCATCTCAATGGCCTACTTCTTCTGGATCAAGTGTAAATGTGGACATTGAAACACCCGCTGGAGATACCTTGGTAATGCGCATTGATTCTGATACGGACATCGACGGTGTTGTGCCAGTCCCAACCGGTTCATTCACGGTGACAGGTGTTGGTGGTCAATTTGACTTCTCTTCTCCTCACGATGAAGGGTATCAAATTCTTCCCAGGTTCCAGCAAGACATTTTGGTGTCGTACTCTACGGTATTCATCAATGAAATTGGAGCCGAACAGGATTCACTGATTCAAGATCCCAGCGATAACAACTACGATGACTGGGTAGAAATTTTCAACCCAGGAAACGATACTGTAGACATCGCCAACTTCAGGGTAAGCGATGGTACCAATACCACAACACTTCCCTTTGGAACCAATGCAACGAAAATTGCTCCGAGCAGTCACCTGATTCTTTGGGCTGACACTGCGCTCAGCGCTGGCAACAATCACCTTGGATTTGAGCTGGCCTCCGCTGGTCACCTACAGTTGATCCGGCCCGATTCGGTGATCATGGATTCTATTACTTACCCTTCCTTGGGCAACAACGAATCATTTGGTCGATATCCGGACGGAGGACCTATGTGGGTGGTTTACAAGTCTGCAATGTCGGCACCAACACCTGGCGGAATGAATGCAGCGCCACCTCCACCAATCCTTCCACAGTACCCAATCTCATTGGTTACCACGGATGATGCAAATGGTGAGCCCGATTCCATTGGCGTGATGTGTATCCTTCAGGGAATTGTAACATCGCCTGACTTTGATGGAAACAATGGATTTAGCTTCCACATCCAGGATTCAACCGGGGGTATCAATATTTTCAATTTCAACGATGTGAGTGGATACACTGTACGTGAAGGAGATGAGTTGAGATGTTTTGGAGAAATTGACTTCTTCAATGGCCTCACTGAGTTGTTTGTTGACTCCATCCACGTACTGGATAGTGGATTGACCTTGCCTGCACCAGCAGTGGTTACTACGTTTGGCAACTTCACGGAGTCTGAGTTGATCACCATCCACGACGTCTATTTGGTAGACGGTTCTCAGTGGCCTGCTCCGGGAGGATTCAGCACCAACTTCGACATCGTAACTCCAGCGGGAGATACGCTTATCATGAGGGTTGACACCGATGTGGATGTTGAAGATTCAATCCTTACAGCACCTAGTGGAAACTTCTCAATTACAGGAATCGGTGGTCAGTTTGATCCGTCTGCACCACATACGGACAACTACCAGATATTCCCACGTCATTGGTACGATATCGACACAACCGTCTGTGAGATGGCGACCAACCTTATGGTAGATTCTGTGGATTCAGTTTCTGCAATGGTGAGCTGGGATGCAACAAATGCCAGCACATGGAATATCCGCTGGGGACTTGGTACTACTCCAACAGATTCGGTAATGGGCCTTACAGCGGCAATGTATACCATCACTGGATTGATGTCAGATACTACTTACAACGTTTGGGTACAAGCCGTATGTGGAACCAAGCCAGCCACAGCATGGACCTCACCGGAGGAATTCACTACCGATCCTAGTCCAGTGGGAGTGAATGACCCTGCATTTGCCAAGACGGCGTTGAAGGTTTATCCAAACCCAGTGGACGGGCATGTACTTCACTTCAATAAGGAAATTGATTACCAACTCATCAACACCATAGGACAAGTTGTTGAGCAGGGTCATGGAACATCCGTTGATATGAACATGGAGTCAGGTATCTACCTGCTTCAAGCATCCACCGGAGAAGTGATCAAGGTGATTGTGAAATAACTTTGACACAACGACAAAAGAAAAGTCCCGCCTCGGCGGGACTTTTTTATGCTATTATTTCGAATATCCTAGAGGATGAGCATCGCGTCTCCATAGGAATAAAAGCGATACTTCTTTTTGATGGCCTCCTTGTAGGCCTTCATCACGTTGTCGTATCCTCCAAAAGCGCAAACCATCATAAGCAAGGTACTTCCAGGTGTATGGAAGTTGGTTACCATGGTGTTGGCAATCTTGAATTCATAAGGAGGAAAGATGAATTTATTTGTCCACCCTTCGTAAGGTTTTAGGTAACCCTCTGTGGTAACAGAAGTTTCGAGCGCTCTCATCGAAGTAGTGCCAATAGCACAAAGTTTCTTTTTGCTATCCAGCGCCCTGTTCACTTGATCGGTGCACAATTGATCGATGAATACCTCTTCGGAATCCATTTTGTGCTTTGTCAGGTCTTCAACCTCAACCGGACGGAAGGTTCCCAATCCAACGTGCAGCGTGATTGTCGCAAAATCTATTCCTTGTATCTCGAGTCGCTTCAGCAATTCACGGCTGAAGTGCAGACCGGCAGTAGGAGCTGCAACGGCTCCCTCTTTTTGGGCAAAGACGGTTTGATATCGATCTTCGTCCTCTGGCTCGGCTGCGCGATTGATGTATTTGGGAAGAGGTGTCTCGCCCAGTTCTTCCAGTGTCTTTTTGAAGTCTTCATACGGGCCGTCGAAAAGAAATCGCAGTGTACGTCCACGAGAAGTTGTGTTGTCGATAACCTCGGCAACGAGTGAATCGTCTTCGCCAAAATAGAGCTTGTTTCCAATTCTGATTTTTCGAGCCGGGTCAACGAGTACATCCCAAAGACGGCTTTCGCGGTTGAGCTCTCTCAATAGAAAGACTTCGATCTTGGCACCGGTTTTCTCTTTGTTTCCATAGAGTCTGGCAGGGAAAACCTTGGTATCGTTGCGTACCATCAGGTCGCCATCTTCGAAGTACTCGGTGATATCCTTGAACATCCTGTGCTCGATATCGCCGGTTTCCCTGTTTAGGACCATCAGCTTGGACTCATCGCGATGGGCCACTGGATGCTGTGCGATTAACTTCTTAGGGAGATCAAATTGGAATTCCGATAACTTCATGCTCATAAGGCAGGGATTGGAGATTTTAAGGGCGCGAATTTAAGCATTAGGATATAATTCAGCCCTATTGCTTCAAGAGTCTGTTTCTATCATTTGAACCACAGCATCAATTTGCAGTGCTTCGCTCACATCGTGGTCGCCGACTTTGGTTCTTCGAAGATCAGCAAGCACACCCCCACAACCCAGGACTTGCCCAAGGTCATGAGCCAAACTTCGTACGTAGGTACCCTTGCTACAACCCAGACGGAATCGAAGATTCGGGGAGTCGTATTCTATTATATCGAAATACTGAATCGTGATTTGTTGGCGTTTCATTTCGATGTCGCGACCTTGTCTTGCGGCATGATAGGCTCTTTCACCGTCTACTTTCTTAGCCGAGAAGATGGGAGGGGTTTGAAAGATAGTGCCAACGAAAATTTTCATGGCCTGTTCCAGTTCCACCTTGGTTGGTAATTTGTGATCCGCTACGATTTCGGTCTCCGTCTCCAAATCGTAAGAGGGCGAGGTCATACCAAACGCAATGGTGCCTTCGTATTCCTTGTTAGTCGCTGCGATGTCATTGATCTGCTTCGTCATCTTGCCAGTACAAACTACGAGCAGCCCAGTTGCCAGTGGATCCAAGGTACCGGCATGTCCGACCTTGATCTTCTTAACGTCGAGTGCTTTTTTGAGGGCATAGCGGATTTTGTTGACCACATCAAACGAGGTCCAGCCCTTGTCCTTGTCGACGAGCAGTACTTCTCCAGCTTGAAAATCCATCAGATCAGGTTATAGGTGATCACCAGGGCGCCTACGGCGAAGCAATACCATGCAAAATACTTCAACTGGCTTTTCTGTACAAGTTTGATCATCCACTTACAGGCTATCCAACCGGTGACAAAGGCAGCGGTGAAGCCAATGATCAGTTCGAAGCCAATCGAAGAATTCATCAAGCTCCCGTCCATCAGGTCTTTGGCCATCTTACCCAAAATCAGGGGAACAACCATGAGAAATGAAAATCGTGCCGCCTTACTTCGATCAATGCCTAACATTACCGAAGTACTTATGGTTGCACCACTTCGGGAAATGCCAGGAAGAATTGCTATCGCCTGAGAAATTCCAATAATGATGGCATGCCAATAGCCTACTTGCTTCTCAGTGTTTTTGGCCTTGTCTGCAAGAAAAAGTAAGATTCCGGTTATAAGGAGCATGAAAGCGATGAGCAATGTTTCGCCGCTGAAGAGCATCTCGATTTCCTCTTCCAGCAATACGCCAACAAGTGCAGCGGGTATCATCGAAAGAACCACCTTAATGGAAAATCGAAATTCCTCATTGTTCCTGAACATGAACAGCCCTCGGAATATTTCCGCTACGTCCTTTCTAAATACGACGATCGTGCTCAGGGCTGTGGCACCATGAACGGCGACTGTAAAAAGAAGGCTTTCGTCAGGAATGCTATTGATTCCGAAGATGGCTTTGCCAAGTTCGAGGTGTCCACTGCTACTTACCGGAAGGAATTCCGTAAGCCCTTGAATAATTCCAAGTATGAGCGCTTCTAGCCAGGTCAATGAAGGAGGATCAGGCTTTTTTGGACTTTCTGAAAATGCCGTACATCACAGTAGCCAGTCCAAGGAGTACAAGAATGGGGGCAACGGTGATCCTGCGCGCACTGAAAACTTCGGGGTTAAATACCGTTGGATCTTCGGGTTTACCACCGGCCATCAATACAAATCCGATGACAACCAATACAGATCCGGCGATCAATAAGTAGTAATTCTCCTTGTGAAATGGTAACCCTTCTTTTTCCTGACTCATTCCTGATAAAGTTTGTCTGTCTTGATTCTTAGGTACTTGCCTACCACCACATGAGTACTGATCCAGGTGATGATTACGCCGAGCAAAAGTACAATTCCAAATAGAGATAAGAACAGTTGCTGGTCGCTGATGTCAAACAAGGCCGGAAATTCTTGCTGAGCGAAGTAGATAATGGCGGAAAGAAAGCCGATCGCAAGGATGGCACCGTAGACACCATTCATAATTCCGCGGTAGATGAAAGGCCGTCGGATAAATCCTTTGGTGGCCCCAACCAACTGCATGCTACGAATGATAAATCGTTTGGAATAGATAGCCAAGCGGATGCTGTTGTTGATAAGGGCTATGGCGATGATGAGCAGGAGGACGCTAAATCCAAGCAATACCAAACTGATCTTGCGGATGTTTTCATTGACCAAGGCAACCAAATTCTTTTGGTAGAATACTTCTTTGACCTTGGGGTTTTGAATCAGTTCCTTTTCAATCCACTGTAAACTGTCGGGGTTGGCATAGGCGGCATCGAGGTGTACATCAAGAGATGCGAGTAAGGGGTTATAGCCCAGAAAGTCAATGAAATCTTCGCCGAGGTCTTCTTTGAGTTCTTCGGCCGCTCGATCACGGTCGATATATTCCGTGGCTTTCACATACCGGGATGCATCGAGGGATTTCTGAAGCCGAGCTACTTCAACTTCTTTTACATCTTCATTGAGGATCACGGAGAAACCAATATTCTCCTTAACGTGGTCGCTCAACTTCTTGGCTTGGAGTGCGATAAGACCCAACAGTCCGAGCATGAATAAGACCAGGGAAATACTCACGACTACAGTGAAGTAGGAGGTCTGTAGCCGGCGACGATTAAATCGGTCTTCTTTTTTGCTTTTTTTAGCCATACTTAGAAGGTGCTAAAATATGCATTCCCGCGACCGGCTCGGGTAAATTGAAATCAGGCTATCCTCAGTCTTTTGTTAAAACAAAGACCTTGTCAATTCGTCAAGGCAATCCTTCACGGACCGATCGGTGGTATCTATAGAAATAGCCGGGTTCTGTGGTTCGTCAAAGGGTGCACTGACGCCAGTGAAATTGGGAATTTCACCCGCTCGGGCCTTCTTATAAAGTCCCTTTACGTCACGTCGTTCACATTCCTCAAGGGGAGTGGAAACAAAAACCAATTTGAAGTCTTCCGAACCAATGATTTCTTCCGCCAGGTCTCGCAGGTCGTTGGTGGGGCTCACAAAGCAGTTGATGCATATGATACCATTATTCACCATCAGCTTACTCACTTCTGCAATGCGCCGGATATTTTCCCTGCGTTCTTCGGCCGAAAATCCAAGGTTGTTGTTGAGCCCTGTCCTGATTGTATCGCCATCCAACAGACAGGTCATTTTTCCCTGCTCGTTTAGGCGCTTTTCAAGTTCAATGGCGAGGGTCGACTTTCCTGATCCTGAGAGGCCCGTGAACCAAAGGCATACCCCTTTCTGATTGAGCAATTGCTCTTTTGCTTCCCGGGAGAGCGCCATATCATCTGTAGGAAATAGATTGTCCGTCACAGCGGCAAATGTAGGGCAAGTACTATCTTTGATCTATGCTCCTCCTCGACAAACGGGTAGACCAGGTAGGTATCGTAGAACGCGCATCGCGCTTTACCAAGCGCAGCATCAAGAAAGAGGCAAAGATCTCTGGACTAAAGATGGCGCTCAACATGATCGACCTTACCACTCTTGAAGGAAAGGATTCCGAAGGCAAGGTCCGACAGATGTGTTACAAGGCAATGCACTTACACGACGAGTATCCCGACTTACCAACTGTAGCTGCCGTTTGCGTTTACCCGAGCCTTGTTAGGGTAGCTAAGCAAGAACTCGAAGGAAGCAGGGTCAAGGTAGCCTCCGTCGCAACGGCCTTTCCATCGGGGCAATCAGATCTCAAAATCCGAATCCGGGAAACTAAGTGGGCGGTCAACGAGGGCGCCGACGAGGTGGACATGGTTATCTCTCGGGGAGCATTTCATCGCGGTGAATACCAGCGGGTATTTGATGAAGTTGCAGCCATAAAGGACGCTTGCGGAGATGCGAGACTCAAGGTAATCCTGGAAACAGGAGAACTGGGAACCTTTGACAAGGTGCGCCGCGCAAGTGATATCTCCATGCAGGCCGGGGCAAACTTCATCAAGACATCCACGGGGAAAATCAGCCCGGCGGCCAATATGCCGGTGACTTTGGTAATGCTCGAAGCCATAAGAGATCACTACCTCAACACCGGTCAAATGGTTGGGATGAAACCAGCCGGGGGCATACGAACAGCAAAGCAGTCGCTACACTACCTCATCATGGTCAAAGAAACACTCGGAGCCAAATGGCTCGACAATAAATGGTTTAGGTTTGGGGCGAGTAGCCTGGCCAACGATATTTTGATGCAACTTGTAAAACAAGACACCGGACGATATCAATCGGCCGACTATTTCTCGATCGACTAATGGCAAAACGAGTACAATTGGATATCGGAAACGGATGGGGGCTGGCTCCCGCACCCGAAAGTACCGACCATGTTGAGATCAAGGATAGGTATGGACTTTTTATTGGAGGTCGATTTGTGGCTCCTAAAAGCAAAAAATATTTCGACACCATCAATCCGTCCAACGAAAAAGTATTGGCCAAAATAGCGGAGGCTGGCAAAAGCGATGTGGATAGTGCCGTACGGGCTGCAAGAAAAGCATATAGTGAGACCTGGTCTGGGATGTCGGGCAAGGAAAGGGGTAAATACATCTATCGCATTGCGAGATTGCTTCAGGAAAGAGCGCGTGAATTCGCTGTGATCGAAAGCATGGATGGTGGGAAGTCTATTCGTGAATCGCGAGATGTCGACGTACCCTTGGCGGCAGCTCACTTTTTCTATCACGCCGGATGGGCCGATAAGCTTGAGTATGCTTTCCCGAATAAAAAACCCAGGGCGCTTGGTGTTGCAGCTCAGATCATCCCCTGGAATTTTCCCTTGTTGATGGCGGCATGGAAAATTGCTCCGGCACTGGCCGCTGGAAATACCGTTGTACTCAAACCGGCGGAGACAACGCCACTAACGGCACTCAAGTTGGCCGAGCTCATCCACGAAGCAGGAGTTCCGGGAGGCGTGGTAAACATTGTTACAGGGGCGGGCGAAACCGGGGCTTATCTCGTCAATCATCCCGATGTCAACAAGATTGCTTTTACCGGATCGACCGAGGTTGGGAAGATGATCCAAAAGGCAATCGCAAAATCGTCCAAGAAGGTGACCCTCGAGTTGGGCGGAAAGGCGGCCAATATTATTTTCGAAGATGCTGCCATCGATCAGGCCGTAGAAGGAATCGTAAACGGTATCTATTTCAACCAAGGCCACGTGTGCTGTGCGGGGTCAAGGTTGTTCGTTCAAGAATCAGTGGCAGACGAAGTGATCAAGAAACTCAAGTTCAGGATGGACTCTCTCATCGTGGGCGATCCACTGGACAAAAACACCGACATCGGCGCCATCAATTCCAGAGGTCAGCTGGCAACCATTAAATCATATTTGAAAATTGGCCAGAAGGAAGGGCTAAACATGTACCAGCCTGAGTGCGAATTGCCGCGAAAGGGATACTGGTGCCCGCCAACCTTATTTACTGATGTTGCGCAGTCGAGCAGGATCGCGCAAGAAGAAATATTCGGGCCGGTGCTCGCCATCCAAACGTTCCGCACAGTGGACGAAGTGATCCAAAAGGCAAACAATACCCCCTATGGCCTCTCCGCTGGAGTATGGACCGACAAGGGATCGAAGATCTTTAACCTGACCTCACAATTGAAGGCTGGAGTGGTTTGGGCCAATACCTACAATAAATTCGACCCGACATCACCCTTTGGTGGATACAAGGAGAGTGGCTATGGCCGGGAAGGTGGAGTGCATGGCTTGGAGGCCTATTTAAATATGGAGGCATAACATGGCAGAACTCAAAGTCAGCAAGACATACAAGCTATTCATCGGAGGTAAGTTCCCAAGAACTGAATCGGGCCGCTACCTCAAAGTTCACAATGCCAAGGGCGATTTTGTGGCCGATATTTCGAGGGCGTCACGAAAGGACTTTCGGGAATCGGTTGTAGCAGCGAGGAAGGCCCAGTCCGGATGGGCAGGGAGAACGGCCTATAATCGAGGGCAAATACTCTATCGCATCGCTGAAATGTTGGAGGGCAGGGTGGACTTACTCGAGAGCGAAATGGTGGTTTTGGGCATTCCAAAGGCTAAGGCCAATAAGGAAATTAGGGATGCGATCGATATCTGCGTTTACTATGCCGGATGGGCGGACAAGTATCAACAGATCTTCTCATCGGTAAATCCGGTGGCCAGTTCACACTTCAATTTTTCGGTTTGTGAACCGACCGGTGTTGTTGCAGCCATAGCGCCAAACAATAACTCACTCTCGGGCTTGATGGAGATTATTTGTGCGACGGTCTGCGGGGGAAATAGCCTGATCGTGCTGGCCTCGGAATCAAATCCACTATCAGCCATTTCTGTTGGAGAGATCCTTCAAAACTCTGATCTTCCTGGTGGTGTAGTCAACATTCTTACGGGAAATGAAGACGAACTCGTTGGGCACATGGTGTCTCACATGGATGTGAATGCGCTGATCTATTGTCGAACCAATCACATCAACCAGATCAAGGAAGAATCGACTTCCAACATCAAGCGTGTTGTTCAGATGAGGGAGCTAGATGGCAAGTTTGATTCCAATCCCTACAGAATCAAAGCCATCCAGGAGATCAAAACGACCTGGCATCCCATCGAAAAAATAGGACCGAGCGGTAGCGCTTATTGAAAGAGCCTTGTTCAACTTTTTGGTTCTCGACAATCACCAAGCGTCTATTTACTTTTAACTGTTAGGTGAGTCCACATCAAATTCAAAAGCTGCGGCCTTTATATTTTCGGTAACCTCACTTAATTCGATATTCAGATTATAGAAATTTTCAAGGTCATTTGTATCTGATACCAATCGATCAAAATAGAACTCAATTTTTGAAGTGTAGAAGTAATAGAACTTCTTATAAAGATATTTTTTGGTATCATGAGGAAGTTCAGAGGCTTTAAGCTCTTCTATAAATGAATTGATAAGCAGTGCAAGGAAACTCAAATGATATTCAAATTCAATTCCTTCTAAGTGAAATTCATCGCCCAGCCTATTGAGATCATCACTGTATGCGTCTAGTGCGTCTTCTCCCTTAAGTCGCTCACCAGATCCTCTTTTGTAGACAATTTTATCAAATTCGGTTTTAATTTCTGTGTAATGCTTATCTAATATATCGAAGGAATATCGATCTCTATTTTGCTTTATCTCAATGTTTAAGGCCTCACGTTGAATTTTATTGGCCTCAATTTGTTGTTCGAATGAATAATAAATTAAGACTGCGCCAATAAACGATACAATTGGCGCTGTAATTCCCCCAATTGTATCTCCAATTTGTCCAGATTCACTGAAATCAAGGAGTTCTATAAATGCTGGTTGTGTTAGGACAAATGGGGCTGCCAACAGGATCAATAACCCCCAAATCAAAAGAGATTTACTGCGCTTTTTATTTCGGTCATAATTATTCAATTGACTTTGATAGGATCAATGTTCGGGTCTGATGATAATTGGGGCCTGAGATTATCACAAAGTATATCCCCTCTTCAAATTCTGAGAGATCAAGGCGATCATTCGCATACAAATCCGACTTTTCAAGCACCTTTTGTCCTTGAACATTGAAGACCGCTAGGCTAGTATTGGGATTAAGGTGATCCACCTTAAGATGGAACACCCCATTGGATGGATTGGGATAAAAATGAATATCGCTCGATCGTTGTTCTTCTTCCACACTCACGAGCGGCTCGTTACTATACCTAGCCAAAAAACCATCGTACCAATGCACGCTTTGGATGGTATCATGAGCATTATACATCTCACCATCGTATTGACCTGTAGCATATACACGATCATCAATCACCTCAAAGTCGTAAGGGATGCAGTTGTGGGGAGAGTTTTGGTGCCGCACCCAAAATCGTTCACCACCTAGATTCCATTCGGAGATGGATACTATTGCACTGCCACTGGGTGTATTAAATTCCTCACCATTTATGATAGATCCGTCATGAATGCGTCCATAGACATAAAGCTTGTCACCCGAAAGCTGTAATCCGGCCATATCAACTCCGCTTCTTTCGATCCACAGCACTGAGCCGTTGATGTCCATTTCTCCTACAAAATGATTGCGCAGACCTTCTGGGATAAGCTCATATCCATCCATGGTAAACCCACTTCCGAATCGGCCAGCAAAGAAGAGCCGATCATCCTTCCATTGTAGGAATTTGATTTTTTCAGAACCGGAAGATTTATAGATGATAGGCTCATCAAAGACATAGTTGTCATTAGTGTGAAGGACAATTCCATCGTAGCGGATACCCAGGTATTTAATTCCATTTACCTGTACAAAACTTTCCATTTCACCGGCGATAGAAATACCACCTGATGGGCGGATTTGTAGCTCTCTAAAATCACACATATCACAGGCGAAAGTATCCCTGTGCAGGATGGCTCCATTGTCTAGATCGATGACAGAAAGCGCATAGTATTCTCCCAGCCCGGCCCACGGATCGTAGTAGAAGGTATCGGTGCCAAAGACCACCCAGGAGAATACAGCCGTCAACAGGTAGCCTTTGTTGTCCTTGACTTTAAATCCATTGGGAACACAGTTGTACTGCTTGGTGCCCATCATTTGCAGGACCTCTCCAGTATTGGGGTCGAGTTCAACCACGAAAGTTTCATGCGTTTGTGGTGAGAATGGGGGTAGATTAAAGGTATCATTGGCAATAACAAAGGGTCCTGAGAATCCCATGGCTAAATACAACTTACCGTTGTCATATTCCAGGGTGTTTAAGCCGGTGGCGGCTTCGAGGGCAAGTTCTACTACGCCATGGACCCACCTAAGCTGTCCACTACTGTCATAAGAAGCGAGGAATACTCCTCCTGTGAAAGCACTGTCCAGAATAGAGTCACCTGCGTGGAGCCATTCATTGGACAACCCAACGATATAGACGTTTTCCTCTTCATCCAATTCAACGTGTTCCACTTTTTGCTGGTTTACTACGCCAAAAGTCTCATACCAGGCACCGTTGAGTACTTGGGAAGTCGCCACAAGACAGAACATCCAAGTGCCGAGGCTGAGCATGTATGGAAGGGAAAACCTCATTCTATCACCAGTTTCTTCACACTCTTCTGACCTCTGGACTCAAGCACGGCAATGTAAATGCCTTTAGTAGCAGAAGACAGGTCAAAAGAACCGCTTTTAGACAAGACGTCTTTTTGCAGGACCAGTTGCCCTTGGAGGTTGTAAATATGGATCATGGATTCAGGACTTTCTTCATCCAAGCTATAACGGAATATTCCGCCGGAAGGGTTGGGATAGACGGTCCAATTTGATTCTGTAGCCACAATTTCTTCCACTTCTGTCTTAAAGTCCTGGGGTGTGGCATTGGCATCGTAAACCAGCGCCGAGAAGGCGATCGTATTGCGGTTGGGGTCAAAGGGAAACCAGTCCTGGGCACCATTGGGTAGGGGATAATGAACCCCGCTCAAGGTGCGGTAGAGGGCATGGTAGATGCGCGTGCGCACATAGAAGTGTTGATTGTCAAAACTATCGACCACACATCCCGCGTGGTCGGCCAGGGAAAAGGCCACAGAGTCCTGCTTGAACCAATAACCATCGGTGCGCGATGGTCGTCCCCAGGCGGTAAGGATGGAATCCTGGCTACGAACGGTATTGGAAAAGCGATAGGTTACATCATAGGCATGGCCACCGTATTCTCCACCACCGGATAGAACGATCCTTATGGAATCCTGGTAGAGATTAAGGGTATAATTAGCCGTAGAATCGTCGAAGTGATGGACGCGGTACTTAGGGTAGTCCACAACTTTGAGCGCCTCTGCTGCGTTGATAAGGCCAGCACCTGAGAGGGTATCAAATCCAAGATCGTCTTTGTCGGTAGCGGTAAAGGCGAGGATATTGGACACATCTTCGGGGTAGATCGGAAAGCGGTATTCCGGCAGTGGTGTGGACTTATTGGCTTCCGACATGATCAACCCGGCCACCCCGGAAACTACGGCAGCGGCCACGGAGGTCCCGTCAAATCCTATATAACCGTTCGAACTGGGATTGTAGGTTGAATACAGCTGGCCGGGTACTCCCGGAGCCATCAGGTCCGTTCCGCTTCCCTGGAAAAAATTAGTACTTCCATATGCTCCGGCCTGATGTGAGGTAGTATCGCTGGCGGTCACACTATTGACCATATAGTCCGGATAGATGGAAGGAATGGTTTGCTGGTCTAAGGCAGCCACGCCATCCTGCCCCCGGGCACAAATAAAAGAGGTGCCAAAGTCCGTAATATACTTGATGGTATTGTAGAAGACCTTGTGGTTCAAAGTACTGTTATGCTTGGAAGGAATGTATGGGTAAAGCTCGGGCTGGGGGTTCAGGTAGCCAAATGACGCATTGACAACATGTAATTTAAAGCTGTCCACCGCTCTTTTAAGTGCATTGGCCACATTGGTGAGACTCAAGTCCGGCTCATTGTCGTCGTGCATCTTTAGGGCGTAGAGGGATACCCCGTCCTGGTCAAGTGCTTCATCTCCACCCGCGATGCCTGCGACGCCCTTTTGATTGTTGGTCCGGCCGGCAATGATGCCGGCAACCTTGGTGCCGTGAAAATCCCAACCCGTTGTTTTAAAACCTCCATCCTTATTTTGAGTCTGGTCAATAAATTGGTCCGTCACATAATCATATCCGTCGATCACTATTGATCCATCCACCTGGTTGAAGGCACCCGCACCAAGGTCTTCATGGTCATACCCTATGCCAGAGTCGAAGACACCTACCCGTATCAGGGAATCTCCCTTCTGGATGTCCCAGGCGGCTTGCATATTGATGCGGTCGGAGTCGTTGGCCGTCACATTCTGTAATCCAAGCTGGTTTGGGCTATAGAATGTATCGTTTGGGGTAAAATAAGGTTGGGCGATGAGGTTGAGGCTTACGTCCTGTATGCCCTCTATTTCGGCAAAGGCATGCATGCGGTCCCATTCGTCAATGTCATCGTCCCAGCAAAAGAGCAGGGAATTCCACATAGGAGCTACCCGTATGGTGCTGCCGTCTAGGGCAGTGGCGGTAGTATCGGTAGTCTTCATTCCGGTGAATACACGGCATATCGTCACCTCGCCAAAACCCTCGGTCTCATAGTATTTGGCTATAAGGCTGTCGATCATCAAAGAGTCGAGGATGTCACCCAGTTCGAAGAAGTTGGAGCCAATACGGTCTACGGTGGTATGGTTTAGGTAGGAGGTATCGATGGTGAGCACAAGTTCGCCTTTTTTGAAATCCAAACCCAGCGTATCCCTGGTTTGGTTGGCGCGTTGGAATACATCGATGTTGATGAGCCCGATGGCTGTATCGTTTACACAGGTAAAGAGCGCATATTCGTTCTGGGATCGTTCAAACAGGGAGAGGGGATGGGTCTCTACCTCCCTGTAAAAAGAGTTCCAGAGGTAGTTGCCGGCCGTGTCGTAGGCTAATATACCGGAGTGGAAGATGTGGTCTTCAAGCGATGTGGCGACCAGTACTTTTTCATCTACGATCAAGATACGCCTCATTAGATGGTCGCCTTGCCTATTTGAACCAAAGTAGGACTTACTCCATCTGAAATGCCCGTCCTTATCGAGTGAGACAAGCAGGGCATCGTGCCCGGTCGAACGCCCTCCATAACCAGCTATATAGATATTGCCGCCACCATCTGCGGTTAAGTGCAAGGGCAGGTCACTTTCACCATCAAAATCGAAAATTTTAGTCCAGAGGGTATCAAAGAGCGTGTCAACCTTAAAGACAAAGAGGTCATTGCTTTTCACTCCTGCACAGATAAGGGCACCTTCGTGGTCGGCAAAAGTGGTGAGGGTGTCGATTCCCGTAAGGCCCAGATTTTTTACTGTGGTCTGTTCGTGTGTTCCATCGGATTTATACTCGTAGATATAGAAATCATCATTTACGCTGCTTCCGTAGTCCGCACCGATCACATTTACTCCGCCAGTAGTCAGGCTAAGGTGTGCGCCGATGTCATTGCTTAGGGGTGTTCCGGCCGTCACATCCCATTGCTTTGCTCCAGCCTTATTTATCTTGATCAAGGCTACTTCTCCCATGTTGTTTTCAACCCATGTAGACCCTGTAATGTAGATATCGCCTTGGGTATTTTGGATCATGCGTGTGGGATAGTCATTTTCTGAATCTACACCATCAAACGTATAGGTCCACTGCAGGGTTCCTACGCTGTTATATTTTTTGAGTAGGATATTCCTGTTGGTCAGGCTATCATCGATTGAACCCAACACTATTGGGTTTCCAATGGAGTCCAGGACGATACTAAGGCCATAATCGTTTAAATAGTGGTGGTCAATAATGCGTTCCCAATCAAGGTCACCCTGATCATCGTACTTGGTAAGCGCGATGTCTGTTTGATTACCAACAAGCTTGGTACTCACAATAAATGTGTTGTCGTCATCATCCAAGACCATGTCGACAACGTCGGCATTTTCCGGATAGGACACCAATGGAAAGTATGATTGGTTGGAAACATACTGGGCTTTTAGGATCTGAAAACAGCTGGGGGTTATGGCCACTAAGAAAGAAATAGCAAATCGGAGAAAAGTAGAATAAAACATGGCAACCAGATTGTTGTTTGAAATGGTGTTTTTTGATGTTCTAACAAGTTAGTAACTAGCTTCTTGTATCATGATTACTGGTAAGCAAGATTCGTATTTATACGGATGTTTTTCCGGGTAAATACGGAGGGAAGTACCGGACTTTTACCGTCAAAAACTTATTGCTACAAAGAGATGGTTCGCCCACAAGAACCAAATTTTGGTGAATCTGAAAGGGTTCAAAACCGTATTTTCGCGCCATGGAAAAGTGGTTTGATCAAGCCATAAAAGCATGTGTGGCCGGAGGTGAAGAAATCATCAAGGTTTACGAGGAAGGATTCGAAATCGAATACAAGGCAGACCATAGCCCGCTCACTACAGCCGATAAAAATGCCAATGCCGTCATTACCCGATTACTCGAAGAATTTGATATTCCCATTCTCAGCGAAGAAGGCAAGGACATACCGTATAGCGAAAGGTCTGATTGGAAGCAATTCTGGTTGGTAGATCCACTCGACGGGACCAAGGAGTTTATCAAAAGAAACGGCGAATTCACCGTGAACATCGCACTGATCGAGGATGAGTACCCGGTTTTTGGGGTGATCTATGTGCCGGTAACGAGGGAACTATTTGTTGGCGGCCCCGCATTGGAAGGGGCATACTCAACCACCGTCAACGGATCTGACGCTACGCTTCGGCAGATCAAAACCCTTGGCCATCAATTGCCAAACAACAGCACCGAAAAGACCATGGTGGTCGCTAGTAGATCCCACTTGTCGGAGGACACAAAACAGTTTGTTCAGGAATTGAGAGAAGAGGGCCACGACATAGAATTTGTATCCATGGGTAGTTCACTCAAGATCTGTTTGGTGGCCAGCGGTAAAGCCGACTATTATCCTCGGTTTGCACCAACCATGGAATGGGACACGGGAGCTGGACAGGCCATTGCAGAAGCCGCAGGATGTACATTTGTAGACTGGAAGACCCAGGAAAGAAAAAAATACAACAACGAGAACCTGAGAAACAACTGGTTTCTTGTAAAAAGATAGCATGGGAAAAGTTGCACTAATCACAGGAGTTACAGGACAAGATGGGGCTTATCTGGCCGAGTTTTTACTCGACAAGGGATATACCGTCCACGGGATTAAAAGAAGGTCTTCGCTCTTCAACACCGATCGCATTGATCACCTTTACAAAGACCAGCATGAGAAGGATGTCAAATTTTTCCTTCATTACGGTGACTTAACCGATTCTACCAACCTCATCCGCATCATCCAGGAAACCCAGCCGGATGAGATTTACAACCTGGCGGCCCAATCGCACGTGAAGGTTTCGTTTGAGACTCCCGAATACACGGCCAATTCTGATGCGCTTGGAACGCTGAGAATTCTTGAGGCGATTCGTATTCTCAAGCTTGAACAAAAGGTTAAGTTTTACCAGGCTTCCACTTCTGAACTTTATGGCAAGGTTCAGGAAATACCTCAGAATGAAGAAACACCCTTTTATCCTAGAAGCCCTTATGGAGTAGCCAAATTGTATGCCTATTGGATCGTAAAGAACTACCGTGAGGCCTATGGCATGTTTGCCTGCAATGGAATCCTCTTTAACCACGAAAGTCCGATACGTGGGGAGACATTTGTAACGAGAAAAATCACACGTGCCGTAGCACGGATCAGCCTTGGCCTTCAAGAAAAACTATTCATTGGAAATTTGCACGCTAAGCGCGATTGGGGACATGCCAACGATTACATCGAGGGTATGTGGCTGATGCTTCAGCAGGACCAACCGGATGACTTTGTGTTGTCCACAAACAAAACACATTCGGTAAAGGAATTCATCGAAATGGCCTTTGCCGAAGTCGACATTGAGGTCGAGTGGAAGGGTGAGGGTATAGACGAGAAAGGATACCGAAAGGATACGGACGAATTGTTGGTAGAGGTAGATGAGAAGTACTTCAGGCCATCGGAAGTAGACCTCCTGATAGGGGACTATTCCAAAGCCAAAAAGGAATTGGGATGGGAGCCCAGGTGTACGTTCGAGCAATTGGTGAAGGAGATGGTACAGTCTGACCTCAAGCTGTTTGAACGGGACAAATACCTGCAAAAAGGAGGACACAACACCCTGAACTATCACGAGTAATGGATCACAACAGCAAAATATATGTCGCTGGTCACAATGGGATGGTTGGTTCCGCCATTGTGCGCAATCTCAAGTCAAAGGGCTATTCCAATTTCGTCCGTAGGTCTTCAAAAGAGCTTGACCTACGGGACCAACAAGCCGTAAACGATTTTTATGCTCAAGAGAAACCCGAAGTAGTTGTTTTAGCCGCGGCGAAGGTTGGAGGCATCCACGCCAACAACACTTATCGGGCGGAGTTTCTGTATGACAACCTCGCGATTCAGAACAATATAATCCATGCGGCATATAAGTATGGAGTAGAGAAGCTACTATTCCTTGGCTCATCCTGCATCTATCCCAAGTTGGCTCCTCAGCCGCTAAAAGAGGATTACCTTTTAACAGGCTTGCTCGAGCCAACGAATGAACCTTATGCCATAGCGAAGATTTCGGGCATCAAAATGTGCGAGGCCTACCGCGATCAGTACGGCTGCAATTTCATTTCCGCTATGCCAACCAATCTATATGGCCCCAATGACAACTACGATCTAAACAACTCACATGTCCTCCCAGCCCTGCTACGCAAGTTCCATACGGCCAAGCTAGAGGGTCATGAATCCGTGGAGATTTGGGGCAGCGGAAAACCGCAAAGAGAGTTTTTGCACGTTGACGACATGGCGGATGCTTGCGTGTTTTTGCTGGAGAACTATAACGAAAAAGAATTTGTAAATGTCGGTACGGGAACGGATGTTTCCATCGCCGAATTGGCCACAACGATCAAAGAAATTGTTGGGTTTGAGGGAGAGCTCAAATTTGATGCTTCGAAACCGGACGGTACTCCTAGAAAATTGATGGATGTTTCCAGGATCCACGCTTTGGGATGGCGGCACAACATCGATTTGAACGAGGGAATATCGATGGTTTATGAGGATGTGAAACAAATGGATTTTACATCCATTGCCTGACCATGTGGAGAATCCTAGCCTTGTGTGTTTGCTTTCTCGGAGTGAAGCATTTGGAAGCGCAGCAATTGCTTGCGCCTCTTACGCATCATTTCAATTGGGATGTAGAGCAGTTGCTAGCCAAGCCTTCCGAAACCCATTCGGCAGTGCGACCACTTACCATACACCAATTGGACTTACTTCGACCAAAGGATTCCCTGGAATACGACAAGCCACGGTCGTGGATTTACAGAAAGGCCTTCAAAGAAAGCCTGTTCAAGGTTGATTCAAGTGATTTTAGACTTCAGGTTGATCCGGTGCTGAACCTGAGTTATGGAAATGATTTTGGCGATTCGGCCAAAAGTGGGTTATACACAAACACAAGGGGCATTCTGATTAGGGGAAGCATTGGATCCGATCTGTCCTTTGAGTCTTCTTTTTATGAAAACCAGGCTTTCTTTCCAGAATATGTCAACCAATACGTCGACTATCATGGAGTTGTTCCGGGATCGGGGAGGACCAAACCATTTAAAACCAATGGCTATGACTACTCCATGGCTTCAGGTTATATCAGCTATAGGCCTTCGGAGAACTTCATTGTGCAGGCGGGTCATGGTAAAAACTTCATTGGAGAGGGATATCGATCACTCTACCTCTCAGATGTGGCCTTCAACTATCCCTACCTAAAGGCACAGGCTCTTTTCTGGGAAGGAAGGATCATGTATACATCGATGGTGGCATCTATTCGAGAACTTGTTCGCTTACCGAGCACACAAGCTTCGGAACCGCAATTTGTTCCAAAGCAACTCAGCCTCAACTACGTTTCTTATAAGCCGGTTCCAATCGTGGAAATAGGCGTTTTTGAGAGTCGGGTATATCAACGCTGGGACAGTACCCTTGGATCACTGGCACCCAACTTCTCGGCGTACATTCCACTTTTTGGAGTGAAAACACTAGCCGGAGGTGATGATGCCATTCGCAGCAATGGATTTTTGGGCGCCGCATTCAAAGTGAATCCCGTCAAAGGTTTTGTGATGTATGCGCAGTATGTTCAGGATGACTGGAGTGAAAACCGTGGACACAATGTAGGAATGAAGTTGGCAGGACTTGGATTGAAAAACCTATTCCTAAGGGCAGAGTATACTTGGGTTTCGGAGAAGAACTTTGGCAGTGCCAGGCCCTTTCAATCGTATAGCCACTATGGACAACCCCTGGCTCATTTGAAGGGAAAAAACTTTCGCGAAGTAGTAATACAGGGATCCTATAGCTGGAAACGGATTTTCGCGATCTATCATTCCAATACCTATAATTTCAGAAATGATTCATTCTTGAGCCAGGAGGGGCAGGATGTCAGGGTCTATAAGCCAAGACGAGCCGAGAGTACCAAGGTAGCAATCCAGCATGTGCAATTGGGATATATCATCAACCCTGCGACCAACCTCAATGTATCTATTTCCTATTTGAACCGTATAGAAACCGGCGAGTTTCAAACCATGAAAACAGGCTGGTTCAACGTCAACCTGCGCACCACTTTGAGTAACCTCTATTTTGATTTTTGATAATTTTGATTGCGCCCTATGATTAAGCTTGGCTTAGCTTTTATTACCTCGTTCGTAGTAGTTCTGCTCTCCACTCCGGCGCTGATCAAGGTATCCTATTTGAAGCGCTTGGTGGCCGAACCAGGTGGTCGGAAAATACACTTGCGAAGAATTCCAACGATTGGAGGCATCATGATTTTTGCGGGAACACTTTTCTCCTACCTGCTGTGGTATCCGTTCATTCATGTAGACGATTTCAAGTACATCTGTGCTTCAATGCTCATCCTTTTTTTCATCGGAGTAAAGGACGACATAGTGGGTACAGCGCCTATGAAGAAGCTCATCGGGCACTTCATAGTCGCCTTTATCCTGGTATTCATGGCAGAAATAAGAATTACCGGGATGTATGGATTATTCGGTGTTTCTGAAATTCCCGAATACGCCAGCATCTTTTTATCCGTATTTACCTACATAGTAATTGTAAATGCGTTCAACTTGATCGATGGAGTGGATGGCCTTGCCGCGGGTGTCGGATTGATCTGCTGCCTTGCCTTTGGAGGGTGGTTCTTCCTGGCCGGAGGATTGGAGGACTCTGTTCTTGCGCTCGCTTTGGCCGGAGCCTTATTGGGATTCCTGATATTCAATTTTCCACCGGCCAAGATCTTCATGGGAGACTCGGGATCGCTGGTGATCGGGTTATGCATTTCGGTGTTATGTATCAAGATGATCGAATTTGATGTGAGCCTACTGCCAAAGCCAATTCTCTATATGTCTAAGCCGGTATTTGCCATGGCTACCTTGGCCTATCCTTTGGTGGATACCTTGAGGATTACCATGCTAAGGACGCTCACCGGAAAGTCACCATTTGCTGCCGATCGAAACCACTTGCACCATCAATTAATTGATCTTGGGTTCTCCCATACCAGGGTGAGTTTCACTATTGTCAGTTTCAGTATTTTGTGTGTGGTGATGGCACTGATGCTGCCTTTTGACAACAACATCAACTTCTTCATTATCCTCGGATTTGTAGGATTGATGGCGGCTCTTCCAACGTATCTGTTGTACCTTAAGCGGAAGCGCAATGCGTAAGTTAGCACTGATCCTTGTATTTGGGACCATTGGATTTCAGGTCCTGGCCCAGCTATCGGCTCGCGACAGATACATCCACAATCGCGACCTGGAGAATGTCTACAACAAGCAGGGCTTACATCATGCTTCTATTTACCCGAGATGGGAAGATGCAATCCACGACTCGCTGCGGTATTATTCGTTCTTTAATCGCTCTGTTCAAAGAACCAAGACAAGAAATGGGGAAAGGCGAAAACTCACGTTTTTATTCCTTCCGGATATGATCATTGGAGGGTCTAGCGATCGCTTCGTTTATGAACAAAATTTTGCTGCCGGATTAAAGTATGAGCGAGGTTCGACCTGGAATGCCCACCTCATTTTTAGGCAGGGCTGGAACCAATATGCCAAGTATTTGCACGCTCCTACAGTCGACCAATATGTTGATCCGATAGGAGGATTGGTTGGGCCTGAATTTGGACCTCAGAGCAACTATTTGTATGCCAACGTGACCTATGCTCCGGGAAGCAGATTCAAGTTTTCTTTGGGAAATGAAAAACCCTTCCTGGGAGATGGTTACAGGTCGCTGCTGATAAGCGATCACATGACCCCTTATCTCAACCTGAAAATGCAGGCCAAAATCTGGAAGTTTCATTATTTCTTCATGATTGCCCAGATGCGGGGAGTATTCAACTGGCCAAGAAATGGCATCAATCTGTCCTATTGGAACCTTCAGGAGAAATTTGCAGCGATTCACTACATGAGTTGGAAAATTACTAAACGCTTGAACCTATCCTTGTTTGAATCGACCATTTGGAGAGATGAGGACGACAAGCTCATCCGTGGCGTAGACGTAAATTATCTCAATCCGGTAATTTTTTGGAGGCCCGTAGAATTCAGTACGGGCTCAAGTGATAACAGTTTCGTAGGCCTGAACGGATCTCTGTTGCTCTCTGACCAGCTAAGCCTTTACGGCCAGTTCATTTTAGATGAATTCCTTCTATCCGAGCTCAGAGCTCGAAACGGCTGGTGGGCCAATAAATATGGAATTCAGTTCGGAGCGCGTTGGCTAAAACCATTTGGGGTGAAAGGACTTTCGGCCCAAGGTGAGTTCAATTATGTTAGGCCTTTTACCTACCTCCATGTGGATGAACTGCAGAACTACGGACATGCCAATATGGAAATAGCACATCCCTACGGAGCCAACTTTATCGAAGGATTATTTAGGGTTCAGTATGCCGTAAAGAATCTGGATTTCACCTTTCACTTGTCTTATGCCCAACAGGGAATTGATTCTCTTTTTGGAGACCAGACCCATCCGATCACGGGATTGACCTATACCTACGGAGGTGATGTATTCACGAGTTATCAAAGGAGGAATGGGACGTATGGCCACGACATGCTTCAGGGCCTAAAGACAGATATCGTTTTTGGACAGTTGACCGCTTCCTACATGATCGCTCCAAAGCACAGGTTGAGAGCTGAACTCAATACGGGGTACAGATCCTTTGTGAATGGCCAGCAAAGCGATGGAGAATTTTTCATGACTATCGGACTTCGAACCTATCTGTCCACATTCGACCGAAGTTGGTAGGCTAGCTCAGTACGTTCATTCGAACGGAATCCATTTTTACAAATGCGAAAAGAAGAATTGTAAATCCCCACAGGGACGACCCACCATAGGAAAAGAAGGGTAGTGGTATGCCTATCACGGGAGCAAGTCCAATGGTCATTCCGATGTTGACCGCAAAATGGAAAAATAGAATGGAGGCCACACAGTACCCATAGATTCGACTGAATTTGGATCTCTGTCGTTCGGCGAGGAAAATAATCCGGAAAAGCAGAAAGGAAAACAATCCAAGGATCACAATAGAACCAAGAAATCCCCATTCCTCCCCAATGGTACAGAAGATAAAATCCGTTCGCTGCTCAGGCACAAAATCGAATTTGGTCTGAGTACCTTCAAGATATCCCTTACCTGTGAACCCACCTGAACCGATCGCGATCTTGGACTGGTGCACATTGTATCCTGCACCGGTAGGGTCTGAGGTAATACCAAGGAGTTCATTAATGCGATCTTGTTGGTGCCCGCTCAGGACATTGTCGAACACGTAACCAACACTGAGGATATATCCGGAAATGAGCAAGGTAGTAAGCGCGAGTACCCACGACAATTGCTTGACTTGCCTGAATAGCCAGTAGATAATGATTGAAATGAAAACAACCACGGTGATCATCACATACAATCCGTTCATTGAATAGTCAAACGGAAGAGGCACAGATGAATTCTTCAGCAGAAGTGCCAGGATAAACAAGAAGGCGGCCAAGAGACCTGTTAGCAAGATATTTCCGGACAGGCCTTCACGGTACAAAACAAAGATCAAAGCTGCATAGACGAGTACCGACCCAACATCGGGTTGCAGCATGATGAGCCCGGCGGGCAAAGCAATAATGAGGAAGGCCAGGGACCGGATTTTGATACCGCGAAACGCCTTTGAAAGTGAAGCCAGGTAATGGCTTAAGGCAAGTGCCGTAGCAAATTTGGCCAGTTCCGACGGCTGAAAGCTCACCGGGCCAAAGACATACCAGGATTGGGCGCCTTTGATCTCTTGTCCGAAAAGTAATACGCCAACAAGGAGAAGTATGGCCAACCCATAAATAGGATAGGAGAAGTACCTGTAGAACCTAAGGTCCAGCAGGACCATGAAGTATGCGAGGACGAGGGAGGTCAATATCCATATGATCTGCTTGCCATGCGCCTGGCTGAAATCGAAGATTGCCGTATTTTCGGATGTATAGCTTGTGGCATAGATATTCATCCAACCAATCAAGACCAGAACGCCGTAGAGAATGACAGTCACCCAATCGATGTCTCCGAAAACCCGACTACTTCTTCGCGTCATAGATGGTTAGAAATTCTGCATCCAGGATGCGCTTTTCTTTTTCTTGCCTGGTCACTTCCCCGTTCAGGTATTGTTCGATCATCAAGCTGGATATCGGCGCGGCCCATACCCCTCCAAAATCCGAGTATTCCACATAGGTGGCAATCGCGATTTTCGGATTTTCCCGAGGAGCGAAGGCGATGAACACCGAGTGATCCGGCCAGGGGTCATTTTGCACTGTACCTGTCTTTCCGCATACCAAGACAGAATCCATTCGGGCCCTTCTTGCGGTGCCACCCGGTTCGTTCACAACCTTGTACATTGCTTCAATCACCGGCTCAAAATGTTCCGAATCTATACCTGTCGAAATTCGTTTTACGAAGGCTTCCACAGGCGTTTTATTCGGCCCTAAGCCCCTCGCCAGGTGTGGAGTATAGTAGAATCCTCTATTGGCAATGATGGCGGCCAGATTGGCCATTTGAATTGGAACAACGCCCAATTCACCTTCACCAATACTGTTGGAGTAAATGGTACTGAATGCCCATCGATCATCCCCGTACCATCGATCGTAAAAGGCATCTCCGGGCACCATTCCCGGAAGTAATCCGGGTAGATCTGTTTCGAAAACGGAGCCAAAACCGAACTGTCTGACCATCTGGTTCCAGCGAATGAGCCCAGCCTCGCTATCTTGGAATATGCTGCGTTTCTTGCCCCTTTGGATTAACCTGCGGTAAACCTGGTAGAAGTATGGATTGCATGAATGCTGGATGGCCTCCACTAGTTTGTCATTGCTGTGATTTCCATGACATCCGATGATAGAACGATCGCATGGAATCCTAGTCTGGGTTGTGATCACGCCCTCCTGAAGCCCTATCAGGCTCTGTACCAGTTTAAAAATGGAACCGGGTCGGTATTGAGCATTGATCGCCCTGTTGAACAACGGAGTCAAGGTATCATTGGCGACAAGATTGTTGTAGTTCTCTGTGCGCTTCCTGCCAACCAACAAGTTTGGGTCATAACCCGGGCTGGAAACCAAGGCCAAAATTTCGCCCGTGGACGGCTCGATAGCCACAACGCTACCCCGTTTGCCAGCCATGAGTTTTTCGCCATATTGCTGAAGGTCTGCATCCAATGTGGTGTGTAGATCGAGCCCTGCCACAGCACTCGAATCGTACCGGCCATTGCCGTAGCTGCCCTTGACCGAATTATGAACATCAACCATGAGAATCTTTTGCCCCCTTTGACCTCTCAAGCTTGATTCATATTCCTTTTCCAGGCCACTCTTTCCAATGTAGTCACCCTTTAGATAGTAGGCATCATCATCCAATTCTGCCTGATCTACTTCGCCAATATATCCGATGACATGGGCTGCGATATTCCGTGGGTATTTTCTCAGGGTTCTTTTCTGACCAAAGAAGCCCGGATATTTATAAAGTTGCTCGGATATCGAAGCGTAATCTTCAGCAGATATCTGCTTCTCGAAAATGCTCGCCTTGTACCGGCTGTACTTGGCACATTTTTCAATGCGGCCCAATAGCTGCGTATCACTTATTCCAATCAAACTGCAAAACGATAGGGTATCGAAGGACTTCAAACGCTTTGGAATAAGCATCAGGTCGTAGGCGGCCTCATTATAGACCAATAGCTCACCGTTACGATCATACATCATCCCTCTCAATGGATATTCGGTCACGTATCGGAGAGCCTGGTTTTTCGCGGAGAGCTTGTAGGAGTCATCTACCACCTGAATGTAGAATAGCCTAAACGCATAAATCAATACGATCGTAAAGAAGATCGCAAGGATGACGTACATGCGATTCTCAAACGACTTCATGCGCTGGCTCTTTGGCGTATGGTGAGCAACTGGACCAGAAGGATGAGGATCATGCTAAAGAGAGCACTGGAAAATGACCGGTAGAAAGTCGAAAAGAATTCGCTAAACCGAAAAACTTCGAGCATGAATAGGTAGAGGTGATGAACGAACACCATAATGGAGGCATAGGTCACAAACCAACCGATGCCCATATCCCTTAATCCCGGAACTGTTCCAAACTCATATCCGTCACGTGGAGTTAGTCCCTTCAGCAGATGGAAACGGAAAAATCCTATCAGGATGCTTGCCGACATATGAAGGCCGATGGTGCCAGTGAAGAGGTCGATCGTAAACCCAAGAACAATGGCCGAAATAAGTACCTGCCATCTTGTGGTATCGAATGGCAGAACGATGATGAAATAGACATAGAGGAAGGGGTTGATGACACCGAGAAACTGAATATTGTTCAATATCAGCACCTGGACCAGGACAAGGATGACGAACATTGGGATATGTCTCAACAATTCCCTACTCATCACTCAAAAGGGTATCAGACTCAAGTTGTAATTGTTCCATCTTCAAGATGTTCCTCACTACATATACGTAGGAAATTGAGCGCATATCACAATTCAACTGAATTTTGATTTCGTGAAATCCTTGATCGCCTGAGGCTTCTACCTCGATGACCGTCCCGATAGGATTGGTGCGAGGAAAATACGTCGAAGACCCACGACATGAGATTGTATCACCAATCGTTACATCAACGTGACTTGGAATATCACTGAGTTGGGCAAAATCGGGTTTTCCGCCCTCCCAGGTCACCAATCCAAAATACCCACTCGCATTGTGCAGGGCCGATACAGTTGTTCCGCTGTGCAATAAGGATTGTACAAGCGAATAATTCTTCGAAACAGATCGTATGATACCAACTGTCCCATTGGGAGCAATGACGCCCATCTCAGGCCTGAGCTTGTGCTCGGCTCCCCGGTTGATCAGTAAATAGTTGTTTCGCTTGTTGACCGAATTGTTGATCACATAGGCCGTGACAAATTCGTATTGCTTCAGATATGCTTCGTCATTGAAGTAGGTCACATTGGGATTCAGCGAATAGAATGCATCGCTTGTTTTGGATTTGAGTTTTGCATTTTCTTCGGCCAACTCTCGATTCACATCACCCAGCGACAAGTAACCGGTAAAGTTGGTGAAGGACTCAAATAACCTTCCGGAGATTTCATTGGAGGCACTGAGAAAAGATGAGTTCTGAAAGGAGTTAAAGCGAACAAGAAGGGTAATGCTTACGAATTGCAGAAGGAGGAAGGCGATGGTAAAGTTGTTTCTCCATAAGAGTGCTAAGACATTGCGCATCTATCGTTTTACTGACTAGGCCTCACTTGATCAGGAAGGGGAATTTGTTCGCATTTTTTAAGGCAATTCCGGTACCCCTTGCCACGGACCTCAATGGATCTTCGGCGACGTGTACGGGCAGCTTGGTTTTCATAGAAATACGTTTGTCGAGTCCACGTAGCATCGACCCTCCTCCGGCAAGGTAGATACCCGTTTTGTAGATGTCTGCAGACAATTCGGGTGGCGTCAGCTCGAGCGCACTGAGGATGGCTTCCTCTATCTTGGAGATAGACTTGTCGAGCGCATGGGCGATCTCGACGTAGGACACATATATCTCTTTTGGAATACCCGTCATCAGGTCGCGTCCATGCACGGCATAATCGTCCGGTGGGTTGTCAATTTCGGTAATCGCCGCACCGATCTCAATCTTGATGCGCTCCGCCGTACGCTCACCAATGAGAATGTTGTGCTGGCGACGCATGTAGTCCTCAATGTCACTGGTGAATTCATCTCCTGCAACACGGATCGACTTGTCGCAGACAATACCCCCAAGGGCGATAACAGCAATCTCGGAAGTACCTCCGCCGATGTCGATAATCATGTTCCCCATTGGCTCTTCGACATCAATACCGATTCCGATCGCCGCTGCCATTGGCTCGTGGATGAGGTATACTTCCTTCGCTCCAGCATGCTCCGCTGAGTCTCTAACAGCCCGTTTTTCTACTTCTGTGATACCGGACGGAATACAAATGACCATCTTGAGCGACGGCTGAAAAAGCCTTTTCCCGGGATTGATCATCTTGATCAGACCCCGTATCATGTGCTCGGCGGCATGGAAGTCGGCGATCACCCCATCTTTCAATGGCCGAATGGTGCGGATTCCTTCGTGGGCCTTTCCGTGCATCTGCATGGCTTGCTTTCCCACCGCTATCACCTTACCGGTCATCACTTCGGTGGCAACGATGGAAGGCTCATCGACCACCACCTTGTCGTTATGTATGATCAAGGTATTGGCCGTGCCTAGGTCGATGGCAATTTCCTGAGTGAATATGTCGAATACTCCCATGTTGGTGTTTAGTGTTTGAAGTGGCGGGTACCAGTAGTAACCATGGACATGCCCATTTTGTTACAAAAATCGATCGAATCCTGATCTTTTATCGATCCACCCGGTTGAATGACACTTTTTATCCCGGCTTCGTGTGCGATTTCGACACAATCCGGAAAAGGAAAAAATGCATCCGAGGCCATTACTGCTCCGTCAAGTTCAAAGTTAAAATGTCTTGCTTTAGTGATGGCTTGTTTTAATGCATCCACCCGACTTGTTTGACCTGTTCCACTAGCCAGGAGTTGTCCGTTCTTTGCTAAAACAATGGTGTTTGACTTCGTGTGTTTCACAATCTTGTTGGCAAACAGAAGATCGTTGACCTGTTGAGCATTTGGCTGCTCGTCGGTCACGTTATTAAAATCGGCTTCCGTCTCCACCTTGGCATCACGATCCTGGATCAAAAGGCCATTGAGCGCTGTCCGCACGATAGAATCAGGCAGATCAGTTTTCGTTTGAATCAAGATGATTCTATTCTTCTTGGATTTCAGAATTTCCAGGGCCTCATCCTGATAGCCCGGAGCTATCACAACTTCGCAAAACAACTTGTTCATCTCGTCAGCGGTTGCTAAATCCACTTCCTTGTTACTAATCAGGATTCCTCCAAACGCAGAAATTGGATCTCCAGCCAGTGCATCGATCCAAGCCTGATGTAATGAGCCTCTTGTTGCGAGCCCGCAGGCATTGTTGTGTTTCAGAATGGCAATTGTTGGATCTTCATTTTGGAAGTCCGCCATTAGAGCGACAGCTGCGTCCACATCCAGCAAGTTGTTGTAAGACAATTCTTTGCCATGCACCTGCTTGAGCATATCTTCGAGGCGACCGACGAAAGATCCTTGCTGATGCGGATTTTCACCATATCGCAAAGTCTTCATTCCATTGAGACTATGGCGGTGATATGGCAGGCCCAATTCTCGATTGAAGTAAGCGAAAATATGCGTGTCGTAGTGGGACGAAATGGCAAATGCCTCCGCCGCAAATCGCTGGCGATCCTCCAAAGAAATAACACCACCGCCAGTTTGAAGAATGTTGAGACAATCTCCATACTGGACCTGCGAAGGAACAATCCAAACGTCTTTGTAGTTCTTGGCAGCCGCCCGAATAAGGCTTATCCCGCCAATGTCAATTTTTTCGATGATTTCAGACTCGTTGTCCGTCGATGCAACCGTTTCTTCGAAGGGGTACAGGTCTACAATTACGAGGTCGATGTCCGGGATATCATATTCGGCCACTTCCGCCACGTCGGAATCGAAGTCTCGCCGACTCAAAATGCCACCGAAAACCTTGGGATGAAGTGTTTTCACCCGACCTCCGAGAATCGATGGATACGCAGTGAGATCTTCCACTGCTTCAATTTCGATCCCCATTTCTTCCAGATACCGCTGTGTGCCTCCAGTTGAGTAGATGGTGACACCCAATTCGTCGAGTTTTTTTGCTATCTCGTCGAGCCCTTGTTTGTGGTAAACCGAAATGAGGGCGGAATTTATCGTTTTCTCCAAGTTTTTCCCCGCTTTAAAACGTGCAAGTTTACATTATTTAGAGCCCACTACCAATAAGGCTTTCGCCCATTTTTGGGATTGTTGAAAAGAACGGAAAAATGTTCATTTCTCGGGTCGATTTTTCGATTCTGGCAAAAGGTTTTGTCGGAAACCAACCAAAAGACGCTTTTTACCGTTTACAATTGGGAGATACGGGTGGCCATAGGAGGAATTCGTAACTTAGCGTGCTTCACAAATGGGGAGACCGTGCAGGTAGATATAGAGCTCATATCCAATTGTATCAAGAAGAGTCGTAAGGCACAGTACAAACTGTACCAGAAGTGCTACGGCCTTCTGTTGGGTATATGCCTGCGATACGAGAGAAATAAGGAAGACGCCGACCACGTGCTAAACAAGGCCTTCCTGAAGATCCTCAACAGTTTGGACCGGTACGACCTGAACGTACCGTTCGAAGCGTGGATTCGCAAGATCATGATCAACACGCTCATCGATGAGTACCGAAGAAAGAAAAAGTACTCCCATGTGATCACGATTGACGAATTGGGCACGCTAGCTAGTCATAGCACGGTGGTGGACTTCAACGAGGCCACAAAGAGATTCGATGAGCAGGATTTGTTGAAATTACTCGACAATCTCCCAACCGTTAGCAAGCAGGTATTCAACCTTTTTGCGATAGATGGTTACCCGCACAAGGAGATTGCTTCGATGCTCAACATTTCAGAAGGAACAAGCAAATGGCATGTGTCATTTGCCAGGAAGAAGCTAAAAGAACTATTGGAAGCCAAGCTCGAACGTGAGGCAGCCAGATTAAGAGGAACATGACCGATCAGGAATTAGACAAGTTGTTTAAGCAGGCGATCGACCATCCGGTTTCGGATGCAGATCCGTCTGGTGCATGGGCAGAGGCGGAGTCTATGATCGATGCCCAAATAGGCAGTGCGATGAGCTTTGAAACAAAAGCCCTGCGCGCTACTGCTGGTATAGCAGCAGCAGCCGTCGGATTTATATTGCTGGTGAATGCTCCGGGTGTGGTCGAGTACAAACAATCCGAATTGACCTTCGAATCAGGCAACCCTTCAGAACATACATTCGCTCAGGTTCAGATTACCGAATCTGAAGTTCAGAAGGAATCCAAAGCAATTGCATTTGAGGCCGAGCAATTCATAGCCGAACGAATCGATCAAATTGACTTTGTTGGAGAGGTGAGCTTTTCTACAGACCAATCCCGAATTCTCGCAATGAGAGACCCGGGCATCTACATCGAACCTCAGTTGGTGGAAGAGGTTGATCTGGCACGTGAGATTGATTTGGAGAATATGATGCTGGCAGAGATTAAGCCTCTGAATCCGCATTCATTCGAATTCTCCGACGAATTGCCAAGTCTTCAATCGCAATCGGTACCTAAGGCCGATTACGTCAGAACCAAAGAAAATGAACATTATGTGGCCGTTGTTGGCGGTACATCGCTATCCAAGTCTTACCTAAACGATGGGTCCTTTGGAGCCCAACGGGCTTTCCAGACCGCGGGTTTGCGATATGTGCGTAGTTTATCAAACAATATCTCACTGCAAACAGGTTTGATGTATTATGCCACAACGGGTGATGGAATTGAGCTCAATTATGGGGGAAAGATCTATGGATTTGGATCAACTCAAACGAGTCAAACCGTCAAGCCCCGGTCTATGCACTACCTGAGTTTGCCAATTGGCATCAAATATCGATTGACCGAGCAACATGGACTGCGATTGGGAGGAGAAATCGCCTACCTCATGAACGTGAGGTCTGAATTGACCGAAACGGCGACCAATCGCAACGGCGATGCATTTGTACTATCCTCCAAAAAAGAATGGGGATACTATGGAGGTTTGAAGGATTACGATGCCTCTCTCTATGCGGGTTACGAGTTTAAACCACTTCCAAACTTCAGCATCTCGGCCAATGCCCAATATGGCTTGGTTGATGTGGTGGATGAGGGTGTGAATGCCAACTCCAATCCACTGCGATTTGTCGTTGCGCTCGAGTATCGGCTCAAAAATCTATAACCTTGATCAGGACTACCACCATAGCGTTACTGATTCTCACGGTACTGGCATCCTGCGAACGCCAGACTCCTGAGGTGATTAATGGTGATCCTGTTTTCACGATCAATGGGATGATTGGCGGAGAAGAATTGGAAATCATCGCAGGGGAGGACGATTACTACATGTATACGTCCTACGAAATGGATGCAAACAATATGTATGTATTTCAAGGTGGATTGAAAAAGCAGCAGGGAAATGGAGCTGAGTTTTTCATCGATTTCAACGACAAGGATGTGACTTCATCCAACAAGGTTTGTCATGTAGAGGAAGCCATTACCGTAGGAAATGGTGTATACAACCAGCCCGTGATGGAAGATGAATTTATCTCCGTTAAGTACAATGCAGATTATTGGCTCAAGAACGCCGGAGACGAAATATATTTTGAATGGACCGATGCAAATAATCGATTATTTGTTGGTCAACAGGCTGAGGTACTTTATCCCCAGGGAGAATTTCCGATTGACATGCATCTTCTATTGGTCAACAAAGATGAAAAGACTGAAACGCGATGCAGAAGGACCATCTATTTTGAAAATCCTTGCGAGGTTGATTTCACATATAGTCGATGGTATGACGAGATCAATTTTCAGAGATACCTCACTTTTTCAGTGATCAACCCTGACCCCAGCAAACAGTATGAATGGGATTTTCCTGTTGCTAACGATGGAAATGAAGCGACTCACAACTATGAATATGATCTGGGACAGCAGGGGATTGATGATGTGACCTTGATATCATCACAAGGAGATGATTGTACATATATGTACAAACGATATTTCATTGTGGATTCAAATCTTACAAATGCTCTTGTCAATATTGATTATACCACTGAGCGAGTAATGGTTCCGCGTCAAACAGGACTTCCCTTTTCGCAGATCAACCTCACCTACGTGGATGAAAATGGTGTGACCTATAAGTCCAATCTTGGAGCGCAAAGCTCTGATGCCTACTTCGAAATTCTCAATGTGGTGGAATACGACGTTAACGAAAACGGAGAGCACACCAAGAAAATGGAAGTGACTTTTACCTGTGACCTTTTTGCAGAAGATGGATCATCCATGAGAGCGACTGAGGTACACGCCAACCTCGGGATTGCCTATCCTTCGAGCGAATAGCCAATCTTGGCTTTCACCCTTTCCAATACCGGTATTCCAATTTGACGGGCTTTCTCAGCCCCAAGGGCTAATGCCTTGTCCAATAGCGAAGTGTTTGACATGTATTCGTCGTACTTCTTCCTTTGCTCTTCAAAACGGGAAGTGATTACCTCCAGCAGGGCGTTCTTCGCATGTCCGTATCCGTACCCACCCGCCAGGTAGTTCTTCCTCATTTCGTCCACAGCAGGCTTTTCGGCAAGCAGTTGGTACAGGGCAAAAACATTGCAGGTATCGGGGTCCTTTGGCTCCTCAAGGCCCTTGCTGTCTGTTACGATGCTCATCACTTGTTTCTTCAAGGTCTTGTCACCCTGGAAGATATTGATGGTGTTGTTGTAGGACTTGCTCATTTTTTGTCCGTCTACACCGGGAACCGTCATTACCCGCTTATCTATGACTGCTTCAGGCAAAACGAAGGTGTCGCCATACTGATGATTGAAGGACGCCGCGATATCTCGGGTCATTTCGAGGTGCTGTTGCTGATCCTTTCCCACCGGAACAAGGTCTGCATCATACATAATGATATCGCATGCCATCAGGACCGGATAGGTAAAGAGTCCTGCGTTCACATCGGACAGTTTATCCGACTTGTCCTTGAATGAATGGGCGTTGGCCAACATCGGGTATGGTGTGAAACAGTTGAGATACCAGGCCAATTCCGTCACCTGAGGAATATCCGACTGACGATAGAACACATTTTTCTCAGTATTAAAACCAAATGCCAACCAAGCAGCGGCCGTAGCATAGGTGTTGTATCGAATCTGTTCAGGGTCTTTGACAGAGGTGAGGCTGTGGAGGTCGGCGATAAAAAAGAGCGCTTCATTTTCAGGATTGGCCGACAACTCAACTCCGGGCATAATCGCTCCAAGAATATTGCCCAAATGCGGAACGCCGCTCGATTGTATCCCCGTTAAAATCCTTGCCATAAAGCGGCCAAATTTAAGGATATTGATGGGCTCGACGAGCCATCTCACAAAATATTGAAACCAGCCATTCGATAACACTATTCTCTACCTTTGCAAGCTTTACCAGCGCATGAAGAGGCTTCTCAAACCGCTATCCATCCTGTGGAAGTTTTACTTCTTCCTGCTATTCCTGCTTATGCTGGTTTTGTTCTATCCGCTATTTGTCATTTTGCTCAGGGATAGAAAGAACTTTCCAATGGCTTTAAAGCTCATGCGTGTATGGGGAGGAACCCTACACCGTCTTGGTGGCGTCTACATCTGGCATATGAGGAAACCTCAATTTCCGGACCCTCCGTATATCATTTGTCCAAATCACTCCTCCTACCTCGACATAGTGTTGATGTACAGCATTGTTCCGGACTATTTCATATTTATGGGTAAGGGTGAAATCAAGAGCTGGCCCCTCTTCAACATACTGTTTACCAAGGGTATGAACATCCTGGTGGAACGCGCGAGTAAAATGGATTCTCACAAAGCCTTTATGAAGGCAGGTGAAGAAATTGACAGAGGATCATGTGTGGTCATATTCCCGGAAGGCACCATCCCTAAATCGGCTCCCAAGATGAAAGCATTCAAAAATGGCGCATTCAAATTGGCCATGGAGAAGCAAGTTCCTATCGTCCCGATTACCTACAAGAATAACTGGAAGCTTCTCCAGCCAGGAGCAGTTTTGAAGGCCTGGGCTCGACCTGGAATATCGAAAGTAGTTGTACATGATCCGATAGTTCCCAAGGGCAATAGCGAGGAGGAAATGGTAAATTTGCGCCATCGGGCATTTGAAATCATCCAAAAAGACGTTGACCTGAAATGAAAATCGACGACGAGCTGATAGACAAACTCTCCAATTTGGCCAAATTGGAATTCAAAGGGAAGGAACGCGAGCAAATCAAATCCGACCTCGAGCGGATGCTTCAGTTTGTAGAAATCCTGAAGGAAGTGAACACCGATGACGTTGAACCCTTGGTATATATGACCGAAGAATACAACATCACCCGGGAGGATGAAGTGCACCAGACACTTTCTCAAAAAGATGCGCTGGCCAATGCTCCCTCCAGCGATTCGGACTATTTCAAAGTGCCCAAGGTCATTCAAAAGAAATAGCGATGTCCCAAAAGAAGTCGAATTTTTTTGTAGCCGCACCGGTCATCTTTGCCTTTGTCTTTCTGGCAGGATTTCTACTAGGTGATTTCTTTGGAACGGGTGGAGCCCCATCCGGCATCAACATCTCCTCAAACAACAGCTACAATAAGCTAAACGAGGTTATCACATACATCGAACAAGAGTATGTTGATAGCGTGAGTCGCGAGCAGATCAACGACAAGGTCATTTCCTATATCCTTCAGGAACTGGATCCTCACAGCTACTATTTGAGTGCTGAAGAAACCAAAAGAATGAACGAACCCCTGGAAGGTGGATTCGATGGTATCGGAGTTCAATTCAGCATACAAAAGGATACGGTTGTGGTAATCACTCCGGTAAGTGGTGGGCCTTCTGAGAAGTTAGGAATCAAAGCGGGAGACAGAATCGTCATGGTAGATGGAGATCTCGTTGCCGGCGTTGGCATTTCCAATTCGGAGGTGATGAAAAGACTAAAGGGAGAACGAGGCACCAAGGTCAAAGTGGGAATCAGAAGGAATAGGGCAAGCAGCCTTATAGATTTTATCATCACCCGGGACCGAATTCCTATCAATAGTTTGGACGTGGCCTATATGGTGACCGATCAAACAGCATATGTCAAGGTTTCAAGGTTTTCCAGGAAGACCTATGAGGAATTTCAAGTGGCAAGTCAGAATATGCTTCGTCGCGGCATGACCAAGATGATACTCGACTTGAGAGGAAACGGTGGTGGAGTGATGTATACAGCTACCGAGATGATTGATGAGTTTTTAGAAGGAGGAAAGCTCATCGTCTATACAAAAGGGAAAGCCCAACGGCGTGAAGATGTGATTGCCACAGACGTTGGAGACTTGCACAAAATCGAGCTGGCCATTTTGATTGACGAAGCTTCGGCCAGCGCGAGTGAGATTGTGGCCGGTGCAATTCAGGACAACGATCGGGGGATCATTATCGGACGACGATCCTTTGGCAAAGGGCTGGTACAGGAGCAGGAAGACTGGCCGGATGGGTCCGCTACCCGACTTACGATTGCGCGATACTATACACCTACCGGAAGGTCCATTCAAAAACCGTATTCAGAAGGCTCGGAGGCATATCACAAAGAACATCTCGAACGTTTCGAGAATGGAGAATTGCACCAGGCAGACAGTATTCCAATTAATGATTCACTCAGATTCGTAACCCCCGGTGGAAAAGTGGTCTACGGAGGGGGAGGAATTGTGCCGGATGTTTTCATACCAGTCGATACCTCGGGAGGGTCCTTCTACCTGTCAGAGGTCTTCTACACCGGTCAGATTTACGAGTTTACTTTCAATTGGGCTGACAAGCACCGTAACGAATTAGAGCGATATGCCAGCGCGCTGGAGTTTCAAAAGAGGTTTAGCGTAGGGCAAGATATTCTCGACGAATTCGTTGTTATGGCTGAAAAAAATGGGGTTCCATACGTAGAATCCGAATTCCAGACTTCAAAAGAAGTGCTCAAGAGAAGAATCAAAGCGGGCATTGGCCGAAACATCTGGGGAGATGAGAGTTTCTATCCTATCCTGAATGAAACGGATCCCGCCGTCTTGAAGGCTCTGAACATGCTGGAGGGAAATATTTGATCACTGGATGGGTAGACTCTTCCACGTCCTTTCATATCTAAAAAACTACAAAGGCCTTGCGGCACTGAATGTAATATTCAACCTGCTTTCGGCTATTTTCAGTCTGTTTTCCATCACATTGGTCATTCCTTTTCTCAATCTTATATTCCTGACGGAATCGGATGAATATGAACGGATCGTGGCGGCCGGCGAGCCCACCTTTTCCTGGACGGTGAAAAGCGGGGTCGACATGTTCTCCTATCATTTCGGAAGTGTGATCATGCAGGACGGCAAACAATCGGCGTTGATATTTCTCTGCTTCCTAATCATCGGCACATTCTTGCTAAAGAACCTGTTTCGCTACCTGGCTATGTACTTCATTGCGACCGTACGAGTTGGTATAGTGAGAGACTTGCGTCAGCGAACCTACAACAAGCTTGTCACCCTGCCTTTGGGATTTTTCTCAGAGGAGAAGAAAGGCGACCTGATGGCGCGCATCAGTAGCGATGTTCAGGAAATAGAATGGACGATCCTGCGCTCCCTCGAAATGATCTTTCGCGACCCCATCACCATTGTGATATTCCTGGTGGCCATGCTGATCATGAATGTGAAGTTGACGCTGTTCATTTTTGTACTGCTCCCCGTCACAGGTTTCATCATTGGTCGAATTGGCAAGAGCCTGAAACGCAAAAGCCTTCGTGGTCAAAATCAGCTGGGATTGCTCATGTCGTGGATCGAGGAGACACTCAGTGGAATGCGCATCATCAAGGCCTTCAACGCTCAGCAGTTTTCCAGGAATCGTTTTGCCGAAATCAACGAAGGATTCCGAAAGCTTCTCCTAGCCATGTACCGTAGAAAGGATTTGGCCAGCCCGATGAGTGAATTTCTTGGCGTTGCTGTAGTGGTTGTAGTCATGTGGTTTGGGGGAAATATGGTTTTGGGAGACGAGATGGGTGCTTCGAAGTTTATCGGCTTCATCGTATTCTTTTCCCAAATCCTTACTCCAGCCAAGAGCTTTACGAATGCTTACTACAATGTGCAAAAGGGAGCGGCTTCCGCCGAACGCCTGGAGCAAATTCTGAATGAAAAGGACACCATAGCCGATGCTCCAAATGCTGTGGGCTTGTCGGGATTTAACGAAAGTATTCTGTACGAAAATGTCTCATTCCGTTACGGCGAAGTGGACGTTTTGAAAGATATCGACCTCGAAATTCGAAAGGGTGAAACGGTGGCCCTGGTCGGTCCAAGCGGAAGTGGCAAATCGACCTTGGCAGACCTGTTACCGAGGTTCTACGACGCGTTAGATGGAAGTATCTCTATCGACGGTAAGGATGTAAGGAGTCTCAAGGTGAAGGATTTGCGAAGCCAAATGGGTATTGTCAACCAGGACAGTATCCTGTTCAATGATTCGGTATTCAACAACATCGCCTTCGGAACAGAATCGGCGACCGAGGAACAGGTAAAAGAAGCAGCTAGAATAGCGCATGCCGATGAGTTTGTATCGGAAATGCCTGAAGGATACGAAACCAACATCGGCGACATGGGCCAGAAGCTGAGCGGGGGCCAGCGGCAGCGATTGAGTATTGCGCGCGCCATTCTTAAAAATCCACCGATTCTTATTCTGGATGAGGCGACTAGTGCCTTGGATACGGAGTCAGAAAAGATTGTTCAGGAGGCACTCGATCGATTGATGCAGAACCGTACCTCGCTGGTCATCGCGCACAGATTGTCAACCGTACAATCGGCGGATAAGATCATTGTTTTGGATGAGGGGCGAATCGTTCAAACCGGTACCCACGACCAACTATACGGCGAGCAAGGAGGGCTTTATCGCAAGCTTTGCGATCTCCAGAATTTAAGCTAGCTACAGTCCAAGCTCTTTTTTCTGATCTGCTGAAATAATTGCCGGTGCGTCGATCATCACATCTCTACCAGCATTGTTTTTTGGGAAGGCGATAAAGTCACGGATGGAGTCACTTCCACCAAAAAGGGCACAAATCCTATCAAATCCGAAAGCGATTCCTCCATGGGGCGGAGCACCGTACTCAAAGGCGGACATGAGGAATCCGAACTGAGCTTTCGCTTCTCCTTCTGTGAAGCCCAACACTTCAAACATTCTTTCCTGAACAGCACGATCGTGTATCCTGATGGAACCACCACCCAGTTCGACTCCGTTGATCACCATGTCGTAGGCATTGGCTTTCACCGAGCCCGGATCCGAATTCAGCAATTCCATTTCACTTTGAAGTGGTGAGGTAAATGGGTGGTGCATGGCGTGGAAGCGCTTGCTCTCCTCGTCCCATTCCAAAAGAGGAAAGTCAACAACCCAAAGGGGTCTGAAATCGTTGGGATTTCTCAACCCGAGTTGGTCGCCCATATAAAGTCGCAATTCTCCAAGCGCCTTTCTGGTAAAGTCGAGATCACCCGAGAGAATCAGTATCAAATCGCCAGGCCCTGCTTTTGCAGCCACAGCCCATTCGCTCAGGTCTTCTTGTGAGTAGAATTTGTCGACAGACGATTTGAACGTTCCGTCGTCGTTGCACTTCACGTAAACCATTCCCTTGGCTCCAATTTGTGGTCTCTTGACCCAATCGGTCAATGCATCCAGTTGCTTTCTGGAGTAATCGGCGCATTCTGTGGCCACGATGCCCAAAACAGCCTCGGAATCGTCAAATACTTTAAAGCCCTTGCCCTGGGTGACGCTGTTGAGGTTGACAAACTCCATCCCGAAACGGATGTCTGGCTTATCCGAACCGTAGAGCTCCATTGCCTCATCGTAGGGCATTCTTGGAAATTCACCGAGTTCAACACCTTTTACTTCGCGGAAGAGGTGGCGCATCATGTCTTCGAAGACCCTGAGAACATCATCGCGTTCTACAAAGCTCATTTCGCAGTCTATCTGAGTAAACTCTGGCTGTCGATCCGCTCGCAAGTCCTCATCTCTGAAGCAGCGAACGATTTGAAAGTAGCGATCATATCCGCTCACCATCAGCAATTGCTTAAACGTTTGTGGGGATTGGGGCAGCGCATAGAATTCATTTTCGTGCATCCTCGAAGGAACCACAAAGTCACGGGCACCTTCTGGTGTTGACTTGATGAGGAAGGGAGTTTCTACCTCCACAAATTCTTGCGTGCTGAGATACTTCCTGACTTCTTGCGCCAACTGGTGGCGTAGTTTGATATTCTCTTGGAGTGGTCCTCGTCTCAAATCGAGGAACCTGTATTTCATTCTGAGCACTTCTCCACCATCACTTTCATCTTCGATTGTGAAAGGAGGCAGATTGGATTCGTTGAGCACTTCAAGCGTCTCGACCTGAATCTCAACTTCACCTGTTGGCATGTTCTTGTTCTTGCTTGATCGCTCCACCACCTTACCGCTGGCTTTGACCACGAATTCCCTTCCCAGCTTTCTGGCTGAAGCGCATAGCTCAGCATCCACTTCCTCGCTAAAGGCCAATTGAGTAATGCCGTATCGATCCCGAAGGTCTACGAATGTCATCCCTCCCAGGTCGCGTGATCGCTGAACCCATCCACATAAAGTGACCGATTCATTCACCTGATCCATCGTCAATTCCCCGCACGTATGTGTCCTCAACATGATCTTAAACTAAGCCGCGAATTTAGGGATTCATTCGGTGCAGGATGTGCCATCCAGCCTCATGTTTTTGTACACTTGTGCCATGATCCAACCATTCACCCACGAGCACTTCATGAAGCAGGCTATTGTCGAAGCGCAACGAGCTTTTGAATTGGACGAAGTCCCTGTAGGTGCTGTTGTTGTGTCACGCAATACCATCATCGCCAGGGCCCACAATTTGACAGAACAACTTACCGATGTCACGGCCCATGCAGAAATGCAAGCGATTACTGCGGCATCAAACTATTTGGGAGGAAAATTTCTTGATAAGTGCACGCTATATGTCACCCTCGAACCTTGCGTGATGTGTGCTGGTGCGCTCTATTGGTCGAGGGTAGCTAAGGTAGTTTTTGGAGCCTTTGATGAGAAAAGGGGATATAGCCTGGTAAACCAGGATCTATTGCACCCGAAGACGGAGGTTATTCCAGGCGTAATGTCGGTGGAGTGTGGCGAACTACTTACCTCCTTCTTTGAGCAGAAGCGGAGCGCAGGCTAAATCGCAAGAAGATTTTCTGGAAAATTCTGTTGAGTACGATGTCGGAAAGCAGCTCAAAATCCTCCTTGCCTATAGCATCTTCGAATACGGATTGAGCGATATCCACACGATACATCATTTCAGCAAGCTGATCCATGCCGGAGGATGCGAGGTGACTTTCTATCGGTGGCATGAGTAGTTGAATCATGTCTTCCAATCGAGATGGCCGAGCCAGCGATCCTTCCCTGAGGTTCAAATCCTTTTCGAGTTGGTAGCAACAAGCTTCAATAACTTCAGAATCACTTTGGACTAGTTTGTGCAGATCAGAAATTACGATGCCCCTCATAAGTTATCTTCGCACAAAGTTCGGGATTCCATTGCGTACTAAGAGACTCCTCATTCTCCTTTCGATATTCTCATGTTACTGGGCCAGCGCTCAAACTATCCAGGGACTGGTTCTTGACTCGTCGGGGCCAGTTCCGTATGCCAACGTTCGCTTTGTGAACGCAAGTGGTGGTACATTGACCAATCTCGATGGACGTTTCTCTATTAATGTCGCCGATAAACAAGGCGACACATTGGCCATAAGCATGCTTGGGTACAAGATGTACAGAAGAGCCATTGCCTCGGTCAAGTCAGAATTGAAGGTCACCTTGGAGGTCGAGACCTATGACCTCGAGGCGTTCACCGTGTTGCCAAAGCCTGCTCAGTATTACGTCGGCCTTGCGATGGACCGAATTCCACAAAACTTCAAACACGGTGCAGAGAACGTACGTTATTTCTATCGCGAGCAGATAAAGGAAAACAACAACTACCTCTCATTTACAGAAGCCATCATGGACTCATATATGCCCGGGTATCCAGCAGAGGTGGATGATTCAATCCAAATCAAACTCCTTTGTTCGCGGTATGCCCAGGATCCGCAGGAAGTACAGTTCATGTCTAAATTCTCGAACAAGCAAGACGCCAAGGAATTAAAAAAGTTGAGGAAGAAGAAACGCAAGGACAAGCTCACCGAGCGAGAGGAGAAGCGATTGTGGCGGCTCGAAAATCCTGAACTTGATACAGCATCTTTTAACTTTTGGAATCCGGTGAAAATGCTTGACTCCAATAGGATAGAGAAGATTTTTCATTTCTTCTCGGATACATCGATCAACAACTATGACTTCTGGTTTGAGCCCAGCATGAAATATATGGGTTACAATATTTTGACTATCGCTTTTGAGCAAAAGAAGAAGATCAAGAAGCCCCTTTATACCGGCAAAATATTCCTGGAAGAAAACTCCCTTAGCATTGTCTCGCTGGAATATGGACTTAGCGAAAAGGGCAAGAAGCACATTGTACCGGCTAAGATCAAGGCGCTGATGTGGATCATAGGTGTGAAGATCAGGGAGCCGGATATCCAGATATCGCTGAGGTCTGAACCCTATGGTGACCACTGGGCAATCGAACATATGTTTCTGAAAGGGAATACGTCACTTACCAAACGTCACTTGTTTTCGGCCAATGAGCACTCAGATTTTGCGGGTGAAATGGTCCTCATGACCTTGGACAGGCAGGGAGAAAATCCCAGGTACATTCCAAAGAAGGAAAGACTAAATCTCAACAGGCCCTTTCATAGGCAACTTCAGCAAGACTATACCAATCCGCTTTGGAAGGAGTATGACCTTGTAATTCCCGAAAAGCTCTCGGACAAAGAAAATTAGGTGAGGACACCCTGGCAGGACGAACCGGCACCTGCGGTGCAGCCATAGCAGTGGTTTCCGGTATTGACGATTCGCCCCTCGAGCATGGCCTGATTCCATTGTTCTATATCGGAAATTTCACTTTCAACGGGAAGTTTTAAGATCTGGTTGAAGTCGCAGTCAAATAATTTACCGCGATGGTCGACAGAAATTGTATTGCGGCACATCAATCCATCTACCGTCTCCGGATTGAATGACTCCACAAGGGTCTCCATATAATCATCGTACCGCCCACTGGCCAGCAGGTAATCCAAGAACCGACTGATCGGAAGATTGGTAAGGCAAAATAGTTCGTTGAAAACAACACCGTATTGCTCTCCCAGAATGGCTTTGTAATCCGCTTCGAGCATAGACTGATCTCCAGGTAGGGCAGCCCCACCGGGGTTGTAGACAAGATCAAGCTTGAGGCTCGTACCGTAGCCCACATCGTTCAGTAATTTGAGGGCCTGAATGGACTTCTCGAAGACGCCAATTCCCCGTTGCTTGTCGACATTTTGCTTGGTGTAACAAGGAAGAGAAGAAATGACACGCACGTTGTGATCCCTCAACAGCCCCGGCAGCCTTTTGGTTTGTTCATTTTGAACAAGAAAAGTGAGGTTAGATCGGACGATGATCTCCACTTTGTGCGCCGAAGCACGCTCTATAAACCACTTGAAGTGGGGATGCATTTCCGGCGCACCTCCGGTGATATCAAGTGTTTTGATATGTCCCGATTCGAGTGCTCGGAGGCACGATTCCATGGTTTGCCGGGACATTTTTTCCGTACGGTCCGGGCCTGCATCGATATGGCAGTGATTGCAGGTTTGGTTGCACATATATCCAATGTTAACCTGCAGAATTTCGATCTGCTTAGATCGCAATTGCTTGAATCCGAAAACCTCGAGCTTTTCTTCAAAAGGGGTGACCCTTGACGCACCCAGTACTGAGGCCTGATGCCCGGCATCCGATAAAGGATGAGATCGTTTTTTAAGACTGTCCAAATTGTGGGATTGTGTGCATAATGATACACCTAATAATGATTCGGACAAATTCAAAAGCACATTAAGGTCTTCGTTCTGACCATTAACCCACGGATGCGTTGTGCAAAAGTCATGGAATGGTCGAAAATTTGATTGTAAGCGAGATTTAATTTAGCCTCGGATGAAAATCGCTTATTCTTTTTTGATATCGCTTTTAGCTCTTTGCACATTTGAGGCAATTGCTCAAGACTATGTGCCTTTTCGAGAGAATGGCAAATTCGGTGTCAAAGTGCTGCAATCCGGTGAGGTACTGGTGAAGGCCAACTATGAGAGTGTAGAAATATTGGATGGCTACTTCACAAATTTCGCTCTTAAGGCCATGGGAAAGTCCTACTTCTACGATGCAAAAAAGCGGGCATTGTGTCCCATTCCATTTGAACAGGTAGGTGCCATAGGCGAGGTATGGGTAACGGACTCCAGCAAATATGAGGAAGGTATGGATGCCTTTGACCTCCTTACCAGGAAAAGGGTTTTCCCCGCTCGGTATGAAGATAAATGGGCTTTTGTGGGCCTCAATGGAGAGAACCTCGTCCCCTTCGAATTCGATACACTGACGTCCTACAACCTCGAAGGAAAAGCCATTGCAAAGAAGGAAGGCAAATACCACTTGTTGGGAGCCAACTTCCGATCAGAAAAGGGTAAGTTCTCAAGGCTTGAATTCAGCCCCTTTTTTCACGAGCCCGTAGGTATTCAAGCGGGGCAATTGGTTCTGTTTGACCAATCCGGGAAGGAAAAGCTTCGAGTAAAACTGGCCAGGGCCAAGAGGAGTTCCTACGAGTATTATGTGATTCCTGACTACGAATTCATCCTGGTAGATCAGTTTGGCAAAGGGTGGCAGGTCTACACCTACGGGCTTAACGTAGGTTCCGCTTCTTCCCTTGAGGGCGCCAAGGAGGAAGCGCACAAGTACATGGACAAGAAGAATTAGAGCGGCTTTTTTAAAACGAGATCTATTGCCGATGCAAACCTGTCTTCCCCATTAAGCTTTGACAGGTATTCCAATTGACCTTTTGAGTACAATGATCTGATATGCTCTGACTCATCTTTTGCGACCGAAAGGATTTCAAACCCGGCCCCTTTATGTAAGTCTATCCATTCTGAATACCGAACTCTATTGATGTAGGCAGATCGGTTGAAGGTCATCGCTTCCCACAGCCATTTGGGATACCTCAGGCAATTGAATAGAAGGTCTTCGTTCACACCGTAGGAGAAATGATCCCCTAGGTCTATCCGATGGATCGCTAGCCCACCTGGCCTCAGTAATCTGAAGGTTTCCTCGACCTGGAGCTTTGGATATCGGATATGCTCATAAACCGTATAACTGACGATAATATCAACAGATTCATTATCCATCGGCACGTGTTTTCCATCATAGAGGATATATCTCATTCCTAAATCTCGAACCATGTCCCCTTCCAGGTAGGACTCAACATCAATTAGGGAAATACTTCTGGCCCCAGAGTCGAGCAATTTGGCGCCAATTTCATGCGTCTGGCCCGGGCCGAATTCAACAACATCTTTCCCTTCAAAGGAGGCAATATGATTGCGGTAGAACGACAAGACTTCTCGTATACCGCCCTCTCGATTGTTGACCCCCGTACGGTGACGATCTTTTTGTCTGCTCCTAATCCAAGGAATGCGGATTAATTGATTTTTGAGAATCTCAATGGGAATGTTCAATTCAGTCCTTTTTTGAGGAATTCAGCCAATCGTTCAACGGAGAGCCCATCCGTTTTATAAAGATACTTAGCCGTAAACTCTTTCAGACCGTCCTGATTCTTTTCCATGATGCTTTGAGGTAATTCAGGATCAGGTGCAAACGGAACTACTTCGGCCAAGCCCCATTGTTGTGCATCGGCCTGGAATTGATTTCCATCCCCCATGTCGAAGAGGATAGTCGGTCTGTAAAGCAGCGCGGGAACCATTAGGGAAGAGAAGAATCCGAGCACTCCTATTGCCTGTCCGAGTAGGTCGAAGTTATTCGCCTCCTTCACGAATTCGACATTCGTTACAGATTCGTAGAAGGTACTTTTATAATTGTATGGGTGTAACTTCACCTTGAGCTTTGCGCCTTGCGATTCACACCACCTGGCGACATTCGAGTAAAACAGATTCATGTCGTCTGTGCTCACACCAAAGCCTGCATTGTATTCGTTGTTCTCCGTGAGGGCATTGTCCACCAGCACAAAATACGGATTGGACTTATCGGGCTCGGAAAACGAATGCCGGAAGTATTGATCCATTTCGAAGTCACCCAATTCGGTTAATGAATCTTGATCAATACCATCCCTAACACTCCAATAGTCGGTTGCGTTCCTTGCGAAGATCCCGTAGTCGTCCGCGACGCGCCACCTGGATTTGCATTGTCTGAGAGCTTCCAATTCAAGCTTTCTGCGCTTTTTGGATTGAACGCGGATTTGATTGACCACCAGATCGAGGTTCCAAATTCGAAGGGATCGTCGCAGAAACTTCGAGACCATTTTGAAGAAACGAGGATCTCCCATTTGGCTGTTGCCCATCCCACTTGACTGCCCTCGTGAAAAGAGTTTGAGGTAGAATTCGAAGTTGTGAAAGAGTCCGTGTTGAAGTACGAACGTTGGAATACCCAGATGTTTACACCACGAATTGAGCGACATAGTGAGTGGCGAGTTGATACTCATAAACCCCACCTTGTCAGGCTTTACTTCATCTATTAAGTGCTGGGCAGACCTGTACTCACTCCAGAAGATCTTTTTGCCCGTAGCCACATCATCAATTTCTTCATCCTGAAAATTGTGGAAGATGTATACAAATTCAAACTGCTCCTTGAGCTGTTCGAGCGGGTACACCCAATTGTGACGATGGTATCCCCAGATGAGTAGTATGGTGGGTTTTGCCTTCAATTGTCGGTGAATATAAAGGTTCGCAAGACAAATGAAGCCGAATTTGATTTATCCGGAATAATTGAATCGGTCGATATTTTCTGCTTTCAAGGTTTCCCTCAATGGGACTTGCGATAAGGTTATTGCTTCTTGCTTTCGGGCCTCAAATGGTTTAGTGCTGATCCCACGGGCAAAGCTGTCCAATTCGTCCTCGTTGTTGTACCACACCGGATGAACAACCATTTCGTAGGAATGCTCCCTCTTAGACGGGTTGGCTTTAATTAGTTCAATAATTCTCTCCAATTTTCCTACTGTGCCCTGGAGATAAAAATGCTCTATGAAGAACTCAGTTGGCCTGACCTTGGCATTAGGCCTGTCGCGATTGAACTCGTGTTCCAGTTCGTGGACCATCCAATTATAAACTTTATTGGCAGCAACAGATATCCCCAAATACTCATGTGCCTTGGGCATTTTTGTCTTCTCCATATGCCAGTCCTTTAGATCCTCAAAACAGTCTTCGCCCTGCTTGCACTGCCGATCACCGTCATAATAGAATGCCAACATCGTGGGAGCGCGCATGGGTACTTTCTTTTCGTTGCAAACGTCTCGAAGCATCTCGTACAATTCCTGTCTGCAGGTATATACTCCCGAATGTGAACTTATGTGGGCAGGTTTCATCCCCCCATCAAAGACCTCTTTTGTGATGGAAAGGAAGGTATCATATTGTGCTTCTATTTCTCGCTTTGCAGCGCCCTGATGTTTACGTAGCAGCCTGTCCAACTTGGTAACGAACCCCAGATTTGTATTCTTCCTGAACTCCCTTCGGACGGGCTTCGGCTTTTTTGGGAATTTTGATATGAACCGAAGGAATTTTCGGTCCTCTTCGAAGTGGGGATTTCCTTTGACGGCCTTCAACTGCGGCGATCCAACGGTCAAGGTTAAATGAAGTCCCACCAGCAATTCCTTTTTCTCAATTTGCTCTCTATAGTCTTCCAGCAGGCACTTAAGCCGTTCCCTTGAAGTGCGGTGGGTCACAATGACATCAATACAATCGATGTTGTGAATGCACATACGGATACCGTTGTCAATGACATCCTCAACACCGAAGTCATCCGCTGTGATCAATAGAGTTTTTGCCATGTCTCAGTAATTTCTTCCATTTGTGGAATCAAGCTGCTCGGTCAATACCTCTATCTCACCTTCTACCAGTAACTGCTTATCGTCAAGGTCGTCCAGCCTTTCTTCCAGCTTCCCAATTCTCTGCGTATTGTCACCCTCTTCTTCCTCCAGGTCCTCTATTTTATCTTCAATAGCGTTTTGTCGTTCCACTAATATTCTAAGTTTCCTGACCTGGGATTTGAGCTTTGCTTCCTTGGTACGTGTTTCATCCTCCGATTTTTCTTGTTCTTTCTTCGCCTTCTCAAGCTCGGCGACTTTATCCGTATAGTTTCTCGATTGCAGCCCCGAAACCAGGGACTTGGCAGTATTCATCGAGTTACTCAAAATACTTCCAAGATCGATAGTGGTGGGAGTGCTCAGTTTGAAATAGTTGAGTGTTTCATTGTCCACAATCTCCCTGGACGTCTTAATACCCTTTTCCAGGTCTTCAATTAATTTTAAGTTCAAGTTTGTGGACCCATTTTCTCCACTCACTTTGTGATCTTCTTCAAGCTCAAAAACAATTTTCATCAGATCCATTTTTGCCTGGAAGAAATGAGCCCGGAAGATTCTCTTGGCCATTATTTCAGATAGGAATTTGTGCAGTCCTAGTATGGCTGTAATTAACGCAAGGATTAGGCCTCCTACACTATACAATGAATCGAGATTACGTTCCTTATTTATCAACTCGACATCGCCAATGTTCACTGACATGCTATTCGTATAGTAGAAGATAAATAGTGGAATCCCCGCTAGCAGGATGATGGATAAAAAAGCATAAACTTTTCTATAAATGCTTTCGGTCCTAATTTTTTTGGAATAGTAAATTATGTTACCAAGGTTGACATTGCAAAAGCGCTTAAGAAGAAGCTGTTCACTTGGCTTAAGGAGCTTAAGTTTCACTCCCAGATTATTCGCTAAGGCCTCAAGATCTTTTTCAAGTTGATATGTCTTCGGCGCGAAGAATTCCTTAATGGAGGCGAAAAAATTCGCGACCACCAGGATGTACTGTTTGAATGTTTTGGGTTTCTCAAAGCTATACCCTGCTCTGGTAGCGGTCATATGGTGGATTTAATTTTCTAGCACACCAAGGGACATATCCGCATAGAATTCTGGTTTTTCAGATTTGAAACTATGTATGTTCCCATGAATAGTACTTACGCCAAGCTTAAGCTCGGCGTTCACAAGAGAAGAAAAAAATCGAACAAAGTCAAGTGCTTGGAAGTTTTTTGCGGTTAACAGGGAGGTATATCAGTAATTACCGCAATAATTCAGGCTTTAAAACAAAGTTGACGGTAAATACACGGACTTATAGTGACATCCTCAGCATTAGGGATTCAAATGGAACGCATTCAAAAGCAAATGATTAGACAAACGACATAAACAAATACCATATTTTTGTACAGATTAGAATGATGCACCTCACATCGATCCTAATGCAAAGACTGTGATATGTTGAGATCTAATTTTTTTCTGGCATTTATCATTTGCTCTGTAAATGCCATTGCCCAATCACCTGGAAATATCTCATCAGACCTGCGCCTGTGGCTGAAGGCGGATATTGACGTGTATGAGAACGCTGCGGGAACAGACACAGCCGAGGTAGATGATGGAGTAGAGGTTTGGGGAGATCAAAGCGGAGGCTCGAGAGACGTTGCCGATGCCGGAAGTACCCCGGTACTCAAGGCAGCGGATGCCGCTCACAATTTCAATCGATATATAGAATTCACCGATGATCGCTTTACCCGAGCAACGATTATGTCAGGAACGAACAGTGACGGGACGGTATTCGTCGTGGCTAATGCAACCGCATTGGGGGGTTATAATACGCTGGTTGGATTTGACACGGACCAGACCGGAGATGAACCGCAATTTGCTACCAACGGTACCGACATGATCACCTACATTGGTAGCTCGACTCCCAACGAAATTTCAGGAAGCACGGTAACCACCAATATCAACAACTTGTATACATGGGACTGGGTGGATGGTAACGGCGGCGGCAATCAAATGAGATTCAATGCCAGTTCGACGTCCATGGCGACCATGGATTTCTCTACGGAAGCCCGGGTAGTGATAGGTGGAGATAATGCCGGAGAGAGCTGGGATGGCGACATCTCAGAGGTCATCGTGTATGATGCTCAGTTGAGCAGCGCAAATATTAGGAAGGTAGAAAGTTACCTGGCCATTAAATATGGCATCACTCTGGACAATGGGACAGATCCGAATGGCGATTATACATCTTCCGGCGGTACAACGATTTGGGATGCTTCGGTGAACGCTACCTATCACAACGATGTTGCCGGAATAGGAAGGGATGACAGCTCCGCCCTGGATCAGCAAAAATCCATTAGCAATAATGCTGATGCTATGGTTATCATGGACAAAGGATCAGCTTTTGGTTCAGACGAAGATTTCATTTTGTGGGGTAACGATAATGGAGCGATCACAAAAACGACCGTCGGCTCGCACTCTTCTTATGCCAATAAACTTTCGAGAACCTGGAAAGCTGCAACCAACGGAACTCCAGGAAATGTGACGGTACAAATAGTGTATTCGAACGATGGGACTGCCGCTAATTATGCCCTGCTGGTAGATACAGATAGTGATTTTAGCAACGGAGGAACTACTACCTATACTCCTGCTAGTTTCAGCGGAGATACAATGACTTTTACCAATGTGAGTATATCCGATGGCAACTTTTTTACATTGGCGACGAATGATGCTTCTCCGGGAAGCATCCCAGAGAACCTACGCTTGTGGCTGAAAGCAGGGGTCGGTGTGTATGAGAATGCCGGAGGTACAGACACGGCTGAGGTAAATGATGGTGTAGAGGTTTGGGGGGATCAAAGCGGAGGCTCGAGAGACGTTGCTGATGCCGGAAGTACTCCATTGCTCAGGTCGGCCAACGCGGCACACAATTACAATCGGTATATAGAATTCAGCAATGATCACTTTACGCGTGCCGCGGTTATGTCCGGAGCCAATAGTGATGGGACCGTTTTCGTTGTGGCCAATGCAACTGCATTGGGGGGTTATAATACGCTGGTTGGATTCGATACGGACCAGACGGGAGATGAACCGCAATTTGCAACCAACGGTACCGACATGATCACCTACATTGGAGGCTCAACTCCCAATGAAGTTTCAGGAAGTACAGTGGCTACCAATGCCAACAACTTGTATGCCTGGGACTGGGTAAATGGCAATGGTGGAGGCAATCAAATGAGATTCAATGCCGGTTCAACGTCCATGGCGACCATGGATTTCTCCACGCGCCAATGGATGGTAATCGGTGGAGATAATGCCGGAGAGAGTTGGGATGGAGATATCTCTGAGGTTATCGTGTATGATGCTCAGTTGAGCAGCGCAAATATTAGGAAGGTAGAGAGCTATTTGGCCCTTAAGTATGGGATCACATTGGATAATGGCACTGATCCAAATGGCGATTATACATCTTCCGGCGGCACAACGATTTGGGATGCTTCGGTGAACGCTACCTATCACAATGATATCATTGGAATAGGAAGAGACGATAACTCGGCATTGTATCAAAAGCAGTCCAGATCGCAAGGCGATTCCCTGATAGTCTTCTTGGACGCGTTGGCTTCAGATAATGCATCCAATACGGGAACGATTGGCAGTGACGGTTCCTTTATCGTTATTGGACATAATCAAGGTAGATTACAAGGGCAAACAGGTGAAAAGCCAGCCGGGGTAGTAACCAGGCTAACCAGAGAATGGAAGATCACCAACACCAATTTCAACGATGATTTTAATATAGAACTGGAATGGGACAGTTCCGGAGGGTTTAGCGATAGCCACATACGTCTTTTGGTCGATGACGATGGCGACTTTAGTGATGCTACTGTTTACGGCACTGCAGACGGTTTAACTTTTGGTACCGGGTCCATTATAGTAGGAGGAATAGATACAGCTCACATTCCCGCCAACACTACCCGGTATTTTACTATTGCTTCGGTAAATTCCGGAACACCTTTACCTGTGGAGCTGCTTAGCTTCGAAGCGAGTGTAAATGAAGATCAAGTTGATTTAATGTGGGTAACCGCAAGCGAAACCAACAATGCCTTCTTCACCGTTGAGCGAAGCAAGAATGGCATCTCCTGGGAAAAGATCGCGGTTGTGGAAGGAGAAGGAAACAGCAATAACACCGTCGAGTATTTTGAAACCGATTACGAACCATTATGGGGCATTTCCTACTATCGGCTAAAACAAACCGACTACGACGGGCGCCACGAATACTCTCAGGTGAGGACAGTAAATATTGACGTGTTTAACAATCCCGACATTGACGTATATCCGAACCCTGCTGACATTGAAATCACAATTGAAGGAAGTGCGGAAGAACTGCGAGATGTCAGGATATATACGCTGACCGGGCAAGATGTTACCAATTTGACAGGGATGAAACATGAAGGTAAGAAATTGGTAACCATGGATATTGCCAACTTGAGCTCGGGTATATATGTGGTTAAGACCAAAACAACAGCTACCAAACTGTGTAAGTAGAGGGTAGGCCTTGGGAATGTTGCTTCCTGCCTAGGCGGTAATATTTGTTATGTGCAAATGAACAACTCCGCCCTCGTCCTGTTAATGGTCGGTATTTGGGATGTCACCACGCGAACCCAAGTACACCAATTACAAGAAATTTGGCCGTACTGACCCGTGGGAAAAAGGGGTGAAACTAATTTGAAACTGAGATTCAGATGAATGAACAAGAGAGGCTTCAGGAAGTTCTTGATTATAAAATCCTCAATGCTTCCGTAGAGGACGAATTGGACGAACTCACACTAATAGCGTCGGAAATATCCAATACACCTATTGCGCTGATTACCATTATAGATGATAAAAAGCAGTGGTTTAAATCAAAGTACAGAGCAACATTCGACGACATAAAGAGAACGGACTCCCTCTGTCAACACAGTCTCCAAAAACCGGATGAAGTTCTTGTAATTCAAGATGCTTCCAAGGATGACAGGGTTAAAAATTCGATATTGGTTACAAGGGAAGGGATAAAATTTTATGCTGGCGCCCCTTTGGTGACCCCCAAGGGTAATGTCTTAGGCACTGTTTGCGTAATGGACAAAAAATCCCGGGATATTTCAGAAAGCCAGAAAAAGGCACTGAACCTTCTGGCTAAACGCGTCATGAAATACCTAAACCACCGGAAACTGATATTGGATCAGAAAGGATTTATCGAAAACAGCGCTGAGAAGCTCAGGAAATTGACAAACCTGTCTCCTGGAGTAATTTTTCAGTGCCAGTCCTACCCAGATGGGAAGATTGAATTTAACTTTATTAGCGAGGGTATATCACGGCTTCATCCCGATCTGGATCCCGGGTCGATAAAAAACGCTCCCGACAAAATATTTAAGATAATACACCCGGATGATCTTGAAGATCTCTTGAACAGTATTGATCGGTCTGTTAAGGAGGGCAGCGATTGGATCGCTGAATACCGGGCTGTATCGGAAAGTGGAGAGGTCAAATGGCATAATTCGAAAGCCAAGCTGGAAAAACAGGATGATGGTTCCATCATTTGGTATGGAACCATTCGAGATGTCACCTCTAGGAAAGTGTACGAAGAAGCCATGGAACAAATAGCGTTTGACATCTCACATGTGCTTAGGCGACCGGTCACATCGTTACTTGGTCTCGTTCACTTGTATGATATTGGCGAAATATCTAACGAAAACACTAAAGAGTATCTCGAATTGATCAAGGTCGTGTCCAATGAGCTGGATGATTTTACCAAGAAGCTAAACGATACATATTCTAAGAAAAGGGAAATAATCGCCGGTCAAAGCCTGGGATAAAAAGAAAGGGACAAGCATCTTCAGAATTGATGTTGTCCCTTTAAGTGGTGCCAGCTGGAATCGAACCAGCGACACACGGATTTTCAGTCCGTTGCTCTACCAACTGAGCTATGGCACCTTGCCGACCCGAAAATCGGGCGACAAACTTAAAAATTTTCTTCTCACAGGAAGGCCAAATATTGACCCCCTCAAAATTCACCCGAAATCGATTTGGCTACCTTTGGCCGCATGCCAAATCTTGTCATAGATCACGGTAATACCAATTGTAAAATTGCCACATTCAACGAGCGTCAACTGGTGGATATTCAGCTATTTGAATCCTCGGATTCGAAGGCAATCGAAGGTTTCATCAACTCCGCCAACACCGATCGGGGAATATACGCTTCCGTTTCAGACCAGCATCTGAATCTGGAGCCGCACATTCTAACCTTCGACAGTAGTATGTCCTTGCCATTTGAAATGTCCTACGATACTCCGGAGACACTTGGATTGGATAGAATCGCGGCTGCCGCAGGAGCCTATGCTGTTAATACGGAGTCCGATCATCTTGTAATAGACATTGGAACCTGCATGACCGTAGATGTGTTGTCTGCACAAAATGGATTCGAAGGAGGTTCGATTGCTCCGGGATTACACTTGCGACTCAAGTCTATGCATGAAGGTACTGGTCGCTTACCCCTTATTGAAGAGGTCAATCCTACCGGCTGGATTGGAAAATCAACCGTCGAATCCATGACCAACGGATCGGTTAATGGCATGGAGATGGAAATAATGGGGCGAATTAGTCGTTTCCATGACCATTATCCAAATGGCCTCGTCCACCTCACGGGCGGGGACATGGAATTATTTGCTGAAGTGCTTAAAAATCACATTTTTGCAGACCCAAATTTAGTGCTGAAAGGACTGAATGAAATCCTTCTATTCAACTAAGCTTTTTGCCCTTCTGATTCTTCCATTCATGTATGCCAGCCATACAATGGGACAGAATCTGAACATTTCGCCTTATTCGGTTTACGGACTGGGGGATCCATATAATATGGCGTTGCCCACTACCAGGGGTATGGGGAGTGCACAAGTTGCAATGACCAGGGTGGATTTTTACAATTCCGAAAACCCGGCTTCTTTGCCTTTTCTTGGCAATCCAACTTTCGATGTTGGCCTTCAATCGCGATCGGTTCGCATCAACGGCGCAGGAGTAAGTGGAACCAATAGCCTGACCAACGTAAACCACTTTGCGATGGGATTTCCATTTGGTAAGCGCTTTGGCCTCGGGTTCAACCTCATGCCTTATTCCACCATTGGATATGAAGTGGAGGAAAATGGAACGCTGCCTTCTGGCCAGTCGTACAGAGCCACTTACCAGGGCAATGGTTCTGTCAATCAAATGAATCTGGCATTTGGAGCGGGCGTGCTTCAGGATAGTTCAAACAGTTTGACACTGGGGATCAATGGACAATATCTTTTCGGCCACCTGGATCGATTCACAGAAATCTTCTTTCCTGGCGACCTCACCGCGTTCAACTCACGTACGGCAACAGACCTTATTCTCAAAACCACCGTTGCTCAGTTTGTCCCGAGTGGAAGTATGATATACAAACGCGAAATCAAAGACAAGTATTGGTTAAATCTGGCGGCCGTGTATACGCCGCAGTTTAAGATCAATGCCGTCGATGACGGCGCATCTGTCGTTTATCAAGGCCCATTTACAGGAAACCCGACCGACATCATCGATACAACCTCTTCGCTATCAGATACCGGGGAGATTACGCTACCTATGTCGTATAAACTGGGCGCAAGTCTAAATTTGGGCAACAAATTCCTCGTGAATATTGACTATCGCTTCACGGATTGGGCCAGACTCGACATACTCGGTGTAAACCAAAACCTGGAGTCCGTGTTTAACATCTCAGGTGGTGTGGAATTCTGGCCCGACTATACTGAGATAAACAACATTTTGAAGTTCTCGAGATATAGAATTGGCGCACGTTATGGAAATTCCAGGATAACCTCGGGCGGAGATAATCTAAGTGAATTTGGCATAAATCTTGGCTTGACCATTCCCATGATGAAATCGGCTTCTTATTCAGGGATACATTTCGGCATAGAATACGGTCAACGTGGAGCGCAATCTGCAACCCTAAATGAAACATTTACAAACCTTTCCGTTGGTCTCACGCTGATTCCCAGTAAATTCGACCGCTGGTTTTACAAAAGGAAAATAGACTGATAAAATGAAGGATATGAGATTTAGTGTAATTGGAATGTGCCTGATGGTTCTCGCAAGCGGGGCATTTGCCCAGGGAAAATATGGCGCAAGCCCGGAGGATAGCCTTACCTGTGTGCAGAATCTATCTGTTTATTCAGAGTACTACAAGCAAAAAGCCTACGACAATGCCATTCCCGCCTGGAAGAAGGCGATGGTGGTTTGCCCCAAGTCATCCAAGAATATGTATGTGCGGGGAGTTACTATGTACCAAAAGAGGATCGTGAAGGAAAAGGATCCCGCCCGAAAGAGAGAATTGCTAGATACCCTTTATTGGATTTACGACCGGAGGATCGAGTTCTTTGGCGAAGAGGCCAAGGTCAAGGGTCGAAAAGGTGGAGATATCCTGCGATTTGACAAGGAAAATCTGGTAGACGCGTACAAAACACTTGGTGAAAGCGTGGAGTTGGCAAAAGAAAAAACTGACGCCGCAGTCTTGGTAGCTTACTATAAGTCTATGTACAAGATGTACAAGAAGGGCAAGGTCAAAAAAGAAGCATTGGTAGAAATGTATCCTACCCTGATGGATTATGTGGATGCCAACAGGAACGGAAAAAAAGCTGCCAAATACAAAAAGGCGGAGGAAAATCTTCAAAAAATGTTTGCGCCCGTCGCAGACTGCCCCGACCTGATTGGACTATTTACTCCTAAGTTCGAGGCAACTCCGGATGATGTCAAGTTACTCAAGAACGTCCTCAAACTTATGGATGCAAAAGAGTGTACGGATGCTGATCTGTACATAAAAGTGGCAGTCAGGCTCAACGAACTGGAGCCAAGTGCCACCTCGGCCTACTCCATCGGAAACTGGTACCTTAAAAAGGTGAAGTACAAGGAAGCGGTTGGATACTTCCTTCAAGCTGCTGAGCTGGCTGAAGATGATGCCAAGAAGGAAGAAAGTTATCTGAGGGCTGCGGCGGCCTACCTTGGATCACGCGACTATCCAAATGTGAGGGGAGCAGCGCGAAAAGTACTATCCGTCAATCCAAACAACGGGGAAGCTTATATCCTCATTGGAGATGCCTATAGTGGAAGCTCCAAAAACTGTGGAGAAAACGACTGCGAAAAGAGAGCGGGATATTGGGCTGCATTCGACATGTATGCAAAAGCCAAAGCAGTGGATAGCAACGTTGCCGACAAGGCAGGAAAGAAAATGGGGCAGGTGAAGGCACAGTTTCCTAAAAAAGCCGACTGCTTCTTCCAGGGATTTAACGAAGGAGATGCCTACAACGTAGGTTGTTGGATCGGTGAAGCAACCAAGGTTCGTGTGAATGAATAGTAAAAGAATATCTCTTCTGTTAAGCACTGGGTTTCTTGCATTCCCGGTGCTTTTTTTTTCCTGTGTAAATTCCCCGGAAGAGATTGACCAGGTGACCCAGGTAGATACGCTTCCGGACGAAAGCACGTTCGAAGCAGTTCTCCTTTACACCGATTCGGCCAAACCCAAATTGAAAATTTCGGCACCGGAACTTCATCGCTTTCAAGGCGACAGACCGCATTCGGAATTTCCCTCCGGTATCAAGCTGGAAGTATTTGACTCGGAAGGCAAGGCCGAAACAACGCTGACGGCTGATTATGGTGAACACTATGAAGAGGAAGACCGATTGGAAGTACGGGACAACGTCGTTGTTGTGAACAAGGATGGACATACGCTGTATACCGAACACCTCATTTGGGACGACCAGAATGATCAGATCATATCGGAGAAGTATGTTAAAATTGTAACCGAGGACGAAATTATCTTTGGCAACGGATTGGAAGCCAACAGGGATTTTTCCAAATACCGTATCAAGAAGATCAAGGGCACCATCAAAGTAAAGGACGATGAAGAAGTACAATAGGTTTATGGAAATCTTTTGGTTGGTTGTGGCGATAGCTACGGCGACCTATGCAGTGTACACGTTCATTGCTGACCCCAACCAGGTAAGCGAAAACACCTTTCTGTTTGTTATGCCCTTTATAGCGGCTGTGCTCTTTATGATGCGCAGATATGTTCGGCTAAAGCAGGCCAGAAGGGAGCAGGAGCAAGAAGACGCCTGAGCCAAAATTCCATTTGATTTCTTATTAACTTTGATTAGCCTCTACTGGCAACCATGGATAGCGACCCGCTCCTGATCATTCTAATATCGCTCCTTTTTTCGGCCTTTTTCTCGGGTACCGAAATCGCATTTGTTTCTTCCAATAAGCTCAAAATTGAGCTGGACAAAAAAAGCGGTATGCTCTCGGCCCGAATTCTGAGCTGGTTTACGGAATCACCCAGCAAGTTTATCACTGCCATGCTTGTTGGAAACAACATCGCATTGGTGATCTACGGCATTTCATTTGCCAAACTGATAGAACCGACCCTCTATGCCTGGATGGCCGACAATGCCATGCTCGTGTTACTCGTGCAAACCATCGTTTCAACATTGATCATTTTGGTGACGGCAGAATTTCTCCCAAAGGCGCTATTTCAGAGAAATCCTAACCGAACGTTGGGCATATTGGCCATACCCGCGCTCATCATGTACTTCATATTTTATCCGATAGCCTACCTCACAAACAACCTCGCTACTTATATCCTCACCAAGTGGTTCAAAGTCACGATGGAGAAAAGTAAACTTGTATTTGGGCGTGTTGATCTCGATCAATTTGTGAAGCAGGCCACAGCAGAAGTGGAAAGAATGGACGATCTGGAGAATGAAGTCCAGATATTCCAAAATGCGCTCGATTTCACCAATACGAAGGCGCGGGAATGTATGGTTCCTCGAACCGATATCGTGGCGGTCGAAGAGAATGAAGAAATCGGAGTGTTGAGAGACCTGTTTATCTCTAAGGGGCTTTCAAAGATCTTGGTGTACCGTGAAGACATGGACCATATCATAGGATACGTGCACTCCAGCGAGCTATTTAAAAAACCAAAGACCATTCGCGAAATCCTGATACCGGTTCCGGTTATTCCGGAATCAATGCCGGCCAACGATATCCTTGGCTTGCTCAATAAAAAGAAAAAGAGTGTTGCCCTGGTACTCGACGAATTTGGAGGTACATCGGGGATAGTTACTGTCGAGGATATCTTGGAAGAAATAGTAGGCGAGATCGAAGATGAGCATGATGTGGATGAATCTGTCGAGAGCAAGATGGACGACGGTTCTTACATCCTCTCTGCCAGACTCGAAATCGATTACCTCAACGATACCTACGATTTAGGGTTGCCTGTAACGGATGATTATGAGACATTGGCAGGACTCATTTATCATTATTCAGAAAGTATTCCCGACCTAAATGAAGAGGTCGAAATAGAGGGTTTCAAAATTGGCATCTTACAGGCTTCGGACAACAAGGTGGAGACCGTCAAGCTCAGCAGATTAGGCGCCTGATTCAGGCATTTTTTATAGGCCGCTTTTGTTGTGGTATTTTGGTTAAATTCGCATCCCATTTTTAAAGCGCAAAATTTCAATGGCTGTAATTGGAAAAATAAGGAGTAGATCGACTTTGCTTTTCGGAGCGATCGGTGTGGCGATGGTGTTATTCATCTTGGGTGACTTCCTCAATTCCGGTGGAAGCTTCCTCGCCGGAAGAAACTCGGTAGGTGAAATCTGGGGTGAAGAAATTGACTACGCCGAGTTTGAAGGCAGGGTTCAGGAGCGCATCGGAACAGATACCCCCAATGAGGACCAGCGTCAACAAATCCGAGATCAGGTATGGAATACTCTGATGCAGGAGAAGATCCTTTACAGGGAATACAACAACCTTGGCCTGGCGACGGCTACAGAGGAAATCCTCTACCAGATCAAAGCAAATCCTAGGAACGAAGTACTGATCCAGTATTTTACCAACCCCCAGACCAACCAGATATTTGAGCAATTCCGTGATCCTGTCACTGGCGGGTTGAATTCAGAACAGGCATTGCTCTATCTAAAGAATTTGGCCAACAGTGGAAACGACGAAAACTGGGATCCGGTAGAGCGAGCGCTGAGAAACAATCGAGTTGCCAACAAATTCAACAACCTCATCAAGCATGGTCTGTACGTTTCCTCGAAGGATGCAGAGATCAATTTTCGCGAAGAAAACCAGACAGCCAGGTTCAACTATGTGATGAAGGAATACGGAACCATTCCAAACGAGGAAATCGAATACGACGAAAGCGACTTGCAGGCTTACTATAACGATCACAAGGACGAATCTGAATACACCCAGGAGGAAACAAACAGATCAATCTCTTTTGTTTCCTTTGCTGTAGTTCCAACGGAAGAGGACATCCAGGCCGTGGAGGATGAACTGAGCGGGTTGATAGAGGCATTCAGCACCACAGACAACGATACCACCTTCATCAACGACTACGGAACGACACCGTTCAATTTTGAGTCGGTTGCTTCGGAACAACTTCCCGTAGAAGTAGATAGCTTGGTGTTCGGAGCTGAAATGGGTGAGATTTTCGGACCGTACAACGTTGGACCTGTGATGAGGATTTCCAAAAAAATGGGAAGTTTCATGACTTCTGACTCAGTGAGGGCACGTCACATCCTCTTGAGGATCAACGGAGACACTGCCGTATTCCAAGCGCGCATCGATAGCATCAAGAACGTGATCCAATCGAGAAACAACTTTAGCGAGATGGCTGAAGAGTTCTCTGAAGATTTTGGATCTGCAAAAAATGGTGGTGACCTTGAGTGGTTTACAAGGGGAAAGATGGTTCCTCCATTTGAGCAAGCTTGCTTCGACGGTAATGTTGGAGACATGCCTGTGGTAATTTCCGAATTTGGTATTCACCTTATTGAAATCACGGATAAATCCAAGGAGAAGGAGCGCATCATGCTGGGTTCCATCGACCGTTTGGTTGAGCCATCCGACATGACCTTCGAGACGATATACAACAGAGCGAGCGAATTCTCGATCGTAAATGGGGATATCGAAAGCCTGACAGCTATGGCAGACAGCATCGAGGATATCACGGTTGAGAATTTGGAGTTCATCAAGGAAGACGATAGGACGCTAGGGAATTTTGAGTCTCCCAGAACTGTCATTCGCTGGATCTATGGTGCCGAACAAGGCCAGGTTTCCGAACCATTTGAAGAAAGAGGGCGCTTTGTAGTAATTGCGCTTAAGGACATCAAGGAAGAAGGAACGTTGGAATTGGATCAGGTGCGAGATATCGTTGAGCAAAAATTCATCAACGAAAAGAAAGCAGAGAGAATTATTGACGGCATGTCTGCTTATGGCAGCTTGGAAGAGGCCGGGACTCAATTGGAAACAGGGGTCCAGACTGTAGAGGCTCTCTCATTCTCGGAGTTTTCAATTCCGCAGATCGGTCGTGAGAATAAGGTATTCGGAAAGATCTTCTCCATGCAAACCGGCCAGATTTCCGAGCCAATTGCAGGTGAAAGAGGAGTGTTTGTTATCGAACTCGTAGAGATCGCAGATCCACAGCAGGGAATTGACTACGAAACCCAAAAATCTCAGTTGCTCACAAATACGCGAAACAGGGTAGACTTTGAAGCATACCCAGCGCTGCAAAAAGCAGTAAACGTAGTGGACAACAGAGGACGTTTCTATTGAGATCCGTAAACCATAAAATGAACTTGAAAGGGCCCTTTATGCTTAAAGGGCTTTTTCTTTTTGCGATCCTAGCAGGTTGCAAACAACCGCAAACCAAAGTTGAGGAAAGGGTCAAGCCCGAATTAAATCCGGAATGGCACAACGTCGGATTCCTGGTGATGGACGGAGTGTTTAACACCGAACTCACAGCACCCTACGACATTTTTCATCACACGCGATTCAGAGATGGCATAAAGCCTATGAATGTGTTCACCGTTGGGGAAGCAGACCAAGTCACAACTTTTGAAGGGCTGAGGCTGAGTGTCGACTACAATTACCTCAAGGATCAAGTGCCCGAGATCGATATCCTGGTGGTGCCAAGCGCTGATGGGCACATGACTTATGATCTGGAAGATACTGCCATGCTTTCCTTTGTGAGGGAAGTGGCGAAGCAGGCTGATTGGCTTCTTTCCCACTGTGATGGAGCATTTGTTTATGGCGAAACTGGCTTGCTGGATGGAAAAAAGGCCACCACATTTCCCTCGGATATAGATGCCTTTGAGGAACGCTATCCCGAAATTGATGTAAAACGGGAAGTGCTGTTTGTCCGAGACGGCAACATCATCACCTCTCAAGGTGGGGACAAATCCTTTGAAGCATCACTCTACCTCACAGAGCTTATATATGGCAAAGACGTGGCGGACGCGATTGCCGCCGGCCTGGTGATCGATTGGCAACTCGATTCTATTGCTTATCTATCTTTCCCATAGTAAAACAGATTATGGAGAGTAGTTATTACGATTCGCCTCAATCAGTTCAAGATTATATCAAGGCCGCGAAAGACTCAAACGGCTCCATGCTAATTGAGAGGATAAAACCCTTTTTACCCGAAGGTTCCTCCATGCTGGAAATAGGATCAGGCCCGGGTAATGACTTTGAGATCCTCTCCAAATACTACGAAGTGACGGGTTCAGATTTGTCAGATGAGTTTCTCAGGCATTTGAACACCCGCTATCCAACTTCGACATTCCTCAAGGTCGATGCACTTAATATTGATGTTGAAACGCAATTCGACGCCATATATTCGAACAAGGTCTTGCAACATCTGGATCAAAATGAGCTGTTGGAATCTTTGAAAAATCAAAGTGAAAGATTAAATCATGATGGAATCATCTGTCATTCATTTTGGAGAGGTGAGGGTATTGAGGACTTTGAGAATATGCGTGTCCAGCATTATGAAAAAGCGGACCTCGAAAGGATAGTCAGCGTCAACTTTGAATTACTGGTGCTAGAATATTATCAGGAATTCGACCCCGAGGATTCTATACTTCTGCTTGCGGTGAAAAAGCGATGAGCTCCCCCTAGATCACCACATTCACTATCTTCCCCGGCACCACAATGACCTTCTTAGGTGGCTTACCTTCAAGCCATTTGGAGGCCGAATCGTGTTGAAGAACGTACTGTTCAATTTCATTCGGAGCCATAGATTTCTCCAGTTCGACTTCGAAGCGGCGTTTGCCATTAAACATAACCGGGTAGGTCACGGTAGATTCTTCCAGATATGAGGCATCAAAAGCAGGATACTTTGTACGGTAGATACTCTCCTTGTGACCAAGTAAGGACCACAACTCCTCGGCAATGTGCGGTGCATGACAGCAAATCAGGATGGTGAGTGGTTCCAAAACAGCTCGTTTGTTGCATCTGAGGTCGGTCAACTCATTGACACAGACCATGAATGACGATACGGAGGTATTGAAAGCAAATCGCTCCATATCGTCCTCCACCTTCCTGATGGTCTTGTGAAGCACCTTCAATTCTTCCTTCGTTGGAGCTTCATCTGAAACCGAAAATTCCCCATCGTCCGGATGATAGAGCCTCCACATCTTTTTCAAAAAACGATGCACTCCTTCAATGCCCTTTGTGTTCCAGGGCTTGTGGTCTTCGATTGGCCCGAGGAACATTTCGTGAAGCCGAAGAGAATCGGCTCCGTACTGCGCAATAACATCGTCAGGGTTGACCACATTGCCATATCGCTTACTCATTTTCTGACCATCCTCGGCTTGAATCATTCCCTGATTGATCAACTTTTTCACAGGCTCATCGAAAGGGATATAACCCATGTCGTAAAGGAACTTGGTCCAAAAACGGACGTAAAGTAAATGACCAGTGGCATGCTCCGCTCCTCCTACGTACAAGTCCACATTTTGCCAGTAATTCACGACTTCCTTTGATACGAACTCATGCTCGTTGTCAGGGTCCATGTACCTTAAATAGTACCATGATGAACCCGCCCATCCCGGCATAGTATTCAACTCGAATGGCTTTCCATCGGGGGTATTCCAGTCTGTTGCTCTCCCTAACGGCGGCTCGCCTTCTTCGGTTGGTAGGTATTTGTCCACATCGGGAAGCTCAACCGGGAGATCGTTGTATTCTTTTGGAATTCCATCCTCGTAAAAAATTGGGAATGGCTCACCCCAATAACGCTGCCTGGAAAAGACTGCATCGCGTAATTTGTAGTTGATCCTTCCTTCACCCATACCCATTTCCTCCATTTTGGAAATGATGGTTGGTATTGCCTCGTGTGCAGACATACCGTTGAGGAAATCAGAGTTAGCCAATACAGCCTCTTTGGCCTCTACGGCCTGCTCCGAAACGTCCTCATCCTTGAGAATGTTTGGAATCGGGAGGTCAAAGTGTTTGGCAAATTCCCAGTCGCGCTGGTCGCCACAGGGAACAGCCATGACGGCGCCGGTTCCATAGCCCATCAAAACATAGTCGCTGACCCAAACGGGAATCTTGTCACCCGTAAATGGGTGCAGGGCATAGCTTCCGGTAAAGGCACCTGTGACCGTCTTCACTTCAGCCATTCTTTCCCTTTCAGATCTGTGCGAAGCCCATTCGAGGTAGTTGTCCACCTCCTCCTTCTGACCTTCACTGGTCATGGCCTCAACCATCGGATGTTCAGGTGCGACTACCATAAATGAGGCACCAAAAATTGTGTCGGGCCTGGTGGTAAAAACTTCTAGTTTGCGATTGAGCCCGTCCAGGTCAAACCACACGCTTGCTCCCCGGGATTTTCCGATCCAGTTTCTCTGGATTTCTTTGAGGGCGTCACTCCAGTCGATACGGTCCAAGCCTTCGAGTAGTCTCTCAGCAAAGGCTGTGATGCGCATGCTCCACTGGGTCATTTTTTTTTGAATAACTGGATGTCCGCCACGTTCCGAGACACCGTCTTTTACTTCGTCATTTGCCAATACAGTGCCCAAGGCCGGGCACCAGTTGACCACCGTTTCTGCCAGATAGGTAAGCCTGTAGTGCTGCAATACGTCTTCCTTTTGCCCGGCGTCCATGGTGCGCCATGTCTCTCCATCAAATAAGAAATCGATGGAAGTTTCTGCCTCGATGTCTTCGTTTCCGCGCTCTTCGAATTGAGCAATCAGTTCATCAATGTGCCTTGACTTGTCTTCAGACTTGTCGTACCAGGCGTTGAATAATTGAAGGAAGATCCACTGCGTCCAACGATAGAATTTAGGGTCGGAAGTATTCACTTCCCGATCCCAATCGAAGCTAAATCCAATCTTGTCCAACTGCTGGCGATAGCGTGCCACATTGGCCTTGGTTGTAATGGCAGGGTGCTGCCCGGTCTCGATGGCATACTGCTCCGCTGGTAGACCAAATGCGTCGTATCCCATCGGATGCAATACGTTGTATCCCTTGAGCGCCTTGAAACGAGCATATATGTCTGAGGCAATGTATCCCAGGGGGTGGCCTACGTGCAATCCCGCACCTGAAGGATACGGGAACATATCGAGCACATAGAATTTCGTGAGTTCCGAATTATTCTCGGCCTTAAATGTCTTTTGCTCGGCCCAGTAGGCCTGCCATTTTGCTTCTATTTCCCTGAACTTATACCCCATTCTAATTGCAAAGCGCGAAATTAATCATATGGGGTGATGTGCCATACAAAATCGACGCTTTGATAGCAAGAGAATTGGCAGAAGATTGTCATCTTTACCGTGGAAATGACGAAAGCCTCCATACTCCTCGTTGATGACGAGGAAGACATATTGGAATTTCTCGGGTACAACCTCATTTCGGAAGGTTACCAGGTGTTCAAAGCCAGTAATGGGAGGGATGCAATTGCCAAGGCCGGTGACCAGGCCCCTGACCTTATCCTCCTCGATTTGATGATGCCCGATATGGACGGAATTGAAACTTGCCAGGAGCTGCGAAAGATTCCATCATTAAATGAGACGATTATCTCATTTCTTACAGCAAGGGGAGAGGACTTTTCCCAGATTGCGGGGCTCGAGGCTGGAGCCGATGATTACATCGTGAAGCCCATCAAGCCAAAGGTCCTCATCTCCAAGGTCAAGTCCATGTTGAGACGAAAGGAGATTGTAGAAAACGACAAGGGATTGATCATCGACAGAGAGCGATATGTTGTGATAAGGGACGGTGAGGAGATAAATCTACCCAAGAAGGAATTCGAACTATTGTCTGAACTCTCTTCCAGACCTGGCAAGGTGCTCACAAGAGAGCACTTACTTGACAAGATTTGGGGAGATGTCATAGTTGGTGACAGAACTGTAGACGTTCATATCAGAAAGCTTCGTGAAAAAATCGGAGAAGATGTTATCAAGACTATCACCGGGGTAGGTTACAAGTTCGTAGATCTGTGAGAAACGTCAACTCTTCAGCAATTGCCTGGATTATTGGCGGATCGGTCGGAGCCGTCACCTTGCTACTGTTGATTGGATTCAATTTGATTTCCGATACACAGATTGCTCCGGTATATATCACTTTGGCGGTTTTAGTGGTCGTAGGTTTCACCACGACCCTCACCTTTTTCATGATTAAAGCGATCGTCCAAAGGAAACTCAATTTGCTCTTCAGAATCATTCACGGAGGTCGTGCATTGGCTGAAAGAGAGGAAGACCTGGACTACGACGATGCGCGGAAGGAAGCTGCGAAGTTTGCAACGGAAAGCCGAAGGGAGATCGAGCAATTAAAGGAACAAGCAGAGTATCGAAAAGAATTCATCGGCAATCTTGCCCATGAATTAAAAACGCCTCTGTTCACGGTTCAGGGATTTCTTCATACACTACTTGAAGGTGGATTGGAAGACGAATCCATCAACAGAAAATACCTTCAGAAGGCGGATAAGAACCTCGATCGCATCACGCTACTGGTAGAAGACCTCGACCAGATAAGCAAATTGGAGAGCCGCTCCGAGCAATTGGAATTGGAGAAGATCGATCTGGCCCAATTGATCGAAGAGGTGTTGGACGATCTGACATTAAAGGCCGAAAAGCATGGTGTTAAATTGAACTTCGAAAAACCCAAGAGTGCTTGTTACGCGATGGTGGACCGCTCAAAGATTAATCAAGTGATCACAAACTTGATCATCAACTCTATCAATTATAGCGAAGACGAAGGCGAGACTAACATTTCCCTTATCAGTGTAGACCGAAACTACCTGATAGAGATCTCAGATAATGGCATCGGAATTTCAGAAGAGGACCTACCCCGCATTTTCGAACGATTTTTCAGGGTGGAGCGCAGTCGTGATCGTCACAAGGGAGGATCTGGGCTGGGATTGGCCATCGTAAAACACATCGTGGAGGCTCATAGCGGTACTATCGCTGTGAGAAGTATCAAGGATCTCGGCTCAACATTTAGCCTTACCCTAGCCAAGGCCTAGGCTGTTTCACCCACTTCAAACTTATCACGCAGGGCTTCGCCTGTATAGGATTCCTTACACTCAATAAGATTTTCAGGAGTGCCGGCAAAAAGCAATCCACCACCCTCATCGCCTCCTTCGGGACCAAGGTCGATGACCCAATCCGCACATTTCACAACGTCCAGGTTGTGCTCAATGGTTACGATGGTGTGGCCTAGTTTGATTAGCGCTTCAAAAGAGTTCAGCAGTTTTTTGATGTCGTGAAAATGCAGTCCTGTTGTTGGTTCATCGAAGATGAAAAAGATACGCTCGGCATCTGATGAATGTCCTTTGCTCAAATAAAAGGCGAGTTTGATTCGCTGTGCTTCACCCCCAGATAAGGTATTGGAAGGCTGACCTAAGTGAACATACCCAAGTCCAACATCTTGGAGCGGCTTCAGCTTGTCGGCAATGCGTTTTTCAGCGGAAGCTTCTCCCGAGGCGAAAAAGTCTATCGCCTCGTCGATGGTCATTTCCAGAATGTCGGAAATGTCTTTATCGCGATGCTTCAATTCCAGCACGTCCTCGTTGAATCTCTTTCCGTTGCAGTGATCACACTTCATGATGATGTCCGACATAAACTGCATCTCAATGGTCACGGTTCCATCACCCTTGCATACATCGCATCGACCTCCATCTACATTGAAGCTGAAGTGTGACGGCTTATAACCACGCATCTTGGCCTGAGGCAGTGCTGCAAAAAGACTTCGAATGTCATCGTAAGCTTTGATATAAGTAACCGGATTCGAACGCGACGATTTTCCAATAGGATTTTGATCTATGAACTCTATTCTATCAATATCGTCCACATCTCCAGTCACCGCAGCATGAGCTCCCGTTTTGTCACCATATCCTCCCAGCATTTTACTCACTGCCGGAAACAGAATCTTGCTGACCAATGTTGTCTTTCCGGAACCACTCACACCAGTGACCGACGTGAAAGCCCGAAGTGGGAATTCCACATCGATATTCTTGAGGTTGTGCTCGCTTGCACCAACGACCTTGATTGCCCGGTCCCACTTCCTCCGCTGCGAGGGAATATCTATCTTGAGATTGCCGTTCAAATAACCTGCGGTGAGGCTATCATCGAATTTAAGGAGGTTCTTTAGACTGCCTTCAAACACCAGTTGTCCACCCTGGCTACCAGCTTCTGGTCCGAGATCGATGATGTAATCAGCTGCATTCATGATTTCATCGTCATGTTCGACAACGACCACTGTATTTCCCAGGTCCCTAAGGTTTTTGAGTACCTTGATCAATCGACGTGTATCCCTTGTATGAAGACCGATGCTTGGCTCATCGAGGATGTATAGCGAGCCAACAAGGCTACTTCCGATGGAAGTCGCAAGATTAATGCGCTGTGTTTCACCTCCGGATAGGGTAGAGGACAATCGGTTGAGTGTTAGATATCCAAGCCCTACGTCAAGCAAACATTCCAGCCTGGAATTGATTTCGACGATGATTCTCTGTACGACTTTGATTTCGAAATCCGAGAGTTTGATATTCCTAAAATGCTCGGCAAGTCTCGTGATCGGCATATTAACCAGATCGATGATGGACTTGTTGTCGACCTTGACAAAGTCGGCATCCGGACGAAGCCTGGTTCCCCTGCAATCCGGGCAAATTGCTTTTCCGCGGTACCTCGATAGCATAACTCGGTACTGGATCTTGTGTGTCTTCGATTCCAGGAATCGGAAGAATGCATCGAGCCCCTTGAAATATTCATTGCCGGTCCAAAGCAGGTCCTTTTGTTCCTGTGTCAGTTCGTAGTAAGGCCGATGAATGGGAAAGTCAAAGTGGTGGGCATTTTCAATCAGCTCATCCTTGTACCTGGACATCTTTTCGCCCTTCCAGCATACAATGGCGTCTTCGAAAATGGAAAAGTTCTTATTTGGAATAACCAGGTCGGGATCCACACCAATCACGCTCCCAAATCCTTCGCAGCGCTTACAGGCTCCATACGGATTGTTAAAGCTGAAGAAGTTTACGCTTGGCACTTCGAAGGTCATGTCGTCGAGTTCAAAGCGGTGGTTGAAATCAACGTGCTTCATGCCTTTTCCGTCGATATAGGTCAAGCGCATGTCCCCAAACCCTTCCGACATGGCCAACTCTATAGAGTCCGCAATACGGCTGCGATTGCTGTCGTCTTCCAACTTGAGCACAAGCCTGTCCAGAATAGGGTAGATCGTGTCACCGTTTTCAGGAGATATATCTTCGATTGACCTAATTTCATCACCCTTCAGAACACGTGAATAACCTTGCCCCTTGGCTATTTCGAGCCGATCCTTCCAATTCTGACCATCAGAAAGCTTAACGGGAAAGCTGATCATGAATTTGGAACCCTCTTCCTGTCTGTATATATCTTCTACAACATCCTCAATTTCGGCCCTTTTGACCTGTTTTCCTGAGATTGGTGAGATGGTACGGCCAATTCGTGCATACATCAGCTTGAGATAATCGTATATCTCAGTGCTAGTTCCGACTGTAGACCGTGAAGACCGGCTGCTTACCTTTTGTTCGATGGCAATCGCCGGAGAAATCCCATCGATATCGTCGACAGATGGTTTATCGATTTTACCAAGAAACTGCCTGGCATATGAGGAGAGGCTCTCCACATAACGTCTTTGTCCTTCGGCATACAGTGTATCGAAGGCCAGAGAGGATTTCCCGGATCCGCTCATACCCGTGATGACTACCAGTTTATTGCGCGGGATATGGACATCAATGTTGCGCAAATTGTGCATTCGCGCCCCTTTGATCGTGATAAATTCACCGTTTTTGCTGATGTCAGCCGGTTTATTGGCCATTTAAACGTTAATCCTAGTTAATTTGGGGATTGCAAAGGTACTTTTCCTACTTTTGAATTTCAGTCGGGGGATTGAATTTTATTTTTACGTAACATTTACTATCCGCTGACGTTGGATTAAGAACAAAAACTCTACGCCTATAGCATAACATTTACGTTTTAGGAACACATCCCAACCATTCTATTCACCTAAAACCGATGTTATGCATCAATCAATTTCAGATCAACAACTTGTGCGCCTGTACATTGAAGGCAGTGAAGCTGCTTTGGAGGCGCTCATAACACGACACAAAGAGAAAGTCTTTGGATATATCGTGAATCTTGTGAGAAACGGCGAAATTGCCGAAGACATCTTTCAAGATACCTTCATCAAGGTCATCAGGACTTTGAAAAATGGCCAATACAACGAAGAGGGCAAATTCATCCCTTGGGTATTGCGTATTGCCCACAACCTTGTCATCGACCATTTCCGTAAGAGTAACCGCATGCCTATGAAGCGAAGCACTGAGGAATATGATGTATTTGATACCATTAAAGGCGAGGAACCAAATATCGAGGACAGGCTGTTTGATTCCCAAGTCACAAAGGATTTAAGGAAACTCATTGAGGTTTTACCTGAAAATCAAAGACAGGTGCTCAAAATGAGGTTGTACAGCCGAATGAGCTTCAAAGACATCGCCGAGGAGACGAACGTTAGTATCAATACGGCTTTGGGGCGCATGCGATATGCTTTGATCAACTTGAGAAAGTTGATTGAAGAGAACGAAATTCAAATGCTTCGCCAATAATTTTTAGTCGGATGTAATAAAGGGTGATTCGTCCCGTTATAATGCAAATGAAAAAATCGGTTTGCATATGGATAGACACTCTACGTTGGACGAACTGGCTGCGTTTGCCAGAAACGAACAAAACGCAATTAAAGCATTAGGGCTCAAAAAAGAAGCACCAGAAAAGACACCAAGCCAACAATCGATCGATGCCATCCTGGCTTTCTCTAAAAGTTATAGCAACAGAGCATCGAAGATTTTAGGTAGAATAGAAATAACTCTGAATTAAGCGATCGGCTTCTGATTAATTTCAGGAGCCGGTTTCTTTTGGTGCCGCTGTGTACTCGGCGGCTAAATACTTCGCTCAGCACCATACGTCACTCTGAACTTGGTTCAGAGTCCTGCCTATTCTGCCTGAACCAAGTCCAGTACATGCTATTTGGGATGCTGAATCAAGTTCAGCATAACGTTAGTAGCATAGTATGAAAACTGCTCGCGCGTGAAGCACTTACCTAAGCGCGATATCCAATCACGCTTTCAATTGGCGCTTTATGCGGATCGAATCCACGGGCCGGACTATGCTCTCTTCCATAATAAATGATCTGAAGGTGGAGGTCATTCCATTTCTCCTTAGGAAAAAGTCGCTTGGCATCCTTCTCAGTTTGAACCACATTTTTTCCGCTGGACAGTCCCCATCTTTTCATTAATCGATGGATATGCGTATCAACTGGAAATGCCGGTTCACCATAGGCCTGCGACATGATGACGGAAGCTGTCTTATGTCCAACCCCCGGAAGTGCCTCGAGGTCCTTGTAGTTGTTTGGAACCTTTCCGTTGTGTTTGTCGAGGATTATCTGACTGGAATTCCAAATGGCCTTTGATTTGGCCGGAGACAGCCCACAAGGACGAATAATCTCTTCGATGTCGTCAATGCTTAACTTGATCATATCCCACGGGTTGTCGGCCCTAGCAAAGAGAATGGGTGTAATCTGGTTGACCCTCGCATCTGTACATTGAGCCGAAAGAACAACAGCCACCATAAGTGTATACGGATCACTATGCCGGAGAGGAATAGGCGGAGAGGGATAAAGCTCTGCCAGCTTGCTTTGAATGAATTCTACCTTCTCTTTTTTGATCATTTGGGTCGAACCAATTATGCATTTCTTTGTTGCCAAATAAAAACAATTGGAAGCAATGGATTCGTTGAAAGAGGGACAAAAAGCACCGGACTTTAGTGGAGTTGATCAAAATGGGAAAAACGTGTCATTGGCCGACTTTCTTGGCCGGAAGCTGGTACTCTACTTCTACCCGAAGGACAACACTCCAACGTGTACGGTGGAGGCATGTAACTTAAGGGATAACTATAAGGTCCTTCAGGACAAGGGATTTGAAATCCTGGGTGTTTCTGCCGACTCAGAACGCAAGCATCGGAATTTTATCAAGAAATTTGACCTTCCCTTTAGCCTTTTGGCCGACACCGATCACGAAACGATCAACAAATACAAGGTTTGGGGATGGAAGCAGTTTATGGGCAGAGAATTCGAAGGGATCCATCGCAAGACCTTCGTAATTGATGAAAAAGGGGTGATCAAGAAGATATTTCACAAGGTAAAGTCCAAAAACCACTCCGCCGAAATCCTAGAATCCATGGGGCTTTCGTGAGGGGTTCTAAAGTTATTAACAAGCACGTAAATAGGTTACAATCTGGTACCTTTGATTTGTCTCGTTATTCTAAAAAACTCACTATGGCAACAAAGGACATTGCAAACGAAAAACTAAAAGCACTTCAACTTACCCTGGATAAGTTAGAGAAGAGCTATGGACAAGGTACGGTCATGAAACTCGGAGACGAGGCCGTAGTCGATGTCGAATCCATACCAACGGGCTCGCTTTCGCTCGACGTTGCGTTGGGAATTGGAGGGTTTCCAAAAGGAAGGGTAGTAGAAATCTACGGACCCGAATCTTCTGGTAAAACTACCCTCGCCATCCATGCCATTGCCGAAGTGCAAAAGATGGGCGGTATTGCAGCCATCATAGATGCCGAGCACGCCTTCGATAGATTCTATGCCGAAAAATTGGGTGTAGACATTGAGAACTTATTGATTTCTCAACCGGATAACGGGGAGCAAGCACTTGAAATCGCCGACAACCTTATTCGCTCCGGTGCCATCGACCTAATTGTTATCGATTCTGTGGCGGCATTGACGCCAAGGGCGGAAATTGAAGGTGAAATGGGTGATGCGGTCGTTGGCCTTCAGGCGAGGTTGATGTCCCAGGCTTTGAGAAAGTTGACCGGTACCATCAACAAAACAGGATGCTGCTGCATCTTTATCAATCAATTGAGAGAAAAAATCGGCGTAATGTTCGGAAACCCGGAAACAACAACTGGCGGTAATGCATTAAAATTCTACTCTTCTGTCAGAATTGATATCCGCCGCTCCAGTCAAATCAAGCAGGGAGATGATGTTGTTGGAAACAGAACCAGGGTCAAAGTGGTCAAGAATAAAGTGGCACCACCATTCAGGCGAGCTGAGTTTGACATTATGTACGGGAAAGGGATCTCCAAGTCTGGTGAGATTCTCGACTTGGCCGTTGACATGGAAATTGTCAAGAAAAGTGGGTCTTGGTTCAGCTATGGCGAGACCAAACTGGGCCAGGGAAGGGATGCCGTAAAAGAATTGCTCGAAGACAATCTTGAGTTGGCAGAGGAACTCGAAACCGCTATCAAGCAGAAACTGACCGGAGAGTAGAACTACCCTCCAGTTTGATTCACAAATCTATTTTTGAAGTCGATCCCGGGGGTCGACTTTTTTATGAAGGGAATTGGAACGTATTTGATCCTTTTGATCGTCTTGGCTTGCAATCCGCCCCAGAAAGGTGAGGTTGATCAAGCTTATGCGCAGGACACCCTTTCGGAGTTGGCCATCATCAACAAGCGAATAGCCGATGATCCCTCGAATCCTGCGCTTTATGTTGAGCGGGCAAGGTACTATGAAGGAGAAGGGCTGCTTGTTAGGGCTGCGGAAGAATTCGACAGGGCCAAGGTGGCGAATCCCGAAATCGTGGACCATTACTCCGAAAAGGCCAAGATTCTGATGAAGTTAAAGAACTATAAGGGTGCCTCAGAGGAATTGGAGAAGGGATTGGCGATGGACAGCGAACATATCCCATGTAATCTACTGCTGAGCGAACTGTTGCTACGAGCTCAGCGATACCCTGAAGCGAGATGGTATGCGGATAGTGTTCTGAAGAAGGACGTTTATAATGCGCATGCGTACTATTTGAAGGGTATGTCTTTCAAGGCTTCTGGCGACACGGCCACTGCTATTTCGAGTTTTTTGACTGCAACCGAACAGGACAATATGCACTACGAAGCCTACTTGCAGTTGGGATTGCTATTCGCAAAAGGACGTGATGAACTGGCAGTAGGATTTTACGATAACGCCATACGAATCGACCCTGAAAATGCAGAACCAAGGTACAACAGGGCATTGTTCCTCCAGAGTTACGGGGAGTACGAAAAAGCGCTCAACGGATATCTGGACATTGTCGAATTCGATTCTTCCAATTATTTGGCTTTGTACAACACTGGGTTTCTATACCTGACTCAACTGGAAGAATACGATACGGCCATTTTCTACTTTGAGAGAGCCATCGTGAGCGAGCCCAAGGCGGCGGACGCTATCTACAATATGGGCCTCTGCTATGAAATGAAAGGCGATAATGCCAGGGCACTTGATCTCTACCGCAATACCCTTCAAATTGCACCTGCCCATACCCTTGCAGCAAAAGGTATTTCGAGGGTTGAAGGCTAATTCACGAAGTCTCAACTAAGTCATCTGCACTGTTCGCTAAGCCAGCGACTTGCTTCCCTTGATTCCGCTTGATGCGCGTGTATCACCCCCATAGATTTGAAAATAAAAATCATGTACACGCACATTCTATTATCCCTACTCACACTAACCATCCTGGGATGTAAGCAACCCCAAACAGATAATATAGAAGCTCGCATTGATGCAGCGCCGACAATTGAAGAACCTTCACCTATGCTTGAAGCTTTGATCGAAGAACCAGCACCAACGCCACCCGAATCAGAACGTACGACAGAAATCGTTTTCTGCCTCGATGCGACCGGAAGTATGAGCGGCCTTATCGGCACTGCCAAAGAAAAGATCTGGGACATTGTTTCTGAAATGGCCGAGAGCAATGAAGTTGACAATCTCAAGCTCGGTATGGTATTCTATCGCGACAGGGGAGACAACTTCGTCACAAAGAGGATCAAGATGACTACTGACCTGGATGCGGTTTATGCCGACCTTCTGGAAATCAATGCCGGTGGAGGAGGGGACGCCCCAGAGAGTGTCAATCAGGCATTGAACGAAGCGGTCAACACCATGGACTGGTCAACAGATGAACATACCTACAAAACCATATTCGTCGTAGGTGATTGCCCGCCACACATGGATTACCGAAATGATGTTAAGTATACTGTCAGTTGCAAGCAAGCTGCAGCAAAAGGCATCATCATCAACACCATCAAATTGGGTACTGGTTGCCCGAGCGCGATTCACCACTTTCAGCAAATGGCAAGCTGTAGCATGGGAGAATACCTTCAGTTGGATCAGAATGCGACCGACTACACGGTGGCTACACCATACGATAAGGAGATCAACGAGGTGACCAAGAGCATCGACAATTCACGCTTGTATTATGGAACTGCCACTGAGCAGCGTGAAAACAACGAGAAAAAACAAAAATCGATGGAGTTCTATGACAAATCATCTACAAGCGCAAACAGTGCCAGAGCGCTTTACAAGAGCAGCAAGGCTGGAGCAGGTTCGTGGATGGGCTCCAAGGAAATCGTATCCGATTTCAAGGAAGGAAAGCTTGACTTGACTGAGCTCGAAGACAAACAGCTCCCAGCTGAACTAAGGGACAAATCCATTGAAGAAAAAGAGCAGATGTTGAACACGCTCCTCAACGAGCGCGACGATAATCTGGCCAAGCTCAAAGACCTCAATCAAAAGCGCAAGGAATTCCTGGAGGAAGAAAAGAAAAAGCGCGCCGAGGACGAAATCTCCTTTAGCGAAGAAATACTGGACATCATGAAAACCCAGTCGAAGAAATAATCTGACATTGAGCCCGTGGGGACTAGATCCTCATGGGCACCTCCATGAGAAGGATTTTTGAATCCTTCTCGGCTTTTATACCGATTGAATCCTTGTTCCACACGCCAAAGCCGTCTCTTTTTTCGAGTTCCTGACCTTCGATGGTAGCTTCACCTTCGATGATGAAGGCATAAACCCCATTTGTGTTCGTCTTAACCTTGTATTCCGTCTCTGTTGTTTCATCAAACTGCCCGAGGCTGAACCAAGCATCCTGATGAATCCACACACCTTGATCTTCCGCGTTCGGTGACAGTACCTGATTGAATTGATTTGGTTTCGTGATCTCCGCGATTGAGATTTGGTCGTATCGTGGTTTGACTTGTCGCTCGTTCGGGAAAACCCAGATCTGCAAAAACTGGACATCCTGGTCGTGATTCTTGTTGTATTCGCTGTGAAACACACCCGTTCCAGCGCTCATAACTTGGATATCTCCTTGGCGAATCACACCTACATTCCCCATACTGTCCTTGTGCTCGAGGTCTCCTTCGAGCGGAATTGAAATGATCTCCATGTTGTCGTGCGGATGGGTTCCAAATCCCTTACCTGGTGCAACGCGATCGTCATTCAGAACACGAAGTACACCAAAGTGCATTCGGTCAGGGTTGTGGTAATTGGCGAAACTGAAAGTGTGGTTTGTATCCAACCACCCATGGTTCGCATGTCCTCTCGTTTTGGCCTTGTGAAGTACAGTATTCATGGTTCTGCTTTCGTTGTTGGGTAAATGATTAAAACCGACACGCTCCATGAGCTTGTCGTAGTCGGAGCTTTTGACTTTGACATTTTTTGCGTTGATCATCTGTGGTGCTACCATACCAACTGCACCTGCTACCAGTGATTTCTTTACAAATTCCTTCCTGTCCATAATGTCAATTTACTCCAAAGATATTAACCAATTCGTGCCCAATTTGTTTGACGTTCTGAAGACCAAACGACTGGAAATAAAAAACCCACTTCCGTCTTTCGACTTGGAAGTGGGTAAAAAAAGAGTTCAGGTTCTTACTACTTCCTTACCTCGTCCACTACGGCTTTGAAAGCCTCAGGGTGATTCATGGCCAAGTCTGCGAGCACCTTGCGGTTGAGCTCTACATTCTTTTCGGCCAAAAGACCCATGAACTTAGAGTAAGAAATCTCATTCTGACGGCATCCGGCGTTGATACGCTGAATCCACAATGAACGAAAGTTTCGTTTCTTGGCTTTGCGATCGCGGTAGGCATAGGTTAGACCTTTTTCTACTGCGTTCTTAGCAACGGTATATACGTTGCTTCTTCTGCCCCAATAACCTTTGGCTTGCTTGAGGACTTTTTTTCTCCTTGCCTTCGAGGCAACGGTATTTACTGATCTTGGCATTTTCTAAAGTTTTTTGGTTTGGAGTGCCACACTTGTGTGTGATCTTTCAACTCGTAACCGGGTTCTACAATTAAACCAATCTTGGTTATTACTTCATCGCAAGCATCTGCTTCACATTGGAAGTATCTGCTTTGTGTACCAGTGTTGACTTGGTAAGATTTCGCTTCTGTTTGGTTTCCTTCTTGGTCAGGATGTGACTTTTGAAGGCCTTCTTCCGCTTGATCTTGCCCGTACCTGTCAGCTTGAATCGCTTCTTGGCGCTCGACACTGTCTTCATTTTAGGCATAACTCAAATATTAATTAACTCTGTTTTTATTTCTTCTTCTTCGGGGCGATAAACATGATCATCCTCTTGCCTTCGAGTTTGGGCATGCTTTCTACCACTCCATAATCTTCTAACGCTTGTGCCAGTTTCAACAGAAGAATCTCGCCCTGTTCCTTGTAGACGATTGTCCTTCCCCTGAAAAAGACATAAGCTTTGATTTTGGCTCCATCCTGAAGGAATTTCTCAGCATGCTTCAGCTTGAAGTTGAAGTCGTGCTCCTCCGTGTGGGGACCAAATCGAATTTCTTTGATCACTATCTTGCTTGCCTTCGACTTGAGTTCCTTCTGCTTTTTCTTTTGCTCATACAGGAACTTTTTGTAGTCAATGACCTTACAAACAGGGGGATCGGCCTTTGGAGAAATCTCCACCAAATCCAGACCCTTGTCGTTGGCAATCTGTAGTGCCTCATTCAAAGAACAAACCTGTTGACCCTCTCCATCCAAGACCAAACGCACCTTTGGTGCTGTGATCTCTTCATTGATACGATGAGGATTTTTTATTTCCCTCCTCCGGGGTCTAGCTCTTCTTATTTCCCAGTCCTCCTTTTAGTTTAACTGCTTTAATCGCTCGTCGATTTCGTTTTGAACTCGATTTGCGAATTCCTCAAGACTCATGCTTCCGAGATCTCCCTCGCCCTGACGCCTTACTGAAACCAAGTTTTCCCGCACTTCTTTCTCACCAATAATGAGCATGTACGGGATCTTTTTGACTTCGGCGTCGCGGATCTTTTTCCCGATCTTTTCAGCCCTTTCGTCAACGAGCCCGCGAATATCGTACTTTTTTAGCAATTGAAGGGTATTCTGGGCCGCTTCATTGTATTTCTCTGAAATGCTCAGAATGATCACTTGCTCGGGGGTCAACCACAAGGGAAACTTGCCCTCGCAGTGCTCGATGAGCACGGCGACAAAGCGCTCCATACTACCAAAAGGTGCACGGTGAATCATCACCGGCCGATGCTTCTGATTGTCGCTCCCAGTATATTCCAGTTCGAATCGCTCAGGAAGGTTATAATCAACCTGGATCGTACCGAGCTGCCATGACCGACCCAGCGCATCTTTCACCATGAAATCGAGCTTCGGACCGTAGAATGCGGCTTCGTTATAAACCGTGACGGTATTGAGGCCCTTTTCTTCGGTAGCTTCAATGATCGCTTGTTCCGCCTTCTCCCAATTTTCAGGACTTCCTATGTATTTGCTGTGATCTTCCTGATCGCGCAGTGAGATCTGGGCCACATAGTCTTCAAATTCAAGGGCATTGAGTACCAGAAATACCAGGTCGATCACCTTTTTGAATTCGTCCTTTACCTGGTCCGGCCGGCAGAAGATGTGGGCATCGTCTTGGGTAAAGCCTCTTACCCTGGTCAATCCATGCAATTCGCCACTTTGCTCATACCTGTACACCGTACCAAATTCGGCCAATCGAATAGGTAGATCTCTGTAAGACTTTGGACTTGCCTTGTATATCTCACAGTGGTGGGGGCAATTCATCGGTTTGAGGTAGAATTCCTCTCCTTCATGCGGAGTTTCGATCGGCTTAAATGAATCGTCTCCGTATTTGTCATAGTGGCCGGAGGTAACGTAAAGGTTTTTGTGACCAATGTGAGGGGTCACCACTGGTGTATACCCTGCGGCCCTCTGCGCATCGCGCATAAATACTTCAAGCTTCTCCCTCAATGCGGCACCTTTTGGCAACCAAAGTGGAAGTCCTTGTCCAACCTTTTCCGAAAAGGTGAACAGCTCCAATTCCTTTCCAAGTTTTCGGTGATCTCTCTTCTTGGCTTCTTCTAGCAATTCAAGGTATTCCTTGAGCATGGATTGCTTGGGAAAACTCACACCATAAACCCTGGTCAATTGAGGTTTAGTTTCGTCTCCCCTCCAGTAAGCTCCAGCCACACTGGTTACCTTCATCGCCTTGATCAAACCTGTATTTGGCAGATGCCCACCGCGACACAAGTCGGTGAAGTCCGCATGATCGCAGAAAGTGATATCACCATCCTCCAAGTTCCGGATGAGCTCTATCTTATACTCATTTCCCTCATTTTCATAGTATGCCAAAGCATCCGCCTTGGAAACTTCCTTCATTTTGAATTCGAACTTCTCACGTGCGAATTCAAGGAATTTCTTTTCGATCTTCTCAAAATCCTTTTCAGAAAGGACCTCGTCGCCCAGATCTACGTCGTAGTAGAATCCGTTCTCTATGGCCGGCCCAATGGTCAGCTTAACCTTTGGGTAGAAGTGTTCAAGCGTTTGGGCCAAAACGTGTGCTGATGAATGCCAAAAAGTGGCCTTGCCGTCATCATCATTCCAAGTCAATAGCTGTACGGTCGAATCTTCATTGATCGGTGTGGAGAGTTCCCTCGTACGCCCATTGATCTTGGTAGAGATAACATTTCGCGCCAATCCTTCGCTGATGCTTTTAGCGATTTCCAGCGAAGTAATACCCTCTTCGTATTCACGAACTGAACCGTCCGGAAGTGTGATTTTGACCATAGCTATTTTAAGGTCGGCAAATATAGTTATTGTTGGAGGGTGGAGGCACGCTCAATGCGCCATTAGTGCAACAGCTGCAAATCCCTGAACGTGGTGTAATTTTTGTTAGAATTGCCGCGATTTTAGAAGCCTCTACTTGTTGCGAAAAGCCCTCATCATTGCCTTTTTGGGATGCGTTCATTTGGTGGATGCCCAGGTCGTTGAAGTGTACAATATCAATACACTTAAGGGCATTCGTGATGTCTTTGTGATTGACAAGGGAAACAAGTCATCTGGCATTTCGAATGAAAAAGGCAAAGTCGATCTCTCAGCATTTTCCCTTCAGGACACACTTATATTCCAGCACCCCTCCTTTCAACAGGTAGTCACCACCAAAGCGCTCATCGTGGTACAAAATAATGTGGTCTACATGAATGAAAAGGCGGTGGACCTGGGTGAATTTGTGGTGTCGGCCAACAAACGACGTATGCATCGAAAGGACATTTCAAACAAGGTAGCCCTTGTTCCAAAAAAGGAGATTGACTTTCAAAACTCTCAAACCTCGGCAGATCTACTGTCTCGATCGGGTGAGGTCTTCGTCCAAAAGAGTCAACAGGGTGGAGGGAGTCCTATGATCAGGGGATTTTCAGCCAATAAGGTACTCATCGTTGTGGACGGCGTAAGGATGAACAATGCCATCTTCAGGGGAGGGAACCTTCAGAACGTGATCAACATCGACCCTGGAAACATTGAAAATGCAGAAGTCATTTTTGGCCCGGGATCGGTAATCTTTGGAAGCGATGCGCTGGGTGGTGTAATGAACTTTAAAACCAAAGATCCCACCGGATTTGAAGATTCTTTGAATTTCAATGCGGGAGCCATGGCGCGCTACGCTTCCGTAAATGGAGAATCCACTGGCCGTCTGTACCTCGACTTTGGAGCTGGACGGTGGAGTTTTCTTTCTTCAGCATCCTATTCTTCCTTCCAGGACCTAATGAGTGGAAAGAATCGCCATTCTGATTATCCGGACTTTGGCAAACGTTTGAATTACGTGGCAAGGATAGACAGCCGCGATACGATCTTATCCAACTCTTCTCCGAATCTGCAGATAGGTTCGGGCTTCGACCAGTACAACTTCATGCAGAAGATTCGCTTTCAATCGAGCGATAGCTTTTACGTTCAATACGCCCTTCACTATTCCTCTACGTCGGACATCCCGAGATACGACCGATTGACAGAACCATCTATGGCAGATCCAATGCTAGGAAGTGCTTCCCTCAAATACGCAGAATGGTATTATGGCCCTCAGACGTGGATGATGAACCACCTTCAGATCAACGCCAAAAAACCTTCGATTGGATACGACAGGATCGAAATAAATTTAGCCTGGCAGATATTTGAGGAGAGCAGGAACGACCGAAATTTTGGAAGTCAGTGGTTGAGAAGTAGGCAGGAGCATGTTGACGTGATTACGGCCAACCTCGACTTCGACAAGAGGATCAACGAGCTCAATGAGATCTTCTACGGCTTTGAGGGCAACTACAACCTCGTGAGCTCGTCAGCTCGCCAGAGGAATATTGTTTCAGGGGTAGAACGAGAAGTAGCGACGAGGTATCCATCTGAAGGAGCCAACTACAACCAGTGGTCAGCCTACTTTTCGCATAAATTGGAAATCGCTAAAAAGGCGACCATCCTTTGGGGGACCAGGTATACCCGGAATAACCTTTTCGCGGACTTTTCCGATACTACGTTTTATACATTCCCCTTTCGGGATGTATCACTCAATTCGAGTGCATTTACCGCGAGCCTGGGCTACACATACAGACCTAACCCCAACTGGCAATGGAACCTCAACATTTCTTCCGGATTTCGCGCCCCAAATGTGGATGACGTTGCCAAAGTGTTTGATTCCGAACCTGGAAGGGTCATCGTGCCCAACGACAATCTTCTACCGGAATACGCATACAATGGCGAAACTGGAGTTATATACCGCGCAACAGACAAGGCATGGATCGAAATCTCAACTTTTTACACCTATTTGCTCAACAGCATCGTCAGGACAACGGCCACATTCGACGGTCAGGATTCGATATTCTACGATGGGTTTTTGAGTGAAGTCATTTCGGAGGAAAATACCGGCCAGGCCTTCATCGCGGGAGCTTCTTATAGCCTGCGATTTAACTTTTCCCGGTACTTCGGATTTCGGTCTTCACTAACGTATATGCAGGGTCGGGATATCGATAACGATGAACCGCTACGCCACGTTTCGCCAATTTATGGGTCAACCGGTATTGCATTCGTCACGGAAAAACTAAAAAGTGAGATCTATGCTGACTACAATGGCTGGAAGAGATTTAATGAATTGGCCCCATCCGAAAGAACTAAAACCCACATCTACACGGTAGATGGCAGCCCTTCCTGGTGGACCTTAAACTGGAAATTCGCCTTCTATCCAATCCCAACACTAGCCGTGTATGCCGGGATTGAGAATATTCTGGATATGCATTATCGACCTTACTCCTCGGGCATTTCAGCACCGGGAAGAAATGTCTTTATAAGCTTGAAACTGGATATCTGATCACCTCCAGTCTGCCGGGATGCTACAAACTGGAATGGGAATCATTTTGTGACTATTGGTTGCATGCATATTGTGGTAGATTCCCAAAACTTCTAATTGTCGGATTGACACATCAGACTCGCTTCCATTAAATTCCATGGCCCATTCAAGCTCCTCGTATGTGGCTCCAATTTGATCTTCATCGGTTCGATCATCACCAAACAGCCCATCGGTTGGTGGTGCCGTCCTGATTTCGTCAGAAATGTTCAAAGCCTTTCCGAGCGTATAAACTTCAGATTTATTGAGGTCGGCGATTGGACTGAGGTCAACCCCACCATCTCCGTACTTGGTGAAAAATCCAACGCCAAAGTCTTCTACCTTGTTGCCGGTACCGGCAACAAGTCTCTCTTGGATACCGGCAAAGTAGTAAAGTGTCGTCATCCGTAATCTGGCCCGTGTATTTGCCAGCGCCAGGTCAGTTGAGGCTTTTTCACTAATGGGTAGCAAGGACTTCATATGGTCGAATGTAGAGGTGAGATCGACGCGCTCGCCCGAAACATTGGAATATTGATCCATTAATCTTTCAACGTGCCTATGAGCTCTGGAGTCCTGATTTTCTGCTTGATGAATTGGCATCTCCATACAGGTGACCGGGAGTCCGCTTTTTGCGCAAAGTGTTGACACCACGGCAGAATCAATGCCACCGGATACGCCCACAACGAACCCATTGGTCCCGGCCTTCTGATTGTATTCAATCAACCAGTCCGCAATGTGCTGGATGATCTTGTCTGTCTGCATATTAAAAGAAGATGGCGAGATTCACTGCCACGTAGTTGTTTCTGGAAACGAGTTTTGGACCTTGAATCAGAGTTCCATTTGTACCGATGGTCGCTCCACTTTCGGGAGTACCCACGTTGGACAGGTCTGTGTTGCCAAGTTGATCGGTTTCGAAAGCCTTTCCTGCACCAGCCTGCCCCTTGAGGACATTGGTTAGGCCATTATTGTAGATTATACTCACAACCGCATTTGTGTTTCCGGTAAGGTTGTATTCGATTCCTGCACCTACGGAGAGTCCCAGCCGAATCGAAGCAATTTCCTCCGAAGCGTCTTCTTCCACAATGGATTCTACCCCGGACTGGTATGTGAAGTCCCCGGTTTTTTTCGCACGGATGAGGAAGCCAGGTGTTACCCCAAATTGCCCAAAGTACTTGATATAACCTATTTCGGCCGTCTTCATTTTAAGCCCTAAAGGAATATCGATATATCGAAGTTTGTATTTGTAGTCCTCTGTCGCGTATTCCAATGTATTGCCAAGCGCCGTCGTGTCGGGGTCGTAGTGAATAGATGGAGAGAGCATCTTACCAGGCAACTCTGCGACTTGAACTCCGGTTGAGAAGAAGTAATTGCTGTTATCACTTAAAGAAAAATCTGTGACGAGCCCATAATTGAATCCGATCGCACTCCCTTGATTGTCGTAACCTTTATTGTCGGACTTAAGCCAAGCGAATGTGGGGGCTATCTGCATTCCGAAACTCAAGGATCGTGACTTGCGTTCCTTCTTGTCGGGAGTTGTTTTGATAATTACCTGATCCTGTGCCTGAATATTTGACAAACTCAGCGTAAAAATCGCTGCAGTGACCAGGCTTATGGAAGCCAATAATTTCATGGTGTTGCGGGGGTTTGAATTCATAAATTTGACCCTTCTTTTAGCGAGAGCAAAAGTAATGAAATTCACTCTCAGGCTTTTTATATCTCTTTTCATTCTGTTTGTTTGGTCCTGCGATTCAAATCGACTCGATGTGGATATTTCTGATATGGACATCGAACTTGAGATCAAAAGATTTGAGGTTGATTTGTTTGCCCCAACAGACGACATCAATGGGCACATCAAGTCACTAAAATCGGATTACGGGGAACTGTACAATAACTATACCCAGCTAATTCCTACACTTGGTCACCCCAACGATCCGGCGCACGCTATGTATCTCAATCAGCTGCGCAATGACCCTGATCTTCAGCAAATCAATCGGGACGTAATCGCTACTTATCCAGATCTGGAATCGCTTACGGCAGAATTGGAAACCGCCTTCAAGTACTTGAAATATCATTTGCCAGGAATAGAGGTTCCTCGAGTCTATACTATGAATTCGGCCCTGAATGCCTCACCGCTTGTAAACGATGCCCAGATGGCCATTGCCTTGGACCTTTTCCTAGGGCGGGACTACGGATATTATGAAGCGGTACGCTACCCAAAATACCTTTCGAAAAGGATGTCTCCCGAATACATAGTTTACAACAGCATGAGGGGATGGGTTACTGCAGAATTTGAAAAGTCCAAGGATGATAAATCCTTTGTCAACGATCTTATCCACGAAGGGAAACTGCTCTACCTGATGGATGCCATGTTTCCGAATGGACACGACAGCCTGAAGATCGAATATAGTGGAGCTGAACTTGCCTGGTGTAAGCAATTTGAAATCAATGTTTGGGGCCTTTTCCTCGACAAGGAGTTGCTGTACAGTACCGATAAAAGCGAGACGGATCCATTTTTGACCGAAGGGCCTTTTACACCGGGATTAGCAAAGGAATCACCGGCTCGCGTTGGTACATGGATAGGGTGGAGGATCGTTCGATCCTATATGAAAAACAACGATGTGTCGATAGAAGCAATGATGGAGGCAAAGCCACAGGACATTCTGAATCAAAGCGGCTACAGACCAAAATAAACCTATGAAAACAGAGATAAAATTAGACGTAGAATTGGATGAAAACAGGGTCCCCAACAACATCCAATGGAGTGCTTCCGATACAAACGATGGTGGACCATGCGAAGCATTCCTGTTAGCCATCTGGGACAAAAAGGAAAACAGTACGTTGCGCATCGATCTCTGGGGCAAGGAATTCTCTGTGGACGACATGAAAATCATGATGCATCAAACCCTTATGACCATGGCAGACACTTTTGAACGGGCTACTTCGGAAAGTGAGATGGCCTCCGAGATGAGGGAGTTTGGGACCTATTTTAAGGACAGGATGGGTATCTAGGTTCGTGGCCTGGCAAGATGTACAACTGAAGCCACCAATACCACAGCAAAGCATCCAATCACGTTATACCAGAGGAAGCCGATGTCGGAAAAGAAGAACATTCCGACAACGAAGAGTTCAGCGGCGACACCACCAATGAGAACAGCCCGTGCCTTGACTTGCTTCAGGAAAAGGGCGACCAGGAAGATTCCCAGTATGGTTCCATAGAAGAGCGAACCAAGGATATTGACCGCCTGAATCAAATTATCGACGAGATGTGCAAAAATGGCAAAGGCGATTGCCAGGATTCCCCAGAATACAGTAAAGATTCTCGACATTAACACGTAGTGTTCATTGGAGGCTTCGGTCATGAATATCCGCTTGTAGAAATCTACTGTCGTTGTAGAAGCCAGGGCATTGAGTTCACCCGCAGTACTTGACATGGCCGCCGACAGAATCACCGCCAGTAGTAGGCCAACTATGCCTACCGGAAGGTAGTTGAGTATGAAGTGAACAAAGATGTAGTCGGAATCCTTGGTTTCCAGATCGGCATTCGTTTTTGCTACCACACCCTTCATCTGTTCCCGTAGTTCAGACTGCATTTTGCCCAGAACTACAATCGACGTTTTGGATTCCGGCGTGGGAGACAGAAGATGATTTTTCATCCGTATTCGTTTCTGCGCGTGCAATTCGTAGTACTGATTTTCGAGTGCCGAATACTCAGCGGCGTGAGGGCCACTCAGTACTTCAGAGCGTGCGGCCTCGTTGTAGAATGCAGGAGACTTTTCGAATTGAAAGAAAACGAAGACCAACACGCCCGTAAGCAAAATGAAAAATTGCATCGGAATCTTCAACCATGCATTGAACAATAATCCCAAACGGATTTCGCGGAGTGATTTTCCTCCAAGGTAACGCTGCACCTGGGATTGATCGGTTCCGAAATAAGATAAGGCCAGGAACAAACCACCGGTGAGACCGGACCATATCGTATAGCGATCATTCAGGTCAAAAGACCAATCGATTACCTCCATCTTGCCCATGGTGCCAGCCAGCTTGAGGGCGTCTCCAAATCCAACCGGGAGGTAGGAAAGTAGCAATCCGAAAGCGATAAACATTCCGAGCATGATAATGCCCATCTGCCACTTCTGGGTTAAGGTGACCGCCCTGCTGCCGCCGGTAACGGTATAGAAAATGACCAAGACCCCGACAATCAAATTCATGGCTGTAAGGTCCCATCCAAGGATGCTGGAAAGGATGATAGCCGGAGCATAGATCGTAATCCCAGCCGCAAGGCCCCTGGAGATCAGGAACAGGAATGCGGCAAAGAGCCTCGTGTTGAGATCAAATCTGTTCTCCAGATATTCATACGCTGTATAGACTTTGAGTCGGTAGAAGTGGGGAACGATATATACGCAGATAAAGACTATTGCTATAGGAAGTCCAAAATAGAATTGTACAAATCCCATCCCATCTACATAGGCCTGACCCGGGGTCGACAGAAACGTGATGGCACTGGCTTGGGTGGCCATCACCGATAGGCCGATGGCGGGCCAGTTGAGCGACTTATTTCCAAGAAGATAAGACTCAATGCTCTTGTTTTTGTATGTCTTCCAACTACCATACAGCACAATGAATAGCAAGGTTCCGCCAAGGACGTACCAGTCTAATTCGCTCATTTATACTGAATGGTTATGAGGAGAAACAAAAGGATGAGTACAAAGAGCAGGAGGAACGTGAATCCGTACAATTGCTTCCAGTAAACTTGCTTGTCTTCGTCTTCCAAAGGATCCGATTGAAGTCGATCAAAATACAATTATTTGTAAGCCTCGACGAAGTAATTTTGACCGCCGGCATCTATGGAGGAGTTACAACCAGAAGACTACTACAAGAGTGAGGAGGGTTATCTTATTTTTACCGAGCAATATCACCTCAAGCGTGGATATTGCTGCCAAAATGGGTGTAGGCATTGTCCGTATGGATTTGATCCAAAAACTGGAAAAATAATGGGGGGAGATTTTAAGCATGAGATACTTGCCGGAATTACTGAGAAATTGCCAGAACCTAAACCATTTGATGCGGAAATCAGTCATGCCCCGGTTAGAAAAGATATCCTTAGCGCCGATGAAAAACGGTTGGCCATACGGAATGCACTGAGGTATTTTCCCAAGGAGCATCACGAAATCTTAGCCCTGGAATTTGCTGATGAATTGAAGCGGTATGGGCGGATCTACATGCATCGATTTCGTCCGAATTATGAAATGCGCGCCAGGCCAATTGATGAATATCCGCATAGAAGCAAGCAAGCTGCAGCCATCCAATTGATGATCACCAACAACCTCGATCCCAAGGTAGCCCAGCATCCACACGAACTGATCACATACGGAGGCAACGGCGCTGTATTTCAGAACTGGGCTCAGTACCGGCTCACCATGCAGTACCTGGCGACGATGACAGACGAACAAACACTGGTGATGTATAGTGGCCACCCACTTGGACTTTTCCCTTCTCACAAGGAAGCACCAAGAGTTGTGGTGACAAATGGCTTGATGATCCCAAATTATTCCTCGCAGGATGATTGGGAGAGGTTCAATGCCATTGGAGTTACTCAATACGGTCAGATGACGGCGGGTTCATACATGTACATTGGCCCTCAGGGAATCGTGCACGGTACGACCATCACAGTTTTGAACGCAGGAAGGATTACCGGGGATGGTGACTTGGCGGGCAAGCTCTTTGTAACGGCTGGATTGGGTGGAATGAGTGGAGCTCAACCCAAAGCCGCCAACATCGCTGGATGCGTCTCTATCACTGCCGAAGTCAATGGTAAGGCAGCCTACAAAAGGCATGAGCAAGGATGGGTGGACGAAGTTGTTGAAGATCTAGATCAACTGATGCAAAGGGTTCAGGCATCCATAGAAATGAAGGAGGCAAAAGCCTATGCCTTTCTTGGAAACGTCGTGGACCTTTGGGAGTATTTAGCCGAACATAAAATCGGGGTAGACCTTGGTTCGGACCAAACGTCGCTTCACAATCCGTGGGCGGGAGGCTATTACCCGGCAGGATTGACATTCGAAGAATCTAACGACATGATGGCCAACGAGCCCGAAAAGTTCAAGGAGCACGTACAATCTTCCCTTCGAAGGCATGTGACAGCCGTGAATACCCTTGCGCAGCAGGGGATGTACTTCTTCGACTATGGGAATGCCTTCTTGCTGGAATCCGGCAGGGCGGGTGCCGACATCTTTCTTTCGAAGGATCAGTACAGGTATCCGAGCTATGTGCAGGACATCATGGGGCCTATGTGCTTCGACTATGGCTTTGGACCGTTCAGATGGGTGTGCACGTCCAATGACCCTGAAGATCTTCAGAAAACCGACGACCTTGCCTGCGAGGTATTGGAGCAAATCATGAACGATTCGCCAAAAGAAATCCAGCAGCAAATGGCTGATAACATCCGGTGGATTAAAGCTGCGGGTGAGAACAAGCTGGTGGTGGGAAGCCAAGCAAGAATCCTTTATGCCGATGCGGAAGGCAGGATGAAAATTGCCGCCGCGTTCAACGCGGCTATCCGGTCCGGGGAATTGAAGGGCCCGGTTGTTCTCGGTAGGGATCATCACGATGTTTCGGGCACCGATTCTCCGTTTCGGGAGACATCCAACATCTACGATGGCTCAAGATTCACAGCCGACATGGCCGTACAAAACTTTGTAGGAGACAGTTTTCGTGGAGCTACCTGGATTTCGCTTCACAATGGTGGCGGAGTCGGATGGGGAGAGGTTATCAATGGTGGTTTTGGTATGCTCCTGGACGGTAGTGAGGATGCCGATCGCCGGCTAAAAAGCATGTTGCATTGGGATGTAAACAATGGAATTGCCAGAAGGTCATGGGCAAGAAACCCGGAAGCTGAGTTCGCCATCAGACGAGCCATGGAGGAGGAGCCCAAGCTGGTGGTGACCATGCCCAATCATGTGGACAACAACCTGTTAGACACTCTTTTTTGACCTACAGGCGAATACTATATTTGTTTGAACTACACACGATTGATATGAGGATTGCGCTTCTTTCTCTTTTACTGGTTCCATTAGCCGGATTTTCTCAGGAGATCACCCAAAAGAAGGATACTTATGGGGTAATGCACATGGGCAAGTGGGTAGTGAAGGCCAAATACCAAAAGGTTATTGGCATCGATGAACGACATTCCAAAGTGAAGTGCTATGGCCTTAAGGAGGAAGGAAAGTGGGGTGTTTATTACCTAAACAATGGGGAAGAGTTTGGAACGAGGCTTAAGGACCTGGAGTTCAAATACGATTCGCTTTATTACCTTACGGATGGCGTTGCAATTGCAGCTGTAGGGCAAAAGAGAGCCATTCTTCAGATCAATAATTGGAAGTCAGATCCAGGTAAACCTTACAGGGAAATTATCGGCCCGGAGTGCGAACAGGTAGCCCTTTGGAAGGACAAGATGCCCGAGTATGAAGCCGCAGCGGGAGAGCCTATTTGGTTTACACTCAATTCGAAGGAAGGTTTGATCGTGAATGTAGAGTCTACTTCGCTTCCAAAGTTTAAAATGATCCTTCTTGGGGCGGACAGTATTGTGAAGTTTGAGAGCAAAATGAACCCCCTCAAGGTTGTGATGGGAGGTAAGATAGGCCTGCTGGATCTGCACGACAAACGCGATTATATTTTTCCTCCGAAATACGACGAACTAAGGAAGTTGGAGTTTGATAAGAATGTAGTTTCAGGTGAATCCAAAAGCAATTTTTACCTCGTAACCGAACATCGTAGGCTGGGGTTCTCATACATCGACGACAAAGAGGAAGTGATCATTGTAGAGGCTGAATACGAAGGGGTTGAACAGATCAAAAAAAGTCACCTGTTTAAAGTTACCAAGGGAGGAAAACATGGCATCATCGGGCTGGATGTGGACGGTAAGAAAACAGAAACGTTACTAAATCCGGGCTACGACGAAGTAACCCTCGCGGCATCGGAGGAGATCAAAGGCAAACGCGAGCTTTTCTTCAAACTTGGATTCAACGGTATGTATGGATTTGGCGCATTGATCACCGGAAAGCCCGACAAATTCGACATCGTTGCCATACCCAAATACCAGGACATCGACGACATCAATGTTCAGCCGGGAGAAGAAGGGTTTGTGACCTTCGATTTCAAGTTAAACGGTAAGTGGGGATACGTGATGTACTACAACAATGGAGGTAAGAAGGAAGTAGAGGCAAGGTACGACGCAATATATTTTGCCGATCACATGGGGTACCAGATGCATTTCACGGTGAAGGATGGTAAGATGAAATACAATCCTCACGATGAGTTTTCGAGGATCTTCCTTCGGGACAAATCTCGATTCTTTTCAGAGGGTTTTCAGGACAACGCCAAAAACATCCCAGGCTTGAATGATCGGTTCAAAGTGATCTACCTGTACGAGGGCAAGAAGGGAACGATGGAAGCTCTGAAGGACTACGTCATTCTCAAAGGAGCCGATACGCTCAAAGTTAAAGAGGAGATTCCCTATAATTTCTGGATGCGAGCGGCTATGGCCAAGGATAAAAGCTATCTATTGCTTGGGGAGGCCAAAATCCCGCTCAAAGAATTGGTGGTGGTCTACAATGACATACATCGTTTTTCTACCAATCATGTTTTGGGGACTTTGGGTACTGGAACGTCCAAATTCAAGGAATACATCGCAGATGAAAAGAAGATGTTTGATGTAGAGTACACGTATTCTGCCGAAGGAAATCTTGCAAGCGTAAATACCCCGCACCTGGAAAGCAAGATAGAGCCCGGAGATGAGGGAATCGCCCAAAATTACTTTGAGCCAGGAAGCCATAGTAAAAAACATAAAAGCCGGTCGTGGAAGTACGATGAAAATGGAGAAGTCAGTCGAATTCAGGTACGCGAAGATGAACTCAGGGGTAGGATGAGCAAGTATGAATACACTCTTGAGGGTAGGCTGACTGCCTTCTATGAATTCCTCTTCGACCCACAGAAGAAGAAGTACATGGGTAATGGCATTTACAGATTCAACTATGATTCACTTGGCCGTATCAATTCATACTTTTTGGTGGACAACCAGGCGAAACCCGAGAACGCCGACGAGGCCAGAATGAAATCCAGGAAAATTGAATTCGTTGCCGACAGTACCGGTAGGGTGGATTCAATCAAAGTATTTATTAGCCCGGATTGGAAGCCGGATCCGGAAGGAGCCGTCTACATCCCAACCGTAGAAAATGAGGTGCTCAAATCCGTTGAAGGATATGATGCCGAAGGGGGAATGATTCCGGGATTAGACACCCTCGAGACATTCGAGAACATACCTGCGCTCAAGATCTTCTATCAGAAGGAAAGGACTTACTGAAGCTCTCCGGAGCGCAGTTCTGCGTTTAGCTCTGTAGCCAAGGCGTCGTAGATGCGCTTAATAGACTTGTCTACCTTTTCGTCTACCAGCGTTTGTTTGTCGTCGTAGAAATGGAATGAAAGCGCGTAAGACTTTTTGCCCTTTGGCAGGTTCTTACCCTCATAGACATCAAACAGGCCTACCCGGCGCAGGAATTTTTGATCTGTTTTTTTGGCAATTTTTTCGATCGCTTCAAACTCAACCCCATCGTCAAGCAATAGAGCCAGGTCTCTTCGAACCTCCTGGAATTTAGGCAGATCATGGAATGATACGTGGCCGTGATCAAGCAATTCAGGGATGGCATCCCAAAGGATCTTGGCAAAATAAACCGCGCCTTTGACGTCGAATTGCTTGAGAAGTTTTGGAGCGACTTCTCCAATCACCAATACGAACTTTGAGCCCGACCTGTATTCTAAACCGTCGACCAGGTATCCGTTGTTGGATTTCTGGAGTTTGAGGTTCCCCAAATCGATGCCTAGTTTTTCGAAAATCCGGTCGCATACCGATTTCAAAGCGTAAAAATCACTTGGGCGGCCTGGGCTATTCCAATTCTCGGCGTCACGACTACCGGTTATTGCCAGGCATAGCTCAAATTGCTCCTCGAATGATTCTCCCGACTTGTTGTAGGTCTGCCCGAGCTCGAATAATTTCAAATCGTCATGGCGATGATTTTGATTCCGGTGTATGACATCCAGTGTTCCAAAGAGCAAGTTTTGCCGAAGAACATTGAGATCTGAACTCAAGGGATTTTTTAATTCGATTCGCTTCTCCTCTTTCCAATCCTCATTACGATCATACCACTGTCCTTTTGTCAATGAATTGGCCATGATTTCGCTGAATCCATTTCCGACCAGAAAGCCGGCAACCTCATCGTACAGCGAATCTTTGTCCACCAAAGGAGCCGTGTTGAGGGCAGAGGTCAACTTATGAGGCAGCTCCACATTGTTGTACCCATATATCCTAAGAATTTCTTCCGCGATGTCAGCAGGTCTTTCAACATCCACTCGATACGCCGGTACATCCAGACTCAATCCATCGGCATTATCGGTGACAACGGTAATGTCGAGCGAAGACAGGATATCGACAATCTCCTGACGATCTATTTTTTTGCCGATGATTTTGTCCAGGTAAGCATACCGCACGCTGACTTCCTTGTCCTTGATCGGATCGGAGTAGATATCTGTGACCTTGGATGCCACGTTCCCTCCGGCAATTTCGGTGATAAGTAATGCAGCACGTTTCAGGGCTGTGATTGTCATATTGGGATCGATACCCCGTTCAAATCTGAATGAAGCGTCTGTGTTTAATCCGTGACGTTTGGCCGTCTTTCGGATAAATACCGGATCGAAGTAGGCACTTTCAAGAAAGATGCCCTTGGTTTTTTCGGTGACACCAGACTTAATTCCACCAAATACACCGGCGATGCACATACCCTCCACTCCGTTGTTGATCATAAGGTCCTGATCATCGAGCTCTCTTTCCTTTTCATCCAGGGTGATGAATTTGGCTCCCGGGTCCGCCGTGGCCACATTGATTTTTCCTCCTTCAATTTGTTCCAGATCAAAGGCGTGCAAGGGCTGACCCAGATCGTGGAGCACGAAGTTGGTAGCGTCTACCACATTGTTTATTGGAGATAATCCAATGGATTTAAGCCTGTTCTGAAGCCAGGATGGCGATTCCCTTACCTCAACTCCTTCAATCTCGACTCCGGCATATCTCGGGCAGGCTTCGGAGTTGTGAACCTCAACGTCGATCTTAGCTGGTCCATTGCCTTCTTTGAATCCGGAAATTGGTCGTTCGCTTAGGCTTTGGGATCTGTCCGCAAGTCCGTTTGATTTCATCATTGCCAACAGGTCCCGTGCAATTCCGAGATGGGACATACCATCGGCCCTATTCGGTGTGAGACCAATTTCGATGGTGAAGTCCTCCTGGATGTCATAAAGTTCTGCCAAAGGTTGGCCTACCTTGGCTTTTGGATCAAGGACCATAATTCCGTCATGGCTGCTACCGAGGCCAAGTTCGTCCTCGGCACAGATCATTCCTTCAGATACTTCTCCTCGAATTTTCGACTTCTTGATAACAAAGGATTCTCCATCCTGAGTATAAAGTGTGGTACCAACCGTGGCTACAGCCACCTTTTGCCCTGCTTCTACATTGGGAGCGCCACAAACTATAGGTAAGGGTTCAGATTCACCAATGGAAACCTTGGTGTTTTTAAGCCTGTCTGCATTCGGATGCTGGCTTGTTTCGAGCACTTCGCCCACAACAACTCCATGTAGTCCTCCAGGGATACTCTCAAACTTCTCGATGCCCTCCACTTCCAGGCCAGAGTCTGTAAGCAGTTCTCCGACCTTTTCTACCGGGAGGTCAAATTCGAGATGTTCCTTAAGCCATTGATAGGATACCTTCATCACCGATCGTTCGGCCGCAAAAGTAAGATAAGTTGTGCAAGGGCGTTGGTCGATGTTTCACCAAAAAAGAAGGGGTTTAAACCGCTGGATTCGTAACATATTCATTTTAAATTCGTCTATGTAATTTGCACAGAATAAATCAGTTAACATGGCCCGAAAATCTAACGTACTAGGGACGGTCCACGCCCGAAGAAATCAAATGGGATTTAGCCAGGAGTACATGGCTGATGAACTGGGATTGACCCAAGGTCAGTATTCCAAAATAGAGTCTGGCTACAGTAAGGTGTCGAATGAAGTCTTGTCAGAAATTTTTGATCTGCTGGGATTGGAGGTAGTTCCTTCCGATACAGTGGATAAGCGAGAGGTGGCTCACATCGTGCATCGATTGTTCTCCAATAACGAGAGTGTCAGCAGGATCAGAAGTGTGATCGATATGCTTGATGGTATTGTGAAGGAATACAAAGGTGAATTGGATGAATTGGGCCCTCATCACTTTATCAACGAAGAAGAGAAGAATTAGGAAATCCTTCCCCAGTCCGGTCTCTGCTTCGAGAGCCTGACAAATTTCTTACTAATGCGCTGGTTGTCCGGATCCTTGAAATTTGGATCCTGCTTCAGAATATATCCTGCTTCGGAACGGGCCAAGCGTACAATTTCTCCATCCTGGGTAAGGTCTGCGAGTTTAAAATCCATCAATCCACTCTGCCTTGTTCCCATGATGTCACCGGGACCTCGCAAGCTGAGGTCGACTTCAGCCACTTCAAATCCATCGTTTGTGCGAACCATCGTTTTTAAACGAGTTCTGGCATCGCTACTCAGCTTGCCACCGGTCATAAGGATGCAATAGGATTGATCCGAACCACGTCCAACCCTACCACGTAGCTGGTGTAACTGGGAAAGGCCAAACCGCTCCGCGCTCTCCACTACCATGATACTGGCGTTGGGCACATTGACCCCGACTTCGATCACAGTTGTCGCCACAAGTATTTGGGTTTCTCCTTTTACGAATCGAGCCATCTCATATTCCTTGTCTTCTGTTTTCATTTTTCCATGAACGATACTCACCCGGTAGTTGGGCAAGGGGAATGCACGGCTAATACTCTCATAGCCATCCATGAGATCTTTGTAATCCATTTTCTGCGACTCTTCGATCAGCGGATAAACAACATAAATCTGCCGCCCTTTGGCTATCTCTTGCTTCATAAAACCAAATAGCTTCAAGCGATCCTTATCGAAGTAGTGAGCTGTTTTGATGGGCTTTCGCCCCGGAGGCATTTCATCGATCACCGAATTATCCAGATCACCATAAAACGTCATAGCCAGAGTACGCGGAATCGGCGTTGCCGTCATCACCAATACGTGCGGCGGGTTGATATTCTTCTTCCACAGCTTGGCCCTTTGCGCCACTCCAAACCGATGCTGCTCGTCTATGATGGCCAATCCCAGATTCTTGAATTGAACCGGATCCTCAAGCAAGGCATGTGTACCAACGATGATCCTCAGTGATCCATCAACTAATTTCTCGAACATCGGCTTGCGTTCGGATGTTTTGGTACTTCCTGTGAGTAACCCAACATCTATGCCCATGGGTTCGAGCAATTCTTGAATGCCATTGTAATGCTGATTCGCGAGTATCTCCGTCGGCGCCATGATGCAGGCCTGAAATCCATTGTCCAGGGCCAATAGCATACATAAAACAGCGACTATCGTTTTGCCCGACCCCACATCTCCCTGGAGCAGACGGTTCATGTGCTTGTTGCTGCCGAGGTCATGCCTTATCTCCTTGATCACACGCTTCTGAGCATTCGTAAGTTCAAATGGAAGATGGTTTTTGTAGAAAGTGTTAAAATGGTCACCGACCTTGTCGAACACAAACCCCTTGAATTCGTTTTTTCGGGTAAGCTGAAAGCGCTGCAAAAGGAGTTGCGTAAAAAACAATTCTTCGAATTTGATTCTGAATCGGGCTTTGCTCACGGCATCCTGGTCCGTCGGTAGGTGAATGCCCATCAAGGCCTTCCTACGGCTTATCAGTCCCAAACGCGACAAGAGATCGTTGGAAAGTGTTTCTTCAATTACGCCTTCAACTTGAGGTAGGAGGGTCCGAATCAGCTTTTCAATACCCCTGCTATTGAGCCCCTTTCCACTGAGTTTCTCCGTTGTAGAATAGACAGGCTGCCAACCTTTTGATTTCTCAAGTGAAGTAGAGCTCACCAAGTCGAGTTCGGGGTGTGGCATGGAGAGCTTGTTCTTAAAAAGGTTTGGCTTGCCAAATGCGATGTACTCTTCTCCCGGTTTAAGGCTGGGTGCAATAAATCGTACCCCTTTAAACCATACCAATTCAATTGTGCCAGAGCCGTCTGTTAACTGGGCTACAAGCCTTTGCTGTCGAGGCTTTCCTAATTTCTGGACATTCGTTAACTTGCCCCGGATCTGGATGAGGTTCTCATCTAAGTCTATCGAGCCAATGGCATGAAAATGACTTCTGTCGATATAGCGAAATGGAAAATATTCCAAGAGGTCTGCATAGAAATAGACAGCCAATTCGCTTTTGAGCAATTCAGCCCGTTTGGGACCAACGCCTTTGAGGTATTCGATTGGAGTTTGGAGAATATCTGCGCTCATCAGATTCTCCCAAAAATAGGCTTTTCAAGACCCTGTCGAATTTGATCAAAATCATGTTTCAAAAGGATCAATGGGGTCAATTTTGCCGGATGCGCAATGCGCTCCCGATCATCTGTTTGCCATTTTTATTGGCATATTCTTCCTTGGCTCAGGATACCACGTTCCGAAGAAGCATCAAGTGGGAACTCGATTTTCGATTTCGAATCGAACAGGACTGGGCTGGAATACAGTCTGACGGCACAGCGTATCGCGATCGTACAAGACTTCGCTTGAGGCAGAGAACGGGGTTCTCGGCACAGGTCACACCATGGGCATCTTTTGGGGCGAGGGTAAGAACTGGAAATATTTACGACCAACAAGGACCACACCTCACACTGGGTTCAAATACCGGTGAGTTTTCCCTTTTTCAGATAGGATTTGAAAAGGCGTATTTCAAAGCTGAGAAGGATGGAAACTACATGTGGTTTGGTAAAAACACCTTCCCGTTCTACAAGCAACACGAGATATTTTGGAACAACAACGTTTACCCGGATGGGGTAGCAGGAGCCTGGAATTTTTCTGCTGGCTCAGAGTCGAATCTAAAGACAACCCTCGGCCATTTTGTAATTCGATCCAACGGAGGTGGCTTCGACACAGATGCTTATTTCAACGCAGGCGAAATTCTTTATGAGTCCCCGAGAGTTGTTTTGGCATCCGCAATCTACAATTTCAGAAACCTGCCAAATACACCGGACGGCAGTGAGACCTATACGCTCGATTGGTTAATTTCTCATGTCCAGGGAAAGTTCACACTTGTTCCTGAGCGTTCCATCTCACTTGGATTTGACTTTTTTCAAAACTTCAATGGGCTCAAGCAGTATTCGTTGATGCCTAGAGAATTTACCGATCAGAAAACGGGTTGGGCCATTCATGGCACCGTAGGATCAATAGCGGAAAAGGGCGACTGGCGCCTTCAGATATTCTATGCCAACCTGCAGAAATACTCCATCGTAGAGTACTTTGCTCAAAACGACTGGGCTCGTTTCGATTACTCCAATTTTGGTGTAAGTGGGTCAAGACTCTCCAACTTCAGTGGAGTAGAGATCAACATTGCCTATGCCTTTGCGGAAAGGTTCAATCTGGTCTGGAGAACTTACTACGTAGAAGAGTTAGTCGCGTTGGGAATTGAAAACGAGAGAGGGTGGAGGTCGAGGATTGACCTCAATATCGCATTCTAGTCGTTCAACTTGAGCACAGCCAGAAATGCTTGCTGAGGAACTTCCACATTCCCAATTTGCCTCATACGTTTCTTACCCTTCTTCTGCTTTTCGAGCAGTTTTCGCTTACGGGTAATGTCCCCGCCATAGCACTTGGCGGTCACATCCTTTCTCAGTGCCTTGACCGTTTCGCGGGCGATGATCTTTGCACCGATGGCCGCTTGAATGGCGATGTCAAATTGTTGACGAGGGATAAGTTGGCGCAGTTTCTCGCAGATCTTCTTTCCCAGAGTGAATGCATTGTCTTTGTGAATCAAAGCGCTCAAAGCATCCACCTGATCGCCGTTTAGGAGGATGTCCATTTTCACCAGTTTCGACTGGCGGTATCCGATTGGGTGGTAATCAAAGGATGCGTAGCCTTTCGATACGGATTTGAGCCTGTCGTAGAAGTCAAATACGATTTCCGCCAGGGGCATTTCGAATGTGATCTCAACACGATCCGTGGTCAGATATATTTGATTTTTTAGCTCTCCACGCTTTTCAATAGCCAAAGTCATGATCGCACCGATGAACTCACTCTTGGTGATAATCTGTGCGTTGATATACGGTTCCTCGACGTAGTCAAGTGTTGAGATGTCGGGTAAGTCGGAAGGGTTGTGAACGACTATTTCTTCATCCTTTTTGGTGAATGCTTTGTAAGAAACGTTTGGAACGGTAGTGATCACCGTCATGTCAAACTCGCGCTCGAGTCGTTCCTGTATGATCTCCATGTGAAGCATCCCAAGGAATCCACATCGGAAACCAAAGCCCAATGCCGCACTGGATTCAGGCTCATAGGTCAAGGATGCATCGTTGAGTTGAAGCTTTTCCATCGACTCGCGCAGTTCTTCATAGTCGTCGGTATCTACCGGATAGATCCCGGCGAAGACCATGGGCTTTACATCTTCAAATCCCCTGATGGCTTCTTCCGTTGGACTTGAGCGATGCGTGATGGTATCCCCAACCTTCACTTCCTTTGCTTGTTTGATTCCGGAAATGATGTATCCAACATCCCCGGCTTCTAATTTTTTTCTCGGCTCCTGATTCAAACGCAAGACCCCAATTTCGTCAGCCATATATTCCTTTCCGGTATTCATAAACTTCACCTGATCGTTCTTGGCCAGGCTACCATTGTATATTCGGAAGTAGGCAATGATGCCTCGGAAGGGATTGAACACGGAGTCGAATATCATTGCCTGGAGCGGAGCCATGGCATCTCCTTCCGGTGCCGGAATTCTGTTGATGATGGCTGCCAAAACCTCCTCAACACCCAGCCCGGTTTTTCCACTGGCCTCCAGGATGTCATCTCGGTCACAACCAATCATGTCCTCGATCTGGTCCTTCACTTCTTCTGGCATAGCAGACGGCAGGTCCATTTTATTGAGTACAGGAATTATTTCGAGATCGTGTTCTATGGCCAGGTAGAGATTGGAGATGGTTTGCGCCTGGATTCCCTGTGTGGCGTCAACAATAAGTAAGGCTCCCTCACATGCTGCGATACTCCTCGAAACTTCATACGAAAAGTCGACGTGCCCAGGTGTGTCGATGAGGTTGAGTACATAGTGTTCTCCCTCGTATTCATAATCCATCTGTATAGCGTGACTCTTGATGGTAATACCCCGTTCTCTCTCGAGGTCCATATCATCTAGGGTTTGCTCCTGGAGATCCCGTTCACTAACGGTACCCGTAATCTGCAATAGACGGTCGGCTAAGGTTGACTTACCATGGTCGATGTGGGCAATAATGCAGAAATTCCTGATGTTTTTCACGCGTTGAAAATCGGGCGAAATTACTCAAAAAAAGGGGGGTGACAACTGTGTTGTTTTGGGGCTTATATTTGCCAACTTCTCACGACCATGAACGTAGCCGAGATTCTTACGAGTACGGACAAAACCCTCTTTTCCTTCGAGATACTTCCCCCGCTTAAGGGTTCGAGTATTGAGGAGATTTACAAGGGCATTGATCCTCTGATGGACTTCGATCCTAAGTTTATCAACGTCACCTATCACCGGGAAGAATATATCTACAAGAAGCGGGAGAAGGGATTTCTTGAGAAGATATCAATTCGAAAACGGCCGGGGACAGTTGGGATTTGTGCAGCCATTGTCAATAAGTACGGCGTTATCACCGTTCCACACCTTACCTGTGGTGGGTTTTCGAGGGAAGAAACGGAAAACGCACTTATAGACCTTTCATTCCTTGGGATCGACAATATTCTTGCACTTCGAGGTGATCCTATCAAAACCGAAAGCAACTTTGTACCACACCCGGAGGGACACCAATACGCTGTGCAATTGGTGGATCAGGCAGTGAACCTCAACAAGGGTGTCTACCTTGATGAAGAGGTTCAAAATGCAACGCCCACCAATTTCTGCATTGGTGTAGCGGGATATCCGGAAAAGCACTATGAGGCCATGAGTATGAAGTCGGACCTCAAACACCTCAAGGAAAAAATAGATGCCGGCGCAAGCTATATCGTGACTCAAATGTTCTTCGACAATCAGAAGTATTTTGACTTTGTGGATGCTTGCCGGGAAATTGGAATAACGGTTCCAATTGTTCCGGGGTTAAAACCCGTAACTACGATGAGGCATATCCAATTTCTACCAAAAACCTTCGCTGTCGACTTTCCGGAAGCTTTGTCCGACGAGTTGGAAAAGTGTTCTTCGAATGACGATGTACGGCAGGTGGGGGTTGAATGGGCTACCAACCAGGCCAAGGAGCTCAAAGAAGCAGGTGTACCCTGCATCCACTTCTATACCATGGGCAAGTCAGCAACTGTTAGAAAAATAGTCGAGCAGGTCTACTAGGACCAGAGGTCGAACTTCTTAAGTTCAATTTTTTCACTGAAGAACATTTCCGCGCTTTTCTTGAATGAATTCGTGAGATCGGAAACGAAGAATTGGTTTGCTTGTTTTTTGCCTCTATGCAGCATGGACAACTTGGTCAATCGTGTCTTTACTTCTTCTGCAACCACCTCGGCGGAGTCCAGCAAACTAACCCGACCTTCAAAGTATTGACCAATCTCTTGTTTAATGAGGGGGTAATGCGTGCAGGCCAGAACCAGGGAATCAATATCGGCAAAGTTCTTTCCATCCAGGTAGGATTCGATGATGGTGCGGCTGATGTAGTTGTCAAAATATCCCTCCTCGATCATCGGGGCGAGCAGGGGCGTGGCTTTGGAGGTTACGTTGACAGACTTGTTGCGCTGGTGGATTTTGCGCACATACACTCTTGAGGAAATCGTTCCCTTGGTGCCAATCACGCCAATCTTCTCTCCCTTATGGTTGCTCACGATTTCGTCCACCATGGGATCGATCACGTTAAAGACTGGTACTTCAGGATGATCATTGGTGATATGCTTGTAGGCATATGCCGAAGCCGTGTTGCAGGCAATCACAATGCACTTACAGTCTTTCGCCAAAAGGAATTCAGTAATCTTCCGGCCAAACTGTGCAACAGCCTCCCGGGATTTGTCGCCATACGGGAGGTGAGCAGTATCCCCAAAATATACGAAGTGCTCCTGGGGTAATTTGTCCTGCATCGCTCTGGCGACCGTGAGACCGCCAATACCGGAATCAAATATGCCTATAGGCTGACTCATAAAGCAAAAAAAACCCCGACGCTGGGGTCAGGGCAGATGAGGTATCAGTTGATACCCAATTTCTTTTTGACCAGGGGCAAAATGTCATCTCCATCCGGATAATGCAGTACAACACCTACAGAAGTATCGAAGATATAGGCGTACCCATTTTCATTGGCCACGGATTTGATGGCGCCATTAGCCTTATCAACCAATGGCTTCATAAGTTCTTGTTCCTTCTTTTGAAGTTCCTGTTGAGCCCGGCCCTGAAAGTCCTGAATTCTTCGTTGAAGATCCACGATCTCTGTTTCCTTTTCCTGACGGATGATGTCGGTCATTACGTCTTTGTTTTGCTCATAGTCTGTGAGTTTCTTTTCGTATTCACCCGACATCGAAGTCAATTGGAGCTCCAATTGCTGAGCAAAATCTTTGAGTTTGGCTTCTGCCGAATCCCTTTCTGGCATCAAGATCAAAAGATCATTTGAATTGATGTGGCCGATTTTTCCTTTTTGAGCGTATCCACCCAAGGCGGTCGCTACCATCAAAAAGCCTATAAATACTAGATTTTTCATACTGAAATTTTGAGCGGACGAAATTATTCTTTTGATTTCTTATATCCTAATTTTTGCATTACCAACTCGGTCTTGTCAAATCGCGGAGAAGCGTACAGAACGTTGCCTCCAGAGGATCGATCGAAAACAACGGCAAAATTACCATTTGTGGCAATCTTCCTGATTTCATCGTAGATTTTGTCTTGAATGGGTTTGATCGCATCCTGTCTCTTTTTGAATAGCTGCCCATTCACTCCAAATTTCTCCTTCTGGTACTTGCGTGCTTCGCCTTCTCTCTTTTCGATTTCAGCCTCGCGTTTTGCGCGCATATCGCTGGTTAGAAGAATCTTCTCAGCCTCGTAGTTCTTTTTGAGCTCATCTATTTTCTGATATTTGGCTTCAATGGTTTGTTGCCAACGTTCCGACAGGGCGTTGATCTCCTCCATAGCCTTGATGTACTCATCGCTGTTTTCAAGAATGTATTCCGTATCGACATAAAAGAACTTCTGTGCTTGAACAAGTGAGGTAAGCGTTGTTAGGACAAGAAGAATAAGAACGTTTTTCATGATTAATTGATTTACAGTTCTCCAAGGACCGCGCCAATCGTAAAGTGGAGTTGGCCTTTTTGAGATTGCTGACCGAATTCCGGCGTATCGTCAAACCGCCATCCATAATCGAGACCAAGTAGTCCAAACATGGGCAGGAACACTCTTACGCCAATTCCGCCGGACCTCTTTACTTCAAACGGATTGTAGTCGCGGAAACTATTCCAGGTATTACCAGCCTCCAGGAAGGCCAGGCCAAATACAGTGGCCGATGGATTGAGGCTAAATGGATAGCGCATTTCGAGGGTATACTTCGAAATAATGGTTCCACCCGTTCTGGCAGAAACCGATTGGTCGTCGTAGCCACGCAGCGCTATAATTTCCCGTGCATCGAGCTGGAATCCAGTCAGACCAGATCCTCCGAGATAAAAACGCTCAAACGGACTCTGACCGACCTGTTGATTATACAATCCCAGGAACCCAAATCCCGCCTTTGCTCGAAGTACAAGGTTCTCATAAATCCTGGTGAACCACTCGGAGCTGAACTTCCATTTATAATACTCCACCCATTTGTATCGGTCATTGAGTGAAAGGGTGCTGTAGTCCTTGTTGTTAAACAAACTATAGGGTGGTGTGAACTGCAGGGACAATTTCACGTTGGATCCCATCCTTGGAAAAATCTCCTGGTCTTGTGAGTTTCTTGAAAGCGTGAAACGCGCGAAGATATTGTTGGCATTTCCGTTTGTAAGTAGAAATTGAGTCCAGTTGTTCATCACGTAATTCTGATATGCCAATTCCACACGTCCTATGAAGTAGTCATCAGGCCATTTGAGTTGTTGGGCCAGGCCAAGTGATCCACCGGTAATCTTGATATCCGCGCGGCCAGGATTGGGTATTCTATTACCGAGGCTATCCCTCAAATTCGTGCTGGAAGTTGGACTTTCCTTAGTCCACTTGCTCTGGCCATTGGTTTGAACGGAGTGGTAAACCGATACCGAAAACGAAAGGGGTTTACGACCTCCCAACCAGGGCTCTGTGAAACTCATATTGTAACTCTGGAACCAACGACCATTACTGGATGCTCTCAACGACAGACGTTGTCCGTCTCCCGAAGGCAGCGGTTGCCAATAGTCTCTCTTAAAGAAATTCTTGGTTGAGAAATTGGAAAAGGTAAGACCAAGGTTTCCAACAAGCTGACCAGCGCCCCAGCCTCCGGAAAGCTCGACCTGGTCGGAAGGCTTCTCCGCTACGATATACTCTATATCTACGTTCCCCTCCGATGGGTTGGGAATCGTATTTAGGTCGAGCTGCTCCGGGTCAAAGTATCCCAGAACACTCAACTGTCTTTGCGATCGTATGATGTCCGTACGGCTGAAAAGATTACCAGGCCTCGTGCGGATCTCCCGCATCACTACGTGCTCGTTTGTTTTTGTGTTACCTGTCACCGATATCCGGTTGATCTCCGCCTGTTGACCTTCGTATATACGGATATCGATGTCAATGCTATCGCCTTCGATGCGCACTTCGTTTGGATTGATCTGGAAGAAGAGATAGCCATCATCCATATACAGTGAGCTGATATCACCTCCATTTGGATCCATCATCAAACGCTTATTGAGTTTGTCTGAATCATAGACATCGCCCTTCCGAATGCCCAACATTTTTGACAATAGATCTGTAGAATAAATCGAATTGCCATACCAGCGGATATTACGGTAGTAATATCGATTACCTTCATCGATGGTCAACTTAAGGCGCACGGCGTTCAAGCCGACGGGAATCAAGGTGTCGCTAACAATTCGAGCGTCCCGGTAGCCGCGAGAATTGTACTTGGTGATAAGATTAGCCTTGTCCCCATCGAAGTTGGATTGGATATACTTCGAAGATTTAAAGACGTTCAGCTTAACCCGCTCCTCAAAGTAATCCCCAATAACACCTATTGCCGTGAGGCTATCGGCGGTATTGAAGCCTGCCTTGCTTGCATCGACGATCATACCGTCGAAGTCCTCGAATGGCTTGAAGATTAGTTTCTGCTTGGTTTCCTTGAGGGCTCTTCGCACAGCGCCATTGGTGAGTGCTTGGTTGCCTTCAATCTCGATCTTATCAATGCGCACACGTTTACCTTTTTGCACGTTGATGATCATTAGGACGTGATTTGGAAAATTGGAATCGGGAATTTGCTTGACATAGGAGTTAACATTCAAGTAGCCCTTGTCTACAAAGAAGTCCCTGATCTTTCGCTGTGTGGAAACTATCAGGTTTTCGGTGACAATCTTCTCCTTGTAGAGGTTGATTTCTTCACGGATGTCCTCCGCTTCACTTTTCTTGAGGCCGTTGAATTTGAATCGAGATAACCGCGGTTGCTCTTTCACATGGATGGCCAAGAATATTTGATTACCTACTATGTTTTCGTAGGTGATCTTAACATCCGCAAAAAGACCTTGATCCCAGATATTTCGAATGGCTTGTGAAAACCTGGGCCCTGGAACTTCCAAAACATCTCCCACACGCAGGCCTGAGAGTAGCTTGATGGCATCGGGATCGAGCTTCTCCGTCCCCTCTACTTTAATACCTCCAATGGTATATTTCTTGGGGTTTGAATAGTCGATCTTTGATCCATCACCTAGTCGGCTTTGGCCAATGGCGGATATCTGTACAAGCAATGCACAGGCCATTAGAATGAGAATGGATTTACGCATTGACCTTTTGCTTGATTTGTTCGCCAGTCTTGCCAAAGCGACGTTCCCTACCTTGGAAATCAGAAATGGCGATATACAGATCATCCTTTCGAAAATCTGGCCAGAGCTTGTCGATAAATATGAATTCACTGTAGGCCAATTGCCAAAGCAGGAAATTGCTAATGCGTCGTTCGCCGCTTGTTCGAATCATCAATTCAGGATCTGGGATTCCGGCCGTGGTGAGGTACTGCCCGAAAACCTCTTCGCTTAACTCCTTTTCAGTCAATTTGTTGTCCTTGGCATCGGTGATCATGTTCTTCACAGCTTCCAAAATTTCCCACTTGCTGCTATAACTCAATGCCAGAATCACTTCAATCTTCTTGTTGTCCTTGGTTTTTTCAATGGCCTTGCGCAAGCCGTTCTGAGCCCGTTTGGGAAGGCTTTTCGTCTGTCCAATGGTAGAGAGCTTCACCTCGCTTTTCATCAACTCCGGTAGCTCATTGTAGATAGACGTCACCAAAAGGTTCATGAGTGCGTTGACCTCTCTTTTCGGACGATTCCAATTCTCGGTTGAAAATGCGTAAAGCGTTAGGTATTCTACACCAAGTTCGATGCATCCCTCGATGGAGTGACGGACAGACTCCAAGGCATTTTGATGTCCAAAGATTCGAGCCTTACCTTTCTTTTTCGCCCATCGGCCATTGCCGTCCATAATGATGGCAATGTGACGGGGTATTTGCCCTGACTTAATACTAGGAAGGTCAATCATGTACTGCGCTTACGAAGCGTGCAAAAATAGCACTTTATTCAGGTTTGTAGTGGCAAAGACGTGGGTTCTTGCCGAGTCTAATTGAAACCTGAAGCCCGGAGAATGAATACCAATCGCGATCGTTGGGATTGCCTCGTTGAGAGCCCCAATCAGCAGCGCCACCACTCTTGTTGGACAGGCCCACGGCGATATTGTCCAAATTGGCCGGGTCAGGATAAAACCCACTTACATCGTCCATTCTATCGCTGGCGGATTTTCGGATGCCGGTTTCCAATGCGAAAAGGATACGGTGAGAAAATTTGAATTTAACACCAAAACCGAACGGGAAGCTGAGCACCGTCCTCAAGTAGAAACTTCCGTTTGGCTCGGTATCAATTTGATGCAGCTCATAGAGGTTGCCATTCAAGGATGCAAATGGGTTGAACCTAACCAAGCCAACTCCCCCAAATATGTACGGTGAAAAAAAGTCTTTGTAGACAAAGGAATGATAGTGCAAGAAATTGAATTCAATAAGGAAGTTGCCTTCGTACAGTTTGGATTCAAAACTCAGGTTGCGGTTTTGGTTAAACACTGAAGTAGAGTAGGTGTCGTTTCCCGAGATCTTGCCATAGTTAAATCCGTACCTAAGCGCCCAGCGGGAGTTAAGAGCCTGGCGGAAATACCCTCCAAAGGCCCGGTGGGTCAGTGCTGGCTTAAAATGACCTACAGGATTGAGTTCCCCAATGTAATAGGACACACCGCCAAAGCCTCCGATTTCATAGGTCGCTTGTCCGAATAGGGTTGTTGGACCGAGAATAAGAAATACGACCAGGATTCTCATGCCCATAAAACGGAAGAATAATTGAAAAATTCTAGAAACGAGGCTTGAACGAAGTACCCTTGATGAAACGGTAGTTCAAAGAAACCTGTAGGTGCATGTAGAAATCCTTGTCACCTGGATCACCCCTGCGTTCACCAGGAGCAGTATGAGTGATAAACTCCCCGGAGCTGGGATCTGACAATGCGGCTGCGATAGCACCTTGTTCGCCACCGAGGAAATCAGCAATTTCCTGCTTGTCGTAATAAAGTGTACTTACATCCTCAAAGTAGTCGGTATAGGTCTTACGTGCACCATACTCGATTCCAACATTCCACTTGTTGTTGACAGCGTACTTGGCACCAAATCCAACGGGCCATACAACGGTGAATCTTTTGTACGGATCTTTTCCGGGCATCACATTCTGGCCTTCCGTTCCCAACGGACGGAGTGAATACCATTTGCCGTTAAGCGGAGCCTGAGGATTGAAGTATGTCGCACCAATTCCTCCATATGCATAGATAGAAAGGTTGATGAAGAAGAAGTTTCTGGTTCCGCGAAGCTTGTAAACGTGACCAAAACTCTCCTTCTTTAAGTAGAACCGTCCAATTGCCGCAGCTTCGACAAAAATGGTGCGGATTCTGAAATTCCTGTAAGCCCGATGAACTTGCTCTGTGAATCTATCGCCGGCGGCAACTACACCACCGTTTAAACTACCGAGAATTCCGATGCGTTGGTGCATCATTCTCATGAAGTGTGCGTTGGCTGAAAATCTTGAAGCGGAAATGTCGAGATCGGTTACACTGCCGAAGAGATTTTTTCCGAGGTCCTTGCCACCTCCTACGTCTCCCATAAGAGAGGTAGTACCAATGGCAAATCCAACTTCATTTCTATAAAACTTCCAACGTTGGGCATCCGAAATGAATGGCAAAGCCAGCATTACGGTGATCAGAGCTATTTTGAACTGGTTCATGGCCAAAATTCAATAAGTTGCAAATATACACATAGCGAGCATTAATTGCGCACGTCCAGCCCCCAGTTAAGCTTCTTTCGGATGGTTTTAAGGTAGCTCGTACCGGGCAGTGCCAGCAACTTAAGCTTCCTATCCATCTTACGTATCACGAGGTCCTTACCTGCTTCTATGCTCTCTGATCGCGAATCTAAGGAAACAAGGAAGTTCTTTTCTCTTCCTTCGATGTTCAACTTTATTTCCTTGTTATCTGGAATGACAATAGGTCGTACATTGAGATTGTGCGGTGCAATTGGGGTGATTACGAAGTTTTCGGATCCGGGTAGAACAATAGGGCCACCACAACTCATAGAATATGCTGTGGAACCAGTTGGGGTGCTGATTATGAGGCCATCTGCCCAGTAAGAATTGAGGTATTCACCATTGACATATGCATGAATCTTAATCATGCTCGAAGTATCCTTCTTGTGCAGTGTGAGTTCATTGAGGCCGAAATTGAGTTCTCCGAATAAACTTTCGTCCGTTTCTAAGCAGATGAGCGTCCTTTCTTCGATGTCGTATTCGTCATTGAGCAAGGCTTGTGTTGAGGTTTTGAGTTGATCCAGGGAAACCCCGGTCAAAAACCCCAAACGACCAGTGTTGAGACCAAGAATCGGAATTTCGAAATCACGAGAAAAAATTGTTGAATCCAAGAGTGTTCCATCTCCACCGATTGAGATGATCAGGTCGGTCTCATCATTGAGATTGTCCTTTGATTCGTATGTCGCGAGTTGATCTCCCAGGTCGGCGAAGTAGTCTTTTTCGACCAGCTTTTTGTAGAGCGTGACATGTTTTCCTTCATCGAGCAGCTCCTGAAGAAAACTTTGAATGGGCTCCAAGTGAATTTCATCGATGGAGCGGCCGTAAACAGCAATTGATTTCATCAAACCTTGAGGTAGTTCATAAGGGCATCGTAACGATCTCTCAGCGTATCGAGGGCATCACTTTCATCGTAGGTTTCAACGATCTTATAGCTATAGCGTTCAAAATTCTGCACTATGGCCTGAACGTTTGATCTATTGACCTTCAACGTCAGTTCTATCACGGATGTTTCAGGGCTTCTGGTGATAAATGAGCCGAGCAAAACAGCCCCATTGTTTTCAACTATTCGGGCGATTTCGGACATGACGTAGTCGCGCAATGGCAATTCCATTACAATGATACCTCCAGGTGATTTCACCACTGGCATTTCCGAAATAACATCCATGAGCTGCCGGATGCTGATACTTCCCATAAACCATCCATTCTTTTCATTGACTACCGGGAGGTTGGTCAACTCCAGTTCATTCATCCGCTGAACTACTTCAAAAAGGTGGTCGTTGTTTCGCACAAACTGGTCGGGCTTCATGTCGTATAGGCCTTCGATGTTTTGCTTGTCGAGGTGATCTAGCAGGTGAATCTCATTCACGATACCAAGAAGATGGTTTTGGTTGACCACGGCAAGGTGAGAGACCTTACAGTCATCCATGATACTCACGGCCTCTTCCACCGAGTCCGACTCCTTCAGAAAAGGAATCTCGTTCAAAACCAATTCTCCTGCCCTCATTACAATTTATTAGCTAAACGCGTGCCGCATTAAGCGTATTTTTGAACCTCGCCAAATTACAATAAATACACTATGACCAACCTTAGTGTGAACGTGAATAAAGTTGCCACATTGAGAAATGCGCGTGGTGGCCCCTTACCTAATCTACCTCAGGTAGCCGCGGACGTAGAACGCTTTGGAGCAGATGGTATCACGCTGCATCCCAGACCTGACGAAAGGCATATTACCAGGCAGGACGTAATTACCCTCAGCGCTCAGAACAAGACAGAATATAATGTGGAAGGTTATCCTTCCGAGGATTTTCTTCAATTGGTAGAACAAGTACAACCCACCCAGGTCACGTTGGTTCCAGATTCCCCTGATGTATTGACTTCAAATGCCGGCTGGAAGGCTATCGAACATGAGGATTTACTGGCCGTGGTAATTGAGCGTTTGAGAAGCCGGGGTATGCGCGTTTCGCTGTTTATGGAATGTGATCCAAAACAGTTGGAAAAAGTGGCGGAACTGGGAGCTGACAGGGTTGAGCTCTATACCGAAGATTATGCCTCTAATTACAATAATAAGGAAGAGGCTATTAAACCATATCGCGATGCATCTGTTTTGGTTTCGGAACTCAATTTGGGGCTCAACGCCGGTCATGATCTGAATCTCCACAATTTAAAATACTTCAAGGAAAACACCGTCGATTTACTTGAGGTTTCCATTGGCCATGCACTGTGGAGCGATGCGCTATATTATGGAATGGAAGAAACCATCAAACGCTACAAAAGGGAACTGGCCTGATGGATCTCAACTATAAGGTTGTTGGTTCTGGCGAGCCATTGATCATATTGCATGGTTTACTAGGGATGTTGGATAACTGGCTAACTCCAGCCAAGATGATGGCCGACGATTTTGAGATATATCTTTTAGATGCAAGGAATCATGGCCTTTCTCACCACTCGGACACTTTTGATTATGAAAGCATGGCTGGAGACCTTGCAGATTTCGCTCGAGAGATTGGTTTGAAATCGTTTCACCTACTAGGACACAGCATGGGTGGTAAGACGGCCATCAAGTTTGCCCAGACGCACCCCGACATGGTTCGCAAATTGGTTGTGGCGGACATCGGACCAAAATACTACCCGGTACATCATCAGGCTATTCTGGACGGACTCTCTGCAGTGGATTTTGATGCTGTTTCTCGACGAGGCGAAATAGACGATATTCTCAAGGACTATGTGCCTGAATTGGGTACTCGTCAATTTCTGTTGAAGAACGTTTACTGGAAGGAAAAAGGAAAACTCGGATATAGATTCAACCTTGAATCGATTAAGTCAAACATTGAAAATGTCGGAGAAGATCTGACGTTTGAAGATTACAGTGGCCCTACGCTTTTTGTGCGAGGTGGCAACTCGGATTACATCACAGATTTTGATTGGCCGGACATCCGGCATCAGTTTGCCGATGCCGATATGGAAACTATTGAAGATGCCGGGCACTGGCTGCATGCCGATCAGCCGGAGGCTTTTACCAAGGTGGTTGTCAATTATCTAAGGAATTGAAGGATATGAAGGTCCCAAATATTCCCTTGAAGTATCTGCACATTGCGTTGGCAATACTCTTGGTATCGGCAGCCACGATTTATATCAACCGCACATGGACGCCTTACGAGTTTGAACTTGGGGATAAATTGACGCTGGTAAGGCACGATTATTTTACCCACTACAGTCTGCTGGATGAGCGTCGGCATAATTTGATGGACGACGTGGATGAGATAGGAATACTTCCCGGATCCTATATCTTCAAGAGCAAGGAATACAACATACAGGTCATGGCTGGCATGGAGAATGTGATTGTGCTGGACGATGATGAATACAAGGCACTCGAAGGTTCTGCTGAACTATGGAAGCCATGGATTTTAACCGATGAGATCAATGATCAGAACACGTTGCGCTTCCTGTACAAATTGAATATTATCGCCATAGTGATTATTCTTACCATCATCGGAGGGAAGCAGATCAAAAGAAGGATGATTTCGATGGAAGCTAATCGAAATCAAGAGTGAGCTTGAACCGAAGAATGCGGCCATTTGCAGCGTCCGCTACGTAGACAATCTTGTCAGAATATGCCACACCCGAAGGTTCGTTGAACCCGGAAACATCCAAACCCGTTTCATCCGTACCTCCAAAAGAGGCCCTGATGTACTTCTGGTCGGCCGATGCAGCAGGTGGTTTGATGCCCTCCAAGCCAGTATTCGAGAATTGATAGAGGGAATCCGTTTCTGAGTCGACAACGAAAATGTAATTGGTTCCATCACCGGTATAAGCCACGTCCACTGGACTGGTAAATCGATTGGGCGTGTACAAAAACCCTTCGGCCTTAGATGTATCCCCTTCTTCCAGCGGCCTCACTTCATACGTTGCTCCATCAATGGTTTCGATGAATTCTATGTACTGCACCTTGAGTGTCGCGTCGTCGTTGATGGACGAAAAGACAAAATCACGGCTGGTTGAGAGGTTGAAATTCTGTGGAGGCTGAACGAGTGAGGCAAGACTGACGGGATCGCGGAAATAATTTGTTTCAAATCCAGTGCTTGTTGTGACAAATACCGGTGAGAGGTATTCGTCGTCTTCAATATCGAGTCCGAGTATAGTACCGTAGCTTTCGCTGCCGAAGACCAAAACCGCATCGTCATCCTCATCGGGTCCATTGCGGGCGACATAATATGAGTTGTCCGCGAGCACAGCAATGGAAGTGAACTCTGTGATCTCGTCGTCATCAGAAAATTGACTCTGTGCATAGAATGGATGAATCACCCTGGGTTCGATCGTTGCATTGCTCAAATCCAGAAATCCATTTGCCCTCTGGTTGATTCGGAAGATCGTTGAGAAGGACCGGTTTTGGCCGTTGAGGAAGGTGTCTATTCGGCCAATGGCGAGTAAGTCCAGTTTCCGGTCTTGTGCTAGGGCAGTCAGTCCGGGAACCGCCAGCCTGCCCACCTCTGATCCGGATAAGTCGAAGGCTACGATCTCCTCAGTGCCCTCGTCGACCACGTAAACCAATTCGTCGAAACCGGCGACTATATCAGTCGGCCTAACGAAGCCATCAATCACCGGTAGGATGGGAACATAGGCGATATTTCTGTTTTGGAAGACTGGTTTGTCAATGAAGTCAAGATTGGTTTTCGAGCCAAAATAATTCTCGCACGAACCCAGGGACAAAGCAATCAATATGTACAACCAATTTCTCATTCGTTACCCTTTTTTCTGCCTACGCTCAAACTCAACCCGAAGGCGTGCTGCCATCCTGTATATGAATTCACGTTTGCGGCATAGTTCACGTAAATTGGATTGTTGAGTACCACCGTCCTAAAACCAATACCGAAACTTGGCCACTGTTGACCCTTGAGGTTGATCTTGTATCCAACCCGGGCAAACAACAAGTCCTGAAATTGATATTCAACTCCAAGTCTCAGGTTTTCAGAATTGTCGTTAGGGTGATTGAGTTGGATTGCTGTGAGGATAGCATGTCCATTTCGCTTGTATGGTACAACCGATAGGCCTAACTTAAACTCCGTAGGCAGGTTGTAAATATCGGGGCTGGTCAGACTGTCGCGATTGAAGGGAGATTCAATAAAATCACCCACCAATTTTGATTTACCACCAAAGTTCTGGACCACCACGGCAAACTTCAGATCCTTGACGTCGGTATGGTATAAAAATCCAAGGTCAGCCGCAGCAGAGTGGTTGTTGTATTGAGCGATTTGCTCGTAGAGGTGCTTAATCCTGATACCAAAATTGAAATTGTCGGAGAGTTTTTTGGCGTAGGATAATCCGGTAGACGCACTTGTATAATAGAACAACTCACCAGTCCCATCGGGTTGGAATTCGGTGCGAACTTCCATCGCATCAGAGGTGAGAACATTTACACTCAGGCCAACCCCGGCTCCTTTGAACGGCGAACTGAAGGCGAGATAGCTCTGTTGGATTCCCAGACCATAGGTATAACTAGTGGCGGAGATCACAGGATTCTCATTGAGGGCAATGGATGATACATTGCTTAATATGCCGACAGGATCCTGTCCAAGTGCAATGCTAGCGCCCCCCATTCCAACACTTCGAGGGTTGAGGTCAGATTTGAGGAAGCTGGTGGAAGCGATCCCAGCTCTTTGCCCTCCAAGATTTGGGAAGAGTTGGGCCTGGGCACTCATACAGGTCACAATCAAAATCGATATGGTCGCGAGCAATCTCAAAACTTAAACTGAATTCCGAATAACATTTGACGAGGCGACATCCATCGCGCTGGGTTCGTTGGTGGAGCTCCGCTCGGTGGCTGTGGATCGGCGATCTTGGGGTCGCGCCAATCCTGCGGTACATCATCACCGTCGCGATATCCGTCCCCTGTAACAGGGTTGACGATGTAGGCATTCTGGTTGTTAAAGATGTTGCGCATTTCAAAGGAGAGTGAGAATCCACGTCGATTTGCAAATGGAAAGTCGCGGCTGATTTTGAGGTCTGCCCAAAACCATGGCTTCGCAATTTTTTCGTTGGGCCTGTCGTTGCGGAACGCGTAAAGATTTCTCCCTAATTGGTCGACACCTTGGAATTCAACCGGTGTGTACCTGAAGCCTGATTTGAAATTGGTAGAGAAGAATACGTGGAAGTGCTTGAGGGGCACTGGCCCAATTTTCAAAGTCGAATCACCATTAAACATGACTGCCAGTTTCAGGTCCCATGGACGATCCCAACTAAGTGGCTGTTCCTTGGTGGTATTGACAAATCCCTGTTGCCTGATTTGAAGGAATCCCTCCCTCGCAGAGTTAGACTTTCCTGTCGCGGACATATAAGATCCATTAAACAAGAGTTTGAAGAACTTTCCTATCCTCTGGGCGATTCCGAGTTCTACCCCGATGATACGCGCATAGTCCTGGTTGAAATAGAAAGTCTTCTGGGTGAATCTTCCGGTCTGATCCTGGACGTTGATCGTTCCGGGCACGATGTAGTCATATTTATCATTGTTATAAGCTGTGAGTGTAATACCAAGATCACGGGTGATTTGCGTCTTGATCCCCAGCTCGTAGGAGACAGTTGCCTCGGGCTGAAGAATTGGGTTTCCGGCCCTGGATAAGAAGGACCGATCCAAAAAGTCCGGATCAAGGCCCGCGTAGAGAAACCTCGGGTGAGGCATCTGCATGGCATGGCTGTAGTTGAAGAACAGCACATTGTTATCAGTAACGGGGAAGGAGACATTCACCCTCGGCAGTATCCGTCCTTTGTATCGATTGCCCAAAAACTTAGTTGTCTTGTTGCGGTATTCTTCCCGTGCCACATCCACAATTGGTGTCAAAGGATCTTCTACTGCATCGTCAATAAGCTTTCCATAAGCCCAATAGTTGTATCGAACGCCTAATGTCGCATTGATTCCCTTGTAGTTCAGTTTGTCCTGAAGGTAGATTCCACCGTTGCGAGGGTTAACTCTCCAGATCTCGGAGGAGCTACCAATGCTGATGGATGGAGTCGTTTCTGTTTCACTCAGCACGATTGGAGCGCCCACCCATGGACGACTCACATCAGCCCATTGGTATTCCAATTCCTTGTGCTCGAAGCCAGCTGAGAATTCGTGAACTTCATTTTTCGGGTAATATGAAACCTTGCCTTTGATGGTGTATTCCTGAGCATAGTGATCGTGCCAGAGGGTTGAAATTCCATTATTGTTGTAAAGGCCATCGCCGGGAATCACAAATACTGCTTCATCATCCTCATTGAACAACCCTACAGGTGCGGTCACGATACTTTCGGGATCATAAATCTGATCCACTGTTTCCGAACGGAATGGACGTCCGTTGGCATCGGCGCGCAGGTTTGTAAATAACCTTCCTAGAGAGAAATTGATGTTGAGATTGTTGTTGACGAAGTGGTTTAGGTTGAGCACCGTTAGATTGGAGTGATGTGTATAAGTCGTTGCATTATCCGGAATCAAACTGAATTGATACTGAAGTCCTGGTTGGACCACTGCGTCAAAACCTACAACCTGAAGCGAGCGCGTGCTTTGGTTGATGGCCAGGGAATGTTGGTTGGTCAATGTAAGCTTCGTCCCATTTTTTATCTGGTAAGCCAGTTTGACGGTATTTGTCCAATTGTTGTTTTGGCGGGGAGCCCAAAGTGAGTCGTTGTCGGGAAACAGTGAAGAGTGAAGTTGGTCCGCATAAATGCGATAATAGTCATCCGTCAGGCGAGTGGTAATACTCGTAAAAAGGGTCACTTTTTTCTTGGTAAAGGGGATGGGACCACTAATGGATAAATCGGCGATGTCCGTATTCCATGAGGCACCTTCGTTTTCCTTGAAGCCAAGGTTGTCGCGCTGCCAGCTTCCGGCAATTTCAAATTTCTTACCACCCTCGCGAATCTTGGTGGAGATCACTCCACCAGCACCACCACCATATTCGGCTCCTGCCCCACCGGTCACAAGGCTCACATCGCTAATCGCGCTGGACGCAACATCAACGCCAAAACCGGTTCCGGAAAGAGGATCCTGGGCACTGATTCCATCCACAAGGTATTGGGTCTCGTAATTTCTGGCGCCACGGATATTAATTCCATCCGGAGTTTTATTGACCCCAGCCTGCATGCTCACAATATCCTGCACATTGCGCACATTCATTTGCTCGATATCCTCCTTGTTGATCGAAACTTCTGACGAGGCTTTCTCAAGGTTGATCATACTCTTGTCCCCTAAGATGACCACCTCCTGGATGGTGGTACTCCTTGTCTGAATTTTGGCGTCGATCGTTTTAACCTCCCCTTCCTTGAGCCGCACACCATTGATCATCAAGTCGGTATAGCCGATATAGCTCACCTTGACCGTATAGTCTCCCGGTTTGATGTCCTTGATAGTGAACTTCCCATCGATATCTGTGGAGGCTCCCTTGTAGGTTCCAAGAATGAAGACTGTAGCGCCAATAAGTGTTTCACCCGTTTCCTTGTCTTTTACAACACCCTTTACTGTGGCATTTTGACCAAAGCCAAGCTGGACAAACAATCCTAACAACAGCAATATGACGACTGACCTTACCAATTAAAATCCGTCTTAAATATTTGATCAAACAGACTGGTCATAGCCGCCGGATCACCATTGAGTTTGTGCATTTCCACAGAGAAGAATATCTGCACCACATTGCCATCTCTCACCCTTCGCGCTCCAATTATGTCGGGCCCCTGCCACGGTAGTACAATCTCAATATGACCACGATAAAATACTTCTGCATCGGCGGTGATATAAAATGGATCCAAGCCAGTGAGAAAGGAAGAAGGGCGAAGTGTATCGTATCCGACCGGGTCTGGCACTACCAGGCTATCGGTACCAAGTATAGCCGTACCTCCTATTGCATCTGAAAGCCGCTCCATTGGCAATGTCTGAAAAAGACTTGAGGTTTCGGAGAAGTCATTCGGGAAGATCGCAGAAATCATTGATTTTCCGCCAGCGTCCAGATATTCCTGGAGCGCTGGGGCGGCAGATTCAAGAATTAATCTTTGCTGCTTTGTCTGGGCGTCTTCAAAGAGCGAATTCTCCGTGTAAAACAATAGTTTATCGTACAGCTTGACAAGCAAGTTGAAGGTGGGATTCCAGAACTTGGGCTGATTTTTTCCCGATTCACTGTAGTAGTTGATATAGTCGTAGTTGGGATAAACGACATCCAGGTTGCCACGATAAAATGCATCTCCACTTGGATTGGCACCGATCACCAACAAATCGGATTTTTTACTCTTCAGGAAAAACGATTCCGATGTGTCCGTTTCACTTTCCGAGCCGGCAATATCCGTAACCCGTACGTAAACCGTGTTCAGACCTTCTGACTGCAAGCCGTCTATGGTTATAGTCTCCGGGTCTTTACTTCCGTAATAGACATATCCATTTACCTCACCTGTCGCTTCGGGATCCACGGGTATGATACTCAGAAAGCTCACCTGTTTGTCTACCTCATACCAAGTGCCTTCGTTGAGCCGTACTTCCACCTTTTCGATCGTTTCTGATCCATCGAAGTCTGAAGCGGTCCATGAAATGGAAGCAACAGAATGAATGGTGTCCTGGGGCATCAGGTCTCCTTTGAAGACCACAGTCGGAGGTGTGTTCTTGATTGGGACGATCAGCGTGGCCGGTGTTGGGTCCTCCAACCCTGCTTGATCGACTGCCCTTACCTGAAACTCTATGTCGAGTGTATCAGAACCCGCTGAGATGGAAAATATGAAGATACTGTCCAGCTGCTTGGTCCGATACCAATTGGTGCCGGCATCGATTGAAATATCAAAAAATTCAACGTATCCATCCTGATCTTTTCCAGACCACTTCAAATGTACTGTGGAGTTCAGCCGATCGTCACCAGTGAGGTTGATGTCGTTCACTGAGATGAAGGTCTCAGGTGCCATGTTATCGTGTTTCTGGCCTTTATTACAGCCAAAAATCACGAGCAGACTTAAGATGAACAGATACGGTTTCATAAAAGAAACCCTGCCCTTCTCATGAAGGACAGGGCATGAATCATTACTCTATCAATATCTTCTCGGTTTGCAGCCAGCGCTCTTGCGCGTCATACAACTCGACAAAGTAGCTACCGCTTTCAAATGAATCAAGGAAGATCTTAGATGTTCCTTCATTGGTGATTCGCTTGAACACTTCGCGACCTTGTACGTCGATGATGCGAATTGTATGTACCTGATCTTCGAGACGTGTTTCTATGGTCAACTCGGAAGATGCAGGAACCGGATAGGCATTCATCCATGGAACCGTTGGTAAATAGATCTGCGGAAGACTTGTACCCGAGGTATCTGTTGTGTCCGTCTCAACATTGATTCCCACGAAGTCATCGTTGTTCCTAGGCAGCAGCTTCATATTTCCAAAGCTGTAGTGCATGATTCCGTACAACGTATCCATATGCATGGTATCTGAGATCAAGATACCCGGTACGGTCATATTAGCGAAGAAATTGGTATCGTTTACGTACGAAACGTTGTAAGAGCTAAATGCCACTGTGGTTTTCCTTCCGGCCAAAACCCTGCAGCCATTATTTGGATCCAGTTCGTCACGTCCCACACGATATTCACCGAAGCTTGAAGGTGCATCAGAGTTGAATTCAACGATGTGCACTTTGTTGTTACCAAGAGATGTTGGATTGACCAAACCAATCAACATACTCTCGTACATTTCCGTATTCGGGAAACTGTAGCTTGTAAAGGTATCCGGCTGGAAGTACATTGGATCGATGCTTCCTGTTCCAGCGGAAACGACATTTGTTACACTTTCGAGCACAGTGAAGTTGCTTGAGTTTTCGTTGACTGTACCGGTAATGGTCACCTTGTCTCCTCGGTTGAGTGAAGCGAGACTAGCGTTTTGCGTTGCCATGATACCAGCCCATCCGCCAAGTTGATTCTCATCCTGGATGTAAACATATCCGAGGTCATCAGACTGCGCTGAAGCTGTAACAACACCAGTTACGGTTACTTCCGCATCACGGAAAACACTTTCTCCATTAGAATATGGAGTGAACTGAAGGTCATAAATTGTCAGGCCATTGTCCCGCACTCTGTAGCCGTATGTCGAACTCGTAGGATCAGTAGATGGAATAGACGTTGTATTGGATGAGTCATCCGTTGCTTCGAGATAATAGCGAACAAAGGCTCCGTCACTTTGAACAGGAATGGTAGCCGAGTACTCATCACCGGAAGTGTTTGTCATGGACAATGTGGTGAAGGAAGTATTGGACGGATCTGTCCCTACCTGATAAAGCAGATTGGCTCCAGTCACCGTTCCATCGAGATCCCTTATTGTGGCAGTAACAGTCACAGTCTGAGCGCTGGTCGGTACCATTGGACTCCTTGTTACATCTGAAATTCTTGGAGCCGAAGGACCGTACTCATAGTGAGTTGAGTCAAATGGATGCAATTCATAACCACGACCACTGGCACCAGGGCAGTCGTTCTTAGAGTGAAGAACGATTCCACTGAGCGCTTTGAACTGGTCACCGACAGAAGGCGGCACGAATGAACCGTTAACCAATGTAGTAGGGTGGGTATAGGATGGAAGCTTTTGTACAAAGAAGTAGTCGGAAACATTCACCAAGTTGTTGTTGCCATCCTTAACCACAAAGCTCACCCGGTTTCCTGCGAAAAAGTCCACTGATACAACTTCAAGGTTCTCCATCCGTACGTAGGAACCTTCCCATTGCTCTCCAGTCGTGATTACGTTGTTGCGCTGATCGTTGTTGAGATCCGTTGGTGTAATGGTGTCCTGGCTGATGGCATTACCGGTACTGGCCAATACAATAGATGCACCGTCTAAGGGGAATATTTCAGACTCTCCCTGGTATTCATCAACATATCCGGTGATATACACTTCCCAACCGGCGAATAGATTCACCATTTCTTCTGTATATCCGGAACCATCATTGTCACGAAGGTGAATTCCGCTCCAGGGGCCGCCACCCGGCATTTGAATAAAACAGTTGTGGCTCGAGGACCCATAGCGGTTTCCATCGGTGATGAGTATCCCCTTCACCGTCACCGTATCATTGAAATACCTCGATTCTTCTATGCAGTTCCCAAGATCGGCTGCTGCCCTCCATTGTATGGAGTCGATCCCGAGCGTATCGTATTGTGCGAAACTGCCGAAGCTCAACAGGCTCGCAAACATGAATAAGTAGATGTTTTTCATAATTCTAGTTTTAATTGGTAATAGGTCATTTGATGATCGTAAAACTTCCTTTGTCGATCTCGCCGGTGTCAAGATCCTCCACAGAGAATATGTACAGCCCGCGAGCGATTATTTGATTGTCTGAGGACAGCAAGTCCCATGCATGTTCCCCTCCTGAGAATACCGTATTGTCCACATCACTATAGGCGTCAAACCACTTGATGTCGTCGCCGGTATAGGAGGCATTGTGATCAAATTCGTCTATAAGGTCACCGGAAACATTGAAGATTCGAATACGACAATTCTGCGGAAGGTTAGAGAAGATCAACTTCTTCGTCTGCTGTGAAGTGCTCGATCCCTCCCATGATGATCCGAGATAGTATGGGTTGGGATAAGCGAACGGGATATGCTCATCCATGTTCTGATTGGCTTCCTTCCCGGCAAATACCCTAAAGTTGTTGGCAATCGAACTCGTTTCGAGAGACTCGAGATTGTTGTCTTCATCTCCTCGATCAAAACTCGTGACCGAAACCGAATACTGCCATCCGTTCTGCACATTCGGAATGGTGTATTTATAGTAGTAAATGACACTATCGTCGAGGAAGGTCTTTGGTGGTTCGAGCCGGATCTGGCCCATCCCATTGTCGAAAAAGAGATTGTTCCCAGGTAAGTCCCACTCGGCGATCACGCTGAGTTCGTCACTTGTCTGTGTATTTGCCCGAACGTCAAATCCAAGCTTACTGGCATAAACCCTGTAGCCTTCAAAATCCTCCTGAAGCGAAATTGGGTCGACTGAGAATTCGGCGTTGTCGGACCAATAGATGTCGATTTGATTGTCGGTGGCGACTACCTTGGTCGCTGGGATATCGGGAGGTGACGGGAGGATGAATCGTGTGATTTCTCCATTGCCATCCACATCCTCATCCGGATCAAGTATTCCGTTGAAGTTTATGTCTTCCCCATTGTAGGCTGTTTGTGCCCAGTCGGCGTTTTGGATGAGGAATTTCTGCTGGGTGGTATTGTTGTCACTATTCGGTTTGCCATCCTCGTTCTTTTTTGCGCCGATGATGGCATAGGCTATGTTGATCGTTTCGCCCGGATTCCAGTCTTTAAACGGCCCGACAGATACCAAGTCAGCTCTGTTTCCCGCATTGTTGAGTTGTTCAGTTAAGGACGTTCCATCCGGGGTTGGTTTCGGTGGCCAACTGGCCAGATGGTTCATACCATTGGTCATCTTGCTATATCGCTGATTATCATCTTGTGGAATGAAAAAAACCGGGTCGCTGCTATTGTTGAATATCCATGCCTGGTAATTTGAAACGAATCCTTGAACAATGGCCGGATGGTAGAATTCTCCCTCCATATCGGCGCCGAGGAATTTCTGTGCGATATAGCTCTCCGTAAATCCAACGTCTCCGGAATGATCATAACAATAGGCCATATGCAGCGTGTCGTTGAATCCATTACCCCCCTTATTGTAGAAGGCGCTACCGCCTTGACCGGCAGGGGTGATATTGGTGTTGCGCACAACCGTGTTGGCCCACAGGGCAATGTAGGGCTCTGTCAGCACACTATTTCCATTATTGGTAATGCTGTAGTTGAGGATCACAAAGAAGTCGGAAAACGGGAAATTCCAATTGTAGGTTTCCAGGTGCACATCCAGCCCGATAGGATAGTCATGGGCATTGACCGGAACAAAAGTCCCGGGTACAACCTGGTAACGATCAGAAAAATCCATGATAAAGTCCTGGTGGGAAATTGCATCAACAGCATAGTAGGGCGAATTGAAGAAGGATGATTTTTCCTGGATGGACCCTCCTTCGGGCCCAAAGAATTCATAACCCGCTGTTCCTGTTCCGGAATTGATTCCTCGCGGATAATCATAAGCAGCTGTAGAAACTACAATTTGAGAACCGTCCAATTTGCCACCAACCCATAATCCGCCTTCGAAGAGGTGTTCTATTCCGGAACCCCTGGGAAACTCACACGAAGGAACTCCTGCGTCAAACTGCCCGCCAAAGGCATTGCCAATGGTACCGGAGTTGGTTACGTTGAGCGAAATATTGGATACGGAAGTGGAGCGTTCGTCGAATGACGTCTGGGCGTAGAGGCCCAAATAACCGGAGAACAGGATGATCCAGATGATCCTTTTCACGAGGCTACAATTTTATAATCTTCTTGCTTTGGAATTGTCCTTTCTTGTTTAAAGTTTGGATTAAATATGTCCCTGCCGAAAGGTCCGATAAATTGATATTGTTCTGCTCCCCTAAAAGCCATGCTGAGTATACCTGCTGACCCTGCAAGTTATAAATATTTACCTCGAATTCCACCCCTGATCCATTGGGCCAAATAAGGGTCATTTCGCGGTCGACCGGGTTCGAAATTTTCAACGGTTGTTCAGCAATTTCAGTTCCCAATCCAGTGTTCTTGGGAAGGTCGAATCGAATGTCCATCAATACCGGAAGGTGATCCGACATGTCGTAGAGTGCATCCAGCACATCGCTTGGCTCGCTTGAATTCGCCGGACTCAGGAGTGTACCGTTCAGCCTGCCACCATCCTGGCCAAGTGCTTTGTACGTTCCGTCGACATATTTTACGCGCCCTGAATCGTTGATCACCCAATCGTTGACCAACATAAAATCAAAGCGGTCATCCATGCCTCCGCCTGAATAACATTGACCTGAAGTGTGGGTACTTTGGGTATGAACGGATGCATATGTCGAAGAGTTATTCCAATTCCCGAGCTGATTCACGGGATCGCGAAATACAACGCTCGTATTGCTGTGCGACACAAGGTTTTGAAATTCGGTGTCAGAACTGGACTTCACGTTGAGATCCCCTGCCAGGATCAAGTTTCCCCTTATGTTATTGTCGTCCAGATAGGCCATAATGGCTTCTGTTTCAACCCTTCGTTTAGAAGCATCAGAGGCATTGAGGTGGGCCACGATGAAGGTCACAAAGACCGTGTCCTGGTGGTTGGCAAGGAATTCATCCTTGTAGTAAAGTGTATAGATGTCAATGTAGCGCGTTAGGTTGGATCCCGTAATGGACTCGTGGATTTCGTCCTGGCTGTAATAGACCAACTTATCCGCATTGTAATAAAGCATATTCACGAGGTTGGAGAAGGAATTTCCGGATGAATTTGCCCTTTGGTAATATCCGCGTCCGTTTTGGTTGAGACAATTCAGTAGAATGCGGTCGGCATAAGTTGTGGTGGACCCAAGTTCATTTACCATGAAGACGTCGGGAACGGTATGATCGATGATGGTTTTCAGGTAATCATCCTTGTCAACCACATTGTTGTTTGAAGTCGTGCAAAAGCTTGTGTACTCGCCATAGTAGAGCAGGTTGTACACCATGAGTGAAAGGGTGTCGGAGCGCTGGGAATTTGCGTTTAGAAAAGCTCCCAGGGCCAAGTAGAGCACGAGTAGTTTTTTCATGGAGTAAATGTAGGGTATGAATTTACTCGGTCGTGGTCAGGCGATGACATTCTTTCGTTGATAGACCAATGAGAAGGTTAAGCCTTATTCAGGATGCTGGGACGCAAGTAAGTCGAAGCTTCTCCGATTCTTTGAACTTTATATAGTTATAGTTTTGGCCGATGCAGAAGATAACAGCATTGGCCCTGTTGTGTGTACTTTCAGCGTGCGGTGGTCCCTCCAAATCAGATGATACGCTGGCCTCAATGGACTCAAGTGATGTGATTAATTCGGATTCATCTCTGTATTCCGTGCATGATAACCAACAACAACTCACAACCGATAATGACACATTCGAAATAGAAGACAACCCCAGGCTTTTCATCCTTGGTTTCCGTACAATTTATGACACGAATAGGATTGGTTTTGTTTCGCTGACGGATAGATATCCATTTCATCCTCATCCGGATTCGAGCATTATCAGCGAAGAGATGAGAAAAGAACCAAGCGGAGTTAAATACAACCATCATGTGATTGGCTCGGATAAAAGAGCCTTGTTTTTAAAGAATCTAAGTATTCAGGAGGATGACCAATTGTTTGCATTTGATTTTCAGCACGACACTGTTGTTACGTTTCCGGTTTCTGAATTGAAGCTGGTAGGTTCACTAAGTCCCTACATTTCAGAGCGGGATTTCCCGGTACCGGAATATTACTTCCAAATTGGTTTCGAGATACCCTATGAACCCGTTCGAATGATGCATCGATATTCTTACCACGAGATCATATACATTGGGAAAGCAAACCCATTCAAGGTGGGTGAGGCTACGCCAATACTTTTTGAGGAAATCTCCTTCGAGAATTATCTGAAAGAGGACCAAGAACAAAAGGACACAACGGGAAAGTATAAGTACTTAAGATTTTCACATAATGGCTATGACTTTTATACCAAGGTATTTGCCGGCCAGTATTATTTTGCTAGGAAGATGAGGGTTTTTCACCGGTCCAGCGGGCAAAAAGTACTGGATCGGGAATACGGGAGAGGAGAAGGCGCATCGGCTTCCATTATCCGTACACCAGCAATGGATATCATTCGCGAGCCATACCTACAATGGACAGGCGGTATTTTTCGGGGGAAGCCGCCCGTGATTATCGGTATGGAGTACCAGTCATTTGGATGCGAACCCGTCGATTTTCTGGACCCGGCAATCCCAAGGATTTATTTTTGGTGTGACAACCGACATTGAAATCTTGTTGTCGTTGTATTTTCTTCAGATTCAGCAGGTATTGAAGGGGATCAATTAATTGAACACGCCAATCAATCATTAATAATTCATAATTAATAGTTGACTTCCCGACCAATCACAGCCAACGACAGTATATAATTTAAATTTGGGTCGCTAGAGGAGGATACTATCTTCGCAATCCTTATAACAAGGGCACCTTGACGGATTCACTGGTCATCATACCAACCTACAACGAAAAAGAAAATGTAGAGCGCATGCTGCGTACCGTTTTCGATCTGGAGACGGAATACCATGTCCTGGTCATCGACGACGGATCACCAGACGGTACGGCCGATATTGTCAAGAAGCTTCAAAGCGAATTCCAAGGAAGGCTCTTCCTAGAAGAGCGGATTGGAAAACAAGGATTGGGTACGGCCTATATCCATGGCTTCCGCTGGTCGGCTGACAAGGACTACAAATTCATTTTTGAAATGGATTGCGACTTTTCGCACGACCCCAACGATCTGGATCGATTGAGAGAAGCGTGCATGAATGGGGCAGATGTTGCGGTTGGTTCCAGGTATGTGAAAGGTGGAAAGGTGGTCAACTGGCCGTTGCGAAGAGTGTGGATGTCGTATTATGCGTCGGTCTATGTTCGGTTTATCCTCGGAATCAAAATCAAGGATACCACCGCGGGATTTGTTTGCTATAGGCGTGAAGTGCTCGAGACAATAGACCTGGATAAAATCCGATTTATTGGATATGCCTTCCAAATAGAAATGAAGTACACGGCGCTCAAGCATGGATTTAAGGTCGTGGAAGTACCCATCACCTTCACAGACCGATTGTTTGGCGAGTCCAAGATGAGCACCAAGATTTTCAAAGAGGCATTTTATGGTGTACTCATCATGAAGGGCAAGGAGCTCTGATTTTTTTCAACGGGCCTTCCCAACTCTTTAATTAATTACCACCTTCGCATAAATTGACAAGCCTATGTTGCTGATTGAGCATGCGCGAATTGTAAACGAGGGAAGAACATTTGAAGGAAATGTCCTCATTGATGGCGAAGTCATTAAGGAGGTAAGCGAAGGAGCAATCGAAGCTCCAAATGCAGAAAGACTCGATGCTACGGGATTGTATCTCATGCCAGGGATGATCGACGACCAAGTCCATTTCCGTGAGCCCGGTGCAACGCACAAAGGCGAACTCTATACCGAATCCAGGGCTGCTGTGGCCGGAGGAATTACCTCTTTCATGGAGATGCCAAACACCGTACCCAACACCCTAACACAAGAGCTGCTTCAGGATAAATACGACATGGCTGCCGAAAAATCCATTGCCAATTACTCCTTCTATATGGGTGCAGGAAATGACAATCTCGAGCAGGTATTGAAAACAGATCCAAAGCGCGTATGCGGTGTGAAGGTGTTTATGGGCAGTAGTACGGGAAACATGCTTGTAGACAACCGAACAACCCTCGAAGGGCTATTTTCAGAATGTCCTTTGCTCATTGCAACACATTGCGAGGATGAGCAGACCATTCGGAACAATAGCGCCGGTGCCAGGGAGCAATTTGGTGAAGATGTGCCTATCGAACAGCATCCCATCATTCGTTCGGAAGAGGCGTGTTACAAATCTTCTTCGCTCGCTGCGGAACTGGCAACCAGGCACAATGCCAGGCTCCACATCCTTCACATCAGTACGGCCAAAGAACTTTCAATCTTTAGCAACGACAGACCGCTTGAAGAAAAGCACATCACTGCCGAGGCATGCATCCACCACTTGTGGTTCACGGATGCTGAGTATGCTACCCGCGGATCGAGAATCAAGTGGAATCCTGCAGTAAAGAGAGCAGAGGATCGTATGGCTATCAGGCAAGCGGTCAACGATAACGTTATCGATGTCATTGCCACGGATCATGCACCGCATACCTGGGAGGAGAAGAACAACCCTTACTTCAAAGCTCCATCTGGTGGACCATTGGTTCAGCATGCCTTGATAGCCTTGATGGAAATGAATAAGCAAGGCATTTTCAGCCTTGAACATATTGTTGAGAAATATGCACACAGCCCGGCAAGAATGTTTGCCATTGAGAACAGAGGTTATATCCGTGCAGGGTATCAAGCGGATCTGGTTTTGGTGAATCCCGATAAACCATGGACTGCAACCGACGACAACAACCTCTACAAATGCCAATGGACACCATTTCACGGTGATACTTTTTCATCAAGCATCGAAAAAACCTTCGTCAATGGAAGCTTGGTCTACGATAATGGATCGATCATTGAAGGCAATTTGGGTCAGCGTTTAACATTCGACAAGTAATGCGCTTTCTGGCCATTTTTTTTGTATTGCTAATGTCTTGCTCAAGCCAGGAACAGGAAATCCCCGAAGACATCCTTCCCGTAGAAAAAATGGCCCTGGTGATAGCCGACATGGAGGTGGTTGAGATATTCATCAAGTCGCTTGCGGAAGAAGACGACAGGCTGAAAGCCGAGTCGGAGCGATACGGTGAATTACTTAGCATTCACGGCCTCACCGAAGATGATTTTAAGCGGAATATGGAATGGTATCGCAAGCATCCCGAACTCTACGAACAGGTCTATGAATTGGCGCTGGAAGAGTTGAGCAGCCGCAGTGCGAAGATCAAATAGGCTTACTTATTTAAAATGGTATTGGGCCTGAGGGGGTTTTGCTTCATCAGGGCTACGGTAAGCATAAACAGCCTCGGATGAGTATTCTTAAATCCTACCGGATCTTCAAAAAAGACTTCCATTGATACGGCAAAAAACTCGTCAAGATTGGCCACCGCACGCTTCCTGAAGAAGTCGAATTCGCCCTTTTCCATCCTCATGGTGATGTCCATGGCAAGCTGAATCCACTCGGCGTAAACCGGCGACATGGTATATGCATTGTCCATGACCTCCAATTTGAATGCATGGGCTAGCTCATGTATAGCCAGGTTGATTTTATCATCTTCTACCTGGTAGCCATGGTCTACATGTGGCCAGGACAAATAAATGACCCCAGACTCAGTGGTGAGACCGCGAAATTTCTTCTTAAAACGCTTGAAAGAGAAGATATTGGGCATCACTACAACTTTGTGAAAGCTCTCTAGCTCATACCGCTTGTAGCCAAATGTCATTTGCACGAAGGCCGAACCAATCACCGCCTTTATTCGCAAGTGGTTGCTAAGGCTATCGTGGATCGCAAATTCCTTTGTAGAGCAGATATGAATGAGCCGCTTCACAAATCGAATTTTAGCTACTCCATTCAACTGACGGAAAAATGGATTGTGCTGTTCCGCATATGTCTTGAGGATGAGTTGGTCTTTCTCCGAAAGTTCTTCATCGAATCCGCTTCCCATTTCAAATTTCAAGTAGTTGTAAATGGTATAAATTGGAAGCACGACGACCAAGCCGACAACGCTGAAGATGGCCAAAAGCACGATGATGGTTGTGAATATCACACCAAGGGCTTCCCCTTCATTCGCTTGAAGCCAGTACGTGAGTATGGCCTGGTTAAGCATTGTATAGTTCCAATGTATATCCAATGCTCTCATCAATGGACGTAAACCGAATGCCCAAATCATGCTTGATCAATTGATTTGAATATTGAACATTATGGTAGGCGGAGTCAACAGTTTCCCTAGTGATTCGCGGTTTTCTTCCTGAGAAAAAGCTCAATACCATTTCTGTGCGCCACGCGAATTCTGCCATCCATCTGGGCAATGCCCTGTCGGGCTTTCTTACTCCTGCCTTTCCCGAAATATTGCGCAAAACATCCTTGTAGGTCCTGTTCTCTCCTACAACCAGGAATCGCTTTCCGAAAATTTTTCTGTCTACCAGGTCAGCCATCGATTTTGCAACATCGCGGGCATCTACAAATGCATTGGAACCTGCGGAGTAGAACCTCATTCCCCTGGCGGCATTTACAATCAGAGAAGTGCTGCTTTGACCCCAATTCCCGGGCCCAATGACGATGCACGGATTGACTACCACTACATTCAGTCCCTCCTCGGCACCACGCCAGGCTTCCAATTCCGATAGGTATTTGCTTCTGGAGTATTCAGAGTTTCCGACATCACTCAGCCATTGATCCTTTTCGCTCACCACTCCGTTGTGAATTTGTCTGCCAATGGCTCCGGTACTACTCACGTGGCAAAGCGCTGATATATTCTGCTCAAGGCACGCATTGACAATATGCCGGGTGCCATGGATGTTAACGTTCTTGATCTTGTCGGCGTCATTCGAAAAGAATGAAACCATTGCTGCACAGTGGTAGACTGCATTCACTCCTTCGCAGGCCCTGAATACGTCTTGTGGATTGAGAATGTCACACTGAATCCAATCGATAGATTCGAATTGATCGGGCGATAGTTTGTGGTATTCAAAGAGTCTCCGGACAGTATTGAGTTTTGAGTTCTCTCTTTTCGTCGCCCTAACCTTTTCACCCCGTTTTACAAGTTCCACCAAAAGATGGGAACCAATGATACCTGTCGCACCGGTTACGAGATTCATGTTTCAATGTTAATTCATTTAAGTTGTCGGGATCACAAAAAACAACAAGCTTATCTTTGGCCGTCAATTTTGCATGATGGATAATCTGGTCGAAGAGCTGAAATGGAGGGGATTACTACAGGACATGGTGCCTGGCACCGAGGAGCAATTGCAGAAGGAGATGACCAAGGGTTATATCGGCTTTGACCCTACATCCGATTCACTACATATTGGCAACATGGTTCCGGTGATGCTGTTGACCTTCCTCCAAAGGGCAGGACACCAGCCCATCGTTTTGGTTGGTGGGGCTACAGGTAGGGTCGGGGACCCCTCCGGGAAAAAGGCAGAACGCAAGCTGTTGTCCGTAGATGAGATCAACCACAATGTGGAAAGCCAGAAAAAGCAATTGGAAAGCTTCCTCAACTTTGACGAAGGAGACAACAAGGCGATCATGGTCAACAACTATGATTGGTTCAAAGACTTTTCTTTTCTTGACTTTATCCGTGATGTGGGAAAGCATATATCTGTGAACTATATGATGTCGAAGGACTCGGTAAAAAACCGCCTGGAAACCGGATTGTCTTTTACAGAATTCAGCTACCAACTGGTTCAGGGCTACGACTTCTATCACCTCTACAAGGAAATGGACTGCAAGCTGCAGATGGGTGGTAGCGATCAATGGGGTAATATCGTCACAGGAACAGAATTAATTCGTCGCATGGGAGGTGGTGAAGCTTATGCATTGACAGCACCCCTATTACTGAAGTCCGATGGATCAAAGTTTGGGAAATCGGAAGGAGGAAACGTTTGGTTAAGCGCTGAGAAGACCTCTCCCTACAAATTTTACCAGTATTGGCTCAACATTGCCGACGATGAAGCTCAGAAGTGTGTCCGAATCTTCACCTTGAAGTCCAGGGAGGAAATTGAGAGTCTGGAGAAGGAGCATGCAGAGGCTCCCCATTTAAGGATCCTGCAAAATGTAGTGGCAGAAGAGATGACGGTTCGTGTTCACTCTCAGGAAGATCTGGAATCTGCCAAGGTTGCGAGTAAGATTCTCTTTGGCAAGAGTACTTCAGAAGATTTGAGGGGACTCAACGAGAACCAATTGTTAGAAGTATTCGAAGGGGTACCTCAGGCGGAAATGGATCGTTCGGGATTGTCAGGAGGTGCCGACCCTATTGAGTTGTTGGTTGTATCCTCTGGTTTCCTCAAGAGTAATGGTGAGGCGAGAAGAGCTTTGCAGGAGAATTCTATTTCTGTCAACAAGGAAAAGATCAATGGCGAGAGCCGGATTGACGAATCCTATTTGATCGACGATAAATACTTGCTGCTCCAGAGGGGAAAGAAAAACTACTTCCTGCTCAAAGTGAAGTGAACCTACCCAGTCCACTTCAGGAAATTCAGCTCGCAGATTCGGATAGGATCCTCGTAAAACGAGACGACCTGATACACCCGGATATATCGGGAAACAAATGGCGCAAACTCAAATACAATGTCCAAAAGGCCCGGCAACACAAAGGTCTTATCACCTTCGGTAGTGCATTTTCGAACCACCTGGTGGCTACTGCCAGTGTCTGCCATATCGAGGGGCTCCCGTGCGTTGGAATCGTGAGGGGACAGGAAGTCGACATTTCCAACCCCACACTTTCGAAGTGCATAGAACTGGGTATGGAGATCAAACCGGTCGAACGGGCCTCTTATGATAGCTTAAAATGGAATTCCAGCTACGAAGAATTCCCTGATCATTGGGTCGTACCGGAAGGAGGAGCCAATGTCGAGGGTCTTATGGGATGTGAAGAATTGCTGGATGAAGTAGGGGAGGACTTTGACATCATTGCTGTGAGCATGGGCACCGGGACAACAACACTTGGATTGGCGATTACGACCTCCAAGCCCATTTATTCCTTTTGTTCGCTAAAGCATGCCGAAGAAGGATTAGTGCAGACAGCTGGCCATTTGGGAATCGAAATTCCTAAAAATGTCAAGCTGATCGATCGATACCATTTTGGGGGCTTCGCCGGAGTCACCAATGAATTGGTCGAATTCAAAAACTCCTTCGAAAACGAACAGGGATTTGAGTTGGACTATGTTTATACCGCCAAAATGTTTTTCGGCTTGGTAGACATGCTTAATTCAGGCGAAATTGATCATACAACTCAGATCTTAGTCGTCCACACCGGTGGCCTTCAAGGCAATGCAGGCATCGAAGCCAGGTATGGTTTGACTTAACCACAGCGAACACTGTGGATTCCACTGTGTCCACAGCGGTTAAACCTATTTTGCGATCAATTTGCCACCTATATAAGCCATTGGGAAGTAGGCAATCAGGATGTCGACAACAGTAAACCACATAGGTCCCGGAAGCATGTAGTTGACCATGATTCCTCCGATGAAGAATAGCCCACCAATCACCAGGGCGAAGGTCATTTTTCGCGTTGCCGCGATCACGGCGGCAATAGCCGCCCCGGCAAGTGTACCAAGCGCGTGTGCGAGGAATGGGAATACAAAATACTCTGGTCCGAGATCAGGCATGGCTGCGGCCAAGGCTTCCATGTCATTTGGATCGACTCCTTCGATGGGCATTACCTTGCTGCCAACCATGACCAAACCCATGTTGACAATACTTCCGCACACCCACCCAACGATGACGGCTAGAATGTTTCTTAAGATTTTCATTGCGGTATTAGTTTGAGATGTCCATGGACTAAATTAAGAATGAATAATGAAATCATATGCATTCGCCATGGGTGTAATCGAAGACACCATGGCATCCTGCCATGCACTCGTTACCGTATGTGACACCATCGCATCCGCACACAGGTGAATATTCCTTGGTACACGGATATTGACATTCGCGGGGAGTGCAATCATTTCTGTTGCACGCAAAGAGGCACCCAATTGCAATGGAAAGAAGGACGAAGAGCGAAATCAGTTTTGGTCTCATTTCTTAAAAACTAAAAACCAGTTCCATTCAGCAGGATCGCCTACTCCTACGCTCTTTGTGTAAACAAAGTATTTCACTTCTGCACCATCTCGTAAATAGTCTTTGACTATGCTTAGATGTCTTACCGCCGGCCACGCTTGGTTCTCATCTAATGGGAGGTTATGCGATCTACCATACTCAATTTCTTCGATCTTTCCACTCGCGGCCTCTGTTGGTACAATTTCAACCTTGAATTCAGATGCATCTTTGAACTTTTCTGGAAACAAAATTTTGCCAGTCCCTGCCCACACTATTGTTCCTTCGAATAGCAATTCTCCTGTCGGTTCGTAGAATAATTCAACACTGCCAGCATCTCCTGGACTTTGATAGACCACGTCTATTAACAGGCCAGATTCATCATCAGACACCTCAATTTTCTGGCCTCCTTGAAATGTGTAGGTGTTGAAATCCAGCTTAAGGAGGAGAATCTCGTTATCCCCTCCGCGCTTTTCCTTGGTGCAGGAAATGAAAAGGACTATTAGAAAATACAGAAGAAGATTCCTCATAAAACCATTCTAACGGTAAAAGGTAAGTAACAATCCATTAGTCTTGGAATTAAACAATTGAGCGGCGCGTTGCCTTTTTTGGAAAACAAACAAACCCCTGTTCGTAAATGGAACTTGAGGAAATCTGAGTGGGGCACGGGCCTTGTAATTTCGTACGGATGCGATATGTGATGACCATTTTCATGCTAACAGCTCATCTGAGTTCGATGTCAGCACAGGGCAAAATTTCCCGCGACGACTACATTCAGCGATACAAGGATGTGGCCATGGACGAGATGAAACTCTATGGTATTCCGGCTAGTATTACCCTCGCCCAGAGTCTCTTGGAAAGCGACAACGGCAATAGCATGTTGGCGACCAAGGCCAACAACCACTTTGGCATCAAGTGCCACTCAGAATGGAACGGTAAAACGATTTACAAGGACGACGATGCCAAAGGGGAGTGCTTTCGGGTCTACAAAAGCGCTTGGGAATCGTTTAGAGACCACTCCAAATTCCTTCAGTCCAAACGCTACCAGTTCCTATATGATCTGCAACCAACGGACTATAAAGCTTGGGCAAAGGGATTGAAGAAGGCAGGCTATGCAACCAATCCAAAGTATCCCGATCTGCTTATCAAGATCATTGAGGACAACGAGCTCTATCACTATGATAGCGACAAAGCAATGGCGAGGGCGAAGGAAAGAGGGAAGGAGAGGGGAGAGCAGAAAGTGGAGAGTGAGCATGTTCCAACAAAGCAGGAAAAGGAAAAAAAGAAATTTGAGAAACAAAACTTCGAGAACGCCAATGTCATTGTACTTCAGGAAAAAGAGTCGGACAATGGTGTTAAGTATATCTTATCTCCCCACGATGTAATCGCTAAGGACCTCGCAGTTCAATTGCAGGTTACGATCTGGACCGTCATGCGATACAACGATGTCGAAAACCATCATTTATTCAAGCAGGGAGATCGAATTTACCTCGAACCCAAGCGAGGAAAGGGTGTGGAATCCAAGCACGTCGTGAAAGAAGGTGAGACACTATGGTCCATTTCACAGCAAAGGGCGATCCGTGTGAAAAAGCTTGTGAAGCTCAACGGAGTGGATAGAGACGATAAGCTCGAGCCAGGTACAAAGGTTAAATTGAGGTAGTCTAGGCCCTGACCCTGAGTGCCGTACGTTTGTAATGCTTACCAAAGGTGAGGTTGAAGCCAAGTCGTACATGTGCATTCTTAGCCCCAAAAGGATCGATGAAGGCCAAAACATTGTCGGAGATGACGTGCAATTGAACCGGCCCTCCAGCCACCGAAAACCCAAAACCAACGTTCACGAAGCTATTTCCATAAACGCCATAGTTGGCCGTAACCCCAAGAATGTTTCCAAGTGTTACAGTAGCACCAAGCCGTGCTCCCGTTCTCAAATATCCGTCCTGATATCTCATATTCCCAACAAGCATTACTTCCACCTTGTCGAAGAAGGACTGAGAAATAGATCCAAAGACCTGCATTGGCAAGCCGGTGCTATAGCTATTCGTATTCTGACCGACCGAGAATATGGATTGCAAACTGTCCTGAAGCAATTCAAGTGAAGAGGTCGAAGTTGAGTCATCGGTATTAAAAACGTCGACAATATCAATACCCCGGAAGTCGAAATTGATGTCAGTATTGTCGAATGTTCGGACGTTCTCCTTCCAAACGATACGGCCGATATTCAGAATAGAGAGAGAGAAGTTCAGACCCTTTTTGCCTTCGTGCCAAAAGCCCAAATCCAAACCAAAACCTCCATTGCCGTTGGTAATAAATTGAGACGGATTAAACTCGGAATTGGTGTCGGGGATACCACTCGTATTCAATTCAAAAGCACCATCAAGGCTTAAGTCAAAGCCAAGTGAATCTGTGAACAGTCCCAATCGGCTTTCCTTGGTTCGCATATTGAGCATACCGTTGAGGTACTTCACGTTAAATCCGATGCTCGTTGTCTTTCCAACGTTTCGGGTATATCCCAACATATATTCCCGATACCAATTGAAATTGATGGACAGGTCGTCCATGTTCGCCCTTTGACCGAGCAATGACTTACCATTTCCCTCCCACAAGAGGCGCATCATATCTCCCGGGTAAATCATACCGAAACGGATCTTCTCAGTCAGGTTAAAATGGAAGTAGTTTTCCTTAAGCCGGAAGCCAAAATGCAACAGTTCGATGTCCGTCTGTTGATCAATGAAGTTGGAAGTTCCCAGGTTGTTTACAACGTCGTCGATTCCAGTACCATCCTCGGCCAACAGTCGATTAAAAGTAAATCCACTATTGTTTGCTCCGACTCCGATAGACGAGAGAGCCGGAAGCATGGTAGTATTGACCTTGCTAGCAGGCATCATTCCCGGATTGAGCTTTACTACCTGGGGTAGCGTTCTAAAGCCATAGGCTGTATGCTCGATCTGCGCCTGTATCAGCAGGGCAGAAAAGACAAACAATATGGTGAGCTTAATCGTCTTCACTTCCGCTAACACTTCCCAGTTGCACACTTCCATCGACCTTCATGCCGATCTTCAGAGTGATTTCATAATCGTCGAATACCTTGACAAAATCCTGACCACCATTCACCGTTTGCAATCGAGTGAATATTGCAAGTTTGGCCGCGCCGGTAATATTGTCTACGCGATCCTGGTCGTACTTGATGTCGGTGATTTTCGTACTCTCTTCAGAAACGCGACCCTTGGAATTGATTTTGCCCGCCTCAATGACCTTCTCATTCACAGATGGAAGAATTGAATCAAGAATCTGATCATTTTGATCGAGGAAGTAAATCTGTACCCACGCATCAAATGGGAATCCATTGGTGATGCTCGATCGAATCAGGACCGAATCAATCTCTTCAACAGTCTCTGTGAACTCGTACAGTACTGTATCTACAGATGTGTATTTGAATACTCTTCCGGACAGTGGAAGTTCCATTTCGGTTTCAATCCTCAGTTCAGAATCGTCACGAAGGAAGTTCTGTGCGGGAACGCCATCAGGATTCGAGGTGGCCGTTACGTCGGTCACAAGAAATTTAGGGGTAGGACTGACGATGTCTCTTATCGTACTGTTTGATGGGTTGAGCGTTTTTGTACTTGTGACCGAATTGCCAATGTTTGCAATCGAGGGAAAGTTGATGTCGAACGTAGCCTGACTTGGATTGATAAAAAGTTGATGGGTGTCATTCGTCAGGATGTTGTAAGTGTGTACATCCGCAAAATCCAGCCTAACGGGAAATCCCATGCTGTTGTGAGCGTAGAGATTAATCTTGGGGTCTTCGAAGGTGATCTCACCAACTTCCTTCAATTCGCCGAAAATCCTGATCAAAATAGAATCTCTGTCTACGATCACCGTCTGCGATTTGAAATCACCATGAACCTCTTCAAACTCCTGCCCGCTCATGCTGAAGGTCATGGTGATGGCCGGGTTTGGAATTGACTGACCGGCAGTGGCATTCAGAGTGAAATTGACATTCATCGGGATCTCGTTAAACCCTTGACTACCTGTTGAAAGATCGAGGGTATAACCCGTTAGATCCAGGGATTCGCTGGTATTGAAGTTGACGGTTTGGTTGAAGAGATTTCCATCCTTTGATAGCGATGGGATGCTAACGGTTACATTTCCCGTGGCTCCACTCATCGTATTGCCGATGGCTATGCTCAGGTCACCGCTTTTGAACGTAATGGACGTTAGTTCCACGCCTCCATTTGTTGTCAGTGACTGGGTGAATGCAGTAGATGAAGATACAGTACCAGTTCCCGGCATAACGGATACCGGAGAAGTAATGTTGAATGTTCCGTTTTGATCCGGGAGTTGGATGATGGCATTTGGCGAAAGAGAAACCAGTTCTCCCTTGTAGGAAAGTGCAACCAACCCAGTGTTTTCATTGATGATAATCAAGTCATCGTCTGCGTTCGCATTATCAAGGATGTCGTAGATATCTACAGTGGTATAGAGCAAGGGCACAGCCAAACTTGGCTTCCACTCGTTTTCGTTTAGTACAGCGAAGTCGCCAAACTTGCTGCAACCGAGGATCAACAGCAATACGAAAAAGGCAAGGGCTTTGAGTGCTCCGTGAAATTTCGGGCTCATCTATGCAAATTTAGTCCTAAAAAGGGGAATGCTAGTTACGGAAAAATGAGATATCCACGGTCACTGTTGGATAAAACCCTTGATTTTTTGGATTTGCTTCGCGGCAAACATCCGAACGGTACTGTGGTATAATTCGGTCAAGTCACCTGCAAAGGCAATGGTAATCAGTGTGAGTGTAAGGTTCATTTTGATGCTGGCGGACGACAAAAACCATATGACCAAACCTACCAGAAGCACCAGCTCCAGTATCTGCAATGGCTTGGTGATCACATCGTACCAGCGCTTACGGCGATCGGCCACGAAAACGAACAGCCAAACATTGAGGAAGGTTACCAGCAAGCAGATCAGGTAATCGCCCCAGTCGGGAACCGTGGTGACATAGTCCCTTTTGAGGATCATGGAAATGACGTTAGCGTGGACTACGATTCCATACATATCAGGGTATGCCCGACCTGCCTGGCGCGAATTCATGGGAGTATAGAATTTATCGATGTAGGATGTGGTGTCGCCCACATATTCCCCGATATATCCAAACAACACGATCTTGTCCTTTATAACCGACGGGTCAAATCGCTCTTCTAATACATCGGCTACATCAAGCTGGGTGTATTTATTTTTCATGACGTTGTAGTAGTCTATGTTGCCATGCCAATTGATGGTTTCCGAATGGTTTCCTCTGGCCATTAGGTCATTGAAAGCGGATGGATTGTAAATTGAGACAATCTTGGAAGTAAAATTCAGCTCAGTGGAGTCTGCTACGCAATAGTCTGGTCTGAATTCGCGAACTGTCCTGAAATCACCTCCATGTTCATGCTCGCCGGTAATGACGTTCGCGAATCCGGTTTGAGCATACTCGAGAAACATTGGATTGGATCGATTCAGGCGATTCCAGCAATCCGCAGTATCCAGATGCTCACTCAACTGGCTGACCAATACCAAGTTCTCGATCTTAGACATACCCATCATCAAAGGGAAATCCTGCATAGGTCCCTTTTCAGCTCGAAAAAAGGCATCGATCCCGACCACTTTCGGCTTGTATTTCCCAATTATCTCAAGTTCCTTCCCAATCGTGGCCCGGTCTACCTGGGCGATATTGACAATGGTGATATTGGTGTCAATCGGGTTATTTGTCCAGGAATTGTATATGATATCGGAGGACTCATAGTCCCTCAGAGCATCAGAGAGAGGGTCGATGTGGTCGAACGTAATAAATCGCCCGACAATCGTCAGCAATCCAAGAAAGGCAAAGACAAAAATGGTCCCTCCAACAGCCTGACCTAAGTAGCGTAGCATCGCGATAGAGTAGTGGTCTAAATTAATCCTTTCGTTAACATTTATCAAAAATCCTATGAAATCCACTTCCAGTGATCGAAGTCATGGGAAAGAAGCCCCAATATTTCCTAGATTTGTCTATTAAATGCTCTTAAACCGTCTAATAATGAAAAAGTTAGCTATAATCGGAACCATTGTCCTCTCGGGTTTTTTTGTGAACGCTCAGGAGGAGAATTATAAAGTACTCGCCGTTAAGGGTGAGAATGCAGTAGAAAAGGCCGGCGCACCAAATCAATACAAGCCACTTGTTACGGGAATGAAGTTGTCTTCGAAAGACAAGGTTGTTCTTGGCAACGGTGGATACCTGGGTTTGGCGTCCAGCAGCGGCAAAACAGTTGAGTTGAGAAAGCAAGGTATCTATCAGGTATCTGACCTTTCCGGAAACGCCATTCCAGACAATTCTTCTTTGGCCCAGAAGTACATGGAATACATTTTCAGTGGAGTGAGTGATAATGCACATGCCAAGAACATGAGTATCACTGGGTCTGTTGAGCGAAGTATTGCCAATGTGAAGGTAGATGTGCTAAGCGCAGCTACTACAAAGATTTTACTTCAACCGAGTACTATTACTTGGGTCCCTAAGGAGGATATCGGGGAGTTTCATGTATCGGTCAGTAACTTCTTTGACGAGGAGATATATGGCTACGATACCAAGGAGACCTCGCATACTGTAGACTTCTCCAAATTGGGAATGAAGAAAAATGAAGTGTACAAGCTCACAGTTGTCAAAAAAGGCGACTCGGTTGAAAATGGTGAGCCTATCATTCTGAAGATTCCGGAGGAAGCAGAAGCCAAGTCTGCAACTTCCATGGCAAACAACAGGGAAGGCGCACTTCAGAACCTCGTCTCAGCGAGCTACTTCGAAAGCAACGGATACTACTTGACCAGTACAGAAATGTTTAAAAGGGCTGCCGATATGGAGCCTGAAATCGAAGACTTTACCAATTCGTACAACTCATACCTGGAGCGAATTGGCTCAGGAAAATAAAGGCCGAATTAGACGGTAATAAAAAAGTCCCACTCCGCACTGCGGATGTGGGACTTTTTGTTTCCGGGTTTTCGAAATTCTTAGTGAGAAGAGAGATATTCGGCTACTCCTTCGTGACTCTCCTTCATTGCATCTTCTCCGGCATTCCAGTTTGCCGGGCAAACTTCACCGTATTCCTCAAAGTGCTTCAAAGCATCAAGGTATCTCAGAGCCTCGTCTACATTTCTCCCTAGTGGGAAGTTGTTGACCACTTGATGGTGTACCATTCCATCCTTGTCCATGAGGAATAGTCCGCGGTATGCGATCATTGGCCCACTGGCTGAGATTTCGTCTTCGTCATTGTACTCATAATCTCCAGCCAAAACGCCGTAGTTCATGCTAATGGTTTTGGATGTGTCTGCTACGATTGGATAGGTAATTCCTTGAATTCCCCCATCTGCCTTCGACATCTGCAACCAACCCCAGTGACTTTCTTCCGTATCGGTCGAGCAGGCAACTACCTCGCATCCCCGATCCTTAAAGTCCTGAAGTCGATCCTGAAAGGCGTGCAATTCTGTCGGACACACGAAGGTGAAATCCTTAGGGTAGAAAAAGAACAAAACATAATTCTTTCCAAGGTATTGATCCAATGAGAATCCGTCAACAATCTCTCCTCCATTCACGACGGCCTTGGCGCTAAAATTTGGCGCTTTCTTGCCTACTAATACTGCCATTGTTTGATTTTTTTGGTTTGGTCAAATAAGAACACAAATGTATCAATGTTGTTCACATGGATGGGATGGGTGGAATGATGAAAAAATGCAAAACGGTTGCAGCCTATTACCGCAAAATATTCGCGCTCATATTGGGGTTCGAAGTGTGAAATCCAAAGTGCGGTCCAAAAGGTTCATGATCGAGCGTGAAGCATCGACTAGTCCATCCCAATCATGACAAACGAACCCCAATAGATTGGTTCCTCATACTTGTCCTTGATGAGCTTCTTGGCCTGGAAGAAGGCACCTCGCTTGTCGCCGGTGCGGAGCCACCTTTTGTAGAATTCCGTGATCAGTTCCTGAGTAACGGCATCATTTACCTTAAACAGCGTCATGATGATGTTTTGGGAACCAGCGACAAGGAAGGATCGTTGCAGGCCATATACACCTTCGCCGGATTTGATCTCACCCAGGCCAGTTTCACAAGCGGACAATACCACAAGTTCTGTGTGGTCCAGTTTGAGATTCATCGCTTCGTACGCTGTAAGGATACCATCTTTCTTGTTGAAATTGTAGATATTGTTGTCAGACAAGAGTTCCGCCGCACCTGTGAACAGTAGTCCGGACTTGAGCAGTGGATTCTCAAGTGTTTTGTTCACGCCGATATCTTCCTTCTCGATTTTCGAATCCTTGACAAAAAATCCATGTGTGGCGATATGCAGTACGCGTGGACTCTGAATGTTCTTTAGTTTCGTTTCGCTCGCCTCAACGCCGATATAAGTCTCAGACTTGAAGTTGTTGTTCTCAAGAATCTGGTCAAGCAACTTCACCTCCTTCTCAGCACCCGGTAATGGCTCAAAGGAGCTCACCGTATTGGCACGATTCAGTTTCTGATCGGTGCTGCCAGATGCAAAGCTTGGGTTCCCTATTAGGGTCGCAGTCGAGTTGACATAAACGCGTCGACCCTCCTCCGCGATTTCCCTGCGATATTCCACCACGTCCTTCGTATTCGATACATAGACAATGTGGTATTTGTCGAGAATGAATTTCCCATTGCGATCCTGGATCGTTTCGATATTCATTTGATTGAATATTCCATCTGCAGAGATGTAAACGGTAGATCCCGGGTTGAAGCTACGGTCCAGTTTGGCCCAATAGTGTTCGTATGATTTGAGATCCTCTTGCTTATACTTGATCGAGTTGCGATAACGTTTGTAGAATCTACCTTCCAGCTTTACACCATTGTCCAGTACGACGAGCTTTGGGGATTTTTTGGTTTCAGAAGAAACGATAAGTGCAGCATAAATCACTGAATCGGTAAAAGAATCCTTGAAGTATTGGAATCGGATGATTTCCATCGCATATTCATTGTCTTCCAACACACCCTTCACATCTTTCCAATTGAGTAACTTTTTAGTGTTGTCGGCAAAGGCATCCGAACGCTGGCTTAGCTCCTTTTCCAACTCGTTAATGTCTTTTTGGAGCGTCTCCCTATTGATGTTCTTTTCAGCCAGTTCCTCTGAACTCATATGAATGGACCTGGTCAGAATCTCTTTCTTATCCACCCAGGCTTCGTATAATTCGATGAGTGCCAAATCACCACTATTGGTAATGGCTTCCCTCACCTTGATGCTGGAGTTGAGCAGGATGGCCTTTGTCGCCAATTTGTTGTTGTACATCTTACCAATCACATCGGGCTTTTCATCTCCAAATCGAAGAGCCAACGAATTATACAGTTCAAAATCACCTTTGATGGAACTCCAGTACTTGTTCTTTTCCTTATCACTCAGGGACGGGAAATACTTTTCGATGTATTCGAGGTATTTACTCGTGGTCTTGTCGAGTACCAGCATGGCTTGTTTAAACTCATTCTGCGAGTAATAAGCCTGCGCCAGCTTGCCCTCTGTTCCCACGTATTTGGGATGTAATTTGTCAAACACACCCTCGAAGACCTTTAGGCTCTCGCGGTACTTCTCCACAGCACTTGTATATCGCTTCTGATGATAATACAGATCGCCAAGCAGGTTCAAGTTATCGGCATAGGGCATGCTTTTACCACCGAGCTTCTTCAAATAAATTTCACGAGCTACGATCAGTTGGTCGATCGCAGTATCGTACCAATTCCGTCGTATGTTGTTCACCGCCAGGTATTCCATAGCCAGTGCATAGTCCGGGTGATCCTCGCCAAGTTTGGTTGCTACGATTCGCTTTGCTCTGAACAACTTCTTCTCTATATCCTCTACAGGTTTTTGCATACGCAGCTCCAATTCAGCCACTCTCATGATAGCCTCTGCCACATTCTTGTGGTAGTTGCCAAAGATCTTTTCACTGCCGGTCAAGGTGAGGTTGTAATTGTCGAGAGCCTCATCCAGTCGCCCCATTTCGCTGTGGATATCCCCCAATAAAGCAAGTGCACCAATATATTTGAGAGAAGTATCTGAACGGGTTTTGAGCGCAATATCCCTGGCCTGAATGGCATTCTGTTCCGCCGGGATGTATTCTCCTTTCACAAGGTAGAGTTCGCCAAGCAGTCTGTAGGTTGAGATCAGCTGATAGCTATCGTCACCAAACTTGGACTTCTTCTGTTTGAGGCCATCGAGCAGTACCTTTTCGGCGTCATCGTATTTACCAGTGCGGATATAGAGCTCCACCATTTCCTCAACGCTATTGAGGTCGGGGACAACAACCAACTCATCACCCAGCCTCTTGGATAACTTAAACGATTCCTCGATTTTTTCTTTCGCCTCGGCGTACTTCCCGTTGATCGAATAAAGCTCACCCAGTGATCGAATAGCCCGGATGTATTCAATCGACCGCCGTCCTTTTTCCTTTTTGACTATTTCTATGGAAGCCTCCAGGAATTTCTCCGCCTGATCATAGTTTCCTTTGGCGATGTATACTCCCGACAGTCGCTCGAGTGCCGTTCCATACTTCAGGCTACTAATTCCAAACTTGTTTTCAGTAATGTCCTTGGCTTGCGTCAGAACCTGGATCGCCTTGTCAAATCGGTCGGTCTTTTCATACAACTCACCAAGTCCGTTCAAGTATTTGAAATACTCGGTGTGGAATTGGTGGAGTTCCTTGCTGGCCACTTGATAGAAGCTCGTGTCGTAAAGTTTTTCGGCCAGTTCAAATTCATTCAAATAGACGGTAGCATATTCGGCCATGTTGAGCCGGCCCATATGATATACCGGGGCATCTTTTCCATAGTTGAGCAGTCGAATGCGTTCCATTTCCTCTTGCACCGACTTGGCTTCGTCGAATCGGTTTTGCCGGATATAGACGTTAAAGAGCTGATTGAGATAGCTCAGATTGTAGATCGAATTGGGGGGAACGGACTTGTCGTATCGCTTTGAAAGCCGATTGACTTTTGATTCTGCTCTGCGGATCCGTGTCTGAAAGAAGATGAGTAAGTCGTTTTCATAAATCTGCTGCTGCAGGAAAAGCGGGTTATTTCTCCTGTATTTTACAAGGATGGAGTTTCGGTATTTGTCTGCGACCTTCTTGTATTTCTTCTGCTTTTCTTCCTCCTTGTACAGAGCCAGGCGCTGCTCAAACATGTCGTAATAGAGCTTGGATCCCTTGCTGATATCGTTTGATTTTTTGGCCTGGCTAAAAGCCCTTTTCATATAATCTTCCGCATCGTCACCTCGATCTATATTTCTGACAGTGAGCGCATAGCCAAGGCTATTTCTCAATGCATTTTCATTGCGTTTTCCAACCAATTTTTTGAGTTCGTCATCGTTTTCGCGATAGAGCTTCTCCGCCTTTTGATAATCCCCTCGCTCACGGGATAGGTCGGCCTTCATCACCTGCATCCTTGCAAGCCGTTCCCTCCAGACCTTTCTTTTTTTGCGACTCATGTCCTTTTTGTTGCCGTAGTAATAGGTATGGGTCGCTTCAGTCAATCGATTAAGACGTTTTTCAACGCTTTTGTAAAATCCGCGATCAATGCTGGTTTGGATAAATCCGGACTCGGCCAAAAAGAAAAGGTCATTGAGCAGTTGTTCAGACTTCATCGCCCCCACTTTCTCCAGAACCCCTTCGTACAGCTCATCAATCTGGGCGTCGTATTTCCCAACAGTGTCGCCGGCCAGCTTGTAGAAGTCGACCACTGCCTTATTGATTGCCAGGGCCTGCTCTGCCAATACCCCCATTTTATAAGACATGTAGTACTGCCCGACGGCGTTATACGCATTAGCGGCTTCGATGAGCCCAAGTATCGCATACTCGTCGTGGGTTTTGGTATTGTCGAGTATGGCATGACCGTCTGCGACATATTGTTCGGCATCGTAGAGTGAACCCCGGCCGGCGAGGTTCTTGGCTACAGTCAACTTAAGTATTCCAAGAATTCTGGAATTACTGTCGAGTTTAGCCTCCTTCTTCTCGAGAGGCCTTAATATGTTGTAGGCCGTTTTGTAGTATCCCTTTTGAAAGTAGACATTGGACTTGGAGATCTTCTTTTCAAACTTCCTCTTGCGCTTGGCCTCCTTTTTCTCCTCCTTGGTCAGCTTGGCTTTTGTCCCGCTCGCTTTAGCCTCCGCAACTTCCTCAGCCTTCGCGGTATCCGTGGCTTCCCCTTCCTGACCGAAGGATGAAAATCCCACCAGGGTCAGACACAGTATCCATGCTATCGCCCTCATCCTAATCCTCAAAATCATTGTTTATGGTGAAATTCAGTCCAAAGCGCGCATTTAGGTTGTTTGATAATGAGTACATAGAGACAACGTCATCAGAAATGAGGTAGAATTGGACACCGCCGATATTCAAAGAGAACCCTAGCCCGATACTCTCATACGTTACCGAGGATGCAGAATAATTGATAAGCACACTCGCGGTATTTTTTACACGAATATTGGCGCCAATAAGGAAACGTGTCAGGACGACATTCTGAAAGGTTGTTTGACTCACAGAATTGAGCTCAATTCGGTCTGTCAACCGGATTCCAAGTCCAGCGTTCACGGTAGGCGATAACCGTGTGGTATATGGGTCGCTGCTTATGCCAGATTCTATTTGGTTCGTGACAGAATCGATCACAGCTTGCCAGAAATCTGTTTCCTCACCAGTGATTCCTCCGGTTGTCGTGGAGAAAATACCTACCTGCATATCCACCTGGTCGTTGAAGCTACTCGAACCATCTTTCCAGGTGATTGAGCCTAAGTTAAGTACACTACCCGAGAAGTTGAATCGGCCCAGAAGACGATAACTCAATCCCAGGTCGATGGCATAACCGTGATTGTTTAGGCCATAACCGTAGAGCGAAGGGTTCAAATCATCCCTTCCCCGCACGGCCCCTATCAAGCCGGCCCCGTTAGAAGCGGAAACATCGGCACTACCCACCAATCTCAAATCAGATGAAGCGCTGATTGGTATCCAGTCGAAGGACACATTTCGGAAATCCATGTTGTCCATCCCATAGAGGTACTTGAAGTTGGCTCCAACCGTTAGGTTATCAAGGATTTTTCGGTTGTAAGTAAAGGCGTACTCCCTATAATGCATTAGGCTCAAGGAGTAATCACTGATTTGGATTTCCCGCTGCTGGAGGTTGAAGTTCGGATGTAGTAAGTCAAAAGCAGCACGTGGAAAGACGGAGAAAATCTCAAAGCGTTCCGTTGCCGAAAAACCGAAGTAATTCCAACCTACCTTGAATCCAAACCTGAGGAGTTCTATATTCATTTCGATGTTGGCGAAGTTGTTTTCCTCCTTCAGACCGCGATAGAAATTGAGAAAGAAGTCGTTATAATCGTCATCCGACGGCCCTGATTCTGTCGTGAGTCCCTGGCCCAGGCTCAAAATGTCGTTTAGTTCAACCGTGTTGTTGGTCAAACCGGCGCTAATACTACTCAAACCGGGAATACTGAAGTGATAGCGGGAATAGGGACTGAATGCAGGGTTTTGAGAGACCACCTGTGGCACAGCACGCATATTGTACAGTGTGTGATTGCCCTGACTAAAGCCGATGGACGAGAGGCAAAGAAAAATAAGGCCAGGGAGGTATGATTTCACCGAGTAGTATTTCACACCAAATTAAGCATTATGGTGGATATACCGGACGAATTAACTGCTAATTCTCGAGGGGATAACAATAGAGAACACCCCCGGAATTGATCAGGATTTCCTGCTTTCCATCATCATGCAGGTCCAGGATTATTGGACGGACTTTTGATTTCAGAACGGATTCCATCTCCACGGCTTGCTGGTTGGCATAAAGTCGCACAGTATCGGAAAGAATGGCACCATAAAAACCCGAATTCGGCTCTATGATGACCCCACTCTTCAGAGAGTCCCCGCTGAAGAATTGCTTTCTACGCCAGTTCTGATCTATGTAGCCGTAGCCCTTATTGGATGTCCAGGCCGTTTCGAGTTGATCATCGTCGTCATACTGTCCGGCGCTGAATGCGTGGAGCTCACCCAAATCAAAGGACTTTCTTTCTCGGCGATTGTTGAAGAATAGTTTGGTAATCGTTCCTCCGGAATCCGGGATGAGAATGAAGGTAGACTTCGGGCTTTTACCTTTTTGAACGCGCCAGGCAGCCGGGTATGACTTGGGAACGTCGTATTTGAATTTGAGCCTGATTTCACCCTTTCTGTTGAGCGCTTCAAACGAACCGTCCTCATACCTCAAGAGTACATAGTCCTTGGAAGAAACGCGGGTATATTGTACCGGACACTCGATATTGGCCTTGCGTTTTGCCTTCCAACCCTTGACCTCCTTCCCATCACTGTTGTAGTTTGACAGCGTACTGTCGGAACGAGGTATGAGTATCCTGTACTTTCCGTTGTTGTCGTAATCCATCAAAGTGTGCTGAGCACTGAACGCTGCCTTCGATTTGACAGGAAAGCCTTCCAAATTGCGACCCTTACGGTCGAGAATGTAGACCGAATTCGGAGTATTAAAGAGAATTTGCAGCTTTCCGTTTTGGTACTTGTCCAAAATAGAGATGTCGCCCAGGATAGGGCCATCCACCTTCTTATCCCAAAGCTTCTTGCCCTTGTTGTTGATTAAGTAAACCCTGTTTTTGCTGTCTTGTACAAAAAGCTCAACTGACTCCGAATAATGATTGATGAATAATTGCGGGGTCATGGTGGAATTGCTGCCCATGGTGAATTCCCACAAAGTATTTCGCTCTTCTTCGATGTGTGCATTGTACTTGACATACATGTGATGGTAGGTATCCATTTCGTCATCGTAACTGTATTGCCATAAAAGCCCTTCTAGCCGCTCGTGCAGCTTCGATTTCCGATCTATCCCAAGCAGAGAGCCGAGGCCGTCGGCAAAGGATGATGGCGAACGGAATACAGGATAATAGAACGTATAATCAAAGGGCTCCAAAAGGTTGTCCGTGAACAGTTGAAACTGCGCATCCTTTGACAGCGAGCGCTCGTTGTCCAGATCGAATATGAGCGACTCCAAGATAGCTCTGTCTTCAGCCAACATCAACCATCCTTCCCGAAAACACATGACGTCCAGCGTATCCTTTTCTTCGGAGTAAATCTTGGCCAGCGGCGTAAATGTCGGAGTAAAGAACCACAGATCGCCGGTACTATCAACGTCACAAAATTGCTTGAGGTGATCTATCGTTTGATCGGTGTCTTTGGGTTTAAGCAAAACAACATTGGCCGCACCCAATTTCTTCGAACGGATATACTGCAATTCGCAAACAAATCCGTTAAGCGAGGCATGGAATCCATCGTTGAATCTATATTGCTTTGATCTCCACAGCGAATCAATAGCGTCTTGTACCTCGGGGCTGAACTCAATGGATTCCATAGACCTGATAGTCCATCCACCGTTCTTTTTCGGAATTACGCTCCACAATTCTTCCATGGCCAAATCGAAGTGGACGAATGACTTGCTTATGCCATAGCTGAATCCATCCAGCTGAACAGAATTTGGCTTGTTGCTTAGATCCAGTTCGGTCCAGACCCCCAGTTTTTTGAACGACTCGAATGAACCGGTCTCACTTCCTTCATCCTTCAGAAAATTGTCCAATTCAGCATGGTTCAAATAGATGTTCAAGGGTTTGTTTTTCCCTGCCCTTTGGTAGACAACGTTGAATGCAGAGTTTTGCACCAGACCGGTTTTGGAGTCGAGTATCGCCCTGGTCTGCTCCAGTAGTTTAGTGTTTGACGAGAAATAGAGTATGCCATCCCGCACATCGGCGCCAAACGATTTACCATTGATGGTAAAGCCCATTGATTCACTGGATGGGCTAAAATTCTGCAGGCCGGCCCTAACGCCTTCGTCTGAATAGCCCGGCATCACGGGAATGTAGAATACCCAGTTGATCTTATTCTGGTCGTTGCGGATCCCTGCAGCCATCAGGCGATTGTTGTGGAATATGTCAAATGATTCCATCTCGCTGTTCAGCAGGCTATCGGCCAACTGTACTGCCTTGCTAAAGTCCTCAAAAGCCGCTACCTCAACCAGGTCGTCCCAAACGAGGCTATTTCGCTCAAGGTCCTGGATGAATTCTTCCGGCTCCTTGAAGTCGAGTACCAGAAGGCTCGTTTTGGGGATGGCCTCGTAGACTGAACGAGATATCCCAACCCTCTTTTCAAGGTTAAACAAGGTGTAAACCACCCCTAAAAGGATGATCAAAAGCAATATGATGAAGAAGATTCTCCTCACGATCGCAATGATGATCAAAAAAACGTTGGAAACCGCATGGCAATTGGCCTTGTTGTCAACACAAAACGTTTAAAACAGTTCCATTTGCATGGACTTCAAGTGAAAGCTACGCCGATGATAATCGGTCATCCCGTAGTCCTTAATCCCCTGAATATGTTTTGGGGTCGGATAACCCTTATTATTTAACCAATCGTATTGGGGAAAACGAGAATGCAAGTCATCCATAAATTCGTCGCGATAAGTTTTAGCCAGGATGCTTGCAGCGGCAATGTTGGCATATTTTCCATCGCCCTTGACCACACATTGATGGGCAATGTCGGGATAGGGTTTGAATTTGTTGCCATCCACAAGTAGGAACTGCGGATTTAACTTCAAATTGGACACAGCAATATGCATGGCCTCGATTGATGCGTTGAGTATGTTTATCTCGTCTATTCTTTGGTGATCGACAAAGGCCACGGCATAGGCAAGGGCATGTTGTTCAATTTCCAGCCGTAGTTGATTTCTTTTCGCTTCAGATAGTTTTTTTGAGTCGTTGAGCACGGGGTGAGAAAAGCCACTCGGAAGTATCACTGCTGCGGCGACTACCGGGCCAGCCAGGCATCCCCTGCCTGCCTCATCCAATCCTGCTTCCCTTAGCGCCGGGTGAAGGCTGTGCTCAAGCATTCATCGCTTTTTCCATACTGTTCCAGAGCCCCTTGGCCGTAGAATCCCAGTTGAAGTCTTTCACTCGATCGAATCCTTTAGTGATCAAGGTAGACCTAAGATCTGCGTCCTTACTCACAGTCCGCATTCCATCCTGGATGGCCTTTTCGCTAAACGGATCTACCAGTAGTGCTGCATCGCCGGCAACTTCCGGCATCGATGAAACATTAGAGGTGATCACAGGTACTCCAGCCCTGAATCCTTCCAAAATCGGAATACCGAATCCCTCAAAATAAGAGACAAAAACCAGTGCTAGCGCAGAGCCCAGAATATTTTTGAGTTCTTCCGGAGGCTTCCTTCCGACCAGGTGGATTTTGTCCTTGCTGGCGAGACTGCTGGCCTGTATGCCGTCGCGTTGCCACATGGTTTCTCCCACAACTACCAGGTGGGCATCTCCACCCCCAGTGCTATATGCATCATACGCCTTCAACATGCGATCAATGTTTTTTCGGCGGTGGAGGGAACCTATGTAGAGGAAGTATGGGGCGCCCTGGGTGAGCTTCGTTCGGGTAGATTCTATCGTTTGATTGGGCAATGGATTATAGAGGTCATTGACTCCGTTGTATACCACATCGACCTTGTCCGAATCCACATTGTAAGTCTTGCATATATCACCCTTGGATGCATTGGAAACAGTCACAATTCGAACGGCCTTCTTGGCATATTGAGGAAAAAATTTCTTGTAAAACTTAAGGTAACGCCCGGGCATATCCTTTGGGAAATGCTCGAAGTTTAAATCGTGTATCACCGAGATGGATGGAGTAGGGGAAGAAAGGGACAAAAATCCATCGGTTGATATAAAGAGGTCGGGCTCTTGCTTTTCCAGGTAGCGAGCCACACTTCGCTCAAACCAAATTCGCCACAACAGTGGCCTTCTAGCAGGAGGATAGAGCACCACAGGGTGTACATTTTGGCCGAAAAGAAAATCTTGGTAATTGCGATGATCAAAGAGGAAGTGGAATTCATGCTCGGGATGTTCCTCGACAATTCTCCGAAAACATTCGTAGGTAAACCAGCCAATTCCCTCAAGTTTTCCAGGAATAAGCAAGCGTGTATTGACTACAATTTTCACCTGGATAAAGGTACGTTTTCGAACTGGCCTTGTTTCATAGACCGATAATAATCTGACCCTCAAATACTAAAATCCCAAATGCGCAGTTATCCAAGTCCCTGAAACCAAATTCTCTTTAATTATTCGATAGCTTTGCGGCTTTTCAAAAAGACTACCCTATGGACAAGAATTCCGATTTCGACTCGTCCGGATTGTTGATATTTCTCTTGCGATGGCGTAAGCCCCTAATTATAGTATCTATAGCTGCTGCGATAATCTCTGCGATTGTTTCACTGGTCATGGAAGAGAAATTCCTTTCTACCGTGATCTTCTTCCCGGCCAATACTTCATCCATCTCCAAAGCGGTGATGACAGAGGACGTCACCGGTAAAAATGACATTGTTCAGTTTGGTGAGGAGGAACAGGCCGAGCAGATGTTACAGATATTGTATTCTGACAAGATCCGGGACGAAATCTTTCGAAAGTTCAACCTGATGGAGCACTACGACATTGATCAGGATCACAAATACAAACTGACCAACCTCATCAAGAAGTGGGAAAAGTTGGTTTCATTCAAAAGGACCGAGTATCAGTCAATCCGGATTGATGTTCTCGATTCTGACCGGGATACTGCAGCGCTTATTGCAAATGAAATAGCAAGGCTTGTAGATGCAGAGAAGAACAGGATGCAAAAAGAAAGGGCTCGCGAAGCCCTAAAAGTCATTGAGGCCGAATACTTCAAAATGCGCGATCATATGAAGATGGTTGACGACAGCTTGACCGAGATGAGGAAGTACGGATTGCACGACTACGAAAAACAAATTGAGGGACTCTCCCTGGAGTATTATAAGGCCATTGGGAAAAACGATAAAAATGCGGTCGCGCAGTTAGAGCAGAAAATGGATACCCTGGCCAAATATGGGTCTGCCTTTATCGCGCTGAGTGACAACGCAGAATACGAGCGTGAGCGCCTTATCTTGCTTCGGTCCAAGTACGAAGAAACGATGGTAGATGCAACGAAAGACGTTCCCCACAAGTTTGTGGTAAACCAGGCGTGGGCTTCAGAAAAGAAGGCCTATCCAATCCGATGGTTGATAGTGGTTATCTCGACCTTTTCTGCATTCTTGCTGACCATTCTGGTAATCATAGGACTCGAGAACTACCGCAAGCTGCAAGATCAGATCTGATCTTATGGAACTGACGCTTGGTCAGAAATACCGATTTATCTACCTCGCACTCGGCCTATTCATATTGGTCAATGCGGTTTTTACTTACTACGAAATACTTTGGTTTAATGCCCTGCCCTTGGCGTTGATCATTGTAGGCCTGGCGCTCTTCCGCCTTGATCTGCTGCTACTTTTCATTGTGTTTTGTACGCCGCTCTCCGTTGGGCTGGAAAAGCTCGAATTTAACCTTGGGGTCCACTTGCCCACAGAACCGCTTGCATTTGGGGCCATGTTGGTCTTCCTGGTAAAGAGTCTGCACGACGGCAATTATCCGAGGGCCGTGCTTAGGTATCCCCTGACCATTGGAATTGTAATCAATTTGATTTGGATATTCCTGTGCGTTTTTCCAAGTGAGCTCCCGGAGGTGAGTCTCAAATTCATGGTGTCCAGACTTTGGTTTGTCGTCACCTTCTACTTCCTGGCAATACTCCTCTTCAAGAAGGCGGATAACATCGAGCGGTTTATGTGGCTTTACATCGTGCCGCTATCCGGGGTCATAGTATATACCATTATCAATCATGCACTGCGTGGTTTTGCCGAAAAGCCGGCACACTGGGTAATGCAGCCTTTTTTCAAGGACCACACATCTTATGGAGCAATCGTCGCCATGTTCATTCCCATTGTGATTGGGTTTTTCTACAACAGTCGACTGAGTTTAAATTCCAAGATTCTTGCAGGATTCTTCCTCACCATTTTGATTGCCGGAGTCATATTGAGCTTTACCCGTGCTGCCTGGGTTAGCCTACTTGGCGGACTGGGAGTGTGGGTCCTTGTATACTACCGTGTCAAGCTCTATGTAGTGATCAGTGGAATCCTAATTGGCCTTTTCATTTTCGTCAATTTTCAGGGACAGATTATGCAGAAGCTTGAGAAAAACAAACAGGATTCGTCCGGCGATTTGGCCGAGCATGTCGAATCCATTTCAAATGTGGCTTCCGATGCCTCCAACCTCGAGCGCATCAATCGCTGGAATAGTGCACTGCGCATGTTTGCTGAGCGGCCTGTCTTTGGTCACGGGCCGGGAACCTACGCCTTCCTTTATGCACCATATCAACACAGTAGTCAGCTTACCATCATCTCCACCAACTTCGGTGATGGGGGAAATGCGCACAGTGAATACTTCGGACCTCTTGCCGAATCCGGAGTATTGGGCTTGGTTTCCTTCCTGGCCATCATCTTTCTATTCTACTATATCTCCGTGCGGCTTTACCAGCAACTGCCACCAGGACGGTACAGCGTTCTTGTGATATCCATCATTGTGGCACAATCAACCTACTTGATACATGGGCTGCTCAATAACTTTTTGGACACGGATAAAGCCTCTGTGCCATTTTGGGGATTCATGGCCATGATCGTGGCCATCAAACTCTTTCATTCAAAAGGAGAAGTCGAGGCTCAGTAGAGCGATATCGTCATCCCGGTCTATCCTTCCTGAATATTCCAGACTTTTTTCGACGATGATCCGGTTCACCTCATCCAGATTGGTGTCAAGCAACTGGCTTGCGTCTGCCATCAGCCCACTAATTCCGTAAAATATTCCACGTCTGTTAGGCACTTCGATAAGCCCATCGGTATATAGGTGAAGCCTTCGGGCCAAATTCCTGTCGAATGTCCTTACCTCTACTGTCGATAACTCTTGAATACCAATAGGGGTCGTCTGGCTATCGAGCGGTTTCACATTTCCATTTTTTTCAAACAACAAGCCTGGCGGATGCCCGGCATTGACATATTGAATGGGGCCTTCATTTGGCACTTTGAGCAAAAAAAGTGTAATAAAATGTTCGCCATTGGAGCTGTCCACCACCCTTGAATTCAGATGCAAAAACAGGGATTCAAGGTCGAGTCCGAGCCCAACAGCTGTGCGGAAATAGGCTTGGAAGTTCGACATCAAAAACGCAGCGGAGATTCCCTTGCCTGAGATATCTCCGATGATGAAGTACTGAACTCCATTTTCGATGCGCACATAGTCATAATAATCTCCACCTACCCTGTGGTGAGATTTAAAATATCCATCTGCCCTGATGCTTCCCTCAGAAGGCAGAGATTTGGGCAGTAAATTCTTCTGAATTTGAGAGGCGAGCTCCATCTCCTGGACCACCCGCTCCTGCTTGAGCTGCTCTTTAAATAGTCGTTTATTCTCAACGGCAACGACGATTATGTTGGCCAGGGTTTGGATGAGGTTGAGGTTCTTGACCACCGGGCTTATATCGGCCTCTTCACCTGGATCCGAGAGCAGCAGATAGGCCAGTGCATGTTTCTTGTGGTATACGGGAACGATGTAATCAAACTCCTTGAGGTAGGGGTTAGGCGAGGTGGCGAGCACGGTAAATTGCTCATAAGATGACAGCACCTTCTCCACTTCGAAGTTCTTTTCGTGTTCGCCCAAACCTTTTTCCATACTGGTGACCCACTCACTTTCAAGCTGCCTGAAGAAGACGTACTTCTTAATACCCAGATCTTCCTCCAGAATATCCTCCAGGTATCCATACAAATCCAATGCATCTTCATTGGAATTGATAGACATGGTCAACTCCAACAGTTTTCTGAGAATAGCCTTGTTTTGGGAGAGCTTTTGCTTGAGGTTCTCTTTGTCAGCCACGGCCTAAAGATAAGGGCCTTTATTTTTTCAATGATTTCAGGGCGTCCGGTAGCTTTTTTAGCGCTACGAGCTCCTTGAATTTTTCGCGGGCCTCCCCCGCAGGGCTACCAAAATATACTCCGTCGGCCTCCAGATCCTTATTGGTGCCGGACTGGGCATAAACCGTTGCACCTTCACCAATGACCACGTCACTCGCCACACCTACCTGACCCCAAAGTGTCACGTTGTCCTCCAGGTGAACACATCCGGCCAAACCAACTTGTGCCGCAAGCAAGCAATGCTTTCCAACTACCGTGTCATGGCCGATATGAACATGGTTGTCGAGTTTGGACCCTTCACCAATAATGGTGTCACCGGTGACGCCCTTATCGATAGTGCAGGATGCACCAATTTCCACGTTCTTTCGAATCACAAGCCTTCCGCAGCTTGGGAACTTGACGTATTTCCCTTCCCTTTTTTGGTAGTAAAATGCGTGGGAACCGAGAACCGTGTTTGCATGGATGATGGCATGATCCTCAATGATGACATCGTTGTAGACCACGACGTTGGGGTGCAACTCAACACCCTTGCCGATGTAGGTTCTGTCACCGATATAGACTCCTTTGTGGATGATGGCAGAAGGATCGATAAAGGCATCATTGCCTATGCTTCCCAACGAATGCACCTTCGGCCTGAAATGACCAATGAGTTTGACGAAGTCGTCGAAAGGATCCTCCGAAATAATGATGGCCTTTCCCTCCGGGAGTTCGACCTCTTTGTTGATCAGGATAGTCGTAGCGGCCGATCCCAAAGCCTTGTCGTAGTATTTTGGGTGGTCGACGAATACGAGGTCACCGTCTTCGACGACATGAATTTCATTAATACCGGTAACGGAATGATCTGGGTCTCCTTTGAACGGACGCTCGATTAGCTCGGCGATCTCCTTTAGGCTATGACCCTGATCCAGCTTCATTACTTGGCTCGTTCCACGTATGCTCCGGTCCTGGTATCGATCTTGACGCGATCTCCCGTATCGATAAAGAGTGGCACTTTGATCTCAGCGCCCGTCTCCACGGTTGCTGGTTTGAGTGTATTGGTGGCTGTATCTCCTTTAATTCCGGGCTCCGTATACGTGATTTCAAACTCGACAAATGGTGGCAATTCACAGGATAAGGCAGTCTCTTCCTCTGCATGGACAAGGATTTCTACAAATTCCCCTTCTTTTAGAAATCCGGGGTTCTCTACCAATTTCTCGTCTAGGAATATTTGTTCGTAGGTATCGGTATTCATAAAGTGAAATCCCGAATCATCGTTGTACAAATACTGGTACTTTCTCCTTTCGATCCTTACGGGGTTGATCTTCACACCGGCTGGAAAAGTATGTTCCAAAACACGTCCCGTGTTCAGGCTCTTGAGCTTAGTCCTAACAAATGCTGCTCCTTTTCCTGGCTTCACATGTTGAAATTCTACCAATGTCCATAGGTTATTGTTGAAGTCCAAGCACATCCCGTTCTTAAAATCCGCTGTCGTAGCCATTCTGTCGTTAAAGATTTTCCAGGGAGATCACTTCGTCGCAGAAAGAATATTCTCTCTCCTGGGCGTTGCTAAAAACAATTATAAGCCTTTTTTCCTTGTACTTTTCAGCCAATTCCAGATACCACGAAACCCCCGTCTTATCAAGGTTTGAGAGTGGTTCATCGAGTAATAAAACCTGTGAATCTGTCATCCAGGCCAGGCCTAATTTCACCCTCTGCATCATGCCCGAAGAAAACTCCGATAGTGGGCGATTCGAAGCGTCTTCAAGATCGATTTCCCGAATGAATTGGTCTTCGGATTTATCCTCCTTCATCGGCTTGTGTTGTCGATGAAAGCGAATGGTCTCAAGGAGGGTCATTTGATCGTACAATTGAAGATAGGGTGCGGAAATGGCAAGCTCCGTGTACAATCTGGCGGCTTCGAAGGCTTCACCATCTCTTCTCCAGGAGACTTCACCTTCGTTGGGTTCCACCTGGCCTGCCATTAACTTCAGCAGCGTAGACTTACCAGAAGCATTGGGCCCAGTGATTGCATAGTGACCGCCGTCTTCAAAAGTTCTGGAAACATTGCGGTACAACCATCGTCCACTGTACTTTTTACCAAGGTCGTGTAGTTCAATGGTCATAAATCGGCGTTTCCGCGAATAATGCCCTTTTCGCTGGAGCGGATGAAATTGAGGATGATCTCTTTCTGTGGCGAGTCCTTTATTTCCTTAACCACCTGCTTGATGGCCTTTGAGTTGTTCTGATTCTGAACGTAGATGATGCGATAGATATCCTCTATGTGCGCAATCGTCTGGTCGGAGAGGCCTCTCCTTCTCATACCTATGGCATTGATTCCAGCATATGCAAGCGGCTCGCGGGCTGCCTTGATAAAAGGAGGAACATTCTTCCTCACTTTTGAAGTGCCCCCAATGAAGCTGTATTGCCCTATCCGCACAAATTGCTGTACAGCGACCAAACCTTCGAGTACGCAGTGATCTTCTACTACAGAATGACCCGCGAGTGCCACGCTATTGGCGATGATGCAGTAGTCTCCGATCAAGCAGTCGTGCGCAACATGAACGTAGGTCATGATGAGACAATTGCTGCCAATTCGCGTTTCCATTCTATCGGCCGTTCCCCGATTAATGGTAACGTATTCACGGAGAGTGGTGTTGTCACCTACGTGGGTCAGTGTGTATTCGCCTTTGTACTTGAGATCTTGTGGAATCGCGGAAACGATTACACCCGGAAATAGCGTACAGTTGTTGCCAATGCGTGCCCCGTTATAAATGACGCAATTGGGACCAATGTCGCAGTTTTCACCAATTACAACGTCTTCTTCAATCGTAACAAAGGGCGCAATCTTCGTTCCTTTCCCAATCTTGGCATTGGGATGCACATTGGACAGTTTGCTCATTACTAATCGTTTTTCACGATTTGTGCCATGAGTTCTCCCTCACAAGCCACTTGTTCGCCTACCATTGCCGTGGCCTTCATTAAGCACATGCCTCGACGTATTGGTTGCATCAATTCCATTTTGAGCACAAGCGCATCTCCGGGAATGACCTTCCGTTTGAATTTCACCTTGTCGATCTTGGCAAAATAGGTAGAGTAATTCTGCGGGTCATCTACCGTATTGAGGACCAGGATGCCCCCCGTTTGAGCAAGGGCTTCAACGATCAACACGCCAGGCATGACAGGTTCGTTTGGAAAGTGCCCGTTAAAGAAGAGTTCGTTTCTGGTGACATTTTTTACACCCACCACAAACTCGTCGCCAATGGCTATCACCTTGTCGATCAGTAAAAATGGATAACGGTGTGGAAGCAACTCCGTTATTCGGTTGATGTCGATCAGTGCAGGGTCCGTTGCGTTGTAGTACTTCTGGACCTTACCTGCTGATCCGTTCCGAAGAATCTTGCCGAAGTTAACGTTGGTGTGGTGACCGGGTCTTGCAGCGAGGATATGTCCTTTGATTGGTCGCCCCAGGAGGGCAAGGTCTCCAACAATATCCAGTAGCTTGTGTCTCGCAGGTTCATTTTCAAATTGGAGCTTTACGTTATTGAGGATGCCAATACCAACGCTTTGAAGTTCACTCTTGTCCCGGTTGAAGGTATCTGCCAATAAATCCTTCTCAGTCTCTTCGAGCTCAGTGTCGCACATCACGATCGCGTTGTCCACATCTCCTCCTTTGATCAAATCGGCATTGACCAATTGGATCAATTCTCTCAAGAAAACAAACGTCCTACATGAGCTGATTTCGTCCTTAAACTCGCGAATATTGTACATCGAGGCGTGCTGTGTGCCGAGGAGGGGAGAGTGGTAGTCGACCATTACTGTGATCCTGAATTCCTCATCCGGTACGGCGAGCATTTCGGTCTGTCGTTCCGTATCTTCAAACTTGATGTTCTCACCCAGAACGAGGTAGTTCTTTTCTTCCTCCTGATCAACAATCCCGGTCTTTTCAATAGCTTCGACAAAATACCTGGAGCTACCATCCAGGATTGGAATTTCCGGACCATCCAATTCAATAAGCGCGTTGTCAATCTGCAATCCAAACAGAGCCGCGAGCAAGTGTTCAGTTGTATGCACTTCTGCATCGCCTTCCTTCAAGCTGGTTCCCCTTTGGGTGGCAAAAACATTGTCCAGGGAAGCTTTGACGGTGGGCTGCCCATCCATATCTGTGCGCTTAAAAACATAGCCGTGGTTGTCCTCAGCAGGATTGACTTTCAAGTTCACGGTCGCACCAGTGTGCAGTCCAACGCCACTTAGTTCGAAGGCGCTTTTAAGAGTTTTCTGCTTATCGCTCATAAATGATTAGCTGTTCTTCTTGAGTTCGTCCAGATGTTCCCACAACTTCGGAAGGTTGCGGAAAAGTACATAAGATCTTTTGTAGTCTCGGATAGAAAAAGCGGGAGAGCCCTGAACTATCGAATTCTCTTCGGTGATGTCTTGCCCAATTCCAGATTGAGCGGCGATCTTTACGCCATCGGCGATTTGCAGGTGGCCGATAATCCCAACTTGCCCACCAATCATACAATTCTTCCCGATTTTGGTAGAACCGGCGATTCCAGTTTGGGCAGCAATCACGGTATTCTCACCGATATCAACATTATGAGCGATCTGGATCAGGTTATCGAGCTTAACCCCTTTTCGAATGACGGTAGAGCCTAGGGTTCCTCTGTCTATGGTAGAATTTGAGCCGATTTCCACCCAATCTTCAATGACCACGTTTCCAATGTGAACGACCTTTTTGTAGTCATTTGATTGGTTGGGCTGAAAGCCAAATCCGTCACTGCCAATCACACATCCTCCATGTATGGTACAGTGTTCGCCAATGACAGTATCACTGTAAACCTTTGCCCCATAATAGAGCTGGCTGTTTTTTCCGACCGCAACGCTATCACCCACCACGCAACCTGGATAAATCTTCACTCCATCTTCAACAACGCAATGTTCTCCAAGCACGACACCTTCACCTATGTATACATCTTCACCAACCTTACAGGAATCCGGTACGATCGCACTTTTGGCTATGCCCTTTTTATCACCCCTCATTTTGGCGTATTCTTCAAGCAATGAAGCGAATGCCATCCTTGCATTTGGAACCTTTATAAGGGTAGTGCCATCGTGGATGGCTTTTTCCGGCTCGAACGTATCATTTATGAGGACGATCGAAGCTTTGGTTGAGTAGATATAGGGGATGTATTTTTCGTTGTCGAGAAAGGCGAGAGACCCCTTTTTTGCCTCTTCAATTTTTGCCAGGGTGTGCACGGTCGAATTTGGGTCACCAACGATGTCCCCGTCAATCATTTGGGCAATTGTTTGGGCGGTAAACTCCATGCTTAGCGAATCCTTCCCTCCGTGTTTATTGGTCTCGTTTTAGGCCGTCCAAAAGTAACTATTAAAAAGTGGAATTATTTTGATCTAGACCAATTTTTCAACTGCGGTCAAAAATGCCTCTCAATTCACTTGCGAAGCAGAGAAAATACTTGCGCACAGGCTCTGATAAAACGGGATAAGTAAGTATATCAGCTACTTCCGAAATCTCCTTCACACTTCCATCTTTCATCAGGATTTCTATGCGCTCGGATTCCGGTGTATAGGCCATGTTGCCAATACCTACTTCAAAGGCAAAATATTTGCTTTCTTCCGGCCCTACCTCAAACCGCTTTTGAGCTTCCTTTTCGAATTTCGAAAGGGTCGAAACATCAAATGGCTCCTTTTGCACATGTACTTTCAAGAGCTGTCGGTCCACAAGGGCCCGACTGAGATACCTCAAAACGAGATCATCGTGGTTCTTCCATTCCTTGATGGAGGTGAGGACATCGTTGTCGTCCAATTCGAGAAAGGTTCCAAGAAAGTCGTCTCCCGTATCGTTCGCTGATGCAAGCAGCTTTTCTACTGCTCGAGCGGCCGGTAACTTTGTTCCGGCCTTGGTCAATTCCTTTGCTCTCTTCAATACTTTGAGCAAGACAAATTCCGCCGAGATCACAGTCTTATGCAGATATACCTGCCAATACATAAGACGACGCGCAACGATAAATTTCTCGATGGAATAAATCCCTTTTTCTTCAACGACCAGCTTTCCGTCACGTACGTTGAGCATGCTGATAATTCGGTCGGTGCCGATCACCCCTTCTGAAACCCCTGAGAAAAAGCTATCGCGTTTCAGATAGTCCAGGCGATCGACGTCCAGCTGAGAACTCACCAATTGATGCAAAAATGGCTTGTTGTATTCGTTGTTGAAGATTCGAATGCAGAGGTCAAGAGCCCCGTCAAATTCCTCGTTCAGCCGATTCATCACCAGTCGGGAAATCTCTTCATGGTCGGTGCCTTCTACAATGGAATGCTCCAAAGCATGAGAAAATGGCCCATGGCCGACATCGTGTAGCAATATTGCTGCGGAAGCGGCTTCCGATTCGGCTTCAGAAATGCTCACTCCCTTAGATCGAAGAGTCGCGATTGCTTTCTGCATGAGGTGCAGGGCCCCCAGGGCATGCTGAAATCGACTGTGATGAGCACCTGGATAGACCAGGTGGGTAAGGCCCAGTTGAGATATATTCCGAAGCCTTTGGAAATAAGGATGGTCGACCAAACGAATGATTAATTCATCATTCAGGGAAATAAATCCATAGACCGGATCGTTGATGATTTTCTTTTTGACAATTTTGCTCAACGACACTGAAATTAGGAATCAAAAGTATCATATTGGAGAAGTAGGAGAAAATGGATAAAATCAAAATCCTTTGGGCTGATGACGAAATTGACTTGCTCAAGCCCCATATTCTTTTTTTGGAGGACAAAGGCTACGAGGTACTCACAGCCACCAATGGGGAAGATGCTATAGAATTTCTAGACCATGAGAAGGTAGATCTCATTTTTCTCGATGAGAATATGCCTGGAATTACCGGCTTGGAGGCACTGACCAGAATCAAGGCGGATTTTGCCAACATTCCGGTCATCATGATCACAAAAAGCGAAGAAGAGTCGATCATGGAAGAAGCCATTGGTAGCAAAATCAGTGACTATCTGATCAAGCCTGTCAATCCCAACCAGATCTTACTTTCAATCAAAAAGAACCTAGATTCCTCCAGGTTGGTCAGTGAAAAAACCACGTCAGACTATCGTCAGGAGTTTCAGCGACTATCTTCCGACATACATGCCGCTTCTGAGTTTGAGGATTGGCAGGAGATATATAAGAAACTGGTTCACTGGGATATTGAACTTGAGGGCTTGGGCGATCCATCGATGTTTGAAATCCTGCAAATGCAGAAGAATGAGGCTAACAGCGAGTTTACCAGGTTTATAGAGCGCAACTATGTCAACTGGCTCAACGGTTCTCCAGGTCCGGTGTTGTCTCACACTTTGTTTAGGGAAAGGGTGTTCCCAAGAGTAGAACAGGAATCGCCGTTGTACGTCATCATGATAGACAACTTGCGGTACGACCAATGGAAAGTCATCGAAAAGAGCATTCAATCCTTTTTCAGGCCAGTGGAAGAAGAAATGTACATGAGTATCCTGCCAACCGCAACTTCTTTTTCGAGGAATGCCATTTTCAGCGGAAGTTTGCCAAGCGAGCTCGAGGATGCACTTGGAGGCATTTGGTTTCAGGAGGATGAAATACATATAGAGGAAAAGATTCTTCTTGAATTCCTGATCAAAAAGGAGCGACTGGACTATGACTTTGGTGTATCCAAGGCTCGAAACATCGATGAAGGGCGGAAGCTGCCTGAAATGGTGGTACAGATGAGGAACAACGACCTGAATGTCATCATGTACAATTTCGTCGATGTCATCAGTCATTCCAAAACGGAAATTGAAATGATCAAAGAACTGGCCGACGACGAGGCAGCATTCAGATCTCTTACCCATAGCTGGTTTGAGCATTCACCCTTGCGGGATGCAATCAAGAAGATTGCCGAAATTGGAGGTAGATTGATGGTGGTTTCCGATCACGGAAGTGTCCGCGTGAAGGAGCCCGTGAAGGTTGTAGGTGACAGAAATACCAACACCAATTTGCGTTATAAGCAGGGTAAAAACCTGAACTACAAAACCAAGGAAGTTTTAGAGTTTCAGAAGCCGGAAGATATCTTCCTTCCCAAGCCAAATGTGAGCACACGGTACATTTTTGCCAATGGGGACCGCTACTTTGTTTACCCAAACAACTACAATCATTTTGTTCAGTACTACAAAAACACCTTTCAACATGGTGGTGTTTCCATGGAGGAAATGATGGTACCAGTTGCCTATTTTGAGCCGCGTTGATCACCAAGTTGATTTCTGCCCCGGATGAATTACCTGAGATGGCAGCCCGGATACTCGAAACCAGGGAGCACAATACGATCCTGTTCATCGGTGAGCTTGGGGCTGGTAAGACTACCTTGATCAAGGAAATATGCTTGCAGTTGAAGGTAGTAGACTCGGTAGGTAGCCCTAGTTTCTCTATTGTCAATCAATACGAAACCAACTTTGGAGACACCATATACCACTTTGATTTTTATCGAATTAAAAGCGAGGATGAGGCTTATGATTTTGGGGCCGAGGAGTACTTCGAATCGGGCAAATTATGCCTTGTCGAGTGGCCGAACCTGGTGCCAAATCTGATTCCGGAAGATCATCACACGCTTACCATTGAGCTCAAGGAAGAGGGAAGGCTGTTTAGTTTTGGTTGATCTTAATTTTGACGGCCGATTTGAATACAGAGGCGAAAGGTCGTAATTTTGATACATGGACACCTCAAAAGAAACCCTGCGATCCCTTTCTCAAAGCGCGGCTCTGTCTCCCAAGGAGCAATTGGAGGCTATTTCCGAGGATGAGAGGAAGATGTATGTAGGGATCCCAAAAGAGACTTCATTTCAGGAAAATCGAGTAGCGCTTACACCTGCGGCCGTATCCGTCTTGACCAGCAATGGACACGATGTTGTCATTGAGTCCGGAGCTGGGCTCGGAGCCAACTTCACCGATACAGAATACTCTGAGGCCGGGGCCAGAATTCTCAGGGATAAAAAGGAAGTTTTCCAGGCAACACTCATCCTCAAGGTGGCACCACCCTCCTTGGATGAGATTGAGATGATGGAAAGGGGCAATTACCTGGTATCGGCTTTGCAATTGTCAACCATCAAAAAGGAATATATAGAAAAACTGATGGCCAAGAAAATCACGGCCATTGCGTGGGACTACTATATGGACATGGAAGGGATTTATCCCGTTGTGAGAGCCATGGGTGAAATAGCCGGAACAACGTCTATATTGATCGCAGCAGAGTTGCTGGGGAACTACAAATCCGGAAGAAAAACCATGCTGGGGGGTATTTCGGGCGTAACGCCAACTGAAGTTGTGATTATCGGTGCCGGAACTGTAGGAGAATATGCCGCCAGAGCTGCTTTGGGATTGGGTGCTTCGGTAATGGTTTTTGACGAATCTACCTACAAGCTGAGCCGCCTTCAAAACGATATCGGTATCAGGTTAAAAACATGCACCATTGAGCCAAGCGTTTTGGCCAATGCCTTGACGCATGCCGACGTGGCAATTGGAGCCGTGAGGGCTAAAGGCGGCATCACCCCTTGCATCGTTACCGAATCCATGGTCCAAAACATGAAAGAGGGCTCAGTAGTGATAGATGTATCCATTGACCAGGGTGGATGCTTCGAAACATCGGAGGTGACAAACCACCAAAATCCCACCATCACAAAATTTGGGGTGATCCACTACGGCGTTCCCAATATCGCTTCGCGTGTCTCCAAAACCGCATCGCGGGCACTCAGCAACATATTCGTTCCTGTACTCCTCAATTTTGGGGAACATGGAAGCTTCGAGAGTGTAATGAAAAATTACTCCGGTGTACGCAATGGAGTTTATCTATACAACGGCTATCTTACCAATATCAACCTCTCCAAATCATTCGGCCTTCCTTTCAAAGATCTGGACCTTTTGATGGCTGCCTTTTGATTTACTTTGTAGGCCAATTCGGCACATATGTGGAGAAGATGGCGGGCTTATTTGATCGGGGTTGCAATCGGTTTTTTTATAGTGTACTTCATGCTCATTCAAGGGCGTGACAGGGATTTCAGCTTCTGGCTCCCTTCAAGTAGGGTCCTGTCGGATGTGAGTGAATACCTTGACACAAGTGACTACAGGACCTCCTGCCTCATCGAGTGTCACGAACTTTTTCCTTCCGACATGAGCGACATTTGGGAGAACGGAGATGTTGACTTCGCTTCGAGCACTACCGGAGGTCCTCAGAAAGTCTACCGTGTGCTGCACATATTGGCCGACAAACGAGCAATTGAAATACAAGTACAACTTAAGGACACCACGGCCTCCATCATCGACATGAAATCATCAACTACCATAAATTGCGACTGCGATGATTGATAACTGCCAGTTCATACCTGCAAGAGAGCTCGGTACAATCGGGGAGACCATTGTTGAGATGAAAGCGAGCCAAATTGCTGTCCTCGGCGACTCAAATACCATCGAGAAATGTCTCCCGCTATTGCTCGAGTATAACACCGAGGAGCTGGCCGACATACGCGTAATTGGTATCGATCCGGGCGAAGGAAACAAGAATCTGGGGATTTACGAGCATGTCTGCGATTGCCTGCTGGATTTTGAATTTGAACGTAGTGCATTACTGATCAATCTGGGAGGAGGCGTGATCACAGACCTTGGAGGTTTCGTTGCAACCACATTCAAAAGAGGCATTCGCTTCATTCACATTCCGACTACTCTACTCGGTATGGTGGATGCCGCCATTGGTGGTAAAAATGGAGTGAATTTGAAGTCAGCCAAGAATCAGCTCGGTAGTTTTAGAACTCCCGACCACAACTTCATATGCCCAGTCTTTCTTGACACCCTCAACAAGGCTGAGATAGAATCAGGACTAGCCGAAATGTTAAAACACGGCCTGATAAAGGACCGCGATCACTGGGATGAGGTATCAAAGGACAATGACGAATATCCTCCAATTGACCTAATTAAGAGATCCATCGAAATCAAAGGGGGAGTAGTGAAACAAGACCCCTACGAACACGGCCAAAGGAAGCTTTTAAACTTTGGTCATACGATTGGACATGCTGTCGAGTCCACACTTTTGGAACAAGACCTTGAAGAGGTTCGTCACGGGCATTGCATAGCCCTTGGTATGATCCTGGAAGCCAGGATATCACTCAATCAGAAAAGGCTCACAGCAGAAGCCTTTGACGAAATTGACGGTGTTATAAGAAGAAAAGTCAAGCTGCCAAAACTTGGACCGGAAGACCCCATGAAGATCATCGACAACATGATCTATGATAAGAAAATCAAGGGGGGGGAGCACCACTTCACCTTGCTCGATAGCATTGGTTCGGCACAGGTCGATCAAGTGGTTTCCAACGAGGAAGTGGAGCAAGCTATCCAATGGTACAGGAATTATTCTTAGATGAACGTTCACTTTCACAAAAGTGTCATAGCAAAGCATCTTGAAATAGATCTGCCTCTCTCCAAGAGTATTTCAAACAGGAACCTTATCCTGGCTGCGCTCGCCGGCAAGCCTTTGGATTTTCCGGTTTCTTCCAGTGAGGATTCCCAGATGCTGAGACAATACCTCCAAGAATCTCGAAGCACTTACGATTTTGGGATTGCCGGAGCACCCTACCGATTCTTTCTCGCGTGGGCGGCCTTAAATGGCCGGAACTGTACACTTACCGGTAGCCCGAGGATGCAGCAAAGACCTATTGGCCCCCTGGTGGATTGTCTGAGGAATATGGGCGCTAATATCGAATATGCCGGGAAGGACGGCTTTCCCCCCGTTGCGTTGAAGGGCGGTGCCCTGATAAACAACCAGGTGAGCCTAAAAGACGATAAAAGCAGTCAGCACGCAAGCGCCCTGGCCTTAATTGCGCCATTCGTTTCGGGAGGATTGAATATGCATTGGGAGGGTGATAGGGTTTCAGAATCGTACTTTGAAATGACCATTGAAGTCCTACGGGCCTGGGGAGTGCAATTGGAATGGAGTGGTAATGAACTAATGATTGAGGAAGGGACGGGAGATTCTGGAGAAAAGCACGAAATCGACTGGTCCTCAGCCACATTCTGGTATCAATGGGTGGCTTGTGGTATTCTGGATTCGGTTCTGCTTAAAGGACTCACCTTGAAGAGCCTTCAAGGTGACCGTCGGGTGTCAGAACTTTTCGAGGCATTTGGAGTTGTAAGTGTGGAAAAGGAAACTGGAATTTTAATAAAGCGCAAAGGTCAAACCGTGAAGTCATTAAACTGGAATTTCCTGAATATGCCGGATGCCGTTACATCTGCAATGACCACTGCCCTTCAACTGGATGTAGAGTTCTCAATGGAAGGGGTTCATCATCTGGCCTACAAGGAAAGCGATCGAATAGCAGGGATGGCAGAAGAACTCGGAAAAGTAGGCGGAGAAGTCCGCGTAGAAGGTGAACGTGTGATCGTAAGCACACAGAATTCCACAGAGAATCGGAATCTTGCTTTCCATTCTCACGGTGATCATCGCTTGGCGATGGCACTTTCACCGCTTGCGGCCGAATTAGGGGCACGCGTTGAACTGGCAGAAGTGGTCAACAAGTCGTACCCTGAGTATTGGACACAATTAAAAGAGGGAGTATCATTGGATGTCGAGTTTGATTAAAAAGGGGTATAAACTCTATAGCATTCTTTTTCTGAAGTGCCCGAAGTGTCACGAGGAGGATCTGTTTAAGAACAGAAATCCATACAACCTTTCCGAAATCTTCGAGATGCCCAAGGAGTGCCCCAATTGCGGCCAAAAATTCGAAATTGAACCGGGATTCTATTTCGGAGCAATGTATGTGAGTTATGCGGTTTGCGTGGCATACTGTGTTACCATTTTTGTGGCGTATTCGATTCTTTATCCCGCTTTTTCGCTTGAATTCTACCTTATTACAGCTGTTGGATCGATGGTATTGCTTACGCCGGTATTTTTTAGGCTGTCAAGGGCGCTTTGGATCAATTTTTTTGTTCACTACGACAAGGATCACAAGGTTGAGCAAAAGCCCACCGGTAGTGGGGATTACAACAAAACAGCTTAACTTTACAAGCTGCCCGTCTTCTAATTTATTTCGCAATCTTTGCGAGCGATCAATACCCTGACAGTGATAATCCGCGTCCAACACTGTATTTGCGCAGCATTCCTGCTTCTATGTTCGTTGGTGTCTTTGGCTCAGCCGGGAGATGCCGTAATCGTCCAGGGAAAGGTCGTTGAGGGGATGGTCAAGTTAAAAGGTGTTCGAATCACCGTTTTTAAGGGCACCGAACCTTATGATGTAATTTCTTGCCGTGAAGGAACATTCTATTTCGAATTGCCATTTGGAGCGGATTACGAATTACATTTTTCAAGAAGAAACTATGTGACCAAAAAGATTTCGGTTCTGACCTCCGGAGTCGACGAAGCCATTGTGAGATCCACACAGCAGTATCAACCCTGGGAAGTGGTCTTATTCCAGAAAATGCATGGTGTTGAATACCCGGAAATGGACAAAATTTTCGGTAGTGTATTCTTCGATTTCGAACGTCGTGAATTTGATTGGGACAAGGAATACAGCAAGCAGGTCGAAAAGAAGTTGCACGCCATCAAGAAGCGTGAGAAGCAGAAAATGAAGGAGATTGAGCGCATCGAAAAGGTCTTTGCCAAGGCCAGTGAATTTGTCGAGAAGCACAAGGATGAGAACGAAGTTGTTGTGGAACAATACCCGCCAAGGGCGGAGACCGACCCGGATATAAACCTGGACGAATTCGACATGGAAGAGATTGAAAAGGGTCTGGCAGAGATTACCAAAGAGTTGGAAAATGATGCCTTGCAGAGTAACCTGCTCGACATTGACGAAATATTTGACCTTTTCAACCCATTGAAGATCACCGTTGAGTATTCAGGCGATGCTCGTCGAGAAATTGAAATACGAAGGGTAACCCGCGGGTCAAAGACGGACGAATACTGGAAGGTAAAACACCGCTGGGGAGGTGTATTCTACTTCAAAAATGGTCGGGAAAGCGACCAGAATGCATGGCAAAGAGAGGCCAGGGGTAAATAACTAGCCCCACCAACCTTCACGATCCAGACTTCTGAATTGTATTGCTTCGGCTAGGTGTCGGCCTTCTATATTCTCAACTAAATCCAAATCTGCAATCGTACGTGCTACCTTCAATATCCTATTATAGGATCTGGCTGAGAGAGAAAGCTGTTGCATCGCTTTAGCGATCAGTGACTTGCCATGTACGTCAAGTCGGCAGTATTTTTCGACATATCGAGGTGGAAGTTGAGCATTACAGTGTAAGGCCGCATTGGAGCTAAAACGTTCCAGTTGAACCTTCCGTGCTTGCAGCACTCGAGCTCGAATATCTGAACTGGATTCTGATAGTCGTTCCTCCGACAGCTCTTCGAAAGGAACGGGATTGACCTCTATATGCATGTCAATACGATCGAGTAGGGGACCGGAAACCTTATTCAAGTATCGCTTCACTTCCATCTCAGAATCCTTGTTATCCCCTCCCGGAATAAAGAAATCCCCAGAGGGAGAAGGATTCATAGAGGCCACCAGCATGAAGTTGGAAGGATAAGTTACTGTAAAACGAGCCCTCGAAATGGTCACTTCCCTATCCTCCATTGGCTGGCGCAAAACTTCAAGGGCCTGCCGCTGAAATTCGGGGAGCTCGTCCAAGAACAAGACACCATTGTGCGCCAGGGATATTTCACCTGGCTGCGGATGGCTTCCTCCGCCAACCAAGGCAACATTCGACACTGTATGATGTGGGGAACGAAATGGACGGAATTGCATCAATCCTGTCTGCCCTCCCGTGAGACCAGCCACAGAATGAATCTTTGTCGTTTCCAACGACTCATCAATACTCAGTGGAGGCAGTATTGTAGGCAGCCGTTTGGCGAGCATTGTCTTTCCTACACCCGGTGGACCGACAAGGAGAATATTGTGACCACCAGCTGCCGCAATTTCCATGGCCCTTTTCGCAGATTCATGTCCTCTCACTTCTGAAAAGTCAAGTAAACTGTCCTTATCAATAGGGTTGACGGATTGGGTTGACGGGGAGAGCGGATTCAGCGGCAGAACGTTGGTAAGATGCAGGATTACATCTTTCAGGTTTGATGCACCATAAACGTTCAACCCCTCTACGACACTAGCCTCTGCCGCATTCTGTTCAGGGAGGATCAAATTGTGTATCCCGGCTTTCTTCGCGCCAATTGCAATGGGTAGAGCGCCTTTCAAAGGCTGTATTTCACCATCCAGGCCAAGTTCACCCATGATAACGTATTCCTCGAGATGATCACATTCAACCTGCCCCGATGCGGTGAGAATTGCAATAGCCATTGGTAGGTCAAAGCATGAGCCCTCCTTGCGAAGGTCGGCCGGTGCCAAATTGATGATCAGGCGCTTTCCCGGCATTTTGTATCCAATGCTCCGTAATGCGGCATCCATCCGGTACTGACTTTCTTTCACAGCATTATCCGGCAATCCGACGAGGTTGAATTTGAAGCCCTTTTTGGCGAAGACTTCAATAGAAATTAATAAGGCATGGATGCCATATACGGCACTGCCATGCGTGCGCACCAGTTTGTGGTCGGAAGTAGATTCTTCTACTCCCTCTACTATAGATTTCATATACGGGAAAGTTAAGAAATTCCCGCAGTCTCCACGTCTTTGTTGATTTTTTTTACGAGCCCCTGTAACACACGCCCAGGGCCAATTTCAGTGAAATGTGTCGCTCCATCAGCGATCATTTGTTGAACACTTTGCGTCCATCTCACAGGCGATGTGAGTTGCTCGATCAGATTATTTTGAATGGCATTGGAATCGCTAACGGCACTGGCTGTGACATTTTGATAAACCGGGCATATTGGCTTTCCAAATTCGGTCGCTTGAATGGCGGCTTTGAGCTCCTCTTCTGCCGGCTTCATTACCGGCGAGTGAAATGCTCCTCCCACAGGAAGGATTAGCGCACGTCGCGCCCCGGCTTCGGTAAGTGCTTCACATGCTCTCTCCACCGCTTCATATTCCCCGGAGATCACCAATTGACCTGGACAATTGTAGTTGGCTGCAACAACCACACCTTCCGTTTCATCGCAGATTCTCTCCACAACGTCGTCGTCCAATCCAAGAACCGCGGCCATGGTAGATCTTGAAGCTTCGCATGCCTTTTGCATGGCAGAGGCTCGCTGGGCGACTAGCCTTAACCCATTTTCGAAGCTCAAAGCCTCATTCGCAACCAGGGCGGAGAATTCACCCAGCGAGTGACCGGCGACCATATCGGGATCAAATCCCTCTGCGCAGAGTGCTCCGATTACGGAATGAAGAAATACCGCAGGCTGTGTGACTTTGGTTTGCTTTAGTTCCTCATCGCTTCCTTCAAACATCACCTTGGTGATCTCAAATCCAAGGATTTCGTTGGCTTGTGAAAAGAGCTCTTTTGCTTTAGAATTTGCATCGTATAGGTCCTTGCCCATTCCTGAGAATTGCGATCCTTGGCCTGGAAATATGTAAGCTTTCATTTAATTGTGATTTGGTCCGTAGTATTCAACAAAATTGTTTTCAGTTTCTATGATCTTAAGTCGATAAAGAGATGCTCCCCTTGCTTCCAGTCGTGCGGCCAATTGCTCCCATATTTTGATCGCAAGGTTTTCGGTGCTAGCCATAACACCTTGCATGAAGTCGACATCAAGATTAAGGTTTTTGTGGTCGAGTTTTTCAATTACCGAATCCTTGATGATATCCGATAACTCTTTGAGGTCGATCACGAAACCAGTCATTGGATCTGGCTCTCCCTGGACGGTGACATGCAATTCATAGTTGTGGCCGTGCCAATTTTCGTTGGAGCACTTCCCAAAAACCTCGTGGTTTTTTTCAGCACTCCATTCCTCTCTCCAGAGCTTGTGTGCGGCATTAAAGCGTTCTCGTCTTGTAATGTACACCATGTGCCAATCCCTCCAGCGGGCAAATATACGCTGTAAGAAAGATTTGCTTTACTTCGTTTTCAGTTATTCAAGATGATAGTAGTAACGGGAGCAGCAGGATTTATTGGGAGTTGCATGGTGAGTAAACTCAACGAAAACAGATTCTATGATCTTGTACTTGTAGATGATTTTTCGAGGGCGGAAAAAGAATCGAACTATGTTACCAAGAGGTTTAAATCCATGGTGGATAGAAATGATTTCTTTGAATGGCTCGATGGAAATGGAAAACACGTCCAATTCATCTTTCACCTAGGTGCGAGGACCGATACTGCGGAAACCGACACGGTCCTTTTTGACAGGCTAAATTTGGACTATTCGAAACAGGTCTGGAACGCGTGCATTGAAAAGGCAATTCCACTGATCTACGCTTCTTCTGCCGCCACTTACGGGGATGGAGGTTTAGGATACGCAGATGACCATTTATTGTGTCGGGATCTTGTACCCCTCAATCCCTACGGCCGGTCAAAAAATGATTTTGACGTTTGGGCCCTTGAGCAGACAAAAAAGCCACTTTACTGGGCAGGACTCAAATTCTTTAACGTCTATGGTCCAAATGAATACCACAAGGGCCGCATGGCCAGTGTTATATTTCACACGTTTAATCAAATCAATGAAAGTGGCTCGATGAAGCTCTTTCAATCCCATCGAGCGGACATCGCAAATGGGGAACAGAAACGGGATTTTGTTTATGTGAAGGATGTGGTCGATGTGATGTACTTCCTGATGCATTACCGGCAAGACAGTGGAATCTACAACCTTGGTTCGGGGACGGCGCGCAGCTTCAACGACCTGGCCTATGCCACGTTTGACGCGATGGGTATGGCGCGTAAGATCGAGTACATTCCTACCCCTGAGGATATTCGTGATACATATCAATACTTTACGGAAGCTGAAATGGGCAAGTTGAAATCCATTGGCTACTCCAAGGAATTTCATTCGTTGGAATCAGGTGTGCAGGATTACGTTAGTGGATACTTGCTTAACGACAAGCAAGTTCTTTAGAGGTTCTTTTTAAGCTCGGTCAAAAAGTCCTTGATCTTATTGAGGGACTCCATCATTTCCATCTCATTGACAGAATCTTCCTTGCTGGCCTTAATCTTCTTTTTAGCACCCTCCAGGGTAAATCCACGTTCCTTCACCAAATGGTAAATCAGGCGGATATTGTCAAGGTCCTTGTCGGTAAAGAGCCGATTGCCTTTGCTGTTTTTCTTGGGACTGATGATGGTGAATTCCTTTTCCCAAAAACGAATGAGTGAGGGGTTCACATCAAACATTTTGGAGACTTCTCCGATAGAATAATACAGCTTCTTAACTTCTTTTTCGCGATAGGGCATCAATCAAAACTTTGCGACGCCGAAGCGGAAATCTCAATGAGTTTGTCGTATTCCTCTGGGCTGAGATCATTGAAATAGAAGTTGATCGGATTAACCTTAACTCCATTCTTGATCACCTCATAATGAAGGTGTGGTCCGCTTGAAAAGCCTGTGTTTCCTACATATCCGATCACATCACCGCGTTTTACCTTTTGGCCGACCTTTACATTAAATCCACTCAGGTGACCATAGAGCGTGTGATATCCAAAACCGTGGTCGATCACAACTTTATTTCCGTAACTTCTTCTAGATTCCTCCACTTCTTTCACCACTCCATCACCAGTAGTATAAACCTCTGTCCCCGTGCTGGCTGTAAAATCCATGCCGTGGTGCCACTTTGGGATCTTTAGGATCGGGTGGATCCTCATTCCAAAACCTCCTGCAGCTTTTTTCAAGTCCTTATTGGCTACAGGCTGAATACTGGGGATACTAGCCAGCATCTCTTCCTTGTTCTTGGCAAGCTCAAATACTTCGTCAAAGCTTTTTGATTGAATGTAAAGCTGTCTTGTAAGGTCGTCGAGCGATTTATTGGTCTCAATCACCAGTTCCGAATTGTCATATCCCTGGAGGTCCTTATATCGGTTTACCCCTCCAAATCCTGCTTTTCGAACATTATCAGGAATTGGTTCGGCTTCAAAAATGACACGATAGATATTATCATCTCGATATTGAACGTCTTCCAAAACCGCCGACATATGTTCGATTCGTTTCTGAAGCAAATCATACTGGAGTGTCAATTGCTTATTTTCCCTTTTCAGAATCTTCTCTTTCGGAGAATCAAAAAATAGGTAGGTGATGGCGATAAAGAATATTGCAAATACGCCTCCGGTAATCGAGAACGTCAGCAAATTCAATAGCCGCGACTTCACAGTGGGCTCTATCCTTTCATAGGATAGCGTCTGAATATTGTATTTATACTTCTTACCTGCCATTATATGAAGCCCTTTATTTCTCTATGTTACAGGGCATTAAAGCAGGGGCAAAATTAAGTAATTAATCTAACTTTGCAATCCATCGAACGGGCCATAACTTATTTTAAGAAGAGAAGACATTGGAACTGAAATCGACCGCAGAGATAAGGCAAACCTTTCTTGAATATTTCGAATCCAATGGTCATAGAGTTGTGGATTCGGCTCCAATGGTGATTAAAAACGATCCCACGTTGATGTTCACCAACGCCGGGATGAACCAATTTAAGGACTTTTTCACAGGTAAAAGCATATCGGAATTCTTGCGTGTTGCCAACACTCAAAAATGCCTTAGAGTCTCGGGCAAACATAATGACCTGGAAGAAGTTGGGGTAGATACCTATCACCACACCATGTTCGAAATGTTGGGCAACTGGTCATTTGGCGATTACTTCAAGGAGGATGCAATCCAATTTGCCTGGGAACTGCTCACTAAAGTGTATAAACTCCCCAAGGACCGTCTATACGTAACCGTATTTGAGGGCGATAAATCGGATGGGCTCAAGAAAGACGAACAGGCTTATGATTATTGGAAAAGGTATGTGGCAGAAGACCGCATACTCTATTTCGGAAAGAAAGACAACTTCTGGGAAATGGGCGAAACAGGCCCGTGTGGACCCTGTTCTGAAATCCATGTAGACCTTAGATCCGAAGAAGAAAGAAAAGCAATAGATGGAGCTGAACTCGTGAATAAGGACGATCCCAATGTCATCGAGTTGTGGAACTTGGTATTCATTCAATTTGAACGAAAAGCGAACAAGTCACTTGCTTCTTTACCGGCTAAACATGTAGATACTGGAATGGGACTTGAAAGGCTCGTTCGGGTGTTGCAGGCAAAGGACTCCAATTACAAAATAGATCTGTTTGCCACCCTTATCAAGTCCCTTGAGAAGAGTGCCGGCCAGAAATATGGGCAAGACCTGGAAAAGGATGTTGCATTCCGTGTGGTTGCTGACCATCTACGCGCAGTATCGTTTAGTATCGCCGAAGGGCAACTTCCTTCAAATACAGGCCCAGGCTACGTCATTCGTCGTATCTTAAGAAGAGCGATCAGATATGGCTACAGTTTCCTTGGCATGAATGAGCCTTGGATATACAAATCCGTAGGTGTCTTGTCTGACCTCATGTCCAGTCCATTTAAGGAATTGGGCGCCCAAAAGGGCCTCATTGCCCAGATTATCCATGAAGAAGAAGAAAACTTTCTCAAAACACTTGGAAAAGGGCTTAAGAGAATCCAGGATTTGGTGTCGGCCGGAAAGGGTATTTCCGGAGTGCAGGCATTTGAATTATACGACACCTATGGATTTCCGCTCGACTTGAGCAAATTGATTGCAGCAGAGCACAATCTTGAGATAAACGAATCTGAATTCAACGAAGAATTGGGCAGGCAAAAGGACCGATCCAGAGCATCTGCAAAGCAGGACCTTGGAGATTGGGTGGTAGTGTCCGAAGGACCAGCGAGTAAGTTTATTGGATACGATCAACTCGAATCTTCTTCCTTGATCAGAATGTACAGGGAGGTTTCCGAAAAGGGTAAGAACTACTTTCAGATCATGTTTGATCAATCTCCATTTTACCCGGAAGGTGGGGGGCAGGTGGGAGACAAGGGTCTCATGATTCAAGGGGATAAGGAAGTCGCGATCTGGAATACCCAAAAGGAGAACGACCAGATATTTCACTTTGTGAATGAACTACCAGTGCAGCCTGAGAATGAGGTCACACTAAAAGTAAATACTGAGAAAAGGGGGGAAGCAGCAAAAAACCACTCTGCTACTCATCTACTTCATGAAGCACTGAGGAAAGTCCTGGGAGATCATGTAGAACAAAAAGGTTCTCTTGTACATCCGGATTATTTGAGGTTTGACTTTTCGCATTTCCGGAAGATGACAAAGGAAGAATTGGCCGAAGTTGGCAACATGGTCAACAAAAAAATCTCGATTGGCATTCCACTTAATGAACAAAGGAATGTTCCGATCTCCGATGCGAAAAACATGGGGGCGATGTCGCTCTTCGGTGAGAAGTATGGGGATAATGTCCGGGTGATCAAGTTTGGCGACTCGATAGAACTGTGCGGTGGAACGCACGTTTCAAATACAGCTGAAATTGGCCGCATGGTGATCACGGGTGAGTCAGCGGTATCTGCTGGTGTGAGAAGGATCGAAGCCATCTCGGGAAATGTTGCAGCTGCACACATCGACGAGCAATTGGAATTGATCAACAAGCTAAAGGAGCAATTCGCTCCGCAATCAGTGACCGAAGCAATAAGCAACCTTCAATCAAGGGTTAAGAACCTCGAAAAGGATCTTGAGCGTGCAGATGCACAACTCACTGAAGCATTGGTAGGATCTCTTAAAGAAGAATTTGAAGACAAAGGTGACATCCGATTCCTGGCCAAAGAAATGAATGTATCCGGAGGTGTGATCAAGAATATAGGTTTCCGCCTTCAAAAGGAATTTGACAATATGATCCTGGTAACTGCTTCTGTTCAGAATAATCGTCCACAGATCAGCGTATTTGTCTCCAGGGGCATTTCGGACAAGTATGATGCTCGGGAAATAGTAAATACCCTTGCCGCACACATTCAGGGAAGGGGAGGGGGACAACCCTTCTTTGCCACCGCAGGTGGTAAGGATGTGAAAGGCATTAAGGCTGCCATCAGTGGCGCAGAAGAGGCATTACCGGGCTAATCTTCAAAAGGTTCGATATCCGGACCAACATATTTCTTACGAGCTTCTTCCGATTCAAAGACATCAAACGAGTAATGAGAATTGATCAGATTCTTGAAGTTGGTCATTAGTTGGGGGTTGGCATCGATGAATTCCTTGAACGAATGATATTCACTTTTTCTATCAAAGTGGGCTACAGCTTCCACAGCAGCCTTTGTTAGAGTTTCATGATACTTGTGGGATACTCCCAATGAAGCGACGTAGCTTTTGAGGGTTTTGGCAATCAATTCTACTGCTTCTGCCTTCCGATGTCTTTGGACAAAGAGCCAGGCTATTCTCAAGTGTGCCTCATGGTTAAATAGAGAAGGATCCAACGCTGCGGATTGAAATTGAGTTATAAAAGATTCGTCTGAAAGCTGGTAGTGATCTGAGTTCATGGCAAAAAAAAGCCCCGCTCGAATGAGCAGGGCTTTTGTTTATAGTTTGTGCTAGTTTACTGAATATTCAGTTTCTTGATGCTCACTTGGTCATCCATTTGCACTTTCACAAAGTAGATTCCGCGAGCAATGTCGTTTAATTGAATTGAAGTAGCATTCGCATCACTTACAGACTCGCTGTAAACAACTTGTCCGTTAGCATTTGTCACTTCAACGTCAAAGTCACCTTGAACACCAAGCGCTACATTAAATGCGCCAGTACTTGGGTTAGGATAAACATTAACTCCGTTGCTGAATGCAGTTTCATCCAATCCGATTGCAACCGTTTCAACGGTAGACTGAGTGCTCTCAGAGCCACAATCCGTGGTTACTGTGAGAACTACAGTATATGTACCAGGGTTGCGGTATACATATGTTGGATCAGGCAACGATGATCTGTTTCCATCACCAAAGTCCCAATCGTATGTGAACCTAGGATGAATCTCATCCGGAGTCAACATAAGTGTCCAACCGTGAACTGAATCGGTAAAGACAGCATTTGGATTTGGTGGATTGTCAACATAGATCTTATCATTACTGATACAACCGTTGTCATTTACTTCAATGATCAATGAGTCGGTTTGATCCCAAAGAATCAATGTACCGTTGGATGTTTCAGTAGAACCGTCACGGTATCCTGACCATACGTAAGTAACACCTGGTCGTGGGCTTACACCTGATTCAAGTGAAAGCGCCGCACCTGGGCAAATGGTTGTATCCGTTCCTTTCGCGATACCACCTTCAGAAATCACAGCGATTTCAGAAAGAGTGATTTCAAGAGAGTCGGAAGATACACAACCCCACTTGTCAGTTACCTCTACAGTGTACTTACCTGCTGAATTAACGTTGATAGACTGAGAAGTCTCTCCACTGCTCCAGTCGTAAGAAGCGTCATTAAGGTCAGCTGCAACCATGATCATATCTCCGTTACAGATGAGGGTATCACCGGTAGCGATATCCACTGTAGCTGGATGACTCAATGAAATGGTATCTACTACAACACCACACTGGTTGAATACTCCCATACCAATGGTGCCTGGAGAAGTCATAATTACCGACGTAGCGGTATCACCGTTACTCCATACTGTTGTTCCTACAACTGCAGATGGAACTGCAACTTCTACAGTGTCACCAGGACAGAATACAACATCACCACCTAGGTTGATGTTACCGAGACCAATGAATTCATCAGCACCGATATCAGGTGTATTTGCATCTCTCATGTCACCGTCAAAGTCATACATGGTAGCATAGTTTGGATTACCACCAGCATCCAACGCTGTGTTACATGAGTGAAGGTCAGCTTCACCACTTCTTGGATCTCCAACTTCATAGAAGTTTGGATCAACACTCACCGAATTCAAGTCGTATCCGGCATTGTTTTGCCATCCGCTCAAATTCAAGCTAGCGAATCCATTGTACAATCCGAGAAGGAATCCACTCGCATAAATGTTGTTGTTGTCAGAAGAAATAACAGAAGATGTTCCTTCAAACCTAAATGGTACACCTGAACCGAAGTTCGCAATGATATTGTTGTGAATCCTTGTCGCACCACCTTGGTTGATGTAGAAGCTGTAAGCATCGAAGCTATTACCTCTCTGTGCAAACGAGTTGTTGAAGATATCGGTAAAACCGGTATTCCACATGTACAACGACCAGTAGTTACTGTTACTCCAGGACTGTCCATGAGACATGCTGTTATTCATGATCTCGTTATGAGCGTTGGCTTTTGCAGTGGAGTTGTAGATATACAATCCATAACGCGGCCAGTCATGAATACCAGGCTGGAAGTTATTGTCGTTGATCTTAAATCCTTCCTCACATTGATTAAGGTAGATACCATAACCAAAGGTGTAAGGAGAATTAGGATGGAACTCGTTTCCAATGATCTCTAACTCATCGTGTTGATAGAAGTACATATATCGATAGTACTGATCAGCGATGTAGTTGTCTTCAAACACGTTTCCTTCACCACCTCCTGAGAAGTATGCGGCGTAAGAACCATTCAGGATCGTGTTTCCGATGATCATATTGTTCTCTACTCCAGAGTTACCATAATTCGGTGGATTGTAGTCCGCAATAACCGATTGATAAGATCCGGTGTATGCATAGATCGAATGAGGTACACCTTCGAGAGTACAATTCGCAACCATATTCTCAGTGGTATTCTGACCAAAGTAAATAACCTCACCTGTCCAAGATGTGGATAGTGTTTTGACGTGCAGATCATCAAGTATCCATCCGGTCGCGTTATTTCCAAATCGAATTACCCAATTGTCACCGGTACCGGTTTGCATCCATTCAATCTGGGCCTGCCCCGCAGAACCGTCTTTGGTACCCAAGATGATTGGAACCTGGGCTGATTGGTTAAAGATGATGTCATTTAATGTAAGCTGCTCATTGTAAATGACTGAATCCGTTGCAAGGAACCACGTCGTGTCACAGATTGAAGCAACGCTGTCGGCCCAAGCCAAAGCATCTGTGAAGGACGCGAAGTCATCCAATGTATCAGGACCGATAGTATATACTCCTCTCATACCAGTCCCGAGTGTAAAGCTTACGGTATCATCACCAGGCAGTGAGTCATACACCCCATTCGGATTCGATATCCATAGGGTTACCATATCACCGACATTAAATCCGGAACTCAGGTTGTAATACGTGTAGTCACTCGACGTTTGTCCCGTCGTTAGACTACCCGTCCACGCCGAATCCGGTATCGGTATCGTGGCCGGCACCCCGGCAATGGTGGTCTGTATCTCCCCTCCTAAGGTAGCACTTGTTAAATTTTGAGTACCTACGTTCTGCACCTTCACCGTTACCAGGCTCTGGTTCGAACACAAAGGAGTTGATGGAGAAGAAACACTAGCAATGGTTGCACTATTCTGATAGGACAGTACTTCCAGAGTATAGTCTTCTACTTCACCTTCATTGAAGTTACCACATCCATTGGATCCTGTCGACAGACTAGAGTATATCGACATCAATCGCATGATATAGCTACCACTTGTAATACCACTTGGGATATTAACGGTTACGGTGTTGTTACTTGGAGAAGAACCGCTGCTGGATGTGATGCTGATGCGCTCGTTTGCGTCACCGAAGTCACCATCCTGGTTCCAGTCAACAAATACACCGTGCCCCCATGTAGCTCGATAGGTTACGCTAAAACTAGTACCCGAAATGGCCTGAACCTTTTGGGCAGTATAGTTTTTATACCCTGGATTGTTACCAGTTCCAGTGTTGTTCGAGATGTTTGTGATTCCACCAGACGTGGTAACATCCTCGATCCTTCCGTAACCCCACGACCATCGGAACGTTGGGACACAAGGGGATCCTTGGCTAAAGAGATCCGTGAACAGGACGGAGCTCAAGGCCAGTAGCATTAGTGATTTGTAAAAGTGCTTCATATGCTTGTTTTTAGGAGTAATCAATAATCTTATTGGATAGTAACCTTTTGGATTTCGTTGTAGTCATTTCCACTGACTTTCACGTAGTATACTCCGGCTGCTACGGTTCCCATGTCAACATGAGTTTCATAGAGGTCAGAAGATACTTCGAGGTCTTGGCTGAATACAACCTTACCATCAACGCTTACTACCTGTAGTGTCAACGCTTTTTCAGGAACGTTTTCGAGGCTAACGTCGAATGAACCATTCGATGGGTTAGGATAAACCTTCATGCCGTTCTTGTCAGCGTACTCGTCGAATCCAGGAAGAGCTGAGATTACAACGGTCTTCTCTGTTACATCGGTTCCACAGCTGTTCATTACAGTTTGGATCACACGGTATGTACCAGGTCCAGCATAAACGTGAACTGGGTTAGCAACATATGAAGTGTCGCCATCACCGAATGTGTACATGTAAGTTCCGGCATCCATTGATTGATCAGTGATACTGATACTGTAGAAACTGTTGAAGAAGTTAAATCCTGCCATTGGCTCTGGAGTAACTGCTACGTTGATGTTGTCAGTACTGGTACAGAACATATTGTCCGTGTACTGAACTGTGTAGTTACCAGACTTGTTGACAAAGATTACCGGAGTAGTTTCCGCTGTTGGGCTCCAGAAGTAAGATCCTTGACCAACGTTGGCGTTGAGGATCAAAGTATTTCCGTCACAGAATGCCGTGTCAGCCGGAAGTGCTACTGCTCTTGACTGAGTAACAGCAATTGTATCAGTAGTAACACAACCCAATGTGTCCATTACTTCAACAGCATAGATTCCTCGTGAGTTGATGTTGATCATGTCGGTGGTAGCACCGTTGCTCCACATGTATGATCCATTCATAACACCAGTACCAACCATCACGCTTGCTCCAGCACACAAGTGAGTGTCTGCAGGAAGATCGGCAGGCTGAGCAATGTCTACGACAATTGAGTCAAGTGCTTGACCACAAGTGTTAGACACAAACGCTTTGTATACACCTGAAGAGGAAATATTGATGCTTGAACCAGGAACGAAGTTGTTCCAGATTACAAATGTTCCGGTGTTCAACGCGGCATCCAACGTCAATACGTCACCATAGCAGATCACAGTGTCATCTGGCAACTGGAAGTTGTCAGGAGAAGTAAATTCATCGGCTCCAATATCAGGAGTGTTAGAATCGCGGTTCTGACCTTCGAAGTCTTCTCCAATCATTGTTGGTTGACCAGCGTTGTCAAGGTCTGCAGCACATACTCTCATATCTGTAGAGCTATAGAACATTGGGTCTGCACTCACAGAGTTAGATCCAAGTCCTGAAGCATTCTGCCAGTTTGAAATAGTAGTTGCGCCAGATCCATTGAAGTTCGCCAGATCGCCATTGGCACTCCACAAGTTGTTGTTGTCAGAGTTGATAACGGAGAACACACCGTTGATGCGAAGACCGTCACCATCACCCAAGTGAGCGATGTTGTTGTTCACCAACTCGTTTCCACCACCACCGGTGATGTAAACACCATACGATCCCGAGTTAGTAGTCTCGATTCCGATAGTGTTGTGTACCAGGCTTACGAAACTATTATTGGTCATGTAGATACCATAATAGTTGTCACTATAGTTGTTTGTACCAATTCTCAATACGTTATTGCTAACGTCAGCTGGGCCTGCAGCGGTTCCTTCCAAAGTAGAGAAATAGAAACCTCTTTCTGGCCAGCGGTCGGAAGCAACGATTGTGTTATTCATCACTTCGATGTCACCTCTGGTATTCTGAATATTGATACCGCGTCCGCTAGTATATGTATGAGAAGAGTTGATAGTGTTGTAATTCACCGCGGCATCTTCTACATTATTCAGATAGATACCTCTGTAATATGGATCCTCAATTTCAAGGCCCCAAAGCTCAATGCCTTCCGCCCTGTCGTTTGAACTAGATCCACTTACATATACACCGTAAGAACCACCTGACACAGAAGAATTGCTCAGTGTCACGTTGCTCAACTCACCCTGTGCATAGAAAACCGCACCATTGGTTGATGTTCCAGTGTAGTTGTTCGCCAGGTTCACATTATCGAATGTTACATTGTTTACATCCCACATCGAAACTGCACGTCCGGTTCCAACATTGTGGTTGATGGACATATCCATGAAGTGAACGTTGTCACCCCAGATTTCCACCGCCGAACCTGGGCCACTATTGGCTGCAAGTGTAACGAGTGAAGCGTCACCATTCAATGATTTGAAGATGATTGGACGATCATATGCTGAACCGATCATAGCCGGGATCGCAACATTGTCGTTGTATGTTCCGTCGTCTACAATAAAGGTAACGGTATCACAAATCGCCTGAACGCTGTCGAGCAATGTCTGAGCGTGAGAGAAGTTGTGATAATCGTAAGTACCAACAGTAGTATCACCGATGGTGAATGTTCCGCGGATACCTTCGATAAGAACAACGGACATTGTGTCGTCGCCAAGAATCGAATCAATCACACCGTTTGGAGAAGTAACCCACAGTGTAAGTGTATCTCCATTAACGAATCCAGTTGAATAATTACCAGCATTGATAGAAACAACTGATCCGGAAGGAACTGCTGTTCCCGGAGCATACAATGTTGGATTCAGAAGTGTTTGTGTTCCGTTAAGGTGGTCAACGGTACCTTCAACATATACTGAATCAAGTGGTCCAGTACCAACGTTGAGGAGTGTAACATTATATACCCCACCTAATGCACAGATTGGCGTAACAGGATCGTCAATGCTCACCAGAGCAACTGAGTTCCTTGGAATCTGGTATTCATCGATACCTGGGTCAGGATTAAGGGCGTTCCTTGCATCACCATCCCAGTCCTCTGGAACGAAAGTAGCAGCAGCAGAACCTCCATCACTGATCACTTTGTCATAGAAAATATGTGGATCAGTAGCGCTGAAGAAATCTGGCAAGTGCTGGAATGATCCCATGTCATTGCCATTGGCTTGAAGAGCTGTCAGGTCATTTCTACCACCACCTGAATAGGCGAGCAATCCACCATTACTCCAGTATACGTTGTTATCCCTTGGGATATTGGTGGAAGTCTGCTGGTAGTGGGCATACCCTGTACCTTCATTGATAAGAATGTTGTTCCTGAAACTCGTACCGTTTGTGGAGCCGGATCCCCATTCGTATGTCGCGGCAGAAGTACTTCCTGTACTTGCCATTCTAACCGTATTGTGAAGGAGCTGGAAGTAGTTGTATGGATAATAGATCATCATACCACGCTGAGTACCACCAGACAGGTTTGGCTGCTGAACTACGTTGTTTGCAGCAACGAAGCTCGTAGTAGCATCACCATCAGGATAGTAGAACCACATACCGTAAGTAGTACCGGTTGAGTTAATGGTGATCTCGTTGAATTCAACGAGTGATCTATTACAGCGGTAGATGTACATACCGTACTGCGTCCTGTTACCTTCAAGGGTAAAGTCATTATCACCGATATAGCTATCGTAGCAGTAGTATGCATACAAGTTGTATCGGTAGCTAGATGAATTCGAAGCAGGAATTACGTTGTCCTCGAAGTTCATCCAATTGTTGTAGTACATGTAGAATCCATAGCCATAGTTTGTATTGGTCATGTTCATGGTATTTCCCATAACGTCAGTGTTATCAGAATACCTCATTTCTACGTAGTAAGTAAAGCTATTACGCGTAGGAGCGTTGATCGTATTATATGAGAACGATTCAAAATTCGTATAGTAAGTGTAAGAGTTCTTATACGTAATATTTGAGAACGTACAGTTTTCAACTACCCAACCTGTTTGGCGAGTGTTTGTGTTGGCACCCCAAGCGTAGATACCATAAGAACCACCAGAGAAGCTTACGTTGTCGAACGTGATATCATTCGCCATCTCAGAAGTACCCGAGTTGTCATATACACAAGAGTAAGTTGTAGACGTAGATGTATACGTAGGCTTGCTAATGTTACAGTTCTTAATGGTAATGTTGTCGTTCATGTTATCAAAGTAGATCACACGACCACCGAAGGTAGAAGTAGACCTTACGTCGATTCCATCAAACGTTACCCAAGATGCTCCGTCAAATTCAAGAACGGTAGAACCGCTTCTTGTAATTTCAGGAGTTGTGGTGTTGGCAGTGTCCGACTGGAAGATCACAGGCGCAAGTGCACTGGCTCCAGGAATATTGAATACCGCAAAATTTGAATAGTTGCCTGAGCGGACATTGAAAATGGTTGTATCACAAACACCATTATTATATAGGTCTGTCAACGCAGCACCAAATGTCGCATAGTCAGGAGTGGTACCACCGATGGTGAATGTACCGCTCATGGCAGGCGAAAGACCTGTAACAGCCCAAGCATCGTTTGCAGAGTTACCGTCAGTTACACCGTTGGGCATTGAGGTTGTTGCGTCAACGTTGTAAGAGTTACCGGATACTGCAGTAAACTGTCCAAGGGTAAGTATTGTGTCTCCCTGAACTGGGATGTTCAGCCCAGTGAAGGTAGTAGGACCATAAGACGTCGCACCAAAATTACCACTCAGAGTCACGGAAGTAATTGAGTTGCTACCAAAGTTTTCTACTACTACATCAAAGTCGTGGGTACCGGGACAAATTGTCGCCTGAGGCATTCCTACCACACCAGCGTCGTTTGGAGGTGGCGGCTGAACGTTCAGGTTGTAGTCCTCATACTCTCCAGCGTAAGAACTGAAGGTAGAACCACAGGGCCCCATATAAAAGTAATACCCGGCGGCTACCCTCATCCTGGTGTTTCCAGTAGGAGCAGTGGCGGGTACATTGATTTGATGTGTGTACGAGTTATAAGGCCAGTAATAATTAATGTATGAACCTGACCAGGTTTGCTCGCCCGCATCGGTGAAGTCACCATCAGCGTTCCAGTCAACCCAAATCATCAGGTATCTCTGGTGACGAACATTTACGTTGAAACTTCTACCCTTAATTACTGTGGCGCTGTGGGTACCCGAATAGTCCGTGTAACCTACCGACGCCGCGGTGAAGTTGCTAAAGTTAGAGGATGCCCCGGTGGTTGATACTTCGGTAAGTCCAAGCCATGTCGAGCTAAATCCCGTAGGTGTACAATACTGAGCGCTAAGATCTAAACTCAAAAAAGTCGTAGCGACCATAGCGACCATAGTCAAATAGAAGTTTCTCATAACCTCAAAAATTTAATTTATAAAACTCTGATAATCTGTAATTTGTGTCAAAAATCCCTTATGCACAGTTATCTGTAACTGCCAAATTTAGAAATTCTAACATATCTACCAAAAAATAATTCTCTCTCAAAAACGCATGAATAAAGGGATTGGTTGGGTTCGATATTGGAATTAAATCGAAGCCTCAAACATTTTGAATTCGTCATTGTTATTGGCGACCAAAATGGCATATTTCCCAGTTGCCAATTTCACCAGTTCAAGGTCCTTTACATCACCAGGAGTGTAGTACCCAGTAAGGCTGGGGGATACAAAATCGAATTTACCTTCTTTATTTCGTTTAAGCATTCCTCCAATGCTAGCGTCATTTCTCGGAGTCTCTACTTCTGCGGTAAACAAGTTTCCAGAATACACCACCTCCTTTTCACCGTCACCGTTGAAGTCACGTATCACAAAAGCGTTAATGCTAGAGATCTGAGACTCGATAGGTAGCTTCTGGATTTCAAATTGGCCATTACCCTTGTTTTCAAGATAAACCGATGCGAAGTTGGTCGCAGCATAATGAAGCGCCGTGTTCAGTTTGTCGCCATAGACGTCTTCCAATGAAGCAGTGGCAAATTCCTTATAAGTTGGAAACTTCTTTTTGATCGACGGGATTTGCTGGGAAGTACATGTTCTGCCCCTCACCGGATAGCAAGTACCTTGATTATAGTACCCCAGTACGATATCCAGGTTTCCGGAGTTATCAAAGTCATCACAATAGATGTGGAACGGCTCCTCATGACTTGCTTTGTACTTGTAGTTAAGACCGAGATTGCCCAGGAAGAAATCGGGATCCCCATCCCCATCCATGTCTTCTACTCCTATGGAATACCACCACCCAATTTGATTGGCGAGCAGGTCATTATCCAAGACTTTGAATCCATCTTCCTTGTTCATGTAGAAGTTGATCGATGTCCACTCACCAACAGCCAGCAAATCAAGTCTGCCATCCTTGTCAACATCAACCCAACGTGCGTCGGTAATCAGTCCAATAGTTTCAACATCCGAAGCGATGTCCTTTGTAACATCCACAAAAACTCCACCGTCATTCCTTAATATATAGGATCGGGCGGGATAGGGATACTTTCCGGGAACCAACCTTCCTCCAACAAAAAGGTCAGGATCACCATCGCCATCATAGTCGCCCTCTATTACAACGCCCCCGCTAGTTAACATAGTCGGAAGTGCCTTGGGATCAAGGGTAAAATTACCCTTACCGTCATTGACATACAATCTATCTTGCAAGGCATAGCTATTCTCAGGAAACTCATTTCCACCACTTACCACATAGAGGTCCTGATCACCGTCGCTGTCGGCATCAAAGAACAACGCCTCAAGATCCTCACAGTCCTTTTCCCTCACCCAGGGTTGCTTGCCTGCCTGAACAAACTGTCCAGATTTCTTTTGAAGATACAATTTGCCAGATTGTTGATGTGCGCCTCCTACGTAGAAATCTTCTAATCCATCACCATTGGCATCACCTACTGCAATTCCAGGACCGTGCTGTGAGTTTCTGTGTGGCAATAGAATTTCTTTCTCAAAATCATCATACTTGTTTTCGGTGTGTAAATAAGACGGCTTCAACTGATCTGTAATGTCAGCAAAAAGGGTTCTGGTTTCAATTTTTTTGGACAAGGTCCTAGCCGATTCGTAGTCCACGAGCATCGTTTGATTCAGTTCTGGATTTTTTACAGTAACCTTCTTGCCGTCTGGAAACTCTACCTCTAGTGCTTGAACCGATACGCCGGCCTTGATTCCGAAGTGAACAACGGCCTCAACACTACTCAAATATCCTCTTGTTGGTTGTACTTCCTGAAATTGAATTCCTTCATTGGTACGTATCATCACCTTAGAACCATATCCTTTGGTATTCAACCCTGGCCCCTTGATGTTCACGCGTAAAAATTTGGATTCCGAAATCTCGTTTGATTTGTTCTCATATAGCCAGGCCTTCTCCTTAAGGTTGTTGAGGACGAGTTCCAGATCACCGTCGTTGTCAAGATCTGCAAAGACAGCTCCCTGCGAAAAGCCCTTGTGTCCAACACCCCATTCGTAACTCTTCTTGGAAAAGCTGAGATCCCCATTGTTTTTGTAGATATAATTTGGAAGCGGAGTAGATGGTGCGGCCTGAAATCGCTTCAAGGCATCCTCTTTAGCAACTGTCTCACTGGCACCATATTGCTTGGACATTTGGATTCTGTAGTCATTGTCTCTGTCGTCAATGCGGTAACCATTGGAAACAAATAGGTCCTTCCAACCATCGTTGTCAAAGTCGGCTATGAGCGGTGCCCAACTCCAATCGGTAGAATGTACTCCCGCCATTTGTGCAATGTCCGAAAAACTTCCATTCCCATTGTTCATTTGGAGGGCATTGTACATATACTGATGAATCAATCCAAAATTCACCAGGTTGTAAAATTTCCCAGGTTGCATGGCGCTCATCTGAGTTTTGATCCTCTCGTTGTCTTCGGCAGCCATGTCGAGCGAATAGATGTCATTCCATCCATCATTGTTGAAGTCGGCAATATCATTCCCCATGCTGTAAAGGGATACGTGTCTTGTCCATTTCTTGACTTCCTCCTTGTATGTTCCATCACCTTGACTTATGTATAAATAGTCTGGTGTGTCGTAGTCATTACTAATATAGATATCCGGATACCGGTCGTCGTTTACGTCGCCTATGGCGAGGCCAAGCCCCCAGCCTCCCACGCTTTCGAATATCAACCCGGCCTCAACAGAGCTTTCAGTGAATGTTCCATCGCCATTGTTTTTGTAAAGTTTGTCTGCGTGAAGTGGTCGAGGTCCTTCCGGTTTGAGGTATTGGTTTTCTCCAATCCAGTTGTTTCCGTGGTTGAGCACATATAGGTCAAGGTCGCCATCCAGGTCGTAATCGAGGAATCCGCTTTGGGTTGCATAACCAGGATCGTCAACCCCGTAATCCTTTGCCATTTCTTTGAAAGTAAGGTTACCCTGATTAATAAAGAGGGTATTCCTTCTTTCATCGGCTTCTCGATTTCCGCTACAGCTGACATAGATGTCGAGAAAGCCATCGCCATTCACATCGGCCATGGTGACTCCCACACTCCATTTATCTTCCGCAGTTATCCCTGCCGAGGTCGTTATGTCTTCGAACTTAAGCCCACCCTTGTTTAGGTAGAGTTTATTGCCCACTTCATTACCCGCAAAAAACAAATCCGTCAGGCCATCATTGTTGATGTCACCCGCAGCAACACCACCACCATTAAAGATATATTGATAATCAAAAAACTGAAGTTCCGTTTCCACAGAGAAATCATTGCTGAAGTCGATACCAGAATGAGTACTCGGCACCTGAGCAAACAACTTTTGATTGCTTTTCTTGGCCCCTTTCTGGGCGAGTTTGGAATCCTTGGAGGAGTCATCACCACATGCTGTAAAAAGCAAGATGAGGGACAACAATGCCAGCGAAGTAAATCTCATGGTTTGAGTGTTTTAAGGAAGACGAATTTACGCAAGAATAGACTTAGTCCTTCGGGTTGGCGTACATTTTTACGTGTTTGTCATCTATGGTATCTCCAGACAATATGATAAGCCGTTCAACCATATTACGCAACTCGCGAATGTTGCCGGTCCAGTCAAGTTTTTGCAATTCGACAATAGCCTTGTCCGTGATTGGCTTGATCTGGATGCCCAGCTCGTTGCAGAGAATTCCCAGGAAGTGATCCACCAGTAATGGGATGTCTTCTTTTCGGTCGTTGAGGCCGGGAACGGGAATCAGAATTACTCCCAGTCGGTGATAAAGGTCTTCTCTAAACTTCTTTTCGTTGATCTCCCGCTGGAGGTTTTTATTGGTTGCGGCGAGTATGCGTACATTGACCGAGATATCCTTGTCGCCACCAACCCTGGTGATCTTGTTTTCCTGAAGCGCCCTTAGAACTTTCGCTTGCGCACCAAGGCTCATGTCGCCAATTTCATCCAGAAAAAGAGTACCTCCCTGCGCTTGTTCAAACTTTCCTTTGCGTTGTTTGACGGCGGAAGTAAAGGCCCCTTTTTCATGGCCAAAGAGCTCACTTTCGATAAGCTCGCTCGGAATGGCAGCGCAATTCACCTCGATGAACGGCCCGGAAGCACGCTCGGACTTGTTGTGGATTTGCCTTGCGACCAATTCCTTTCCACTTCCGTTAGGTCCTGTGATAAGCACACGGGCATCTGTCGGTGCCACTTTGTCGATCATATTAAAGATCTCTTGAATTGCTTTTGACTCGCCGATGATTTCTCCGTCTTTCGACTTGCTGATCTTTTTTCTCAACACCTTGGTCTCTTCGATTAGGTCATTTCTATCGAGTGCATTGCGCATAGTGACCAGAAGTCTGTTCAAATCAATTGGTTTCGGAATGTAATCGAAGGCTCCTTTTTTGATGGCCTCCACAGCCGTGTCTATCGTACCATGACCACTGATCATTATGAAGCAGGAGTTGGGTTTGGCGCTTAGCGACATTTCCAAAACATCAATGCCATCGGCCTTGGGCATTTTGATGTCACAAAGGATAGCGTCGTAGTCATTTGCTTTTATCTTTTGAATGGCTTCCATTCCATCCACCGCCTCATCGGTCTTGTACTTTTCGTACTCCAAGACCTCTTTTAGTGAATTGCGGATACTTTGTTCGTCGTCGACAATTAATACTGTAGCCATGCTTCCGTTAGTTTGAATATCTAAGCCATTTCCATAGCTCACGATAGCTTACCTTCTTGCCGTACATCAGAATACCTGTACGATATATCTTTCCCGACAGCCAAACCATAAAGAGGAACCCCAGGATAAGGAGCGACATGGAGAGTGCAACCTCCCAAATTGGAATTCCACCATCGCCAACACCAATGGCTACCCTCACCAACATGACGATGGGAGAAGTAAAGGGAATAATGCTAAACCAGAAAGCAACCGGACCCTCGGGATTTTGAATGATCACCAGCGACATAATATAGGCAAGGGTGAGGGGTAAGGTGAGGGGTATCATAAACTGTTGGGTGTCCGTCTCGCTATCGACTGCCGCCCCCACAGCTGCAAAAAGTGCACTATACAGGAGGTATCCTCCGATGAAATAGAAAATAAAAAGTCCAATCATCAGCGGTAGGTTGACCCTGTTGATTGGGTTGTTGGGATCAAGCAAATTGAATTCCTCTGGCAGATTTTCGCCCCCGCCACTGGCTTTCAACACTTCTTCGGTCATCTGTACATTTCCCAAATCTGAGGCATCGTAGAATTCACTCAGGATGACGCTTTGAATCGCCACCGTAATGGTAATGGTTAGTACAATCCAAATCACAAATTGGGTCAGGCCGACCATGGCTACGCCAATGATTTTGCCAAGCATAAGTTGGAAGGGTTTTACACTGGAAATGATCACTTCCACAATGCGATTGGTTTTCTCCTCGATCACCCCACGCATGACCTGAACACCATAGAGGAAAATGAAGAAATAAATGAGCAGGCCGAACATAAATCCCACGAAGGTGCGCTCGTTTTGCACGTCTTCTTCTTTACCGGTTTCTGAAAATTTCACCGGTTTGATAGTCAGGGGAGTCTTGACCTTATAAAAGTCATCACGACTGATTTTGTATTCCTTCAGTTTGATTTCCTCCACAATACCCTGGACCTTGTTTTCGATTACCTGTTGCACGATAAGGCTGGGTTGCTTTTTGAAGTACAGGATTGCTAAATCCCCTCCTATGATGTTTTTTGGAATGTATAGGATGCCATCGTGATCCGATTCAAAGAACAGCAGTTTAGCTTCGTCCAATGTGATCTGGGCGTAATCGAATGAGACCTGATTATTGCTCTTGAGTTTTGAGAATTGAGGGTAGGTTTCATCAACTACGATGATTTTGTGTTTGCCTTCATCTTCCACGGCGAGCCAGAGCACGAGTGAAATCAATCCAGCGATCAAAAGTGGGCCCAAGAGGGTGAGAATGATAAAGGATCTCTTCTTTACCCTTGAGAGATATTCTCGTCCGATGATCAATCCGATCTTACCCATCGGCACCCTCCAATTCCGTCACTTTCTGGATAAATATGTCATTCATCGAAGGTAGGATCTCCTTCAGCGAGTGAACCTGAACATGTGGAATGATGGCCTCCAATAAATTGTTGGCGGTGAAGTCGTGACGCAGCTTTACACTTGCTACGTTCAAGCCATGCTCCTGCCTGGAATCCAGTAATTCGGCACCTGTCCAAAGGGCATTGGTGAATCCCATAATGCTGCCTTCAAAACTCAATTCATATAAGTTGGCCTTGTACTGGTCTTTGACCCCTTTCACCGATCCCTCGAGAATCTTTTCCGCCTTATTGATCAGTGAAATCTGGTCGCAGATTTCTTCCACCGATTCCATGTTGTGGGTTGAGAAGATTACCGTTGCTCCCTCGTCTCTTAACTGAAGAATTTCATTCTTGATCAGATTTGTATTTATAGGATCGAATCCTGAGAAAGGTTCGTCCAGAATTAGGAGTTCGGGTTTGTGCAAGACGGTAACAATGAACTGAACCTTCTGTTGCATTCCCTTGGAGAGCTCTTCCACTTTTTTATCCCACCAGGAAATGATCTCAAATTTCTCAAACCAGTATTTCAACCGTTGAATGGTCGTCTTTCGATCCATGCCTTTGAGGCGACACAGGTAGGTAGCCTGTTCCCCGACCTTCATTTTACGATATAGCCCCCGCTCCTCCGGAAGATATCCTATGTTGCGCGAGTCATGGGGTTCTAATTCCTTACCATTGAAGAGTATTTGCCCAGAGTCCGGAGCGGTGATCTGATTGATGATGCGTATCAGGGACGTTTTCCCAGCGCCGTTGGGGCCCAACAGACCAAAGACACTGCCTCTTGGAATTTCCATCGAAACGTCCCTAAGAGCGGTGTGTTTGTTATAGGTTTTGTTTACGTCCTGAACGCTTAAGATGGCATCCATTGCACTAATAGATCGAGACGTAAAAATAGAAGAAATGCGATACCAAGTCGCTTAGGAGAAATACTCTTTCATTCGGTTAAAAAAGCTCCGGTCGCTGCCCTTTGGATTGGGTTCAAAGTTGGGGCTTGATCGAAAACTTTCGAGCGCCTCTTTCTCCTCCTTGGTCATTTGAGTTGGTGTCCAGACATTCACATGTACGAGTTGATCTCCGCGACCATATCCGTTGACGCTTGGCAGCCCTTTCCCCTTCAATCTCAGGACTTTTCCGGATTGGGTTCCGTCGGGAATTTTGATTTTGACTTTACCTTCTACCGCCGGGATTTCAACTGTTGTTCCCAAGGCCGCGTCGGCAAAATTGAGGAATAACTGGTAATGCACATTCTGACCGTCGCGTTCCAATTCGGGATTCGATTTCTCTTCGATTACCACCAGCAGATCGCCGGCGATTCCACCCATGGGACCTTCATTTCCTTTGCCTCGTATCGACAATTGCATGCCGTCTTCCACACCTGCAGGAATGTCGATATCCATCACTACCTCTTCGCGAATCAGACCCTCGGCATTGGCTCCCGGCGCAGACTTGGTGACGGTCTTACCAGTACCTCCACAAGTGGGGCAAGTAGACGTCGTTTGCATCTGACCTAGGATTGTATTTGTAATCCTGGTTACACCACCTGATCCATGACAAGTCTGACAAGTTCCGTACTCAACGTCCGGCGAGTTCACCAACTTGTTGACCTTGATTTTCTTTTTGGTGCCGTTGAGGATCTCATCAAGTGAAAGCGCAACTTTGATTCGTAGGTTGGAACCCCGTCTCACCGATGTGCGTCGACCTCGACTCCCAAAGCCTCCAAAGGCGCCTCCGAAGATATCTCCAAATTGTTCGAAAATGTCGTCCATTGACATGCCGGCTCCGCCAAAACCGGATGCTCCTCCCATCCCCGCGTGGCCAAACTGATCATACTGACGACGTTTTTCGGCATTGCCTAAAACCTCATACGCCTCGGCTGCTTCCTTGAAACGCTCTTCGGCTTCGGAATCTCCAGGATTTTTGTCTGGGTGATACTTGATGGCAAGCTTGCGATAGGCCTTTTTGATCTCGGCCTCCGATGCCCCTTTGGACACGCCTAATACGTCGTAATAGTCTCTCTTGCTCATTCTCCAACAACCACTTTGGCAAACCGGATCACCTTGTCGCCAAGCATATATCCTGGTTCAATAACATCTACAACGGTGCCTTTTTCTTTTTTCTTTTTTACCGGGATTTTTGTCACGGCTTCATGATAATCCAAATCGAAGGTTTTACCAATGGCATCGATCTGCTTCAATCCCTGATTCTCGAGTACTGATTTCAGTTTTGCATGGAGTAGATTAAAACCCTCTTCAAATGCTTTTGCATCATCACTTGCCAAGACACCTTTGGATTGTGCAGCGCGATCGAAGTCGTCCAGAATCGGAAGTATGGAAAGGATAACCGACTCACTGGCTGTGCTTACCATATCCAGTTTTTCCTTGGCGGTCCTTCTTCTGAAATTCTCAAACTCGGAATAGAGCCGAATGTATTTGTCATTGGCTTCATTCAGTTCCTTCGAAAGCTTCTCCTCGTTCGATAAGGCTTCAGTTTCCTGCACGTTTTCGGCAGCCTCAGTGCTTTGATTATCACCCTCCTGTATCTTCTCCTCCTTCAAATCCTCACTCATGATTAATTCGTTTGTTCGGTTCCTTCTAAAATCTTACCAATCAGCTTCTTTGGACATATTGGCATAAAAAAAGACAGGCGAGGCCTGTCTCTTTAGCAATTATGTCAGTTTCTTATAGTTTGTCCACCCATTTGTCGAGTTCCATGTGCAGGCGAGCGCCTCTCAAATTTTTAGCTACGATCACCCCATTTGGATCGACGAGGAAGTTTGTTGGAATGGCATTGACTTTAAAATCCTTGGCTGCCTGTGATTGCCAGAATTTCAAGTCACTTACGTGGTAATCCCAAGACAATCCGTCCTGCTTGATGGCATTTTGCCAAGCTCCTTTAGACCTATCCAGGGAAACATTGTAAATGATAAATTTCTTAGCATCCTTGATCTTCGCTGCGTTGTACTTTCTGTAAGCAGAAACCACATTTGGGTTTTCCATTCTACATGGCCCGCACCAGCTCGCCCAGAAATCAACCAATACCAGGTTGCCTTTCAGCGAACTCAGCTTGATCACTTCTCCCTCAGGGTTGGCCAGGGAAATTTCGGGAGCGAGGTCGCCCACGTTTACCCCAACCCTTTGACCTTGTGCACTTGTAGCAAGACTACTACCAACTACCAGGAGGGCAATCATTAAAATATTTGATATTCTTTTCATGTTCGTCAGTTTAATTAAAACGCTTGATTGAAGCACCAAGGGCATTTAATCTGTCATCAATCTTGTGATATCCTCTATCAATTTGTTCGATGTTGTGGATCACACTCTTACCCTCAGCTGACATCGCAGCGATCAGCAAAGATATACCAGCACGAATGTCGGGAGATGTCATTTCGATACCTCTTAGGGCATTTTTTCGATTGAGCCCGATCACCGTTGCGCGGTGTGGGTCACAAAGGATGATTTGAGCTCCCATGTCGATCAACTTGTCGACAAAAAACAAACGACTCTCAAACATCTTTTGGTGTATCAATACACTACCTTTTGCCTGAGTGGCAACTACAAGTACAATGCTTAAAAGATCAGGCGTAAATCCCGGCCATGGCGCATCGGCAATGGTGAGAATGGATCCGTCAATGAACGATTCTATTTCATATTCCTCCTGGGCTGGGACGTATATGTCATCGTCACGTCGTTCAAGCTTAATGCCAAGTTTCGTGAAAACATTTGGGATTAATCCCAAGTGATCGTAACCGACATTTTTGATCGTCAATTCCGACCTGGTCATCGCCGCCATTCCGATAATGGATCCGATCTCGATCATATCGGGTAGGATACGGTGCTCACACCCTCCAAGAGATTCTACTCCTTCTATCGTAAGCAAGTTGGATCCGATTCCCGAAATTTTGGCACCCATTCGATTAAGCATCTCGCATAACTGCTGGAGATAAGGTTCACAGGCTGCATTGAAGATGGTGGTTTTGCCTTCCGCCAAGACCGCAGCCATCACAATGTTTGCAGTACCGGTGACCGAAGCTTCCTCAAGGAGCATATAGGTTCCAACTAGTTTGTCCGCATATGCCTTGTAAAAACTTTCTTGGGCATCGTATTCGAATTTGGCTCCCAGGTTTTGGAATCCAATGAAGTGGGTATCAAGTCTTCGCCGGCCTATTTTATCTCCTCCAGGGCGAGGAATATACCCTTTGCCAAACCGAGCAAGTAATGGCCCCACTATCATGATGGAGCCCCTCAGTCCGGAACCTTTAGACTTGAATGCCTCACTTTTAAGGTAGTCGAGGTCAACTTCGTTTGCCTCAAAAGTATAATCGCCTTCCGCGTGACGTTCAACGCCAACACCAAGTTCGCCAAGCAGTTCGATCAACTTAACAACATCCCTGATTTCCGGGACATTGGTGATTCGTATTTTTTCGTGGGTTAGAAGTACTGCGCACAGAATTTGAAGGGCCTCATTCTTGGCTCCTTGGGGTACAAATTCTCCGTTTAATTGGCTTCCACCTTCAATTTCGAATGTACCCATGCGCCTTTACGATTTGTGCCGGTTGCTCCTTTTTTTGCTTTTACCTTTGCCTTTATTGCTCGATTTTCTTTTGAAGTTGGACGTAGCTAAAATAGACCTGGTACTTTCGAGTTCCACGCCTTCTTTCAACTTCAATTTGCCTTCAGAAAGTTCCTCCAATTGACCAAGGATGGTTTCGTCGTTTACCGTATCACGATTCCAATTGAGATAAGCCCTTTTCATCATATTGGCGATACTTTCGGTCAAAGCTTCCTTTTCTTCTCCATCCGCCATCTTGATAGCTTCCTGGATAAATTCGGGAATGGTTTTGCCGTAGTGTTTATAACGGAATTTCGTGTTTGGATAGCTCAAAGGATCGGGCTTCACCATGATGGATTCCGGCGTTGGTTTTGGATAGGGTGAATCCACATCCAATTCAAAATTTGAAATGATGAAAAGATGGTCCCAAAGCATATGAGTGAATTCAGAAACATCCCGCAAGTGAGGGTTGAGTTGACCCATGATTCGGATAATTTCCTCAGCAGCATTGTTGCGCTCGGTTTTATCCTTTAGGCTTACGGCATACCGGATCATGTTCTGCACGTTCCTTCCGTACTCCGGAATGATCAGGTTTTCTCTGCTAGTGTTGTATTCCATATTCGATAATTGCGGCCAAATTTAGCCTTTTTATAGCGCACTCAGACGGTGAGAATTAAAGCTTCTCGAGCTTAGCAAATTTTAGCAGAAGTTGCTTTTCGCCACCTTGGTCAAATCGCACCGTCGCTTTCAGATTATCGCCCTCTCCAGCTATTTTTACAATGACCCCTTTTCCAAATCGATGGTGCTTCACATTCGCGCCCTCAGACAGCCCTGAAGCAGGAGTTCCTCTGGAATTTCCTGATGACCCGCTGATTGGTTTGAGATTGCGGTGAATGGGTTTTTTGAGAGCAGTTTGAATCACTTTCTCGGCTACCTTTTTGGGAGCGCCAATCCTATCAACAAAGGCGTCATCTATCTCGTCCAGAAAGCGACTGGGCTCACAGAAGACCAAATTGCCCCATCTATAACGGGTATTCGCATAACTCAAGAACGCTCTCTTTTTTGCCCTGGTCAAGGCAACATAGAAAAGCCTTCGCTCCTCTTCAAGATCAGATCTGGTAGAAGTAGATAACTGAGATGGGAAAAGGTTTTCCTCCAAGCCCACAATGAAGACATATGGGAATTCAAGCCCCTTCGCCGCATGGACCGTCATCAGACTCACTCGATCTACTTCTTCATTCTTATCAGTGTCTTGATCCGTAAGCAAGGCAACATCGGCCATGAAATCGGTGAGGTATTTGACCTCATCCTCGGGTGCATTTTCGGTAAATTCCTTGATCCCGGACATGAGCTCTTGAACGTTTTCGTAGCGACTGACGCCCTCAATTGTTTTATCTTGATATAACTCCTTCAGGATACCCGAGGCGCTTGCTATTTTGCTTGCAAGATCGAATGCGTTTTCTGATTCAATCAAATGGTCAAAGGAGCGTACCAGATTAGCAAATCCACTGAGCTTTTGAACCGTGGGCCCATTCAGGCCACGCGGATTTTGAATGAGCTCGTTTAAACCATCCCAGAAACTAAGGTCGTTTTCGTTGGAGAAAACCGTGATCTTGTCAATTGTGGTTTGGCCCAAGCCCCGCCTTGGATAGTTGATGATGCGTTTGAGCGCTTCTTCATCGTTGTGATTGACAACTACTCTGAAGTATGCCAGTAGGTCTTTGATTTCCTTTCGTTGGTAGAAGGACAGACCTCCATAGATTCTATAAGGGATGTCCAATTTCCTCAGCGCTTCTTCCATAGCCCTGGATTGAGCATTGGTGCGATACAGGATCGCAAAGTCGCTGTTGGGTGCGGCATCTTCGTTTTTGCATTGAAATATCTCCTGAGCCACCGTCCTACCCTCTTCATTGTCGGAGGCGGTTCGCATGAGTTTCAATTTATTTCCGGCCCCATTTGACGTCCAGACATTCTTTTTGAGTTGGTCTTTATTTTTGTCGATGATCGAATTGGCCGCGTTAACTATATTCTGTGTAGAGCGGTAATTCTGCTCCAATTTAAAGGTGACAGTATCGGGATACTCCTTTTTGAAATTGAGGATATTTTCGATGTTGGCACCCCGAAAGGCATAAATGCTCTGCGCGTCATCGCCTACCACGCAGATGTTTTCATAGCGGGCTGCCAATCGCTTCAGGATGAGCGATTGCGCATAGTTGGTGTCCTGAAATTCGTCTACAAGTATGAATTTGAACTTCTCTTGGTATTTCAATAGCACTTCAGCGGAATCACGCAAAAGAACATTTGTCTTGAATAGCAAGTCGTCGAAATCCATAGCTCCCGCACGGAAGCAGCGCTTATCGTAGCGTTCATAGACTTCGTGCAGCCTCGGTTTTTTTGAATAAGCATCGTCTTGCTGAATGGTAGGATGATCCCGGTAGGCTTCGGGAGAAATCAGGTTGTTTTTTGCTGCTGAGATCCTGTTGTGCACAATGTTTGGCTTGTACACCTTGTCGTCCAGTTTCATCTCCTTGATGATCTTCTTGAGCAAACTGCGAGAGTCATCGGTGTCGTAAATCGTAAAGTTTGTGGGATAACCGATCTTCTCCGATTCAATGCGCAGAATTCTCGCGAAAATTGAGTGAAATGTCCCCATCCAGAGTCCTTGTGCCTGCTCAGAACCAACCAGATTCCCGATTCTTTCTTTCATTTCCCGGGCCGCCTTGTTTGTAAAGGTGAGTGATAGGATGTTGTAGGGTTCGACCCCCAAGCTTAGCAAGTTGGCAATTCTATAGGTCAAAACCCTTGTTTTACCACTACCTGCACCTGCAATGACCATAGAGGGTCCTTCTATGTGTTCCACAGCCTTACGCTGGGCATCGTTTAGATCATTGAGAAAGTCGGGTTGGGACACAGTACAAATAAAATCACAGAATTGGTTGTTACGTCAATTGTCGATAAATATTTAAGGGTATGCCGCGATTGGGCAGTTTATCCTGCAGAATTCCAATTTGGTCGGATTAATCACTGATTAACAGGCATATAATCCTGAGAAATTATTTATGTTTGGTCTGTTAACCAATAAAATCAAACAAAATGTCGGATAAGAATCCACAAGAATTGAACGATAAAGATCTTGAAAATGTAAGCGGTGGTACCGGAGGATTGGTACTTCCAGAGCACATGCAAGGAATGTCAGAAGAAGACGTAAACAACCTTATGCAAGATCCAAGTTTCGTTGGTACTCCAGAATGGCAACAAATTGTTGACCTAAACGCACCTAAGGGTGACGGAGACCATCAAGGTGAGCAATCCCATTTCGGAAGCCACTAAGACGACGGAACAACATTATATGAGGAAAGGGCTGCATTTGTGGCCCTTTTTTTATGGATGATTCTGAAAGTCAGGGCATCAAATTATCCATTTCAGCTTCAATTTTCGAATTTCATCGAGTGTTTATTCCCCTCAATGACAGCCCATTCTAAGTTTGAACTATAAATTTTAAAACAAAATAAAATGTCAGATAAAAAAGTAGAATTGAACGATAAAGATCTTGAAAACGTAAGCGGTGGAACTGGCGGACTTGTTCTTCCAGAGCACATGCAGGGAATGTCAGAAGAAGACGTAAACAACCTTATGCAAGATCCAGGTTTTGTTGGTACTCCAGAGTGGCAACAAATTGTTGACTTGAATGCTCCTAAAGGAGACGGTGATCACCAAGGTGAGCAATCTCATTTCGGAAGTCACTAAGTCGACTACCTACAACGAATGGAAAGGGCCGCATTTGCGGCCCTTTTTTATTGTAACCAGTTGAAAGTCAGGAATGAATAATAATCGGTTTGGCTGGAAAAATTGAATTTCATCGAGATATTCCAACCCGGTATACCTCCTGATTATACGTTTGAGTCATAAATTTAAAACACAATAAAATGTCAGATAAAAAAGAATTGAACGAAAAGGATCTTTCTAACGTAAGCGGTGGAACTGGTGGACTTATTCTTCCAGAGCACATGCAAGGAATGTCAGAAGAAGACGTAAACAACCTTATGCAAGATCCAGGTTTTGTTGGTACTCCAGAGTGGCAACAAATCGTTGACTTGAATGCTCCTAAGGGAGATGGTGATCACCAAGGTGAGCAACCACACTTCGGAAGCCACTAAGTCGATATAGAATATATCACGTAAGGAAAAGCCTCCCGCCGGGAGGCTTTTCTTTTTGCCCATTCTTCAATAAATAGTACATTTCGCTGACGCTACTCCTGAAAAACTGTTGGTGGAGGATTTTCAACTAAAAGGACAAAGCACAGCCCGTAATATTCTGCTGCTCTTAGCTTGCGTTGCACTTCTTTGGAGCCCTATTTCTAAAGTGCAGGGACAGGACTATTCCGCCCTTGAACGGGTAGTTACACTTGCAATAGAAAAGAATCCTCGAATCAGGATAGCAGATCTCGATATCCAATCCCAAAAAGGGTTTGCCCAACAAGCTCTGGGGACATTCAATCCTTTCCTGTCATTTGGACTGAGTCAGTCGAGTGATCTCTTCCCAAACACCAAGGCCATTCGAGAAGGATTGTATGTAGGTACGACCCCAGATCCTGATTTCGAAAACTTCTTGCTTAACTATAATCTTTCGGTCTCCAAAAGGTTTACAAATGGCCTGCTACTCAGTCCATCACTCTCCCTTAGCAATTTTGGAAAAGACTTTAATTATCAGGCGCTCGACGATGCAGGACTTGGTAAGTTCATCACCAATCGTGGAAGTCTATACATCAGTGCCACCCAGCCCCTGCTCAAAGGAAGAGGTGCGAGATACTATCGTGCGACCCTGGATGTTCAGCGCCTCAATCTGAATGCAACTCAACTTTCGTATATCAACACCAGCAGTCTCCAGATCCTCGGAGTGATATCTGCCTATCTCAACTACTTGTCAGCATGGAATGCCCTTGAGATTCAGAAGTCGGTCCTGGAAAACTACAAGACATTTGCTATTCAACTGAACGAGCTCGCGGAAAAGGACGTGATTCCAAAGGCTGAATTGCTCTTTATCAATGCAAACATGACCTCGCAGGCAGCACTTGTTGCCCAGGCTGAAGGACGATACATAGCTGCCAGAAACACAATGGTTGAATTGACCGGCTCCGGGATTGATGAACTCGATATTGCATCGCCGGTGGACACCAGCTTTTTTGTTGATAATCTAGTGGAGCCCGATTCCTTGACTTATGTGTCCTTTTGGATGAAAAAATCACTTGAGAATAGGGGTGATTACCTATCGGCTGTCAAGCGAATCGAGTCAAATCAGGTGAGCTTGAACTTTGCGCGCAACGACAACTTACCACAGCTCGATCTGAATGTGAGCGTCGGTTACAACGGGATATACGAGTCCAATACATTCGAGCAATATTTTGCTCCATTCTACAGCAATATACCAGGTATGAGTTATTTGGCTGGCGTGAATTTCACCCTACCCCTGGGTCGGGATGCCACCAAAGGTGCCTTAAAAGCCGCCATGGCCAATAAGGAGACTGCAGAAATGTTCAAGACTCAAATAGAGTTGAACATCAAGCAAAATGTGTCCACCACCTTCAACCAAATTCTCGCTTTCAACAAAGCCGTAGAGGAAAGCAAGCAGGCGGTAGGTTACAATAAGCAGTCAATTGATAACGAATATACCAAGCTCAAGTTGGGAACCTCAACAGTGGTCAACCTCATACAGGTACAAAGCGCTTATGCATTTAGCCAAAGTGCACTCAACAATTATCTCTATTCGTTGAATCTCGCTTTGGTTCAACACCGGCATCAAACAGGAACTTTAATCACGGCAGACGAAAATGGAAAACTGAGTATTGACCTCACGACGGTTTTCGACTTGCCGCCAACGACTCAGTAAAATGGCTGATAAACAATTATTTCGGAAACAGGCGCTCGACAAGCTTCAGTCTCCCGACAGGCTAAACGAGATGGTGCGAATCACTTCGGCCTATAGTTGGCTGATGCTCTTGGGCATCGCCATTCTCTTTGTATATTTTATCGTGTGGAGCGTTGTCGGGAAGCTTCCAACCGCGGTCAATGGCCAGGGAATCCTTCTCCAGTCGGGTGGAGTGATGGAAGTTCCGGCACTGGCAATCGGACAGGTCGAGCAAGTACTGGTAAAACCAGGGGACAGGGTAGCGAAGGGAGAAGTTGTGGTGCGCGTGGCTCAACCGGAGTTACAACTACAGATCATTCATGCTCAGCAGCAACTCGATCTGCTGAAGACTAAGTACAATACCATCAAGGGATTCGACGAAAAGGATCTCGCCCTCAAAAAGGATTTGCTTGCTAAGAAGGCTTCGAACAAACGCGAGCGGATTGAAAAGAATATCGAGCGGATTGAATTCATGAAGCAACAGATCAAAGCTCGTGAAGAACTGCTGGATCAGGGATTGATCACGACCGAAACGCTCAATGCTTCCAAGATCGGCTTGTTTGAACTCGAGCAACAAAACCTCGTGCTGAAAAATGAGTTGGAGGAGCTTCAGCTCAACATATTTGAGATGAGCAAGCAAACGGAGATTGAGCTGCACAACTTGAGCGCTCAGATCATCGACCTGGAGTCTACCTTGAATGAGTTGGAAGCCAAGTACAAACTCAATTCTGAGATCAGATTGCCATACACCGGTAAGGTTGTCGAACTGATGGTGGATGCAGGAAGCATTGTGAGACCCGGGACCTATATCCTGAGTGTAGAGCGTGAAGATACCGAGCATTTGCTCGAGGCCATTATATACGTGTCGCCAAATGAGGGAAAGAAAATAAAGGCAGGTATGGAAGCCAAGATTTCTCCTTCCACTGCAGAGGTCGAAAAGTTTGGTTTCATGAAAGGCAGGGTGATTCAGGTATCTGAATATCCGGCCACGGCCGAAGGAATGACCAATACCCTTGGCAACAAGGAACTCGTAGCGTCCTTTTTTGGTGGTTTGCCACCGATAGCGGTGAGGGTAGGGCTGGAATTGGACGAGGAGACACCGAGTGGATTTGCATGGACCTCTGGTACCGGACCCGAAACGGAAATCAAATCCGGCACGCTCTGTCAAACCCAAGTGATCATCAAAAACAAGCGACCCATCAGTTTGGTATTCCCTGCATTCGAATAGGCCTTGGCGGACGAATCCACACATATCGATATGGAAAAGGCCACGGCCGGCAATCCACGTGTGAAGACTACTTCGGTCATCCAAATGGAGGCAGTGGAGTGCGGTGCCGCCAGCCTCAAAATGGTCATGGGAAACTTCGGCCGTCATGTTGCGCTCGAAAAACTCCGTGAAGATTGTGGTGTGAACCGGGACGGTTCCAAGGCATTAAATGTGTTGAAGGCCGGGCGAAAGCACGGTCTCGAATCTAAGGGATTCAAAATAGAGGAAGTTGAAGACCTATTGGACCTGGAGTTTCCACTGATCATTCACTGGAACTTCAATCACTTTCTGGTACTGGAGGGGATTAAGAATGGCAAGTTCTATTTGAACGACCCTGCCGTTGGTCACCGCACCTTAAACTTTGAGGACTTTAACGGCTCTTTCACCGGGATTGTCTTGTCGTTCAAACCGGGAGAAGAGTTTCAAAAGGATGGAGGGCAGAGCAACCTTATTGCCGGATTGCGAAGCCGGCTGAAAGGATATGAAAGAACCGTACTCTACCTCTTTCTGGTAGGATTGCTTCTGGCAATTCCCGGACTGGTGATTCCGGTATTCTCCAGAATCTTTGTCGACGAAATATTGATCGCCCATGCTACCCATTGGTTATGGCCTCTTGTGGCCGGGATGGGCCTCACGATGATCATGCGGGGTGTGCTGCAGTACCTCCAACTCAACGTTCTGATGAAGGCCAAGAACAAGCTTGAAATTGTCAGCTCATCACAATACTTCTGGCACTTGCTCAAGTTGCCGATGCAGTTTTTCCATCAGCGTGACAACGGTGAAATCGGATCGAGGATCACACTTAATAGAAAGATTGCCAATCTGCTTACCGGACAGCTGGCAAAAAACCTTTTGGACCTCATCGTTGTGGTTTTCTATTTCGCTTTGATGTTGCAATACGATGTGCTCCTATCCGTGATAGCATTTCTGTTTGCCGCTATGAACATCGCTACGCTCAAGCTCATCTCTGCAAAGCGAATAGAGAAATACTTTAGCCTCTCGGTCAGTTCCGGAAAGTTGTACGGAGTTACACTTGGCGGAATCAAGACGATCGAAACCCTCAAGGCCATGGGGAGGGAGAATGACTTCTTCACGAAATGGAGCGGCAATTTCACCAAGGTAATCAACCAGCAACAAAACCTGGCTGCGTTCGAACTCAAATTTGGCCTGGTTCCGACCTTCATCGCCAGCCTTCAGAGTATGTTGATCCTTACCATCGGTGCCTGGAAAATTATGGAGGGCGACCTTACCGTAGGTATGCTCGTGGCCTTCCAGAGTTTGGTTGTAAGCTTTTCGGCTCCTGTCACAAGTCTTATCGGACTCGGTAGTACACTCCAACAAATGGAGGGTGACATGAACAGAATTGACGATGTGATGCGTTCTGATCCCGATCCACAGGTTACACGGAATGTCCATGTAGAGAATGACGACTATTCTGTCATTTCCAAAAAGCTGGAAGGCTATGTGGAGTTCAAGAACGTGACATTTGGATACAGCAAGGTTGCCGACCCTCTCATCGAGGATTTTAACCTCAAGATCAATCCGGGTGAGCGCATTGCACTTGTCGGAGGCTCGGGAAGTGGTAAATCGACCCTTGCCAAATTGTTGATCGGTTTCTACGAGCCATGGGAAGGTGAAATCCTTTTTGACGGTAAACCACGAGAAGCATGGCCACGTCAGGTGATCAATAATTCCCTGAGCATGGTGAGTCAAGACATCTTTTTGTTCGAAGGTGCCATCAAGGATGTCATCTCATTGTGGGACAAGAGTATTACCGACAAGATGATGGTAGACGCGGCGAAGGATGCACAGATTCACGAAATCATATCCACCAAGCCCGGAGGATACGATTATACCATTAGCGAAGGTGGGAAGAATTTCTCCGGTGGCCAGCGCCAGCGTTTGGAAATCGCGAGGGCACTGGTTCGGGACCCATCTATTTTGATTCTGGATGAAGCCACTTCTGCACTTGACCCAACGACCGAATTGGAAATCGACAAAAACATCAAACGACGTAAGTGTAGTGTGGTAGTGGTAGCGCATAGACTGAGTACCATCAGGGACAGCGACGAGATCATCGTGATGGATCAAGGAAAGATCGTAGAGCGTGGAACCCACAAGGAGCTGCTTGAATTAAAAGGCAAATACTTCTATCTGATCAAAACATGATAGACGAGAAAACCATATCGGCCTTAAAGAAACTCGGTCGTCAGTTTGAGCTTTCGGTGATCGATCCATTCCTGGCAGCAGACCTGGAGAAGGTATGGTATTTACTCGAGGGTACGATCAATTTGAGTACCACCAAAGTGGTTAAAGGGGAGCCCTATGGTCGGCTTGACAATTTCACTGGCATCGAACAGGGTGAGCTGATCTTTGGCAATCAGATCGATCCTTCCAACAATTTGTGTTTTCTGGTGGATGCTGAGGAAAACAGCCTGCTCATAGAGCTGACTCTTTCGGATCTGAAAGAGCTTGCCAAGGATGAAAGCTATCAGAGCGACCTCATCGAATTGCTTGAGACTTGGATCGAGCGTTTATATGAAGGGGTGGCCGATGATACATCCATCCCTTCCATGCCGGTGGATGAATTCCTGGTGGAGGGAACGGCCTATGTTACGACCAGCCCCCAGGTGATTGGTTCCAAGAAATCCTTGCTGTGGTTGGAGTCGACAGACTATAGTGCCCTTCGATTTAACGGTCACCTGACAATTCCGGATTATGATGGCCTATTCCCACTTGCGACCAATACCTACTTGTTCATTGACGGTACGTTCAAAACAAACATCACAACGACCCAGGCAATCCTACAAGAGGAAACAGTTTGGAACGGTATTCACTTACTCAACCAGTTGGTTTTTAAAAGCGATGAATATGAAGGCGATTATCGTTTCGAGTTCGAGACCGGAAGGTTGATTAAAAAGTACTCCTTGCAAGACGAAGCATTCACAGATTCGCTTGGACTCATAACCAAGGTCTTCAAATCTGAATCGAGTGATGGATATGACTTTGATACACCGGATGAGTTTGTAAATGCCTGCGTACTGGTTGCTCGTTATGACGACATCGAATTGGAATACCCCGAGCGCTTTGACGAGCGCGCGGATAAGCTGGCAGAGATCTCGCGCTATAGCAATATTCGGTATAGGGAAATACTGCTAGAAGGAGAATGGTACATTGAAAATACGGAAGACCCGTTCTTCACCTTTATAAGGGACGGCAAGGTACCGGTGGCGGTGTTGCCAGATGGAAAAGGCAAATTGATTTGTGTAGTCCCACGGGATAGATCATCGTTTGAAGTAGGCAAGAACAACATGGACTTGTTTGAGGATGAGGCTTACCAATTCTATAAACCATTCGACCGAAACAAGAAAATTTCCATGAAGGAGATTGCGCTCTTTTCCTTCTCAAGAAACAAGCGCGATTTCATGTTTGTGATCCTCACCGGGTTCATCGGTTCACTTCTCGGTCTTGTAACGCCTATCTTGAGTGCTCAAATATTCGACTTTGTGATACCCAATGCCGAAAGGGGTCAACTCTTCAGCATCGCTTTTGCCCTTTTTGCAGTTGCATTGGGATCTATGGGGTTCACTTTGGTCAAGAATTTTGCACTGCTCAGGGTTCAGGGCAGGATGGACTACAAACTACAGAGTGCACTCTGGGATCGCTTGCTTGACCTTCCCAGTGATTTCTTCAAGAATTTCAACACCGGTGATCTGGCATCTCGTTCCATGGGTATCAATAAGATCAGGGAGATCTTGTCGGGGACTGTCATCGTATCGCTGCTTGCAGGGGTATTTTCTATAATGAATTTGGTTCTGCTCTTTTACTATAGTCCGGGCTTGGCGTTGCTGGCTATTAGTATTTCCGCCATCCAGGTTGGAATGGTGGTCTACTTCTCCAGGATTCAGATCAAACTGCAGAAGGTATTATTGGAAGAACAGGGTTTGCTCTCCGGAAATGTCTACCAAATCCTGAATGGCATCATCCAATTCAGAGCAAGCGGAGCCGAGTCGATGGCCTTCTTGCATTGGTTCAAGTCATTTATGAAGATGAAGCGTATCTCCATCAACATCAATAAGGTGCAGAATCAGCAAACGATTCTTAGCACCGCTTTCGGGCTGCTGTCGATGATGTTCTTGTATGTTACGGTCATTACGGTTGCGAATGATCTAACAACCGGTGAATTTCTCGCATTCCTGGCTGCCTACGGGGCATTCGTTTCAGCAATTGTAGGGATGAGTGCCAGCTTGATGGGAGCTTTGCAAGTGCCTGTTCTTTACAACAGGTTGAAGCCGATTTTGGAAGAAGAGCCCGAAACATCTGATCTCAAGGAAGCCCCCGCTGCATTGAATGGAGCTATAGAGATCAACAACGTGTCGTTTAGGTATGCCGAAGATGCTCCTCTTATACTGGACGATCTCACAATATCGATCAAGAAGGGAGAATATATAGCCCTGGTTGGGCCTTCCGGATCCGGAAAGTCTACCTTGATTAGGTTGTTGCTGGGATTCAACGAACCGGAAACAGGGTCTATCTTCTATGATGGACAGGAATTGGATCACCTCGACCCTAAATTGGTTAGGCAGCAAATGGGTGTGGTCCTACAGGATGGATCATTGCTGGCAGGTGATATATACTCCAATATCATTGGTTCAAGTACGAAATTGACGCTCTTGGATGCCTTTGCGGCGGCCAGGGCTGCAGCTTTCGACAAGGATATTCGCCAAATGCCGATGGGCATGCATACGATCGTAAATGAAGATGGTGGAACCCTTTCGGGAGGGCAGCGCCAGCGCTTGATGATCGCCCGTGCGCTGGTCCACAAACCAAAGATTTTGATCTTTGATGAGGCTACTTCTGCACTGGACAATGAAACACAGGCCATAGTCACTTCGAGCCTCGATAATTTGAACGTCACAAGAATTGTCATTGCGCACCGACTTTCGACCATCGTAAATGCGGACAAAATTTACTACCTGGAAGGAGGTAAAATTCAGGAGTCAGGAAGCTACGATGAGCTTATGGAATTGAGAGGAAATTTTTACAAGCTTGCGGAGCGTCAACTTGAATAGTTAATTTCGTCCTGAGACCGCTGATTTTTGGACGGTTCTAGAAACTTTACTACTCTTCGAAAAAAATACAATTAGCCGGTTGTATTTTTTCATTTAATCTCATACCTTTGCACCCCCCAAAAAATGACTGGGGATAAATGTGTATTGAATTAAGTATTTGAGATAAAGAATATGCCTACGATTCAACAACTTGTAAGAAAGAGTCGCTCAACCAAGGCGAAGACCAGTAAATCCGCGGCTTTGGACGCATGTCCGCAGCGCCGGGGAGTCTGTGTCAGGGTGTACACCACCACTCCAAAAAAACCAAACTCTGCCATGAGAAAAGTGGCAAGGGTTCGATTGACAAATTCGAAGGAGGTGAACGCCTACATTCCAGGTGAAGGTCACAATCTCCAGGAACACTCCATTGTTTTGGTTCGTGGAGGTAGGGTAAAAGACCTTCCAGGTGTTCGATATCACATCGTGAGAGGTGCCCTCGATACAGCTGGTGTTGAAGGACGAACTCAGAGACGATCCAAGTACGGAACTAAAAGACCTAAAAAATAAGATTGAGTCATGAGAAAGAGCCGATCAAAAGGATTTGACGTTTTACCAGACCCAAAGTATGGGGATAAACTGGTAACTCGTTTTGTAAACAATCTTATGCTTCAAGGCAAGAAGAATACTGCTTTCAAGATCTTCTATGATGCGATTGAAAGAGTAGAGGAAAAAACAAAAGAAAACGGACTGGAAGTTTGGAAAACTGCCTTGAATAATGTGACTCCGCAGGTTGAGGTGAGAAGTCGCAGGGTTGGTGGTGCGACATTCCAGATTCCTACCGAGGTAAGGGCAAGTAGAAAAGTATCTATGGCTATGAAATGGATGATTGGCTTCGCAAGAAAGCGCAACGGTCGTTCGATGGGAGAAAAGCTTGCCGACGAAATCGTAGCTGCTTATAAAGAAGAAGGAGCTGCTTTTAAGAAGAAAGAAGATACACACAGAATGGCTGAAGCAAACAAGGCGTTTGCTCACTTTAGAGTTTAAGGAAAAATGGCAAAAAGAGATTTACAACTGACCCGCAACATTGGCATCATGGCGCATATTGATGCCGGAAAGACGACCACTACAGAGCGTATTCTGTATTACACTGGTCTTTCTCACAAGATTGGTGAGGTGCACGATGGTGCCGCCACCATGGACTGGATGGAGCAAGAGCAGGAAAGAGGTATCACCATTACTTCTGCTGCTACCACTTGTTTCTGGAATTTTGATGGAAATGAATACAAGATCAACATCATTGATACTCCAGGTCACGTTGACTTTACCGTTGAGGTAGAGCGTTCACTTCGCGTATTGGATGGTGCTGTTGCACTGTTCTGTGCTGTTGGTGGTGTTGAGCCGCAGTCTGAGACTGTATGGAGACAAGCTGATAAGTACAATGTTCCACGTCTTGGTTTTGTCAACAAGATGGACCGGGCTGGTGCCGACTTCTTTAGTGTTGTTGACCAGGTTAAGACCCGTTTGGGTGCTGTGCCAGTTCCACTTCAAATTCCAATCGGAGCTGAAGATGACTTTAGGGGTGTTGTTGACCTTATCTCCATGAAGGGAATTATCTGGAATGAGTCGGACATGGGAATGACCTTCGACGAAATCGAAATTCCTGACGACCTTGTAGACACTGCCAACGAGTGGAGAGAAAAACTGGTTGAGTCAGTAGCTGAGTCTAGTGAAGCACTGATGGAGAAATTCTTCGAAGATCCTGATTCGATTACGGAAGCAGAAATGATCGAAGCGATCCGTACTGCTACCATCAATATGGAGATTACTCCAATGATGTGTGGTTCTGCCTTTAAGAATAAAGGGGTTCAGACTATGCTTGACAGCGTGATGCAATTTTTGCCCAGTCCACTAGATGTTGGTGCGATCACAGGAACCAACCCTAAGAACGATCAGGAAGAAACGCGTGAGCCTAGTCCTGAGGAGCCAATGGCTGCCTTGGCATTTAAGATTGCGACTGACCCATTTGTTGGAAGGTTGTGCTTCTTCAGAATGTATTCAGGTAAGCTCGCCGCTGGTTCTTATGTATTGAACACAAGGACTGAAAAGAAAGAGCGTATCTCTAGAATCTTCCAAATGCACTCCAACAAGCAAAATCCAATCAACGAGATTGAGGCTGGTGACATTGGAGCTGCTGTCGGATTTAAAGACATTAGGACGGGTGACACCCTTACTGCTGAGAACAAGCCATTGGTTCTTGAATCAATGAGCTTCCCAGAGCCGGTAATCGGTATTGCTATCGAGCCTAAAACTCAAGCTGACGTTGATAAGCTTGGTGTTGCACTTGGTAAGTTGGCCGAAGAGGATCCAACTTTCCAAATCAAAACAGACGAGGAATCAGGTCAAACCGTGATATCTGGTATGGGTGAGCTACACCTTGAGATCTTGATCGACCGTCTTAAGCGAGAATTTAAAGTAGAGTGTAACCAGGGAGCACCTCAGGTGAATTACAAAGAGACCATCAAGGCCGATGTGAATCACAGGGAGACTTACAAGAAGCAAACTGGTGGTCGTGGTAAGTTCGCCGATATCCAGGTGACTATCGGACCAAGAGATTCTGCCGAAGAAGCTGGCCTTGAGTTTATCGATAAGATCAAGGGTGGTAACATTCCTAAAGAATATATCCCATCTGTTGAGAAAGGATTTAAGGAAGCAATGAACAATGGTCCATTGGCCGGATACCCAGTCGAAGCATTGAAAGTGACTTTGACCGACGGGTCTTTCCACGCTGTTGACTCCGATTCATTGTCGTTTGAGGTAGCAGCCAAATTGGCCTTTAGGAACGCTATGCCTCAAGCATCTCCTGTACTCCTTGAGCCCATTATGAAATTGGAGGTTGTAACTCCAGAAGAAAACATGGGTGATGTTGTGGCTGACCTCAACAGAAGAAGGGGACAAGTAGAAGGAATGGATTCCAGAGCTGGAGCACAAGTTGTGAAAGCCAAGGTTCCACTATCTGAGATGTTTGGATACGTAACGTCGTTGAGGACAATTACTTCAGGTCGTGCATCCAGCACTATGGAGTTCTCACATTACGATGATACTCCAAAGAACATCGCTGAGGAGGTAATTGCTAAAGTAAAAGGTAACGCAGCAACTGTATAAGTTATGGCACAGAAAATTAGAATCAAGCTTAAGTCTTACGACCACAATCTGGTCGACAAGTCTGCTGAGAAGATTGTGAAAACAGTGAAGTCTACCGGCGCTGTTGTAAGTGGTCCTATTCCGCTTCCAACAAACAAAAAGATCTTCACCGTTCTGCGTTCGCCTCACGTGAATAAGAAGTCAAGAGAACAATTTGAATTGTCTGCCTACAAAAGGTTGATGGACATCTATAGCTCTTCATCCAAGACAGTAGATGCATTGATGCGCCTTGAGTTGCCAAGTGGTGTGGACGTAGAGATTAAAGTATAAAGGAGGACGGATCATGCCAGGATTGATTGGTAAGAAAATCGGAATGACAAGCATCTTTGATGAGAATGGTAAGAATTTGCCATGTACCATCATTGAGGCCGGACCTTGTACTGTGACTCAAGTAAAGAGCACTGAGACTGACGGGTACGACGCTGTTCAGATTGGATTTGGCGAGCGAGGCGAAAAGCACATCAGTGCTGCCGCAAAAGGACACGCCAAGAAAGCGGGTACTACTGCCAAGAGCAAGGTAATTGAAGTTGACGGGTTCGCTGAGGAAGTGAAGCCAGGTGACCTTATCAACGTCGACATCTTCGAAGAAGGAGAGTTCGTTGACGTGGTAGGAACCTCAAAAGGAAAAGGATTTCAGGGTGTGGTTAAGCGACACAACTTTAGAGGTGTCGGAGACGCAACTCACGGTCAGCACAACAGAATGAGGGCTCCGGGATCTATTGGTGCTGCCTCATATCCTTCACGCGTATTCAAAGGCATGAGAATGGCTGGTAGAATGGGCAACGAACGGGTTACTACTCAGAATTTGAGAGTGCTTAAGATAATGCCTGAGGACAACATCATCCTTGTTAAAGGAGCTGTTCCAGGTGCAAAGGGATCATACGTAATCGTTGAGAAGTAAAAGATGGAAGCAATTCTATTAGACAAATCGGGAAAGGACTCAGGCAAGAAAGCCAAGCTTAACAAAGCGGTTTTCGGAATCGAGCCAAATGACCATGCCATCTATCTGGATGTGAAGAGCATTATGGCTGGAAAGCGTCAGGGTACGCATAAGGCCAAGGAGCGTGGTGAGATTATCGGTAGTACCAGAAAGATCAAAAGGCAAAAGGGTACCGGTACAGCAAGGGCTGGATCAATCAAGAACCCATTGTTTGTAGGTGGAGGTAGAGTATTTGGACCACGTCCTAAGTACTACGAAGTGAAGCTTACCAAGAAGCAAAAGCAACTTGCGCGCAGGTCTGCCTTGAGCACAAAAGCAAAAGCGAAGTCTATCGCCGTGATCGAGGACTTGAAGTTTGAAACTCCAAAAACTCAGCAGTTTGTTGGCATCCTAAACAACATCAAAATGGATGGTAAGAAAACCACTCTTGTTTTGGCTGAGAATGATTCAAACCTCATGCTTTCTACAAGGAACGTTGAGAATGCCAAGACGGTACTCGCAAGCGAATTGAATACATATGAAATCATGAATGCCGACAACCTCATCTTGAGTCAGTCTAGCATTCAGATTATTGAGGATACGTTGTCATAAGGAATAAAATGGGAATTCTAGTAAAGCCAATCATTACCGAAAGACTCTCTGAAGAGGCGGAAACGCTGAACAGGTATGGGTTTGTGGTTGACAAAAAGGCCAACAAGGTTGAGATCAAGAATGCCGTGGAAGAGGCGTATGACGTCACGGTAAAGTCGGTCAACACCATGAACTATTTGGGTAAGCCTAAGACTCGTTACACGAAACAGGCCATCATGAAAGGGCGCACTGGTTCCTTCAAGAAGGCGATCGTGACTTTGGCTCCTGGAGACGAAATTGATTTTTACAGCAGTATATAAGCAGTCATGGGTATCAAGAAATTCAAACCAACAACACCAGGTCAGCGATTTAAGGCGGGTAACGACTTCGCCAAGATCACTAAGACCGGTGCGGAGAAAAGCCTCACCAAGGCCAAGAAGCGCTCAGGTGGTAGGAACAGTAGTGGAAAGATGACCATGCGCTATATCGGCGGTGGACACAAGAAGAAGTACCGTGTAATTGACTTCAAGCGCGACAAGTTTGGAGTTCCTGGTAAGGTTACCAGCATCGAGTACGATCCAAACAGAACTTGCTTCATCGCATTGGTTGTATACGCCGATGGTGAGAAGCGGTACATCATCGCTCCAAACGGAATCGAAGTTGGTCAGGAAGTTATCTCTGACGCCAAAGCGGCTCCTGAAGTAGGAAACACACTTCCTATCCGCAATATTCCTTTTGGAACCGTACTGCACAACATCGAATTGAACCCAGGTCAGGGCGGTAAGATGGCGAGAAGTGCTGGTGCTTATGCACAGCTCACTGCGAAGGATGGAAAGTACGCTGTATTGAAGTTGCCAAGTGGTGAAACAAGATTGGTTCTTCAAACATGTCTTGCGACGGTAGGAACTGTATCTAACAGTGACCACTTCCTCGAAGTTTCTGGTAAGGCAGGTAGAAGCCGCTGGAAGGGTAGAAGACCTAGAACCAGAGGTGTAGCAATGAACCCAGTCGATCACCCAATGGGTGGTGGTGAAGGAAAATCTTCCGGAGGTCACCCAAGATCCAGAAATGGGGTTCCTGCAAAAGGATTTAAGACAAGATCAAAGAAGAAGCCTTCGAATAGGTACATCATTGAAAAACGAAAAAAATAATTGAGGTCCGATGAGTAGATCACTTAAAAAACCACCATTTGTTCACTACAAGCTGAATCAGCGAGTAATGGACGCGCAGAGTTCGGGAAAGAAATCTGTGATCAAAACTTGGTCACGAGCTTCTGTTATCACTCCTGACTTTGTTGGGTTGACCATCGCGGTGCACAACGGAAACAAGTTCATTCCGGTATACGTCACCGAAAACATGGTAGGTCACAAATTGGGCGAGTTTTCACCAACCCGTCAGTTTAGAGGACACGGAGGTAAGAAGAGATAAAAAGTATCTGAGAAATGGGAGTCAGAAAACAAAAAAGAGCGGAAGCAATGAAAGAGGCCAGGAAGAACGTCTACATGGCCAAGCTTAACAATTGCCCTACTTCACCAAGGAAAATGAGGCTGGTTGCCGACATGATCCGTGGAGAAGGCGTTGAGCGCGCTTCAGGCATCCTTCAGTTTAGTAAGCAAGAAGCTGCAAAAAGGCTTGAGAAATTGCTTTGGTCGGCCATCGCCAACTACGAAGCCAAAGCGGAAGACAGCTGGGAAGGTGCCGGGCTCATCGTAAAAGAGATCAAAGTGGACAGCGGACGTATGCTGAAGAGAATTCAACCGGCCCCTCAAGGTAGGGCTCACCGAATTCGCAAGCGCTCAAATCACGTGACGCTCATCCTCGGAACACAGGAAAACGAAATAGAAGAAGCTAACCAGGAAGCATAAGAATATGGGTCAAAAGGCAAATCCAATAGGAAATAGGTTGGGAATCATCAGAGGATGGGATTCCAACTGGTATGGCGGCAAGCGATATGAAGGTAAATTGGTGGAAGACTACGAAATCCGTCGTTACCTCAACGCTCGTCTTGAGAAGGCCGGTGTTTCACGCATCATCATCGAGCGTACGCTCAAACTGATCACTGTGACCATCAAGACTGCTCGTCCTGGTATCATCATCGGTAAAGGTGGACAAGAAGTTGACAAATTGAAGGAAGAGTTGAAGAAGATCACCAACAAGGAGGTTCAGATCAACATCTTCGAAATCAAGAGACCAGAACTCGACGCAAGCCTGGTAGCGGAGAGCATCGCAAAGCAAATCCAAGGGCGTATCTCCTTTAGGAGAGCAACCAAAATGGCCGTTGCTTCGGCAATGAGGATGGGTGCCGAAGGAATTAAAGTAATGATCTCCGGAAGGTTGAACGGTGCTGAGATGGCGCGTTCTGAGACTTACAAAGAAGGCCGTATTCCATTACACACCTTCAGAGCCGACATCGATTATGCTCTCAAGGAAGCCCATACGTCTTATGGACGCCTTGGAGTAAAGGTTTGGATTTGTACAGGTGAGGTTTATGGAAAGAGAGACTTGTCTCCGACCATCGGAAACCAAAAGAGAACTCCTAAACAAAGACAAGGAAGACAGAATTAGGCAGAAGCTTAAAAAGAGAATAAGATGCTTTCACCAAAGAAGACAAAGTACAGAAAACAACAGAAGGGCCGAATCAAGGGATTGGCTCAGCGAGGAAGTCGATTGGCGTTTGGTTCTTTCGGAATCAAAACCATGGACGAAGGTTTTCTTACCAGTAGACAAATCGAAGCAGCTAGGATCGCTGTAACACGTTACCTAAAGAGGGAAGGTCAGGTTTGGATCCGAGTATTTCCGGACAAGCCGATCACCAAAAAACCTGCAGAGGTACGAATGGGAAAAGGTAAAGGTGCTCACGATCACTGGGTAGCTCCTATTAAGCCAGGCCGTGTACTCTTCGAAGTAGAAGGACCAGCAGAGGAAGTAGCAAAAGAAGGTCTGAGACTGGCCGCCCAAAAGCTTCCCGTAAGAACCAAATTTATCGTCAGAGACGATTTGAAAGGCTAGAAAAAAGACAAGGATGAAGCAGTCTGTTATTAACGAAATGACCACAGAGGAGCTCAGCGAAAATCTCGCTACTGAGGTCGAGAACATCGCAAAGTTGAAGATCAACCACGCGGTTTCTCCACTTGAAAATCCTATGGTCTTGAAGGAGAAGAGGAGAACAATCGCCAGGCTCAAAACTGAGATTCGAAAAAGGGAATTGGCCGAAGCAAATAAGTAAGAAGATGGCAGAAAGAAATTTGAGAAAAGAACGTATCGGTATCGTTTCGAGTGCTGCGATGGACAAGTCTATCGTGGTCATGGTCGAAACACGCGAGAAGCACCCTAAGTACGGAAAGTTTGTCAAGAAGTCTAAGAAATTCATGGCTCACGACGAAAAGCAGGAAAGCGGCGAAGGAGATACGGTTCGCATCATGGAAACACGCCCTTTGAGCAAAAACAAAAGGTGGAGATTGGTAGAGATTGTTGAAAAAGCCAAATAAGGTATAGCGATGATACAGCAAGAATCAAGGTTAACGGTAGCGGACAACAGTGGGGCGAAGGAAGTGCTCTGCATCCGTGTACTTGGCGGTACCAAGAGAAGATATGCTTCTGTTGGTGACAAGATCGTGGTAACGGTGAAGGATGCCATTCCATCTGGAAACATCAAGGCCGGAACCGTTTCTACCGCAGTGGTAGTTCGTACAAAGAAAGAAGTAAGAAGAAACGACGGGTCATATATCCGTTTTGACAACAACGCTGTTGTGCTTTTGAATCAAACTGGTGAGATGAGAGGAACGAGGATCTTCGGTCCTGTTGCCAGAGAATTGAGAGAAAAGCAGTTTATGAAAATTGTTTCACTAGCACCTGAAGTATTGTAAGATGGCAACGAAATTTCACATAAAAAAAGGGGATAAGGTCAAGGTGATCGCAGGTGATCACAAAGGCGAAGAAGGCCGCATCTTGGAAGTGGACCGTTTGAAGTACCGCGCATTGGTTGAAGGTATCAACCTTGTATCGCGCCACACCAAGCCAAACGCCACCAACCCCGATGGAGGAATCATCAAGAAGGAAGCGCCTATACACTTGTCAAACCTCATGTTGGTTGACGGAAGTGGAAACGCTACCCGAATTGGAAGGAAACTAGGAAAGGACAATAAGTTGGTCCGATTTTCAAAAAAATCAGAGGAGGAAATTAACTAATGAGCTACTCTCCACGACTTAAGGACACCTACAGGAGCGAGATCGCACCGAGACTCAAAGAGAAATTTGGGTACTCAAGTGTTATGATGGTCCCAAAGCTGGACAAAATCATCCTCAGCCAGGGAGTGGGTAAGGCCGTTGCCGATAAGAAACTTATCGAAAACGCCGCCGAAGAAATGAGCTTGATCGCCGGTCAAAAAGCCATCGTTACCAAATCCAAAAAGGATATCTCGAACTTCAAAGTGAGGAAAGGGATGCCAATCGGGGTCAAGGTGACATTGCGCGGTGACAAGATGTACGAATTCCTAGACAGGTTGGTAGCCGTTGCGCTTCCACGTACGCGTGACTTCCGTGGTATCAATCCAAAAGGATTTGACGGAAGGGGAAACTACAACCTCGGAATCAAAGAACAAATCATCTTCCCGGAGATCGACATCGACAAGGTGCCAAATATCACGGGAATGGACATTACAATGGTGACTTCTTCTGATACGGACGAAGAGGCATTTGAACTATTAAAAGAATTCGGATTACCCTTTAAAAGCAAGTAATTATGGCTAAAGAATCCATGAAAGCAAGAGAGCGTAAGAGAGAAGCAATGGTTGCTCAGTACGCCGAAAAACGTCAAGCATTGAAAGATGCCGGCGATTGGGATGCGCTGCAAAAATTGCCTAAGAACTCTTCAGCCGTTCGATTGCACAACCGATGCAAATTGACTGGACGACCAAAAGGTTACATGCGCCACTTTGGTATTTCTAGGGTAACATTCCGTGAGATGGCTGTGAAAGGTCTCATCCCAGGTGTGAAAAAAGCAAGTTGGTAAACTAAAGACAAAGAATAGAGATGACCGATCCAATTTCAGATTATCTAACAAGAATTAGAAACGCGGTAAAAGCGAAGCACAAGGTTGTTGAGATTCCCGCTTCTAACTTGAAGAAGGAGATTACCAAGATTCTTTTTGACAAGGGATACATCCTCAACTACAAGTTCGAAGATGAAGGACCTCAGGGTACAATCAAGATTGCTTTGAAGTATCACCCTATTAGCAAAGTTCCAGCGATCAAGAAACTGGACCGCATCAGTAAGCCTGGTTTGAGGAAGTATGCTCACACCGATCAATTGCCGAGGGTGATGAATGGCTTGGGAATCGCAGTGATTTCTACTTCTAAGGGAGTAGTAACCGATAAGGAAGCTAAGAAGCTCAACGTCGGTGGTGAAGTGTTGTGTTACGTGTACTAAGCAAGAAAAAGAAAAGAAAATGTCACGAATAGGAAATGCACCCATAACAATCCCCGAAGGCGTTGAAGTCAACGTTGCCGGTGCGATGGTGAACGTTAAGGGAAAACTAGGTGAATTGACTCAGGAGATCAAGGGCGACATCGACGTTAAGGTCAACGAAGGTGTTATCACCGTTGAGCGCAAGAACGAAGAGAAGGAAACAAAGGCCAAGCATGGCCTGTATCGCTCATTGATCAACAACATGGTGGAAGGTGTGACCAAGGGTTACAGCTACGACCTCGAGTTGGTTGGTGTGGGTTATCGTGCGCAGGCGTCGGGGCAAAACCTGGACCTTACGCTTGGATTCTCGCATAACGTTGTGCTCCAGCTGCCGGAAGAGGTGAAAGTCGTGACCAAATCCGAAAGAGGATCGAATCCTATGATCACGCTATCGTCTCACGACAAGCAATTGCTTGGAATGGTAGCGGCCAAGATTCGCAGTCTGAGGAAGCCTGAACCATACAAAGGAAAAGGTATCAAGTTCGTTGGTGAATACATTAGAAGAAAAGCTGGTAAGGCAGCTGCAAAAGCATAAGTAAGATGGCATTGACAAAAGCAGATAGAAGGAGCAGGATCCGGTATCGCATTCGCAAAAGGGTGAACGGTACCAATGAAATTCCTCGATTGGCTGTGTATAGAAGCAACCGAGAGATCTATGCTCAGTTGATTGACGATGTAAGTGGTAAAACCCTCTTGGGTGGTGGGTCCTTGAAGAAGGATGCCAAATCCACAGGCAACAAGACGGATCAGGCCGCTGCCATGGGTAAAGAATTTGCCGAAAAGGCGATCAAAGCCGGATACAGCAAGGTTGTTTTCGATAGAAGCGGATACCTGTATCACGGAAGAGTTAAATCATTTGCAGATGCAGCGAGAGAAGCTGGATTAATTTTTTAAGGAATGACAAGCGCGAATATTAAGAGAGTAAAATCGAGCGAAATCGAGCTGAAGGATAAGCTGGTTAGCATCCGTCGTGTTACCAAGGTAACCAAGGGTGGTAGAACATTTGGTTTCTCAGCTATCGTTGTTGTTGGAAACGAAAACGGCGTTGTAGGACACGGACTTGGAAAAGCCAAGGAAGTAACCGGAGCCATTGCTAAAGCCATCGACGATGCCAAGAAGAACCTGATCAAGGTTCCAATCATTCACGGAACAATTCCTCACCAGCACGAAGGAAAATTCGGAGGATCAAGGGTTTTCCTTAAGCCTGCCGCACATGGTACCGGGGTAATCGCCGGTGGTGCGATGCGCGCCGTATTGGAGAGCGTTGGTGTGACGGACGTTTTGGCCAAATCAAAAGGTTCTTCCAATCCAAACAATGTGGTACGTGCGACCATCTCAGCATTGTCTGAAATGAGAGATGCATACACCGTTGCTCGTCACAGAGGAATTCCAGTTGAAAAAGTATTTAACGGATAAGGGAAAAGAATCATGGGTAAAATCAAAATAACACAGGTAAGAAGTGTGATCAAGCGACCAGGTCGCCAGAAAAGCACCATGATCGCCCTCGGGTTGAGAAAGATTAATTCAAGTGTTGAAGTGGAAGCTACGCCTCAGATTTTGGGCATGGTAAACCAAGTGAAGCACCTTGTTAAAACAGAAGAGATTAAGTAAGCCATGGAACTGCACAATTTGAAGCCGGCGGAAGGTTCGGTAAAGAAAAGTAAGAGACTGGGCAGAGGCCAGGGAAGTGGTAAAGGTGGAACCTCTACCAAAGGTCACAAAGGGCAGAAGTCGCGTTCCGGGTACTCCAAGAAGGTAGGATTCGAAGGTGGACAAATGCCTTTGCAACGCCGTGTGCCTAAGTTTGGCTTTACCAACCCAAACAGGGTGGAATACAGGGGAATCAACCTCGATGTAATCCAGGACCTTGTTGACAACAAAAAGGTTAAAGCCATCGATCATGCAACACTCGTTGAGCATGGATTGGCGTCAAAGAACGACCTGATCAAAATCTTGGGTCGTGGTGAATTGACGGCCAAAATTGATGTTACTGCAAACAAGTTTTCAAAATCAGCCAAAGAGGCTATCGAAGCCAAAGGAGGAAAAGCCATAGAGGGGTAATTGAGCGATGAAGAAATTCTTTGAGACCATAGCGAACATTTACCGGATAGAGGAGCTGAGAAACAGAATCCTCTACACCCTTGGATTCCTCATGATCTATCGATTGGGATCCTTCGTGGTACTTCCGGGCGTTGACTCAGTTGTGCTTCAGGCTACATCTGGTCAGGCGCAAGGTATTGCTGCTATCCTGAACATGTTTGCTGGTGGGGCATTTTCACGTGCTTCCATTTTTGCCTTGGGTATCATGCCGTATATCTCTGCATCGATCGTAATGCAGTTGCTCGGTATCGCCGTGCCTTCATTCCAGAAGATGCAGCGCGAGGGAGAAAGTGGTAGAAAGCGCATCAACCAATGGACCCGCTTGCTCACCATCGCCATTACTGCGGCTCAGGCTCCAGGGTATATCGCGACCCAGATTCCTGCCGAGGCGATTGTAAACAATGGAACCTTCTTCTGGCTGACATCCATCGTTATCCTTGTGACGGGTACTATGTTTACCATGTGGTTGGGTGAGAAGATCACGGACAAAGGACTTGGAAATGGTATTTCGCTGATCATTATGATCGGAATCATCGCAGGATTCCCAACGTCTTTCTTCTTTGAGATCGATGCACAGACAACCAGTGGCGGTGGATTTGTTATCCTGCTAGCCGAACTCGTCTTCCTGTTGCTGGTGATCATCGCTACGGTGCTCTTGGTGCAAGGGGTGAGAAGGGTGCCGGTGAACTATGCCAAAAAGATAGTCGGAAGCGCGCAATTTGGTGGAGCACGCCAGTACATTCCACTCAAAGTAAATGCCGCAGGGGTAATGCCAATCATATTCGCTCAGGCCATCATGTTTGTGCCTATGTCGTTGATTGCATTCCCAGTATTCCAAACAGATTTCTTTACGTCGTTTGCCACCACGTTTGCCGATATCACCGGCTTCTGGTACAACTTCGTCTTCTTCTTCATGATCATATTCTTCACCTACTTCTATACGGCGATTACGATCAATCCGAAGCAGATGGCCGACGACTTGAAAAAGAATGGTGGGTTTATTCCTGGTGTTAAGCCTGGAAACAACACCGCCGAGTTCTTAGACAATATTTTATCCAAAATCACCCTTCCGGGGTCGATCTTCCTTGGGTTTATCGCAATTCTTCCAGCATTTGCGATGATCGCAGGGGTGAGCCAGGGATTTGCCTTCTTCTTTGGAGGTACGTCTCTGTTGATCATGGTTGGTGTGACCTTGGATACACTTCAGCAGATAGAGAGTTATCTGTTGATGAGACATTACGATGGTTTGATGAAGTCCGGAAAAATTCAGGGAAGGGCGACATCGGCTGTCGGAATTTGATGAGCAGTGAGCAGGGAAGTCTATTTGAAGACTGACGAAGAGGTTGAGCTCATCAGGGAAAGTTCTTTACTTGTTGGTAAGACACACGGTGAACTCGTCGATTGGATCAAGCCGGGGGTAAGTCCTCTCAAGCTGGATCAGATTGCCGAGGAGTTTATCCGGGACAATGGCGGTGAGCCAACGTTCAAAGGCTACAACGGGTTTCCAAACAGCCTGTGCATTTCTAGAAATGAGCAGGTAGTACACGGAATCCCAAATAAGAAGGCCTTGGAAGACGGCGACGTCGTTTCGGTGGACTGCGGTGTTTACAAGAATGGATTTCACGGCGACTCTGCCTATACCTACGAAGTAGGAGAGGTGAAGCAGGAAGTGAAAGACTTGCTTTCGGCAACCAAGGAATCGCTTTATAAGGCGATTGAGGCAGCCAGGGCAGGAAACAGGATCGGAGACATCGGCAATGCCGTTCAGACCTATTGCGAAGAGCGGGGTTATGGTGTGGTGAGAGAATTGGTTGGTCATGGACTTGGCCGCGATCTTCACGAAGCACCGGAGGTTCCAAACTTTGGACGTCGCGGAAAGGGAAAGAAGCTGATCGAAGGAATGGTTTTGGCCATTGAACCGATGATCAACCTCGGAACCAGGGACGTCAGGCAGCAGTCGGATGGATGGACGATTGTCACCCGGGATGGAAAGCCAAGTGCACATTTTGAGCACGACGTGGTCATCCGGAAAAACGGAGCTGAGATCTTATCGACGTTTGAGTTTATAGAACAAAAACTGAATAAAAATTAAGATGGCGAAACAAGCCTCTATAGAACAAGACGGATCAATTGTAGAAGCACTCTCGAATGCTATGTTCAGGGTTGAGCTTGAGAATGGTCATGTGATCACAGCTCATATCTCCGGAAAGATGAGAATGCACTACATCAAAATATTGCCCGGCGATAAGGTTAAGGTAGAAATGTCTCCCTACGATCTTACCAAAGGAAGAATCACATTCAGATACAAATAAGGATACGATGAAAGTAAGAGCATCTGTAAAGAAACGAAGTGACGATTGCAAGATCGTAAAGCGCAAGGGGCGGGTCTATGTGATCAACAAGAAGAATCCAAAGTTTAAACAAAGACAAGGCTAATAATTAGAGTATGGCTAGGATAGCAGGTATTGACCTTCCAAAGAACAAAAGGGGCGTGATCGGACTCACGTACATCTTCGGTATTGGCCGAAGCTCAGCTGAGGACATTTTGGCCCAGGCTGATGTAGATCCCAACAAAAAGGTCCAGGACTGGAACGACGATGAGTTGGCACGTATTCGCCAGACGCTCAATGACAATTTCAAGGTTGAAGGTTCTTTGAGATCAGAGGTTCAGCTCAACATCAAACGATTGATGGACATTGGTAGCTACAGAGGTATCCGCCACCGTAGTGGACTTCCACTTAGAGGTCAGAAGACCAAAAACAACAGTCGTACGAGAAAAGGAAAAAGAAAGACTGTAGCAAACAAGAAACAAGTCGGGAAATAAGATAGAAGTATGGCAAAGTCTAGTTCTAAAAAGTATAAGGTTAAGATTGATGCGACCGGCGAGGCTCACATCCAAGCGAGTTTCAACAATATCATCATCACATTGACCAATGGACAGGGTCAGGTTATCTCATGGTCTTCGGCCGGAAAGATGGGATTCCGTGGATCCAAAAAGAATACACCTTACGCAGCGCAGGTTGCAGCACAGGATTGTGCCAAGGTGGCTTATGACCTTGGATTGAGAAAGGTCAAATTGTATGTGAAAGGACCTGGGTCAGGACGTGAGTCTGCCATCCGTACCCTGCACAACAATGGTATTCAAGTTATGGAGATCGTAGACGTCACTCCGCTGCCACACAACGGTTGTCGTCCTCCGAAAAGAAGAAGAGTTTAATCATCTATTAGCAAGAAGAAATGGCAAGATATAGAGGGCCTAAATCAAAAATCGCCAGGAAGTTCCGGGATCCAATCTTTGGACCTGACAAGTCATTGGAGCGTAAAAACTATCCTCCGGGTCAGCACGGACCTAACAAGAGGAGAATGAAGCAATCGGAATATGCCGTTCAGCTTCAGGAAAAACAAAAAGCAAAGTATACCTACGGTATCCTCGAGCGCCAGTTTCGCAACTTGTTCGACAAGGCGTCAAGGACCAAGGGAATTACCGGTGAAAACCTCCTCATGCTTTGTGAAGCAAGGTTGGACAACACAGTATTCCGCATGGGTCTTTCAAACAGCCGTCGTGGAGCACGTCAGTTGGTTTCTCACCGTCACATCGTTGTGAATGGCGAAGTGGTAAACATCCCATCATACACGCTTAGAGAAGGTGACAAAGTGGGTGTTAGAGAGAAATCGAAGTCACTTACTGCTATCAGTGAGTCATTGACCACTTCTGAAATCCAGAACTACGATTGGTTGGAATTCGATCAGAATACCATGGAAGGTACTTACCTCAAAAATCCTGAGAGAGAGAATATCCCTGAGAATATCAAGGAGAATCTCATCGTGGAACTTTACTCAAAATAAAAACTAAACTAAAGAGCAATAAAATGGCAATACTCGATTTTCAAAAGCCGGACAAAGTGATCATGATTCAATCTGACGATACTTTGGGTCAGTTTGAATTCAGACCACTTGAGCCTGGATACGGAATCACAGTTGGTAACTCACTACGCAGAATTCTTTTGTCTTCATTGGAAGGATTTGCCATCACTTCAGTTAGAATCGAAGGTGTAGACCACGAGTTTACCACCATCAAGGGTGTGCACGAAGACGTTACCGAGATCATCCTTAACCTGAAGCAAGTGCGTTTCAAGCAGCAAATTCAGGATACAAACTCTGAAAGGGTTTCGATCAAGGTAAAAGGTAAAGACAAGTTGACCGCCGGTGACATCGGACAGTTTACATCAGCATTCCAGGTATTGAATGCCGATCACGTAATCTGCCACATGGACGAGAGCGTTGAACTCAACTTGCACATCAACATCGCAAAGGGTCGTGGATACGTTCCTGCTGAGGAAAATGAAATCGGTGATGCTCCAATCGGAGAAATTGCCATTGACAGCATCTTCACTCCAATCAGAAACGTGAAGTACGCGATCGAAAACTACAGGGTTGAGCAGAAGACCGACTACGAAAAACTCGTATTGGACATCGAAAGCGATGGATCTATTCATCCAAAAGAAGCATTGAAAGAGGCAGCGAAGATTCTGATTCACCACTTCATGCTATTCTCTGATGAGCGTATCACGCTAGACACTGAAGAGAAGGCAGCTGAGGAAGAGTTTGACGAAACTTCATTGCACATGCGTCAATTGCTCAAGACCAAATTGGTTGACCTCGATTTGTCTGTTAGAGCATTGAACTGTCTTAGAGCGGCTGAAATTGATACACTGGGTGACCTTGTTCAATTCGACAAAAACGATATGCTCAAATTCCGAAACTTTGGAAAGAAATCCCTTACTGAGTTGGAAGACCTGGTAGAGGCTAAAGGACTTTCATTTGGAATGAACTTGAGCAAGTACAAATTGGATCTCGAGAAGTAAGATAGAAGAGAGATGAGACACAATAAGAAATTTAATCACTTAGGCCGAAAATCAGCGCACCGCAAGGCAATGTTGAGCAATATGGCCTGCTCGCTCATCGAGCACAAGCACATCAACACGACGGTGGCCAAGGCCAAGGCGTTGAGGGTGTACATTGAGCCATTGTTGACGAAGGCAAAGAGCGATTCTACCCACAATCGTAGGGTTGTTTTCAGCTACCTTCAAAACAAGCACGCGGTTTCTGAACTGTTCCGCGATGTAGCGCCTAAGATCATGGATCGACCAGGTGGGTATACCAGGATCATCAAAACTGGATTCCGCCAGGGTGATGGTGCCGAAATGGCCATGATCGAATTGGTTGATTATAATGAAATGTACACTGTTGGCGATAAGTCTAAGAAGAAACGCTCACGGCGTAGAGGGGGTAAGAAAGCTGGCGGTGAAACAGAAGCTGTAGCTACTGAAGCGGCAGTCGAAGAGGTTGTGGCCGAGGAAGTTGCCGAGGAGACTCCTGAAGCGAAAACAGAAGAAGCGCCAGTTGCTGAAGCAACTACTGAAGTAGAAGCTCCCGAAGCAGAGGCATCATCGGAAGTTGAAGCGGAAGTAACTCCCGAAGCCGAAACTCCAGTTGATACTGCTGAGGCAGATCCAGAGCCAAAAGCCGAGGCTGCTCCTGAGGTTGAAACTACAGAAGCGAAAGCTGAGGAGACGACTCCAGCAGAGTCGTCGGCGTTGGAAGAGGCATCTACTGCAGAAGCGGAAGTAGAAGCAGGTGCACCTTCGTCCGAAGATTCCGATGTACAAGCTGAAGAAAATGAACCTGAAGCATCTGACAAAGAAGCTTCATCTGATGACTCGTCTGAAGAAGAGAAGAAAGACTAGTTGACAACGAGTTCAAAAAAATATGGAAGGGATAAAGCAGCAATGTTTTATCCCTTTTTTATTTGCAAAAAATAATTTAATGGAAGGACAGAAAGCAATCTTAGTACTCGAAGACGGAATGGTCTTTCATGGCAAGGCCGCCGGAGCCGTCGGAACCACAACAGGCGAAATTGCCTTCAACACAGGTATGACGGGCTATCAGGAGATTTTTACCGACCCAAGTTATTTTGGCCAGATCCTTCTTATGACTCCTTCTCATATCGGCAACTACGGGGTTCACGAAGAGGAGATCGAATCGGAATCATTCAAAATTGCCGGATTGGTCTGTAAGAAGTTCTCTAAGACTTTTTCCCGCGTTGGGGCTGAAGGAAGTCTTGGAGATAAATTCCAACAGCAAGGCATGGTTGGCATTTCTGATGTCGATACCAGGGCTCTCGTAAGACATATCCGGGACAAGGGAGCCATGAATGCCATCATATCCTCGGAAGTGCTTGATGAGGGCGAATTGCTCAAAAAGGTGAAGGATGTTCCCAGTATGGAAGGCCTCGAATTGGCCTCTAAAGTCAGTACAAAGGAGCCCTATTTTTTTGGTGATGAGAGCGCCGAATTAAAGGTTGCGGTCCTCGATTATGGTGTGAAAAAGAACATCCTGCGATGTCTGGCAGAACGCGGATGCTACCTCAAGGTTTATCCTGTGGATGCTTCAGCCAAAGACATTTTAGACTTCAACCCAGACGGAATTATGTTGTCCAATGGTCCTGGCGATCCTTCTGCAATGCCAGCACAGGTGGAGGTTGTAGGAGAATTGGTAAAATCAGGTGTGCCTGTATTCGGAATCTGCCTTGGGCATCAAATTTTGTCCCTGGCGCTGGGCTTGACCACCGCTAAAATGCACAACGGTCACCGAGGCGTGAATCATCCAGTCAAGAATTTGATCACCGGAAAATGTGAGGTTACATCGCAGAATCATGGATTTGTTGTTGAGAAAACTCAATTGTCCAATCACGAAGAAATTACGCTAACCCATGAACATTTGAACGACAATACGGTTGCAGGAATATCTGTGAAAGATCAGCCCGTTTTCTCCGTTCAATTTCACCCTGAATCCTCTGCCGGACCCAACGATTCGAGGTATTTATTCGATCAGTTTATTGAAAACATCAAGAGCCACAAAAAATGACCTATATCGCAGACATTCACGCAAGGCAAATCCTAGATTCACGGGGTAATCCAACGCTCGAAGTTGAGGTTCACACCGATAGTGGAGCCCATGGTATTGCAGCCGTTCCCTCCGGGGCGAGCACAGGAGTTCACGAAGCAGTGGAACTGCGCGACAATGATGAAGGCACCTACATGGGGAAAGGTGTCATAAAGGCTGTTCAAAATGTCAATACAGCGATAAGAGAAGAATTGAGGGGATTTCCGGTTTTCGACCAAAACGCGATAGACACGGCCATGCTGGCGCTTGACGGTACGGCAAACAAGTCGAATTTGGGTGCCAATGCGATTCTAGGGGTTTCCTTAGCCGCAGCCAAAGCTGCAGCACAAAATCACGGTATGCCCCTATATCGATACGTTGGAGGTACGAATGTCGACACGTTGCCTGTCCCGATGATGAACATCCTCAACGGGGGAGCGCACGCGGACAATAAGATCGACTTCCAGGAATTTATGATCATGCCATTTGGCGCGCCCACATTCAGCGAGTCGCTGCGGATGGGAGTGGAGGTATTCCATCACCTCAAAAAGGTATTGAAGGATAATGGGTATTCCACCAATGTTGGAGATGAAGGCGGATTCGCGCCAAACTTGCAGTCCAATGTCGAGGCCATAGAATACGTTTTAAAGGCTATTGAATCAGCGGGTTACAAGCCGGGAGAAGATATTTATATCGCGATGGATGCCGCGACTTCCGAAATGATTTCTGAGGATGGCCAGTACCACTTCCACAAGTCCACAGGAGACAAATTGTCCAGCGACGACATGGTATCTTTCTGGACCGATTGGGTCAAGAAATATCCCATTGTGTCCATCGAAGACGGAATGGGAGAAGATGACTGGGATGGTTGGGCCAAAATGACTCAGGCGTTGGGCGAGGATGTTCAGTTGGTTGGAGACGACCTCTTTGTCACCAATGTGGAACGATTGCAGCAAGGCATTAAGACAGATACGGCAAACAGTATTTTGATCAAGGTCAACCAGATCGGAACACTCTCTGAGACCATCGATGCAGTAGACATGGCCAAAAAAGCGGGTTATACCTCGGTAATGAGCCATCGTTCCGGTGAAACTGAGGATACAACCATCGCAGACCTCGCTGTAGCACTGGGAACAGGCCAGATCAAGACGGGCTCTGCCTCACGTTCAGATAGGATTGCCAAGTACAATCGATTGCTAAAAATCGAGGATGAATTGGGTCCAAATGCCTATTTCCCTGGCAAAGATTTTAAGTATATAAAGTAGCGTTTTGGATAGGAAAAATCGATCGAAAATCTTAAATTCGCGAGAGTCCGGAATGCCTCAAAAGGGCTGTTATTCCTGTTCACAAGTAATTAATTAGAGAAATGTCGAAGGCGGAGTTGATCATTGATGGCGAGAAGTACGAGCTGCCTATCATTCAGGGTTCTGAAAATGAGAAGGCGGTTGATATCAGTAAGTTGAGAGCCCAGAGTGGGGTGATCACTATTGATCCTGGCTACAAGAACACCGGCGCTACGACAAGTAGTATTACGTTTCTGGACGGTGAGCAAGGCATCCTTCGATACAGGGGATATTCGATCGAAGACCTGGCCGACAAGGCAGACTTCCTTGAAGTGGCCTACCTGATCATTTACGGGGAACTCCCAACAGAGGAGCAATACTCTCGCTTCGTGGACGACATCAAGCACCATACACTCGTTCACGAGGAGATAAAAAATATTCTGGACGGATTTCCATCCAAAGCGCACCCAATGGGTGTATTGTCGGCGCTGATCTCCGCTTTGACGGCCTTCTATCCAAATTCACTGGATCCAAATCGTTCAGCAGGACAAGTCAACCTGAGCATCATTCGTCTGCTGGCCAAGATGCCAACTCTGGCAGCGTGGTCGTATAAGAACGAAAAAGGTCAGCCGGTCAATTACCCAGACAATTCCTTGACCTACGTGGGTAACTTCCTGAAGATGATGTTCGCTATTCCAAGTGAGCCGTATTCGGTGAATCCGGTTGTTGAAAGCGCATTAAACAAGCTTTTGATTCTTCACGCCGAGCACGAGCAAAACTGTTCGACCTCAACGGTGAGAATCGTGGGGTCATCACATGCGAGCTTGTATTCGAGTGTTTCTGCAGGTGTAAGTGCGCTTTGGGGTCCACTGCACGGTGGAGCAAACCAGGCGGTGATCGAGATGCTCGAGAGTATCCGTCGTGACGGTGGTGATACAGAAAAATACCTCGACAAAGCCAAGGACAAGAACGATCCATTCCGATTGATGGGATTTGGTCACAGGGTGTACAAGAACTTTGATCCAAGGGCGCGAATCATCAAGAAAGCCGCCGACGAGGTATTGGAAGACCTCGGCATCAATGATCCGGTGTTGGAGATTGCCAAGTCGTTGGAAGAAAGAGCGCTCAAGGACGAGTACTTTGTAGAGCGCAAGCTTTACCCCAATGTTGACTTCTATTCTGGGATCATCTACCGAGCCATCGGAATTCCGACGCAGATGTTTACTGTGATGTTTGCCCTGGGACGTCTACCCGGTTGGATCGCCCAGTGGAAGGAAATGCGGGAGAACAACGAGCCGATCGGTCGTCCTCGCCAGATTTATACCGGCCATAACCACCGGGAGTTTGTGGAGCGCAGGAAGCGTTAATTCTACTAAATTTCATCAGTAATTAGCAGAGGAAAGAACTGTTTGGATCGTTGCTCCAAGCAGTCCTAAGAGCATTACACCCCAATAAAATCTGCCTGCCTTAATATAGTCTAGTCTTGTCTTGCAGCGATGGAAAAGGAAAAGGTAGACAATGAAACCTATTGTAACAATTAGGAAAGTTCCAGAAAGGTAGGGCAACGACAAACTAGTCAACAGCGCCACAACGATGTTAGCTATAACCAGAATCTTGACAACGATTCTTGAAGCTTTGACACCCACTAGGACTGCCAGCGTTTTTGCGCCCTGCTTACCATCTCCATCAACATCCGATACATCAAGACTGAGTTCCCTTGGTATAATCACTGCAAAAGGAAGGAATGCATATATGTAAATCAACGAATACAAACGTGGTTCATTTAGCATGTTCAAACATTCGCGAGAAAAGAACAGAATTATGAGTGGAACCATCGCAGTCAGCACGGCCATCGTTATATTGCCAAAAAGTGGAGAGCGTTTGAGCCATTTATTGTACGCTATGGATATCCCAAAGACTGTAGGGGCGATTGCATACCATTCTCTGAAAAGCGACTCAGCAATGATGATCCCAATTGGAATTATCAATATTGAAAACACTCCGAAAAGCACTTGCGCTTGACGAAGCGTGAAGGTTCGACCGATTCTATGTGTCTTCGGTTTGTTGATCAGGTCGATGTCCCGATCGATGATATCATTTTGTATAAAACCAGGAATCATTAAGGAAAGTACACCGGCACAAAGCAAAGCCAGATCATAACCGGAATGTGAGCACGAGACGCCAGAATTTTGAACGAAGCGGCCTATGACGAGGTACAAAGCGATAAAAGGAAATATCGCAAGCAGTTGATGAAACCATCTTATTAGTTGTAGAAAGTGAACTATGGTCTTGAAAAACTTCACCTCACCTGCTAAGCGTCATGAACTTTCTTTTAATAGCTCCAAAGATGAGCAAGGCGTGTAAAGTTTTGGAGATTTTGGCCAATCCATAGATCGTTTTTTCATCGCCCAACAACACCCAATGTTCGACTCCATTGTGTAGTTGTCGACCGACGATACGAAATCCTAGAAAAAGATATTGGGATAGAAGCTTTTCCTTAGGCTGTTTGCGGGCCATGATAAGAAAAGATCGCCCCTTGTTATGGACAAGGACCTCACGGTAAAAAAGGAGATGGATGTAGCCTCTGAACCTCCGGTATGAGCTACTTGACGTATCGGACGACATACGATCGATGAGGATGCAGTTATCTTGTAAAGCAAACTGATCGTCTTGTTTGAGTTTGGTCAGAATTGTGGGTTGGTGCCAGTAATATCTAGCCGAGAGCAAAACTCTCTTCGACTGTACATGATAGACAACAATCAGCGCGTATTTTTCCGATAAGTCTGAATCGTCAAAAAAGAATTCAGGTATGTCAATACTTGAACTGTAGTAGGCTTTTTGTCGTAAAACGCGCTCACCGTCGGCCAGTCGAGTATCGAGTTTTTTAACACGTGCCAACTGTCTATCGCTTCCATTCTCAGGAGGATGGAAATAGATTGTTTTAGCAGCAATTCCTAACATCAGTTACAGAATTACATCGAATTCCATAATCTTTCGGAATGCCTTTATGCTTGAGTGGCATAGGAAGTGCTAGGTTCTATCTATTCCAAAGGTTCTCCAAACACCTTCTGCAATATCGACGTTGCCAACTGCTTGGACGAACTACAGGTTAATTCGATTAACAGCCTGCTTAGCCAGACTTTACCATAAACCGGTCTTGGTAGTACCGGAATGGAATATGTACTTTTGAATGAAGTTTGATTCAAGTAAATGTAGTCTGCTGTAGTGTGAAGAATCGAGCAATTATTTCATTATTGGAAAATGACACCGTTATTCAGTCTCTTATGAAAGCGGTTGTTTTTATTATCGTCGCTCTATTTTCAATAGAGTTAAATGCTCAATGTTTTACTGCCGGAACTGGTGATGATGAAGCTTCGACTAAAGGTGACTGGACCAATAATAGCTCGTGGGTAGGTTCAAGCCCGGGGTGCAACGTCAGCATATCAAATCGAGAGATCGAAATCGATATAGCAGATACCATCACCGTTCAAAGTACCTCTTGCAGTGGAAATGGGCTCAGGATTAGTGGTGAAAGTGCCAAGTTGCAAGTATTAGATGGCTCGACACTGTTTATCGAAGGAGATTTCAGATTGGGGGACAAGATTTGTTTATACGTTGATTCTACCTCAGAAATTATTATCGACGGAGACTTGAGATTGGACGACGAAAAGGCAACAATCGATATAGATGGAGTATTAAACGTTCTTGGAGATATCAATTGTGTGAATTGTGATCCTGACAAGGTCGCTTTCACTGGAACGGGAACCATATATTCTCAGGGCTGCGTTGGATTTGGAGGATCTTCCAACTGTCAAAATGCTACTTCGCCGCCATTACCAATTGAGTTAATTTCCTTCCAGGCTTTTGTTGTAGACCAATCGGTGGAAGTTAGTTGGAGTACTGCAAGTGAAGTTAATACTGAAGTTTTTTATATAGAGCGAAGTAAGCACCTAAGTCAATGGGATATGGTAGATGCTATTGACGGCGCAGGATACTCAAATGAGGTAATTAATTATAAATCAATTGACTACAATCCACTTGGGGGAATATCTTACTACAGATTAAAACAGGTGGATCTTGATCATCAGTTTACCTATTCAGATGTAATTTCAGTTTTTGTTGAAGATATGGAAGGAATTCATTTGAATCCAAATCCTGCAAGTGATCGGGTGACCTTGTCAGCAAGCAGAAAACTTTCACCTGCCGAATTTCGATGGATTGACCCTTTGGGGAATGAACTGATATTTCCTGTGGACCACCATGAAGCCTACATCGAATTTCAAACTACTGGTGTAACTCCAGGAATATATTTTCTTCAATATTTGGGAGGTGCACGTGAGCAAGTGATCAAAGTAGTGTTCTACTAACACTCTGATCGGCCTAATAAGTTTTAAATGAATACGCATTGTCGTCGATCATCTTCTGTGCGACAAGCTGTCTCCTTTCTTTCACGTTGATCGGATCGGTTTTGGTGAACCGTTTTAATCCTACGAGTACCATACGCAATTCGTCACTCTCGACAAATGAACTCAAAGCGTCCTTGCCGTATTTATGTATACGATCTGCGGCATCGTAGGTAAAGACCTCAAGCATGGCTAGTTCCTCTGGGGTCGCCCCTCGGCCATTTTGAATCTTTTCGACCCTGAGCTTCAGACTCTCGGCGATATAGAGTTCGATGACCATGTCAGAGATATTCATCAAGATCTCTTGCTCTTTGGCGAGTGATGTGGCCAATTTCTGCGCGGCCAATCCGGCTACGAGCAGAACAGCCTTCTTAAATCGACCAATTAGGTCCTCGGCGATTTTGATGGGATCCTCCGGCTTCTCGCCAAAATCAGGAATACTCATCAATTCGTCCTTCACCGCCATGGCAGGCGTCATGAGATCGAGCTCGCCCTTGAGGGCCTTCTTGAGCAGCATATCCACAATCAGCATGCGATTGATCTCGTTGGTTCCCTCAAAAATCCTATTGATACGCGCATCGCGGTATCCTCGATCCATGGGCGCTTCCGCAGAGTAGCCCATACCACCGTAAATCTGAACTCCTTCGTCTACAATGTAGTCTAAGGCCTCGCTTCCATACACTTTGAGGATGGCGGCTTCAGCTGCATATTGCTCGACTCCCTTGAGAATGGCATCTCCATGCTCCATGCCTCCCTCATCTAACCCAGCAATGGCCATATCGATGCTATGACTGCAGCGATAGATTGCCGATTCGAGGGCGAAGGCCCTGATTGCTTGTTCGGCCAATTTGTAGCGTATTGCTCCATATTTAGAGATGGGGCGGCCGAATTGGTTGCGCTCGTTTGCATAGATCACCGATTGGTTGATCGTACGCTTGCAGCCGCCGAGTGCTGCCGCAGCCAATTTGATCCGCCCCAGGTTGAGGATATTAAGGGCTATTTTAAAACCCTTACCACGCTCGCCCAACAAATTCTCCTTCGGCACAGGGCAATTGTTAAAAAAGACCTGGCACGTAGAAGAGCCTTTGATTCCCATCTTCTTCTCTTCGGGGTTGATGGTGATACCATCGTAACTTCTTTCGACGATAAAGGCACTGAGGTTCTCATCGTCATCGATTTTAGCAAATACGGTGAAGATGTCTGCAAATCCAGCGTTGGTGATCCACATCTTCTGTCCATTGAGGATATAATGTGTTCCTTCATCATTGAGCACGGCCTTGGTCTTGCCAGAGTTAGCATCTGAACCAGATTCGGGTTCAGTGAGGCAATAGCAGCCTTTGTACTCGCCGGAGGCTAGTTTGGGGATATATCGTTGCTTCTGATCCTCGTTTCCATAAAACAGGATGGGCTGGGTTCCAATGCCAGTATGTGCCGCAAAGGACACGGCAAAGGAATGGCCCGATCCCGTCACCTCAGTAGTGAGCATTGATGTGATAAAATTCTTTCCAAATCCCCCGTACTGTTCCGGGATTTTGATGCCCAGCAGGCCAAGTTCGCCAGCCTTATCCAGGATGGAAGGCATCAGCCCCTCTTCCATATTGTCTATCCTTTCAAGATTCGGGAAAATCTCCTGTTCTACAAATTCACGGCAGCTTTGTGCGATCATTTTTTGCTCCTCGTTCCATTCTTCGGGAATGAAAACACTCGCAGCATCCGTCTCTTTAATCAGAAATTCCCCCCCTTTAGTCGTTTCCATAATTCACGTGTTTAGGTATGTCACAATTCCTTAGTTTTAATACCCAATTCAACCATTCATGAAATACCCGCTTCTGTTTGTCGGCTTGCTGTTGCTTTCTTCCTGCGTTCCAGAACCGCAGGCTTGCTTTGAGATTACCACAGTCAATACTGTTGCATTTGAACCTGTGAAATTCACGTCGTGCTCTGAGGACGCCCACAGTTACAAGTGGGACATCGAGGGATACGACAAGACGTTGAGATCGACCGAGGAGAATCCTTCCTTTACCTGGGACTACCCTGGCGACTATGAAGTCACTTTGGAGGTCCGAAGCAAAAACAACGAGAAAAAGGATGAGCTTACCAAGATCATCAAGATCGAGGATGTTTGCTACACGTGTGTCTATACTCAATGGTCGGGTACCGAAACGCATTGTGCAGCACAATACCCGGGCATAGACACCAAATCTCAGTTGATGGCTCGCATATCCTTCAGCGAAAGCCTTGGTGCAGTATGCACCACTAACGAGTAATTCAAAGAACGGCGAACTAGAGCAGTTCGAAAATCCCGGCGGCACCTTGTCCGGCTCCTACGCACATGGTAACCATGCCCAGTTTCTGTTTTTTTCTTTTCATCTCTGAAAAGAGTTGAACGGAGAGTTTCGCTCCGGTGCAACCCAAAGGATGCCCCAAAGCGATCGCTCCCCCATTCGGATTGACTATGTCAGTATTCAAATCCAAATTCTTGACCACCGCCACTGCCTGAGATGCAAATGCCTCGTTGAGTTCGATGGTTTCAATGTCTTTTAGTTTTTTGCCCGTTTGCTTCAGTACGGCAGGTACGGCCTCGATTGGTCCAATACCCATAATTCTGGGAGGAACACCGACGGCTTTATAGCCTACCAATCGAGCGATCGGTTCAAGGTTGTGTTCCTTCATATACTGTTCGGAGACCACCAAAACGAATGCGGCTCCATCGCTGGTTTGGGACGAATTGCCGGCGGTTACCGAACCATCCTGGCTAAACACAGGGCGCAGTTTGGACAGGGCTTCCAAATTGGTATCCCTTCTTGGTCCTTCGTCCACTTGCCCCACCCACTGCGTTTCCTGTGTTTTGTTCTTGTCATCCAAAAAAGTGTGCTTTACGGTGATCTTGGTTATTTCGTCTTCAAACAGCCCATCATCGATGGCCTTGATGGCTCTCTGATGACTGCGGAATGCAAATTCGTCCTGTTCTTCTCGGGTGATCTTGTATTCGATTGCAACCTGCTCCGCCGTAAGGCCCATGCCCCAATACCAGGTTGGTGTCTCTGAGGAAACGTGTGCATTGGGTACAATACGCCATCCGCCCATTGGCATGGACGACATTGATTCTACTCCACCTGCAATAATGCAATCGGCTAATCCTGAATGGACCTTAGAAGCGGCCGTGGCGATCGTTTCCAGACCAGAAGCGCAGTAACGATTGACAGTTACGCCAGGAACCTTGTCTGTGTTGAGACTCATCAACGAAATCATCCTCCCCACGTTGAGGCCTTGTTCGGCTTCTGGTGTGGCATTTCCGACGATGACATCGTCGATTGTCTCGCGATCGATTTCCGGGATCGATCCCAGCATGTCTTCGATTACTTCAGCAGCGAGGTTGTCGGGTCGAAGGAATCTGAATATACCCTTCTTGGACTTTCCAACGGCGGATCTTTTGGCGGCTACGATGTATGCATTCATGACTAATTTCTTATGATTTTACCTTTTTGAATCAAGCTTTGCATGCGCTCTAGTGTCTTGCGTTGCATGCACAACTCGAGGAATTTCTTTCGTTCGAGATCGAGCAGGTACTGCTCGCTTACCCTGGTGGGTTCGCTCAGCATTCCTCCACTCATCACGTATCCAAGCTTCTCGCTGATCAGTTGGTCGTGCTCACTGATATAGTGCCCCGATTTCATGGTGTCAGCTCCGATATAGACGAGACCCATCGATTCTTGGCCAAGTACCAGGATGTCCTCGCGTTCGATTGGTTGCTGATATCCCTTTTCATGCATCAAGAGCACTTGGGATTTGGCATATTGGAGTTGGTTTTCACGCGATACAATCCATTCATCAATTCCTCTTCGCAGATAACCCAGTTCAAAGGCCTCTTCGGCCGAGGTTGACACCTTGGCTTGCCCGATGGTGAGGAACCTTCTTCGAAAGGCATTGGTGCGGATGTCGCCCTCTTCCATTTCGTCAGATAGGCGAAGGGTGAATTCTTTGGTTCCTCCTCCTCCCGGGATGACACCTACGCCAAATTCAACGAGCCCCATGTAGGTTTCAGCATGGGCGATCACCTTATCGGCATGGAGGGAAAATTCCGTCCCACCTCCGAGGCAAAGTCCATGTGGAGCAACGATTACGGGAATGTCAGAAAACCGCAATCGTGTTGTCGCTTTTTGGAATGTCCGGACAGCCATATCCAGTTCTTCCAGTTCCTGCTCTGCGGCGAGCATAAACATCACCCCCACATTGGCACCGGCTGAGAATACATCTCCCTCGTTGTAGACTACCAGTCCTTTAAATTGTTCTTCCGCCATGTCCACGGCCTTGTGCACACCGTTGATGATTCCTGTGCCAACCGTGTTCATCTTGGAATGGAATGCCAGGTTGATCACGCCATCTCCCAGGTCGATGATCGAACATTCATCGTTTTTCCAGAGTACATTTTGTTGTTCGAGAACAGCGAAGTTGAGTTTTGGTTGACCCGGAACCAGCTTGTATTTACCAGCTCCGATGTTGTAGTACAATGTTTGTCCTTCTTCAGATGAATAAAAAGTTTCGCAATCGCTCTTGGCAAAATCATCCATCCATCCGGGTGTTTGCAATCCGGCTTCTTTGAGTAAGGCTGCTACCTTCTCAAAGCCCAGCGTGTCCCAGATTTCAAAAGGGCCCATCTTCCAGCCAAATCCAGCTTTGATGGCTTCATCTATGCGGTACAGGTCGTCGCTGATTTCCGGAATGCGCATCGAGACATAGGAAAATATAGGCAGGAACATGTTGCGATAGAACGCACCTATTTCATCTTCCGAATAGAACAGAATACTCATTCTCTTTTTGAGATCTGCCTCTGCCTTTGCCTTTCCAACGACGTCAAATTTTGATTTGGACTGAGCTTCATATTCAAGCGTTTCGAGATTCAATCCAAGGATGACGGACTTTCCATCCTCCTTTATCTTTTTATAGAACCCCTGACCTGATTTGGCTCCCAGATGCCCCTCCTTTACCAGGTGATTGATGAAGTCAGGCGCTTGAAACAGGTCTCGGCGTTCGTCGTCCGGGCATGCCTGGTATAGGTTCTTTGCGACCTTGTCGAGGGTGTCGATACCAACGACATCGCAGGTGCGGAATGTAGCAGATTTGGCGCGGCCGATCAGGGTTCCTGTGAGATTGTCTACATCTGTGACGGTTAAGCCAACGTCCTTCATCAAATGAAAGATTACGCTGATGGAGAATATCCCAACCCTGTTGGCGATGAAGGCCGGAGTATCCTTACAGGTCACCGCAGATTTGCCTAGATATTTGTTTGAATATGCCTCATAAAATGCAAGGACTTCAGGATCCGTTTTGGGTCCTGGAATTATCTCTAGCAACTTTAGGTATCGAGGCGGATTAAAAAAGTGAGTCCCGCAAAAATGCTTTTGGAAGTCTTCACTTCTTCCTTCCGACAAAAGGTGAATCGGGATTCCTGATGTGTTGGATGTGATTAGGGATCCGGGTTTTCTCAGGGCATCGACCTTTTCGTACAGACCCTGCTTGATCTTGAGATCTTCGATGATGACCTCTATAACCCAATCGCAATCTTTGATGCGCGAGAGATCGTCGTCAAAGTTTCCTGTACTGATCCTATTGACAAAGGACTTCGAATAAATAGGGGAGGGGTTCATTTTGAGCGCGGCGGCCAGGGCTTTATCAACGATGGCATTTTTGTCTCCCTCCTTGGGCGAGATGTCGAGTAAAAGTACTTCGACACCCACGTTGGCCAGGTGGCAGGCGATCTGCGAGCCCATAACCCCACTTCCGAGTACTGCAACTTTATTGATTCTTCTCATTCCAGTAGTTTTTTGTCGTTCAGGACCTCGTTGATTTTTTTCATTGATTCAAAGAAGCCATTCAGAACCTTTCTTGGAATTCTTTTCTGAAGCTCTTCATTGAATCTGATCACAAACTGTTTCGACACCTCTCGTTTCTCGATCCCAAAATCAGTTAGGTGCACAAATACTTTTCGACGATCCTCCTTGCTAGGCCGTCGCTCGATAAGCCCTTGCTCTTCCATATTCTTTAAGGTCCTGCTCAGAGACGTGGGCTCCATGCCCAGCTTGGGGCCAAGGCTTGTGGAAGGTGTGCCTTCGTTGAAATCAATGTTGAGCAAAACATATCCTACGGAAAGCGTTGAGCCATATTTGCTCGCTTCGGCATTGTATATGCGACTGATATTATGCCATGCCCACTTGATTGGGAAATCGATTGTCTCTTCAGGTTTCATGATTTAAAGTTACGAAAAATACTATGCATGCATAATAAAACGGAAAAACTTTGCAAAAGGATACATGAAGGCGCAAAAAATTTACTTTCAACCCCCGGGGATGAAAATATTTGTGACCATATTAATAGCCTTAACTGCTATACCAACCACACAGGCCCAGTTCAAGAACTATATAGTAACCTCTAAGTTTAGTCCGAATGAGCCGAGCATTGCCATGCACCCGAGTGACCCATATAAGGTTTTGGTTGGAGTGAATCTCAAGTCGATTTATGCTAGCATCGATGGAGGAAAGAAGTGGCGTCAAACATCCGTACAGTCGGACTACGGAGTTTGGGGAGATCCGGTAATGGCCATTGATAAAGAAGGGACTTACTATTATTTCCACCTTTCAAACCCGCCAAAAGGAAATTGGATAGACCGAATCGTTTGCCAAAAATCAAGCGATGAAGGGAAGACATGGTCCAAGGGAACCTACTTCGGACTCAATGGAAAGAAGGCACAGGACAAACATTGGATCGTCATAGACGAAGAGCGCAAGAGGATTTATGCTACCTGGACTCAATTTGATAAATACGGATCGGCAACCAAAGAACACAAGTCCAACATTCACTTCACCCGTAGCGATGACATGGGCGGGTCATGGTCAACAGCAAAAAGGATTAACGAGGTGAGCGGTGACTGCATCGACAGTTCAAATACGACTGAAGGAGCTGTCCCAGCCCTGGGACCAAATGGTGAGATATATGTTGCCTGGGCAGGCCCGTCCGGATTGGTATTTGATCGATCGAAGGATGGTGGCGAGACATGGCTCGACAAAGACATACTGATCGACAATATGCCCGGGGGATGGGACTATGAGGTAGAAGGACTCAAGCGATGCAATGGTATGCCCATCACCCTGTGCGATCCAAACACTGGAACGATCTATGTTCACTGGAGCGACCAGAGAAATGGAGAAGGCAATACAGACTTGTTTTTCTCAAAATCTACGGATGAAGGAATGACCTGGACTCCAGCCAAGATGATCAACCAGGGGAACGATCGCGACCAGTTTATGAGTTGGATAGCACTCGATCCAAGCAATGGAAATCTCTATTGTGTTTATTATGATCGCAGTCAATATACCGATGAACAGACGGATGTTTTTCTGTCCTATTCTTCCAATGGTGGAGACAATTGGAAAAGCGTCAGGATTAGTAAAGAACCATTCGTAGCCAATCCGAAGAAATTCTTTGGCGACTATACCAATATCACATTTAGAAACGGAAAAGGCTACGCCGTGTGGACCAGGATGGACAAAATGAAAACCTCTGTCCTTGTAGCGCCGCTAAACGCCGACAACCTTCCTACTCGATAGAAAGCTTCTCAACGACCTGTTTGGAACCTGAGGTGAGGTGGACCTGATAGGTTCCTGGAGACAAATGACCGACATCAACATTAGTGATGCGCTCAAGCACCTCTTTTTCTAACACCTTCTTGCCATCCATGGCGAAAATGGTCAATTGCCAGGGGCCAGATTCGCCCAACTCAAAATGAACCACATCTCCTGTAGGATTAGGATAGAACCGAACCAACTTGTCTCCTTTTTCGTCTAATCCGACAGTCGTGAAGTTGAAATTCTGGACAGAAACGTCATTTCCGCACGGCCCTACAACAAAGAGCTCTATGCGAAGTGGTCCATTTTGCCCAACAGTGCGATACGGATTCTCATTGCTCGATGTGAAACCATCATCTAGGTCCCATAAGAAGGAATCGGCATAGAGTGATTGATTCGTTAGAAATAAGGTATCTCCCTTTTGAACGTAGGAGAAGTCCGATTTCACGGAATAGTCATTGGTCACGTTCAATACCTCGAATATGGTATCGGAGAAATTGACCTTGATCCCTGTCGCGAAGGTGTCTCGCTTGTAAGCCGTCACCATGTATTCATAGTCACCAGGCGTCTGCAGACAAGAGTCAGGGAAGGATGTTGTTGTGTGGAAACCAAATGTGGTCAGGATTTGGAAGAAACCAGTTGGATGAGTCCTTCTGTAGACATTGTAACCATTCACAAAATCAGGGCTGGCATCCCAGGTTATATTGTAATAATTGGCACCCAGATCCGTCACAAAAAGGTTCGTTGGGCCATCGGGTCGATAATAGTCAATGTCGACTGTCTTGTATATCGTGTCCGAATTACATGAGTTGATCGCGATCTGTCTAATGGTATACGTGCCATTCTTATTGTATACGTGGGCGGGATCAACGTCGGTAGAGGTATTACCATCACCGAAATCCCAGATAAGATTGTTTGTGGTACTTGTGTTTGTCAAATGGGCTGTTGCTCCATTAACAAGCGAGGTAAATCCAGCATTGACATGGATGGCGCTCGTGAGCGTCAGGCTATCAAAAATCCCCTGGCTGAGGTTGTAATAGGATCCGGACTTACTGACTTCCAGTTTCAATGCTCTAAGCATATATACGTAGTCACCCGAGTCGATTACACATGAATCGGTGTAAGTTGTCGCTGTGATTGGATCGACATTCAATCGACCCCATCCCGTCTCATATTTCTTTTTGCGGTAAAGGTGATACCCGAGCACATTGTCAGCACTGGCCGACCAACTCAGGTCGACATGATTCTGCACCGCGTTTGTTGCCGATAGATTCGCCGCAGGCCCAACGACATGAAGGCGTAGTGTAGGATCACCCATCAGGGCGATATGTGTTGCTCGCTCTTGTTGTCCAGCCTCGTATACCCCATTGTTGTTTTGGGTGAGCCAGGTACAATAACCTATCGTCTCTCCAAGTCCCATTGGATGGAGTTGCCAGAATGGTGTTCCCGACCACAAACTTGCCAACCCCTGTCCATTGGCGATGATGGCCCGCATGAAGTTATTGGCAATGTCCCAATCCCCGAAGTAGGCACCATTGAGCATGTGGAAGATAGCGTTGAGTGAATCGCTCGCAAGGTCTCCGGTGCTCCCAATGGTAGACAGGCTGGTAAACGTTCCAGTACCATTGGCATAACCCCAGGAGTAGCTTCCCGATCTCAAATGATTTACATAATCCCCTTGCGTGATTCCGGAATTCCCAAACATAGGCCCGAAGTTCTGATAGGCTGTTTTGGAAACAGCATCATTGAGTGAAATGCCAACGGTATCGTCTACGATAGCCCTTTGGGTCACGGTAAATTTCTTGTGGCGATAATCATGGGATCTATGCACGTAGTCTTGCATTAGTTGCCATTCATTCATTGAGAACAAGCTCAATTGGCTGAAGTCGACACGCCCAACCTGCAGCTCTGCGGCAGAAGGGATGAGGTCCTGATCGAATTTTCCATCACCTCGAATGTTTCTCGTTCTGGGCGGTTGAGGTGGGTTTGAGAACCAAGAAGAGGCGTATTGCAAGTCAGTCCAAACCCCGTTGATGTCAGAATAATAAGCATCGGTAGGGTAAGCACCGTCGTGGTCTACTGTCTGTCCGTCGTGGGCAAACAAACCGGAGTATGCTACGGCCAGATTTCCAAATAGGTAGACGGCTTTTACGTTTTGAGGATCCTTATTGTACTCTGTAGATATTGTATTCTTCACATCCGTAATGGCTGCGGCATTATGTACAAGTTTTTGTATCACATGCCATCCATCACCGGCAAGGTCATTGCGCAGCATTTCCAGCTCATTCACCAATAAAGAGGAGTAAGCCAGGTCCGCTATGAGGATGATCTTTCCACGGTCCTCAACTGCCGGAATCTCAATCCCAGCAGTGATATATCCTTCAGCGGTATAGTTGGCCGTGACCTTTTCGATCTTGTATTCATACTTAACCCCTTTTTGGATTGAACGATCAATATAGAGTGGCACAATCCCGGGGTTTGTCTGACGAACACTGCCCCAATTAGTACTGTCGACTGATTTGCGATAAATTTTCCAGGAGGTAGCATTGGCGTCACCATTCCAATCGAGCCGGATCTCCGGTACAGAGGCGTTGACTGTGGCCTCGATGGAAACCGAATAGTCTTTGGGGACCTGGGCAAAAGACGCAGCCCAAAGGCCTGTCAATAACAGGGTTAGGAGTTTTTTCATAGTTTAAATTCACTCAAATTTACAAAAAGCAGGGTTGAGCCTTTGAGTAATGATTAAAAGTGTGCCAACAAGGACTGCTGATAGATGTTACCCCTCAAATAGGAAGGAGATAGTGAAGACCTTGGAATTAATCCTGGTGATGGGATCTGAGAATTCGGTTCCGTCGGGAACATGGATGTTTCCAAGCCCGTATGTCATCTTGGCTTCGAGTCCAAACTTGAAATATTCAAGGAAAAAGTCAAATCCTACACCGGCCTGGTAGGAGAAGGTATGCCGCTTGATTTTTACTACGACGCCGGCTCCTGTCACCGCATTTCGGACATTTTCTTTGGATGCAAGGTCGAGACTGTATTGACCACCTCCAATGAGATATGCTGCAAAATTGTTGTATCGAAGCGACCTCCATTTGAGGTTTAGAGGGAAATCAAGATAGGTCGATTCGATAGGCTTGACCACAGACCTCCGTGTTCCACTGCTCTCCAGGAAGGTATATTCCAGGTCCCTTTGGCTGAAGGAAAGTGTAAAAAGAAATCGAAGATTCAGCTCTTTGAAGATGTGGTAATCGGCTACCGTGCCTATATTGAATCCAGGCTGACGGTTGGTCACAAGCCCTACAAGCGAATCATTGATCGTAAGGTCGTGGTCGAGGGAGAAGTCGCCAATATTGACACCCAGGTTGAAACCGAAGTGCATCTTCTTATCGTCAAACTTTCGAAGGTTTTGAATGGTTTGCTTATGCGAGTATTTCTGCCCAAATGAGTATTGACTCCAGGACAATGCCGTGGCAAGCATCAACAAACTGATAATGTGCTGGGGAGTTTTCAAAACACTTGGTGCGCCAAAACTAAGAAACGCTGTCCGACGTTGAGTATTTCACGCCAGTATAAATGGAGGCGATGCCCAAGGTGAGTAGATATTGTCGGCATTCGCGAAAGCCCTGGCTCTGCAGAATATCGATGAAGTCCTGTCCATCCGGAAAGGCTTCTACGGATTCCGGCAAATAGGTATATGCCCGGGGGTCCTTGCTCAGTACCCTGCCGAGCAATGGTAAAATGCGCTTGAAGTAGAAAAGGTATATACCCTTAAAAATCACGTTTCGCGGTTTTGAGAATTCAAGGACTACTACCATTCCTCCATGGTTCAGCACTCGGTTCATTTCCTTCAAACCCTTTCTGAGATTTTCGAAATTCCTTACCCCAAAAGCCACTGTAATTGCGTCAAACGAGCCATTTGCGAAACGTAGCTTTTCGGAATCTCCGACTTCAAATGATATGACCCCGGACAGGTGCTTATCTGCAATCTTTTCGCGTCCCTTATCCAGCATACTGGCGGCGATATCAACTCCGACAATGCCTTTGGGATTCAGTTTGGTCAGTTCGATCGCAAAATCCCCTGTTCCAGTAGCTATGTCGAGGATCTGCTTCGGGTTGCGCTTGGCCAATAACTTGCGCGCTTTTCTTCGCCATCCTCTATCGATTCCAGCGCTCAGAAGGTGATTCAGGAAGTCATACCGATGGGCAATGTTGTTGAACATATCGGCCACCTGTTCCTTCTTGGAACCTTCGTCCTGGTATGGTTTTACATGCTCCGACATCAGCCTACCATAAACGATTCGTCAGGGTATTTGTAGTTTGTACTGGCAATCTTACGACTAAGTGCATACGCTACGGTCAGGGTTCCCAACCGGCCTATAAACATTGAAATCACCACAACTGTTTTACCGGCAGTCGATAAATGTGGAGTTACTCCGGTGGAAGCACCAACAGTAGAGAAGGCACTAACTTCTTCGAAAATAAGGTCAATCATGTTAAACTGACCAGTGCTCACCAAGTGGCCATCGGTAATGCTCAAAATGAACGTGCCAATGAGAATGCCGGTCAAAGCGAACATGAAAATAGAATGACTGCGGAATACAACCCCCTCCGGAATCCGTTTTTTGAAAATCTCGATACTCTTCTTTCCGCGAATGGTGGAATATGCAGAAAGCACAACCACAGAAAATGTCGACGTCTTGATCCCTCCTGCGGTAGAACTCGAAGCGCCACCAATGAACATCAATACGATGCAAACAATGATAAATGGTAGCGATAAGGATGTCAAGTCAACGGTATTAAATCCTGCAGTTCTCAGTGATATCGATTGGAATAGCGAAGTAACTACGGATTGAGCGGTGGTTTGAGCTGCGAGACTCGAATCGCTTTCGAAAAAGAAAAACGCCAATCCGCCAATGAGGATAAGAATCAAGGCCGAATAGATGCTGAGCTGGCTCCCCAGGTATGGTTTTTTCCATCTGGTTCTGATTCTATCCTTCATCTTCTTGAAGTCAAATACATCAAAAAGGGTGGTAAAGCCAAGCGACCCGACAACAATCAGCACACCCATCACGATGTGAAACCAAAACAGGTTGACCAGGTAATCGTTGTACATACCACTGGAGAAAATTGAAAAGCCGGCATTGTTGAAAGCAGATACCGAGTGGAATACCGAAAAGAATATTTTCTGTTGGAAAGTCAGATGAGCCGTACCGGCGGTAGTGAGAAAAAACACGAGGATGGACCCGACGAATTCGATGGCGATACTCACCAGGATGATTCTCCCAAGCATTCCCTTGGCGCTGAAAATGGATTCCTTGTTGACAAAGTCCTCCACAACCAGGTGATGCTTCATACCAACGCCAAGCCTGCCCAGCAGGGTGAGAAAAGCCCCGAAGAGGATGATGTTGATACCTCCAACCTTCATCAAAAGAAGGATGACAGTATGCCCTTTGGAACTCCATGCGGTAGCAGTATCGAGTACTATTAGACCAGTTACACAGGTGGCACTAGTGGAAGTAAATAGCGCGTCGATCACACTTACTCCTCCCTGCTGTACGCTCATCTCAGGTAGCATTAACAGGCCTGTTCCTATCAAGATGATGATGGCAAAAGACAACACAAATATGATGGCGGGATGAACCTGGATCTTGGGCATAAACTCACCAGATTGGCTCAATTCGGTGGCTACAATGGCGAAGAGGTAGATCTGAATGAATATCTCCGATATATCTGCAAATGCATTGAGCCCAAGGCTGCGAAAGACGGATTCCAGCATCAGCGTATCAAAGAAGGTATAGGAGAACCCGTCGAGTATCAATACCATAACCAGAAGGCCTTCAAACCACGTCCGCTTTATAAATTGAATGGGATTGAAGTCGTAGAAGATCTTGACCAGGTAGTGTACAATGTAGAAAAGGAATGAAACCCGGATTAAGCCTAGCAAGAAATAGGCATCTGAGGGTGTATGCTCGAAACCATAGTAATAGGTGAGGACCAGGATGGCAAACAGTGAAACCACCAAAGAGGCAATTTTGAAGGAGCGAAGTGTGCTGATCTTCGAACCATAGATGGCCAGGTTGATCCGCTCTCTGAATCTATTGATGTCCATTCCTAAATCCTAGCTTCCGCCTCTTCAATCAGGCGCTCAACATCTATTGGAACAACGCCTGCATGCTCACAAACCAACCCTCCGCCTATATTGGCTATGGTGCTTGCCATTTCCAGGTCTCCTGTTTGTCGCAGGACAAGAGATGCAAGGGTGATCACCGTGTCTCCAGCCCCTGAAACATCTTCTATGTTTCGCTCAACAGCCGGGATGCTCCCGGATTTTTCGCCCGAGAAATAAACCCCATGCTTCCCGAGGGTGAGAAGAATATTTTTAAAACCGAGTGATTCCCGAAGACTATCACTGGATGCATTCAACTCCTCACTGGATTCAGGGTTGATATCCTGATCCAATCCCAGGGACATTTCAAGCAGGTTTGGCTTAAATAGATCAACATCTGCATAATTATGGAAATGTCTCTTTTTTGGATCAACTGCCGTCAGCGTACCTGCTTCCTTCGCGGCTTCGAGGACTTCACCAATGATCAATGGTGTGAGGCAGCCTTTGTCATAGTCCTGGAAAATGAGCACATCATAATTTCCTTTTGCCAGGCATGATTTTGCCCTTTCTACAATTTCGGTCGACGTCTGCTCATTCGCATCGTGATCATCTTCTTCATCGATGCGCAACATCTGGTGGCCAAAATTCATGAGGCGCTCCTTGATGGTTGTCCTGCGGCTTGGATCGACGACAAGATTGGCATCTGAAATTCCTCTCTTTTGAAGCAAGTCGCGGAAGATGGTTCCCGGTTCATCCTGTCCGATAATTCCAATAATGTCCACATGCACTCCAAGTTTCAATGCATTGAGTGCAACATTGGCCGCACCACCGAGTCTGTGATCCTTTGAAGCAACCTCTACTATGGGCACCGGGGCTTCCGGGGAAATGCGATGGACGCTACCCCTGACATAGGAATCGACCATAACGTCTCCAATGACGAGCAATTTTAATTGAGCAAGTGATCGAATCAACTCGGTAGTCGAACTCAAGAGAGAAATCCTTTTAGGGCGTTTTTGATTCTTTCCGCCGCCTCTTTCAAACTTTCTTCCGAGGCGGCATACGACAATCGAACGCAGTTATCGTTGCCAAAAGCACTCCCGGTAACAATGGCCACGTGGGCTTCATTCAATAAATAGTTGCAGAAGTCATCAGCGTTGTTGATGGTGAAGTCTCCATTCGAAGTGCCGAAGTAGGCAGAAATGTTGGGGAACAAATAGAAAGCGCCCGGAGGAGTGTTGAGCTGAAATCCGGGAATCTCCTTAAGCCATCCAATCATCTTATCACGGCGCGCTAAGAAGGCGTCGCGCATAGCAACGGTCACCTCGGGATCAGCACTCACGGCTGCTTCAGTGGCTTTTTGGGAAATGGAACTTGCGCCGCTGGTGAATTGACCCTGTATCTTATTGCAAGCCTTGGCAATCCATTCCGGTGCTCCAATATATCCGATTCTCCACCCTGTCATGGCGAATGCCTTGGAGACTCCGTTTACTGTAATAACACGGTCCATCATTCCGTCAACGGAGGCAATCGAAACATGCTTTCCACCAAAGTTGATATGTTCGTATATCTCATCTGAAACGACGTAGAGATTGGGGTGTTCGAGGATGACTTCAGCCAGTGCTTCCAATTCCTGAATCGTGTAAACACTTCCACTGGGATTGCAAGGAGAACTAAATATCATCAGCTTCGACTTGTCGGATAGGTTTGCCCTGAGTTGATCCGGTGTCATCTTGAAGTCGTTGTCAATGGAGCAGTTGACATAAACACTTTCACCCTTCGAAAGCTCAACCATCGCTCGATAGCTGACCCAATAAGGAGTTGGTAGAATGACCTCATCACCAGGGTCGACGAGGCATTGAACCACATTCATGATGGATTGCTTTGCCCCGGTACTGACAACAATCTGGCTTGGTTGATAGTCCAATTGGTTGTCGCGTCTGAATTTCTTGGAAATAGCTTCCTTCAGTGACTGGTAACCCGCCACGGGAGGGTAAGACGTGAAATTGTCGTCAATGGCCTGTTTTGCCGCCTCCTTGATGAAGTCCGGTGTGTCGAAGTCCGGCTCTCCCATACTGAGGGAAATGACGTCGTGCCCCTGGGCGCGCAACTCCCGGCTTCGTTGCGCCATGGCGATGGTTTGGGATTCGGCGAGGTTGGCGATTCTTTTGGAAAGGTGGTCCATGGGGTTCCGTTAAGTGCGCAAAAATAATCTTTTGACTACTACGACGTTGGTGTATCAGGCATCATCACGAAGAACATTTTAACGATATTTGAACCCCTTTATTTTTGAGTATGGATCTATTTGCTGAACTCCTGAAGATCACCATTCCAGCGGCTATCGTGCTTCTGGCAGTTTATCTCATGATGAACAAGTTCTTCAACAATGAACAGAAAAGGCGTCAGCTGGATGTACGGTTGGAAAACCTCAAGATGGTTACCCCGATCAGACTTCAAGCCTATGAACGTCTTATCCTTTTCCTTGAGCGAATCAATCCTGAATCGCTCATCATTCGGGTTCATCAAGAAGGTATGAGCGCAAAGTCATTTCACAAACAACTGGTGAGAACCATGCGCAGTGAGTACGAACACAACATCACTCAGCAGATGTATGTCACGCAAGGTGCATGGAATATGGTGACCAACGCCAATGCCAACATCATCAAACTCTTCAACCTGACCCTGGCGGAAATGGATGAGGACGCATCTAGTCTGGACTTCAGCAAGGAGATTGTCAAAGCCGTGCAGCAGGCGAAGGACCTTCCAACTAATGTTGCCATACGCTACCTCAAAGACGAAGTTCGCCGCCTGTTCTAGTTTCCGAAAGTCTTATTTGCGAGCATTTCTGCTGCCTCGCGTGGGGTGAGTCCACCTTTTGAAATCCGCTCGGCAAGCTGGGTTCGCAAAGATTTTAAGTTGTGATTGGATTCAAGATGTTGATGGAGTAGTTCCTCATATTCTGTTTCGAACCAATGAATTTCCTGATTTGTTCTTAGCTCGGCAAGATCTGCGGATTCGAAATATGCTTTGAAGGAGTTGTATACATCTCCGTATCCAGATTTTTTAATTGAAGAGCATAGCAGGACGTCGGGTGTCCAGTTTGGTCTTGGAGGAATCATATAGTGCAGCGCACTTTTGAGTTGCTCCCGGGCAATGTGGGCGTTTTTCTCCTGATCTCCATCTGCTTTGTGAATTACCAGCAGGTCGGCCATTTCCAGGATTCCTCTTTTGATGCCCTGAAGTTCGTCACCTGCTCCAGGGAGCATGAGCGCTAAGAAGAAGTCGGTCATGGTATGCAGTTCGGTTTCAGATTGTCCGACACCTACCGTTTCTATGAGGATGACGTCGAATCCCGCAGCTTCCAGCAGCAGGGTAACCTCTCTGGTTCTTTGCGCCACACCGCCGAGCTTAAGATTAGATGGCGTCGGCCGCACAAAAGCATTGGGATGGACAGATAATTCAGGCATTCTGGTCTTGTCTCCGAGTATGGAGCCTTTGGATTGTTGGCTGCTAGGATCGATGGCGAGCACCGCAACTTTATGTCCCCGTTCGATCAAATACATACCAAAATTATTGATGAAGGTGCTCTTTCCAACTCCAGGTACACCCGTGATTCCAACCCTCCAGGCGGAGCCTTTTTTCTCGGCACAATACTTCAAAAGTTCCGTGGCCTTGAGCTTGTCCGTTTTCTTCTCGGATTCCAGGATCGTAATGGCCTTGCTGAGGGACGAAATCTTCCCGGATTCGATGCCCTCTATCAGGGTTGGCAAGTCTGCCTGGTCGGAGCCGGATTGCGTGAAATTGGACTTGTTTGGGTTGATCGACATCGGCAAAACCGAAAGTACAAAGATTAGAGGATAATCTTCGAATCGACCGACAGAACAGGGGATTTGCAATTGCCGGTTTTCACTTCACTCACCAATCCTTTGTATCGTGTGCCGATACGAATCCTACTTTTTTCGATATCCTCCTTTGTGACCTTCAAACCCAGGAGTTCATCCAAATTCTGATCCTCGGCTGCATACAATGATCCATTGAAGGAGACAAGGATGTGGTAAAGTTTCTCATCGCCATCTTCAACCTCAAAAGGTACCAAATCCAGCACTTCAATTTCAACGCGGATATAATCCCAGTCGCATGGTCCTTTTTGGCTGGAGCAGGCGCTCAAAACCAACAGAATTAAGGCCAATATACCGTTGTAAACTTTATGATTCATTCAGTGTTGTATCGTTGCGAAAATATAATCTGTTGGGTTAATTGTGCGTTCACTGATTGACCGGCTGATTCCTTTCAACAAACTGTTGGAAAAAAAAGGCCGACAATGACCAGTGACCAACAAATCGTCCAATTGAAGAAGTTAATTTAGCGGCAAATTTCAGAGCTATGGAAGAGCAAGTGGAGCACGTAAAATGTCTGATTATCGGAAGTGGCCCGGCGGGTTATACCGCAGCGATTTATGCGGCCAGGGCAGACCTAAGTCCGGTGTTGTATGAAGGAATGCAACCAGGTGGTCAGTTGACAGAGACAACCGATGTCGACAATTTTCCCGGATATCCTGATGGTATCAATGGCCCTCAGATGATGATTGACTTGCGCAATCAGGCGGCTCGATTTGATACGGACATCCGCAGTGGATGGGTTACCGAAGTTGATTTTTCGGGCCCTCCTCATACTGTCGTAGTGGACGGAAAAAAGAAAATTACAGCTGACGCCGTGATCATTTCTACCGGTGCTTCAGCCAAGTGGCTCGGTCTGGAATCCGAGACCAAATTCAGAAACAACGGGGGAGGTGTATCTGCGTGTGCGGTATGCGACGGATTTTTCTATCGTGACCAGGAGGTGGCGATTGTTGGAGGAGGAGATTCAGCTGTAGAAGAAGCCACCTATCTGGCCAAGCTTTGCAAGAAGGTGACCATGCTCGTGAGAAAGGATCACCTCCGTGCCTCAAAGGCGATGCAGCATAGAGCTGAGAATACCGAGAATCTGGATATCCTCTTTAATCATGAAGCGGTCGAAGTTTTGGGCGACGAAATGGTGACGGGCCTCAAGATGGTCAACAACGTTACGAATGAAGAGAGCACCATTCCGGTAACTGGATTTTTTGTCGCGATTGGCCACAAACCAAACACGGATGTATTCAAACCTTTCCTTGACATGGATGAGGTTGGGTACATCAAGAACATTCCCGGAACATCCAAGACGAATGTCGATGGAGTTTTTGTGAGTGGGGATGCGGCCGACAAGGTGTATCGCCAGGCAGTTACTGCTGCTGGGACCGGTTGTATGGCAGCACTCGACGCCGAGCGATATTTGGCTGAAAAAGAAGCATAATTCGCTTCCCAATCCCGAATTCATCCCGTCCTCTACGTAAAGGGCCTAAGGTGTTTATCGTATTTTGACGAATTCGGCCTATGATTGCTTGAAAATGAGCTGATTTAGGGTTTAAATTAGTAGGTCGAATAAGCTAAGTCGTCCACTATGTCCAAGCAAGCCCTACTCTGGATAACCGTCCTCTCGCTCGCGTATTCCAGTCAATCAAGAGCCCAGTCGTACTGCTCTGCCACACACGCCAATGGGTCGTATTATATCAACAGTTTTACTACCTCCAATGGAACCCAGAATATTTCCAATACGGGTTCCGGAGTGAATGTGAGTGCCTCGTGCTATGAGGACTACACCAATACACATATTGCCAAGGCACAGCCAGGTGATACCTTATCCTTTGCGATTACAACGTCCAACTACTACACCTACAAGCGGGTATGGGTCGACTGGAACAGAGACTACGACTTCGACGATGCGGGTGAAACGATTTACTCAGCGAACCTTGTAGGGACAACCTCGGCATCGGGAAACATTGTGATTCCTGCAGGGCACTATGGCAAGTATCGAATGAGGGTTCAAACCAGGTACTATGGATCTATTCCTTCTTCGTGCGGATACTACCTCTACGGTGAAACAGAAGACTATGCCATCCACGCTACCATAGGAAACGACCTGGAATTGGTGGGCTATGAGGATGTCAATTTCTGTGTCGGCTCCCAAAGTGTGAAAGTTTGGGCACTCAACATAGGAAACAACAACATCACCAGCTTCAAGATAGACGGAGGCATCAGTGGAACAACCTTCTCAACCTACACCTATTCAGGTACACTGGCTCCGGACTCGAGCGTCCTTGTGACCCTTGGCAACCACACCTTTGTTGCGGGACAAATCGACACGGTCGAAATCTATTCCTATAACGTGAATGGTGGTGCGGACTCCAATACCACCAACGACACAATCGCCGAGTTGATCCAACCCGCCATGAATGGCACCTATACGATTGGAGGATCAAGCCCTGACTATTCAGGGTTTACCTCGGCACTATCGGCACTCAGTACTCGGGGCATATGCGGAGCTGTGACCTTCCATGTGAGGCAGGGTACGTATACCGAGGCGCTGAGTATCGGAACTTATACCGGTTCGACAGCTTCGCACAATATCACTTTCAAATCTGACCCTGCAAATACCAGTGAAGTAGTGCTGCGCAGCTCCTCAGACGTTATCACATTCGACGATGCCAGCCACATTGTGTTCGACGACATCATGATCAAGCAAACCAGCTCAAATAATGCAGTCTATTTCCAGGATGTGAACGAAGATATTATCCTCAGGAACTGTACGATCAAAGGGTGGAATGTGAGCACGACCAGTGCAGTTTATGCAACCATCTACGACGATACCGAAGGGGGAGAAGATATTGTGTTTGAAAACAATGTGATCAAGTACGGATCCTATGGTATCTACCTCCGCGGTAGTTCTGGGGATTATGAAGGTCGGATAGACATCATCGACAACCACATAGATAGCGCCTACCGAAATTGTATCTACCTCTACTACACCGACAGTAGTGTGATCGAGGGTAATATCCTGACTCCAAAGATTCTCTACAGTGCGGCAAATCCCATCTATCTCTACTACGCAGATGAAGTCCAGGTGCTTGCCAATGAGATATACATGGAGAATTCCTCCAATTATGGAATCTACATGTATGAATGTGATGGTACAACATCAGATCATGTGACCATCGCCAACAATTTCATTTTTTCGGAGAACTATTCGCCTTACCAGGTCTATTCTCAATATTCAGACCACGTTGATTTCTTCTACAACACGATGCGGCTGGAGAATTCGAGTTCAGGAAGCATCGGTGCTTATTGGTATTACGGAACCAATATTGTCATGCAGAACAATATTTTCGCTAACATGGGTTCGGGGTATGCCTATCAGCAGGTTCCGGCATCCAATATCACAACCTCCGATTACAACTGTTTCTATACCAATGGAACCTACCTGACCTATTACAGTGGGTCTAGGACTGACCTTGCGTCGCATCAGTCGGCTAGTTCCAAGGAAACAAACTCTGTGTCCGTCGACCCTGTCTTCCTTACGGTCGACGGCCCTGACCCCAATGCGCTTCAGCTGGACGGGGGAGGAACAAGCGTGTCTGTAACCACAGACCTCAACGGTGTGAGCAGGCCAGGTTCAAGTCCGGACATCGGTTGCATTGAATTCACTCCAACGAGCGATGACGTGAGTCTCAACGAAATCCTTGATTACTCTATTTGTCCAGGGAATACAAACGTTGACGTAGCAGTGCATAATGCTGGTTCTAACGCCATCACATCGGCTAAAATTGGCTGGAAGGTCATGGTGAATGGCGGTTCGTATCAGGCCCAAACGCCGTTTAACTTCAGTGGCTCAATCGGCTCGGGAGTGGACACCACACTCAACATCGGGACCTACAACTTCATCGCAACCTCTACCTATAAGATTGTCGCATGGGTTGATTCAGTGAACGGAAATATGGATGGTTATGCCGGAAACGACACCATTGTATCAGACAGCACTCAGCCATCCATGAGCGGGATATACACCGTTGGTGGTACGTCACCAGACTACCTGACCCTGACAGCTGCGTGGAGCGACTTGACAACAAGGGGTGTTTGTGCCGATGTTACACTCCATGTTCGCACGGGTATTTACACTGGGTCGACAACCATTAATGATGTTCCAGGTAGTAGTGCGAAAGCGACCATTACTGTAAAACCTGATCCTTCAACTTCGGGTACCGTCTCGCTTCAGAATACCTGGTATCCCTTGTATTTCCTAGGAGGATCCTACATTGCTTTTGAGGACCTCGAAATAGAGGCAACAGGAGCATATCCCGTAGTGTATTTTAATGGGCCCTGCGACCATATTTCATTTAGAAATAATGATCTCTATGGCTATCAAACGTCGAGTACCTCGACTTGGTACAGCATATTCTACAAGGCATCAACGGCCTTTGCGCTGGAAGGCATCGAGATAGAGGATAACTCGATCAACTATGGTTCATATGGAATCTACTTCTACAGTTCTAATGGGACCAGAAGTAGAAACAATAGCGTTATAGGAAACGAAATACTGGATTTCTCTTACATCGGGGCCTACTTCTACTATGACGATTCGCTGACGTTTGAAGAGAATTTCATTGCGGATTCGGGTATTTACAACTTCCCATTCGGATTCTATGGATACTACACCGACTTCCTGCACCTTGAGCGAAACGACATCGAAATGAGCAATTACTATGGGATCTATCTGCTGTGGGCAGATGGAGCCGCCGGTGATAGTACAAGGGTCGTCAACAACATGGTAACCATCAAGAAGGATGGTGGATCGACCAACAACAGCTATGGCATATATGTGTACTACGGAGATTACATGCAGATAGCCAACAACAGTGTACACATGGTCACAGGGGGCACGAATTCCTATGCCTTCTACGACTACTACGGAAACTACAAGCACATCGTCAACAACAACTTCGTAGCCAACAATATGGGCTATGCAGTTGGTGAGGCCTGGATTGGCAATAGGGTGATGGACTTCAACAACTACTATTCGAATGGAAGCTTCATAGGTTATTACGCCGGTGCTCGAACCCTTTCATCCTGGAAGACTGCCACCTCAAAAGATGCCAACTCCATCTCGGTTGATCCTCACTTCTTCTCCGACCGCGACCTGCATTCCCGATCTACTGGTCTCGACAGTGCGGGAACAACATTGTCGTATGTAAGCGACGACTTTGACGGACAGACAAGAAGTACTACCGATCCAGATATTGGTGCGGACGAATTCGTATTGATCGACAATGATGCCGCCCTGGGTTCCATTACCTCCAATTCCGTTTGCCCTGGCTATACTGGTATTGAAGCGATCGTAAGAAACGATGGGTTGAATGACTTGACCGCAACCACTATCAATTGGACCGTCGCAGTGAATGGCGGATTTCCAATTACTCAATCACCATTCAACTTCAGCGGAAACCTTGCCACTGGTGAAGACACGACAGTGATCGTTGGCTACTACACCTTCACCCAGGGAAATAGCTATGTACTGACAGCCTGGACCGATAGCGTGAATGGTGTGGCCGACAACAACAATAACAATGACACCGCCATGACGCCCGGCCTCACTCCATCGCTCTCCGGTACCTACACGATTGGAGGAGCGAATCCAGATTACTCTACAATCGATGCTGCCGTATCCGACCTGCAGAATACAGGTGTTTGTGGAAACGTGGTGATGGTTGTAAGAGGCGGAAATTACAACGAGGCATTGAGCATAGGTGCAATTCCAGGAGTATCTGCCACCAGGACCGTGACCTTCCTCGGTGATACCAACGCCACTACGCAGGCCAGGCTAACCAACAATACCACACCGCTCACATTTACAGGTGCGTCCTATATCACATTTGAGAACATGACCATCAAAACCGTCTTTGGACCAAGAGCGGTTCATTTTTCCGGTGACAATAGCAACATTACCCTGAGAGAGGATTCGATCGTAGGGTATGTCGTCAATTCCACAAGCTCTTATTATGCCACCGTCCTCAATGATTATGGAGCCAGTCTTCAGAACCACGATATAACCATCGACAACAACGTCATCCTAGAAGGTTCTTATGGGGTATACATGTACGGATATGGAACCGCCACCAACATGGAAGACCATCTGATCGTCACCGACAACCACATTGAGGGCTTCTATTATACTGGAATCTATACCTATTATCAAGATACAGCAGTAATCGAAGGCAATGATATCTACCATACAGATACTTATACCAGCCCCTATGGCTGCTACCTGAATTATACCGACAACATGGACCTCGGATACAACCATGTTGAAATGAAGTCGGGTTACGGAATCTACATGTACTACTGCGATGGAAATTCTTCGGAATACAACAACATCTACAACAATACGATTGTGCTTGGCGGTCCCAACAACTACACAAGCTATGGACTAATGGAGTATTACGGTCAGTACATCAACTACTACCACAACTCTGTCCACATATACGGAAGCCTCATTTCGGGATATGCCACCTATCTGTATGCCGGAGCATACAAGAACAATGAAAACAACAATTATGTCTCATCGTCGGGTATGCCTGCCATCTACATCCATACAAGTACCGGACTTTCCAGTGACCACAACAATTACTATACAACGGGCTCCGTCTTGGGTTATCGCTTCGGGAACAGGCCTAACCTATCCCAGTGGCAAACAGCCATTGGTCAAGACAACAATTCGGTTTCGGCGGATCCGAACTTTTTGAGCGACGTAGATCTGCACGCCAATTCAGCTTTGTTGGATAGTGCCAACAACTATGTTGGTGTGATGTACGATATCGATGGCGAAGCCAGGGATACAGCCTACCCCGATATGGGAGCGGATGAATTTTTAGCCGTAGACAATGATGCGTCCATTACGGAGATCATCAGTGATCCTTGTCCGGGATTGAATGACGTAGATATAAGATTGCGAAACTTTGGAGCACAGAACCTGACCTCGACCAATATCCACTGGAGTGTTGCTGCCAATGGTGGTTCACCTGTGGTGCAGACGGCGCTGTCCTGGACGGGCAACCTTAACACAGGTGAAGACACCGTTCTGACTGTTGGCACTTACAATTTTGCCGCAACGGGTTATTACGATTTGACGTTTTGGGTGGATTCGGCCAACAGTGTGGTTGATGGAAATAGTGCCAACGACACGATCACCAGCGATAGCCTTTCGCCTAGGTTGAGCGGTGTTTATACCCTTGGCGGCCTAGGTTCTGACTTTGCTTCTTTCGCAGCGGCTAAATCCCAACTGTACAACACTGGGGTCTGCGGGGACGTGATTTTTGATGTTCAAGGAGGATCGTATTCAGAGCGCCTCGAATTGGATGGGGACCTCATCGATGGTCTTGATTCCAGCGCAACAATCACGTATAGATTAGACACAAGCTCATCAGGAGGGGCAGAATTGAGCTTTGGAAGTTATCCATTGCACTTGCTCGACATGCACGACTTGATCATCGAAGGATTGGAATTCACCACAACAGGTGCGAGTTATGCTGCCTACGTCTCCGGTAGTGCGGACAATCTTGAATTCTACGACAATACATTTAACGGCTACCAAACCACTAGTACAAGCTCCTTCTATTCGGTATTCTTCAGATCGTACAACTACTTGGGAGAATCAAATTTTGTGTTCGAAGGCAACTCATTCTACGACGGATCTCGCTCTATATGGATGGATGGATCAGGAACTTTCCCTGGTGAAAACTTCGAGATTGTCGATAACCACTTCTCCGGATTCAGCTATGGAGCAATCGTTATCGAATACAAGGATTCTGTAACTATTTCAGGGAATATCATCGAAGACCCAAATTCGAGCCTATCGACATTCTACGGAATCAATGGCCAATACATCAATCACTACAACATTCACAACAACCGCATCCAACTCAATGATGTGGATGGATACGGGATTTACTTGGTCTATTCCGATGGATCATTCTCTCAGGACGCTTTGGTTTACAACAATGAGATCCTGATTTCAGAATCGGTCAATTCGGGATCAAACTACGGGATCTACACTTTCTATTGTGACTATGTAGGACTGTATTACAACTCTATCCACGTTACCGGAGGGTCTGCTAGCAGTGCCCCGCTATATCTGTATTACGGTACAAACCACGAGGTGAAGAATAACAACTTGGCAAATTCCGGCAGTGGATATGCCTACTATCGATTTGGTAATCAGGTCACCAGTTCAGACTATAATAACCTATACGCATCCGGTACGAATGTGGGATATTATATAGGGAACAGAACCTCGCTCTCGGCATGGCAAAGTGCAACGGGAAGAGATGCAAACTCTGTATCCTCAGATCCGTTGTTCGTAGCCAACGACGACCTTCACGCCAACTCTGTGGACCTTGATAGTGCTGCAAGCCCAATTACCGGTATCACACTTGACTTCGATGGAGATTCCAGGAATAGTACCCATCCTGATATTGGGGTTGATGAGTTCACGCCAATAGACGACGATGCAGGTATTCTGGACTTGTTTGACAACATGTGCGCAGGTCAACAGAACGTAGACCTTGAAATCAAAAACTTTGGAGCAAATACTATCACCAACCTCAAGATCGACTGGACTGTAAGTACCAATGGAGCCACGCCTATAGTTCAAACTTCTCTTGTGTTGACCTCTGCCATAACCTCGGGTCAAGATACGGTGGTCACCCTCGGATCGATAACCTACAACGAGGCGAACGACTACGAAATCATCGCTTTTGTTGACTCTGTCAATGGTATTGAGGACAACAACCATCTCAATGACACATTGAGCACGGGTATCAGATATCCCGCCCTCAATGGAACCTATGTGGTGGGGGGCTCAAATCCCGATTTCTTCTCCATAACAGACCTTGACAGCAATATCAACAACAGAGGCATCTGTGGTTCCGTGACCATCCTTATTACACCTGGAACGTACAACGAGCAATTATACCTCGATGATATTGAGGGTAATTCGAATGTCAATACCATCGATATCAGACCAGATACCGGAAGCGCTGCCTTCAATTGGTATCATGTCAATGCGCCGCTGAGGCTCACGGGAATGACAGAGGTGACGATCGAAAACCTTACCATCGAAAACACTGGAACGGCTCCTGTCATATGGTTGGATGGGGATAACGACAACATCAATATCCTGAATAATGATCTGACCGGATCGTCCAACTCAGGTACTGGCTCATTTGCATCTGTGATCTACTCGACCGAGTCTACCAATGGAAATTCGGATAACGTGACCATTGACGGCAACGTCATAAGTAACCATGCCTTTGGAATCAACATGCATGGCCGGAGCAATGGATCGAATGATCTGCTGATCCACGACAATGACATCACTGGATTCAACTATGCTGGAATCCAGATTCAGTATGAGGACGGGATGGAGATTTCCGACAACTTCATAGAAAATGATGGTTTGGCGGGCGGCATCTATGGTATGTTGGTTTATTACTCAGATCAGATTGAGATATCTGCAAATGAAATCCATCTTGACAACAATGGATCTCACGGAATCTATCTTGTACAGAATGACGGAATATTCTCCAATTACAACCGTGTATGGAACAACATGGTGAGCATCGAAGGTGCCACAGGATTGGAGAAGGGAATCTATGTCAACAACAGCGACTACACTAGAATTGCTTACAACTCAGTGGGACTTCACGGGTCTGCAAATAGTTCCTACGGACTCTACCATATCAATGGAATCAGTAGCGCATTCTTGAACAACAATGTTGCCAACAAAGCGGGTGGTTATGCCATGTATACCAACTGCTTATCCTGTTATTCTTCCAACAACAATAACCTCTATTCCACCGGATCTAATGTCGGGTTCTATGGAGGTAATCGAGCATCTCTGGGAGATTGGGTGTCAGCCACAGGAAAGGACGGTCAATCCGTTTCTAGTGACCCATATTTTGTAGCTGCCGACGATCTGCATGCACTCTCTGCCGACCTCGATAGTGGGGCTGCGGTGATTGCCGGAATGACGACCGACTTTGACGGAGAAACGAGGAGCAATTCTTATCCAGATATCGGCGCTGATGAGTTTACACCGCTTGACGATGACGCTGGAATTGTTGGGATTGACCTTTCTTCTGTCTGTCCTGGGACTCAGGATGTAATTGTCACTGTGCGAAACTTTGGGTTACTGAATCTGGACACAGTGAGAATTGCCTGGTCGGTCAGCAAAAATGGCGGAGCCTTCGTTCCGCAAACAACAGTTGGTTGGGGTGGAAGCCTATCAACCGGAAGCCATGATGACAATGTGAACCTTGGAAGCTTGACGTTTGATGAGGACACAACATACGCGTTCCGGGTCTACACTTTCGATCCTAACGGAGTTGCCGACTTGAACGGTCAAAACGATACTGTGGAAACCGATGACATCGCGCCTGCTATGACAGGTGTGTACACAATTGGTGGACTGAACCCAGACTTCAGTTCTCTCTTTGACGCTGGTGACAACCTATCGACTAGAGGAGTTTGTGGTGCTGTAAAATTCTTTGTTCGTCAGGGAACATACAATGACTACACGTATATATATGAAGTGGAAGGAGCGTCAATGTTAAACAACATCTTATTTACTCCTGACACCAACAACACCCAGGACGTGGTGATCAACCATTGGGGCGCACCGTTCAACATTTATGGTGGTGACCACATCACTATTGAGGGATTCACGCTGGGATCGACGTCCACTAGTCCAGCCGTTAGAATCGAAAACAACTCAAACCACATTACCATCCAAGGCAATCACCTTGTCGGGACCACTTCTAATTCAAGTTGGGGTGGGGCGACAGTACTTGTGCGCTCTACGTCTTCTGCTCCTCAAAACAATTTGGTCATTCGTGACAACGTGATCGAAAACGGTAGCTACGGAGTCTACATGATTGCATACAATGGAGCCGACAGCGACAATGTGATCGAGCACAATGAAATTACAGGATTTGGCTCGTACGCGATTTATGCTTCAGGGCAAGACAACATGACCATCCAGAAGAATGACATCATCGATTCCGGATATGTGCGCGGAAGCCAAGGGATCTATCTGACATCATCAGATTACGCCACCATCACGCAAAACAGGATTGTACTATATACCAATGGCGGTACTGGAATTCTATTGGCAAATTCAGATGGCGATGCCGTGACACCATCGCTCATTGCGAACAACAATGTGTATGTTGAATCGGAACCGAATTATGGAGGTGGGCTCAATGGGATTTACTTGAGTTACAACGATTACAGCGATGTCTATTTCAATTCGGTAGATATTGAGGGAAGTGCCTATAGTTGGAGTGGGGCGCTCTATTTCCTCGGAGGTAGTTCCGTCAACATCAAGAACAACAATCTGGTCAACAACGCCGGATCTTATGCCATGTACTTTGGCAATACCTCGGTCATTCCAGGGTCGGACTTCAATAATCTGTACACGAATGGCACCCTCTTCTGCTACCGCTATGGAAATAGGGCGAATCTCTCGGCATGGAGATCCTATGTTGGAAGGGACTACAATTCTGTGAGTGGAATTGCCAACTACCTCGAACCCGAGAATCTGATTCCAAACAATGTTGCTCTAAATGGAACCGGAATCAGCATTCCTGGAATTAATGTCGACTTCAGCGATTCCTTGCGTGCGTCAACACCAGACATTGGAGCGTTCGAATTCTCTCCTCGATTAGACGACGCCGGCGTGACCGATTTGGCTGTAAACCAAGTTTGTTCCGGAACACAGGATGTTGTGTTTGAGCTTAGAAATTTTGGAGGCGACACCCTGACTCAAGTAGATATCGATTGGTTCGTTTCGGTCAATGGAGGAAGCTACAATGCCCAGTCTACCTTTAGCTGGAATGGAACGCTTATTCCAGGATCCACAGAGCCGGTAGCTGTTGGGACGCTAAATTTTTCGGCGGATAGTACCTATGAATTCACCGCACACACGTCTACTCCAAATGGTGTGACAGATGAGCTTTTCAGCAATGACACGCTCGATTATGCAAGTATGGCCATCAGCTTGAGTGGTACCTATACCCTTGGTGGTTCTAGTCCTTCATTCGCTGGCTTTACGGAGTTGAACAATGCTTTGGATATAGCCGGAGTTTGTGGTCCTGTAACCATCAAGGTGAGACCGGGTACCTACCAGGAGCATCTCGATCTGGATGACATCGATGGCATTTCTTCCACCAATTCCCTAACCATTGTTCGAGATACTGGAGCAGGGGTGGCAACACTCATGGACACTGTAGTTCCGTTGACCTTAACCGATATGCGACATGTCACCATTCGGGGACTGACCATTCGTGCTTTGGATACTACGGGTGCTATAGCCCTGTATGGAGTAAATGATTCCATCTGGCTTGATAGTAATCACGTGGTTGGACAACAGGTGTATACCACATCACCCCAATTGGCTACCATCTATGAGAGTGCTGCTTACAATGACTTCACCGACAATTTACGGATCACCCATAACGAGATCGAAAAAGGGTCGTATGGGATTTATCTTCAAGGGAGAAATAGCTACACCAGGGAAGAGGACAATGAAATTTCAGGCAACGACATCTCAGGATTCTTCTACAAAGGTGTTCAGGCTTACTACCAGGATGACCTTGTATTTGAGGACAACGATCTCACTTCCGACAACAACTATTCTTCACCTACTGGCGTCGACCTCACCTATGTGAGCGCATCGGTTGAGCGCAACCGGATTGAAGCGGAAGGAACATCCGCTGCTGTCGGTCTATATATGTACAGGGGAGGCGGGACGTCCGGAAACGAAATGGTGATCGCAAACAACATGATTTACGCTGGCGGGCCTTCGGGTACTGGGAGAGGTGTTTACTTTAATCAAACGAGCTATATCGACTTTTTCTTCAACACCGTATTGAATAATGCCGAAAGTACTTCCTTCGAGAATGCAGTAGTGAAGCAATATGGAGGCGCGGACATTGAATACAAAAACAATGTATTGGCCAACTTCGGTGAAGGGTCGGTCTACCGTCTCTCCGGAACCTATTCTTCGGATTTTAATGACCTGTACACCAATGGTGCAGTAATATCTCAAGGCGATACAACATTGGCCGATTGGGTAAGCAGCCAAAGCATGGATGGTAATTCCGTTTCCGTCGATCCGATATTCGATGGACCCAAAGACTTGCATGCAAGTCATACGCACATCGATAGTGCAGGATTGACTATCTCCGGATTCTCAACAGACATCGACGGGGACATACGCAACATCAACTTCCCCGATATGGGTGCCGACGAATTCGACCTCGTCTTTGATGTAGGTGTCGTTGCCCTCCTTGATCCGGTCGATTTCAGAGGACGTCAATATACTTCGTCGGCCTTCGACTCTGCTCAAACAATCGAAATTGTAGTTCGAAACTTCGGACCGCAGATCACTGATATACCGGTGACCTATGAGTTCTATGGAAACATCGCCCACGACACCATTTTTGGAACTAAGTCGCAAGGTCAGTACGACACGATAGTGTTCTCTACAACGGTAGATCTTGATACGGTCGGAATCCATGAATTCCACGCCTTTACCGCGATGGCGATCGATCAATACACCGATAATGATACTCTTCTTGTAGAGCTTGAGACGATCGAAAATGATGAGGTTCTTCTCCCACTCATGGAAGATTTTGAAGGAGCATACGATTCTATTTATCATCCTGACATGATTGCACTGGAGGGCATCCGGAGATTCGATTGGACAACCAATGGCGGTCGATTGAGAATCAATAGTGGAGAAGCCGTATCTGGCGAACGAGCCCTCACCATGGACCGCGCACCGTTTGGCAGAACCAAAAAGTCGAAGGTAGTCTATACACTCAACCTCAAGAACTATACTACATCGGATTCTATCTACCTCGACTTCGATTTTGTAGACCATGGCGATGAAAGACATAGGGGAGATTCAGTTTGGGTGCGCGGTAATGACACGTTGCCATGGATTGGAATCTACGATATGTGGAGGAGCAGGAAACCCAAAAAGCTGAAAGAAGTTCGAGACATGAAGATCTCCGACATCCTTGCTTCCAAAGGACAGGCGTATTCGTCCAGCTTCCAATTGAGGTTTGGACACGAGGACAATGGTCCGGTTCCCTCTGATGGAAGAACTATCGATAATATTAATGTGAGGATTATTCATCCATATGACGTGGAGTTGAGCAATGTGAAGGTGGACTATCGAGAAATTCCGATCCAACAAGGAAATGACATCTTCACGGCGACCGTGGCCAATGCTGGTTACCTCACGTTAGATAGCGTTGGGTTCAAAGTGACCATCAACAACGTCTCCGATAGCATTTATCTGGATTCGCTTGCAAAAGGAGGCGATGCCGTATTGTCCTTAAATCACTTGTTTAATCCAGCCATGGAAGGTGATTACAGCGTCGAAATTCAAGGAATAAATGTGAATACCGATGGGGACTTAAGAAACGATACCTCTAGTTTGTCAATCCACGTTAGCGATTCCATCCTGGCGAGGGAAAATGGTATAGTTGACACCACCTTCGGATTCAACGGAACAGGCGGTGAGATGTCGCAGCAGTTCTTTGTCAATTCAAAGGATACGATCACGGGTGTGGCATTCTTTCTGAACTTCCCACCGGTTGGTGATACAGTTACAGTCCACCTGTATGATGACAGTAGTGGTGTGCCGGGAATGAATCTCGGAAGCAGTAATTCGTTTGTATTTCCAAGTAATGCGGGTAAGTGGTATTATCTGGAATTCCAATGCCTGCAAGTCGTGGATTCTGGCAACTACCACATCGTTGTTGAGCAAGACGGTTCCAACAACCTCACCATGGGTCTGGCGGAGGACAACTTCAGAACAGACGTAGCGCACTTCCGCCTCCCTGGTGGAAATTGGAATACCCTGGAGAGTGCTGGTTACAACGCCATATACAGTATGCGTATGGTATTAGATCAGTATGACATTCCCGTATTCAATGTGACCAATCAACTTTGTACAAACTCCGATACCATCTTGCTTGAGGTGACACCACCGGGTGGAACATTCTCAGGGCCAGGAGTGGTGAATGACAGTTTGTTTACCCCGGATGCATCGGGAGTTGGAACATTCGAAGTGATGTACACCATCTTGAATGCCAGAGGATGCGTTGATTCTGTTGGACATATTATTACAGTGGATACCGTAACTCCGGTTTCATTCACAAATCCTGCCGACATCTGCGAAACGGCCACACCTGCTACCCTCACGACAGGGATCCCAGCTGGAGGTTTCTATAGCGGAACTGGCATAGTTGGGGGTACTACATTTGATCCATCAGGATTGAACGCCGGATCTTATACATTGAGCTATAAATTCTCAAATGCGAGTAACTGTTCGGATAGTGCGACGGCGCAGATAGTGGTGATTGCGGCACCAGCCGTTCAATTTGCATCATTGCCAGATTTCTGCGAGTCAGATACCGGATACGTGCTAACCGAAGGAAGTCCTGCTGGAGGAATATACTCTGGTCCAGGAGTGACAGCTGGTGTATTTGATGCATCATCCCTGAGCAATGGTAATCATACCCTTGAGTACACATTCACGGACACCAATTCATGTAGCAATGTGGCTGCCGAAACGCTTGAGATTTTTGCAAACCCTGAAGTCGATCTTGGCGACGATATCGATTTATGCGGCAAGCAGACAGATACGTTGGATGCAGGCAACCCTGGTTCCACATATGCATGGAATAATGGTGCCGCCTCGCAGCAAATTGTTGTTCAGTCTACCGATACCTTCATCGTGACGGTGACAGATGTGAATGGATGTTCTTCTATGGACACCGCGGTCGTTACTTACACAGCCATTTGTGTTGGGTTTGAGGATGAGGTATCTTCGGTTCAGCTTGAGTTCTATCCAAACCCAACGGATGGCAAGGTCTTCCTGAAATTAGGAGGAATCGAAGGAAGAGCGCAGCTCAGAATCAGAGATTTTACAGGATCACTGGTGGAGTCTATAGATTTCACTCAAATAGAATCTCTTGGAGATGAAATTTTCGACTTGAATGGATTGAGTTCAGGAGTTTATCTCTTCGAGTTGAGTTCTGAGCAAGGTGCTTTCACGAGGAAGGTCACACTCCGCTAGAACCGTCCCGTACAGCGATTTTTCTACATTTGGCGTTCTTGTAAATTAAGACACATGAGACACCTTTTTCACTTTTCGCTAATTGCGATGATAGCCCTCACAGCTTGTCAGGGCGCACAAGAGTCAACCGAAGGAGCCACCGAAGCAGCTCCAGAACAAGAGGAATTTCAATATCTGGCCGACAAGTTTGCTGACCTCAAGATCATTCGATATCAGGTTCCTGGATTCGATAAGCTCACCCTGAAGCAAAAGATGCTTGCCTATTACCTTCACGAGGCTTCATTGGCAGGACGCGACATTATCTGGGATCAGAACTATCGACACAACCTGAAAATCCGCCGTGCATTGGAGAATATCGTTGCCAATTACAAAGGCGAGGAAGATGAAAATTGGGAGAATTTCATGGTATACACCAAGCGTGTGTGGTTTTCAAATGGAATCCACCACCACTATGGCATGAACAAGTTTAATCCCGAGTTCGACAGAGCCTACTTCGAAGGCCTGATGTCACAAACAGGTACCGAACTCTCGGATGATATTTTGGAGGTGATCTTTAATCCGGAAATAGATGCCAAGCGGGTCAATCTAGATCCAGCAAAAGGATTGGTGAAAGGTTCGGCCAACAATTTCTACGACTCGGATATCACCGAGGCGGAAGTGGATGCATTCTATGCCAAGGCGATCGACAAGGAAGATGAAACGCCAATTTCTTATGGGCTCAACAGCAAGATGGTGCGCAATGCCGATGGAGCCATCGAAGAGCAGGTTTACAAGATCGATGGGCTCTACGGACCAGCCATTGCCAAGATTGTTCAGAATCTTGAAAAAGCTATAGAGTATGCCGAAAGTGAGGACATGAAGAAGGGCTTTGAGCTGTTGATCGAGTATTATAAGACTGGCTCACTCGAGACCTGGGATGACTACAACATCCAGTGGACAAAGACCACTGGCGATGTGATCGACTATATCAATGGTTTCATTGAAGTTTATGGTGATTCAAAGGGTTACAGAGGAACGTACGAATCCATCATCGAGATGGAAGACTTTGAGGCTTCTGCCAGAATGAAGGTGCTATCGGACAATGTACAGTGGTTTGAGGACAATTCTTCCATTATGGATGAGCACAAGAAGAAGGAAGTTGTCGGGGTTTCCTACAAGGTGATCAACGCTATTGTGGAAGCCGGCGATGCTGCCCCTAGCACTCCAATTGGAGTGAACCTTCCAAATGCCAACTGGATCAGGGCCAACCATGGTTCCAAATCTGTTAGTCTTGGAAACATTGTCGAAGCATACTCGCAAGCCGGTGGGAAAGATTTACTGAAAGAATTCACGCTGACCGAAGAAGAGTACGACCTTTCGGATAAACACGGAAAACTTGCGTCTAAGCTGCACACCGCACTTCATGAAGTGGTAGGTCACGCTTCCGGACAATTGGAAAAGGGAGTGCCCACCCCGAAAGAAACACTCAAGAACTACTCAAGTACGCTTGAAGAAGGTAGGGCAGACCTCGTAGCATTGTACTTCATCATGGATCAAAAAATGGTTGACCTTGGTTTGATGGAGTCTTTAGATGTAGGAAAAGCTGAGTATGACAGCTATATCCGAAATGGATTGATGCTCCAGCTAAGAAGACTTGAGCCGGGAGAAGTGATCGAGGAAGCGCACATGAGGAATCGTCAACTGATTGCTGCATGGTGTTACGAAAAAGGAATGGCCGACAATGTGATCGAAAAGGTTCAAAAGGATGGAAAAACCTATTTCCGAGTGAATGACTACGAAAAACTACGTGTCCTTTTCGGTGATTTGCTGAAGGAAATCCAGCGCATCAAGTCTCAGGGAGATTACGAAGCCGGTAGTGCTTTGGTAGAGAACTATGGCGTGCAAGTTGACCAGGAATTACATGCTGAGGTCCTTGAGCGCTCAGAGAAGTTAAACATCGCGCCTTATGGAGGATTCATACAGCCTCAGCTGGCTCAATTGTATGACGAGAACGGAGAAGTCATTGACGTCAGGATGATTTACCCGGACGACTTCGTAGAACAAATGATGCATTATGGAAAGAACTATTCCTTCCTTCCATAACATCAAAACCATCGAGATATAAAGAAGAGGCTCTGGATAACCGGAGCCTTTTTCTTTTCGCGGTTTCTTGGGCAATCATTAATTTTAGAAAAATTTCGCTCGAGCAGATCATGAAAAAACTTCTTGCCGGCCTGTTTGTGCTTTCAGCACTGGCGGGTCAATCTCAGTTGCATTTGTACAGTGTCAGTGCATTCTCTGGCACCTTTGATACACTCACTACAGGAACCCGCGATACTACGATCGAAGTGGACGATGAGGTAAGTGGTGACATCAACATTGGATTCAATTTCACATACGACAGCGTGGTATACTCCAAGATCCGCGCTTGTTCAAATGGGTGGATCACCTTCGATACCAATGCAACGTCGTTTACGACTTCTACCATGATCAATGATCTGGACCTTAGTTCTCAGGGCATTCGACCGCTTATTGGACCGCTTTGGGACGACATTAGTTTGGCTCATTCTACCAGTAAATTCTCTTATGCCACAACAGGAACTTCACCAAACCGTGTATTTACCGCGGAATGGATCAATTGCCTTTGGGATTATTCGGCCACCACTCCAGCGATGTCCTTCCAGGTGAAGCTATTTGAAGGAAGCAACAAAATTCAATTCATCTATCGGCGCGAAAGTGGAAGCATGCTCTTCCCCTCGGCATCCATTGGTTTGGCAGCAGAAAATACCGGTTCAGATGAGTTCATTTCCCTCACCAACGCGAGTACCTCTCCGGGATTTTCCACATCGATAGAAACGAGCAATATTTCTTCGAAACCTGCTACCGGCCAGATTTATGAGTTTGCACCTCCTCAGAGCAGGGATGCCTCACTTCCGGAGTTCATTTCCGGAGCTTGTGGCGGCACATCCGGGGTTGTTGTCGTACTCAAAAATCAAGGCCTCGATACACTCTCAAGTGTCGACATCGATTGGGCAGTCGCTACCAACGCGGGGGCTTACGTCGGTCAAACACAAGTCAATTGGACAGGTTCATTGCTCAACGGGGATACAGCACACGTAACCTTGGGAACCTTCTCCTTTAGCAGTGGAAATACCTACGATATAGAAGCTTATTCGAGCAATCCGAACAGCCAATCGGATCAGAATACGGCAAACGATACCCTAAGGGCACTCAACAGCTCGATTGCCATGACCGGAACCTACACCATTGGCGGAACAAACCCCGATTATGCGACCTTGGGAGCAGCCATTACCGATCTGAATACCATTGGGGTTTGCGGCCCGGTTGTTTTCGAGGTATACGATACCACCTACAACGAACAGATGGATTTTGGAAGTATCTCAGGTACCAATGGTAATAATACCGTCACTTTCAAAGCGGCTCCGGGCAGTGTAAATCGGCCAAGGATCTGGTTTTCGCCGGGTTTTACAGCACATTATGTTGCGAATTTTAACAATGCTTCCAATATCATCCTCGACAGCCTGATGATCGAAAACACGAACAACATTTATGGTCGCGTGATCAACATTATGGCGAGCACCCAATACATTACAATTCGCAATTGCGAACTAAGAGGAGCAGTGGTTAGTAATACCAGCAGCTTTAGCGCTGTGGTTTATAATGAGACCGGCACCGGGCACCTTTCCAACAATATCACCATTGAGGACAACGAAATCAAGAATGGATCCTACGGCATCTATATGTACGGTGGAAGTACCATTTCACTTGAAACGGACAACATTATTCGGGGTAATGATATTACCGGTTGGTACTACATGGGAGTCGCCAGCTACTATCAGGAAGGCAGTGAGATTGAAAACAACTTCCTGGAAAATGGTGGACTTTATTCAAGCCCGAGAGGTATCTATGCTTTCTATTCGGACAAGGTGACGATCAATGCAAACGAACTTCTTGTGGGAGGTTCAGGAACCGGAAGTCCATTCGGAATTTACGCCTACTACTGTGATGGTGACAGCGTAGACGTCACCCTTATCAGCAACAATATGGTAGCCATGCATGAACCCAATGTGACGGGTTCTGTCTATGGTATCTATGCGTACCGGGGCACCTATAATCGCATCGTATACAACAGTATTGGGATTCAGGGCGGAGGTACCCAGGCCAGGGGCTTGTTCTTTAATTACAACTTGAATACGCAGCATGCCGTCATGAAAAACAATACGGTAGCCAATTACAATACCGGTTATGCAGTGTATGCGGGAAGTTATTTTGGGGTGGACTCTGCCGACTACAATAACTATTACACCAATGGAAGCTTCCTCGGTTATTGGGGAGGAAACAGATCAAACTTGTCCCAGTACATCGCCTTGTCGGGTAAGGAATCAAATTCGATGTCCAACGATCCGCAATACTTGAGTGCCACCAATATGAGAAGTCGATCTGTAGACCTCAATAATGCCGGTACTCCACTGACATACGTGACCGAGGATTTTGCCGGCAATACGCGAAGCACCACAACGCCTGACATTGGAGCTTCGGAGTATACGCCTCCGGCCACCGATATTTCAATTGTTCAGGTGATGGCAGGCGACCTGAGTAGTTGTGGAGTGACCAACGAAACAATTAGCGTCGAGGTAAAAAATTCCGGCACACAGACCACTTCAAACATCCCGGTAGCGATCGAGATTACCGGAGCTGTTACAGCATCTTTTGCCGATACGATTACCACTTCGATTGCCAGTGGAGCAACCGATACGGTTGTGTTCTCCTCTTTCAATACCAGGGCTGGTGGAATTCTTGACTTTAAGGCTTATTCTTACCTAGGTACCGATTCTTTCCCTGATAACGATACGCTGGAGGCCAGTAGCAATACCATATCAGCTATACCAACAACTCCGCCGGTTAGCAATCAAGCGATTTGCCTGGGCAGAGACACCTTTATGACTTCAGGTGGTGTCTATGACGAAGTCGAATGGTTTGCCGGACCTGCAGGAGGGGCTCCTCTTTCGGTTGGAGATACCTTTAGTCTAAACGGCCTGAGTTCTACAGATACATTCTATGTTGAGGCATTCGATATGATTGGCGCAGCGGCTGGACCGGCCAACAACCTGTTTGGATTCGGGGGAACGTATACCAACTTCGTTGATGGGATGGTCTTCGACGTGAATACGCCTCTCACCATCGACTCTGTCACGGTATATGTCGGAAGTACGGGTAATGTAATTGTCAACCTGACCAATAATATCGGTACGATCCTTCAATCGGACACTACGTTGATCACAAATGCAATAGGCCCACAAAAGCTGGAAGTGGGATTCACCATATTCCCCGGGTCTAATTACCGTTTGCATGCAGGAGGGTCCTCAGTCTCCAACCTGTACAGAAATTCGTCCGGAGCTACCTTCCCGCAAACAGACCCAGGTGGAAATATTGAGATACACTCAGCGATCAATGGATTGCATACCTCTGGGTACTGGTACTTCTTCTACGACTGGAAGATTACCTATGAGGGATGTCATAGCGATCGAAAAGAGGTAGAAGTCGCGGTGAACCCTATTCCAACTGTGAATCTCGGAAACGATACTGGGTTCTGCGCAGGTACAGGTTTTTCTCATACATTGAATGCAAGCAATTCCAACTCAGTGTATGTCTGGCAGGACAATTCTACAAATGCCACATTGAATGTGACAACTGCCGGTACCTACAGTGTTACGGTCACAAATAATTTTAGCTGCACCATCGCGGATACCTTGGTGGTTGGACAGTTCAACAAGCCAACGGCAAGCCTTGGTTCTCTTTCGGATGTGTGTGAAAGCGATCCGACCTATAATCTGGTAGCCGGTAGCGGCTCTCCCGGTGGTGGAATAGGATATTACCTGGGCCCGGGCGCGTTGGGAGATTCACTGTTCTCGCCTGGCGCTGCCGGAGATGGAACGCATACCATCCAATATGTCTACGAAAGCGGACCTGGCTGTTCCGATACCGCATCTCAAAGTATAACGGTGATGCCAGCTCCCGAGGCTTCCGTTCCGGATTGGGGGAACCTTTGCGCCAATTCGAGTCCTCTGACTTTATCTGGCGGAACCGGGACACCGGCCGGTGGAACAGGAGTTTACTTCGGACCCGGAGTGAGTGGTACTACCTTCAATCCCATAGCATTGGGTGTTGGGACGTACAACATTGGATACATCTATACCGGTCCAAACGGGTGTGTAGATACGGCGATACATGTGATGAATGTGGATACGCTTCCACTCGTGAGTCTAGGATTGATTCCAGCCACTTGTGAGAATGCCGGGCCCACGGTGATGACCTCCGGTATTCCCTTAGGTGGAATTTACACGGGTCCCGGTTTTAGCAACGATACACTTTATCCCGATGTAGCCGGACAAGGAACTCATTCGACACAATACATATTCACCGATAACAATGGTTGTTCCGGTACAGCTACAGGATCCTTTAGGGTACATCCCGGGCCTTCGGTAGATATCGGAGAGGACACCATTATTTGTGAAGGCGCCTTCCTGACACTCGAAGCGGGATTGGGATTTGTCGATTATGACTGGAGCATTGGGGTAGGGGGAAGTAGTATTTCCGTGACCCAGGCCGGGACATATTCCGTTACTGTTACTGACATCAACGGGTGTACCGCGGTTGACTCGATGGAAGTTGTGGTCGATCCATGTAACGGAATGGGTGAACTATTCCTGGGTGATCTCCATGTGTGGCCGAATCCAACCAATGGTAAGATCAACTTAGAGTTTACCGGAATTCCTAAAGGTTCATTGGATGTGATGGAATTGAGTGGCAAGGTCGTGATGACCATCGAGAATCTCAAGCAAGCAGATGAACTTGACCTTTCTCACTTGGCCAAGGGAACGTACATCGTTAGGCTGACCAGTTCTGAAGCGACTGAGTCGAAAAGGATACAGCTTATAAAATAAAAGAAGCCCCTGCCGCAAGCGGCAAGGGCTCTGTTCGATTCGTAAGCCAGATTCTGTTATCCTGTTGATCAAAGCAGGACCTCGTCATTTATCTACACGTTCTACCCTCCATGTTGAGCGGGCCGCTCTTAACCATGGTATACTTGAACTTTCACCCCGCAAGGTTTACCAAATAACCCTGAATTACTCCAGGATTGCGTGAGCTCTTACCTCACGTTTTCACCCTTACCCATCAAAAAATAGGCGGTTTTCCTTTCTGCGGCACTTTCTGTCACCAGGCCTTTCGACATTGGTGCCCCCGGTTTCCCGAGGTGCGGTACCCTGTGGTGTCCGGACTTTCCTCTCAAAGAGCGACGAGTTCTTTCGAACGCTGCAAAGTTAGGGTGTTTGGTCTAAACGGGCTGATTTTGAATTATTTGAACTCGACCATGGTCGCTCCATGCCCATAATAGCGGTAGGAAGCCTCGTGGTAACGTACACTTTCCATATGTTGGAGAATATCCCTCACGGCGTGCTTCAGCACGCCTTTCCCAACCCCGTGGATCACTACAATTCTCTGTTCTCCCTTTTTCCGGGCTTCTTCAAGTTTGGTTCTGAAGTACTCCAATTGGATTTGGAGCTTTTCGCCGTGTTCGATTCCATCATCTTGATCGTATACTTCATGAAAGTGAAGATCGATCTCCAAATCTCCTTTCTCGTTTCTCCGCCATTCTGCCGAGGAAGGAATGCTTAGCACTTCGTTTTCTTCGTGAGATTCAACATGGATTTCATGATGGGGATCCTCATTGGCGAGGATTAGAAATTTGACGTCATGTGGTACCTCCATGCCTTCCACTTCGATGATCGCCAGGCGATTGTTTTTTAGTCGAATGAATGTACCAGACCCTGGTTCGTCAAGGAACTTGACGCGATCACCTTCCTTAAACTCTGACATCAGAAATAGAGTGGTTTTGCCACAAATTTACCACCTTCCAGGCCTATTGCGGGAAATGGGATCTTAAAAAATCCAAGGCCACCGAGAAGGACTTTCTGCCATGGTTTCTTCGTTTTGATCGACCGAAAATCGATGTCCATGGATAGGTACCATTGCCTGGTCCTCTTGAATTGGACCGCTTGGCCATTGTCTTTGATCAGGATGGGATTTGACGTTCCCCCGATCATGCCGTCTGCACTATAGCCAATGGACAAGTTGACCCATTTTGGGATCTTGCTCTCCTTTGCAAAAGACATTGGATTAAACGACAGCCAGTAGGTCTGCCCATTGTAGTTTTTGATCGACTGCTCCAGAATGGACGCGCCGAGCAAGGCAGGTCGGTACTGCTGATGATCCGTTGGATGAAAGGAGAACTTCAATTGAAATCGTTGCTCATCCCACAATTGCTGCTGTACTCCAAAAAGGGCATATCCCCCTGCGTTGGTAGCGAAGTCCGTCCACGAGAACCCCCACTCTTCGGAAAATCCATCCAGCACTTCCACGATCGAGAGCATTCCGACACCAAGCAATCCACCATACCAGATCGAAGGCGTTTTTTTCGCTCCGGCCCAACGAACGACTTTGTAATTGGCCCAGCCAACGTAGTAAGCTGTCATGGCATGTCCGATCTTATCCATCTGGAGCCACTCACGGCTATCGTCGAAACTGTGAAAGGTCGTACGGGGATAGTCTTTGTACCAAAGTTCGTTTAGCCCAATCATGGTCCCGGTGAGCAATACACTTTCGGTGAGCATGATGCCTCGTATCCTGTTCTGATTGAGGGAATCGGCGTTGGTGAGGAATTTTCCCTGACCGAATGCAGAGCCTGAAAGGAGGAGGCAAATGAGGATGGAAAGACGCATCGGTGCGGAAGGTAAAAAAATCTATGTCTTCAGGTGAACCTTATAGCTGAAGAGAGGGAGCTAAACTCGACGGAGGATACTCTTGCTGCGGGCTACAACGAATTAACGTAGATTTACGGTTAGACCCCGAAAGGGATTCGATGCCTAAGGACATTTGTCATGAAAGCTAATTGGGGCGCATATACGTTAAGTGCCTTCCGGAATTGATTGAGTTGGAACTGGCGCAATACTGCGATAAGGCCAGCGCGTAGTTCAAAACCCTCACCCTTTTCAATATCAAGTATGCAATCATCATACGCTGCAGCACTTGCATAACCTAACGGATTATCAGATAGAGAGCAATTAAACAACCGACAAAGCAATTCCTCGTAAACCATTGCATCACCCATATTTCATAAAGTTTGGTCAATAAATATGTTCGATGACCTCCAATAATGGGAATCAGTTTTGTGTTGATTCATATAAGGCATAGTACAATCGTATTAACTCCACACCCATCCAAGAAATGTGAACCGCTGAAGCGTCCAAATCCTCTTGATCAATTTTGGAAAGCACAATTAAATCAGGGTTATTCTTCTTAAAATATTCTCTAATCGATGCCCCTTGAAGTCCCTTGGTTTTTTTTGGCCGTTGCCCTGTGAACTCCCAACTCTCTCTATTCAGGCTTTCAACGAAATGTGCCACTTTGTTTCTATTTTGACTTGCTATTCCTAGTTGCTCGTCAAGTGCATCTTCATATTCTTCTCTATTGTATTCAGTATTGGGGTTTGAAGAAGGGACTACATAATGATTATGCTTAGATAACATATTTCGAAATATTTCTCTTTTCTTACTGAAACCAGGATCCATAGACTTTTTTGGAGGAATATCATTCTTCACATCATGTTCACCTTTCAAAAGTTGAATACACCAGAGAAGATTTCTTTCGAGCTCATTAAAAACTAGAATCAGCTTCCCGATAGACGCCAATGTATCCGTGTTGTCCTTGAAATCAATGGGATTTCCTCCGACAGATTCCCTTGAAAATTCGAACCAAAACTTTTTCATTTGGGCCAATTGTTCACCTTACCACAATTAGGGCAATTCTCCAATTTACCTGTGAACATTTCACTACATTCCTGACACTTATAGTTGACTCCGTAGCCAGTTGCTTTTTGAAACTCCCGCAGAATCAGATTGGTTTTTTTGATCTCAGTTTTAATCGCTCCAATGTTTGCAGCCATAACCAGAAACACAATGAGAAGGATAATCGAGATTATTCCATAAAGCACAAAAAATACTTCCATAGTCTGAAATTCACATTTATGTCACAAAAGGGGTAGGAGTTTATTACGGCCTATGCGCTATGGGAACGAACAGCTTCTCATTCTGGGCTAGTGTAAATGTATCTACATAAACCTCAGTGGTCGATCCGTTGCTAACCAAGGAATAGTACATTATATATTCCCCTATCCACATCTTTCTACTCGTCTCGGGGCCATCGCCTCCTCCATCCAATTCCTTAGAGTAAGAATAGTTTCTATGCCTCCATTGAGCTAACATGTAATGATTTTCATCATCTGCCAATGGATCTTTATTTTGAGCGCTCATGATCAGCCTTCCGGCAGGTTCAACAACTAACTCAATTTCTTGTTCCTCCCCTTTAGTAACGGAAGCAAAGGATTTCTCTTGATATCCGGTATCATCGTTCCCAATTCCAACCGACCAAGTTCCTTCTCCTGGATAGGCAAATTCAACTTCATATCGATAACCATCATTCTTTCGAGCCATGAAATCAAAATAGCAATGACCATCACTGTCTACTTTTTCGGTAGCAATTGTAGCGATGGACAATCCTGATGCATCCGTGCTATATTCTTTCAGGTAAACGTAATAGTCTCCTATCATAGGAATTCCTAAAGATCCGGTTTCCACATAAACATCAACTGTTGTTTGTTTGCTTCGGATTTTTTCGCATGACTGCGAACCAACCATCACCAACACCAACACTGGTGCAAGAAGCAGCAACCGGTTACTGTTTGACAAATCTGAGTACCTGATTTTCATGATAATGGTTTGTTAATGTTACGAAGTATAGCCCCGGGGGGGAGCCACTGATATCGATAATATATTCCCCATCAGAGCTTTGAATCGTCTTGCTCACAATAAGTTGACCGGCAGAAGAGTGAATGCACACATGCCCAAATCTCATCGAATTGTCTCTCACTAAAATCTGAATCTCACCTTTTGTTGGATTTGGATATATGGTAACATCCTTAAACAGCAAATTTTCGCTCCGGCCAATTACAGGATCCGTAGAATAGATAATCAAATAGCCATCGTCTTCAACTGCCGAAATAGTATCATTCTTTGAGTGAATACTTTGTCGAAATAATCCACCCGCGATAATACCTTCATCTGCAACGTCAAATTGAAACGGAATACAGGATAGGTCACCCGCTTGGTATCTAATCCAATTTAGATCTCCGGAGATTGTTCGTTCCGCTATTGAAATTGATCGATCGGGAATTGGAAAAGTCTGACCCTCTACTTCAATATTCTCGTCAATCCTTCCGTAAGAATATAGGGTAGATTCTAAAACATCTATATCCCAAATGTCTTCGCCAGTCAACTTAGCCCAAACCACTGTATCGGCTGTACTGTTGTATACTCCCACGAAGTTATTATTGTTGAAATCCGCTTGCAAAGTACTGTTGCCCAGCACAAGTTCATTGTGGAAATCCCCGGCGAATATGATTTGGTCATCACTCCAAGCAATGCAGTTAATCTGTTCAATGTCGGAAGACGAAAACGAAATTGGATTCTCGAAGCTAAAAGACGAATCTGCATTCAAAATAACTCCGTCATAATTGTTCATGGTAAAATCTTGCCCATTGAGTTTGACATAATCTTCAATTACTCCTGCTATAGAAACCCCATTTGAGTTGTTTAAAATGAAATCATGGAAGGTGGCATTTCCGGCACTGAAAGTGTCTTGCTTCAATGTGGTTTTGCTTACTAAATCATACTTGGTTAGAGAAAAGTAATCTCGATTCGGTAACTGATTTACCTGCACTGTATCCGTACCCAGGATTATTTGACTATTCACCTTTGTAAACAAAAAGGCATTAGTTCCGTTAATCTCAAAGCCCAGGCAGATGCCATTTTTTTGCAGGATTGGGTGCAATGCCATTAAGCTACCATTCGTCCTATTTAACTCAACCAGGTATGTCTCTACCGTAGTAGAAGAATAAGGAATCAGATCAATAGTGTCGCTGCCAAATAATAGCTTTCCTGCAAGTTCTCCTACAAAATATATTCTGTCACTTGTAGCTCCAATCTTTCTTATGAAATGATGTGATGAGATTGTATCTGAAATACTTCTAAAGAACTGAACCCAAATCAACCCTAGTTTGTCATCAGTAAGTCCCAAAAAGTCTCCTTGAAGATCATACTCAAGCGTATCATAAAAAGAGCCGAAATTTATTTCGGAGCGGTATGTTCCTGAAAATACAGTTTCACTGTTGGACAACCATTTGACGTTCAAAACCGTTTGCGCGTTAGATCCTCCGATACCAAGGACATCACTGGAATTCAGATTCTGTCCTAGGGAAAAAATTGTAGTGCTCAATGCACAAAATAGGAGCCCAAATGATTTAAAACCTGATTTTCCTTTTATCACTTGCTTAAAACTACCACTTCAGATGAACTCATTCCATATGAATTCAGTGTAACAAAATACACGCCTGACGGCATACCTGAAATGTCAATACTTTTTGAAACGTCTTCCAAGCTTAATATGTTTTCAGAATATATCTGCTGACCAAGTGAATTTCGGATAATGACTGAACCCTCTCCACCTTGATCGCTCACTATTCGAATTGTTAGATTTCCTTGTGAAGGGTTAGGGAATAGCGACCAAAAAATACCACGTTGATTCAATGTTTCTTCATTTCCTACCCTGAAGTCCGCAAGAGTAGCATTCGGGTCATGTACCAATGCAGACCATGAAATCACGTTAGTTGTCAAATCGTTGTTAGGGTGCCATTCACGGCTTGAGTGAACTGGAAAGAAATTCGCCCCCGCCTTGTAATATAACGCTCTATAAACCCTTGTTTTAACATAGAAAGTATTGGAATTGTAGCTGTCAACCTCGCAGCCATTCTTTTGTAAGCTCAATTCAAAGTGAGATGAAGTTGGGTCTTTAAACCAAAATCCATCTGTTCTAGAGGGCCTTCCCCATGCTGAAATGATCTGATCACCAGTTCTGGTATTATTGGGGAATTCATAGACTATGTCATAAACATTACCGTACGCATTTCCTCCACCAGGAAAATAAGAAAGAAGGACTGAATCCTCAATCAAATTTAAAGTGTAAGTGGAAGAAGTTCCTGAGTAATGGTGGATTCGATATTTGGGAAAATCTACGTAATCCAGTGCTGTTTTTGCATTAATTAATCCATTACCGCTTAAGTCGTCGAATCCTGTTACATCCTTGTCTGTACATGACATAGTAAGTATGTTTAAAACGTCTTCAGGATATATTGGGAACCCATATTCGCTCATAGGTGTTGAATTGTTCGCCTCCGAAATTATCAAACTCGAAATCCCAGAAATCAGGGCAGCCGCCGAAGAAGTACCATCAGAAGATGCATAGTTATCAACGGATTCTGTTGTGCTATACAATTGATCAGCATCGGCACCTGGAGCCATAAGGTCTATTCCCTTGCCACGATAAAAATATGTTGTCGTTGCTCCTTTGGTTACGGATTCGGTCGGTTCCGAATCATTTGCGCAAGCTCCAACCCCGATAGTTATGTGATTTGGGAAGCCTGACGGCCATGTAACCAGATCTCGTTCCGATAACTTGCCTTGACCTCTTGCTGCAATTGTAGTGACACCCATTTGACTTGCATAGTTAAATGCGTCATAGATGAATCTGTGTTTTTGTCCCGTTAAAGTTTTATCATAATCCATTGGGTTATAGGGATAGTCGGCGGTTGTAACACTTCCATATGAAAAATTCAGAATATTCACATTGTAATCGTCAACTGCTTTTGTAATTGCATTTGCGACTTCTGATTCAGTCAAGATATTATTGTCATCATATATCTTAAAGGCAGCGAGAGAAACGCCTTTTTCATTTGCTCCCCAATCACCACCAGCGGCTCCAGCTATTCCATCACTATTGTTCCTTGCAGCGCCTATTACACCTGCCATTTTGGTTCCATGGTGCCCAGAATGCCCATCTAACTGTGCAGCATTGATAATGTCGTCATTAATAATGAAATCATATCCTTCTATAACGATAGCATTTGGATCCTGCCCAAAATCACCATCTCCTAAATCTTCATGATTGAAGTCGATACCCGAATCGAACACCCCTACGACAATTTGAGGATCGCCCTTATTAACATCCCATGCCCCAGGCATGTCGACTCCATCGATGTCCGAACCACTGATTGGGTGCAATCCTTCTTGGTCATTAGCATAATGACTATCGTTGGGAACTGACATTGGCCATCCAACTTGATTCAAACTAATTGATTCAATCTCTTCAACTTCACTGAGTCTTTCGATGAAATCGTATTCATCAATGTCAGTCTCCCAGCTGAAAACAAAGCTGTTCCAAAATGGACGAATGGAAATTGTGGACCCATCTCTCGCTATAGCTTGAGTTCGAGTTGTCGGAAAATCTTTAAAAACTCTACAAACGATTGGTTCACCGAAATCTGCTGACTCGCCAAATTCCAAAAGCATGCTGTCGATAATTGAACTGTCTAGGATCGCTCCTAACTCAAAAAAGTTCTTGTCCAAAAGATCGACTTGAGATTTAGAGATCTTACTAGTGTCGATTGTTATAACCAATTCATTTTCACGAAAAGTGAAGTCCAAAGTGTCTTTATCTTCAAAAGCTCTTTGATGAATTTCGAGTTCATAAAAGCCTACCACAGTATCCTTGTCGCAAACAAGAAAAAAATCGCTTTCATCTTTTGGAAAAAGGGTCTTTGGAGTTGAACCAATATCATCGAACAAGGACTTCCATTTCATGTCTCCACCCTCATCAAAAGTGAAAACTCCACTCCTGTAGCCTCCATTATAAATTGCACCGCTTACATGCACTAGACCATCATCAAAAAATAGGTTCTGAAACCAATTGAGAGTGTCTGGATCCCCTATATAACTTCTATTCCATCTTTCTATCCCTGAGGAGTTCAGAGAAAATAATAAGGCCTCACTTCCTTGACCATTCCTACCATGACCGGAAACGTACACATTGCCGACATTATCATATGTTATAGATAGTGGTAGGTCATCATATCCTTGATAATCATATACATGAGCCCATAACGTATCGAAAAGGGAATCAATACAAACAGTCAGGATGTCGCCCGATAATTCTCCAGCACAAAGTAGTCCTCGATTCATGTAACTGGAAACGTAAGAAATGGTGTCCATAGCTATGCCTAGATTCTTTGTCGTGGTTTGATCATACGTGCCGTCGGATTTGTAGCGGTATATGTAGAAATCATCATGTGTCGCGCTCGTGTAATCGACACCAACAACGTCGATTTCATTATCCTGTGTGATAGTTATGTTGACACCAATATCGTTGGTTGCTGGACTGCCATTTGTCTGAACCCATTGTTCTGTTCCGGCTTTATCGACTTTAATTATAACCACTTGACCCTTTTCAGTATTACTCCAAGTTGACCCAGTTAAGATGATATCGCCTGTCGAGGACACCTTAATTCTTGTCGCATATTCAGGACCCGAGTCATCTCCATCGTATGTATATGACCACTGGGAGACACCGCTGCTATTATATTTCTCCACATAAATATTGTTGGACTCCAAGGAATCTTCAATTGTAGCAAGGACTATTGGATTCCCTATAGAGTCCAATGATAGTCCAAGACCGTAGTCATTAAGATTGTGATGATTCATGTTGACGGCCCACTGTTGAATTCCAAGGTCGTTGTACTTCCTCAATACGACATCAATTTGATTATTTGACAATTCGGAAGAAAGAACATAGGAATTATCGTATTCGTCGATTTGAACTTCTGTAATTCCAATATTAAATCCTGTCATCTCTAGAGATATGAATCCTGATTTATTGATTTCATATTGGCCAAATGACAAGATGGGGGTGATAATCAGGAAAATAAGTGTCTTGTGAATTTTCGAGAATAATGATAACTGATAATTGGCATGAATTTGTAGAGCAGATTTCATAATAACTTAACTTAGGTTAACTAGCTGAATATCAAGGGCCGTCGATCATATAAGCACGGCCTTTCAAGTTATTGGTTGAATGCCGGACTTCAAACAATAACCAATGCGGACGGCGGGAATAACGGATAGATTTCCGTATTTATACGGAGGCATTTTTGCAAATGAGATCACCGCGTTCCTGGACTTCCATTGCATGTAATATGATCTTCAAGTCTGGCCCGAGACTTGTCAAATAATGTCATCTTAGCATCATGAAGTGGTTCTTCTCCCTGAGTTTTGTTGCCCTGTCGTTCCTGTCCGTCGGACAGGAAGAGGACGAATATGTACAGCTCAAGAAGTTGAGGTTTGAGAATGCCCGGTACGAGGATCAGATCAAAACGGCCATGCTCTATCGAAAAGGGGCAGAGGGAACCTTTCCGGTGCTCCGCATGGGCTCGGCCGATCAACTCGAACTCGTATTCGACGACCTCAATGGGGAGTTAACGGATTATACCGTGACCTTCATTCATTGTGACCATGAGTGGCAACCGGATGACCTTGATTACATGGAATACGTCAACGGCATCGACAATATCTACATTACAGACTATGAATTCTCCACCAATACCAGGCAGAAGTACGTGCATTATGAGTTTTCTTTCCCCAATGAAGAATGCAGGTTCCTGCTATCGGGAAACTACCTGATGGTCGTCTATCGGGAAGAGGATCGGTCTGACCTGATTCTATCCAAGCGCTTCATGATAACTGAAAATACGATCGCAGTGGATGCAGATATCCATCCGGCTACCCAAGCGGAGGATAGATTCACCAAGCAGGAGATCGACTTTAACATCAAATACGCCGACGGTGCGCTTACGGAAGTTTATTCCAACCTCCACGTTGTACTCATCAAAAACCGCAGATGGGACAATGTACTCACTGGTTTGCAGCCGCAGTTTGTCAAACAGAACGAGCTGGTCTACGATTACGAAGATGGCAATGTATTTTGGGGAGGCGCAGAATACCGATTCTTTGATACCAGGGCTTCGAGCATGACCGGACCGAAGGTTGGGCGCGTCTTTTTGCGCAACGACTCCAACATTGTTTTTCTCAATCTTGGAACAAGGAAAAATATCCGCGCTTATGTCAACGATCTCGACCTCAATGGAGGCTTACGCATCAAGGTTTACGACGACATGTTCAATGCTTCAACGGATGCAGATTATCACCTGACCTATTTTGCCATCGAACAACCTCTGCCCTTTGAAGGAGGAGATGTTTACCTGATGGGCGACTGGAATTCCAAGCAGATCGAAGAGGAATACAAGATGATGTACGATGAGGAGAAGCAGCTATACAAGGGAGCCTTTTACTTTAAACAGGGATACTATAACTACCAATATGTGTTTGTCCCGGAAGGTAGCTCAGTGGGCAATGAAAGCAAGATGGAAGGCACCCACGCGCGTACCGAAAATGAGTACGGGATACTGGTTTACTACAAACGGATACAGGATGACTTCGAACGGTTGATTTTTTATCGGAGCTACAGAATAAATAACTAATTTGCCCACGTGAAAACGAAAGTTACAGAAGGCATAGGCGTCAGCGTGGTCACCGAATTTGATCCGAAGCGATCGAAGCCGCATTCTGACTTTTTTTGGTTCACTTACCACATTCGCATCGAAAATAAATCGGCTTTTGATGTCCAACTTTTACGTCGTCACTGGTTTATCTATGATTCCTATCTCCTCAGCCAGGAAGTGGAAGGAGAAGGCGTGATCGGGGAATCCCCGATCATCCGTGTTGGGCAGTCACATGAGTATACAAGCCATTGCAATCTCTTCACTGATATGGGCTGTATGGAGGGGAGCTACCTTATGCAACGCACCATGGACGAGGCCTTTTTCTTCGTTGACATACCCAAGTTTGAGTTGGTCGCTCCATTCCGCTTGAACTAGGCAAAATTTCACCGCTCCTTCCTTCAGATCGATTAGATTTGCCAGTCCAAAATTTGACTTAAATCTGAGCCATGCCTAAAGGTATTTTCGACTTGCCAATCGCAGTTAACGAGCCCGTAAAAGCCTACGCGCCAGGATCTGCTGAAAGAGAATCACTACTTGCTACTTATAAGAAGATGAAGGAGCAAACAGTGGATGTGCCCATGTATATTGGGAGCGAGGAAGTTCGCACTGACAACAAAATGAACATGGCCCCTCCGCACGATCACCAGCACTCTTTGGGATCGTTCAACTACGGAGACAAATCACATGTGGAAAAGGCCATCAAGGCAGCACTGGATGCCAGAGAGGCTTGGTCTAACATGTCCTGGGAACACAGGGCTTCCGTCTTTCTCAAGGCAGCTGACTTGCTGGCAGGCCCTTACAGGGATCGCATGAATGCATCGACCATGCTTGCTCAGTCTAAAAATGTGATGCAAGCAGAAATCGATGCCGCTTGTGAGCTGATCGACTTCTTCCGGTTTAATGTTCAGTACATGGCGGACATCTACAGCCAACAACCGGAAAGCAATCCAGGTATGTGGAACAGGATGGAATACAGGGCCCTGGAGGGATTTGTATTCGCCATTACACCGTTCAACTTCACCTCGATTGCGGCTAACCTCCCAGCTGCGGCAGCGTTGATGGGCAATGTGGTTGTTTGGAAGCCAGCAGATACACAAGTCTATTCTGCCAATGTGATCATGGAACTTTTCAAGGAGGCTGGACTGCCCGATGGAGTCATCAATATGGTGACCGTTTCAGGACCCGATGCAGGAGATGTGGTTTTCAAACATCCGGATTTCGCTGGTCTTCACTTCACAGGTTCAACTGCAGTATTCAAAATGCTGTGGAAGGAGATAGGGAACAACATTGACGCTTACAAATCTTACCCAAGGATTGTAGGTGAGACCGGTGGAAAGGACTTCATTGTAGCCCATCCGTCAGCCAATCCGAAGGAAGTTGCAACCGGGATTTCCAGAGGCGCTTTCGAATTCCAGGGACAAAAATGTTCGGCGGCTTCAAGGGCGTACATTCCAGAGAGTATGTGGGATGAAGTCCAAAAGATAGTCGTGGACGATGTCAAGTCCTTCAAAATGGGGTCTCCGGAGGATACATCCAATTTTATCAATGCTGTAATATCCGAACAAGCGTTCGACAAGATTGCCGGATACATCGACTACATAAAAGACGCCAAGGATGCCGAGATTCTGGTTGGCGGCGGCTACGACAAGAGTGAAGGCTACTTCATCGAACCAACCGTTGTCAAAACAGACAATCCGATGTTCCGAACCATGTGTGAGGAAATTTTTGGACCGGTAATGACGATCCATGTCTATAAGGACGATGCATTTGAATCTGTGCTCGATACGGTAGACAAGACCGGTGAATATGCACTTACTGGGGCAATTTTTAGCAAGGATCGTTACGCCGCAGAACTGGCCACCAAAAAACTGGTGAATGCTGCGGGAAACTTCTACATCAACGACAAGCCTACAGGTGCTGTTGTCGGACAACAACCTTTCGGTGGTGCAAGAGGTTCGGGAACCAATGACAAAGCAGGTTCATACCTGAACCTATTGCGATGGGTTTCTCCGAGAACGATCAAGGAGACATTTGTTCCACCCACGGATTATCGATACCCATTTCTCGGGTAGGAAATAAACATAAGGCTGGGGATAATCGCTCCATCCAAAGTTTATTTGAGGCAGTAAATCGCGGAATTTCGTTAGGATGAACCGCATCATGGAAATATGGGAACGAATCCCAAAATTTCTTAGGAACAAGTATGCTTATGCCTCCTTTGCCTTCCTGATCTGGATTGCATTCTTTGATCAGCACAATCTTATTTCGCAATATGAATTGAGAAGTGAGATGCACGAACTAGAGGATAGCAAGGAGTGGTACGAAGTTCAAATTCTTCAAACCCAGGAAGATCTCAACGAGTTGCTTACAGATGATGAGAAACTGGAGAAATTCGCCAGGGAAAAATACCTGATGAAAAAGAGCGACGAGGATATCTTCGTCATCGTTCAAAAGTAGGCCTGAGACCTGCGATTATCGTTATTTTTGGCCCCCATGGCCAAGGACTCCCACTTGCTTTCTGCCTTTGACCCTCCAAGCCAACAGGATTGGATAAACGAGATAGACAAGAAGTCTCCGGTCTCCGAAAAACTGATTGGGCAATACGATGAACTTCAGGTGCCGTCTGTGTTGATGGAAGCGCCAGAAAAGTCCTACGATATTCCTCCGAGGAGGGCGGAATCGTGGTTCATTACGCAGCGGGCTACCGAGGACAATTTGGAAAATTTAAAATCACTTCAGGAAGGGGTCAATCAGCTCATCGTAGAAGGGGTAGAACTCCAATCATTGGACGGTGTAGAGTGGCCATTTATCCGAATGCAGTGGAAGGGCTACGACCTGCCGGAAATTCAATCTCTGGTTGAAGGCAAAGGCTGGAGAAAGGAAGAATTGTCTGGCGCGATTTCACAGGATCCACTCGGCCGCGCCATCGCCAAAGGCGATTGGATGAATGGAAGGATAAAGGAGATAGATGCCTTCAAAATGCATGCTGAGCAGGTCCGGGGCTGGTCATCGAGTTTGTCTTCCGTAGTTGTGGACGGTAAGTTGGCTCACGAATGTGGAGCCGACGCTTCCACAGAGCTCGCTTTCGCGCTTTCTATGGCCAATGAGTACCTCGGTTTGGGAGCCAGGGTGGAATTCAACCTTGGTTTGGGAGTAGACTATTTCCTGGATATTGCAAAAGTGAGGGCAGCAAGATTGCTGATCCCACAGGTTTTGGAGGAATACCGTCAGGAATCGATGTTCCTGACGGCGGAATGTGGCTATTATCGCCAGACTACTTTTGGTGCAAACAACAACCTTCTTCGCTTGACTTCGGGCGCCATGGCCGGAATACTTGGAGGGGCAGATGCCATTCACATTGTCAATCTTGAGGAAAATGAATCAAATAGACACCTGTCGAGGTCAATGCATCATTTATTGAAAGAGGAGAGTTTCCTGGACAAGGTGAGAGATCCGGCCAAAGGGTCTTATCTCATAGAGAGATTGACCAACTTGATCGTCGGCACTGCATGGAAGAAGCTACAGGAAATCGAATCAAACGGAGGATTTATTCGGGCGATGGAAGCCGGTGTGCTCCAACAATGGATTGCGCAGGACGCCAATGTACGGGCGGTCAGACTAAACGAGAAAGAGATTAAGGTCATCGGGGTAAATCACTTTCCCGACGGTACTATCCAACCCCAAGATTACGTTGAACGAAGAGTGGAATTTCCGGGCTTAACGCCAATTAGGTTGGAAAAGCGATGGAAGGGAGGTGAAGATGCCTAGAGTAGATCTTTCGAAGAAGGCGGTGAAGTTGATGCCAGTACATTCTCCAAATGGAGCCTCCTTTGCTACCGCAGAAGGGATCGACCTGGAGCCCACCTATGACGCGAAAGCCCTGCTAGGTACCGAGCATACTTCGTTCGTTGCTGGATTGCCGCCCTTCCTTCGTGGTCCATATCCGAGCATGTATGCAGTGCGACCTTGGACGATCAGACAGTACGCCGGTTTTTCGACAGCCGAAGAATCCAATGCCTTTTACAGGAGAAATCTAAAAGCAGGCCAAAAAGGACTTTCAGTTGCCTTCGATCTGGCTACCCACAGAGGATACGATTCGGATCACCCAAGGGTCTACGGTGATGTTGGAATGGCTGGAGTCGCCATCGATTCTATCCTCGACATGAAGATTCTCTTCGACCAGATTCCTTTGGATCAGATGTCTGTTTCCATGACCATGAATGGGGCTGTTATCCCAATCATGGCATTCTACATTGTTGCGGCACAAGAGCAAGGAGTTGAGCCTTCTCAACTTACTGGGACCATTCAGAATGATATCCTTAAGGAGTTTATGGTGCGCAATACCTACATCTATCCACCTCAGTATTCGATGCGCATCATTGGTGATATTTTCAAATATACATCCCGGCATATGCCCAAGTTCAACTCCATTTCTGTTTCGGGTTACCACATGCACGAAGCGGGAGCACCCGCAGACATAGAGTTGGCATACACCCTGAGTGACGGATTGGAGTATATCCGTACCGGATTGGAAACCGGATTGGAGATCGATCAGTTTGCACCCAGGATTTCCTTTTTCTGGGGAATTGGCATGAATCACTTCATGGAGATCGCCAAAATGAGGGCTGGCAGGCTGCTTTGGGCCAAACTCATCAAGCAATTTGAACCCAAGCTGGATAAGTCCATGGCCTTGAGAACCCACTGCCAGACTTCCGGTTGGAGCTTGACAGAACAGGATCCCTTCAACAACGTGAGCCGGACATGTGTAGAAGCAATGAGTGCTGTATTTGGTGGAACACAGTCACTGCATACCAATTCGCTGGATGAAGCCATCGCACTTCCAACCGACTTTTCGGCCAAGATTGCACGGAATACCCAATTGTATATCCAAAACGAAATGAATGTCACCAAGGGTATCGATCCATGGGCGGGATCACATTATGTTGAACGTCTTACACACGAGCTTGTGCACCGGGCATGGGCGCATATCGAAGAGATTGAAAAACTTGGGGGTATGGCGAAAGCCATTGACACAGGAATTCCAAAGATGCGCATCGAAGAAGCCGCTGCAAAACGGCAGGCCAGGATTGATTCCGGTTTGGATACCATTGTGGGTGTCAACAAATACCAGGTTGAGGACAACACGGAGATTGACACCTTGGAGGTGGACAATTCGAAGGTTAGGCAGAATCAAGTTGACAGGCTGAAAAAGTTGAGAGACGAACGCAATGAGCAAGATGTGGTAAAGGCATTGGACACCTTGCAAATGATTGCAGCCTCAGGCGAAGGTAACCTCCTTGCAGCGGCGATCGATGCGGCTCGTGCGCGAGCAACTCTCGGTGAGATCTCGATGGCCATGGAGAAGGAATTTGGGCGATACAAGGCGGTTACGCGTTCTATTTCGGGTGTATATTCGTCGGTGCAGGTGAATAACGAATCATACAAACACGCTTGCGCACTGTCTGATCAGTTTGCAGCTCTGGATGGCAGGCGTCCGAGGATCATGGTGGCCAAGATGGGTCAGGATGGTCACGACCGGGGAGCGAAGGTGATCGCTACCTCCTTTGCCGATATGGGATTTGATGTCGATATAGGCCCGCTCTTTCAAACTCCGGAGGAAGCAGCAAAGCAGGCGGTGGAGAACGATGTTCATATCCTGGGAGTTTCGTCTCTGGCTGGAGGCCATAAGGCGCTCATTCCTCAGCTCATTGATGCGTTGAAATCCCATGGCAGGGAAGACATTCTGATCATTGCCGGTGGAGTCATTCCAAAAAAGGACTACGACTTCCTCTTTGATGTTGGGGTAGTCGGGGTATTTGGCCCCGGGACGAAAATTCCGGAAGCTGCCAGCGAGATATTGGAACTTCTGATCGAGCGCAGTAAAAACTAAAAGCGAGAATTATGTTTGGAAATATGATGGGTAAGCTGGAAGAAGCCAAGCGGAAAGCTGAAGAAGTAAAGGCCCGCATGGATCATATTCAAGTGGAGGGTAAGTCCGGTGGGGTAATAGCTACTGTGACGGCAAACAGAGTTGTGAAACGCATTGAAATTCCAGATACCGAAATGTCCAAGGAGGACATGGAATTTCACATTGCCATGGCCATGAATACCGCTTTGGATCAGGCCACAAAAATTCAGGAAGCAGAAATGGCTGCAGTTGCGCAGGAAGCCATGCCCAATATTCCTGGCATGGGCAATCTGTTTAAGAAATGATGGAATTGCTGACAAATCCAGAGGCCTGGATTGCATTTTTCACACTGACATTCCTGGAGATCGTACTTGGGATCGACAATATCATTTTTGTTTCGATTGTCTCGAATAAACTCCCGGAAGAACAACAAGCCCGCGCCAGGAATATTGGTCTGAGCTTGGCGTTGATCCTGAGGGTGGCACTCCTGGTGGGAATTACCTGGATTATTGGATTCAGCAAGCCGCTTTTCACAGTATTTGACTGGTCTGTGAGCGGGCGAGATCTTATCCTTTTTGCCGGAGGATTATTTCTATTGGGAAAATCAACTTCGGAGATCGGCCACAAGATGGAGGGGGACGAGCATCATGATGAATCCAAGATAAAGGTCACCTTGTCAAGGATCATACTCCAGGTGATCATCATGGATGTGATCTTCTCATTTGATTCCATTCTCACGGCCGTGGGTCTCACTCAACACCTGCCGATCATGATCGCCGCGGTCATTGTCGCTGTCATCATCATGATGGTGTCGTCTGGCCCCATCAGCCGGTTTATCAAGAAGAATCCAACCCTGGAGGTTTTGGCACTGTCTTTCTTGATACTGATAGGTTTCATGCTGATAATAGAGGCCTTTCATTACCATGTGCCGAAGGGCTATATATACTTTGCAGTATTCTTCTCACTAGCTGTAGAGGTTGTAAATATGAGGGTGAGAAAAAGATCTAAGAACAAATAATGGATTACTTACTTATTGCCGTGGTGGCGTTGTTGGCTTCAGTGTTGACATTCTTTTCAGGATTTGGGCTCGGCACAATACTTACTCCATTCTTCATTCTCTTTTTTCCGGTAGATGTGGCCATTTTAATGACGGCCATTGTGCATTTATTAAACAATCTCTTTAAAGCTTTCCTGGTAGGAAAGTATCTCGCCTGGAATTACATGATATTTTTTGGTGGAGGGGCCTTGCTTGGAGCCATAGGGGGTGCATACCTCCTTGGTATGCTTGAATCGGCCGATAGAATTATTGACCTCGGCTCCTATGGCATCGATTGGAGGATAAGCCTGTTGAAATTTTCAATTGGAGGGCTCATTTTCCTTTTTGCCATTCTTGAATTGCTTCCAGAACTAAGCTTTAGAAATTCAAGCAAGGGATTTCTTGTTTTTGGCGGTTCCTTGAGTGGATTCTTCGGCGGGGTTTCCGGACATCAAGGCGCCCTTCGTTCAGCATTTTTAGCGAAAACTGGCCTGACCAAAGAGGCGTTTATTGCGACTGGAATTGGGATTGCCCTTGTGGTGGATATTGCTCGGATTCCGATATACCTTGGCAACCAGTCTCTGAATGCCAATCAAGCCGGATTTCTGGTAACTGGGGTCCTTGCGGCATTTATTGGGGCAATTATCGGAAAGCGGTTTCTCAAGAAAATCAAGATGGCTTCCATTCAATGGATCGTCGGCCTGTTTATGATGGCCATTGGGTTACTTCTGATGTTTAACCTGATATAGAAGAGGGCTATTTTGGAGCCATCTGAGCGGTCACTTTGCAGGTGATGACTTTAGCCAGTTTCTGGTTGACGATTGTAGGAATCTTAATGTTGTGGTCTGCAAGCGCAACCTCGAATTCGCTTTTTACCGAAACCATACCTCCTGCGACAACAACCTTAACAGGAATCTCCCGGTCTTTTTCAATTCCGTGTACGTTGATCTTGCCTTTTGCCTTAATGGCGTATTCGCCATCCTTCTTAAAGTCGACAGGCCCGTTGATCTTCCCAACAAATTTGATCTTGGGATACTTGGTCGACTCCATGTAGTTTTCATTGAAATGCTCGCGCTGAAGGTCCGAATTGAATCCCTGGAAGGAAATGACCGCCACCTGGAATGCAAAGGTGTTGGTTTCAGGTTTGATTAGCCCAACAAGCTTGTTGGACGACGCCTTGATGATCTCCATCGGGGCTTCTGACGAAAAGGAAACGCGCGCCTTGCTGGACTTCAGGATCTGGCCTGAAGCCATAAGGGAGACGCATACCAATAAGGTACATAGCACAGCTCTCATGGCCCCAAAAGTACTGTTATAATTCATCGAGCAGGTCTTCGAGTTCCTCGGTTTCTTGCTCTTCCTCCTTTTTTTCGTCGAATTGAACTTCTTCAAGGCTAACCTCAATTTCTATCTCCTTTTCCTTCAATTCTTGTTCCAAAGCTTCCCGGACCTCCTGGATTTTGAGCTGTGTTCCAAGCATGTCGTAATAATAGGTTTCGATCAGCTTATTCATCCTTTTGACACGGTTGAAAAGGTCGGTGAGCAATTGGTCGTTGCTCAGATCAAATTGGTGTGTGTGTTCATTGGTATGGTCTATCAGGTATCCGGCCCATATGGGACTATTGGTAAACTGTAGAAAATGCTCACCCTTCTGAGCATTTGTCTCAAAGTTTTTGTCCAGCTCAAACAGCAGTATTTTGAGGTGGGCGTTGGTGATAAACTTTATGTCACCACTTGACTCCAGGGCCTGGTAAGTATTGTTAGAAGGTACATAGGCGAAATTATACGCAAGCTTACTTTCAAGCTTTTCAAGTAGCTCTCGTCTGTCACATGTTTCGGGAACACGAATTTTATTCATCAATTCGACCGTGGTAGCCAGCTTATCTTCGTATTCCTTGATGCGATACGTAAGTTGGTTGTAGTCTTTGATAAGGTCGCTATGAAGCCCTTTCAAATAGATCTCTTCCTTCTCTACTTTTTTGATCTCCTCGTCCCAGTTTTCGATGGCAAAGGCGGCGAGGATGGATAGCATGATTCCCAATGCTTCGAGCATTGTGCTACCTATTTTTTTGAAATTAATATTAGCCATGGCAAACAAATGTAAAGAATTGAATACAGGGCTATAAATTGATATTTTTGCCGGCCTGTCCACGGCAGGACAGTCATTGTTCGGGGTGTAGCTCAGTCCGGTTAGAGTACACGTCTGGGGGGCGTGGGGTCGTGGGTTCAAATCCCGCCACCCCGACAAAAGTGAGGGTCTCTTCCGCAAAGCGGAAGGGGCCTTTGTCATTTCACCCGCTCAAGCGCAAAACGTTTGTATGCGGGTGCATGACAAGACCTCCCGCCCAGGGGGCGGAGGCCCTCACTTATGGAGAGCCAGGGATCACGAGGGAGGAGAGCGGTGAGCTCGACAAGTGAGTAATCCCATCTCTTGTGTGAGGAAAGAATCCCCAGAGGGCGGAGGCCCTCACTTTTGGAGAGCCAGGGATCACGAGGGTGTAGAATACATAGAACAATACCGCGAGATAAAACTCCAAAAATGAAAACAAGAACACCCGCTCAAGATGATAGAAGACCGAACAAGGAGTCTGAATTTGAGCACAGGGAAATTGGCCTATTATTGCCGCAACATTTAAATCATGAGATTTCTACCCCTAGCCCTTTTAGTTTTATTGTCGGTCAATTCCCTGGCCCAACTTCAAACCTGCCAGCACGTTAAATCACATACCAAGTACCAGTTTGGAACGGTCGGCAATGACTACCAATCTATGATGCGGGACTACGACGTTCATTGGTACTACCTCAACCTCGAAGCTTCAAACATGTCGACAGATATTTCCGGGTTCACCACCGTTGGGGCTATGGCCAAAAACACCTTGGATACCATCATTCTGGAGTTAGTAAGTTCCCTGGATGTTGATTCAGTTATCTACCAAGGACAGTCGACCCCATACACCCATCACGATGGGGTAGTTGATATTCCATTGTCAAATAGTATAGCGGCTACGAGTAATTTTGAAGTGACCATCCATTATCATGGTACTGCTTCCTCATCCGGAGCTGGGCTATCCAGTGGGATGAGCAACCGGCAGTCACCTACCTGGGGAGCTAATGTTACCTGGACTCTGAGTGAGCCCTATGGTGCTTCAGAATGGTTTGCCGTGAAGCAAGATCTGCGCGATCAGGCTGACTCAGTGTGGGTTTTTGTGACAGTGGATACTAGCCTGAAAGTTGGCTCGAATGGATTACTTACGGCTATCACTCCTGTTGACTCGATACATCATCGATTTGAGTGGAAAACTCATTATCCAACGGCATTTTACCTGATCTCGATCGCTGTTGCGGATTACTATGACTACAGTTTCTATAGCCACCCAGCCGGTAGTGATTCCATTCTAATCCAGAATTATATCTACGACAACCCTGCGACTCTGAATGCCTTTCAACAAGATATTGATGAGACATCCGATATGATGGAAGTTTTTGCCGAGAAATATGGGACTTATCCTTTTCACGAAGAGAAATACGGCCATTCCATGGCGCCTTTTAGCGGTGGCATGGAACACCAGACGATGACAACCCAGGGGTTCTTCAACTTCAACCTCACGGCACATGAATTGGGACATCAGTGGTTTGGCGATCATGTTACCTGTGGATCGTGGAAGGATCTATGGATTAATGAGGGCTTTGCCACTTACAGTGAGTTTATAGCGCTGGAAGAATTGCATCCTGCTTCGGCCATGCAGGAGATCTTGACAACACAGTCAAGTGCAATGTCGGTGTCTAGCGGAAGTGTGTATGTCGATGATACGGCTGATGTTGGAAGGCTATTTAGCTCACAGCTGACCTACAACAAGGGTGCGTGTATACTTCACATGATGAGATATGAGGTCAACAACGACTCCATTTTCTTTGAAGCCCTGAGGGAATACCAACGGAGATTTTCATTCCAAACGGCCAAGGGTGAGGATTTCAAAACAGTGCTGGAGGATGTGAGTGGGATCCAATTTGACACCTTCTTTGATCAATGGTACTACGGTGAGGGATTTCCAGGATACGATATTGACTGGGAGTGGCACAATGGAAATCTCTATCTGGAAGTAGATCAATTTGTTTCAGCACCGAATGCCACCATGAAATTCGAGGGGCATGTAGACATCTTGGTCGAACTGGATAATGGTTCGGACACCTTGCTCAGGGTTTGGATGGACACGTTCAAGCATATTTATTCGTTCAAAATGCCCGAAGAGGTCAATGATATTCGGGTAGACCCACATAACTGGTTGCTGGATGAACCGGGAGACATCGATGAGGTATCGGGACTGAGTGGGCTGGAGGAGCGTATTCAATCGGCATTCTATCTTGCCCCAAATCCAGCGAGAGATGAGTTTTATGTTGTTACCGAATATGGTGGAGAGACACAATTGAGGCTGTTCGATATACACGGAAAACTTATAATGTCAAGGGCCTTCGAACAGAAAGTGATTCTTGATCGAGGAACCATCCCAGCGGGTATCTACACATTGACTTTAGTGAGAGAAAATGTGACGGAAACCCGGAAGCTCATTCTTGAATAGGTACAAAAAAAAGCGCAGCCAGACGGCTACGCTTTTTATTAAGATTTTGACTCGTATTCTTAGTTACGCTGAAGCGTCATAGAGAAATACGTTCCTACACCGGTCGATACGAATGAATCGTAAGATGAAATTGTAACGATGTCATTGCTGCCGTCGGCTTTGTTCAATCCTTCATCGAAGTACAGATACCAACGATCGCCGTCTACTTCCATCTGGTACTCATGAAGTAAAAGCAATTGACGGTCGTGGCTTGTCACTTTGAAGTCTCCGGAAGCAGGAAATGGAGAAACATAGCAAGTAGAATCATACCATGAATCGTACAAGTTGATGCTTGCTGTAAAGTCCTTCTTGGTAAATGTAACTTCTCCTAAATCTCCTGTAGAACCCCAGTTGTACTCTTGTTGACCGGAGCAAAGGTTTTCATCGTTTATTTCATAATCGATTACAGTCCAATCTCCAACGAGCGTGTTTTTTGCTTTTCCCTTGGCACATCCGATAACCAATGCGGCCATTGAAAGCATAAAAAGTGCATTTCTAAATTTGTTCATGTTGTTTGTTTTGCGCTTTGCGATTAAGCGGCAAAAGTAGAGAAAAACCATATCCCGTATAAAAAAAGCTGCTTTTTCTCAAAATATTCACGATTCGGTGAAAATGTTGCCACCGTTCAAGACAAAAAAAATTAGCCAAAAACGGGACCACGGAAGGTTAAGGTATACTACCCAAGAACCTGATTGATGAGACTAACGCTGAATATGGTCAGCAGGAACCACCCAATGAAACCCTGTACAATAGTCACATACCTGGCAGCGCCGTGCGTAGGGATGTCTCCAAAGCCAAGGGTGGTGAAGGCGTTTAGTGATAATGTAATGGCGTTGAGGACGTGGATGAAACCACCATAGCTCACGAAGCCCAATGTTGCCATGAATGACTTTTCCCTGTTTTTCGAAACGAGCTCCTTCATCCTTTTCAGGAGGGTGGATCGGTTGCTCACATCCCAATCACTAGGGAAGAAGAGGTAGAAAATGGAGAATATGAGGATCACCCAGATGCTTTTGATGACGGCCTTGGCTGGATTCGTGCCATAGTCGGTGAAGAAGTTGAGGAATTGATTGAGTTTCCACCGGAAGTAGGTTTCGAAACGTGGATTGGTGGAATACAAGAATTTCAACCTGCTGGTTTCTACCAGTTTCATCTCTGAAAAACTACCATTTGATGATTCGCGATCTCCATCCCTGCGGTAGACTTCACCTAAATTCGCGTATACCTTCATCAGTTTACGATACATCCAATCGGTTGAAATCAACTTATCATTATTTCCGCTCCAGTGAATGCTTAGTTCCGGTGAAGTGCTCTCAATTAACTTAGACTGCGACAATAGCTGGAAACCGGAAATCTGGTTCCAGGGAATCAGGTTATTTTTCTCGGAAAGTGTAAAATCTTCCATATTTAGCCCACCAGCTACTTCATTGTCTATGAACTCAAATCTGTTCTCCGCAAAACCGTTGATACACAATTTACATTTGAACTTATTGCTTTTGAAGGAAATAAAATCTCCCTGAGTTGCAACATTAATTCCTCCCCAGGGCTTTACTTCCAAAAACTCACATGATTCAATAAACACCAAGCCTTCCTTGGGTGATTTAAGCTTGAGAATCGTTTGGGGAAAAAGTTGGCTTCCACTTTTCCAAACGCTTGTGTCGTAATAACTCCCACTTGAGTTATAAGACCCGGAAAAATTTGCCTCTCTGGAATAGATTTCACCGGAGGAGAAGTTGAACTCGTTTTTATATCCACCAATGAATTTGCAGTCTATTAAGCTGACGTATGGCGACTGAATAAAGAGGCCCTCTTTGAAAATTGAAGAACGAAAAAGAGGGCTTCCAATATTCTTAATATCCTTATTTGCGACTTGAACTATTCTATCGAACCGATTGCTATCACTCTTAAGGATACAATTTTTGAATTGAGCGACAGAACCAAAAACGCATCCGATTAAAGCGAGGTCGCATTGATTGGCTTCAAAAGAATTCTTAAAGTCAAGTCGTCCCGGCAGCTCCGATACTGTCCAGGATGTTTCCTTATGAATTGCTGTTCTATTTCCAAATTTGATGGAATCCAGAATTACTACGGCTTGAATCGGTATTAGACCAGTGTTAGGAGATACCAGTTCATCTCTTTGCAATTTCTCAAAAAGATCAAACTCACTTTCAACGACGGTACTTTGGAACGAAACAACATTGTCAGCGTCAACCAAAGCCCTTACAAAATCAGCGGCGCTAATGGTGTCCCTGTATTGGGCAAAAGAAAATCTTACCCAGTGAATCGAGGTAAGGCAGAACAATACAGTAAGGGTCCAGGTATGGCGCGTCATTTTTGAGTAATCGAAAATTAGCTTTTACAAATCAATCAACCAAATGGAATGACTAACCTGCCAGGAATAAGGTTTAATCTATGAATGCTATTCTGGTATTGGCTTCTTCATCCGAGCCTACCCAAGAACCTGATTGATGAGGCTAACGCTGAATATGGTCAGCAGGAACCACCCAATGAAACCCTGTACAATAGTCACATACCTGGCAGCGCCGTGCGTAGGGATGTCTCCAAAGCCAAGGGTGGTGAAGGCGTTTAGTGATAATGTAATGGCGTTGAGGACGTGGATGAAACCACCATAGCTCACGAAGCCCAATGTTGCCATGAATGACTTTTCCCTGTTTTTCGAAACGAGCTCCTTCATCCTTTTCAGGAGGGTGGATCGATTGCTCACATCCCAATCACTAGGGAAGAAGAGGTAGAAAATGGAGAATATGAGGATCACCCAGATGCTTTTGATGACGGCCTTGGCTGGATTCGTGCCATAGTCGGTGAAGAAGTTGAGGAATTGATTGAGCTTCCAGCGGAAGTACCATTCAAAATTCTTCTGACGACGGAAGGTCTTTTCAATCACATCTGTCTCCAATCGCTTCATTTCGGCATAGCATTCATTCGCAGATTCCCGGTCGTTTCTAACCTTGTATAGGTTATAAAGAATGTTGTAGTTGGCAATTAGGTTCTTAAAAGCGATACGACTATTCCCTTTCACCACGGAATCCTTGTTTAGCGCCTTATTTCCAAAGCGCTGGGTCAACAATTTCCCACCGGCTAATTGGCGCCACTCAATCGATGTTTTGAACTCCGGAAATCCCACGGCCTCCATTAATAGCCCTTTGGAAAATTCGATTGACTCTAAGTTTGCTGAAATGGAAACCTCTGAATGACCCCATTGCATTCCTTCACAGTTTACCTCTACAATCTCCAAATGGCTCATGTAACATTCTGAAAGCAGAATTGAAGGGCTCCAAATGGAATCAGGAGTTGTGAGAGGGAAGGTCGAGGATTCTACTTTGAAATCTTGAATGTCGCAGGATGTTACGATGAGCGACGGAAATCGCATCCCACGATGGTATTTTTCATCCTCCCGTTCCAGGAATTTGCAATCCTGAATTTCAAAATAGGTGACCTCTGTTTCAAAAACTGAGTATTTGTCCCCAATGGAGCTTTTCTTGAGAATAAGCCAATCGGTCTTGGTTTCTTCTTGAATGCGGATAGAATGAACATCACAACTATCAAAACGAATCCATGGCTTGGCTTGGCAATGTCCAATCTTAATTGGCTTTTGGAATTCGCAGTTGAAAAAGCTCAAACCAAAATCCGTCAACAGGCAATTCGAAAAAACCAAAGGTTTTGTAAAAACATACCGTTCAGAAGAATCACTTTTTCCCATCCAGTTGAATCCGGGTATGTAGGACATGGCTATATCGCCGTCACGGCAGTTTCCAAATCGGCAGTCGATGGGTAAGGTGAGTTTGACTTCAATGTTTCTGAAAACAATATTCTCAATCGAAGAATCTTCGTTCTTTTCCTGTAAGGTCTGAAAAAACTCGGTCACAGAGATCACTTTGCGCTCCTCGGTATATCCTCCAAACTTGTAGTCTCCCCGTTGAGCGAATGAAGACAAGGTAAGAAGGACGAAAGCAAGAATTGGGAATATTCTCTTCACTGAACCTAAAGTAGATCATTGCATCACAAGCTCCAAATCTACGACTGAGATATGGCCCAACGATTCCAACATCCTGAACGTTTTTATCTATGACCCAAAGCAAACACATGATTCACTTACCCATAAACCTTTGAACATATTTCGATAGCTTTGGGTATGGACGAATTCTTTTCATCAACCATTCCCGTAGCGCTGGAGAAGCTAAATGAAGATGCCGTTCCGGAATGGGGCTCGATGACACCGCAGCACATGATCGAGCATATCGTTGGTTCGTGGATGATTTCCAATGGTAAGGCGAGATCCCCAATATTCACACCGGACGAAAAACTTCCGAAGTATCGTGAATTTCTTTTCTCGGATATCCCGTATAAGCGCAATACAATGAACCCAATTTTCAGAAATGGTTTGCCTCCACTTCGCAAGCCTAACCTCGAAGCGGCCAAGGAGACCCTGCTAAATGAAATGGCCATCTTTTTCGAATACCACAACAACAATCCAGGATCCTCATTTAATCATCCTGTGTTTGGGGAACTGGATTACGACGGATGGCTCACGTTTCAGAAGAAACACATGGGGCACCATTTTACCCAGTTTGGTCTTCTTTAGCTTTGTGCAAGCCAGCGCGCCTCTTGAAGAACCGCTCGATAATGCTGTGTAATGGCACGATGACCAGTGCCAACAGTACATTCATGCTCAACACCCATATGGGCTGCTCCTGTGCGAGATCCTCTACATAAGGATCAACAAGCAGCAGGATAAACTCGAAGAGTAGGATGAAGGCAAAGAAGATCATACCTTCAGTAAATCGTGGACTGCTCCATTTCTGAATCACAAAAAGCAGGATCAAAAACACCAATAGGATAAATAAGAATACAGCCTTGTACTGGAGGCTTTGAATTCTTGCCTGCTCATTGAGCAAGCGCTGCATTTCGATCTCCTCCTTTCGTTTGTTCTCTTCATATTCCAGGAACTTTACCTTCTGCTGCATTTCTTCACCCGTCAATTCATTGTCCAGTTCCGACTCCAGACGCGCATATTTAAGTGCCAATCGATAATCTTCCTTCTGCTCGTAGATATCCTCGAGTTTACCATAGGCATTTTTCAGTCGATGTGTGTGTTGCACTGCTTCTGCAAACTTTTCGCTCTTGAGCATATAGTACTCGGCGCTGTCCAATTCGCCCATGTCCATAAACATGTCTCCCATATAGAAGTACATCGTTAAGATTCCAGCTTGGTCTCCAGCCTTTCTGGAATACGCGAGCACATCTCTGAATATCGTGTCTGCTTTAGCGTACCACTCCTTGTTGGTATACATCAACCCCAAATTGCCCCGGGCCAGGTAGTAACTGTAATCCTGGCCCAGAATCTTCTGAATGTTCATAGACTCGGTCATCAGGGAAATGGCACTGTCTAGCTGGTCTTCATTCATCAATAGCGATGAGATATTGGCTATGTTTTTGGCATAATTTCCGGAATCGCCGATGGCCTTGTGGTGTACCATGGCTTTGGTATAGTATTCTTTGGCCAATTTGGTATCACCCATTCGATCGTATAACAAGCCCATGTTTCCATAAGTGCTGTAAACTTGGTTTGTTTGGCCCATGGCTTCCGCCATTTTGTTGGCTTCCTGGAAATAGATGAGACTTTTGTCGAATTCGCCGAGGAACATATAGGCCAATGCCATGTGCATCGTGGTGAGCGATTCGAGGGTATCCGCTCCTGCTTTATTTGCAAGCCTGATTCCAATTTCAAAATTATTGAGGGCGCTGAAGTATTCTCCCAGGTACAGGTAGAGCACACCCTTTGTTCTGTAGACTGAAGCACGCAGAGAGTCGTGTTCAAGGTTCATTGTCATGGCCTGGTCCACCAGCCCCATGCCCGAATCGGGATTGATGGCCATGAGTTGCCAGGCACTGTTGTTGAGCTCTCTGGCGCTTTGAGCGCAGGTTCCGATTGAAAGAAACCATGTGAGGAGCACCATCAGTAATGACCGCATGACTGTAAAAATACGGTTTGAATCAGAAGAGTGATAACTGCGATTCGGGATGTTTGGTGAAGTGCTCGGTGCTCAGCGGGGGCAGTTCTCTTTTATTGACATATCGCTTATTGGCCATTGTTACGGTAGCGTGGATATGATCTACGTATTTCCCTTCACCCCTCATGCGCATACCAAAACGGCTGTCGTTGTGCTTTCCTCCATGCGCATCGCGAATATGCTTGAGAATTTTTTCGGCGCGATCCGGAAAATTGGATCGAACCCAGTTTTCGAACACTTTAATGAGTTGTCCGTTCAGGCGCAACACGATCGGAGATACAGCATTTGCGCCCGCCTCTCCAGCTTTCTTTACCAGGGGAATTATTTCCTGGCTTGTCAGGGAAGGAATGATGGGCGCCATCAATACATTTACCGGAATGCCAACCTTTGACAATGCCTCTACGGTGCGAAATCTGGCTGCCGAGGAAGCTGTCTTCGGCTCGAGCGCATTTTTGATATCCTCATTCAGGCTTGTTATGCTTACGGCGATTCTAACAAGATTGAGGTCATTTAATTTCCTGAGCAAATCAAGGTCTCTCAGTACGAGGCTGTTTTTTGTTACAATGGTCAAAGGGTGCTTATACTTTACAAAGACCTTGAGTAGTTCGCGCGTGATCTTCAACCTGTGCTCTACCGGCTGGTAACAATCTGTATTTCCTGCCAACATGATTGGGCTTGCTTTCCAATTTTTTGACCTTAGCTTTTTTTCCAGTAGTTGAGCGGCATTTTTCTTAAAAAGAATCCTTGTCTCGAAGTCCAGGCCAATGTTGTACCCCCAATACTCGTGGGTGTTTCTGGCGTAGCAGTATACACAACCATGCTCACATCCTTGATATGGGTTAATGGAAAACCCAATGGGAATGTCCGGACTATCCACCTTGTTTACCAAGGATTTTGGAAATACTTCTATATATTGAGTTTCACGTTGCTTATTGAGCAGATCCTCCCACTCATGTTCCAGGTCATCAAGGAAGGGTTCGTGCGTATGTCTTTCAAACTTGTTGTGAACGTCTATCTGTGCACCCCTGCCTTTTTGGTAATGCGCTTGCTTCGAGCGTTCGCTATGAATTTTGACAGTTTTCACCTACCATGTGGAAATCAAGCTTGTTTCTTTCGCTTAATTTCACTCACCTCACTTTTAAGCTCAGCCAGCATTTGCGTTATTTGATCAACGTTCGGGCTGTTGCCGTCTGGCAGGTCGAAGCTGATAAAGCCGCGGGCATTCCACACCTCAAGCACATCCTCAATACCCACTTCAAATGGTTTATACTTTGGGTTGTCGGACTTGAGCATAAGTGTCGCATCGTAGTCGAGGTTGTTGACCACGCGTTTGTAGACGACTCCATCATCCTTAGTGAGCAGGATATAACACTGCTCGCTTTTGATCGTCTTCCAGTCCTGCAGGTATTCACCGATCACATACGATCCCGATGTGACTGGCAGCATACTGTCGCCTTCAATTTGGAATACACGGTAACTATTGTTGGGTCCCAACTCCGGAACCGGCAATGAGAAGTGCGGTAGTGCCTCGACAAAGTCCACATCGCCATAGCCATTCAAATAACCCGCTGCGGCTTTTACCGGAACGATGTCGATCAACTCCTTGTCCTCGCTCTTGTCGATGGTGATGGGTAGAATGCGCAAGCCCTTGCCTTGAAGGTCCGCCTTGGGTTGTGTTTTACCGCTGCTCAAGTCCTCGTGCAGCAGGGCGTCGATGGTGATGTCGAAGTACAAGGATATGTTGCGCAGGGTCGACAACTTGGGCTCAGCCCGCCCTTCTTCATAAGCACCGACGGCGGTTCTGTTTACGCCCAACTTCTCTGCAAGGTCCGCCTGGCGTAGCTCCCGCTCCTTTCGCAAGTGCTTTAGATTTTCTGGAAAATAGTTCATGCCAATAAAATTAGAATGCTAATATAATTAGAAATTTAGAGTAAAACGCAAGATGGACTGCAAAAAGTAAAGCAGTGATTTTTATGAGTTCTGCTTAATCACGCTCATACCAATTCCAAAGCGCGTAACACGCATAGCTGCGGTACGGTCGCCACACATTGGCTATCTCTTCCAGGTCTGCATATAGCTGTTTGCGCTCAGACTTTACGCTATACAATTTGATCATGGCATTGCGCACTACAAGATCATCTACAGGGAATATGTCAGGTCGATTAAGTGAAAACATCAAAATCATCTCAGCCGTCCACTTACCAACGCCTTTGATCTTCGACATATGGGCGATTGCCTCTTCATCATCCAGAGAGCGAATGTGGCCGGCAGACAGATCATCCTCTATCGCAAAGCGGGCAATGTTTTGCATGTATTCCGATTTCCTGAACGAAAGACCACATTTCTGGATTTGATCGACACTGTATTCCAGAACTAGCTCAGGATGCGGATACTCATCAAACAAGTCCAAAAACCTTCCCCAGATTGTTGCCGCAGCTTTTAGACTCACCTGTTGCTCTGAGATCGACCTCAGTAGAATGAGATATACGTCTTCATCGACGGCCGGCTCCTTTAGTTCCACTTTATCGAGAACACCAGAGAGTTTTTTATCGCGGCGTAAATGTGCAAGGATGTGGTTCATTCTGGCTGAAAGATAAATGATGCAAAATATTCATACATCAGACTACGGACTACGGACTTCGAACCGCGGACATTGCTTAACCACGAAGGGCACAAAGTACTATTTCGCACTCCGGCACCCTCGGCCAATTTGAACACGGAAATGAATTCGTTTTATGCTAACTCCTATACTTGTGTAAACTAAATCACCATGATCACACTGCTCTCCCCCGCCAAGTCTCTTGATTATAAGACCGAAAGGAAAACGACTATTTCGTCCACACCAGAACTCATTGACGAGTCCGTTCGCCTGGTGGATGTGATGAGAAAAAAATCGGCCAAGAAGATCGCCTCTCTTATGAAGGTGAGCGATCAGATTGCTCAGCTCAACTACGACCGATACCAGGAATGGTCTCTGCCTTTTGACGAACAGAATGCCAAGGCCTGCGTCTATGCCTTCCAGGGAGATGTTTACCGGGGGTTGAATGCCGCTGATTTTGATGGCCATGATGAGGCATTTGCACAGGATCATCTACGGATACTATCGGGCCTGTATGGATTGCTTAAACCCATGGATCTGATGCAAGCCTATCGGCTGGAGATGGGTACCAGATTGAAGACAGCACGAGGGAAGGACCTATACGGTTTCTGGAAATTGAGAATAACGGATGCCTTAAACAAAGTCCTGGAATCGCATGACATCAAGGTGGTGATAAATGCTGCCTCAAATGAATATTGGAAGGCGATTCACCCGGATAAGGTGAAAGCCAAAATTGTCACCGTTCAGTTTAAAGATTGGAAAAACGGAGAATACAAGTTCATCCAGACATATGGAAAGATTGCACGTGGGCTACTCGCCCGTTTTATCATAAAGAACAGGATAAACGATTTGGAATCTATAAAGGGATTTGACCTGGACGGGTATTATTTCTCTCCAGACCTAAGTGACGAAGGTCGGTTTATCTACCTCCGTGATCACTGACATTTGCCTACAAATCAGTTAGGATGGAAATCGACTACAAAAGTGTCGCCGATGCGGCGATGACCTACCAAGATTATCGGGAGGCCTGCGGTTTGCTTGCAGAACGACACGAGACGTCCGGGTTGGATCAAACAGAGGAACAAAAATCCTTTACAAGGTTGAACCAAAGCCGCATGAACAAGTGGGATAAAATTGCCAAAGTGGATGACGAAACCATCCAAAGGGTGAAAGGCCTTCGCTGTAAATATACTTGGCTTGTACTGGCGGAAGCGTGGTGCGGAGACGTAGCACAAAACCTTCCTTTTGCGGCGAAACTCGCCGACTCGACCGACCTAATAGACCTTAAGGTAATCTGGAGAGATGAGAACCCGAATATCATGGATCGCTTCCTCGAAAATGGATCGAGGTCGATCCCACGCATTATCGCGCTGGATGATCAGTGGAAGGTGAGGGGCGATTGGGGATCCAGGCCGGGGCCGGCAAAAGCTATCCTGGCCAGGCATAAAACAGGATCTGAATGGGACAAACACGCTTTTCACAAAGAACTGCATCTTTGGTACGCCAAGGACAAAGGCCATACGGTAATGAATGAATTGCTGGATCTGGTCGACAAGTGCATTTAATCAATTCAAACTATGACTGCTGATATCGTAACCGAAAAGGGGACCATGAAGGTTGAATTCTACGACCAGGATGCTCCCAATACTGTAAAGAATTTCACGGACCTCTCCAAGAAGGGATACTACGATGGACTCACGTTCCATCGTGTCATTCCCGATTTTGTCATCCAGGGTGGATGCCCAAAAGGAGACGGCACCGGAGGACCGGGATACACCATCGACTGCGAATTGGATGGCGGTAATCAATATCACGATCGCGGGGTTTTGTCCATGGCCCACGCGGGAAGAAATACAGGCGGTTCTCAGTTTTTTATCTGCCACAGCAGGACCAACACGGCCCACCTCGACAGAAACCACACTTGCTTTGGCAAGGTTGTGGAAGGGGTAGAGGTGATTGACGATATAAGAGTGGGAGATCGCATAGAAAAAATTGTTGTTCACGACTAATACATAATACTTACCGTTATATTTGGCGCCTATCAAAAATTGATCTAATGAAAAAAATCCTCATCCTTTCGCTGCTCACCTTTGTAGCATTTGCAGTACAAGCACAGAAAAAACCGAAAGTTGCACTCGTTTCTGTTTACGTAGACAAAAACCTCACCGGGGCCAATGGCTTTACGGCCAGTGCGCTCGAAGATTTGTCACAGAAATACGACAAGGGTGATCCAACGCAAGAGTTCGTTGATATTGCTACCATCTTCAAGCAAAACATCATTGACAAATACGCACCGGAAATGCCCTTTGATCTAATGCCGGAAGAAGAGGTGATCAATCACCCCGACTATTGGAGCTGGGATAAGTCAAGCAATAAGAAACTCGGATATCGATTTGAGCAGGCCGAGAAATACATCCTCGGCGACGCGCCTGCGGCTTGGGCCGACAAAGCCAACTATGCCAAGATGGCCAAGGGGCTGGACGTGGATGCGATTATGATCGCCTACATCGATTTTGCTCAGGGAACCGGTGTAGGAATTGGACCATTTGCCGTAAACAAGCTTAGAGCCAACGCGAATTTCCGTTTCATTGGACGTGATGGGGAACGCATCACCACGATCCGCGAAATGGCTGAATCAAATGGTACGATGGAATTCCTTTTCGGATTTGACTACGACTTCAACAAGGGCGTTGAGCTGGCTGGAGAAGCTACGACCAACCTTCATCCTTACATGGAGAAGAACATCGGTTACAACGCCAAGAAGATTACCAAGAAGTTTATAAAGGCTGGATTACTTTCGAAATAATCAATCTCTATACATCACACGCCTTACTTCCTTCACAATCTTTTCGACATTAGGAAGTGCTTCCGCAATAAGTGCCTTCGAGAAGGGGAAGGGTGTGTCGCTTTGCATTACACGTCCGATAGGTGCGTCGAGGTAATCGAATGCATCTTTTTGGACTCGGTAGGCGATCTCCGAACTGATACTTGCTACTGGCCATGACTCCTCCACAACAACAAGTCTGTTGGTCTTTTGGATGGATTTGATGATGGCTTCGTGATCCATTGGTCGGATAGACCGCAGATCAATAACTTCGGCGGAGATTCCGTCCTTGGCCAATTCATCAGCAGCGGCCTGAACCACTTTAAGGATTTTTCCAAAGGTCACGATGGTTACGTCGGTTCCTTCACGGTCCATTCTGGCTTTTCCGATTTCGATGATGTGTTCGCCTTCGGGAACTTCTCCTTTGTCGCCATACATCTTCTCAGATTCCATGACGAGGACAGGGTTTTCATCGCGGATAGCCGCTTTCAACAGGCCTTTTGCATCCGAAGGATTGGATGGTGTGACCACCTTCAGTCCTGGGACGTGGGCGTAAAAGGATTCAAAACTCTGACTGTGTGTCGCAGCCAATTGACCAGCCTGGCCATTTCCACCTCTGAAAACGATTGGCACATGATATTGACCCCCACTCATCTGAAGCATCTTAGCAGCTGAGTTGATGATCTGGTCTGCCGCCAGGATAGCGAAGTTCCAGGTCATGAATTCAACGATAGGCCTTAGGCCATTCATTGCAGATCCAACTGCAATACCGGCAAAACCCAATTCGGCGATAGGGGTATCGATGACACGTTCTGGTCCAAATTCATCCAGCATACCTTGGCTTACCTTGTAGGCACCATTGTATTCGGCCACTTCTTCTCCCATGAGATAGACATTTGGGTCTCTTCTCATTTCCTCTGACATCGCCTCGTTGAGGGCTTCCCTGAATTGGATTTCACGCATTGGCTTCGTTTTGAAGGATGGCAAATTTAAGTAAAGAGTTAAAGCACAAACCCAATTTCAAAATGAACGATTCAGAGTTCTAAATTCGCCCCATGAACGACTTCCTCAAAAAGCGCTGGGAAATTTGGAAAAAACGATCGCTATTCTCCAAAATCATCGACATCGCATTTCTGTTCATCCTCGTGATGATGCTTTCGAGTGAAGGGCGGATTACCCTTCGGACCTGGATTCTCAACCTCGGATTTATGTCTGGCGTTTCTCAAAACGAGGAAGTCGAACTCCCGGATTATGTAGACAACTGGCAGTTGATCGACCTGGATGGAAGTCCGCACGCCATGGCTGAATTCAGCGGCAAACCGATCTTCCTCAATTTCTGGGCGACCTGGTGCGGGCCCTGTATTGCCGAAATGCCCTCTATCTCCAAGCTCATTGAAGAAAAGGATTCTGAGGTCGTCTTTTTGTTGGTTAGTTACGAAAAGCCGGAAGTTGTCAAATCCTTTCTCGAAAAGAAAGGGTGGAGTTTTCCAGTTTATTTTCCCGCCACAGCCATCCCGCCAGAATTTGAAGCGGAAGCCATTCCGACCACCTTCCTCATTGACCGCAATGGGAAGATGGTACATCGCTCGTCAGGCATGACAAAGTGGAATGGAAAATCTGCTCTTGCCTTCATCGATCGGCTCATTTCAGATTCCTAGGCTGCCTTCAACTGTAGATCAATTTGAGACTCGATTTAACTACATTTGCAACCCTTCGCTAAAACTTAGAACAGAGCATGAAAATATTGGTTTGCATCAGTAAGGCACCGGACACTACGACGAAGATCGCCTTCACTGACAACGACACCAAATTCAACGAAGTGGGCGTTCAGTTTATCGTCAACCCATATGACGAATGGTACGCCCTCGTGAGAGGATTGGAATTGAAAGAAGCAAATGGCGGAACTGTTACCATCGTCACTGTCGGTGGTGCAGAATCAGACCCCATCATCAGAAAAGCATTGGCCATTGGCGCAGATGAGGCTGTGCGTATAGATGCCCAACCCACCGATGCGTACTTTGTCGCCGGACAGATTGCAGAATATGCCAAGGATAAGGGATATGACCTCATCCTGTGTGGTAAGGAGACGATCAACTACAATGGAGGCCAAGTGCCTGGAATGATCGCAGCGTGGATGGATCTCCCATATATTTCCCAGGCGAGCAAATTGGATGTGAGTGGAAACACAGTGACTGTTGAGAGAGATATCCAAGGTGGTGTCGAAGTGCTCGAAGCATCCACTCCTGTAGTGATGAGCTGTGCCAAGGGAATGGCGGAGCAGCGCATTCCAAACATGCGTGGTATCATGGCTGCTAGAACCAAGCCTTTGAACGTGGTAGCCGCGGCGGCTGTAGACTCCATGACGGAAGTCGTAGGATATGCCTTGCCTCCGCAAAAATCGGAAGTGAAGTTGGTCGATCCTGAGAACGTCGGAGAACTCATCGACCTGTTGAGGAACGAAGCAAAAGTGATTTAAGATGGGTGTGGTTGTATTTGCGGATTCTTCGAATGGTGCGATAGTTAAGTCATCACTTGAAGCGATTTATTACGGAAGTCAGATAGGGGAGACCACCGTGCTTACCTATGGAAATGTAGACAATGAAGCGCTTACAGCGCTTGGTCAATATGGAGCGTCGAAAGTACTGCACTGTGCAGGCCAGGACAGGATGGAACCTGCAAGACTGGCCAAGGCAGTGGAGGCTGCTGTAAATCAAACGGGGGCCGATGTGGTTGTGTTCTCACACGACCATACCGGTAAGTCCGTTGCTCCAATGGTCAGCGTTCACCTCAAGGCAGGACTCGTCGCCGGGGCGGTGGACTATCCGGATACAAGCAGTGGCTTTGTCGTAAGAAAGGCAGTATTCAGTGGAAAGGCATTTGCCTCATACCAAGTGAATTCGGATAAAAAAGTAATAGCCCTTCTTCCGAACTCCATTGACATAAACAAGGGAGATGGGAGTGCAGTGGTTGAGGCATTCGACGCAGATCTGGGCGATAGCCAACTTGTTCAGAAAGAAGTGAAAATGAAGTCGTCTGAAGGAGGGCCTCTCCTTACGGAAGCGGACTTGGTTGTATCTGCTGGTCGCGGACTGAAGGGGCCTGAAAACTGGGGAATGGTTGAAGACCTTGCCAAAGAAATTGGGGCGGCCACCGCTTGCTCCAGGCCGGTTGCGGATGTCGGGTGGAGACCACATCACGAACACGTGGGACAGACGGGGATCGCTATCAGACCGAACCTCTATATCGCTATTGGAATTTCCGGTGCCATACAGCACTTGGCCGGGGTTAATGGTAGCAAGGTCATCGTAGTGATCAACAAGGATCCGGAAGCGCCATTCTTCAAAGCGGCGGACTACGGAATTGTGGGAGACGCTTTTGACGTGGTTCCAAAAATGATCGAAGCGCTGAGAAACAGCTAGGATGGAGAAAAAGATCAAACTGGAAATTGTCGGACTCTCTTACAGTCAAACCCAAACGGGTGCATATGCCCTTGTTTTGGGCGAAGAAGGAGGAAAGAGACGACTTCCGGTGATCATTGGCAACTTCGAAGCCCAATCCATTGCCATAGAGTTGGAGGGCATGAAACCCAGCCGTCCGCTCACACACGATATCTTCAAGTCCTTTGCCGATACGTTTGAAATAAAAATCGTTGAAGTAATCATTTACAATCTCGTTGAAGGAGTATTCTTTGCCAAGATCCTTTGTGACAGGGGGGGTGAGATCAGTGAAATTGATGCACGCACTTCGGATGCCATAGCACTTGCCGTCCGGTTTAAGTGCGACATTTTTACTTACGAATTTATTCTCGAGAAAGCGGGTATCATCCTCGAAGAAGACGTTGATGAGGGTGATGAGGATTACGGCGACGAGGCGATCGAAGAAACCGAGGAAGAAGAAGCTGAGATCCCAAAAAACCTTCCGGAGATGTCCGTCAAGGAACTAAAGGCGGAGCTCAAGAATGCTATTGACAGCGAGGACTACGAACGGGCTTCCAAAGTCCGCGACGAGATCAACAGCCGCAAATAGCTTATCGGACCATACTTGTAGCTTGAAGCAAAAAACTCTTTCTTTGGCTCGTGACGCTTCTGGCAATGTCATTTGAAAGCCTCGGTAGAGGGGCACTCGGAATGCTCGTGTTGGTAGGGATTGCCTACCTGTTTAGTGCCAATAGAAAAGCCGTTTCGTGGAAAGTTGTTGGAATTGGATTGGGAATCCAATTACTTCTTGCTTTGGGAATTCTCAAGGTTTGGTTCATCCAGGCCGGATTTGAAGTACTCGGAAAATTCTTCGTCAAGATCCTTGATTTCACCAGAGATGGAAGCGTATTCCTCTTTGGGGATATGATGAACATCGATTCATTTGGGTTCATCTTCGCCTTCCAGGTGCTGCCAACCATTGTTTTCTTTTCGGCATTGACGTCGGTGCTGTTCTATTTTGGGATCATCCAGAAAATCGTCTACGGCCTGGCTTGGTTCTTCACCAAAACACTGCGCATTTCCGGCGCCGAAAGTCTCTCGGTCGCTGGCAATATCTTCCTCGGACAAACCGAAAGCCCACTCATGATCAAGGCCTACCTGCCCAAGATGAATCGATCGGAGATATTGCTGGTTATGATTGGTGGAATGGCCACTGTGGCCGGAGGGGTTCTGGCCGCCTACATTAGCTTTCTTGGAGGTGATGACCCTGCTCAAAGGCTACTTTTTGCCAAGCATTTACTCACGGCCAGTGTTATGGCCGCGCCGGGTGCGATCGTGGTCAGCAAGATCCTGATGCCGCAAACCGAAGAGATAAGCTCGAACATAGAAATCACCAAGGACAAAGCTGGAAGCAACTTCCTCGATGCTATGTCGAATGGAACAAGCGAGGGGTTGAAGTTAGCTGTCAATGTCGGCGCCATGCTCTTGGTCTTCTTTGCCTTCATTGCCCTGTTCAACTTCTTCTTCGTGAAGGTGGGAACGTGGGTTGGACTCAACGAATGGATCGCATCTATTTCGGACGGTCAATACAGCACACTATCACTGCAGTTTATGCTGGGATATCTCTTTGCGCCTATCATGTGGCTCATTGGGGTTAGCGGACCGGACATTGTTCTTGTGGGTCAGCTGCTGGGTGAGAAGATTGTGGCCTCGGAGTTTATTGGATATACCAGCCTGGCCGAATTGAAGGCATCAGGTGCATTCACCGATCAGAAGTCCATCATCATGTCAACCTACATGCTTTGCGGCTTTGCCAACTTCGCGTCTATCGGTATCCAGATTGGTGGCATAGGCTCACTGGCACCTTCTCAACGGAAACTTCTATCTGAATTTGGATTTCGTGCCCTGCTCGGAGGTACCATCGCAAGTCTTCTCTCTGCTACGATCGTAGGTATCATTCTTTAACCACTGTGGACACAGTGGATTCCACAGTGATCACTGTGGTTAAATCAATCGTACTTTTCCTTATAGTACTCCAGAAGTGACTCGATATTCGAATCACACGAATCGGTAAACACGCGCTCAATATCTTCTTGCTGATTGCGGTACATGCCCACGTCCGTGAAGAGGGTATTGTTGACCCAAAGACTATCCCGATCGTAGAATGAAAACCGATCCTTGTGTTTGATGTCCAGCTCCCACAAGGAGTTCTGAACTTCGATCAGCTTGTCCTTTTTGAATTTCCTTTTATCCTCAATAGGAAGGCTCGCGTCCAATTGATCATAAAAAGCTTTCATCTCCTCGGATCCCTTCAAAATAGCTTCAACAAATACGTCAACATCACTGAGCCTCTCGCGATACTCGATATGCTGGGGCGAATCCAGTCCGTATTTGGCAATGATGTAGCGCTCGCCGCCAATATTCCCAACGAACGTCGCAAGGTTCTCATTAAACTCCGCATCGCTCTTGATGTAGATCGTTGCATGTGTCAACTCATGGCAAATCAAGCGAGCCAGCATGCCTTCCGAACGATCGAGCATGTTGCTTAGTATGGGGTCCTTGAACCAACCCAGGGTCGACCATGCCTGTACTATGTCCAGGTCGGTATCATAGCCAAGGTCTTTCAAACGTGCTTCTTCCTTCGCCGCTAACAGGGTATCAAAGAAGCCCATATACCCAAGGTCTCCAAGGAAAGGGTAACTCCATTTGTAAGGCTCCAATGAAAACTCCTCGCATCCAGTCACCACCCAAAGGATGGCCTTGCCCTTCTGGTCGTAAACCGTCGTGTAGTTATCGGAATTCTTGAGGCCAAGTGAGTCCATGGCAAACGCCCTCATCTCGCCAGTGAGTAGGAGTTTCATTTTGGAGGAGTCTGGAAAAGTTGGATCAGCCAATACAGTCTCAATAGGTCTGGCATTCCATAGAATCTTTGCCTGTCCCACACCCTGCCTCAATCCGTAGAGCACCATGTCCCAATTCCAAATGATCAGGATGATCAGAGCGGCAAGGAGGTATTTCAGTATCCTTTTCAAAACGAAACCCGGCATAAACAAAGTTACACCGGGTCGTTAACCAATAAAAATCAATGCTACGCCAACAGTTGTCTCACCACGGCTGAAATTGCCTTGCCGTCGGCCTGACCTGCGAGCGATTTTGTCGCGACTCCCATGACCTTTCCCATGTCGGCCATGCTCGACGCACCCACTTGATCTATGATCGCGCGGAGTTTGTCTTCCAATTCTGATTCGGAAAGTTGTGCCGGCAGATAAACGGATATCACATCGGCCTGAGCGATCTCTACGTCCGCCAGGTCTTGTCGACCCTGTTGCACGTATAGTTCAGCCGATTCTTTCCGCTGCTTTACCAGCTTCTGAATCACCTTCATGGCAGTGTCGTCATCAACGCCACCACCAGCTCCTTTTTCGGTTGCGGCTAAAAGGAATGCAGACTTCACAGCACGAAGTGCTTCGAGCTTTTCCTTCTCTTTGGCCTTCATGGCCTCCTTTATGTCGCCGTTAACCTGGTCTATCAATCCCATACTTAGTCCACGTTGTCGTGCAAGAACTTATTGTTGGGTTTGATCTCTGTAGACTTATTTCCGTCCTCATCTTCGTTCTCGCTCAAGGTGTACTTAGACATCTGCGATTCGGAAGAATGGGGTGTGTCTTCAAGTTCAATTTGTCTTCGGACGAACGCCGGTTGATTCTCCATCTCAGATATCCCGGTCGGGGACTTTAGGCGCATGCTGATATTTTTCAGATTGTTCATGCGCTCCTGTGCCCGAGCCTGGCGCTCTTCATTGTTGAGCTCTGGCGTTTCAGAAGTTGGTGTTGATTCCTCAGAAGACTCTTCCGCCTTGAGTGTCGGTTCATCTGATTCTTCCTTTGGAGTGTTCATCTCACCAAGTTGATCCGTCGCCGCGGCCTTGATGAATGGCTCATCAGGTGTTACAGCACTTGGTTCAACTGGTTCGTCTGACATCAAATCGTATTTGACTACATCCGATGGGTCCTTGGGCGCCTCCGGCTTTTTGAGCTCAAACTCGATGGTCGTTTGCTCATCGTATTCCTGAACGTCGTCATCAGACAATTCTCTTGGTGCTTCGGCATCAGGAGTTTCAGGTAGTGCCTCACTCATTGGAGTCTCTTCAACTTCCGCAACTGGAGTTTCAGGTTTGCTCTTTACCTCAGGTTCTGCTGGCTTCCAGGAAGGAGATTCATCAACTTCTGCCGTTGGAGTCTCATCTACTGGTTCTTCAGGTTTTTCTTGACCAATGAGCGGCTTGAAGGAAGGCTCCTCAACTACCGGTGTCTCTTCTTCTGCCGTAGTCTCTAGTTCAGTTTTGAGTACCGGTTCATCCAACTCTGCTGCTTTTTCTTCTTCGACCTCGGGCTTCTCAAGTGGAGCCACAGGCTGAGTCAAATTCGTATTGACGTCTTCGTCCAACGTGAGCACCTTGCGCTCAGGTTTTTTGGCCACATACTCCTTTGGAGCTTCGGTATTCTTGTTGAACCCAGTGGCGATCAAAGTGATATTTAGCTCATTTGGCTCAAGGCTATCGTCTTCGCCGTGACCCCAGATGATGTCAGCCGATAGGCCTGCTTCGTCCTGGATATAGTCTGTAATCTCCGTGATCTCATCCATGAGGATCTGCTCACTTCCGTAGGTAATGTTGAGCAATACATACTGTGCTCCTTGAATCTTGTTGTCGTTGAGCAGGGGAGAGGCGAGTGCTTCCTGAACCGCCTTGATCGAACGATCTTCCCCAGATGAGGTGGCGGATCCCATGATGGCCACGCCGCTGTCCTTCATCACGGTTTGGATGTCGTTGAAGTCTACATTGATCTTACCAACCCTCGTGATTGTCTCAGCGATGCCCTTAGCAGCTGAAGTCAATACATTGTCGGCTTGAGCAAAAGCGTTGTCGATGGTGAGGTTTCCATACATCTCTCTCAATCGATCGTTGTTGATCACAAGCAGCGTGTCAACATTGTCCCTCATCTCCTGGATGCCTTCTTCAGCTTGGAGTCTTCTCTTTCTTCCCTCAAATGCGAATGGCATGGTAACGATGCCCACCGTGAGAATGCCCATCTCTCGTGCCGCCTTGGCTACGACTGGGCCAGCTCCGGTACCTGTACCGCCACCCATTCCGGCAGTCACAAAGACCATTTTCGTTCCTGCTGCCAGCATCTCCTTTACATCATCGATGCTTTCGATGGCCGAGTTCTTCCCAGTCTCAGGATTTGAACCAGCTCCAAGCCCTCCTGTGAGTGTGTCACCCAGTTGGAGTTTTGTTGGAATAGGGCTTACATCAAGTGCTTGCTGGTCTGTGTTACAGATCAGAAAGTCGACACCTTTGATGCCCTGTTGAAACATGTGGTTTACTGCGTTTCCGCCACCGCCACCGATTCCGATGACTTTGATTATTGCTGTGCGCTCTTGAGGCAGATTAAACTTCATCATAATACTGTGATTTGGTGAATAGCTTTTTATTTGAGTCCGTCGTCGATGAGGCTGCTTCCCTTGCGCAGCAACTCTTCAAAGAATCCGATTCTCTTTTTCTTTTTTGGTTGTTCTTCTGTTGTTTGTGGCTCGGCGGTCTTCTTGGCCAAACTCTCATATCCTTTTAGTACCAAACCAACCCCAGTTGAATACATAGGGCTAGTAACCTCGTCCGAACCAGCAGCGAGGTGCTCAGTTGGATAACCAATCCTGGTGTCCATTCCGGTTACATATTCAAACAGTTGGCTGATGTGCTTGAGTTGTGAACCACCGCCTGTGACTACGAGTCCGGCGATCAGTTTATTCTCAAATCCAGAATTCTTGATTTCGTAGTAGACCTGTCCGATGATCTCCTCCATTCGAGCTTCGATGATGCTCGAGAGGTTTTTGACAGAAATCTCTTTCGGAGGCCTGTCGCGCAGTCCTGGGATGACAACGATTTCGTTCTCCTGATTCTCCGAGGCAAGTGCAGATCCGTATTTGATCTTCAATCGCTCCGCGTGTTTCTTGATGATGGAACAACCTTCCTTCACATCTTCTGTCACAACGTTTCCGCCAAAAGGTATGACCGCGGTGTGGCGGATGATGTTGTCCTGGAATATGGCCACATCTGTGGTACCACCTCCAATATCCACAAGTACAACACCAGCCTCCTTTTCCTCATCCGAAAGAACGGCCTCAGAGGAGGCAAGCGGTTCGAGGGTGATGTCGAGGATGTCGAGACCAGCTCGCTGGACACATTTTGAGATATTGGTCACCGCAGCTACCTGGGCAGTGATGATGTGAAAGTTGGCTTCCAATCGTCCACCAGACATACCGATCGGATCGGAGATGCCCTTTTCATTGTCTACCCCAAATTCTTGTGGCAGTACGTCGATGATCTTCTCGCCGGGCATCATCACGAGCTTGTACATCCCATCGATCAATTCGTCGATGTCTTCTTGAGTTATTTCCTTTTCGTAGCTGTCCCGAATTTTGCTGTGCATGTGCTGCACACTTCGGATGTGTTGCCCGGCAATTCCTACGTTTACTTCTCGAATCTGTACGCCAGATGCCTTGCTGGCTTCATCGATCGCGGCCTTGATTGCATCTACTGTAGGGGTGATGTGGGTGACAACTCCGCGGGTAACCCCGACGGAATCCTGCCTGCCCATGCCCAAAATCTCCAGCTTGCCGTGTTCGTTTTTACGGCCTACCATGCAGGCAATTTTGGTTGTTCCAATGTCGAGTCCTACGATGATTTCTTCACGGTTTTCCATTCATTATTTTTTTGAGCAGACGACTTGATTCTGAAATTTGAGATTGATGGTTTTGTAGTCGTTCCAGCCTGTCTTAGAGAACCCCTTTTTGTAGAGGGTCATCAATTTGTCCAGCTTGGGTTCGATGTCTTTTGCATCACCGAAGAGGATTCGGTGATTTCCTACTTTGGGGATAAGTACAATTTCCTGCCGCTCGTCGATATAGAGTTGTGCAATCTGCGCTTTCCAGAACGGATCTCCGTGGATGGTGCTTACCAATTGATATAAGTCGTCCAGCCATTGTTTCTTGGCAAGGACATATTCTGACTCAATTCCACTTTGTATGGCGGCGTAGGGAATCTCAACATGGCCATTCACCACCATAACACGAGCGGTATACTTGGACGACAGAGGCATTAGGTTGCCAGTGCGATCGAGGTAGAATCCGCTCCCACCACTATTGATTATACGAGCGATGGGCATTCTCTCGGCGATTTCGATCTTCAGCTCACAATCGATGGTCGCATAGACTTCGGCATTCGAAACGGATGGATTTTGCTCCAATCGGGCCTCAATTTGACCCAAATCGATGTCGCGAAGGCGCTGTCCGCGCACTTCATAGCCCAAATTGGCCAATAATTTCGCTACATCTTGCTCATCGATGAATCGATTGTCATTGCGGTGGGCGATGTTGACATCGAAGCCCAGACACACGTCTTCGGCGCTCTGCTTTCCAACAAAACCCAAAAGTCCCAGAGTGCCCATCAGGAATAGGATCCAGAAAGTATATGTCGCAATTTTTTGAATCAAGATTGCAGCGTTTTTTCGATGTCGTACAACAATTCTGAAATGTCCCCAGCACCCAGTGTGACGAGCACTTCGGGCGGGGTGCTTTTCAGGTAGAATAAAAATTCATTTTTAGCGAGTATGTTTTTGCGGGAAATAGAGACTTTATCAAGAATCAATTGTGAACTGACTCCCTCGATTTCCTTCTCCCTTGCGGGATAAATGGGCAATAAGATAAGCTCATCTGCAAGGTCTAAGGAAGCCGCAAATTCTTCTGCAAAATCTCTTGTTCGGGTATACAAATGAGGTTGAAATACAGCTGTGATTTTTTTGTTGGGGAAAAGCTCTTTGACCGAATTGAGGCATGAACTTATCTCTACCGGATGGTGTGCATAGTCATCTACGAAAACAAGGCTATCCGTTTTGATACGCACGTCAAATCGCCGTTGCACTCCTTTGAACAGGCTAAGTGAATCGCGAATGATATTTCCCCCTATGCCCAGCTCGTGGCAGATTGCAGCTGCCGCAACCGCATTTTCCACATTATGCCGGCCAGGAAGACCAAGCTCTATGTTGTCGATGGAGGCCTTTCCACGAAGGCTGAAAACGTAAGATCCGCTTTCAATACGAATGTTACTTGCCATATAATCTGCCTCATCCGTGATTGAATAGCTGGAATGGGTTCGATTGATATGTTGCTCCAAATCCTTTCGGATAAGCAAGGACTCGCTCTGGTCCGCAAATTCTACGAATGCCCGAACCATTTTAGTATGATCCTCATAGACGTCGAGGTGATCCGGATCAATGGAGGAGATAAGGGCGTGCTGTGGATTGAGCCGATGAAAAGAGCGATCGTATTCGTCGGCCTCCACCACAAACCAATCGTCGGATGAATGGTGATAGTTTGAGTCAAAATTGGAGCTGATTCCTCCCAGAAATGCCGTACAACCTAAGGCCGAGTTGCTCATGATGTAGGCAACCATAGTGGAAATGGTTGTCTTTCCATGGGTGCCAGCCACCGCTATCGATTGACGCTCATTGACCAACCGACCAAGCACTTCGCTTCGCTTGAGTACCGGGAGATCCGAGTTTTTGAGCGATTGCAGTTCTTGATGTGAATCGGGAATGGCCGGAGTGTAAACCACGTAGTCGATGTCCGTGGGAATGAGATCCGGCGAATCCGAATAATGGATCTCCATTCCTTCTGCTTCCAACGCTTCGCACAATTCAGATCTGTGTCGGTCATATCCCGAAACCTGTTTCCCGGTAGCAAAAAAGTATCGGGCCAATGCGCTCATGCCGATCCCACCAATTCCCACGAAATAGATATGATTGGCCGAATCAGGATTCATCGAAAGAGCTTTTGAATTTCGTTTGCGATATCGCGATCGGCATCTGCGCGTGCCATTTGTTTGATATTGGCGGATAGCGTCTTCTGCTTGGTTTCATCTCTCAACAGTTCCGATAAGGTTGACCATAGTTTTTCTTTCATTTCCGTGTCTTTCACAAGCATCGAAGCATCACGCTCAACCAGGGCCATGGCATTTTTGGTTTGATGATCTTCGGCCACAAATGGTGAGGGTACCAGTATGACTGGCTTTCCAATATTGCATAACTCGGAAACCGCGATTGCGCCGGCACGAGATATTATGATGTCGGCCGCTGCATAGGCCTTGTCCATTTCGCGGATGAAGGTGTGATTCTTAACAAGGTCAAATGGTTTGGCAGCAGCTTCACCCTTCTCCGCATAACCTTTTCCGGTTTGCCAGATAAGCTGAACATCGTTGTCTTGAAAGTCCTTAAGATGTGATTCGAGTGCTTCATTGATCGTTCGCGCTCCTAGACTGCCACCAATAGAAAGTACAGTGGTCTTATGAGGGCTTGTGCCAAAAAAGGAATGGGCTTCGTCGCGCTTGCCTTCAATCTGGATCACGTTTTGACGTATCGGATTTCCGGTGATGATGATCTTTTCCTTTGGGAAGAATCGCTCCATACCTTCATAAGCAACACAGATCTTATTGACCCGTTTTGCCAGCAGTTTGTTGGTGATGCCGGGATAGGAGTTTTGTTCCTGTATTAAGGTAGGAATGCCCATTCCAGAAGCGGCATAAAGCAATGGGCCACTGGCATAACCACCGACACCAATACAGGCATCTGGTTTAAATCTGCGCAGAATTCTTCTCGACTTCAACAAGCTCGAAATGAGTTTGAAAGGAAAACTGAGATTTCGCCTACTCAAACTTCTTTGTAGTCCGGAGATCCAAAGCCCTTCTATTTCATAACCTGCCTCAGGAACCTTCTCCATCTCCATTCGACCCTTGGCACCGACAAAAAGTACCTCACAACCTGGATCTTCTTTTTTGAGTGCATTGGCAATGGCAATAGCCGGGAAGATATGGCCGCCAGTGCCACCCCCGCTAATGATATACCTACGCGATGACACGATTACCCGTGATTTCTTGTTCGATTCCTTCGTCCTCAGAAAGGGATGCGCTCACGCTTAATATGATTCCAAGACTGATACAGGTAAACCAAATCGAGGTTCCTCCCATACTTACTAAGGGCAGTGGTTGGCCTGTGACCGGCAATAGATTTACCGCAACCGCCATATTGATCAGGGCTTGAAAGACAAGTATAAAGGTGAGGCCAATGACAACCAGGGAGCCAAAATTCCCATGGCATCGCCGCACGATCATCATCGCTCTTATGAAAAGGATGATATAAAGAGCCAATATCAACAGGCCACCCATCATTCCATATTCCTCAATAACAATAGCGAAAATGAAATCGGAATAGGGGTGGGGTAGAAAGTTCCTCTGTGTACTTTTTCCAGGAGCCAATCTGGCAATACCACCCTTTGCAATGGCGATCTTCGACTGCTCTACCTGGTAGTTCCCGGATCCGTCCCCGGATTGAAAATTTTCAATGCGAGACATCCAGGTACCCATTCTTGGGAATACCTCTGGAGCTGCTTTGGCCACAAAGAATGACATAATAAGCAGTACCACTCCAGTCCCTACCAGACCTGCCAAATGACGCAGTTTGATTCCTCCAACGAACATTAGAATCATGCAAGAGAAAAACAACACTGCCGCAGTACTGAAGTTGGCAGGGAAAATTAGGGCACAAACGATGACAATTGGAATTACAATCGGAACAAACGCCGTGTTGAAATCCCCGATATTGTCCTGTTTGAGCGCCAACATTCTCGCCACATACACAATCAGAGCAATCTTAGCAAGGTCGGACGTTTGAAACGATTGGTTGATGACCGGTATTACCAGCCAACGACTTGCCTCGTTCACATTGGCACCCATCACCAACGTGAGCAGCAAAAGTGGAACCGACAAGTAGAGTAGAAGTTGTGAAACCTTTGAAAAATAGCTGTACCGGACCCGGTGAACCAGGTATATGAGGCCCAATCCGGCGAGGAGGAAAAACCCGTGTTTCAGCAAGTAAAATGCTGTATTTCCTCCATGGTATTTATAGGCGAGCGTCGAAATACTGCTATAGACCAAAAGCAATGAAGCAATGGAAAGCAGCACTGCTATCAGCCAGATGGCCCGATCACCTTTCAGATATTTTTCGATGTATTGAATCATCAGAGGTTTCTCACCCAGTTTTTAAATTGCCATCCGCGATCCTCGTAGTTCTCAAAAAGGTCAAAGCTTGCACAAGCTGGAGACAATAAAACGGTATCTCCCTTTTGAGCCATCCTGTAAGCCGCACTCACGGCATCTTTCATATTTTCAACATCCGCAATGAGCTCCACCTCTTCACCAAATGCTTTATGAAGCTTTTTGTTGTCCTTGCCGAGGCAAATAATTCCTTTCACCTTTTCCCGCACCAATGGGATGAGGCTTGAGTAATCATTGCCCTTGTCGACACCACCTACGATCCAAACAGTTGGCCGGGTCATGGATTCCAGTGCCCACCATGTCGAATTCACGTTGGTAGCCTTTGAGTCGTTGATGTACTTCACTCCACTCACGTTCACCACGTGCTCTAATCGGTGCTCTACATTCTGAAAATCGGAGAGGCTGTCGCGAATCACTTCCTTGCGAATGTCCAGAATACGGCCTGCTATCCCTGCGGCCATCGAGTTATATATGTTGTGCTTTCCTTGAAGCGCTAGTTTCTGTATTGACATACTGAATTTGTTGTTATTGAGGTTAATATTTAATGTCTCATCTTCCAGCCAGGCAGCCCATTGCTGCTCGTCTGTCAGAGTAAAACCCAATGCCTTTGACTCTGGTGGCGATTCGTCCATCCACGATTGGAGGAATTCATCATCAGCGCAGTAAATCAAGTAGTCACCGGATTCCTGGTTTTCAGCTATTCGAAACTTGGCGAGAGCATAGTTCACTACATCTTGCTCGTACCGATCGAGGTGGTCTGGCGTAATATTCAGGACCATCGCAATGTGCGGCCTGAAAGCTTCTATGTCATCCAATTGGAAACTGCTCACCTCCAGGACGATGTACTCGGGATTTTCATCGCACAGGAGCATGGTAAAACTGTTTCCGACATTTCCGGCGAGAGCAACGGACAAACCGGCCTTCTCCAGAATGTGAAAGACAAGTGAAGCAGTAGTGGTTTTACCGTTGGACCCGGTTATCGCGATGAGCGTCGCTTGAGTGTACCGCGAGGCAAACTCAATTTCGCTTATCACTGGAATATCTGCGGCTCTGATTTTTTGAATCACCTCAGCTTGCTCGGGGATGCCGGGGCTTTTCACAACAAAATCAGCGTCGAAGATCCGGGGATCCGAATGACCACCTTCCTCTGTTTCTATGTCATGTTTTAAAAGAACGTCTCTATAGGGGTCCTTCAGCTTTCCGTACTCGGATAGGAAAACTTCCAGACCCTTTTTCTTAGCAAGAACTGCGGCGCCTACTCCGCTTTCTCCACCACCCAGTATGGCTACCTTTTGCGTCATTCATTACCTCAGTTTGAGTGTGACGATTGACAGGATGGCCAGCATGATTCCCACGATCCAAAACCGGCTGACGATTTTCGATTCGTGGATTCCTAGCTTCTGGTAGTGATGGTGCAAAGGCGCCATCTTGAAGATTCTTCTTCCCTCACCAAACCTTCGTTTGGTGTATTTGAAATAGCCCACCTGCATGATCACAGAGAGGTTTTCCATGAGGAAGATCCCGCACAATACGGGAATGAGTAATTCTTTGCGGATAGCGATGGCGAATACCGCGATGATGCCACCGATAGCAAGGCTACCTGTATCACCCATGAAGACCTGGGCGGGAAATGAGTTGTACCACAAGAAACCGATACAGGCTCCGATGAAGGCTGCAATGAATACCACCAATTCCTCAGAACCGGGGATGTACATGATGTTGAGGTAGTCGGCGAAAATGAAGTTGGAGGACAGGTAGGCGAAGATGCCAAGCGCCGTCCCTATGATGGCCGAAGATCCTCCTGCCAATCCATCAAGGCCATCCGTCATATTGGCCCCATTGGAAACGGCAGTAATAATTAGGATGACGATCGGAATGAAGATGATCCATACCCAGTTTTGGTAACCATCACCCATCCACTTCAGCAACCACGCGTAGTCGAATTCATTGTTTTTGACAAATGGGATAGTGGTCTTGGTCGAACGCGATTCCTTCCAATTGGCGGTGGACTGCTCAGCCTGAAGAAGTGCAACTTCCTCTGTAGCTCCTGCCTGCTTTTCCTTGATCTTGATGTCTGGATGGAATGCCAGGATACATCCCACGACCAATCCGATCACAACCTGTCCGATGATTTTGAATTTGCCTGCGAGACCAGCCTTGTTTTTCTTGAAGACCTTGATGTAGTCGTCTACAAATCCTATGGCGCCCAAACCTACGGTGGCGATGAGCATCACCTGGATATAGATATTGTCGAGTTTGGCTACCAGCAACGTGGGAATGACGATAGCAGAAAGAATGATGAGCCCACCCATGGTTGGAGTGCCCTGCTTCTCCATTTGGCCTTCGAGGCCTAGGTCTCGAATGCTCTCTCCCACCTGCTGTCTTCGCAGCAAATTGATGATCCTCCCACCAAACATCCATGCAATGACCAGAGAGAAGAGTGCTGCCATGGCCGCTCGAAATGAGATGTATTCGAACACGCCAGCTCCGGGTACGTCAAGGGTTTCGAGGTATTGGAAGATGTAGTAAAGCATTATTCGTCAAGTGTTTTTAAGGCAGAGGCCACCTCTTCGAAATCGTCGAAGTGGGTGCGCTCGCCCATGATTTCCTGATACTTCTCGTGTCCTTTTCCCGCTATGAGTATGATGTCGTTTTCCTGCGCCAAGGAGCAGGCTGTTTTGATTGCCTCACGTCGATTGACAATCGCCAATACCTTCTTACCGGCACTCTTTGGAATGCCCTTTTTCATTTCGTCAATGATCACCTCAGGATCTTCGCTCCGAGGATTGTCGGAAGTGAGGATCACCCTGTCGCTGAATTCAGCTGAGATCTTGCCCATTTCTGGTCTCTTAGCCTTGTCTCGATCTCCGCCACAACCTACCAGCGTGATGACATTTTCGTTTCCAGTTCTGATATTCTGAATGGTCTTCAGCACATTCCGAAGTGCATCCGGTGTATGCGCATAATCCACTATGGCCGTGAGGTTGTTTGGTCCCTTGAGGTATTGGAAGCGCCCTTCAACAGACTCCAGACTCGAAATGGAAGTAAGGACTTCAAATTGGTCGTTGCCCAAGAGATCAGCCACTGCGTAAATGGCCAATAGGTTGCTCGCATTGAAATCCCCAATGAGCTTGCTCCACACGTCGTGACCGTCGATGCTGAGTTGAAGTCCGCTAAACTGGTTTTCTATGATCTTCGCCTTGTAATCCGCAGGGCTTTTAAGTGCAAACGTTTTAACCTTGGCAGCGGTATTCTGCACCATGATCTCTCCGTGGAAGTCGTCTTGATTAACCAGGGCAAATGCTGATTCTCCCAAGCCATCAAAGAGTTTCTTCTTGGCTTTGATGTACTCATCAAAAGTTTTGTGGTAGTCGAGGTGATCGTGGGTGATATTGGTAAATACAGCCACATCAAATTCCAATCCTTCGACCCGGTATTGACTTAATGCATGTGAACTCACTTCCATGAAGCAGTGCGTTACGCCCGCTTCAATCATGTCGGCGAGGAGCCCGTTTATCTGGACTGGATCGGCAGTGGTATGCGTGCTGTCGATGGTCTTGTTTCCAATTCGGTTGACAACCGTGGAGAGCAGGCCACACTTGTTTCCCATCGACTTGTAGAGTTCGAAGAGCAAGGTCGCGATGGTTGTTTTTCCATTGGTTCCGGTAATTCCTACAAGCTTGAGTTCACGAGAAGGGTGGTCATAGAAATTGCTCGCGATATGTCCCAGGGCCTGCCTCGAATTCTGAACCCTGACGTAGCTAACCCCGTCAATCAATTTTTCTGGGAGCGTTTCGCAAACAATGGCGATTGCACCATTTTGGATGGCTTGATCGATGTAGGCATGACCATCGGATTCGGTACCCGAAATGGCTACGAACAGACTGAACTCCTCCACAGTCCTGGAGTCGAAACAAATGGAATCGCAGGCGACGTTGGTATTGCCAATCACTTCCTCAATGCCGGCTTTATACAGTATGTCCTTTAGAATTTTCATGATAATTCCAATGCTATTTTTTGGCCCTTTGTGAATTTGTCACCGGCACGCAGTGACTGCCTTTTAACTGTTCCGGCTCCATTGAATGTGACTGCCATGCCTTGGTTCTCAAGGATGAAGAGGGCATCCTGAATATTCATCCCAACCACATCGGGCACGAGGTTGGTAATCACCCTTCGTTTATACAATTCTGCCTTGTTTCCCTGGGTGAGGACATGTGCCCAGGTGATGTCGGCAGAGCGGAATTCATAATTGATACCAAGCGTATTGTAGGCGAGCTCCAGGTCCCTTCGGTAGCTGTTTTTTGAAACAGGAATAAATGGGCGTTCTGCTACATCCTGCTTCTGTACTTCGTCGTGGATTTCTATGCTGGTTGCATAAACCTTGTCAGCGATTTCCTTGAAAATCGGACCGGCCACCAGGTTTCCATAGTACACATTTCTACTTGGGGCATTCACTACAACGATGCAACTGTACTTCGGATTGTCCGCCGGGAAGTATCCCACGAAGGAAGCTTGGTAACTTACCTTGGATTTGTACTTATACCCGTACTTCTCATTGGCAATTTGGGCGGTTCCTGTTTTTCCAGCGATCTTGAAGTGAGAGTTGCGCAGATTCTTTGCTGTCCCATTCTCTACAACCCCTTCGAGCATGGACTTGAGTTTCTTCAGCGTTCGGTCAGCGCAGAGTTTTTTGTTGAGCACCTGTGGTTCAAATTCCTTGACCGTACTGCCCATTTTTTTGATCTCTCTCACAAACTGGGGCTTGACCATCACTCCGTCGTTGGCAACTCCGTTGTATAGGGTTAGAATTTGCAATGGAGTCATCGTAAGTTCATACCCATGCGAAATCCAAGGCAAGCTGATCCCGGACCAAGACTTATCGCTGGCCGACTTGATGTTTGGTTTACCCTCACCAAAGATCTCAAGGCCAAGTGGATTCTGAATTCCGAATTTGTATAGTCTGTCGATGAAGGCTTGTGGATTCTTTCCATAGTGCTCGCTCACCATTTTGGCCACGCCGATGTTACTACTTACCTCAAATGCCCTTTTGTAGGTGATTGTTCCGTAACCACCTTCGTGGCTGTCGTACATGTCGGTATCGTAGAAAGTATGCTTTCCCTTTTCTGTGTCCACACTATCCGTAATGTCGATGTGCCCGTCCTCAAGTGCAGCCATGTAGGAAGCCAGTTTAAAAGTGGAACCTGGCTCAGTACTCTCACCTACAGCGTAGTTGTACAATTCATAGTAGCCGCCAGATTTGGTTTTGGATAAGTTGGCAATAGCCCTTACTTCACCGGTAGACACTTCCATGAGCACTACACACCCGTGGTCTGCCTTGTGCTTCTCGAGTTGTTTGAGAAGTGCTTTTTCAGCTACATCCTGAATGTTGATGTCGATTGTGGTGTATAGGTCGGCTCCGTCTTGAGGCTCGATCTCATTTTCGTCATTGATGGGCATCCAGACTCCGCCGGCAATCTTTTGCATCAGACGCTTTCCGCTCACACCACTCAGTTCACTGTCGTATGCTCCTTCGAGTCCAACAGGTTTGATTCCTTCGCGCGAGTAGCCGATCGTTCGGGCTGCCAGTACCTGGAATGGCTTCTCACGTTTGTTCTGCTGCAGGTAGATGAGTCCACCTTTATAGCGTCCTTTATTGAAGATTGGGAATGTCCTGAGCTTTTTGAGCTTGTCGTAACGCACCTTCCTTTTGATGAGGTGGTATCGCTCGCCATTATTGCGCGCTTCGATCAACTTGAGTTTCCAGTCGAGCGGTGACCGATCATTAAAAAGCTCGCTCAGGCAGACACTCAGACTGTCGATGTTCTCATCGAAGATTTCATCTGTAAGCGCTTCGGTATTCAGATCACACCGAACCTCATAAATAGGAATCGATGTAGCCAACAGGCTGCCGTCTGAGGCGTAAATATTACCTCGTACCGCCTTGATATTCTTGTAGGCAGCGGACTGGCTCTTTGCCTTGGAAAGCCACAAGTCTCTTTCGGCAAATTGTATTTGTCCAATCTTGAAGACAATGGCGGAAGCGAACAGGAAGAGCCCGAGAAATACGAGATAAAGGCGCTTGAGTTTTACGTTGCTTTCCATCAGTCGTTGACCACTATTTTCTTGGGGGGATCAGATGATTCTTCCAGCCCCAATTCTTTTAATGAGATAAGGTCCACCAGCTCCGATTGCTTGCTTTTGTGCATCAGGTCAGATTTGGTCGTGATGTATTCGGACCTCAATTCTTTAATGTCGTTGTTGAGTTGGTTGATCTCACGCACGGTTCCTTCTGCGAGGAAGCCATTTGATATATAGATGAGCCCCAGAACGGCCAAATACCCCAGGAATGGCAGGCTTTTGATCACCCTCTCTCGGGTAAAGACATTGCCGTTGATCAGATCAATGATCGGCCGGGTCCAGCGTCTATTTTGCTTCTCTTCTGTCATCGCTTGATTCCGACCCTCAGTTTGGCGCTTCGTGCGCGTGGATTTTGTTCAATTTCTTCTTCTTCCGGTACAATTGCCCGGTTTTGGATTGGGTCAAAGGGCCGTTGGATATTGCCATACACGTCGGTGGTTTGGGAGCCGGTGAACTGCCCGTCCCTGAGAAAATTCTTGACCATCCTGTCCTCAAGAGAATGATAGGAAATGACCACAAGTCTTCCTCCGGGCTGAATGACTTCGGCACATTGCTGTAGGAATTCCCGTAAAACTTCAAGCTCATCATTGACATAAATCCGAATGGCCTGAAAGAGTTTGGCCAGTTGCTTTTTGAATTGTTTTGGGTTGAAGAGTTTTTCTACTATGGCTACCAATTGGCCAGTAGTTTCAATCGGGGTTTCCTCACGAGCCGTGCATATGGCTCTAGATACTCGATGAGCCTGGTCCAGCTCACCGTATTCCCTGAGGATCTTGCCCAATTCTTTTTCCGGGAGCTCATTGATGGCCTTGGCGCCAGTCATTTCCTGATCTTGGTTCATCCTCATGTCGATGAGATGGTCTTCTCTAAATGTGAATCCACGTGTTCCTTCATCAAACTGATGTGAGGAAACACCTAAGTCCGCGAGGATGCCCTTGACCGGGATCGCGTTGCAATAACGCAGGTTGTTTTTGAGAAATCTGAAGTTCTGATTGAGCAGTGTAAGTCGCTCGTGCTTTAAGTTTTCCTGGGCATCGGCATCTTGATCGAAGGCGATGAGCTTGGCCTTCTTGGTGCGATTTAGGATTTCTCGAGAGTGCCCGCCCCCTCCAAAAGTCACGTCGACGTAGTAGCCATCATCCCCATTCAGCAGCTCACTGATACTCCGGTTGAGTAGAACAGGGTTATGGTACTCAGTCATCCGACTCACTGTTGTCGACCCCACCCATTACTTCCTCGGATAAGCTGGCGAAATCAAGATCTTCTTTTAACATGTCTTTATAGGCTTTCTCATCCCATACTTCTATGCGCTCGCCGTTCCCGCACACCTTCAGACTTTTGCGGATTCCGACATCCGCAGTCAGTGATTTTGGGAGCAGCAAACGACCAGACGAGTCCAGGGCAATCGGCGTGGCCCCGTTGTTGAATCTTCGGATAAACAGCGCGTTCTTTCGAACGAACCTATTGAGCTTTCCGAGTTGCCCGGATACCTTCTTCCATTCGTCGGAAGGATAGATCACCAAGCACCGCTCAAATATGTCCCGATTCACCACGAATCCTTTATGCGCCTGCTCTTCGAGCTGCTTCTTCAGCCCGGCAGGAAGCATAAGACGCCCCTTTGCGTCCAGCTTACAATCGTATTCCCCGAGTAGATTGATCATAGAGCTGAAAACCAGCGTAAAAGTAGAAATATTCTCCCACTATTTCCCATTTCTTACCACTTTATCCCACTTTGTTGAAAACTTTTGAAGGATCTTTCCAGAACCCCTGTCAGTGCTGGGATTTGAAGTGGTTGGGAATAAAATAAGTTGGACAAAAAGGAGTTATTCCTGTCAACAGGGTTGTGTTAAAACGCACGAAACATGGGCTTTTGAAATAGGTTGGAATGGTTATTTTTGATTTGACAATTGCGGGATGGAAACCGAGCTCAAAAAGGAGGGGAAATATCAGTATATAGAGAGTGGCGACGGCCCGGTAGTCCTGATTCTACATGGGCTTTTTGGTGCCTTGAGCAACTTCAAGGAAGTCTTTTACCACTTTGCTCCCAAGTATAGGGTTGTGATTCCCATGCTGCCCATCTACACCCTGCCTGTAATCAATACCAATGTGAAAAACATTGCCAATTATGTCAAAGACTTTGTCGACTTCAAGGGTTACGACAAGGTGCACCTGCTTGGCAACTCACTTGGCGGTCACCTTTCGTTGATTTTTGCTTCGAAGTATCCGGAAAATGTGGCATCCATGACACTGACCGGTAGTTCCGGTTTGTATGAAAGTGCACTTGGAGATACTTACCCTAAGCGGGGTAATTATGAATACATCAAGGAGAAAGTAGAAGTGACTTTCTATGATCCCAAGAATGCCTCGAAGGAGTTGGTGGATGAGTGCTACGAAATTGTAAACGACAAGAGCAAGGCACTTCGAATATTATCCTTGGCCAAGTCCGCCATTCGTCACAATGTGGCAAGGGACCTTCCTTACATGCACATGCCGGTTTGCTTGATTTGGGGAAAGAACGATACGATTACTCCTCCCGAAGTAGCCGATGAATTCAACGAACTTCTTCCCAATGCTGACCTCTACTGGATTGACGAATGTGGACACGCTCCAATGATGGAACATCCAGAGCAATTCAATCGAATCATGATGGATTGGTTCACTAAGATGTCCTTTTGAAACAAGAGGATTACCACATCGAGGCCACCTTTCTCACCAGTTCCAGTCGATATGATCAATGCCCGGAAAGCCAACTGGCAGAATTTGCTTTTATAGGTAGGTCAAACGTCGGTAAATCTTCCTTGATCAATATGTTGGTTGAGCAGAAGGACCTTGCCAAGACCTCATCGCGTCCGGGCAAGACTCAGTTGATCAATCATTTTGAAATCGAGGAAAAGAAATCGGGGACCAAGTATCTCATAGCCGACTTACCAGGATATGGTTACGCAAAAGTTTCCAAGACCGAACGTCGCAAATGGAGCAAAATGATTGACGGTTATCTGGAACATCGAGCAAACCTTATGCTCTGCTTTGTGCTCATCGATAGTCGACATGAGCTACAGGAAATAGACAGAACATTTGTCAACCAAATGGGAGAGAAGGGAATTCCTATCGCCATTATCCTCACCAAGCTGGATAAGTTAAAACAGAGCGAGGTCAAGAAGCACAGGATCAGAATAGAAAAGGCAATTCTTGAAGATTGGGAAGAGTTGCCAGAAATGTTTTTGTCGAGTGCGCAAAAAAAAACAGGACGAAATCTCGTCCTGTCTTATATGCTTGATCTTGCAGGTTCGGCTGGCTGATTACCTCAGCACAAATCGAATGGGCAAGTTGTATTGTACCCGTACTGATTTACCTCTTTGTCGTCCGGGCTTCCACTTGGGCATTCCCTGAACAACCCGGATGGCTTCTTCGTCACAGCCACCGCCAATACCTCTCAGTACTCGAACTCCGGATACCGATCCGTCTTCTTTCACTACGAAGGTGACAAACACTGTCCCTGTGATGCCGGCATCCTTGGCCATGGCCGGATACTTCATGTTTTCTCCCAGGTATTTGAAAAGCTCTCCATCACCGCCAGGGAAGGATGGCATCTCTTCCACGATGGTAAAAATCTCGGGCTCTTCGATCACCTCTTCTTCTACTACAATGGGTTCGATTTCCGTATCCTCGTCGATCTCGGTATCCTCCATTTCCAACTCATCTTCGATCTCCTCATCATCCTCTACAATTTCGATGATGGTAGTCTGTGGTGGAGGTGGAGGTGGAGGTGGCGGAGGTTCTTGCTGCGTAATGGGAATCATTTCTTCCTCCTCATTTTCCACTTGAAGGTCTCCTAAGGAAGCAGTTGATTTTTCGAATTGTGCCCATTCAAAGGCCACCAAAACGATGGCTAAAGACACAACCGAAGCAATGGCAAAGAGCACTCCTCTCTTTTTCTCCAGGTCAGCTTCCGGGTTCTTTTTTAAATCCATGATTAATTTCTTCCTTTTATTGCTGTTATCCGATGACCTCGGAATATCCTCCTGAATCCAATAATTGATCCAATTCTGATGGATCGGACATTTTCACCTTGATCATCCAACCGTCGCCATAAGGATCATTGTTGACAATATCCGGTGTGTCGTTGAGACTTTCGTTGAATTCCGTCACTTCACCAGATACTGGCATGAACAGGTCCGAAACAGTTTTCACGGCCTCTATTGTCCCAAAGACTTCTTCCTTATCAAGTGTTTCTCCCTCGGTTTCAATCTCGACGTATACGATGTCTCCCAATTCCCCTTGGGCAAAGTCGGTAATACCAATAATAGCGGTGTCGCCATCGCGCTTAATCCATTCGTGCTCCTTTGTATACAACAAGTCTTCCGGTACGTTCATTCTAAAGGCTTTGCTACAAATATATATTCTTTCTCATCCCTCCAAAACCCATTTTTTAGGTCTCTTCATTGAGGGCAACAACCTCGGTAACTTCGGGCATCATTTGGCGAAAAATGTTCTCAATTCCATTCTTCAATGTCGCATTGGAACTGGGGCATCCGGAACAAGCACCTTTCAATTGAAGGGTGAGTTTTCCGTCCGCAAACTCATTGAATTCAATGGCTCCGCCATCGCTTTCTACTGCAGGCTTAACATAATCATTTAGGATGCGAACGATATTCTCTTCTTGTTCATTTTCCGGAACCTTGGCAGGTTTTGAACTAGACGACGGCGCAGATTTCTTTTCGGCCTCCTCTGTAAAAGAAGGGTACCCGGCAGTCAAATAGTTTTGAATGTACTCCCTTAATTCAGAGTACACATCCTGCCAATCAATACTTTCGGACTTGTTGATTGCCACGAAGTTGGAGCTGAAAAAAACATGTTCCACAAAAGGGAATGTAAACAGTTTGTCAGCCAACGGAAATCCACTAGTGTCATCTTCTGGTCCAAACTCATAGTTGTTTTCGTCCGGAACCAACATGATGTTGGCCACAAACTTCATGGTCTTTGGGTTGGGTGTGCTTTCTGCGTAAACGCTGACTGGTAGACTTTTTGCCATTTGTCAATATTTCTAAAGAAAAAGGGTGATTTATTCCATTCCCCTTACCTTTGCAAAGCAAATGAAAAAAGCGATTAGATATGTAGCACTCGTGACCCTTACAGGATTAGTCCTGCTGGTCAATAGTGGTGTGAGTCTCAGCATGATGGCCTGTAACATGAGCGGTCATGTGGAAATCGCTTTGGGAGAAGTTACCGACCCTTGCTGTGATGGCACTAATCAAGAGACCACCATTGGGACAGATTGTTGTGATGGTGAGTTGTTTGACTTTGCCTCAGGCAAGTACTTCCCTCAAAAAGAGGTGCATAAGATCTTCGCAGGAGTCACTCCTTCTCCAATCATTGTCCCATTCCAGGTAGCAGAAGCTAAGGCGAATGCCGCCATACTGGATCGAGGGCCACCAATAAACAGACAAAATCTACACCTGTTGTTTGAGCAATTTCTGATTTGAGATAAGGCTGGAGCTATTACCAACCTATCATCATTATCAAATCATCATGAAATTGTTTAATCGTTTATTACTTATTCTTTTTGTCCTTGCTTCCCCAGGGCTGTCCTTTTCCCAGGTAGATGGCCATGTTTATGGCGCCTTCGAAGGGAGAAATGAAATACTGGTCGGCGCCAACCTGGTATGGCAAGGAACATCGATTGGTACCACAACCAATCAACAGGGGGCTTTTACAATAGAAGGCCCCAAAACGTACCCTGCAAATCTGGTTATCAGTTTTGTAGGCTTTCAATCTGATACCATCGAAGTAAAATCATCCACGGCCGATGTTCGATATTTTCTCCAACCCTCAGTCAACTTATCGACTGTAGAGATAAAGGAGAAACTAAACAGTACCAGGTTGTCCATACACAAGGAATTTGCCGTAGAAGAGCTCACGCATAAAGAACTCAAGAAGGCGGCTTGTTGCAATGTGTCTGAGAGCTTCGAAACCAACGCATCTGTCGATCTCAGCATTGGAGATGCGGTGACGGGTGTGAAGCGGATTCAGATGCTCGGCCTGGATGGTCGATATACCCAAATTCAGTTCGAGAATATCCCGCTTGCCCGAGGCCTTGTTGCCAATACAGGACTGTCGTTCATTCCGGGAACCTGGGTGGAGTCTATTCAGGTAACCAAGGGTACCGGATCTGTGATCAATGGATTCGAAGCCGTTACTGGCCAGATCAATCTGGAATTGTTCAAACCAGACGGCGAAGAGCAGGATCTTATTCTAAACACCTATGCCAATGCCATGGGGCGGCTTGAGTTCAACAGCATCTTCAAGAAGAACATCTCTGAAACGCTTTCGACCTTGCTTTATGTTCATGCGGACCAAATGACTCAAAAGAATGATCGGAACAACGATGGTTTCTTTGATATGCCTACCCGTCAGGACATTCATCTCTTCAATCGGTGGAAGTACTTTGGTGAGAACTTCCGAATGCAAGTTGGGGTATCGGCGCTCACAGAATCACAGGCTGGAGGAGAACTGAACTTTGTTCAAAAAGGTGGATTCGATCAAAATTACTTTGGATACCGTAACGATATTCAACGATACGAAGCCTTTACTAAAAGTGGATTTATCTTAAAGGAAGGGACTGCGAATAGTATTGCCCTTATATCGAGGTGGAGCATTCATCGACAAGATGTCGTACTCGGACAAAGGACCTATTCTGGAGATGAGGACTTTATCTACCTCAATGGAATTTTCCAGACAGAGCCAAAGCACCACCACACCCTCAAATTTGGTTCTTCTTATATCTGGAATAGATTCAATGAGTCTTTTGACGGTGTTAGTTATACAAGGACGGAAATGATACCAGGGGTATTTGGCGAATACACTTTCAACAATGAAAAGAACCTTTCCTGGGTAAATGGTATAAGAACAGACTTCCACAATTTGTATGGTACGAGGATCTCTCCCCGTTCGCATTTTAAATTCAATCCCACGACAAATACCAGCTTTAGGTTGTCTGTTGGAAAAGCCTTTAGGGTTCCAAATATCTTCAATGAAAATCTCTCCTACTTCATGAGCAATCGGGTGCTCAGTTACAATGGTGCTTTGAGACCTGAAAGTGCTTGGAATTATGGCGTAGTCTGGACTCAAAAATTCGTTGCCTTCAATAGGGAGGCCAGCATGAATGTCGATTTCTTCCGCACTGATTTTGAGTCCCAGATGATCATTGATTTGGAAACACCGGGAGAGATTGGCTTCTACAACCTCGATGGCTCATCCTTTTCAAACGTTGCCCAGTTGGATTTGACGATAGAGCCAATCCAGAGGGTAGAGTTTAAAGTAGGTGCCAAATACATGGATGTACGGGCCGACTACAACATTGACCGGCGTAGGGCACCGCTCGTTCCTAAATGGAGGGGTCTGCTTAACCTCGCATATGAATTTGTAGAAGAACGATGGTTCTTTGACGTAACCAATCAATGGGTTGGAATGAGTCGTATTCCATCTACCAGGGGAAATCTTGTCGAAAACCAAAGGTCAGAATGGAGTGATACCTACAACTTGATCAATAGTCAGATAAGGCGAAACGGAGATAAGTTGGAATTCTACATTGGAGTGGAGAACCTATTGAATTACAAACAAAATGAAGCGATCATTTCTGCTTCCGATCCTAATAGCCCAGAGTTTGATTCTGGCATGATTTGGGCACCGGTGAACGGAAGGGTATTGTATGTTGGATTAAATTTGAAGTTGTTATGAAGTTGAAGATTTTGTTGGCGGCGATTGTATTATTCCAGGGGTTTAGCGGAATGGCTCAATCCAAAAAGGATGTGCGAAAAGCGGAGATTATGACTTCTGCCGTCTGTGGCATGTGTAAGGATAAGATCGAAGCGGCGTTTAAGGATGTAGATGGGGTGATGTATGCCTTTCTTGATGTAAAGACTAAGAAGGTAAAAGTGAAGTACGACAACAACGTCATTCAGCTAAAGGACGTAAAGAGCCTCATCTCAATGACCGGATACGACGCCGATGATGTGAAGGCAGACCCTGAGGCCTACGATAAACTTCATTTTTGTTGTAAGAAAGATGCGCACTGATGGCCTTGATTAAAGAGGTTAATGGTGTTGAACCCAGTTTCGGCAAGGACTGCTACTTCGCAGAGAATGCGACTATAGTTGGGCAGGTAGAGGCGGGAGATGAATGCTCCTTTTGGTTCAATTCAGTTGTAAGAGGAGATGTCAACACCATCAAAATTGGAGATCGGGTCAATGTTCAGGATGGAGCCGTGATCCATTGTACCTATGAACGTGCTGCCACGGTCATTGGCAACAACGTTTCCATAGGACACAATGCCATAGTGCATGGCTGTACGATCGAGGACAATGTATTGATCGGTATGGGTGCTATTGTAATGGATCATGCGGTGATTGGTTCCAATTCTCTTATCGCCGCTGGGTCGGTAGTTTTGGAGAAAACGGTTGTTGAGCCGGGGGGGTTGTACGCCGGGGTTCCGGCCAAAAAGGTTCGAGACTTAAATCCTGAGCTCCTCAGTGGAGAAGTTGAACGCATTGCGGCCAACTATCTCAAATACTCAAGTTGGTTCAAATAAAAAAGGGATACCATTTTGGCACCCCTCATTTATCTTGTTGAGATGGATTGATTATCCCTCTTCTCCGCCTTCGGCGTCTCCACCTTCAGCTTCGCCGCCTTCACCGTCCATGTCCTCACCTTCGCCGTCAGCGTCTTCTCCGTCCATGTCTTCACCTTCAGCTTCACCTTCGGCATCGTCGTCGCCACCTTCCATGGCTTCGCCTTCACCCTCAGTCTCAGCTGGAGCTTCATCCATCATCTCATTAACTGTTGCTTCAGCGTCTTCCTGGGCCGCAGCTTTTTCTTCGTTAGAAGCTCCACCGCAGGCGTACATGAAGAGGACGCCAAACATCATCATTAGTGCGAATATCTTTTTCATTTTGATAAAATTTGGGTTTGATAATCGTGTCTTGAAACAAATGTAAAATAAAGAAGGAGTTTATAAAAATTCTTACCTATGCTCCTGCAATGCCCATGAAACTAGGATTTCTTGCTTTCTTCTGCCTCTTGTCCTTCTGCCCCGTGGAATCAGTCGCGCAGGAAGGTTACGTCGAGGTAGAGCTTATTTCCACATCTCAGGCTGAAGAAACAGTCAAGACCATTCCAATCTGGCGCAAAAAACTCATTCTTGCAGCACTTGTTTTGACCTTGGGGCCCCTTGGTGTTCACAGGCTTTATCTCGGCACCCACCCTGGTGTTCCTGTTTTTTATACATTGACTTTGGGAGGAGGATTTGGCATCTTGCCAATCATTGATTTAATAGCCATTCTGACGTCCAAAGACCTTTCAAGGTTCGAGAATAATGGCAAAATTCTCATGTTTTCATCTTAAATGAGCCAGGGTAGGGGATCCATGCTGGTGCGGTTTGGGAGAGCTTATCAAGTGATCTCCCCCTTGTTTTCTCCCATAGATGCGATCATCAGGAGTTTTGCCGGTGAATCGACGGAATCTCCTTGTATCTTTTTGATTGCTCCACCACGAAGTGGATCGACCCTCACGTATCAATTGATGACATCCGGAATTGAAAATAACCATCTTACAAATCTTTGGAACTTACTCTATGCTACTCCCTACCTGGGTGGGAAGCTAGCCATACGCAATAAAGACTCTTCTGTAGTGAGCGGATTTAGATCCAGGCATGGATTTGTAGATGGGCTAAATGGCGAGGCCGAGGGTCTTCGTTTTTGGAAGTACTGGACAGGAATTGGCCTGACTTACAAAGATCGGTTTGACATGGTAAGAGCAAAGCGCCTGAATGCCGTACTAAAAAAGTTGGGTGACAAGCCATTCGTATCCGGATTTTTAGGCCATGCACAATGTGTCCGGCAGCTCCGCGAGAATTTTGACAATACACTATTCGTTTTCCTGGAGCGAGACATCAGGTCAAACGCATATTCCCTCTATAAGGCTTCACCAGTAAACTCATTTTCGGTTCGTACAGCCGGCATGGAAAAAGCTACCGGTCGATTTGAGGAAATTGCTATCCAACTCAAGGAACTCTATTCCAAAATGAAGGATGAAATCGGACCGGACTCCATAAGAGTGAGTTACGAGAAAATCTGTAATGATCCAAAGGCATTTTTGTCGGAATTGATCCGGTTTGCAGATATCCATGGATTCTCGTTGAAGCTTAAAAACGAGGACAGAATTCCACAGTCCTTTAGGGTTGGGTCTTCCGATTTGGATTCAGATACCCGGGCGAAGATCGACGAGCAGCTGCATCGCCATGGGTTGATTACTCTACAGTAACGGACTTGGCTAAGTTTCGAGGCTGGTCTACATTGCAGCCTCGCATCACCGCAATATGGTAGGAGAGGAGTTGTAACGGTATCACCGAAAGGAAAGGTACCAGCGATTCATCGCAAGGAGGAATTTCGATGACATGATCAGCCATGTCTCTCACACTTTGATCCCCTTCCGTTACCACTGCAATCACAACTCCTTTTCGAGCTTTTACCTCCTGGACATTGCTTACTACTTTCTCATAATTCTCTCCCTGTGTGGCAATAACCACAACGGGCATATCCTCATCGATCAGCGCAATGGGACCGTGCTTCATTTCTGCAGCCGGATAACCCTCGGCATGGATGTAGGAAATCTCCTTTAGTTTCAACGCACCTTCAAGCGCTACCGGGAAGCATGTTCCCCTTCCGAGGTAAAGGAAGTTACGCGCGTTCATAAACTGCTCCGAAATATCAATGATGTGATCATTGGTTTTCAGGACCTCTTCCACTTTCTCCGGAATCCCTTCGAGTTGGTAAAGGAGTTCGCGATATCTTCCTTCTGGAATGGTGCCCTTCTCATGACCGATCCGCAGAGCCATTAAGGTCAGGACTGTAATTTGAGCCGTAAATGCCTTCGTAGAAGCTACACCTATTTCAGGCCCGGCATGGGTATAAGATCCGGCATCCGTAAGACGGGCGATGCTTGACCCAACTACATTACATATTCCAAGTATGGTAGCACCATGCTCCTTAGCGAGTTCCAAAGCAGCTAATGTATCAGCAGTCTCGCCCGATTGAGAGATAGCGATCACCACATCGTCTTCGTAGATGATTGGATCACGATATCTGAATTCACTGGCATATTCCACTTCAACTGGAATTCGCGTGAGCTCTTCAAACAAATATTCTCCCACGAGTCCCGCGTGCCACGACGTGCCACAGGCAACGATGATGATCCTTTTGGCTCTTAAAAGCTTTTGCTCGTAGTCTGATATTCCTCCCAAGGCTACCAGACCCTTGGCTGCACGAATCCGCCCCCGCATACTGTCCTTGATCGAACGCGGTTGCTCATATATTTCCTTGAGCATGAAGTGTTCATATCCACCCTTTTCGATGGCTTCCAAATGGAGCTCGAGCTCTTCGATGAGCGGAGTCTTTTCTTCCTTTTTCGTGGTAAACAATTCGAGATCATGTCCTCGCGTTACAACCGCAATCTCTTCATCGTTGAGATAGACCACGTCCTTTGTGTATTCGATAAAGGGAGTTGCGTCAGAGGCGACGAAGAATTCACCCTCACCGATCCCTACAACGAGCGGGCTGGATTTCCTGGCTGCTATTAGGCAGTCCGGGTCATTTTTTGACATGACCAAAATGGCGTATGCGCCGACAACTTCATTGAGCGCAATGCGAACAGCTTCCTTCAATTCAACCTGGTGCTTTTTTTGAATCTCTTCAATAAGGTTGATGAGCACTTCAGTATCAGTGTCGCTTCTGAATTCGTATCCTCGAGAGACCAATTCTTTTTTCAAGCTGGCGTAATTCTCTATAATGCCGTTGTGGATAACAACCAAATCACCTGATTGAGATTTGTGGGGGTGGGCATTGGTATCATTTGGTGGCCCATGTGTCGCCCACCGGGTATGGCCCATACCCAAGGTGCCGGCAACGTCCGATTTTCCAACGTGATCTTCAAGGTCGCTTACCTTGCCTTTGCACTTAAAGAGGTGAACATCGCCATTGAGTAAGGCAACACCGGCACTGTCATATCCTCGATATTCAAGTCGCTGAAGTCCTTTGATGATGATGGGATAAGCTTGCCTATCTCCCAGATATCCTACGATTCCACACATTTATTTTGGAATTGAATATGTCAGTTGTAAATGTATTGGTGTGCTTCCTGTGCTGCCCGATAAAACTGTCCGATCTACCCGATATTGTGTGTTCAGATAACCAGAGTTATCCAACAATACCAAGGTTGTGATATCCGTTTGGCCATCAATCAAATCCTGGGCATATTCGGTTATGTTGAAGGAATAGGTATTATTCGCATCGTCAAAGTTTCCTCCATAATCGGATCTGAACAAGTCGGGAATTGTTCTTGTGACGCCATCCCCATCCATGGCAAATAAATAGAGTTGGTCGTGGGGGGCAAAAGAACCCGTTAGTGTTTCCACACCGAAAACTACAACAGCCTCATGCACTACAGGTTTTATTTCGGCCAAATTTGTCAAATACGGGATGTTTATTTCGGCTTTGACTCCAGCGGCTGATTGCACGTAGATATTTTCACTTCCCGTTGCGGTGGATTTCAATGCGCTATCGACATCAGAGTTGATATAGTCGTGCTCAAAATGGTGTACAATCATGCTCGAGTCACCCAGTGAGAATACCACGTTGAAATGATCGGAGGTAGAATCGTCCCTGAAGTATACAGTGAGCCTTGTGAATTCGTCCTGGGGATTTAAATACAAACCTGCACCTTCAGCCCTATTGGCAGAGGATGAAATAAGCAGTCCGGGCATGAATTCGAGGAAGTCTTCTTTGCTGTTGTAGGTTTCTTTTGGTTGACAGATGAGATCCCGGCCGAATTGGTGATCGAGGTGTAGTCGTATAGACGGCGACTCCGTTACACCTCCAATTTCCTTAGCCACGCCAGGCTCCGGAGTGATAGCACCATCGAGACATAGGTCATTTCCCGAAGCTGCAGGGAGTGAATTCGAATAAAAGTCTGCAGTATCAATTTGGGCATCGAGCTGCTTTATGTCAAAGTCTTGAGCATCCAGACTTCCATAGGTGTCGACAAATGGAAGGGTAAGGATAACCGAATCAATTTGCAAGTCTAGGATTCCGTCCAGAACTATTTCACCTATTGGCGGGTGAATTTCGAATGCCGATGTGTACTTACTATAACCGAATACGGGATCGTTGACTTCTCCAACGAGGATACGGCTTGCTCCACCAGTCTTGAGGGAGTCTTCTCTGACGGTCCTGGAAAAAATCGAAAAGGTGTCTTGAACGAGGACTTCCTGCTGCTGAACACCTGGCTGGATGCCTTCTCCTACCAGAGGTTCCTTTTTACAAGAGGCAATAAGGAGGACTAAAACAAGAATTGCAGCCCAATTGAGCTGCAATTCAAAGCTTGCTAAATTTTTTATGGTCATGTCAGTCTACAAGCACGGACTCTTCCAGGATGCTATCGTAGAATTCGTCGTAGGCATCTACGTAGTTTTCAGGATCTTGATAATCCAAAACTTGATTTACCTGATCGGCCAACGCCAGCTTATGACTTGCGTCGAGATCATTTGATCCAAAAACAACCGCGTCCGAATATTGGGCTGCCAACAGTTCCAGATTCTCGATGGTCGGATTCTGAATCGCTGAAAGGTCATCTTGAGAAACTTGTTCTGTCGAAGCCTTAGAAATCAAATTCTTGTTGAGTTTCTTCACTCCGCTATTGTTGTTGTAGGCGGAGAAGACAATTTTGGCGTTGTTGAAGATCGGATCGTTTACATAACCCTTCCTAACGTATACCGGAAGTATACTGGAGAACCAACCATGGCAATGGATGATGTCCGGAGACCACCCAAGCTTTTTAACTGTCTCCAGTACTCCTTTGCAGAAGAACACCATGCGTTCATGGTTGTCTGCATGAACTTTGCCTTCCGGCTCGGAGAATACACTCTTCCTCTTAAAGTATTCTTCATTATCGATGAAGTATACCTGCATTCGAGCCTGCTGAATTGAAGCCACCTTGATGATTAGGGGATGGTCTTGATCGTCGATGATCAAGTTCATTCCAGAAAGCCTGATAACCTCGTGCAACTGGTGCCTGCGCTCGTTTACGCAACCAAAGCGCGGCATGAATGTTCTTATTTCTTTTCCTTTTTCCTGTATCCCCTGCGGTAAAAATCTACTGATGTTAGACATTTCAGATTCCGGGAGGTAGGGGAAGATCTCCTGTGACACGTAAAGAACTCTCGGTTTGGTCATAAGATTATTTTGTTTTTTTGGAGCTTACAAAGGTACAAAAAATTAGTGTATCTCGGGCAGGCAGGCGCTTTTGGGTTATCCAAAATTTCCTCTCATATGCTGGTTTTAGATCATAAAAAGGAGTTAGGAGAGCTTTTATTGTCCTGGAGGCAATCAGGTTTGTCGATTGGATTTGTACCAACGATGGGTGCATTGCACCGTGGACATATCTCCCTGGTAAAAGCTTGTATGCGAGAAAACGACCGAACTGTTGTTTCTATATATGTCAACCCAACCCAGTTCAACAACCAAAGAGATCTTGAGAAATACCCCAAATCTTTGCAAAAAGACATAGAATCGCTGGAAGAATTGGCCGATGTTCTTTTTACCCCTTCGGATACCGAAATGTACGGAGATGACGTTAAGTCCTTAAACTTTGATTTTAGGGGCTTGGATCAGACCATGGAAGGAGCACATAGGCCAGGACACTTCGAAGGAATGGCGACCATCGTTAGCAAGCTTTTTGAAGCGGTTGGCCCCGATCGCGCATACTTTGGACTCAAGGACTACCAGCAGTTTTTGATTGTCAGGCAGATCGCAAAACAGATGAACGTCGAAATAATTGGCAGTCCGATCGTGAGAGAACCCAATGGCCTAGCAATGTCTTCACGCAATGAAAGATTAAGTCAAAAGGATCGAAAAGAAGCTGCCATCATCCACAATGCCTTGGTCGAAATGAGAATAGGTTGGCCCATTAGCTCTATAGACGATCTGAAAACACGGTTTATTCATCGTGTTGAAAATGGGTCACAAGGAAGGGTAGAATACATAGAAATAGCGGAATCTGAAAGTCTAAAAACGCACCCTGAAGCCAGGAACTACAAATCGCCCAGAGCCTTTTGTGCTGTTGATTTTAACGGGGTCAGACTTATCGACAACCATTCATTAATTGATTAATTTTGCAGCCGCATGAAAATCGAGGTTGTAAAATCAAAATTGCACCGTGTTTCAATCACGGAGGCCAATCTGAATTATATCGGAAGCATCACCATTGACGAAGACTTGATGGATGCTGCGAATTTGATTGAAGGAGAGAAGGTTCAGGTCGTCAACATCAACAACGGTGAACGATTGGAAACCTATGTAATTAAAGGAAAAAGAGGATCAGGAGAGATATGTCTCAACGGTGCCGCGGCACGAAAAGTGGTTGTTGGGGACATTGTGCTCATCATATCGTATGCGATTCTTGATTTTGAGGAAGCCAAGACTTTTAAGCCAAACATCATTTTTCCAGACGAGAAGACCAATCGACTGAAAAGCTAAGGATTGAAAAAACTGCTCTTTACGTTTCTAAAAGTGGTTTTGCCCCTGGCCTTGGGACTATTCCTTATCTGGTACTATTACCAAACCCTGACCGAAGCCGACAAACTCGAAATCCGAAATGCCTTTAGCAAGGCAAACTATGCCTGGATATGGTTTTCGTTGGTATTTGCCATCTTGAGTCATATGAGCCGGGCATATCGCTGGAAGTACACCCTTGAACCACTGGGCTTAAAACCAAAATTCCTCAACAGTTTTTTTTCTGTTCTTATAGGCTACCTTGTCAATTTGGCTGTACCAAGACTCGGAGAGGTATCTCGTTGTGGGGTTATGAGTCGCTATGAAAAAATGCCCTTCCAGAAGCTATTGGGAACGGTGATAGCGGAGCGCATAGCGGATTTTATTATCCTCATCATCTTTTCTGTCACCGTCTGCATTATTCAAATCGAAATCATCGGTTCCTTCCTTTCCGAGGGATGGAACAATCTAACGGCAGAACTATCGTGGCCGGGGATTAGCCTTCTCATCCTAGGTTTGATAGGGGGCCTCGTCTTGTTTATCTATGTAGTATTCCTGGGGACTTTTACCAATTCCTTTATCCTGAAGATCAGGAGCTTTTTGAGGGGCATGTATGATGGAATCATGTCGATTGTAAGAATGAAGCAAAAGTGGGCCTTCCTCTTCCACACGCTCTTCATCTGGGCCATGTACATCGTGATGTTTTACGTATGTTTCTTCAGCCTTCCCGAAACATCGGATGTGCCTTGGGGCGGAATCCTTACTTCATTCGTTCTGGGTGGTTTTGCAATTGTTTTCACCAATGGAGGAATAGGCGCTTATCCATTGGTCGTAATGGGGGTTCTCACCCTGTACAATGTTGACTCGAATATTGGTAATGCCTTTGGCTGGATTGTTTGGACTGCACAGACGGTCATGTTTTTGGTATTGGGCGGCTTGTCCTTCCTGTTAATGCCCATTTACAATCGTAACTTCGAACCGGCAAGTACTGAAACAAATGGCGGTCAAGGATAAGATTCTCGATATGGAAGAGCTCCTGCCTCTGATTAAGGAGGAGCGATCGTTAAACAAGTCCATCGTTTTTACCAATGGCTGCTTTGATATTATTCATCCGGGACATGTCTTATATCTGGAGGATGCGAAGAGCGAGGGAGATATTCTCGTTGTTGGAATTAACGACGACGACTCGGTGAGGACTCTGAATAAAGGAGATGGCAGACCCTATCAGGATCTCGAAAGCCGGATGCTTGTCTTGGCTTCCCTCGAGTCCGTCGACTACGTTTGCCCTTTTGCCGAACAAACCCCAATCGATCTGATCAGAAATATCAATCCGGATGTTCTCATAAAAGGAGGGGACTACGATGAAACCGAAGAAGATGCTGAATCACCTGGCTACATAGTCGGATCGGCTGAAGTAAGATCAAACGGTGGGCAGGTCATCACCATTCCATTCGTAGAAGGACATTCCACCACTTCCATCCTCAAAAGGATACAGGGTTGATGTCCAAAACCAGAACCACATATTATTGTCAGAACTGTGGAGCAAAAAGCTCGAAATGGATTGGCAAGTGCCCTTCCTGCAATGAGTGGAATACTTACGCCGAAGAAATCATAGAGAAGGTTTCGAAAGCTGAGCCAGGTATCATTCCCAAGAAGGCTGCGAAGCCTATGACCATTGACCAAATCAAAACTCAAGAGCACCAGCGCATCGCCCTTGCAGATGGCGAGCTAAACAGAGTATTGGGAGGCGGGCTAGTGGCTGGCTCGGTTATTCTTCTTGGAGGTGAACCGGGAATTGGAAAGTCGACCCTCTCACTCCAAATCGCTACCGGATTTGAAGGGAATGTGCTTTATGTAAGCGGAGAAGAAAGTGCGGAGCAAATCGGTTTAAGGGCGGAAAGATTAGCACTTCGAAAAGATCGTTGTCACATCCTGAGTGAAACCTCCACGACCACCATTTTGCACAATGCATTGGAACTCAATCCAGAGCTAATCATCATCGACTCCATCCAAACCATGCATTCGGCTCTGATGGAATCAGCCCCGGGGTCGGTGGGGCAGATTCGTCAATCAGCGGCTGAACTCATACAGTTTTCCAAGAACAGCAATACGCCCATCATCCTCATAGGGCATATTACCAAAGATGGTAGCCTGGCCGGTCCAAAGGTTTTGGAGCACATGGTTGATGTGGTATTGCAGTTTGAAGGAGATCGAAATCATTTGTTCAGGCTCTTAAGATCGCTCAAGAACAGATTTGGCTCAACCCATGAACTGGGCATCTACGAGATGCGCAATGAGGGGTTAAAAGGCGTTGTAAATCCATCCCAAATGCTGCTCTCCAACAGAGATGAAGACCTCTCTGGCGTTGCTATAGCAGCAAGCATTGAGGGAATACGTCCACTCATGATCGAGACCCAGGCGCTGGTAAGTACAGCGGCATATGGAACACCGCAACGGTCTGGAACGGGTTTCGATTTGCGTCGGCTCAATATGCTCTTGGCAGTACTGGAAAAAAGATGTGGATTCAAACTGGCGTCAAAAGATGTATTCCTGAACATTGCCGGGGGAATCAGAGTGGAGGATCCTGCCATTGATCTCGCTGTGGTGATGGCCATATTATCTTCGAATATGGACATATCCGTTAGCCCAAAACTCTGCTTTGCCGGAGAAATAGGATTGTCTGGGGAGTTAAGGCCAATTTCTAAAATTGAGCAAAGAATAAAGGAAGCGGAGAAGCTTGGATTTGAACAGATTGTGATTTCGTCCTACAATTTAAAAGGGCTCAAGACCACCAATTTCAACATTCAGATACGGGATTTTAAAAGAATCGATCAGGTTTTCAAGGAGATATTTGTTTCCGGATAATTTGTTACTTCGACAAAATGAAGGTCTATACGCGTAAAGGGGATCAGGGCGAAACTTCGCTTCTCGGAGGAAGTCGGGTTTCAAAGGACCATGATCGAATAGAAGCCTATGGTACGGTAGATGAGCTCAACAGCCACATAGGCCTGTTGATTAGCATGCTGGACAAGGAGGAGTACGCTTCGCTTGAATGGATTCAGAACAAGCTATTTGATTTGGGATCCCTTCTGGCCCTTGAGAAAAAATCTTCATCATTCGACCTCAAAGGAGTCGATGAATCCGATATTGTCAGACTGGAAGCTGAGATTGACAAATGGGAGGAGGCGCTTCCTTCGCTTAAGAACTTTATCCTACCGGGAGGCTCTATGCCTTCTGCGCAGGCTCATGTTTGTAGAACCGTATGCCGAAGGTCAGAAAGAACGGTGGTCAAACTTTCAAATTCTGAGGAAGGCCTGTCCGAAATAATCGGCTTTCTCAATCGCCTCTCAGATTACTTTTTTGTTTTGGCTCGTATTGTCCTAAGTAGGGCCGGAGAACAAGAAATACATTGGAAATCAGATAGTTAGAGTTTTTTTCAGCGATTCAAAAAAAATACTTGGTCGCATTCGAAAAAAATTATTTTTGCAGAAAATTAGAAGGGTACAACATGTACTGGACACTTGAATTAGCTTCATACCTCGAGGACGCTCCTTGGCCAGCAACCAAGGAAGAATTGATCGACTACGCCCTCCGACGAGGTGCCCCACTGGAGGTTGTAGAAAACCTCCAGGAGATCGAGGATGAAGGTGAAGCCTACGATACCATCGAGGATATTTGGCCGGATTACCCTTCCAAGGAAGATTTCTTCTTCAACGAAGACGAATACTAAAATTTTCCATCCCCTTTTTCGTCTCTTTCTTCGGCTTTGTCCGTGCTCTTTATTTTGGCCATTTCTGCCCAATTATCAAAGGGAATTAAGCACATTGCGAAGCCTTATTTAAACTATTTTTGGCAACCTTTTTAAGATAGGCGGTATATGTTCGAGTTTGTAAATAAAGTTCTATCCAAAGTCGTTGGCAATAAGTCGGAGAAGGACATCAGGGAGATAGAACCAATCGTTGAAGAAATCAACGGGCATTTCGATGCATACCAGTCATTTTCTAATGACGAATTGAGAAACAAAACGGTCGAATTCAGAGCTCGCATCGAATCGCATATTCAGACTGAAAAGGATCAAATTGAAGCCCTGCGCCAAACCGCCCAGGAAGAATCCACCGATGTCAACGAGAAGGAAGCCATCTACAGTCAGATAGATGCCGTTGAAGAACAGATAGATGAAAAAATCGAAGAGGTTCTGAATGAAATCCTGCCGGAGGCCTTTGCAGTGGTGAAGGAAACAGCGCGCCGATTCAAGGAAGATGATTCACTTTTCGTAACCGCTACCGAGCTTGACAAAATCCTTTCGGCCGAAAGGGATTTCATAGACCTCAAAGGCAATGACGCTGAGTATGCGACCAAGTGGGATGCCGCAGGAAATGAAGTGGATTGGGACATGGTCCACTACGATGTGCAGCTGATCGGAGGAGTGGTACTTCACCAAGGTAAGATTGCAGAGATGGCCACGGGTGAAGGAAAGACATTGGTCGCTACACTTCCTGTTTATCTCAACGCACTCCCAGGAAGGGGGGTTCACCTTGTGACGGTCAACGACTATCTTGCCAAAAGGGATTCCGAGTGGATGAGGCCCATCTTTGAATTTCATGGTTTGCGTGTGGATTGTATCGATAAACACCAACCGAATTCAGAAGACAGGCGCAAGGCATACCTGGCCGACATCACCTATGGAACCAATAATGAATTTGGATTCGACTACCTGAGGGACAACATGGCTTCACGACCTCAAGACCTTGTTCAACAAAAACACAATTTCGCTATCGTGGATGAAGTGGATAGTGTGTTGATCGACGATGCAAGAACGCCACTGATTATCTCTGGTCCGACACCAAAGGGAGATGAGCATGAATTCAACGAGTTGAAACCGCTCATTGAAAAACTCGTTGGGGAACAGCGCAAGTATGTCACGGGAGCACTGAGCGAGGCCAAGAAAAAACTCAATGCAGACTCCAGCGATTTCGAAGACAAGAAGGAGTCTTCTAAGGCGACAAAGGACGGAGGTTTGGCCCTGCTGCGCGCTTATCGCGGGCTTCCAAAAAACAAAGCCCTCATTAAGTTTCTGAGTGAACCGGGCATCAAGAATCAACTTACCAAAACGGAGAATTTCTACCTGCAGGATCAGGCGAAAGAAATGCCATTTGTAGATAGCGAGCTCTATTTCGTCATCGAGGAAAAGCAGAATTCTGTTGAGATGACAGAAAAGGGACTGGAACTAGTAACTGGGCTTGTTGGAGACAAGGATTTTTTCATTTTACCGGACCTATCTACTGAAATCGACAAGATCGAAAAGTCCGACATGGATGCTTCAGAGAAGGTGAAGCTGAAGGATGAAATCATCAGCGATTATTCCGTCAAGACGGAACGCATCCATACGGTTAATCAACTGTTGAAGGCCTATGCAATGTTCGAAAAAGACGTGGAATACGTCATCATGAACAACTCCGTCAAGATTGTAGACGAGCAGACAGGTCGAATCATGGAAGGCCGGCGATACTCAGATGGCTTGCACCAAGCAATAGAGGCGAAGGAAAATGTGAAGATCGAAGCAGCAACGCAGACTTATGCCACAATCACGCTGCAGAATTATTTCAGGATGTATCACAAGCTGGCTGGGATGACTGGTACAGCGGAAACGGAAGCTGGGGAATTCTGGGAAATCTACAAATTGGATGTAGTTGTTATCCCAACCAACAAGCCCATCGCGCGAGCCGACGAACAGGATCTCGTCTTCAAAACAGCAAGAGAAAAATACAATGCGGTTATCGACGAAACAGAGCGATTGGTCAAGGCTGGACGACCTGTTTTGGTTGGTACGACTTCGGTTGAGATTTCGGAATTGTTGAGTCGAATGCTCAAGATGAAAAACATCAATCACCAGGTACTGAATGCCAAACTGCATCAGAAGGAGGCAGACATTGTGGCCTTCGCAGGTCAGCCTGGCACAGTGACTATCGCGACGAACATGGCGGGTAGGGGAACCGACATCAAGCTCGGTGAAGGAGTAAAGGAAGCCGGTGGATTGGCGATCATTGGAACCGAAAGACACGAATCGAGAAGGGTAGACCGTCAGCTACGTGGTCGCGCCGGTAGGCAAGGAGACCCTGGTTCCTCGCAGTTCTATGTATCTCTCGAGGATAACCTGATGAGGATATTTGGATCTGAACGGGCTTCGAGGATCATGGATCGTCTTGGCCTGAAAGAGGGTGAAGTGATTCAGCACAGCATGATCACAAAATCGATCGAGCGCGCCCAGAAGAAGGTCGAGGAAAACAACTTCGGTATTCGAAAGCGATTGCTCGAGTACGATGATGTAATGAACCAACAACGCGAGGTCATCTACAAAAAGCGGAAGCATGCCTTGTTTGGAACCAGACTCGAAGTGGACATTGCCAATTCACTTGGCGAACTGTGCAACGACCTGGTATTCTCACATCAAGGCAATCGATCGTACGAAGCCTTCAAATTAGACGTACTCAAATACCTCGGCTTCGAATATGAGATAGATGAGGATTCGTTCGTGAAGGGAAATCCGGATGAGATTGCAACAGATTTAAATGCTAAGGCAGCTGAACACTACAGAGAAAAATCTGAATTGATTGCCCGGACTGCCTTGCCCGTTCTTCAACGCGTACTCCTGCAAGAGGGTCACAAGTTTGAAAATATCTCCATTCCATTCAGCGATGGACGCAAGGGTATTCAGGTTGTTTGTCCATTGCAGCGGGCGGTGGATTCTGAGGGTAGAGAAGCTGTAAAATCATTGGAAAAAGGAACCAACCTCGCCATGATTGATCAGGCGTGGAAGGAGCATTTGAGACAAATGGACGACTTGAGACAGTCTGTCCAAACGGCTTCATATGAACAAAAAGACCCGTTGTTGATTTATAAGTTCGAGTCTTTCGAGCTCTTTAAGACAATGGTGGACGAGGTAAACAAGAAGATCATGTCCTTTCTGATGCACGCCAACCTTCCGCAAAACGATCAGACACAAGTTCAGGAAGCAAGGGAAAGAAGGAGTTCAAACACCTCAGAAACGAGAGCAGGACGCGGAGGCCATCCTGATGCGCCTTCCCCTGCGGGTCAGCAGAATTACCACGATCCTTCGGCCAATCGTCGACCGGAAAAGCCAAGCCCTGTGAAGGTGGAGCGAAAAATAGGTCGAAACGAGCGGGTGAAGATTCAGAACGTTATGACCAATGAGGTCAAGGAAACAAAATACAAACAGGCCGTTCCACTGATCGATTCAGGCAATTGGGTCATGGTGGATCAGCCCTAATAGGCACTTTGAGCGACAAGGATATACTGGAAAGGAAGGAAGTAACCATCTTATTTGCTGGTGACAGCGGAGACGGTATGCAACTTACCGGTAACCAGTTTACCAATACCAATGCCTTGTTTGGGAATGATGTTAGCACGTTTCCAAATTTCCCTGCTGAAATACGTGCTCCGCAAGGTACTGTTGCAGGGGTTTCCGGATTCCAACTTCACTTTGGGAGCGTTGACATCTTCACTCCCGGTGATGATTGCGATGTCCTTGTGGCAATGAATGCAGCCGCGCTGAAAGCAAATATCAACTCGCTGAAGCCGGGTGGGGTAATCATTGCCAATGTCGCTGGATTCGATTCGAAGAACCTCAAACTTTCACACTACGACAGCAACCCACTTGAAGACGGAAGCCTGGAGAAGTTTGATGTGCATGAGGTAGATGTCACCAGGTTAACCCGGGAAACATTGGTGGATTCAGGTCTGGACAGAAAGACTATGGATCGCTGCAAGAACATGTTTGTTCTTGGATTCCTGTATTGGATGTACAGCCGGGAACTCAACAATACCATTGAGTTCATTCAGAATAAATTCAAGGGTAAGCAAGAGCTCATCGATGCCAACATTAAGGTTCTCAAAACGGGCTATCACTTTGGCGATACAAGCGAAACATTCTCTACCCGATACCAGGTAAAAAAAGCCTCACTTCCGAAAGGTAGTTATCGATCCATCATGGGGAATCAAGCCACGGCATATGGCGTAATTGCCGCGGGTAGAATGGCTGAGCTGGATGTGTTTTACGGATCATACCCGATTACTCCGGCTTCTGATATTCTTCATGAACTGTCTAAGCAAAAACATTTTGGGATCCGAACGTACCAGGCTGAGGATGAGATTGCTGCCGTATGTGCTTCGATCGGCGCGTCATTTGGCGGAGCATTAGGCGTCACGGCATCAAGTGGGCCAGGCATTGCCTTGAAGACCGAGGCCATGGGCTTGGCTGTCATGTTGGAAATCCCACTTCTGGTGATCAATGTTCAACGTGGAGGCCCTTCTACAGGTTTGCCAACCAAGACCGAACAGTCGGATTTGATGCAGGCCTTGTACGGAAGAAATGGAGAGGCGCAGCTACCTGTATTGGCCGCACGTACACCTTCCGATTGCTTCGAAACGGTTTACGAGGCAGCCCAAATTGCAATCGAACACATGACGCCGGTGATCTTTCTATCTGATGGATATCTCGCCAACGGATCCGAGCCTTGGGCGTATCCAAATTCTTCAGATCTAAATAGTATTGAGGTACCTCGACCAAAGGAAGGGTTGGAAAACTATTTACCCTATGATCGGGACGAAAACCTCGTACGGGCCTGGGCGGTACCGGGAATGGAAGGAATGCAGCATCGCTTGGGCGGTTTGGAAAAACAGGACAAAACAGGTAATGTTTCCTACGACCCTGAGAATCATGAAAAGATGGTGAAGATGCGGGCTGAGAAGATCGCCAAAATCTCCAGGCGAATACCGGAAGCGAAAGTGGAGCAAGGTCCCGAAAAAGGAAAAGTTCTAGTGCTGGGATGGGGCTCTACATACGGCGCCATTCGTATGGCGGTTTCCGATCTATTGGAAGAGGGCATGGAGGTATCGCAAGCGCATTTGCGACACCTGAATCCGCTGCCCACCAACTTGCCTGATCTATTTAGTCGATTTGACAAAGTCCTTATTCCGGAAATCAACGACAAACAATTGGTGCATGTCATCAGGAGTAAGTTTATGATTGACGCAATTCCGTTTTCAAAGATCCAGGGATTGCCATTTACCTCCGGTGAGATCGCCGAGAAAGTCAAAAGCATCTATAGCTGATGGAAGAGAAGTTGAGGGCAAAGGATTACGAAACAGATCAGGACGTCCGATGGTGTCCGGGTTGTGGCGACTATGCCATCCTCAAGCAGGTACAAGCAGCAACGGCTGAACTTGGATTGAAGAAGGAAGACACCGTTTTCATTTCTGGCATTGGATGCTCTTCGCGGTTTCCATACTACATGGATACCTACGGGATGCACAGCATTCATGGTCGCGCCACGGCTGTTGCCAGCGGACTCCGAGCCATGAGAGACGATCTCAGCATTTGGATTATCACAGGTGACGGTGATGGCCTGTCGATTGGAGGAAACCACATGATCCACCTGTTGAGGAGAAATTTTGACGTGAACATTCTCCTTTTCAACAATGAAATCTACGGTCTTACAAAGGGTCAGTACAGCCCGACTACGCCCCAAGGGCTGGTGACCAAATCATCACCCATGGGCGTGCTGGATCATCCGTTCAATCCGCTGGCACTGGCATTTGGGGCCGATGCTACATTCATCGCAAGGGTGCTCGACCGCGAGCCAAAACACCTCAAGGAAATACTGATTAGGAGTCATGCACACAAGGGTGCTTCTTTGGTGGAGATCTATCAGAATTGCCCCGTGTTTAACGACGGCGCTTTTTCACCACTTACCGATAAGGACACAAAGAATGATACAACAATCTTCCTACAGCACGGGCAACCATTGGTATTTGGCAGGGACAAAAACAAGGGAATTATCCTTGATGGATTTAAGCCACGGGTGGTTCAGGTGGGAGATAATTATTCGTTGGAAGATTTGTGGATTCACGATGAGAACGATGCAGTAAAAGCCAACCTGCTGACGAGATTCTTTGACGATCCCAAGCTCGAAGGTTCTTTGCCAAGACCATTTGGAATCATCTATGTCGATGAACGTGGAACTTACGAGGATGCACTCACAGCCCAAGTTGAGGAAGCCAAGGATGAGAAAGGCATGGGCGATCTGGATGCCCTCTTAAAAGGGGCCAATACCTGGGAAGTTGATTAGGCTTTTTGGGGTCTAAACCATAGGTAAACCCCTACAATTATCAACGGGATGCTGAGCCACTGACCTGTGGACAGAATATTGCCAAGCGAGCTTTCAAATCCGCCTTGACTTGTTTTCACAAATTCAACCAGGAATCTCGATGTCCAGAGCAATGTGAGGAATACGCCAAATAGTTTGCCACTGTATTTACCCCAGTCTTTTTTCCAATACAACCACATCAGCACGCCAAAGATGATCAGGCATCCGATTGCCTCGTAGAGTTGTGCCGGGTGCCTCGGTATGGTAGGGTCAATACCATATGCTTTTGTGAACAGGAACCCCCACGCGACGTCGGTTGGCGTGCCAATGATTTCGTGGTTCATAAGGTTGCCCATCCGAATAAAGAACCCCCCGATGATGACCGGTAAGGTTATCCTGTCCAGAATCCAGATGTAGGGCTTTTTGGTAATCCTTTTGGAGAACAAGTAGAGTGCAATCAGAATTGCTATGGCTGCCCCATGACTAGCCAATCCACCATTCCAGACTGCAAGAATCTCCCCAGGATTTTGCGAATAGTAATCCCAATCATAGAAGAAAACATGGCCCAATCTAGCTCCAACTACTGTGGCGATCATCACATAAATCAGGATAGAATCCATCCAATTCTTTGGGTGCCCTTCGGCTTTAAATACCCGTTCCAAAACGTAGTATCCCGCGAAAAAGGCCGTAGCAAACAATACGCCGTACCATCGCACAACCCGATCGATTCCTGGAATGGTGAAGAAATCAGGGTCAACGGTCCATTCGATGGCCAATAAATTCAACGTGGAAAGCATGATTCGGCAAATATAGATTTTGATCGATGGGTGGTGCGTTAAGGTTCATTAATTCTACTAAAATTGTATCACTTAAAAACTACTCGATGGACGCACCCAAAGCGCCAAAAAAGCCAAAGGAACTGGAAACTCACGGTCATCTGCGAATCGATGATTACTACTGGTTAAACGACAGGGAAAACCAAGACGTGCTGGACTATCTGAAAGCTGAAAACGAGTTCGTCGAAAAGGAGATGTCTCACACAAAAAGGCTGCAGCGGGAACTGTATGATGAGATGAAGGGGCGCATCAAGGAAGACGACAGTTCAGTTCCCTATTTCTATCAAGGCTATTTCTACTATACTCGCTACGAGGAGGGTAAGGAATATGCCATTCATTGCAGAAAGCCGGAGTCGCTCGACTCCAAGGAAGAAGTAATTCTTGATGTAAATCACATTGCAGAGGGCCTAGACTTTTGCCAGGTTGCTGGTCTGTCGATAAACCCGGATAACAACAGGCTTTCATATGGCCTGGATGATAAAGGAAGAAGACAATTCACCATACATATCAAAGACCTTGAAAGTGGAGAACTGCTTTCTGATAGGATTCCCAATACTACTGGCACATCAACATGGAGTGAAGATGGGCAATACCTGTTTTTCACAACCAAGGATGATAGCCTAAGGGCACATAGAATCTGGAGGCACAAGGTCGATTCCGATAACGATCAATTGGTCTACGAGGAGAAAGACGAGACATTTGGTGTGTCTGTATTCAAGACCAAATCAAAGGAGTTCATTTTCATATCCTCCTATTCGACTTTGAGCTCGGAGTATAGGTTTATTCGGGCGGATCAGCCACTCGATGAGTTTATTGTAATACAAGCGAGGGAAAAAAAACTTGAATATTCTGTCGATCATTACGGGGATCGATTCTACATTCTCACAAATCTCGAGGCCAAGAACTTTCGACTCATGTCCGCGCCCATAGACCAGCCTGCCAAGAAGCAATGGGTGGAAGAGATAGCCCATCGGGACAATGTGCTTTTAGAGGACATTGAGTTGTTTAAGGACTTCTGGGTAATCGAGGAAAGGGAAATGGGAATTATTAAGATGCGAGTAATCCCAAGAGACGAATCTTCCGAGCACTACATACGATTTCCCGAGCCGGCTTATTCCGCATATACCTCCGTGAATCTGGATTTTGACTCTAGCGTTCTGCGGTTGGGTTATACTTCGATGACCACTCCAGTCACCATTTATGATTATGATCTCAATTCCAGAGGCTTCAAATTGATGAAGCAACAAGAAGTCCTCGGAGGATTTGACAAGGAGCTTTATCAAACTGATCGGGTTGAGGTGGAGTCCAGGGATGGAGTTCAAATTCCAATGTCCATTGTCTACAGAAAGGACATGTTGGACCGGGGAAACAATCCATTTCTCCTGTATGGCTACGGCTCATATGGACATAGCCTGGATCCCTATTTCAGTTCAAACCGGTTATCATTGCTCGACAGAGGATTTGTGTACGCCATTGCCCACATTCGTGGCGGCGAGGAATTGGGAAGGGACTGGTATGAGCACGGAAAATTGCTCAAGAAAAAAAATACATTCTACGATTTTATCGATTGCGGACAATACGCCGTTGAGGAAAGTTGGGCCGACCCCCAGCGAATCTATGCCATGGGTGGAAGCGCAGGCGGATTATTAATGGGAGCCGTGATCAACATGCGGCCCGATCTGTTCAAGGGCGTAGTGGCGGCTGTGCCATTTGTAGACGTAGTGACAACTATGCTCGACGATAGCATTCCCCTCACAACAGGTGAGTACGATGAATGGGGAAATCCGAATGACCGGGAATACTACGACTATATACTTTCATATTCTCCATACGACAATGTGGAAGAGAAATTCTACCCCCACCTTTTAGTCACAACCGGGCTCCATGACTCTCAAGTGCAATATTGGGAGCCCGCAAAATGGGTAGCCAAGCTCAGAGAAAAAAAGGTGGGAGATCAAAAGCTATATTTACGTACCGATATGACCTCCGGACATGGAGGTGCATCAGGCAGGTTCCAAATTCTCAACGAGATTGCACTGGACTACGCCTTTTTAATCGATTTGGCAGGAGTATGAAATTGAATTTATTGACGATCGCTTTGTCTCTGACCATCGTGTCATCTGTAGCACAGCAAAAGCGATTGATGAATGGAGCAGAAATTGGTGATGCCCTGGAAAGGTTCAACACCTTGGGAAGTGTTCTCTACGTTGCAGCCCACCCTGATGATGAAAATACCCGTCTCATTGCCTATTTGGCCAACGATAAAAAACTTACTACCGGTTATCTTTCCTTAACGAGAGGTGATGGAGGTCAGAATCTCATTGGAACAGAAAAAGGCCCGTTACTTGGAATCGTTCGAACCCAGGAACTTATGGAAGCGCGAAAGGTCGATGGGGGCCAGCAATTTTTCAGCCGTGCTGTGGATTTCGGTTATTCCAAATCGGCTGATGAAACCTATGCCAAATGGGGCAAGCAAGAAGTGCTGGCAGATATGGTATGGGTGATCAGGAAATTCCAGCCGGATGTAATAGTGACAAGGTTCAACCCGGAAGGCTATAATGGCCATGGCCATCACTCTGCGTCGGCCATCTTGGCCATGCAAGCCTATAAGATGGCTGCCGACAAAATGGAATTCCCGGATCAATTGGAGTATGTGGAACCTTGGCAGGCAAGGCGAATCCTGCTCAATGCAAGTACTTGGTGGGATAAGGAATTGCCCCAGCGAGCCAAGACCGATCCCGAATATCTTACGGTAGACGTGGGACAATACAGTCCTGCCTTGGGGATGTGGACAAATGAGCTTGCGTCCTTGAGCCGCTCTCAGCACAAAAGCCAGGGATTTGGCGTCTCACGATGGAGGGGTAGTAGGCTGGAATATCTCAAACACATGGATGGCGAGCAAGCTTCCAAGGATCTTATGAGCGGAATCAATACGTCATGGACTCGTGTAAATGGATCCTTGGGTATCATGATGGATGAGATCATTTACAAGTACGACTCCAAGGAACCCTCTAAAAGCTTGCCCGATTTGATGCGCATCTATCAAAAGCTGAGTGAAATGGATGAAGGCATTTGGAAAATGCGCAAAATGCAGGAATTGACGTTTATAATCCAATCATGTTCCGGATTATTCGTGGAGGTCAACGCAACGAAACCCAATGCATGCTACGGAGATGAGGTTCAGGTGGAGGTCAATACCTTGCTGGCTACAGACATGAAGGCAGTGCTTAAGAAGATCGAAGTAGGTGGCAGGGATACAACATTGGGTGCTACGTTAAGTCTAAACGAAGCGCTTCAAACCAACATGGTTTTCAGAAATGAAAAAAGAAAGATCAGCCAACCGTACTGGCTTGAAAAGCCATTTACCAACCTTTTTGATGTAAAGAATCAACAGTTAATCGGATTGCCCGAAAATCGTCCTGAGTTTGATGCCCGTCTCACGCTTGAACTCAACGGAAAGCCCATCACGGTTACTGTTCCGGTCAGGTATAAATGGACCACCAGAGTAGAGGGCGAGAGGACCAAGGCCTTTGTGCTGACTCCGGAATTTACAGTCGATGTTGAAGATCAGGTGCTCGTTTTCTCCGGAAACCTACCCAAGAAGATCAATGTAAAGGTCAAAGCCCACAAGGCTGGCATATCAGGTGTAGTTGGACTGGATGTTCCAAATGGCTGGAAGGTAGAACCATCTACGCAGGAAGTCTCTTTCATCAGTTCGGGTGTTCAGGATTTGGTCTTTGAATTGACGCCACCTTTTGTTGCCGGGGTTGGAGAGGTCAGGGCTTACGTCAAGAAAGGTGAAGAGGTCTACAATAGAGGACATCGTATAATTGATTACCCGCACATTGAAGAGCAGGTGTATTTTCCGCGGGCTGTTGCAAAATTGGTCAGACTTGATGTTCTCAACCGGGTCAGAAAGGTAGGCTACGTGGCTGGCGCCGGGGATGAAGTCCCATCCTGCCTATCCCAGATAGGAGTAAGTGTTGACATGCTCGATCCCAAGGAATTGGGAACAACCAGACTTGCTGCCTACGAGGCAATTGTGACGGGGGTTAGGGCTTACAACACTGTTCCTGAACTAAAGTATAACAACCAGGCACTTTTGGATTATGTCTACAATGGTGGTACGCTCATAGTACAGTACAATACGAGCAGGGGTTTGGTGACAGATGAAATAGGCCCTTCCTCTATAAAGTTTGGCAGGGATCGGGTCACCGACGAAGATTCGGAAGTTGAATTCCTGGATCCAAAGCATGCAGTGCTCAATTCTCCGAATGAAATCACCCGAGACGATTTTGATAATTGGGTGCAGGAGCGCGGTTTGTACTTTGCGTCAGAATGGGCAACGGATTACGAACCCATTCTGTCTTGGAATGACAAAGGAGAAGATCCCAAGCAAGGGGCTCTTCTCGTTGCAAGCCACGGAAAGGGTAGCTTTGTATTTACTGGAATTTCATTCTTCAGGCAGCTGCCGGCCGGTGTTCCCGGGGCTTATAGGTTGTTTGCCAACATTCTCTCATACCGCAAATAGCGTCAGACGTAGAGAAGATTACATCCCCGGATATCCGACTGATCCAGTCGGCCTAAGACTTCGAATGAGCCATCGCCATATACCTTTCCCAAGTCATCCGTCGCGATAAATGCGCATGAATGCACATTAGCCAGATCGATGATATTGAGGGCTCCGGTTTTTCCATTTGGAACAATGGAGAATGGATCAGTTGTATCCCTGGCGAGCACCTTCATCCATGGGGGACAGTGGAATATCCCATTCATGAAAGAATAAGCCTGGGAAAGTAGTTCGGACATACCGTATTCTGAATACACTTGTTTAACACCAAGGCCTTTTTTAATTTGCTTGTGAAGTTCGCTGCGAACCATTTCCTTTTTTCGACCCTTCATTCCCCCCGTTTCCATAACAATCAGGTCGGGGTAATGTGTTGGTTTTGTCTCACAATAATCAAGTAGAGCATGTGATACACCGAAAAGGATTATTGGACAATCAGATTCATTTAAGGCTACAAGGGTGCTGTCCAATGCCTTGAAATCCTTCACGTACCTACTACCATTCCCCACGGACTTTTTGATCAAGTCGTCGACCATGTATAATAGAGAGGATTGACTGTTTTCCTGGTAAGAAGGGAGGAGGGCAATCAGGGCAATTTCATCAATTGGACCGAATACATTTTCGAAGCCCGCTCGAAATGATCGTTCGTATAATTTGGTATCAGCAACATAGTGTCTGCTCCGCTGCTGTCCCGTAGTGCCGCTACTTGCGAAAACCTGTTGTTCTTGGCGGCTATCCGCAATGCGCCGGGATTTGAAAAAGGAAATTGGCAGAAATGGAATGTCTGAAATTGACGAGACTTTTTTCCCTAAAAGCTCCACATATTCACGGTAGACCGATACATTTTCTATCTGATAGTTGAACAATTCAAGAGCCAATGCGTCAAATTGTTCATGATTTAATGGGCGTATGATTCGATCTGCTATGAGCACGTCTGCCAAAAGTAGCATACCGCCCACATACTAAGCCCACAATACAGGGAAGGCTTTAATCGTTACTTTCGTTCAAGTGAAAAAGGCGCTGTTATTTCTGTTTGCTTTGTCGCTCATTTTTTCCGCTTGCGAGCGGGAGGAATGCGATGAGCCGGTGCCCGAAATAACCTATCAGGATTTTATCCGGTTTGGACCCGACTCAGCTGATTTTTGGCTGAACTTCAAAGACTGCGATGGAGATTTCGGTATGGATCCGGAGGATATTGATACGTTGACCGAGGATTCCACCGGGCGTTATAATCTTTTCATGGATTACCTCTATTTCATGGATTCCACCTGGCACGTATTGCTGCTTGACATCGATTCCAACGGACGATTCTACTATACAGTTCCCAGGATCGAGAATCGTAGTATTTCGAATACCTTGGAGGGTGATATCAAGATAGATATGAGTCGAGGTTACTATTTTCCTACATTGGGCACTCATTTCAAGTACCGTGTCTATGTGGTAGACAGGGCAAAGAACAAGAGTAACGTGATAGAAACTCCAACCCAAACGATTCAACCTTGAGAATTTTTCTTTTCGCCCTATTATTACCCTTCTCGGTTCTAGGTCAGGGTTATTCCGGCTTTAGCTATTCCTCGGATGCCGATGATTTTAAGTTGCGTTTTCATGGTCTTCTGCAAACAAGACTCGATGCGAATCTGCCAACAGAAGGAACTTGGAGCTATGCCACTGTAAATCCTCGCTTTGCGCTTCAAAGGACGCGACTTGGCCTGGACGGATATGTGAAAAATGATCGATTCGAATATTCGCTCTTGTTTGGACTGGTGAACGAAGTTGAGAGTCCCAAAATCTCACAGGTAGGGGTATTGGATGCGTATTTGAGATTCAGGGTCATGGAGGGATTCAAGATTCAGTTCGGCCAATTCTTGCTCCCCGGATCACGACAGGGGATGACTCTGGTAGAAAATATGGAACTGTCCTCAAGGAGTATTGCGCAGCAAGCGTATGGCTTGTACAGAGACCGAGGTATAATGATCAAGAATGAATTTCATCTTGGGACGGCAGTTGTAAAGGATTATCTGGCCCTTACCATGGGAGAGGGCTTGGATAATGCGGTACTCGGAGGCTTAAATTACACCGCCCGACTGGAGCTCATGCCGCTGGGAGATTTTGAAAACGATGGTGGAGCATTTGAGGGTGACCTGTCGAGGGAGGAATCAATGAAGATGCAGCTGGGTGTTTCGTATGACTACAACGACAACGCCCAAAGAGAAAAAGGGCAAAATGGAAATTACACCACTGCGGAAAGGGATATACAGACGCTCACAGCCGATCTTTTCTTGAAGTGGAAAGGGTTTAGCATTACTGCTGAATGGTACGATAGACATGCTCCAATCCCAGTTGTGTATGTCCCTTCCGCCGAAGGAATTGTGACGGCCGGTGTATACGAAGTGGGCCAGGGTTTTAACGGGCAGTTGGGATACCTACTCAATTCGGATATACAGTTTGTATTTCGATATTCCAATGTGAATGCACTACCGGTTACTGAATTTCAATACCGCGATGTACAGCAATACACCCTTGGTTTGACAAAATATTTCGCACTACATCGATTGAAAGTGCAAGGCGAAGTTCAATACATGCCCTCGTCAGTCGCGGGATTGGGCGATGAACTCTTCTCTCGTTTACAATTGACTGTTGGTTTCTAGCTGACTAAAGTCATTCGGTTCCGGGTATATTTTCGGAAATTTGATTCTAAATCAATGAATTATGAAAAAACTTTTCCTTTTGGGGGTATTTGGCCTATTCCTTTTGGAGGCCGATGCCCAGATCATTACTAATGGTGATTTTGAAAGCTGGTCAACGGTCACCAACATAGGCCTCAGTGGCTATGAAACTTCTAATCTCGAGTCAAGCTCTTACGGTTTTGGAGATAATGTAATCCAGGAGCCGTTTGCCCGAACCGGAAATTTTGCATTGAGCATGACCACCGTAGGAAATGTGATGGATACAGTGATGGGTTATGTGATTAATGGTGACTTTGATGCCAATAGTGGAGGGGTCGCCTATACGCAACGACCAGATTCCTTAGTAGGATACTTTCAGTGCTCGGTTCTGCCCGGTGATACAGCTTGGATCGCTGCAATTTTTCGTTCGGGTTCCTTGCCGCTCGGTCAGGTGTTTGGTGCATTTACCGGCTCTGTGACTTCCTGGACTCGATTTTCATTCCCGGTAACATGGAATGTGCCCGTAGTTACTCCGGACTCTATGCTCTTTGCTGCTGTTTCGTCCAACGCAATCAACGAAATAGGAATAGCCATAGGTAGTAACCTCATTTTGGATGACGTTTCGTTCGTTGGGCCGGGAATTACCCAGAATACAAATAATCCGGGATTTGAAGTTTGGGATACGACCAATTTCTACAAGCCCGACAACTGGTATTCGGTTGGAGATAATGGCGGATTGTTAAGTGTTGGTATGATCCAAAGAACCACTGCGCCGGCCGATGTGTACGAGGGACTCTATTCTGTCAGATTGGAAACGTATGGCGATGGCGATGATACCATTTTTGGTGTATTAGCCAAGCAGCCTTTGTTTGACATGCAAGGGCCCAGCGGCTTTGCCTTCAACAGGGACGTGGATACATTGATAGGTTACTATAAGTACAGCCCATCCGGAGCCGACACTGGAATTGCCTATGTCAATATGATCTCGGGTTCGGTAGAATACCCCCATTTCTATTGGTTTACGGCGGCAAATACCTGGACATACTTTGAGTTACCCCTCAATTCGCCAACGCCTGTGGATTCGATTGAGTTGCTCTTTGCCAGTTCAAATGGTGATGAGACAAGTTGGATGCCAGGCAGTGTGCTATACTTGGATGCGCTGGATTTCAAAAACTGTGACATTCCTGAGCAACCAGGTCCAATAAGTGGCTTAGGCATCCTTTGTGAAAATGACAGTACGCTGAATTATACGGTAGGGTCTGTAGCTGGAGCAACCAGCTATGATTGGACTGTGCCTTCGGGTTGGACAATCCTAAGTGGTCAAGGAACAACATCCATCACGGCAGTCTCAGGATCGGGATCCTCCAGTGGGTTTGTCACCGTTGCGGCGGCGGTTTATTGCGGCGCCGGACCTGACACCACCTTCCTGGTAAACTGGCATGCCTATCCGGCAAAACCCACCATATCGTTGGTAGGGACGGATAGCCTTACAAGTTCAGTAACCGGTTCCGGAGGATACGAATGGTACCATGAAGGAACCCTCCTCACTGCTACTTCCAAAACCATTTTTGGAGCCCAAACGGGTAACTATAGAGTGATTGCCAAGAATGCAAATTGCGCCAGTGATACCTCGGATGAGTTCTTCTTTGTAGTGCCGGGTATGTTCGAACAACCAACGCCAGGCTTGGAGATTTATCCCAACCCGGCCAGGGAAAATATTACCGTGACTTACGAAGGAGATTTGAGGGAGCTGCGTTTGATGGACTCAAAGGGTTCAACTATACTACGTAGTGAAGTGAATGCGTCCGAAGCTGACCTGGATGTAACCAAAGTCACTCCCGGGGTTTATCTATTGAAGTTGGTCACTGAATCTGGAACTATTTCAAGGAGAATTTCAGTGGAGTAGGCCAACTCATTGTATTTTTGAAGCCGTCCCTTCGGGGACGGCTTTTTTGTTTATGGCTATGAGATATTTAATACTGGCAATCCTGGTTTTTCTGGCAATGTCTTGCGGAGGCTCAGGAAATAAGGATATGAATAAGGGCGAAAGGGAACAGCTCAAGGAGGTCATGGCGCTGCATGACGAGGTGATGCCCAAGATGGATGATCTGCACAACTTGTCTGAGGCACTAATGCAAAAACTGGCAGCTGACACAACCATGACGGAGGACGAAAGACTGACGGTGGAGAATACTATTGAACGCCTGATGATGACTGATGAGGCTATGATGACTTGGATGAGGGAGTTTGAGCCCGATAAGCAAACCGTGTCTGTTTCCAAGTACCTCGAGCAGGAATTCGTCAAGATGAGGGCTTTGAAGATGGAAACCGAACAAATAATCTTGGAAGCCCAGGAGGTACTGGAATGAGGTGTATTCTCCTCTTTTGTTTGGGTGCCATAATATTTTCTTGCCAGCCTACCGAACAGTCGCTTCCTGTACTTGGTCAGCACGAGTACGCAACCAGAATTATCGATGGGAAGGAAGTGCCGGACACCATATTTTATTCTATTTCCGACTTTAGCTTTTACGATCAGGACAGTGCTTTAATTACAGAACGAACTGTAGAAGACAAGATCTACGTAACAGATTTTTTCTTTACAAGCTGCCCTTCAATCTGCCCTCGAATGAAGAAGAATATGAGAGTACTGTACGAGGAATTTGCTTCGGAAACCGACCTAATGTTTTTGAGTCATAGCATAGATACTCGTCATGATTCAGTTCCGGTTCTGAAGGCATACGCTGACAGGATGGAAATTGAATCAGAACGCTGGCACCTGGTAACAGGAACGAAGGAAAACATTTACGGAATGGCCAAGCAGTACATGATCGCTGCCTCCGAAGATCCAAAGGCGCCCGGGGGATATGTACATTCCGGAGCCTTCATCCTTATGGACAAGCAGCGAAGAATAAGGGGGTACTACGATGGAACAAAGGAGGCAGATACACGGTTATTGAAGAAGGACATAAAGAGGCTTCTGAGTGAATAAGCTTTTCATTTTTTGCCTTTTGTTATTGGTTGCTGGTTGTTTTACCCTGGAAGATAATTCCGGTGAAACATCATACAGAACGCATTGTGCTTCTTGTCATGGTGTGAATGGATTGGGGTTCCAAAAGCTATATCCCCCTCTCAAAGGTGCCGATTACCTGGCAGAGAATTTCGAACGGACAATATGCATAGTCAAGTATGGCCTGGATGACACTATCAGCGTCAATGGTATCGATTATGCACAGCCCATGATGCCGGTTCAAGGCTTGAGCGATGAGGAATTGGTAAACATTATGAATTATATCGGCTCGACCATGGTCAAGCCAAAAAAGCAAATTGATTTGGAGTCTCTCAGGGCCCAAATTATGAGTTGTAAATAGCTTTTTGGCCTTTGTGAAAAAAAGTATATTTGCCCCCCTCAAAAGGGAGTATAGCTCAGTTGGTTCAGAGCACCTGCCTTACAAGCAGGGGGTCATAGGTTCGAACCGACGAATGATGTGAAGCATCATGAGGAGCTCACGATCCGAAGGATCGTAATCCCGATGAGAACCGTTCTTATAGCACATTTAAATGGGAGTATAGCTCAGTTGGTTCAGAGCACCTGCCTTACAAGCAGGGGGTCATAGGTTCGAATCCTATTACTCCCACCAAACCCAAAGCCCCTTCAGCGAAACTGAAGGGGCTTTACTTTTTCAAAGAAGCTCAAACTCGCTTGTTGGCTTCTTTGAAAAAATAAGTCAAGGCTGCAAAGCAGCCAGGGCTTTGGGTTTGTGAGACTTACGATCAGCGCCGAGCGCCAGTGAGGCGCTAATTTTATAAAGTCTTGCAAGGCAAGGTGTTGCTTTGAGGTAGGTTCTCGGGCACGCCTGGATTTCAATACACCCCAAAAAGAAAGGGTTTCGAAAATGAATTCGAAACCCCTTCGAGCTGAACTATGAAAAAACTTAATTAATCCGACAGCACTACTTTCTTGATTGAAGAGGAACCAAGTCCTTTCAATTCAACAAAGTATAGACCTCTATCAAATTCTGAAAGGTCCACTTGCACAACATTCGAATTCTCTTTGATGTCCTGAGACATAATCGTTTGACCAGCAATATTGATTACGTTGATCATTGTTGGTCCATGGTCCGTATAGTTATACGAAACGTTAATCACACCGGTAGACGGGTTGGGAGCAATGCTGAAGCCGCCTTCAGTCAGAAGACCCTCAATACTTGTTGTTGTATCACACTCCATGCATGATTCCCAGCATACGGCAGCCAAAACAGTATCACCTGTAACAACCATATACCTGTTGATGAATGTATCGGTACCGTTGATGGTTGTCATAGTACATGTATCACCATCTGTTAAGCTTTCTTGACCGGTCCAGTTGTCATAGGAGAACTTCCACTCAATGGTATCCTCGTCAACCAAAGTGACGGTTGTTTCCCAGATTCCGTCACCGTCGCCGTCGGTCATGGCATTACAGTTACCACACCATCCATTGAAAGTACCGTTTACCTCGGGTGTGGTGAATGAGCCGGTATAGTCATTCATATCAACACGGAAGGTGATCATGGAAGTATCGGGAGTAGGGGGAGTGGTTGTATCACATACTCCGCACGATTCCCAACATACAACTGGAAAGGTAGTGTCACCGTGCAAGACAGCGAAACGATTTGTAAACCCGCTAGTAGTCTTAGTACAAGCAGAACCTTGCATCAGTGACTCCTGCCCTGTCCAGTTATCGTGTGCGAATTTCCATTCTATTGAATCTTGTGTCAACTGGAGTGTTGTTTCCCAGATACCGTCGGAATTTGCGTCGGTCAAAGGGTTGCAGTTTCCACACCATCCATTAAAGTCACCGTTCACCTCAGGAGTGGTAAAGGACCCAGTGTATTTATTCATATCCACTTGAAAGGTGACACTCTTTGTAGCCGGTGGCGCACTGTAGAACCACACGTCGTCCAGGTGGTAAGTTTTACTTCCGGCAGTTGCTCCGTCTACGCCAAAATTGAAGAAGATAGAAACCTTATCATAGGTGTATGTAAAGTTGATAGGTGCTGTTCCGGCAGAATGATTTGAAAAATCGAAGGTCAATGTGTCCCACCCGTTGGCAACCGTTGTGTTCACGTCTGTTTCAACAGACTTGGTAGGATCACCAGCGTCTTCTGCCTTCAACTTAACTACGATCCCTGAGTCAGGTGAATACACTCTTGCTCTCATCATAGTGCTTCCCATTGCAAAAGGAACTGCGGTTGCAAGACCAGCGTTGGTGGAAAGTGTAGTACCCGCCCAAGTTTGAGCAGATACGGTTTTTTCTACAGTAAGTACGATGTTCGACGAGTTGTTAGGATCTGTTCCTTGCATATGCGCGTTGCCTCCAAAGTCGATTACGGTATAGTCGACATTCGCCGTGTCGTCCCAAGTAATTGGTAAGTCAATCTGAGAAAGCGTTGGTCCGCCGGTTCCGCCTCCTACAAACCAAACGTTATCCAAAAGATATGTTTTGGAGCCAGCTGTTGCGCCGTCAACACCGAAGTTGAAGAAGATGCTCAACAGGTCATATGTAGTGCTGAAGTTGATGGCTGGTGTACCAGCTGAATTGTTCGTAAAATCAAAAGTCAGCGTGTCCCATGCGTTAGCAACAGTTGTTGTTACGTCCGTCTCTACTGAGAGAGATGCATTGGTTTTGTCCTCTGCTTTAAGTTTAACCACAATACCTGAATCAGGTGAATAAACCAAGGCCTTCATCACTGTGTTGCCCATTGAGAAGGGAATAGCAGTGGCAAGACCGCTGGTTGTACTCAAAGTGGTTCCAGCCCACGTTTGCGCTGTATTGGTCTTTTCTACACTAAGGACTAAGTTTGATGAGTTTCCAGGATCTACGCCCTGACTTGATGAATTTCCTCCAAAATCAGTCACTGAGTAGTTTACGTTTGCTGTGTCATCCCATGTAATCGGGAGATCTATCTGCGATTGCGCCATTATCCCTGTTCCTAGGAATAGTGTTGCGATTAGGAAGTAAAGTTGCTTCATAAAACGAAATTTTGCGATGCTAATATAAAACAAATTTTTAATAAAGGTAAAAAGTACCATAAGTATATGGTAATAATTACCAAAAGAGATGGTAAATCCATAGTTTTGGCTTAACATAGTGGCCTGTTCCGTCAGGAATTGCCTGATATTGAACTACCTACTCGAGACCTATGAACACGGTAGACTACATCACCATTGGATGCTATTTTCTCATCATAGCCGGAATTGTTGTCTACATCACCGTGATCGAACGCCGTGGCAAGGGTCAGCTTGATAACACCTCCGGATACTTTCTCGGAGGTAAAGACTTGGGATGGGTAGTCATTGGAGCTTCACTTTTTGCATCCAATATTGGAACTGAGCACCTTATTGGCCTGGCTGGAGCCGGAGCTGCTGGAGATTTTGCGGCTGCGCAGTTCGAATTGATTGCGTGCTTTGCATTGCTTGCACTCGGTTGGGTGTTTGTACCCTTTTACCTGAAAACAGGTGTATACACCATGCCCGAATTTTTGGAGAAGCGATACGATGGATGGGCCAGAGGCTATTTGACCTATGTCTCCATCGTTGGATATATCCTGACAAAGATTTCGGTGACTATTGCAGCCGGTGGAATCATTTTCACAACACTGCTTGGAGTTGACTTCTGGACAGGATCTTTGATCATCGTAGTGCTAACAGGGGCTTACACTTTGTTTGGTGGACTTAAGGCAGTTGTTTGGACAGATTTTGTTCAGCTAATCGTGCTGGGCATTGGAAGTATATCGCTCACGTATTTTGCGTATCGGGAAATAGGTGGTTGGGAACATGTGGTCTTCAACGTCACCCCTCAGCACTTGAGCTTGTGGAGGCCGATGGATGATGCCGATTTTCCATGGACAGGAATCATATTAGGAGCTCCGATATTGGGTGTGTGGTATTGGTGTACGGACCAATTTATTGTACAACGCGTGCTGGCTGCCAAAAATGTAGATCATGCGCGAAAAGGGACAATCTTTGCAGGATTCCTAAAGCTGCTTCCCCTGTTTTTTTTTGTCCTTCCCGGCGTACTCACTTTTGCATTGGTCAACGCTGGCCATGAAACGCTGACTTTTCCAAGAGAAGATGGGATCACCGGCTATGATGCCGCTTTACCCATGCTTACCATGAATGTTTTACCTGTTGGTCTAAGGGGTTTGGTTGTTTCGGGTTTGATCGCCGCTTTGATGAGTTCTCTTTCTTCGGTATTCAATTCATGTTCAACGCTTATCACACTGGACGTGTATAAGAAGTATAAACCAATGGCCACGGAAAAGCAACTGGTCAGGGTAGGGCAGATCTCAACGCTGATTCTAATCGTCCTCGGCTTGAGCTGGATACCCCTTCTAAAACTGATTGAGGGAGGGCTTTTTCAAAAGCTTCAGAGCATCCAAGCCTATATCTCTCCACCCATCGCAGCCGTTTTCTTAGTCGGGATTATGTCGAAAAGGGTAAATTCCAGGGGTGCAAAATGGGCGCTCATAACAGGACTTGTTCTAGGTAGTGCAAGGCTTTTGTTGGAATTGTCGAAGGACAAGCTTTCCGGCATCCTTTACCAATTTACAGACATAAACTTTCTTCACTTTGCCATCGGGTTATTCTCGGTATGTCTGATGGCATTGTTTCTTGGCTCATCCAAGGAATCGTTGACAGAAGAAAAAAGCTCCTTGGTGATGAAACCATTACAATGGAAGGCGTCAGAGGTGAATATCAATACATGGTTGAGCGCCGCTGTAGTTGTAGCTGTCGTGATACTTTGGGTATACTTCAGATGATTCACGCTACTTCTGAAAAACTCGGACGTAGTCGACGTACATCGTCTGAGGGAAAACAGTTGTCCCATCCGGAGAACCGGGCCAATTTCCACCAACCGCTACATTGAAGATAAAGAAGAATTCCTGATGAAATTCTGAAAGAGCACTGGGAGTGATGTCAATTGTATTGTACAGAATGTCGTCCCTATACCAACGAATAGCCTGATCATCCCAGACAATGGAAAACACATGGAATTCATCTGCATAAGTACCACTTGAAAGTTGATTGTTGTCGCCGTATTCGGCATGTCCATTGTCATCCCAATGCACAGTTCCATAAACGACATCATCTCTGCCTGCCCCACCACCAACAAGCTCCATAATGTCAATTTCACCACAGGCTGGCCATCCTGATGAAGAAAAGGTGTTTCCCAACATCCAGAGTGCAGGCCATAACCCTTGACCTTTTGGAAGTGCAGCGCGGATATCTATTCGACCGTATTGGAATGACTGTTTTCCTTGGGTAGTAATCCTGCTTGAGGTATAGTTATTTTGGTTGAAAGTTTCATTTTTAGCCGTTATGATCAGCACACCGTCGTCCACGGTCGTATTGTCTTCCAGGTAGTACTGCAATTCATTATTGCCCCATCCGCCGCTTCCGGTTCCAATTTCATAATTCCAATCACTGAGATTCAGGCTAGTGCCATCAAATTCATCGTTCCATGCGAGATTATATCCAGCTCTTGTCAAAGGTGATTCGTATCCAGTAGACGGTTTTCCGGAATTTCCACCCGACCCTGGATCTGGAAACTCGATGGTGACCATTTCAACCTTTTCGATGAAATCTGAAGTAGTTGCGTGCGCCCTTACCCGGATGTCATGGGTTCCTGCTGTTGAATAGGTATATGTCGCTTCACTACTCTCCTCCAAGGTCTCATCTCCATCTTCTTCGAACATAATGGTGAAGAAGTTAGCCTTATCCGCAGTTGCCATAACAGATACCACTCCCAGGTCATCTTCATCAATCACTACATCCACCACAAGATTTGACGGAAGTGTAGGTTCGGTAACTTCTTCAGGCTTGCACCCGGGTGTAAGGCTTATGACAGCTACTAACAAAATAGCCGCAATTGAACCACTGATTTTGAAGACTAATGGTCTCATCGGGATACCTCCGAATCTATTTATTTCTGTTCAATGTCGTCTACATAAAAGGTGCCTGCGTTCGCAACACCCCACCCAGGGAATAGTACAAGTCGATTGAAAGTATTTGCCGTAGCGTCTGAAAAGTCAATAGAAACTTCTTCCCAAGCATTGGCTGTAGTAACCGACACATCCTTTTCAATAAATGAAGCGGAATTAGCTTTGTCCTCAAGCTTAATTCGCAGTGTTCCGGTAGTAGGCGCCCATACTTTCACAGCGATGTTTTTGTCCGTGGTGAAGTCAAACTTGTCTTTGAGGTCCACAAAGAATCCTGCCCAGGTCTCATTTCCGTGAACCGTTTCAATTACCCTATTGCTGGTATTGATTCCCGACTTGTCCGGGTTGTCGATCACGGCGACCGAACTACCACCAAATGCCTCGAATGTCGGCTCTACGGTTTCCAGGTCAATGGGCAAGGCGAAACCTGATGTGTCCGTGGTGTCCGGAGGATTTCCGCCCCCACCGCCAGGATCAAAACCGTCTGGAATTAATCTCAGATACCAGGAAAGCCCAGGGTCCGCAGCATCGAGATACCTTAGGAAGATTTCATTTTCTTCCATGTGCAATACCCTATAGGAATTAGTTCCTGTATAGAAGCCAAGGAAACTATTTCCAGATACTGTTAATGTTGTGTCGTCTTCTGTTGTGATGCCCCAGGTCTCGCCCAATTGCGCGTCGTAAGGTGCTTTGTAATCTCCGAGCACCAATGTTGCACCGGGGAAGTTTGGTTCTTGCGCTGTATTCACGTATACATCACCCTGCGTTTCCATATCGAATTTGAACCCACTCAAGTGAAACGTGTATCGATCGTTGTAGAGTCCAGCACCTGGTTTGTCATTGGGGCCTGCTTCCCACCATTCGGGAAAGTATCCTGCCGCACCGACAGGATTAGGCCCAACACCCATATGTCCCTTCCTAGTAGAATCGATAACCCAAGTCTTAAACCCAGGACCAGATGAGCCACCTGTGAGGATGTCAAACAAAGGACTAGAGAGTAATGTAAGGTCATCTTCGGCAATCACAACATCCTGTGAAGATGAAATACTTCCACCCCTTGTAAATACGGTGAGAGTAACGGTATAAGTCCCCTTAAGTGGATAGGTTCCGGTCGCTTCTATTCCTTCACCGGTAAAGCCGTTTCCGAAATCCCACAATGCCCGAACTTCCGTATTCGTTGCAGTGAAAATGATGATATTATCACTTTCAGCTGATGTTTTATATGTGAAATTAGCGTCTTCAACAGTAGGTGGTTCACCCAGTTGGGGGTCTTCTTTTTTACATCCCAAAGTAAACAGCAGGATGAATGAAAAACTGAGAATGATTGCCTTGTTCATCATGTTAAATTTAGTCGATTTTAGTATCCGGGATTTTGATCCCAATTGCCGCCTGCCAAGTCTATTTCGACCTGTGGAATTGGAAAAAGTTCATGCGTTCCCTCCGTAAATCCGTCGATAAAGTCTTTTGCTTGTCCGGTTCTCACCAAGTCAAAAAATCGGTGGCCCTCTCCCGAGAGTTCTAGTCTTCGTTCTGTCCAAATATGATTCGTAAGAGATGAACCTGAAGAAGCGATATCGGCAAGCCCAGCACGCGCCCGAACTTGATTCATGTAGGTCCGCGCCTGCCCGTCATTACCACTTCGGTTGTGCGCTTCGGCAGCCATCAGTAGCACGTCCGCGTATCGGATCACCCTGTAGTTTACTGGGCTGGTGAGGTCATTGTCAGGTAGGCCTATTTCGCCTTGGCGTTTGATGTACTTATTGTTGTAGTAACCGGTATGGCCGCCACCTCCAATTGCATAAGTTATCTCGGAAGAATTTGGTTGAGTGGCGATGAAAGCATCGATATCCAGGATGGTGGTAGACCGACGAGTTGTGTCATCGGATCCGAAGGCATCATACAATTCCTGGGTTGGAAGGTTGTAGCTGTTGCCGTCACCATATATTGGGCCCTCGTATTGACGAATTCCCTGAAAGCCTGGAGCAGCATTTCCCTCCAAACAAATCAAACATCCATAACTTCCTCCTTCGAGGCCAGTATATTCAATGTCGAATACCGATTCTGAATTGCCCTCACTGTTCACACTGAACAAGTCGGAATAGTCGGAGTACAGTTGGTATGTTCCACTGTTGATCACTTCATCCAACGTTGAAGCAGCGTCGGCGAATTTGTCCTGATACAGGTAGACTTTGCCTAGAAGAGAAAGGGCAGCTCCTTTGTCGATCCGCCCTTTTACGGGATCTGACCAATCCAAAGCGTCGGCGGCAAAGAGAAGATCCGTTTCAATCTGAGCATATATCTCAGAGACCGGAGTTCTTTCGCTTTCCGTTACCTCATCCAGACCTAATCGCTTGTCAATGATCAAGGGCATATCACCAAAGAACTTCACCAATTGGAAATAGTAGTATGCCCTAAGTGCAGTGGCCTCCGCGATGATTTTTGATTTACCTGCAAAGTCAATATTGTCCTTGTTCTCCAAGATATAGTTGGCCCGGGTAACCCCAGCATAATTCCATCTTAAAACACTTTGAAGTTCTTGATTGACGGCTCCATGCTGCATATCGTCAATGTCGTGCAATCCTTTGGTATCTACAACGGATTCGCCACCAGCGATCGCATTATCCGAAGCTATCTCGCCAATCCAAACGTGTAGAAAGGAACCTTGCAATAAGTCATATGCCCCCGTCAGTGCCAGGTCGTAATCCTGTTCCGTGGCAAAATAGTTTTCTGCATCCTGTGCATAGGGAGGGTCAATGTCTAAGAATTTGTTGCACCCATTATGGAGAATAAGCGTAGCAAATAAAAAAGTGAGTACAGGCGGTTTTCTATAACGTGCTGTCATGTCTTAGAAATTAAGTTGTAAACCAATCATGTATGAACGAGCCTGAGGGTAAAAGCCATAATCGACGCCAGATGCAAGTGGACCTCCAATGGATCCAATCTCAGGATCGTAACCAAGGTAATTGGTGAAAGTGGCAATGTTGTTCGCAGACAGGTAAAGCCTCAGCGACTTGATTTTTACCTTTTCGAGCAGAGACTCGGGCAGACGATATCCAGCCTGCACGTTTTTGATTCTAATGAAGGATCCATCTTCCACATAGTGGTCCGAGAATTCTGTATTGCGATTGGATTCTGTTGTGAGCCTAGGAACCTCACTAGACGTACCTTCACCGGTCCATCGGTTGATCACATAGTCTAATTGATTGGCATACGGTTGTTGCCTTTCGTAGTTCCGAATAATCTCTTGACCTACTGCGGAGAAGACATTTGCTGAGACATCAAATCCTTTGTAGCGTACATTGAAGTTAAGGCCAAAAACAAAGTCTGGGATCGGAGATCCTATCATCTTTTTGTCGGAGTCATCGTTGAAGTTGATCACTCCATCACCGTTTTGGTCGACATAGCGCAAATCTCCAGGTTGAGCGCCTTCCTGGACTACGGTAGCGGTTTCGATTTCGTCTTGAGATTGAAAGATTCCATCTGTTTCAAGCCCATGGAAGTAACCGATAGGAAATCCTTCTTCGAACCTAGTGGCAACATTTCCACCTACTCCAAATTGCGCTCCCGGAAGGAAGTCAACCCCATCCGGTGTCTTGAGTACCTTGTTGGCCAGATAAGTCATGTTGAACCCGCCACTGAATTGAAGGTCGTTCTTTGGATCGGTTGCATAGCGCAATTCGACCTCAACGCCTTGGTTGGAAACGTCTCCGGCATTGATGACAGGAGATTGGCCGCCAGGTCCGTAGGATCCAACGATACCTGAGATATCCGGTTGGAAGAGCAGATTCTTAGTTCTTTTCAGGAAGTAGTTTGAAGTGAATTCGAATGCCTCAAAGACTGTAAGGTCGACCCCTACATTGAGTTGGCTTGTGCTTTCCCATTTGAGGTCGGGGTTTCCGGCACGACCTATGGCTACCCCTTGTGTAATGACGTCGTCGAATACATAGACCCCTTCACCGTCTAGTTGAGCACGATAGGCGAAATTGGCGATCTGGTCATTTCCAGAAACACCATAGCTTGCTCTAAGTTTACCAAAGTCCATGAATCCAACGTTAAAGAAGTCTTCATCGCTGAAGACCCATGCCGTTGATACCGTAGGAAAGGTTCCATATCGGTTGTTAGGTCCAAACTTGGACGAACCATCACGACGGACTATAGCTGAAATCATGTATCGATTTTCATAACTGTATTCTCCTCGCAAGAATGCGGATAGCAATCGTTCCTCAAATTCCCATGATCCGGTGTTGTTTAAGAATCCTCCAGAAGCAAGGTTTGCTGAAATGTCTGCATAGGCCAAATCGTTGTTTGGAATGTTGAACCCGGTTCCATTTAACTGATCTCCTTTTCTTCTGAACAAGGTCACACCACCTGTGGCTTTTACGGTATGTACATCGTTGAAGGTATGCTTATAGTTGATGAAACTTTCGGCAGTTACATCCACGTAAGTAGATCGCGATTCGAAGACACTTGCCCCACGTTCCAAAAACACGCTATCTGCAATCTCCACCATCGTGGGATCAAGATCTTCGTTCAGTGCTGTATTTTGAGCCTTACCAGGTCCATACCACACAAGCGGCGAAAAGCTTTTGAAGTCCACCATGGCATAATTGTAGCTGACCCTATTGGTGAATGTGAAGTCATCATTTATGTCAAATACCAGTTCTTCCTTTCCAACCAGTTTGTCGGTGTAGGAATCGTTGAAGGTATTCTCCATCTGTGCAATGGGGTTGATGATGTCACTCACCTCCTCCATATAGGAGTATACTCCGTTATCATCTTGAACGGCTTCGGTAGGGAAGGCATTGATGGTGTTGTACAGGACCGATCCAATTCCATTTTCAGGAAGGGTCTTTCGGTGCTCGTTTGTATATAGCACCACGGTATTGAGTCTAAATCTTTCAGACAACGAGGTCCCAAAATTCAATCGGGCATTATATCGGGTGAAGTTTGACTTATCACCTCCTACAATGCCATCTTGGGTGAAGTACGAAACACCGGCGGCATATGTAGATTTCTTCGATCCGCCTTTGATCGTGACGTTGTGACTTTGAATGGCCGCATCCTGAAAAACCTCATCTTGCCAATCGGTTCCGGTGCCCAAATCAACATTGTTGAATGGCAGTGGGTCTCCTGCGCTACCGATGGCTTCGTTCTTTAGCACGGCATATTCATTTGCATTCAACAGCCCTAGTCTTCGCGCAGTTTGTTGAATTCCATAAAAGCTGCTGATATTTACATCTGGAGCTGTATTTAATGCACCTTTTTTCGTTTCGATAAGGATGACTCCGTTTGCTGCCCTTACACCATAGATACCGGCAGTCGCATCCTTCAATACGTTGATGGTTTCGATATCGGCCGGGTTTAATGCGTTCAAGCCTTCCGAGTCATAAACGACCCCGTCTACCAGAATTAGTGGGTCATTGTCACCGAAGGTGGAGAGCCCTCGAATCCGAATGCTTGCCGAGCCACCGGGTGAACCAGAATTGGTATTGATGTTTACCCCGGCTACCTGGCCTTGAAGTGCTTGATCCATTCTAGGTATGTTAAGCTTCTCCATTTGCTCACCGGCAACCTTTGCCGTAGCGCCGGTAACTTCCTTCTTGGTTGAGGTTCCGTATCCCACTACGACCACTTCTTCCAAAGCTGTAGTACTTACTTCCATTGTTATATCTATAGAGGTTCTTCCGGCTACCGGCACTTCCACCTGATTGTATCCTATAAAGGAGAATACCAAGACAGCGGTCTGCAAATCGTTCACCATGATGGAGTATTTGCCCTCAATATCGGTAGTGGTTCCTGTGGTGGTTCCCTTCTGGACAACGGTTACTCCGATGAGTGTTCCGGCATCGTCTTTTATCTGCCCTGTTATTTTTTGACTTTGCGAAAAAGAAGTAAGACTTAAGAAGGAGAGTAAAAATGTGGAGAGTAGAAATCTAAACTTCATGACTTGGAATTTAAGAGTCAGATTAGATAAGGTATTTTATACCATAACTAGGCAATGTTAAGACATTTTTAAATACAAGAAGCTATGAAGGGTGAAAAAAATGAGAAAACGATCAAAATTTTATGGACAAAAAACTCACAAAATCAGTGTATTATACATGAGTAGATTGCGGGGTGTCGAATGTTGGTACTATGTTTTTACTTGACCATTTATGATAAAGATTAGCTTATTCATAGATAAAAAGTTTAACCCTTTGTATCAAAAAAACCATAAGACTGCTATATTCGCATTATTGGTATTATTGCTGCGTTAACCGTTGGCTGAGTCTAAATCAAATAGTAGGGAGGAAGTTCTGGGTCACCAGTTTGGTGCGTTCTACAAAATTCCGATTGAGAAATTTTTCCAATTCGCGCTGTCTGTCGACTGCGTGGTATTAGGTTACCATGAAAAGGGACTAAAGCTCCTTGTCATTGAGCGAGGTACTTCACCCCATAAAGGCAAATTGGCATTGCCAGGAGATTTGGTTTACCCAAACGAGGACATGGAATTGGCTGCAAGCCGGGTTCTAAATGACCTTACAGGATTGGAAGACGTTTACATGACTCAGTCAAAATCCTATGGTGAGGTTGACAGACATCCCATCGGAAGGGTGGTGACGGTTGGATACTATTCCTTAATTGGTGTCGATAAATATCAACCCCTGGCAAGTTCATGGGCGGATAATGTCTCCTGGATTGATATCAATGAACTGCCTGAACTTGCCTTCGATCACAATCGGATTGTAGATGAAGCCTTAAGTTCTTTAAGAGAACGAGTAAGACTACAGCCTATAGGATTTGAACTTCTTCCACGGGAATTTACCTTGGGTGAGATGCAGAATCTGTACGAAATCCTGCTCAATAAGAAGTTCGACAAGGCCAACTTCCGAAAAAAGATCCTGAGTATGAACTTACTCAAGGACATGGGGCGAAAGCAAAGTGAGGTTCCCCATCGACCCGCTAAACTCTTTTCCTTTGATAAGGAGGCATACCAAAGGCTTCTGGAACGAGGGTTTACCTTTGAACTGTAGGAATTAAGCATTCATCTTTCTAGCTTATTGTGAATAATACAATAAGTGTTATATTTGATCGCGGACTATGATATGATCTTCTAATGAACGTGTATAAGTTTCATAAACGATATGATTGCAATAGTAGAGAGTGGATCGACCAAGAGCGAATGGGTCATATTAGACATCTTAGGAAATCCAATAGATCGAATCAGGTCCCGGGGATTTAATCCCTATTTCCATAGCTCCGATGATATTTCAGATGGGTTGCAAGCCGAAAAGGCTTTGATGGATCATGCTGAATCAGTGAATAAGCTCTTCTTCTATGGCGCTGGATGTTCGAGTTCCGCACTCCAATCGATTGTCAGAAATGGCTTGACCAGTATCTTTTCAAACGCCGATATCGCGGTTGAACATGATTTATTGGCGGCGGTCTATGCCTTGTACGAAGATGAACCTCTGATTTGTGGAATCCTTGGAACAGGATCCAATTCGTGCTACTACGATGGTCAAAAAGTACTGGACGTTCTACCTTCCCTGGGATTCATACTAGGTGATGAAGCAAGTGGTAGTTATTTTGGAAAGAAGCTCCTCACCGACTACTTCTATGAAAGACTGCCAGCCAATATGACGTGGGATTTCAGGGCCAATTTCGAACTTGGCTGGGATGGTGCCCTGGAGAATATATATCGCAACGAAAATGCAAACGTTTACCTGGCCTCATTCATGCCCTTCCTCGCAAAACATAAGGACACTCAGTATGTGCAGCATATGGTCAAGGGTGGTATGAACCAATTCATCAAGACGCACATTTTAGTTTACCCGGATTATAAGGAATGCCAAATAGGATTTGTGGGCTCCGTAGCCCATATCTTTAGGGATATCCTGCAAGAATGTATTGAAGACCACAAACTGAGGCTTGGAAAGATTTTGAGGAATCCAATTGATGAGTTGGTGGATTTCCATGTTGGAAAGCTGAAGCAGGAAGTGCTTTAAACAACTTTATTCGAGCCGGGTACGAACCTTGAGAGATGAGTATGCCAACCAATATTTATAGCATTCTACTTCTGGTTTCGATCCTGTCGTTTTCATCGTGCCAAAATACTTCCGTCAATAACAAGCCGGCTTCTGAGATTTTTGGAAATCCGAATTACCAAGCCTTGGCGTATGGTGGGTATAGAACAAAAACCCGCGATGTGGTCCCATCAATGGAGCAGTTCAAAGAAGACCTCCGGATTCTATCTGCGCTGGACGTTAAGATCTTAAGGACTTATCATACCTCCATGTTTGCACATACCGAGCGCTTGCTGCAGGCTATTAGGCAGATGAAGATCGAGGATGAGCAATTTGAAATGTATGTGATGCTTGGAGCTTGGTTGCAATGTAAGGATGCCTGGACAGAGAATCCTATTCACTCCGAAGAGGACGTCGTGCTCAATACCCGTGAAATTGAAACAGCCATAGAGCTTGCAAATAAATATCCTGACATTGTGAAGGTGATTGCAGCAGGAAATGAAGCCATGGTTCATTGGGCCACAGGATATTGGGTTCAACCGGACTACATCCTCAAGTGGGTGAACTACCTTCAAGATAAAAAGATCAATGGCGAATTGCCAAAAGGCATTTGGATAACATCTTCCGACAATTTTGCTTCATGGGGTGGAGGTGGTTATGAATACCAATTGCCAATCCTTGATGAGCTGATCAGGGCGGTAGACTATGTTTCGTTACATACCTACCCATTTCACGACACGCACTACAACCCACAGTTCTGGCTAGTAGATGATGACAAAGACTCGTTGAGCACAGAAGAGCGAATAAATTCTTTGATGCAAGAAGCACTGAGTTATGCCAAGTCTCAATATGAGTCGACCAAGGCGTATGTTCAAAGAGTAGATTCAGGCAAACCGGTGCACATTGGAGAAACAGGATGGTCTACATTGTCGTCAGGGTTTTATGGTGATAATGGATCCATGGCCGCGGACGAGTACAAAGAGGCGCTGTATTTCAAGGGGATAAGAAAATGGACGAATGATGCTTCTATCACTTGTGTCTATTTTGAAGCCTTCGACGAACCATGGAAGGATGGCAAGGATGTGAATGGATCTGAAAATCATTTCGGGCTGATTTCAGTTGATGGTGAGTTGAAGTACGCCTTGTGGAACCAAATGAACAAGGTGAAAGGGCTCAAACGAGATGGCAATCCTCTGAGAACATCCTTCGAAGGAAACAAGGATTCCCTCATGAAAAGTGTGAAGGCCCCAATTGTGATAATTGAAGTGCTTGAAGATGATGAATTAGTCACAGCCAGATGAAAGCCATGAAACATGCTTGAAATGACAACGATGAAGATTACTCTAAGATATGCGGTTCAGCTGACCGTCATGGCGGTCGCATTTACCCTGATATGGGGCTGCAATGAAGTAGCAAAGACAGAAAGGGTTGTTGAGCCGGTAGATCAAATTTCCGTAGATGCTGTTCAGAATAGCTACCGGGTAGATTTTGCGAAACCGGTCGAATCGGATCAGGAAATTGCGCTTATGATTGAGAAAACCGGAAGGTATCAGGTCTCGATCACAGGAGAAGGAGAAGGTGAAGTTTGGTTGGAGGATTATATTGACAACAAAGACGATCGCACTTATGACATCACCGGAAAAATGTCACCAGCAATGAGACCATCCGTAGAAGGTTCTCCAATGGCCAAAGGCGAGCACAAAATGAGATTGCATGTTGCAGATGGAGTCAAGGTTAAATCTCTCAGTATCAAACTAATGAAGGAAATCGATTCAACTCCAACAGTTCTTACTCAATCCATCGAGGGAGAGGAATGGAGTCTTGTATGGTCGGACGAATTTGACGGCAGCGGATTACCCGACACAACAAAATGGACCTACCGATTTGGTGACTGGGGATGGGGAAACAATGAGCTTCAATACTACGTGGCAGACAACACAGCTAACTCAAGAGTCGAAGATGGAAACTTGATTATTGAGGCGATCCAGGATTCCGAAACTGGAAAATGGAGTTCAGCGAGATTGTCGACCCAGGGCAAAACTTCCTTCACCTATGGCAAAATTGAATACCGAGCCAGGGTCCCAACTGGAAGGGGCACTTGGGCCGCTGGCTGGTTACTTGGAAATGCCTACAAGGATGAGCTTTCATGGCCATACTGTGGCGAAATCGATGTATTGGAATGTGTTGGATATGAAATTGACAATGAAACAGGCGACGGCATAAACCATGGAACATGCCATACGAGGGCCTATTATTTTAAGCAGGGTAACCAGATTGGCGGAGAAATTAAATTGAAATCAATGGATAGCGAATTCCATGTTTATGCCATTGAATGGTACAAGGACCGAATTCTTGGATTTGTCGACGGGCAGCACTACTTTACCTACGACAAGAACACCAACAAATTGGAGTGGCCTTTTAACAATCCCCACAACATAATTATCAACTTGGCGATAGGAGGAGGATGGGGAGGTCTGAAAGGAGTGGACGAATCTATGACCTCACAACGCTATATCCTGGACTACGTAAGGGTTTACGAAAAGAAATGAGATTGATCGTTGGATTGATAATAACCGTTTTTTTGATACAGTCATGCGCTGAAGAGCCACAGGAGGCTTTCGATGTTCAGATATATCAAACCAGTGCAAAAGGAGATAAGCTGAAGCCAACAGGCCCAACCAACTCGGAGGAAAAGTGCAGCGATACACTGGACATCAGTACAACTAAAACCTTTCAAACAATTGAGGGATTTGGAGGAGCATTTACCGAGTCTTCTGCGTCACTATTGAATGAGCTTAGCGATCAGCGAAGGAAGGAAATCGTTCAATCATACTTCTCAGAAAGTGGTGCAAACTACAGTCTGACCCGTACGCATATGAATTCCTGCGATTTTTCTCTTAGCCATTATAGCTATGCCCCGGAGGAAGGAGACACCCTTCTGGAAAATTTCTCGGTCAAAGAGGATCAGGACGATATAATACCAATGATTAAAGATGCCCAGCGTGTATCTTCTGATGGGTTCAAAATTGTGGCTTCACCATGGACCGCACCGCCATGGATGAAGGACAATCGGAGATGGGAGGGAGGAAAGCTTTTGCGTTCTATGTACCCAACCTGGGCGGAATTTTTTGCAAAATACGCGAAGGCTTACCAAAAGGAAGGAATCGATATTTGGGCCTTCACCGTAGAAAATGAACCTCTTGGGAATGGAGAAAATTGGGAGAGTATGCATTATACTCCTCAAGAAATGGCGGACTTTGTCAAAAACCACCTAGGCCCAACCTTGAAGCGCGAGAACCTAGATCAGCATATCCTGATCTATGATCAAAACAAGGATGAAGACATGGATGAATGGGTAGAGATAATGCTCAATGACGAAGAACTCGCTCCGTGGATATACGGAACTGCAGTGCACTGGTATGGCAGCACAGTTGATTGGGGTTCGGCAGTTCTTAAAAAGACGCACACCCTGGCTCCTGACAAACACATCATTCATTCTGAGGCGTGCGTCGATGCCGAAGTGCCTGTGTGGCAGGACGATCAGTGGTATTGGTCAAAAAATGCAACAGATTGGGGTTGGGATTGGGCTCCGGAAGAAAAGAAGGCCAATCATCCTAAATATGTCCCTGCCTACAGATATGCCCGCGACATCATCGGAAGCTTAAATAACTGGGTTGAAGGTTGGATTGACTGGAACATGGTCCTCGACAAAAGGGGAGGACCGAACCATGCCTCCAATTGGTGTGTGGCGCCAATCATTGTCGATCCCCAAAGGGATGAAGTGTATTATACACCCCTCTATTATGTTTTATCCCATTTCAGCAAATTCCTTCGGCCTGGACAGAAAGTGATTGAAGTTGCAGGCGGCAATTCGGATTTGATGTCAGCCGCCACGGTGGATTCAAATGGAAATATGACCTTGGTGATACTCAATATGACTAGTTCTCCAAAACAAGTTTTAGTCAATTTTGATGATGGGTCTTTCTCGACCCGGATGGATGGACAGTCATTGCAAACTGCCTTGATTCGGAAGAAAGAGAATAAGAATAGAAAGTGAAGAAACCGAGAATAGGAAATACCATAGTTAAGAATGGTGCCAAAGAAGTATCCGGAAAGTATGCCAGATTAAATGGCGAGAACTTCTTTGTTATTGAGAATTATGACCTGATGAGGCCATTCTTCATGACGATCGTCAGTGCGACGGATCATTGGTTATTTGCCTCAAGTCAAGGTGGACTAGCAGCAGGAAGGGGCAATCCGGATAACGCCATTTTCCCCTATCACACAGATGACAAAATCACTAGCTCAATCAAGCATACAGGTCCAAAAACGATACTCAAGGTTGAGTTGGAAGGAGAAGTTTATCTATGGGAGCCTTTCATCGTGGAATATTCGGGATTCTACAGTACCAGGAATAACCTTTACAAAAACCGGGAGGGCAACAAGATCATCTACGAAGAAATTAACGATGATCTGGGTTTGACCTATAGGTATGGATGGATGTTTTCGGAGAAGTATGGTCTTATTAAGAAGTCCTATCTGGTAAACAACACCGACAAGAACATTGCTGTGAAGGTATTGGATGGCCTTCAAAATATTCTTCCTTATGGTGTAGACATCGTCATGCAAAATATGCGCAGTACGCTTACCGATGCATACAAGCGTTGTGAATTGGATAAAGCGAACAACCTCGCCATTTATTCGCTCAGTTCGATGATTGTGGATAAGGCCGAACCCAGTGAGGCCTTACTCTGCTCTACTGTTTGGTCCTCGGGCTTGAGCATCGAAAAAACACTCCTCTCTTCTCAGCAAATACATGGTTTCAAAAAAAGCATCGAGCTAGAAACCGAAGTAGAGGTTAAAGGTGAAAAAGGGGCCTATTTCATCCAGTCAACATTAGATCTTAAGGCCGAAGGCGAAAAAATATGGTTTATCGCTGCGGATGTGAGCCAATCGATCAGCGAGGTGGTTGCACTTAAATCGGAGATGAAAGACATGCCCAGGCTTCATCAGGATGTGCTGGATGATATTGCCAATAACAAGATTGAGTTGCGAAAGAAAATTGGGCTTGCGGATGGTATTCAATTGACGAACGACAGCCTCGCGACGGGCCGACACTTTTCCAATGTATTATTCAACATCATGCGTGGTGGGACGTTCGATGATCAATACCACATCGATCGGGAGGATTTCAAGCGACACGTCAAAAGGATGAACCGGAAAGGATACCGGCGTCTGCAAACCATGCTCAATGAATTGCCGGAGCGAGTGAGCTATCATCAACTGCGGTATTTTCTTACCGCGGCCAAGCACCCGGAAGCCATGCGTTACTACTACGAATACCTTCCTCTTTCATTCAGCCGGAGACATGGTGATCCGAGTCGTCCCTGGAATTACTTTTCAATAGAATCTAAGGACGAAAAGGGAAATAAGATTTTGTCGTTTCAAGGTAATTGGAGGGACATTTTTCAAAACTGGGAGGCGCTTGCTTTTAGCTATCCTGAGTTCACCCTCGGAATGATTACCAAGTTTGTAAATGCCTCTACAATAGATGGCTACAACCCGTACAGGATTACGTCTGACGGAGTTGACTGGGAGGTTATAGACCCTCATGATCCGTGGTCCTTTATCGGATACTGGGGAGACCACCAGGTTATCTATCTCACAAAACTCCTGGAGATATCTAGAGGCTACCACCCAGATAGACTTACGTCTTTCCTGACGCAGAAGTCATTCACATTCGCCAATGTTCCCTACCGAATAAAGGGCTACGATGCCATATCGCTGAACCCCAAGAATACCATCGATTACGACGGCAGACTTTCTGATGAGATCCGGGATTTGGTAGACGATATGGGTACAGATGGAAAGCTGATCATGAATCCTTCCGGCAAACTGGAAAAGGTCAATCTGACAGAAAAGCTATTGATCATGTTCCTTACGAAGCTGTACAATTTTGTACCGGAGGCCGGGATTTGGCTCAATACCCAAAGGCCTGAATGGAATGACGCCAACAATGCCTTGGTTGGGAATGGCGCATCCATGGTTACCCTGAATTATATGCTCAGGTTCATTGACGTTGCAATCGAAATGTTTGATGCCATCGAGCAGTCTTCTGTAGAGGTAAACAAGCCCGTTTCTAGCTTGATGGAAGCGCTTCAAAGGGGTTTTTATGCTCATGAATCCGAATTGAAGAAAGGCTTCAGCGATCGATCCCGTCGTCAATTCATGGACGAATTTGGAGTTGCTGGTGAGCACTTCAGAACAACGGTCTATGCTGGATTTACCGGAGAGAAGAAGCATATTGAGATTCAAAAGGTTCTCGAGTTCTTTGCTTTGGCAAGGAAGTTCCTGGAGCATTCGATCAAGGTCAATAAGAGGGAAGACGGACTCTATCATTCCTATAATCTTATCACACTTACCGAAGACGAAACACAAATCAGGTATTTGTATGAAATGCTCGAGGGTCAGGTTGCAGTTTTGAGTTCCAATTATCTGAAACCGGCGGAGGCTGTGGAAGTACTCAATAGTTTGAGAAACTCGGGGATGTTCAGGGCAGATCAGTACAGCTATATGCTATACCCGGATAGGGAACTTTCGGGATTCATGGAAAAGAACCATGTAGATCCATCGTTGCTCGAGGGCTCCAAATTGTTCGAGATTCTAATAAATCACGGTGATACATCTATCATTGAAAAAGACGGTGCCGGTGACTTGCATTTTAATGGTCACTTTCACAATGCGAAAGATTTGGATTTAGCCATGGACCAACTGCGTATTCCTGGGGCCCAGGCGTATATAAGGCGTGAAAAAAGCATTTTTCTGAGTGCCTTTGAAAGTGTTTTTGACCACAAGAGCTTCACTGGAAGATCCGGGAGTTTCTTTGGTTATGAGGGGCTCGGAAGCATTTACTGGCACATGGTTTCAAAGCTTTTGATGGCCGTCCAGGAGAACATCAAAAGAGCATCTGATTCTGGCGCGGACAAGAGGGTCATTGGAAAACTCATTGATCATTACTATGAGATCAGGGCCGGGATCGGGGTGAATAAATCTCCAGGTGTTTATGGAGCGTTTCCTACCGACGCATATTCTCATACTCCCAAAAACTCAGGTGTTCAGCAACCGGGAATGACAGGCCAGGTCAAGGAAGACATTATCAACCGATGGGTGGAATTGGGAATTGACGTTTCGAATGGAAGGTTGTCATTTAATCCGCTGTTTCTGAGATTGTCAGAGTTTTTAGATGAACCCGCAAACCTTTCGTATTATGATCACGAAGGCTATAGACTTGAATTGGAGGTGCCAGAAGGTGGCTTGGCCTTTACCTATTGTCAAACTCCGATTACCTACCTCATAGCCGACAAAGACAGTATGGAAGTGACCTACGACGATGGTCATGCCAGGACCTTAACTAACCTCATACTGACCACTGCGGATTCCAAAGCAATTTTTCAGAGATTGGGTAAGGTGAAAGAGGTGAAGGTTTGCCTGAACAAATCAAGGCTATGTTGAGTGGATTAGCTGGTAAGAACTTGTTCGAGCTCTTCCAACGACTTGCCCTTCGTTTCGGGCAGTTTTCTTAGGATGACAATCAATCCCAACACTGCAAAAAGTCCATATATAAGGAAGGTCCATGAGCTGCCAAGAACACTCAATTCCCAAGGAAATACAAGTTGTACGGTGAAACTAACCAAGGAATTGACAAACCCAACGAAGGAAATTGCAAGTCCGCGAATCCAATTTGGAAACAACTCTGACAGCAGAACCCACATTACAGGGCCCAGGGACATGGCAAAAAAGGCTACAAATGACAGTACTCCCAGCAGGATAATCATTGGGTTAGCATTAATCGATGCCTTGATGATATTTGATTCATGCTCTAGCGCTTTCAACTCACCTAGCGCCTCTTTTATGTCTCTTTTGAACTGAACATCCGAATCGTACAAAGTGCCAACCATCGACTCCAGATTCTTTGAGACTTCAATAGGCACCTCTTCAATGTCAGTAGATTTGATTTGGTAGGTCACCTGTGAGAAATTGTAGGAAAGTAGAAACATGCTCAACGCTATGCCGGTTACACCAATGGAGAGCAGAGGTTTTCTGCCAAACCTGTCAATCGTGAGCATCGCTAGTATTGTGAAAACGAGATTCACCAAACCAACAAGAACTGCTTGCATAAATGCAGCATCGGTGCCAATACCTGATTGCTCAAATATCATTGGAGCGTAGAAAAAGACAGAATTGATCCCGGTGATTTGCTGTAGGACGGCAATGGTGAGACCCAATGAAAGGACCAGGTAGAGGCCTGGTTTGAATAGGTCTGAAATGCGTTTTGATTTTCCACTTTTGGCGGATTCGGCGATGCTTTTCTTAACTTCCTTAATCTGTTTATCGATGGTTTCAAGATCCGGGATGAACTTTTTGAATACTGCAGTCGCGCCCTTCTCATTTCCCATCATGATGAGCCACCTGGGGCTTCGAGGTACTAAAAACAGTGCAAGAAAATAGATGACCGCCGGAAGTGCTTCCAATCCAAGCATCCACCTCCAGTTGTTTTCATTTATACCGAGGTTGGTTACCCATGTACTGGCTGAATCATCTAGTGATAGTATTAAGTAGTTAGTGAAGAAGGCAAGAGAAATACCGACAACAATGTTGAGCTGATTGAAGGAAACCATGGAGCCTCTTAACCTTGCAGGTGAAACCTCAGCGATATACATCGGCGCAATAATGAGTGCTGCGCCTACACCAAATCCACCTAACATTCTGGCAAATACCAAAAAGATGAAGTTCGGTGCAATTGCTGAAAGAATGGCTGAAACAAGAAAGAATACGGCCGCCCATTTTAAGGTGTATTTGCGTCCATACTTGTCACTGAAGGGCCCGGCCAGCAGCATCGCAAGGGTAGAGGTAAGGGTAAGAGAACTTACGGCCCATCCTAGCTCGAGTTTGCTTAGGTCAAATTCGATTTCAATAAATTTTACCACTCCGGAGATGACTGATGCGTCAAACCCCATCAACAATCCACCCAGGGCTACTATGGATGCAATGAGTACTGTAAACCGAGTTGTTTTGGCCATGATCCTCGTTATTCAGTTTGCCAATGTAGGAAAAATTCCTAACTTATAGTATAATGAACCATAACTAAGGAGGCAAGCGTACAATTATTCTCATGCAAAACAGTTATATTTACTAAAGGGGAAAGTGGTGTTGGGCATTGTTCAACATAAATCGTCGTGATGAAACATTTAGCACTCTCCGTGGCTCTCGCCTTCGGTATTTTCCTGTTCCCACACTCTGAAACCTTCGCTTGTATAGATCCCGGCCCGGACACCAATATTCGAGTCATAATCAATTACGATACATCACAAGCTCCTTGCATTGAGGAAGTTGAGATGAGGCTCACCAACCTTCGCCTCATGAATGAGGACAAGGGCAAGATTTGTACTTGTGCTCTCGACGCATGGGCACCAATCCTGACCAATGTAATATTTGTCGCCTTTGTGGATTCAGGAACCAGCGACCCTTATGTGGGCTTTGCAGCTTGGAATGAGGATGCCCAGGCCAGTCTGGAGTGGCAGACCGCTGGGAGCGACCCTGACTGGGCAGGTTTCATTGCCACAGTACTCAATGCAGGCCTGAGTGCCAACGATCCGGTTGAAATGTTGTTTAGAATGAAAGCTCCAATAGGGGTTAAGTATACTTTGCTCGGCGATTCCGCAATCCAGGCACGCTCACTGGTCGACGATATTCAAAATTCTGGGTTTGGCACGGACGAATGGGATCCGGTAAACGTAATGCTGGGAAATACCCATCAGGAATTCCGCGATTTTAGAGATATCGCCAATGCAGGCGGATTTTCTTTCCGAACTCAAAGCGATTCCTATTTTGCTCAATTGGATTCAAATGTGCTGAATAACATTCCGAACAGCGTGGGGATAGTTTATGTCAATCCCGAACTAAAGATTTCACCCAATCCATTTAAAGATAAGTTGACGATTGGAATCTCCAAGTCTGATTCTGTGAGTGTTGTCCTTCGAAATCATACGGGTCAAATAATTCGTCAGCAGAATGTTTCAGCAATGGAAATGGACATTGATCACCTCGAAGGCCTGGATGCCGGTATTTATTTCCTGGAGGTGACAGGCAACAAACCCCAGGCTGTGATCAAACTGCTCAAGCTTTAGCATTTCCAGTTCATCTGCAAGCCCAAGTTGACTATTTTTGCCCCCTCATTGGGGTATTAGCTCAGTTGGTTTAGAGCGCTTGCTTGACAGGCAAGAGGTCACTAGTTCGAATCTAGTATATCCCACAAAAGCCAGAATTGGCACCTTGGTGCCAAGGATGGTTTTGACGATATCTTTGGATTAGAGGTAACGTTCGAACCGAGCCGACCGTAAAGAGGTGAGCTCACGAGCGAAGCGAGTAATCTAGTATATCCCACAACAGGGTGCCACAAGCGCACGTGGTGAAATTGGTATACACGCTGTCTTCAGGCGGCAGTGCCGCAAGGCGTGGAGGTTCGAATCCTCTCGTGCGCACAAAGGCTGGGCCTCTTCAGTTTGACTGAAGAGGCCTTTTTTATGGCGGCCGTCGAATGCTTGCATTCAAAAGAGCTTCATAAAAAGGCCAATCTCGCCATTGGCAAGAAGGCCCAGCCTATGTGCAAACCCCTGTTCACGCTTCGATCGGAGATCGAAGCGTAATCCTCGAACAAAAAAGCCCCACCAGTTGGTGAGGCTTTCATGGATTGGTTGCTTAATGATTATTTCGTCAAAATCATACGTTTTGTGTCGATGTGTTGACCATCAACAATTAGTGCATACAAATACATGCCAGCATTGAGTGCCCCGCCTTCAACTTCTATTTGAGAGGATCCCGGTTCAAGATTATATCCTCTGAGTTGAGTCCCTTCTAAATTATAAATGAATATGGAGGCATTTTCATACGGCTTCTGGATTTCAAACTGAATGGTTGTTGAAACTGAAAATGGGTTGGGAACATTCTGATCAAGAGTTGCTTTAACTTTGGAGGTAATTCCGTTTTCAACTCGCTCAACCCCGAATTGATTTGTGGATTCAGATTGTTCTAATTGCTCAATCCTTTCTTTCAATTCTTTTATCGCGTTGATCTGCGCTATAAGAATGGAGTGCATGTTGAAGTCCAAGTAGCCATCTGCTCCCGTTTGGACAGCCTCTGGGAAGATTTTTTGAACATCTTGTGCCAGAAACCCAACAGCTTCCTGATCTAAAACCTCCTGGGAAAAGCTACGATCATGCGTATTCCTATAGTTATATCTAATAGGTTCCAGTCTAGAAATTTCCTCTAATCCTTTATCATAAGTTCCGTTAACGTTTTTTAATCTGGCATCTGATGGAATTGTCCAGGTATTTGTGGTCGGCTTCCTGCCTTCATCAAGTGACAATTCCAGTTGACCGCCTGGAGAAGTCGTACCGATTCCTACATCCCCATTAAGGTCAACTTGAAAATATGTAGTTCCGGCAACACCTACCATCAAAGGATTTTTTCTCAGATTCGTTGGTGAAGTCGCCCCTCCTTCATCAATTTCCAGGGACCCATAGATATAGGTATCTTGACTATTTCCAGTTGTCGTAGGATTTGTGCCGTCGTAACCACTCTCGTTCATTAAGATGACATTTGGCTTGTTGTTACTGACACCACGAGATCTTAGGTAAACATTTTCCTCGCTTACTGAGTAAATGCTAAAATCGTCGTCATGAAAGTAGACCTTTTGATCCTTGAAATACGTCCCCTTGGTGCTGGGGCTGGCACTTTTTAACCACAGGTATCCATTCTGATCTCTTTTCACATAGGCATTCCCTAAATTCAGCTGTATTTCGTTTGCCGTGCTGGTCTGTCCGCTGATGTAGGAATAGCTTGTGTTGTCTTTTTCGAATCGAAAAATTTCATTGTTATATGACCCAGAATTGCTATTCTGAGTAACCTTAAAAATGTCATCGTCATTGTCCAGATCAATATTTACTTCACCTTCCGTATATATGTCATCATCGATTGCCGATGGTGTTCCGCCACCAATCTTTAACCAGTCAGTATCTCCTCCCCCTGGAGAAGCACCGAAGGTTCCATCTCCTAAAAGAACCTTTGTGGCATCATTTGGAATGGTGATACTTTGAAGAGTTCCGTTTGATGTGTGAGACACGATACCAGAGTTAGTTCCGTTTCCAAGGCCCCTGACTCGTGCATTTCCGTCAACATCAAACTTTTCGGATGGTGTAGTTGTATTAACTCCAACATCACCATCTTTGGTAATGCGCATTTTTTCGGAATCGTCTGTCCCAAACCATAAATGCGAATCATCCTTTTGATTGACGAAGGCTGGAGTAGCATTCAACGTTCCCGTTTGCACCCCTATGGCCACACCATTGGATGAGTTTGAATTCGTTGCTCTAAACTGAGTTTCTGTGGTTGCCGAATTACTCAAATGGTTTTCCACCTGAGCATAGAGCCCTGAGGAAGCTATAACCATCAGGGCGCAGATTAATTGATTTTTCATAGTTGTAAATTTTGAAGTTCAACCTCAACCTACAACTACCTGATTGTCTGGTAAATACAAAATTCATAAACCAAACACTTCGGTTTACAAAAACTGATTATGGGTTCATGAATTGTTTAATTGGCTCAAAAAATCTGCGACCACAAACGTCGACCCACCAATAAAAATCAAGTCATCCTTATTCGCAGCTTTAGCAGCCGCCTCATGAGCGCCTTCAACATTTCCACAGTTGATATGCGTTAGTCCTGCATCTTCAAAGTGTGACTCCAGGTTGTCTACCTTCATTTTCCTGGGAATCGAAGGCTCACACAAATAATAATTCCATGATTTCGGCAGGAGCCCAATCACCTCCCCAACATCCTTGTCCTCTACCATACCCCAAACCACGTGAACACTTTCTGCCGCTTCTTTAGATAGGTCTTCCAACAGGGCTTGTACACCTTCTGGGTTGTGTGCAGTGTCACATATCGTCTTCGGGGTCTCGGAAACAACCAAGTAACGTCCTGTGAGGCCCGTATTTTCCTGAACAGATTGGACTCCTTTTGCAATAAGTTCATCGTCCAAGGGAATGTCCAAAAGGCTAAACAAAGTGCCGGTTGTTACCGCAGCGGTCAGTGCATTTCTTCGCTTGTAGGCGGGCCGCATTTCCATAAGCTCTTCGGGCAGAGAAAGATTTTGGGATTCGATCAAAACTGCCTGCCTTTCCTTGGCAATTCCACGCATGAGTTCAATAAGATCTGGCTGCATGTCTCCAATGATCACCGGGCGACCCTGTTTGATAATCCCTGCTTTCTCAAGGGCAATTTTTTCGAGGGTATCTCCTAAAAACTGCTGATGGTCATGGCCGATATTGGTAATGACGGAAATCAAAGGATCGATCACATTGGTGCTATCCAATCGGCCTCCAAGCCCGACCTCGATGACGGAAAGGTCCACTTTCATACTGCGGAACTCGTCCAAGGCCAAGGCAAAAGTCCATTCGAAAAAGGAAGGCTGGGTTTCTTCAACAGAATCTTTGTGTTGTTCAACAAACTCAACTACTCGCTGCTCTGAAATCATTTCTCCATTGACCCGAATACGCTCACGGAAATCGACCAGATGAGGAGATGTATACAACCCTACATTAAATCCTGCCTCCTGTAGAATGGAAGAGATAAAGTGGGAAACGCTTCCCTTACCATTGGTGCCTGCAACATGGATGAAGTTTTGCCCATGATGAGGGTTTCCCAACTGGTCCATGAGCTTGACGGTATTGTGAAGGTCGACCTTGTAGGCGGCCTTGCCAACACGCTGGTACATGGGGAGTTGATTGAAAAGAAACTCGAGGGTTTCCTTATAGGAGATCATTTAGCTAGAAACTCATACTTGATCCATCCAACTTGACGATCAGGAGCTTTCGCATTCGGTTCCCATTTTTGCTTTTTTGCAGCCTCTATCGCCTTTCTTACTATGCAATCCGCGATATTAGTCGTTTTCTGATGTCGCAAAGTTGCATCTATTGTCACACCTTGCGGATTTACCCAAACGTTGATATAAACAATTCCGAATTCTTGACAGTCAGGTTCCGGTATTACTTCTTTCAGCCGGCTTCTGCCACCCATAAAATAATCGCCATTTCCACCGCCCCCACCACCTGGCGTTCCACTGTAGGCGCCGGGGCTTTTTTCTCCATCTTCTTGACCCTTGTCGCCTTTTTCCTTGTCGTCACCCTCGCTTCCGCCTTCCTTGGTCTTATTCCAGATATTCTTCATTTTATTCTGGAATTCCTGCTCCTTCTTTACGCGCTCTTCTTCTTCTCTACGCTCTTGCTCCTCTTGAAGTCGTTTGGCTTTCTCAGCTGGAGTTTCAATGGCCTCTTCGGTCTCCTGGGTCATTACCTCCTCCTGGACAGCATCGGTAGGTGTGGATTCTTCAGGTACGGCTTCTTCTTGTGTTTCAGAAACTTCCTCTACAGGTTCGCCACTATCGTCTGGCTGAGTTTCTCCTGAGCCAACATTGGAGGTTCCAAAGTTGATGATTACTCCCTGCTCGGGTCTTGGCTCGATATACTTGAGTCCATAAAGCGCAAAGATCGCCAGCAATGCCAGGTGAAAGAGTATGGTGCCGATGGCACCCCTTCTTTTGTCTTTGTCTTTAAATAATTCCACCGTTATCCTGGTTTTGTTGCCAAAACAAGGTTGAACTTGTTTCTATTGGCGATGTCCATCACCTTGACAGCATGCTCCAGCGCGACAGATTTATCACAGTGGAGAACTATGCCTGGCTTCTCAGCCTTTCCAATGGCATCAACGATGCTTGACTCCAAAAATTGCTCCGAAATCTGATCACCATTGACATAGTAGGTCAATTCCGGGGATATACTGACCGATACTGTTTGGGGAGAAGTCGTCTTTGCACTACTGGTAGGTAGAAGTACTTTCAGTGCGTTCGGGCTGATCATAGTTGAAACGATGATGAAAAAAATCAGCAACAAAAACACGATGTCCGTCATAGACGACATGCTGAAGGCTACGCTGACTTTATTTCTTTGCTTAAGTCCCATAATCAGGCAGGTTCTTGGAGTAGGTCCATAAATTCAATCGTCGTCGCTTCCATCTTATAGACCACCTTTTCGATCTTGGCTACCAATATGTTGTAACCTATGTAGGCAATGATCCCGATAATGAGCCCTGCCGCTGTAGTTACCATGGCCTGCATGATGCCTCCGGACAGATCTGAAATCTCAACACTATTTCCTGCCGAATACATTTCGTGAAAAGTGGTGATCATACCAATCACAGTTCCCAGGAACCCTATCATTGGAGCAGCTCCGGCGATCGTGGCAAGTGTAGAAAGTGACTTTTCAAGTTTGTAGATCTCTAGTTTTCCAACATTTTCGACCGCAGTACTGATGTCTCCCAATGGTTTTCCAATCCTATTGATGCCTTTTTCAATCATCCGCGCAAAAGGACTTAGCGTCGATTGGCACAGAGATTTTGCCGCCTCGATCTTTCCGTCGAAGATGAAGTCCCTCATCTGATTCATGAAATTGGGATCAACCTTTTCCACTTTCTGAATTTTCAAAAAGCGTTCGATGAAGATGTAGATGGCGATTACGCTCAGTATTCCGAGTGGCAACATGATGTACCATCCACCACCTTGGATGAGTTCGAGGATCGATAGGGTCTCCACTGTCGATTCTACAGCACTTGTGGTGTCTGAGCTTAGATTCACTTGTAGGAAAGGCAACATAGGTATACGTTTCCTACAAAGATTGCAGCTAGAGCTCCCCAATTAGGGTGGAACCAGCCATTAATACTCACATACGAGTGTTAATTGGTTTTTAAACGAAAGCGATGAAAAGAAGGGCTCCTGCGATATAGCCAACGAAGGCCAACCAGCTGATTTTTTTGAAGTACCAAATGAAGTCGATCCTGAGAATCCCCATTATGGCCACACCTGCTGCACTGCCGATAATCAAACAACTTCCTCCTGTACCAGCACAATAGGCCAGGAATTTCCAGAACGTTCCATCTACCATGTAAGGACCTGTAGGAGCGATCTCGTACATTCCCTGTGCCGCTGCTACGAGAGGAACGTTGTCCACAATAGAAGAGAGAAGACCAATGATGATATTGATCACATAGATGTTGCCAACAGTGACATCAAGATATGTGGCCAACAACCCCAAATGACCGGCGGTCTGCAGGCTTGCTACGGCGGCAAGAATGCCGAGGAAAAAGAGAACACTTGGCACATCAATTTTCCTAATGACACCTACCACCGTACGGTTCACTTTTTCTTCCCTAGTCTTGTTCTTATGCAATAATTCCGTAACCAGCCAAAGGAACCCAAGCCCGAGCAATATGCCCATAAATGGAGGTAAGTGCGTGAGGGTCTTGAACACGGGCACAAACAGAAGGGAGGCCACCCCGAGAACGAAAACAAGGTTTTTCTCAAAATTGGATGGGCCCCGATGATTGTCATCATTCGTTTGCTCCGGGGGAGTAATTTCACCCTTTTGCGTGAAGCTCAATATGATCAATGGCACCAAGATACAGACGATACTGGGGACAATGATAGAAGTGATGATTTCAGCAGCAGTAATTTGCCCATTGATCCAGAGCATGATGGTTGTGACGTCACCAATCGGGGACCATGCACCTCCTGCATTGGCCGCAATCACAATTACGCCACCAAATATCCATTGATCCTTGATATCACCAATGAGCTTTTTGATCAAGGCTGCCATCACGATGGCGGTTGTAAGGTTATCGAGTGCGGCGCTGAAGAAGAACGCTACAATAGACAATATCCAAAGAAGCTTTACGCGATTCTTTGTGACGATCTTGTTTGTAATGACAGAGAAGCCTTCGTGTGCATCCACAAGCTCCACAATGGTCATAGCGCCTAAAAGGAAGAATAGGATTTCGGCAATTTCAACCAGGTGATGCCTTAATTCATGAATCACAAAATGGTTGAGTATCGACGGTGTCTCTACCGGATTGTCACTTGGATTTTCGAATAAAAAGTGTCGTAGGCTCCGCAGCAATTCTCCACCTTGATCCAGAATTGCGTTGATCGACATGTTGGCATCTACTCCCAGGATGGTATCAACACCTATCACCAGGATAGTCCAGCACAGTACGCCTGCCAGCAGTGCTGATGCAGCCTTGTCCACCTTGATGGAGTGTTCCATGGCTATGGCCACATAACCCAGAACAAATATGACTACCATCAATATAAACATCAGATCAATTGTTTCAAGGCTATATCAAATGCAGATTTGGCAATGTGGGTTTTGTTAGGGTTTGTTTTATGGACTTCGTGCAGGGCGTCGTAGATCGTCTTAGAGACATCATCAAATATGGCTTCATCCGTCATCTCAATATCGCTATGCATGAAGTAGGCAAAAGCCCTGGCCATACCACAGTTGGATATGAAATCAGGTATCACACTCACCTTATCGTCGGTATAGTCGGCAATGGGTCCAAAGAAAATTTCCTTGTCGGCAAACGGCACATTTGCTCCCGCGCTGACGACTTCCAATCCGCCCTCAATCATTGCATCAACCTGCTCCTTGGTGATCAACCTTGATGCTGCACAAGGTATAAAGATCTCTGCGCCCGTGCCCCAGAATTCCGGTTCAATTTCTTCAAAAGGTATCAGGTTTTCGGCAACGAGTTTATTTCCCTCTTTGTCCAGAAACAACTGCCTGATTTCTTCAAAAGAAAAACCTTCAGGTTTCACCAATCCACCTACATGGGCTATTATTCCTGTGATGATGGCACCTTCCTTGGCCAGGTAGTAAGCTGCGGCCGAACCTACATTACCCCACCCTTGAACCAAAACACGTTTGCCCTTTAGTTCACCTCCGAAGATGTGGTAATAGTGTTTTACACTTTCTGCCACACCCCACCCGGTGATCATATCGGCCACAACAAATCCCCTTGCGAGTTCGGGAGTATATGCCTCATCTTCAATTGGTTTGGAAACTCCTACCTGAAGCTGTTCGATCTTTTTATCCTTTTCATCAGTACCCGGGTTGAAGTGGCCCTGAAGGACACCCTCTTGAGGATGGAGAAGCCCGAGTTCCGAAGTAATCGGAATCACATCGTGAACTTCATCGACATTCATATCTCCACCTGTCCCGTAATAATTCTTTAACAAGGGCAAAACGGCTTTGTACCAGCGCTTTAATACTCCTGCTTTTCGCGGATCGTTTGGATCGAAATTTATCCCGGACTTTGCTCCACCGATCGCCGGACCGGAGACGGTGAATTTCACCTCCATCGTTTTAGCAAGCGATTCGACTTCGCGCTTGTCGAGCCCTTTTCTCATTCTGGTTCCACCGCCAGCGGCTCCACCTCTCAAAGAATTAATTACAACCCATCCTTCTGCCTCTGTTTTAGAGTCCTTCCACTCGAAAACAACTTCTGGCTTTTTGGTTTCAAATCGCTCAAGAAGGTCCTTCATATCGTCAGCTCGAATTTGGGCAAATGTATAAATTCATGGCTTGGAGAAATGAACGAATTCGAGCATATTAAATCCATCCCTCAACAGGCCGTAGATCTGCCTGCCACATGGTCTTGAATCGCCCCTGTGACCGAAGACAGACAATTGATTTCACGCAATTTAAAAAGGACACCCATAAACGCAAAAATCAAAGCTTCTTTATAATCGATTGTATTGGTATCGGGAATCACAATTTTCCCCTTGGATTTATTTCTGAGCCGTTCAACGAGGTAGGTATTTCTCGCTCCTCCGCCGGTGACAAGAATGTCTTCAAACTTTTGGGAGTTGATGACGGCAGATAGTTGATTTGCCATGTGTTCTACACAAGTAGCCAGTTTGTCCTCAATGGATATTTTAAAACTTTCGAGAACTGGATAAAAGTTCGCATCATTCCATTCCACCCCAAGGGTCTTGGGTATTGGACTTCGATAGTACTTGAGGCTGTCTAGTTGATTGAGTAGTGCGGGATTTACGCTTCCTGAATTCGCCAAACTACCATCCTTGTCGTATGGTTTCTCTTTTAGAGAGGCCAGATGATTGAGGATAGTATTTACCGGGCAAATATCAAATGCGATACGCTTTCCACCTTGATCGAATGAAATATTACTGAATCCTCCCAAATTGAGGCAGGCTTGATATTTTCCAAACAGCAAGCGATCTCCGATTGGAACCAGCGGGGCTCCCTGGCCTTCTTGGAGGACATCCGATCTCCTAAAATCGTAGATTACCTCGATGCCCGATTTTTGATTTATGATGTGCGCATCTCCAATCTGAAGGGTTATCCTACTATCCGGTCGATGGAAAACGGTATGCCCGGGAAACGCAACGAGATCAACCTGCTTGCCTTCGGCAAACTGAGAGCATTGCTCACCTACAAATGATCCAAGCCTGTGATCAATATCCTTGATTTGTTTATAATCCTTGAGATGAATGTCCAATAATTTGGATCGAAGGCTTTTGGTATAAGTTTCAAAAGAATGATCGATTATCTCATAATTCCAAGAGAAGCCTTCCTTCCAAAACTTAGCATAGACCAAATCCAGGCCATCTAATGAAGTGCCAGACATTAAACCAATTGCATGGAAAGTTTGTTTGAGATTCACGCTTAGCAATCTTAATTATTCCCGCTCAAATGGGTAAATTTGCAGGCCGAAATTAAACGAGAGGAGCATGGATTTTCAATTGACGGAAGAACATTTAGCGGTACGAGAAGCAGCGAGGGATTTCGCTCAGAATGTGCTTAAACCAGGAGTGATAGAAAGGGATGAAGAACAAAGATTTCCCGTTGAAGAAGTTAAGCAACTTGGGGAATTGGGATTCCTGGGAATGATGGTATCTCCAGAATATGGTGGTGGAGGAATGGATGCGCTTTCCTATGCAATCGCGATGGAGGAAATTTCTAAGGTGGATGCCTCCACGTCAGTTTGTATGTCTGTCAACAACTCCTTGGTGTGTTTCGGAATCGAAAAGTACGGTAACGAAGAGCAAAAGCAGAAATACCTGGTTCCGCTCGCCAAAGGTGAAAAAATCGGAGCCTTCTGCCTTTCAGAGCCCGAAGCTGGGTCGGACGCTACGTCACAAAGCACAACGGCCATCGATATGGGCGACCATTATCTTTTGAACGGAACCAAGAACTGGATTACAAATGGTGGCACTGCATCCTACTACATTGTCATTGCCCAAAGCGATGTTGACAAAGGACACAGAGGTATCAACGCGTTTATCGTCGAAAAAGACTGGGACGGATTTGTAGTAGGAGCAAAGGAAAACAAATTGGGTATCAGAGGATCTGACACCCATACTTTGATGTTTAACGACGTCAAGGTTCCAAAGGAAAACAGAATAGGGGAAGACGGATTTGGGTTCAAATTCGCCATGAAAACCCTCGAAGGTGGGCGAATTGGAATCGCTTCACAAGCACTTGGAATTGCTTCCGGTGCTTATGAACTGGCACTGGCGTACTCCAAAGAAAGGAAAGCTTTCGGAAAGGAAATCTCTAAGCACCAGGCCATCCAGTTTAAACTGGCAGATATGGCCACCGAAATAGAGGCCGCCCGATTGCTTGTATACAAGGCAGCTGCTCTAAAGGACCAGGGAAAAGACTACGCGCAAGCCAGCTCAATGGCTAAGCTCTATGCGAGCAGGGTAGCCATGGAACAAACGGTAGAAGCTGTTCAGATTCACGGCGGGTATGGCTTTGTGAAAGAATATCACGTAGAACGACTTATGCGTGATGCCAAGATCACCCAGATTTATGAGGGTACATCAGAAGTGCAAAAAATTGTCATTTCTCGATCAGTTCTTGCCGATTAAAGGTAGTCGAGGCATTGCTCGAGCTTATTACTTCTAGATCCTTTTAGAAAAACATCGTATCCCGAGATATTGTTGTCTTGGAGGTAGGTGAGCAGGGTTTGGGTATCCCTAAAGAAATGTCCGGATCCGTCGTTAAACTGATGGAATTCACTCCCGACAAACCAACATGTATCCAATCGCATGGTCTTGATCTTATCAACAATAGCCTTGTGCTCCTTTTCGCTCAAGGGGCCCAATTCTCCCATCCTGCCTAGTATAGCCAATTTTGGCTTGCCGGAATCTATCGACTCAAAAGTGTCCAATGCTAGAATCATAGAAGTAGGGTTGGCATTATAGGCATCGAGGTAGACGTCGTTCCGCTCTGTTTTCACCCATTGTGATCGCTTATTGCTGGGTTGGTATGACTCTATGCCTTTGGTAATTACATCAGCAGGCACGTCAAAATGTTTTCCAATCATATAAGTAGCCTGAATATTCTCCATGTTATATTCTCCGACCAAATTTGTTTCTATCTCCTGATTCCCAATAGAATATCTTAAATACCGCCCTCCACTCAATGAACCTAGCTCCATTTGCGCAATGATTTCTGAGAGAAGAGTAAAATCATTTAGCTCCGAAGCTATTTCTCTAACGTCCCTATCCAAGTCATTGACAAAGGCATGGCCCTTGGTATCCTTCAAATAGTCAAAGAGCTCCTTCTTGGCCAGCTTGTTGTTTTCATAGGTACCAAAGCCCTCGATATGATCCTTTCCGAGGTTGGTGATATAGCCCAAACCGGGTTCGCAAATTCCGCATAACATCGCCACCTCACCAGGGTGATTGTCACCGAGTTCAATCACGGCTAGCTCATGTGTGGGTTTGATCTTCAGTAATGACAATGGCACCCCGATATGGTTGTTGAAGTTTCCTGGTGTTACAAAGGCATTAAGGGTAGGGTTGAGACAAGCGTCCAACAGTTCTTTCGTGGTGGTTTTTCCATTACTTCCGGTTATTCCCAGAACGGGTATCCCCAATTCCCGGCGATAACTCCTTGCAAGATCCTGCAAGGTTACCAGTACGTCATTTACCAAAATGTAACGATCGTCCAGTCGAACATTCGGATCGTCAACAATGGCATACGAGGCACCAGATTCCAGGGCCTTGGCCGCATATTGGTTTCCATCGAAATTGTCTCCCTTGAGGGCAAAAAAGATATTACCGTCCTCAATCGTACGAGTGTCGGTCGAAACACCGGTACTCGACCGAAAAAGCTGGAGTAAATCATTCACAAAACCAAAGTAAAAGCCCCGCGATGCCGAAACAAAGCGGGGCTCAATATTTTATGAACGGATTCCTGTTATCGGCGTGCGCCCAACCCAACAGGAGAACCTACGCGGTCCATGGCACATCGGAATCCGATAAAGGCAGTTTCGAGATCCTCTTCGAGGAATCTTCGCGTACCCGGATTCATGTAGTAAGCACGGTCCTTCCAAGAACCACCCTTATAGACTCTAACGTTGTCATTAATCAGTGACTTACCGGCATACTCGTACATATACGAAGATTCTGTTTGCTCAGAGGTTGTACGAATTGAAGCTTCCGGAGACCAGTGCGATTGATCGATGTGCGATTCGTAGTCACCGTCAAGGAAGTTGATATTGTCAGCTCTTTGGTAGTTTCTACGGCCGATATTTTCGGCTTCAGTCACCATCCTGGTCTGCATTCTTCCCAAACTGTCCTTCTCCATCAGGTATCCCTCTTCATCATAAGCCAATGTCTTGTACACATTTCCGCGATAAGGACGGAAATCGTCATCATCATCCAGGGACAGCGGACGGTAAACATCCATTACCCATTCGCTTACATTACCAGCCATGTTGTAAAGACCATAGTCATTTGGCCAGTATTGATAGACCGGATTCGTTACGTCGGCATTGTCATTTAGCTTACCGGCTATACCCATATTATCACCGCGACCACGCTTGAAGTTTGCCAACATCGAACCGATATACTTTTCTTCAGGGTTACGCACGGCGTGACCATTCCACGGCCAGAGCCTTCTTTCGATCACGCGCTCACCCAATGAGTTACCAATAAGACCGTAGGCTGCATATTCCCATTCTGCTTCTGTTGGAAGTCTGAATTTGGGAAGCATAATTCCGTCTTCCATTTTCACCCTTCGGTATCCTGTACCGTTTGGGTTATGATCGGGAACACCCTCAATTCGTTTTCCAGATTCGTACTGTCCATAATAATATGACTCGGTATTGAAGTTGTCCTCACCAATTTGATTCACATAGTGTTCCAAAATTCCTTCGCGAATCATGATGTATTCATTTACCCTATCAGTCCTCCATGTGCAGAAGTCATTTGCCTGCAACCAGTCGATACCAACAACCGGGTAATCCCTGTAGGCTGGGTGACGTAGGTAGTACTCCACATACGGCTCATTGAAGGCCAATTTACTCCTCCAGACCAAGGTATCGGGAAGTGCTTTCTTTACCACTTCAGGATAGTCAAGGCCAAATACCCTGTTGAGCCAGTAGAGATATTCCAACCAGTGATGATTGGTCATCTCAGTCTCATCCATGTAGAACGATGAAACCGTCACTCTTCTTGGAACATTGTTCCAGTCGTACATAACATCTTGCTCAATTCTACCCATGGTGAATGATCCACCTTCGATCAACACAAGGTTCGGCCCGGTTTCCTGCTCTTCAAATGGAGCTTTTTGGAAACCACCATTTTTCGGGTCGTTGTAATTCCAACCGGTAATGGACGACTGCTCGAAACCACAAGAACTAAGGATAGCCCCAGCCATAACGAACACCAAATATTTCATGCCTTTCATAATCAACTGATTAGCGTAATTACAAATATAGTATTAGAATTTCGGACAATCTATATAACGAAACTTGACGCGTTTTGGTCTGCAATCAAACAAAAGCGCCACCGAAAGCTCATGAGAACCTCCGGTATCGTTGGTCAATCTCGAAATTGTAAGGTCGTAACTGTATCCGAATCGCACGTAATCCGTATGAATTCCAAAGAGCGCTACAAACGACTCAGATTTAAACAAGCCGTTGATTTGGCTGTTGTTTGTTCTAAACCAGAATCCCCCGACGATTGGGCCTTTTGAGGCATAAATACCGAGGAAAAACTTGTTTGCATTTGGCTTGGTGAATGTCCCTCCTTGCTGCATATACAGGAAATTGGGCGAAACCGATCCCTCTTTTGGGAAACGCTTATTTAATGGGATCTTAAAACCCGCATGAGCCGTATATTTCCTGGGAAGATTGGTAGTTTGTCCCTGAAGGAAATTCTCTCTTGGCTCAGTTAGGTGATGAACCGCAATTCCACCATAGAAGTGCTTGGTGAAAGCCAACCACCCTGCAGAGAAGTCCGCCATTTTTGCATTGTCCTTGGCTGGAGTTTCACCGGTAGGGTAGATAAAACCGTACCTGGCGTCAATCATGTCACCAAAGGTCAACTGGTCCCAATCCAATGTTTTTTGGATGTAACTGGCCTGAATTCCAAATCGCATACTGAACTTTCGGTTCACGGGTAAGTTATATGAATAAATACCACTTACGTAGTAGTTGTTAAACACCCTGTTGCCAGATTGGTCATTCATCACATTCAATCCCAATCCACCACTCAAAGCGTCAACATGCTGATCGTACGAGGCACTGTAAGTGACATAATTGACCCCACCGATCACTGTTTTTGGCCACTGATTTCGGTAATTCACAATCACCCTTGGACACCGCTCGACCCCAGCCAATGCGGGATTCAGATACAATGGATTTGCATAGAACTGCGTGAACATCGGGTCTTGTCCCATCGAATCGATGGAAACCAACGTCACCAGGCAGAAAAACGTAAATCTTTTAAACAAATTCATTCTTTTGCAAAAAATTGCATTAACTGACAAAAGTACAATTTTTTCCAACCGAGAAAACCGACCAATAATCTTGTGCAATAATGAACGCAACACCACGTTTAAGCCAGCGATGAAACCAAAAATCAGCGATTTTTTCCGGGCAGTCCTCATACGTGGGGTTTTCGCTTTTTGTTTCCTTTTTTCCATTTCCTTTTCATTCACCCAATCAATTAATAAACGGGTGAATCTGCAATGGTTGCCTCCAATCTCGGAGAATCTTGCACCTGGTTTGACCAAGTCTTTTGTGCGGTTTGATGGTGGTACATATGCCATGGAAAAATCAGAACTCCCCTGGTATTCAACGCGCATTTCTCTTCCTAATTATCCAAACTCCGTTCAAGTAGATCTGGCCAATGCACAATTTGCTCCACTTTCACCCGAGGAAAAGGCCATAGCTGGGAACGATAATTACAAATTGTCCAATACGCCTCCGATTGAATACAGAGTTGAGCTTGTCAAAGGTCAACACTATGTTTATGTCAACGTACTTCCCTTCATAAGTCAGAATGGGAATACGCTCAAGCTTGTCGGCTTTGATTTAGCGGTAAATTATTTTGGCGAACGGAAGCAGAAGAAGTCAGGTGCTCGTGGTTTTGCATCGAATTCGGTGCTTGCTTCTGGTGATTGGTATAAGATCGGAATATGGCAAGACGGGATTTATAGGTTGACCTATGACTATCTGAAAGGACTGGGATGGGATCTAAATACCATTCAAAGCGACGACATTGCTATTTTCGGAAATGGTGGTGGTATGCTACCACAGGACAATGCGGAACACCGACATGATGACCTGAAGGAAAATGCAATTGAGATTGTAGATGGTGGAGACGGGCGAATAAACAAGGGCGACTACATCCTTTTCTATGGTGAAGGGCCTCATAGATGGACATACGACGGTTCTTTCTATACCCGTAGAGTCAATGTATATAGCGACACTACGTTCTATTTCCTTACCTATAATTCTGCCAACAGCACGGCAAAAAGGATCACATCCCGGAGTTCGGGTACGATATCTCAGCAATCTACGTCATCATTTGATCACTATGACATCCATGAAAAGGAAGGAGAGAATCTTATTTCTTCTGGAAGGATGTGGGTAGGCCACGAGTTTGATATTGCTTCAAAGAATACGGTCGAATTCGAAATTCCAAACGTGGTGACTACTGAAGGGGCACGTATAAAATCCGGATTTGTTATGAGAACAATCCAGGGAACAAGCACAATGGATGTCAGTGTTAGGCAAGGTCCAAGTGAGGAGGTGAAAGACAATGGAGGTGTATCCGGGATTTATTATGCCAATTATGGAATCTACCGTACGAGTGACTTGACATTTTCGCCGCAAAAAGATGTTGTTGTTGACCTGGAGTTCACCAAGGGTAATTCAGATGCTACGGCATGGCTGGATCGTGTGATCCTCAACGCACGTCGGTCGCTGGTTATGGAAGGAGCACACCTCCAATTCCGAGATGGAAGACTCAACACCGGCGAGCAAACTGAATATAATCTCGACAATGTAACTCCGGCTATTACCATTTGGGATGTTACCGATCCACTTGAGATCCGCAGTCAGGAGTTCATCTATTCAAACTCATCGGTGCGGTTTATTACTCTGCAGGATACCTTGAAGGAATTTATCGCATTCTATCAGGGAGGGCATCCTGAGCCAGCATATTATGGAAAGGTTGAAAACCAAGACCTACATGCAAGAGTTTCTGAATTTCCTGATCTTATCATCGTAACGCATCCTAAGTTTTTGTCTGCGGCGAATGACCTTGCAGAATTCAGAAGGACGAATGACGAACTTGATGTTTTGGTTGCGGAGACGGACGATATTTTCAACGAGTTTTCGGGCGGCGCCCAGGATATCACGGCCGTAAAAGATTTTGTTAGGATGTTTTGGGAAGGTGCAGGCGGTGACCCCAATCTCGAGCCTCGCTTCCTACTTCTTATGGGCGATGCGTCATACGACTACAAACACAGAACAAGTGGCAATACCAATTACATTCCGACATTCCAAGCTGTAGAGAGCTTGCTGCCCACGGCATCCTACGCGAGTGACGACTACTTCGCCTTGGTCGGCCCTACCGACTCCGATAAGCCCACTGATATTGTCAAGTTGGGTGTAGGGCGTTTTCCAATCAAGTCGCTCAGTGAAGCGAATAGTATGGTGCAGAAACTCAAGAGATATGAAAGTCAGGAAGCACAAGGAGCCTGGAGAAATCGAATCACCTTTGTGGGGGATGATGAGGACGGGCAATTGCATATGTCTCAGGCCGATCAATTATCCGATATCCTCGATACCTTATATAAGGATTACAACATTGAGCGCATATACTTCGATGCCTTCAAACAAGAATCGACTCCGGGAGGGGATAGGTATCCCGAAGTAAATGAGAGGTTAAATCAGGCTGTACAAAATGGGGCTCTTGTAATGACCTACGTAGGCCATGGTGGAGAACTGGGATGGGCGCACGAGCGAGTCCTGGAAGTGGCTGATATCAATAAGTGGTCAAATGCCTACCAAATGCCACTGATGGTTACGGCAACTTGTGAGTTTAGCAGATTTGACGATCCTAAGAGAACATCGGCTGGTGAATTTGTTTTCCTCAACCCGGATGGCGGAGGAATAGGATTACTCACCACAACGAGGGTCGTGTATTCTCAACCCAACTTCGAATTGGGTAAGGCTTTCAACGAAGTGGCCTACCTACCCATGGGCAATGGTGAAATGCCCCGATTGGGAGACCTGAGCCAGTTGACCAAGGCTGCACCCGGAAACGATAAGATCAATTCAAGAGCGTTTGCCATACTCGGAGATCCATCCATGAGGTTGGCTTATCCCGAGCACAATGTGGTCACTACGCAGGGGCCTGATTCGGTAAAGGCACTGGAAAAGGTAACATTCAAGGGATATGTGGCCGATGAAAATGGGTCGAAGCTGACGGATTTCAACGGTATCATCTATCCCCTGGTTTATGACAAAAAGAAGCAGGTAAATACACTTGACAACGATGGGTTTGGCGTGTTCACCTACCAGGATCGATTTAATGTGATCTTCCGCGGGAAGGCAAGTGTTGTGAATGGTGAATGGGAATTTTCGTTCGTGGTTCCGAGGGACATATCATCCCTTCATGGCAAAGGCAAGGTGAGTTACTATGCAACAGATGGACTGGAAGATGCCAATGGGTATTATGAAGAGTTTGTGATTGGCGGGATGTCCGACAATGCTGCAGCAGATAATCAGGGACCGGATATCGATCTCTACCTAAACGATGAGCAATTTGTTCAGGGTGGACTCACCGATGTTTCACCAGACTTGTTGGCAAATTTGTTTGACGAGAATGGCATCAATACTTCAGGAAATGGGGTGGGCCATGACATCGTCGCCGTGTTGGACGCCAATACTGCCAATGCCATTGTTCTCAATGATCATTATGAATCCGAGACTGATTCCTATCAAAAAGGTTCTATCCGATATCCTTTGAGTGACCTCGAACCGGGAGAGCATACACTCAGTTTGAAGGCGTGGGATGTCTACAACAATTCAGGAACGGCGGAAACGAGCTTTCTGGTAACCAACGACCAGAACCTTGTAATAGCACACTTGCTGAATTACCCGAATCCCTTCACTACAAACACTTCATTCTATTTCGAGCACAATTATCCCAACCAGGAGTTACAGGTTCGTTTACAGGTATTCTCCCTTTCGGGAACAGTTGTGAAGACCATGGATGGATTTTTCACGTCGGATGGATATCGCATTGGCCCAATCGTCTGGAATGGGCGAGATGAATACGGGGATCCTATTGGAAGGGGTGCATATGTGTATAAACTCAAGGTGACCGCTCCGTCAGGTGAAATAGCCGAGAAATTCGAAAAATTAGTCATACTGAACTAACAAGGCTTTTAGATGTATATTTGCCAACTCTTTAAGGATCGCACTTTCTTGAAATTTCAATCGCGAAAATATGTACTGTCAACCCTTGTCCTGTTTGGGCTGGGGATCGGTTTGACCCAAGCTCAAACCAATACGATAGGTCTGAATGAATTGGGTGGTGGAAATCGCCTCAACACGATCACCACCGCTGTACCGTTCCTTATTATATCGCCGGACTCACGGGCAGGAGCCATGGGTGACTTGGGGGCTGCGACAACCCCGGATGTTAATTCTATTCATTGGAACGCCTCCAAATTGGTGCGTGTGGACAAGGACATGGGTTTTGGGATGTCTTACACTCCCTGGCTCAGACAATTGGTTCCGGATATCAGTATATCCTACCTCTCCGGATTCAAAAAAGTTAAGGAGTTCACCGTTGTAGGTGGCTCGTTGAGATATTTCTCTCTGGGTGATATCATTTTTACCGACCAGTTTGGAAATGAAATTCGACCATTTCGTCCAAACGAGTTTTCGATTGATGCCTTTGTTGGAACAAGACTTTCGGAATTCATTAGTGGTGCGGTGACATTCAGATACGTCAATTCCAACCTCACCGGTGGTATTCCTGTGCAAGGAGCAAGTACAAAACCGGGACGTACTGTGTCTGCGGACCTGTCAGCATACTACGAAAAGCCCGATATGAAAATCGCGGGCAAGGATGCCGAATTGGCCATTGGGATAGTAGTGAGCAATATTGGTGGAAAGATTTCTTACTCGAATACTTCCAAAACGGATTTTCTCCCGATGAATCTGAGGTTGGGCCCGAGGGTCACCTTCAAATTGGATGACTACAATTCAATTTCCTGGGCTGTTGATTTCAATAAACTTTTGGTTCCTACTCCTCCTATTTACAAAGTTGACCCAATCACACGGGAGATCTTGAGCACCGAAGATGGTCTTGTTATAGGCGCTGGAAAGAATCCGGATCGACCTGTGGCCTCCGGCTTGTTTGGATCCTTTAGCGATGCGCCAGGAACACCTTTGCTGGATGACAATGGTGACTTCATTGAAAATCCTGATGGCACCTATCAAATTCAGAAGAACAGCCGTTTCAAAGAGGAGATGCGGGAGATCAATTTTGCGACAGGGCTCGAATACTGGTATGACAATCAATTTGCATTCAGAACAGGGTATTTCTGGGAGCATGCATTGAAAGGCAACAGAAAATACTTTACACTCGGAGCTGGACTTAGGTACAATGTGTTCGGGCTTGACTTCGCCTACCTTATTCCTGCATACTTTGGAAATACGGTACAGCAGTCTCCATTGCAAAATACCCTTCGTTTTACCTTGACATTTGATTTTGACGCGTTCAAAAAGCAAAACAAGGAAGCCACCGAAGAAGGCGATTCATGAGCATACGCGTAGGATTTGGCTACGACATCCACCGTTTTTCTGACGAAAGAGAATTAATCCTTGGGGGCATTCGAATTCCCTCAGATAAGGGTTTGCTAGGGCATTCTGATGCAGATATATTACTCCATGCCATTATGGACGCCATGCTGGGCGCCTTAAACCTGCGTGATATCGGATTTCATTTTCCCGATACATCGGAAGAATACAAGGGAGCCGATAGCACGGTACTATTCAAAAAAGTGAAAGAACTCTGTTCTGACAAAGGTTGGTCCTTGGGTAATGTTGACGCGACCTTGGTGATGGAGCAACCTAAGATCAAGCCTCATGCAGAGAGGATTTGTGAGAATATTGCAAAATTGATCGATGCGGAAAGGGATATTATTTCCCTCAAGGCAACGACTTCTGAAAAAATGGGTTTTGTAGGCAAAGGAATGGGTGCAAAAGCTTACGCAGTAGTCCTCATGCAGAAGAATGGATAAGAAATCTCACAACATATCGTACGTCGAGTATCAAGGCCTTACCGAAGTGCCAAAAGAGTTGGGAAATCTCGTTGTTGAGGCGAGTAAGGCCTATTACGCAGCATATGCTCCGTATTCCAACTTTAAAGTTGGCGCTGCCGTTCTGATGGGGAACGGTGAGGTAGTGACAGGAACAAATCAAGAGAATGCAGCTTACCCATCCGGCTTGTGTGCCGAACGAGTCGCATTGTTTGCTGCGCATAGTCAATTTCCAGATTCTGAAGTGGTGGCAGTGGCCATAAGTACAGAAAATAAAAGCGAACCCGTACCACCTTGTGGAGCCTGCAGACAGGTGATTGCTGAATCCCAGCAGAGAGGTGGTCAACCCATTGACATTTTGATTGGAAATCCAGATGGCAAAATCCTTCATTTTTCAGGATCAGAAACGCTTCTGCCATTCCATTTTAATTCGGACTACCTGTCCTGATCAGGGCGTACATCACATCACATTTCTTTTACATTTGTAGCCCTCACTATTTTGAGTATGGCAGCCAAAAAACAAAGCAAATTCACCAAAAAGGCATACATGGATTGGTACGAGTCCATGCTACTCATGCGCAAGTTCGAAGAGAAGTGTGCCCAGCTCTATTTGCAGCAAAAATTTGGGGGTTTCCTTCACTTATATATCGGTCAGGAGGCTATTGTAGCCGGTACCATGAGTGCGTGCAAACCGGGTGATAAGCACATAACTGCATACCGGGATCACGCCCATCCTATTGGGCTTGGCATGCATCCCAAATATGTGATGGCGGAGCTTTTTGGCAAGAGCACTGGCTGTTCAAAAGGTAAGGGAGGATCGATGCACATGTTCGATAGCGAAAGAAACTTCATAGGGGGTCATGGAATCGTTGGTGCCCAAATTCCAATGGGAGCGGGAATCGCCTTTGCAGAAAAGTATAAGGGAACAAAAAATGTGACTTTTTGTTCTATGGGTGATGGTGCGGTGAGGCAAGGAGCGCTTCACGAAACGTTCAATATGGCCATGAACTGGAAGCTGCCAGTTATCTTCATCATCGAAAACAATAATTACGCGATGGGGACCTCAGTTGAAAGAACAACCAACGTGACCGACTTAAGTAAAATCGGAGACTCCTATGACATGCCTTCGGCTGTTGTGAATGGCATGTCTTGTGAAGCGGTGCACAATGCCATTTCCGAAGCATGTGATCATGTAAGGTCAGGTAAAGGGCCGATGCTTCTGGACATCAGGACATATCGATACAAAGGACATTCTATGAGTGATCCGCAGAAATACAGAACCAAAGAGGAAGTAGAGAAATTCAAGGCGCAGGATCCTATCCACATGGTTCTGGATGTGATCTACAAGAACGAATGGGCGAGCGAAAAGCAAATCGAAAACATAGGCGAGAGGGTGAAGAAGCTTGTGGATGAAAGTGTAAAATTTGCCGAGGAGTCACCGGAACCGGACGCATCGGAATTGTACAAGGATGTTTACATGGGTGACTACCCCTATGTATTGGATTAAAAGATTGAGATGGCCGAAGTGATAAGAATGCCGAAGTTGAGTGACACCATGACGGAAGGGGTGATCGCAGAATGGCATAAGGAGGTTGGAGATGAAGTGAAGTCGGGTGATCTGCTGGCCGAGATCGAATCGGATAAGGCTACCATGGAATTCGAATCTTTTGACGATGGTGTGTTGTTGCATATCGGTGTCGAAAAAGGAGGGAAGGCTCCCGTAAATGCCATCCTCGCAATCCTTGGTGAAAAGGGTGAGGACATCGCAGATCTTTTAAAAGACGAACCTGCTGAGGAAGCTGCTACTGCAGAGCCAGAAAAGACAGAAGAAGTAGCTGCTCCAGCACCTCAGCCAGCAGCACCTGCTCCTGCAGCGGTGCCGGTGCCTGCAGCACAACCTTCTACAAACGGAAGGATCAAGGCATCTCCGTTGGCGAGATCTATCGCCAAGGAAAAGGGAATCGACCTTTCTCAGGTTGTTGGTTCAGGAGATGGAGGAAGAATCGTCAAACGCGATGTCGACTCGTTCGTGCCAGGCCAACAAGCCGCACCAGCCCTCGTGCCGTCTACCAGTGTGCCCGGTGTAGAATCGTTCTCTGAAGAGCCGGTATCTCAAATGAGGGCAACCATCGCACGTAGATTGTCGGAAAGCAAATTCACTGCTCCTCACTTCTACCTTACCATGGATATTGACATGGACAAAGCCATAGAGGCGCGCAAGGCCATGAATGCCTCTGGTGAGGTTAAAATCTCCTTTAACGATATGGTGGTGAAGGCCGTGGCAACAGCCTTGAGAAGGCATCCAAAAGTCAACAGTGCCTGGCTTGGAGATAAGATTCGCTACAACGAGCACGTACATATCGGTGTGGCAGTGGCTGTTCCTGATGGATTGCTCGTACCCGTTGTTAGATTTGCGGATAGCAAGGGTCTCGCTCAGATCGGTGGCGAGGTTCGGGAATTGGCTGAAAAAGCACGAAGCAAAAAGTTACAACCTGCCGAATGGGAGGGCAATACATTCACCATTTCCAACTTGGGAATGTATGGCATCGAAGAGTTTACTGCAATCATCAACCCTCCGGATTCCTGCATCATGGCTGTCGGTGGAATCAAACAAATTCCTGTGGTTAAGGACGGTGAAGTGGTGCCTGGCAACGTGATGAAGGTGACTCTTTCCTGTGATCACAGGGTGGTCGATGGAGCGACCGGTTCTGAATTCCTACTCACTTTTAAGTCGATGCTGGAAAACCCGGTGAACATGCTTGTTTAAGCATGAAATGAATCCATACTTTCGTTTTGAACAGCAAGGTATTCCTGCTCGGTTTGCCCGGGAGTAGCTGTGAAAAGGGCATTTCTTTTTAGGGTGTCCAGATCCATGATGGATGAATAGCCGGACCGGCATTGTACCATGGCGGATTCATTAATTACATCATACAATTCGTCCGTTGGCAAATGGTTGTACACGTCAATATTCCGATGTTGTTTTGGAGTTGGATCACCGGGCCTTCCTCTCACCAGGGCAAACCGTCCATACTTACCCACCGTATTCTTGAATTCCTCGATTAGCTGCTGCTCAAAGTATGTTCTATACGGCTCCGGACCTGAAATAATACCTACCTGATCGTAGGTGAAAAGGTCATATTTTGAAACAGGCTTTTTGAAGCGGGTAATGGGACCAATGTAATCCAGCTTGCCCTGTAGATTGTCCGGAGAAAAACTCAATTTACCGGCCAGTGATTTGTCTCCCCTGTGGTCAGGAACCCATATCCTCTCAAATCGATGCAATAAGTAATGGTTTAGCATGTTGACGGCCTTTTCTCCAAATGGGGCGATGAAATTAAGTTGATGGCAAAGGATGAAGGAAGGAATGCCGGGAGAATAACATCCGTACCGATGGTCGGAGATAATGGCATCGATATCCATTTTTTTCACCACCTGTTGGACTTCGCGATATTCCATTCCAATGGACCGTAGTAACCTGGGAACCGATTGAAAAATGGCCCAGTATACCTTTCGGGAATTATACTTGATCTGGAACCCGGGAAGATCGACATAGGCCATCTGCGGGAATGTCTGCTTGAGCAGATCGCCTGATTCCCCATAGACGCCCAGGATAACCTCGCATTGCATTTTTTCGAGGGACTCAATGATGGGAATACATCTGCTGGCATGTCCCAGCCCCCAATTGAGTGGAGCAAGCAGAACGCGCTTCTTCGCAAGCCTTAATTGGCTCAAATACTTCAGTAGGGCTTTTTCGGCGTTTTCTGTCACAGCGTTACAACTCAAATCTAATATTTTTGAATCCGTGAATGCATTAGTAACAGGAGCCTCTAAAGGAGTGGGGCTGGCGATGGCCGAAACACTGGCTGGAATGGGCTGCAATCTGTTTCTTGGAGCTCGAAATCTGAGCCGTCTACAAGAAGTGAAGGATGAGATCTCCGGTGTCTTTCCGGACATTGAGATCCATGTCCGCTCGGTTGATTTCTCCAAGAAGTTTGAGACTGAACAATTCGCTCAAGCGGCATTAAACCATTGGGGTTCAGTAGACATTCTAATCAACAATGTAGGCACTTTTGCTATGGGCAATTTGGGTGAAGAATCACACTTGGAGCGGATGATGACTTTGAACTTTGAGGCCGCCTACCGCCTCACTTCGACTTTGCTTCCGACCATGAAGGCCTCCAACAAAGCACACATATTCACCGTATGCAGCGTTTTGAGCAAAGAAGCACGTGCTGGTTCAGGTGACTATACCATTTCAAAGCATGCGCTATACGGTATGCACAAAACACTTCTGGAAGAATGTAGAGGTACCAGGTGTTACCCGACCGCTTTTATTTCCGGTTCGATCAATACGAGTACCTGGGACGGCATGGATGTTCCAAGAGACGAATTTGTGCAACCAGAGGATATGGCTCGGGCCGTGGAATACATTGTCAATGCGCAGCCTGGTACTCGTATTGAAGAGATCACGTTCAAACCGTTGAATCCGGACTATTAGAATGGGCAAAAACAAACTCAGGCGCTTCGCAGAGATGCAGGAATTCACCAACGTGGTGGAAGCAGGTGTCGATCACTTCAAGGATGACAACTTCCCACTTAAGGGCAGGTGGGCTTCTGACTTCTTTAAAAATGACAAGCCTATTACGCTTGAACTTGCCTGTGGAAAAGGTGAATATGCAGTTGCGCTTGGAAGAATCAATCGTGATCGAAACTACATTGGAATTGACATCAAGGGCGCAAGAATGTTTGTTGGAGCGAAGCAGGCTTTGGAAGAAGGCTTGGAAAACGTTGCCTTCCTGCGAACCCGGATAGACTTTATTGAATCCATGTTTGGAAAGGACGAAATCGATGAAATCTGGATCACCTTCCCCGATCCCCAAATGAAAAAGAACAGAGCAAGAAAAAGGCTAACAGGCCCGGAATTCCTGGCGCGGTATCGCAAATTTCTAAGGCCGGAAGGAAGAATTCACTTGAAAACGGATTCGCGATTCCTCTATGATTTTACGATAGAAACTTTGGAGGCAGAGAAAATGGATGTACATCACGATGAACCTGAAGTCTACAGTCACCTGGACAGGTTGCCAAAGTCCGTAGCGCAGGCCTTGGACATAAAAACTCATTACGAGGCAGTTTTTACCGAACAGGGTCATGTGATCACCTATCTGCAATTCAGCTTTCCCTGAAATCGAGGAAAAACTCTGCGCCATGGGTGTACTTATTATTCAACACAAGATTGGCGCTCAGGTGATCTGCCAGGATTTTGGCAATTGCCAGGCCCAGTCCCGTAGAAGATTCATTTCCGGTCGGTTTTGCCGAAAGATGCTGGTACTTCTGGAATAAACGCGGGAGATCTTCAGCTTGAAATCCGGGGCCTTCGTCCCTGATGGCTATTCTAATCTCACCTTCCTTTCGAGATACATTTATGTAAACAGACCTATCTCTCGGAGAGAATTTGATTGCATTGCTGATCAAATTGGTCAGGATACGTGTAAGCACAATTTTATTCGATTTTACTTCATCGATCTGCTCATCGGTATTGAATTCTATGCTCAATCCTTTGACATTGGCAATGGGAGTAAATTGACGTATGATTTCTCCCAGAAGCATATTGAGCTTCACTTGCTCAAATTCTACCTGGAAGTCAGGATTCTCGGCCTCTGCCAAGTGCATAATGTCGTCGATGAGCTTTAATCCTTTGGAGGATACAGCCTTGATCAACTTAGAACTTGCACCTCCACCTTCTTCATCGGCGATATCTGCCAGGCTGGATATCTGAGCCAAGGGCGACTTGAGGTCGTGCACCATCAGTGAAACCAGGGTCTTGTTGTGGTTGAGTAAGTCTTCCAGGTTTTCCTTCTTGGTCTCCAACTGCTCGTTCTTGTCCTGGATAATTTCATTTTTAGCCCTTAGCCTGGAATTCAGCCGATTAATTTTCCTCAACCCAAACAAAAGCAATGCAATGATGGACAGAGACATAAGTATGCCCACGTAATAGAGATTTTCAATGAGCTCTTGCTGATCAATAATTTCAGTCTTCTCGAGATTGCTTTGCCGCAAAAGGTTGTTCTCAACACTCTTTCGATACACCTCAAACGACTTTTGCAGTTCTACCATTGCACGTCTTCTTTCCTCCGAAAAAAGACTATCGTACTTGGGAAGTAGGTCGTTGAGGATTTCTAGCGCTTCTTTCTCTCTGCCTAATTTCCCAAGGCACTCAGCGATTTTCTGGCCGTTGCTAAATAAATAGGCGTATGATTTCAACTCTTCGGCTATGCCGAAACTCGCTTGATAGTAATGTAAGGCTTTTTGGTAATTCCTTGCTTCGAAATGGCAATCGGCGATGTTTTGATTTGAAACAATAAGGGCGGACAGGTCCAGGAGAAGACTATCAATGAAAAGGGCCTTGTCGAAGTACGCTTTGGCCTGTTGAGCATTGTTGCGCGAGGCAAAAAGAACCCCAAGGTTGCTATACCCGCTGGAGATACCGACCGAATCATTCAACTCTATATCATATTGAAGTGCTTTCAAATACTGCTGTTGAGCCCTAACAGAATCTGATAGATTCGAATAGACATTCCCAAGGTTAGTATGGATGTCCGACAGTTTTCGTTTGTCCATATCTCGATCGTAGATCTTATAGGCTGCGAGCCCGAAGCTTAGAGCAGTTGAGTCCTCCTTCATTTCCATGTACAGCGCGCTAAGGTTGGAATAGACAGTTCCCAGCCGGGCGGTATCCTCCATTTGCTCAAAGATGTCCAGGGCCGACCGATATGACCTGAGCGCTTCGTGATAAAGTCCCCGTACATTGTAGAGGTTGCCAAGTAAATTCTGGGAACGCCCTATCCATAGGGTATCCCTAAGATTGGTGGATATAGTGACCATGGCTTTTCCAAGGTCTTCGATTCCTTCGAGAAGGTCTCTTTGCCAAAGGGCTATTGCCAATGAATTGTATCCCTCGCACAACTCCTGGCTTTCACCTTCAAGCTCAAGTTTTTTGCAAACCGAAATCAGGCTGTCGATTTCACGTGATACTGTATATTTCTCCAGATAGGAAACTGAGTATTGTGGCTTTGCCAGTGCTCCAAAAGGAGCACCTAGAAGTAAAATGAATATTGAGATTTTCAAATGCAACACTATCCTATGGGATATAGGAAGTACGCTAGGAGCACAATTATGATGCGCTTTTACTGCAATATTTTTACAGCAATTACATACAAAAGTAAATCGTTGCAATTTCTTCACAGATCTCAAAGCTTAGAACTCTATGGTTACCAGCGTTTTTGCCTAACGAATACTCTTTGGTTTGTCTATACTCAAACCAGGTAAATAATATTGTTGGCAAGACATATAAGCCAGCGCCACTAACGTTAGCATTTAAATTATTCCTGCCCGGCTTCAAGACAAGTGTTTCATCAAAAGAGGGGCGTGAAGCCAATCCATATCCTCAGACAGGTATCGCCAAACACCCACATCAACATAAGATCAGTCCACGCCCTTTGACGCGAACGAGATCGCTATTCCCCTGATGTACTTTTACTTGGCGATTTTGTCTGAAAAGAACAGGATAACGTCCAATACTTTCTTAGTCAAAGATAAATAGATTCTGACCCTTATTTTTGACTCAAGTCAATGTTTTACCTCCGTATAAACACTGATTTTTGCCCGGGTTTACCGCCAAAATAGCTTTCCGAAAAGCGAATTAAACCTTGGAAGTGTGTTCGTGTTCCATGAAGCATAAACATTGCTTCCAGATTATACAGGTTATTAATAACCATTTTTGATATTTGATAAATTCATTACTTTCCATGGCATGGCACGCAGGTCAGAGTTTTATGAGAAGGTTTGGGATGTAGTTAAGCTAATTCCCGAAGGACGTGTTACTTCCTATGGTGCGATCGCCAGGTTTCTCGGTGAAAAACGTGCTTCACGAATGGTCGGATACGCAATGAATATGAGTCATAGTTCTGAAGAACCGGTGCCGGCGCAACGGGTGGTCAATCGGAATGGAATGCTTACCGGCAAGCATCATTTTGCTTCGCCGGAGCTGATGCAACACCTTCTCGAAGCCGAAGGTGTAAAGGTCGAAAATGATCGGGTAGTCGATTTTGACACACTTTTCTGGGACCCCCTGACCGAACTGGAGAGTTTTTAGAATTCAATTCAAGTGTAACTAATGGTCGGCTATATTTACCAAAATCTTACCCTTTGAAAGAATTAACTGCAGACTCTGCTCTCCATGCACTTTCGTTTGTAATTGAACCGGACCTCAAGAAAGATATTGTTTCCCTTGAATTGGTAAGTGATCTCAAGATAGCCGGGAATAAATTATCCTTTAAGCTCAAAGTCAGCAATCCGACCTTACAAAGCAAGAAGAGAATGGAAGAGGCATGCGAGCACCAGTTGCACCTCAAGGTTTCTCCGGATGTTGAATTGGACATCGCGTTTGAGGCACTTCCCAAAAGTGCGGAACGGCCGGACGAATTGAGGACGGTTCTTCCAGGTGTAAAACATGTCATCGCAATCGCCTCTGGAAAAGGTGGAGTTGGAAAATCAACGATTACCTCCAATCTCGCAGCTGGACTGGCTCAACGAGGGTTCAAGGTAGGATTAATAGATGCCGACATCTACGGGCCTAGCATCCCGCTTATGTTTGATGTGATGCTAGAGAAACCGCAACCGGTAGAGAAGAACGGTCGCAATCTCATCCTTCCTGTAGAGAGTTATGGCGTCAAGATCATATCCATTGGGTTTTTTGCAGGCATCAACGATGCCGTGGTATGGAGGGGGCCAATGGCATCCAAAGCACTTGAACAAATGATCAAGGATGTCGACTGGGGAGAGCTTGACTACATGTTCCTCGACTTGCCTCCTGGCACCGGCGACATACATCTCACTATGGTGCAGGAGAGCCCGTTGAGTGGGGCTGTGATCGTCAGTACTCCTCAGCCAGTGGCAACCGCAGATGCTCGCAAGGGAGTGAACATGTTCAGGCTGGAAAGCGTCCAGGTTCCGGTATTGGGAATCGTCGAGAATATGAGCTATTTCACACCTGCAGAGCTCCCGGATAACAAGTACTACATATTTGGTATGGAAGGCGCCAGAGACTTGGGAGGACACATGAATGTTCCATTTCTGGGTGAAATACCGCTGGTTCAAAGCATTCGAGAGTCGGGCGATGTGGGTAGACCTGCAGTCTTACAAAAGGAAACTTCTCAAGCCAAGGCTTTCGAATCTGTGATTGATAAACTGATCGAACAGCTCGAAAAGCAGTAATTTTACCCCGTGAAAAACAGCGAATTACTTTCCCTGGTCACCGAATCCCTGTCTGAGGTTCGCACATTTGTCCAACAAGATGGTGGTGACTTGGAGGTAGTGGAGGTTACAAAGGATTTGGTTGCTCGAATAGAACTAAAAGGAGCGTGCACTTCATGTAATCTCAATAACATGACTTTTCGCGCCGGTGTAGAAGAAGCGATCAAAAGAGCTGTTCCACAAATCAAAAAGGTCGAGGCTATCAACTTTGAGCTTCAGGGCTCCTAACCCCTAAAGATCTTGCTTTTGTAGAGACCGAGCTTCCCAAAGAAAAAAGCTACGGAAACCGAAAGCACTCCCAAACCGTATTTCACACTCCTGCTGAAATTGATGGAACTGGCTTCCTCAAAGTATTTGGTAGGGCAGGTTACTTCCGCCATTTCGTAGCCTTTGTAGGCGATCTGCGCCAGCATCTGGTTGTCAAAGACGAAGTCGTCGGAATTGATGTTGAAATCCACCGATTCGAGTACCTCGCGGCTGAATGCCCTGTACCCGGTGTGGTATTCGGATAACTTCTGATTCATCATAAGGTTTTGAAAAAGTGTGAGGCAGCGATTGGCGATGTATTTATATAAAGGCATCCCACCCTTCAATGCTCCTTTTCCCAATATTCTACTACCCAGGACTACCGGATACAACCCCGACGCAATCATATGAGCCATACTGGGGATCAGTTTGGGTGTGTACTGGTAGTCAGGGTGTAGCATGATTACAATGTCAGCGCCAAGCTTGAGTGCCGTATTGTAACAGGTCTTCTGATTACCGCCATAACCCTTATTCTGCTCATGCCGGATGACATGCTCAATACCTATCGCCTTAGCCACCTCAGACGTATTGTCGACGCTATAGTCGTCCACCAGTATCACCTCATCTACGATGTCGTGAGGTATTTCTTCGTACGTTTTCCTGATGGTCTCCGAGGCGTTATAGGCGGGCATCACAACCACTACCTTCTTTCCCTGAATCATGGCCGCAAATGTAGGTTGTTTTAGCTATTCAGCTTGACTTCAATACCTTGAATTAAGGCATGTATGACCTTGATATGGATCTCCTGAATTCTATCCGAATATTGAGAATGTGGGCCCCTTATTTCTACGTCGCAAATTGATGCCAACGACCCTCCGTCCTTTCCCGTCAATCCGATAACCTTCATGCCTTGGGATTTTGCCTTTTGTGCGGCATTCATCACATTGGCTGAATCACCACTTGTGGATATGGCAAGCAGGACATCTCCAGAAGTTCCATGTGCTTCTACATACCTGGAAAAAACTTGGTCAAAACCAAAGTCGTTTGCTGTACAGGTCAAGTAAGCGGGATCCGAAATGGCAGATGCCTTCAATGGATTGCGTGTTTCTTGGAAATTGCCGGTGAGTTCTTCGGCAAAATGCATCGCATCTGACATGGATCCTCCGTTACCGCAGCTAATGATTTGACCACCTTGGGCAAGGGAAGAAGCCATTACACCAGCAGCTTCATCTATTTTGATGAAGTTCTCGTCAGTAGAGAATGCTGAGAGGTGCGACGCTGCTTCCTGGAATATTGACTTGACGTAGTCCAATGTCTAGCTATTGGGGCCGTTGAATGACGCTTTTCCTTTGTCCAGCCACTGAATAAATTTCTCGATATCTGGATCGTAGGATGCAGTCTCAATAAGCCTTTTGCCTTCGGAATCTGTAATGACATACAGCGGTTGCGTATTCGCGCCATATTCTTTGATCTCGTAATCCACCCACTTCTGACCTTTTTCCGTCACTGTTTTTTCCAGAACTTCAGAATAGAAGTGCTCGGATTCGTCCAGTTCCTCACGCTCATCAACGTATAGCGAGGCGATGATAAACTCATCGTTTAGCCTATTCCAAACGCGCTTATCCGTCCAGACATTGTCTTCCATCCTGCGACAATTAACGCAAGCATAGCCAGTAAAGTCTATCATGATCGGTTTTCCGGTCTTCTTTGAAAGCTCCTTGGCCTGGTCGAGGTCATTGACACAATTCAATCCCTGTGGACAATGTGCATCGGCGACGTATTTTTCAGTCTTGTCCCCCTCAACGCCTCCTCCATTGTTGGCCGCCGCAAAAAGACCACCTGGTGAATCAGCGTAATAATCCGGTGGAGGAAATCCACTGATTAGTTTTAGCGGAGCACCCCACAGACCTGGAATTAAATACAATGTAAAAATCAGTGCAGTCATTCCGGTCATAGCTCTTCCTACCGAAAGTCGATCCAAAGGTGAATCGTGCGGCATTTTGTAAACTCCAAAAAGATATAGAGTAAGCGCCAGAAAGATACCGGCCCAAATGGCGATGAATACCTCTCTGTGGAGGAGATGCCATTGCTCGACGAGGTCTGCGTTACTCAGGAATTTGAATGCGAAGGCAAGTTCTACAAATCCGAGTACAACCTTCACGGTATTGAGCCATCCTCCCGATTGAGGCAATGAATTCAACCAACCTGGGAAAATCGCAAACAACGTAAATGGCAATGCAAGTGCAACACTAAATCCGAACATCACCTGGGACATTCCTCCGATACCAGACACCGCCACAACAGAGCCGATAACTGGTCCTGTACAAGAGAAGGATACAACGGAAAGGGTAGTGGCCATGAAGAAGATTCCGATCAGTCCACCTTTGTCCGATGCGGCATCGAGCTTAGTAGATAAGCTACTCGGCAATGTGATTTCAAACGCTCCAAAAAAGGAGATCGCGAATATCACAAGTAGGGCAAATAGGAATAAGTTAAATGGTGCCCCGGTAGACAAGGCATGAAGGGCGTCTTTTCCGATGGCCGCCGTAATGATAACTCCAAGTCCGGTGTAGATTGCAACGATGGATAGACCGTATATCGTTGCATTGGAAATCCCTTTTGCGCGCGTTCCACTTTGCTTCGTAAAGAAGCTTACCGTGAGAGGAATCATAGGAAATACACAAGGTGTGAGTAGGGCTGCAAGTCCGGCCAAAAATCCTTTTACGAAAAGAGAAATAAAACTGTCATCCTCACTGACCGCATTATTTGATACATCTGCCGTTTCCAATTTCTCCGAAGCTGTCTCCGGAACTGGAAACGCAAATTCGTATGCCATGGGAGCAGTACACATTTCGTCATTGCATGCCATGTAATAGACCTCACCCTTCAATTCCTGAGCGCCATCATACGCGACAAAGCTTCGACTCAAAACAACGATTCCTTCGTACCACGCCAGCTCTTTGTTATCGAATTGTGGGTCCTTTTTTCTAATCTCCTCCGAGTCCGTGGTGGCAGGTCCCAGTGGTTCGATGTTTTCGCTTTCCGGTAGCAAGTTGATTTGTGTCGGATATGGAACATCATCCTCGGGCAAGTTCAAAGAATAGATATGCCAGCCTTCCTCAATATCGGCTGTCACATTCACAGTATACTTACCGTTGCCATCGTTTGATATATCCGCAGAAAAAGAAGCAGGGTCAACCACCTTCAATTCACCCGCAATAGCATAGTTGCCATCGTCCATTTCTGCGATCGGTTCGGCCGGTTCATCACCTGAGCCTGAGTACTTGAGGTCAAATGAGAAAGGAACATAGTCTGGAGGAAGGCACTTGCTGGCGTCACAAACCATGTAGGAGTACTCTCCTGTAATCGTCACGTCCTGTGTGATCCGGACCTTCTGTTCAAACGTGGCTTCATGCTCGAAGAACAGAAGCTCCATTTGAAAATTTGGATCGAATTCTTTGAGCGGCTTGGGTTCGGAGGTCTTCCCTACAAGTTCATATCCACCGCTGGATTTGAAATCGAAGAAGGTAGCAATGGGGCCGTCGTCGTCCGGAAGATTCTGAGAGTACAGATGCCATCCGTCATCAAGAACCGCAGTGAAAATGATTGAGTATTCATTTCTGCCCAATTCCTTTACGTCCGTACTCCATTTGATGGGATTTTCAACTTGGCAATGAGTTGAAAGCCCAACATATAGCAACAATGCAAGTAAAAAGTATTTCATACGCGATGCCCTCTCCAAGCCGCCAAATTTAGGAAAAAGCAATGCCATAAATGTTTAAAGATTTACAAATCAAGAGACCTCTTCTCCGAATTTCAGATTGAACTTCCTACGAAAAAAATAGGTGGATAGGTACAAAAAAGGCGTGTCGACCAAGGCGACGAGAGATTTAAACATCCATCCATCCAGAATGAGTGCACCTATTTCACCCCATGTTCTGTTGCCAATGAAGAGTACCATCACCACAAGTGAGGTATCCACCAGTTGTGAAAATACCGTAGAGAGGTTATTTCTAACCCACAGGTGTTTTTTGTTGGTTAGCTTCTTCCAGAAATGGAATAATCGAACGTCTACCAGTTGGGCAGTAAGGTAAGCCAACATCGACGAGAAGACCACCCTCCATGTATTGCCGAACATCTTTTCAAATTCAACGTCGCTAACCGGAGAAAAGCCTACCGCAGTAAATTGGCTTGTAGCCCATAGTATGAGCAGGACAAAAAGTGATGCGAAGAACCCAACGTAGATTACCCGGTTTGTCTTTTTGCGGCCATATACCTCAGAAAGAATGTCTGTGATGAGAAAGGTTATTGGGTAGGGGAGAACACCCGCTGAGATTATAAATACCTTAAACCCAAGATCTACCTCAATGAATCGGTTCGCGATCATATTGCAGCAAACCAAAGCAGCTATAAACAGTCCACCCAGAATTAAGTAATACCAATCGGCTTCTTTTCTAATTCGCTGATTCATCTGACTTAACATTCATCAACCCCATCAAACCAAGGATGCAAATGATGGGGTAGATTGGGACACGAAATCTCGCCTCCGGATGCAAGGAGCCAAAGGCGAATACAAAGTATAAAACTAGGAGAAATGCCAGCCACCTTTCGGGACTCCCCTTCATTCCTTTTCGAAAAACGAAAAGAACAAGACCGGGTATCAAGGCGAGCATCATGCTCATATTCATGAGGATTGGAATCAGTAGTAATAGTGGAGTACCGAAGAACAGTTTCCCAACCAAATTGCAGGAATCACAATACACCGATTGCCCAATCCACTGATTCTCTACCGTACCCTTCATAGGAACAATCAATGACATGGTTGACCACTTGATCCAATTGACAACAAATTGACCTGTATTGTCCGCGATGACCGACCAGGATTTCTCCTTTGCAAATAGCCTGAATTCCTCCACATGGTTGGGGTTTTTGACGTCAACCACTTGAGTCATCTCTTCCCTGTAATTATTTCTGATTGTCTCAATTGAGATATTGCCATTGTTGGCATCGATCTCCGCTGCGTGATGAAATAGAAGGTTGAGTTGGGGTATAGAAGTATAAAAGGTTTCGCCGAATTGTTGGTTGTTTCTCACGAGCCAGGGGCTTATGGCGAAGGCAACCACCGCAGACATGATCACGAACTTCAAAACGAAGGGTCTAAGAGCCCTTATCAAAAGGCCAGCAGAAACTATGACGCCCAGTAAAGGCAAACTGACAGGTTTCACATAACATGCTATCGAAAAAATGACACCTGCAATGAAGACATGAATCCACTTGCCCCTCATGTTCTCAAGCATATAGTGAAGCCATAGAATGAGCAGAAATGTATAGAGCGTGTCCGTCATGACTACACTGGTCAATACTAGGCTTGGGACATCAAATGCATAGATCAGCGCAGCCAGCAAAGCGATCCCATTCGACTTACTTAAACGAATACCCAAAAGGTAAATGAGCCACGTTGTAGCCGTTGCCAATGCGCTCTGAAGCATGATCAGGGGTAGAACACCACTCTTCATGGCGTGCAAGGCGTAGATCAGAAAGGGATAACCTGGGGTGCGAGTGGCGTCTAGAATCTGGGGATAATCCGCCTGAAGGCTAAAGGTGCCATGATGAAACATATTGTACCCGAGGTTCAGGTATTGCCAGGAGTCATAGAGAAAAAATCCGGAAGGATTGTGCCATCCAAGTATAATGGCGTAGGCTAGACGGGACAGAAAAACGACTCCGAGGAGAAGTATCAGGGTACGTCTTTCGTTTGGCACGACGTGAAATTATGGAATAAAAAAAGCTCCTGCAACAGAGTCACAGGAGCTTTAATCTTATGATGAAAAATAGACGCTTAAGGTGGTTCTATTTACTCAATTCAACTTTTTGATAAATATCTGGAATTGGATCCGGTGTATTCTCATTGGCACTGATCTCAACTTGTGGATACAAGAATCGCTGTGGCCATTGAGAACCTGAAACTGGTGACAATCCAGTCAACATGTAGTCATGTCTCCTCATGTCCGACCATACTTCAATTTGCCCAACAAGACAGATATACTTCTCTTCTACAATCTCGTACATCAGGTTGTCTGACTGAGATCCTTGACCATTGTCGGCGATGCCGCCAGCGTCGAAGTCAGTAAGAGCGTATGAACCGTATGCACCCGCAGGGTATTTTGCCAATACAGCCGCACGTGCATTATTCAACGCCGTCAAGGCCGCAGCATTGTCTCCATTACGAGCCTCGGCTTCCGCAAGGATGAGCAAGTTTTCCAACTCGGTCACAATGGGGAAAGACGAAGTTTCAGCGTACATGCTACCTGCATAATTCAGGTCATATCCTTCCGGAACTACCGTATACAAATCAGCAAAACGCGCGGACTCATCCGTTAGCGAGTCCCCACGATAGTTTGCATTTGAAGTATCGAGAAGTTGTGGCAAGTAAGCATCCCATGCAGTCATGTAACCGAAACGATCCCATTGACCAAACGAATGATAGATGTTCATACCCTGGTTATAACCACCAGAGTGTGGCGCCATCCAGTCACCACCAGCACCTATACCCATGCCAGCTTGAGTAGCTGCAAGAGCATAGTTTCCTTGGTGCAATGCATAACGAGCTTTCAGTGTATGAGCTACAGCCTCCCAAGAAGCGGCATTACCGCTGAAGAAGAAGTCTGCACCTTCTACGTCTGAACCATCTCCGGAAGACAGGGCAGCAATCGCTTCATCGAGCAACGTTTGAACACCGGCATAAATCGCAACCTCGTCATCAAAGACTGGGCTTTTGATTTCAGGAAATTGGTTTGCCTCGCTAAAAGGAGCTTCACCATATAGAGCAGCGACAGTACCATACGACTGAGCCTGCAACAATTTGGCTACACCAATGTAGAACCGATTGTTGGTCTCCTCAGCGATTTTGATCACTTGCTCCATTTGCTCACAAGTACCAAAATAGTGCTTGTCCCATTCAAATACTTCTGTATTTACGAGGTATGCGTCATAAGATGAGTACTGACGGTCGGAACCGGTGTACTGCTGAGACCACATACAAGCTAGTCGAGCATCTTCGCCTTCCATCGACATGATGTGGCTAACAAATGCTGCATTCAGGATATTCCCAACCGGAGCTGAAAGCGCCGAGTTAGGACTAGTATTAATGTCGAGAAATTTCTCGCATGATGTCGTCAAACCCATTATCAAGATAACGGACAAGACTGACAGAAATTTATTCATCGTTTTCATCTTATTATCTCTTTATGGATTAGAAATTAAGGTTTACTGCAAACATGTAAGACTTGGTTGATGGGTTTTGGAAGTAATCCAAACCGAATCCATTCAAACCAGCTCCACTTAAACTTTGGTCTGGGTCGTTACCCTCGTAGCTTGTCCAGAGCAACAAGTTGCGTCCGGTGAACGAGAAGGTTACAGAACCAAGTTTTGTTTTCTCCTTGAACTTCTCAGAGTTCAAAGTATAACCGATAGAAACCTCACGAAGCCGGCTCCAGGAACCATCTTCTACGAACTCTTCTTCCGGACCGGTAAACCCAGAACCAGGGCCTACGTAGTAGTAGTACTCGTCCACCAGCACATCTCCACCTCCGAAGTCACGAATCTCACCACGAATGGTGTAAGTTCCGTCAGAGTTTTCAAGGTGAGGATAGAGTTGAGCCGCAGTAGCACCAACGTAGTTAAGCAGTGTAGTCGCTTGCTCTGAAGTCAAGGTAACTTCCTGGTTTGTGATTTCTGATCTTCCGAAGAATGTCAAAGCACCTTTGGTACCATTCCACATGTCCATTCCACGAGAGAAGTCAAACAAGAAGTTGATGAAGGCTCCTTTATAAGTAAACTGAGTTCCAAGTCCAGCACGGAAGTCTGGGTTTGGATCACCGATGATTCCAGCTTCAGCAGCTAGGGTAGGGAAACCGTTTGCATCGAGAATCTGGTCTCCTGTAACTGAATCAACTGCCCACTTACCACCCCAGAGTACACCGAGTTGGTTGTCGAGAACCGCTCTAGAGCTACCTCCAGAGAATCCAGAAAGAAGGATAGATTCCGTACCTGCCATGTCATCCACGTTGTTTCGGTTTTGAGTGTAGTTACCATAGATGTTCCAAACGAAGTCATCCGTTTTAAGTACATCGGCACCCAACTCGATTTCGAAACCTCTGTTTGAAATCTGGGCAGCGTTTGCAATCTGAGTAAGGAATCCGGAAGACTCTGGTACGTCAACCTGGATGATAAGGTCTTTGGTAACGTTACTATAGTAAGTAAAGCTAGCATTGATCCTGTTATCCAAGAAGCGCAAGTCTGTTCCAACTTCCCATTCAGTTTTAATCTCTGGTCTCAGATCTGGGTTACCCGCGACAGAACTCTGAGCGAAGGCACCACCATAAGAGATAGGGTTCAAACCAGGTCCCCATCCTTCACCCCAACCAGTGTTGGCAGCGGTAGGAGGGAAGTAGTAAGTCTGTGTACCGTAAAGAAGCGGGCTACGTCCCACTTGACCGATACCTGCACGAATCTTGGCCGCAGAAAGGATGTCGTTCTCACCAATCACCTTCATGGCGTTCCAGGCTACGTCAACCGCCGGATACAACACCGTGTTGCTTTCCAATGGAAGTGACGACAGCCAGTCATTACGCATGGTGAAGTTCAAGAACAACTGATCGTACAATTCTGCATTCAAGGCAGCATACACAGATTGTGTAGCAACTTCAGTTGCATAGTCGTGTGCGTTTACTGTGTTCGCGTTGGTAGCGTTTGGTGGAGCGAATGGGTTGATAAAGCTACGTACGGTAGTTCCCTGATCGTCCAAAGTCCGCTTGTTCAAGTTAGTTCCCAATGTTGCCAAACCTTTGATGTTGTCGTTTAACGACCACTTGGCCCTGGCAATCAGGTCAGAGTTTACCTGAATACTCTTGATAGACTCATTGGTGAATCGACCACCGTTGTTACCGCCGGCAGCTTGTACTGGGAAGAAGTCTTCACGCTTGTCGTTGTAGAAGTCAAGACCATTTCTCCAGATGATGTTCAACCATGAGTTTACATCATAACTTACTTCGAATTTACCAACTACCCTGTCCACAACAGACTCACTCTTGATGTTGTTGATGATAAAGAAAGGGTTGTCATAAATCGAGTTGGTGTTTCGACCGATCGGGTTACGGTATGCTCTCTGGCGATTCGCAAATTCGTTTCCACCTGCATCGGTATAAACACCCCAGTAGTCAGCATCATTAAAGTCGGCGGCAGAACGAAGACCTCCGAGGAAAAGTCCGTTGAGGTTAGACCCCATCTGAACCCTGTCGGCTCTCGTTTGCGTGTACGACATGTTTGAGTTGATTGACCACTTGTCGCTCAAATACCTAGTAGTGTTCAAGCGAGCAGTATTCCTTTGGAACTTGGAGTTGTCGAGGATGATACCGTCTTGGCGCATGTCAGATACAGAGAAGTAAACGTTTCCGTTGTTGTCTGCAGCTGAGATCGAAACAGTATTGTCGAACGTAGTTCCATTTTTGAAGAATTGCTCATATGGATCGTAGATATCCGTTGAGTTTTTTCCTCCGTGTTTGTCAAATACACCATCTCCGTCTGAATCGTAAGGATCAGCACCTTCGATTTGGTAGTATTTGTTTCCGGTTGGATTACCATCGTCATCGTACGTGGTGAAGAAACCTAGATATCCAGGATCAGTTGGATCCGTGATTTCATCGTCGGCACCACCCGAACGGTCAGAGATCTTGTCACCCCATGAGAGCGAAGTTCCCTGAAAGTAGTACTGATCGAATCCGTTACCGTATTCTGTTTGAAGAGGGACCCTTCTGTTAATCTGGTCGATAGAAACAGAAGATTGAACGTTCACGTTCACCTTTTGTCCCGATGGATCGAGCTTACCTTTTTTGGTTGTGATCACGATCACACCATTGGCAGCACGAGATCCCCAGATTGCGGCAGCCGAAGCTCCGCGAAGGATTTCCATGGACTCGATGTCGGCAGGGTTGATGTCGTTGAGACGTGACTGCTGCGTCACACCACCACCTGAACCGAGTGCACCTCCCGAAGTTGGGACGTTACCATCGAAACCTTCTCCGTAGTATGAGTCATTGAAGATAGGTACACCATCCACAATGATCAGCGGTTGAAGGTTACCGGAGATAGACGTAGCACCACGAATCTGGATTCGCGATCCTGCGCCTGGCTCACCAGTGGAAGCAACAATGTTGATTCCAGGTGTTTTACCGGCCATTGAGTTGATCAACCTGGTTTCACCAGTTTGAACCAATTGGGTTCCAGCCAAATTACTCGAAGCTGAACCGACTTTGTTTCTGTCGCGTTCAAAACCGAGGGCATCGACTACAACCTCCTTGAGATTCAGCGCGTCCAGTTCCATGGTCACATCGATCGATGACGAGGAGCCAATTTCTTTCTCCTGCGCAATAAATCCGATGAATTTGAAGACCAAGGTGGTCGCAGACTGATCTACCGTAATACTGTACTTACCGTCCGCATCGGCGGTAACTCCAGTCGTCGTTCCCTTTACGGAAATCGTAGCTCCAGGTAGCGGTCCGTCTGCCGACGAAACTTTACCTGTAATTGTTTTCGTTTGAGCCATTACAAACAGCCCAGCAAAAAACAATAGCAAAAACGATAATACGCCTTTGATTTTCATCATAACTTGATTTTTGTAATTGGGTTAATAAAAACTGCTTATTAATATAAGCTTAACAAATTTTAGTTTTTTTTTCGCCAATGAAAAATTTTTAACCCAAAAAGTACCTAACAAAACGGTGATCTTTCTTGGGTTGAGAGCGAAAAAATATCCACTACGGATATAAAAAAAGGCCCCCAATCTGGAGGCCTTTTTACCTTGTAGAAAATGTACTTCTTACATCATGCCTGGCATGCCACCACCCATTCCGGCAGGAGGCATTGCAGCAGCGGGATTTTCATCCTTCTCCTCAGACAATACGCATTCTGTAGTCAATAGAAGACCGGCGATTGATGATGCATTTTCCAATGCGACACGGGTAACCTTTGTAGGATCAATTACCCCTGCTTCGTACATACTCACATACTCTTCGGTACTCGCATTGTAGCCAAAGTCATCCTTTCCTTCTCGTATTTTTTGGACGACGATCGAAGCATCCCCGGCCGCGTTGTTCACGATCTGTCTAAGGGGTTCTTCAAGTGCTTTTCTCACAATCGAAATACCTGTCTTTTGGTCTTCATTATCTGTCTTCACCTTGTCCAGGCTTTCAATAGCTCTGATAAGGGCAACTCCACCTCCGGGAACAATTCCCTCTTCAACTGCGGCACGTGTTGCGCTCAAGGCATCGTCGATACGATCCTTTTTCTCTTTCATTTCAACCTCTGTGGCGGCTCCTACATAAAGTACAGCAACACCTCCGGAAAGCTTTGCAAGCCTTTCCTGCAACTTCTCTCGGTCATAGTCGGAAGTCGTAGTTTCGATTTGAGCTTTGATCTGGTTGATTCGAGCCGTAATCATTGCCTTCTCACCAGCACCATTCACGATCGTAGTATTGTCCTTGTCAAGCTCAATTTTCTCAGCAGTTCCAAGGTCTTCGAGCGTTGCATCTTCAAGCTTTCTTCCTTGCTCTTCAGAGATCACCTGGCCACCAGTAAGGATGGCAATGTCCTCCAGCATCGCTTTTCTACGGTCGCCAAATCCAGGGGCCTTGACGGCACAAATTTTCAATGAACCGCGCAGCTTGTTCACAACCAATGTGGCCAGTGCTTCACCATCCACATCCTCGGCAATAATAAGCAATGCTTTGCCGGTTTGTGCTGTTTTCTCCAGCACTGGAAGCAAATCCTTCATCGTGCTGATCTTTTTGTCGTGGATCAGGATAAATGGATTCTCCAGGTCGGCAATCATTTTTTCGGCATTGGTTACGAAATAAGGCGAGAGGTAACCTCGATCAAATTGCATCCCTTCAACTACTTTCAATTCGTTTTGTGTACCCTTGGCCTCTTCGACGGTAATGACTCCATCTTTGCCGACCTTTTCCATCGCTTCCGCGATCCATTCGCCGATTTGCGAGTCGTTGTTGGCGGAAACCGTTGCTACCTGCTTGATTTTCTCGTTGTCGTCTCCAACTTCTTGTGAGAGTTTTTGCAGACTACCAACAGCGATCTCAACAGACTTGTCTATCCCCCTTTTGAGATCCATTGGGTTGGCACCGGCGGCTACGTTCTTCAATCCCGCCGCTACAATGCTCTGAGCAAGAACTGTAGCAGTGGTAGTTCCGTCTCCTGCAATGTCGGCTGTCTTGGATGCAACCTCTTTTACCATTTGAGCACCCATGTTTTCAACGGGTTCTGAGAGTTCGATTTCCTTGGCGACCGACACTCCATCTTTCGTGATGGAAGGTGCACCAAAGCTTTTGTCGATTACAACATTTCTTCCTTTTGGACCCAGTGTGACTTTCACTGCGTCGGCCAAAGCGTCAACCCCTCTTTTCAGGGCTTCTCTTGCTTCGGTATCAAATGTGATTTGCTTTGCCATGATGTTGAATTAAATCATTATTACTTAGATCCCAAAATGTCTGAATTTCTCATAATGAGGTAATCTACCCCATCAAGATTGATCTCAGTACCTGAGTACTTTCCATAGTAGATGGTGTCGCCAACTTTTACCGTAATGGGCTCATCCTTTTTTCCTGGCCCTACAGCGATAACTTTTCCCATTTGTGGTTTTTCCTTGGCCGTATCGGGGATGATGATTCCTCCGGCGGTTTTCTCCTCAGCAGGGGCCGGTTCCACCAGCACTCTGTCTTCGTTTGGTTTAAAACTTACGTCAGACATATTTGAATTTGTTTTTGTTTTTGATTGATTTGAGGTTGGTCGCTTGTCATTTTTTGTGCCAGTGCCAATTCCGTGGCACAATGGGACATAATTTCAGATTTCGACTGATGGATTGTCTTCTGTCAGAATTTTCGGTGACATCCTGACATCGCTATTTTATGACTATTGATTTGGAGGTGCTTCCTCGAAGCCGGCAGGAGGCGTAACAGCTTCATTTCCTACCTGCTCTTTCAAGTCACTTGCAGCTTCGTCTATTTCTTCACCTCCACCTTGAACTGCAGCCGCCGCCAAACTCAATACGAGTAGCGCAATGGCGAGAATCCATGTGGTCCTTTCAAGCCAGTCACCGGTACGTCTTACACCCATCAGTTGATTTGCGGATGAAAATCCCGATGCCAATCCACCTCCCTTTGATTCCTGAATCAAAACGATGAGGGTAAGCAAGATGCAATCGATGAAGATGAGTATCGTAATGAATGTGAACATTTTATCCTTGGTTTTCTTTTATTTCCTCAATTCGGCGCGCAAAGTAATCACTTTTTTCCGGATAATTTTCGCTCAGTTTTTCATAAGCGTGTATAGCCTTATCGATGTATCCTTGTTTGGCATATAGATCGGCCATTGTTTCGGTCACAAAACTGTCATCCTCAACCAAACTCAGCTTACCCATTTCTTCAGCCTTGAAGAAGGTCTGCCTACTGCGATCCATTGAAGGAGCTGTATCTATGAATTTTCGGATGAGCTCTTCGTCCAGCAAGTTGCTTCGTCGCTTAGATTCCAGCGATCGAATCCATCCTGTGAAGGATTTTTTCTCCACACCGAATTCCGACTTTCCAACTTCGGGCTGTTCTGTTTCTCGAATTTCTTCGGCCTTATTTTCAAGTTGAGTTCTAAACTCTTGTCTGGCAGCATGCGCCATGACTTGCTTGTCCAACTGCTCTTGCAAGGCTGTCAAATCCTCCTGTGGCTCCTCAGCCTCTTCCGGGAAGTACGTTTCATGCACTTCAGCGACCTGCTTGTCCAGCGTGTCCTTATATATAAGATCAAAAAGATGACTGCGATCCAACCCGCTCAGTGCTGCGACTTGCAACTGATCTGCAAATCGATCATCCTGGTTTCTGAAGAGGGCGAGCAGGAAGGCACTTTGAACGACAGAACTCTCGGGATGTTGTCGCGAGAGCGATTCCAACTCAACTACAGGCAGGGCAGATATGTCGAGCTTGGCTACCAATCACTTACAGATTTGTTGAAAATGTCCTGAATGATCTGCTCATTGATTTGTTCGATCAATTGATCTTCCACGTCGGAAAGAGCATTTTCGCTAGAGTAATCCTCATACCGTGAAAAAGTTTGTTTGAAGTTTTTGGCATCGTCTATCGAGTTCTGATAATCAACCTCGATCTTAATGGTCAACCTGTTCAGCGCGGCACTCTCGCCCGCTTTAATCGCAAGTGGGCTCGTTTCGTAGCCCACAATGCGACCGTTGAAACTAATGTCTCCATCGTCCTTTACCAAAGACAAATTGGTTTGTTGTAGAAAGCGGTCTTTTAGGCTTTCAGTAAATATCTGGCTTAATGTTGGTTTGGCGAGCGGAGCTTGATTTTCGAAGTAGCCGATCGATACGGTTTTGATTTGAGGGTCGATAGATGTGCCCGTAAATCCATAGTTGACCCGGCAGCCTGAAAAGACCAAGATGAAAACACAAAGCGCAGCGACTCTCGTCATTTGAGATCGTATTCTTTGATTTTCCTGTACAAAGTTCTTTCCGAAATTCCGAGGTCCCTTGCGGCAGACTTTCTTTTGCCCTTGTATTTTTCGAGAGCCTTCTTGATCAGCTCGATTTCCTTGTCCTCCAACGAAAGAGATTCTTCTACATCTTCAATAGGCTCAAATCTTGGAGTTGGTTGAATCTGCACCCCATCGGATAATTGAATTGAATTGTATTCTTCCCCGGTCGATACAGGAGTCGTAAGCACCCTTTTCTGTTCGTCAGAAATATGTTGCGGATCCATATTTCCATTCATCAGATCGTGAACTACCCGTTTCATATCGTTGAGGTCGTTCTTAAGCTCGAATAAAACTTTGTACAGTATCTCACGCTCACTCATATCATCCGCCCCTCCATGGTATACTGCCGGCAATTTCGATTCGATGTATGTCGGGATGTATTTTAGTAGGACATCGGGCTCAATGGTCCTGTTTTTTTCGATTACAGAAATCTGCTCGGTGATGTTCTTGAGCTGCCGTATATTTCCTTTCCAATGGTGGTTCTCGAGAATGGCGACGGAGTCATCTGTCAACCGAATAACCGGCATCCTATACTTTTCAGCAAAGTCAGAGGCAAACTTCCTAAACAACAAATGAATGTCCTCCTTCCTTTCCCTAAGCGCCGGAATATGAATGGGAACAGTATTTAGTCTATAATAAAGATCCTCTCTAAACTTTCCCTTTTCGATTAATTCGGGAATGTTCAAATTGGTTGCAGCCACAATGCGTACATCGGTTTTTTGAACCTTCGAAGAACCAACTTTGATGAATTCTCCGGTCTCCAAAACACGCAACAATCTAACTTGGGTTTGCAAAGGCAATTCTGCTACCTCATCCAAGAAGATCGTACCGCCATCGGCTTCTTCAAAGTATCCTTGTCGCGTTCCGTGCGCTCCTGTAAAGGCTCCTTTTTCGTGGCCGAATAATTCGGAGTCGATGGTACCTTCGGGAATGGCCCCGCAGTTCACGGCAATATATTTTCCATGTTTCCTGGAGCTAATGTTGTGTACGATCTTAGGCATTACCTCTTTTCCCGTTCCGCTTTCACCCGTAATGAGAACACTGAGGTCGGTCGGAGCGACCTGCATAGCAGTATCAATTGCCCTTTCGAGTAAGATGGATGAGCCTATGATTCCAAATCGTTGCTTAACCTCTTGTACAGTCATGGATCAATTCTTTCGACTGCCTCGCCCAATAGGGTGGCCGATGTACAGTCGGTGATTTTCACTAGGACGTAGTCACCTGGCTTGTATTGTTCAGCCGGAAAAACAACCATGGCATTTTGAGTGTTTCTACCTGCCAAATGGCTTGCCGATTTTTTGGAGGCTTTTTCGACAAGGACTTCTACTTCTTGTCCTACAAACTTTTTGTTGCTCTCGAGGCAATGTCCGTTCTGGAGTTCGATAATCTCAGTGAGTCGAGCCGACTTTACCTTCTCCGGAACATCATCATCTAATTTTCGCTCGGCCAAAGTTCTGGGCCTTTCAGAATATTTAAACATGTAGGCGAAGTCATATCTTACTTCCTTCATCAAGGAGATGGTTTCCGTGTGTTGCTCGTTCGTTTCTCCACAAAATCCGGCGATGACATCGGTTGATATAGCACATTCCGGCATAATCCTTCTGATAGCGGCAATTCGGTCAAGGTACCATTCGCGGGTATACCCTCGGTTCATTGATTTCAAAACCTCTGAACTACCCGATTGAACAGGTAGGTGGATGTATTCACAAATGTTTTTGTAGCGAGCCATGGTTTCCAGTACCTCGTCAGTCATGTCTTTCGGATGGCTTGTCGAGAACCGTATACGAAGTCTCGGATCGACATCAGCAACTTTAGCCAAGAGTCCGGCAAAGTTCACGACCTCCTCATCAGGATCCTTGATATCACCTTTCTTGGTGATATTCCATCGGTACGAATCCACATTTTGTCCAAGCAAGGTTACTTCCCGATAGCCTTTTGAAAATAGCTCCTTAGCTTCCTGAACTATCGTTTCGGGATTTCTGCTTCGTTCTCTACCCCGAGTAAATGGCACAACACAAAATGAGCACATGTTGTCGCACCCCCTCATGATTGAAATAAAGCTTGTAACCCCGTTTTTGTCGAGTCGAACCGGACTGATGTCAGCATAGGTTTCTTCGCGACTCAGCAAGACATTCACCGCCTTTCGTCCGCTCTCAACTTCCTGGATGAGGGAGGGCAGATCGCGATAAGCGTCCGGCCCGGCAACCAGGTCGACCAGCTTTTCTTCATCGAGCAGTTTGGCTTTTAGCCGTTCGGCCATACATCCCAAAACACCCACAACGACTTCGGGATTTTCATCCTTTATCGTCTTGAAATGGCTTAGGCGATTTCTCACCGTGGTTTCAGCTTTTTCGCGAATGGAGCATGTGTTGAGGAGGATGAGATCAGCCTCGTCCGCCAACTCCGTTGTTTGGTACCCTCGCTCCTTGAGAATGGATGCAACGATCTCACTGTCAGAAAAATTCATCTGACATCCATAGCTTTCAAGGTAGAGCTTCTTCTCCTCCGAAGTTCCTTCCATCACAGTAACCGATCCTTGTAGTTCATCGGCCAATAATTCTGCTTCCATGCTCATGTGGTGCAACTAAAAATCGGTGCAAAATTATCCATTTATTCCATTGTGTCAATCTGTCAGTTTCGATTCTTTAACCTCCCGTTCAGGTGGTGTTTGAGAGCGGATAAATATTTAATCATTTACTTTGTGCGCCCTTTTCGAACCCTCAGGAAAGGAGAAAAAACAAATCACGCAATATGAATCTCGTCATTGTTGAGTCACCGGCAAAAGCCAAAACGATAGAAGGATATTTAGGGGATGACTTTGTTGTAAAATCAAGTTTTGGACACGTTCGGGACCTGCCATCCAAGGGGATGAATATTGATCTGGAGAACGGCTTTCTGCCAAAGTACGAAGTACTCAAAGACAAGAGCAAGGTCATTAAGGAGCTAAAGGACCTCAGCAAGGAAGCTGAGTTGGTATGGCTGGCGACGGATGAGGACCGTGAGGGGGAAGCCATCAGTTGGCACCTGGCAGAAGTCCTTGCTTTAAAAGAGGATAAAACAAAGAGAATCGTCTTTCATGAAATTACGAAGCCTGCCATTCTGAAAGCCATTGATTCTCCAAGGACCATTGACAAGAATCTGGTAGATGCACAGCAGGCAAGAAGAGTACTCGATCGTATCGTTGGGTTTGAAATTTCACCGGTCCTATGGAGAAAGGTGAAACCTTCACTTTCGGCAGGAAGGGTTCAGAGTGTTGCCGTTCGATTGATTGTGGAACGAGAAAAGGAAATTCTCGCTTTTGTTCCTGTCTCTTCATTCAAAATTAGGGCTCAGGTCTCAAACAGTGAAGGCAAGCAGTTTGAAGCCCTTGGTGCAAAAGAATCGACCGACGAAGTGCAAGCGACTGAATTTATGGAGCGGATTTCGAGCGGGAATCTCACCGTAAGTGCCGTTGAGAAGAAGCCCGCAAAGAGAAATCCGGCACCACCCTTTACGACATCCACTTTACAACAAGAAGCAAGCCGCAAGCTTGGATTTAGCGTAGCGCAGACAATGTCTGTGGCGCAGCGATTGTATGAAGGTGGAAAGATCACCTACATGCGAACAGATTCGGTAAATCTCTCCGATCTGGCGATCGGGGCCGCGAAAGACGAGATTAATTCTTCCTATGGATCTGAATACTCCAAGCCAAGAAACTTTGCTACTAAAGCCAAAGGGGCGCAGGAAGCACACGAGGCAATCAGGCCAACATACTTTGGAAATCATACCGTGGATGGCACGCCGCAGGAGCAACGCCTTTATGAACTCATTTGGAAGAGGGCCATTGCTTCCCAAATGTCGGAAGCCCAACTCGAGAAGACGAACATAGATATTGATGTCGAAGGATCGGAGATTGGGCTGAATGCAAAAGGGGAGGTCATTACATTCGATGGCTTCCTGAAGGTATACATGGAAGGTAAGGATGAGGAGGACAGTGACGAGCAAAAAGGATTATTGCCAAAAGTTGAGGTAGGAGAGAAGCTGGATCTCAATGGCCTAAGTGGAAAGCAAAAATTCTCCCATCACCCTCCGAGATACACAGAGGCAAGCCTGGTTAAAAAACTCGAACAACTTGGAATAGGAAGGCCGTCTACATACGCTCCGACAATCTCTACCATATTAAAGAGGGGATACGTCGTGAAGGAAGATCGCGATGGTCACGAAATTGATGTTCGATACCTGGAGCTAAAAGACGGGGCTATCGAAGCCATCGACCTCAAAGAGAGAACCGGATACGAAAAGAAGAAACTCTTTCCTACCGACATTGGCACGGTAGTTAATGACTTCCTTACTGAAAACTTTGATCAGGTGCTGGACTATAACTTCACAGCAGAGGTTGAAAAGGAGTTTGACTTGATCGCAGATGGTGAGAAAGAATGGAATGCGATGATTTCGTCATTTTATAAGCCATTTCACGAGAATGTTGAGAACATTCTCGAGCATTCTGAAAAAGCTACCGGAGCTCGTTTGCTGGGTACGGACCCTGAGTCCGGCAAGAATGTGTATGCCCGCATAGGACGTTATGGATCTATGATTCAAATTGGGGAAGCAACAGACGAGGAGAAGCCTAAGTTCGCAAGTTTGAAAGGCGATAAAAACATTGGCAACGTGACGCTCGAAGAAGCGCTGAGGCTTTTTGACCTGCCGAGGAACGTTGGTAATTACGAGGACGAAGAAGTGATAGTTAGTCAAGGTAGATTTGGTCCCTACGTGCGCCATAAGGGCAAGTTTTATTCAATTGGTGAACAGGACCCGTTCAAGATTAACCTCGAAGAGGCCATCGCGTTGATCGACCAAAAAAGAAAGGAAGAGGCCAACAGCATCATCAAGACATTTGATGAGGATCCCGACGTGCGAGTATTAAGAGGTCGCTATGGACCATACATCAAATTCGGTAAGAAGAATGTTAAAATACCGAAGGATAAAGACCCGGAATCCCTTACTTATGAGGAATGCGTAGAGTTGTCTAAGGCTGTTAATAAAAGGGGCGGAAAGTCCAAATGATCAGTAGACAACGATTTAAATTTGAGGCTGCATGGAATCCGCCCTCTATTTAAGTCAGCCCGAAATATCCAGAGATCATTTTAAAGAAGGTCAGCTTGGTTACGCAATCAAGTCAATTGATGATGGATTAGAAGACATTCAGATTGCGTTTGTAGGTGTAGCGGAATATAGAGGAGCAGGAATTGAAAACCCGGGACGTGAAATTCTGAATGTCCTGCGTAAAGAGCTGTACTCACTTAGTTTTCCGTTTGGCAACCTGAAGGTAATGGACGCCGGAGACATTGTTCCCGGAGAAACCCTCCAGGACACATTTGTTGCGGTGACGCAGGTTTCTAAGGAACTGCTCGAAAACAACATCCTTACAATCGTTCTTGGTGGAAGTCAGGACTTGACCTATGGACTTTACAAGGCGTACGAGGACATTGAACGAATTATCAACTTGGTTGCCGTCGACAATCAATTTGATCTTGGAGATGTGGACGATCCCATTGGGCATCGTTCTTATCTGAACAAAATCATTCTTTCTCAGCCGAATTTCCTATTTAACTTTTCCAATCTCGGTTATCAAAGCTATTTCGTCAAATCAGATGAAAAGAAACTCATGGAGAAACTCCACTTTGACTTCCAGAGACTTGGAGAAGTTCAAGCTGACATACAAGAGGTGGAACCGATCGTGAGAAACGCCGATACCATTTCGTTTGATCTTTCATGTATCAGAAATAGTGATGCAAATGGAGCCATTGATCCTTCGCCAAATGGATTTTTTGGACAGGAGGCATGTGCGATTACAAGATATTCGGGATTGAGTGACAAACTCAGTTCGATCGGCATCTACAATCTTGATCCACAAGCGCCGGATGGCGGACAAACAATAAAGTTGGTTAGCCAAATGGTGTGGTATGTTCTGGAGGGGTACAACAATAGAAAGAATGACAGCCCCGTTGTAAATAGAAAGGACTTTCTGAGGTATACGGTTGCTTCGAATTCGGAATATGGCGAGTTGGTATTTTATAAGAACCTTATAAGCGAACGGTGGTGGATGGATGTCCCGCTCCCTGCCTCGAAGTTGTCAAAATATGAGCGTCATCAACTCATACCTTGTTCGTACCGAGATTACCTCAAAGCGTGCCAGGAAGAAATACCTTCTAAATGGATTAAGAGTTATGAAAAGCTCATGTGATAAGATTTCGATAACAAAACGTGAGTAAAGCATTAAGTAATTATATCTAGAAAATTTCTATTTTAGCCGACCTTTCAAAAGGGAGCTAACTAAGACCATATGAGAAACATTTTTTTGATTGCTGTTGCCCTGATTTCGTTTAGTGCTTTGAACGCTCAACAAGAAGCTCAGTTTTCACAAAACATGTTCAACCGATTGTTCTCAAACCCAGGTTACGCTGGGGCAAGAGGTAAAACGTGCTTTACTCTGCTGGCGCGTGAACAGTGGACAGGTTATGAAGGTCAACCGACTACAGGACTTGTTTCATTCAACACACCTTGGAAACTTGTTCACGGAGGAGTGGGTGGTGCCATTTATTCCGACCAGATTGGTCCAATTCAGTACTTGGGTGGAAAATTTGCTTATGCTTTTCGTCAGGCATTGAGTATTGGCGACATAGGAATCGGTGCAAGTTTTGGAGCATTCAATACCGCTGTGGATGGAGATAATTGGGTGACTTTGGACGATCCGGAACGAAGAGGAGAAATCGATCAAACGCTTCAAATGGCTACCGATTTCTCAAATGTGGTCTTTGATATGAACTTTGGTGTCTACTTCAATACCAACAAGTTGTATGCAGGTATTTCTACTTCGCAGATCACGCAGGGTAATGTGGGAAAGTACTCGGTGGCCAGACACTATTTTATTCAAGGCGGATATATCTACGACCTCAATCAAAATATTAGCATCCAGCCATCAACATTTATCAAGACTGATGGTGTTGCAACGCAGGTGGATATAAATGTAAGTGCCCTCTACAGAAATATGATCTGGGGAGGTGTAACTTACCGTTTTCAGGATGCAATTGCTCCAATTGTAGGATTCTTTAAGGACATTGGTCCAAATGGAACACTAAGGGTAGGTTATTCCTATGATTTAGGGATCAACCAACTCAACAGTGGACACAACGGATCCCACGAACTTATGTTGAATTATTGTTTCAAGATTGTACCACCAGTTAAGGTGCAACGACACAGAACCGTTCTGTTCCTGTAATAATTCTGAAACATTTTCGTTGAACATAGCGTAAACCTCCCGCTGCGTATCGTTGCAGCATAAGGAAAACTGAAAAATAAATCTTACATTTGCTACTTTTAAAGAAGGAGGTAACATGAAGAAGTTACTGTATTCTCTTATTGCCATATCAATCTTGAGCGCCTGCGGTGTCACTGACGACGGCCAGCTTATAGGCGTACAGGATAGGGTAGTCTGGTATCAGGAAGACCCGTTTGGCATGCTATACATACCCCCGGGTAGTTATAATATGGGTCCAAGTGATCAGGATGCACCATATTCTTACACTACCAGATCGAAAACGGTTTCGATTTCTCCTTTCTATATGGATGAAACTGAAATCACCAACAATGAATACCGCCAGTTTGTATTTTGGGTTAGGGATTCAATTGCAAGAAAGATCCTTGGGGAAGAGGTTAGTGAAGAAGACTACTTCATCACCCAAAACGAATGGGGAGAGGATATCGAACCTCCTTATTTGAATTGGAGAACCCGCATCGACTGGAATGCACCCGATGAAAGAGAAGCACTTTCTGTAATGTTCCTTCCTGAGTATGAAAGATTTTACAGAAGGCGAGAGTTGGATACGCGAAAGTTGATCTTCGAATATTTCTGGATCGATTGGAACGATGCCGCTCGCAAGAATCCTACCATCAATGGTGACAACTTGAGAGAAAGAGGCCTTACCGACCGTTCGATTTTTATCAAAAGGGATGAAATCAATGTGTACCCGGATACACTTTGCTGGATTCATGACTTCACTTACTCTTACAACGAGCCATTGACCAATATGTATTTCTGGCATCCGGCTTACGACAACTATCCTGTAGTGGGTGTTTCATGGAAACAAGCGAGGGCATTCTCCATCTGGAGAACTCAGTTGCACAACAACTACCTGCGTACATTCGACGGTACCTGGGTTCAGGACTATCGACTTCCTACTGAATCGGAATGGGAGTATGCTTCCAGAGGTGGGCTGGATTTATCACCGTATCCTTGGGGAGGACCTTACATAAGGAATACGCGTGGCTGTTTCCTTGCCAACTTCAAACCTCTTAGGGGTAACTACTATGATGATGGTGGTATTCACACTGTACCAGTTATTTCATACGAGCCGAACGATTACGGATTATACTGTATGGCAGGTAACGTTGCGGAATGGACGTCAAATGCATACGATGAATCCGCGATGGACTTCGCCCACGACCTTAACATGAATTACACCTATGAAGCAAAAGACGACGACCCTCCGGTGTTGAAAAGGAAGGTTATTCGTGGTGGTTCATGGAAAGACATTGGATATTACATCCAAACCAGTACTCGTACCTATGAGTATCAAGACACTGCAAAAAGCTACATTGGCTTTAGGTGTGTGATGAGCTATCTAGGTATGGGTAAATCTTCAATTTAATTTGAGTATTCACTATTAATTCACCTTCATTCTATATTTTTAGAGGAATTTAAAACCTATCAGTGCTATGTCAGGAAAGAAAAAAGGCGGATTGCCGCAGTTTTTATACGGAACAACAAAAGGAAAAACGATTGTAAACTATGGTATGAGTTTAGGAGCGTCGGTCGTAATTATCGGGGCCCTGTTTAAGATTCAACACTACCCAGGTGCGAGTGCCATGCTTATCATTGGCCTTACCACGGAATCACTTCTGTTTGCTCTTGGTGCTTTGGAACCCCAACACCTTGCAACAGATTGGTCCAAAGTTTACCCTGAACTAGCTCATCACGACGACGAAGAAGAAGAAATCGAAGATTTCGGTGAAGAAGGCGGAAGTGATCTCCCTGTAACAGAGCAGTTGGACAACATGCTTGAGGAAGCCAAGATTGGTCCAGAACTTATTGAAAGCCTGGGATCAGGCCTTAGAGGACTCCGGGATACTACTGACAAGCTTGCGGATGTTTCAAATGCCTCAGCTGCTACCAACGATTATGTTGACAGCCTGAAAACAGCTAGTCAAAATGTATCTAGCCTTTCAAATACATACTCAGAAGCTTCTGCTGCACTGTCAGGAATTTCTAGTTCCAGTGAAGCAGGTGCCTCATTGGGCGAGCACTTGAGCTCTATGGCTTCTAACCTTGAGCAGTTGAACGGTTCTTACGCCCAGCAACTTCAGGGATCGAAAGCCCAGCTTGAAGCTACCAACAAATATTTCCAAGGAATTGATGAGTTGCTCAACAGCCTAAACGCTTCTGTTGAAGATGCTAAGAGCTACAGAGCACAAATGGCAGAATTGTCGAACAATATCAGCCAGTTGAATACCGTTTACGGTAACATGCTGACTGCTATGACCGCGAATCGTGGTGGAGGAGAATAGTTGATTATTCCTAATTGATAACTAAAAAACAACAATAGAATATGTCATTAGGTGATTTACCTCCACGGCAGAAGATGATCAACATCATGTACTTGGTACTTCTCGCCCTTTTGGCGATGAATGTATCCAAGGAGATTCTTCACTCGTTCGTGATCATCAACGAAGGTCTTGAAGAAACTACAGGACACTTCGAACACAAAATCAACGATACTTATGCTAAGTTCAACAAGATGGCAGCTACCGATGCGGCGAAAGTTGGACCATTCTTGGCAAAGGCCGAGCAAGTACAAAAGCACGCCGACGAAATCGATGAGATTTTGGAACACGTGAAAATCGAGATCATTTCAAGAGCCGATCAGATTACCATTGAGGAAGCTAAGGAAAGATCACTTGAGCATGTTGAGAACAAAGACAACCAAGAATGGGGAACATATATCCTGGTTGGAACTGGTAAAGACCAAATGTGGAAAGAAGGTACCCCGGAGTGGGAATACTCTGCACTGCGGTTGAAAGGATTGATTGGAGATTTCAACAAGGAAGTTCAAGAAGTACTGAATCTTGAAGAGGAGCAGGCGGAGGACGTAAGTATTCCATTGCACCCTACAATGATGCACGACGTGGAAGAGCCATGGGAATTGGCCAATTTCTACCACTTACCATTGGCAGCGATTATCACGAACCTGAGTCGTTTTCAAGCCGATATTCGAAACATTGAGGCTGAAGTGCTGAGAAGGTTGATGAATGAAGTTTCTGCTGATGATTTTAAATTCGATACACTCGCGCCCAAGGTAATTCCTCAGTACGGTACTTATATTACTGTAGGTGATTCTTTCAAGGCCGACGTAATCGTTGCAGCATACAGTACGACCCAAGATCCTTCGCTTCACATCGCTCCATCAGTCACAGATGGGCAGATGGAAGGATATGACAGCCTAAAAGTTAGCCTGGCGAATCCGGATTCATCTTCGGTTACCATCAAAAATGGTATCGCTACCTATTCATTTGTTCCAACTTCTGCTGGCGATTATGAGTGGGGAGGTTTGATTCGTATTAGAGGCCCCAAAGGTGATTGGAAGCCTTATCCATTCACGCATAAATTTAAGGCGGCCAAGCCATCATTGGTTGTTGCACCTACTAAAATGAATGTGTTTTATAAAGGGCTGGCCAACCCAGTTGAAATTTCTGCTGCAGGTATGTCCCCGGCAGACTTATCCTTGAGCGTTTCAGGATGTAGCGTGAAGACGGTCAGCAAGGCTGAAGGAAAGTATGAAGTCATTCCTCCGGACAACATGAAAGGCAAGGAAGTAAATGTGACCGTACGTGCAACCGGACCTAATTCACCTAACTTCAAGCCGATCAAGTATCGTATCAAGCCTGTTCCACCGCCAACTCCGGAGGTGCTTGGTAAGCGTGGATCATTCAAGATGACCAAGGCAGAAGCGCGATCTATTGAGTTTATTACAGCCAAACTGGATAACTTCTTGTTTGACCTCAAATTCCGTGTGAAGGAATTTAAGGTCACAGTACAGGCTGGCTCGAAGTCAAAAACATATCCGATTAAAGGGAACCGAATGACTGCAGAGATAAAGAACATTGTTAAAACGATGTCTCCAAGTCAGCACATCATTATCAAGGACATTGTCGCCCAAAGATCTGATGGAGGTAATCGCTTGCCGCTCGACGGTAACTTGATTATCGAAATAAAATAATAGCCATGAAAAACCTGATTCTTTCTTCAGCGGTAGTTCTCGGCCTGATTCTGTCAGGAGGCGCGGTTGCGCAGGAGAGTACTGTTTTGGATGGTGTTTATGTAAAGGAAAACACCCCATCTAGAAAAGTCATTCCTTACATTCACCTTCGTGAGGCCGACGTCATGTGGTCTAAGAGGGTTTGGAGGAGAATTGATCTTAGGAAGAAACTGAATCAACCCTTGTACTTCCCAACAGGCTTTGAAGCCAAGCAGGGTCGAAGAAATCTATTTGCGATCATCAAGAAGGCTCTTTTGGAAGAAGGAACGCTTACGGCATATGATCCAGGACCTCCTACTGCTCCGGATGATATGTTCCGCAAGCCGCTTACCACCCAAGAGGTAAGAGACGCATTGGTTCGTAAAAGTGAGCAAAACAAGTACAACGAGGATGGTGATATCATAGGTACCGAAACGATCGAAAACGAAATTGGATCGGAAAAGGTGAAGTTTTATGATATCAAGGAAGACTGGTTCTTTGAAAGAGAGCGTTCGGTGATGGATGTGAGAATCATCGGGATTCTTCCAATTATTGAAGACGAGAATGAAGCCGGAGAGCTTGTGATGGAGGACCTGTTCTGGATTTACTTCCCTGAAGCACGGTATGTGTTTGCAAACAACGAAGTGTATAACCGTAAGAACGATGCCGAAAGAAGAACCTATGAGGATATTTTCTGGAAGCGGCAGTTTGAGTCATACATCATCAAGGAATCAAACGTATTTGATAGAACGATCGAAAACTACAAAACGGGTATTGACGCCCTGTTAGAAGCTGAGAGAATCAAAGAAGATATCTTCAACTTTGAACACGACGTCTGGTCGTTCTAAAAAAGAAATAGCACTGAAAAATGAAAGTCCTGTCCGCTGTCCAGCGGATGGGGCTTTTTATTTGGAGCCGTATTGCTTGTCGTAGTATTCGAGATAGGCTCCTGAAGTGACATGAGAAAGCCATTCTTCATTCTTTAAGTACCAATCCACCGTGGATGCCAGGCCCTGTTCAAATTCAACCTTTGGCTCCCATCCCAAATCGGACCGGAGCTTGGCGGCATCGATGGCATATCGCAGATCGTGTCCTTTTCGGTCAGTAACGAATTCAATCAATCGTTGGGAGGTTCCAATTTCCCGCCCCAACTTCTGATCCATAACATTGCAAAGTAGCTTGACAAGATCCAGGTTCTTCCATTCGTTGTTGCCACCGATGTTGTAGGTCTCACCGTGCTCGCCGTGATGGAAAACAAAGTCTATGGCTTCTGCATGCTCCTCTACATACAGCCAGTCCCGAACGTTTTCACCTTTACCGTATATAGGCAAGGGTTTTTCATGGATGATATTATGAATACAAAGGGGAATGAGTTTTTCGGGAAATTGATTTGGACCGTAGTTGTTTGAGCAGTTTGAAATGACAAATGGTAATTTGAACGTATTTCCATACGCCCGCACAAAATGATCGGAACTAGCTTTTGACGCCGAATATGGACTCTGTGGGTCATATGCTGTGCTTTCCAGGAAGTATCCACCCTCATCCAGGCTACCATAGACTTCGTCTGTCGAAACGTGGTAGAACAATTGATCGCCGTCCTTTCCTTCCCAAAATGTTTTCGCGACATTCATCAGCGTGACTGTCCCAATTACATTAGTAGTCACAAATTCAGTTGGGTTAGTGATTGATCTATCCACATGCGACTCCGCCGCCAGATGAATTACTGCATCGACATTGTATTTGTCAAACACAAATTCAAGCCGCTCGGCATCACAGATATCCCCTCGTTCGAAAGCATAATTGGCCTTGCCTTCGAGGTCTTTTACATTCTCGAGATTTCCGGCATATGTGAGCTTGTCAAAATTAACAACGGTTGTTTCCGGATAATGATTCACAAAACGCCTGACGACGTGAGAACCTATAAATCCGGCACCACCGGTAATGAGGATGGATTTCATCAGAGACTCCAATAGTCGAGCTTGCTATAATCCCGCTTGCGATAAATTCCCTTGATGTCCACGAGAATTCCTTTGTCGCCCATTAAATCGATGAAATAGTCTTCTTCCAGCTCGAGATATTCCTTGTGATTAACGGCTACAATCGTCGCATCATACGGCCCATTTGGCTCCGTGGAAAGCGTGAAGTGGTATTCCTCCTCGATCTCCGCAGGGTCCGCATACGGGTCCACAACATCTACTTCAACCGAATAGGATTTCAACTCCTTAACAATATCGATGATTTTGGAGTTGCGTATGTCGCTTACATCCTCCTTAAACGTAGCCCCCATAACGAGTACACGGGCGCCCATGATATTGGTGCCTTTGGCGAGGATTCTCTTGACGGTCTGCTTGGCTACATAAAACCCCATAGAGTCATTGACGTAGCGCCCTGAATTGATCACCTTGGCATGATATCCCAAGCCCTCTGCCTTGAATGTTAAATAGTATGGATCAACTCCAATACAGTGACCCCCAACAAGTCCCGGGGAGAATTTGAGAAAATTCCATTTTGTTCCTGCAGCTTCAAGTACATCGTAAGTATTGATGCCAATTCGATTGAAGATAATGGACAGTTCATTCATCAGTGCTATATTGAGATCACGCTGAGTATTCTCAATGATCTTGGCTGCTTCTGCCACCTTGATGGAAGAAGCGCGATGCACGCCAGGTTCTATAATCAGTTCATAGACCTTTGAGATCACATCCAAGGATTCGTCATCACATCCGGAGACAACCTTCAGAATCTTTGAAATCGTATGCTCGCGGTCGCCGGGGTTGATCCGTTCAGGTGAGTATCCTACCTTAAAATCCTCTACAAACTTCAGTCCTGAATGCTGCTCCAGTACTGGGATACAGTCGTCTTCCGTACACCCTGGATATACGGTAGATTCAAATACCACATAATCACCCCTCTTCAATACTTTAGCCACAGTCTCCGATGCCCCCAGCAATGGTCTCAGATCCGGTTGATTGTAATCGTCGATAGGGGTAGGCACAGCCACAATGAAGAATTGGGCTTCCTTGAGGTCTTCTAGATCTGCTGTAAAGTAGATGTCCCTGTTTTCAAATTCCGAACCATCCAATTCATTGCTAGGGTCGATCCCATTTCTCATCAAGTCAACCCTCTTTTGGTTGATATCAAATCCAATGACTGAAATGGTCTTGGCGAACTCCAGGGCGATGGGGAGTCCAACATAACCCAATCCAATTACTGCAACTTTAGCCTCCTTGCTGACTATCTTATCGTACATCACTTACCTACTTTGGTTACGGTTTCTTCACTTAATAAATACTTTTCTCCACTTTCCGGACATACGGCATGACCATCTTTGTCAAATTCCAAGCGGTGGCCGTATTCACTCATCCATCCGATTTGCTTTGCGGGATTTCCAACTACGAGTGCATAGTCCTTAACGGTCTTTGTCACTACGGCACCTGCTCCTATAAATGCGAACTTTCCGATATCATGCCCACAAACAATGGTAGCATTGGCCCCTATAGTCGCTCCTTCGTTCACATGGGTTTTGGCATATTGTCCACGGCGGTTGACATTGCTTCGGGGGTTGGCAACATTGGTGAATACCATTGATGGGCCTAAAAAGACATTCTTTTCACAGGTCACACCGGTGTATACCGAAACATTGTTCTGGATTTTAACATTTTCACCGAGGGTAACATCAGGAAAAATCACGCAATTCTGTCCTATACTACACCCTGGGCCAACTTCACAATTGGGCATCACATGGGTGAAGTGCCAGATCTTGACATCATCGGCGATGCTGGCTCCTTCATCTATGACAGCCGTCTCATGGGCGAAATAGGAACTCATCGAATGTAATTTTTGAAATCATGATGCTCCTTTTTGTAAAGGTCATCCTCGGTCAACGACTGGAAATACTTGTACGTAATCTCCAATCCTTCAGAACGGCTCACCTTGGGCTCCCAGCCGAGGATCTCTCTGGCCCTGTCAATATTTGGTTGACGTTGCATAGGATCATCCATTGGCAGGGGTTCGAATACAATTTTTTGCTTAGTGCCCGTTAGCTGGATGATTTCTTCTGCAAAATCGAGGATAGTTATCTCATCGGGATTCCCAACATTCACAGGTTCAGCATAGTCCGAGTGAAGTAGCCTCACGATACCTTCCACCAGGTCATCAACGTAGCAAAACGAACGTGTTTGTTTTCCATCACCAAAGACAGTCAGATCCTCACCTCTGAGTGCTTGCCCAATAAATGCAGGCAGGACCCGCCCATCATTCAACCTCATTCTTGGACCGTAGGTATTGAAGATCCGGACAATACGGGTTTCCAACTCATGAACCTTATGATAGGCCATTGTCATAGCCTCCTGGAAGCGTTTGGCCTCGTCGTAAACACCTCTTGGCCCTACCGGATTTACATTTCCCCAATAATCCTCCGTTTGCGGATGAACGAGTGGATCTCCGTAAACTTCAGAGGTACTTGCAACGAGAATTCGTGAATTCTTAGCTCTGGCCAATCCGAGCAAATTGTGCGTTCCGAGGGAACCAACTTTCAGCGTCTGAATTGGAATCTTCAGGTAATCGATCGGGCTTGCTGGAGAGGCGAAATGCAGGATGTAGTCAAGCTTGCCAGGTACATGGACAAATTTGCTTACATCGTGATGGTAAAATTCAAAGTGTTCGTTGGAAAACAGATGGTCGATATTCTTTAGATCACCTGTGATCAGATTGTCCATACCGATCACATGGAATCCATCCTTCAGGAATCGATCACAAAGGTGTGACCCCAAAAAACCAGCAGCACCTGTGATCAGAACCCTTTCCATTACGCTCTCCCGATACTAAAGTAGTTGAATCCTTTGTCTTTCATGTGATCCGTTTCATAGAGGTTGCGGCCGTCGAAAATCACGGGTTGATTTAGTCCGGATTCCAGTTTAGCAAAGTCAGGAGTTCTAAAAACAGACCATTCCGTGGCAATGATCAGGGCATCCGCACCCTCCAGTGCATCATATTGATTGTCGGCATACGAGATCTTATCTCCAATTTGGCCCTTCACGTTGTCCATTGCCTCAGGATCAAAGGCGGTAATGGTAGCGCCTAGTTCTAACAACGCATCGATAAGATAAAGCGCCGGCGCCTCACGGATGTCATCGGTATTTGGCTTAAATGCCAGCCCCCAAAGTGCAAAGTGTTTACCCTTTACATCACCAAAGAACTCCTGGATTTTAGGAATGAGGATGGTCTTTTGTTGCTCATTGATTCCCATCACAGCTTGGAGAATACGCAAAGGATGCTCGTTATCGTCGGCCATTTTCACCAACGCTTGCACATCCTTTGGGAAACATGAGCCGCCATAGCCAATACCTGGAAAAAGGAATCTTTTGCCAATCCTGGTATCGGAGCCCATTCCAATACGCACCTTGTCTACATCTGCACCCAACTTCTCACACAAGTTGGCGATCTCGTTCATGAAGGTGATCTTGGCGGCTAAAAATGAATTCGCCGCATACTTTGTTAGCTCAGCGGAGCGCTCATCCATATAAAGAATAGGATTGCCCTGACGTACATACGGTTTGTACAGTTCGTCCAACAAATCGATGGCCCTTTGCGAGTTTGTGCCGATTACGATGCGATCCGGTTTCATGAAGTCTTCAACGGCAAAACCCTCTCTGAGAAATTCGGGGTTAGACACAACATCAAAATCATGTTCGGCCAATTCTGCGATAGCGGCATGAACTTTTTCGGCCGTGCCCACAGGGACCGTACTCTTATCGATGATGACTTTGTAGCCATTAATAATTGGCCCCAATTCCCGCGCAACACCGAGTACATAAGAAAGATCCGCCGATCCGTCCTCACCTGGAGGTGTAGGTAGGGCGAGAAAAACAATGGAAGATGCCTCAACGGCTTCTTTCAGCTCTGTGGTGAATTGAAGGCGCCCTTGCTGAATGTTTCGCTCAAATAGTACCTCCAATCCCGGTTCGTAGATGGGGATTTGTCCTTGCTTCATTCGCTCGACCTTATCCGTGTCTATGTCTACGCAGATAACTGAGTTTCCGGTTTCGGCAAGGCAAGTGCCAGTAACTAAACCAACATATCCTGTCCCTACAACTGCAATCTTCATTTTTGGTAAAAGTTCTGTATGTGTTTTGTAATGTAGTTTAAGGTCTCAACATCCAATTCAGTATGGATGGGTAACGACAGCACCTGAGAGGTCAGGGTATCCGTCACAGTCAATTCACTTTTTATATCATACTTTCCTTCAAATCCTTTTTGGCGGTGAATCGGAACGGGATAATAAATATTTGACGGAATCCCGTGCTCGGAAAGATGCTCCTGGAGCGCTTCCCTCGAACCATCCAAGATCTTAATGGTGTATTGATGGAATCCATGTGTGCTGTAGGGAGCAATGTACGGTGCAACTACTTGATCAATTGACTCAAAGGACTGGGTGTAGAAATTTGCAGCAGCCTGCCGGCTGGAAATGTACTCATCCAGGTGACGAAGCTTCACCCGAAGGATCGCTGCTTGGATCGCATCAAGGCGCGAATTGCAACCAATCATGTCGTGGTAGTAACGCTTGCTTTGACCATGGTTGGCAATCATGCGTAGCTTTTTTGCCAATTCATCATCCGTTGTGAAGATGGCTCCCCCGTCACCGAAGCAACCCAGATTTTTGGAAGGGAAAAAAGAAGTGGTACCCATCAACCCTATGCCACCAAGCTTTTCGGACCTTCCATCAGAAAATGTGTAATCAGATCCAATGGCCTGTGCGGTATCTTCGATCAACGGAATTCCGTGTTTCTCAGAAATGGAGACGAGTTCTTCCATTGGAGCGGCGTGGCCATAAAGGTGTACGGGAATAATTGCCTTGGTTCTAGGCGTGATGGCTTTTTCTACTTCTTCCGGTCTAAGACAGAAAGTCCGGTCGTCGACATCAACGAAAACTGCCTTCAGTTGAAGCAGTGCAATGACTTCTGCCGTAGCGATATAGGTGAAGCTTGGTGTGATGACCTCGTCCCCAGGCTCCAAATCCAGGGCCATGAGGGCAATTTGCAAGGCATCCGTTCCGTTTGCGCATGGAATAACATTCGGGATGTCGAGGTATTGCTCGAGTTCTTTTTGAAAATTCCGGACTTCATCGCCGCCAATAAATACTCCGGATTCGATGGTATTGATGACGGCTTCATTGACCTCTGTGGCTATCTTTTGATACTGTCCCTTCAGGTCAACAAGGGGGAGATTTTTCATGCGATCGGACGTCTCGTAAAAAGACTGCGAATATAGTTATTTTTGGACGCAAATATGGAGGACGCACAATTCTGTAAGCCCGAAAAAATAAGGGTTTCAACGAAATCTATGATTCTCGTTGCACTCTTTGCCACGGGCTCATTTTTTTCGCTAAAAGCCCAAAAAAGTTTTGCCGATTCGGTTGTCAATGTGGCCATAATCAGTGCCCATTACAAAGCGCAATTGCCTGGTGGAGATTTGAGTAATCGATTTGGCCCGAATTCGTCTATCGGATTGGCTACTGAATACAAAACAAAGTCGAACTGGAATTTTGCCTTGGGCTATTCCTTTCTATTTGGCGGACAAGTCAAGGAGGTCAATATTCTGGACTTTCTCAGAACTTCCAACGGTGACTTGGTGGACCAGAACGGACAGATCGGTCAATTGATCATGGAGCAGCGTGGGTTTGAAGTTCAGCTGTCGGCCACAAGGATGCTGATCAAACTTGGGCCAAACCCCAACTGTGGAATCTATTTGGGAATGGGAGTCGGGGGTATGCAGCACAGGATCAAGTTGAGGGAATTAGCAGAGAATTTTTCCTTTCTCCAGGGTGATTATCTGAAGGGATACGACCGGCTGAGTGGGGGATTCCTGCTAACGGAGAAAATTGGATACCAGTTTTTCGCCAACTCAAAGTTTGTAAACTTCTATGCAGAAGTAGAGTTGGAGCAAATGTTTGGGCGTGGCATGCGCTCATGGCAAAGTGATTTGCGCAGTCCTTATTTGGACCCACGGACGGATTTGCTTAATGGGATTCGCATCGGGTGGCGATTTCCGATTTATAGCCGAGGTGCCGACAAATTCTACTACGACTGATGTTTAATCTACTGTATTCCGTTGTTCTCGCGGTTTATCGACTGGGCATTTCTATTGGAGCCCTCTACAATCCCAAAGCGAAGGGTTGGATACAAGGGAGAAAATCACAAGATCTTGATCAAATAGGTCTGGAGTCCAAAGTTTGGATTCACTGCGCTTCTGTGGGTGAATTTGAACAGGCCTTACCACTCATAGAATGGATCAAGAATAACACGGATTTACCGGTATTGGTGAGCTTCTTTTCTCCGTCAGGGTTCAACAATGCCAAATCTGATTTGGTCGATTACAAAGTATATATCCCACTCGATTTCATGGGTAGGATGTCAAAATTCATTGAACGTGTTAACCCAAAAGTTGCATTGTTTGTGAAGTATGAGCTGTGGAAGAACACACTGTCCATCCTCAGACGCAGTTCAATACCGACCTACTTGGTATCTGCGGCCTTTCGTCCTGAACAGGTTTATTTCCGTTGGTACGCCAAACCCTTTCTCAATGAGGTGAAAGCAATGTCTAAAGTGTTTGTTCAGGATGCGGGTTCTCTTCAACAACTCGAATCCAATGGCTTCAATAATGCTATGCTGGTCGGAGATACTCGTTACGAGCGCGTTTCCAGCATAGCGCAGCAACCATTTGAAGCCCCATTCATTCAACGCGATCATGATCGAAAGCTGATCATGGCGGGGTCTACGTGGGTCAAGGACGAGGAGCATTTGTTTAAGTTTCTCGCAATCCATAAAGACAAGTTTCAGATTGTAATGGCACCTCATGAGTTGCACCGGGATTTTCAACCCTTAAAAAACAATGACCTAAACCTGAAACTGCTGAGCGAAGGAGGGGTGCTTGATCCAAATTCCGACGTATTGGTTGTGGATAAAATGGGCATGCTCTCCAAATTGTATCGCTTTGCCGATTTGTCCTATATCGGTGGTGGGTTTGGGTTTGGAACACATAACATATTGGAATCGCTGGTATATGGGATTCCTGTGATCTGCGGACCCAATTACACCAAGTTTGTCGAAATAAATGATGCCACCGCTCAAGGTGTGGCATTCTCTATTGGCAATTCGAATGAATTGGAGGAATGTATCCTTGATGTAAGTGGGCGTTTGGCGGAACTCAAGCCACGGATTGAGGCCTTCATGGATGACAGAATGGGCGCCACAGAGAAAATGGCAAAAGCCATATTCGCAGATTGAAAAATATTTACTTTTGCCAACCCCTTGAGGGAACTGCGAGAATAGCTCAGCTGGTAGAGCACGACCTTGCCAAGGTCGGGGTCGCGGGTTCGAGTCCCGTTTCTCGCTCAAACGAAAGCCTTTCCTCGTAAAGGCTTTTTTTATGAACTAAAGACCCATCGCCCGGGTGGTGGAATTGGTAGACACGTTGGACTTAAAATCCAATGGACAGTAATGTCCGTACGGGTTCAAGTCCCGTCCCGGGTACTAAAAAGGCTCGACCCTTCTGGGTCCGGGCCTTTTTAATTCTTGGATGTTGACGGAATCCGAAAGTTGCGAAGCAACACGGGTTCACCGCCGAAGGCAGCATGAGCGGAGCGAATAACTCCCGTCCCGGGTACTAAAAAGGCTCGACCCTTCTGGGTCCGGGCCTTTTTAATTCTTGGATGTTGACGGAATCCGAAAGTTGCGAAGCAACACGGGTTCACCGCCGAAGGCAGCATGAGCGGAGCGAATAACTCCCGTCCCAGGTACTAAAAAGGCTCGACCCTTCTGGGTCCGGGCCTTTTTAACGTAATCTAGGCGAACCCCACTTCCTAGGTCAACCTACGGACATAGTTTGCGATGGTGGTATTATTTCCCCACCATCTTCTTAATCTCATTCAACTTAAACAGGGCTTCAACCGGAGTCAAGGTATTGATCTCAATATTACTGATCTCGTCCTTGATTTGAGCAAGGGTGGGATCGTCAAGCTGAAAAAAGGAAAGCTGTAACTCATCATCTTTTTTAGATCGATGGATTTCCACCTGCTCATCGGCGTGGGTTTTCTCAAGGGTCTTCAGGATTTCATCCGCCCTGAGTACCAACTTGGCAGGCATACCAGCCAGTTTGGCCACATGAATCCCAAAACTGTGCTCGCTGCCTCCGGGAATCAGCTTTCGAAGGAAGATAATTTGACCGTCAACTTCTCGGATGGAAACATTAAAGTTTTGGATTCGAGAAAATCGATCGCTCATGTCGTTGAGCTCGTGGTAGTGTGTAGCAAACAGCGTTTTGGCCTTGGTCGGGTGATCGTGCAGGTACTCAGCAATCGCCCACGCAATGCTAATTCCATCATACGTACTTGTACCTCTGCCAATTTCGTCCAACAATATCAGGGAGCGGTCAGATAGGTTGTTGAGAATGCTGGCCGTTTCATTCATCTCAACCATGAAGGTCGACTCACCCTGGGAAAGATTATCAGAAGCACCAACCCTTGTAAAGATCTTGTCGGTAAGCGCAATTTTGGCTGCCTTTGCTGGAACATAAGATCCCATATGGGCCATCAAGGTGATAAGGGCCGTTTGTCGCAGGATGGCACTTTTTCCGGACATATTGGGACCTGTAATCATCAGAATCTGCTGCCGCTTCTGATCGAGAAACAAATCGTTGGGAATGAACTCCTCTTCATCTGTCAAGCAGGCTTCTATTACGGGGTGTCTGCCACTTGAGATTTCTATCGAATCCTTTAAGTGTATCTCAGGTTTGGTGTAGCTGTAGTTTTTGGCTAGTTCAGCAAAACCAAGCACGCAGTCTATAGAAGCTACAGCTCTGGCATTTTCCTGAAGGGAAGAGATAAACGCGGCACTCTTGGAAATCAAATCCATGTATAACTTCTGCTCGATGGAGATAATTTTCTCCTCAGCACCCAAGATTTTTTGCTCGTACTCCTTAAGCTCCTCGGTAATATACCTTTCAGAATTTACGAGTGTTTGTTTCCGATGCCATTCAGAGGGAACCTTATCCTTGTGGCTATTGGTCACCTCGAGATAGTATCCGAAGACGTTGTTGAAACCGATCTTAAGTGAAGGAATACCCGTGGATTCGCTCTCACGCTGCTGAAGATTTACCAAGTAATCCTTTCCTGAGGTCAGAATCGTTCTTAATTCATCCAGCTCAGATGAAATGCCTTCACGTATTACATTTCCCTTTGTGATCAGCAATGGAGGTTCATCGGCGAGGTTTTCCCTGATCAGGCTGACGAGATCATCCAACACCGGGATGGATTTTGCATGATCCTTCAGCCATTTACTCCTTGACTTGATGAGCAGGTCTTTGACGGAATTCACCTGATCGAGACTGGTTAACAGCACCATCATTTCTTTTGGATTGATGCGCGCCACGGCGAGTTTCGATGTTAGTCTTTCGACGTCTGAAATGTTACCCAGCAGCTCACCGATTTGATTCGTTCGTGCTTCATCCTCCAGTAAGGCTGCCACGGTAGAAAGCCTGGACTCTAAAAGCTTTTTGTCGGTAAGGGGAAACCCCATCCATCGCTTGAGCATTCTGGAACCCATGGCTGTCTTCGTTTGATCCATAATGTCAAGGAGGGATGTTCCATCAGGACTGTTTGAATAGAATAGCTCAAGGTTCCGAATGGTAAACGGATCCAGCCACATAAATTCCTTTTGGTTGAGCCTGGAGATATTTTGTACATGGCCAAGTTCCTTGTGATGAGTTTCTGATAGGTAATGTAGGATAGCTCCCGCTGCTATTTGGCCCAGAGCCATATCGTCAATCCCAAATCCCTTCAGTCCTTTGGTCTTGAAATGCTCGAGCAATCTTGACTTGGAAAAATCTGAGGTAAATACCCAATCTTCCAGCGGAAATGGATTGCGTTCGTCGCGAATGAGCTGATCGAATTGCGCTTTCTGATTTCGGTTGTAAAGTATTTCGTTTGGTTGAAAGCCCGCAAGGGTTGTTTCAATCTCCTCCTGGTTGCCTTCCGTAACATAGAACTCGCCGGTAGACAGATCGAGCAAAGCGGCCCCAATAATGTCCTTTGAAAAATGGAGAGCCGCAAGGAAATTGTTTGACTTATGATCGAGTATGTTGTCATTGAGCGAAAGACCAGGTGTCACCAGTTCGGTTATACCGCGCTTCACAATTTTCTTTGTTTGCTTTGGATCCTCAAGCTGGTCGCAGATCGCTACTCGCTTTCCTGCCCTTACAAGCTTTGGCAAGTATGTGTCCAGGGCATGGTGAGGAAATCCGGCAAGTTCCACGCTTGAAGCCGCCCCATTTTTTCGTTTGGTGAGAACAATGCCAAGGATATCTGAAGCCGTGATCGCATCGCTACCGAATGTTTCGTAGAAATCACCCACGCGAAAAAGCAACAAAGCATCAGGATGCTTCGCTTTGATAGCATTGTATTGCTTCATCAAAGGAGTCTCAGCAGACATATGAATTGAGTATAATTGCGACCGAAACCACGAATTTAAAAAGGTGATCAGGGTCTGCTCAAATCTCCAATCCTGAGTTATTATTTTTTATGAACAGAAAGCTCAAACTTGATGCCCTTAACAGGATGCGACCCTCAGAGTACAAGGATGCGCCTAAGGTTCCGATTGTCGTGGTTTTGGACAATGTTAGAAGTGCCCACAATGTTGGTTCGGCATTTCGAACGTGTGATGCGTTTAGGATAGAGCAATTAATCCTCACTGGCATTACGCCACACCCCCCACATAAAGACCTTTTTAAGACTGCCCTTGGCTCAACCGAGTCGGTTGAATGGGAATATGTTCCGAATATCATGACGGCAATAGACCAATTGAAGGAATCCGGTTATACCGTTTTTGTCGTAGAACAAACAGAAAAATCGGTGGACTTGGGATCTGCCGAGCTGGATCCTGCCGAGAAGGTCGCCCTGGTATTTGGAAACGAGGTGGATGGAGTAAACCAAGAGGTAGTTGACACCGCCCTTGCAAGTATCGAGATACCCCAATACGGTACAAAACACTCATTCAATGTGAGTGTATCAATAGGAATAGTTTTGTGGGAGTTCTGTCGGGATTACTCGCAGAGATAGCCGTTCTTTTCGTAGATACGGATTTGGTCTCTTTGAATTTTTTGGTTGCGGTCGCAAACCTCTTCCACGAAGGTAGAGTCTTGCAGCTCGTCATAGCGGGAGCAGGTGTTGCAATAGTTACACGAATCCAATCCTATGGCCAATAAAACGGCGGCAGCAGCTGCGAAAACTTTTCTCATGTCCTTCATTCTGGGCTCCAAATTTATACTTTCTCCAATACGATAGAAATACCGGAGTTACTGATCAATACATTCCACCGGCCCAAAAGCACCCCACTGCTCAATCAGGTTGTCTTCAAATGCCTTTTGTTTCTTTTTGCTCCCGCAGGATTCGCTACTGGTGGTCAACTGTCCAAAATCGTCCGTATACTCACAAACCTGGCACTTATTGCAAGAGACGGATAGTACTAAAAAGATAGTGGAAATAAAGACAAGGGATATCCTCATCATTCAAGGCGCTCTTCGCAGACCCATCCAGCCGCTTCAGCTTCTTCTACGTTGGCTGAAATTTTTCCATTTCCGGCGCAGATTTCTTGCTCGAAATGTCTAACAGGGTCGTAACAAGTATAACATGTTTCGCACGAGGCAAAAAACGCAGATACAAACAGGAGAGCCAGAATTTTACTCATAACGCCTTTTCTTAACGATACCAAAAATAACACTTTGGAAAGACCTTGTTGTCTTCTCGGATTAAACGTTCATTTTTTGGTTAATCAGGAGCCGCTACGGGCGTGCAAACGCAATTGAAAGCCTCCATGGTCTGCACTGCAGCGTTATACTGCTTCTGAGTATCAAAATCTTCCGCGCATAAGGTGGTGATGTCTCCAGCACACTCACATTCGGTACAGATTCCTCCGCAAGCTGATAGCCCGACAATCATCACAAAGCACGCGAAAATGCTTAGTAATTTTTTCATAGTTGGTTAGACTTGTCTAATCGTCGATACAATCGGCGCCAAGAGCCAAGCTGCCTGAGCGCCAAGTGTCGACCGTTTGTTTATTCTCACCTTCTTCGTTCGAGCATTTTGTGATGGTATCACCTGTATTGTACGTACAGGTCACGCACTTCTTGCAAGAAGAGAATCCGGCAGCGGCAAATACGAACAGGGCCAGTACAAGTTTGTTCATCTCCAGATCGATGATTTAGTTAACGATTCCGGTAAAGTTAGCATCGTCCTTATACTTGGTAAATTCAGCATCTTTTTTGGCTTTCGCCTTCAGCTTGCCGTCTTTACCTATGGCTGCTTTGAGGTTCTTGGTCATGAGGTCGGCATTACCTGTTCGAGCGCCGATCACGGCTTTGAGGTAATACCCGTCTGCAGTTTCTTTGTCATCCGAAGCTTCGATGGTATTCAAGGCTCCTTCGTTGTCGCCGTTGAGCATTTGGGCCAAGGCACTGTTGAAAGATTTATCAGACCCCATGTTGTCCACGGCATCTTCATAGTTACCATTCTTTACATGCACGATGGCCATGTTGTACCCTACTTCCGGGCCTGACCCTGTAGCATTCTGATAAAGCTCAGTTGCCTTGTCGCGATCACCGGACTTCATTGCAATGATACCCAGGTTGTTGTTGATGGTACCGTTGCTTGCAAGTTTGGCAGCTGCTTCAAATTCTCCTTGAGCGTCGCTTACCTTTCCCTGCATGAGGTAAACACATCCGGCATTGTTGGGACCTCTCCAATCAGATGCAAATTGTTTTTTGAACGATTCGTAGATTTTCATCTTTTCGTTGATATCGTCGGTCAAAGTAGAAGCGTACATCAACTCTTCAGCGTTAAGTTGGGCGGGATCCGAAGATGCCAATTGCTTGATTTCTTCGTCCGACTTACCAACTTCTTCGGCCATCAATTTCATTTGTGATCTCCTCAAACCAGGCAATATCTGGTCCGCAAGAACGAGGTAGGTTTTTGAAATTGCTTTGATCTCTTCTTCACGCTTGTTGACATCGTCAGTCATTTCGAGGATTCGGATGATCATGTCCTTGTCCGGAATGTCACTCGCTTGCATTGCTTTCTTGAATCCAGCCCAGTCTTCACCCTTACCTTCTTTGGTAAAGAATGCATCGTCCTTAGCGGCATCAATTTTCTTGCGCTTAAGCATAGAACCAACAGACTTGGCTGCAGAAGCTGCCCGATCGTTGGCCAGGTTTTCATTCTTGCTCAATTCACCATCAGGAGAAGCGTAGGCAGAAACGGACAATCCTTTGAACGTCCATCCCTTTTCTGCTCCCTCCGCGATGAAATCCTTCATGGCGGCAACGTCAGCGTCTCGCAGTTCACTACCTCTTACCTGAGCAGAGTTGATCAAGTAGTTGATCTGACCCTCACTGGATTTGGGAGTGATTCGGTTGAACTTGTCTGCGCCCATGATAGGCTTCTCGTCAGAACGGACCATCATCGGAGTGATCACAGTTCCAGTACCCAGGTCAACGCTTCCGAAGTCCTTGGTTTTGGTTTTGTATCCGGCCACGACATCTATGGTAAGGTTTACCATTTCCATTTTGGCATCATAAGGAAGTTTGTCTTCGTAAGTGAAGCTTCCACCCTTGGTGAAGTCGATCTTCTGACCGTCTTCCTGAACATCGGTTCCAACCAATTTGATTGGTTCAAATGCTTTTACAACTTCTCCAGCCTCATTTTTCATTGTAGGCGTTGCTGTAACGGTGGCCAGTTTGTGGAAGTAATTAGGTGGGAATTTTCCGCTCAGCGATACCGCCACGCTATCGCCATGCATTTCTAGGGGGTTTGGCTGTACGTCGTACTTGATAGATTCGGCGTATTTGGCCATTTTACTCAATGGGTTACAGCTAGCCAAAATCGCTGCTACAGCCAGAAATAGTGTGATTTTTTTCATTACAGTGGTTTTACTCTAGTGAAAAGGGTTGTTTAAGATGATTATATGGCTGCAATAATAACTAATGTTTTTCAATTGTTAAACGCTATAAATCAAATGAAATCAGCAATAGACGCGATTTTCAGCCAATTTTTGAGCCACCTGTTTCAGGCTTTGAGCAGCCCCAAAATGTGGTCAAAGTCCTCTTTTGAGTTTAGAATATCCACTTCTTCGGTGTCGATATAGTGGATATTGAGGTTTGGGCGTTGGGCAAAGTACTGGGCGTAGGCCGCATTGATACTCGACAAGTAGTCCTTTTTTAGTCCCAACTCATAAGGCCTCCCTCGCTTTTGGATGTTTTCTACAAGTCCATCAATTGATCGTTGAAGAAAAAGAATGCAATCAGGCTGTGGAACTTCTGCATACAATATGCTATGCATCTTTCGAAAAAGAAGAAATTCTTCCTTTTCGAGGTTGTTTTGTGCGAAAATGATGGACTTGTCCAAAACGTAATCGCTGATGACGGGCTTCCCAAATAGGTCACTTGCCTGGAGTTTTGATTTCATTTGCTTGTATCGATCGGCAAGGAACGACAGCTCCAATTGAAATGTATAGTCGTCAGGTGAAGCATAGAATTTGGCCAGAAACGGATTATTCTCAAATTCCTCCAGGGTGAGATTGCCATCAACTGCTTGGCTCAGCTTTCTTGCAAGGGAGGTTTTTCCAGCTCCAATATTGCCTTCAATAGCGATATATGAATATTTCAAATTCAAACCACAATCAATGCTGCGTTGAAGGAGTCAATCTCTTCCTTTGAAAAGGACCTTTCGAGCTCATTTCTTAAAGAAGGTTTAGCAATTTCGAGTAGGGGAATTACAACGAATGGTCGCTCCTTCCAATATTTGTGGGGAATCGTAAGGTCTTCGGTTCGAAAGTCTCCGCCACTCCACCACAGGATATCGATGTCCAGGGTCCTGGGTCCCCATCGTTTCTCCACTGAGCGGTCACGGCCGAATTGCTTTTCAATGGCTTGAATACTGTCCAAAAGTTCAGTAGGGTTCAAACCAGTCTTATATTGACAAACCATGTTTAGGTAATCGGGTTGTTCTTCCACGCCCCATGCTTTTGATTTATAAATGGCAGATCGGGCAGACACAACTCCAATACCCGCCAGACTACTCATAGCGCCGTCTATCAAGGACCGGGTATGGCCTAGGTTTCCTCCCAATCCGAGGTAATATTCCATTTCACGTTCATTTGCTCCGCTCATAACAAGGCAATACCTATGGTGTAGTTATCGATACGCACACCCTTCCCGATTCTAGATTTGTCCACAACATTAAACTGAAGGAAATGAAGCAATTTTTCAAATTCATGCTGGCCTCCCTGGTGGGGATGGTGCTGGCCATTACTATATTATTCTCATCATTTTTTATAATCATTTCGATCGTCGCTGCCTCTTCCGATAAGGAAGTCAAAGTAAAGGATAACAGCGTACTGCGCATCACCTTGTCGCAGGAAATACAGGATCATGCGAAGGAAGATCCATTCGAAAATTTCGACTTCAACACATTTGAGGTCAACCAACCCTTAGGGCTTGATGCCATCCTGGAAAACATCGAGAAAGCTAAGACCGATGAAAAAATCGAAGGAATTGTACTTGAAGTTTCCGGATTGCAGGCAGGCATGGGTACCATCATGGAAATTCGAAATAAACTCCAGGAGTTCAGTGATGAAACGGACAAATGGATCTATGCCTATTCGGAGACCTACACACAATATGCGTATTACTTAGCTACTACGGCCGACGAGGTTCACCTCTATCCTGAGGGAGGTATGGAAGTCAAGGGACTCTATACAGAGATTGCCATGATGAAGGGCATGTTCGACAAGATGGGTATCGACATGCAGGTCTTCAGAGGTCCGGACAACAAATACAAGAGTTTTGCAGAAACCTTTATGTATGAGGAGATTAGTGCAGAGAATCGCGAGCAAATTCAACGATTCATCGACGTCATTTGGGACGACTGGAAGGTGAGCATCGGCGAGGCAAGAGGTATGAGCGTCGACAAACTTGATATGTTGGCGGATAGCGTTGTCATTCGTAATCCGAAAGATGCTGTAGAACAAGGATTGGTCGACAAGCTTTCTTATAAGGATGAGTTTGAGGCTATGATCAGGGCCAAACTCGAATTAGAGGAGGACAAGGACATTGAATATGTGAGCTTGGGCAAATACAATAAGGTTCCCAAAAAGAAAGGTGAGGATGAGCCCAAGTCATGGAAGGTAAAGGACAAAGTAGGGGTGATCTTCGCGGCTGGCGGAATTGTAAGCGGAAGAGGCGAGCCAGGTCAAATGGGCTCGGCGACCATTGTAGAAGCTGTAGAAGCTGCTGAAAAAGACAGTACTATCAAAGCTGTAGTACTAAGAGTTAATTCCGGAGGTGGTAGTGCGTTGGCATCCGACGTCATGTGGAGGTCTCTTGAAAAACTCAAGGAATCCAAGCCACTTATCGTGTCTATGGGAGATGTTGCCGCGTCTGGTGGGTATTACATTTCCTGTGGCGGAGACAAGATCTTCGCAGATGCCAACACCATCACCGGTTCCATTGGTGTGATCGGGTTGATTCCCAACGCGGGTGAATTGCTCAAGGACAAAATGGGATTGAACTTTAGTACCGTGCGTACCAATGAAAATGCCAACTTCCTGAGCGTTGTGAGACCAGCGACGGGTATGGAACGCACGGTAATCAATGAAAGCATAACTGACGTTTACGAAACATTCCTCAACCGTGTAGCAGAGGGCCGTGGGATGACTACGGACGAGGTAGATTCAATTGCTCGCGGACGGGTATGGGTAGGGCCGGATGCCAAGGAAATTGGTTTGGTTGATGAACTTGGCGGACTCGAAGATGCGATTGCAGCCGCTGCAGAGGTTGCGGAGCTTGAGAACTACAAGATCAAAACATTCCCCGAAGAGGAAGATCCATTTGAGGCGCTCATCAAAGAACTTTCAGGTGATGCCAAAATCTATCTGGCCAAAGAGCTCTTGGGCGATGAGTATATCTATTACAAGCACTTGAACAAATTCAAAGACATGCAAGGAATTCAGTTGATCATGCCTTATGAAGTGATCATTCACTGAGAAAACCAACCTTGATTTGCAAAAGTCCCATTCGTCAATTGACTGATGGGACTTTTTTATTTCCATTAACTCTATTTTTGCCGTTCTCTTTCGGAGGAAATGGAAATTCTTAATTCGATCGTTTTCTGGGCCCTTAAAAAAAGGATCCACCAAATCGAACTCTTCATGAAATATCCTGAAGATGTTCAGCAGGATTGGTTGCGCCGCCTTACCCAAGCTGCACGAAATACGGAATTTGGAAAGAAGTATGGCTTTCGTGACATCCAGAATCACCAGCAGTTACTCGATCAAGTACCCATCCAGGATTACAATAGCCTCAAGAAGTATATCCTACGCATCAAACACGGGGAACAAAACATTCTTTGGCCCACGGCTATTAGGTGGTTTGCAAAGAGCTCGGGTACCACGAGCGACAAATCAAAGTTTATTCCTGTGAGCAAAGAAGCGCTGGAGGAATGCCATTATAAAGGCGGCAAGGATTTGCTTTCCATCTACTACAATCAAAATCCGGATACCAAACTCTTCACGGGCAAGGGACTGGTAATAGGAGGTAGCAGCGAAGTCAATCAATTCTCAAACAAATCGTACTATGGAGACCTCTCGTCGATCATCATCAAAAATCTACCATATTGGGCTGAGTACATCAGGACGCCGTCGCGCTCCATCGCCTTAATGCCAAAATGGGAGGAGAAAATTGAAAAGATGGCTACCGCAGGGGCCATGGAGAATGTTACAAATATTTCAGGTGTGCCTTCCTGGAACCTCGTGATGTTGAGAAGGATACTCGAGATTGCCGGTAAGGATAACATGCTGGAGGTCTGGCCAAACTTTGAACTATACGCGCATGGAGGTGTGAGCTTCAAACCTTATAGAGAGCAGTTCCGGGAATTGTTTCCTTCAGATAAGGTAACCTACCTGGAAACCTATAATGCCTCCGAGGGGTTCTTTGGTATTCAGGATCGCTTCGATCAAGATGAAGACAACGATATGCTCCTGATGCTTGATTATGGCATTTACTATGAATTCATGCCAATGGATCAGGTCGATAAGGACCATCCGAAAACGCTCGACATCTCGGAAGTGGAAACTGGAGTGAACTATGCCCTGGTCATTTCTACCAATGCCGGGTTGTGGAGGTATCTCATCGGCGACACCATTCAGTTCACCAGCCTTAGACCTTACCGGATCAAGGTGAGTGGCCGAATCAAGTTTTACATCAATGCCTTTGGAGAAGAATTGATCGCTGAAAATGCGGAGGAGGCGGTGAAGCAGGCATGTGTCAAAACGGACTCAGCAGTGCGCGAATACACAGCGGCGCCTTTCTTTGTTTCTAAGGGAAAAGGCGGACACGAATGGGCCATCGAATTCGAAAAGGAACCGGACAATATTGAGTATTTTGCGGAGTTATTGGACAACGCGCTGAAGAGCCAGAATTCGGATTATGAGGCCAAGCGCTATCATGACTTAAACATGTTGCCACCGAAGGTCAACATGCTACCAGAAGGAACATTCTACAAATGGTTAAGAAAGAAAGGCAAGCTGGGAGGGCAAAACAAAGTTCCTCGCCTGTCGAACGAACGAAAACACCTCGACAGCTTGTTGTCCTACACCAAATCCTAGTTGTTTGGTGCATCTCTCTTTTTGGTTTTAGTGCCTGGTCTCAAGGCTCATTTGAAATTGGCCAGGTAGATGGTTTTGATGTTGACGTATTCCTAAACATCTATGCGGTTAGAGGTGAAGAGGTTGTGCAGTACGACCAGAGTGGAAATGAATTGAATCGGTTTAGCAATAAGTCTCTCGGTCCGATACAATCCATTGATGCGAGCAATCCGCATAAAATCTTACTCTTTTACCAGGAACTTTCTACCATCGTTTTCCTGGATAATAAAATGGGTGAGCGAAGTGAGTCACTCTATCTCCAAAATAGGGGAATGGAACAATCCATAGCCGCGTGCCATTCATACAACAACGGGGTTTGGATTTACGATCAGATCTACCCAGGTTTAAGACGTTTAAACAGTAGCCTCGAAGAGGATGTGAACACTGGCAGTCTTGCTCAAATGTTGGGACAAACCATCTTGCCGGAGAAAATGCAGGAACAGGGGAAGTGGCTCTATGTGAACGATCCTGAAAAAGGGATTCTTGTCTTCGACATCTTCGGCGCATATTCCAAAAAGATTCCACTAATGGCCACGTCTGATTTCCAGGTTGAAGGAGACAAACTTTATTTCCTCAAGGGAGGAAAGTTGTTTTTCTGGGATTTGCTTGCCTTGGAAGAGGGCGTATTCAGGCCTGAATTAGAGTCCGTTACGTATTTCAGGATCAGGGAAAATCGCCTTTTCGTAGTGGCTGACGGATTGTTGAAAATTATTCGATTATAGGCCCAATTATTGGCTTCATCGGCCTTGGCCGATAAGTCAACTTTGCTAATTTAGTCAACCAAATTTGAGGACGAAATGCACATAGCCGTTGCAGGAAATATAGGATCGGGAAAAACCACGTTAACGGGCCTTTTGGCAAAGCACTATCGCTGGAATGCTCACTATGAGGATGTGGATGAGAATCCCTACCTCAATGACTTCTACAACGACATGCAGCGTTGGTCGTTTAACCTTCAAATCTACTTCCTCAACTCTCGATTTAGCCAGGTGATGGAAATTCGTGAGAGTGGAAAAAACATCATCCAGGATCGAACAATCTATGAGGACGCCTACATTTTTGCGCCCAACCTTCATTCAATGGGATTGATGACCACCCGTGACTTCGAGAATTACTTTTCGCTTTTCAACCTGATGGAGAGTTTTATCGCTCCACCGGATTTGCTGATTTATCTCAGGGCGTCAGTCCCTACCTTGGTCAGCCAAATCCAACAAAGGGGCCGGGAGTATGAAGAGGCAATTCGCCTTGACTACCTGAAGCGTTTGAATGAGCGCTATGAGGCATGGATCTCTACATACAACAAAGGCAATTTATTGATCATCGACGTCAACGAAAACAATTTCAAGTCGGATAACGAAGACCTCGGAAAGATCATCTCCAAGATCGACGCAGAATTGCACGGTTTGTTTCAGGAGAGCTAAACGGAATTGACTTAAATGAAAAAGCCCCTTCACCATATGGAGTTGGGGCTTTTCTATTTCGTACAGTTCAACTCAGTTGAAAGAGGCAGCCTCTTCTGTCTCCTGCTCTTCCATTTGGATTACCTGGGCCGATTCGATCATTGGCTCTTCCATTTCTTCGGTTGATGAAAGGGTCGCCAGAATCGGTGCAACAACCAAACCTACCAAACAGGTGAGCTTAATAAGGATGTTCATGGATGGACCGGAAGTATCCTTGAATGGGTCACCAACCGTATCACCAGTAACTGCCGCCTTGTGGGCATCAGAACCTTTGTAGGTCATTTCTCCGTCAATCATCACACCGGCTTCAAAAGATTTCTTGGCATTGTCCCAAGCTCCACCGGCGTTGTTCTGGAAGATAGCCCAAAGGACTCCGGAGACTGTTACTCCCGCCATATACCCTCCGAGCATCTCCGCCGATTCCTGACCAGAGTATCCGAACAGTACCGGCACAAAGGCAACAAGAAGAGGAATGATGATGGTCAATGCACCGGGAAGCATCATTTCTTTGAGCGCGGCCTGTGTAGAGATGTCGACGCATTTTCCGTATTCCGGAGTGCCAGTTCCTTCCATGATTCCCGGAATTTCCTTAAACTGTCTTCTCACTTCCTTCACCATTTCCATGGCTGCCTTGCCAACTGAATTCATAGCCAGTGCCGAGAATACAACTGGAATCATACCACCGATGAACAACATGGCCAGTACCGGGGCTTTGAAGATATTGATACCGTCAATTCCCGTGAACGTAACAAAGGCCGCAAATAATGCGAGTGCAGTCAAAGCAGCAGACGCAATGGCAAATCCTTTTCCGACAGCTGCAGTTGTGTTTCCAACTGAGTCCAGTATGTCGGTTCTTTCACGGACCTCTTCCGGAAGCTCACTCATCTCAGCGACTCCTCCTGCATTGTCCGCAATAGGTCCGAAAGCATCAATGGCAAGTTGCATGGCTGTCGTGGCCATCATGGCCGATGCCGCAATACCCACACCATAGAAACCAGCACATGCATAAGCACCCCAAATCGCTCCGGCGAAAAGGATGATAGGAGCAAAAGTTGAGATCATACCAACGCCTAATCCGGCGATGATATTGGTCGCTGCACCAGTAGAGGAGTTTCTCACAATGTCCATCACGGGCTTCTTACCGAGACCAGTATAGTATTCCGTGAAATAGGAGATCAATCCTCCAACAGCCAAACCAATGATGGTGGCGTAGAAAACATACGTATTTGAGAATGTCCTTATTCCTTCACCGAAGAATCCCATCTGGATTTCTGAAGGGAGCATCCATTGGATGGCAAAGTAGGATGCAATCGCAGTGAGTATCAATGCGGTCCAGTTTCCCTTGTTTAGGGCGGCCTGAACCTTGGATTCTTTCGCGTCGTTGCTCGATACTTTTACAAGCATGGTTCCGATGATGGAGAAAATGATCCCGAGACCAGCGATCAGCAGTGGAAGTAGGATGGGGCCGATACCTCCGAAAGCATCGTTGAGATTCCCTCCCATGTCGCGGATTACGTAATTTCCAAGAACCATGGAGGCAAGTACTGTTGCCACGTAAGACCCAAATAGGTCCGCGCCCATACCGGCAACGTCTCCAACATTATCCCCAACATTATCCGCGATAGTAGCCGGGTTACGTGGGTCGTCTTCCGGAATTCCGGCTTCAACCTTTCCAACGAGGTCGGCTCCAACATCGGCAGCTTTCGTATAAATACCACCGCCAACACGGGCAAATAGCGCAATGGATTCTGCGCCCAAGCTGAAGCCGGCCAGGGCCTCAAGTACATGCGTCATATCATTGTTGCCGGTCCAGTCACCTCCCATGAACCACATAAAAAGAATGGCAAACAAAGTGCTCAACCCGAATACGGCCAACCCGGCAACACCGAGTCCCATAACCGTACCTCCGGTGAACGAAACTTTCAGTGCTTGGGGCAAGCTGGTTCTTGCTGCTTGAGTGGTTCTTACATTGGCGGCAGTGGCCACGCGCATTCCAATGTTTCCGGCAGTAGCTGAAAAAACGGCCCCAATAACAAAGGCGATAACGATAAACCAATGCGTTGTATCGACGACGGCTGAGACAATGCCGAGAAGAATTCCGGCGATAACAACAAAGATGGCCAGCACCCGATACTCCGCTTTCAAGAAGGCTAGCGCCCCTTCACGGATGTGCCTTGAAATTTCAACCATCCTGGACTCGCCAGCATCTTGTTTGTTGACCCACATAGACTTGGTGACCATCACCAACAAGCCAATCAAACCAAAGATTGGGATGATGTAGATGAGTGAACTTGAGATAGATTCCATAATTTCTACTGCTTAGTATTCTTTAAAAACGGCGGCAAATATATCATTTTGAACCCATTAAACTGGTGGGCTATGGGAAGTTTCTAATGCTCTGAAAAACAGAAAGTTAAACTACAGACTCAAAGAGAATCCCGCAGTGACTCTATGGAGGTTGGCTCGGGTAACGATTCGGCTCAACCAGTCAACCGAAATGGAGCGCATATCGTAGTATTTGTAACCCAAAAAGAATCTTGTTCCAACTTCGGTACTGAGCTTCATGTCGAGACCCAGACCACCATACAGGCTATAACCTTCGTAGGGTACGTATTGCTCAAGGTGATAGTACCTGTCCGGGAAGGCCTCCCTAACATAACCTCCCGCCACAAAGGTGAATGGAGAAACCTTTCCCTTGGCAAAGTTGAACTTCAGCTGACCGTAGATTGGAGAAAGCGACACCTGCCCAAAACGCTCAAGGTCGACGATCCCTGCAAGGCCTACGTGAGGAGAAAACTGATAGCCGATGTTCATTTCGATTCCGAGTCCGGAAGATCCGAATGGGCCATCCTGCGTACCCGCCAATGTGATGATGGAGACACTTCCTGAGACGCCTTTTTTTCTCCAAATGACTTCGTCCGGCATTTTTAGCTCGATTTTTGATGGGGTATCTGCCGGTAGATTTTCTTGACTAAAAAGTGGAACGGATACCGTACAATAAATGGCTAGAAATAGGGTTCTTATTGAGCTCATTGAAGCCGAAAGATTATTATTTTTATCAAAATTAAAACGCTGAAAACCATGAATCCCAGAAAATTATTGAAGGGTGGAGCGCTTGTTTTGTCTTTAGGATTGTTGTTGACAGGATGTGAGGATAAAGTCATACAAGAGATTACATACACCGCCAATGTTCCTATTTACAAGTCCTATGACGAATTGATTTCCGAGATCGATTTTACGACCGACGTTCAACCGTTGGAGGAGCCCGGAAAAATTTATTATTTCAAAAACTACCTCTTCATTGGAGAACGAGATAAAGGGGTTCATATTATAGACAACTCAAATCCAGCCAATCCATTGAAGATTGGATTTCTGAATATTCCCGGCAACCACGATATTGCCATCAAAGGGGATTACATGTACGCCGACTGTCATACGGAGTTGGTTGTCTTGTCTTTGAAATCCATCAGCAATATTTCCGTTGTCAACAGGGTGTCGAATGTGTTTGAATACACTATTCCTGAATACGATTACTCTTATCCGCTAGCCGGTATTGACCAATCGAAAGGAATGGTAATAGGTTACGAAGTGAAGGAGATTACCGAGACCAGGGAGTATTATGACCAGCACAAGGACATGTACTACGATATCTGGATGCCAAATCAAGACTTCGGAATGGAAGCCAACACTGCTACCTTCGGGGGAGGTTTTGCCGACGCCGGAGGCTCTAGAAATGTTTCAGGATCTGCCACAGGAATAGGAGGCTCGTATGCGAAGTTCATGATTGTAGACGAGTCGCTCTATGTCATCAGCCGCAACGATCAGGTGACATTCTTTGATTTGACCGATCCAGTGGAAATCACAGATGCGGGTACTTTCAATCCTGGATGGAACTTGGAGACCATGTTCTACTACGAAAACAACCTCTTCATTGCCAGCGACAATGGCATGTTTATCTACGACATCGAAGACAGGACTAATCCCGAGTACGTCAGCGACTTCCGCCATGCGGATGCTTGCGACCCGGTAGTGGTGGATGGAGACTATGCCTACGTTACCCTGAGAGACGGTGCACGCTGCCCAGGATGGCAAAATCAGTTGGATGTTGTTGATATCAGCAATATCCGCGACCCATGGTTGGTGCAATCCTTCCAAATGGAAAATCCACATGGATTGGCCATCGATGGTCAGGAAAATGTATTATTCCTCTGCGATGGAGCCCATGGTTTGAAGGTGTTTGATGCTACCGATGAAACACAGGTAGGAAACAATCTGTTACAACATATCACCGGTCTTGAAACATATGATGTAATCACCGTGAATGACATCCTGTTTATGATCGGCAATGACGGACTTTATCAGTATGACTATAGCGATCCATCCAGCCTTAATCAGCTGAGTGTGATCGAGATAGGCTCATAATTACCTCGATAATATCTAGAGAAGCCCCTTCGGAAACGAAGGGGCTTTTTTTATGAGCTTCCTTCAATCGCAAGACTACTTCTTGCTGGATTCTTTCTTCATATAGTTCTTATGAACCCACCTGGATTTCTTCTTGTCGATGGTCGAAAAAACAACATCGCCCTTTCTGTTCTCCTTGATCTCCAGATCAGTCGCTTCATTCAATGGCTTTTCGCTGAGTTCGTCAGCCTCCCCAGATCCTTTCATGAAGGCGACCACGTCTCCTTTGGTTGCTCGTGTTTGAATGGCTGTGTCCAATTCCGAAATGGACTCCGTAATAATGGACTCGGAAATCTTCGGCCAGAGATCCTTAAACAGTTCTTTGTTGTTGTAGATGTCCACGCCGTAGACTTCGCCATTGATCGCGTAGGCGTATCCGATTGATTCAGGATTGTCCACCAAGACATTTTCAAACTCATTCGTCAATTGCTTCTTGGCTTTTTTTAGTTCCTCGCTCTCAAGCGTTAACTGTAAGCTGGTTTCGGAGCGTGCACCTCTAATTTCCAAAGCATATCCGTTTAATCTCGAGACATTTTGTTCGAGTTTGACTTGCTCATCAGCCACGTTCTTCCAAACGGCACCCTGATCGCGATCATATTTCGCAGCCATTTTCAGTTTCTTGGATGACAGCATTTTGGTATTGGATCCGAACTTATGAAGCGCCTCTCCGCTTCTCTGACTCCACCGACCTTGCTCTACGCAGAAGGACTGCAGCGCAACATTTTTGGTTTTCGGCGGAATAATGACGTCATGACTCAGCGTGCGATCCTGCTTTCCGCCTTTGACTATATCACCGGAGTGAATAAATATGGTTTGGTCTGAGTTGTTGTCAATGGACAGTTGATTCACTGAACCGGTCTCGTTCACCTTGACCATTTTCTTATCCATGGCTTCAGAAAGTGTGACGTATTTGCGGTCTTGGAGTTCTTCATTGCCTTCGATTAAAAAGACCTGAAGATTTCCAGTACCGATGCTCTCACCGATTTTGTAACCGTCGACCGTCTCTTCCGGTGTTGGGTGTTCCAATAAGGGATTGTCTGATGTTCTGTATGGACTCACCGGATTATCCAGCGAGATTCCCGACGCAACGAAAACTGATATTCCGATGCCTATAATTAATGTTCTCATGATGGTTGCTTTTTATATAGTCTACGGCAAACATCAATGCTTAGTATGCATGGAACAAGCAGAAACTAGTGAACAGCTCTTATCAACTAGTTAATAGGCAACTCTTTGAGTGTGAACGGCTTTTGCGAGTGTAAGGTGGAGGTTCGAAGTGCGGGGTTCGAAGAGCGAAGTGTGCTTGTGGCTTGAAGTCTGAAGCTAATCTTTGAGCATATCCAAATCAAACGCTACATCCTCCATACGACTTTCGAGGGTCCTTTTGGCATCGTCAACGCCTATATTGTAAAGGTCTGATCCGGCTGAAGTAAGAAAGAAATTTAGAATTTGTTCGGCGGCTACAACTCCAATTTCTTCATCGCGCTCGCTTTCAAAAAAATAGATGATTTCATCAATCAGCTCCTTTTTGCGCTCATCAGACAGTTTATCCCATTTGCGTTTGATATCACTCATCTCCAATATTGCGGTCGATATAATCAATCACCTTATTCATCAGATGTATGCGATCCATTCCCCTCACATTATGCGGATGCATAGGGTAGGGGAAGAAGTCCATTTGAATTCCATTCTGAACACATCGTTGGATGAAGGCAAAGCTGTGCTGTGGGACAACGACGTCGTCGATGGTACCATGGATGAGCAGTAGTTTTCCTTCAAGGTTTTCTACTTTGTCCAGCAGACTTGCTTTGGCATAACCTTCGGGATTTGTTTGGGGAGTGTCCATGTAGCGCTCGGTGTACATCACTTCGTAGTATTTCCAATCGATCACCGGCCCACCTGCAACGCCTACTTTGAATGTTCCGGGAGCTTTGAGCATCAAGCTTGTCGTCATAAACCCTCCGTAGCTCCATCCGTGCACTGCCAAGCGGTTGGTGTCTATATATGGTAAAGACTTCAAATAGTCGACTCCTCTCAACTGATCAGCAATTTCCACATCACCTAAGTTTCTGAATATGGCTTGCTCGAAGTCTCGACCTCTGTTTTCGCTTCCCCGTCCATCCATGGTAAATACGATATAACCCATGTTGGCAGCCATTAGGTTCATCCACATTGGAGCACCGTTATGCCAGCGATTGCGGATGAGCTGTACACCTGGCCCATTGTAGACATAAACGAGCACCGGGTATCGTTTTTCGAGGTCAAAATCCGAAGGGTAGATGATTCGTGCGTTGAGCATGATCGAATCTTCGGTGGGTATTTGCACCATCTTGGTGACACCTACATCGTAGCCGTTGTGAGGATTGGTATTTCGGATAAGCTCAAATTGAGTTGTATCGTTCAGGCTCGCAACGATGGTAACAAGGGGTTCATTGTCCGAAGTATGGTGGATGATGAATTCATCGCTTCCCGGGTCGTAGTCAGCGCCGAATGACCCTTTATCTGGCGTAATTACCCGGTTGTAGAGTGTATCGGTGAAGCATTCGAAAAGTTGTACATCCAAGCCATTGTTGGTCACGCCTGTTACGTAGAATTTGTCCTTTTTCCTATTCCAACCCAGGAAATTCTGCACTACCCATTCTCCCGCCGTTCTTTGACCCAACATCTCTCCCTGTAAGTTGTAATGATAGATGTGATCATATCCATCTCTTTCTGAGCGCCAGAAAAACTCACCGTTCCGTTTCGGAATAAACTCAATTGGGTGCAATGGCTGGACATAATTGGTGTCGGTTTCTTCAAAAATGGTATCAAGTACAATCCCAGTAATGCGATCGTACTGGTTCAAATACAAATGGTTTTGATCCCGATTCAGGATGGCGACGTAGATATACTTCTCATCGGGCCCCCAGGCTATATTGGTGAGGTATTGATCTTCGGGCCCATCAACCTGGAGAAATACGTTTCGCTGGGTTGCCACATCAAATATTCCAACCTTCACCTGGTGGCTTGTGTCGCCGGCCATTGGATATCGAGTGGGTGTCAATGTGGCCGGGGTTTTTGTGATGTCAACCAGAGGGTACTCACTTACCATGGATTCGTCCTTTCGGTAGTATGCAAGGTATCGGCCGCTTGGTGACCAATATGTACCCTTCATGATTCCAAACTCGTAGCGGTGCACGGCCTGGCCGTAAACAATACCATTTCCTCCATCCATTGAAACGTCGATGTCACCTTCGATGGTTGCAATCTTGAGATTGTTTCCGTCGGTGAATGCAGCCATCAGGTTTTCAGTGTTGAAATCCACATTGGCTGCTCCGGGCTTCAATTTAAGAATGTGAAAACTGACCTTGTCCATCAGGTTGTATTCGTAATAGGTATCACCTTGTTTGAAGACAAAGCTGTTTTCACTGGCCCATGTTATGCTTGGGAACCGGGCCAGGCTAGCCAATTCTTCGTGGCTTTTGCGAATGCGTTCCAGCTTCAGGACTTCCCTCGTTTGCGCACTGTCTCTGTATTGAATGACCAATTGTCCACCTTGATCGTCAGGGTCGACATAGGAGAATGCCTTTCGACCTTTCACCCATTGCAGGTTCTTGATCCGCTTAGGTGCCAGGTTGGTAAACTGACCGATCACGGCATCCCTCATAGTTAGTTTCTTCAGTGAATCAGGCCTTTCCAAATGGGTTGTTGGTTTGATGCGGATTACTGTTGGCTCCTTAACAACCATTTTGGGAATGGTGTCCATCTGCGCTGTATCTGCCAAGAGCGTATCCGGTATAAGGGCTGCAGTAGTATCAGGTATTGCCAATGTGTCGATGGCCATTGAGCTATCCACAGTAGGAGTAGAGTCGGCAATGACTTCAAGAAGGTTAGAATCCGGCTGAATACTTTTAAGGTAGTTCGAGTCCAGTACTATGACCTCGGTTGCGGTATCCGGGAGAAATGTCTTCGAGGTATCCTCTTGTGTGAATGCAGGGATGGCAATCAAAAAGAGGCAGATCGAGAAGATTAGTTGGCGCATTTTGCTGTTTTAGCGTACTGCGCACAAAATAATGCCAGAATCCTACAGCGTTACGGAGTTTGCCGGTAATTTTTTTCTCAGTTTGATTGTTAATCCAACATTGTACTGGAAAACCTGGTGGTTGATCGGCTGATTGGTGATCTTGTACGTCCATTGGAATTGATGGTGAAGCTGCACACGTTTCTTGCCCCAGCGCATAGTGAATGCCGGTTCGGCAAAGATGTGAGGCTTGAGGTTGACGTCCAATAGATTTCTGTTGTCGAGCTCGTTGAAGCTGAATTCATTGGAGTAGACTCCATGATAGTCGATGGCCACCGTTCTCAACGAGAATCCAAACTCAGCCCATTTCCATGGCCTCAGGACAAGGGCTGATTGCCAATAAATCCGGTTGAATTGATTCCTGTAGTCCTTTTGGAAGGATCCATTCTGAATGAAGACCTCTTCCGATAGTACGTTTTGCCCATATCCATATCCTACTGCTGACTCGAAACCGAGTTTCTCGTCGATGTTTTTATAATAACCAACCCCCGCTTCGGCAAGCATCCTGCGTCCTTTGAAGATAGGCGCGGCGTCTTCTTCCCATGCGGTGAACTGATTTGCCTGAAACTGAACATTAGTCACAAGGAACATACTCCTGGTTGCTCCGTAAGCCACTTGAATGTTGGACGGACTTACTTGAACGTTGAGGTCTTTTTTGCCAGTGATGTTGGCAATATTCTGCATGTTGGGATGATATAAGTTCTTATTGCAACCCGTCAGCATCCACCCGGATAATAAGCTTAAAATGAGGATGTTTCTTTTCATGGTGTACATTCAAAAATAGCCTGAAAGAGGCTTCGAAAAAAATCTAATTTTGCCCCACTTTGTCGAACACAGTCCAATACGACGAACTCAAATTCGAGCAATTCATCAGTTTTGAGTTGATTGAACGAGTCATTTTCGATCTCTCAAGAAAGATGGAAAAAGACTTACACGATAAAAACCCGGTATTTATTGTGGTACTCAATGGGGCATTTATGTTTGCCGCCGATTTGATGCGCCACTTCGAATTTGATTGCGAGGTCGATTTCATACGTCTTGAGTCCTACGACGGTACCGATCGTCGCGAAAACGTTGATACCGTTTTTGGGGTACAAAAGAACCTCAAAGGTCGTACCGTAGTTTTGGTCGAGGACATTGTGGAATCAGGCAATACACTCGTGCACCTCATGCACGAGTTCAGCAAGCTTGAGCCAAAGGAGATTAAATCAGCTACACTACTATACAAACCACAGACTTACAACAAGGATTTCAAGGTGGACTACTATGCCCTTAGAATCCCCAACGACTTTGTCGTTGGCTATGGTTTGGACTACAAAGGGCGCGGACGAAACCTGCGCAATATCTACAAGCTAATCGAAAACTGAGATATGTTAAACCTCGTACTGTTCGGTCCTCCTGGTGCCGGAAAAGGAACCCAATCCCAGATGTTGATAGACAAGTATCGGTTGGTACATCTTTCTACGGGAGATATCCTAAGATCGGAAATTGCTGCAGAAACGGAACTCGGGCTCAAGGCAAAAATCCTCATGGATGAAGGTAACCTTGTACCTGATGAGGTAGTTATAGGAATGATCGACGCAAGGATCAAGTCCAACCCAGATGCAAATGGATTCATATTTGACGGATTTCCACGAACTGTGAATCAGGCCGAGGCTCTCGACCACTTACTTAATGATGCAGGCACTCCAATTTCATGTATGATCTCGCTCAAAGTGCCCAGGGAGGAGCTGGTCAATCGGCTGCTCGAACGAGGCAAAACTTCGGGCAGGGCTGACGACCAGAATGAAGAGAAGGTCAATAACCGCATCGAAGTCTACAAAAGTGAAACACTGCCTGTGGCAGATTACTACCAGGCTCAGGGAAAGCTTCAGGAGGTGAACGGGTTCGGTTCCATCGAATCTATATTCGATTCTCTTTGTGCCGTTCTCGATCAGTATTAACTAAGTCCACAGCTTAAGTATGGACATAGTCAGCCATTTGCTTTCTTTGTGAACAGCAATTAAGTTAATCATGGCTTCTAGGAACAGGAAGCTCAGTTCACAAAATTTCGTCGATTACGTAAAGATCCATTGCAAGTCAGGTAAGGGTGGCAATGGTAGTGCCCACCTTCGTCGTGAGAAATTTATTCCCAAAGGTGGGCCCGATGGAGGTGATGGCGGTCGTGGAGGGCACATTATCGCTCGTGGAAACAAACAGCTATGGACACTACTTCCTCTTAGGTACCGCAAGCATGTGATTGCCAATGATGGAGGCCACGGCGGTAAGCAAACGGCCAGCGGAAAAGATGGTGTCGATGTAATACTCGATGTTCCCTTAGGAACCGTTATCAGGGAGTCTGAGTCAGAAAAACTACTTGTAGAGATTACAGAAGAGGGAGAGGAAAAAATTGTAGTCGAAGGAGGAAAAGGAGGCCTTGGTAACGCACATTTTAAATCTCCAACCAATCAAACCCCGCGATATGCGCAAACTGGCAAGGAAGGGCGTGAGGGTTGGTTCTCATTTGAATTGAAGGTCCTGGCGGACGTGGGCCTTGTCGGATTCCCCAACGCGGGTAAATCCACGCTTTTGGCTTCAGTTTCTGCCGCCAAACCTGAGATAGCTGATTACGCGTTTACCACCTTGACCCCAAATCTTGGGATTGTGTCCTACCACGATCATCGCTCATTTGTTATGGCCGATATTCCGGGAATAATTGAGGGTGCAAGCGAGGGCAAAGGCCTGGGTCACAGATTTCTGAGGCACATCGAACGAAACTCTGCGCTGCTATTTCTCGTTCCAGCAGACAGTGACGATGTACTTGCGGAATATAAAGTGCTATTGGCAGAATTGGAAAAATACAATCCGGAGCTTCTGGATAAAGATCGATTGCTTGCCGTTAGCAAAGCAGACATGCTGGACGAGGAGATGATGGAACAGATGTCTGCGGAACTTGACTCACAACCTCACCTGTATATCTCTTCTGTCACAGGAATGAATATAGATGTACTCAAAGACAAAATCTGGGAAAAGCTAAATGCCTGAGTGGTTACAGAGCATAGAATCCCTCGACCAAAGGTTATTCCTTTATCTGAATGGGATTCATAATGAGACCTTTGATACCATCATGTACTGGATTTCAGATAGGTATATCTGGATTCCAATGTACTTGTTGATCTTCATTTGGCTGTACAGAAAATTCAGCTCGTACAAAATCTTTTGGATTGGGTTTGCTGCCATCGCATTGACTTTTGCTATTACCGATCTCGGTAGCGTTCACCTTTTCAAAAAAGTGATCATGCGCTTCAGGCCCTGTCACAACCTGGACTTTGGTCACCTGGTCCACCTCGTAAAAAACCACTGCGGTGGGCAATATGGATTTATCTCAAGCCATGCTAGCAGCACAATGGGATTTGCGCTTATCACTTCATATTTTCTTCAACATCGCGGCTTTTCCATATTCATATTTACCTGGGTCATTGTGGTATCTTATTCTCGGATATACCTTGGCGTACATTACCCGGGGGACATTATAGGAGGCTGGATTTGGGGGTTTGTTTCGGCTTCTATAGCAGTTTTACTTTTTCGAGTTGTTTCAAATAGCCTAATTTCATCTCGATGAAGTTGTTGGCAATTTTCATTGGTGGAGGTTTGGGAAGTGTGCTGCGATACCTCACAAGCCTCATCAGTGCTCAGTTTGTGTATAATTTCCCTCTTGGAACCTTGCTGAGCAATTTCGCCGCATGTATCATCTTAGCGGGTAGCCTCACCTTCGCAAAATCACTGATGGCTAAGGAAATCTTCTACGTCTTTTTGGTGATAGGAGTATGCGGAGGCTACAGTACTTTTTCGACATTCAGCTTGGAGACATTCAGATTTTTCCAATCGGGCATGTACGTATACGGAATACTGAACATTGCGTTGAACCTGATCTTCTGCCTCGGCATCGTTTGGTATTTCACGCGCTGATATTGTTTTCGTAGTTTTACTTCAAAGTTCTGATTATGAGGGTCATTCTTACCGCTTTGTTGCTCGTCTTTTGTTCAATTGGATGGACCCAGTCCAATATGACGTTGTCCAATTTGGAAGCGCTCAACGTGCTCAAGGGAAACTATGACCCACTGGCATACAACAAATCTGACGGACCGGCGGCCCACGATATTCTCTGCCAAATGTCTGGCGAATTCTCTGCTGATACCCTTCACATCTATCTCCAGGAACTTGTATCATACCACAACAGGAATACTTTTTCCGATACCCTTAGCAATAACGTTGGGGTAGGCGCGGCTCGAAGGTGGGCGATGAGCCGAATGAGGTCTTCCGATAGAAGTGACTTTGGTATGGTCTTTAGCTACCTGGAATTTGACATTACAGGCAACACCTGTGGAGACGGGCATTTGAAGAACGTACTGGCTATCAAGCCAGGGTATGATACATCGAATCACGAGGTAGTACTGGTCGAAGCCCATATGGACTCAAGATGTGGCGATCGGTGCGATGTGAATTGTGTAGCCCATGGAGCTGATGACAATGGTAGCGGTACCGTGCTCGTAATGGAATTAGCCCGTGTTATGTCCAAATACGACTTTCCAAACACGATCGTATTCATGTTGACCGTGGGTGAAGAACAAGGCTTACTCGGAGGTCGGGCGATGGCACAACTATGCGTGGATGAGGATATCAACCTCAAGGCCGTATTCAACAATGATATCGTAGGTGGGGTTATTTGTGGAGAGACGGCATCACCTCCAACCGTTTGTTCGGCTTCGGGATCCATTGATAGTACTCGAGTCAGGATTTTTGCAAATACTGCAGGCACCCAGGGAAATAGGAATCTGGCAAGGTGGATCAAACTGGGGTATGAGGAAAAACTGGTCTCCAGCACTAATGTTCCAATGACTGTTCAAATCATGAACCAGGAAGACCGAACGGGTAGAGGTGGTGATCACATCCCTTTTCGCGAGCTTGGTTTTAATGCTATTCGCTTTACGTCAGCCCATGAGCATGGTAATGGTGCTGGAAATAATGACCCAAATTATCATGACCGGCAACATTCCAGCGATGATGTCATTGGAGTTGACACGGATACCGATGGAGCAATCGACTCCTTCTTTGTAGATTTTAACTACCTGAAGCGCAACGCCGAAATCAATGCTATGGCGCTCAACCTGAGCGCGTGGGCACCTACCACACCAGAATACACTGTTAACAATGTGGCTACCGGTCCGGAATTGGAAATTACTTCCAATCATGGACCCGATGCGACCTACAGGATAGGAGTGAGGCAACTGGGAAGCACGGATACAAGCTATTATTTTGACCATCTGTACCGAATGAGCGATAAGAAATTTATCATTCCTGGCATGGTCAGTGGGAACCTTTACTTTGTTTCTGTGGCCAGCGTGGAGAATGGAATAACTTCCATATTTAGTAAAGGAACTGTTGTATCTCCTCAAGTCAATACCAATTCTCAACAGGAAGACAATCTCACGGAATCCTTCAATTGCAATGCCATTGGTTTCGCGGACCCGACATTTGTGGATTACGGAATATCCATCTATCCCAATCCTGCGCAGACGGAATTGTTTGTTGGAGCCGAAAAGGTCGGATTATATGACTTCTGGGAGGTTAGACTGAGAAACCTTCAAGGGCAAAATGTGGCCATATTTCCATTTCAGGGGCCGGCTAAAACCAAATTGGTTACAAGATTCATTGCCCGAGGAACCTATCTGGTTCAAGTGATTGTTCATGGTTCTGTGGTCAAGAGCAAAAGAATCGTCCTCAATTAATTGCAACTCCACAACGCTTCTTGCAATCCAGCAGGGTTTGGATTTCCTGTGGACTAAACTGCCCGCTGAACGTAGCTTTCTCTAAGTAGGGAATCGCTTGGGTGCAATCGTTAGAGTTACAATAGCTTACCCCGAGGTTGAAATTGAGAATCGCATCATGCGGATCCAGCTCGTGTGCCGACTTCATGAATTCAAACCACTTGTTTGAATAGAAGAGCTGATTGTCGGGATCATTGGCCATGAGCACATTCTGGCATTGAGCCATGAGCATATAGTTGTCCTTGCTAGGCTCTACCTTATTGGCTTTTTTGAAAGAAACCAATGCCGACCCTGGATCTCCTGCAGTCAGATACAATTGACCTAGTGATCGAAAATAAAGCACTCGGTCCTCCATGTTCTTGAAGGTATTCATCACATCAAATGCCGCTTTAAGAATTTCACTTCGATACTTTGGATCCTGTGACGCATTAGCCCGGTTGATAGCGGCATAGACGTATTGTGACATATTCAAGGGGTCGCTTGCATCCGACCTCATTGCCGCCTTTGCCTCCCGGTATGCCTCTTCCGTCCGACCGATGGATGCATAATATTCAGAAGCCGTTCTATTGGGATTGGGCAGATCTTCGCTACTGTCATAAAACGGGTTGAATATGAAGTTAATCACCATTGACAGTCCGGAGGCCTCTAAGCTTTTGGGAGCAGAGAATGGTGCGGGCTCGCCCTGGGATCTCTTATACACTACAGCTACGGCATCGGCATATTGGAGTGTCCAACTGGGTGAATCCATCAAGTAGCCATGCAGAGCACCCAGGAAGAGTCTGTTGAGCACAACATACTTAAACTGATATTCCTTGTCGTACTTCTCAAAATCCTTTGGATAAGCTGCCATTTGATTGAAGGCCTTGAAGAATTCCACAGGATAGATATCGAGGTCGCGAAAGTCGATATAGGCCTTGTAATCGGGTCTTAGGTCCCAAAGCAAGTATGAGGAGGCGAGGTAATCCGTGAAAATCGTTTTGTCCGACGCTTTTTCTTGTTTAAGGTAATGTGAAGCCCCTACTGGATTAAACATGGCAGAGATGCCCATTCCATAAGATTCTCGCGGAGACATGTATTTATAGAAGACATTGCTTACGATCGATATGTAAAATCCCAGGGCCACCACAAGTATCAAAATCCTGGAAGGTTGTACAAGCCTACCAGCCCACTGGCGCCCTTCAAATAATCCGAAGATCACAACCAATGCATGATAGGCCAAGGGGACACTCCAGATGAAGAAGAAGGGCAGGTTCCTGTGAGCAGTGGTGGCCAGATATGCGAATAGAAAAAGCATAAGCATGTAACCGATGCCAATTTTGAGGAGCAACTTTTTCCACCCTCCTTGCTTTCTCATAAGAATGACAAATCCGATCAGCAAGATGCCGAGCCACCACACGGCTATATAAGGTTCATATTGTTGCCAGTAATATGGGGTCGAGATATCGTAGAGCTCTGTGGTGAATTTGTTTTCTCCGACCTGGGAAAAAATATTCAAGGGGTGCAGTATCATCACCGGACCGCGCGGGTTGAGACTCACGGCCAGTATGGATCCAAGGCCTGCGAGCCACAGGTTGCGATCAATGCCTTTTGATTTGTCAATCCACCATTCAAGCAAATTGGCGGCGAGAAAAACGCCGATGAGCACCATACCAACACCAAAGGCTTCATGCAGATTGGCCCAAAGAGTCATGAACAGGATCAACCAGTAAATACTTTTTCCTGGATTCAATCGATGACGCACCAGGATCAAGAGGAATACGGCGGTCATCAGGTGGCTAATCATTTCCGGGCGCCCTAGCATCCTAAAATTGATTGCAACCAAGGCTGCGATGGCTACTACTGAAAACAAGGTCTTTGAGACCACCTGTGAATCCGAAAGAAGTGAAGCGAGCTTTTTGGTGGCCGACAAGAGGACCAAGAGCAATCCCGCATTAACCAGGACTTGCATGAATAAAAGGAACTCAGGACCCCCTATTCCATAGAAAAGGTACTGAAGAACTTCAAACAACCACTTTACATTGATCCATTCCACACCCGGATGACTCAGCGAGAATACGTCGACCCTGGTTACCGTCATGTTGTCGACCATCCATTGACCTGTTCTTAGCTGCCACCACAAGTCGGGTTCTTTGAGAGATTTAATGCCAAGTGCGGCTCCCGAGAGCAAAACAACAATCCAGGAAATGCGATCGTATAAGTTGGCCTTGTTGGAGGTCATTCGTCTGAAAGGGAATTGGCCAAGAAGGAGATTGCGTTAGATTTATGCCCGGTCATGGCCAAATATAGAGAATTGATCAAGAGTCTTGGACCCGGTTTGCTCTATGCCGGAGCGGCCATTGGCGTGTCCCACTTGGTACAATCTACAAGGGCTGGAGCGGAATACGGCTATATCTTAATTACTGCCGTAATCCTGGCCAACATACTCAAATATCCATTCTTCGAAGCAGGCCCCAGGTTTGCATCTGTTACAGGAAAATCATTGCTGAACGGATACAGGTGGATAGGCGAATGGGCCGTGATGCTCTTCCTGTTTTTGACCATTACGACGATGTTCATTTTTCAGGCTGCCGTCACCATTGTCACGGCTGGGCTCGCCCAGTATATTACAGGGATAACATGGGACCTATGGGTTTGGTCTGCCTTCTTACTGGCCATATGCGCCATCATACTTTGGGTTGGGAGATATGCAATCCTCGACAACTTGATGAAGGTGATTATCGTAACCTTGGCTATCACAACGGTAGTGGCCGTTGCAAACGGTTCACTTGGGGAATTTGAGAAAAGCCCGGAATTCATGAGATCCTTCAGCTTCCTCAACAACAAGGATATTTTCTTTCTAATCGCTTTGGTTGGGTGGATGCCGGCTCCTATAGACATCGCCGTTTGGCATTCGGTCTGGACTGTTGCCAAGAAAAGAAGCAGCGATAAATCTCACGGATTAAAAGAAGCCATCTTCGACTTCAAAATTGGTTATTGGGGTACGGCATTCCTAGCCGTTTGCTTTGTGATGCTGGGGGCCATGGTTATGTTTGGTTCGGGCGAATCCCTACCTGGAACCGGTGGCGCCTTTGCAGGGAAGTTGATAGAAATGTATACTCAAAGCCTCGGTGCCTGGGCATATCCACTTATTGCAGTAGCCGCCTTCACCACGATGTTTAGCACAACCTTGACCTTGTTGGATGCCTTTCCTCGGGTCTTGCGACCTACGTTCAAAATCCTGATTCCAAAAGCCAGATTTTCAAGGAGAAATTCCAGCTTGTACAATGGAATCCTCCTGGTGTTGCTTGTTGGGACCATCCTTGTTCTGGCGTATTTCCAGGAAAATATGCGCGGACTCGTAGATCTTGCCACGACCATCTCATTTTTAACGGCCCCGGTACTTGCGTGGCTAAACATGAGGTCCTTGAATCATAAAAACTTTCCCGAAGAGCATAGACCCACCAGGAAAGTAAGGCAGTTGAGTTATGTAGGCATGGTCTTCTTGATTGCCTTCAGCGCCTATTTCATTTACCTGAAGCTGTAGAGCTTATCTTGAAATACGTCACAATTGGCAGGTGATCGGAATAGCCTCCATAGTAATTGTTACCACCAAATGATCGAGACGGTAGTGAGTCTTCATATCTCTCAGAATAGTAGAGCAGCTTATTCCATTTGAATACAAAGTGAGTGTCCACTCCGAGGGGGTATGTCTCCCCATGTTTGACCATCATCTGATCCAGCATACCCCACTCGCCGCGATAATTGTGTGAGCCCTGCCCACTTTCGTGCAATGGCTTGGAAAGGTTGATCAGGCCAGGTACATTGAGTACTTCGGCAATCGAAGAGTCAGTGGGAAAGTCGTTAAAATCACCCATGACAATAAATCGCCGGTTTGGGTCGTCCTGCGAAAATTGAAGGATCGCATCCCTTAACGTTTCAGCGGCACGTGCTCTTTTAGGGTCGCTTTTTTTCTTGCCACCCCACCTGGAGGGCCAGTGGTTTACCATGATCAAGATCGGTCTCTTGTCAGGGCCATGCATGGCCGCACAAAGTATGTCACGGGTTGTGAGGCTGTCCAGATTTACAGTAATAGATTGATACCAATCAAATTCGAAGTAAGTGGTGTCGATGAGTAGGGCATTGTCAATTCCACGAAAATCATCACCCTCTTCACAAATCAACATGTACTTTCCTGCCGAATCCAGCCTGGTTCTCAATGCTTCCACCACCAATGGGTTCTCAACCTCACAAAGCCCTATGATCTCCGGGGTTTTAAGTGCCGGGTGATTCAGTACCTCGGCAATTCTGGAGAGCTTCTCCATGTAGCGTTCACTATCATAGGCCTTTTTACTGTCTGGAGTATATTCTTCGTCCCAAGTATCCGCATGATCGATGGTGTCGAAGAGGTTTTCGACGTTATAGAAGGCGGCCTCAAAGTCAACGATCCGTGTCTCCCGTATTTCCGGTTTCGGAAAGTACAAGTAGACTATCGCGGAAATGGTGATAGTGAGGAGTAGGGTAAACAGCCAGATCCGATTCTTCTTCACGTCGTCAAATATATTGCGAGACAATGGATTGTTGGCTTTCCTACTTTTGTCGCTTTATGACCGACCGCAAAATATTTCTTATTCTTTGCACTATTCTGTCTGTTTTTGCGGCTAAATCGCAAGATCGTCGGAACATAGAAGTCGTCAAAACAAGTGGCGGTATTACATTGGATGGCGCATTGGATGAGGCGGCATGGCAGTTGGTAACGCCGAGCACCGACTTTAATCAGAACTTCCCTTTTGATTCCATCAAGGCGGTTAGCCAAACAGAAGTGAGGTTGCTTTATGATGAGGTAAACCTATATGTCTCCGCGAAGTGTTATTTCTCCAATGGCTCCGGTGTTGTAGTTCCATCACTCAAGCGAGACTTTGACTACGGAGTAGCCGATGTATTTGGAATCTTCATTGACCCCTTCAACGACCACGTGAATGGTTTTGCATTTCTCATGAGCCCACAGGGAGTAATGATCGAAGGGTTGCTGGCAAATGGTGGAGCATTTGGGCCAGAAACTTTCTGGGACAATAAATGGGCCGGCGATGCAAAGATCTACGACAATTATTGGGTCGTTGAAATGGCCATTCCATTTCGGACTCTACGATACGACCATGAACGCTTGGAGTGGGGTGTAAACTTCCTCCGTCACGACACACAAGTTCCCGAGGCTTCCACCTGGTCTAAAGTGCCAAGGAATTTCGAGTCCTCATCGTTGGCATTTACCGGGGCCATGAATTTTCAAGGTGATCTACCAAAAAGTGTCCGCCTGGTTTCTATCATTCCAAGTGTGCTCGGTACCTACGGAGAAGAATATGTTGATACCACTTTTACCACCCTGAAGCCCCAGGCCAGTTTGGATGCCAAGGTAGCAGTGACTTCATCGCTGAATCTGGACCTTACTTTCAATCCGAATTTTGCACAGGTTGAGGTAGACCGTCAGGTGACCAACCTCACCAGGTTTTCCGTATTCTTTCCGGAGAGACGGACATTCTTCCTTGAAAACTCAGACCTCTTCGAGCGATTTGGGTTTCGGCAGATACGGCCGTTCTTTTCCAGGAGGATTGGCCTATATGAGGGAGAGACAATCCCAATTATTGCAGGTGCAAGGCTTAGCGGAAAGGTGAACGACAGGTTGCGCATTGGTTTGATGAATATGCAAACAGAGGGCAGGGCAGATCTTGAATTAAAAGCCAACAATTATACGGTTGCCGCCTTTCAGCACCAGGTATTTGGCCTGAACAATATCTCGGGAATCTTTGTGAATCGCCAGGCTTTCAACAGTGACAACCAAATCTCAGAGGGTGACTACAACAGGATTGTAGGGGTAGATTACGATATCTACACGAAGTCGAATAAGGTAAGGGGAAAGGTCTACTACCACCGTTCTCTGGACCCTGATCACAAAAGGGAAGTCAGTTCCAATGCTGCATGGTTGCTCTATAGCACAAAAAAGTTGCGCATGATGTGGAATCATGAGTATGTCGGGCAGAATTATGTGGCGGACGTGGGTTTTGTGAGGAGAAACCGCATGTATGATCCGGTAAACGATTCTTTTCTTCCTATTACCTATTGGCGATTGGAGCCAGTTCTCGAGTATATCTTCAATCCCAATGGCAAGATCATCAATCGCCACGGCCCCGGTTTATATATGGATCAGTACATGAACAGCAGATTCCAGACCACGGATTATATCATTCGGGCCAAGTACGAATTTGAGTTTCAGAATACGTCCTATCTAAGGTTATCTCACGAAGAGAAGTTCACATGGCTTTTGTTTGATACCGATGTTACTTTCACGGACTCCAAGCCCTTGCCTACGGGGCGATATTATTACCGGGATTTTGGAATCTTCTATGAAGGCGATCGCCGGAAAAGACTTGCGGGTAGCGGATCGATTGACTGGGGTTCGTATTATACGGGTACAAGACTACGGTTGGTGACGAACCTCGCTTACAGAGCTCAGCCATGGGGAATCTTTTCTGTGAGTTACCAGCGAAACGAAATCCGCCAGCAAGAGGGCTATCCCAATGCATTTATAGACCTACTTGGTTTGCGTGTTGACCTGTCATTCACCAAGAGTTTGTTCTTTACCAATTTCATTCAATACAATGCCCAGGGAAATATCCTGAATATGAATACCCGATTCCAGTGGCGTTTTCGGCCTATGTCGGATTTCTTTATCGTATACGCCGACAACTACGACACGCAGTTTAATGTCCAACGAAGGTCACTCGTAGGAAAACTGGTGATGTGGTTTAATCTTTAGCGAGAATCGAGAGTGAAGAATTGGGAGTAGAGTATGGAGAGTGTTCAGCTTGCAGGTTAAAACTTGCAGCTATGCTAGCTTTCAAACATCCAATTAAATCCAATCTTCACCGCAAATGGGTTCAGAGGGTATTCTTCGATCAGGAAATAGTCACCGGGGATATTGAAGTAGTACAAGTTGGTCGCCTTTGCAAAAAATCTAAGCGTCTTCACTTTGAAGGCGCCATAGGCTTCTACAAATGGATATTCCCCTGAAGTGAACCCCTGCTGGGTATTAAAGCTCCTAATGAGGGGCATGTAGGAAAAGGGCTCATAGGATGAGAACCAAACTACACGCGTTCCAAGGCGGGCATCCATTTTTTGATTAAACCACTTTCCCTGGTAATATGCATCCAGGCTAGCTTGAATTTTAGGAAACCTTATCGCGTCGGACGCTGACATGCTCTGGTATACAACCTTGGGTGTCAAGTGGAATTTTCCAAGGTCAAATCGATGCTGTCCCCTCACCACTATACCCGTAGCGCCATCCTGACCAATGACCAGCAGAGAATCAAAGTATGTTATGTTCGTGAGGTTGAGAAACGATATGCTCAATTCACCGCCATTTTGTGTTTTGATCCCACCTTTAATGTCGGTCCAGGAGGATTTGTTCAAGTTCGACGTCCAGGAGAGCTCGGCTGAACGGTATTCGCGGTACAAAAAGTCAGGTTCATAGAGGTCGAAAGCACCCGTAGCAAAGGCAGTAAATGAATCCTTCAATTTGCCTTGAACTTTGGCCTTTAGCCTCAGGTCACCGAAGGTAATACCTCCAACCGTATATGCGCCAGATCCGCTAAATCCGAATTTTTCCGAGGACAAGGCAAACTCGCCACCCACAATGAAATCATTAAAATCATTGAGGTTGAAGAAGTCTGTTCCTTGCTGGAATCGATAGAATTTGTGCATTCCGAATATCTTGAGGAAGCTTTTTTCCTTTTTAGCCACCCAGGATAATTGATTTGTGAGACTCAAGACATCCCATTTGTCTTTTACCTCATCGGAAATAAGGGCTATCGAACGAATGCCATAATGGGTAGAATCCGGGTTTTCATCTATGAATATGTAGAATCCTCGTTTGAAGTTAATGTCGTGTTGTAGCCATGATTTCGACAATGGTTCAACCATAGCCATTTGAGCAGTGTCGCTTGTATCTCTTGTTGGCTTTTGGCCAAGTCGAAAGATCTGCCGGAAGCCAATGTCTTGAACCGTTGATGTATTGCGTGCAGAAGACAAGTTTGGGTTTATGCCAACCAATTCGTTTAGTTGGGGAAAGCCTCCATTCTCTTCCACATAAGTGTTGTGGTATACCGCACTAAACATGGCAGAGTATCGACTTGAATCAGGGGCGATGTATCCGGAGAGCCTGGCACCATTGTGCACCGTTTTTCGTCGTTCGAACCAACCTTGAAAGCTCACCCTGCGAAGCTCTGCAGTGAGGTTAAATCCTTTCTTGATTTGCTGGCTGTGGATCAGCCTCAATCGCTCCTCCTGCTGTGTTCCAAGCACGTACTCCGCCTGGGTAAAGGGTTGCGAGACATTCATCATCAAACCATCCTCGGAATTCAATCTATACGACTGTAGCTGATCAAATCGACCTTCCAGACCCAATTCGTTGGAGTTTCCCAGTGTCATAGACATTCCCGGGGCCCCATAGTTGCCCAACCATATTTGCTCTTGGTAGAGATCCGGATAATAATTGATAAGCTCATCTAGTGTGGTATCGATAAAGTCCATTTCGAGGTCGGAACCGAGTGATTGACCGAGTGTGGTTTCCTCATAGGATCGAACGTAGGATACGGAGTCATTTTGGCTGAATGCACTCCATGGAGCAAGCACAAGTATCATTATGGCTAGCCGTTTCACGATATCAAAGAAATAAAAGGGTGGGGTGGGAGGTAGTGCCCTGACGAAGATTTTATTCAGTTTGCCTGTTGGAACCAAAAATCCGACCAGAATTATCCAAAAAGGCCATACCTGAAGATGCAATAGATTGCGTGAAAACCATCCTTCCACCCAATCTTTTTACCCTCTTCGTATGTTCGGCCATAGTATGAAATTCCTACTTCATAAATTCGGGCCTTCTCCTTTGCAACTTTCGCTGTTACCTCTGGCTCGAATCCGAATCGCCTTTCCTTGAGCTTGAGCGACTTGATCAACCTGGCATCAAAGAGTTTGTAGCAGGTCTCCATATCAGTCAAGTTCAGGTTGGTGAACATATTGGAAAGGAAAGTCAGGAACCTATTTCCAATGGAATGCCAGAAGAAGAGTATTCTGTGAGGATTGCCACCCATAAATCTGGATCCATAAACGACGTCGGCAACCCCATCCACCATAGGCTTCAAAAGTATATTGTATTCGTTAGGATCGTACTCCAAATCTGCATCCTGTACAATGATGTAGTCACCCGAGGCCTCTGCAATTCCACGATGGATCGCTGCTCCTTTTCCTCGATTCCTGTCCTGGTTAAAGATCTTTATATCCAATTCGGAGTTATGCTCCTTGTACTGAGTCGCCTTTTGCAGGGTGTCGTCGGATGAAGCATCGTTTACAACGATCATCTCCTTTTGGATATCGTTGATAAGCACCACATTTTTAACTGCATCGAGCACCTGAATAATCGTTGCCGACTCGTTGTATGCAGGGATAAGTATACTGATCTTCTTAGTCAACGATTTCTATTTTGTGAAAGCCTATTGTAATGTTCGCAATGTCGACCGGAACTTTCCTGTTGTCGCCGACATAAAGTCTGAATGGACCTTGATCTGATTTTGGCTTTACCAAAAACTCAAAGTGCGTATTTGTCCATACCTTTTCCTGCCTAATTTCTTGAATCACGGGTCGACTTTGCCAGCTTTGGTCATCGCCGTCAAAGGAACAAATTATTCTTGCCCAGCAATTCTTTAACTCTATCTGCATGTTGGCATCTACCGTGACCACATATTCTGTACCTGCAATTAACTTCGATTCTTCCGGCATTTCAAAATAGACCCCTCTATCGGGATAGCTTTCAACCTTGAATACTGGGTTTTGTGCAAACCCCCCATCACAATTGGCATTATTTGCACAGGTGAATTCGCCTACCTGTGTTGTAGAGACATTGCTGAGGAATGTTGGAGTATCGGTAGTATTCCAGCGAAATACCCTTTCGGTTCGGAGAAATACTTGCCAATATTTGTCCTTGTCCATGTTGTCGTAGTGGATGATATTTTGGGAGAATTGAAGCTGAACGGCAAGTCCCACAAAGATCAGAAACAACCCAAACGGCAGTATGATCCACCGAAGCCATTTCCAACTTTGTATTTGCTGGATCGAGACAGCCATTGGAATGGCAAGAGCGGGATAGAAGTCAATGAAGGATCTGCTTCCCAGGCCACCACCATACCACCAGTTCCACCAGCTTGACAGGACAAATGTTACTACCGCAATAAAAAGAAGGGTAACAAGACTCCTGAATGGGTCTGATCTAAACCACAATACCATTCCAAGGAGGGCAAAAAAGAATATGGGTGAATAGACAAAAAGGCCTTTCCGATAGCCAAATAGAAATTGATAGAAGTGGGGATTGGAAAAATCAAATCCCTCATCTGAATAGGACCACATCAACCAATCACCGACTTGGATTTTGTACAGTATAAGTTGTGTACTTCCAACCAGAATTGCAGGTAAAATACTGGTAAGCAACTTTTTGAAATCCGATATGATAAACTGATAGCCTCGACGCCATTGCTGTGCTTTAAATGGGAGTAGGGGAAGGGCAAGAAGGATTAGAAGCCCTGTGGTGGGTCTTGTTAAGCCCAGTAAAACCCACACCGCTGCTGTGATGGCAAACCTTCCAAAAGTAGGCTTGGATAAGTATTGCGTGGCAGCCCAGAGGAAGAGGGCACAGACAAAAAAGGCATATACGTGCGAGAACGTATACACATAGTAGGAGTATATCAAGAGGTTGGATCCCAAACCGATCGAGAGGACAGTGAAGAAGGTTGAGATACTATTAAAACCTATGTTTTTGAGCAGGCTTCTCAAGACAATCAAGCCAGCGAGCATATAACTCAGGGCCGCAAGCAGGCAGGCTAGTTCAAAGGGAAGGCTGTATCCATCAAGGGGATAGTCGGTCAGTGCCGCCACGATGGTACCCAATAGAAAGAAGGGGGCCATGAGTATAGCTGTTCCGACGTAATACTTTGTGTACCGCTCTCCTTCGGGGGTTCTTACGATTCCTTCTACGGGAAAGTGGCTATATCTCTCCATGATTTCCGGCCTTTCGGTGAAGTGAAAGTCAAGATCCCGGTAGATGAATAAAGCCGGAAGGTATGCGTAGTATCCTGCACCATCGCTTCGGATTGCGCTGAGTTTTCCATTTTGCAGGTCTTCGTAATGTGAAGATTTGGAGAAAAGAACAACTGCCAGTATGAGGCAGATATAAATGGCAGAATATTGCTTGAGGTGCTGGAGCATTGGGCGGCTCAAAGATGAATTTTTTGAAGGGGGTATCAAAAAAAAGCCCCATCCACAAACGTGAACGGGGCTTTTCGAAAAATTGGCGACGACTTACTCTTCCGCCTGTTACAGCAGTACCATCAGCGCTAGTGGGCTTAACTTCTCTGTTCGGGATGGGAAGAGGTGATCCCCACTGCCATAGTCACCATAAATCTTTAGTCGGAAATAAACCGACTGTATATGATCGACACATTGATTGACAAATTCTACCTTGATATTCAAGGATTAACGTTGTAGATAGAAAGCTACGGGTAATTAGTATTGCTCGGCTTTGACATCACTGCCTTTACACCTGCAACCTATCGACGTCCTGGTCTCGAACGACCCTTAAAAGAAATCTCATCTTGAGGTAAGTTTCGCACTTAGATGCTTTCAGTGCTTATCTCGTCCGAACATAGCTACCCAGCGGTGCACTTGGCAGCACAACTGGTACACTAGAGGTTCGTCCAACTCGGTCCTCTCGTACTAGAGTCAGGTCCTCTCAAATTTCTAACGCCCACAACAGATAGGGACCGAACTGTCTCGCGACGTTCTGAACCCAGCTCGCGTGCCACTTTAATGGGCGAACAGCCCAACCCTTGGGACCTTCTCCAGCCCCAGGATGTGACGAGCCGACATCGAGGTGCCAAACCCCCCCGTCGATATGAGCTCTTGGGGGAGATCAGCCTGTTATCCCCGGAGTACCTTTTATCCTTTGAGCGATGGCCCTTCCATGCGGAACCACCGGATCACTATACCCAACTTTCGTTCCTGCTCGACTTGTCAGTCTCACAGTCAAGCTCCCTTATGCTATTGCACTCTACGCACGGTTACCAAGCGTGCTGAGGGAACCTTTGGAAGCCTCCGTTACTCTTTTGGAGGCGACCACCCCAGTCAAACTACCCACCACACACTGTCTCCGTTATTTCAGATTAGGCATCAGATAAATGAAGGGTGGTATTTCAAGGACGACTCCACCACACCTAGCGATGCGGCTTCGAAGTCTCCCACCTATCCTACACGTCATTTACCCAATGTCAATGTGAAGCTGTAGTGAAGGTTCACGGGGTCTTTCCGTCCCGTTGCGGGTACGCGGCATCTTCACCGCGACTACAATTTCACCGAGCTCGTGGTTGAGACAGTGCCCAGATCGTTACACCATTCGTGCAGGTCGGAACTTACCCGACAAGGAATTTCGCTACCTTAGGACCGTTATAGTTACGGCCGCCGTTTACCGGGGCTTCAATTCAGAGCTTCGTCCGAAGACTAACCCCTCCTTTTAACCTTCCGGCACCGGGCAGGTGTCAGACCCTATACATCTTCTTTCGAATTAGCAGAGTCCTGTGTTTTTGCTAAACAGTCGCCTGGGCCTATTCACTGCGCCCCGCCGTAAAGCGGGGGACCTTTCTCCCGAAGTTACAGGTCTATTTTGCCTAGTTCCTTAACCACGAATCACTCGAGCACCTTAGGATTCTCTCCTTGACTACCTGTGTCGGTTTACGGTACGGGTGGCATTAGTTTAAGCTTAGAAGTTTTTCTTGGAAGCCGGTTTAGGTCCACTATCCGCTCGCCCGGAGGTTTGCGGTACTATCGGCCTTCAGCACAAGAGGTGGATTTGCCTGCCTCTCGTATACCTACAGCCTTCAACGTACTATTCCGTCAGTACGCGGGACTTTCACTTCTCCGTCACTCCATCACAACTAATGTCAGTACTGGAATATTAACCAGTTGTCCATCGACTACCCCTTTCGGGTTTGCCTTAGGTCCCGACTGACCCTGAACCGATTAGCGTTGTTCAGGAAACCTTAGTCTATCGGTGAGCAGGTTTCTCGCCTGCTTTATCGTTACTTATACCTACATTTTCTTTTCCAGCTGCTCCACGGCACCTTACGGTACTGCTTCGACGCCACTGGAATGCTCCCCTACCACTGCAGTAAACTGCAATCCATAGCTTCGGTGATGTGCTTATGCCCGATTATTATCCACGCCCAATCGCTCGACTAGTGAGCTGTTACGCACTCTTTAAATGAATGGCTGCTTCCAAGCCAACATCCTAGCTGTCAAAGCAATCGGACCACGTTAGATCAACTTAGCACACACTTGGGGACCTTAGCTGATGGTCTGGGTTCTTTCCCTCTCGGACATGGACCTTAGCACCCATGCCCTCATTCCCGAATATATGTCATAGCATTCGGAGTTTGTCAGGGGTTGGTAGGCGGTGAAGCCCCCTAGCCCTATCAGTAGCTCTACCTCTATGACACTCGACTTCGAGACTGCACCTAAATGCATTTCGGGGAGTACGAGCTATCTCTGAGTTTGATTAGCCTTTCACCCCTACCCACAACTCATCCAAAGACTTTTCAACGTCAACTGGTTCGGTCCTCCATTCCGTGTTACCGGAACTTCAACCTGGTCATGGGTAGATCACTCAGTTTCGCGTCTACCGCCACTAACTATACGCTCTATTCAAACTTGCTTTCGCTTCGGCTACACACCTGAAGTGCTTAACCTTGCTAGTGACGAGTAACTCGTAGGTTCATTATGCAAAAGGCACGCTGTCACCCCACGAAGGGGCTCCAACAGATTGTAAGCGTATGGTTTCAGGTTCTATTTCACCCTTCTGTTCGAAGTACTTTTCACCTTTCCCTCACGGTACTGGTTCACTATCGGTCTCTTGGTAGTATTTAGCCTTACCAGATGGTCCTGGCAGATTCATACAGGGTTTCACGTGCCCCGCACTACTCAGGATACTGCTAGGTATTGAATTTATTTCGTATACAGGACTATCACCTTCTATGGTTCAACTTTCCAGAAGATTCTACTATAAATTCAAAGTCCACATTGCAGTCCTACAACCCCGACAATGCCGAAACACTGTCGGTTTGGGCTGTTCCCCGTTCGCTCGCCGCTACTAAGGGAATCACTATTGTTTTCTGTTCCTCCAGGTACTTAGATGTTTCAGTTCCCTGGGTTGACTTCTGCCGAAGCAGATAATACAGCTTCACTGTATTGGGTTGCCCCATTCGGAAATCTACGGGTCGAAGGTTGTTTGCACCTCACCGTAGCTTATCGCAGCTTATTACGTCCTTCATCGCCTCCAAGAGCCAAGGCATCCGCCATACGCCCTTACTTACTTTCTTATCGAAAAAGTTTATAACGATAATTCTTGAGTTATCTCAGTAAAATTTGTCAATATCAATATGTCAAAGAACATCTGTTCAACGCAGTCGAAACTTTGTTGAACCTAGTGGAGAATATCGGAGTCGAACCGATGACCTCTTGAATGCAAATCAAGCGCTCTAGCCAACTGAGCTAATTCCCCAAACGCGATGTAGTAGTCCCGGGCAGACTTGAACTGCCGACCTCTACATTATCAGTGTAGCGCTCTAACCAGCTGAGCTACGGGACTGAAAATTATCCAATAACTCAGTTGACACATGCCAACACCGAGTCGTCTGGGATGTCCAAAAAAAATTGAAATAGCACAAATAGAGAATATCCAATCGAGCCGAAGCTCGAGTAGAATTTTCTAGATCTTCTCTCTAGAAAGGAGGTGTTCCAGCCACACCTTCCGGTACGGCTACCTTGTTACGACTTAGCCCCAGTTACTGGTTTTACCCTAGGCAGCTCCTTACGGTTACCGACTTCAGGCACCCCCAGCTTCCATGGCTTGACGGGCGGTGTGTACAAGGCCCGGGAACGTATTCACCGCGCCATGGCTGATGCGCGATTACTAGCGATTCCAGCTTCATGAAGTCGAGTTGCAGACTTCAATCCGAACTGAGATCGGTTTTGGAGATTTGCTTCCTGTCACCAGGTCGCTGCCCTCTGTACCGACCATTGTAGCACGTGTGTAGCCCAGGACGTAAGGGCCGTGATGATTTGACGTCATCCCCACCTTCCTCGCGGCTTGCGCCGGCAGTTTCCTTAGAGTCCCCGACATTACTCGCTGGCAACTAAGGATAGGGGTTGCGCTCGTTATGGGACTTAACCCGACACCTCACGGCACGAGCTGACGACAACCATGCAGCACCTTGTAAGCGGCTCAAAGAGAAGACTTGTTTCCAAGTCGGTCCCCTTACATTTAAGCCCTGGTAAGGTTCCTCGCGTATCATCGAATTAAACCACATGCTCCACCGCTTGTGCGGGCCCCCGTCAATTCCTTTGAGTTTCACTCTTGCGAGCGTACTCCCCAGGTGGATCACTTAATGCTTTCGCTTAGCCACTGACAGTATATCGCCAACAGCGAGTGATCATCGTTTACGGCGTGGACTACCAGGGTATCTAATCCTGTTCGCTCCCCACGCTTTCGTGCCTTAGCGTCAGTACTGGCTTAGTAAGCTGCCTTCGCGATCGGTGTTCTACGGCATATCTATGCATTTCACCGCTACATGCCGTATTCCGCCTACTTCAACCAGACTCAAGAGTAGCAGTATCAATGGCAATTCTATAGTTGAGCTATAGGCTTTCACCACTGACTTACTACCCCGCCTGCGCACCCTTTAAACCCAATGAATCCGGATAACGCTTGGACCCTCCGTATTACCGCGGCTGCTGGCACGGAGTTAGCCGGTCCTTATTCGTTTGGTACCGTCAGCCCCCTACACGTAGGGGGGTTTCTTCCCAAATAAAAGCAGTTTACAACCCATAGGGCATTCTTCCTGCACGCGGCATGGCTGGTTCAGACTTGCGTCCATTGACCAATATTCCTCACTGCTGCCTCCCGTAGGAGTCTGGTCCGTGTCTCAGTACCAGTGTGGGGGATCACCCTCTCAGGCCCCCTAGACATCGTAGTCTTGGTGAGCCATTACCTCACCAACTAACTAATGTCACGCATGCCCATCTCTAACCGCCGAAACTTTAATCTCAAAACCATGCGGAACTGAGATATTATGGAGTATTAATCCGGGTTTCCCCGGGCTATGCTCCTGTTAGAGGTAGGTTGCATACGCGTTACGCACCCGTGCGCCGGTCGTCAGCGAAAAGCAAGCTTTTCCTGTTACCCCTCGACTTGCATGTGTTAGGCCTGCCGCTAGCGTTCATCCTGAGCCAGGATCAAACTCTCCGTTGTAATTAAAAAGTTTGAGTTCCTGATCTAAAAATTCTCATCAAGTAAATTGACGGGATATTCTCTATTCGATGTGCTATTCCAATATTTTCAAAGAACTTTATATCAATCCCGAACAAGCCGGGAAATCAATGCTTTTCTAAAGAACTTCTCCGTTCCTTTTCTGAAACGGCTGGCAAAAGTAAGTATCTTTTATACTCCACCAAACATTTCAGAGAAAAAAAATTTTTTCTTTTCGGAAGCTGAGAACTACCCCTTTTTATCGGGGGTGCAAATATACGACGCACATTACAATTACACCAGTGTTTTTGGCCAAAAAACACACACAGATTTATCCACATTTTTTGGTGCTTGAAACACAGGATTTTAGCCCCATTATATATAAGGTATAAACACCAGTGGTCGAAAGCTATTTTATAGCTGAAAACGATTTGGTATTTTCGTTCTGAATCAAAAAGCTGAAAATGAAAAACCTCGTAACCGCAATTCTCACCCTTACATTCTTTTCAAATACACATGCCTCCGACACAACCATTACCGGAAATATACCCGACGGATCGATTTGGTCTACCTTAATGGCAGACACATTCTATATCCAATCCGGAACGGTCCTAAACGGAGATGAATTGATAATCAATGACGGTGTTGTTGTGGTGGTGGAGAATCAATTCGATGTTGAGGGATATGTGGAGATCAATGGCACGAGCAATTCAAGGGTCGTATTCATCAATGCCCTTATCGGCACTCCGGTTGTTGTTATTGAGGAGGGCGAGGTTGCCTATACAGACTTCATCGACATACCTACCATAAGGATAGATAACGGATATTCGGATTTTGACAATTGTTATTTCACCGGTGTTGGAGCCGTGTTCAGAGTAGGTGGTACCGGTATGTCCACATACTTTCATGAATGTACTTTCGAGGATAATGATCAACCACTAATAATCAATAGAGAGGCATATGTCGATGGGTGCACCTTCATAAATAATGGTCAGCTTAATAATTCGAGAGCCTTGCACGTGCAAAGCACCCAGTATTTTGAAATTACCGGTTGTGATTTTGAATTCAATCATGGAGGGGCATTGGATCTAACCTCTGCTACTTTTAACCCGTTCAATCACCCTAATTCTCTTATTGCATACAACACCTTCTATGGAAACTCAGCCTCCACTGGAGCAGCTATTTATGCTACCGGTACTACAGGAACAAGATGGTTGGATATTATGGAGAATACCATGGATTCGAATGTCGTAACGGGAAATGGTGGAGCCATATTCTTTAGCGGAGTCGTCAAAGGGCACGTGTCAGGGAATTTACTTACAAGAAATAGGGCCAGTCTCAACGGAGGTGCAATGTATTTTGCGGGCCAAAATGAGATCATTGACGGAAATACTTTTCTGAACAATCATGCCGACTCAAGAGGCGGTGGAGTTTATTTTAAACCATTCTCTCAAGTAGCCACCTCGTTTATTTCCAATATCCTGGCAAATAACTCCGCAAATCGCGCGGGTGGATTCTCCCATGGTGGTGCTTCCAGGCTGAGGATTATCAATTGCACCATCACCAACAACATTGATACGGTAGAAACCGGTGGAATTTCGATGTTTCCGTCATTCAATCGGGAATCGTATATCGTCAATACCATTATTAGAGGTAATTCGTCCATCAATACACTCAACAATGAGTTTGCGACTAGTAGTCAATCTCGAACGCACTTCTACAATTGTGATGTAGAAGGTGGAATCGGTTCGGCATTTGGTGCGAACAATTTTGATGCGAACCCTCTTTTTGCGAGTGCCACAACCGGCCCAGGATCCCACATCGATGCAAGGCAGAGCGACTGGGCGGTCAATGGTTGCACCTCACCTTGTCGCAATACAGGTGTTCTTGATTCACTTTTTGCTTTTGAAATTCTCGATTACGATGCAGCCGGTAGAAATCGAATTGCATCAGGCAGGATTGACGTAGGGGCGCTCGAAACCATTGGAACATCTGCCGGAGGTGCATGGCTCACAAACAACATATGCCAGAGTGATCCTGATGTAAACACAACCGCGGTCTTCCCAACGAATGGATCAGCTCAATCTACTCAGTGGCAGGTGGATACCGGTTCCGGATGGTTCCCGGTCATCCCTTCTCTGATCCCAGGAATAAGCTTCAGCGGAGACAGCCTTAGTGCATCCGGAGCACCGCTGTCTGTTGTCAACTACAACTACAGGGTAATTAACACCTTTAGTTGTTTCACCGATACAAGTGATGTTTGGTCCCCAACCATCATCAACACCCAGTTCTCCCTCGACAGCATCCTCATGTGTGCGGGAGGTAGCTATTTCGCTGGTGGGCAAATGCAAACCACATCCGGGACCTATATAGACACCCTTATTGGATGGCAGGGCTGTGACTCTATCCATACAACTTATCTGAGGATCCCTATGCCGGTGACTACTGCGATCTTCGACACCATTTGCGAAGGAGATACCTGGACCGATTGGCCGGGAGCCTCCTACACAGCTGCCGGCACCTACGACCGCACCTTCAGCTACAATGAGCAATTTGGAAGTCAGAGCCTGTCCTGTGATAGCGTGGTGACATTAGAACTTGAGCATTTCCCGAACTACATCGAGTCATTTGATGGAGACACAACCATCGCTTGCATTGGTGATACCATTTCTATTGACGCAAGCAATGCCAATATCATAAGCTATATGTGGTCGGATGGAACAAATACAGATACCAACGCGATTTTCTCCTTTATTCCAACAATGTTCTGGCAAAGGGCGTTTGTAACGGTGACCGATGTCCATGGATGTACCAGATCTGGGACGCATGACTTCTTAGAAGATGCTATGACCTCCGCGACCATCTCGGCAGATGGCAACCTGGATCCATTCATTACCTATGACGCTCAGGACATTCCAACAAATGCCGACTCCTGGTACTGGTCATTCGGTGACGGCGATACCTCTCATCAAGCCAATGTTCAGCACGAGTATAGTGCCAACGGTGATTACGAATACTGCTTTATCGCAATCAACCAGTGTGGTGCTGACTCGCTTTGCAACACAGTGAGTATTCAGGCGGTGGGAATAGATCAGAATGAGGCCAATGCCATCATGGTATATCCGAATCCTGTTGAATCCGCCGTAGTTGTTACAGGGCTAAACGGCCCATTCCTCATTCAGGTGAGGTCTATCGGCGGTGCCCTGGTCTTTGATCAGAAATCTGTTGCTAATACGGAGATTATCGACATGGATCGGCTCGCACCGGGGATTTATACATTGACCCTAATTGGGGAAGGCATGAGGTTCACCAGAAAGATCGCTCTTAAGTAAAAGCTTAGGAGAGATTTTCTGCCAGAGAAGTGTTGAATAGTTGGGCGTATTCTTTGGTTGATCCAAATGCTTCGCCATCAACCTCAAGTTGTCCACCATTGACAATACCTAGCTTGCTGTTTGGGTGATCCCCAACTGCAGAGAGAAATGCATCTTCCTGTTCCTGCTTGACGGATACGATGACCCTTCCCTGTGCTTCCCCAAAGAGGAAAGCGTCTTTTCTAATATCGGGATTGCTCCAGATCGAAAATCCGAGGTCATTGTTCATCGCTGACTCAAGGAGGGTAATAAACAAGCCGCCATCTGCACAGTCGTGTGCTGATTGGACGAGTTGAGCATCGACCAAGCTCCTTACAGTCTTGTGCAATCTGTGCTCACTTTCCAAGTCAAAATATGGAGGAGGAGAAAGCTTTACACCGTGGTAAGAGTAGAGGTATTCACTTGAGTTGATATCATTCCTGGATTCACCAAGTAAGTATATCAAGTCTCCCTCATTTTGGAAGTCAAGACCCATCACCTTCGACTTATCTTCCATCAACCCAACCATTCCAATGGTAGGTGTTGGGAAGACCGCTTCTTCTTTTTCCGGGGTTACTGTCTGGTTGTAGAAAGAGACGTTCCCACCGGTCACCGGGGTATTAAACTCTTCACAAGCAGCGCCCATTCCCTTGATCGCCCCAACAAATTGCCAGTATACCTCTGGATTGTATGGATTTCCAAAGTTCAGGCAGTTTGTGACTCCAGATGGGACTGCGCCGGTACAGGAGATATTCCTGGCCGCCTCAGCAACGGCGATAGAGGTACCAATCTGTGGGTCGGCGTAGACATATCGCGAGCTACAGTCGACCGTGACGGCCAAAGATCGATCGCGGTCCTTGAGGTTAACCAATCCGGCATCCGCCGGCCTGTTTGTACTCATGTTCACCGTGCCCACCATCGAGTCGTACTGCTCCATCACCCAGTTCTTGGACGCGATGTTTGGATGGCCAGTGAGAAACTTGGCGACGCTCACCAGTTCCATCGGTTCGGCAATCTGGTCAATTGAAAAGTCTTTTGTTTTGGCATAATAAGCCGGCTCTGAATATTCACGATCGTAAACGGGAGCACCACCTCCCAAAACCAACGACTCAGCAGGCACTTCAGCGACCAATTCGCCTTTGTCGTAGAAACGGAGTAATTCACTTTGAGTAACAACCCCAATCTCGACTGCTTGAAGGTCCCATTTGTCAAAAATGGACTTGACTTCCTCTTCATTTCCCTTCTTGGCCACCACCAACATCCGTTCTTGCGATTCACTTAGAAGAATCTCAAAGGGCTTCATGTCATCCTGGCGAGTGGGAACCTTATCGAGGTGAATGTCCATGCCGTGATTTCCCTTTTCCGACATCTCACTGGATGAGCAGATAATTCCTGCAGCACCCATATCCTGCATCCCTACGATAATATTCTTACCAGCCAACTCAAGGCTTGCTTCGAGCAAAAGCTTTTCCTGGAATGGGTCGCCAACCTGTACTGCGGGAAGGTCGTCGGTTGAACTTTCAGTGATATCACCGGAAGCGAATGTCGCTCCATGAATGCCGTCCTTTCCTGTTCTTGATCCAACAATAAACACAGGATTGCCTTCTCCATAGGAAATGGCAGAGATAGTCTTGTCCGTGTCGACAATGCCGACGGACATGGCATTCACCAATGGATTGGTGTTGTAACACTCATCAAAAAAGACTTCACCACCGAGTACCGGAATTCCAAACGAGTTTCCATAATCACCAATGCCTTTTACAACACCCTTCACATGCCATTTTGTACGGTCTTCGTCGATGGCTCCAAAGCGCAGTGAATTCAGCTGGGCAATAGGACGGGCTCCCATAGTAAAGATGTCGCGATTGATACCCCCAACCCCGGTGGCTGCACCTTGGTATGGCTCGATGGCAGAAGGGTGATTATGCGATTCGATCTTGAATGCACAGGCAAGTCCGTCACCGATGTCGACCAGACCTGCATTCTCTTCTCCGGCTTCGGCCAAAAGATGCGGGCCAGTGCGCGGAAGTGTTTTAAGCCACTTGATAGAATTCTTGTAGGAACAGTGCTCAGACCACATAACTGAAAAGATGCTCAACTCGGTGAAATTGGGTTCCCTGCCCAGTATCTCATTGATCTTGTTGTACTCCTCTTCCAGGAGTCCCAATTTCTTGGCAGTTTCCAGTCCTGGCAATACTTCTTCCATCCGCTGTAATGTTTGCGGCAAATGTACGTTTCTGAGTTGCTTTGGGGTGACAATCGGGCGTCAAATATTCAACAGACGCATCACAATTCTTGCTCCTATATTTGAAGCGCTTGGAATCGGCTATTTTCATAGGGTATTTGTTCTTTTTCCTCTTCCTCATTTGGAAGCTCAGGGTATTTGAAATTCCGGGTTTTCAACGCTGGCTTAGTCCATTGCTTTTCTTGTTTAAGGTTGCTTTAGGGTTCGGTGTTTGGGGGCTGTATTTCTACTATTATGGCAACGACCGGATCAGTAGTGATACCTTCCGCTTTTTTGACGATGCGCTCATCTTGTATCGATCCGTTTTCGACTCTCCGTCCGTCTATTTTCAGATCATCACCGGGGTCATTTGGGATGCGGAGTCAACGCAGGTAGTCATCGATCAGATGAACAATTGGTATAAAACGCACAATTACGGGGTTTTCAACGACAACCAGACCATCATCCGTTGGAATGCCCTGGTCTTGCTATTCTCATTTGGCAACTACTTCGTCCACATCCTATTCATGAATTTCTTTTCACTCCTGGGATCGGTCTACCTATTCAAGTTCTTTCAAAGCAATTCTTCTCTCAAGGGCTGGCTCATTCTTGCCTCGGTCTTCTTCTTTCCTCAATTGGTCTTCTGGTCGTCCGGAGTATTGAAGGAAGGGTTGGTTGTGCTAGGGCTTGGATTGCTGATCTATGGCATCGACAGAGCCGTTGTGCGAATCCTGAATACCCCACTCATTATTGGGTTACTCATTCTAATGATCACCAAAAACTATATCCTCGCAGCCATGCTGATGCCGGGAGCATTTTTTTGGTTTTGGAAGCGGTATCCCCATTCGACCAAATGGAAGATTGCCTCTTTACTCTATGGTAGTGCTGTTGTTGGAGGACTTGTGACCCAGTGGTTACTTGATGTCAGCGTTATGAGCAGTTTTATCATCAAGCAAATGGATTTTATTCGACTTGGACTCATGACGGGTGCCGGTAGTTTTTTTGAAATTCCCATTCTAAAGCCCAATATGTGGTCTTTCATTTCCAGTGCCCCAATCGCCCTCGGCAATGCTTTTTTCAGACCATTGTGGGAAGACTGTAATTCAATGCCGATGTACCTGGCATGGATTGAGAACATTGCGGTTGCCGGGATAGTACTAGCTGGATTGGTAACTATGCGCAAGTCGAATTCCAACTGGAATCTATTCTGGCTAGGGTTGACGTTTGCGATCACTCTTTTCCTTGTGATAGGATGGGTTACACCTGTAGCGGGAGCATTGGTTCGGTATAAAGCGCCCGCTATACCGTTCCTGATAGTGGCCGTACTGTCGATCAGCAGAATCAAATGGATTCATGAAGCGTAGTTATCATCTAATCATACTGCTGTTCCTTTCCTCATGTGTTAAGCTCGAGGAAGCCGATATGGTGTTGCACAATGGGACCATTCAAACCATGGGCATTGAGATGGCCACTTACCAAGCAATGGCCGTGAAGGATGGAAAGATTGTTCAGCTAGGATCAGAGCACGAGATATTGAATAAGTATTGGTCAGATAACATGATTGACCTGAAGAAGCAGTTTGTCTATCCTGCCTTTATCGAAACCAGCTTTTATCCGTTCGGATATGGATGGTTGCAATCTCATTATGATCTGAAAGGGTGGTCTAAGAGAGAAGTGTTGAACTTTGACTACAACCTGAATCCAGGTTTGAATTTGATGTACGGCCTGGATGCTCAAAGTATAGACGAGCAATTTCTTGACCAACTGGACTGGCTCTTCAAAAAGGACAGTGTAGTCATTAAAACCTACGACGGTTGGGGACTTTATTTCAGCCCTTTTTTGAGAAGTGAGAACTCGGATCAGAGATACCTCCACGACCAGGATTTGGTTCCGATCGTCTGGAACATTTATCGCAATCGAGAAAACAACTCACTTTCCGAGTTATATAAGCAGGCCATGGATTCGCTGCTAAGATTTGGCATTTGTGCCTTCCAAACGGTAGAAAATTCGGAAGGAATTGAGAAGGTCTGGCCGCTGTATGATTCACTCTCTTCCCCAGTTGATGTCAGGCTCGCAGAATTTAAAGCGGCCGGAGATACAAGTGAAGTGAAGTTGAGCCGCTTGGACAAAACAAACAAGCCGACTGTATTCATTCGAATCGATGGAGGGATTGCCAGCGGAGATGCCTGGGTGTTTGGATCAAAACCTTTGAATGAAACCCTTTGGTCCGGTGATGATCCTTACAAGAAGCTGAAGGATCAAATAATGAGATATGGACAGCAATACTATCGAATAGTATTTCAATGTTTTGGCGATTCGGCTCTGGATTTTGTTTTGAAGCAATGTGAGGATGTGTTGGGAGGGCCAAACGATAGACGCTGGAGGATAGCCAACGCTCAAATGAGTGGATCTGATCAAGAAGCAATGTTGAGAACGCTTTCCATTATCCCGGATATGTGTCCCCAGCAGTATGAGGATGATATGAAATGGCTCAGAGTTCAGGAGGACTCATCTTTGGCGGAACGGTCCTACCGCTTCGATCCTCTCTACGAAGCAAACAAAATGCTGCTTCTGGCCAGCGTGGCCCCTGTTGGTGATATCAATCCAATGAGCACTTATTCGGATTATCTCAAGGCCACCGGGAATGACATCAGGCATCGGCGAATTGGCCTCAAAGCTTTGACCATTTTTGCGGCAATCGCGATGAAAATGGAAGAAAAAAGAGGCGACCTTCAATCGAACCTGAATGCCGATTTTGTAATCTTCAAAGAGAATTTGCTCGAGGTTGAGCTTGATGGACTGGAATACATATATCCCGAGGCCACCTTCATTTCAGGCATTCAGGTGTTTCCCAAAAACTGATTAAATCTATATTTGAGAGAACCAATACCAGTTCTCATGTTCGAAGACGTAAAAAGATTATTCGACATCCCCTATTACCAGCAGAAGAATTACCCTCAAGCCGATGCTTTTTGCGCTAAGGTAAATGGGGAATGGGTGAAGCATTCCATAGATGATGTGATCAAAACGGCCAATCAGGTAAGCCGCGGATTGTTGCGTATGGGTGTAAAGCCCGGTGATAAGATTGCCATGATTTCCAACAACAGGCCTGAATGGAATATGATGGACATCGGCATCCTGCAAATTGGTGCCATTGACGTTCCGGTGTACCCCACCATTGCTCCCAAGGACTACGAATTCATCTTCAATGATTCGGAAGTGGTGCTCTGTGTTGTAAGCGATCACGAATTGTATGACAAGGTCGCTGAAGTCAAGGGCAACATCCCAACCCTGCGTGAGATCTATACCTTCGATCAGTTCTCAGATACCAAGAATTGGCAAGAAATCCTTGACCAAGGTGCTGATGAGAGCAATCAGGGTGAGGTGGATCAAATCAAAGACAGTATTTCCGAGGAAGACCTCGCTACACTGATTTATACCTCAGGAACAACTGGTACTCCCAAGGGTGTGATGCTTTCACACAAGAATATCACTTCCAATGTTCGGGCATGTATGCCCTGTCTTCCGGTTGGACAAAATGCGATCTCGCTGAGCTTTCTTCCGGTTTGTCACATCTATGAGCGTATGCTTCTATACCTATATATGATCACAGGTGTATCGGTTTATTTCGCCGAGTCGATGGATACAATAGGGGACAATTTGCGAGAAGTGCGGCCTCATGTATTTACCGCTGTTCCGAGACTACTCGAAAAGGTTTACGATAAAATCATTGCTAAGGGGAATGAACTCTCAGGCATTAAGAAAGGCCTGTTCTTCTGGGCGGTTTCCTTAGGCAAGGAATACGACAACAAGACCAAGGGCCCTTGGTATAAGTTCAAGCTATCCATCGCCAGAAAGCTGATTTTCAGCAAGTGGCAGGCAGCCCTGGGAGGTAGGGCCGAAGCTGTTGCTTCCGGATCTGCGGCCCTCAATCCAACGTTGGCCCGAATCTTTTTAGCAGCCGGCATTCCAGTCATGGAGGGTTATGGATTGACAGAAACCTCTCCGGTAATTTCAGTTAACACCGCAGCCAATGACGGTTTGCGCATCGGCAGTGTAGGTAGACCCATCAACAATGTTGAAGTGAAGATCGCAGAGGATGGTGAGATTCTTGCCAAAGGCCCGAGTGTTATGATGGGGTACTACAAACGTCAGGATTTCACTAATGAAGTAATTGACAAAGAAGGTTGGTTCCACACTGGAGATATTGGTGTTCTGGAGAACGGATTCCTCCGAATCACGGATCGCAAGAAGGAAATTTTCAAGACCTCGGGTGGAAAATATATAGCACCTCAGATGATGGAGAACAAGTTTAAAGAGTCAAACTTCATCGAGCAGATCATGGTCATTGGAGAAGGGGAGAAGCACCCCGCTGCGCTCGTGGTACCGGCATTCGAATTTGCGGAGGATTGGGCAAAGAAGCATGGAATTTCATTTACCAATACAACTGAGCTGCCTTCCAACAAAAAGTTCCAGGATAAGATGATGGAGGAAGTCGAAAAGATCAATGTCAACTTTGGTCAATGGGAGCAGGTCAAGAAAATTGAAATTCTTCCCGAACCCTGGACTGTTGAAACGGATGAATTAACGCCTACGCTGAAACTCAAGCGAAAAGTTATCAAGTCTAAGTTCAGGGAACTAATCGAAAAAATCTACCGGGATACACATCCTTAATGGCTTTCTTTGCGTTGTTAAACCCGGTAATTGGATACAGCGGTTAAAACAAAAATCTACTTCGCTTCGGATTTTCACTTAGGCGTTCCTACTCCGGAAGAGTCATTAGAACGCGAAAAGCGCGTCGTGCGATGGCTTGAGGAGGTTCGCAAAGATGCCTCGGAAATCTATTTGCTGGGTGACCTCTTCGACTTTTGGTTCGAGTACAAAAGGGCCATTCCAAAAGGTTTTGTGAGGATTCAGGGAAAGATTGCCGAAATCGCCGATAGCGGTATCCCTATCTACCTGTTCACGGGAAATCACGACATGTGGATTTTCGACTATCTGCCTAAGGAATTGGGCATCACGCTATATAGAGAACCCATCACCAGGGAATACAATGGGAAAAAATTCATGATTGGTCACGGTGATGGTTTGGGACCTGGAGACCACGGATACAAATTTATCAAGAAGGTTTTTGCAAACCCCCTATGTCAGTGGTTATTCGCCAGACTCCATCCCAATTTTGGAATATGGTTGGCCAATTATTTTTCAAAGTCGAGCAGATTGGCCAATGGGGGTGCCGACGAAGTGTTCCAGGGAGAAGACAAGGAATACCTTATTCAATTCTGTAAGTCTACCCTGGAAAAAGAATACTTCGATTACTTCGTGTTCGGCCATAGGCACCTACCGCTGGAACACAAAATAGGGGAGAGTACCTATTTCAACCTCGGAGAGTGGTTCAATTATAATTCCTACGCCGTTTTCGATGGAGAGAAAATGGAATTGAAGTACTTCGAGAAGGACTAGACATTCATCGCGAGCTCGGCCAATCGGTTTGAGTAACCCATCTCGTTATCATACCAACCCACTACTTTCACCATTTTCCCAACAACGGCTGTGAGGTCAGCATCCAAAATACACGAATGCGGATTCCCAACAATATCGACCGAAACGATAGGATCCTCTTCGTATTGAAGGATTCCTTTGAGTTCGCCGTTGGCGGCATTTCTGAATGCTTCGTTGATCTTTTCCACTGTGAGATCCTTAGAAACGATAAATGAAATATCGGTCAGCGATCCATCCGGTACTGGTACGCGAATTCCGCATCCGCCCATTTTTCCATGAAGGTGGGGGAAGATCCTTGTGATGGCTTTGGCAGCGCCCGTTGTTGTTGGGACGATAGACACAGCTGCGGCTCTCGCCCTTCTGAGGTCTTTGTGCGGGGCGTCGTGCAAACGTTGATCACTGGTATAGGCATGAATTGTTGAGATGAATGCGGATTCAATACCACAGAGCTCGTCCACGACCTTCACCATTGGTGCGGCACAATTGGTAGTACAGGATGCATTTGAGATGATATCCTCCGTTCCATCGAGGATGTTGTCGTTGATACCAAGGACAACAGACTTGATGTCCTTTCCTCCAGGAGGCGCAGACAACAGTACTTTCTTCGCACCGGCATCGAGGTGCTTTGAAGCAAGCTCACGATTTCTGAATATTCCAGTGCATTCGATTACAAGATCGACATCCAAATCACCCCAGGGCAGATTTACCGGATCGTTTTCAGAGTAAAACTTTATTTGATTGCCACCAATCACCAATTGATCCTCGCTGTATTCTACCGCCAAATCTGAAATTCCATGAATGGAATCGTATTTCAATAAATGCGCCAGTGTCTTTACCGGTGCCAGGTCGTTTGCAGCGACGACCTCTGCATCCTCATTGTGCAAAAGCAACTTTAGAGTCGCCCTTCCAATCCTTCCTAATCCGTTGATTGCTATTCTTTTTCCCATGGTTGAAATTTGTCAAAAAAAAAAGCCTCCTTACCTTATGGTAAAGAGGCCACTAAGTTAGAATTTATGCTTTCCGATCTTATTTCAAGACCACAAACTTTCCGGCTTTTTTGAAATCACCTTTTCCAATGGTGAAGAAATAAGATCCGGTTTGTAGTGAACTTGCTGAGAAGTCAACTTCATTGGCCCCAGCTTCAAGCTTGATATTTTCCTGACCGTACACAACGTTTCCTCTTACATCATACACTATCATCGTGACATCACCGATGCGTTGATCTACTGCGATTTCTATGCTTGCTCGATCTGAAACGGGGTTAGGGAATACCTTGAGAAGCTTAGCATTAACCTTGTTGTGATCAATGAGTTCGTCATCGACACCTACCAGGCTTTCCGATTTGTAAATTCCCCTTCCGTGTGTGCCGAAGTACATTACCTCATGGTTGGAGGCTTCAGTACTTCCCAGGCGCTGTTGCTCAATATCAAAGACCTGGCACCATGGGAAGTTGTCCTCGCGACCCCATTCGGGTGATACCACATCGATATCATCTGTTGAGAACACTCCAAATTCACTTCCTGCGACAACCCTGTTCGGATTGGTCACATCAAATTGGGCATCATAAAAAGGCATATCGGGCAAATCACCGGAGATATTTCTCGATGTTGCAAATCCGGAAGAAATTCCCGTCAAAAGCACAACGTGGTTGTTGATTCCGGTTTGACCGTGTGCCACCAACATTTGTTCCGGATCCTCAGGATGAATGTTGATTCGTCGAATGTTACCTGTGCCAGAATAAACGCTCTGCACGGTCACCGCATTCGATACCTCCGTAGGATTCATCGGATAGTATAAGTTATTCATGCCATTCACACGCAATACCTGGCTACCCACCGCAATGTACATGTTGCGACCATCGGGCGAGAACTCGTAACAATTAGGTTGCCCGCCCAGGTTCAACGACATCCATTTGACATCAGCATTAAATCTAGGTCCGTCACGGGTGATCAACACTCCGCTCATTCCACTCCCATCTGGTGTACTTCCTGAAGAAACAACCAATAGAGACTGTACGGGATCCTGTACTTTGAGTACATCGCCTGGAGCCAGATCCGATTTAAGTACATGCTTGACCGGAAGATTTTCCGTTTTACTCAGCAATTCCAAGGTGGAGCCTGCGCTGTATGTATTGGTGTAGTTGAGCTTGATCTGGGTGTTGGTTTGAGGAGCAACGTCAAAGGTGATCTGAACAATTCCATTGTCCTGGTCTACGGTTCCTGTACCATCGCCTTCCATCACTCCGTCTCCGTCGAAGTCATGGACTGTTTGAACACCGGCAGTTACCGACAATGAGGTGTACACAGGATTGGCTGCACTTTGAAGTGGTGTAATCGTCCCGGTAAATGTCTTCTGTGATCCATTGGCCACCGCAAAAACCTGCGCCGTAGTATCGACTGTAAAATCTATTGAGTCCCTACTGTAGACATCGTTATCGCTTTCCCAATAGCCTACCGTGGTTACAAATAGTCCTGTGCCGTCTACCGTATCGCTAACGATTCCAGCGCCCTGTTGGTCAAGGACTCTGGACCTTCCCAAGGCAGCGGATTGAGACGAAGTGAACTTAGCGTCAACAATATCTGCCACCACTACCGCCATACCATCACCATTGGTAACTCCCTGGTTGAAGGTTCTAACACCATAGTTTGGAGTTCCGAAAGCCGATGGGTCTATGTTCATCAAACCGTTGTCTTGTGTTCCTCCTATCACAACACCATTGGCATTGGCATCGATATCATAGAATTCAGTCGTTCTGAACCCGAGATTCATTTCAAAGAATTCTTCACCATCGTTGACCGACTTGAATACCCCACCATCATTTCCAAGGTACATGATCTCAGGATTGTTTGGGTCCCAGGTGAAATACTGGTGGTCAACATGAACATAATATGGAGGCTCTCCGCCTGCAGCCGCGAGTGTCCAGTTTCCATCAAATCTCCATAACTGCAAACCTCCGATGAAAAGCTTCTCAGCGTCCGTTGGTGACGCGGCAAAAGCAAAGGCGTACCAACAAATTGGGAATGTCCCCGAAGCGCAAAGTGAATAAGTTGGATCACTTGTAGGAAGTCCCGGGCTCATATAGGTCCAGGTATCACCACCGTCTACTGACTTGTAGAGGTTCAAAACTGCATCCCCACTTCCCGATACTGATGCAAAGTGTACGATGTCCGGATTCTCAGGAGAAGTGGCGACCAGGTTTTTCACACTTCCACTGGTAGGAAGTGGACTTGAGCCCTGTACATAAGAACAAGGGTCTTTTGGATTGTCCGAATACCAAAGTGCTCCACTTCTGACTGCAAACAACCTGGATCCATCACCGCTGAATTTAACTTGACGATAGCTGCCCAGGACGGCAACACTACAGTTGGAAGGTTGGTAAACAACTCGTGTCCAGGATTCTCCTCGGTCTTCGGAGTAAAATACTCCACTATTGGTTCCGGCAAACATCGTAGTGGCATCATTTGGATCGGAGTCCAAAGAATATACCGTATTGAATTCTGAATTAGCACTTGGTTCCGTAGCGCTCAACTGGCTCCAGTTAGCACCACGGTCTTTTGAAATGAAGATACCGGCGCCGGCTGTTGCAACATATACGTCACCATTGCCCGTTTGAGCAATAGAGCGGATATAGTGAGAGTGGGAAATTTCAGAATCCTCAACATCCCATACAGAAGTCCACTCATTCCCACCATTCTCGGAAATGAACATTCCACCGGTAACACTACCAGCGTAGATTTTTTGATTGTCTGCATTGTCGACCAAGATTGCTTGAGTTCGACCTCCTACATTGTTGGGACCAACGAAAGAAAAGGACATTCCCAGAGCTCCTCTTTTTGCTCCGGATTTCATCAGTTGACGCTTCACATCCATCAAATGTTGCTCGTCAACTTCGCCGGTATTCACATTGGAGCGGAACATCCTGTCGAATTCAGCCTTGCCATTCGACTGCTCAATTTTTTCTTTCACCCGCGGAGAATAGGAGTTTGCGACGGGTTCATCTTCAAATTGCGAAACAAGCGCAACCCCCGCCATCAGTATGATTCCTCCTAAAAAGTAGTGTATTGGTCTCATCATCAATGTCCTCTTAGAAAATCGACCGCAATATATTAAAAATGAACGTGCCAAATTTTACCCAAATGCGGCCGGAATGATACATGAGTAAAAGGATTTACAATTGATTAAATGGATAGAATTCTAGTCTTCGTTACCACTAAAAAATATCTTACCTGAATAAGCAGTGTCCTCAGACCGGATTTGAACTAGATAATAACCCTCATTCAAACGGTATTGTTCTAATTCGATGGATCGTTGATCTTTTTTTAATGAGCTTGCGCCTACCAGGCGTCCTTGCAAATCGTAGATGCTGATTTCTGTTAAATATCTCGCGGAAGGAATGTCCCAAGAAATCCTCCCAGAAGTTGGATTGGGATAAAAATTCAAGCAGCTAAGACACGTATGGTCCAAATGTCCATGTTTATCGTATCCAACCAATCCGTCAGACTTCCAGATTCCTGCCCCCCAAGTTCCCAAAAAGAGTGATGATTTTGAGCCTCCACTACCTAGCTGACGTATTGAGGAAATCGGAATTTGCGGAAAACCTGGCTCAATCTTCCAATCTGGGAATGGTATAGTCCAGTCATCTGTGTACACCAGTCCGTTGTAAGAAGCCAAGAACATAGCGTTTTGGTTATCGTTTGGAATGAGGATGTCATCGACCCTGCCATCAGTATATAGGCGAGTGGCGATGACATGTGAAGTAGAACTGAACACTGAGTCCAGAACTGAAACTTCTCCGGGAAAACCGTCAGTACCAATGAATATCCGATCTTTAATTAATTCCGATCGATACAAAACAAGAATTTTATTTGCTCGGCTTAAGATTGGCTGAATTGTAAGAGCATCTTCTATTTCTTGATCGGTCATTGGGTATTTCAACTTATCTATACCGCCGACTCTATATAGTTGCGAGCCCTCCGCAATTAATAAGCTTGACCCGTCCGGTGAAAACATGGCGTCATTGAAGTTAAAAAAATAGGGCAGGGACAACCACCTGGGTTCAATATCACTGCGCAATGCATCCCTTGTGATACTCAATTCTGAGCCAAAAGCAGCTCCTTTTGCCGGCACGTTGGTCAACAAGATGGACTGAAATGGATCTTGGATTTTTATATGGTCACCAGGGTCAAGATCTATGGGCAGGATATATTCAAAAGGGCGACCATCGGACAAGCTTGAAACGACAATCGTCGAACCAAGGGGGTAGGAAACCGAGTAAGTCACTCTTATCCTGGCTCCATTTCTTGGTACCTGCGTAAAAGATGCTTCGATCTTATTCGAATCGGTATTAAAAATCGCGTCACCGTCTCCTATAAAGTCACTTGATGCCGATGAGTACCAAATTGTTTGAGAGCCATCGCTTATCCTTAGAGAATCAAGCATTATTTCTGCAGAAGCATGCGGAACTGGCAAAAATCCTGAGAAAGAGTTAGTTGTTCCGTTTCCAATTCCGATGAAAGCCCCTTTCGGGTCATTCTTAAACAAGATGCTATCCTTACTCCACACAGCATTGTCTGACTCCCACAAAACCAACTTTGTGACATAGGAGTTCGCGCCTCCCTGATCAAGACCGTCAAATTCAAAACCGGCCGAGGAATTGATTCTCGATCGTTCTACCCGTCCCATGCCTTCCGCAACAAACTTCCAATCTGCCATATGAGAAATCTCGATGTCTGTTCCTGAATTCTTGCTTGATCGATCTCCTTTGAGATATCGATGCTCACCCGGTATTCCAATTGAATCATGAAGTACGACAATCGAGCCTAAATCATTTGTTCCAACAAACAGATCACCGTTGTCATTCACCTCGCAATCGAGTGCCATGGAAGTATTTAAGCCATAGGTCTGGTGCGAAAAGCTCACTCCACCATCTTCTGATCGATAAATGCCTCCTCTTGTTGCAACAAGAAAAATATTGGATTGAGTGGGGTGCCATTCAATGTCGTAGTAATAATCATCAATGTAATATGGAGGCTCGTAATTATCAGATGCTATTTCATTCCAGGCACCGTCGAATTTCCATAATTGTTGATTCCCAAATACAAAAGTTTCTGCATCTCCGGTAGAAACTTCAAATCTCACTTCTGGGTAACAACTCGCAGGAAAGGCACCACATGGCTGCCAATTTTGGTGGGATGTAGGGAGCGCCGGCACTATAGTATTCCAAGTCGATCCTCTATCGGTAGATTTCAGAATTCCAACAATTTCGTTGAAATTGTAGATCATCAGGTGAACTATATTGGAGTTTCGGGAGAAACGCCAAACTCCCCCGATGTTGCGCCCAGAGGTAATTGAACCTTGGTGAACGAACAGTTTTGTGTGGGATTGTCAGAATACCACACATTGGAGCCATCAAACGCAAGTATTCTAGTCCCATCTGAAGTTAACTTAAATCCGCGAATGTTAAGTCCGGGTTGTACGCATAGCAAAGGGTCAAGAATACCACTCATGTTATCGTCAAGATTTCCGTGGTACAATCTGCCCCCGCCAAGAGCATATATCTTTTTATCGTTGTTTGGATCAGGTTCTATTTGCGATATAGCTCTATTTCCGTAGAACCAACTGGTATCACCTTTTAACAACTTTGGTTCATTATTCTCCAAAACGTACAACCCGCGAGAAGTGGCTGCGTACACCTGACCTGATTTGTCTTGTCCTACTTCTTTGACATTGAATTGACCGTCTACCCCGCTCAATGCTTCGAACCAAGGAAGCCAATTAAACCCATAGTCTTCTGATCTCCAGAGATAACCAGCTTCGGAAACAGCAAAAACATTTTGGCCATTAGTTCTATCGATATGTACATCGACGATAGTTCCTCCTAGTAGATTTGGTCCGTACGGAACGAACTGGAGGTCGGTTTGAGCAAATGAATGCCAATTGCCTAGAATTAAAATGAACAGGGCGATGTAAAGGGATCTTGGCTTCATATGAGGTGATTTTGAGATCGAAAATTAGATCCCAAGCACCACGAACGGAGTGCCGTTCAACTCGAACGGTTGCGTATATGATTTAGTGGGTGCCGTTTCTTATTGGACGGTACAAATCGACCGTTTAATCCATGTGGCGCTCGGCGTGATATGACGAGCGCACAAGCGGTGCACTTTCCACATGACGAAAGCCCATTTCCAGTCCAATCTGCTTGTACTCCTTAAATCGATCCGGGTGCACAAATTCGGCAACCGGTAAGTGATTCTTAGTCGGTTGAAGATATTGACCGAGGGTTACAATCTCAACGCCAACCGATCTCAAATCCTCCAAAGTTTCAAGGACTTCTTCGTGTGTCTCTCCCAGGCCGAGCATGATACCTGACTTGGTTTTCATGCCACCTTTTTTAAGCCGGTATAGCACCTCCAGACTGCGATCGTATTTGGCTTGAACCCTCACCTGCTTCGTCATGCGACGCACCGTTTCCAGGTTGTGTGAAACAATCTCCGGTGCAACATCGATAATCCTCTGAAGATTTTCCCAGATGCCTCGGAAGTCGGGTATCAAAGTCTCCATGGTCGTTCCGGGACTAATTCTTCGAACCGCTTCTACGGTCTCTGCCCAGATGATGGATCCTCCATCCTTCAAGTCGTCTCGATCAACAGAGGTGATCACGGCGTGTTTTACTTTCATCAATTTGATGGACTTGGCTACACGTACAGGTTCAAATCCGTCCACGCCTTCGGGAACACCCGTCGCTACATTACAAAAACCACAACTCCTCGTACACACGTTTCCAAGGATCATGAAAGTTGCCGTACCGGCTCCCCAACATTCACCCATGTTTGGGCAATTGCCACTCTCACAAATCGTGTGGAGCTTGTGCTCGTCTACAAGTCCTCTTACTTTCTTATAGCTCTCACCAACGGGTAGCTTAACCCTTAACCACGGTGGTTTCTTTCGGAATTTTTCCGAACTCTTTTTCTCCTCAATCGCTGCGTCCATACTATCTCAAAAACTTCCGGCCAAAGAAAAAATTGGCGTACAAAGTAAGGAAGAATTGCTGATCATTTTCGAAGGCCATGATCGTGACCGGTTTAGAGAATGCGTCGAAGTTCAAACCGACTTCCAACGACTTAACTCCACGCTCCGTCGGAGCGTATTCAAAGTTGTAGCCATACTTCAAGTGCAGGCCAATATTGATATCGCTTTCCTCCAATCCGCGAGAAGTAGGACCCTTCCCACTGATGACAGAAATGTCATAGCCCTCGTTGAATTTCACAAGACGCTCCTGGCCTTCACCCACCACGCTACTCTCCACGAGGTAATAGATGGGCTTCACAACTCCGATATCAGGACCGACCATCCAAACACGACTCACCTGCACTCCTCTTTTAGCCAATTTTTGGTACACGACTTTTTCACGACCAAAAAGTGGGCGGATGATGGTAAGGCTATTCTGTTTTCCATAAACGAAGCTCTTGGTTCTGTCCTGGGAGGGATTGTAGCTCTTGAATTCCTTAGCGTGTTTCATACCGGATAATTCAAGGCTCCAGAGGTTTCGGTGGTCTACCGTAACGAAGTTTCCCATTCGAAAATTGAGTGCATAACCCTGTGTGTGCAGCATGAGACCTCCGTAGTACTCCTTTTTGTACACCGTACCAATGTCTGTAGAAGTTTGCCCGGCCTGAGCAAAAACCCCCACAAAACCGAAAAGGAGCACAGAAAGAATGGAAAGTTGCCGCATTAGTAACAAATATAGGAATAATGCCAGCCGACTGGCAGTCACGGCATTAACCGTTTGTAGAAGAACAATAAAGTGTTTGAAAGGTTTAAGCCCAACTATTCGCATGATTTTAGAGTTAACATAGGTAGAGACCCGTATTTTTGTATTCAATGAGGGCTGTGCTGTTTTTATTTACTGCGCTATTTTGCGTTGGCGCGTTTTCCCAGTCAAGGGAATCCAGTGCCGTATATAACCCGGACCTTATGCCCATGCACCAAAAACAGGGTAAAGGCCAAACGGTTTCCCAATGGTTTAATTACGCACGAACCGTTAGCAGTGTTGCCATTAACCAGGACTATATCCGAAATTGTCTCTATAACGACTCAACGGTAAAAGCTCAATTTGGAACGGGCTATGGCAACGTGTGGAAGCACTCCATCGGCCAGGTCTTGGATCCAATGTCGGATCTGTTCGCAGGGACCATCTTGCCACTCGACCCTTCGGAATACAGTTATCACCTGGATTCTATAGCCATTGCCTACAGATACTTCCGGTACGACGACTCGTGGCCGGATTTCATCAATGTTCAGATATACACCGAAGACCTAATAGATACGGTATCCGATCCGGGATGGCCAAGTGGGGCCTCATATGCCACTGTTGAGTACAATGCTATTCAAAGATTGGGCGACACAGCGACCAAGCAATTTCTATATAGCCTGGGCAATGAAGACACAACGGGATTTGGCGAGCAGAAAGTTTTAAAATTTCCGGTAGACGAACAAATTCGTACCGGTAAATTATGTGCCGTGGTTGTCACTTTCTTTCCCTGGAAAGAATATGCAACTGGGGATACCATTGATCCGTATTCGAGTAATCCTGTGAAGCGAAAAAGAAATGCATTCCTGATGTATGAGGTTCTCGACAAGGATCCACTGGTTGAACCAGGTTACTTCAACAACGGGCTGGTCGCTACAACAGATATTCTATACGGAAATAGCAATTATTGGAACGATCATTTCAGGCCCGGATCATCGTGGGCTTCTTCGGTAGGGATTTATCATGCCGACATATCCTTTCTCCTCACATATGAGGTGTATCAGAACCCGACGAGCGTCGATGAAACGGATATGGACCGTGTAGAGCTGATGTCGAACTCGATCGAAGACAAGCTCATCGTTAAGAGTGAGGAGATTATACGAAGTTTCGAGGTGCGCGATTTGAGCGGTAAAATTGTGCAGGTTTCAAGCGTACCGACGAAGGGTTACCTCACCCTTGATACTTCGACATTGAATTCGGGAATTTATTTGTTGAAAGCCCGCATCGAGCAGGACGAGGTTGCCCGAACCTTTATTGTTCAATAATTACCCTTCTTGAGACTTGATGAGGTTGAGGGCAGACCCTGCCTTGAACCACTCAATTTGATTTTCGTTGTATGTGTGATTGGTCTCAATCACGTCTACCGATCCATCAGAGTGGGTCAGTTCAAGCGAGATCGGAACGCTGGGAGAAAATGAATCCAGATTCAAAGTGCGGATCGTATCGTCTTCCTGAATCAGATCATAGTCGGACTCATTGGCAAAGGTCAGTGCAAGCATACCTTGCTTCTTAAGGTTTGTTTCGTGGATTCGCGCGAAAGATTTCACCAGAACCACCCTTACACCAAGATGCCTTGGTTGCATGGCTGCATGCTCCCGGGAAGACCCTTCACCATAGTTGGAGTCTCCAACTACGATTGTAGGTACGCCGGCGGCTTTATATGCCCGCTGTACTGCGGGAACTTCTCCTGTGGTACCGTCGAGCTGGTTCTTCACTGCGTTTGTTTCCTTGTTGAATGCATTGACAGCGCCTGTGAGTGTGTTGTTGGCAATGTTGTCCAGATGCCCGCGGAATCTCAACCATGGACCTGCCATCGAAATGTGGTCGGTAGTACATTTCCCAAATGCCTTGATGAGCAATTTCATGCCTTCGATGTTTTGGCCATCCCATGGATCAAAAGGAGTGAGTAACTGAAGCCGCTGTGAATCAGGTTTCACTTCAACGTTCACATCGGAACCGTCTTTTGCCGGTGGGATAAACCCTGGGTCTTCTACATCAAATCCTGCCGAAGGCAATTCATAACCGGTAGGTGGATCGAGCATGACCTCTTGACCTTGATCGTTTACCAATTTGTCGGTTAAAGGGTTAAATCCGAGATCACCCGAAATGGCAATAGCCGTAACCAGTTCTGGTGAGGCGACAAATGCATGTGTGTTAGGATTACCATCCGCACGTTTCGCAAAGTTCCTATTGAAGGAGTGGACAATGGAGTTCTTTTCCTGCTTTTCTGCACCTTCCCGGGCCCACTGTCCAATGCAAGGACCGCATGCATTAGCGAAGACGCTGGCACCAATCTGCTCGAATGTGTCTATGTATCCATCTCTTTCGATGGTATAGCGCACCTGCTCACTACCGGGAGTAATGGTGAATTTGGATTTTGCAGTGAGATTCTTGTCGACAGCCTGCTTGGCCAAACTGGCAGCACGAGAAATGTCTTCATATGACGAATTGGTACAAGATCCAATCAATCCTACCTGTACATCGGTTGGCCATCCATTTGCTTCGGCAGCTTCACGCATTTTGGAGATTGGGGTGGCAATATCCGGCGAGAAAGGACCATTCAGATGAGGTTCGAGCTCATCCAGGTTGATTTCTATCACCTGGTCAAAATATTGGTCCGGATTGGCGTAAACTTCCGGATCACCGGTGAGGTGCTCTCGAATACCATTCGCCAGGTCGGCAACATCACCTCTTTCCGTTGCCCTTAGGTAGCGCTCCATCGAATCGTCGTATCCGAATGTAGAGGTGGTTGCCCCGATCTCAGCTCCCATGTTGCAGATTGTTCCTTTACCCGTACAGGACATGGATTCTGCTCCAGGGCCAAAGTATTCTACAATGCTACCGGTTCCTCCCTTCACGGTTAGTATTCCTGCTACTTTAAGGATTACGTCTTTGGAAGCGGTCCAGCCGTTTAGCTTACCAGTGAGTTTGACCCCGATGAGCTTGGGAAATTTCAATTCCCACGCCATGCCGGCCATCACATCTACGGCATCAGCTCCACCAACGCCCACGGCTACCATTCCCAGTCCACCCGCGTTTACAGTATGGGAGTCGGTTCCGATCATCATTCCTCCGGGGAATGCGTAATTCTCAAGCACCACCTGGTGTATGATTCCAGCACCCGGCTTCCAAAATCCAATACCGTACTTGTTGGATACTGAAGCGAGGAAATTATATACCTCGTTGTTCTTGTTCATGGCTTCCTGCAAGTCCTTGTCGGCACCAATTCTAGCCTGGATAAGGTGGTCAGCGTGAACAGTACTGGGGACTGCCGCCGTCTTTTTTCCCGCTTGCATAAACTGAAGCAAGGCCATCTGAGCAGTGGCATCCTGCATGGCCACCCTGTCCGGTGCAAAGTCGACATACGACTTCCCTCTTTCATAGGCTTGTGAGGCGTCGCCTTCCCATAAGTGGGTGTAGAGAATTTTTTCCGCAAGTGTAAGAGGCTTACCGGTAATTTTCCGCGCAGCAGCGATTCGTTCCGGATATCTTTCGTAAACCGCTTTTATCATATCAATATCGAAAGCCATATGCTAGAGATTATCTTTGATTCGTATCAATGTTCAAGGGGTGCGAATTTAAGCATTTAGCACCTCAATTTCTTTTAGGATAGGTGAAGCGGAATCTTTGGAAGGAGAATGTGTTTATCGCGTTTAACGCGATTCGGAGTCAGGTGCTCCGGACGATACTAACGATCATGATTATCGCCATCGGTATCATGGCCATGGTGGGCATACTCACGGCCATTGATGCGCTCAAGACCAGCATTAATTCCGAGTTTTCCAGAATGGGTGCCAACACCTTCACCCTGCGGAGCAGATCTAATTCGGTTCGGGTGGGGGAGCACGGAGGAAAAGCAAAGGCTTACCGGGTAATCGAATATCGCGAAGCCAAGGAATTTGTAGAACGATTCGACTTTCCCTCGGTGAGGTCTATCTCGACCATTCTCAGTTTTAATTCCACGGTTAGGTCGAAGACTGAAAAAACCAATCCCAACGTCAGGATTTATGGAGGGGATGAATACTATCTCACAACCGCGGGGTATGAAGTTTCGGAGGGAAGGAATTTTTCCAACATGGAAATCGAAGAGGCTCGTAATGTGGCGATCATTGGAAAGGAGATTGCGGACATGCTCTTTCCGAATTCAACGGCACTAAACCAGGGAATCTCAGTTCGTGGCGTTCGATTCATAGTCATTGGCGTACTCAAGGAAAAAGGTTCAAGCATCGGATTTGGAGGCGACAGAAATGTGATCGCGCCTATTACGGCCATTCGAAATATGCCATCTATGAGTCCTTTGAGATATACGGCCTCGGTTTCTGTCAATGGACCGGAGCAACTTGGAATTGCAGTGAGTGAAGCCACTGGATTATTCAGGGTCATTCGCAACATTCCACTGGCTGCGGAAGAGGACTTCGAGATAAGAAGAAGCGATAGCTTGGCCAGTAGACTTATTGAGAACCTGTCATTCGTAACCATTGCTGCAACCATCATCGGTTTTATCACATTGCTTGGTGCCGCCATCGGACTGATGAACATTATGCTTGTTTCGGTTACCGAGCGTACCAAGGAAATCGGAACTCGAAAGGCTTTGGGTGCCAATCAGAATATGATCAGGCTTCAGTTTCTCACGGAGGCCATTGTCATTTGCCAGATTGGAGGATTGTTTGGGATCGTTTTCGGCATCCTGATCGGGAATGCGGTCTCATTGCTTTTTGACTCTGGATTCATCATTCCATGGGCATGGATTTTATTGGGAGTCAGCATGTGTATGGTGGTTGGCGTGATGGCTGGGTTCTATCCGGCGAACAAAGCCGCCAGGTTGGATCCAATAGGCGCGTTGAGGTACGAATGATTAACCGAATCGTCTGCCGATAAAGAATCGGACAAATCCATACTCGTTTCTCAACCCGTATTGGTCGCTGTTCATCAGATTTTGGTTCTCTGTAAACCCATAAATCCCAATAAAGAAATGGGGATGGTTGTATCCTAAGGCTAACCTCGACTGATTCCGTCCCGTGATTCGAACTTCAGTAACCGTCCTGCCGGTACCTTCTTTCACGCTATTGATCTGAGCCGACACCCCCAAAAACAGCGATAATGTTGTGTAGAATCCTTCAGCAATAACAAGGGTTCCTGCAAATCCTCCTCCGATACCTCCATAAGTGAATGTGCCTCTTCGTGGATGTTCGAGTGATATGGGCTCGTCAAATGGTGGGTAGGGAAGCCCATGATTTGACCTCAGGTTATTAAAACCTCCAAACGCGCCGACTAGCCATGAAGCGGCCGACTTCCTTTGCCACTCCGTGTGCGAAAATGCAGCGCGGTAGGAGAATTTTTTATGGTTGAAGAAATGGAGCCAGGTGATTCCCAATTGAGTTGATCGAATGTCTTTGCGCTGAGGATATACCAAAGAATCCCACGGTATGAGTGCTTGTTCCGGATTCGACAGGTAAAAGCCAGTATATCTCGAAAAGTTAAAGTCAATTACATTTTGGCGACCATAGCTATGCGCTTGCAAATCAATTTTACGCGTACGCCCTTTGATGTCAACATCGGTACGCGGCGAAGGGTTAATTCCCAATCCTAGCCCCAGCCATTTGTAGTGAAACCCCAAACCAAGATTGGTGGTTTCATTGGGAAAATAGTCGTAGAACCTGCCCCGTTCCTTATCCTGGAAGTAGAACCGCGTGAATTTTTGGATGGTATAGAATTGAGCCGTAACGGATTCTTCGAAGTCTTCAACGTAATGGGTATCAATTTGCAATTGATGATATGCAGAGTCTTGACCATTGGTAGACAAGCATACCAATAGTAAAAGGAATGAAAGTGAGCGACTTAGCACAAAACAAAAATAAAAACCCCCATCCGCATTCAGCGAACAGGGGTTGTTTGTTATTAAGATACGTTCGTTACTTCTTGTCGTCTTCTACTTCTTCGAAGTCAACATCGGTAACTTCTTCCTCGCTTGAAGATGCATCACCTTCTGGTGGAGGGGTTGCACCATCTGCAGCTTGAGCTTGTTGCGCGGCATACATTTCCTGAGACGCAGCTTGGAAGGCAGTGTTCAGCTTTTCCATTGCACCATCGATGGAGTCAATATCCTTGGCCTCGTGCGCTTTCTTCAGTTCGGCGAGCGCTTCGTCGATAGGCGCCTTTTTATCCTCAGGAATTTTATCTCCAAATTCGCTCAGTTGCTTTTCAGTTTGGAAGATCAAGTTGTCCGCGGCGTTCATCTTATCAGCTGATTCACGTACTTTCTTGTCTTCTTCGGCATTCGCTTCTGCCTCTTTTTTCATCTTTTCGATTTCGTCGTCGGATAACCCGGTCGATGCTTCGATGCGAATGCTTTGCTCCTTGTTTGTAGCCTTGTCCTTTGCCGCAACATTCATAATACCGTTGGCATCGATGTCGAACGTTACTTCGATCTGAGGAATGCCTCTTGGAGAAGGTGGGATTCCATCGAGGTGGAATCGACCAATGGTCCTGTTGTCCTTGGCCATAGGTCTTTCACCTTGGAGCACATGGATCTCAACAGATGGTTGGTTGTCACTCGCGGTTGAGAATACTTCCGACTTCTTTGTTGGGATGGTGGTATTCGCCTCGATCAATTTGGTGAACACGCCGCCCATGGTTTCGATACCCAGTGAAAGTGGCGTCACGTCGAGAAGGAGTACGTCCTTCACCTCTCCGGTCAAGACACCACCTTGGATTGCCGCTCCGACTGCCACAACCTCATCGGGGTTCACACCTTTCGATGGCTCTTTTCCAAAGAAAGACTTCACCGCTTCCTGAACGGCTGGAATTCGGGTAGAACCACCTACGAGAATGACTTCGTCGATATCACTTTTAGAGTATCCGGCGTTCTTGAGTGCAGAAACACATGGTTCGATACTCCTTTTGATCAGACTATCGGCCAGTTGTTCGAACTTGGCTCGCGATAGCGTACGTACCAGGTGCTTGGGAACACCATCCACGGGCATGATATAAGGTAGGTTGATCTCCGTACTTGTTGTACTCGACAATTCGATTTTAGCTTTTTCGGCTGCTTCCTTCAATCGCTGCAAAGCCATTGGATCTTTTCTCAAGTCAAGACCTTCGTCTTTTTGGAACTCTTCCGCCAACCAGTCGATGATCACGTTGTCGAAGTCATCTCCTCCAAGGTGTGTGTCACCGTCTGTCGACTTCACTTCAAAGACACCGTCTCCCAATTCGAGGATAGACACGTCGTGCGTTCCACCACCGAGGTCGAAGACAACGATGTTGATGTCGCTACCCTTTTTATCGAGACCGTATGCCAATGAAGCCGCAGTTGGCTCATTGATGATTCTTTTCACCGTTAGACCTGCGATTTCTCCTGCTTCTTTTGTGGCTTGGCGTTGTGAGTCATTGAAATAAGCAGGAACCGTAATTACAGCCTCGGTGACTTCTGTTCCGAGATAGTCTTCGGCAGTTTTCTTCATTTTCTGAAGGACCATGGCCGAAATTTCCTGCGGTGTATAAAGGCGGTCGTCGATCTTCACCTTTGGAAGGTTACTGTCATTTTCAATTTTGTAAGTAACCCTGTTCGACTCAACATTCGCTTCATCGAATGTGTGGCCCATAAACCTCTTAATAGAGTTAACGGTTTTTTCAGGGTTTGTGATGGCTTGTCTCTTAGCCGGGTCTCCTACTTTTCGCTCGCCGCCTTCTACAAAAGCAACAATAGAAGGAGTTGTCCTTTTTCCTTCACTGTTAGGGATCACAACCGGCTCGCTTCCTTCCATCACCGCCACACACGAGTTTGTGGTCCCCAAGTCAATTCCTATAATCTTACTCATCTTTATTGTTTGTTAGTTGGTTCTTCTTTGGCTCAGCGATAGTCAATAGATGTGCCAATGGGATAAAAGAAGCATGAGTGTACACAAATGTCACTCAAACCTATCTGTATGGCAGGATTTCCTTGAATTTTCGGTGACAGAGTGTCAGTTGCAGCTTGTGGGTTCTCCCGCCGGAAGATTGGAATGGCAGAAGTTTTTGGCACCAAGCCCGTCCACAATTAGTCCTCGGGACAATTCATTCAAAGTGAGATCTGAAAGTCTGAGTTCCGTAAACTGGGTAGTGCTGTAAGTCATACGCAACCTGGAGCTAAAGATTCCAACGCCACCTTCGATATTTGTGTATTCGGGCTTTTCCTGGTTGAGCTCTCCACTGGGTTCATTGACCTCCATATAATAGTGCAGATCTTCGCCGGCAACTGTAATTTGGAAGTCACAAACGTCCGGGATTCTCTTGAACAGATTTGGAACCTGGTCAAAGTCCGGTACTTGGTTCACAACCGATTCAAAAAACTGATCTCCGGAGATTTTGAAGAATACCTTTTGAGGGTTGTCCGTATTGGCTATGATCTTGGTGCCCAGATCCCAGGTGATGAAGTGCTCCTCCTCCACGAAGTTGGACCCATCGGCAATCACATCCACGTAGCGGAAGGTCATCACAATGTTGAGTCTCTTGCTTTTGATGGGAGGTGTGAGGTTAATTTCATATCCATCCAGCACTTCCTCCGAATCGGCAAACCGCATTCCCTGAAGTTTCATTGCCTGGAATATGATGTCATTAAACAGTGACTTATATTGAACCAGTTCGGTCGTAGCGCTGATTTGCTTTCTTCCTTCATCGAGATCAATGTCCAGCCTATACTTTCCGCTTGAGGGAAGATTGTCTGCATCAAAGCGATATACGGTTTGGTTTGGAGCATAGAATACCCCGGTGTCCTTGTCGGTGATTTCAACCGGATACAGTTCGTACACCCTATCTGGAGTTTGGGGCGCGTAGTCCGGGTAGTGCCCAATGGTGGCCGATACTCCTTGATACTCCGAAGAGTCGCGGACCAGGGCCATTTCATTGGCATCCCCAGTCCCAAGAAATGTCTTATTGATTCTTACATAATGGGCAGAATCGGTAACGTCGATAAGTCCATAAACCACCGGAATATCATCGTATTCGGCATTGATATTCACATCGGTTTCGCAACCCGTGATAAGTACCAGGACAATTAGCCCGAGGACTTTCTGCAACTTACCGAAACCGGCCAAATTCATGATGCGCGAAGATATCAAAAGGGTTATCCCGTAAAGTATAATTTTGCCAAAGATATTTCGGTCAGCTCGATTCTATTTAGCAACTACACCAGAGGTTGACCGTACTATTAAGTGGTAATATGAGTACAGAGATTAATCCGGTCAGTTCATCGGTCAAGAAAATCACTACCCACGTCCTCCAGGAGATGAAAAACCAGGGAGAGAAGATCTCCATGCTAACAGCCTACGATTTTTCGATGGCCAAAATTGTCGATGAAGCAGGAGTTGATGTAATACTTGTTGGCGACTCGGCGTCAAATGTTATGGCCGGTCACGAAACGACGTTGCCCATAACCCTCGATCAGATGGTGTACCATGCGGCTTCTGTCATTCGCGCCATCGAGAATGCCTTGGTGGTCGTGGACCTTCCATTTGGGAGCTATCAGGGAAATTCGAAAGAGGCTTTGTCCTCTGCGATCAGGATTATGAAGGAGGCTGGTGCCCATTCGGTGAAATTGGAAGGTGGTGCTGAAATCAGGGAGTCGATAGAACGCATTATTTCTGCTGGAATTCCGGTAATGGGACATCTTGGGCTCACCCCGCAAAGCATTTACAAGTTTGGCACCTACACCGTCCGTGCCCGCGAAAAGGCCGAAGCCCAGAAAATCAAGGAAGACGCCAAAGTGCTTGAAGATGCAGGCTGCTTTGCCATTGTACTTGAAAAAATACCCGCCGCTCTTGCTAAAGAAGTTGCCGATTCGGTGAAGATACCGGTCATCGGGATTGGCGCGGGTCCGGATGTGGATGGACAGGTGCTGGTACTCCATGACATGCTCGGGATAAACAAGGATTTTTCACCAAGGTTTCTGAGAAGGTATCTTAACCTTTTTGAAGACATCAAGGGAGCGGTTGGTTCCTATATCCACGATGTGAAATCGAGGGATTTCCCCAATGAAAAAGAGCAGTACTAGTTCTTTCGTCTCCGCTCAACACATACTCTTTGAAGACAACCATTTACTGGTGATCAATAAGCCGGCAGGGGTACTCGTGCAAGGGGATCAAACAGGAGATGATTCGCTTCTAGAGTATTACAAAGCCTACTTGAAGGAGAAATACACCAAGCCTGGAAATGTATACCTTGGACTACCTCATCGGCTTGACCGCCCAACCAGTGGTGTCGTAATCTTGTGCAAGACGTCCAAGTCTCTTACAAGGATGAATAAACTATTTGCAAATGACGGGGTGGAAAAGAAGTATTGGGCTGTGCTCGAATCATGCCCGAACCCACAAGAAGGAAGACTGGAAAATGCTTTGCTGAAGAATGCCAGGCAGAATAAGTCCTACATAGTAGATCGCCATCGTAAAGGCGCCAAGCAAGCGAGGTTGACCTATCGGGTTATTCGTGAATCAGACCGGTTTTACCTGGTTGAGGTAGGGTTAGAGACCGGACGCCATCACCAGATCCGAGCTCAATTTGCCCATATAGGATGTCCTATCAAGGGTGATCTAAAATATGGTTCAAAAAGAGGTGGCAATCAGATTTATCTGCATGCTCGATCAGTGTTCTTCCAACACCCAACAACTAAAAAAGCGGTGAACATTGTTGCACCGCCTCCCTCCGATTCAATCTGGAATATTTTTTCGACCTAGCGTCTTTTTCTACCCCTTCTGCCTTTCAGGAATGGGTGCTTGCGCTTTCCATGGCTGAAGTTAGATCGTTGCTTCCTAATGAGGAATGTCGACGACAACATTGCCGACATATAGGAGTCGTTGTTTTTGGGATTGCCCCGAATCGCACCTGTAGCGGTCCACTCCGGATTCGCACCAGAGGAGCGATCAGCCAGAGCAGCAGTTTCAGGGCTCAACAGAGATGCATCATAATAAACAGTACTTACATCGTCGAGATAGTCCGTAAGCGTAAATCGGTAGTTGAGATCAATACCAATCTTGATCATATTCGTGATGAGCATCTCTGCTCCAAACCCAACCGGAGCTGCAAGAGATATTCTTCTGTATTTTTTTGGTCCTCCCGGAAGACCTTGACCCTCCGTACCCAAAGGTTGAAGAGGAACTCCCGAGCTTGACTTCGGGTTGAACCTAAACGCTCCAATACCTCCGAAAACATAGAGGTCGAAAGGCTGCGCACGCATTCCTTTGGCGCCCTTGATTCTGTATATGTGCCCGGGTACGTTTCTGATAATATAGTATTCCAATACCCCGGAGACCTCAAAAATATTGGACGTAAAATCAAGGTTTCGGTAATTTCTTTCCGGATTTCCAGTCAATGCATCTGAACCAAATACTTTTCCGTACCAGAACATTCCGCGGGCTGCCATACTCCTGCTCAGTTGGTAACGGTATGAAGCCCCAAATGCCTGACGGGTTGCTGCCAGTTCAAGATCGAGCAAAAACCATTTGAATCCTGCACGATCCAGACCGCCAAGTTCACCAAGATAGTTGGCCGCCCCTCCATATACAGTCACTTCGTTGCGGAAATACTTCCAGGCATTCTGACGGTTGAAATGCTGCCCATAAGACAAGGAACTCAACATAAGTGCCACGGCAGCCAAAGCGGCATAGCCAGCAAGTCGGATATGGTTAGTTTTCAGCATTGCTGCAAATTTCTAGAAAATTTTACGAAAAGTGAAGCCCTTTTATTATGTAGCACACAATTCGTCGTTGAAAAAGGCATTTCGCCGACAACCCGAGCTTTTACGGATCAACGTCGATTTTGATTCGCGTTCCGCGATCTTTTTTTGACTCTTTCAATAATGTAACAACATGGAGTACATGTTGTTTAATGTCCCGGTTAGACATGGTTCGTGGAAATTTGATCAGGATATTTTGGATAAACTGATTTTGAATGCGAGCGACCACTGGCGGTTCCGGACCCAGGATTGTGATCGACACCGGTAAGTTGAGACCTTCGACAAAGCGGTTTGCAACTTTCAGGGCACGTATTCTGACTTTGGATAGTATCGAAATACGAATCAATCGGTAAAAGGGGGGATACTTGAATAATTTGCGTTGTTCGTTTTGTTTTTGAGCAAACGTATTGTAGTCCCGCGCGTCGAGGTGTTGAAATGCAGGATGCTCGGGCTGAAATGTCTGGATCATGATCCTTCCCCGGTGACTCCTTCGGCCAGATCTACCTGAAACTTGATGTAGCAGTTGTACGGCCCTCTCGTGAGCGCGGTATTCCGGAAAAAACAAAAGGTTGTCGGCTTGAACGACCCCTACGAGCGTTACGCGCTCGAAGTCCAGGCCCTTTGTGATCATTTGAGTGCCAACCAAAACGTCTGCGTCGCCATTTGAGAATTGATCAATCAAGTACTGCATCCTTCTTCGGCCCCTTGCAGTGTCCTGATCCAGTCGTAGGATACGCAAATCCGGAACAAGTAATTCAAGTTCCTCAACAATACGCTCAGTTCCAACACCCTGGAATGTCAACTTTCCTGACTGGCAATTGCTACATTCTGAAGGAACACCTTCCTTATGACCACAATAGTGACAGGAAAGGGAGCGGTCGGACTTGTGGTAACTGAGGCCAATATCACAATTGGGACACTCGCGGACATAACCACAATGCTGACATTGCAGGATGGCGGAATAACCTCTTCTATTCTGAAACAGAATACTCTGAAGGCCCGCTTCCTTGTTTTCAACAATAGCTTCGAGTAGCTTCTTGCTAAAGAAGGACGTCATCTGCTTTGTTTTATAGGCTCGCTTCAGGTCTATCAGATCAACCTCCGGTAGCGCAACCTTGCCATAACGCTCAGTGAGAGATACAAAGCCAATTTTATTCTCTTCCACCAGGTACAATGATTCCATAGAAGGGGTGGCGGACCCAAGCAGTACGTTGGCTTCAAACATTTGTCCGAGGATTAGCGCCAGGTCACGTACCTGATATCTTGGAGCCGGATCAACCTGCTTGTAAGACCCATCATGTTCTTCGTCGACGATGATAAGACCGAGATCACGCATTGGCAGCAGGGCAGAAGAACGGGCTCCAATCAGAAGTTTGACTTCACCTTTCGCACAATCCATAAAGACCTCATGCCTTTCGGCATCCGTCATCCTGGAATGGTAAACGCGAACTTCATCACCAAAATGCTTGCTTACTCTGAGGATGATCTGGCTGGTAAGTGCAATTTCGGGCAAAAGGTAGAGTGCAGATTTGCCATTCCTGATTGCTTCCAAAATAAGGTGGATATAGATTTCCGTTTTTCCCGAGGAGGTTACACCTTGAAGCAAGCAATTGCCAAGTTCTTTAAACGCCAACTCAACCTCATTCAGCGCTGTTGATTGCGCCCTGGATAGTTCATTGGGTGGGACAACATGATCGTTGAGCCGCGCAACCCTGCTAACCGTTACCTCTTCGAGGGCTATCATTCCTTTCTTTTCGAGTGCCTTTAGTACGGCTGTGGAGACATTGACCCCTTTCATGAATCTCAGTTTGTGTACAGGATTCTTGAGCGCACCTTGTTCATAGAGATGTTCCAGCGCATGTATTTGTTTTGGGGCTTTTGACGGATTGATGGAGGAGATGTCATCGGAGAGCAAGCGGATGTAGGATTCCTTTTTTGCTCTGTAACCGATCTTCATTTGTTGATGGTCCAGCAATGCCCCCTTTGCGACCAAATTGTGTAAGGACGTTACCAAACGATGTTCTTCTAGTTTTTTGGACAGATCCTTCAGGTTGGTTTTTTCCTCGATCTGATTGAAAAGAGATTGCTCTCTATCTGTGAGATCGTCAGATTTGAAACCGGGAAATGGTGTTAGCACCGTTTCACTGCTCATCCTCATGATGGATGGCATGACAGCGGAATAAACTTCCCCAAGGTGGCACATATAGTACTCCGAAATCCACTTCCATGAATCCAAATGTTTTTTTGAGAATATTGGCTTGTCGTCCAGGATTTCAACGACTTCCTTCAAACCCTTCTTCGAATCGATTTCTGCTGTTTCGAAAATGATGCCAGTGTAGAATCGAGTTGGTCCAAATTGTACAATACATCTTTTGCCTATATCCCGATCCGAAACTTCGGGAGCAGTGTAAGAATAGAATCCAGGGGCAGCCAGGGGGAGGACAACTTGATAAACGGGCTCCATTAGGCCGAATATACGACGTGAGGCATATCCAAATGATGCTTGTGGAAAACCCGGCTTTTATACAAATGGCTGTTTAATCCTTTTCCAAACTCCCATAATGTAGCACCGATTTTTTCGCTCCTTTTGACCAAACTCCCGAAGTGTACCTGGACAATCTCGACTGGTTTATTGTAATCCTTTTTTTGGCCATCAGCTTGTCCATTGGATTATACTACCGTAGAAAAGCCGGAAATAGCCTTTCAGATTTTTTTCTCGGTGGGCGCAAGCTACCTTGGTACATCGCAGGGCTTTCGATGGTGGCAACAACATTTGCTGCGGACACTCCACTTTGGGTTACGGAGGTGGTGGCACAGCATGGAATTTCAGGTAATTGGCTTTGGTGGAATATGTTGATTGGCGGCATGCTGACCACCTTCTTTTTCGCCAAACTTTGGAGGCGATCCGGTGTACTTACCGAACTCGAGTTTATTGAGTTGCGGTATAGTGGAAAAGCAGCGGCTTTTCTGAGAGGATTTAAGGCGGTATATCTCGGGGTTTTCATGAATGTGATCATCATTGGATGGGTCAATTTCGCGCTTATCACTATTCTCAAGGTCTTCTTTGATTTTGGAGATACATCTTCCCTAGCTTGGTATGAAAACCCTTTGTATTGGGTTGTAGCCGGCTCGATGGTATTTGTGGCCTTTTATTCTTCGTTGGCCGGACTGATGGGAGTGGTGGCAACCGATACTGTACAGTTTTTTATTGCTATGGGGTCTTGTATTCTGCTTGCATATTTCGCCCTGGATACCCCCCAGGTTGGAGGGATTGCCGGTTTGAAGGCGCAGCTTCCGGAATGGCGATTTGATTTCTTTCCGACTGTTGGGAGTGCTGGAGAGGGTGCCAAGGTTTTGAGCATTTCCATTGGCGCCTTTCTCACGTTTTTTGCAGTGCAATGGTGGGCTAGTTGGTATCCCGGCGCCGAACCTGGAGGAGGAGGTTATGTTGCCCAACGGATGATGTCGGCCAAGGATGAAAACAATGCCATTTATGCGACCTTATTCTTTCAAATCGCGCACTATTGCCTTAGGCCATGGCCTTGGATAATCGTTGCGCTCTGCGCTCTTATTCTCTATCCAAACTTGCCTTTGGAAGATTCGAGTCAGGGATTTGTCCTGATCATGCGCGACTATTTGCCCAATGGGTTAAAAGGATTGCTGCTTGTAGCTTTTCTCTCGGCATATATGAGTACGATCTCTACCCAATTGAATTGGGGCGCAAGTTTTCTGACCAACGACTTGTACAAGAGGTTTTTCAGAAAGGCCAAATCAGATTCCGATAAAGAAGAAAAGCACCTTGTTTTTGCAGGGAGGTTATTCACAATGGGCATTATGGTCCTAGCCTTCTTTGTGACGCTTCAGATCAATACCATTGACGCAGCAGCAAAGTTCCTGATCCAATGTGGCGCCGGATTAGGACTGGTTCTAATTCTACGCTGGTATTGGTGGAGGGTGAGTGCCTGGAGCGAGTTAGCAGCCAGCATCATTCCCATTGGAGCCTATTACCTTGCGAACTATGTCTTTCTGTGGGAATTTCCCGAAGGCTTTCTTTTCACCGTCACGCTGAGCACCATAGGTTGGATTGCAGTAACTTATTTAACTCCCCCGACCAAATCTGCCCAATTAGACAGGTTTGTTGAAAAGGTTAAACCGTCAGGTGTATGGCGATCCACCGACAAGGTGGGTAAGATCAAGGGCTCACTTTTTGTCAGTTGGATATCTGGAATCGCCATGACCTATGCGACCTTGTTTGGGATGGGTTATGTGATTTTTGGCCAGTGGACCAATGCAACGATATGGCTTGGAGTAGCAATCGTATCTCTTGTGCTACTTAGGGTGTCAATGAAAAACCGACTACCAGAGGATGCCGCCGACCAGTGAAAAGGCGATAATCAATCCTACGATCGTATAAAATATTACAAGGGCATTAGCTCCGCCGTCTTCGTATCCTGGATCTTCTAAATCGTGTGACATCGTTTTCGTTTTGTTGGCCAAAAATAGAAATTAGAATTTCGCCTTTTGTGACCTCGGGATTATTTTTCTACAAATTGATTTTCATGTCCTTTGGGTATTTCACTGAATAGACAAATTGAACCTTTTTGGATTCACCCGGTTTCAACTCAAATTCCCAGGAGAGAAATCCACGTCGGTCGTCCTTTGTGGCACCCTCTGCTTCGACCAACTCAACCACAATCTCTTTCGTAGTCGTAACGGGAATCTGGTCCTCTATTTTAACCTTAACTGGTCGGCGCTTGGTATTCTTCACTGTGATCTGAAGTCCGATCGTTTCCTTCCTGGAGCTACCTACTACCTTCTTCTCTGCAAAGTCTTTAATGCGCTCGCGCTTCACAACAACCTGCTTGTCTATGCCCAACGAAAGGTCAAGTTCGTCCTCTACATTCTTGGCGTCTATGTATGACTTCCCAACATAGGTTCCTTCGAAATAAACATTCGCGGGGCCGGAAATGAGGTTGTGCTCTTCCCATCCTTTTACCTTGCTCATTAGGAAGGCATTCTGATTCACCTTGGGCGCCGAATAGTATTGATAGTCCGACTCGAGGTCTACTTTTTTGACGTTTACCGTATGCACTTTGCCATCCGAAGGGATATTGTAAGGTAACTCAATGGCAAAGGCCATGTTGACCTGGCTTTCGGTTAGCGTGGTGAATTTATAGGCCCCGTCGGCACGAGGTTCTTCTTCTGCGATTTCCACCTCTTCCATATCGTCCTCTGCTGCAGGCGCACCCGCAGCCATATCAAATGACCGATTCGATAGTTTGGCTCTATGCGAAATACTTATTTGGGGCATTATCCTCAGATACCATGGGCTGAGGTTTGGTTTGTTTGCCGATACATACGGATTGCTGGTTGAGAGCGTCAGCTTCACTTTGTTCCAATCCACCCCTGTGCGCTGATAGACTTTTCCATTATAGTCCAGGGTGATAGGCTTGCCAACCTCATTGGCACGAACGTCATATGCTGCACTCCAGCCCGCATCTCTTACAAGGTATTTAAAATTGAAGGTGCCAGGCGTATTTGCATTTACTGCAACCTCCACCACGATTTCAGATGTGTTTCGTCCGCCTTGTTGCAGGTTGTTGAGTTTGCCCTTGAGTCGATTCCACTCCTTGTTGAGTAATTCCAGGTCGTTCTTGATCTTCAATTTTTCCTTGGCAATGGCAGCAAGGCGCGTCCTATAGAATTCGGAGAGATCTTCAATGTCCTCAACGGAAAAACCGCTCGTTTGTCCATATTGGATCTTTTTATTGGTAAGGATCATGCTTCGCTCATCATCGAGTACTGTCCTCATCTCCTTGTTTAGTTCGATCTCATCCCAAGTCACCTTGATGCTGTCCCTTATTGATTGTACCAACTTCGATCCTTCTTTGGGCTTTTCAAAAGACCGCCTGCTGCTTACGGAAAGAATGGTCAGGTCACCTTTGGCAGATACCTGAACGCTATTGGCATCTACGTTTTGTGCCAATCCCGGAAATACAACATTGTATACTCCGGAGGAGAGGAATTTCTTGGCGCTCCTTTCCACCTGGGCTCCACGCAGAAAGACAGTTACCTGGCTGATGTCGGATTCGATGTCGATGTCTTCTTGTCCAAATGAAAATTGGACAGAAGTGAAGCTTAGTAGGAGTAGAATGACAGCTGTTCTCATTGTTTTCTTTTCTAATCGCAATCCAAATTGCATTCCACAAAGATTCGAATTCTATTTATCCATCAATTCGAGTTTGTAATCTTTCCCTTTTTCAACGGCGCGAATTCCTTCGGTCATCCACCTTGGTGCGGGGTCATCCTTGAGGTAATGATTAAAGAACTGCTCCATTCGAATGCTTAGGTCCTTCTTGTTTGGGATGCGCTTAAGGTTGTGTGCGTCGTCGTTGTAATTGAGCATCCAGGCCGGCTTCTGCAACCTTCTCATTGCTACGAAAAACTCTATGCCTTGGTACCAAGGTACGGCACCGTCCTTGTCGTTGTGCATGATGAGCAGGGGAGTGGTGATCTTGTCGGCAAAGAATACGGGGGAGTTGGCGATGTATCGACCTCGATCCTCCCACAACGTGGCTCCCAGCCGGCTCTGTGTTTTCTCGTATTGAAACATTCGGCTGAAACCGCTACCCCAGCGGATGCCACCGTAGGCAGAGGTCATATTACTCACAGGGGCGCCGGCCATGGCAGCTGCAAACATGTTGGTTTGCGTAATAACAAAAGCCGTTTGATATCCGCCCCAACTCTGTCCCTGGATTCCCACCTTCCGTGGATCGACAAATCCCATGTTGAGGATGTGTTTTGTTCCCGAAACAATGCAGTCCGTAGCGTCTGCTCCGGGAGTTCCGGTTCCATAAACGATGTCTGGAATAAAGACAACATATCCGTTGCTCGCGTAATAAGAAGGATAGATGATGCTGGCGGTGGGTTGTGGCTTCCAGAACCGGTGCAGGTTATCCGAATTCCGTTCATAGAAGTAAACGATCATGGGGTATTTTTTGTCAGCAGAAAATCCTGCTGGTTTGTACAATAGGCCTTCGAGCTTTTCTCCTTTTCCATTTACCCAGTCAACCATTTCGACGGTCCCTATATCCAGACTATCCCATATTGGATTTAGATCGGAGTGAGATTTTTCCACACCTTCCAGATTACCGCTAAAGACTTCTGGTTGGTCACGATAGCTGTATTTCCGGTAGCTAAAAACTTCACCATTTTCGGCCTTGTCAAACCATGAAATAGAACCGTTGTATTGAATTACTTGCTCGATGCTATCTCCGGCCAACCGAAAAACCGATCGGGTCTTGTTCGTTTCATCAAATCCGCTCAAATACACAGCTTGATTCAAGTCGAGGAATTTGTCTTCGCGGTTGAAATTATAAGCCCTCCACTTGATGTTATTCCTTCGGCCCGAAGAGTCCGTATAACATGTGGTTTCTCCAGATTCAAGATCAACCTTCCACAGGTCGAATTCATCTCTGATCAGAACTTCCTTGTCGTCTTCTGTGAACTCATCGATGCCATAAGGGTAGGGTTCGTTCGGGGTATTGTGTTCGATGTTCCATAGTGGTGTCGGAATGTTCTTTCCGATGTCCAGTTGAGAAAGGTCGTCCATCTTTATGCGCAGCCATGTCCTTTTCCTGGCATCGTACCACAAAAAGTATTTTCCCGTCAAGCTTAGTCTGAATGAATATTGCAGGCTGTCCGCCATCAGAGTCCGCTCTCCTGTTTCCATATTGATCCGGTAAAACTTTCTATACCATGGCCAGTCCCAAGAGATGGCTTGACCATAACTGTGGGGATCCATACCAATGGCCCACTTGGCAGTTTTCTTGTGATCCATTTGGAATGCGTCAACTGTATCGTCAGCCAGTTGTATGACTCGCATATTGTCGAGGTTCACATAGCTCAAGTAGCTACTGTTCTCGTCACTCTTGAGCTGTTTAAGCTGATGCGGTTGCAGCCTTTCATCCGTCCATGACCACAAGTCCAGACGCGCTCGGTCTTCCTTGAGTGTCGAATCCTTTTGCTCAGGATCTTGTGGGCCTACAAGGCCAAAGAAGAGTCGCCTGCCGTCATCGCTGAAGTAGGGTTTCTGATGTTCACTTGCATAAGGCAAATTGGTATCGGCCAGGTCTAGCTGTCGGAGACCATTAAGGCCGTGAACGTATAAATCGAAATTTTTCTTTTTAGTAGTATCGGTGGACATCATAAACACCATACGTTGTCCCAGGTCATCAAACTTTATGTTTTTGATCGTGGCATTCCCATTGAATAGAGTATCGACTTTTCGGCTGGATAGATCTACGCGCAATACAATACTACTGTCTGGTTTTTCGCCCCACAGTTGAACCATGCCGACAGTGGCACCGTTAGCTGAAATCTCATGGACGACCACTTGTTTGAAGGTGTCGCGTTGCACTTTTTCGGTGTCCCATATGACCAATCCGGATGCCTTAGGCTTCTTTTTGTCTTTGAGTTTTTCGTCCTGCTTTTTCTTCTTTTTCTTTTTCTTCTTTTTTGAATCGTGGCTTTTGGATTCTTTCTTTTTCTCAACCTGAAACTCTACTAAAAGGACAGAGGAAGAGTCTTTTGGGACAGCAAACGATTTCACCTTGGGCATAAGGAATTTCACCGAACCACCCGGGATATAAATCACTGCGCTATCCGTTGGAACTTCCGCCTTCTTGCCATTGTATTTTTCGTTGTTCTGTTTGGCCAGTTTGATGGCTTGAATGGTGTCAAACGGATGTTTGACCTTGCAGATGACGTAATCTGAATTTGGTCCAAATACGCAAGCGCTTCCCCTCAGAATTGTTTCGGAGAGGTCCTTGTTCAGGTTGATGATCGTTGTAAAGCCATCTCCTCTAAGCGGTTGGGCTTCAAACAAGAGCATCGCCCCATCCTTACTCAGCTTTTGTGATTTGATTGAATGCCAGTCGTCAAAGTGTTCCGGACGAATGGCCTGACAGAATGTAGCAGAAGAAATAAGGCCAAGCAGAATGCTAAGCAGAAAGATTCTTGAGTTCATATATAAATCTTGAAAATGGAAAACCAACCACGTTGTAATAGCACCCTTGAATGTTCTTGACACCCACAATACCTATCCAATCCTGGATGCCATAGGCACCTGCCTTGTCCAGGGCATCGTGATGCTCAATGTAGTGTTCAATATCTTGTCTTGACAGAGGCCAGAATTCCACCCTCGTGATCTCATTAAACGAATGTGTTTTGTCAGCCGTGCGCAAGGTCACCCCTGAAATTACCTCATGTACCGATCCCGAAAGAGATTCCAACATCTCACGAGCTTCCTTTTTATCCGAAGGTTTTCCTAAAACTTGGTTGTTATGTGATACAACGGTATCCGCTGTGACCAATACCTGGCTGTCTCCGATTGGCTCGGTATATTGGGAGCCCTTGCCTTCAGCCAGGCGAACCGGCACATCCACCGGATTTTCATTTTCGAAGACCACTTCGTCGTATTCGACTTCCACAATCGAAAATGAGGCTCCGAATTCTTGAAACAATTTTCTTCTTCTTGGCGATTTAGAAGCTAGAAGGAAATGATACTGATCCAATAATGCTCTATCCGCCATAGGTAAGCAGATAGTAAACAACGAATGAGTAGCACAGGCCGGCTAGCAGGAAGTATTTTCCAAACGAACTGGCCCGCGAAAACCCGACCCGGTCAGAAGAGCGATAGGTCATTACGATAGTCGCTAGAAGGAGGGGAATGACCAAAAACAGAAAGTAGAAGAGTGTATATAGGTCGGCCAGGTAAAACTGTTGGAGAAGGACGAGTAAAACCCCGATAAGCACCCCAAGGGCCAAGACGATATTCTTGGTGGTCTTGATACCGAGAACGATTGGGATCGTTCTGCATTTATAGGCGCGATCCCCTTTGATATCTGCCATGTCCTTGATTATTTCTCTCAGCATAGTAGCAAGGAAGGCGAATAGAGCAAACCCGGTCACCCAATAGAATAGGCGATAGATAAAAATCTGGAAGTATTCCAGGATTTCCGGAACCTCCATATGCTCTCCCTGGTTGGCATCGATGATCATTGGGATTTCGTGAAGACCGACCGACAAGGGGACAAGTCCCACACATATTGCGATGGCTACATTTCCCCACAAAAACGTGTACTTCAATTCAGTGCTGTAATACCAAAGTGTAATCATCCAAAACAACTGGATAAAGCATAGCTGCCATATTCCAACTTGAAGTGCAACATAAACTCCCAGCGCGAAACCAATGATATTTAATACGATGTGCACCACCATGGCAATGCGTCGCTTGATGTACCGCCCTACGATAATTTTTTCGGGCTTATTGATGCGATCGATCTTGAGATCGAAGTAGTCGTTGATAATGTTTCCCGCAGCGGCGATCAAGACCGTTGACAATACCAATAGAGCAAAATCAAGGTCCGAAAAGGCAAGGGCGAGATCATGGGCCTTTACAAATGGTTCAAGAACAAGGTATCTCATGAATACCTGCGTGAGCGCAATAATGAGGAGATTGGGCCATCGAGCCGCGATTGGGTAAGCCAGTAGCGGATTCATCACCAAAAGAATTCTTTGAACTGAGTCTCGGCCTTTTCGGGGCTGAACCATTTTTCCTGCAAGCGCATCACTTTTTCGATCACATCTCTAACGCACCCCTTTCCACCATCTTTGGGGGAAATGTAATCGCAGATCTCCTTGATCTCATGGTCCGCATTTTTTGGACAGCATGCAATGCCTACTTGCTTCATAACCTGATAGTCAGGAATGTCGTCACCCATGTAAAGGATCTCTTCCATACTGAGGTCGTGCTCGATGGCATAGCTTTCCAAACGATCCAATTTGTTGTGTTCGCTGAGGAAGATATCCTTTACTCCAAGGCCTTCCAGCCGTGCTCTGACTTGCTCTGATTTTCCGCCGCTGATGATGCCAACCCGGTAACCCATCTTTACAGCAAGCTGCAGGGCATATCCATCTCGGACGTACATTGTTCGAGCCTGATCACCGGGAATGAGTACAACGCTTCCATCTGAGAGTACACCATCCACATCAAAGAGAAAGGTGGTCACACGTTCCATCTTTTCTAGGTAGTGCCGGCTCATGCTTCCTGTGCCTTCATGATTGATTCGGAAAGCACCTGGTAAATCTTCTGCTGGTCTACATCGCTTGCCAGCATCTTGTAGTGAATATTGAGGATTTGTTCGTCCTTGCGTTTGGCAGGACCTGTCTGCATTTCCCTTGGACTACCAATGATGGCTTTTTCTGCCGTCTCCCTAATGAGTGGTTTGAGCAAATCAAAGTCAAGGTCTTCTTCTTCGCAGATATCCGCCGCGATATGATAAAGCCGATTCACGAAATTGTTTGCAAATACACCGGTTAGATGGTATATCCTTCTCTGTTCATCATTGAGGTGGTAAACCTGCTTGCTTAGAGAATCAGCAATGGCTGCAACATCATCAAGACTTTCGTCATTGGATGCGTCGATCAGGAAAGGCACCATGGAGAGGTCGATCATTCGGTCCTTTGAAAAGGATTGAAACGGGTAGAGTACACCGTAATTTGGAGAACATGGTTCCAGGACATCCATCTCCAGACTTCCGGATGTGTGTACAATTAGGGCCTCTGTTTTTTTGAAATGCTGGACAAAGGATGGGTAGGCGTCGTCCGCCAGGCTTACGAGATAGAGATCACCTTTGGGGCTGATGAAATCAACTTGATTTACCGCTTCGCAACTGAGTTGGTCAGCGAGAACTTTTGCATTGTGAAGCGAGCGCGAGTAGACCTGGATGATTTCATATCCCTGAGGCTTCAAGGCGTGAGCTAGTCTCGTTCCTACATTCCCTGAACCTACAACTACGAGAGACTTCATTTGGTTTTCTGGCTACGGCTCTTTACCCTGTTGAGGATAGCGATAAAAGTACCAATTATCATCAAAATGCATCCCAGCCACAGCAAATTGATGAAAGGGAATACAATGGCCTGCATCACAATGAAGTCCTTTTTCTTCTTAGCCTTGTCGATCTGTTCGATGCGGACCGTGCCATCGTAGGGATTGATTTCCTTGAAGTCCAGCGTGACCCCTAGATTCTCTGATGCGGCCGGAACGCTGAAGGTGTAACTGCTATCTCTCAAGACAAAATAGGTGGTGAGCGCATGCTTATTGGCATTCATGTCCCAAAGAAGAAAAGACGCTGCAACATTTAAGTCACTGCCGGCATTTTCGATTTCGGGAACGCTGTCAACCCTGTAGATACTGTCCAGGTATCCAATGGAAGAAGAGAAGAAAAGCGTATCACCCAAAGCGATCCAAGAGTCCTTTTTCTGAACCTCTTCCTTAGGTTCTTCCACTACCGCGTAGGTCACATGGGTATAAATATCCTTGTGTAGAAAATGCCTCGTGTCTGGTTCCGGCACATTTCCCATTCGATCATTGAGCTGAATGAATGGGTTTAAGGTGAATGACTTTTTGTAATTCTCCCCATTTTTTTCGAGGAAGTCTACCGCATATCGAATGTGGTTGTCATCTTTTTCGCGACCGGTATAGCTTACATAATATCGCTCCATTGGAAGTGTGTCTCCCTTGATCAAAAGAATATTCTCGCGATTGGTCATGGTTTCGCTGAGCGTCTCGATATCATACCGGGAAGTATTGACCGAGATATTCTTTTGAGTTCCTGCAGAAATAAGCGCACCCAACAGGATGAATCCAATCCCGATGTGGGCAATTGACGACCCCGCCCGCTTGAAGTCTCCTTTTACGTACTTGAGATAGTAGCTGGCATTTCCCAGGATCGTGAAGGACGAAGCGAAGAACAAAGCATAGTAAAATGGATTGGTCATTTGCAATCCCACCCCACCCAATACGGTAATCGCTGCAGCAATAGAAAAAGGCAGCCAGGTATTCTTTATTAGCAGTGAAAGGCTTTTTCCGCGGTACTGAAGGAATTGTACAAAGGCCATCAACAAGGCAATGATGATAGCAAATGGAACTTGCCATCGGTTGTACCAGTCGATCACATCAGGAGGTGCTGCAAGGTCCGTCCCAAATATTTTGTTGATTACGGGAAGGGAGGTATTGAATTCAATCTGGAATGCGGAAATGAGCAGGATGAGTGCTCCAACGAACATCCAAAACTCTCGCGACCATATTGGCTCTTCTTGCTTCTGCCTGGGTATGTCCCGGTATCTGGAAATAAAGAGATACACAGCGAGTATCACAAAATACGCCAGACAGATCACCAGCTGACCCGACATTCCAAGATCCGTGAAAGCATGAACAGAAGAGTCACCCAATATCCCGGACCGAACAAGGAAGGTACTGTACAAAACCAGTAGGAAGGTTAGAATGATCAAACCAAAGGCACCTATGAGTGAGGTTCCTTTATTGCGGTAGATCAGCATGAGGTGGCCTCCGCCAACCAAGGTTATCCAGGGAACGAGTGACGCGTTTTCCACAGGATCCCAGGCCCAAAACCCTCCAAAGCTCAATGCCTCATATGCCCAGGCTCCTCCCATGAGGATTCCCGTACCAAGGATCATGATGCCGGCAAAGGTCCAGGGCAGACCTGGCTTCATCCACGCATTGTAGGATCGCTTCCAAAGCCCGGCCAAGGCATAACAGAATGGGATACTCGACAGTGCAAACCCCAGGAAGACAATGGGCGGGTGTATGGTGTTCCAGTAATTCTGTAAGAGTGGATTGAGACCCCGACCATCAAGTACCTCGAGGTAATTGGGATTCGAAAACAATGGAAGACCCGAAAAGTCGGGATGATCCCGAAGCAAGGTCGTAAAAGGGTTGGACCCGATCTTGTAATCGAGGATATAAAATCCTACGAGCATGGAGAAAAGGAAGACTTGGATCGAGGAAAAGATGGACATGACAGGGGCCGTCCATTCCGATGTTCTTCTGATTAAAATAAACCCCAGCAATGTGTTCCAAAGCGTCCATAACATGAAGCTGCCTTCCTGTCCCTCCCAAAAACAAGCGACGATATATCGCATCGGCATGTCGTTGGAAGAATGCTGCCACACATAGTGATATTCGTACATGTGGTTAAACAGCATGTAGAACAGTGTAGCGATCATGGCAATCGTCGCTCCGCCGTGCAGGATGAAAAGTCTTCTGGCCAAAAGATGCCAGCTTTCATCCTTATTTCGCTGAGAAATATACCAGGAGATAGAGGCTCCCAGGGCGCTCACCAAGGCAAGGATCAGAAAGAAGTTACCGATGCGACCTGTCCAGAGGTGCTCCCCAACGTACTCCATCTAAATCAATTGGATTCTTGTGGCGTACCGTCCGTGTACTTGGATGGGCATTTCATGAGGATATCCTGCGCATGGAAGGCATCGTCTTCAGCCTTACCTATCAGCACGATTTGTTCCGATCTCTCAAAATCTTGCGGTTTGCTCTTGTGCAGGACCACTTTGCGCTCCTTGCCCTCGCGGTCGATGAGGTAAAACTCAAAAAGGTCTGGGTTCTCCTCGGGATTGTAAACCATTTCCTTCGAACGATTGAGCTCGCCAACAACGTGGAATTTGTCATCGGGATTTGCAAAAGCCTCTTCGAAGCTGGCGTACGTACTTGAATCGGAAAGCGAGCTAACGATCGCCCCGATAGCAACCGCAATCAAAACGACGATGATGATATGTAACCTTTTCACGACTTATTATTCTCTTCTAATTTTTTCAATTTCCGTTCGATGCGAATCAGGTAAAACACGATACCTGCAAAGATGATCGACATCACTAAAACTACTACGTATATCTTTCCCGATTCCCGCATGGTATCGGCCATCTCTACCTGGGCCAATACGGGCTGCGATAAAAGCAAAAGCATCAATACAACTACAAATCTACCCATCACGAAGCCTTGTTTTCAATTCTATTCATTCTCACCCTTACGTCTACGAGCCATGCTCCCAACAGTGTCCATCCAATCACAGCCGGATAAAAAACAAGGCGCATGGTGTTGTCCAAATCATATGTTCCAAAGCCGGGATTGCCACCATTTCCAGGGTGTAGCGAATCGGTCATTCTCGGCAAGATGATTAAGAATACGATCAGCAATGCAAAGGCGAAAATGTTGTATACTGCAGCCACCCGGGCCCGAAGCTTTTCGTCAGCCATTGAGCCTCTTAGGATAGAGTATGCCAGATAGATGAGCAGGGTAATAGCTGCGCCATTCAATTTGGGATCGTTCACCCAAAATGCACCCCAGGTGAATTTGGCCCAAACGGCTCCAGTGAGAATGCCGAGTACTCCAAGGAAAATTCCAACCTGGGCTGTTTCATTGGCTTTTACATCATTGATCAAATCACCACTTGATAGGTATTTTAAACTGAAATAAAGACTACCGGCAAGAATGAGAATCATGCTAAACCACATGGTCACATGGAAGTACAGATTTCGGATGGTTTCATTGAGGATTGGCAGGGCAGGTACATCCATCAAAAGGCCGCCAACGATGGTGTAAAAGACCAAGATAATTGCCATTAATTTCCACCAAAATCCCTTCAAAACTTGCCCCGTTTTTAGTCGCGCCAAAGGTATGGAAATAATACGTAGGAAAGTCCCAAAAGGATGGCGTAGAGCGCACATAAAACGACCGTCAATTGGCCGTCTGAAGCCTTCGTGAAAATGCCCAGACCAAAACCCGATAATTGGATAGATGCGAGGAGAACCGGGATGCTTAAGGGGAAGCCAAGAAGCACCGTGAGCATGTGCGGGTTTTTGGCCTTGAATGCCATTGCGCTGGTGAAGCTCAACAATGCGGCCAAATTCAAGCTACCCAAGAGGCTTGCCACGGCAAATGGGATTGTCTTTGTGACCGGAAGGCCGAGAATAAGTGAGAAAAAGGACCACGTCAAGAGGGCAATCCCGATAGAGTTGACCGAATTGCGGAATATTCGCGCGATTAGAAATACCGTTGGCGGTACCAAGGTGTAGAGATAGAGAAGCTGCCCTTTGGAGTCGTTGGCAAACGACCGGGTCACTGCCCCTGTGATTCCAAACAACAAGACTATCCAGTAAATCGCATTCCATACGCCAGGTCGTAGGTTGAGGTCGATACTTAGGTAGATCACCATCAAGGTAGTTAAAACATAAAGCAGCAACGAACCTAAACTGGATTTGTCCTTCCACTCCAGTTGGAGCTCGGATATCAAAAGGCGGTAGGTGTGCTTCAGCATGATGCGGATGTTACATTTGCAAAGTAAACGTAATCCTTCGACCGCGGTAAGAGACATGAAAAAGGTAGACATCATGGCATTTGGAGCGCACCCCGACGACGTGGAACTGGGCAGCGCCGGCACCCTTATCAAGCATGTCGACATGGGCAAGTCCGTCGTCATCTGTGACCTTACCAAGGGTGAAATGGGTACCAGGGGTACGCCTGAAATAAGGGAAGCTGAGGCCAAAAAGGCCGCCGATAAAATGGGTGTTTCGGAAAGGATCAACCTTGACCTTGGAGATGCTTTTTTTGAGATTGAACCAAAGGCCATTGATAGGGTGGTGGAACAACTGAGGTACTACAGACCTGATGTGGTCTTGTGTAATGCGCGAGAAGATCGTCACCCCGATCATCAGCGCGGTGGCGACCTCGTGAGCAGGGCGTGTTTTATAGCTGGATTGAGGGCGCATTCAACCCGTTGGGAAGGAGAGGAGCAAGCTGCGTGGCGGCCAAAATCGATATACCGATATGTGCAAGACCGACACCTCGATGCCGATGTTATAGTTGATATTTCCGCCCAGTGGGATTTGAAAATGAGTGCAATCCAAAGCTTCAAATCTCAGTTCTACAATCCCGACTCCAAGGAACCCGAGAGCCCCATAAGCTCGGCTCAGTTTCTCGATTCGGTGAAAGCCCATGCTATATTGTATGGCAGGATGATCGGCGTGGAATTTGGAGAGGGCTTCACCGTGGATAGAACCATTGGCACAACAGATCTGACTTCGTTATTGTGATTATCCTCTTCCTTATAGTTTGGTTGGGCGCTGTTCAGGACCAACAGCCGAAACTCAAGATGAGCAGTTATTATGTTGACTTAGGAGAAGTACAAAAGTCTGTTCGGGACACATTTTATATCGACATGGTCAACGAGGGTGAAGCATTACTTAAAATTGGGTCGGCTGAAGGCAACTGCTCTTGTTTGAAGGTGGTGGACTTTCCAAATACGCTCAAACCAGGCGAAGAGGGTAGACTCATGGGATACTTTTTTAGTCAAACCGCTGGAGAAAGTTTTAAGTACATCCACATCAAAACCAATGAATACACAGGTGCTCAGAAGGTTGGGGTGAAGGCGGTCATTCGTTAGGTGTTATTTTTTTGTTAAGGGTTTTTCATCGACTATACCTTGGAATTACTTTTGGGGTGTAATCTTAAAAATGATCATGAAAAATCTCTTTTTATCAGCCGCTCTTCTACTTTTCACAGGAAGCGCTTTGGTTGCTCAGCAGGCACTCAACACAGGACCAGAAATTTCATTTGAAAAGGAAATCCATGACTTTGGAACCCTGACTCAAGGTGGCGACGCTACGACGGAATTCAAATTTGTCAATACCGGTTCTGAGCCATTGATCATTTCGAATGCACGTGGATCTTGTGGATGTACAGTTCCTCAATGGCCTAAGAAGCCTATCAAGCCAGGTGAATCTGCAGTGATCAACGTTAAGTATGATTCAAACAGAATTGGGCCGATTAACAAATCGGTGACCATTGCTTCCAATGCGAGCAATGAACCAACCAAGGTTTTGCGCATCAAAGGAAACATCAAGGCCAAAGAAGTTGCCCCAACGGCACTTCCGGTGAAGCCAGCTTCTCCTGGCGCTCCGGTGAACAAGTAAGGGCGTTTAGAATTTAATTCGACCCCAATATCCTCAGCGGTATTGGGGTTTTTTATTGCTTTGTAGCCCAAAATTTAGCCGCGATGCCATCATTTTCTTCGAAGGGTCTCGACATGCCGGAATCGCCAATTCGAAAATTGGTTCCTTATGCCGAAGGGGCAGTCAGAGAAGGTAAGAAGGTCTATTTTCTAAATATTGGCCAGCCCGACATCAATAGTCCCAGGGTTGCGCTGGACGCGATCAGGAACTATGATGAGCAAGTGGTGGAATACAGTCACTCCGCCGGCAACGAATCCTACCGACGTAAACTGGCCGGCTACTATCAGGCACTTGGTCTCGATATCGACTTTGAAGACATTTTGATCACCACAGGTGGTTCTGAAGCATTGCTCTTTGCCTTCATGACCTGCTTTGATCCAGGCGATGAAGTCATCATTCCGGAGCCATATTATGCCAACTACAATGGATTTACCAAGGCAAGCAGCGTTTCTGTCCAGCCAATCATTTCGAGCATTGATGACGGATTTGCCCTTCCGCCCATTTCAAAATTTGAAGAACTAATTACAGACAAGACCAAGGGAATTCTTGTTTGCAACCCTGGGAATCCAACAGGCTATTTGTACAGTGAAGAAGAGATTCGACAGTTGGGTGAAATCGCAAGAAAGTACGACCTCTACTTATTTGCGGATGAGGTATACCGCGAGTTTTGCTACGATGGAGCCGAGCACTTCTCGGTACTCAACTTGGACGGATTGGATCAAAACATAGTGATGATTGATTCGGTTTCCAAAAGATATAGCATGTGCGGTGCACGGATTGGAGCCCTGGTTTCCAAGAATGAAAAACTCATGGAAATCGCGCTCAAGTTTGCTCAGGCGCGGTTGAGTCCTCCATCGTTTGGTCAGGTTGCTGGTGAAGCTGCACTCGACACGCCAAATTCATACTTCGAGGAAGTGAACCTCGAGTACACGAAGAGACGAAACACCCTGATCGATGCCCTCAACGAGATTCCGGGAGTGAAATGCCCAAAGCCTAAAGGAGCTTTTTATTGTATTGCGGAATTGCCCATCGACAACGCCGATGAATTTTGCCAGTGGATGCTTGAGTCATTCGAACACAACAACGAGACTGTGATGATGGCTCCAGCCTCCGGATTCTATTCGGATGGAGATAGTGGCAATAATCAAGTAAGGATTGCGTATGTCCTTAAAGAAGAGTCACTGATCAAGGCAGTTGAATGTCTGAAAAATGGCCTCGAAGCATACCCCGGAAAAACAGGGCAGTAGTTCTTTTTCAGGCAGGGCTTTTTCCTAAATTTGCCGTCCCTTTTACATCAAGTATATGAGCGCACTTTCAAACATTGAAAAATTATTAGGAGATCAGGCGGATAGCCTGCTCACCCATCAATGTAATACCATTTCGAAGGATGATCTGAAGCAGCCTTCTGCTGACTTTGTGGATGAAAACTTTGGAAATTCTAATAGGAATATCCAGACGCTCAGGAATCTCAGTGCGCTATACGATCATGGAAGGTTAGGAGGTACCGGATACCTTTCCATTCTTCCTGTGGATCAGGGAATCGAGCATTCGGCAGGAGCATCGTTCGCGCCTAACCCAAGGTATTTCAATCCGGACAACATAGTTGAACTCGCCATTGAAGCGGGATGTAATGGTGTAGCCTCTACGTTTGGAGTCTTGGCCTCTTCGGCAAGAAAATATGCTCATAAGATTCCATTCATTGTGAAGATCAACCACAATGAATTGTTGAGCTATCCAAATACATTCAACCAAATTCAATTCGGAACGGTACAGGATGCATGGAACATGGGCGCAGCAGCTGTGGGCGCAACTATCTATTTTGGTTCGGAAGAATCAGAAAGACAAATCGTCGAAATTGCAGAGGCATTTGAGTATGCTCACGAACTTGGAATGGCAACCATCCTCTGGTGCTACATGAGGAATTCAAACTTCAAGAAAGACGGAGTAGATTACCACACCGCTTCCGACCTCACAAGTCAGGCAAACCATATTGGGGTAACTATTCAGGCGGACATTATCAAGCAAAAGCTCGCCACAAATAATGGGGGTTACAATGCCATCTCGTTTGGCAAAACACATCCCAAAGTTTACGATGAACTTACAAGCGACCATCCCATTGACTTAGTTCGATACCAGGTTGCAAATTGTTACATGGGTAAGATTGGTCTGATCAATTCGGGTGGTGCCTCAGCTGGAGATTCTGATCTCGCAGATGCCGTAGCAACTGCGGTGATCAATAAGAGGGCTGGAGGTCATGGCTTGATCATGGGCCGTAAGGCATTCCAAAAACCGGTGGATGAAGGGGTGAAGTTGATTCAGTCTGTACAAGACGTTTATTTGGAAGATCAGGTTACTTTAGCATAGCGGCATGAGTTGGTTTAAGCGTAGCAAGCAGGGGATCACAACCCCAACAACGGAGAAAAAGGAGACACCTGAAGGACTGTGGTACAAAACGCCAACAGGAAAAATTGTAGATACGGATGAGCTCAGGGAGAATCTCTACGTCAGCCCGGAGGACGACTATCATGTTCGTATCGGATCACAGGAATATTTCGAGATCCTCTTTGATGATGGAAAGTTTAAGGAACTCAACAAGTCAATGAAGGCTGGTGATCCGCTCAAATTTGAAGACAAGAAGAAATACAGTCAAAGACTGGAGGATGGTCAGAAAAAGACCAACCTCAAGGATGCCCTTCGCTCGGCACAGGGAAAGGTCAACGGACACGATCTCGTTGTTTGCTGTATGGATTTCAGCTTCATTGGTGGGTCGATGGGTTCTGTCGTTGGAGAAAAGATCAGTCGCGCCATAGACGTCAGCTTAAAAAATGACATTCCTTTCATGATCATCTCCAAGTCTGGAGGTGCAAGGATGATGGAGGCGGGATTTTCGCTCATGCAAATGGCCAAGACGTCCGCCAAGCTCACACAACTTTCAAAATCCAAGATTCCTTTCATCAGCCTGCTCACGGACCCTACCACCGGAGGCGTTACCGCTTCCTACGCGATGCTGGGTGATGTGAACATCGCTGAGCCAAAAGCACTGATCGGTTTCGCCGGGCCGAGGGTGATCAAGGAAACAATCGGCAGAGACCTCCCAGAGGGCTTCCAAACGAGCGAGTTTCTGCTCGAGCACGGCTTCCTCGATTTCATTGTTCATCGCAAGGAACTCAAGGAGAAAATCACCCTCCTGCTCACTATGCTAAAGAGTTGAGTTACCTCTTGGAGTAATAAACTTTTACTTACCTTTGCCGGCCAATTAGAAGAAGTATATTAAGAAACGTAGAGATGCCTTTAAGCACAGAAGAAAAAAGCAAGATTTTTAAGACTCACGGCGGGTCAGAAACGAATACCGGTTCTACCGAAGGTCAAATCGCCTTGTTTACTACAAGAATCAGCGAATTGACAGATCATCTTAAAAACAACAAGAAGGACTTTGCCACGCAAAAATCCTTGATCGGGATGGTTGGAAAGAGAAGAAAGCTTCTCGACTATCTCAAGGCCAATGACATTGAGCGTTATAGAGCCATTGTCAAAGAATTGAAGCTTAGAAAATAAGCCGAAAAAGGTGCGCATTGCGTGCCTTTTTTGTATTTACATCTCTCTTATTAAAACACAACAATGAACAAGATTGTGAACCGCACCGTAAAAACCGGTGCCCAAGAAATTCATATTGAAACAGGCAAGTTGGCTACTCAAGCCGACGGATCTGTTGTAATCAAATCAGGTGGAACCATGCTTTTGGCCACCATCGTTTCCAACCCGGAACCAATGGTTGGAGTCGACTTTTTTCCACTCACGGTGGATTACCGAGAAAAATTTGCCGCCGCCGGAAGATTCCCAGGCGGATTCCTCAAGCGTGAGGCACGTCCATCGGACACGGAAATACTTACATCAAGGTTGGTTGACCGTGCATTGAGACCACTTTTTCCCGATGGATACAGAAACGAAACACAGGTATTGATCTCCCTGATCTCTTCTGATCACGAGACAATGCCGGATTCATTGGCCTGTTTGGCCGCGTCGACAGCATTGGCTGTTTCAGACATTCCTTTTGCAGGACCAATCTCCGAAGTTCGTGTTGCACGTATCAATGACCAGTTGATCGTAAACCCGGCTAAATCAGATTTGGAAATGGCCGACCTCGACATCATGGTAGCTGCGACCAAGACAAGCGTTGTGATGGTTGAAGGCGAAATGAACGAAGTATCCGAAAAAGTAATGGTGGAAGCCATTCAGGTCGGACATGAGGAAATTAAGAAGCAATGTGAGATGATGGAAGATCTCGCCAGCGAGATTGAAAAAGCTCAGAACAAACGCGAGGTCATTCTCCCTGAAGAGAATGAAGAATTGCTTGCCAAGGTGAAGGAATTTGCCTTTGACAAATGCAAGGACATTGCAAGAAAGGCCAGTGGCAAGAAAGAGCGAACAGAAGCTTTCAAGGCCGTTTCTGATGAGCTGAAAGCCCAGTACTCCGAAGAGGAATTGGAGGAAATGGGAGACATGATCTCCGGATACTTTGGTAAAGTCAAGAAGGAAGCCATCCGTAGGGTAATCCTCGATGAAGGTCTAAGACTTGACGGAAGGGCGACCACAGACATTCGCCCAATTTGGACAGAAGTAGATTACTTGCCAAGCCCACACGGATCGGCAATCTTTACACGTGGGGAGACCCAATCGCTCACCACCGTTACGCTTGGAAACAAGCTCGATGAGCAGACGATCGATGGGGCATTCCACCAAGGATCAGAACGATTCATCCTTCACTACAACTTCCCTCCATTTTCAGTTGGTGAGGTTAGAAGAATGATGGGTGTATCCAGAAGGGAAGTTGGTCATGGAAACCTGGCCTTCAGAGCTCTGAAGCCAATGATGCCTGGTTTGGAAGACAACCCTTACACGGTGAGGTTGGTTTCTGACATTCTTGAATCGAATGGATCATCATCTATGGCAACTGTTTGTGCTGGCTCGCTTGCATTGATGGATGCAGGTATCAAAATGAAGAAGCCGGTATCTGGTATCGCCATGGGATTGATCATGGATGACGAAGGAAAGTACGCCGTACTCTCTGACATTCTCGGAGACGAAGATCACTTGGGTGACATGGACTTCAAAGTAACAGGTACCAAAGACGGTATCACCGCATGCCAGATGGATATCAAAGTAGAAGGCTTGAGTTATGAAATTCTCGAAAAAGCGCTCGAGCAGGCGCGCGAAGGCCGTCTGCATATCATGGGTGAAATGAATAAAACGCTCGAAGCTCCGAGAGAAGATTACAAACCACACGCTCCACGTATTGAGACGCTCAAGATCGACAAGGAGTTCATCGGTGCGGTTATCGGACCAGGTGGAAAAATCATCCAGGAGATTCAAGCAGAGACCAAAACGAGTATCACCATCGAAGAAGTGGATGAGATCGGGTACGTTGAAATCATGTCCGAGGACAAGGAGTCAATCGAGAAAGCCCTGGCATGGATCAAAGGGATCACTGCCAAGCCCGAACTCAATGAGATTTATGATGGAAAAGTGAAGACCATCACGAATTTTGGTGCGTTCGTCGAAATTTTACCAGGAAAAGATGGCCTTCTTCACATCTCGGAAATCGATTGGAAAAGGATCAATAATGTCGAGGATGTCTTGAAGGAAGGGCAAGAGCTACAGGTTAAGCTTATCGGCATTGACCCAAAAAATGGTAAACTGAAACTTTCGAGAAAAGTTTTGCTGCCCAAACCTGAGCACGCATAGTTGCGTCTTTCTTTCCGTAGTCCGATCTAAAAGTGATCGGAGCCAACCGGAAAGTAAGTATGCGACAACTAAAAATTACCAAGCAAATTACCAATAGGGAGACCGCCTCCCTGGATAAGTATTTGCAGGAAATAGCGAAGGTTCCGCTCATTTCTGCAGAAGAGGAAGTTGAATTAGCGAAGCGGATTAAGCAGGGCGATGTGGAGGCCTTGGAGAAGATGACCAAGGCCAACTTGAGGTTTGTTGTTTCGGTTTCGAAGCAATACCAAAACCAAGGACTTAGCCTTCCTGATTTGATCAATGAAGGAAACCTTGGTCTCATTAAAGCGGCAACACGTTTTGATGAAACCAGGGGGTTTAAGTTTATCTCCTATGCGGTTTGGTGGATTCGACAATCCATCCTTCAGGCGCTTGCCGAGCAGTCGAGGATTGTGCGTTTGCCACTCAACAAGATCGGGGCGATTACCAAGATCAATCGTAAATTCTCTGAACTTGAGCAACACTTCGAACGCGAGCCATCTCCGGAAGAAGTTGCGGAAGTGATGGAATTGTCGTACGACGAGGTGAAGAATTCGATCAAGAATACTTCGAGGCATGTATCGATGGATGCACCGATTCCCGGTGGGGAAGAAGACGACCGAAACCTTTATGATGTCCTCAAGGAGAACGACACACCAACTCCCGAAACCGGTTTGATTAGGGAGTCACTCAGACGGGAAATCCAACGATCGTTGGCTACCTTGTCCAAAAGAGAAAAAGACATTGTCAATATGTTCTACGGGCTATCCGGCAAGCATCCGCTCACGCTTGACGAGATAGGCGAACAATTTGACTTGACGCGTGAAAGGGTCCGGCAGATACGCGAAAGGGCTATTCGTAGATTGCGTCAGACTTCGAGATCGAAGCACTTGAAACAGTTTTTGGGGTAGAAAGAAAGGCTCTTCGGAGCCTTTTTTTATTTCTATATTCGCCGCCATGTCAACACTGGTGAGCCCTTCCATTCTTTCGGCCGACTTCGGCAATCTTGAGCGCGATATCAAGATGCTGAACAACTCTGCAGCGGATTGGATCCACGTAGACGTGATGGACGGGAATTTTGTTCCAAACTTGAGCTTCGGGATGCCCATTATCAAGGCGGTGAAGAAAGTGGCGGAAAAGCCCCTCGATCTCCACCTGATGATCGTTGACCCCGATCGATACATAAAGGACTTTGCCAAGGCCGGAGCAGATATTATCACGGTTCACGTTGAGGCTTGCACCCATCTTCACAGGACAGTTCAATTGATCAAGGACCAGGGTATCATGGCAGGCGTCACGCTAAACCCGGCAACCCATGTCTCCGAGATAGAGAATGTGATTCCCGACGTCGACTTGGTTTTGGTAATGTCCGTGAATCCTGGCTTTGGTGGACAATCCTTCATCGAGGCATCGTACGACAAGGTTCACCAGGTTAAAAAACTTGCGGACAAATTGAACCCGGACCTGTACATCGAGGTAGATGGCGGAGTCAACGGTGAAAATGCGGGCAAACTGGTACAACACGGAGCCAATGTACTCGTGGCAGGATCCTATGTATTCAATGGTGAAAACCCACACTCGAGGATAGAATCACTCCGATTCTGAATTCACCCAATCTTGCAAATAGCTGAAGCGCGGCATGAGATGGCCGTCTTTGCATATGGTGGCTCTTTCTAAAATACCGTCTTCATCACCGTTGAAAAAACTCGGCAGAATTTTCTCCATGAGGTCTGCTCCAAAATCAGCGGATGCATCCCTCGGCAATTCGCAGGGTAGATTGTCTACGGCCATCACGGAAACAGTATTTTCATTTGGTTGATTTACCTCAGTACATGTCTCCTTTTGGATATAGTAGATAGGATTTTCGATGGTGCTCGGGCGAATGGTCGTGGCAATAGGCTCGCCAATGTCGCAACTGATATCGCCTACAAACTTCAGCCTGAAAGAAGGATCAAGCAGGTCTTCTTTGGTAATAAAGTGGGGTGATCGTGGATCCCAATAGTGTCCCGAGATGAACACATCTGCTGCTTGAGCAAATTCGCCAAAGGCCCCCTCATACAGATCCGGGTTTACGAAAAACTCGGCCACTTTTCCCTCGGATCCGTCCTTTCTTCTATTGTAGTCCAGGACATCGATTTGGGTGTATACCGCATGGTCGTATTCAGTGGTTTTGAACGAGTGCGAATCGACCCGTTTGATGTTGGCCCTTTCAAGGATTTCGATTGCGCCCCTGGCGACTCGCCCACCACCTGTTAGTACTATCTTATAATTGGGTAGAGATGCCTTGGCCAGTTCTGACTCCATCTCCTGTCGATCATTACAATCGTGTGCCTTCTTCAAGGAATAAGTATTCTCCACGAGACCGATCATTCGGATCGTATTGTAGGTCCCAACGACGCCTGCATATCGCCCGAAGCCAATAAGCCGTCTACCCTGTGGGTCGGTGAGGCATTCATAATCGATCATGGTGATCCGCTTCTCCAACAGAGCGTGCATCAGCTTTTTGTTGTAAGGCTGCTTCTTGATGGTATGGGAGAAAAAGAAGTAGGTTCGTTCGGGAATGAGCGCTTCAATAGGAACCTCCTTTACACCCATGAGGATGTCACATCCGTTGAGGTTTTCTGTGACCTCAAGTCCCGCCGATCGATATTCATCATCACCAATTCTTCGGATGGGTGATGATTCAACATAGACCTTCACCTTGTCATCCATTTCACTCAATTCACGTGCATATCGCGGAGACAGGGGCACTCTTTCGTCGGGCGGTGATTTTCGTTCCTGGATGATTCCGAATTGCATAGTGTTGCCTGAGGCGGCCAAAGCTAAAAAAGTTAGGTTGTATCTTTGCATCCGTTCTTTTCCACTGGGGCCGACTGGTTTTGACAGCGAGTAGAGGATTCCAGTAAGCAGGTCGGGGACTGAGGTGCTTCCCGTTATCAACGTACTTCAAGCTATTTAACTGGCGAAACACAATTTGCTCTCGCAGCGTAATCCGGACTCAGTCTGATTAGGCTTAATCCCACACCAGGTGTGCGGACGGGACGTTCCGGTATGAGGTTTGTCTGAAGCCTTATGCAATCGGGGCGCAGGTAATTTTGGACTAGAGCGGATGTGCTTCGACATCCAATCGAAGATTTAGGAGCTAAGCGCATCATGGGTTGCTTTTGACCGGGGCTGCGTCGAAAATCAATTAAAAGCTAAGCCTGTAGAAAGCTCGAATTTTCCTTGTTTGGACGAGGGTTCGAATCCCTCCGGCTCCACCTTCGCCCACCGAAGCTTTTGGCTTGTCCAAAAGCGAAGGTGGGCTTTCATTTTTTGGATCGAGCAAGTAGCCCGTTAGGGCTACGGTGGAGACACTCCACCTTCTTTTTTCAACAAGGTCTGTGCTATTGTGGTCACTATTTAGATTCGTAATAATGAATGATCAATTGCAGTCGGTCTATATTCTTGAATGTGCAGACAAGTCAACATATGTTGGTTGTACTTCAAATCTCAATAAAAGACTTGAACGTCATGAAAAGGGTTTCGTAGACTCAACAAAAGATAAGCTACCAGTTAGATTATTATTTGAGGCAAGATTTCCAGAAAAATACCGTGCCTTCCTCTTTGAGAAATATCTAAAATCCGGCTCTGGTCGTGCTTTTATGTTCAACAGATTAATTGCGAAGGAATAGCCGCCTCGCGGCGAAGGCCTATTTGTGGGGCTTACGTCGATGCTTCCCGAGCGAATGCGAGGGAAGCAATCCTATTGGAAGCGCGAGTTCAGGGCGAGCTGGAAGCTCGCTCGTAACTCGTGCCTGAAAGAAATTGACAGGCACGAGCTACGCCATCCTCCTTCGTCAGATGATCTGAACTCGCGCCAATGTGATCAGATACTAATTGGAAGGTTGAACCGTACTATTGTGCCCTGTTTATTTGGATAATTGCTCGATAGATTCTCAATCGACAGATTATCATCTATCTTGTTTTGAGCACAATACATTCTGATTCTATTCTCAGAAATGGAGGTTCCTGAGGCACCGGAATGACGATTTAGCTGAAATTTCCGCTTGCTTGAATCTGATATTGTAAAGCCGATGCCGTTATCCTCAATTTCTATACTCAAGGAGCTCTCAACCTGATTGATTCTAAGTATTACCTCACCCGATCCTTGATTTTTTACAATCCCATGCTGTATGGCATTTTCAACGAAGGGCTGAAGGATCATCGCGGGAATCAGGGCATCCCTATCGAACCTTCCCTTAACTTGTAATTGAATATCCTTTTCGTACCTAAATTCTTCCATTCGGATATAAGATTTGAGGATTTCTATTTCATGCCCGATTTTAACCAACTCGGATTCTGTGTTTGACAAAGTTTGCCTAAAGAATCTAGACAGATGGTTTGAGTATGAACTCGCTTCCTTATGCTTCCCTTTTACCGATAGATTATTGATGCCCATCAATGCATTTGAAAAAAAATGAATGTTGATTTGATTTCTTAAGGCTCTGAAATTTAGCGTCATGAGATCATACTTTCTTGCGTGCCCCGCTCTTATTCTGCTTCTCGCAAAAAATAAAATACCCGCAAGGATTGCGATGGTGATAAAAGCAAGAGCAATGATTGCCCAGGTCCGTGCCCAGATGGGTCTACGTACCAAGATATCATGAGAGATTTCCGCCTGACTGCCAGCGGTGCTCGACCTAATTTTGATTGAGTGGTTTCCCCAACCTAGTTCTGCCAAGGAAAGAACTCTGCCAGGCATATGCACCCACGGCGATCCATCCAATTGGTATTCCAGATTTTCCGGCATTCCGATCGGGTCAATGTAGGCTATATTGAAATCGACCGAAGCGCTGGCAGGGACTACAATCTGGTTGCCGATATCCATCTTTTCCCCGTTTACATATAGTCTATCCAGGAAAACTTTGGATGACTGAGAAAAATACCGGGTGAATTCTTTCGAAGAATATATTGCCTTTTCGGTGGCTAGGCAGAAAAGCCCATCCTCATATTTAAGATCTACCAGTTTTTCTTGAAATGGGACGCCCAATCTCTCGAATGAAAATGGCCTCGAATCAATTTTAACTCTATAAAGGTCGTCCTGACCTAAGAGGTAGAGGTGATCTTCTACTTTGAGCATGCTCTGAAGTCCGGATCGTGTAATTCCCGAAACCAGGTGGTAACCGTTCGGTGATTCGTTTGATTTGAAATACAACCCCTGTCCCTTTACATTTATAAAGGACCCCTGATCACACAGGAAAAAAACATCCAGTTGGCTGTGGTCCAAATGCTCTTCCCGGACTTTTTTGAGCGCTCCGCTTTGATTCAGGATAAAAAGACCATTCTCACTGTGAATCCATACATTTTTGAATTGATCCTCAGTAATATTCTTTACGTAACCGATAAATTCACCGTCGGTTGAATAGGAGGTAATTGTATCCACCAAGGCCTGCTTCAATCCTTGGTATTTTGGGGTATATATTGCCCCGCATGCTTTACTCTCATATTCATTTGTGATATTGAATTTGGGCCTGATAAATGAAGGCAGGCCGCTGATTTTGTCCCTGTCTACCCCATCGAGATAAACGTTTACCCCTGAATCATCGGACTTCAATCCATATACAACACGGAATTTATAGTCGGAAATTTGCGCCGAACTCATCTGATCGCGTTGAATGTGCCTTAGGTGGCCTCCTGTTTCGAGTACGAATAAGTCGGACCCAAAAGTGTTGAAGGATTTTATTTTCGATTCGGAAACATACATTTGATTCAAGCCATAATTCCCCAGAGATATCAGGTAAAGCCCATTGTCAAGCGTCGAAACCCAAATGGTCTCCTTGTTAATCTTCTGGATAGCACTAACCGATGTCCCGTTTAAGATTCGTTCTTCGAGTAAGCGGGATGTACCCAGGTCAAGGATTATGCACCCTTGATTATAAGTGCCCAAAAAAAGCAATTCATCATCGAGAGAATATCCATTTGTGATGTCAAACTGCATCGGCCAGGAATAATGTTGCTCGCCAACTACATGGGTGACAGTCTTTTCAGAAGCTAGAAGGAATGAAGTATCATTCAAAACAATTATCCGGTCAAAATAGTTGGCCGAGCTGTGCAGAGACAGGTCCTTCTTATGGCTTCCATAAATGAATCTTTTTTTGTCAGACTTGATATTGAAGCACGAGGAAACAGATGATCCGTGATTGGTGGCTTTGATCTTATAAAGTGAAGAAGAGTCTGAAGTTTCCATAGCATGGAAGGAGGCTTTGTAACCAGCTTGCTTCTCCAAAACACCTTCAATGAGCTTAAATTCTGAGATGGTGGTGTAAATTCCAATTTGCGCATTTCCAATTTCGTCGAAGGTAATTCCGTGTATACTTCCTTTCTTAATTCCAAACTGCTGAAATAACTCCTCTTGGATATTATGTAGAACATTGGTGACCGTTCTTCCCTCGATATAGTCAATGCTCATTCCGTCAATCAACAACCACACTCTACCGTCGTTGTCAACTTCAATTTTGTATACCGAGGTTCCGGATAAGCCTTCATTTTGGGTGAAATGGACAAAGAATTTTCCATCAAACCTGGACACTCCTTTGTTATGGCCAATCCACAGATAACCCTTCTTGTCAAGCTTTAGATCGTAGATCTCTTCGGACAGCAAACCACTTTCAATTCCAAGGTGGCGATATATCCTCAATCGATCCTGATTTTTTTGGTCTGCGTTGGTGGCGTGTAAATAAGATGGAACGAAAAGTATCAGGACTACAACAGCATAGGATATCATCCAATAAAATGCATGTCTAACATCAGCGCCGCAGAAGCTCAGATGACATTTTCCGTATCTCGGCACGCCTTTCATTCTAATGACTAAATCTGATAAAAAATCCAGAGCACAAAACAACGATCCGAAAAGTAGAAAATCTTGTTTTAAACTAGTATTGATGCGAGTTCCGGGCGAGTTGTATGCACGCCTGAAACTCATACCAAACTCCGCCAGCATTCCGTCAACATTCCATAAAATTGCAATCCATGCGCAGAATCCTTTTTGCACTGCTCTCCGGGTTAGCACTGGTAGCCGCCTGGCCACCCTCGGAATTCAACTTCCTGATCCTTGTCGCATGGATGCCCTTGCTCCATGCCCTCTTTGAAAAGGACAACAGAAAAAGCCGTGCATATTTTCTGAGTTACCTGGCCTGCGCTGGATTCTCATTTGGTACCATGTGGTGGCTATTCACGGTGCAGGGGGATGGATTGACAACGATTCTGATCACGCTTGCAATGCTCGCTATACCTGCGGTAATGGCCATACCATTTTGGCTTTCATTCCTGGTGTTTCGCAAACGCGGAATGAGCTGGGCACTTATCGTCCTTCCTTTTTTTGTGGCTGGATTAGAGATCCTGGTCCAGTACTGGGACCTGGGATTTACCTGGCTTCATCAAGGGCTGGCTATGGCCAATACACCATCCCTGATGAAGGCATATCCCTTGCTCGGACAACAGGTTGGCACATTGCAGATTTTGGCCGTCAACGGGTCCATGCTTATACTGCTCAAACGATGGCATATCCGCAAGGCAAGGCCGATGGCGATCGCCCTTCCTGTACTTCTTGTGTTGACAATGTTGATTCCGATAACGGGATCGAAAAAGGGGAATGTGCAAAAACTGAAAGTAGCTGTGCTTCAACCGAACCTGGACACTTATTCTGAGATGAGCAACGACGAGACCTTGGTCCGATACGATTCGCTCATGGCCGGGTTGGATATGATCAATACAGACAGCTTGGATCTTATTGTTTGCCCGGAGGGCTACTTCCGAGACATGCGAGACAATCCGATTATCGTGAATGACTTTCACCGTCATAAATCCATTGGAATGCTAAAGGAACTGAGTCAAAAAATGGATGCGCCGATACTCACCGGATCACTTGTAATTCGACTGTATTTCGAAGAACAAAAAAACAATCCAACAGCTCGCCAAAAGCGAGAAGGACTTTATTGGGACCAGTACAATGCCGCCTTATTTATCACACCAGATGGCAGGGTAGAATGGCGGACAAAAAACCACTTGGTCCCTTTTATGGAAAGGGTGCCATTCATAGACAAATTCAGTGCACTGGAATCACTTCACCTGACCCTCAATCAGGCAAAAGGGAGCTATGCTCGAATCGAAAATTCGAAACCCTTTGTCTGGAAATCGATGCGCATTGTTCCCATCCTATGTCAGGAATCGTTATTCCCCAATCGTATCTCATCCTACGTCCAAAGACGGGCCAATTTGATTGTTGAAATGAGCAATGAAACGTGGTCAACTTCCGTTTTGCCGCGAAGGCAACATGCCGGTTATGCCTTGGTCAATGTCGCGCAATTCAGGCTTCCATATTTGAGATCTTCCTTTGCATCGACAAGTCAAGTAACAGATATTCAGTTTGTTACGCAAAGGTTGCCTGCGAATCGATCTATGGGTGTTTTTTCGGTCGAAATAAGTGGGTCCGGGGTAAAAAAATCCGTTCATCGGAATTACGTGAATGTTGTGCTGTTGGTGGCTTTTCTGATAGGCCTTTTATCTATTTTTGGTCGTTCAGTTAAACCCTCGTGATCAGAATAATATCCATACTGTTCATAGTGGCTTTTGCCTTTTCGGCAGAGGTCCATGCCTTTTCGTGGGAAGACTGGCATGGTGACGTAAGCTCGGATTGGAATGTTGCAGGTAATTGGGAAGGCAATACACTTCCTTCTGGAACCGAACGAGTTCGAATTGATCCTGACCGATACGTTGGCGCAGGAAACAGCCCGGTCATTTCTTCCAACTCTTCTTTCAACACAGACAACATACGTGTTGAGGATGGAGGTGTGCTTACCGTCGGTGCGGATCTCACTGCAACGGACGATGTGCAAGTTAGAAATGGTGGTGTACTCAATATCACCGATGGGGATTTCATCCTCACCGGAGCCAATGATTTTGTGGTAGAGGATGACGGGAGCTCGGTCACGGTGAGCGGAGGAACCATGACCCTTGCTCAGGACTTGTACATAAATGGTGATGGTAATGGAGTGGATGCACGTCCAGTATTTACTGTTTCAGGAGGTACTGTTGACGTATCCAGGGATGTTAATTTCGACGAATCGGGGACAGATGCTCCCTTGCTCATTGTTTCCTCGGGTTCGATTACCGTCGGAAGAAATTTAGCCAACAGCGGCGGGGATGTGAGTATCCGGATTTCCGGGACGGGAACGTTAACGCTGGATGACAACCTCAATATGACAGGATCTTCAGATTCAATGGAAGTCACGGGGGGTACTTTTCACATGGATGGTGGAATTATTAGTAACGATGGTTGGTTCTCGATGAGTGGAGGAACCTATGAAGTAGATGGTAACACAGACCTGGACGGATCAGGCTCTTACCAGTTTCACAACGTTACAATCAACAACGGAGACGACCTGGACCAGTTTAATGCCGGAAGTATTGGAATCTCAGGAGATTGGAATAGTCAGGGTACGTTCAACGATAGAGCAGCTGACCAGGTCTTCAATGGTTCGGCCGGCCAGACGATTAACGCGAACACCAGTATTCAATTCTACGATTTGACGATCAATAATACCAGTGTCGCGGGAGTTACCATCGACGATGATGTCACCATAGATAATTCCATGACGTTTACGGATGGAGAAGTGCACACGACCTCCACCAAGTCGCTAACTTTCAACAATGGATCATCCGTTTCCGGCGCAAGCGACGCGAGTTTTGTCGATGGACCGGTAACCAAGATCGGTACCGGTGCCTTCATTTTCCCAATTGGGGATAGCAGCCAGTACCAACCACTCGAAATATCTGATCCGGGAGGGGCTACAGATCAATTCACGGCTCAATACTTCGAGGTAAACCCTGGACTGACTTATCAATGGAATGCGGTAGATGCAGGCCTCGACCATGTGAGTACAGAAGAGTATTGGGAATTGACCGAAGACAACGGAAACTCGGTTATTTCCGTTACCCTGGCCTGGGATGCGAATAGTGACGGTGTCGACAACCTATCAGACTTGCGCGTGGCCAGATGGAATGGTTCAATGTGGACCGACCGGGGCAATGTTGCGACTACCGGAAACACCACAGCCGGAACAGTGAGATCAGATACAATTGGGTCTTTTAGCCCATTTACGCTTGGATCTGCTACGTCAAACAACCCCTTGCCCATTAGATTGGAATCCTTCGATGCTGTTTTCATGAGTACAAGCCACAACGTTGAACTGCGATGGAAGACTCAAACGGAAACAAACAACAAGCAGTTTGTTGTAGAACGTTCAACCGACTTGGTTCATTACGAAGAGATCATGGAGGTGCCTACCCAGGCGAGATTTGGCAGCTCAAAGCACCCCCTGGCCTATATCGAAGTAGACAAAAGACCGCGCTTTGGCTGGAACTATTATCGACTAAAGCAGGAGGATAGGGATGGTACGGTAGAGTATCACCACGTAACGGGAGTTTATGTTCCGGATGTAGAAACTGAGACACCCGGAGAATTAACTTCCGTATTTGGCAATCCATACCCTAACCCAACATCGGGCTTGGTATCTGTATTGGTTGGTGAATCTGCTTCCAATCGCTTGAAATTTGAACTATCCGACCAATTGGGCCGGGTGGTCAATTCATCTAAGTACGATCGCAGAGCGGGAGCTGAAATTGTAGAGCTAGAATATCATGTTGCGCCCGGAACCTACTTCCTTCGATGTATCGATCTTGAGCAGGAGCTTACTACGAAGGTTTTCCGCCTGATGCTTGAGTAACATTTCTTTTAAAATCCATTTAACAATTCCCAATTAGAGCTGGGTATATTTGCGCCCTATGGCAGAGAGTAGTGCATTAGAGCGAGCGAATCAGTGGTTGAATTCGGCCATCGCAGAAGAGGAAAAACAAACCATCAGAAGCTGGATGGAGAAGAATCCGGCTCAGCTGGAGGACGCTTTTTACAAAGACCTTGAATTTGGTACCGGCGGCATGCGTGGAGTAATGGGCATTGGGACCAATAGGATCAATAAGTACACGCTGGGTGCTTCAACACAAGGTTTATCCAATTATCTAAAGGCTCATTTTCCCAATCAAATAATCAGTGTAGCGATAGCCCATGATTGTCGCAACAACAGTAGGTTGTTTGCCGAACTTGTGGCCGATGTTTTCTCTGCAAACGAGATCCAGGTATACCTTTTTGAAGACCTGCGCCCAACTCCGGAGCTGTCATTTGCCGTTAGGGAGCTGGGCTGCCAGGCGGGTGTTGTACTCACTGCTTCCCACAATCCTCCTGAATACAATGGCTACAAGGTCTATTGGGAAGACGGCGCTCAAATTGTTACACCACACGATAAAGGAATCATCGAAGAGGTGCAAAGCGTTGAGTCAATCGATGATATTTTGTTTGAAGGAAACAAGGCTTTGATCCATTCTTTGGGAGAGGAGATGGACCGGAAATTTTGGAATGCATGCCTTGACAACTCCTTTACCAATGCCGGAAAGAAAGACTTGAAAATCGTTTTCACGAGCATCCATGGAACGTCAATCATGGCCGTACCGCAAGTGCTGGAGCGCGCGGGTTTCAAGCATGTATCAGTAGTTGAAGAACAGGCGGTGCCCGATGGAAATTTTCCCACTGTTGAATCACCAAATCCCGAAGAATCCGCTGCGCTAAAAATGGCGTTGGACCAGGCCGATAGGGAAGGGGCTGATATCGTGGTTGGAACCGACCCCGATGCAGACCGGATTGGAATCGCTATTCGCAATGGAAAAGGTGAGATGGAGCTGCTAAATGGAAACCAAACAGGGGTCCTGATGACAGAGTTCCTTTTAAGGAACTGGAAACAAAATGGTCGATTGACCGGAAAAGAATTTATCGCATACACCATCGTTTCTTCGGATCTGTTCAAAGATGTATCCGACCATTACGGCGTCGAAACCGAAGTATGTCTAACAGGTTTTAAGCATATCGCCAAGCTCATACGGGACAATGAAGGCAGGCGAACGTACATTGGTGGTGGCGAAGAGTCCTACGGCTATATGGTTGGCGACTTTGTTCGAGACAAGGATTCGGTGACTTCTACACTGGTTGTATGTGAAATGGCAGCTGAAGCCAAAGCAAATGGGCGATTGCTGATGGATGAGTTGGAAGACATTTACCGCAGACATGGTGTATATCGTGAGCATCTTATTTCGCTTGTCAAGAAGGGAAAAGACGGGGCAGCGGAAATTGCGCGAATGATGGATGATTTTCGGAATAACCCGCCTTCCAAAATCGCAGGAGAGGACATTGTGAGCATTGCGGATTACGATAGTGGGATCCACAAGGACTTAAGAGATGGAAGCGAGACGATCATCGAATTGCCTAAGAGTAATGTTCTACAGTTTTTCACCGATGCCGGATCTAAGATATCGGCTCGCCCTTCGGGTACCGAACCTAAGATCAAATTCTATTACTCGTTTAGAACCGATTTGGGTAGCGAAGAAAATATGAAAGATACCTGGGACGGTTTGGGAAAAAAGATTGATGCCGCCTCTATCGACCTTGGGCTCAGCTAGGTTGGTGAGCAGGCTTTAACAGATCAATCACAGACTTCACCGGGTTGAAAGTGGCGATGGGCACCTCAACGAAAATGGTCAACCAATCTGCCATAGCTCCGTTCCACAAACCTGGATGTTCTAAGGCTTTGATGGGCCTTCCATCATGGGATTTTTGTGAGATGAAAAACGTATTCGGATCGATCAGGCCCAGCAGGTCAAACTTCAATCCTTTGTGATCGCGTAAGGATACAACCAAGTCAACCGGGTTGAAATGCGTCGCTGATTCCAGGATGCTCTTCTGATCGGGATCGTCGACATCGATTTGGGCCTTCTCAACGATCTGGAGACTAGTAGATTCGTTATTGGAATTTACCCAGAAAGGTCCTCCGCCGGGCTCTCCTTCATTTTTTACCATTCCACAAACCCGGATGGGCCGATGTAAAAATTGGTATAGGTCCTCATCCGATTCCGGTACTTCTGCATTGAATTCGTTCCTTAGGAAATTGCCAAGCGATTCCGGTCGTTTTCCATTTTCGAGCTCGTCGAGGTAGTAATAAACCTGCTTGCGAACATCCATCAATTTTCCGCCCAAAATTTCTTTCCACACAAGCGAATCGTCGCTCTTCGATTCAGGAATGACATTGTCAATATTTTTGATGAACACAACATCGGACTTGCAGGCCCTCAAGTTATGGATCAAAGATCCGTGTCCGCCCGGACGCAGCAGAAGTTCCCCAGAACTGAGTACCACTGGGTTGTTCTCTAAGTCTGTCGCCAGGGTCTTTGTTGCAGGCGATTGTTCCGAATATTCGAGTACAAAATTTTGCTCAAAACGATCCCCGTAAAAGATTGCCATTTGCTCTGCAGCCTTGCGGAAGTCGTCGGCGTGTTCCGGTGAGATAGTGAAATGCAGCGTGATTTCCTCTACGTAGTCTCCCAACAGCCGCGTAGCCAGGTAGAAGTGTTCGCCAAGTGCAAATCTTCCCCCTTCCCGGTAGCTATGAAACTTTATCAACGCCTTTGGCAAGCTGGCCAATCCCATCGGTTGGCCTAAGGTCTTTTCCAATTTGCCCCATTCATCTTCCGAGTTGATTCCCTCAGGTAGATCTTCAGCGAAGGCAAACTTGTCGAGATTTTCGAGGTAAACCTTCGTCGCTTCATCGAGCGATTTCCGGTCCAAACTCGAGGCCATGTCCTTGAACATGCGTGAAGCTGCGCCACTTGCAGGGATAAAAAATTGAACCCTTGTTTCAGGAGTTAAGGCCTGAAAGAGTTGTCGGTAGACGCGTTGCTCGTCTTCGGTGAATTGCTGAATACCGTCACCAATAGCTGCCGCTCTGTCCAAATTCACATGTTGCTTACCACGCCCGAGTAATTCAATTTGAGCCTTGATGACCTCAGGGACAATCCCGTTTTCTTCAAGCTGTTTTTGAATGATTTTGCTATCGAGCATGTTGCACAATTTGTCAGCGAATATAGGGCTTGAACCACCCACCCTACGGAATTATGACATCAAAATAATTCTACTTTCGCTGGATGAAGAATATCCTTGTTTTCTGGATTTTATCAATCACTCTTTTTAACTTAGCGTGCGACGGTGCAAACCGTGGTGCTAACAACCTACTACCAAAGTCTGAGTCATCTGAAATGCTAGTGATAGATCAAGACCCTCATTCGTATGCCCAACCCAATAAGGTAAGGGTAACTCATTTAGACTGGAAAGCAGAGGTGGACTTTCTCAAGACCAGGATCATTGCTTCTGCTACACTTTCCCTGGATCGACAGGACCCCAAAGCCGATTTGATATTGGATTCGAAAGACCTTGAGATCAACGAGGTAAAACTCATTGACGATGCAGGTAAAGAGATCGAGGGAACATATAGTGAATCCAAAGCAGACCCGTTCAAAGGTGTTGCGATTAGCATACCACTCGAAGAGAATACGTCCAAAGTCAAAATAGACTACAGAACATCCAAAAAAGCAGAGGCCCTGCAGTGGTTGGAGCCTACCCAGACTGCGGATAGAACACACCCCTATCTCTTCACCCAGTCGCAGGCCATCCTGGCCAGATCATGGATTCCGATTCAGGACGGGCCGGGGATAAGATTCACATACAATGCCGAGGTCAAGGTTCAGAAAGGTATGCTGGCTTTGATGAGTGCCCAAAATCCTCAGGAGAAAAATGAAGATGGTGTGTACACATTTTCTATGAAGCAACCGATTCCAGCCTACCTTATGGCATTGGCGGCGGGGAATATTGAATTCGCGGCCATTGGTGACAGGACCGGTGTTTATGCCGAACCATCATTGATCAAAAAATCGGCGTACGAGTTTGGCGAGATGGAGCAAATGCTCGAAGTGGCGGAAGGGCTCTATGGACCGTATAAATGGGATCGTTATGACCTCATCGTATTGCCACCTTCCTTTCCATTTGGAGGAATGGAAAATCCAAGATTGACCTTTGCCACTCCCACAATTTTGGCAGGCGACAGATCGCTAACATCCCTTGTGGCTCATGAGCTGGCTCACTCCTGGTCGGGCAACCTGGTAACCAACGCGACCTGGAATGACTTCTGGCTAAACGAAGGATTCACGGTATACTTTGAGCGTCGTATCATGGAAGCCCTCAAGGGAAGAGATTATTCTGAGATGTTGGCCCTCCTTGGGTATCAGGACCTACAACGTACACTCGGTGAATTGAAGGACAAGCCAATAGATACGCAACTAAAGCTCGAACTCGAAGGTCGAAACCCTGACGATGGGATGACGGACATCGCCTACGAAAAAGGGTATGCCTTTTTAAGGTTTATGGAGGAGTCCTTCGGTAGGGAGTCATTTGACAAATTCCTGCGAACATACTTTGAATCAAAGGCGTTCCAGGTAATGAATACGGAAGCCTTCTTTGACTATCTCGTCGAAAACCTCGCCGGTGGTGATGACAAGAAGGTTGGCGATCTCAAAATCAAAGCATGGCTTTTCGAGCCCGGTTTACCGGACAATTGCCCTGTTCCAAGCAGTGATAAGTTTTCGAAAGTTGACGAACAGGTCGGGGCATTTGTAGGCGGAGCCGGTGCCAAAACGCTTGAGACCGAAGGGTGGAGTAGTCATGAGTGGCTCCATTTTGTCCGGAATTTACCCAAAGGCCTCACCGGGGCTCAGATGACAGAATTGGACAATGCTTTCAAATTCACTCGATCAGGGAATAGCGAAGTCTTGGCTGCTTGGTTCCAGCACACCATAGCCAATCGATATATCATGGCCGATCAGGCCTTGGATAGCTTCCTGATCCATGTTGGAAGGAGAAAATTCCTTACCCCGATTTACCGCAGCCTCAAAGAGAGCGGGCAGATCTTGAGGGCACGTGATGTCTATGGCAGGGCAAGGCCAAACTATCACTCAGTTTCTACTGGAACAATAGACGAATTACTCGGTGTCAATGACTAATTGGGAAGAAAAGGACAACAGCCTTGTGAGGGAATTCACTTTTGCGGATTTCGATGAGGCCTGGGCTTTTATGAACAAGGTCGCCGAGGTGGCGGAGCAAATGAATCACCATCCTAACTGGTCTAACGTCTACAACCAGGTGAAGATCGAACTCAATACCCATGACGCCGGAGGTATAGTGACCGATCGAGATCGCGCATTGGCCGAAGCCATCAACAAAATTTTAGGAGAGTAGCCCTTCGAAGGCCTTTTGGTAGAATGGCTTCATCTCGGTCCAGTCGTATTGACCGACATGAAATTTCTGATAGTTCAATTCGGGAAAATCCAGGATGGCCTTTTTTAAGGCTGCTTTGAAATTATCGTCAGAACGGTAGTACTCCGCTGCATTACCAAAAACTTCAGGAAAGGCCAGCCTGTCCGGCGCAATGATGTGGTTGTTGCAATAAGCAGCCTCAATGGCGCTGATTCCAAAAAAATCCTGATTGGAAGTGATCGGTGCGATGTCTGACTTCCACAGCCACTCGGCATAAGATTGAAATGAATCGGCAAAACCAAACTGTATAATGGCCGCACCCAATTCGTCCTTTGCTTTTTCAAAGACTTCCGGAGCGCGTACAAAGTGCTCTCCCAGCACGATCAATTCAAATTCGAGGCCTTCATTTTTTAGTTCCGACAAGGTACTAAAGAACAGGTCGGGATTCTTATCATACTCCCATCGGTGGTTCCACAGGATTCGTGGTTTTTCATGCGGATCATTTGCTTCCAACGCATCGAAGCGATGCAGATCTAAGGCTAACGGCAGGACCGAAGATTTATTTCGAATGACATCTATCGAATCCATATTTCTGGCATCCGGAAAATGTTTCAGGAAGGGGGTGAGAGCCTCCAGGAAGGAATCCCGGTGATAGGCCGAATTGAAGAATACCCAATCCGCGGCCAAAGCACTTGCGTAATTTATGAAGCCATAATGATTATCGCGGTCCTTCTGAACGTCCCGGTCGCTTGGTGACCATGGATAGGTGAGCTGGTTCTCGTGGAAGTACATCGCCACCGGTCGATCTCCTACATCCGCAAGAGACAGGAAGGTCGTTAGATCCAGCATATCAGTAGCCAGGATAATGTCTCCGCGATCCTCGAGCGCACTAAACTGAGTAGCGAGCGATATGGCCCCGCCGTGCATACGCCATTTCCAGTATTGTCCTTTCAGGGATAAGAGTTGTACATCAAAATTCGAGGCAAGGCCATTGGCCCATTGCTCATGGGATCCGGCTAGGTAAGGTTCGAGCAGGGTTATTTTCAAGACAGGGCGGCTGCTTCCTCAACATTCAGCCGCTCCAGGTGCCCATTCTTGAGAACCGGTATCTGGCTCGATTTGTCAAATTGAAGGCTGTACTTGATGTCTTCCTTGAGGTTAAGTTTTGCAAGGCGCCTTTTATGGATGGAATTCCTTAGAAATTTCTGAGGATCGTCCTTGGCCTTGAGATAGAGGTGTTGGGCGGCGAGTGAGGAATCCGAAAATGAATCATAGGTGGAATCGTCGAACAATCTATCTACTACCGCGCCGGCAAACATGGTGTCCTCAAGGTTGACACGCCCCTTCCAGCCGGAGCAAAGCAAGATCAGGTCTCGTTGTTGATTTTTGAGCCAATTGCACAATGCGCTGATGTTGGTAAAGGCGCCGATAACTACCATGAAGTTGTTTTTCGCCAGTTCGATGGCCTTGGTGCCATTGGTGGTTGTAAGAACTACCGTTTGATTTTTGATGCGGGGGTCGGTGTAGGAGATCGGGGAATTGCCGAAGTCAAATCCCTCAAGCATTTCGCCGTTACGTTCGGCCCCAACCAAGTATCCTTTGGATTTGTAATCGTTGGCCTCCTCAACCGAACCTACCGGAATAATCTTGTCTACACCAAACTCAAATGCAGTGCAAATGGCAGATGTCGCACGCAGAACATCAATGACTACAACAATGGATTCGTCTTGGTCGCAGAGGTGATAAAGTTCGAGTGATAAACTCGTATCTATCGACGGCATAGGACCAAATTACTTCAAAAATGGGAATTTCACCACCTTGGCCTTGAGTGCCTTGTTCCGTACTCCAATATATATTTCTGAGTCCGGAGAGCTCATTTCTTTTGGTATATATCCCATACCGATAGCCAGTTTGAGTGACGGCGACATGGTACCGGAAGTCACTTTTCCTATTTCGTTTCCATCGGCATCGAGGATGGGATAATCGTGGCGGGGAATTCCGCGATCGATCATTTCGAATCCGACAAGCTTTCTGCTAACGCCGGTTTCCTTTTGATTTTGGAGAAAATCCTTGTCGATGAAATCCTTTGTGAACTTGGTAATCCACCCTAGTCCCGCCTCGATGGGCGAGGTGCTGTCGTCGATGTCGTTGCCATAGAGGCAGAATCCCATCTCCAATCTTAATGTATCTCTAGCTGCTAATCCGATTGGCTTGATGCCATGTGGTGCACCAGCTTCCAGTACTGCATTCCAGATGCGTTCAGCACTGGCATTGGGAAAGTAGATTTCAAATCCGCCGGCGCCGGTATAACCGGTAGCACTCACGGTGATGCCCGATTCACCTGCAAAGTCACCAATCTCGAAAGTGTAGTATTTCATTTCCGACAATTCGATGGATGTCAGACTCTGAAGGGCTTCAACAGCCTTAGGCCCCTGAACCGCAAGCAGAGAAATGTCGTCCGACCTGTTTTCCATTTCCGCACCCATGTCGTTGTGTTGACTTATCCACTCCCAGTCCTTGTCAATATTGCTGGCGTTGACGACGAGCATGTATTCCTCTTCGCTAATTCTATAAACAAGAAGATCGTCCACGATTCCTCCTTTGCCATTTGGTAGACAAGAATATTGGACTTTTCCATCTACGAGCTTGGACGCATCATTTGAGGTGACCCTTTGAATGAGGTCCAGCGCATGGGGACCTTTAACAAAGAATTCACCCATGTGGCTGACATCGAAAACGCCAACACCAGACCGAACACAGAGGTGTTCATCGTTGACTCCAGTGTATTGTACGGGCATATTGTATCCTGCGAAGGGGACCATTTTTGCGCCAAGGGCTTCATGAACGGAGGTAAGGGCAGTCGATTTCATGCAGTATATTTTTTGCAAATGTAAAATTCCAGTGCGCCCATACACCCAAAGAGGCTCAAGCATTGTTCTATCTTTGCTAGCCTTCGAAAAGGACAGATGATTCTCAGATCAAAATCCACCCCATCCTGGATCATTTTCATCATCGACCTCGGTATCTGTGCCGTTGCGTTGAGTGTTGGGTATTTGCTGAGATTCAACTTCAACATCCCAATCGAATACTTTAGGACTTTCAGCTTTGTCTTCCCGCTTGTGCTCGCACTTAGGGGGGTGAGCTTTATCCTTGCCAAGACATACACAGGCATCATCCGCTATACCAGTAGCAAGGATACTGAACGGATATTCATCGTGGTGTCTATCGGTACCCTGGCCTTGGGCCTGATCAATATCGCCAACTATTACTTTGGAAACGGCTCCTTTGTCGTTCCGCTTTCTGTCTTGATCATTGACTACCTCGCTTCAATATTCTTGCTGATCTCCTTCCGCATCTCTATCAAGCTGATCTACTTTGAAATCCAAAACTCATCCAAGGAGAAGGTCAACATCATCATTTATGGCGCCGGGGAATCAGGCATCATTACCAAGAGAACCCTCGATAGGGTATCGTCCATCAAACAAAATGTTGTCGCATTCATCGACGACGACGGTGGCAAAAAGGGGAAGAAGATCGAGGGCATTCCGATCTACCAACGAAACGATTTCGATAGCTTGATCGAGCGCTACGACATCGATTCCATAATTATTTCGATTCAACATTTGAATCGTGAGCGCAAGGGTTCAATCGTGGACCTGGCCCTTAAGTACAATGTCAAAGTGCTCAATGTACCCGATGCCTCTTCGTGGGTCAACGGTGAGCTGAGTTATAAGCAGATCAAGGAGATTCGTATCGAAGACTTATTGGGTCGGGATGAAATCAAACTCGATGAGGATGATATCAAGAAGGAACTATACCAAAAGGTTATATTGATCACAGGAGCGGCTGGTTCCATTGGAAGTGAATTGGTCCGTCAGGTATCGTCCTACTTGCCGGCCAAATTGATCTTACTCGACCAGGCTGAGTCTCCCTTGTACGAGCTCCAGCTTGAGATTGAAGAGAAGTACGGAAGCAACTTTGGAGAGGTTGTAATCGGCGATGTACGCAGCGAATACCGGATGGAGCAAGTGTTTGAAGCATTTAATCCCGAGATCGTATACCATGCCGCGGCATATAAACATGTGCCCATGATGGAGGAGAATCCCTCTGAGGCCATCCGTACGAATGTGAAGGGAACCAAGGTGCTTGTTGACCTTGCTCACAAGTACGGCACTAAGAAATTTGTGATGGTTTCGACCGATAAGGCTGTAAACCCCACCAACGTGATGGGTGCCTCCAAGCGCATTGCCGAGATCTATGCCCAATCCATGAACGGACAGTCGAAGACGAAGTATATCACGACCCGCTTTGGAAATGTATTGGGTTCAAACGGATCGGTTATTCCATTGTTTAAGCGACAAATAGAATCAGGCGGACCAATCACCGTTACGCACCCGGACATCACACGCTACTTCATGACCATCCCCGAAGCTTGCCAGTTGGTGCTCGAAGCCGGCATGATGGGTGAGGGTGGTGAGATATTCATTTTCGACATGGGTCGATCGGTCAAGATTGTAGACCTGGCCAAGAAGATGGTCAAGCTCTCAGGCCTTGAATTGGGACGCGACATTCACATCAAGTTTGTCGGACTGCGCCCGGGAGAAAAGTTATATGAAGAGCTACTGGCAGACGAGGAGAATACCATCCCGACACATCATCCTCAGATCATGGTCGCCAAGGTGATCGAATACCCGATGGATGAGGTAGAGCCCAGGGTCCTGGCCCTCATCAGTACGCATAAGAAATTCAACAATCCGCTGATAGTGCGAAAAATGAAGGAAATCGTTCCGGAGTTTATCTCAAAGAATTCGGTCTACGAAAAGCTGGACAAAGTGAAGGGTATCAAGGAAGAGGCTGATTAGCCATGCATGTATTCCTTATTGCCATACCTGGAGATTACCTCTCCTTCAAATTTTAAGAAGTCCTTCCAAAGCTTGTCGACGTCGATCTGAGCAGGAGCAAATCTTTTGGCGAACTGAAGGAACATCGAATAATGATTGGCCTCGCTCTTCATGAGTTTTCGGTAGAATTCCGACAGGTCCGGATCTTCCATATGCTCAGACAATAGCCTGAATCGCTCACAACTGCGCGCTTCGATCATGGCCGCCATCAAGAGTCTATATATCAGTCGCTCCTCCCGACTTCCACCTTTCGGAAAGAATTCCTGCAAGTCATGCACATATTGATCCTTGCGTTCACGGCCCAATTGAAGTCCACGTTCTTTGAGTTTGTCCATTACCATTTGAAAGTGTTCCATTTCCTCCCTGGCGAGTTCGGCCATAGCGTCGACGAGCTCCGTGTACTCCGGATAGCCTATGATGATGGATATGGCCGAAGAAGCGGCTTTTTGCTCACAATAGGCGTGATCCACCAGGATTTCCTCAATGTTTTTTTCGGCTATATTCACCCAACGAGGGTCGGTCGGTAATTCAAGGTTGAACATCTTTCTTATTTTGTCGGCCCCAAAAATAGAGGATTCATACCCACCACATGAAGATTATTGCTCACAGAGGCTGGTCATCGCGAGCACCGGAAAATACGGAAGTGGCTATCAACAAGGCCATCGAGCTAGGTGTAGACATGGTGGAAATAGATATCCGCCGAACAGCAGACAACCAGATTGTGGTATTCCACGATAGCCGGCTCAAGCGTCTTACCGGTTCACCTGGAATGGTGCGCAACCGGACGCTGGCTGAATTACAACAGCTAGAGTGCGGATCTTGGTTCGACGAGTCCTATAGAGGTGAACGAATCCTTACCTTTTCTCAAGCATTGGAAATTATGAGGGGCCGGACAAAGGTCATGGTGGAGATCAAGATCGACAAGCGCGACCGTTTTGATCAATGTGTCCCCCAAATGCTTTCAACCATTTCGGACCAGGGCATGGATGAGCAAGTGTGCCTTCAGAGCTTCAACTCCAATATTTTGAAAGGCATTCACCACACCAAACCAAATATGGAACTGCACAAGTTGATCGTGTTTAACATTCCTCTCTCGCCCTTCTATTTTGACGAGAAAATATCAACGGGAAAGGTGTTTAGAGAAGAGTTTTACCGCGCCATCAATATCGACTACCGATATGTGACCATTCCCTTACTCAATTACCTGCGCAAGCACAACAAAGAGATATACAGCTGGACGGCCAACAAGGTGAGACCAATGAATCGGCTGGTAAAAATGGGGGTCGATGGCATCATTACCAACTACCCGTCTAAGCTCAAGACACTTCTCGAATTGCGTTAGCCGCGCAGGGTTTTATTGTAATTTCGCCCTCCTAAAATGGAGATATGAAGCAAGTATCGCTCGCATTAAATGTTTTGTTGGTAATCGCCGTAGCTGGCCTTTATTGGATGCAGTTTTCGGACAGCGATGGAGAATCTGAAGAGCTGGATGGTCAAACGGAAGAAATGGTTCAATCGAGGAGTGCCGGATCGAGTATGGCAGACTCCAAGATCATATATGTTGATCTCGACAGCCTTCAATCCAACTACAACCTCTACCTCGACTTTCTCGACGATCTGATCAAGGAAAAGGAAACACTCGAAAGACAATACCAGCTGCGCGTTAGTCGCTTTCAGGGAAAGATGGAGACTTTTAGGCAGAAGGCACCCCTCTTGTCACAGCGCGAAGGTGAGCGCCAGCAGGCATCTCTACTTCAGGAGGAACAAGACCTACTTCAGCTTCAGGAGGACATGAGCATTCAATTGGCAGAGAGCGAGGCATCGAAAAATGAATTGATGAGAAAAAAGATCATCGACAAAATCGAGGAGATCAATGCCTCCGGGCAATACGATTTTGTGCTGTCGTATTCTTCCGCCTCCACCATTCTCTATGCTAACGACAGCCTCGATATCACAAAGAAATTGGTAGACATTCTCAACAGCGAATATGAAGCGGAGAAGCAAGCCAACAAGGGAAAATAATGCTGGTATCCAGGGAAAAGAAAGCGGAAAATATTGCAGAGTACATCCTCTATATGTGGCATATTGAGGACTCTATTCGCGCCCTTAACCTCGAAATGGAAAAGGTAGAGCAACATCTTATCTCGAAGTACGATGTGGATGATGAAACCCTCGATCAAGTGCGCGAATGGTATAAGAAGATAGTCTCGGAAATGAAGGCGAAGAACCTTCACCAAAAAGGACACATCGACGAGGTCAATGAAATCTTGAATGAACTGGCCTTTCTCCACAATTCACTGCTCAATATCATGCACGACTTCGAATACAAATCACTTTTCGAAAAAGCGGGTGATGCGATTCAATCGTTGGAAGCGAAGTCAATGAAAAAAGGAGCCAACCCTGTTGAGACTGCGCTGACAGGCATCTATGGCGTTTTGATGCTAAAGATGGGTGGAAAGGGAGTAGGAGAGGAGACAAAGGAGTCGGTCACCACACTTACCGAAATGGTAAACCACTTAGGCGCAAAATACAAGGATATGCGCCAAGGTACGGTTGGTGTATAGGAAAGCTCTAATCATTACATTTGCTCAAACACAAAAAACCATGATGAACAGAACTATGAAAATGGTGGGCATCCTTGCGGGTGCAGCCGTCCTTTTTGCAACCCCATCCTGTAAAAAAGGAGAAAACGATCCCGGATTAACCTTCAAAAGCCGAAAGGGTAGAATTGCCGGTACATGGAATGTCACTTCAAAAATGGAGGACTACAGTTGGGAAGACAATACGGGATTCACCCGCTCTGTCGATTTCGATTATTCCGGTACCCAGGGAATCGAATTGAGCGTAGACATCAACGGCTACTCAACCGAACGTACTTATACATACTCTGAGTATACCTTGACATTCACCAAGGAAGGAACATTTGAGGAAAAGTATACCAGGAGCCTGACCCAATTGGATTTCAAATTCAACGACCCGCAGTTTACCGACCCGGGCCCTGTGACCGATCCATTCAACCTCGATGGTGGCATCGACAATGAAGTGACCCGTTCAGGTACCTGGGCATTTTTGAGTGCGGAGAAAAACAGCGACTACAAAAACAAGGAGCGCATTGTGTTGAACGTGATGGACGAAGAGACGATCACTCCTACTCAGTTCTTTAATGGAACGACTGTAGACTGGGCGACCAATACCGAAACGAGAACCTACGGAAACGGCGAGATGAGCATGGTGGTCGACCTCGACATGCTTAAATCGAAGGAAATGACCATGAAATCGGACCACAGCAGCTCCTGGGACTTTTCAAGCACCGATCCCAACTCATTTGATTTGGGCGATGACGAAGAGACTTCCATGACCATGAGTTTAGAGAAGCAGGATTAATCTATTTCTGAAGAATTTTAGGAAGTGCGCGGAGATAACCTTCGCGCATTTTTTTTTTGATTTGAGCGAAGGGTGGCTTTCGTGCTTATATGAGTTATGGGTTATTCGCCGCACTTTGTGCGGCGCATGAACCGTATGGCCCCAAATCAAAGCCCTTCGGGCTACTTTTTATTTCCTACACCAAAAGACAAACGAGTTTGCCTTTTGATGCCGTCAATAAAAAAAGCCTTCCTAAGGAAGGCTTTGATTTGGGTGGAAGACCGGGTTCGAACCGGCGACCTCCTGAACCACAATCAGGCGCTCTAACCAGCTGAGCTACAACCACCGTGTACACTCGATTCGTTTTGGATTCGAGGCGGGCAAAAATAAGACTTTATCGAAACCACAATTGCAGATCAAGCGCAATTTTAAATCTACTTTTGCGTTTGTTCGTGCCTGAAGAAGCGAATCGCAAATGCCCTTAAAAATCCTGTTTCTTTCCAGCTGGTTTCCATCTAAAAAACATACTTCCCTTGGAAATTTTGTCGAGCGCCATGCGCAGGCAGCTGCACTTCACAATGATGTACATGTATTGTATGCTACCGCCATGGAAGATGTAGGCGAAGGCTCAGATGAACCTTACGAAAATGGGACCGTCAACGGAACCATCCGCTACTATCCCAGGAAGAAGGGAGACAACTTGTTTGCTTTATTTGGCAAGTCGCGGCGCTATTTAAAGCGTTACACCTGGCTTGTCGACGACTACATCGCCGATCACGGAAAACCGGACATCCTGCACCTGCATGTTATGATGCCTGCAGCCATCGTTGCCAACCACATAGCTAAGAAGTACAACATTCCAATGGTTGTCACCGAACATTGGACAGGTTACACAGAAAGGGACGGGGCTTATGCTAAATTGATTCCTCCCCTAAAGCGAATCATAAGAACCTGTGTTAAGAGGGCGGACGTCATCCTGCCGGTTTCGCACGACCTGGAGAAAGCCCTCAAAGGTCATTTTCCCAATGCCCGAACGAGGGTGATTCCAAACTGTGTGGACACCGAACTGTTTCGTCCGGAGCCAGTTGACGATACCATACTGCGCATCCTGCATGTGAGCAATTTGAGAGACGACCAAAAGAATATCGAGGGCCTGGTCAAAGGACTTTCCCGACTTGAGCGTCCGTTTTCGCTAACGGTCGTGGCGGAAGAGGGAAGGGGTAGGCTCGAAGCATTGTGCGAAGACAATGGCATTGCGCACTACCTCAACTGGAAAGAACGTTTAAACGCAACCGAGGTGGCCAAAGTGATGCGCGAGCACCATGTATTTGTCCTCTTTAGCCGATACGAAAACCTGCCCTGTGTACTCATAGAGGCCCTGGCATCCGGGATGCTCATCGTGTCGACAGACGTTGGTGGAATTGGCGAATATTTCGACCACCCGAATGGACATTTGATACAATCCGAAGACCAGGAAGCTCTGACCAATAGCTTGGAAAACCTCGACATCCAATCGAGGAATGAATGGCAGAAAAGAAGGGCCTTTGCGGAGCGAGAATTCTCCTACGCCGCAGTAGGAAAAAAATTGGACGAAGTCTACAAATCCGTCGCCGGATGAATTCCATGAAGACAAAATCCGCCGCCTTACTGGGCTCATTTGGTATGGGTTTGATTTTCTCCCTGGTTGGAACATGGGCGCTCACCCACATTCTATCACTAGAGGATTACGGTTACTACACCTATTTCTTTTCATGGATTCTGCTTTTCGCGGTTATTGGCGATGCCGGGTTACCCACACTTTGCATGAGGGAGGCAGCATCCATCGGTCAACCTCGCTTGAGGACCTTCATGCTTTGGGTACTGAGCAGGGTCTCAGTGTTCTCATTGCTTTCGGCCCTCGTTTTTTATCCGGTGGCCATTTACACCTTGGAAATACCATTGATGCACGCCCTTTTTGGTAGTGGGCTTATCCTTCTGGTTTCCTTCAATCAAATATTGGCTTCCATCATCAACGGGCTAAACCGTGTACTTGAAGCCCAAATCCCAGAAAAGGTGGTGCGCCCTGGCGTCGTTATGATGATTGCTTTGGCGATGGTATTGACGGGAAGGGATATCAATGCGACTGCAGGCTTGGCCATTGGTGCGGCTGGAATTGTTGTCATCTTCCTCTTTTATTCCATTCGCAACTTGATGATCTATAATTCAAGTCAAAGCGGAGAAAAAAGTGCATCGTGGAACCAGAGCTTATGGTTCTTTCTCGGACTAAGCATCGTAACTACACTCAACAGCAAACTGGACATTCTGATGCTGGGGGTATTGATGGACGCCGAGGCTGTAGGATTGTATAGCATCGCCGTTCGACTTTCTGAATTTGTGGCGATTGGACTGGTGATTCTCAACCCGCTCATCGGCCCTTCAATCGTGGAGTTGTTTGAGAAGAATCATAGTGAAGCACTCAACCAAATGCTGACCCGATTTGCCAGATTTTATACCGGTATAGGAATAATGATCTTCGGAATTGTGGCGCTTTTTTCGGTGACGCTTTTGGGCATTTTTGGAAGGGAATTCGTCCGAGGGGAAAACGTACTGATCATTTTGGGTTGTGCGCAGTTGGTCAACCTGGTGGTTGGTTCCGTCGGATTAATCTTAAACATGACCGGGCATGAACGAAGTGCATTTCGCGCCATGCTGATGGCCGTAGTCCTCAATGCCGGGCTCAACCTGGTGCTCATTCCTTCATACGGAATCGAAGGAGCAGCGATTGCCACAGCCGTAGGGTGGATCTTTTGGAACATTACGATGTGGGCGCAAGTGAGGAAGCGAACCAAATTAAAACCAAGCGTCTTTGGATCGTGGTAGGCAAGGTTGACTTCTTCATCATCGGCGCACCGAAGTGTGGAACCACCTCACTCAACTGGTACCTGGAACAACATCATGGAGTAGGGATGATGCCAAAGGAATTACACCATTTCTCCACAGACCTTGGGATTGCGGAAAGGCCGAATAAAGAGGAGTACATGGATATGGTTCAGGCGTTGGAAGGCAATGGCCTGATTGGAGAGGCCTCAGTGTGGTATTTGTATTCCGACGCTGCTTTAAACCAGATCAAAGTCCATAATCCAAATGCCAGGGTCATCGCCATGGTACGCAATCCATGGGAGATGTTACCAGCCTTGCACGCCCAATTCCTGGTCGATGCGGATGAAACTGAGATGGACCTCAACAAAACAATAGGTGATGAATTGGAGGGAAGGATTCCATCCGGCGCCAGAAATTTTGAGCAAAGACCTGCTTATATGGGGGCAGTGCATTTTGCACCATGGATTGACAAATGGAAGAAAGATTATGGTGATGCATTCCATTGTATTGTCCTTGACGACCTCAGATCGGATCCTGAAATGGTTTATCACGGCGTCTGTCAATTTTTGGGTCTCGATCCAAACGTGGAAATTGACTTCCGGCCTCAAAACTTGCGTAAATCCATTAAGTCGGCTGAAATACAGCGATTGGTTGACCGGCCTTCGGAAAGGTTGAAGAAAATCATTCGAACTGCCATTCCTTCCAAAGCCATTCGCCATGCCCTGATGGTCAGGGCTAAATCCTGGAACACGGGTTCGGAAAAGGCCCAGGAACTCTCGAATGAAATTCGGGAGAGGATAAGACCGGAGTTAGACCGGGGGATTCGCGAGCTTGAGCAAGTGTTGAACAGAAAACTCAACTGGCAATAATGTGTGGTATTGCAGGCATCGTTTCCTTTAATGGTGAAGGCCAGGTAGCGGATCTGCGGGCAATGACACAGGCCATTCGTCACCGAGGCCCGGACGATGAAGGTTACTACACCTGGAATGGAGTGGGAGGGCACTTCTATGGAGAGGATTCTGTAGTGGCCGTCAAGGGTGACGACCGGTACAAGGCATTGTCCCAAGATCAATTTACCCTGGGTTTCGGACATCGCAGGTTGTCTATCATCGATCTGGAAGCCGCAGCTCATCAACCAATGACTGACGGCCGATACGTTATCGTTTACAACGGTGAGATCTACAACTACAAAGAGCTGAGAGTGAGTTTGGAGCGTAGAGGAGTTGTATTTCAATCGACTTCGGATACCGAAGTGGTCCTTCAGTCATTTATTCTGGACGGATCCGAATGCGTCAACTCATTTGAAGGCATGTGGTCCTTCGTCATTTTCGATCAGGAAACAAGAAAACTATTCGGATCGAGGGACATTACTGGAGTGAAACCATTCTACTATTATCAGTCCTCCAAGGAATTTTTGTTTGCGTCCGAAACTAAGGCCATTCAAAGTGTGCGGCCGTTGACATTGAATGAAAATGCCGCCCTTGATTTTTTGGTATTCGGCAGGCATGAGATCAGCGGAGAGTCGCTGTATAATGAGATCATAGAGCTTCCACCGGCGCATTCTTTTTGGCTGGACGTCGATAATGGCATACTTGAGCAGTGGCAGTACTATGGCCTTCCGGAGGCACCCGTGCTCTCTTCGTTCGATGAATGTGTTGAGATGGGCAGGGAGATTCTTATGGAAGCAGTTTCCCGACATCTCAGGGCCGATGTCGAGGTGGGCGTTTGCCTAAGTGGAGGCATCGACAGTTCGATCTTGTGTGGAATGATCGCCAGGGAGTTTGGAGCCTCAGACAAACTGAAGGCATTTACGTCCATTTTCCCCGGTGAATCCATCGATGAGTCGATGTGGGCCAAAAGTGTTGTCGATTACAACGATTGTACATGGCATACCATTCAACCGGATTCGGTGGGCCTCAAGGCTGATTTGCAGCGTTTGATTCGCCATCAGGAGGGACCATTGCTTTCTTTGAGCACCTATGCCCAATACAAGGTATTCGAGCGCGTGGCTCAAGAAGGGGTGAAGGTCGTGCTCAATGGACAGGGAGCCGACGAATTGTTTGCCGGCTACCCGCACCTGGCGACGTTTGGCGAACGGAATGTACTTGGCAATATGAGGACCTTGCTTTTTGGTGCCGCTTCCATCACACGTTCATACCATATCAAGGAGCAGGTAAAACGACGATGGTGGGCCAATCCATCGAAATGGGAAAGTCAGTTGCGCAAACACAACCCCGAACTGAATCTGATTCGGGATTCCCGCCTTACAGAGTACTTGTCAGAAGCATTTGCGCCAGATCACCCAAATCTTAAGGAGAGGCTTAAGCACGAATTTTTTGGAGCGCCTCTAAAAAATTTATTGCGGTACGAAGACAGAAACTCAATGGCCCATTCGGTGGAGTCGAGGTTGCCATTTGCAGATACCAAAAGACTTTGGGAGTTTGCCTTCAGCATTCCCGATGAGATCAAATTGAAGGATGGTCATTTCAAATTACTGCTCAGAGAAATTGGCAAGCCCTTCCTTCCAAATGAGGTCTACCAACGACGGGATAAAAAAGGATTTGTTAGCCCGAATAATGCCTGGCTGCGAGCGCTCAAACCCGTTTTGAGTCAATCGTTTAACGAGGAAATTCCACTGCTCAAACCCTTGACCTCGAAAGACCTTGATTCCCTCTTCCCGCAAAACGACGCCGAGAACTATAGAAGTTTGCGTTACTTAACCTTCGCTTTATGGGTGCAAAGCGTTGATTTGTAAACGACTACACGAACGCTCATTTATTTTGCCCTTCCTTACCCAAATCATTACTTTTGGGGGTTTGTAAAAATTTAACAAAAAGGAAAGGATATGAAAAAACGGTTATCTATTGTAGTTGCGGCTATGGTTGGAGCCTCGAGCATCTTCGCTCAGACTGCGCCAATCCCGCAAGTAAGCAATAACGTAGACGTTCCTATGATCTACGATAAAACGCAGATCTCAGGGGATGCGACGAAGGCGAAGAAGAGGTTGAGCGGAGCTCCAGTGGTGAGGCAAGCATCTTCCAACGGTACGACCATTGGTGACACCTACTACGACCTTCAAACAAACGCAGCAGTTGACAACAGATTGATTTACAATTCGGATGGAACCATGTCTGCTGCCTGGACTATGAGCCAAAACCAGGGACCTTCTTATACGGACAGGGGAACTGGATATAATTATTGGGATGGATCTTCATGGGGAACATCTCCAACTGCCCGTCTCGAATCAGAGCGTGTAGGATGGCCTTCAATAATGGTTACCAGCTCGGGAGTTGAAATTGCGATCACACACAGTACGGACAATGACCGTTTTGTGATGATGCGCAGAACTTCAAAAGGTACTGGGACCTGGACAGCCAATACCAGCATCTCTACCCAGCACATGATCTGGCCGAGGGCAGTTATTGGTGGTGCCAACGGGGAGACCATTCATCTTATCGCGGTGACTGCTCCTGTAGCCAACGGAGGTACACTTTACCAAGGTCTTGACGGTGCGCTGCTTTATTATCGTTCGACCAACGCAGGGCTTTCTTGGGATAAGGTAGATGTTCTGATGCCGGAAATCAACTCTACGCACTTCACCGGGTTTGGTGGCGACCAGTATGCCATCACTGCCGATGGAGACAATGTTGCTTTTGCAGTATTTAATGACTTCGCCGATGGTATCATCATGAAGTCAGACGACAATGGTGACACCTGGACCAAGTTGACCTACCTCGACTTCCCTATCGACAACTATGTGATCGACCAGGGAATCGATGTCAACCCTATGGACGGTGTTCCGGATACGGTTCAGTCGACGGACAACTCAGGTGACCTGATGTTTGACGACAATGGAAAGATCCACTTGTGGTTTGGAAATATGAGAAGATTGGATGCCGACCTTACGGATGGCAACTCTTCTTACTTCCCGGGTACCAATGGATTGATGTACTGGAACGAAGACATGGAAGCCGACGCCTTCCAAAGCATTACTGGTGCATTGGATATCAATGGTGACGGAACGCTCGGAATTGTCGGTGGATCGATCAATGGAATCGCGCTTTACTTCCTCTCATTGGCTTCGATGGCCAATGTGGGTAAAGATGCCAACGGAAACTTCTACCTTACGTATTCTGCCATGATGGAGAACTACGATGACGGTAACCAAAACTATAGACACACTTATGTGATGATGTCCGACGATGAAGGCTGTACTTGGTATCAGCCCTTGGATGTCACCGACAATGGTGTTGGTTTCGAAGAATGTGTTTTCGGTTCTATGGCCGACAACGTAGACACCAAAGTTCGTTTGATCTTCCAGGAAGACATCTCTCCAGGTTTGGCTGTGAGGGGTGACGAAGACCCAGATGCCTTGAATGAGATCGTTTATACCGATGTCAATACAAGCACACTTAGCAGCAATGCATTCTCTTGTCCTGTTGCCGTTTCGGGAATCGAGGATGTTTGTCCCGGTGATACCATCAGCGTGGAAGCTAACTGTGGTACTGCCTGGGTATGGAAAGACAATACGGGAGCGACCATCGGTACAAATCAAGATCAAGACATTACTTCCTCTGGTGTTTATTCTGTAGATGTTACAACTGCTTGTGGAACTACCACAGTGTCTTTTGAAGTGGACAACCCACAAACCGGGACAGGTGCAGGACCAAACTTCAATTTGTCTGCAGACTATACAGAAGTATGTGTTGGAGATCCTGTGAACATCACTGCCAACAATGCATTGGTTGGTTCCACCGGTGGTTACAACTGGGGAACTGGTTTCACTACCCAGAATACTTTCACCGGAACAGGTCCTGGTACTTACATTGTGACGGTTACCAACTGTGTAAACGACGTCTCAATTGACTCTATCACAATCGGTCAAATCACTGGAGTTACAGCAGCCATCGACGGAGATGCATTCATCTGCCCAGGTGGAAATACTGAACTTGCAGCCAATGACATCAGTCAGGGTGTTTATAGCTGGGATGATGGAACGACTATCATCGGTAACACCAGAACAATTCAGGTTACAAGCACAGGTACTTACAACGTGACTGTTACCGCATGTGGTGTATTCACGGATGTAGCTTCTATCCAGGTTCAACTGGAGCCACAACCGACAGCTTCGGTGAACACAACGGGTTCGCTTGAGATTTGTGAAGGTGGTTTGATATCGCTTGGTGTGACATCCAATGTCGACTCCATCCTTTGGAGCAATGGATCTACCGCGATGAGTATTCCTATCACGCAGCCATCTGAAACCGGTGACTATTTCTTCACTGCATACAACAAGTGTGGAGACCAAATCAATTCGGATACAGTGAGCGTTACAGTGAATGCAAAACCGACTACTCCTACCATCACGAAGAATGCCGGAGTATTCACATCGGATATTGCTACCAATATCCAATGGTATGTCAACGGAAATGCTGTTTCAGGTGCGACTAGCCAAAACTTCCAATGTCCAGTTGGAGCCGGTGCAAGCATCGTGACTTGTAAGCAGATCGATCCGGTAACCATGTGTGAGTCCGACGCTTCCAACAGCGAGGCTTGCCCTGTAGGTTATGATGAGAACCAATTGGTAAATGGATTTATCCTTTACCCGAACCCCAACAGGGGAACGTTCACCATCGTGGCCAACATCACCGGTGAGTTTGACGTAGAGGTAACGAACATCCTCGGAGAAGTTTTGACAACTACTTCATTTGATTCTTTCGCCGGTGCGGAGAAGGAAGTAGACTTGGGCGATGCAGCTGCAGGTGTTTACATGGTAAACATCAACGGTGAAGCTGGCAAGCAAAACATTCGAGTGATCGTCGAATAAGAAAAGACTACCCTAAAAGGAAACCCCGTTCAGCAATGAGCGGGGTTTTTTTGTGCTGCGCATCCAACGTCACCCTGAACTCGAAGCAAAGCAATCAACGTCACTCTGAACTTGGTTCAGAGTCCCGTGTGTCATTAACTAAGTAAGGTTAAGTCTCCTAGTGGCAGTGCCTAATAGTCGGGATGCTGAAACGAGTTCAGCATGACGTATGATACTAGGATTACAGACGCTGCTCGTAAAGACGTGAAAGAATTATGCCTGTAGCAACGGATACGTTGAGCGAGTCGATCTCTTTGCTCATCGGGATGCGAAGCTCGGCGTCGCAGAGTTTGAGGAGGGAGGGTCGAATCCCGTTCTCCTCCGACCCCATAATGATGGCTGTTGGAAGTGTCCAATCGGGCTTACCCAGATCAGCATCACCCTTTTCTGTACAACCATATAGTTTAAGCCCCATGTCCTTGAGATCGCGCAGGCTTTTGTATAGGTCTTCGCTTCGGCACACCTTGAGTTTAAACAATGCTCCCGCAGATGTCTTGATGGCATCTTCGTTGATCGCGGCACCTTCCTTGGTTGGGACCAATATCACACCTATCCCAAAAGCCAAGGCGCTTCGACAGATGGCTCCGAAGTTCCTCACATCCGTCACCCGATCAAGACAAAGCACAGCTGGTGTTTTACCCTCCTCGTATAGGATGGATATCTCATTTTGTAAATCATAGAATGGAATGCGCGACACAAAGGCAAAGGCACCCTGGTGATTCTTGCCCGAGAGTTTTTCCAACTTCTCCTTAGGCACGGTAGAGATCGGTACAGCCTTCTCCTGGCATGTCTTGCGAAGTCGATTCACAAGGTCGCTTTGAACTCCTTTCTGAACAAAGACCTTCTCGAGGTCTCGCCCCGCATCGATGGCCTCCAGGATGCTGTGGACCCCGTAAATTCTGTTTGTCTTAGACTTCATCAGAGGTTGTATACCCTGCCGGCCCGCCATTCATCGACAGCGCGGTACCACGTATTTTTGTAGATCGGTGAACGGTTGAGTACAAAGTGATTTTCGGAGAATGGGTTGAGCATTTTGATGAACACGAAGTTCATGCTAAGCTGGTTGTTTTCTTCGCCATAAATCCAGGTTTCGCTTGTGTTGTTTTTGTAGATCACATTGGGCTCCCCGAAGATCATGTAGATCATACCCCGATCGGTCTTCCACCCTTCCACATGGGATGAAAAATAGAAGTTGGCATTTTCCACCCGACCGTAATAGCTGCCGATGAGGTCTCGCGCCTTGTTTTGATCTCCGGTGATGCCAATCCAAAACCGCTCCATGGCCATACGCGGATTGGTAGTGGAGTTCAGGTATTCGTAGTCCTTACGACTCATAATAAAGCGCATCGGTGTGAGCATATTGCGAACGGTGCGAACCTTCGGGAAATGATCGTTGATATGGACAAGGCTGAATCCCACCTGTTCGTCTGGCTCCGTTTGGAAGTGGTAGATGCCATCACCCAATACGCTAAATGTATCTCCAAGATGATAGAGAAAGGTGCTGTCGCTGTCGTAGTTGAAGGCCTTGTGGCTGTACGCGGCAAAGGGCGGAGGAGGCATCCGGAAATTGCGGTCATAGTAGAGTCCTTGCACAGCGGCGACTGTGGAATCATTGAACTCGAGCTTCACCATCTTGCCTTTGGCGAGATACCTGCTGAGCAATACCTCTCCGGTTAGCACATCGCGGGCGAGGAAGTTCTGTTCGCCAAGCCGATCCTTCTTGTTGAGGATGATGTAGCGATCTTCGTTATAGCCTTTGTGGATATCGCGAACGGTCAATTTGAGCATATACATCGATCCGCGTCCGACCTTGATGTCGAGTGAACCTGTGAGCCGTTTGATCTCTTCTTCGGTAGTAGTGTCGGTCAGCAGGTAGCTGGCACTGTCGAGCAATTCATTGCTCTGGAAAGAAGTGTAGAGTTTATAGCCTACCGAGATGCGCGACACAAAGTTGTTCGACTTCATATCCTTCACATAGAGCAGGTCCTTTGTGTTGAAGCCAAAGTACACCCGCGACACTTCGTCATTCACATGGTAGATCTTGTATTCGGGATATATCTGGCTCTTGGCCTTTTTGTACAGGTGGGCCAGGTTGTCGTTCTGAATTTGGTAGGTACTGGTACAACCAGCGATAAACAACAAAGTGAGGATGAGGAATGAATGGCTAGTTTTCAACTTCACTTTCGCTCTGGTCTTCTGGTATGATCTGTTCTTCTTCGGACGACGTGAGAGTAGGCGCATCGATACCTCCAAGCTGCCTGATCTTTTCAGCACGGCTCACCAAATTGCCTTTTCCGGTATTTAACTGATTCATCGCCTTGTCGTATTCCACTTTGGATCGGTCGAGGGCACGGCCGATGTTCTCCAGGGTTTTTACAAAACCAACAAACTTGCCATAAAGTTTACTGCCCTCCGATGCAATTTGTTGAACGTTCTTGCTCTGCTTTTCGTGCTTCCAGATGGAAGCCACTGTTTTAAGGGTCGCCAGCAGTGTACTGGGGGTCACGAGTACCACCTTCTTTTCCCAAGCCGTGTCAAACACACTGGGATCGTGATTGACCACAGCGCTGAAGCTCGATTCGATCGGAACGAACATCAATACAAAGTCCGGTGTATCCAGCGACTTGCCCGTTTGATAGGACTTGTCTGCAAGCTCCTTGATGTGATTCTTAAAGGAAAGCACGTGCTCCGTAAACTTCCGCTCTCTGACCTCTTCGTCCTCCTCATTGACGTATTCGGTATACGCCGTGAGGCTTACCTTTGAGTCCACGATGATATGCTTGTTGTCCGGTAGGTATACTATCACATCGGGACGTATTAACCTTCCATCTTCGTTGTAGTCTGTCGACTGCGTCTCATATTCCTTGCCTTTTTCCAGCCCTGATGCTTCGAGGACCCTTTCCAGCACCAGTTCACCCCATTCGCCCTGCTTCTTGGTATCGCCCTTGAGTGCCTTGGCCAGGCTCTGGGCATCCTCGCTCAACTTATGGTTGAGCTTTTGAAGCCCTTCCAATTCCGTTTTGAGTCCGGTGATGCGCTCTATACTGTCCTTGTCTGACTTCTCGACCTTCTCCTTGAAATCCTTGATCTGGGTTTTCAGCGGCTCCAGTAGCTGACCCAGCTTTTCCTGGTTGGCCTTGTTGAGCTCCTCGCGGTTGGTCTTGAGTACCTCGTTGGCCAGGTTCTCAAACTGAAGGGTCATTTCCTTCTTGAGCGCTTCCATTCTTTTTTGCTCTTCGGCAAAGCGAACCTTGAGGTTTTCCTCATTGGCCTTGCTTGTAGACAATTCCAGTTGGGTTTTCTGCATTTTCTCCACTGCCTCGCTCAATTCCCTTTCGCGTTTTTCGAGGTTTTGGCGAGCCTCGCTCAGGGAGGTTTCCAGCTGGGCAATCTGGATCTTGTAGGGACCCGAATCCTCGCCTTTCGACGTGTCCTTATTGCTTCTGAGCAAGAGGACTACAACCACGCCGAGAATCAGGAAAAGCAGTATGGGAAGGATGAAATCCATTGATCAATCGAAGATAGCTGAAATGGCTTAGAAGAAGTTCACAAAACCAAAATGCACCTTGGAACTTCTAAACAAAAATGGATTGTCCTTTTGAGAACCGATGGCGTAGTTGATCGAGAAAACGCCAGTTCGGGTATCGAATGACAATCCTGCCCCGAAGGCCACCGGTTGGTCAAACAGTCGGTTGTTGCGGCTGATGTTTTCGTAGTACCCAAAGTCGCTGAAGAGGTAGAGGAAGCTATTTTGTTCGAGCAGGTAACGGTACTCCACGGTCAGCAGGACATACGTACTGGCCTCCAATGACTCGATGTCAAATCCGCGAATGGTTCGGATGCCCCCGAGGCGGAAGAGTTCGTTGCGGAATATCTGCTGACCAAAAAGATGCCCACCCTGACCGCGCAGCTTTACCACCGATCGCTTGAGTAAAGGGAAGTAGGCACTCAGGTCGTATTGCACCGAATATTGTATCGTACGCAACTGAAGTGAATCGTAGAGTTCGGGGTTCAGATTTGGATTCTCTATAATCCTCCTGTTTCCCGCTCCAAAATCCAGGGATGCGGTGTATCCCTTTCGTGGATTGTAGCGATAATCCAATTGTTCGGAGCGGCCACCAATCACATAACGCGACAATCGGAAGTCGGCAAATTCGGGCAAGGCATTCAGCCCTGAAAGCCCTGCAGAGGAGATTATGTTCGAAGCCTTCCGGGTAAATCCTGCGAGCAAGTAGTTTGTTCTGTTGAGGCGAAAGTCCAGCCAAACTCCACCTTCTGAGCTCGAGAAGAGCGTGTCACGGCGGTAGAGAAATACATTCGAACGCAAACCAATCGGCAATCGAAAGATGAAGGGGTACTTCAAGTCCACTTTCAGGTCCTGGGTATTGGCCTGGAGCTTTCGCCAGTTGAGCTTGAGCTGCTCACCCTGGTTGAGTGCATTGAGCAGGCTTACCTTTACATCGCCGGTCACATTGATACGCCCCGTATTTCGATCGGGGAGAAATCCGATGATACCGTTGACGTCATTGGCTTTTTTGTCCTCCAGGTAGAGCTGAACTTCCGCCTTGTTTTCCTTGAAGACTACCTCAGCCTGCTTGGATTCCGTCAGGTAGGGAAGTTCCAGGATGCGAACCTGGACATTGCGCAGTGTCTGCTCATTATAAGGACGGCCCTTTTTGATGTCGAGGTAATTGCCTAGGAAGTAGCGATTGATCCTGCTTTTTCCAACTACATTGATCGAGTCGATCAGAATGAGCGGACCTCTGTCGACCCTGATGGCTGCGGCTATCTTGTTCTGATCGATGCTTACACTGTCGAGGCCGATCGAAGCGAAGGGATAGCCATTGTTTTCGTACGCTTCGAGGATGGATTCGAGCCGAACAAAAACATCGTTTGGCGAGAACTGCTTTCCGATAATATTTCTGGCCCTCAATCCAACAGCATTCGAAAAGGATTCTTCTACATTGCCCAGGGAGAAATAACTCCACTGGTATTGATCACCCTCCTTCAATTTGATGGACATTTTCGTTGAGTCCGCCGACCAATCCAGGCGGTGGTTGATGTAGCCCATGGCCAACAATTCTGCCTGAACCTTCGAGAGATATTTCCTGGCCGAAGCTGAATCCTTGACATCCGAAGTTTTGGCTTTGAATGCAGAGGTTATAGCCTCGGGGCCCGAGGTATAACGCACGCTCCATTGCGCGTGCGTCATCATAGGGAATATGATCAATGCAAGCAGCCAGCGCATGTCATCAGATTTGCCAATCGATGGGAGTCAGTCCTTTGGATTGAAGGTAATTATTGGCCTTGGAGAAGTGGCGGCAACCAAAGAATCCATAGTGTGCGCTAAAGGGAGATGGGTGCGCTGCCTTGAGTATGAGGTGTTTGTTTTGGTCGATCAGCTCGACCTTGGCCTGGGCAAATCGTCCCCAAAGCAAGAAGACAAGGTGCTCAGCCTGATCGGATATAGCCCGAATAGCAGCATCCGTAAACTGCTCCCAGCCATGCTTTTGGTGTGAACCTGCCTGGCTCTTGCGCACTGTCAATGTTGCGTTGAGCAAAAGCACTCCTTGCTGCGCCCATTTGCTGAGATCCCCGTGATTGGGGATGGTAAAGCCAACGTCTTGCTGGAGTTCCTTGAAAATATTGACTAGCGAAGGCGGTGGTTTGATGCCTTTCTGAACCGAAAAGCACAGGCCGTGCGCCTGGTTTGGTCCATGGTAGGGATCCTGACCAATCACAACAACCCGGGTCTGGTGAGCGGGGCAAAGGTTAAACGCATTAAATATCATCGGTCCGGGAGGGTAAACGACATATTTCTGCTTTTCTTCTATCAAAAACGACTTTAAATCAGCAAAATACGGGGACCCGAATTCATCGCTCAAAAGCGATTTCCAACTCTCTTCAATTTGTGGATTGATACTAGCCAAGGTTCTCAATGATGAGGTAAAACTAAGCTTTCAGAATATAAACAAATGTTGAAAAGGGCTATTCATAAACTGTGTGATAAATAAAATGAACCCACCGGATTCAGGCGGCTTATATTTCTACATTTGGTCGGATGGATGAGCTAAAGAAACCTGTAGAAAAAGGACCGGTCACAAGACTTCGGAAAGTCCCGTCAGTGGGGGATTCCCTAGATACCGGCCGGGTGATTCCTCAGGCCGTAGACCTTGAGGAAGCAGTGCTCGGAGCACTCATGCTCGAGAAGGAAGCGGTGAACGATGTGATCGACGTTCTGAGCCCCGACAGCTTCTACAAAGAGACCCATCAAAAGATATTTGAGGCGATCCAAACGCTCTTCAAAAATTCGGAGCCGGTCGACATTCTCACCGTTACCGAACAGCTAAAGAAGAACGGCGAACTGGACTTCGTTGGAGGCCCCCACTATATATCCTTACTCACGAACCGTGTGGCGTCGGCGGCCAACGTCGAATTCCATGGAAGGATCATCTCCCAAAAGCACATCTTGCGCGAATTGATCCGTATCTCGACTGATACGATCAAGAATGCCTATGACGAAACCATCGATGTTTTTGACCTGCTCGACAAGACCGAACAAAGCCTTTTTGGCGTAGCCGAAGGAAATATCCGTCGTAGCTTCGACAAGATCCACGACCTCATTCACGATGCAGTCAAGCAGATCGAAGAAGCCCAGAGCAAGGGTGGTGGTGTGAATGGTGTTGAATCGGGATTCTTTGAGCTCGACAAGGTCACGGCGGGATTCCAACCCTCGGATCTCGTGGTGATTGCGGCTCGTCCCGGTATGGGTAAAACAGCATTCGTTCTCTCCATGGCGCGCAATACCGCCGTTGGATTCAAGAAACCGGTGGCCATTTTCTCTCTGGAGATGAGTTCGCTGCAATTGGTCAACCGCCTCATCGCGAGTGAAACAGAATTGCCCGCAGAGAAGCTCAAAAAAGGAACGCTGGAAAAGTACGAGTGGGAGCAACTCAACTCCAAGATCGGAGAACTCTCGGAAGCGCCACTTTTCATCGATGATACTCCGGCACTTTCTGTCTTCGAACTCAGAGCCAAGTGCCGCCGACTTAAGCAACAGCACGACATCCAGATGGTGATCGTCGACTACCTCCAGCTGATGACTGTAGGTGGCGACGGTAAGGGTAACCGCGAGCAGGAGATCTCCACCATTTCCCGTTCGATCAAGAGTATCGCCAAGGAGTTGAATGTGCCGATCATTGCGCTCTCCCAACTCAACCGTTCGGTGGAGACCAGGGGAGGGGATAAGAAACCACAACTCTCTGACCTTCGTGAATCCGGTGCGATCGAGCAGGATGCCGACATGGTGATGTTCATCTACCGTCCGGAGTACTACGGTATCGACGAGGACGAAAACGGACAACCCAATGCCGGCCGCGCCGAACTCATCATCGCCAAGCACAGGAATGGTGCGCTGACAACTGTTCCGCTCAAGTTCCAGTCACACCTCGCCAAGTTCACCGACCTTGATGCGGTGCAGGATTTTGGTATCAGCGATATGCCACAGTCCTCCGACTTCGATATGGGTACGACCAATGTCATCCGCAAGTCCAAGATGGATGATTTGGATCCGTATGAAGACGACGACGTTTGATTTTACGCTTCACGCTTCAAGGTTAATCGGATTTCAAACCAAGCATTCAACGTCACTCTGAACTCGAAACAGAGCATTCAACGTCACTCTGAACTTGGTTCAGAGTCCTTCATACCTTCAACCGGACTGAGGTTCTAAGTCTCTTGGTTACAGTACCTCATAGTCAGGATGCTGAACCGAGTTCAGCATGACGTATTGTGCTTTGTATGTCGGTTAAAAAGCTGTTATCCAGTAAATCAAACTCAGGTACGGAAATTGGTAAATTTGCGTTGTATGAAAGCCATGCGGCTTAGCCTTCTGATCACATCATTCATTTTAATTGCCCAGGTGGTGCTGGCGAGCAAGATCCTCATTCCCATGAATGAGTCCCAACGCAACCACCTCAAGGCCTACGGTATTGCCTATTGGACGCTCCAGCGCGAGGTGGATGTTCAATGGCTGCTCAACTACGAGGGCGGTAGCTTTATGATGGATCGCTACAAGGAGATCGAAGAAGAATGTGTGATTCGCGGTGTCGACTTCAACATCATTCCCGACGCACGGGCTCAAGCCATCCTCTCGGAAATTGCCAATCCGGAAGTGAATATGGACGCCGTGAAATTGGAGAAGGCACCCGAGATCGCGGTCTACTCTCCAAAGGGAAAACAACCATGGGACGACGCCGTAACACTTGTTCTTACCTATGCCGAAATTCCTTACAAGGTCATCTACGACGACGAGATCATCGGTGGCGAATTGCACCTCTACGATTGGCTGCACCTGCACCATGAAGACTTCACCGGTCAGTACGGTCGATTTTATGCGGTCTATCGAAATGCGCAATGGTACCGCAACCAGGTCGATGAATTTGAAGAAACGGCGAGAAGGCTCGGATTTGCCAAGGTCTCCCAGCTCAAGTTGGGAGTAGCGTCCAAGATCCGTGACTACACGGCCGGAGGTGGATTCCTGTTTTCGATGTGTTCGGGAACGGACAGCTACGATATTGCTTTGGCGGCAGAAGGTGTGGACATATGTGAGGCTATGTATGATGGAGACGCGGCCGACTTGAGCGCTCAATCGAAGCTAGACTTTAGCAAGTCTTTTGCGTTTACGGATTTCATCCTTTCGAAAAATCCACTCGAATACGAATTCTCTTCAATCGATGCGACGAGGGTGCATAGCCGGACTCCGGAACACATGGACCTGTTTACACTCTTTGAGTTCTCTGCCAAGTGGGATCCGGTGCCAACGATGCTCTGCCAAAACCACACCCGGGTGATCAAGGGTTTCATGGGGCAGACAACGTCCTACGACAAACGATACGTCAAGCCAAGCACGCTCATACTGGGGGAGAATAAGTCACTCAATACCGCGAAGTACATCCATGGCAAATTCGGAAAAGGGCAATGGACCTTCTATGGTGGCCACGACCCGGAAGACTATCAGCATTTTGTTGGCGACCCGCCCACTGATCTCAATCTACATCCCGATTCACCCGGATATCGATTGATATTGAATAACGTTTTGTTTCCGGCAGCGCGCAAAAAGAAGCAAAAAACCTAAGCTGGCAACGTCAGTCTGAACTTGCGCCAGCGCCGAAGCTAAGGCGCAGGAGCTGATTCAGACTCCCGCATACCATCAACAGGCCCAGTTCTTAATTGCAGTACCTGAAAGTCAGGATGCTGAAACGAGTTCAGCATGACGTTTGGTGCTGAGCGGATGGTTTAAAACTGTGGTAAAAAAAATTCTACGCGGTTACTTTAAGAATAGCCTTCACGTTAATAGCCTTCTCGTGTGCGGCTTCGCGAGTTTCGCCAAGGACCGTTACGTGTCCCATTTTGCGGAAGGGTTTGGTTTCGCGCTTGCCATAGAGGTGTGGGTAGACACCTTCGATTTGCACGGCTTCGTTGAGACCCTCGAGGATGGCTTCGCCGGTTTTGCCGTCTTCGCCCAGTAGGTTGATCATCACAGAGGGAGAGATCAGGGCTGTTGACCCAAGTGGCATGCCAACAATCGATCTCAGGTGCTGCTCAAACTGGGAACAATAATTTCCCTCGATCGTCTGGTGGCCACTGTTGTGTGTGCGCGGTGCAACTTCGTTGACCAACAAATCTCCATCTTTTGTCAGAAACATCTCAACGGCCAACAATCCGACCATCTCAAATTGCTCGATGGTCTTCATGGCTAGGGCTCGGGCTTCGTCCTCGACAGAATCGTCGATACCCGCTGGACTCACCAGGAATTCGACGAGGTTGGCGGTAGGATGGAACTCCAATTCCACAGCAGGGTAGGCCGTACATTCTCCATGTTCGTTGCGCGCGCAGATCACCGAGATCTCCTTGTCGATGTCGACCAGGGATTCGAATACCGAATCTTCCATGAACATATTCTCCAGGTCTGATTCGTTCCTCAAAACCTGAACACCGCGACCGTCGTATCCGCCGGTGCGCAGCTTTTGCACAACCGGCAATTCCGGCACATATCCATTCTTCAATTCCTCTCCCGTCACCAACGAAAAGGCCGAGGTCGGAATGCTGTTGATACGGTAAAACTGCTTTTGCAATCCCTTGTCCTTGATGGTTTGGATGACTTTGGGTTGTGGGAAGATCTTGAGGCCTTCTTCCTCGAGTTTAAAGAGTGCGTCGATGTTGACGTCCTCGATTTCGATGGTGAGCAGGTCGACTGTTTTACCGAAGTTGTACACTGCGTCATAGTCACGGAAATTGCCCACTTCAAAGCGACTCGCCAGTTCAGCGCAAGGTGCATGGGGGCTGGGATCGAGGATGGCGGTACTCACGTTGAAATTGGACGCTTCCTGGATGAACATGCGTCCCAATTGGCCTCCGCCGAGGATGCCCAATTCGAAGTCCTTGCCGTAGAATGTCTTGCTCAATTTGCGTCGATCAATTGTCCCGAACCCGAGCCGGATTGTTCGATCTCCGGTTCCCCTTTATAGAATACATCCCCGCTGCCCTTGATGTTGACATCGAGCATGCCGAATACCCTCAATTCAAAATCCTTGGAGCTCTGCGTGCTCACCGCAGTGGTGTCGGTGAAGAAGTCGTAACTGCCGAATTCGGTATTGCCTTCGGCGTTGAGGTTAAAGTAGGTTGAGGAACCTTTCACCAAAACTTCTCCCTGACCGTTGAGTTCTGCGTTGAATTCCAACCCCACGTAAAAGAGGTCTACGATGGAACTCTGGTTGATCTCGATATCAAAGGTGTCGACCTGGATGGCATTTTCGCTGAAAACCCGGCATGGAGAATTGGCGATGATCTTTTTGTAGTCCGGTGAGTAGACATAGACCGCAATGTCGTTGTGGCCTTCGAGGCAATCGTTGAAGTCGATGGTCATTTCGTGTTCGACCACAGTGGTGGAAACCTTTTCAACCACATTCTCCTGGGCAAAGACCTCGATGCGCGAATGGCGCAGGGATGTATCGTGGATGAGGTGAAGGTCGAGAGGGATGAGGGTCTCGATGGTGTTGATCGTATTGTATACCCTTTCCGTTTTGAAATTATCACCCTTACCTTCGTCGCACGAATTAAATAGCCGACCGCACGAATAGTTTAGCAGGCCAACGATTAAAAAACCGCCAAAAAGAAAGGATTTGTACAATTGCACAGCGTTTACAGCGCGCCAAATATACCCAATCTGGTACAAGATTAATTGGCGCAAAACGTTCACTTTTACACAGACAACATTATGGACGCACACAAAGAAGATAAGATTAGAAAGGCCTTTAAGCATAAGGACTGGAATGAGATAAAAACGAACGATTCGTGGCAAATATTTAAGGTGATGGCGGAGTTTGTCGAAGGCTTTGAGAAGCTCGGCAAAATTGGACCTTGCGTATCCATCTTTGGATCAGCCCGAACAGCAGAGGGGCACCCCGCCTATGAACTGGCGGAAGAGATCGCCTATAGACTAACGCAAGATGGCTATGGTGTGATCACGGGCGGCGGTCCCGGCATCATGGAAGCAGCCAATCGGGGTGCCATGCGTGGAGAAGGAATTTCGGTTGGACTCAACATCGACCTTCCCTTCGAACAAGCTGCCAATCCCTATATCGACGGCGACAAGCTGATCGATTTCGACTACTTCTTCGTGCGTAAGTTGATGTTTATGAAGTACGCGCAGGGATTTGTCGTATTGCCAGGTGGCTTTGGTACGCTGGACGAGTTCTTCGAAGCGATCACCCTCATCCAAACGCACAAGATTGGGCGCTTTCCGGTGATCCTTGTTGGTAGTGATTATTGGGGAGGGTTGCTCGACTGGATCAAGCAGACCATGCTCAGTGAAGGAAATATCAGCGAGCAAGACCTCGACTTTTTTAAGCTGGTCGACACCGCGGACGAAGCCTCTGAAGAGATCAATAAGTTCTACTCGAAGTACCTGCTCAAGCCGAATTTCTAGGCCCGCCCATCAACAAATTCTTGTTTGTAAGTACTCGCAGCCCCCTCTGAGTAAGGGTTTGCCTTGGGATAGTTTTGTTAAACTTCTATTCCAAGTAAATGTACAAGCTCTTAATAGCGCTGTTCTCATTCTTTCCCCTTTTCATCTTATCACTATTCGACGGCGACGAAGTAAGCATCACCATGAATGCGCCGGAAAACATGGAAATAGGTCAGACCTACCAGGTTGACCTCATCGTAAACAAGGGCAAGGATGTACAGGGCTTTGGGAAGTTTGAAGCCAAGATCCCAAGGGGATTCGAAGTGGAGGCCATCGAAACACGCGGAGCGACCTTTACTTACTCGTCGTATGTTATGAAGTTGCTCTGGATCAATTTGCCCACCGACGACCAGTTTATTCTGTCCTATAATATTACGCCCAACGAGAAGGCGCCAAAGTCGATATCGCTGGGTGGCAAGTTTTCCTTTTTGATCGATAACGAGAAGAAGTCTTTTGCCATCCTTCCGCAGACCATCACCATTGGTGGAGGTGAAGTGGCCGATGCCGGTGGAGCAGCCGAGGCAGCGCAGGACGTACCCGCCGAGGCGACTGTAACGCGCTACTTTGAGCAGGTGAGCGAAAACCAGTACATCGTGACGCTCACGGTTGACAAGCAAGGCATCGAAGGATTTACGAAGATCGAAGAAAGGGTACCCAAGGGTTCGATGGTGCGCGAGGTAGAAACCATGAATTCAGCCTTCTCCTATTTGCGTGGTAAGGTGAAGTTTGTGTGGTTGAGCACTCCGGCCGACGCCCAGTTTAGCGTGAAATATGAGATCAACATGGATGCCGCTGCCAGCGTAGATCCCGGAAAGATCATCGGCGACTATTCCTTCCTGGTGGACAATGAAACCATGAAGGTAGATGTAACCACGAGCGATGAACCAGCGCCAACGGCCGCAACACCGGAAGAAGCTCCTGCCGAGGAAGTGGCCGAAGCCACAGAAGAAGTTCCAGATGAATTGGTTATTGGCGGTGTGAAAATCAACGTCCGTGAAGCTACTCCAGAGGAGCAGGAAGAATTGGGTATGAACGAAAGCCAGCCTGAGGAGACTCCAGCCGAAGAGACCACCGAACCAGCCGAGGATGAAGTGGCAGAAACTCCGACACAGACAGAGGTTACTCCAGTGGAGGAAGCGACGCCTCCTTCGGAGCCAGTAGCTGAGGAAGTAACTCCGGATCCCGTACAGGAGGAGCCTTCGCCTACGCCTGCGGCTTCGGACGAACAAAGCACACCTCCACCTGCACAGGTGGCACAACCGGATCCAGAGCCAACACCGGAACCAGTGGCACAAACAACAGAAACGATTACCAGTACGCCTGCACCTCAAACCGGCGTTTTCTACCGTGTCCAGATCGCCGCGGGAAAGAATGTGGTCGATGCTCCCTACTTCGAAAAACGACACAACTGGACCCAGCCATTCGTACTTGAGAACCACGAAGGATGGGTGAAGTACACCATGGGTAGCTTTGACGTATACCGCGGTGCACGCGACAAGCGCAACGAGGTGACCGCCAATTACAACTTCGACGGACCCTTTGTGACGGCCTACAACGACGGTGAACGCATCACGGTTCAGGAAGCCCTAATGATTACAAAACAGAAGTGGTTCAGATAGCCCAAACGGCGCTGAAATTCAGGCCTTGCCTAATTTTCTTAATTTTGATAAACGATCTCGATCGCTATGAGGTTGATTGCTGACTCGAAATTGCCATTTGTACCCAACATGAAGGCCCTGCTGGTGCTATGCCTGTTTGGTCTGTTTTGGGCTGCGCCTACGTCTGTTTTTGCGCAAGAAGGTGAACAACCATCGGTCGAGCCAGCGGCCGGCGTCGAAGTTCCCGAAGCTTCCGAAGAAACTGAAGAAGCCGCACCTTCCGAAACGCCAACTGGCGGTGAGGAAGTCGCACCCTCCGAGCCTGGCGAGGAGGTCGCACCGGCTCCAGAGGAGCCCGCACCTTCTACTGAAGAAGCCGCACCCACGACTGTAGCCGGAGAGGAAACCGAGGAAGAAGAATTCGGCGAAATCGACATTAACGAGCCTGCAGCCGAAGTTGAAGAACCAACGGTGACTGCCCCGGAAGAAGAAAACAGCAAGTTCCGCCCTATACTCTCGGCCGGTATTGGTCTTATGACCTACTACGGTGAGTTGAGCAAGAGTGACTTTACCAACGATGAATTGATCACCAACATCGGCTACGACCTCAAGGTGACCTTCCCACTGCGTGGATCCTACTTTGTGAGCTTCCACGTTTTGAGGGGAACACTTTCGGCCAATGAACGATCGGCGACACGAAACCTCAACTTCCGCTCGACCATCACCTCGGGTGGATTTGAATTCCTCTACAACTTCGACCACCTCATCGGCAACGACCACACCTTTTATCCCAGCGCCTTTATCGGATTGCACGGCATGGAATTCCTCTCCAAGACCGACCGCTTTGACCAAGCCGGAAACGAATACCACTACTGGGAGGACGGAACGATCCGCAACATCCCTGAGAATTCAGAATTGGCCACGCGCTCTGTTCGCTTGCAGCGCGACTATATCTACGAGACCGATATCCGTTCGCAAAACCTAGATGGTTTGGGTGATTACAACGAACGCACCTGGGCCATTCCGATTGGCTTGGGCTTGAACCTTATCCTCAACGACAAGGTGGACTTCCGCCTGGGTACGAGTTACTTCTTTACGCTCACCGACCAGATCGACGGCATCAGCAAGTCGGGTACCGGGGTACGGCAGGGCGACAATCGATTCGACAACTTTTTGTTCTCCACCTTTAGCCTGACCTACAACCTCTCCGGACGCGAGAAGATGGTGGAGGGCGATACCGACATGGAAGACCTGCTGGCCATGGAAAAGGCCGACAAGGATGGCGATGGCGTGCGTGACTTCGACGACCTCTGTCCGGGTACACCGGCCGATACCGAGGTGGACTCTACCGGTTGCCCGCTGGATGGCGACCACGATGGTGTGGCCAACTACCGCGACGACGAATTGGAAACTCCGGACAGCATGTTTGTCGACACCGTGGGTGTAGGACTTACCGACGAGGCCCTGGCCCAATTCTACTTACGATACATCGACTCTACAGGTCGCTTTGCACCGATTACCGATACCGTTTACGTGAGTCAGAAGCCCAGTTCATTGATCCGCCGCCAGGCGCGCTACAGCGTACAGGTTGCCGACACTGGGGCCATGGCCACCGATGCTGCTGATGCGGTGATCGCCAGCGACGTAGGTACGCTGGGTGAAGGCGAACAAGAGGTGGTTGCCGTGGGTGAATTCGAACGCATTGAGGATGCATTGGCCGAGCAGGAGCGCTTGCGCGAGCAGGGCGTACCTACCGAGGCTATTGTACAGAGTACGCAGGGTAAGTTGCACCACTCCAAGGACAAGGGAATATTTGTTGGGGCTTCGATGGCCAAGGACTTGCACGAAGTGGAAGGTGTGATGTTTAGGATCCAGCTGGGTGCCTTCAGCAAGAAGCCAGACCTCAGGGCCTACGAAAGTATTGGCGCTGTGATTCCGGTACCTACCAGCGATGGACTGACCAGGGTTTACCACGGCGAGTTTAGCGACTACGCGGCCGCTGCTGCTGTGAAGGAAGACTTGATTAACAAGGGCTTCCCAGATGTCTTGGTGAAGGCCTTTGCCACGAAGGAGTTTGTGCCCAAGGGTGATTCTCCGGCGAGCAAGCCAGGCTACGCCCAGGTGAATGTATCGAGCGCCGACGCTTCCAAGGTGCGCTTTAAGGTACAGGTTGGTTCATTTAGCAAGACCATTCCAAACGACTTACTCAAGACTTATATCCAATTGGGTGATGTGAGTTCCGAAAAAATGGCCGGCGGCGCGGTGCGTTACTTTGTCGGTTCCTTCCAAACCGCTGGCGAGGCCAACGCCTTTAAGGACCAAGTGAAGGCCAGTGGTATTGCGGATGCTTTCTTGGTCGGTGAGTACGAAGGAAAAACGATCTCGGTTACAGACGCGATTAATATTAAGGAGGAGAAGTAAGCCGGACTTCGGACTTCGAACCCAAAAAAAAGGGGGACGAATTAATCAGCGAAATAACGCCTAAAGCTTTCTGAAATGTGTGTACCCCGAAGTTTATTCACTATACACATTGTTGCGCACAGTTCTTCTATCTATTCAAAATTTCGGTTGCAGTTTGCACTCCAGCTTCTGTTAACAACATTTCCTCATTATTTATAAACTTCAACTGGCCCGATTTTATCATATTTTTTAGGTTATTAGAAAGATTAGTCTGTCTACTCTTAGTTACTCTGTTTGATTCTTGATATTTATCCCAAATATCATCTCTCGTTATAACATTCTTACCTAAATCACTAGAGTATAAGGCATAGATAAGAATCCACTCTCTTTCAGTTTTTGCGAGGTCTCTGATAACAATATCTTTCATTACAGGATAATCTTTCAGACCAATTCTGGTGGTTTCAGACTCTTTAGTCCGTTCACTTACTGAATCCTTTACGTTTACTTTCGAGCTGGACCTTGATTTCTGTTTCTGTCGACTTTTTGACTTAGGTTTTTCTTTGCTGATTTCTTCAGAGTCTACTTCATTATCCTCTGATAGTTTTGGTGAGGTATCCTGACACTCAGCTAATTGTGCTTCTAGTTGTTCGATTTTATCTTTCATTGCTTGAATATCGGGACTTCCCTCACGAATTTTCTCTAATTGCCATTCTTCGGCTGCTATTTCTTGCCTGTTTTGAATATCAGTCAGACGATGTGTTTTTGAAATTTCTTTTCGTGCAGCAATTCCTTTTTGCGATAGCCAATCGAAAAGAGCCATCAGGTAAGGCAGAATAAGAACATAGAAAACGGAAAACCCTAATGGTATCCACAAGTTGGTTACCATGTCAAAATAATTCTTTTCTATGAAGTCAATCTTCTTTTCAATGGTCTTGTTGGAGAACAGTAGTATAGCAAGCAATCTCCAGTTTATTGCAGACCAAGCCATAATAAAAGCTCCAATCATCGGATTTTTTAGCCTGTCCTTAGACGATTCAATAAATGACAAGAAGAATTCTTTTATACTGTTCATGATATTATTTTTTAGCCTCTGTCAAATGGTGTGTAACTGGTTATAAGGATAACAAAATGGGCGAATAACAGAATATATGTTGTTATTATCCAGTCGATTACAATCTAAGAAATGATGTTTGTTTGAAAGTCGATGATGAGGAAAATCAGTTGATTTTAGGTTCAATTTGCGGATTATACTGAAGAAAACCAGTATAAATACGGAGGGGAAATATATTAAGAACAGTTCAGAATTTCAGCTCATCTTTACGTGTCATATTCTGGCTTTTTTAAGGTCAAATAAATTTTCATTTTGGTGTCAAAAAGTATCTCACAAGTATATAGGGCTGTTCTCTTCAAAAGATTGAGCGCCGTTGAAGTGGATCTAGAAAAATCTCATCAGCATGAATTCAACGGAACCAAGGAAATGAAGCGAGTCCTCGGCACTGATGATAAAGATTTCAAAGTTCGTTTCAGGTACTTAGATGACTCAGGGATTTCTGAACCAATTGCGGCTCGATTAAAATGGTATGACGCTCGTAGAGCTGATGCCGAGAGAACGGAGTATCGACTGTACTACACTAAAAATGACATACTGACAGAAGCGCAGCCTGGGGATTCCTTGATTCTAGCAATTAATAAGAATCAGATTGACGCATATGTGTGCGCACAAGGAAGCACAATAGAGCAACAACTTGTTTGGCTCTTCCATACTAGTGAAATTCAAGACAGCTTCGACATTAAAGATTTTACGGAAGAAGACTTCCAACTTGACCTATCTGCAATGTGGGTTCTTGAGGAGCTCGGTTTTGATGTCGTTGAAGAAAAGGAATATGACATCGACTTGATTCTTGCTCATTTTGGAGAGAACTTTGTCTTCCCAACAACCCGGGAGTTTTCAGCTTTTGCCAGAGATCAATGTGAAGGCTTCGATTTGAAGGGAGATCCAGACAATACTGTAATTGCCTTCGTCCAGAGAGAAGAGCAACTTTTCAAAGCTGGAGAAAAAATCGGAGTCGAACGGAAACTCAAAGAAGGATTTGGCGCTTCAGGAATTGATGTCGACGATTTCATTTCATATTCACTGAGTATTCAAAACAGAAGGAAGTCTCGGGCAGGTTACTCTTTTGAGAACCATTTAGAATTTATCTTTGAAAATCTGGGCATTCAGTTTTCAAGGGGAAAGCAGACGGAAAAAAAAAGCAAGCCGGACTTTCTCTTTCCTGGAATCGAGTATTACAAAGACGCCGAATTCGATGAGAATCTTTTGACAATGTTGGGCGCCAAAACAACCTCTAAGGACCGATGGAGGCAGATATTGACAGAGGCGAAGAGAATTCCGCTCAAGCATTTGATTACCATGGAACCAGCAATCTCGGAGGAACAGACAGAAGAAATGAAGGATCACAGTGTTGGACTAGTTGTGCCGGAATCAATCCAGGCCAGTTACTCAGAAAAGCAACAAAAGGAGCTATTGAAACTCGGAGACTTCATTAGTTTGGTTCAAAACAACGAATCTCGAATAGATGGACGTTCATGATCCGGAAACAAGGTCTTACAACATGTCCCAAATTCGGGGAAAGAATACTCGGCCGGAATTAATAGTAAGGCGCTATCTCCATGGATTGGGTTTTCGGTACAGGCTCCATGACAATAACTTGCCGGGATCACCCGATATAGTTCTTCCAAAGCATAAGGTCGCAATTCAAATTCGAGGCTGCTTTTGGCACGGTCATGAAAATTGCAAATACTTCAAGCTACCTGCGACGAGGAAAGAATGGTGGCTAGAAAAGATTCAAAAGACAAAGCAGCGTGATATTGATGGTGACCGTCGGATTTCCGAGATGGGATGGAATCTTATTGAAATTTGGGAATGTGAATTGAAAAAAGCTGTTCTTAAGACTACTCTTGAATCTCTTCCCGGGAGGATTCTGAAGACTTAGTTCCTTCCGAAATTAGTTCGGATCTCATTAAAGACAACTCTTGCTGCTTGACCTTTCTGTCATCATTAATGAAAGGTGCCATTTGGGCGGCAATTGCCCTGACGACTGGGACTGCCACCGAATTTCCAAATTGACGATACAACTGTGTATCAGATATTCCGATATTACTTATATCGAATTCATCTGGGAAACCCATAAGTCTCTTACATTCTTCTGGCGTTAATCTTCGAGGATTCTTCCGAGCACCTTGTGAAATAAGAATCTCCGAGCCATCCTTGTGATAGCGAGCACTCAAGGTTCGAGATACTTCAGTTTGCGGGCCATTCAGACCATACCCGAATCCATTTCCTTTTTTCCGATGCTTTTCCGCATAATCCTTCAAATAGGTCCATAGCTTATCAGATATCGTGTATCGGTCATGTGGATTTGGATCGAGAATATCAAAAAGAGACTGGTTGGTTTCTGTTGGAATGTCGGGAAATGAGAAATCAGGTTTATCCGGAAAATGATCCTTATGAAATCCTACGATGAAAATGCGTTCTCGATGTTGTGGGACCCAATGTCGAGCATCGATTACTTTACTAAAAATGTGATAGTCGAGACCTTCTAACGTGTCCTCAATAATTTCGAAGGTCCTTCCTCCATCGTGAGACTTGAGATTTTTGACGTTTTCCAGCAGGAGAGCTTTGGGTTTCTTGGCTTTTAGTATTGTCGCGATATCGAAGAAAAGAGTTCCTTGAGTTTTGTCCAGAAAGCCATGTTCACGTCCGAGAGAATTCTTTTTACTGACACCAGCAAGGCTAAAAGGTTGACAAGGGAATCCTCCGAGCAATACATCGTGATCCCTTATACTCTCAGGAGAGTTCCTCGTTATCTGGGTTATGTCCCCAAATGGAAGTTCACCAAAATTATGTTCGTAGGTTTTTTGCGAGAACTTATCCCATTCAGAACTGAATACACATGCCCCACCAATGTCCTGGAAAGCCAATCTAAATCCTCCGATTCCTGCGAACAGATCTATGAACCTGAATGAAGGATTTCTCACAGGGGGGAAAGGAACATCAAATTCCAGTGGCAATCTGATTTGATACTTTTCGAGATTCTCATTGAGAGCTTCGTCCAACTTAGAGAGAAAGTAATTTCGATCCTCTTCACTTTTGGCCTGAAGCATGTGTGTCAAAAATGCCATAGAGTTAGCTCCTGTCGGCAATTTGTCAAACGACAGGGCATTTCTAAGCGATGAATATTTGGCCATTTTTTCCAACCAAACAAACATATACTTGAGGTCATAGGATTGATGGAATGATCCTATTCATTTATAAACAGTGCAAGGTGAAGTTTTCAACCTGACCGAAAAGTTTGCCAATACCTAGACCGTCAGAACCAAGGCGACTCAGAAGATAGATTTCAAGACAACAAGTTGGCTACAACATCTATCTCGCAACAGCATTCACAGCGATCGAACTATCATCGACGATTAATATGGGTCAGGAATAGAATACGTTTAAACTTCGTGAAGGCAAAATAAAATCAAGGAGAGCCATGAGAACCATATATATATTTACTATATTTGAATTCTGTAGTAAATTAAAAGCATGGGAACTAAGGTGAAATCGCCTCGAGAGAGATTCGAAGATGTAGCAGGAAAGAGAGTGCAATACATCCTTGATAAGCTCGAGCTATTGGGTAATTGCTCGAATCGCAACAACTATCAATACAGTTCGGATGATGTCAGAAAGATGTTCTCAGCTATAAGGGAAAGTTTAAAAAGGGCCGAAGGCCGCTTCGAGGAGGAGCTTACGAAACAGGAGAAAAAGAGATTTAAATTCTAAATGAACTTGATATGGACTATGATTATGAACGAGTACCGCAAAATGACCTTGTTGGAATACAGTACGTCAAAGACGACTACGAATCATTGCCAGCGAAGGGGTTAACACACGGACTTCAAAAAGATGCGATACAAAACGGAGTTGGTGCGGCTAAGAACATTCGAAGCTTTGACGAATGGGGAATGACCTTTGAATTGACCGAAATCAATGGCAATGACGCCATAATTTTTGTGGACAAAGGGACAGTTGGGTTAACGGGTGATATCCTTACGCCTGATGAAATCAGGGAAAAGTCAGCAAAAGGCGAACTCAATGCAACGCAGAATTTATCTCGCTTCCTGTCAGTATTCGAATCAGGGGGTAATGTTGGGCCGGGAAGTTACGGAAGGGGAAAGCTTGTCTTTCAGGCATGTTCAGAAACCCATACGATACTCTGTGATAGTTTAAGGGAGAATGATACTTACGTTGGGTTTAAGCGCACCATAATCAACAATGAATTGGTGCAGACACAAGTATTCGAAGGAACAGATGTAGAGGACTTCATAAAAAAGGAAAGCGGAGGGAAGTTGGAGCCGCTCAGCGAGCACGGAACACGAATCACCATACTTGATTTAGATTCAAAGGAGCAGTTTAATGACTTGACAATTGCCCAAGTTTTTCAGAATTCATTTGATGAGGGATTGGAAGATGGGGAGTGTGAATTGGCCTTTGATAAAATGATTCAAGAGACATGGTGGGAGTTGCTTCTGAAATTCAAAGTGAATATTACGCTTGTCTGGGGTGATAAGACGAAGGAGATTGAATTGGCTGAACCCCAGACAAGTATTCTGACAAAAAAAGAAAAGGAAGATGATTGGAGGGTGTATGAGAAGGAACGCCTCAGTGTTACCATAGGCGGGGAAATCTATAGAATAAAGCGTTTGCGACTGGTTGTTGCTCCACAAGGTGTCACATTACCAGAGAACTTCCGGCAAGTTGTCATACAAAGAAAGCGAATGAAAATCGGCAAAATCAATAAGAACATCGAGGCTGATAATAAGATTAGAAAACGGTTTACCGGGATTATTGAATTAGACCAAGGCTTGGAAGGACTAATGCTTGAGCCTGAGAACTTAACTCATTACGGATACAAGCACTTACGGGATGCTGCGGTAATTCAGGTAAGAAATGTATTACGTAACCATCTTGGCCTGTTTCAGGAAGAATTGGGTATCATAAAAAAGGGAGGGGACGAAAGTTTAGAGCGCGAAATTCAGGAAGCCCTCAAGGAATTGAACGAACAGGCAAGCGACTTGGGGTTGATGACAAGCTTTGGTACTGGAAGGCAAAGCAAGGAAATCTCCATACGTTTTAAGGAATTTGTGTTGCCAAACGATGATAGTCTAAGGGTAGAATACACTGATATGGTCGGACCCATTACTTGTGAAATTAAGAATAAGGGAACGGACATGTTTACTGGCACCCTCGTAGGGTCAATAGTTCAGCAAGGCAATGACCATACACAGGAATTAACGAGTGTTCCGATTGAAATCCCATCGAGGGATTCTCTTGACGTTGTGATAGATGGATTCCAAGTAGATGGTGATTTTCGGTACGAAGAAGGTATCATGCTTAAGGTTGAAGTTCCTGAGCAAAAGGTGAAGAATACAAGAATGCTATGGCTTGGAATGGAGGAGCCAGACGCCCCTTCATCGCATCCATTCACCCTAAACGTAGAGGCTCCCGAATTCCCGAGAACGAAGAGCAAGCGAGTTGAGGTCGGTGACGAGATAAGAAATGTTGCGTTCTCAATTACAAATACATCGGGGAATTCCATTAAATCGAACATATCATTATCGGTGAGACGCGGGCAAGCTGAGAATAAAGACGAGATTATCAGACTTATCGATGAGAAGGGATTTGAGGTATTAGCGTTGGCGGAGGAATCTTTTAGTCAGGATGAAATTGCAATTACGGAGGAACTCTTTGGGTTCTTTAATGATGAGCCGTTAAATCATGATGCAAGATGCTGTGAGATTTATTTGAAAATAATCGCAGCGGACTATTACCCCAACTTGGGAATTACGAAAGGAGATATTCTGGCCCCTAGAAAGAAGATACCGTTTTGGGTGGGCATTGACGACCCTGGACAGAGTATATTCACGGACATCATTATTGAGGATAGGGAAAATGACCCCAGACGCTCTTGGTTTAGTGGAAACACTGGAGCGGGGTATGCATTTCATTTTAATCAGGGGCATCCTGCATATAAGAGAATTAAGGATATTGATGATGACGGAGAACTTAAGAATGACTTTTACAAGGAAGAAATGCTGAAGCAAGCATTTATCATCAGCCTCCAAAACGAAAACTACAAAGGGTTGTTCGAAGAATTGGGTACTGGTGGCGATAGTTATGGAGACGTGTTTAGGGATGTTGACTCTACAGACGAAGGAGTTAGTACATATGAAGAAATTGTCGGAAAGGCATTACATAAACTCTACGGTTAATGCCGGTAGTTGTTAACATAAATGATGCCGGTGAGCGGTCATATAAGTCTGCCAACCAAGGGGTGTTGTCTGACGAGCAGATGAAGCAGGCTGATGAGCTTAATGACTTGGTTAAGCGGAAGGTTGTCACTTTCGTGAAGAAGAGCAAGCTCAAGGAAATAAAGAAAAACAGATTTCACTTTTACTGGGAATTTGGCAACATGCTTCGGGGCATCTATGAGAATTCGGGATTGGTTGCTACTGATGAAAAGGAACTGTTTTTTGAGAATGTTCGCATGCACATGGATTCGGTTGGTGATGTCTTTCCTAAAGACGATAAAAAAAGGCGAAGGAATATCCCCAAGCAGTTTTATAAGCTGGCTGGATACCCTTATGAAGCTGCAAAAACAGTAGAATGGTCACAATGGAGCTATTTGTTTGACAACACGTATCTGATGGAGAGTACGGGGTTCGATGAATGGTTTAAAGGCATCTTAGAATCAGGACAGTATAAGTTCAATGAAAGCTATACCAGGCTTTGGGCTGAATCATTTAATCTGTTGTTCAAAAAGGTTGATCTTTCAGATTGGACTGAGGAGGAGTTTTTGAAACCGCTTATTTGTACGCTTGATGTCATTGACAACTTGACAAAGGCCGGTATAAATATTGAATCCAGGGAAATTCGAAGGGAAACAAAAAACTCAATTGTGAATGTGTTGAAGGACCACAGAAAGGAGTTTATCCTTATGCAAATGGGAAAGATGAATGAGGATGAATTCGTTGCTATTGTCACTCAGGGTATCCTACTGGAAATTGGAAAATTGCGATAGTTTGTGGAAGGCCTATCGCTAATATATCCTTGTGAAAAATTAGTTGATGCGATTGGGCCAAGCTCGATTAGATGGTCACGATTTTCTGAAACATTCGATCATCGATGAAAACTTGATACACTCCGGCCGTCCATCCAGAAAGATTAAGAAGAATTGAATCATCCACAGCCGTCATTTCAAACACCACGCCTAGCAGATCCCTCACAACAACCTTATGCTCCAACTCATCTTCAAACTCAATCATCACGTAATCCTGAGCAGGATTAGGGTATAATCTGAACTCGGGCGCTGCGCCTGTCTCAACCCCAACCGGATCCGGCTCCTGGTAAACACGCACATAGTCCACCACCATGGCGCTTTCGGTGAAGTTGGCGTCGATGCTGGGTAGGATGGCGACATTCAAGAGGATGTATTGGTCGGCGTCGAAGGGCCAGGTGTCCATGTCCTTCACAGCCGGTTCGTAGGTGTAGTGCTCCACGCTGTCGATCGAAAAAACCATCTTGTCCTCGGTCCACTCGAGGGCGTAAACGTGGAAGGAGTTGCTCACGTCGCTTACCGTGCGTCCGCCGACATTCTGGGTGCCTCCGTGAGATGAAGGGGTGTGGATGGCGCTGGAGACATAGTCCTGGTTGGTGCCCCAATGCTCCATGATGTCGATCTCGCCGCATTCGGGCCAGGGGGTGTCGCCATGGGTGGGTTGCCAGTAGGCGCCCTTTTCGTCGATGTTCTTGCCCAACATCCAGATTGCCGGCCAGGTACCTATTCCCGTGGGTAACTTGGCGCGCACCTCAACCCGTCCGTAGGTGAAGGCAAACTTCGAATTCAACCTCGCCGAGGTGAAGTCGGTCGTCAGTCCCTGGTCGGTGAATTGTTCGCGCTTGGCGGTCAGATGTAGATTGCCAAATTCCTGGCGCGCATTGTCCGTGCGGTCGGTATAGTGTTGTATCTCACCATTCCACCACGAAACCCCATTCGGCAACTCCGTCTGGTGATGCCACTTCTCGTCATCCAACGGCCCGAAGTTGCTGAATTCGTCGGACCATACGAGTTTCGTAAAGCGCCCGGATTGGCTCTGAACGAGGAATGGGCTTAGTAGGATTAGGATGGCAAGGAAGCGCATATACTTATGGTACCATTTACCAAATGTAGGTTTTTTTGCGCTTCAAGCTTGAACGGTTTTCATTTGATCGGACTCCGGACTGCGGACCTCGGACTTTCTTAACCGCAGAGGACGCAGAGGCGCTCACCGCCTTCAGCGGATCGCTAGGCGCAGAGGACACAGCGCTGCAGGAGTCAAGCTTGATCGATTATCATTCGAAGTACTCATGTCACTCTGAAACAAGTTCAGCATGACGTATTGTGCGCTGAGGTGTCAGAGTACTAATTGACAATGGGCCATACACTCCATCCCAAACCGCACTTCGAACTCCGCACTCTAGATCGGACTTCGAACCCCGGACTCCGAACCTCAAAAAGAAACCCGCCTATGTTTGTGCAAAGACAGTGCAGGCCAGTTGGGATGCTGAATCAAGTTCAGCATGACGTCTTGTGCATTGTGAGTTCGGAGTTCGGAGTGCGAGGTGCGGGGATTCGTTAGAAAAAAGCCCGCTAACTGAATAACGGGCTTCGATGAGGGCAATCAATGAAAAAACTGACGTCAGTCTACCACCACGCGATGGCTGATCGTTTTTCCTTGTGTTAGGATCCTCATGTTATACATTCCTGGTTGGAGGTCGGAGAGGTCGATGTCGGTTTCGAAAGCAGTGCGGATAAACCGTCCGCGGATATCGAAGATCATTACCCGATCGATCTCGGATTCGCTCTTGACCGACACCATACCACTCGTCGGATTGGGGAAAACGCTAATTCCTGAGTAAGTCGTTTCGCGAATGCTTGTAGGGTCGGGCCCACCGCCGCTTGCCGGAGGAGCGAAGTAGTGGCATTCAGATGTGTCGATGCAATTGCCGGCGAAAATGATGACAGCGTAGTCACCGGTATCCTTTGGTTGGAACATGCGAGCCGTGCCTTCAGGTCCAGGAACGGGGGCGAAGGTAGAGCAGTCCATCCACTGGTACATGTCGGCATCCTGTCCTACGTACATGGCTGTGTCGTTTTTAAAGATGGTGTCTGTCATCCAAAGCACGTCGACATAGGCATTGCCCATCACGGTAGTCGAATGCTGTGCACATGGAACATCGCTGTTGCCGGTAAAGAGTCTGCTTCGAAACGACATGGAGCGCATCGAACCGTCGTTGTTTCCGGTTGCGTCTGTAACTTGGGTATTGCCGAGGTCGCCGCCAATTTTGTAGTAGGCGACAAGGTCATCGGCCGTCGGAGAAACACAAGAGCTCTTGTACGTCTGGATCTCGCCAATCGTGCGAACGTCAGACCAGAGTCGCATGTCGTCCATCATTCCCGGGGCGTACTTCTGGTGGCTCAAGGTCACTGGAAAGCCAGAATATTGGATCCCTGCGAAGGCTACAGTCGTTCCTTGTGTACGCGTCATCGAACCTCCGGATGAACCATTGGCGGTCTGTTTTACACCGTCGTAGTATACATTCATATGTGTACCATCATAGGTGAAGGCAAAGTGGTACCACGTGTCGTTGGGAGGAGCGGGGTAGGAGAAGGACTTTGTCGATCCGCTTCTGTTGAAGATGATCGCGAGGTCGTTGGTGCGACCGTAGATCTCCACGTCGCTCACCTGATTGTGCCCAAAGAACAAAATGGGGTGGTAGGAGTTGGCGGATGGTGTTGGAATCTTCGCCCAGCATTCGTAGCTAAATCCTGCGCTGTAGTCAAAACTCGAATCAAGTCCAGCCTCGATGTATTGATTGTAGCCGTCGAACTCCATTCCTACGGATGTGTTACCCGTGGCTGCGATAGAATAATTCTGAGGCAAGCTAGTGGTAATGGTGAAGTCCATTGGATTTCCGTCCCCCTGGCGTATATCCAGCGGCTGGCCCAATTGATCCCGGAATGTATATTCCACACCGACCTGGCTTCCATCCATGGTGATGGTGTATTGTTCTCCAGAACATTGCTGGGTGCTGTCGAATACGAGGTTAAATCGTTTGAATTGTGCCTGACTTCCTGCGGCGAGGATCAGGGCTATGATGAGGGTAGATAGAGATCGATACATGTTGGTCTAATTTTAATTCTGGTCGAATGTATGGTTGGATATCTGCCTTTAAAGAATGGCGTTTATGAACTGTAGAGTTGACTTAATTAAGTGCAAATAGGGCGTCGTTCGGTGGACAGTATGGGGGACTCTGAAACGAGTTCAGAGTGATGCTGTTTGCTGTGTTTCGAGCATGTGACGTGAAGCGCTCGGGCTTCTCAAAGTAATGGCTTAGTGCTTTTTTAACCTCAGTGACCACTGTGAAATTCACTGTGACCACAGTGGTTAAATCTTCTGCAACGCATCATTCGTCATGCTGAACTTGCGCCAGCGCCGAAGCTAAAGCATAGGAGCTGTTTCAGCATCCCGACTATTATGCACTGCATTGAACGCCGTAAAACATGTTCCAGTTAAAGATATGCGGGACTCTGAATCAAGTTCAGAGTGACGTTTTTAGCTTAGCCAATGGAAGCTACAAAGTCGTTTTTCTTAAACCGCGACAGCCTAGCAGCAATACCCGCATTCAATTGAATGGTAAGATCCGAAAGAGAATATGATTCGATACAATCCAAATTCACAATCCACGTCTTATGCGCTCGGAAGAAGGAAGCATCCTTCGGAAGGGTTTCTTCGAAGTACTTGAGGTTCTTGCTCACGAGGAAGGGTTTTTCGTTCTTGATGTGGATGTTGCTGTAAGCGCCCTTGGCTTCGATGGCAACGATGGAGTCGAGTTGGATCACCCGTTTGTTGCCCAACTCCGGGATGACGATGTGCTGAAGCCTTTTCTTCTGGAGCGATTCCTTGAGCAACTGATACTCCCGCATGATCGACTTTTCGGAAAGCCGTGCCTTCAACTTGTCAACCGCGGCGACAAGACGCGTCCGGTGGATGGGTTTTACGAGATATTCCACCGCATTCAACTCAAAAGCCTTGATGGCATACTGGTCGTAGGCCGTAACAAAAATGATTTCGAAGGATGCTTGCTCAATGAAGTCCAGGAGTTCGTACCCGGCATAGTTGGGCATCTCAACGTCGAGGAAGACCACATCGGGCTTTAGCTTCTCGATGGCCCTGGCAGCCGAAGGCACGTCCTTGCACTTCTGCAGGATGTCGATATCGGGACAGTTGCGCAGCAATAGCTGCTCGAGCACGTTGCGCGCCGCTTCTTCATCGTCCACCAAGATCGCTTTCAAGGAATCCATGGGTCAAAGCTGGTATTTTCTTGCTTGGCGAACACGATGCCTTTACGAATGTGCGGAATCACTTTATCAATACCTCCTTTTGAAGGGGAGGTGGATGGTGACGCGTGTACCCGTGTCTTCCTTGTCGGGGAACAGGTCTTCCATCTCAAAATATCCTATCCGTTCCTTGGCCTTTTCATTGAGGATCTGCATTCGCTTTTCGATGGCCTGCAGGGCAAATGAATTGCCCGCGGTGCCTTGGCGGTCTCGCATCGCTTGAGCCCGAACTCGTCCAATGCCTTCGTCTTCGACGTAGCAAATGAGTTGATCTTTCAATTCGAATCGAACGCTTAAAACTTTTGGCCCCTCCTTGTGAAGCAGCCCATGAAGGAGGGCATTTTCCACAAAGGGTTGAATGAGCAGCGACGGAACGTCTACCTCTTCCACATCACCGGTATCGATGGTATAGTCGAAGTCCCGCTTGAAGCGCAGCTTTTCGAGCTTGAGGTAGATGTGCAGGAATTCGACTTCCTTTTCCAGGGGGATGTATTCCTTGTTGGAGTAACTCAGGGTATTGCGCACCAGGTCCGAAAAGAGTACGATGTAGTCGTAGGATGCATCCGTGTCTTCCTTGAGGATGAGTTCCTGAATAGCGTTGAGCGAATTGAAGATGAAGTGAGGATTCATCTGCGAACGAAGCGCCTTGAGTTCGCTCTCGAGCTGATCGCTGATGATGCGTTGCCGGTCGAGTTCGTCACGATTCTTCTTTTCCAGGTTGCGTATGCGCAAGAGGTAGAGCCACGACACGAGTCCTACGACGAATGCCAAGGCAAGGGCGATAAACCACAATTGCAGGTAGAAGGGAGGCAAGACGTTAAATTGATAGGTAAGTACTTTTCCGTTCGTGTTGCCCAATCGGGTCTTGACCTCGAAGGTGTAGTTGCCTGGACCTAAGGCATTGTAGGTTACAGAATTATCGGAATAAGGCAGGGACTTCCATTCATCCTGGAATCCGATGAGTCGATAGTCGTAGGTGATGTCCGATCGGTACTTCAGGGTCGTGGTTGCAAAGTCAAAAGTGATCTCGTTCTGGTTGTAGGGTATTTGCGATCCGGCCTGCTCGCCACTCGTGGTTGTCACCGATCGAAAGGCCAAATCGAATGAGGGCTTGTCGGTCGACAACCTGTTTAACGGGATGGCCTGGAGTACTTCGGAATCTGTGAAATAGATGCGGTCGCCGAGGATTTCAAAGGCAGAAACCCGATCACAGGTATGTCCCGACGATCGGTCAATGTATTGAGGCTCGCGGCTGTCTTCCGGACTGCTGAACATACCTTCCGTTGTGAGAAAGAACAAATCCTGGCTGCTGACCTTCACATCGCGCACATTGTTGAGCGGGCAACAGAAGTCGGTCAAGGCTCCTTCGCGAAATCCCTTCATGCCATTGTTTTGGGTGGAGATTACCATCGCACGACGGGTCTTGAGGAATTTGATTGGCGTGACGTCAACATCCTGAACTTTCAGAATGGTGTCGCCTCTGGCAAATATTTCCAGCCCGGACATCAACCCGGCCAGTATGAATTGACCATCCGGTGTTCCACCGATGCAATAGGAACGTTGCTTCAGTTCGGGAATCATGGCAAACCTCGGTGAACCATCACCAGCATCTACTTCTACAATCCCACGGTTGAATGCTGCCAGGGCCTTGGTTGAGTCGACGGCAAAGAAGTCCTTGATGGCGCCACCATAGTTGCCTGCGTTCATGAGCTTTCCGTCATTCCACTTTGAGAACTCCGCTCCCACACCGCTGGCATGGATGAGCATGGATTGCTCCCTCCAGAAGTCGAGGAATTCGACCGCCTTCTTCTGAGGGTTGGAGTGGACAAGGTTGAGGTTGCGTCCGTCGAAGTGGTAAACATTCCCGAGGTTGGACCCTATAAAGAGACTACCGATGCCATCGGTCGCCAGGCTGATCATCTTCTCCTTGTTGCCCAGCGTAAGGCTCAGAACATCTCCTTCAGGGATGACCAACACGCCATCGTTGAAGGTGCTGAGCAGGGTATTGCCTTCCTGGTCCATGTAGATATCGGAAATGAAGTAGTCGGAGAAGATCTTGCGCCCGCCATAGAGTGGGTTGAAGTTCAGGTCGAAGAGGTAAGCGCCGTTGTAGTTACCGGTCAACCAAATGTGGTTTTTGGTTGCCATCAGCCGCAGCCCGTCTGACTTGTCGACATGGTCGAGGGTCTTGACGAATTCGAATGAAAGCGACGTCTGCTCGAAGTTGTAGAGGTTGCGCGACTTGAGGTCTACAACATATGTGGACATGCCTAAGTTCATCCAGCTCAAGTTGGAAATGGTGCCCTGATCCCTTAGGTTCGACATCATTTCGGATTGAAATCGCCTCGCTGAATTGCCGTCGTAGATTATGAAGTCGAGGGAGAGCGTTACGGATATCAGGTCACCTGAACTCAAACGAAAAAGGGTAATGGGGGAGCTACCTCGGTTGAATTCGAGGTTGTCGATGACCTCTGGAGATTCCTTGCCAAGTACTTTGAAAAGTGCATTGGTTTGGACTACGGGCTGGTGATCATTGTCGAGTTCGAGCCATACATCCGGGTAGGCATAGTCTGCAGGAATTTCGAAAAGCACATCAACTCTACCATCGGCGATGACCAATACCTGTTGGCGGTGGTTGTAGCAGTAGATATTACCAGCCGAGTCCTTTACGAATCCGAAAACCGATTCGCCCCGCATGTCCTCATTGAGGAGCTTTTCGAATTTGTAGCCATCGTGCATGACGATGCCCCGGTTGGTAGCAAAGAAGTAGGAGCCTTCCTTGTCCTGGATGACGTCGTAGATATGTGCTCCCCTGAACTGCTCCAACGCAAATGGGAAGTGGGCGGGTTGTTGGGCATGTGCCTTGAGCACAAGAATGATACAAAGAAAAAGGAGCTTCTTCATTCAGCGGAAAGATAATCAGAAGCTGCACGCCCGATCGGTTTCAGAGTCCCGCCTGTGATGCCATAGTTGAAGACAGTGCCGGCTATGCGGGATGCTGAACCAAGTTCAGCATGACGTACTGTGCGTCGCGATCGCCGTTAAGTGATACTTAATCAGCCGAATAGTGCCACCATTCCCATTGAAAAGAGGTAACCGAAGAAGATATAGCCGACCACGGAGAGAAAGGCTAGGAGTATGTACTTGAGGATGAACCAGAACTTGGTTTTTTGGAAGAGCCCGGCGCAGGTGAAGATGGTATAAAGGATGAATATCCCGAACTGCAGGCCCATTTGCTGATCGATAAAGTAGTGCTTGATCAACATAAAAAAGGTACCGACAAAAATGTAAAGCCCGGCCACGTAGAATGACGGAACGAAGTATTCCACAAATCGGTAGCGCTTCCAAAAGAAGATCTTGAGGTTGGCTGCCAGGCTCATCACCAGGAAGAGCAGGATGTGATTGATATAGTTTGCCATAAACATGGCTGCCTCATTGTAGAACTGCTTGACCTCACTTTCCTCACCCGTCACTCGAATATTGGAGTCGGCCAGAGGATCAAATCCGATGATCTGCCTCACCAGGATATAGAACGCCGAGGTGATGACAAAGAAGGAGATCGGGTTGTAGTATTTCCTTCGTTTGCCCTCGAGGTATTCCCGCACCACCCTTCCCGGTCGGGCGAACATCATACCCAATGTACGGGGTAATCTCCCTTCGAGGTAAAGCGTGGTATTTAGAAAGAGGGATACGGTCTCATTCCACGATAGCCGCCCCACTTTTGTCGACTGCCCACATTCTGGACAGAAGCTATCCTGTACTTCGGCTTCGCAGTTGAGGCACTTAGGCATTGGGCTAAGATAAGGTAGAGACTGGAATGCCCCACGCCCATGTTTAAAGCCGGACTCCAAACTTTTCTAACCGCAAAGAGCACCAGGAAGGCGCAAACGCCACAAAGGACGCTTCACGCATCTTGTTTTCATCGGATCGCACTCCGCACTCCGCACTTCGCACTCCAAACTTCGGACTTTCGTCAAGCGCTGCGATTTATTCTCAGAAAAACTTACTGTTTTATAACGGTCCTTCTATGAACGCCATCGATTACGATGAGATAGGATCCTGCAGGTAATCCGGACAAATCAAATTGTGTTGTTTCGTCTGAAGTTCGGTTTTCGAGCACGGTAAGGCCCAAAACATCATGAAGTTTTATGACTCGCTCATCGGCATGATCAAACTTCAGCGTCACACGATCCTCGGTCGGGTTTGGGAATAGCATGAAATCTTCGCCGACAAATTCCTCAACTCCAACACAATTTCTCACCTCGATGAATTCACTTGCATTGGCGCTGCAACCATTGGTGTCCGTATAGGTATAGGTAATGATATGGAATCCGGCGCCGATTACCGTCGGATTGAAAATCGTATCAACCACTCCATTGATGTCGTAGTCGCCGCCGGATGGAGCACCCTGGGTGAAGGAGAAGGCTTCAGCAGTATTGCAAATGCTGGCAAACGTGTCGAGTGATACAACGGGTACATCACGGATTGCGACCAAAGTCGTATCGTGTCCAACGCATCCGTTGCTATCGGACACCAGGTATGAGAGCTGATAGTCACCGGCCGTGAGGTTGGCCGGGACAAATAAAACCGTATCCGGGAAAGGCATCCAGGTGCCCCCATTCCAGGTTCCTCCGGGAAAGTTGGCCCCAAAGGTCTGCACAGTACCAAGTGAACGGCAATAGGCCGAAACACTATCGATTTCCACCACCGGATCGTCGTAGACCGTGATAAAGTTGGACTTGGTCATGGTATCTGCCCCCCCATTGTTGTTGCTCACGATGAGCGTCACGTCATACGTGCCCGGAGTATTGTAAGTCACCTTTGGTAAGGTGAATGTGGAAGTTGCCGGGCTTCCTCCGGGGAAACTCCACTGGTAGTTTGTAGCACCCCAATCTGATTGCTCGGCAAATTCGATCTCGCCACCACGACAACTCGCTGTTTTATTGGAAGAGAAATTCGAAATCGGAATGGGTTCAAACCCGGTGATAACCAGCGAAAACTGCTGGCCGAATCCAATCGATCCCTTGTGAGAAATACTCAATTCGTACACCGCCTGAGATGGATTGTAGATATAGACCTGCTCAACATTGTCGCGGAAATTGTCTCCGGTAGAAGCGGGCAGGCCCGGTGCGGCTGGATTAAGGATATAGGGAGAATAAACCGTGCTGTCGGACACGCGTGTGATCCTCATGTCAAGATCGTTGATCAATTTCAGCGTTTGGTCATTCAACACCGCTGCTCCTACGCTCGCCGCCGGGTCAATCCAGGTGAGGGTAGCGCGAATGTTCTCTCCGGCGATGGGCACACCTCGAAGGCGGAAAACGCTGTTGCCTCCCAATGTTTCTTCCATGATGATGGCATTGGTATCTGAAATCGTTTCAGCCGCCTCGCGCGTATTCATCAATCCCCACCCGTGTTTGTAATCGGGCCCGACGTAGGATCCTGCTTCTTCCGCCGTATGGATGATCAATCCCTTGACCGTCGACGATCGCATAAATTGGCCCGTACCGTGTACGTTTTCGTAATGTTCCTGGAGCAGGATGGACGAACCGGCCACCGACGGCGCGGCCATCGAAGTACCCTGCCAGGAAGCGTATGATGTATTGCTACCGGCCAGTGAGGAATACACAGCTACACCCTTTGCCACTACATCAGGGCGGATACGTCCGTCGTCCGTCGGACCCCAACACGAGAAGTTGGACATCACCACATCGGTGGGTGAACTGTAGCCATTGGCAATCTCTTCTACCGCTCCGACTACGAGAATATTTTTTGCCATGGAGTAGGAAGAGACGCTTCCATAGGTCGGGTCGTCGTTGCGGTTGGCCGTAGAAATTACCCAGCCACCATTTTGCCATACATAGTGCGAATTGACTGAGCCCGGAGGGCCATCTCCACGGTCGTTTCCGGCGGATTTCACGATGAGGAAGTAGGGTGCATTGGCCGCGATCTGATCGAAGTTGCGCGCGGCATCTCCGTAAAAGCCAAACTCATAATCTTCGGTGGTGCTCACGCTGGGATCACCATACCAATACCAGGTATTGCCACTATTACCCCAACCGGTTGGGGTCCCGTAGGAGTGGTTGGAGACCAACATTCCGGTGGCTGCGGCCCCTGTCATTTCGGATACGTTGTTGGTCCACGAATAGGCATGAACCCGGGCTTGAGGCGCCATTCCTTTGGCCCGACTGCGGGTTCCAACCGCAGCCATGGTTCCGGCCACGTGGGTGGAGTGATTGCGATTGGTGCTGGCACCGTCCATCTGGGTCACTTTGTTGTTTGGGAATTCCTGGTGTGTGTTGCGCACTTTCTGATCGTCCCAAAGGCTAACGGTCATTCCCGATCCTTCGAGGTTGAGCCCGGATGCTCCACCGTTGTGCAGCGCCGCGGTATTGATCGTGATGGCCGACTTGTCGTTCTCGGCCGAGAACATTACAGGCCTTCCGTTGGCATCTATGCCTACGAGTTCTACCTTGTTGCGCTCCCCGTCCCATACGAGCGGGTTTCCGGTTTGCCTGGACCATTCCAGCGCTCTTTGGATTGCGGCGTCTTCGCTCAGCTTCTGCTCTTCGCCAAATGTCTTAAGTGCTTCGACGTTGGTGCCTTCCAGGATTTTGGAATGATCCGTTTGGGCATTTGTGAGGGTAAAAGCCAACATCAAGAGAACCAATACACTATTCCGCTTCATACTCTTCCTTTCTCAGTTCTATGTTTTTGAAATATCCCTCGACGGCCAATGTGTCCTTGCCATCGGTAATACTGCCTTTCACGTAAGCATTGACGAGGGTAAGTCCGTCTTCGTTTGGTATACGTTCTATTTTTAGTGAACCGTGGTCAAATTTTCCTTTACTCGTAAGAGGTGCATTTTGATAATCCATCAAAGCCATCTGGAATTCTGAACCCCTCCAGGAATCATTTTGTTCAAAGCTCGCTTCGGTGATCTGGAATCCAAGATTCTCCTGGCTGGAGATCGCAATGGACAGATTTCCACTTTCTATGGATCCGTTGACCGACCCGTTGGGTGTAAAGGCCCGATTCTCTATTTTGAGGAAGGATTCCCCAAAGGTCGGCATGCCGCCTGGCTTTGGAGCACTGCTACATGCATCAATAAGTACACAGATTAGGGCAAGCACTTTCACGTTCACGGCGCAAATATATCAAGCGGGGGCCAGTCTACTTGTCTTCTTCTTTGATCTGTTCTTTTGGTTCGATCTTCAACACCGTTTCGGCTACATTACCATTCCATTCGAGGATCACAAAATTGTTGCCCTCCTCAAAAAAACGCTTGTTGATCTCAAGCTCGTATTGACCCTTGTTGATGAATTTCTGCTTGAAGAAATAAATCGGTGCCTCGGAGGAATCCGTCCTCAAACTGATGTTTACCGTGGCGTCTTCCGAAATAAGGTAGTCGACGATGTAATTGCCGCTGTTGAAGTTCTTACTCACCTTCACCGGGTCCGATTTTTTGAGGACAGGAGTCTGGGCAAACAGGCTGTAGGAAGCGAACAAGGCTCCCAAGAATATGGCTATCTTCATTCCCAATTTTATTGCTTTAAAATTACACAAAACACACGATGGAGTTTCTAGATCCCGAGTTGGATGCGTATGTAGTGCGGAATACACAAAGCGAGCCAAAGTTGCTCGCCGACCTCAACCGAGAGACCAACCAAAAGGTGCTCATGCCACGTATGCTGGCGGGTCATCTGCAGGGTAGGGTGCTGAGCATGCTTACCCACATGATCCGGCCCAAATATGTGCTCGATGTAGGAACATATACGGGCTATTCAGCGCTTTGCTTTGCCGAAGGACTGGCGGAAGGTGGCATGATTCATAGTATTGATATCAACGACGAACTTTCGTGGATACACGACAAGTACATCGGTGGCGGTGATTATCGGGGTCGGATAAGCCTTCATACCGGAAATGCCCTGGACATTATTCCAACCCTCGAATACGATTGGGACATTGTTTTTCTCGATGCGGATAAGGAGAATTACTCCAACTACTACGACCTTGTGATCGACAAGATGAAGCCGGGATCCTATGTCTTGGCAGACAATGTACTGTGGAGCGGAAAGGTGCTGGACGATGAAAACAATATGGATGAAGAAACACTGGGGCTTCATCAGTTTAATCGTAAGGTCCTCCAGGATGACCGGGTGGAAAATGTACTTTTCCCGATCCGTGACGGACTGAACGTGATTCGCAAGAAGTGATAGACCTCAGAAGTGATACAGTAACACGACCAACTCCGGGTATGCTGGATGCGATGATGTCAGCCGCGGTTGGTGACGACGTGTTCAATGAGGACCCTACTGTTATTGAACTGGAGCAATACGCTGCCGGATTGTTTAGAAAGGAAGCGGCCGTTTTCACTCCGAGTGGCACCATGGCCAACCAGGTGGCCATCGCAACCCACACTCAACCGGGAGATGAATTGATCTGCGATGCCAATGCCCATGTGTATTTATACGAAGGCGGCGGAATGACAGCCAACGCCGGTGTGAGTCCAAATCTCGTTCATGCCGAAAGGGGAATCATCAAGGCAGGAGAAATAGAACATCTCATACGCGTAAACGATGTACACTTTCCACACACCTCGCTGGTTTGCTTGGAGAATACTGCCAATAAAGGAGGAGGTACGACCTATTCAAAAGAAGGCATTCAGGCGGTAAGGGAAGTGACTCAGTCAAACAACCTGAAACTACACATGGATGGGGCGCGATTTTTTAATGCCCATATTGTAGAAGGTTACGCCCCGTCGGAAATTGGTCCCTTGGTCGATTCTATCAGCATATGTCTGAGCAAGGGGCTCGGGGCGCCTGTTGGTTCACTTCTCATTGGTTCACATGAGTTTGTCGATCAGGCTCGAAGGGTGAGAAAGCGATTTGGAGGTGGCATGCGGCAGGCTGGTTATTTAGCAGCAGCCGGGCTCTATGCACTCAACAATCACATCGAGCGATTGTCGGAAGATCATGCACGCGCAAAACGCATTGCCAATGGAATCGAATCATTGCCTAAGGTGGGGCATGTATACGATCCGCGGACCAATATCCTGGTAGTCGATTTGATGCCAGGCTCAAGAGATACCGTGATCGGTCAATTGAAGGAGCGAGGTTTGTTGGTTGTTCCATTTGGCGCTGAAACCATCCGCATGGTGACCCATCTTGACATCAACGATTCGGATGTGGACCGTTCGCTCGAAATCCTGACCGAAGTCCTTTCTTAACAGAACACGGCATAGATTTTGGTGTTATTGAGGCATGAAAACATTCCTCAATCTTTCACCGATTTTTCTTATCGCTCTGCTGCTGTCCTCCTGCCAGAGCCTTTTTGTCGCCTCCGACGTTCCGCACGATGACGTCTACGCCATTCGGCCTTGGTCGCCACCTGTAGCGGTTATCGAAGACGAGGAAGAGGACATAATGGAGGATGTAATCGCCCCTGAGGACCAGGGTAAGGAATTGGATATTCAATCTCAGGAGGAATACGAATACTACGACGAAGGGTATGCCGAGGAATTAAAAAACAACAACCAGGACGATCGAATCGCCGGTAGGTACTATGATCCATACAGTTTCGACAGCGGCAACAGCTGCCCTAACTGGAACCCGTACATCAACTACGGTATTGGCATGGGCAATCCGTGGTACGGGAACGGCTACGGCTGGAACAACAACTATTGGGGTAATCCTTATTGGGGAACTTATTACGGAAATACATGGGGTTATAACAATGGCTGGGGTTGGAACAACGGTTGGGGATACAACGCCTATAATCCTTACTGGGGTAACACCTGGAACAATGGCTGGAGAGGCAACAATTGGTGGGCGCCTGTACAGGTTGCCGAGGCACCTATTACTATTTATACAGGCAAAAGAAATCAAGTCTCGAATTTGTCGAGAAAACAGAATCCGAATTTCCGCACGGTAAGAACCGCCAGCAACTCGGTGGAAGTGAGTTCGGGAAAGAAATCATCCGGAAAAACCGAAGTGATCGAATGGGTGAGGGGCAATGTCGTGAAACTCGAAAACTCAGGATCTGGTACGTCCAATCAAAGAAAATCACCGAATAAGGTTAGCAATTATCAAGGTTCCTGGTCTGGAGGCGGGTCCAACCGCAGTAGCAATAGCAACAAGTCTAAAAGTTCCTATTCACAACCAAGCCGAAGCAGTTACTCGTCTCCTAACCGTGGATCCTTTAATTCTTCCTCTAGGTCATCCTCATCTTCCAGGTCGTCTTCGGGAAGTAGTTACCGGGCAAGTCCAAATAGGGGATCAGGTTCGTCTGGCGCAAGAAGAGCAAGATGAGATGGCTCGTGACTATAGCACTGTTGCTGACAGGGTCGGCAAGCATATTTGCCCAGAACGAGCAGGACATTCTTCGCCTGAGCGAGACCTCACTCAGCGGTAATTCGAGGCTTGAATCCATGGCTGGTTCTGCAGGAGCAATGGGCGGTTCACCCGCGACTGTGCATATCAACCCCGCAACGAATGCTCTTCTCAGCAGAAGTGAATACGGGTTCAGTTCGTATTTGAGATTTGGCGGTGCATCCACTTCGCATTATGATCAAAGCATGCAAAATGGTGCAAGCTCATTGCGGGTAGCCAACCTCTCAGGTGTTTTCACTCTCAAGGAAAAAAGCGGAGACTGGAATTACCTCAATATCGGATTTTCATTTTCCAATTTAAACGACTGGAAGTCAACAAAGACCTTCGAGGGGGTGAACAACGAAAGCTCCCTACTGGACTACTTCTTCAATCAAGTACTCGATAACCAGGGCAATAATATCACAGGCATCGATACTGATTATCCGTTTGGTGCCAGCCTGGCCTGGAATACGTTTTTGCTCGACACATTCAACGGCTACTTCTTTACAGCCAACCCTTCTTATGGCCACCTGCAAACCAACGTGATCGAAGAACAGGGACGGCAAAATGAGACATCCTTCAGTTTTTCGGCGAACAACAAACACCGCTTCTATTTGGGTGGAGCGATCAATATTCGTTCGGTAAACTTCAATCGAACATCTGCTTTTACGGAAGAGATCAATGCAAACGATACATCAACCTTTTTAAACTCCTTTACGTTTGAGGAGGAACTTGGTACCCAAGGAAGTGGATACAATGCCAACTTCGGCCTCATCTACCGGCCGTCAGAACAATTCCGCATAGGGTTGGCCTATCAGACACCGACGTATTACAACCTGACCGATTTTTGGACATCGGCCATGACATCTTATTACGAGGGTGGGCAATTTTTTGAGGACGAGAGTTACCTCGGCAACTTTGAATACAACATGATCACGCCCGGTAAGTTGACCGGTAGTGCTGCCATCATGTTGGGGCGAAGATTTGCGATCAATGGCGACCTGGAGTTCATCGACCACGGTCGAGGTCGTTTGCTCTACAATGGAAGTCGCAGCATATTTAACGCGGAAAACACCGCTACTCGTCAGAATTTCCGCTCGGTGATCAATACAAGGGTAGGAGTGGAATATCGTTTGAGCTCCTATAGCATCCGAGCCGGATATGCGCACCAGCCATCGATTGCGCAATATGATCCTGTTGGCGATCGCCAGACCTATGCCTTCGGATTTGGAAACAACCTCGAGAACTTCTTTTGGGATGTGGCCCTGAGCTACCGAACCCAGGGGGAACGCTCTACCTTCCTCTACGATCCGGAAGTAGCCTATGTAGCTCCGAGCTCTTTCCAGCAATCCAACTTCCGTACGACGGTTTCCATTGGATTCAGAATTCAATAAACAGATCAGGAGAATTTAACCGCTACGGTTAGAAAATACTTTGCACAAAAAAGCCCTCCAAAATTGGAAGGCTTTCTTTTTGAGTTTAGCGAAGCTTATTTCAGAAGCTTCTCAATTCTTTCTTCCTCTTGGGTAGCCAATTCCGGATCTACGAGGATGCGACCACAGTGCTCGCTCACGATGATCTGCTTGCGCTGAGCAATGTCGATCTGACGCTGAGGTGGAATTCGGAAGAATGATCCCCCGGAAGCACCTCGCTCGATGGTTACTACCGCCAATCCATTCACTGAATTCTCGCGAATTCTCCTATACTGATTCAACAGACGATCTTCGATCTTCTTTGAGAAGTCGTTTGACTTCTTGAGTAGGAATTCTTCTTCCTTCTTCGTTTCCTCGAGGATGCTATCGAGCTCTCCCTTTTTTAGTTCGAGGTCGGCTTTGCGCTCCTTTTGTTTTCCTTTTGCCTGGTCGAGAAGTTCTGTTTTCTGCTCGATCTTGATCTTAAACTCCTTGATACGCTTCTCGGCCAACTGGATTTCCAGGTTCTGGAACTCCACTTCCTTTGTCAACGCTTCAAACTCACGGTTGTTTCTCACGTTGTTTTGCTGCTCCTCGTATTTCTTGATCAAGGCTTTTGAATCCTTGATGGCAATTTGCTTGTGGCTGATCTCCGTTTCAAAATCCGAGATTTCACCGGCGAGTTTCTCGGTGCGCTCTTTCAGCCCTTCGAGTTCCTCTTCAAGGTCTTGCACTTCCAGTGGAAGCTCACCCCTCATGGAGCGAATCTTGTCAATGCGAGAATCGATGATCTGAAGATCATAAAGTGCTCTCAGCTTATCCTCAGTATTGATTGGTTTGGCCTTTGCTGAGGCTTTTGCCTTCGCCGCTGGTTTTGCTTTTGCTTCAGCTTTTGGTTTCGCTGCCGCTTTGGTTTTTGTTGTAGCCTTTGCTTTAGGTTTTGCTTCTGCTTTTGCTTTCGCCGCCATTCTGCTTAAGAATAATAGTTTACAGGGTTGGTTTTACTACCCGACAAATGGACGGCAAAAGTAGGAAATTTTTCGGTTAAAAATTCAGCAATAGCCTGCTTTACAAATTGCTCTGACTCATAGTGCCCGGCATCGACCAAAAGTAGTCTGCCCTGAGCGTCGAAAAAACGGTGATATCCTATATCTCCAGTGACGAAGGCATCGGCTCCTGCTCGTATAGCATCGCCAATCAAAAAGCTGCCTGAGCCCCCACATAGTGCGACACTGGTAATGTTTTTATCTCTAAGCGCTGTGTGCTTCAATACAGGAACGTGCAGCGTACTTTGTACCAGCTTGAGAAACTCCATTTCGCTCATCGGTGCTGCCAACAGGCCGATCATACCACTACCCCTTTGGATGGATTCATTGTCGAGTGCCACCACATCGTAGGCAACTTCCTCGTATGGATGTGCAGCGAGTAGAGCATCGATCAATCCTTTCCTGAGGTGGCCTTCGAAGATCACTTCGATTTTGTGCTCTTTCTCTTCATGTCGCGAGCCTACCACGCCCACATAGGGATCGCTTCCCTCTTCGCCACGAAATGTTCCAAGGCCCTCCACTCTATAACTGCACTCGCCGTAATTTCCAATCTGGCCAGCCCCAACCTCAAATAAGGCATTCAGCACATCCGCTGTTTTGTCGATAGGACAAAAGGTAAATAACTTGTAGAGGTTGTTCGATTGTCGCTTTAAAGGACGGACTTCTGTCAACCCAAGTTTTTGAGCCGTGATAGCATTTCCACCGTGCATGGTATTATCCAGCGCGGTATGGGTAGAGTAAAGGGCGATATTATTCGAAATGAGGGATCTGACCACAGCCCCCACAGGGTCGCTGGCGCGGATTTGTTTCAGTCCGCCAAAAATTAACGGATGATGGCAGACGATGAGGTTGGCTCCATTTTCGATCGCTTCGTCAACTACTTCGAGTGTACAATCGTGACTGCAAATCACACCGGCGATATCTGCCCCGTCATTGTCGATGAGCAAACCGGCGTTGTCGTATTCCTCTTGGTATGCCAAAGGTGCCCATGCCTGCAGTGCACCGGTAATTTCGCTGAGTTTCATGATTGCGATTTGGGCCAAAAATAGCCCATTGCCTCAACAAAGGCCTGAGGGAGATATAATGTTAATTTTGCCAGCCTTTCTGTGGAGATACTCAGATTCATATTGATCCCATTCTCGCTGGCATACGGAATGCTCGGGGCAATTCGTAATTTCATGTTTGACCTCGGGGTTCTTTCATCCAAATCATACCACCTTCCTATCATCTCGATTGGCAATCTCAGCGCCGGGGGAACAGGAAAGTCACCAATGGTAGCCTACCTGGTAAATCTTCTGAATCCAAAACACAAAATGGCTGTCCTCTCAAGGGGCTATGGGCGCTCCACCACGGGCTACCTTTTGGCCGACGAGCAAAGCAATTCGGCAACCATTGGAGACGAACCACTTCAGATCCACACCCGCTATCCGGATCTCCCCGTGGCCGTAGACGGCAATAGAAGAAGGGGCATTGAGAAGTTGTTTGGAACATTCACGGAATTGCGGGGTATCATTCTCGACGATGCTTTCCAGCATCGTTATGTGATTCCCGGAATCTCCATTCTGCTCACGAGCTATGACAAGCTCTACATTGACGACTACGTTTTGCCAACCGGTTACTTGAGGGAGTTTAGGGGCGGAAGCAAGCGCGCTGACATTATTGTGGTGACAAAAGCACCGAGACTTTTGAGCCCAATCGATCGCCGCCTGATCAGTCAACGACTCAGCCCAAAGCCGTATCAGAAGGTCTACTTTTCATACATGTCCTATCAATCTCCGACTCCGGTTTTCAATGCGGAGGAGATAAAGATTGGTAAGAAAACAGAGGTGGTTCTTGTGACCGGCATTGCCAAGCCCGACAACTTGTTTTACTACCTCAAGGACCGGGTGAAGTCTGTGAAGCACATTAAGTTCAGAGACCATCACAACTTTGAGATGATGGACATCATGAAGATCAAGTCGGCCTACGATAAATTGAAGACCGACGATAGGGTTATCATCACCACGGAGAAGGATGCGATGCGCCTCAGGCTACCATCCATCGAAGAAGAAATGGCTGAACTACCTTTGTTTTATATCCCTCTGGAGCTCCAGATGCACGATTTGGATAAAAAAGATTTTGATGAGCGAATTGAAGACTATGTTCGAAGAAATTAAGGCTTGCGCCGAATTCCTTAAGTCACAGACCACGATCGAACCCGAATACGGGATCATCCTGGGCACGGGGCTCGGCGGCCTGGCTGAAGAGATTGAGGTAGAAACGAAGATTTCCTATGAATCGATTCCGGGCTTCCCCACCAGCACTGTGACTGGCCACGCGGGTCAACTCCTCTTCGGGCACCTCGGTGGTAAGAAAGTAGTGGTCATGCAGGGTCGCTTTCATTATTATGAGGGCTATACGATGGCCAAAGTGGTTTATCCTGTACGGGTGATGAAAATGCTTGGTATTAAAGGACTTTTCATTTCCAATGCTTCGGGAGGGGTAAACCCAGACTATACCATTGGAGATCTCATGATTCTAAAGGATCATATCAATTTGTTTCCTGATAATCCGCTTATTGGACCCAACATCGATGAACTTGGCCCCCGCTTCCCGGATATGAGCGTACCTTACAATAAAGACTGGATTGAGCAAGCGGTGACCATTGCTGAGAATGCCGAAATTAGTGTTCAGGTTGGCGTTTACGCCGGTTTGACCGGGCCCACGCTCGAAACACCTCATGAGTATTATTACATCCGGACAATTGGGGCCGACGCAGTTGGAATGTCGACGATCCCAGAAGTGATTGCAGCCCGACACATGGATATTCCGTGTTTTGCCATGTCCATCATAACCGATCTGGGTGTGAAAGGAAAGATCAAGAAGGTAACCCACGAGGATGTACAACAAGTGGCGGAAGTTGCAGAACCAAAAATGACCAGCATTTTTAAGATGCTAATCGAGAATTTGGACTGATGCGTTTTCTGTCTTTCACCATTTTTTTGCTGATTTCACTAATCGGTCAATCACAAATTGAGCTGAACGTGGAAAAGTATTGGGTGAGAGATGGGCTTCCTACGACCGGGGATGGGTCCACTTTCAACGAAGTTTACGGCTATGCCCAGGGTGGAAAGGAATACGGCATCATTGGCTCCACTATGGGAGCACACATCATCGACTTGAATACGGACGACAGCCTTGCGCCCGAAGTTGCATTCATACCCGGGCGAGCTTCAGGACCACCATTGGTGCACCGCGATTACCATGTGATGGGTACTTATCTGTACGCTACGGCAGACCAACTTCAGAGCAGCTTGCAGATAATCGACTTATCGCAATTGCCGGACACCGCCATAGTGGTTTACGATTCCGCCGGTGCGATAGTCCGCGCACACAACATATTCATAGATGAGACCACGGCTCGACTCTACGTCTGTGGTGGGGCGATTTTGGATAGTGGGATTTTTAAGCAGAACAGATTGGCGGTTTATTCACTGGAAGACCCGCTCGATCCCAAATTGCTTATTGAAGGAAATGACATACCCTGGTTTGCCAATTCCTACGCCCACGACATCTACGCCCAAGGAGATACGGCTTTTATCCATGCAGCCCACCAGGGTTTGATGATCGCAGACTTCAGCAACCCAGGCGATCCGCAATTGTTGAAGGTATTTGATGGCTATGTAGAGGAAGGGTACAACCACAGTGGTTGGTTGCACAGTAGTGGTAAGTACTACGCCATGGCCGACGAGACCCATGGAACCCGGTTGAAATATCTCGACATCAGCGACCTTGATAACATCGAAGTAGTGAGTCTTTTTGGCTCTGAAATCAATGGACTTTCCATCGCTCATAACCTGATCTTCAAAGGGGACTCTCTCTACGTCAGCTACTATGCGGATGGCGTCTACGTTTTTGATTTGAGCGATCCGGCAAATCCGGAGGTAGCTGCCTGGTATGACACCAATGAAAAATTACCCGACACAAATCGCTATGACGGATGCTGGGGTGTCTATCCCTTTTTGCCCTCCGGTCGCATCCTGATTTCTGACAGGAATAATGGGCTTATGGTCTTTGATGATTTTAAGGAAGAGACCTTTGATTTTAACGATTTTTCAATCTATCCCAACCCCTTTTTTAGTGAACTTTACATCGACGTTCCAACAGATACCTCTGTGCAGTTTTCCCTGGAGATTGTGGACGTCCTGGGTAAGCAAATCGTCAATCAAAACCTCAATGTTGGAAGGAATATCATCCAGACGGCGAAATACTTGTCGGAAGGGTATTACTTTGCATCGATCGTGGATGGACAAAGAAGAAAGACGGTCAAATTGATAAGGGGCAAATGGCAAACGCAGTAAGCGAAAAGTACGAAGCGGTAATTGGGCTGGAGGTGCATGCCCAACTCCTAACCAGGTCGAAGGCTTATTCTTCCGACCGGAATGAATATGGGTCGATGCCCAACACGAATATCAGCCCCATCTCGCTTGGATTGCCCGGAACACTTCCTAGGTTCAATTCAAAGGTTTTGGAGTATGGAATCAAGCTGGGCATCGCCTGCGGATCGGAGATAACCAAAGTCAATCGATTCGATCGAAAAAACTACTTCTATGCCGACCTTCCCAAAGGTTATCAAATCACCCAGGATCGAACACCTATTTGCCAGGGGGGATCAATCAAGATAAAAACGGAGGATGGCCCAAAAGAGATCAAACTGACCCGGATCCATATGGAGGAAGACTCCGGCAAGAGTATTCACGATCAGGATCCATACAATTCGCTGGTGGATTTGAACAGAGCCGGTGTTCCATTGCTCGAAATTGTTTCCGAACCTGACATACGTACTCCGGAAGAAGCATACCAGTATTTGTCCGAAGTGAGGAAGCTGGTACGCTATCTCGACATCTGCGATGGCAACATGGAGGAGGGAAGTTTGCGCTGTGATGCCAACATTTCCATCCGCCCCAAGGGTCAAAGGGAATTTGGCGCCAGGGTGGAAGTGAAGAACATGAACTCAATGCGCAATGTTCAAAAGGCCATTACATATGAGATTGAGCGTCACATCGAAAAGGTGGAAGCTGGTGAAGAAATCGACAGGGAAACAAGGAGTTTTGACGCCCTGAAGGGAAGCACCTTCAGCATGAGAAGCAAGGAAATGGACAATGACTACCGCTATTTTCCGGAACCGGATCTACAACCGGTCGTCGTTCAGGCGGAGAACATCAGCTTGATTCGAAAGGAAATGCCGCCCTTGCCCAACGAACTTTACGACAAGTACACAAAAGAGTTGGGACTGTCCGAATACGACGCGGGAGTATTGATCGAAAGCAAGAGCATCGCGCTCTACTTTGAATCGCTGATCCGGCATACAAAAAATTACAAGGCTGCTGCCAACTGGCTCACAGGGGATGTGAAGTCCTATTTGAACAAGCTAGGGCTGGAGATAGAGTCTTTTCCAATTGAACCGGAGAAACTGGCGAAATTGATTGCTCTGATTGACGATGAGATGGTTTCATATTCAGTCGCTGCAAAAAAGATTTTTCCCGAGATGCTGAACAACCAAATGGAAGATCCCGGACAAATAGCTCAAAGACTTGGTCTGGTTCAGGAAGGAGACGAGGATGCATTGGCAGCGTTAATTCAGGAAGCCCTAGATTCGTATCCGGAAAAGGTCGAAGAATACCGAAATGGCAAAAAGGGATTGATCGGGCTTTTTATGGGAGAGGTCATGAAAAAATCGAAGGGTAAGGCAGACCCGCGAAAAACGAACGAACTGCTCCGGCAGAAACTGGAGGCGCAATGAAGGTTGTATTGATTTCAGTGCTGTCGGTAGTGCTCATCTCCTGTGGTGGAAAGAAGGAGCAGGTGAGTCCAACTGGGAATTATATTTCCGGAACCCTTTCCAATTATGACGGGCGTCCCGTTTTTCTCGAACGTCTCGACCCACGCACTACCAAGATCACCGATACAATCGACGTTGAAGAGGATGGTTCGTTTAGCCTTGCACCTACGGTGAATGAGGAGGGATTCTACAGGGTCGTAGTGGACCAAAGCAATTTTTGTCGCTTGATTCTGGCACCTGGTGATACGGTGAAAATCAATGCAGATTTTACGGCTTTGGAACGATCGTATTCCGTTGAACAGAGTGATGAGAGCGATAGGGTGGCGTGGTTGAGCAAGCTGATTCTCGATTACGGAATCAAGATGGACTCGCTGCAAAAGCTGTTGCAAAAGACCCAGATGACAGGAGATATGGTTCAGATGCAGAACCTATACTACGCCCAGCAAACCATGAACATGGAAGTAGGCAAGGAGCTTAACGATTTTATTGAGGAGGATCCCTCATCGCTGTCGTCTCTATCCGCCGTCGAAAAATTTGATCCTAATCAGGATTTTGAGATGTATCGCAAGGTGGAGGATGCGATGAAGGCCAGCAAGCCCAATTCCATTTACGCCATTGAATTGAGCAAGAGGTTAGACAAGATTAGGAGCATTCAGATTGGTAATGTTCCTCCCGACATCATTCTTCCCAATCCAAATGGCGACCAGGTATCCCTCTACTCTCTTAGGGGTAAGTATGTCTTAATCGACTTCTGGGCTTCGTGGTGTCGTCCATGCAGGGCAGAAAACCCCAATGTGGTGAAAGCCTACAAGAAATACAAGGACATGGGATTTGAAATTCTGGGAGTGTCGCTAGACAATAGCAAGAAGGCCTGGATGAGTGCCATCCAACAAGATGAATTGGTTTGGAAACACTGCTCCGACCTGGGTGGGTGGAATTCAGCTGCGGCTATGCTCTACCAGGTTCAATCCATACCCGCCACCTTCCTTCTGGATCCGGAAGGGAAAATCCTCGATCGCAACCTTAGGGGTGATGCACTCGATGCAAGGTTGGAGGAATTGCTTGCCCAGAAATAAGTCTATCAATTAGTTTGACGGATTAAAGCGTCGTTTGTCGCTGATACTGAGGAAGATGTAACTAATTCCTCAACTTGTCGTATTGGTCAATGGCTAATTACAGCGGGATGAAGGATTTACGAGAATTTTTTCAGTTCAAGTTGAACCCCTATAGTTATTATATCCTGCTGGTCATCTGCCTGATCTTAATGATCCTGGGCAAGCAAATGGGGTAATCAAATAACCGGCGCACCAACGCAGGGAAAATCGAGTTATTTTGTGGGCAGATTCCATGAAGCAGAGATTTCTTGCATTTTTTGTTGCCATCGCGGTTTCGGCAGGCATTTCCACAGCACAGAATACCGAAGCCTCACTTTCGATCTATCATACAGAGTTGAGGTTTGATTTCCGCGGAAATCCATCACAACTATCCGGACATGCAACGTTGCACTTCGAGGCAATACAAAACGACGTTAATCACTTACTGTTGGATCTCCTGGAACTCACGGTTGATTCAATCTTCCATGGACACAATCAACTTTTGTTTGCACACAATGATACCATACTGGGAATAACGCTTGATGATACCTTGGACCTTGGCGATACCCTGCTCATAGACATATTTTATCATGGAGTGCCCCACAGGGAAGCGTCAAACTTTGGAGGTTTCTTTTTTACCCCAAGGCATGCCTACAATATTGGGGTGGCTTTCAGAGAACATCCGCACAATTTTGGACGCGTGTGGTATCCCTGCTACGACAGCTTTACTTCAAGATCTACTTACGATCTGGAGATCTTGATGTCCGGCGGAAAACGAAGTTCAGGCCCCGGATTGTTAGTTGTTGACAGTGTAATAATCGGAGATACCATCCTCCAGCGATGGCATGTTTCCAATTCTATTCCGTCTTATTTAATGAGCATGGTGGTGGCGGATTATGAAACCATCGCATGGAATAAGACAGGCTTGAACAGGACCTATCCGGTGAATCTGTTTTGCTTGCCAGAGGATACCGCAGACACGAGGGCCAGTTTTGCCAACCTGGATTCCGCCATCGACATATTTGAATACAGCTACCTTCCATATGCCTGGGAAAAGGTTGGCTACAGCATGGTCCCAATGGGTGGAGGTGCCATGGAGCACGCCACCAATATTGCTTATCCGCTCAACGAGGTTCATGGTGACCTGGACCATGAAGATCTCATGGCACACGAATTGGCGCATTCGTGGTGGGGAAATTTGGTGACTTGCGACAAGCAAGAGGAGATGTGGCTCAACGAAGGCTGGGCTAGTTTTTCGGAATACCTGTTTTATGAGAAGAAGTACGGGTGGAGTCGCGCCCTGGAGCACCTAAAAGAAGTGCATTATGATGTCATACGACATCTGCATCATGATGAAGGCGGATACCGCGACTTGGTTTCAATTCCTCCGGATTTGACTTATGGCGGGCATGTGTACAACAAGGGATCGCTTATTCCGCTTGCAATGCGAGAGTTTATGGGAGAACAGGCTTTCTACGATGCCATCAATGAATTCATGGACAACAATAGGTTCACGGACATCAATAGTGCATACTTAAGGGACGAATTGACCAATTATAGTGGAATGGACATGGAACCCTTTTTTCGCAACTGGGTCTTCGAGCCTGGATTTGTAGCTGTCATTATTGACTCGTTCAGACTTGAATTAACACCAACCCTCAATGTGGCTCATCTTAAGATTTCGCAGCTCACAAAGGGAAGAGAAGACTATTACGATGAGGTTCCTTTGGTGATCACACTGATCGATGAAAATGGTGTCATGGAAGATCACGAGGTCATCCTCAATCACCCAAGCGATTCCTTTTCCCTCATGACACCGTATTCGCCGGTTTGTGCGGTGATCAATCGACTTGAGAGAATGCCCATGGCCATCACCGTTGATGAGCATATAGTAGACACAACAGGAAACGTTTCGCAGGAGTATGCCGATTTAGGATTTATAGTCATCAAGCTCAGCGACCCATTACCATATTGTAGGATGGAGGAAGTTTGGGCCCAGCCACCAATTAGTGCGGGCAATGCCGCAGCACTTGGGGTGCGAATTAATCCGGACAGATTCTGGAGTTTCAAAGGAGTTTCCGTTGACACGTTTGAAGCCGGTGCTGTCATTTTCTATAACGGAAGCCCATTTTCGAGATTGGATGTGAGCCTCGACTCAATTTCTGAATCAGATTATAAGCTACTGTATAGGCCATTTGGGCAAGAGAAATGGGTAGAACACCACAACTACGATCAGGACACCTTGGGTAGCAGCGACGATACCTTTGGGCGATTTATAATCAACGAATTCGATTTCGGGGATTATGCTATCGGTGTTTACGATCCCGCCGCGGGTATTGAAATAAAATCAAATGCAAGTGAAACGAAAATCTTTCCCAACCCTTCGGGAATTGCGGCGACCATCAAATCCGAGGTCCCTTTGCTGGATATAGTCGCTTCAGACATACTCGGGAAAAACGTTCCAATTTCCTGGAACGAAATTGATAATGGTACGTATCGAATCAAGCTAAACAATCCAGCTCCCGGAGTCTATAATCTGGAGACGGTAACGACCAATGGAAAACGATGGCTAAAATGGGTCATAGAGGATCGATAATGCTCATCTTGATTGCTCTGGCAGTGGGAGCAATGGGGCAAGGACCTCTAGACGGCTATCCCCGGAATCGTCCTTTTGATATCAAACATTATGTCTTTGCCATCAACCTCAACAAGACACCCGAAATAGAGGTGGAAGCGAGGGTAGATTTCTCGGTTGTTTCTGAATTTGATACCCTTTGGCTTGACCTCTATTACGAACGCGATACCAAGAAGGGGATGAAGGTAAGCAGGGTATTTACCTCCGACAATGTAGACGTACCTTTCGAACAAAGAGAACATCGCCTGTTTATGAACCTGGAGCGTATGAACCTTGCCAAGGGTTCCGTCTCACGGGTCTTTATCACCTATGAAGGCAAGCCAATTGATGGATTGATCATTACCGAAAACAAGTTTGCACAGCCAACCATCTTTGGTGACAACTGGCCAAATAGAGCCAGACACTGGCTATCGGTGATAGATCATCCAAGCGAAAAGGCAACTCATGAGTTCATTCTTCAAGTCCCCAAGGGAATGCAGAGTATATCAAACGGTGAGCAAACCAATGTGATTTTCAATCCCGATTCTTCCTCTCTCCAGTTTTGGAGTTCGTCGGTCAATCTTCCCTCCAAGGTGATGGTGATCGGGGTAAGCAACTTTAGCATTAAGGAATCCGGAATGGTCGGAGAAATTCCCGTCACTTCCTGGGTCTATCCTGATGACTCGGCTACGGGTCACACTGAATATGCTGCCGCCGTTCCCATCCTGGAATTCATGGACAGCCTTGTCGCACCGTATCCTTACAAGCAATTGGCCAACGTGCAAAGTACCACGCGGTATGGTGGAATGGAAAATGCCGGATGTATATTCTATCACGAGAATTCCACCAAGGGAGATGGATCGTCAGAGGAATTGATCGCGCACGAGATTGCCCATCAGTGGTTTGGCAATAGCGCTTCTGAGGCGGATTGGTTTCATCTGTGGTTGAGCGAGGGCTTTGCCACCTATCTGGCTGCGATGTACCTGCAATACAAGTATGGCGAGGAACGATTCAACAAGGTGATGGACAAGGCTGCCGAACGTATTATGAGATACCATTCGAAGAGTCCCGGCCCCGTCATCGATACTACGATCAAAGATTTGAATGGTCTGCTAAATCCCTACAATTATCAGAGGGGTTCCTGGGTCCTGCATACAATACGAGGAGAAGTAGGCGATACACTTTTTGGCGAGGTGTTGAAACGATATTACACCAGATATCAAATGTCGAATGCATATACCAATGACTTTATTCGAGTCGTCTCCGAGATTGCGGAAAGGGACATGGCGCCATTCATCAATCCGCTCCTATGGGAGGCAGGGTATCCAAAGGTGGATTTGGTTTGGAATAAATCGGCAAATACAATCAAGGCTAAAAGACTGGACAAGTCCTCCGCTTCAATTTCTGAGATCAATTTGCGCTTTGTTGGGTCGGAAAACCAAGCCTTGGTTTTGTCCTATTCTTTTGAGGCCTTGGCAAAAGGGCTGAAGGTCAAATCACCCTTCGAGGTAGTTGATATTGAGGTCGAGCCAAACTACAAGCAACTCCGCACTATATTGGTAGTCAAGGAATAGTCGTTGACAATCCTTAGAGGGCGATCCAATTCAATTCGATTAAAATCCGTAATTTCTCACGGTCAATTTCAAGCTTCACCGTCGGTGCTTGCCTATGGTGAGCGAGCTGAATACACAAGTAAAAACTAAAATCAAGCAGATATGAAGAACAAATACCTTTTGCTCTTGATGGTGCTGGGATGTAGTTATGGACTAAATGCGCAGATCCACAACCTAACCCTGAATTCCAATCAAGATGCTCAATTGGTCGCCAGCGCAGGTGGCGACGTCAATGAGACACAGGGAACTGTAGTCACGATTGGCGATACCATTAGTGTTGCTACCGGAGGTTCATCACCGTACATGTATGCGTGGTCTCCTTCTACCGGTTTGAACGACCCGGCCATAGCCAACCCGGATGTGACTGTAGGCAGTGCCGATCAGACCTATACTTTGACAGTTACCGATTCTAAGAACTGTACGGATACAGATGAGATGGAGGTGACCGTAAAGGGACTTTCCATCCTGGAATTGCCGCAAGGCCAGATTCAGGTATTCCCAATCCCGTCCGAGGGCGAAATTATGATTGAGAATTCCACCGGCCTAGATCAATTGGAGGTGAGTATCACTGATCTGTCTGGTAAGTTGATCAACGCTTCCAAGGTTGGAACTGGGTTGAACATGATTGACCTCACCGGTGCACAGGCTGGCATGTATACGGTCAGTATACAAAGCGAAGGCAAAATCTATAATTCAACAATTGTAATACGTTAAAATGAAGATCATGAGAAAGAATATCCTTTTGATACTGATCGCATCAGTATTCACAGTTTTTGAAGCAAATGCCCAAAACGATACCTTGAGTATCCAATCAGGTGATACCGTAAACATCTCACTCAGTACTTCCAGGGGAAGCATCCAATGGCAGGAGTCAACAGACCTTTCGACCTGGAATGATATTTCCGGCGCGACCACAGCCACACTGTTCATGAGTGTTACCACTTTGCCTACTTACATCAGAGCGGTTCTCTCGGATGGTGATTGTAACGACCACAATACACCATATGTTGTTGTAGAGAGTTGCCAGGGTGCGCCTCAATTGACCACCACTGCTGTTTCCGGTATAACTCAGACCACAGCACAGAGTGGGGGAACCATCACCTTCGATGGTTGTGGTACCATTCAGGCCAAGGGTGTTTGCTGGAATACATCTCCCAATCCTACCATCGCCAATTTCACGACAAACGACGGCGGTGGAACGGGTGCCTTTACCAGTAGCTTGACGAATTTGATTCCCGGCATGACTTACTACGTAAGGGCCTACGCCAACAATGGAATCTCCACCGGTTATGGTCCCGAAGTATCGTTTATGACCACCGGAGGATATCAGATTGGCGACACCGGACCAGGTGGTGGAATCATCTTCTACCTCGATGGATCGGGTGGAGGCATGGAAGTAGACACCGTGGATTTATCTACCAATGCACCTTGGGGGTGTAACGGAGCAACCATAGGTACAGGAAACGCAGTTGGTACGGGCAAAACCAACACTGCTGCCATTGTCAGCAATGGTTGCTTGTCTAGTGGAGATGCCGCAGACCTTTGTGACAACCTAAACAAAGGCGGATTTAGTGACTGGTTCCTTCCTTCAAGGGATGAGCTGGATTCTATCAAGGTCAATGTCCACGATCAGGGTATGGGTAACTTCAATACGCTCAACGAGTATTGGAGTTCGTCCGAGGCCTTCCAATTTGCCTGGAGCTTCAACTTCGGCTCCGGAACCTTTACAAACGTCGGTAGAACTACCACGTTTAGGGTACGTGCCGTGCGGGAGTTCTGATCCCAACAGAAAAGCACAAAAAAACCCGCTCTGCATTGCAGGCGGGTTTTTTTAATGTCCTCTTGAGTTGATTACTCTTCTACAACCTCAAATTTGATGGCGCCTTTCACGTCGCGTGATATGGCCACTTCAGCCTCATATGTTCCAACCTCTTTGATTGGTTCATTTTTGATGCTGAGTGATTTGCGGTCGATGTCGTAACCAAGCTTTTTGATGGAGTCGGCCAATTGAATGGTGTTGACAGATCCAAAGATCTTACCGTTCTCACCAACCTTGGCTCCAACCTTCACTGCCTTTTTCTGTAGTTCGGCAAGCATAGCTTCCGCCGCTTCTACTTCCTTGGCTTGCTTGTGTGCCCTTTGCTTGAGATTTTCCTCTCGCACCTTGAGCGCCGTAGCAGTCGCAAGGATGGCTTTTCCTTGTGGGATCAGGTAGTTTCTACCATACCCATCTTTTACGTTAACGAGGTCATCCTTGTACCCAAGGCGATCTACGTCTTCTTTGAGAATGATCTGCATGGTAACTTATTTTAATTGATCCGCTACATAAGGAAGCAAAGCAATGTGACGTGCACGCTTTACAGCCTTGGCAACTTTTCTTTGAAATTTCATTGAAGTCCCGGTGATACGCCTGGGAAGGATTCTCCCTTGGTCGTTCACAAATTTCAATAGAAAATCGGGATCCTTGTAGTCTACGTACTTGATTCCGCTTCTCTTAAAGCGACAGTACTTCTCCTTCTTGATCTCAATGTTGATCGGCGTGAGATATCTAATCTCTGATTGATTTTCTGCCATGATGCTTCAGATTTACGATTATGCCTCGACGGCTTCTTTGGTTTCGGTTTTTTCCACGTTCTTGCCGCGGTTTCTCCTCTTTTCAGCCCAAGCTGCCGAGTGCTTGTCCATCTTGACAGTCAGGAAGCGAATGAAACGCTCGTCGCGTTTAAGCTCTACCTCCAAAGGAGCTACCCTGTCTGCTTCCATATCGAATTCGAAAAGGAAGTAGAAACCGGTAGATTTCTTTTGGATCGGATAGGCCAACTTTCGCAGTCCCCAATCTTCTTTGTGGATAAGCTTGGCTTTTTGTTTTTTCAAAAGCCCTTCGAACTTCTTGACTGCTTCCTTTGTCTGAGCATCAGACAAAACGGGAGTTAAAATGAAAACAGTTTCGTATCGGTTCATTTTTGCTTACTTTAATAGATTGATTAATTCACCTCTCGAAAGAGGGCTGCAAAAATAGTAATTAATTGACTTGTAGAAAAGTATTCACTCCTGGGTTTTTTCAAGAATAATGGGCGACGAGAGATTTAGTGGATTGAAGGATAAGCTTGGGAAATCCGAATTTCCACTTGTCTATATGTTTAAGTTCATCATGCCCAACGACAACCGGACCCTGGCGCTGGTTCAATCTCTATTCGGATCAGAAGCCCAAATCACAATGAATTCTTCTCGTACCGGCCGCTATATCAGCGTTTCTGCCAAAGAACTCATGTTGAACGTCGATAGCATTATTGATCGATACATTGCGGCGGCTAAGATCGAGGGTGTTATTGCCCTTTGATGATTAAGTTACTTAGCACAGTACGTCATGCTGAACTTGGTTCAGCATCCCAAGTAGCTTGCACAATGCACTAATGGGACATGGCATACAGGACTCTGAAACAGCTCCTGCGCCGGCGCAAGTTCAGAGTGACGTTTAATACTTCAAATGAAAACTGAACAAGGGTAGAACTTGAAGCGTGCAGGGTGAAGCGAATCGCACGAGCCATTGGCAGGTTATCAATACTGTGATCGACTTATTAACAAGCCCGAAATCCGAAAACGGTTCTGCTATATTTGTTGGCGTCTCTACAGCTAAAATCCAAGTTGGAAAATTACATCGCATCGGCACGTAAGTACCGTCCTAATCTATTCTCCGAAGTAGTTGGGCAGGAGTCGATCACCACTACCCTTGAAAACGCAATCAAGAACAACCACCTGGCGCAGGCCTTTCTGTTTTGCGGCCCCAGGGGAGTTGGAAAAACAACCTGCGCGCGGATCCTTGCCAAGGTGATCAATACACCGGATGGTCAGGACCCCGATCCGGAGGAAGATTTTTCATTCAACATCTTCGAACTCGATGCTGCCTCCAATAATTCCGTTGACGACATTCGATCACTCACAGATCAGGTGAGGATTCCACCACAAGTTGGGAATTTCAAGGTTTATATTATCGATGAGGCCCACATGCTTTCTCAATCGGCATTTAATGCATTCTTGAAAACGTTGGAGGAACCGCCACCCCATGCGATTTTTATCCTGGCGACGACCGAGAAGCACAAGATCATTCCCACGATTCTTTCGCGTTGCCAAATCTTTGACTTCAAGCGGATTGAAATCAAGGATATCGTGGCGCACCTCGCCGGCATTGCCGAACGCGAATCCATCGAAGTCGAAGCGGATGCCCTGCACTTGGTTGCCGAAAAAGCAGATGGAGCATTGCGCGACGCGCTATCGATCTTCGATCAGATCGTGAGTTTCTCAGGCAGTAAATTGTCCTACCAGGATGTGATCGACAACCTCAATATCCTGGACTACGAGTATTATTTCCGCATAACCGATGCCATTCGCAAGGAAGACATCGCCGAAACCCTGTTGGCCTTTGATGAAATCCTTCAACAGGGTTTTGATGGACACAACTTCGTCAACGGACTGGGCGGGCATTTCCGCAACTTGCTTGTCTGCAAAAACGAGGCAACGCTTAAACTCCTCGAAGTGGGGGAGAATGCCAGGTCTAAGTATTGGGAGCAATCCAGGAAGTTGGAAGAGAAGTGGCTGTTGACGGCGCTCAGGCTGATCTCCAAGGCCGACATCGACTACAAGACCAGCAAGAATCAACGCCTGTTGGTGGAGATATGCCTCATGCAGCTATGCTCGGTCAATTACAGCGAAAAAAAAAAGAACAACGAACTGAAAATTGAGATCATCCCACCGGATGAGATCATTGAAAAAGCTGAGACGCAGCGCAGAAGTGAAGAACGCATCGAGGTGCTCCAATCTGCTCAAAAACCCAAGGCCTCACTTCCGGTTGAGAAAGAAGCAGTGACCGAGCCCAGAGTAGAGAAGGTCGTTGAGCCGGATTCAAAGGTTTCGGAGGAAGGGGTTCCCGAACTAATGGCAAAAGTTTCGCCAGGGCCAAAGAAGACCTATAAGCCCGCGAACATAGGTGGTGGACTCACGGGATCGATCAGTATTCAGGATGCGCTGCTACAAGAAGAGCAGGCCGATGCTCAACAAGAGGAACTGGAAGAAAATGTTCCGGCCGAGGCCTATACGGAAGACAAACTACTGGAACTGTGGGATGCCTTTGCCGAGAAGATGGAAGACAGTGGACAACACAGCTTCGCTGTAAGCATGAAAAAGTACAAGCCGAAAGTTGACGGCATCAACACCATCATGTTGCTCGACAACCAGGCCCAGGTCAATGATTTTGACAAACACAAGCAAGATTTACTTCTCTATATTCGCGAGGGTTTGCAAAATTATAAAGTGAACCTCACCTACAGTATGGACATCGAAAAGTCCCAGAAGAAATTTTATACCAATAAGGAGCGATTCGATCGAATGGCCGAAATCAACCCGCATTTACTTGATTTTCAGAAGGAACTGAATCTCGACACAGACTATTAATTTACCTTGTACTTATGAAAAAGTTAGGAATCCTATCCATGGCTCTATTGTTTATGTTGGGCTGTGGAGACACCCAACAAACAGCCGATCAATCTAAATACAACTACGAGGAATTCGAAGGAGATCCGATGGAAACAAAAATCTATACACTCAAAAACGGGATGAAGGTGTACATCTCGGTCAACAAAGAACAACCTCGCATCCAAACCAATATCGCAGTGAGGGCTGGCAGTAAGAACGACCCGGCAGATGCGACGGGGCTGGCTCATTACCTGGAGCACATGCTGTTTAAGGGTAGTTCCAACATGGCTACCAGCAATTGGGCTGAGGAGAGCAAGTTGTTGGATGCCATTTCCAACCTGTATGAGGACCAACGTGCCGCTTCTGACGATGAGGACAAGGCATCGATCTACAAAATGATCGATAGCGTAAGCTTTGAAGCAGCCAAACACGCTATTCCTAACGAATACGACAAACTCGTTTCGTCACTCGGCGCCAAGGGGACCAACGCTTTCACTTCCTATGAGATGACGGTTTACGTGAATGATATTCCCACGAACGAATTCGAGAAATGGCTCATGCTCGAATCCGAAAGATTCAGCGAATTGGTGCTCCGCCTTTTTCATACGGAATTGGAAACGGTATACGAGGAGTTCAACCGTGGTCAGGACAATGACTATCGAAAAGTCTACTCAACCATGGACAGTCTCCTTTTCATGAAACATCAGTACGGTACGCAAACAACCATTGGGCGCGGAGAGCACTTGAAAAATCCTTCGATGGTAAAGATTCATGAATACTTCAGGACCTACTATGTGCCAAACAACATGGCCATCATCCTCTCGGGAGACATCGATCCGGATTACGCCGTTGAGAAAATTGAAAAGTATTTTGGCAACTATGAACCGAAGGATGTTCCGTCCTTTAGCTTCACCCCGGAAGAGCCTATAAGCGAGCCAAGAGTCGCTGAGGTGCTCGGTCCCCGGGCAGAGTATGTTCAAATAGGATTCCGACTTCAGGGTTCGGATTCAAAGGACCCCTTGTACGCCCAACTCCTCAATAGTATCCTCAATAATGGAAAGGCTGGTCTGATCGACCTGAATCTCTTGCAAAAACAAAAAGTGCTCAGCGCCTATGCCTATGATTCGGAGCTCAAGGACTATTCGAAGTTCGTCCTTGGAGGCGAAGCGAAGCAAGGCCAATCGCTGGACGAAGTGAAGGACATGCTCATGCAACAACTCGAGATGGTTAAGAAAGGCGAGTTTGAGGACTGGATGCTGGAGGCGAGTGTCAACAATATCCGACTGCAGAAGAAGCAATACCAGGAGCAGAACTGGTATAGAGCCTCGGTCATGCGAGATGCTTTTATTAAGAACAAGGACTACAATAATGTTGTCAACGAGGACAAAATGTTGGCCGGTATCCGGAAAGATGAATTTGTAAAATGGGTCAACGACAACTTCGGTGATAATTACGCGCTGGTTTACAAGCGTACCGGCGTGGATCCAAAGTTGCATAAGGTGAGCAAGCCCCAGATCACTCCGGTTGATATCAACCGTTCGGTGCAATCGGAATTTGCTACTACCTTCGATTCTGTTCCATCGGATCGTTTGCAACCCTTGTGGGTGAATTACGACGAAGCGCTGGATGCTGAAGACCTTCAGGAGAACCTCAAGTTTACCTATGCCAAGAATGAGGTCAATGACCTTTTCACCATGTACTACATTCTGGATATGGGTAAGATGAACGACAAGAAACTTGACATGGCGGTTCGTTACCTTCCATTCCTTGGGACAGACAAGTATAGTGTCGAAGAGTTGAAAAAGGAATTCTTCAAACTGGGGTTGAACTACGACGTATTTGCGGCCGACGACAGGGTTTATGTGTATTTCTCAGGTCTGGACGAATCGTTCGAAAAAGGACTGGAATTGTTTGAGCACCTCCTGGCCAACGCTACACCCAATGAAGAGGTATTGACAGAAATGGTGAAGGATGTGGCAAAAGAGAGAGCCAATGAGAAGCTGGAGAAGTTCTACATCCATGGTAGAGCAATGACCTCTTATGGAAAGTACGGTGCTACCAACCCTGTGAACGATGTATTGTCAAACGACGAGCTATCTGCACTCGGTGCCAACGAATTGGTTGATATCATTAAAAGCCTGACTGCTTACCAGCATCAGATCTTCTATTATGGGTTGAGGCCAAAGGATGACGTGAAAAAGGCGCTGGCGCAGTATCATAAGGTTCCTGAAAAACTCAGCCCTTACCCCCCCAAGAGAGACTATCCCGAATTGTCTATGGACAGGAACCAAGTATTCTTTGTCGATTACGACATGGTACAGGCGGAGATTCGATTGATATCCAAAGGTGATCAATTCAACAAGGAAGTGTGGCCTTATGCCAGATTGTTTAATGAATATTTTGGTTCGGGATTGTCTTCCATCATTTTCCAGGAAATCAGGGAATCCAAGGGACTTGCCTACTCGGCCTATTCGTATTACAGCCTCGGGCGTGAGGTTGATAAAGCCAACTACGTGAATGCATATGTTGGGACCCAGCGCGACAAGTTGAAGGAAGCAGTTGCCGTGCTCCTCGATTTGATGAATGAGATGCCCGAAGCCCCGGATCAGTTTGAGGATGCCCGGTTGGCGGCACTCAAGAAGATCGAATCGGAACGGATCGTGAAGCAAAATGTATTCTGGACTTACCAGGGTCTGCAGAAGCGTGGTATTGGTTACGACATCCGCAAGGAGCAGTACGACATCATCCAAAATATGACACTGGAGGATCTCAAAAAATTCTTCAGCCAAAACATCGCCAACAACAACTACAGCTTCCTGGTGATAGGCAAGAAAGCTGAAATGGATATGGCGGTACTGTCCGAATTGGGCGAGGTGAAAGAACTGACTCTCGAAGAGCTGTTTGGTTATTAATCAATCTGTTCTTGTATGCCAAGGGCGTTAGCCTGGATATGCATTTTGTTGCTTCTTGGTTCCTGTGCAGAACCTCCCGGGGAGCAGGTGGAGGTTGGGAAACCAAAAGCTGAGAAGTCTGCCAAAACTGAAAAGAGGAAGGCCAGGAAAAAGGCCAACGCCAATATTCCCTTCCTTACGAATGAGAATTGTGTAGAACACCTGCTTGCGTACGGAAAGGGTAACCCCGAGCGATTTGCAACGATCGAAACGTCACTTGGAAACATAGACATCAGACTCTACACAAATACGCCAACATATCGGGCCAACTTCGTCATGCTCGCCAAGGGGGGATACTTTGACCAGACAGTATTTTATAGGGTTGTAGACACCTTTATGATTCAAGGTGGGAATTCCGATACCTGGGACACGCAACGCAAGAAAAGGGAGTTCGGCAACTATAAGATCCCACAGGAGTACGTAAAGGAGAATTTCCATAAACGAGGAGCTGTGTCTGCGGCGAGAAGCTATACCAATAACCCAAGCAAGCTCAGCTCGCCCTTTGTGTTTTTCATCGTTCAACGTGGACCCATCCTGGAACAGGGCATGCGTTGGATGGAGACCGAGGAGGGAAAATCATATACAGCAGAGGCCAGAGCTCACTATATCAAGTATGGCGGTACTCCCGGCTTGGATGGAGAGCATACGGTCTTTGGGGAGGTGATCAAGGGAATGGATGTGGTGGACAAGATCGCCAAGGTCGAAACCGATGGCAAGGATTGGCCTTTGGAAGATGTATGGATGAAGGTGAGGGTTTATTAATTATTGATGATTAATTATCAATAATTAATTGTTCCCCGGAGTGGCATATTCAGGATTCTCAGATACCTATACACCAATAATGGTGAATGGATAAATGTTAAATGGTGAAAGTTCGTGTGATGTATAGTGTGGGCGTTACCTGACAGCGATCATCGAGATCTCCACATTAACACCTTTGGGCAAATTAGAGACCTCAACCGTTTCCCGGGCGGGGAAGTCGCTTTCGAAATAGCTTCCATAGACTTCGTTGACAGCCGAAAACTGACCCATATCGGAGAGGAAGATGCTTGTTTTGATGACGTTAGAAAAATTGAGGCCAGCTTCCTGAAGTACACCTTCCAGGTTTTTCATAATCTGCTTTGTCTCCTCCTGAACATTGCTGGTCATCAATTCACCCGATTCGGGATCGATCGCGATTTGCCCCGAAAGGAATAAGGTTTCACCTGCCCAGACTGCCTGACTGTATGGACCGATTGGACTTGGGGCGTTTTCTGTTTCTACTGTCTTCTTCATTGTATCATTGGTTTGGCAAGCAACCAAATATAGAAGGAAGAATAAAGAGATGAAGAGGAAAGTTCTTCCGAAAATCGGACGTTGGGTTTTTCGTTTAGCTTTCATACTCTTGTGCTAAGGTTATGCTGCTCGTCCTTGACAACTACGATTCATTCACTTACAATCTCACGCATTATCTTGAGCATCTGGGAGCACGTTATGAGGTAATACGCAACGATGAGATCGATGTTGCGTCCCTGGAAAAATATAGTTCAATCGTTTTGTCCCCAGGTCCGGGTTTGCCCAAGGAATCTGGTGCGCTCATGCCGGTGATTCAAGCAGCCTACGGCAATGTCAAAATGCTGGGTGTTTGCCTCGGATTACAAGGTATACTGGAGCATTTGGGAACTCAATTGAGAAATCTCGACACCGTTCTACACGGTGTTCAAACCGAGGTTTCTATTGACCCAACAGGACAACTATTCAGTGGTTTTGCAGAATCGATTGCAGTGGGTCGTTATCACTCATGGTCTGTTCGCAGGGATGAATTGCCAGAAAATGTGAGATGTACCGCCTGGGATAATGTGAACGATGTGATGGCCTTTGAAATAGCCGCTCAGAAAGCCTATGGGGTACAATTCCATCCTGAATCCATCATGACTCCAAGAGGTAAGACCATCCTCAAAAACTGGTTAGAAATCGTTTAAGTCGTACCAATTTCGCTTGCGCTCCAGTTTGAGATCCTTGAGGATTGCAGGCTTAACGTTTAGCGTGAAAGTATAGCTCTTCTGTCCCCCCTGTGGGATGATGTTGAATCCGAGTTGCCAGCAATTTAGATCCCGGTCGATGCGTATCGTCGTATAGACCAGCTCATTGTTGATCACGTCATAGTTCGTTTGGGCGCGTATATTGATCTTGTTTGTCAACTGTAGGGTTCCGTTAAAGTTGATGCTCTGACTTCGAGATATGGGTGACGATCCGCGATCGGTATAGTTGAAGCTATAGTTGACACCCAGGCTCCAAGGCACCGATGCGTAAAGAATGGATGATGCCGCTTGCTTTTCCTTGATCTTCGCCAAGCGTTTTTTATTTCCCAGAGTGAATCCTATACTGAAGGTGGCATTGGTCAACCTGGCCAGCTTTCCGGTCATTTCGTATTCGCTGATGTTGACCGTGCGATTGAGGTCCTTGTCAAAAGCATAGGGATCGAGGGTGGTATTAAATCGGATATTCACTTGATTAAAAAGTGTGGCATTTCCGGTAACGCTCAAGGGTCGCCAATTGAGAGAATCGGCAAATATGTTGTAGTCCGTGTTGATGGTGAGCTGATCCAGCAGCTTCACTTTTTTGAATTGAGCGCTGTCTTTCTTGCTTTTCACTTTCATCTCAAAGTTGTTTTGCAGCGTAAATCTGAACGAACCGGATTCGGCGGCACTTGGCACGCCAAACAATCCATATTGAAATGGTGTATATCTATCATTTAACCTCAGGCTATCCTGCACTTCCTGGGGTATACCTATACTTTGATAGTAACCCCACCGATCGGCAGAGTAATCTGGTCTCAGGTTAAATGCCACACTTGGTGTAAGTACATGGCGCATGGCTTGCACGCGCTTGGATCTGAAGTTGTACATACCGTAGATCTTGGTATTCAAATTGGCCGAGATGCTCGGCTCGTAGAAGTGGTCGAATTGCTGAATAGTGTCTGTCACAACACCCAACTCGTCATCCCATGTCTGCTCGATGCCCTGGAATTGCCAAATCCACTTGTTTGAAAAGGAGGGGGACAAGGTGAAGTACTTAAACAACTTGAAGTTTGTGGATATAGGTAGGTTGTGACTGTAGCCCGACTTCAGCTTGTCCAGGGTCGAAGGGTCAAACAAGTCCTTTTCCAATGTTCTCACCTGGTTCTTGAAGTTTCCTGTATAGTTGAATCCGATCTTCTCAAACCAGCGCTCCTTGCCAACACGTTGTTTTCTTTTGAACGGGAAAAACCTCGAAACCGAAACGCCGACTTCCGGCAGCCGGATGGTTACACTACTGTCCAGCGAATTTTGGTCGTGGCTGGCATTAAACGTAAGGTTGATCGGAGCATTCGGTACACGGTAGTTGTAGTTGATATTGGACTTAAACGTATTGGTTAAATAATCACGAGAGCCTGAATTGAAGTTGGTGGTGAAGTTGTTTCCCGTTCCCGCATTCACATCTGCAGAGAATGAAGAGTTGGGCCTCGCTTTTACATCCTGGCGGTGATTCCAGCGGACGAAAAAGTTCTGTTGTACACTTCGGTTTCCCAACTCGGTGAAGCCCCGGATGAAATTGGAATAACTAAGGCTCAATTGTCCGTCGTATTGATATCGTCGTTTGTAATTCGAGACTCCTTTTAAGCCCCAACTTCCTCTTGAGTAGATATCACCGGTGAACGTAAAGTCGAGAAAGGGACTCGCATTCCAGTAATATCCTCCCTCAAGTAAGTGAAACCCAAGTCCCGGAGAGAAACCATACCTGGGCAGTACAATGCCGGAAGCCTGGGTATTTCTGTTTGGAAAGAAACCAAATGGCAATACAAGGGGAGTCGGAATGTCTTCAACAACGAGGTAGGCAGGACCTGTGATGATCTTATCGTTTTGAATGATCTTGAGTTTCCTGGCCTTGATATATGTTCCTGCGTCCGGGTCCTCGCAGGGGCAGTATTCTCCATTTTGAATGTAGATCACACTACCGGTGTCCTTTTTGATTTTCAGGCCGGTGATGTGTCCGTCGTTTTGCTGTGTGCGGGCCTCGTATATCAAACCGCGCTCGGTGTCAAAGTTGTAGCGCATTTGTTGGGCTTCAAAATGTTCTCCCTCGCTTTCAAAGTATGGGACCCCCTTACGACTACCGCTTGAATCGTAAGTATAGGAGGCGAAAACCTCATTTTTCTTCATGTTCATCACGATGGAATCTCCCTTTAGTGTGATGTCCTGATAATACACTTCTGCATCGCCATGGAGGAAGATGTGATTGCTCCGCAGGTCGATGATCATGCTGTCTACAGACTTGTAGTCAACCTTAGCGTCCAGCTTACCGTCTTTTACCTCCTTTATCTGTGCAGAGTCGGGCCTCAGAGTGTCACTTTTGACCACGGCAGATGTATCCCTGTTAAGCCCCGGAATTTTGCCCCTTTGATTGGGCGAAATTTGGGCTTTGGCATTTAAGTTGATGGACAAAATGCTTATCAACAAAAATGCGTGGAATACTTGTGTTTCCTTGAAAAGAGGCCGCAATGGATAAGTCTTACTTTTGGGCAACGCAGGCAAAAATCGCTCCAAAATTACGAATTCTGGCAGAGAAGATGAGGCGTATCTCTCGGGCTAATTTGCTCATTTTCACTGGCCGTCTTGGCTTGATGGTGTTGCTCCTATGGATCATCCTGGTCAATACTTCTTTCAGACCATTTGTCCCACTTGAATACGGATTGCAAAAGGTGGTAATCGATGCTGGGCATGGTGGTAAGGATCCGGGGTCGATCGGTTACAAAAACATGAAGGAAAAGGACGTGGCCCTGAGTATCGCGTTGAAGGTAGGGGAGAGCATCAAGAAAAAGTTTGAGGATGTGGAAGTCGTTTACACACGGGACACCGATGTATTCATAAAACTCAACGACCGAGCAAAGATTGCCAACAAGATCAACGCGGACCTCTTCATGTCGATTCATGCTGATGCAGCGACAAACAAGTCGGCCTATGGAACAGAAACCTTCGCTCTTGGATTACACCGTTCGGCCGCCAACCTTGAGACGGCCAAGCGTGAGAATGCTGTAATTCTCATGGAAGACAATTACGAGGTCGAATATGAAGGATTTGATCCAAACTCGGACGAGTCGGTTATCGCCATTACCATGATGCAGAGCGCCAACCTGGACCAGAGCTTGAGTCTTGCCGACAAGGTTCAAAATCAATTTATCGATGCGGGTAGAAAAAGCAGGGGGGTGAAGCAGGCTGGCTTTCTGGTTCTCTATAAAACAACAATGCCGGCAGTGCTCATCGAGACAGGATTTATAAGCAATAGCACCGAAGGTCTATGGCTGCAGCAGGAAAATAATCGGGATACGATTGCGGCGGCTATTGTGAGTGGATTTGGAGAATACAAGTCTGAGGTCGATTCCAAGGGGGAGGTGATCGAGCAGACGATGAAGACACCTATCCCTAAAAAGCCCAGTAATGAGGTGGTTTTTAAGGTGCAAATCGCATCATCTTCTGTATCGATTGCGCTCAAACCCTCCAATTTCAAAGGGCTGGAGGGCGTAGAAGAAATTAAGGTCGGAAATGTTTACAAATACACGGTGGGCAGCGCCAAAACCTTTGACGAGGGCATTAATTTGCAACGTAGAATCAGAAAGAACAAATACAAGGACGCCTTTTTGATCGCCTTGAAAGGAGAAGAGCGCATACCGATTTCCCAGGCATTGGACATGATCGACAAAAACCCCTGATGAAGAAATACTCAAAGGAAGTAACTGTTGCTGTGATCGTACTGATGAGTATTGGTCTGTTCTACTTTGGGATGAACTACCTAAAGGGGATCGACATCTTCTCGCAACGCCTGGAATATCATGCGGTATACCAACACATTGACGGCCTCAGTGCAGACAATTCGGTTACCCTCAATGGGTTTAAGGTAGGAAAGGTCACAGATGTCACCCTTAATCCGGATCAAAGCGGAACGATCATCGTCAACTTTGCCATTTTCGAGAAGAACCTTCAAATACCCAAAGGTTCGGTAGCCAAGATTGTAAGCCTTGACCTGCTGGGTACCAAGGCCATCTCCCTGGAGCTTTCGGACAGCTCGGAATTTGCGGAAAACAGGACAGAACTAATTGCCGCCAACGAACAGGATCTCCAGTCTGCTGTGGATGAACGTATCAAACCACTGGAGCAAAAAACAAAGGAGTTATTAGGGTCGATTGATTCGGCTGTAGTGGTGGTCCAATCCATCCTCAACAAGGAAGCGCGCGAAAACCTTTCGGCCAGCTTCGAAAGCATCAAACGTTCCTTTGAGATTTTCGAGAAAACAGCCCTCAAGGTGGACAACCTCGTGGCCGCTGAAACGGAGAAGATTTCAGGTATCATCACCAATTTGCACTCAATAACAACAAACTTGAAAAACAACAATCGGGCGATCAGCAATGTGATGAACAACTTTTCGACGATTTCTGATTCTTTGGCGCAGGTAGACTTTGCCGAGACCATGCAGAATGCTTCGGTGGCCTTGAAGTCGACGGCCGAGATCATGGATAAGATCAACCATGGTGAAGGGACAATCGGTATGCTGGTTCACAATGACACGCTTTACACCAACCTGGAGAATACTGCTGAAGACCTTGATTTATTGCTTGAAGACATGCGCATCAACCCCAAGCGCTATGTCCATTTTTCTATATTTGGTCGTAAGGATAAAAACAAGCCTCAGCCCAGGCCGAGATAGTCCATGACCTTCGGAATTTCGAACCTAATTTTCGCACTTCTTTTTGCTGCTGCTGTAGTCTTTTTCTGGAGGAATGTTTCTCGAATTGCCGGAAACATTCGCCTGGGAAGATCTGTGGATCGCAGTGACCGAGGTGGCGATCGTTGGAAAACGATGGCACGGGTGGCACTTGGGCAGGGCAAGATGGTCAGCCGGCCCGTAGCCGGGGTCCTGCACGTATTCGTTTACCTTGGATTTGTCATTATCAATATTGAGATCCTGGAGATCATCCTCGATGGTTTGTTGGGAACCCATCGCATCTTTGCGCCCTTGATGGGAGGGTTGTACATCACCTTCATCAACGCATTTGAAATACTGGCCTTCCTGGTGCTGTTTGGATGTCTCATATTTCTCATCCGACGCAACGTGATGAGGATTGGGCGATTCCACAAAATTGAAATGAAGGGATGGCCAACGAATGACGCCAACCTGATCCTCATTTTCGAGATCCTGCTGATGAGCGCATTCCTTCTCATGAATGCAGCAGATGCAGTCCTAATCAACGCTGGGTATGGCAAATATGCAGGAATAGAGCTCGGAGCACAGTCCTTCTTGGTGTCTGGTGCTTTAACACCTATACTTCCTCAGTCCATGGATGGATTGATAATGATCGAGCGCAGTATGTGGTGGTTTCACATTATTGGAGTTTTACTCTTTCTGAATTACCTGCCCATCTCGAAACACTTCCACATAATACTTGCATTCCCCAATACCTATTATTCCAACTTGCAACCCAAAGGTCAATTCGACAACCTGGAATCTGTGAAGAAGGAAGTGGAGATGATGTTTGACCCTGCCGCGGATCCATATGCCGCTCCTCCACCTGATGTTGAGCCGAGTAGGTTTGGAGCTAAAGATGTGCAGGATCTGACCTGGAAGCAACTGATGGATGCCTACACATGTACAGAATGCGGTAGGTGTACTTCCGTTTGTCCGGCCAACCAAACTGGAAAGCTTCTATCTCCCAGGAAGATCATGATGGATACCCGCGATCGATTGGAGGTTGTAGGCAAGAATAGGCGTGCGGGAAACGAAGACGACGGCCAGTCGCTCTTACACACCCACATCAGCCCGGAAGAAATTTGGGCTTGCACAACCTGCAATGCCTGCGTTGATGCATGCCCGGTAAATATTGATCCCATGTCGATCATTGTGGATTTGAGGAGATTTCTGGTGATGGAAGAGTCCGCCGCTCCCCAAGAGCTAAACGGGATGTTTAGCAACATTGAAAACAACGGTGCGCCGTGGCAATTTGCACAAGCCGACCGACTGAATTGGGCACAAGAATAAAATGGAAGAGAATCTTACGATACGAACGCTCGCTGAAATGACTGCCGCCGGGGAGAAACCTGAGGTTCTCTTCTGGGTGGGTTGTGCCGGAAGCTTTGATGATAGAGCTAAGAAAATCACAAAGGCCACAGCCAAAATCCTGCACAATGCCGGAGTGAAATTTGCTGTTTTGGGGACCGAAGAAGGTTGTACCGGGGATCCGGCGAAGAGGGCCGGAAATGAGTTCCTCTTTCAGATGCAAGCCATGCAAAACATTCAGGTGTTGAATGGATATGAGGTAACGCGCATCGTTACAGCATGTCCACATTGTTTTAACACTATCAAGAACGAATATCCCTCCCTTGGTGGAAGTTACGAAGTATTTCACCACTCCGAATTCATCAATCAATTGCTAGCCGATGGTAAAATTCAGGTTGCGGGAGGTAAGTTCGAGGGAAAAAGAATTGCTTACCACGATCCATGTTATTTGGGAAGGGCAAATGGAATTTACGAAGCACCAAGAGAAATGCTCGGCAAACTCGATGCGACCCTGGTTGAAATGAAAAGAGCGAGAGCCAAGGCTTTGTGCTGTGGTGCCGGAGGAGCTCAGATGTTTAAGGAAGCGGAAAAGGGAAACAAGGAAGTGAACATTGAGCGTACTGAGGATGCCCTGGAAATGAAACCGGATGTTATTGCGACCGGATGTCCATTCTGTAATACTATGATGACGGATGGCGTAAAGAACAAGGAGCGGGAAGGCTCTATTTCCGTAAAAGACATCGCTGAGTTGATTGCGGAAGCAGATGATCTGTAACTTCACACCATGATTTCACTTCCCGACCACAGCCGGGTTTGGATATACCAGGCCGACAGACCCTTATCCGAAGACGAGCAGTACAACCTGCAGATGAACCTTGATCGCTTTCTTGAGCAGTGGACAGCGCACGGTGCTGACCTTAAGGCAGAGGGTGAAATCGTACACGATCGATACATTGTGATTGCCTTGGATCAGACAGAGGCTGCGGCTTCGGGTTGCTCCATTGATTCACAGGTCCACTTCATGCAAGAGGCAGAACGCAACCTGGGTATCAATTTCATGAATCGGCATCTAATTTCCTATCGGGAAAATGGAAATGTCGCGCAAGCAAACCTCAACGATCTCTCAGCACTAATTTCCGATGGCAAGATAGGGATGGAAACCGTTGTATTCGACAACCTTGTCCAGGACGTGAAGGGGTATAAAAACTGGGAGAAGAGCCTCAAAGACTCTTGGATGGCCAAGTTTATTTAGCGATCAGGATTTTGTGCATCTGCTGGACATCAACCTGGAGAAAGTAGACTCCTGTCTGGTAATCGCGAACGTCAATTTCATCCGAAACACCTTCTAGAATAGCGCGCATCTGCGCGTCATACAACCTGAAACTCACGGGAGCACCTAGTTGGATATAATCCGATGCCGGATTTGGGTAAGGCTTAACCCCATCAGCATAAGATCCAATTGCTCTGGCATGTATGATGGGTGAAGAACTAGACGAACCGTCCAGGTCCACTTGCATTAGGCGATAGAAGTTGATTCCATCTTTTGCTGTTTCGTCGAGAAATGAATAATTCTTTAGTGTCTTGGAGAATGCCTGCCCTTCGATTTGATCCAATGATGAGAACGTCTTTCCGTCATTGGAACGCTGAATGTCAAAGTAGTTATTGTTTATTTCTGTTAGCGTGGTCCACTCAAGCAAGATCTGCTTACCGAGAGAGGTCGCTGTGAACTCACCCAAGGTAATCGGGAGAATACCTGCCAGGCTGGAGCCAGCCAGGCACTCACAAGATTCGTAATCCGTACCCACACCACTGAATGCTGATATTAATGTGGCAGAACCTGTGGACTTGTTGATTGAATACTTTGAGTTGGAATTGGTAGCGCCTGTTCCTGTTGTACCATAGAGATCTCCATTTTCAGAGAAGGTCATTCCTTCCATATCCGATTCTCCCATGGCACCAACCAAGGTGGCCGCCCCCGTGGATGTGTTAATGGTGTAAAGGTTAGAAGCGTTCGTGCCATACATTGTTCCCGTAGTAGGATCAATGGCGATGTCATCCAAATTTCCTCCGGAACCGGTGATCGTGATGTAATCAACACCTGAACCAAAGTAATCAGGGACATGAGCACCGGTGGATGAATTAATGACAAACAACCGGGTCTGATACACACCAAACATGGTGTCTTGCGTAGCATCCATGGCTATGGCATCTACATCGCTAAAGGTTATATCACCCGCAGCTCCACCACCGGTTCCAAATGTGGATGAACGCGCTGTAAATCCACCCGTTAGCTTATTTACTTCACCAAGTTCATCGGCGTCGGCGGCGAGAATTGTAAGTCTGTCTATGCCATAGGTCATGGCTTCAATGTTGCTCACACTTACACCGCTAACTACACTATCAATCCCGGAATATCTGTTGAATTGATACAGAATATTCCCGCCATCGGCCACCGCAAAGCATCCTACACTTTCTCCACTATATCCAAAGTTGTTGGACAGGGTATCTCCTTCTGCCGAAAAAGAAAGCGCTACCGTTCTTGACGATGTAAGTGTATGACCGGTAGATAAATCATTGGTATCTACAACAGCTATATAGGTAGTAGTTCCGGAACCATAATCTATGGTTAGCAGTGGAGCCGTTGCTGAGTTGCCATCATGGGAATCGGCTGTTCTCTCTCCACTCCCGGTGAAAATGAAAACAATGGCATTTCCTGCAGAAAAACCAGCCCGGTTAATGACCGAGTCTATGATTGATGTAAGGTCTGGAGTTTTTCTGATGGTCCCTTCACCCGACCATGATTCAATGGTATTCCATGCCACTGAGGATGTGGTAGTTGTCCTCGACGAGATGTCATTAGCGGAGTTGCTAAACTGACCTCCATTGTCAGCATCCTGACACCGAATGGTGAGGCTTGTGGCTTCCGTATCTTCTTCATCTACGGTGAAGGTGATATACGAATTGTTGATGGTTTCGGCGTTGGCAATTGGCACGTTTCGAAATCGCACTCCAACGGTTTGTGCAGTCGAACCATCTTCTATCAACTCAAGATCGGAGCTGGTTCGGTACATGGACCCATCAGAATTATCTTCTTCAGCGTCGTCGTTGTCATTGGAAACACGTTCTTGAATGACCTTGCCGACAGGAATCTGAACAAGGTAGTTGCCCTCACCATCTGTCACAGCCGTCGAGACCAAGGAATCCGACCCATTAATCGAACCATTGCCATCGATATCCCGGAAGACGTGCACACGTACCGAGGTCTGAGGCACGTCAGTACCATCCATGTCACCGTCGCTATTCTTGTCGAGGTATACTCGACCTGAAGCATAGTATTGACTTTGGACCATCAGGCAGGATAGAAAAAGAATGGAAACCAGAATGACTTTTTCGCGCATAGCGCGAAGATAATTGCCGGAATATTTCTGGCAAAGCAGGACTAGATCAAATCCCCAGAAATCAGACGATTAGCAATGAATTCCGTATTAATCGCCTTCAGCGTCGAATTTACTTCTTCGAATCACTGCCGTTTTGTTTGGTCGTTCAGCAATTCGCCACATAAATCCGGTCAACTTGGTAACGCCAGCCGGAGCCTGACCAATTGGATAGAGCGTTGAATTTGGTTTGCCATAGAATGTAATAGTCTCCACCTTGCTGCTGTCCAACATTATCTTAATACGGTCGGTGCAAACCGCATGGTTGATGCCAATGTCCGTTGTATCGTTCTCCTTTGCATAATAAACTGTCTCGCCATTGGCCAGGACATCAACTCTACGTAACTCATTCTCCTCAAAGAATCCGACCATATTCTCACCCTTGATCTGGTCGTAGCTTACACTGTCGGATTGAGAAGCAATGAAGGCCTGATCATTCATGTCCATGGTCCTGAGCTTTCCACCGGATCGATTCAGTTGGATATAATCAGCGGAGATCTGGTTCTCCTCCGACCACAATATTGGATCGGTGAACATCTTTATACTGGAATCCGAATCCACAAAGGCAATTGAGTCGCATTTACCCTGCATGTCACTTCGGTAGAAGCTTACAGCAGGGTAGGCAAGAAGGAGGCGTTCATTGGCCGTGTCGTACATTGAATAGAGTGTATCAGCTGTTAGGAAGAGGCTGTCCTCATCCTCAACCTGTATGAGCAAAGGATCCTTGGTTACAAAGGAAACACTGTCCTTGCGATAGTGCTCACCGTACTGTCCTTTCACAATCAGGTTCTCTGCCGTGTCAACTAAACTTACATGGCCAAATGCCCTTCCACTTTCCTCCTTGCTGTCGTAGAATATGGTATCTCCTTCGAGTCTCTGATCACCGGAGGTGAGCCGTGCGTTTTTTCGGAATTCGCTCTGTCCTGATTTGGAATCAGACCAACCATCTTCGCAGTAAATGAAATCATCGCCCGAAATGATTCTGGTTGGCCCAAAGAATTCACTACGTTCCGCTTCCGTATTGTAGTGCATGGTATCGCAAGCGATGCGATACTCCACCGAATTTAATCGTACGCTATCTCTAAACTGGGCTAATTTGATTCCGGATCGATAGTAGCCTTTTTTGCTGTAAAGTGTGTCCTCTTTGTTGTCGGAATAAAGGACACCTCCATTGCTGTACTGCGCCACGTCCAAACTTCGATTGTAGGTGAGCGTTGGCGTAAATAAGGTCATTCGTGCATGCTTTAATTGCACGTTGCCCTGAAAGAATGCGATCCTTGTATTACCGTCGTATTCGAGGTAGTCGCCCCGCAGATCTACAGAATCGCCATCCTCGATGCGCACATTGCTATACGCCTTCATGGTGTTTATTTCGTTGTATACGTGGGCGGAATCGCAATACATCACCGACGATTCGTGCTTAAGCACAACGTTTCCAAGAAGTCTTTTTCCTTTGATTCCGGACTCCTCATCGAAGATCAGGTCGTCGGCATTGACGATCTCAATTTCCTTCACCTCTTGAGCAGTGGAAGTCCAATTGATAGCGGATGCAAAAAGCGCAAAAAAGAGAAGAAAAGTCCTCACGAAATTCACCGCCGGCAAAAATCGGACAATTTTATCGATGCAACGTCTGGGTACGGTCCGGGCCAACCGAAACTATGGTGATTGGGATACCAACTTTTTGTTCCAGGTAATCGACGTATTCCTTCAGCGCATCTGGCAATTCATTGTAGTCCTGGAGTCCTGTGAGGTCCTCACTCCATACCTGCAATCCTTCATAGTTGGCAGACAGTTCGGTATCCAGCACTTCATAGGGCAGATAGTCTACCGAGCGGTCTTTGATCTGATAGCTGGTCGCCACTTGAATTTCAGGTACATGGGATAGGACATCGGCCTTCATCATGATGAGCTTGGTCACTCCATTCACCATGCATGCGTATTTCAATGCCGGCAAGTCCAGCCAGCCGCATCTCCTTGGTCGTCCTGTAGTGGCGCCAAATTCGTGCCCTTTTTCCGCAAGAATTTTTCCATTATCGTCAAACAATTCGGTTGGGAACGGGCCGGACCCTACCCGCGTACAGTACGCCTTGAATATTCCGTAAACTTCGCCAATCTTATTCGGTGCAATACCAAGGCCTGTACAAGCTCCGGCGCAAATGGTCGAACTGCTTGTGACATATGGGTAAGAGCCGAAGTCAATGTCGAGCAGTGATCCCTGGGCGCCTTCGGCCAGGATTCTCTCTCCGCGGTCGAGCGCTTCGTTTAAGAATTGTTCGGAATCGATAATGTTCAACCCTCTGAGTGTTTCTATCCCCGTAAAAAATGCTTCTTCCCGCTTGGTCAGATCAGCAGTGTCATGATCGAATCGTTCCAACATACCGATATGCTTTTGGCGCAGAGTTTCATATTTCTGCAGGAAATCATCCATCAATATATCGCCAACCCTTAGACCATTTCTACCCGTTTTGTCCATGTAGGTCGGGCCAATGCCCCTAAGTGTAGAACCAATTTTCTTCTTGCCCTTGGCAGCCTCTGAAGCAGCGTCCAGCATGCAATGCGTAGGAAGGATCAGATGGGCTTTTTTCGAAACGAAAAGGCTCTTTTCCAGGTCCACATTAAAGTCGGCCAGGGCATCCAGTTCTTTCTTGAGCACGATCGGGTCGATCACCACACCATTGCCAATGACGTTCTTTGTTTCCTTTCGAAATATCCCGGAAGGGATGGTGTGCAATACATGTTTGATGCCGTTGAATTCCAAGGTGTGACCAGCATTTGGTCCGCCCTGAAAGCGAGCTATGATGTCATAATTTGGTGTTAGAACATCTACGATTTTGCCCTTTCCTTCGTCGCCCCATTGGAGGCCCAACAATACGTCAACTTTCATCCCAGTTTTTTGTGCGAAGCGGCAAAATTAGTTTTCCTTGCATTTGTCACCACAGCTTGCATAAAAATTCAGAAAATGGTGATGTACTTTGATGGCCAGGTGATCCTCCAGTGTTTTTGAGATGTTCTGCACGCGCGGGTCACAAAACTCCATAACTTTCCCACAATCCATACAAATGATATGGTCGTGCTGGCGGTTGCCGTAGCACTTCTCGTATTGAGCAATATTGTTGCTAAATTGATGCTTGCGAATGAGGTTGCAGGCCAGGAGGAGTTCGATGGTGTTGTAAAGTGTTGCGCGACTCACGCGATAGTTCTTATCCTTCATTTGACCATAAAGGCCATCGACGTCGAAGTGTCCATCTACCTTGTACACTTCTTCCAGAATGGCAAATCGCTCCGGTGTTTTACGATGACCATGCTTCTCCAGAAACAGCGTAAAAACCTCTTTGACCTCCTTAATCTGACTCACTGATTATTGCTTATCGGGATCTATTCTTCTTACCCGGTTGACACCTTCTACTTTGCGCAATTTCGACATCAAATTTGTAAGGTGGTTGGTGTCGTGCACAAATGCCATGATGCGCCCTTCGAAAATACCGTCGTTGGTGTCGAAACTAATCGAGCGCATATTTACGTTCAATTCTTCGGAGATGATCTTCGTAATGGTGTTTACGATACCGACTTCGTCAATACCAGTGATTTCCATTCCAACCAGGAAGGCAATACTCTCTTGGTTTATCCATTTGGCTTGCACGATTCGATACGCGTAATTCGATAGGAGCTGAATCGCGTTTGGGCAACTGGTTCTGTGGATTTTGATTCCACGATCCACAGTAACAAAACCGAACACGTCATCCCCGGGAATCGGATTGCAGCACGTCGAAAGCTCGTACTGGATATTCTTCATGTCCTGCCCAAGAACCAATAGATCGGTCTTGCCCCTAAGGTTGGTCACCAATTCTTCGATACCTTTTCCTCGTTTTTTCTTCCGCGGGCGATAAATGATTTCGCCATTGATGGACTTGAGTTTGGCCAGCCTCTTTAGATCAAATTTCCCTGCCTCAACGCCATAATTGAGCTCGAGTTCGTTCAGCGTTTTGTAGTAGGAGATGATCGTCTTGATGTTCTTTTCCGATCTGTTGAGTCCAAGGGATTTCAGCTTTTTATCCAGCTTGGACTTGCCGTGCAGAGCCATCCTCCTTTTTTCTTCACGGAGGAGGGTTTTGATTTTGGACTTGGCCTTTCCGGTAATAACAAACTTTAGCCAGTCTTCCTTGGGTTTTTGTTTCTTGGATGTCAGGATCTCAACCTGGTCGCCGCTCTCCAGCCTTGAGCTCAGGGGCACCAATTTGTTGTTGACCTTTGCCCCAATGCATGTAGCTCCGATTTGCGTGTGTATCTCAAATGCGAAGTCGAGTGCGGTAGCATTCTTGCGCATGGTCTTCACTTCACCACGCGGGGTAAAGACATAGATCTCATCTGCAAATAGGTCAAGCTTGAAATCATCAATGAAGTCTACGGCATCAAGGCTTGGATTTTCCAGGAGTTCTCGAATCTTAGCCAGCCAGATATCCACATTACTTTCACCCACACTTTCCTTGTATTTCCAGTGCGCCGCGTATCCCTTTTCGGCCACCTCATCCATGCGTTGTGTTCTGATCTGAACCTCAACCCACTTTCCCGTGGGACTCATCACTGTAGTGTGTAGCGACTCGTAGCCATTGTTTTTTGGTGTGGTAATCCAATCGCGCAACCTGTCGGGGTTTGGCCTGTAATAGTCCGTCACCAAACTGTAGACGTTCCAACAAGCGGTTTTTTCCTCCTCAATCGGAACATCCAAAATGATGCGAACAGCAAAGACGTCGTACACCTCCTCAAAGGGTACATTCTTGTTGAGCATCTTCTTCCAAATAGAGTAGATCGACTTTGTCCTTCCCTGTACGCTATGCTCATAACCGTTTTCCTTGAGCGTCTTCTGGATAGGTGTGACGATCCTATTGATAAAGCGATTCCGGACGGCCCTTGTCTTTCTCAGCTTGCTTTCGATTTCCGAATAGACATCCGGCTCCATATACTTCAGGCTCAAATCTTCGAGCTCCGTTTTGATTGCATATAGCCCCAGGCGGTGTGCAAGCGGGGCGTACAAGTACAGTGTCTCAGAGGCTATCTTCTTTTGCTTCGAGTCCTTCATCGACCCCAGCGTACGCATGTTGTGCAAACGGTCTGCAATCTTGATAAGAATCACACGTACATCATCAGAGAGTGTGAGCAGGATCTTTCTGAAGTTCTCAGCTTGAAGTGACGTATTAAGATCTGATACCTCTGCAATCTTGGTTAGACCATCAATGATGCTGGCAATTTTGGAACCGAAAAGCAATTCGATATCACTGATGGTGAGTTCGGTGTCTTCCACTACATCGTGGAGTAGGGCAGAGGCGATCGAACTGGTGCCCAGACCGATTTCATGAGCCACAATTTGCGCTACCGCCATTGGATGAAAAATGTAGGGCTCCCCCGACTTCCTTCTGGTATCCTTGTGCGCCTCAATAGCGGTATCCAGGGCCTTTCGAATGATCACCTGGTCGGCGCCATCCTTCTTAAGTCTTGCTCCTTGGAGTAGCTTGCGGTACTGCCGCAAGAGGCGGCTCATTTCCGACTTTGTGATCCAAGACTGCTCTTCGACTTTCATCCGAAGTAAAGGTAGCTATTTTGCCGGCAGAACTTTAGACCTTACTTCGCCAAAACCGACTCTGAGACCGTCTTTCTGGCAATGTGCTCTCATGATGACCGTGTCATTGTCCAGGATGAATTTGCGTTCGGTTCCATCCGACATTGTAAGCGGCTTGGTGCCCTTCCAACTGAGCTCAAGCATACTTCCGTACGATTCCGGTGTAGGACCACTAATTGTCCCCGAAGCCATCATGTCGCCGCGGCGAATATTGCATCCATTCACTGTGTGATGAGCTAGCTGTTGACTCATGTTCCAGTAGAGATGTTTGAAATTGGATTTGCACACACTATTTTCTTCCAACCCTTCCGGCTGAATGAGCACTTCCAGATTGATGTCGAAGTTTTTGTCCCCTTCATATTCGAGGTAGGGCAAAACTGCCGGGTCCTGTTCAGGTCCCGGAACTCGGAAGGGCTCCATGGCATCGAGGGTTACTATCCATGGTGAAATGGACGAAGCAAAATTTTTGGCGAGGAAGGGGCCAAGGGGTACGTATTCCCACTTTTGCATGTCTCGTGCGCTCCAATCGTTGAAGATGCACATGCCAAAAATGAACTGTTCGGCCTCCTTGGTAGATATCTGGCTTCCAAGCGGCTTTCCATCAAAGGTCACAAATGCCATTTCGAGCTCGAAATCCATCAACTTCGATGCCCCATAAACGGGCGGCGCATCCTCTGGTTTTTGTTGTCCCAAAGGTCTTTGTACGGGTGTTCCACTCACAACGATACTTGATGCCCGGCCGTGGTATCCTACCGGTAGGTGCAGCCAGTTTGGCAACAAGGCGTTGTCCGGATCGCGGAACATGGTTCCTACATTGGTGGCGTGCTCTTTACTCGAATAGAAGTCGGTGTAATCTCCAATTTGGATCGGCAGGCACATTTCAATTTCATCAACCCCGAATATGATGGATTCCTTCATTTCGCGATCGTCGCGTATCACTTCGTTATCGTAGGACAGGAGGTCTGAGATGGCATTGCGCAACATCCTGATGACTCCTTTTGAAACCATGATGTCGTTGAGACATTCCTGCTCAAACGCTTGCTGGGGAATGCCACATGCGTCAAAGTACCCTTCCTTGGCCAATCCCGACAGATCGATGATGATGTCGCCTACCCTGGTGGCTACAAAGTGACGATCGTCTTTTTTGCCAATCCCGAAAGGGATATTTTGAATGGGAAAATCTGAACCCTCGGGAACAGGAATCCATGATTTGCGGCTGGGATCATTTGCTCTAATCAATTCCATCTCACTCACATTCGGAAGAGCGGATAATCGCCCATCCAGTTCTCAATTTCACTTCTCACTTCACTAATGGTTCCTTCGTTTTCAGCGTCTGTGATCACCCGATCAATTAGTTCCACAATGCGATCCATATCAGATTCCTTGAGCCCCCTTGTGGTTACCGCTGGGGTTCCGATGCGGATTCCAGATGTTACAAATGGAGACTTATCGTCAAAGGGAACCATGTTTTTGTTTACGGTTATGTGGGCATTTTCCAGTGCCTTTTCTGCTGCCTTACCGGTGATGTCTTTGTTTCTGAGGTCAATGAGCATGCAGTGATTATCAGTGCCTTTCGAAATGATGTCGTATCCTCGATCCACAAGCGATTGGGCCATAACCGATGCATTTTTCGCTACCTGCAATACGTATTGGAAGTACTCATCGGACAGGGCTTCTCCAAAGGCCACAGCCTTTGCGGCAATTACGTGTTCGAGTGGCCCTCCCTGCGTTCCAGGAAATACTCCGGAATCCAGAAGGGCGCTGAATTTTCGGGTTATTCCTTTTGGGGTTTTTAGTCCCCAGGGGTTGTCAAAATCTTTGCCCACCATGATCACACCTCCACGAGGGCCTCGTAATGTTTTGTGTGTCGTTGTGGTCACTACATGGCAGTGTTCCAGCGGGTCTTTTAGGATCCCTCTGGCGATCAATCCGGCTGGGTGGGAGATATCGGCCAGCAAAATGGCGCCAACGGAATCGGCAATCTCCCGGAATTTCTCGTATTCCCAATCCCTGGAGTAGGCGGAGGCACCGCAAACGATCAATTTTGGTTTAACGCTCCTGGCTTGATCTTCTACCATATTCATGTCGACATAGCCCGTGTCTTTGTTGACACCGTAGAAATGAGCTTTGTAGAGCTTGCCGGAAAAATTTACCGGAGAACCATGCGTAAGATGACCACCGTGGCTTAGGTCAAATCCTAAAATGGCATCGCCGGCCTGCAAACAAGCGAGCATAACCGCTGCATTGGCCTGAGCGCCACTATGGGGTTGAACATTGCACCATTCAGCGTTAAAGAGCTCTTTGAGTCTGTTTCTTGCCTCGTTTTCAACTTCATCCACCACTTCACATCCGCCATAATATCGTTTTCCGGGAAGGCCTTCCGCATATTTATTCGTGAGTACCGAACCCATCGCTTTCAGCACGTCTTCCGAAACATAGTTTTCAGAAGCAATCAATTCGAGCCCAACCTTCTGCCTGTGAGCTTCTTTTTCAATAAGGTCAAATACGATGTCGTTCATGGGGACGAATTTAAGCGTACAAATGTATTAGAAGTTCGGAGTGCGGAGTTCGGAGTGCGGAGTGCGGAGTTCGGAGTTCGGAGTTCGGAGTTCGTAGTTCGAAGTGCGGGGGGGGTGAATACAGGTGTGAGCCGAATACAGGCGTGGGCCGAATGATAAATGGCTAAAAGACAAATGGTGAATGGTCAATTATTAATGACGGCTTTGTGACCTCCGGGCCTAGCGAGTAGAACGAGCGCCTCTACGGTTAAAAAAAGACCGTGTCAAATAACCGGAAATTCATTGGTCGGTCGAATTGAACTATAAAGAAGTCGCAATAACTTGTTTTATTTGTGATCGACTATAAGCAGAGGCATGGATTTGAAAGGGAAAAGTGTTTTAGTTACGGGTGGTACGGGTTCCTTTGGAAAGGCCTTCATCCGAAGATTGTTGAGCCAGAATTTGGGCTTGAAAAAACTAATTGTATACTCCAGGGACGAGCTCAAGCAGTTTGAGATGTCGCAGGAGATAAACCTGAGCACCAATCAGGAGATTCGTTACTTTCTGGGAGATGTGAGGGATTTGCCCAGATTAAAAAGAGCCTTTCAGGATGTAGATGTTGTGATTCATGCTGCTGCACTCAAACAAGTTCCTGCTGCGGAGTATAACCCGATGGAATTTGTGAAGACAAATGTTCTTGGGGCCGAGAATATTATTGAAGCGGCGCTCAGCACCAACGTCGAAAGAGTTGTTGCACTGAGCACCGATAAGGCCGCGGCTCCGATCAATCTCTACGGCGCAACTAAACTGACCTCCGACAAGCTTTTTGTAGCTGCCAACAACATCCGTGGATTTAGGGACTTGAGATTTACAGTTGTGCGGTACGGCAATGTGATGGGCTCAAGAGGATCCGTTGTTCCCTTCTTTTTGAAGAAGAAGAATGAAGGCTCATTGCCAATAACGGATCCCAATATGACCCGTTTCAACATCACCTTGGATCAGGGTGTCGACTTGGTTCTTTATGCGCTCCAGGAAGGATGGGGAGGGGAGATCTTTGTTCCAAAGATTCCTTCGTTTAAGATTACGGACCTAGCCGAAGCCATTGGCCCGAATTGCGACACACCAATGGTAGGTATTCGACCCGGTGAAAAGGTGCACGAGGAAATGATCACCACAAGCGACTCATACAATACGGTTGACTTAGGGTCTTACTATGCCATTGTGCCCCAGACCTTCAGATTCACGAAGGAGGAGTATATGGAGAAAGCCAATGCAACTCTGGTTGAGCCAGGATTTGCCTATAATTCGGGAACGAATCCCGACTTCCTAAACGTGGATCAACTTCGGCAGTTGATTGTCGACGAGGTGGACCCAAACTTCAAACCGTGAGCCTTGGGAACTTCGAAACTGGCATTGGGCAGTGTTCAGTTTGGAATGCCATATGGAGTTTCTAACCGAACCGGCATTCCAGATGACGATTCCCTTCAATCAATTCTGAACCTCGCAAACAAATCAGGAATATCGCTCATCGATACCGCCCAGGCCTATGGGGATAGTGAGCAGCGTTTAGGTCAACATCAAATCATTGCTTCGTTTGATATTGTCTCCAAAGTGGGCCCGGGAACAAGTGCAGGTAATCTGGCCAAAAGTGTACAGAAGTCCTGCGAAACCCTCAATATTCCAGGCCTCTACGGGATGCTGCTGCATCGGTTCGGTGACCTGCAGGAAAATCAAGGACTGCACTCAGCCCTATTGGAATGTAAGGAAGAGGGCTTGGTGCATAAGATTGGCTACAGCTTATATTCTCCGGAAGAGTTGGCATGGCTAGCGAACAATCAATTGTCGTTTGACCTACTTCAAGTCCCTTACAACTTATACGACAGACGATTCGAATCCCATTTTGAAGAACTCGCAGATCAGGGAGTAGAAATCCACATTCGTTCTGCATTTCTTCAAGGATTATTTTTCCTGGAATACCTTGAGGGCAACCTCGCTCGATTCCAATCGCATCACGACTTGTTTCTGAAACATCTGGCCGAAAACGAATTGAGTCCGCTGGAAGCCTGTCTTGGATTTGTGGTGAAAAATCCATTCATTGACAAAGTCGTGGTGGGCGTCAATGCTGCCCATGAACTTCAGGAAATTATCAATTGCTGCGAGCAGATCAACTTAGAAGAAGCTTATCTCAATGCACCGGAATTGGCTTCTGAGGATGAGCAACTTCTAATACCTTCCAACTGGTGAAGAAATATTGGAATATTGGTGTGATAGGAATGAGTGAGGGCAACGGGCATCCTTACTCCTGGTCAGCCATTTTCAACGGGTACAACCAAAACGAAATGGATAGATGCCCTTTTCCGGTTATTGGTCAATACCTGTCTGAGCAGCAATATCCACATGATTTTCTCGGTGATCTGGGTGCTGTAACCGGTGTGTGGACTCAGGACCAGACCATGTCCGAACACATTGCAGAGGCTGCCAAAATCGAACGGATCTATACGGAGATAGAAGAATTGGCTGAGAATTGTGATTGTATTTTGCTCGCTCGAGACGACGGAGAAAGGCACCTCGAAATGGTAGCCCCGATCCTCGAGGCCGGTAAGCCGGTTTTTGTGGATAAACCCTTTGCCACAACACAAGGCGATGCCAGTGAAATGTTGCGTATGCAGCAATACGGGCATCAGATATTTACGTGCACTTCGCTTAGATACGCAGAGGAATTCTCCGTCAGCCAGCAGGAATTTCATTCCCTTGGGAAAATCACTGAAGTGAAAGCCAGGTGTCCAAAAAAATGGTCGACCTACGGCATGCACATTGTGGAACCGTCGTTCCTCATGGCCAATGATTGGTCGAAGGTTGTTGAGCAAAGGAATTCACTCACCAACAGAGGACAGTTGGTCAAAGTGAAAAAGGAAAGCGGCATCGAATATTCGTTTGAGATGACGGGCGACTCAAAACCTGCGGCCATCGAGATCACACTGCTTGGGACATCTGGAGAAATTACCCGAACATTCACCGATAGCTTCAATGCCTTCAAGCACTCCCTGGAGCAATTCATCAAACAGTGCAACGAGGAGCGGGTACTCATTCCCCGTCATGAAACCATCCATGCCGTTAGCATCCTGGAAGGAGGTATGATGTGAAAAAAATAGGCATTATAGGCTTGGGTTCCATCGGGCGCAGACACGCCCAAATTCTTTTGGATATGGGCATTCATGTGATGGCTTTGCGAAGTGGAAAGGGAGTACTGCAAGATGGATTGGAAGGAGTTGAAGCAACCACAGAGCTGAGTGAATTTAAGGCATGGCAACCGGAAGCCGTCTTAGTTTGCACGCCTACCTCAAGGCATGCCGAACCAATCTCAATGATCAGAGACTTAAAGATTCCTATCCTGGTTGAAAAGCCACTGGTTGCATTGGGTCAAGAGCTTATAGCTTTTGAAGGTATTGAAGATCGAATTCAAGTTGCATATTGCCTGCGCTTTCACCCCATTGTCACAAAACTCAAAGAGGTGTTGGAGGGCCAAAACGTTGATTTCGTTCGATTCCAGCGCAGTCACTACTTACCCAATTGGCATCCCTATGCCGATTATCGCACTGAATACATGGGTCGAAAAGATCTCGGCGGTGGAGTTGTACGTACACTCAGTCACGAATTGGACCTGGCCGGATTTCTTTTTGGCCCGACTAAGTTGGAAGGAGCACAAACCGCAAAGCTCTCCGATCTCGAAATTGATGTAGAAGATTGGGCCTTGATTCACCTCACGGCCCAAAATGCCAAGCGAGTAGAAATAGAACTGGATTACTTCTCGCCATCGCCGATTAATATCGCATCGTTTACAGGTAACTTTGGCATCATTACGTACGACATGGTTGAGGGTATACTGGAAATGGAATCAAGGGATGGAGAGCGAACGACACTCTACCAAGGCGATAGCTCCGATATCGATCAAATGTATCGTGAACAACTTAAAGACTTCCTAGGGTTTTGCGAAGGCAGGCAAGGTTTGCAATGCAACTACGAGCAAGGGGTTCATTCCGTTAAACTCATAGGAGCAATCTTGAAATCATGAAGACCGGGTTCCTAATCACTGCCAGGCTAAAATCCACCAGATTGCCAAAAAAGCTATTGCTGGAAGTGAATGGCGAATCATTCATCACCTGGATGATACGACGCCTGAAGTTGAGCACAGAGCTGGACGAGATTGTTATTTGTACGTCGACCAATCCCGAGGATGACCCGCTTGAAGAAATAGCACACAAGGAAGGGGTAAGATGCTTTAGAGGAAGTGAAGAAGACGTGGTAGATAGATTGTTGGGAGCGATCGAAGAATTCGAGCTGGACTACGCCATCAATATGACTGCAGATTGCCCGCTAGTGCCCTTCGATCTTATCCCGGATTTACTCAAGACCTACAGCGATACCAATGCGGACCTAGTCAAGTGCCACCATCTTCCTGTAGGAATATATCTCTCAGGGCTCAAGCCTGATGCGCTTAGAAAGTTGGTAGAACTCAAGGCTTCGAATCAGACTGAATACTGGTTGTATTACTTCCTCAAGACGGACTTGTTTGAAGTTGTGGAGCTGCCAACGTCAGATAAATTGCTCAGGGAAGGATATCGAATAGCACTGGATTATCCGGAAGACTTCGAAATGTTTAAGAGACTTTACGAAGGGCTAGGACCTGAGGCCTTCGCCAGTTCCACACAACAGATTCTTGAATGGCTGGATGAACATCCAGAAGTCGTTGAAATCAACCGGGGTTGTGACGAAAAGGGTGTTCAGCGCACAAAGGAGGATCCCACCTCTAAGGTAAAACTCAAAGACGGGAGGGTGATCGAATGAGTTTCATCTACGCCGAAACGGCCTTTCATCATCAAGGAGACATGGAATACATCCTCGGCCTTGTCAATGCAGCCGAAAGGGCAGCGGCCGATGGTGTGAAGTTTCAAGTATTGCTGGATTACGACAGCTTTATCTCCAGGCAAAACCCGGGATACGATTCGTTTAAGAAGGCGCTTTTTTCCGAAGAGGAATGGGTGCGCATATTTGAGCATTGTACTTCCAAGGGGCTAAAAATCATACTCATGCCCTGCGATCCAAGGACAATGGATCTTGTGATTGACGGAACATTCAAGCCCGATTTTCTGGACCTCCACTCGGTAAGCTTCTTCGATGCAAAGGTCCTTGAGAGAATGAAGCAAACGGGCATTCCTGTGATCGTAGGAACTGGCGGGCGCTATCTCGACGAGATAAAAGAAAAGGTTGAGTTTTTTGGAAGTCAACTTTGGTGCCTTATGTTTGGTTTCCAAGGGTTTCCAACGCATACAAGGGACCTTCACATTGAAAAAATCACCACGCTCAAAATCGCCTTCCCAGACACTAAAATTGGATATGCAGATCATTCCCACTTCGGTAGTAGCGAAGCCATCTACAGCAATTTGCAGGCACATGAATTGGGTGCTACGGTATTTGAAAAGCATCTCACCCTGACGGAAGGGGAGGAGCGCTTCGATCACATTTCATCGGTTTCGGAAAGGAAATTTGCTGCAGTCGTCCAAAAGCTAAGAGCACTCAATCCCGTCAAGGTCGACAATGATCTCTCGCAGGGCTTTCCACTGAGTGGAGCAGAATTGACCTATCGATCGAGAGAGCGATTTGCCGTGGCCAAATCTGATTTAATCAAAGGTCATACTATCATGGCGGACGACCTCAACTTCAAGATGACCGGACAGGAAGAAGGTGTGAATGACGGATCCTCCTTGGTTGGAAAAAAGCTGAAGAGTGATATCGCTTTCGATCATACCATTACAATGAATGACGTCGAGTGAGAGAGGTGGTCTTCATACCCGAATTGTCCAGCACAACTGGATTTGGACATGTAGCGAGGTTGACAGCTTTAGACCAAATGCTCGAGGATCAATTTGAGTGTAAATTTCTCATTCCGGACGGTGTTGAAGTCCCTTTCCCAATAAATGCAGTTCTCTACTCAGGGGAGATTTCGCCTGCATTACTATCGGGATATGAGAGTTCAATTCTTGTGTTTGATGGTTATGGCTTCGACGACGAATTGCTAAAGTCGTTTTCAAGTGCAGGTTTCAATGTGGTGAAAATCAACGATTTTGAACAAAAGTGGGATGGGCTTGGTCTCGTGATTAATCACACACCTGGTCTGCAAGCCATTCGAGCAAACGAGGCATATGGACAGGATTATGCCTTGCTTCGCCAAACATTCCTCAATCGTGCTTCGGAGGCGGCACCGCAGATCCAACATCCTATCCAAACTCTGCTACTCACATTTGGTGGGGCCGACCCTTATAATTTAGCCGACAAGGCCATTGACAAGTGCCTACAGCTTGGTGATTTTGAAATTACGGTTCTGGGCTCTGGTTCAAAACAAGGTATACAGTACATGAGTGGCCTCAATGATCAGCAGGTCCTCGAACAAATCGAATTGGCTGACGCCGTCGTTTGCCCTGCAAGCAACTTCTTTCTCGAGGTATGTTGCGTTGGGAAGCCTGCGTTGGTTGGAAGGTTTGTGGACAATCAGGATGGCTTGTATTCCGCGATTGAGCGATTAGATTTAGCCATTCAGGCCGGCGACTGGACGAGCGGTCAAATTGGTATTGAGCGATTGCTTAATGAAGACTTATCTTCTCACGTTGCCAATCAAAAAGCCTTGATCGACGGTCAGCAGGCCGAAAGAATTAAAGAACGATTTCATGGACTTCGACCTTGAGGTAAGGCTGGCGGAATTGTCTGATTCGGATCGAATCCTGCAATGGAATAATGATCCGGAAACCAGGAAGAATAGCATCAATCAAGATGAGATTTCAAAGGAAGATCATGCGAAATGGTACGCAGGAAAACTGGAGGATCCGGAATATCTGATGTTGGTCCTTGAAAAAGACCAAACACCGTGCGGACTGGTTCGATATGATTTGGACGAGCACTTGATCAGTATCGTGCTTTCTCCTGAATTTCGAGGTCAGGGTTTGGGCAAGCACGTCCTGGCGATTGGGGTTGGGTTTATCGAAGGTGCTGGTCACTCGCTGATCAGGGCGGACGTTGAGGAGCCAAATGTCTCGTCCCACAAGATTTTCGAACAGTGCGGCTTCGAAAAGATTGGTGAACGAACTTTGGACGGTCGTCTCTTTTATCAATACATTCGACGCAGTTAGATGTCCATCTTTTTTCCTGATAAGGCTTTGATTGTGGCCGAACTTTCGGCCAATCACGGAGGTTCACTCGAAGTGGCGCTCGACACCATCACCGCCGCCAAACAATCGGGCGCGGACGCCATCAAATTACAGACTTATACCGCCGACACCATTACGCTTGATTCGGATGCCGAGGACTTCGTTATCCAGGGCGGCACCTTGTGGGATGGAAGAAAACTCCACGACCTCTACGATGAAGCACACACCCCTTGGGAATGGCATGAGGCCTTGTTTGCAAAAGCGAAAGAGGAGGGGTTGATTTGTTTTTCTTCTCCATTCGACCAAACAGCCGTCGACTTTCTTGAGGCATTTAATACACCGGCATATAAGATCGCATCCTTCGAAATAACCGATGTAAACCTCATTCGATATGCTGCTCAAAAGAACAAGCCGATGATTATTTCGACCGGCATTGCCAACCAGGAAGACATCGAATTGGCCATAGCCGCGTGCAGAGAAGTGGGCAATAACGATATCACCTTATTGAAATGTACCTCAGCCTATCCAGCGCCTATAGACTTGGTGAACCTCAACACGATGGTTGACATGAAGCAGAAATATGGCGTTGAAGTCGGATTGTCCGACCATACCACCGGTTTGACGGCACCGGTTGTGGCTGCTACGCTGGGAGCAAAAATGATCGAAAAGCATTTTATTCTCGACCGCTCCCTTGGTGGTCCCGATGCTTCATTTTCACTCGAACCTGCCGATTTTGGACGAATGGTACAAGCGGTGAGAAATGCCGAAGCCTCTCTTGGCGAAGTGACATATGGCCTTGACGAGAGCATAAAGTCATCAAGGCAATTCGCCCGTTCGCTGTACGTGGCTGAAGAGATCAAAAAAGGAGACTTTATTACGGAACAGAACGTCAGATCGGTAAGACCTGGAAATGGACTGCACCCTAAATATTTGCAGGAATGCCTTGGGAAGAAGTCCAATCGAGATTTGGAGGTAGGTACACCATTTTCACTAGAGTTTTTAGCCTGATGGGAATTAAGCAAACCAAGCTATATCATCGAGTCCTGAAGGCCTACATGTACCGCAAGTATAAGCCGGGCCCAGTGCATCAGGATGATCGGGAAGTATTTGATGAAATCTCAGAGAATGGATTCAAGGTGATTGAAAGTTTTATGGATCCTTCGACGGTTTCGGACATGCTCGAGGAGGTGGAGGCCGCGTACCAAAATGTGAAGGAGGCCAATCACGCAGACTACTTCAGCCACAGTCGAGGTCATGAGCGTATAGGTAACATTCCGGATCATGCACCATCTACAAAGGCTTTCTATGAAAACGAATTTATTTGGAGGTTGGCCAGGGCTTACGTAACCAAGGATGTATTGGCCTATAGACAAGAAGCGGACTTCAAGTACGAACCGGGTCGGGACTACCAGGCGAATACTGCCCACTTTGACGACTGGAGGCATCGCTTCAAAGCATTCTTGTTCCTGCACGATGTTGGAGAAGAAAATGCACCGATGACCTTTTTTCAAAACAGCCACAAGGGAGCCTGGCGCGATAAGTATGAGGTGGAGTTTACAACCGGTATGGAGTCTGGAAGGTACGGTCATTTTTTCCCTCAGGAAATGGCTATGTTGGAGAGAGACCATGGGATTAAGCCCGTTCGCTTGACCGCCACGGCGGGAACATTGTTTCTCGGAGATTTTCGGGGAATACATCAGGGTACCAGGTTGATTTCCGGCAAGCGAGTTTTACTCAATTGCACCTTCGGACTCTAGGCTCAGGCTTTTCCTCATCGAATAGTTTATACATAAATCAGATAGTTAGCCTGTCATTGGATCAAACCGTTTTCTTTGGGCTTGATCATTTCGCCCTTTGAGTTCCAACGATTACAATAAGCTAATCAAGAACTCCAGTGTCTATGTGATACTTGGGTTCTTGCCACTCGGTGTAAACGTACTACTGGCTCCCGTCTATACCGTTTATCTGTCACCTGCAGATTTCGGGATCATTGGCTTGGCTCAGATCTTTGGGGCCGTTGTTTCAATATTGATAGGTGGGGGAATTCCACAAGCCTACGCCCGATACTATTTTGATTACAGACATAGCTCGGAAGAGAAGCAACGACTACTGTCCACCGCGATTTTCACCATCCTCATCCTCGGTATTTCTCTCTTTCCACTGTTCTGGATTGGGGCAGAGTATGTGCTAAAATGGATTCTGAGTTCAGATGAGTTCCTCTTTTCCAACTATGGATACATCGTCTTCTTCACTGCCTTGGCTACACTGCTACACACCATATTGGTGACCTTTTACCGCAACGAGGAACGGGTGCGATCTTATAGCATTTGGAGCCTGGGATTTTTTCTCTTGTCCGTGGTGGGTATCCTTATTGGGGTTGTGTACTACGAAGCCGGCGCCATGGGAAGCATCCTGGGTAGAGCGCTCACCACATCGGGAGTCGCAATTCTATTGGTGATCTTGGTGGGATTCACTGGACGACTAACCATTTCAAAGGAAATGTTGAAAGGTATGTTCGCCTTTGGATTTGCCCTCATTCCCTATGCGTTGATATTAATGGTATTCAATTCCCTGGATCGCATATTGGTGGAGCGATTTTTTGGCATCGATATGTTGGGCTACTACAACCTGGCCTGGTTGCTGGCATCGTCCACATCGGTCTTTTTGTATGCACTATACAATGCCATTTCGCCGGTGGTATTCAAGCACTTAACCGACAAAGAACTTACGGGTGAAAAGATTACCATCATTAAACGAGCGCTGGAGACCATGTGCCTGGCAGTTGTATTGTTCATTGGGCTGGCATTCCTTGCCATTCCACTTTTTGTTGAATACCTGATCGATGTACAATTTCAGGTCATTTTGCCATACCTGGGAGTACTGTTTTTACTCTATGTTCTTCAGGTTTACTATGTGATCTATACCATACCATTCTACCATACCAAGAAGACACGGCCCTTGGCCTTTATTGTCGGATTTTCGGTCGTTGTGGGTGGCTTAGCCTTCTATTTTGGAATCCAATTCTTTGGATTTCTCGGTGCGTTCATGGGGGTCGGCGCGATGAGAGCAATACAATTCTTAACCACACTACTCTACTTGAGAGGAGTCGATAAAAATGATAGGATTTACCTCAAACTCAATAGGATGCATCTCTTCACTTTCCTGGTGTTTTCTATCAGTGCCCTTCTGTTTGCAGGAAGTCATTTCCTCGGTTGGGATATAACGGCCATCTACTATGTTGCCGGATTACTGGTGATGATCATCTCCATGGCTTTTTATGCCAAGTATCTAAGGGAACTGAGAAAAATAGTTGGAATCTGAGATGGCTTCAAAACCGAAATACAGTATTGTCTTACCTACCTATAACCGGGCTAGGTTTCTCGATGCGGCCATCGATAGTGTGCTTGCACAGTCTGTAAATGATTGGGAGTTGGTGATTGTAGATGATGGGAGTACGGACAACACCCGCGAGATAGCACTTCGATATAAGGATGAGCGGATCAAATACTACTATCAGGAAAATCTGGAGCGAAGCGCTGCTCGAAACAATGGTATCAAGCGCGCAAGTGGAGCATTCATTGCCTTTCTTGATTCAGACGATATCTATCTCCCCAATCATTTGGAAGAAGCGGAAAAGCTGATCCAATCAACAAGTGAAGAAGCCCTGTACGTTATGCCTTACATCATGGATGACCGAGAAGATCGGAGGGTTTGCAACCTACCTAAATCCAAGCATGCTTTGTTAAAACGGCTCACCTGGAACAATCCAATTTCTATACTTGGTGTCATAGTTCCAAAGCAGTTAATGCTGCGATATCCTTTTCCGGAGGGTCGTGCTTTCAAGGTGGGGGAAGACCTATACGTTTGGTTGCGCATACTATGCGAAACCGAGATCGTGGCAGGTAATGTGGCTACATCCATTATTGGCACCCACACTGACCGCACAATGAGCTCTCCCAGCCCTGAAGTGTTCCTGGAATCATGTGATCAGATGGTTGCCGGGCTCAAAAGCGATCCGAGGTTGTCACCCTATCTCAGGATTGTAAAAGCAAACTACCTCAGTTTAGTAGCACTGGCCTTTGCCATGCACGGTAGCAAGGGTAAAGCATTCAATTACATGATCAAAGCCATTGTGACAAATACCGGTGAGCTAGCCAAAAGACGTGTTCCGGCAATATTGAAACATATTCTGATGGGATGAAAGTTCTGCAGATCCTATACAGTGGAATGGGTGGTCAATGGAGTGTGGCCAAGACATTGCTCGACAATTGGCAGCAAGGTGAGATGTCCATGCTCTTCTATGGAGTAGAAGAATTGAATCCTGAGTTTTCCGACCACTGTTCCAGGCAAGGAGTCGACTTCAAATATGTTGGCAAGAGGAGGGGAATGGACAAGGATTCCTGGAATAGGGTTGGAGCAATTGTCAAAGAAAATCCAGCGGAATTGGTGCTGCTGCACAGTTCCAACCTCATCCTTCCTGTTTACAAAATGTGCAAGGAGTTGAACGTACCTCTTGTTGTGATCGAGCACACAGCAAACGAAGCCAAAAACTGGAAGGAGCATCTCTATTCTTATCACTCATTGCGCAAGGCAGATGCGCTAGTGCATCTTAGCCAAGCCTATAATTCAGGATATCCGTGGTGGGTGAGAAGCGCAAGTCCCAATATTCACATTATCCCCAATGGAATTGACACGGAGATTTTTAAACCTGGCACAGCAGAACATTCAAATACCAGGCTCGGCATGGTGAGCCGGTTTAGCCCCCAAAAGGATCAGGCGTCGGTAATCGATATGTATGGTCGGCTTTTGGCGCATTGGCCGGGTCTCAGCCTGGACTTTGCCGGAGATGGAGAGCATCTTCAAAACGCAAAGATGAGTGTCAATAGATTGGAGGGCAGCTCGGTCAAATTCCATGGAAATATCAATGAGCAAGGAGTGATTGAAATGCTTCAATCGCTCGATATCTATGTACAGGCAAGCCTCCAGGAGAATCACAGCACGGCCATTCTCCAGGCATTGTCCTGTGGACTGCCATGCGTTGTTAGCAACATACCTGGTAATAAGGCATTCGAAGGTTGTGAAGCAGTAACGCTGGTTGATACAACGGACATAACAGCATTTAGCGATGCGGTGACCTCGCTTATCACCAAGCCTGCATTGATCGAGGAATTAAAAATCAAGGCGAGGTCCTGGGCAAAGGAACACGGTTCATCAAACAGGATGCTTCAGTCCTATCAAACCTTGTTCAAATCGCTTGGTGGATAAATGAATTAATGGCAAAGGGATGTCAAAGCATTACTTGATTTACTTTGCCCGCAGAGGAACATGAAAGTACTTCACGTACAGAATATTACAGGAATAGCAGGATCGGAAATGTACCTGCTGAACGCGCTCCCCGCCTTGAAGCGCGAAGGGGATGAGATACACTTTCTCATTCTTCATCCCAAGAAAAATGGCAAGGGCTATGGGGACTTTAAAAAGCGACTGGAAGACAAAGGCATCATTGTGCACGTTATCCCCTTTGGCATATTTCCATTTGTTTCCTTCCTGAGAAGAATTCACAAACTGGTTCGGAGTGAGTCATTCGATATCGTTCACACCCATCTTATCCATGCGGACTTTCTGCTTGCCTACTACAAGAAGTGGATCAATCCGAAGATCAAGTTGGTTTCCACCAAGCACGGCTACGAGGAATGGTACAACAACAAATATGGCTTCGACCCCAACCAAAAGCAGCGAAACCTCTACTATCGGATCGCTCGATTCGCAGAAACCCAGGTGGATGCTTCCATAGCCATATCCAAGGGATTGTATGAACTCTACCTTGGCCTGGAAATATCAAAACAGGAAAGATTGAAACTTATCCACTATGGGTTCGACTTTCCCAATTCGTACTCCGCCGATGAATCCCTTAGGTTCTCAAACAAACAGGCTGTATTGGTGGGAAGACTCACACCGTTTAAGGGTCATCGGTATGCCGTAGAAGCCTTCAAAAAGGTGGTGGAAACCGTTCCGGATGCTAACCTGGTTTTTGTTGGTTCAGGACCGGAAGAACAATCTATCAGAGACCTGGTAATTGATCTGAACCTTGAGGATCATGTTCACCTTGTTGGATATTCGAAGCGCGCCAGGGAGTATATGTTTAATTCGGATGTTGTTTTGGTCCCTTCTGTATCCGAAGGATTTGGGGTAGTGGTGCTCGAAGCCTTTTCCGTCAAGAAACCAATATTGGCCTTTGAGGTTCCCTCCCTCAACGAACACATAGAGGATGGTAAGCAAGGATTCCTGGTGCCGGCCTTTGATGTAGATACATACGCGGACAGAATCGTGCAATTATTCAATAATGAAGAGGATCGAAAGGCCATGGGTTTTTCGGGGTATGAGAAACTAAAAACCTACTACAACCTTGATCGGATGACCAATGCTACACTGGCGTATTACAACTCTTTGATCGTTTGACCTTCCTGAACATGTTTCTGGAAATGCCTGATGAAGAAGAAAATTATCAGCAGGCAGATCAAACTAGGGATCTTATACCGCACCAGCGTTCCGAAGTTGTATGTCGCAAACCCCACTATGTAGGAGAAGGCCAGGGTAAAAATTAGGATGGCCATGAGGGTGGGCCAGGTCTTGAAAATATACCTGAACTGACGCCAATTTCCCCGCCTCAAAATTTGTATGAAAAGAAGCAAAAACACAAGGCTTTCCAAACTGGCCGAAAGCATCACCACACTATTGATCTCCCACAGATATGGTCTAAAGAAAGTCACATTGAGGGCGAAGGGTATGTTGGCCACAAAGTTGGTTATCGGACCTCCAAAAGTCGGTAGCGAATACGACGATCCGGTGCTGGATTCTTCAAAGTTGTATTCCTGATATATCTGGGCCGTTTTGGCCGCGTCGAGAATGTTGAATTTGGTAGAGAATTCGGATAATGTCAGAGCTGCCCAAATACTCACCCCTGATAGTGCCACCAGGAATATTGGTGTGACAAAGATGCGCATTACCCGATTGGTTATACGATTCTTGCCATTCTGGTAAGTCAAATATGCCAGCGCAGGGAAAAGGCAGTATACGATGTAGGCTTTGGCCGAAAAAAAACGATATAGCCCGTCACAACGATTACAAGAATCTGAAAAAGGCTGGGTATCTTAAGCCTGGTTAGGGGAAGCAGAGAGAAAAGAAGTGGCCAGAAGAACCCGATCACAACGGTATCCTTGATCAAACCTGACCCCCAAAAGGCGACAGATGGAACGAAGAAGAAGGCTACTGCGAAGCCAAAACGAAGGTCTCTTTCCGGGAACAGGTTGGTCATCTTGATATAACCATACCATAATCCGGCAAATGATAGAATGGCAAACCAAAGGGTTGTACCATAGAAATTGGAGAAAGAAAGAAAGTTCAAAAGTGCAGCCAGCTTAATGATGATCATGGTGTCCTGGTTGTACATCAAACGGTCCTTGATACCAAAATTGTCGACCATGAATTGTCCTATGTCGTTGCCGAGGTAGAACAATAATTCCAGGCCTTCCTTCGGGCTTTTGACCAGAATGTCTGTCACAATTACCGACTTAGCGAAGTAGCCAAAGGTGTCGCCATAGCCATAGTAGAATTTGTAGATGAATGCGAAGGCCAGCCCACCCATGAGCTTGAGTACCAATGCCGGCATAAAAAACCGATACCGATCATCTCCGGAATAATACAAGCGGATCATCGTTCCTACCAACACAAAAAGCAGGAATAGAATGAGCGTTATAAGCAGATCCTGTCCGGTCATGGGATGATTTAAAAATTAGATTTGCCCAAAGATATGAGCATAGGTTTCGGTATCATAGGATGTGGCCACATAGGCGCAAGGCATGCAAAGCATATCGTTGCACACGAGGGTGCGAAGTTAGTGGGACTCACGGACATTGATCCTTCAAAATCCGCTGATTTGGCCAAGCGTTTTGAAGGTTCGACGACTGACCTCCAGGGGGTTCTCGATAACCCCGACATCAACGTGGTCAATATTTGCACCCCAAATGGCCTTCATGGCGAATACTGTATCAGGGCCCTCGAATCAGGAAAGCACGTCCTCGTAGAGAAGCCGATGGAGATTAATTCTGATCTGGCTCAGCAAATGGTTAACAGGGCCAACGATCTGGGTCTGTTGCTCTTTGTGACCAAGCAGAATCGCTACAATCCACCCGTTTCGAGGTTGAAGGAGGTATTAAATTCCGGACTTCTTGGGCAGGTCTATCACGTGGACATCCGATGTATATGGAATAGAAACAAGGCTTACTACGACCAATCATCCTGGCGTGGAACAAAGGACCTCGACGGTGGTTGTCTTTTTACACAGTTCAGCCATTTCATCGATATTCTCTACTTTCTCTTTGGGGTGCCAAGTGATGTTTCTGGCGTCATAGGAAACTTCAATCATCCCTACATCGAGACAGAAGATAATGGCGTGTTTTCATTTAAACTAAAGAATGGCGGCCTGGGTAGCTTGTCCTATTCTACTTCTTCGTATGAAGGCAATATGGAAGGCAGCCTAACTGTAGTCGCCGAAAAAGGAACCATCAAGGTTGGTGGAAAGTACTTAAACACCATAGAATACAACAAGGGGCTTGAGTCAGAGTTTCAGGATTTGCCAATGGCTGCCCCGGCAAACGACTATGGTTTCTATGAAGGATCCATGTCCAACCACCACGAGGTGATCGACAACGTGGTACAAACGATTCAAGGCAAGCAAGAGGTGAAGACTACTGGAGCCGAAGGCTTGGACGTGGTGAGAATCATCGAGTCGTTTTATGCAAATGCAAAACAGCTATGACAAAAGAAGAGCGTATAGCCTTGACAAGGCAGGCATTTGATGCTATTGAAGACGGTGATTTTCAATTTGCGATTGACGCCTACACCAACCTCATCAAGTATGAGGAGAACCCGGAACATTACTACCAGCGGTCTATCGCACTTATCAAATTGGGCAAAAATGAAGGGGCCTTGGCAGACCTGAATTACCTGGTAGAACTCGAGCCCGACATTTCATTTCGTTATAGTTGCAGAGCCTTCCTCAAGGATGCGATGGGTGACCTTCAAGGTTCGGTTGATGATTACGAAAAAGCCCTCGAATTGGATCCGGATGACGCTATCGTAAACAACAATCTGGGTATGGTTTACGAGAAGATGGGAAGAATAGAGGAAGCTAAAAAACTAGTCAAGCAAGCCGACCTACTACAGCGAGCGGAATTCTACCGGAAAGAGCAGAGAAAAGAAACACCACAACCTAAGCGAGGTGGATATTGGGGTGTGATCCGCAGCGTTTTTGATAGCAGAGAGAGCCTGAAAGAATTCATTAATTTCGTCAAGAGTGGATTCAAGCTCAAATCTTGAAAGCATCTTTTCTGCATTCTGTAGCCAGCGAATTGCTCGGTGATCGCGAGCGGTTTATAGAAAGGGCGCTTGTGTTCCCGAGCAAACAGTCGCGCCTTCAGTTCACCAACATTTTAAAGGAGATACTCGATTCACCGATTCGCTTGCCGGAGATGCTTACGGTGAGCCAGTTCTACGAACGAATGAGTGGCTTGCGACTTGCTGACGACATTGGTATCAAAGGCGTCCTGGAGTCGATGATTCTTCGGGATTTAGGGCAAAACCATGTGCGATTCATCGATAGATTTCTTCAGGATATTAAGCAGATCGAAGCTTATGGGGTTGATGCGGAAAAGGCCTTCCGCCACGGCAGGGCTTTGCACGAAATCAGTTGGGGAAGTACCACAGATTCAGTTATTCAATTCCTGGAGGCAGCTCCCAAATTGAAAGAAGGGATTGACGATTACCTGATCGAAAATGGGCTTGGGTACGCCTCCCTTCTTCAATCGCAGGCAGTGGCTGGAATCGATACCGACGATTCATATTGCTTCGTTGGATTTGTTGTTTTCAATGAGCGCGAAAAGCAGGTGCTAAAGGCACTTGGCTCCAGGGTTAAATTCTATTGGGATTTGGACGAGGGATTGATGGATAACACCCATGTCCGCGAACAAGATTTTATCCGGAATTCGGAAAAACCGGATTCACTTCTACAAGATGGGGAACGAACGGTTGCTTGGATCTCTTGTTCGGGAGTTCAAGAACAAGCCCGTGAAGTCGAAAGGCATCTGAAAGCCATGGAGATTCAGGACGATGAGCGAGTCGGAGTGATTCTCGCAGATGAAGATCTTGTCGAACCGATGCTGCTTCAACTAAAAAGTAAGGGACTTAAGATTCAATCTTCCGCTGGTATATCCACTGGACGAAGTAAGGTCTTTCACACTTTCAAGTCCTCGGTGCTTCGACAGAAAACCATGAGCTGGGAAGCGTTGCAGGCTGCCTTACCTCAACATGAATTGATCGATCCTTTCGAAAAAGCATGTGCTCAGAAACTGCGAGTCTCGTTAAGGTCGATTTGCGCAAATCGCGATGGAAGCATGTCCGGTATACAAATCAAGTGGGCTCTACGGAAATTAGAAAATGAGACGGTATTCTTGGCTCATGAAGAGGATGCTCAAATCTACCTCATGGGTATGCTTGAGACTAGGGCGCTCGACTTTGATCACCTTGTATTTTGCTCGCTAAATGAAGGATTACTTCAGGGCCGGATGAGGGCCGATACGCTTCTTCCTTTTGAAACGAGGAAGAGTTTTGGCTTTCCGGATATTGAGCACCAGGACGAGCTATACTCCTATTACTTCTTTCGATTATTCAAACGCTGCAAAACAGCCTTGATGCTGCACATCTCATCGGTGAGTGATATTACTTCGGGAGAGGAAAGCAGATTGACGAAGCAGTTGCGGTACCTGGAGGGTTTAAGCGCACAAAGACGGGGTGAATCAGCGGTGAATACCCCCCTCCGCTTGTACGACGAGGCCATACAGGTAGATGAGCAGTTTATCCGGCAAAGCCTCAAGGAATATTTGGCAAATGGAATTTCCCCAACCGCCATCAACACTTCTGTAGCCGATCCAATGGCCTTCTTCTTCCAATTTGTAATGAATGTGAGGGAACCGGATCATCGCTTGGAATCACCGGAACGCATAGAAATGGGCAACTACATCCACAAATTGTTGGAGGTCGGGTACACAGGGATGGAGGGAAAGCCACTCACAGAGCACTCATTGGATGAGGTTAGTAGACGTATCGATGCTCAGGCATTCGAGATCGAGCATGGTTTGGGTAAGTACGGGTATTTAAGAACCATTGGTGCCAAGTCGGCTAAAAAAGTGGTAGAGCTCGATAGAGAAAGAATTAGAAGCGGTGAATCGATACAATTGATCTCGTTGGAGCACAAGGCGGAATACCAGTTGCATACCGATATCAAGTTAAGAGGGATGATTGATCGAGTAGAAATTCGAGATGGAATCGTTCACCTGATCGATTATAAATCGGGTAATGTCAAACCTTCGGAGCTTAAAGTGCACAGTATATCCGAAGTGTTTGCAAGTGAGAATTATGGTAAGTCACTTCAACTTATGAGCTACGCTGTAATGCAGAAGGAAGCAATTCAATTTCATGGTGGAGTGACCTTGTCTATTTTGCCGGTTCTGAAGAATCAACCTGATTTTATTCCATTTAATTTGAACAAAACCAGCACTTTAAGTGTAAGTGACGTCCTTCAATTTGAAGACTTCCTATTTCAACATCTGCAAAAACTCCCTGAAAGTCTCATCCAGCGGGCAGAAGAGGGGATGAAGTATTTCGTTTGAAGCGTGCCGAAAAATGAATTTACAGGGGTACACCTTGTAGGAAAAATCAGTATTTTAGGCGAAATTTTCGAATAATTAACAATTCGACCTCGAATTGGTAAGGGATAACTAATTCTACAAATTATGAAACAAATCTATCTTGTTAGTGCTTTATCGCTGTTGATGTTGACGTTGGGGGGATCTGCTGTTGCCCAGTCATATTGTACGTCAAGTGCTTCTTCGTCAATCGATTCATATATATCTAACGTTACATTCAATACAATTAACAATACCACATCAGCTTGTGCAACTTATTCAGACCACACTGGGATTCAAACAACAGTACTTCCCGGAGTGTCTTATCTGCTGAGCGTTACCGATGGTGACTGTGATGGTGGTAGTGTTTATAACCGTGGTCTGCACGTATACATGGACCTCAATGGTGACTATGACTTTACCGATCCGGGTGAACTTGTAATCAACAAGCCAAACAGTGGGCCATCTACGGAAACCGCCATTGTTACAATTCCCCCTACATCAGGTGGTATTACATTTCGCCTAAGGGCTATAGCTACCGAAGGTGGGGTAAGCGGACCATGTTCGTTCTACACTTGGGGAGAAACCGAAGATTATACCGTCGTAGTTGCACCTCGCCCTCCGTACAACGCTACAATGTTAGGTGCCACAGCGGGAATCGCGGGTTTCCAGGGATATACCCAGGTACCGTTGGGACAGGCTGACTCACTCGAGTTTACGGCCGAGGTACTTTGTTCCGGTACAGATACCATCACGGGTACAACGATCACCGGAGAGGTATTGAACTATAGCTACTCTCAGTCAGTTACTCCTGATACCCTAATTCCTTTGCAGGATACTACAGTTGTATTTCCCAAATTCAACGTATCTGCTCCCGATGATTATGTATTTAGAGCCCACGTTTCCATTACACAATTGGATACAATGCCACAGGACGATACGGTATGGGCTCAGGTTGCCGTTTCGGATACAGTTTATGCCCGGGATGATACAACCATTACAGGAGGTCTAGGGTTTAACGGAGTTGTTGGTGAATTTGGTCATTTGATAGATGTGATCAATGCCGACACGCTTACCACGGTGTCGTTCTACTTGAATTCACCGGCCAATGGTACCTCTCTGAAAGCTATGATCTATAAGGTTGACACCATCCAGAGTGGAGGATTCTTCATGGGTGGAGGTCAGTATTTGAATCCTTATGACTCGTCGAGGACATTCAACGTTACCAATACAAATGGCGCATGGTATAGCCTGCCAATTGGCTGTGCCGGAGCTGTGCTTACCCCGGGGCAGTATTTGATAGGATTATTGCAAATTAATCCAAACAACATGAGCTTGGGTTATACTTATGGCGTAACATCCTATGCAGGAGTAACTTACTTTAGGGCAGCTGGAGATTCCATTTGGACTGATCTTAAAACATCAACTTCAAGTGTCGCAAACGCGGTATTTAAGATCCGTGCGAACTTTGGAAACATATGGGCTCCAAATGTTTTAGAAGACACGACATACTTCTGCTTTCAGTCTACAACGACTCTTTCCACCAATACGGGATACGAGTTGTATAGTTGGACAGACAATTCAATCTTTGATACACTTCAGGTTTCTGCAGCCGGTACCTATTCGGTTACCGTGACGGATGAGAATACTTGTGTATACAGCGACAGCATCACCGTAGTTGAGCACCCGCAGATGGGATTGGCAACTACAATAACCAACGCAAGCTGTGGTTTGAGTGACGGTAACATTGTTGCCTTGGCTAGCGGAAACTTCGCACCTTATTCATACGAGTGGGACAATGGAAACATGACCGACAGTATTGGAGGTATTGCGGGTGGAAACTATTCGGTTACCGCTACGGATGGTGAAGGATGTGAGCGCGTTGAAAACGTTCTGGTTCTGGGTCGACTTCCGGTTCTAGCGGGATCGTTTGCCTATCCAACGTGTGCTGGTGACAATGATGGATCGGCCACGGTTAGCATCACCGAAGGAATTACACCTTATACCTATGTATGGCAAACCGGTGGTAGCTCCGACAGCGAAACGGGATTGACGGCAGGCACTTACAGTGTAACCGTTACCGACAGTAGTGGATGTTCCGATAATATCTCTATCGACGTAGTTGATCCCGATACCCTGGTACTGAATACGGTCAACTCGGCTAATCCGACTGCTTGTGGTACCAATGATGGGGTTGCCAATGTTGCGGTTACAGGCGGTATCTCCCCTTACACTTATTTCTGGGCTAACGGACAAAACCAAGCGTCTAATATCAACTTGGCGACCGGTACTTATGACGTGACAGTTACGGACGCGAACAATTGTGTTCGTACGGCATCAGTTTCTCTGATTGACCCTAACGCTCCAACATTGTCAGGAGTAGGTTCGAATGCAATATGTAGCTACGATGTCGGAGACATCGCTGTTACGGTTGTTGGTGGAACACCCCCTTTCCAATATCTATGGGACAATAGTTCTACCGACTCTAACCAAACTGGAGTAGGCGTGGGACTGTACAATGTATCTGTGATTGATGCGGCCGGTTGTATCCGGACAACTCAAGCGGAGGTTATTGGTCCGGATCCTTTGGATGTGACGTTTACTCAAGAAGACCTTACTGGTGAGGGTCTTTGCGACATCGTTACCAACATTACTGGTGGTAACACCCCTTATGCTTCCTTCCAGTGGAGAGAAGATCAGGGAACAAACAATGTCGATATCGCAGGTGAGACAAATCAAGACTACCTCAGTGCACCAAACGGATTGTACTGGTTGGTTGTGACAGATGCACAAGGTTGCCTTGACTCTGCTCAATACCAAATGCAAGCGTGTCAAACAGGACTTGAAAACGTTGTAGGTAAGGCAATCAGCGCAAGAGTTATTCCCAACCCAAGTAGTGGAAACATTACGGTGCAGATGGTCGGAGAGCATAGTGGTGAGGTTAGCCTTGAGATATACAACGGCCTTGGTAAGAAAGTACTTTCTGCTGAGGATGTTGAGTTGAACGAGAACACATTCAAATTGAATCTCAAAGGATTGGCTGCTGGAATGTATACAATGACCATTCGTCATGAGGACGAGGTTCAATACTCTAAATTCCAGATTCAGCGTTAATTCGCAAACAGAAGACTAAGAGAGCCCTGTGGCATTTGCTGCGGGGCTTTTTTTTTGCCCGAGCTACATAATTTCATTAAATTAGGCCGCTACAAAATTGAAAATCTGATGAAAAGACTCCTACTTTCAACAACCCTCATATGCCTAACGCTATTGGGTTTTTCCCAAACATTTAATGGGACTTCGAGTGTTGCCAATGCAGCTGCAACCGGTGGCTCGTTTGGCCCTTCGATCATTTCAAATGCCCCAAGAATTCCAATTGGCGGAGCTACGCTCACATTTTATTATCGCGGAGACTTAAATTCCGTTTCGTCTGAGTATTATGACCTGATTGACGAGACCGGCAGTACGATCGGAAGATCTAATGCGACAAGTCAATGCGGGGCATATGCATCCAAAGTTTTTACTATTCCTGCAGGTGACATTGCCAGCTGGGCAGCTGACGGAACAATTGAATTCAATTATCTGTCCGGCTCCGGGGTACACCTCATTTGCGGAGGTAATTCATCGGCTTATGTAGAGATATCTTATGACTACGTCGTAGCTCCTTATGATGTATCGCACACAAGTGTAGAAGCGATTGGAGCAGTAGGATATACGGAGATTCCACTTTCTCAAGCCGGGTCTTACAACTTCCAGGGAACGGTTCAGAATTCGGGTGACTCTGTGATTACTGGCGTCACCTCTATCTTGACGATTCCTGCCGCTTCACATGTGGACTCGTTTAATGTTGATACGCTTCTTTCTCAGCAAGATACCACACACATATATCCACTTACGTTTGTCCCAAGCGGTGCTGCGTTTTACCAAGTACAGGCTGTCGCATCGATGGACCAGTTGGATACTGTTCCAATCAACGACACGTCATTCACTTCGATCAATATCTCTGATACGGTTTATGCCAGGGATGATACCACGGTCAACGGAGGTCTTGGATTTAACGGAACGGTAGGAGAGTTTGGTCATTTCTTTGAAATACATGCGTCCGATACATTATCGACGGTGTCGTTCTACTTGAACACACCGGCAAACGGGACATCGTTGAAGATTATCGTTTATGAGGAAGACACCATTCAGAGCGGTGGTTACTCCCACAAAGGGGGGGCATACCTGAATCCGGTTGATTCGTCCAGGACCTTTAGTGTAACAAGTACGCAGGGCGCATGGTATACACTGCCGATTGGTTGTGGTGGTGCCATTCTCGACTCAGGAAGGTATTTGATCAGTTTATTGCAGATCAATCCAAACAACATGTCACTTGGATATACCTACAACCTCCCATCTGCGGCAGACGTTACCTACTTCAGGGCCGCGGCAGATACGATATGGACCGACCTAAAAACGTCAACATCTAACGTTGCGAATGCCGTGTTCAAGGTAAGAGCCAACCTCGGTGTTCCAACAGATCCAGATGTACTTGCAGATACATTGTTCTACTGCTTTGGTACGTCAGCTACGATCACCACAAACGATCCATATGCCTTCTACACGTGGCACAATGGAACTGTGCTGGATTCTGTAGTGGTAAGTGCAGAGGGCGTTTACTCGGTAAGCGTGGAGGATGAAATTGGATGTACTTATGTGGACAGCATCACGGTAGTTGAGCATCCACAAATGACGGTTACAACCAATGTGACAAATGCTAGCTGTGGATTGAGCGATGGAAGCATTGTTGCTTCTGCGTCTGGTACGTTTGCACCATATACCTACGACTGGTCAAATGGCGGAACTACCGATAGCATTGGTGGCCTTGCCGGCGGAACTTATGACCTTACTGTGACAGATGACGAAGGGTGTACGAACATGGGAAGTGTTCTGGTGCTTGGAACGGTGCCCACACTAAGCAGTTCGTTCTCGTATCCAACGTGTAATGGAGACAATGACGGATCGGCAACCGTTGCAGTTGTGTCGGGAATAATGCCCTATACTTTTGTATGGCAAACAGGTGGTTCCGGTGACACGGAATCAGGTCTGACTTCTGGCTCGTACAGTGTAACAGTAACGGATAGTAGCGGATGTTCTGACAACATCACTGTAAATGTGATGGATCCGGACACTTTGAACTTGTCTACTAACAATTCTTCCAACCCAACTTCTTGTGGCGCCAATAACGGTGTGGCAAATGTTTCGGTAACCGGTGGAATTGCACCATATACTTACTTCTGGGCAAATGGCCAGAACCAAGCTTCCAACATCAACCTGGGAACAGGTACTTATGACGTGACGGTAACCGATGCCAACAACTGTGTTAGGACGGCTTCTGTTACGCTCATTGATCCAAATGCACCTTCGCTGACTGCAAATGGTTCTAGCGTAACTTGTAGCTATGACCTTGGAACCGCCAGTGTGACGGTTACAGGTGGTACTCCTCCATTCTTGTACCTGTGGGATAACGGTGAAACCGATTCCAGCCTTACCGATCTTGGAGTGGGTAGTTACAATGTTCAGGTGGTTGACGCAGCGGGTTGTGTAAGATTTGTTACTGCCGACGTTGCCGGGCCGGATGATCTGGATGTAATGTTTACCCAGGAAGATCTTACTGGAGAAGGTCTTTGTGATATCAAGACCAATATCACCGGTGGTAATACACCTTATGCTTCCTTCCAGTGGAGAGAAGATCAAGGTACCAACAACGTTGATATCGCTGGTGAGACAAACCAGGACTACCTCAGCGCTCCAAATGGGCTTTACTGGTTGGTTGTAACCGATGCACAGGGATGTGTGGATTCGGCACAGTACCAAATGTCTGCTTGCGCTACCGGAATTGATCCAATTGACGTGGTAAATGGCGTTTCCATTTATCCTAATCCAACCAGTGGAAAAGTGAACGTTGAATTGACTTCAGTATCAGATGACATTGAAGTGGTTGTGTTTGACGCTATTGGAAATAAGGTGGCAGGTACAACAGAATTGAGAGGCAATGTTGCTGAGTTTGACCTCAATCATGTTGCCCCTGGAATGTATCTTATCGGTGTGACGAACAACGGTGATACATCTTATTCAAGAATACAAATCGTGCGATAGCACAACAAAAGCATCAAAAGAGCCCCGGTTCACAATGTGGATCGGGGTTTTTATTTTCATGGGCATACTCCTTTACAGAAAACCCAATCAAAATATTCTCCACCAGCAGGAAGGTTCGTTTTCGGCTGGGCTGATGGAAGGGGCTTTCGTGGTTTCTGATCTGAGGCTGGACAACATATGGTCATTCACCACAAATGGGGTTTCAACTGAGACGGTTCGGTGGAATATTGAAGCACAGGGCGAGGAGGAATATCTTTCTATGATTGATTTGGCCATCAAGGCATTGGATGGTCCATTTACGAAAGTGGTGTTGAGCAGGATTAAGCAGGTTGAAGTCGAAGAGTCATACGCTCTACTTCGACACTTTCATGTGCTTTGCCAGAGACATCCGCAGGCACTCGTCTATTTCTTTCAGGACGAAGTTTTGGGAACTTGGCTCGGAGCAACTCCCGAAGTTTTATTGGAGGTTGGTGAAGGAAGGTTAAGGACATATTCACTTGCGGGGACGATTAATGTTGACGAAGAATGGGGAGAGAAGGAAAGCAACGAACAGTCAATCGTTACCGAATACATAATTGATCAACTGTCGGAATATGGTGAAGTGCGCATTGAAGACAGGAATGATCTCAGAGCAGGGAGTGTAAAACATCTATTGAACGAGATTACAATCCATGACTTTGATGCCACAAAAACGGAATCAGTACTGCATAAACTTCACCCAACACCTGCTGTGGCCGGAATGCCGCAGAGGGCGGCTCTCGATCTTATTGAAAGGCTCGAACCACATCATAGGGGTTTATATACCGGTGTTATTGGGACATATAATCCCTCGAGCCAAACTGAGCTATTTGTCAACCTACGCTGCGCCCAATTCGCAGGCACCCATCTTCTTTACTATGTCGGAGGAGGGATTACCAGGCAGTCCAGACCGGAGGATGAATGGAGGGAAACTGAACTCAAGGCCAAGTCGGTAATGATATAATCCCAAGTGTATATTTGGCCCACTATGAACTACGGTGATTTTTTTAGTCTGGTCAAGGTATTCAAAGGGCATGGCGTAAGTAACATCGTCATCTCGCCAGGTTCCAGAAATGCGCCGTTGATAGATGCTTTTGTCAATTGTGGTCTATTCACTTGTCACAGTATTATCGATGAAAGGTCGGCTGGATTTTTTGCACTGGGAATTGCTCAACAAACGGAGCAGCCTGTAGTTCTACTATGTACATCGGGTTCCGCCTTGATGAATTATGGGCCGGCTGTTGTCGAAGCATTCTATCAACATGTTCCCTTGTTTGTTTGTTCTGCAGACCGCCCCAAGCGATTGATAGATCAAGGGCATGGCCAGACTATCCGACAATTGAATGTATTTGAATCGCATACGGTATGGAGCGGTGAATTGGATCTGAATGATCCGGCAAAGAGTGTTAATGATTCGCTCAATCGATGTGTAGTGGAAGGAGGCCCGGCACACTTAAATGTTCCGCTGGATGAACCACTTTACGGAGCCCTGCCTCGGCATGACATTGAATACAAGATTGGCAAGGTCGTAGAACAGGCAGATGGCATTGAACTCACCGAGGAGGCCATCCGAACTTGGGAGAATGCAGAAAAAGTATTGCTGGTTATTGGTCAGCTACCCAGAAGGGATGCGGATAGAACATCGCTGGTACACTTCCAATCGAAGAATCCCGGAATTGTCGTTCTTACAGAGAGCGTATCTAATGTGTCTTCGGGTAAGACCATTCAATGTATAGATCGTACAATCGAAGGAATGTCCGATGCATACAGACCCGACCTGATCGTAAGAATAGGAGGCGCGATTGTCTCTAAGAAGATCAAGGCGCTGCTCGAAAAGTGGAAGGTCACCAATTGGCATTTCCACCTAAGGCAGAAAGAAAACACATTTGGCAACCTGGAGTTTGCCGCCAAGGCAGATCTCAGTTCAGCCCTTGATGTGTTGGGTAGCTTGAACGCGAAGCAAGGCAGTTCGTTTGCAGAGCTTTGGGCCGAGCGAAGCTCTCAGGTGAAGGAAGTACACAAGAGGTATCTCGCTACACAAGAGTTCTGTGATCTTATTGTACACGAAACAATACTTGCAGGTGTGCCAGGGCACTACGTGATTCATTTTGCCAATTCAACGGCCGTCAGGTATAGTCAGCTATTCGATAGTTGGCAAGGGATAGAAAACTATTCGAATCGTGGGACGAGTGGAATTGATGGTTGCACCAGTACTGCTATTGGAGCTTCAATAGGATCGCAAAAGCCCACGGTGCTCATCACGGGTGATATAGCCTTTATGTATGACCTTAGCGCCCTTATGATCCAGGATATTCCCAGCACTTTCAGAATTGTGGTGGTCAACAATGGGGGAGGCAATATATTTCGCGTCATCCCTGGTCCGGAAACGGTGCCACAGTTCGAGCGGTTTATGGAAGCCGAGCACAATAAATCCATGAAAGAATATGTCACGGCTTTCGGTCTGGAATATAGATTTGCAGACTCGATGGAGGGTCTAAATGAGGCGTGGAAGAAATTCTTTGAACCGAGTGACGTTCCAGTTGTTTTGGAGATCAAAACCGAGGCGAAAACCAACGCCCAAGTATTAAGAGAATATTTCAAATCTTTACACCATGAGTAGAACGTGGACAACGATTAAGGAGTACGAAGACATTCGATTTGAATTCTTCGAAGGCATTGCCAAAATAACCATTGACCGGCAGGAAGTTTACAACGCATTTAGACCTGAAACCAACGTTGAAATGTTGGATGCGATGGAAATTGCAAGAGAAAGGCAGGATGTAGGTGTGGTGGTTCTCACCGGGGAGGGCGACAAGGCCTTTTGTTCGGGTGGAGACCAGAATGTGAAGGGGCTCGGAGGATATATAGGAGATGATGGAGTGCCCAGACTCAATGTACTCGATTTGCACAAAGCCATTCGTTCACTGCCCAAGCCGGTGATAGCCATGGTCAATGGATATGCGATCGGTGGTGGACATGTTTTGCACGTGGTATGTGACATGACTATTGCATCCGAAAATGCGATCTTCGGCCAGACAGGCCCCAAGGTTGGCAGTTTCGATGCGGGCTTTGGATCCTCGTATCTCGCAAGGCATGTAGGCCAAAAGAAAGCCCGGGAAATCTGGTTCTTATGCCAGCAGTACTCGGCTAAAGAAGCCGAGCAAATGGGCATGGTGAACAAGGTCGTGCCCCTGGAGCAGTTGGAAGACGAAGTGGTTCGCTGGTGTGAAATTATCCAGCAGCGCAGCCCCCTGGCCATCCGAATGATCAAAAGAGGCCTCAACGCCGAATTGGATGGTCAACGCGGGTTGATGGAATTCGCCGGCGATGCTACACTGATGTACTACCTTATGGAAGAAGCGCAAGAGGGTAAAACGGCCTTCCTGGAAAAAAGGAAGCCGGACTTTCAGAAGTATCCTAAATTCCCTTAATTGAAAGATTGGGTTTCCGCATTTCGTCTTAGAACGCTGTCCCTTGCCATGTCGAGTACCTTGATGGGGAGCTTTCTGGCGGCAGAGGCGGAAGCATTTTCCTGGACAACAGGTATACTGGCATTCCTCACAACTATTCTGTTGCAAATTCTCTCCAACCTTGCCAATGACCTTGGAGATTCGCAGCACGGTGTGGATGATGAAAACAGAACTGGCCCTCAAAGAGCGGTTCAGTCAGGGAGAATATCGAGGCGCGCTATGCAAAGAGGAGTACTGCTCTTTGCCATTTTGAGTCTGATCAGCGGTTTGGCCTTGTTATTCAACGCTTTTGGAGGCTTGAGTCTCACTTGGCCTATTTTCTTTGTGCTGGGCTTGGCCGCAATTGGTTCGGCGCTCAAATACACGATGGGATCCTCACCGTACGGTTACAGGGGCTTTGGTGATCTCTTCGTGCTGGTATTTTTTGGATGGGTAGGAGTAGCAGGTACCTACTTCCTTCATGCCGGTGTTTTGTCCGCGGATATACTGTTGCCTGCAACAGCAGTTGGCCTTTTCGCGGTTGGTGTTCTCAACATGAACAACATGCGTGACGTGGTAAACGATGGCGAAAAAGGGAAGAGAACCATGGTTGTCTGGATGGGATTTGAGAGAGCAAAAATCTATCACACCGCACTCCTGTTGATGGGCATTGCCCTTGCAGTTGTCTATGGATGGCTTAGGTTCGAAGGTGCCCAGTTCCTCTATGTGCTTGCCTTCATTCCGTTGCTCATAAACATCAGGCGTGTGTGGAATACTGACGTTCCGTCTCAGCTTAATTCCGAGCTGAAAAAAATAGCCCTAAGCTCACTAGCTTATACACTGCTCACGGGGATTGTGATTGGATACCTTTAGATATGGAATGTAGCTTGGTTCCATATAGACTGGATTTCAAACGGCCCGCTGGAACGTCTCGCGGCGTGCTTCGCAACAAACAAACCTTCTTTGTGATCATAAGGGAGGGTGATAGAATCGGCATTGGTGAGGTGCCCATATTTTCCGGTTTGAGCTATGATGATACACCGGACTTTCAGACGAAACTCCAAGAGGTGGTAGTCCACTTTAATGAGCACGGGGCCACACCGAACCTCCTGAAGTGGCCCTCCATTCGCTTTGGCTTTGAGACCTGCCTGAAGTCTCTCGTGAACGGACCGGGTATATACTTTTCTGATTCGAACTTTTTGGCTGGCGAGGGAATTGAAACAAATGCCCTGGTCTGGATGGGCGATCACCGCCAAATGAAACAAAGGATAGAGGAGAAGTTGACATTACAACCCTTATGCATCAAAGTAAAGGTAGGAGCGATCAAACACGAGGACGAATTAGAGTTACTATCCTACATTCGGGAAAAGGACGCTTCCATCGAAATTCGCCTGGATGCCAATGGTGCTTACAATGAGGATACAGTTTGGCGATACCTGGAAGAGTTTGATCAATACAATATTCACTCAATCGAACAGCCGGTCCATCAATCCAACGAAGGATTATTGAGGGAAGTGTGTGAGAAGTCACCAATCCCGGTGGCCCTTGATGAATCACTCATAAGTGTTCATCGGCGAGAAACGAAGGAGGCCTTGCTTCAAAAGTTGAATCCAGCCTATGTCGTTTTGAAACCCGGTCTGCTAGGAGGGTTTGTGGCCTCGGATGAATGGATTGATCTGGCGGAAAAGCATGGCATTGGCTGGTGGGCTACTTCCTCCCTTGAATCAAATGTTGGACTCGCAGCGATTGCTCAATGGGTGGGAACCAAGAATACTGAAATGCCCCAAGGACTCGGAACTGGTCAAATGTTTGTAAACAATATTTCGTCGCCACTTAAGATGGACGCGAATCGACTTGTCCACGACCCGGGCCGCTCATGGGATTGGAGTATTATCTTGTGACATGTTTTCCTTTCAGGCAGTTGGGGGTAGTGAAGCCAGGATCGATGATGTAAGTCGCTTCGTTAAGGTGTGGGAAGACGATACGACCGTCATTGCCCAAAACACTTCGGGTTCGACCGGTGAGCCCAAGAAAATAGAACTTTCAAAAGCAGCCATGGAGGCCTCGGCAATGCGCACAAACAAATTCTTTGGTCTGGGTGAGCATTCTAAGGTACTGCATACCCTCCCTGTGAAATTCATAGGTGGGAAGATGATCATAGTACGTGGGAAGGTGGGAAGCTATCGCATCGACATTGGGCCTTCCAGTTTGAATCCCGAGCTGAACATCGATCTTGCCGAACGATATGACCTGGTATCGTTAACACCAGCTCAGGTTGATTCGTTGGATGGGCCCTCACTCTCCAACTTTCGACAAGTTTTACTGGGAGGAGCCCCTTTATCCAAACGCCTTGAGCAGCGGTTGTCCAGGACAAGCGCCCAGATCTTTATTGGATATGGAATGACTGAAACATGTAGCCATGTTGCAATACGAAAGGTTGGAGATCCGATGTTTGAGGCGATGGAGGGCGTGTCGTTTGAGCAAGCTGAAGATGGATGTCTCGTAATAAACGATACAGCAACAGGCATTTCCGCTTTGAAGACAAATGATCATATCAACCTAACGGATAAGCGACATTTCGAATGGCTTGGCAGGTCGGATAATGTGATCAATTCCGGGGGGCTTAAGGTCAATCCGGAGAGTTTGGAGAATCTATTGTCCCAAGATATTTCTGTTTCCTTCTTCATTGGTGGGGTGCCAGATGATCGACTTGGAGAAAGGCTGGTACTCTTTACAGAAGGTGTTGTAGAAAATCTTTCGTTTGATGTAATTGGCGATTCGAAGCAAAGGCCAAAGGAGATAGTGAAAACCACCTTTTTGAGAACACCTAACGGGAAGATTAAGAGGAAGGCTACAGTTCAAGCTTACTTATCGGAGCGACTGGACACATAGCCTCTCCATTTCTCAACGACCGCATCAAAATCTTCTGGCCATTCACTTTCAAAGTTCATTTCCTTCTTGGTGCCCGGGTGAACAAATCCAAGTGTTTTAGCGTGTAATGCCTGTCGGGGCAAAATGCCAAAACAGTTCTGAACGAATTGTTTGTATTTGGTGAAGCTTGTGCCCTTCAAAATTCTGTTACCGCCGTATTCCGGATCGCCAAACAGCGGATGTCCGATGTAGGAGAAATGACATCTGATCTGATGTGTTCTTCCTGTCTCGAGCTTGCATTCCACCAAGGTGACGTAACCAAAACGTTCAAGAACACGATAATGCGTGACGGCGTGTTTTCCATATGATCCATCTTCGAATACCTTCATCACCTTGCGGTTTTTTGGGTTGCGACCAATATTGCCTTCAATCGTTCTATCCTCCTCCAAATCACCCCAAACCAGGGCGTGATAAAGTCGTTTCGTGGTCCTGTCGAAGAATTGCCTTGCAAGAGAGGTCAGGGAAGATTCATTTTTGGCCACTACCATGATTCCGGTAGTGAGCTTGTCCAGGCGATGAACCAGGCCGGGTCTGTCCTCGGTTGAAGCCGATGGAAGCTGACCGAAATGATATATAAGGCCATTAACCAATGTGCCTGTATAGTTGCCAAAACCTGGATGAACAACCAGGCCGGCGGGCTTGTTCAGGACGATCACGTCTTTGTCTTCGTGGATGATCTCCAGCGGAATATTCTCAGGAACAAGCTCAAGTTCGCGCTTTTCGTGAGGAAGGAGCAGGGCAATAGAGTCACCAGGCTTTACCTTATAATTAGGTTTAACGGAATGGTCGTTCACCTTGAGGGCTTCGGCCTTGGCAGCCTGCTGTATCCTATTCCGCGACATATCGGGAACGCGGTCAATAAGAAACTTGTCGATGCGAAGAGGCTGCTGTCCCGGGTCTACTTGTAGAGTGAAGTGGACGTAGAGGTCATCATTGTCGTCCAATTCTTCCATTAGTGAAGTAGTACTTTTTGTTGATGCGTCCGCCCATCCTGACCAAAACCGATCACAATATAAGCCCCCGGGCTTTGATAAGAGAGATCAACAATGCCTTCTTGCGAAACGTACTCGCTCAAGATCATCCTTCCCTGCATGTCGAATACACGGATGTCCCCTTCAAAGACAACATTCAACAGGCCATTGGTTGGATTAGGGTAGACCTTCAAGGTCGGTTGCTCTTCTGGTTGTTCGGTAGTGCTTGCGAAAATCTGGGCTTCTCCGAAATCCGGCCTGAGCATAAGGCTTCCTTCAAACTGTGAATTATTCCATGTGCCATCACGGTTGTAGAATAAGTGTTGTTCACTTCGCCGATTCAAATCCCAACCAACATAAATTTTGCGGGCATCCTGCTGTTCCCAGCCAACGTAGAATGTTCCCTTCACTTCAACCGGTTCGTCCAAAACATAGCGATGGAATCCGTTCAGATCCGGATATTCCACTTCCCAAACGGGCCCGCTTTCGTATATCGGATCGTCCTGTAGGTTGTCCCAAACCATGATGTTTATGCGCCGGCCCAGCTCATTGAGCAGCATTTGAGGGAAATTAACCAGAAGCGCCGTGATGGTGTCCAGTTCAGGAGAAGAAAAACGGTAGGCGAGCATAGCGCCTGCTCCATTAAGGCTATAAGCCCTTTCGGCTACTCCATCATCATAGGCGTAATATGTATCGAATACCTGAAGGTGGACCAAGGTATCATTGTCCTGGTTGTCGTCGGGAGTTGTTTCGAGGCTATTCTTTACTACATAGGCAACACGTTCATCTGTATTTTTTGGGAAGAGAGATCCTTTGTCGGCTTCGGGGATGGCGTGCGCAATGGTCACATCGGAATTTCCCGTGAAAGATGGGATCGTGGTTACAGAGGACTGATAGTAAGGGGTTATGGAATCTTGCTCCAGAATGGAGAACTGATTCTGAACGAACCTCGGGATCGAACTTAGGTTGCGCATAGGCAGGAATATGGAATCCACCACATAGATTTTGGCCCTTCCCTTAAAATGCTCCCAAGGCATGGAATAATAATCCTTGATGTAGCTCGGCGTTTCTCCGATGAAGGAAACATCCGCAAGGATGTCCTTCACTACCTTCTGGTCGTCACTGATGTTCACGTAGTCAATATTCCAGTGATCAAGACTTCCCGATAGGGTAGCTAAATTTCTGAATCGAATTCTGAATCCTTTTTGAAGATAACTCGAGTCGCGGATGTGGATATTGACCTGTTCAAACGGTTGAAGGGTGTCACCTGCCTTGGCCCAGACACGTTGCCATTCGTCTTCGGATGGTTTGTAGAATTCCAAGATTAGTGAATCAATGGGTTGAGGGTTGTCGCCGACACCTTGTGGCTGATATTGAAAGCTCACATAAACACTATCGAATTCTGTGTACGGCAGCCCGCTGATTTTTGTCCCAAGGTTGATTGGCTTTGATGTTATTTGATCGGCCTCCCCGTAGGTTCCGGCACTGCTGAAATCATAGGGAACCCCAAGTCGATCGACCCCATCGAAAGTGAGAACACCTATTGTCGGTGGATCGACCCCAAAGGAGAAATTTCGAAAGGCTCCCTCGTTGATCCACAGTGAATTCCTTCCGTCGTCCAAAGCGTACAAACAGGTGTCTGCATAATTGAAAAGGGTAGTGTCTGGAGTATGTTGGGTAATGGTAGTGTCGGTCGGTTGAAAATGCTCGCTAAATGTCTGCCAATAATACAGTGTGTCAATGGGTATATGGCCAGCGGATGTGTCGAAAAAAACGATCGCAAAAGGAGGGTAGGCAGCGGTATCCGGATTACCCATTCCATTAATAAAGTAGTAATACACCGTATCTATCATAAAAGACTGGGAATCAACTGCTAATCCGTCTACTTGAAACAGAGAATTTATCGAATCAAAAACGCTCGGATGGCTGGCTGGAAGGCGAATATCCTTGATCTTGTTTTTCGAAAAATCATCGGTAAAGGGAAGGTCGATTGTGTCCAGCAAATACACGATGTCACTGTCTGCAGTACTCCTCTTGAGCTCACGCTCTTTATATACATCCTGTTCCAGCAAGAGGGGTTCGAGTGACTCCTGGGCATACGATAATACCGGCGCCAAAAGAAGGGCGACTAATGCGATTCTCATGGTTCGAGGTTGTTGGTACCAGCACTATCTACGTCGAACCTGGGTATTTTAGTATAATCTGCTGTAAAGAAAAGTTTTACCTGGCTACCCAATCGCACCGAACCCAATGAATCGTATTCCGGGAATTGCATAAAAATGCGAGCATTAATGGAGTCTTCGGGGCTATCGTAATCCTCGTGTACAACGACAGGATTTAGTCCTCTCGATCGGAGCATGGACAAGGCGTCTTCCTGATTGTGGTCTATGAGTAATGGAATGGGCACAAATTCATTGGTTTCGCCCCCTCCAAGCACTAATTCCAAAGTTTCGCCCTTTTCCAGAAGGCTGCCCGGTTCAATTACCGTGCTGTCCTTCCACACGTCGATCACACAATCAACACATATACTTGGCACATAGTGGAAATTACCCAAGTTTAGGCCATAGGTCTCAAGGATGGCCATCGCCTGGCGTTTTGATCGATCACGTAAGTCTGGGAGTTTGATCTTGGGTGGTTCCGAGGCATTGATGGTCAGGTAGATCTTCCGATTTTCCTTTACCATTTTTCCGGGCTCCGGGATTTGATCGATAACGATACCTGGCTTGGCCTTCTCATCGTAGAGAGAATCGATTATCTCGTATCGGAATGGAAGTTCGGTAAACAGGTTTTCCAGTTCTGATTTGTGGTATTCCCTGAAATCCTGAACTTCTATCTCTTCATTGTGCAATGTCTGCTGCAAAAGATAGTTGTTGAGAAAGGCGAATCCACCCAATACCAAAGCTCCGTATATGAGTAGGTTGATCCAGAAAGTTCGTGTTAAAAGATACTGCAGAATAGCCCTCATTCCTCCTCGACGGTCGGCTCCAAAGATAGTAAATTGAAATCCTGTTGTTCACATGTATTCCTTGATAAAACGGGCTTTCGGCAATTTTATGCGCACGAATCTGTTCTACTTTAGAGTTAAGCGAAACGAGGATTCTCAATGAGCAATATTGCAATTGTATGCGGAGGGTATTCCGGTGAGCGTGTCATCTCAAACCAGAGCGCTGACGTGGTCCTGGAAAGTTTGGAAAATGCCCCTTTCAATTGCTTCAAGGTTTGGATCGACCAAAAGGAATGGAAGCTGATTACGGACGGCGGTGATTACCCTATTGACAAGAATGACTTTACGGCACAGTTGAACGGCGATAAGATCTCTTTCGACGGTGTGTTTAATACCATCCATGGAACACCAGGAGAGGATGGTCTTCTTCAGGGATATTTTGATCTGCTTGGCATTCCCTACAACACATGCGATGTATACTCCAGCGCCATAACTTTCAATAAGGGAGCATGCAACAGGCTATTGAAAGACTATGGCATCAGGAGCGCCACAAGTGTTATCCTCAAAAAGGATGACGAGAGGAACTTTGATCGTATTGCAGAAAAGACCGGGATTCCATGTTTTGTGAAACCCAATGGAAGTGGTTCCAGCCTGGGCATTTCCAAGGTCAACAGTGTGACCGACCTGCCGGGTGCTCTCGACAAGGCCTTTGAGGAGGACGAATATGTGGTTGTCGAAACGTTTATCGAGGGCACGGAAATTACTTGCGGAGCGGTAATGCGAAATGGTCGACCCCAAGGCATCGCAGTTACCGAGATCGTATGTGAAACAGAGTTCTTTGATTACGAAGCCAAGTACCACGATAAGCGAACCCAGGAAATAACGCCGGCGAGAATAGATCAGGTGGCCTATGACGACTGCATGCGCACCACTGAGCGGATTTATTCGATCCTGCAATGTCAGGGAATTATAAGGGCGGATTACATTTTAAGTGGATCGGAGCTTTATCTCATTGAAGTAAATACAACTCCCGGCCTATCGTCAGCCAGTCTCATTCCGCAGCAAGTCCGTTATGCAGGCCAAACACTTGAATCCTTTTTTACCGAGGAGGTGAAATTGGTGCTACAACGCAGATAGGAATTCACTGAGTTTTCTCATTGCGCGCCCGCGATGTGAGATCGCATTTTTCTTTTCTGCAGACATCTCAGCGAAGCTTTTGCTCAATCCTTCTGGAATGAATACAGGGTCATACCCAAAGCCTTGTTCGCCCATCTTTTGATATGGAATGATTCCCCTCACGATTCCCTCAAAGAAATATTCATTGTTATTCAGGATTAGGGCCACGATGGTTCTGAACTGAGCCTTCCTATTGGTGTGATGTTCCATGGCCCCAAGTAGCTTGCGGATGTTGTCGTCAAAGGTGGCATGTTCACCGGCATAGCGTGCTGAAAACACCCCTGGGGCGCCACCCAGCGCTTCCACTTCCAATCCAGCATCATCAGAGAAGCAATTCATTCCGAGTCGCTCGTGTACAAACTTTACCTTGTCAAGGGCGTTTCCTTCCAGCGTATCTTTGGTCTCAGGAATGTCGGCTACCAGGTCAACATCTTCTAAGCTGAGTACTTCAAAATCCGGAAGGATTTCTCTCGCTTCTTGGAGTTTGTGTTTATTGTTGGTGGCGAATACCAGTTGAATGGCCATAGATTATCCGGTTTACCGCAAATATTCAAACAACAAATCGTTTTTTAAAATTCTCAATTCGAATACCTGGATTGAACTACAACTGGTTGGACAACGGGTATGGACGTTCGAAAAGAAGGCCGACTTATATCCTGACCAGCTGTTTTTGAAGGAGATGATCGCATGCACATCCTTCTTTGTGAAGTGCGATCCGGAGGAGTTTGAATCGCTTGTGTCTGGTCCTTAAGGAACAAAATCAATGGCCGCTCGAAGCAAAGCTTTCAGCTCTTGATTGTCCAGGGCAGATTCACTCGTAACGTAGTAATGCCGCACCTCTGAGCCATCTCCTTCGAGGTATTCGTTGTTGGGATCGAGGAATGCCCCCTCGCAAAAACCAATATAGATCTGGTCGCGATGTTTATCGTAGTTGAGGTAGAAAATGCGCCTATCGAGATACCAAAATGGGCCACCGTAAATATGCCTTCGCTCGAGCCGAGCATCTACCGACTCTATCACCATCATTGTGGCTTGCGACAATTCCGAGAGCTCCGGTGGTAGCCGTTCCTCGTATGGCCTCATGCCTTGCGAACCATATTGACGTGAGGGATTCCGTCTTCCAAAAAACTGTCGCTGATGGTCTTGAAGCCAAATTCCTGATAGAATCGCTCGAGATAGGTCTGACCCATCAAGAAAACGTCAATCCCTCCATAATTCTTTTGGCTGTATTCCATCATCCTCTTCATCAGATCTTTGCCATAGCCTTTACCCCGTACGTTCTGTGATGTCACAATTCTACCTAAGACCACTTCCGGTCTTTCAATGTTAGGAGGAATGATCCTACCATAGGCTTCGAGTGACTTTCCGGCATAAGCCATCACATGAATACACTGTGTATCCAAATTGTCTATGTCCTGATAAACGCAATCTTGCTCTACTACGAATACTTCCGAACGCAATCGGAGCACATCATATAGTTGCTGCAGTGTGAGTTGTTCGAATGAGCTAACGAGCCACTCCAAGTGCTAGAAGGCATAACCCACAGAGAACCCAAAGTTCCATGGGAAGATAAAAATTGGATGTTTGATGGTTGCCGTGAATGAATTACCGTTGATCTCCTGATCAAAGTTCACAAGCCCCCCTACAACTGGAATGTCCTGAAACTCACCTGTTACATTGTCAAAATCTCCCTGCACGTCGGTGTAAGTGAAATTCGTGTTGGGGCCTTGTACCAGTTGGCCTGAAACCTCAAAGGTGTACTTGTTTTGCGCGTAGATCCTCGGGCCGAACCAAAATAAGTCGAGGGCAACCTGATCCTGGATAAGCCATTGGCGGCCCAACTTCAAACCGAATCCAATATGCTGATATTTCATTGTGAGATTGAGCGGAGAGGCAAATGTCCCAACCATGGTAGCATCATCTCTGAATGGGTCGAAGGTGAAAAGGCCACGGCTACGAGCAGTAGTAAACTTGAAGTAAGGGGCAAAGTAGGCACCTACCGGAGCCCCTTCGTGTTTCTTGGAATAAAGTCTGATCTCCGGCTGCATAGTAAAACCTTTGAATTTTCCAATGCTGATACCAACAGAGCCGAGATCAATATTGTCCTGCCGGGACAGGATAGTCCTAAAGAAATCATTGCCGTAGATATAACCCAATTGTAGGTTGGCTCCAGCCCGATCACTAAAGTCACGCTCATAACCAAGTGAAAGGTTACTACTAAAGAATCCGAAGGTATTTAGTTTGACTACGTTGTAGGGTTGGCTGATTACAACGCCTGAAACAAGTAGGCTAAGAGCAGCAAGTAAAGATTTCAATTTCATGGTTTTTGTTTTGGTGTTCTAACAAATGTAACACACATCATATACGGCGACAAGACTTCTTAAGCTACCTTTTCAACGATCAATTCACCAGTTTGAGTTCATCACCCTCGAAGTAATACAGGTAACAATCATCCAGCTGATAACCCATCTTGGTAAAGGCTCGTTGATAACGTTTGACCTGCTCGATATCCTTGTCTAGCGGAGACCCGGTTTTAAAATCCAGGATGCCGACCTTGTCACCCCGAATGTAATGCCGGTCCGGCCTTAGGATGCCCTTGTCCATTATTTCTCTTTCCACCAGAACATCCTTTTTAAAGAATGTTTGCAACTCACGGTGCTCAAACATCTTTTTCAAAAGGGCCCTCATTCCTTCCGAATCGACGATGGACCGGTAGTCGCGAGTCAAACGATCCAGTTTTGGATCAATTTCTTCCTGTGATCGGATCGACGAAAGAAGCATGTGCATTCCCTCCCCTCGTGCACGGGGGTGGACATTCCAATCTTGCAGGAACGGATCGCCCTTGATTTCCTGGAAGTCCAATTCATAGGCTTCACCAAGGGTTGTCAGATATTCCGATGCTTGTGTCGGAGTAGAAGAGATCACCGCAACCGCTTGGCCTGCCTGGTAATGTATGTATTCACTCGTTTCATTCCTGGTTAATGTCATTTGCTCCAATCCGGACTGGAGGAGCTTTCCTGTACTCTGTAAATGAGTGTAGCCATAAATACGACTTTCTGCTCGTGTAAAGGCTACATAGAGCAAATTCAGATGGTCCATTTTGGTAGCTTCCTTGGCCTCCTGGTAAATATGTGCGAGGGATGTATTGTTCAGGTGACTGTAGGGCATAATCATCTTTGGAAGACCATACTTCTGCCGATCAAGCTCGATCCAACTGAAATCCTTTCCGGTCATATCGTCGGATTGAAGGCAAGGGAGGAAAACGATCGGAAATTCGAGGCCTTTCGATTTGTGAATCGTCATAATCCTAACACCGCTAGATCCACCGGAAGGAATGAAGAGCTTGTCTTTCCTTGACTCATATTCGTCAAGGAATTTGCGTAAATCTGAATCCAGGTACGGCTCTGATTTGAAAACAAAGTTGAGCAATGTGGCGACAGCGGGCTCTTCTGTGTTCAATTCAAATGCAATAGCTACCTGGACCAAGGTATTGTATATCGTCTGTTGCTTCAGGGATTCGACATTTAGGTCAATGGCCAATCCATCCAGGAGTTCCTGAAGAGAACAGGCTCTCAAATCTTCAATTTCGTTCAGAAATTCACCGCTTCGGTTTTGATTTTTGAGATACCACCCAAGGATGCCCATTTTGTAGAAGAATTCATTGGGGTATTGCATCGAATAGAGGAAGTGAATGAGCAACTGGGTGCCCGGATGATTTTCCACCTTGAAACTTTCCTCCGTCAAACACGGGATTCCTGCATCTGAGAGACTGGAAGCAACAAGGTCGGCTTGAGTCTTGTTCCGGATAAGAATTGTACAATCTTCTAGCTGGTAACCATCTTCCAAACATCCTTGTAAGTCTTCTTTGAGCAATCTCATTTGAATCTCATAAGCAGGATCATTCCTGGTTTCATTAACCACGTACATGGACACAAAGCCGTCATCGTAGCTACTTTGAGGCGTTTGCTCCAGCTTCTCATATATTCCTGCATAGGTTTTAGAAAGGCTGACTCTAAGATGCTTGAATAGATCGTTATTGAATTCAACCAATGTCGCACTGCTGCGATAATTGCCTTCGAGGAATCTTGGTTCGAACTGGTCGTCGAAATTGGACTGAACTTCTCTGGACGCCGCAGGAAGTTTTGGGAGTGAAACGAACTGGAGGACATCCCCATTTCTAAACCTGTAGATCGCTTGCTTTCCATCTCCCACCACTACGTTTAGCTTGCCATCGCTCAGGGAGTTACCCACCAATGGCAGAAGGTTGAGCCATTGTAGTTGGGACGTGTCTTGAAACTCATCGATAAGGAAGTGATTGTAGCGAACACCACTTCTCTCATAGATATGGGGAGCGTCTTCTTTGCGAACTATATCGGCTAAAAGCGCATTAAACTGGCTAATGTGCAGGATGTTTTTCTCCTGTTTAAATGCTTCGATCGAGCGGCGAAGTTCGTTCAGCAAAATGAGGCCATTGAGGTTCCTTCGCAGATTTTTGAGTAGGGTATATTCTTGAATCAAGTGAACACTCTTCTCGACCGATGAAGCGATAACATTTGAAAGTTCATCTATCGCGGTCTTGACGTTTTCGGGAGTAGTCTTTGTATATAGCGTTCCTTCCGTGATGTGTTTATGTACCGAATCACCTGGGAGCTTCACGATGCCCTCATTGAGCTTGGAGAAATATGCACCGATCCCGCTGCGTAGCCTACCGTTGAAGTTGTTCAATTCGATACCCTTGGACTGGATGGTGGCCACAAACTGCTCCGCGAGTTTACCAATGGCTTGGCGCCGGACTTCAATCTCCTTAGACCACCGAATGCGCATTTCTGAGAGATCGGACGATGAATATGATTTAAGCGATTCGAAATGGATGTACGATTCTTCCCTGTACAGATTTTTGGCAAAATCCCTCAAAGTCCTTTCAAAATTCCAAGATCGGTCCTCCTCAATTTGATCACCTGCAAAGTTGATCAGCGCCATTTTCAGCACGTTGTCAGATTCAATTTTACGGACCATCTTCTCTATTCCCCCATCGATGATATAGTTGGAATCCATTTCGATCTGGAAGTCTGCGGGTAGCTCGAGTTCATCAGCATAAAACCGGACAATCCGATTGTAGAATTTGTCGATTGTGCTTACGGAGAAATAGGAGTAGTGGCGCAGAATGTTCTTGAGATGTCGGGTCGAGGCTTTGGCAATATCAGATTCACTGAGTCCGAGTTCCTCGGCAATCTGCACTCTCATGTCGCTTTCCACCTCCATATTTCCAAATGAGTGCAGATTATTAAGTATCCTGTCCTTCATCTCTTCTGCCGCCTTGTTTGTAAAGGTGATGGCGTTGATATGCTTGAAATACAGAGGGTCTTTCGACCGAAAAATAAGTTTGAGATATTCCTTTACCAACGTGAAAGTCTTGCCTGAACCGGCTGAGGACTTATAAACGAGGAATTTTTTATTCGACTGTGCCAACAAAAAGGGTGTGGGTAAGCGTTATACTATCAAAAGTATATTTGAATCCATGATAAGACCCCTTGGTTTAAAAAGTTTATTCACGCTGCTGCTTCTTGGATGGCTTGCCTCGTCCTGGGCTCAGGAGAAACGTTCTTATATCGTTCAACTTGAATCCTGGACAACCTTTGATTTATGGAATGATCAGTTCAGCTTGGATCCTTGCCTACATGATTGCGAGATGAAGCGCGTCTTATCGAGGAGGTTAAAGATTTATACTGTTGAGTGTCCATGTGAATCTGATCTCTCTGGAGCGTTGTCTACTTTGGAAGGAACTGGGTTGGCCCAGGTTAATCACAAACATGTTATGGCCAGGGACACGAGCCCTGACGATGGCAACTGGATTGCACAATGGGGAATGCGACAAGTAGAAGCGCCGTGGGCCTGGGAGTTGAGCACCGGAGGTCTGACACATTCGGGCGACGAAATAGTCATCGCAGTCGTGGATGAAGGATTTGACCTTCAGCATTCGGATCTCAATTTCTGGAAAAACCCGCATGAAATCCCAAATGATTCTATTGATAACGATGGCAATGGCTATGTGGACGACTACGATGGCTGGAATGTGTTTGACACGAGTGGTGTTATAGCTACACGTGATCACGGAACCTTTGTGAGTGGGATTGCTGGGGCGATTGGAAACAACCAGGTGGGCATTGCGGGAGTCAACTGGAATGCGAAAATTATGCCCATAGAAGGCCTTACAACTGATGAGGATTATGTGGTCGCCGCGTATAGCTATATCTATGAAATGCGTGCACGTTACAACGAAACCAATGGTGATTCCGGCGCTTATGTCGTAGTACAGAATTCATCGTTCGGCGTGGACAGGGGAGACCCGGCGGATTATCCCATCTGGTGTATGATGTACGATTCACTGGGTAAAATAGGGGTTCTCAGTACTGCAGCCACTGCAAACGCAAATTTCGATGTCGATGTAATGGGCGATATTCCAACTACCTGCCCAAGCGATTACCTGATCAGTGTTACGAGTTCCAACGACGATGACAATCTATCTACAAGCCCACCTGCTGCCCGCGGGGCTGAAAACATTGACATCGCTGCACCGGGTGTGAGTGTTTATTCTACCAGGAGTGGGGGAGGATACGGATCAAAAAGTGGCACTTCCTACGCTGCCCCATTCGTGGCGGGCGCAGTGGGACTGATGTACAGCAACATGTGCAGCCAGACGTGGGATACACTGGCTAAGTCTCCCGGTGATCTTGCTTTACGGGTGAAGGATTACCTGATGATGGACGGATTTGATCCGGTAGATGAGTTGGCTGATAAGGTGGTTACAGGCGGTAGGCTCAACCTGTACACCGCTATGCAATCTGCTCAAAACTGTTTTGAAGTTGGACAAGATGAGTTTGAACAACCGGTATCCAGGATTTATCCTAATCCCAACAGGGGTTCATTTAAAATCGAGCACCCATATGAAGGCAGATGGCACATTGATATTTTGGATTTGAACGGTAGACTCATTTATCAGGTGGATGATGCCGGTCGTATTGCGGACGTGAACCTTTTCCTGGATCAGGGGATCTACCTTCTGGTAGGCAACGACGGCAACGAATCGTATAGACGTAAATTTGTAGTTCAGGAATAGCTCATTGAAAAAGTATTTTGTATCCGCCTTGTTTCTTGCGGTTGCGATCGCTTGTGATCGCGACCCGGATGTGTATTCGGACAACTTCCAATCGAACTATGAACTCCCGGCCCCTATTGCCCTGGAGGTGCCCGATTTTTTCCCGCCCTTACCTCAAACCAACGTTGTCCTTACCGAAGAGGGTATTGAATTGGGAAGGAAGCTATTTTACGATCCCATTCTTTCGGGCGATAATACACAGGCATGTGCAAGTTGCCATGATCCAGCTTATGGATTCACAGATTTCAACAGGCAATTCTCGGAGGGTATAGATGGAAAAGAGGGGGCCAGGAATGCAATGGCAATATTTAACCTCGCCTGGAACACCAGCTTTTTTTGGGATGGTCGTTCACCAAGCCTGGAGGCCCAAGCACTCAAGCCGGTGGTGGATCCAATCGAAATGCACGAATCATGGTCCAACGCTATGTTGGAACTGGAAATGCACGAAGAGTATCCTACATTATTTCGAGAGGTTTACGGGGGAAAGCCAATTGACAGCCTGATGGTGGCCGATGCCATTGCCCAATTTGAGATGACCATTATTAGCAACAATTCCGAATTTGACAGGGTCCTTGCCCAACTTGGAACAAGAGATGTCCCGGTTCCATATCCCTTCAAAAGTGAAGCCGCACGTCGCGGGCACCTCATTTTTAATACCGAACCGAGGAAGCAAGCCGGCGAGCCTGCTGGGGGTGACTGCTTTCATTGCCACGGTGGCGATCATGTCCTTTTCCAGGTCAATGGATTTGAAAACAATGGTCTGGATGCTAATCCCGATAGTGGACTGGCAAGGGTGACAAGGCGCGCGAGCGATATCGGGAAATTTAAAACGCCATCATTGAGAAACCTGGCATTTACAGCTCCCTACATGCACGATGGTCGTTTCCAGACACTGAAGGAAGTTATCGATTTTTACAACAATGGTGTGCACGCTGACTCTCCCAACCTTGCAGCCATCATGAAGGAAGATGGCGTAGCTAATGGTTTGGGTTTGACTGAGGATGAAAAACAGGATCTCATCGCCTTCCTTATGACACTCACAGATTCCACCTTGGCGACCGATCCTCGATATTCGAAGCCATAGTTTCGACGAAATCTACACCCTTTTAGAAGTATCCTCGTATTCTTCTAAATATGTTCTGTAACATCTTGACTGACCTTGTTATCTTTAATCCCTTTTTGCCTTGAGTGCTGGATTAAAAATATGGTGGTTTTCAACGCTCATGCTCTTGAGCACGGCTATTCATGCCCAATGTTTCCAGGTTATTGACGGAAATAGCAATGCCAGTGCCACGCCTCAGTGGATTAGCTGTACCGGTGGAGCCTTCACCTTGTTTATCCAGACCAATCAAACTATCGGAGCCTACATCATCAATTGGGGTGATGGTACGGCCAATTCTACCGGGACAGGTTTGGTACCCCCGGCCTTTGTATCGCATACCTATGCGGCAGCGCAGGCAAACTATACGGTAACCGTTACGGAGACCGGGTCAGGCTGTGTAGTTACTGGAACTGTGGTCATGGAAGAGCCTGTGAATGCGGCTATTCAGATTCCGATAGGAGGCGCCACGCAGGTTTGTGCACCGGGGTCCATCGGTTTTATCAACGCCTCTACCAACGTTTCAACCAATACTACTTTCATCTGGAATTTCGGTGATGGAACAGGAAATTTCACCTTTAATCACACCAATGCAGGAGCAACGGTCAATCACACATACCAGCGAAACACGGTGAATTGTGTCACAACCGTAACATTGTCTGCTGAGAATTTCTGTTCGTTTGGAACGCCTACCGTCGCCTCGTTCAATCCACTCCAGGTATTTGATGTGGATGTGGCTCAGATCACGGCTACGGCAACTTTCTTGTGCTATCCCGATACCGTCGTGAGTTTTACGAATACAACGGCAAAAAACTGCGTACCACAAGGTAATACAGCGCAGCGATACGAGTATTGGAATTTTGGCGACTACTGGGGTTTGGGGTACGATTCAATTGTCAACTTCCAGGCATTCGATCCACCTGCCCGACCCGGATACACCATTGCCTACCCTGGCAAGGGAACCTATACCATCATGTTGATTGATTCCAATCAATGTGGACGTGATACTGCTTTTGAGACTGTTGTGATCGGCGACCCACCAACGGCAAACTTTACCAAGATTCAAGACACTGTCTGTACAGGCGAACCCGCCGAGTTTGACAATACCTCCACCGGAGGTGCCAATTCTTACCAATGGGATTTTGGAGAGGGAGCTGGTTTTGTTACAACAGGCGGAGCTAATCAATTTAACGTGTACAACCTGGCGGGAACATATACTGTTACCCTCATCGCCACCATCGGTGGGGGATCCGCCAGCTGTACCGATACCATTCAACAAACCATTGTGGTATTGCAAAGCCCAACTGCGCAGTTCACGATTAATCCTGCCATAGGGTGTGATTCGTTTAATGTTGCCTTCACCAATACCTCACTCAACGCCGTTCAATGGAATTGGGATTTCGACCATGGAGGTTCCACCTCGACAGTTCAAAATCCCGGCACCTATCACTACACAGGGGTTGGAACCTACAATCCGGACTTAATTGTGACCCATTCCAATGGCTGTCGAGATACAGCGTCGGAAACGGTGACTGTATACGGATCGCCGATTATCAACTTTACACCAAAGAATGTATGCCAGAACTTCACTGCGCAGTTCCTGGACTCTTCGTACAGTACAGACGGAAATCCGATGACTTCATGGAATTGGGATTTTGGAGATGGGGGAACAAGCACTCAGCAAAACCCCAACCACCTGTATGCTACTGCGGATACATTTCTAATAACCTTAACGGCAGCGACCGCGTTTTGCAACGGCACCGATTCATTCCAGGTAATTGTTGAGCCAAAGCCTACGGCGATCTTCACCAAGTCTGATACAGCCGGATGCTCTCCGTTTACCGTAAGCTTCACCAACACATCTTTGGTAGGCACCGTCAACAATTGGGATTTTGGAGATAGTACAACTTCCACCCAACTAAGTCCTACCCATACCTTTACCAATTTTGGAACCTCAGATACCACTTATATCGTCACTTTGATCAATGAGACGGCGTTTGGATGTTCTGACACGCTCATTGATTCTGTTACCGTGTACCCCGGGCCCGATGCAAGTTTCACGAGTAATGCAGCGCCTGGTTGCGGGCCCGTTACAGTGACCTTCACCAATACTTCCCTGGGGGCCACAAGCTATATCTGGGATTTTGGAGACACAACAGGAAGTACAGCCACCGACCCGACTCACATATATCAGAATCAGACCCTGTTTATCGAAGTATATCAAACCAAGTTGATTGCGCTTACGCCAAATGGATGTACGGACACGGCTATTCAAAATATTACGGTTTATCCTGAACCAATTTTTGGGTTCACAACCAATCCGGATTCGGGATGCAGCCCGCTAACTGTGACCTTTCCCAGTGTGATTGGTGCTGTGCAGTACGCCTGGGACTTCGATGACGGTACAACGGCCACCGGTCCAACGCCAACCCATCAGTTCAGCAACGGAACAACCAACAACGTGGCTTACAATGTGAGGCTTGTAGCAACTTCGAGCTTTGGGTGTAGCGACACCACCTTCCAACCGGTGATCGTGCACCCGAATCCAAGTGCCTCATTTACGATCAACAATACGGTAGGTTGCCAGCCCCTGGATATCATGATTACCAACAATTCGACAGGCGGTACTTTTTTCCATTGGGACTTTGGCAATGGAGATACCTCGAGCATCGATTCCAATGTGTTCAGTTATACCTATACCCATAGCCAGGCAATACCAACATTTAATGACATGCGTCTTATCGTAGAAACGGATCGGGGATGCATGGATACCCTTTCACGGCAGGTTCAGGTATATCCGGATGTGATGGCAAACTATGGACTGACGGATACGAGTGGTTGTTCTCCGCTCCAGGTCTCGTTTACGGATTCCTCGGTAAATGCGCAGATATTTAACTGGGATTTTGACGATGGAACTACAACCACGGTCCAAAGTCCGACACATACTTTCGTCAATACCGGGACTACCAATTTGGTTCGACAAGTTGAACTGACATCGAGCAGTATTTATGGCTGTGTAGACTCCATGACCCAAATTGTTACCGTTTATCCACTACCGATTGCAGACTACACTATCAGCGACACTGTGTCTTGTCAGCCGCTTGTTCAGAATATTGCAAACCTCAGTACGGGAGCTAGCAATTATTATTGGTTTATGGGCAACGGAGATACCTCGCTTACTCCCAATGCCAACTTCAGTTATACCTATACCCATACCAACCCTGTCCCGGAAACTTACAATTTCCGACTTATCGCTGAAACCAATCTTGGGTGCCGGGATACATTGGACGAGAGCGTAAGGGTTTTTCCAATTATAAACGCTGGATTCATCCCAAGTGATACCGCAGGATGTAATCCCGTAACCGTCATATTCAGCGACACCTCAACTGGGGCGCAATTCTACAATTGGGATTTCGGAGACGGGTCTTCAAGCACACAGGCGTCGGTACCACATGCGTATGCCAACTTAACAACACTTGATAGAACTTATACCGCACGGATGATTGCCAGTAGTGTTTATGGTTGCGTGGACACCGCGTTCAAAGACATTCTTGTCCATCCCGATCCTGTTGCACGATTTACACCCAGTACACTTGCCGACTGCCAGCCCCTGCATATGACGTTTCAAAACACATCCATCATATCCGTCCAGAATTTCTGGGACTTTGATGATGGTGATACCAGCATGTCCAATGCTACGGTGGTCAATCACTCCTTTTTCAACCCGACGTCGAATTCACTGTTCAGGGATGTTCGCTTGATCGCGCGTTCGCAGCACGGGTGTGAGGATACTACAGTGCAAACAATTGAAGTCTACCCTCAGGTAATTGCGGATTTTGGTTTGGACGATACTGCTGGCTGTCATGCATTGACTGTCAACTTCTTTGATCGGTCGACCAATGTGCAATTGTATAACTGGGATTTTGGCGACGGGGGCAACGACGTCATAGCAAATCCTTCGCACGTCTTTCAAAATACCAACACGATTGACGCCGTCTATACGGTAAGCCTGGTTGTAACTTCCTCCGACGGGTGCAAGGACACCGCATTCCAGAACATAACGGTATATCCGCAACCCGCGGCTGCATTTACGGCTACCCCGGCCAATCAGAAGTTTCCTTCTGCAACTGTGAGTTTCAATAATCTGACAAACCCGGGAACCTGGAATTATGCCTGGACTTTCGACGATGGTAGTGCTGATTCTACCATGACGCCAAGCGATTATACTTATCAGACATGGGGTACTTTCAACATCACTTTGCACGTTTATTCAGCTAACTGTGCCGATACGGCGACTCAAGTTGTCGTGATTGACCCTCCGCGGGCTGTCGTCGATTTTGACGCGGGTGGAGAAGGGTGTAGGCCACTTGAGGTGGATTTCACGAACAACACTCAATACGGTGTGACCTACTTATGGAATTTTGGAGATGGTGGCACATCAACCTTAGAAACACCTGGTCCATATACTTATTATAACGCTGGAACATACTCGGTAGAAGTGACAGTGGTAGGGCCGGACGGGGTAGCTGTGACTGAGCGACTAACGGATGTGGTTGTGGCGCACGAGGTGAGCACAGCATATTTTGATGTAGCGCCTGCGGAGATCGTGGTGCCCACGCAGCCTGTGACATTCTATAACCTCTCACAGAATGCGGATACTTATTTGTGGGACTTTGGCGACAGTACGTTTTCAGATGAGGAAAATCCTGAGCACTATTATCAAATGGCCGGTGAATATACCGTCACGCTTTATACCAACAACCAGCACAATTGCCCTGATTCATTTGTGGTGGAGGATGCCGTATTTGCCGATAGTAAGGGCAGTATTGAATTTCCTACGGCTTTCATCCCGGATCCAACTGGGCCCAATGGCGGAAGCTACAATCGAAATTCATTTAAGAATGACATCTTCTTCCCAAAATTTGAAGGTGTGATCGACTACCACCTGATGATCTTCAATAGGTGGGGCGAGTTAATCTTCGAAACATTTGATGTGAACATTGGCTGGGATGGATATCATCCACTCACGGGCCAGCTGTTACAACAAGATGTTTATGTGTGGAGGGCTGAAGTAACCTTTGCCAATGCGCAAAAAATTGAAACAGCGGGGGAAGTAACCCTACTGAGATGACGCGGTTAACCTTCATAGGGGTCATGATGGCGCTAACGATGCTAAGTAAAGCGCAGGATCCTCAATTCTCGCAATTCTACGCCAGCCCGATCTACTTAAATCCGGCCTTCACCGGCAATTCCATTCAGAGTCGGGCGGCAGTTGCATATCGCAATCAATGGGCGGGTGTTCCCAATTCCAGGAGCTTTAGAAGTTATGTTGCCTCATACGACCATAACCTGCATTTACTCAACAGTGGCCTCGGTGTTCTTGTCGTAAGAGATGTTGCCGGCAATGCGAATCTTTCGAGCCTTACGGCTGCCGTGAGCTATGCTTACAGAGTTAGGCTCAACAAATTCTGGAACTGGAAACCGGCCCTTCAATTTGGCTTTGGGCAACGGTCGGTCGACTTTAGCAAGCTCATTTTCGGAGATCAACTCGTCACAGGAAACAATCAATCGGCCAGTGCAGTGAACAATACCAATCAGGGTGTTTCTTACATGGATATCAATGCCGGAATGGTGTTCTATTCGCGTTCATTTTGGTTTGGAATGGCGTCCCACCATCTGAACAGGCCAAACATGAGTTTGCTCTCCAATCGCAGTAAGTTGCCAATCAAGCTTTCGGCACATATGGGCCAAAAGCTGCCTTTGAAGAAAACTATCAAAGGCAAGGTGATCTCGAGTATGATGCTTATGGCCAATTATAAACACCAGAACCTGTGGGATCAGCTGGACCTTGGAACCTATTTTATCTACGACCCATTCATTTTTGGCGCATGGTATCGCGGTATCCCTCTAAAACCAATCCCGGGAATTCACGTCAACAACGAATCCGTGATTGTGCTACTTGGCTATAAGTACTACAATGTAAGATTTGGATACAGCTACGACGTCACTATATCTGCCCTGGGTGCACCCGTATCTGGTGGTGCACACGAGCTGACCCTAATTTGGGAATGGCACGACAAGGAACAAAAGCGCAGGCGCAAGCCATCCCAATTGTTCATCCCTTGTCCGAGCTTCTAATAGATTCGAACAGGATCACCCAGGAATTTAGGCTGTGTATCCAGGATATAGATATCGAGGTAGAGCTTCAACCGTGCGAGCTTTTCTCTTTGCCGTGTCTTGAAACTTCTCGGGCCAACTACCTTTCTGGCATTGTAGCCATAAGCATTTAGCCCACTTTTTCTTGCAATGAAAACCGCTCGTTCATTGTGAAAACGTTGTGAAACAACAATGAAATCGTTTAAGCCAAAAACCTTGTTTGCGCGAATCATTGAATCCAGGGTTCTGAATCCTGCATAGTCAAGAATAATGCGATCCGCAGGGATTCCGCGACGGATCAATTCCTGTTGAAAGTCTTTTGGTTCGTTGTAATACTTGGTTCCATTATCACCGGAAACCAGGATGTATTCAACCTTCCCGGTTTTGAAAAGCCTAACCGCGGCATCAATGCGGTATTTGAAGTAGAGGTTGATCTTTCCTTTTTCGTGCCACTTGCTGGTACCAAGCACTACAGCAACCTTGCTAGCCGCCAGTTCTTTAAAGTTGTAGGTGCAATAGGGATTCGCGAATTGAGTTACTCTTTCGGAGAGCTCAACGCTGATCATGTAAACAGAAAGAAAGGCGAATATTCCAAGGATCGATAGCTTGAAAAAAAACGCAACCAGTTTTCTCATGCTACCTCATGAGGGTGACGCTTCCACCCATTTGTTGACCATTGACATTCACGGTATAAAAGTATACACCTTCGGTGGCTTGTTGTCCCGTAAATGTTCGGCCATCCCAAACATGTTGAGGGCCAGCAGACTTGAACATCAACTGCCCCCAGCGATTATAAATATGTACCTCGGAACAATTAAACAACCGGTGCCCGGCATTGATCTCGAATAAGTCATTAACGCCATCGCCGTTGGGGGTAAATACATTGGGTGGATTGAGTGTGTAGTAATCCTCGAAGGTCAGAATGTCGTCAGTCACTATTGCGGTGTCCGTACAGATATCGTTGATGGCCACCAATTGCATCACAAACTGGCTGGAGTATGGGACCAGGAATTCGGGACGTTCCTCATCAACCATCTGACCGTTGTATATCCATATATAATCATCTGCGCTAACGGAAGTGTTCTCTACGGTCACAAAGGCAGAATCACAATCCGCTAATACTTCGAGATCGAAGGAAGCTTCGGGAGTCACTTTGTGGAACACACCGACCGTTGCCGAATCAATGCACCCATTAGAATCCCTTACGACTACTTGATATTCAATAGGAAAGGGTGGTGTGGACGTCGGTTCCCGAATATCGGTTTGGTCGAGACCCGTTGCAGGGGTCCAATCAAAAAGGAATGGCTCCGTTCCTATGAGTGTCTCAAACGTTAGGGTACTGGAAGCGCCTATACATAAATCAGCAATCGGAGTTAACGCGATAGCGAAAATGTCCACAACGACCGTGTCCACATTTTGACAACCGAGAGAATCTGTCACTACCAGGAGAAATTCCTGTCGGTTCAATACCGTAGCTAGCGGATTTGGTGAAAGCGGATTGTCCAGGAATTGTCCGTTCGACCATATGATCGTGTTGCTTCCAACGGTAGTAGGTGATCCGCCCAAGCTTACCGTTTGACCTATCTCGCAAACAGTCCGGTCGGGACCAGCATCAGCCACGGGTAGCGGATTCACCGTTAAGGTAATCGAATCAATATTTGAACATCCGATATTGTCGAATCCGGTAACGTAGAAGGTTGTAGTATTCACTATGTTCGCTATGGGAGAGGCCGAAGTAGAATCGTTGAGCACGTTGCCCGGCATCCATAAATAGGTCGAACCACCAGTCGCCGCCAATTGGAATTGAGCCCCAAAGCAAGCTGCGTCATTTGGTCCGGCGTCAATGGTGGGGATTGGGTTTACGGTTATTGTCACATCCCTGGAAGCCGAGCATACACCATCTGTAACAGTAGCTGTGTAAGTAGTAGTTATAGTAGGATTGGCCAGGGGTGAGTAAGAGATCGGATTCGACAACCCGGTAAATGGCGACCATAGAATTGAATTTCCTCCCGTGGCGTTTAAGGTTATCCGGTCGCCTATACAAATGGCAGTGTCGGGAGTTATAGTCATAACCGGTTGAGGGATCACCGTCACAACGGCTGAGTCTTCCCCAAAGCATCCCGCATTGTTGCTTACCTCCACATGATACTGTCGGGTTGTTGTTGGAAAAACGAATGGACTTGATGCCGTAGCACTGCTGATGTCCTGATTTGGCGACCATAAGTAATTAAAGGCACCGCTATTGACATATTGAACGGAATCGCCCTCGCAAATGGTGGTATCGAAAATGTTGATTGGTGGGGTTGTGAAAACAAACACTGCAGCGGTATCCTGATCGGTACAGCCATTTGTATCCAAGGCAGTAAGCACGTAGAACGTAGTGTCATCCGGAGATGCAATAGGATTGGCAATCGTCGGATCTGTAAGACTGTCGGTCGGAAACCAAGAAAGGCTTTGAATCGTTCCTGCAGTCACAGTGGAATTTAGTTGCACGGAACCTCCAATACAGAAAAAGCTGCTGTCCGGTGTGACATCAATCGATGGTCTCGGTTTCACATTGACGTTGACCGTGTCAGTACCAATACACCTTCCATTGATGGTATTGACCACATACGTGAATGCCCCGGATGGGCTCACGGTCGGGTTGGCCAACGTGGAGTCATCAATAAAGTGATTGGTCCATGCGAAAACAGTTCCGGCAAATCCAGTGGGATTTCCTCCCAGTACCACCGATCCGGGAGCACAAAGAAATGTGTCTGGTCCGGCAAATGTTGGAACCATGCTATCGATGATGAGTACTGTAGTATCCCTGTTCAAGCAATTGGCTACCAAAGTTTTATTGATGATGAGCTGGAAAATGATCGTGTCGCCTGCCGTGTTGTGGCTGACGAACGGATCGCTGATGTTAGTTGCAGAAATGAAGTTTACGACAGGTAAAGAAGACCAACTGTAAGTGATGCCTACACCGACCGTCGAATTGAACTGGACCGTGTCTCCGGCGCAGAGGAAGAGCAATGAGTCGGTTTCGATTTCTGGCAGTGCTACCACGCTGATCAAAACAGAATCCGTGTTCACACATCCATTTCCATCGGTTCCAACCACTGAATACAGGGTAGTATCCGTTGGCCTGGCGGTCACACCGGTTCCAATACTATCGGAGAGCGTGTTGATTGGGGACCATAAGTAGTTTAGTGCTCCGGAAGCAACCAGGGCAGTTGTGTCGTCCTCGCAGATCACCGTTCTTCCCGGATTGATAGACACGCTGGGCAGGCCATGAACCGTAATGTCGACAGTGTCCCTCGTGCCACAGCCCGTTCCGGCAGTGACATTTACAATAAAACGATAATTCCCCGGACTGGAAGGTGTGAATATCGGATTGGCCACAGTATCGCTGCTCAAGTCGGTGGCCGGAGTCCACAAAAAATTCGAGCCCGCTTGCCCGGTTGGGTTACCTCCAAGCACCAGGGAGTTGCCAATACAAAATGATGTGTCATTTCCTGCATCTACTATCGCCGGATTAAATACACTCACGGTGACCGAGTCTACAGTAGGGCAGGGGCTTCCATCGGTTATCGTTACCACATAGGTCTGGGTTGCGCTGATATTCACCTGGGGATTCGGTATAGTCGTACTGCTCAGACCGGTACTCGGGGACCACGAGTATGAAGTTCCGCCGGAAGCGCTCAAATTAATGATGTCGCCAATGCAGATCGTCGTATCGGGTCCCGCCGTGGCATTTGGATTTGTTGCAATCGTAACGGTCACAGAATCTACAACAATACACCCGGTAGTATCTTCCACGAATAAGACATAGGTAGTGGTCGTAGTTGGAAATGCCAAAGGATTTTGTACCGTATCGTTGCTCAGACTAGCTGCCGGAGCCCATCGTATCGAGAATCCTGCCGGTGCCGTTGGACTCCCACCAAGTGTAGCGGTATCACCAAAGCAAATAGTCGTGTCGTTGCCAACGTCAAAAACAACGGTTCTCACCGTAATCGGTAGGTCCAAGGGATCTGAAGGGCAACCATTCTTGGAAGTGGCCGAAACAAGAACCGTCCCTCCAGGCCCATTTCCCCAATTTACGCGAACCCGATGGCTGTTTCCACCTGAAATCTGCGTGCCTCCAATGATGGTCCATACATAGCTTGCTCCACCAATCGAATCGGTGGTGTATTCTACTCCAGCTTCCCCGGAACAGACATTCAGTGGCCCGCTTATCTGATCAGGCCCTTCAAAATTGTTGACCGTGATTTGATAGACCGCTGCCTTTTCCTTTGGAAAACATCCGGCGTCCTTTACTGTGGTACTAAACTGATAAGGTAGACTGCGACCGGTATTGCAACCAGTATTCCAGCAGAATTCTGCTGTAGCTGTGCTATCCCCAAAGGTGAAAGGAGTAACCGTAGCAGCCGGATTTGTAAGCTGGCTATTGAAAATGTCACCTGAAACATTCGTAGAGAAATTAAGGCTGTCGCCATCCGGATCCTGGAATGTAATGTCGAAGCACAAACTGTCACCCTCCTCAATGTCATAAGTTGTTTGTCCGCTACTGCCAATTGTGGATAGTCTTGGTCGTACATTGGGCTGACATCCATTGAGCGCTTGAAACTGATAATGCCTCCTGGAAAGGCCTACAAGGTCCCCATTGCCATTTAGTTCCTTTATCTGAACCGTAACTCCATAGGATCCTGAATTTGGAGCGAAGTACTCTGTGTAGCCGGTAAAGGCATTGATGAACGCATAGCCCGTAGAGCCAAAAGGTTGGTTGACATTAAATCCCGAATTGTAGCTCACCAAGGTAGGTGGCCAGTTGATGGTTGCTGGCGGCTGAGTCCCTGAGTTGGTAGCATTTCCGTCATACGGATGCTCAAAGGAAAAGAGGAGTTGATCACCATCGGGATCGCTCGCCGTATTGAGTATGGGTGTTGTATCAGCGGTACAGATAAAGGGAACCGACAAGTCAGCAAACACTGGAGAGCTATTACCACTCAATGGTCCCGAGGTCCAGGCATGATAAACCACACCCGAGCCGTTGGGATTTGGAAACTGGGGTGAATTGATGTTGGTCATCACATTGCGGCAGCACTTGTCAAATACAAAGTGATACCCTTGAAGCGTAAGTGGCAGGTCTACCGTTCCGCGGTATATAACCTCATATACACAAACCGAAACCGACGGTGCCGGACAACCTGAAGGTAGTTCAACAGTAATCTCACTGGAGTCGGAGGTATTAAGTGTGAGTGTAACTGTCTGAAGGATATTAAGCACAGAGGAAGTGTCAAAGCCCTCATAGACTCCTATCGTTTGTGAAGACAGGGGGAAGTTCCCATTACCAGTCGTCCACCAAAATGGACTACCACAGTCCTGATAGGTGGTCAGGGTTATGTTGTAATTGAAATCGCCATCGCCATCGGTATCACCAAGAAATTCATATGAAATATTACCCCCTACATCGTGCGTGGCAAACGCCACGAACGAAGCGCCGATGAGCGCAAAAAGCAGGGCTAATTTTTTCATTTAGATTATCGAATAATGATCGAGGAATTCAAACTCCTCTCTTCTGATCGCGCGTTCAAAACGTAGAATCCCGGTGAAAATAAACCAACTTCCAATACATTCGGTTTATCACTACCAGTGATTGTCTCCTGCCACAAAACCTGACCCTGAGAGTTGGTCAACCGGACTTCGAAATTGCCCTGAGAAGGCAGTAGGAAATGCAATTGGTCATCAACCGGGTTCGGATACACCTTGAGGTTCTGCTCTTTCTGACCAAACTCACCAATGCTGGTTCCGCAGAACTGATTGCCAACTGTGATATATTGAGATTTTATGAGGCTATCTGAGCCATTCGCATTACTCACCTTCAACTTCACATCATAGGTACCAGTATTTGCGTAAAGGTGCTGAGGATTTTTACTGCCGCTGATCCCTCCATCTCCGAATTCCCAAAGCCAAGACGTGGGCTTGTCAATGGACAAATCCATGAATTGGATTAGCCCTGTACAGCTGTTCACAGAATCTGCAGAGAAGAAAGTAGTTGGCGCTGAAGACGCCGTTTGACAAGACCAGTTGGCTTTAAAACCAGAACGAATTCCATTGCCGTCGCTATATTGTAGCAATGTCATATGTGGACCCGTGCTAGTAACCGTTCCTCCATTGGGGAGAGAAGTCCCATCGTATTGACCTATAAGGGAGCTAAGTGTATCCGCGCCATCATAAATCTTGAGATAGTCATGACCGGCTTGGAAATCAAAAGCGGTGAATTGGAGGGAAACAGTACTCGCTCCGGTAGGTGAAATGGTAGTCACGCCTTTGGTATTGTTGTCATAATCTCCATCGCCGCCACTATCCAGAAGTAATCCACCGCAAGAAGTATGTGGCCCTGTGCTTCCGCTTTCCGGCATCAGGATTTTTTGACAGACATTACCTCCAACATGGATGTAATTGTCCTTGAGCAGCGTATCGGAAATGGAATTCTTAGAAACGACCAATTGTACATCGTAAGTCCCTGCATTGGCATAGGTATGGGTTGGATTCTGATTACTTGAAAAATTGCCATCCCCAAAATTCCAGAACCATGTGTCTGGTCCGTTGGTGCTCAAATCGGTGAACTTGATCGTCCCGCTGCAACTCAGAACAGAATCGGCGACAAAATTGGCGATAGTCGCGTTTGGATTATCAATGATGGTAACGCTGTAGTCCTCTACCTGGCCAAATGTTGGATCGTCACACGGGCCGAGATTGGAGCCGAGGAAGTCAGACGATATCCGCATCCTTACGGCCTTGTTTAGCACCGAGTTTGAAGGAAGGACAATGGTATCCGAATGGTTGTTGGCATTGGTGGAATTCATCATAAGCTCTGATGCCGAGAATGATCCGTTGTCGTTCCAATCGACCCAGACCTTGACGTCTTCACGGTTTGCGCTGCCTACCCTTACTTCCATAATGTAGACTTTTTGCTTTTCGAGCTGAACATTGTGTGTACAGGAATAGTCCTGATACCCTTCCTGGCCTCCTGGGGTAACATGGTTAAGCGAAGAGATCAAAACGGAGTGAATGCCATAATCGGCAGTGTGGCTGAGTGTTGTGACCGCGCAGTTTGATTTGACGTTGTTGCCCTTCGTCACCGTGACCAAAGAGTTTTTTGTTTCCGAATCAGAACCGAAGGAATTGGTTGATGTTAGCTTCACACTATATGTTCCGTCGTTTTGGTAGGTATGGCTTGGATTCTGATTGGTGGACTGGTTGCCATCACCAAATTCCCACAGCCATGAAGTCGGTACATTGTTGGATAGATCGGTAAATTGAACCGTTCCGTCACAGGTTGTAGTAACATCCACGGTGAAGTCGGCTGTCGGTGGTTGCGTATTGGCTACGATGACCACGGCGTGATCCTCTACCTGACCATTGTTTAGGTTGGAGCAGGCCGTGAAATTGGTTGGCGCGGTGAGATTATAGACTCCTGCGACACGAATCCTGATTGGGGTGTTCAGGACGGCAGTAGCAGGAATCGTCACGGTGCCCGAACCTGTATTCACGTTGTTGTTTGTCAATACCAACTCACTGGTATTGCTCAGGAATCCATCTCCGTTGAAGTCCATCCACACTCGGTAATACTGAAGAGCATTGGTATTGGAGTAGATATTCATGGTATAGGTCTGTCCCTGAAAAATCTGGGTGTTCGAACAACTAAAATCCTCATAGCCACTCACCGTGGCATCTGAGGAGGAAATGTCCAGAGGACCTAAAGTAAATCGTGTAACACCCGACCCGTTCAAGATGGATGAGCTCGTTGGGGTACAACTGGCCGCGGTCACGGAACCGGATGAGATGGTCATGTAATTTGTTTTGGTCTCGGTATCGGAGCCATTCAAGTTGGTCGCGGTCAGCTTGACGGTATAAGTGCCAGGGCTCTGATAGCTGTGAACGGGGTTTTCGACCGTACTTGTCTGGCCGTCGCCAAAGTCCCATAGCCATGAAGACACATACTGTTGGGTAAGGTCGGTGAAATAGATATCACACTGGTCGGATGCGGAAGTAACGTTTGCCTTAAATTCTGCGACAGGTAGCTGAGACCCAAGAACGACAGATACATTATAGTCTTCCGTTTCTCCAAGATTGAACGTAGTACATGCCTGCGCGGAAGATGGGGTAGTATTTCTGCTGCAGCGAACCCTGAGTCGTGTTGCCCCCGGTTTGGCCTTTAGTGGAACGGTGATCACCCCGCTTACGACGATGGAAGGCACCACGGATGAAAAGGCGTACTCGTCGACATCGTCGAAGTCACCATCCTGATTCCAGTCAATCCAAACTGCAAACCCCTGAGGAATAAATCCAGCGCCTAACGAAAGGGTATAAGTATTTCCCTGCGTCACTGAGGCAGTCATACTGCTATTGTATATGTAGGAAGTGCCAGGAAAACCAGGTATTCCGCAGTTTGATCCTCCACTACTGACATTGGTAATGCCTGCAAAGGTGAAGTCGTCGATGAAGTCATTTCTCGAGCAATCGGCCGTAGGTTGACAATACTGGGCGAAGCTACCCAAAGAGGTAAGGGAGAGTGTTAGGGCGAGGATCGCAAATCTCATAGTTGGAATTATGGCTTAAAAATAGGGATATATCCCTCCCTTTGGACAACGCTTGATGAAGGGTTGAAGTTGGTTTTCGGGTGGCTTATTTAGACCTGCGTCTTCTTTTTTCTTTGAGTGCAAGTTTCAGTTCCTTACCCATTTGCCCTGCAATAGCGGTATTTTCTTCAGCCCGCCTGATAAGGTAGGGGACGGTAGCTTTCACGGGGCCGTAGGGCAAGTATTTAGAAACATTGTATCCGTTTCCGGCCAGTACAAAGCTCAAGTTGTCGCTCATCCCAAAGAGTTGAGAGAAAAATATGTTTTTGTGATTCCTGGGCAATCCCTTTTCATGGATGAGGCTTGCCAGGAGCTGACAACTTTCGGCATTGTGGGTACCGGCACAGACTTCCACTATATCAATGTTTTCAACCACGGTGGTTAATGCAAGGTTGTAATCGCGGTCGGTTGCTTCCTTGTCGGGCTGGATTGGAGTAGGATAGCCACGCTCCCTGGCCCGCTCATTTTCTTTTTCCATATAGGCGCCACGGACCAATTTCACACCCAAGAATTTGCCCTGAGCCCTGCACATTTCAATCAATCTCTTCAAGTAGACCAGCCGATCATGGCGATAAAGCTGGGTTGTAGTAAATACAATGGCGCGCTCCGAATTGTACTTGAGGATCATGGCCTCTGCAACGTCGTCAATGGCTTTTTGAAACCATGAGTCCTCGGCATCCACATATACCTTGACACCCAGATCATGAGCTTTTTGGCAAATCTGTTCTATGCGGTCTAAAACCTTTGCCCATTCAGCCATGTCGCTTCCTTCAAGCCCATCATTACTACCATACTTTTCGAGGATATACGAAGACGCCAGCCCCGTTACCTTCAAACAAGTGGTGGGATCTTTTGCGTGATTTTTTGCATTGGCGATCAAGCTGAGCAATTCTTCCTTCGTTTCTTCAAATGCCTCTTCATCCTCCTGCCCTTCTACCGAATAGTCGAGGATGGCTTCTACGTTCTGTGCTTTGAGAAACTCAAATGGCTCAGTACATTCCACGATCGTTTCGCCACCGCAGAATTGGCGAAAAATGGTTTTCTTGATGATCCACTTGATAGGTAGATTGAGTTTTAGTCCGACCAGTGTGAGCTTCGAAAATAGGTTGACGAGGAAGGGCCTTCCCATCAATCTAAAGATGAGAATCGTGAAGCTTAGGTCGCCATCGCTCTTGTGGCGGAAGGCCAATTCTGTATCATCGAATGAGAGCTTTTCCACGGATCCGGATTCGCCGTCGAAGATAGTATTTAGGCAGTTTCTTTCTCGGCTATGAGCGCACTACATTCAATACCACGCCGGAAAGCACCAATGCAATTCCGACAAAAGTCATAATGCCAAAAGTTGTGTCGAAAATGAAGAAGTCGAAACCAAGTGCAAAAAAGATTCCTATATACTTTAGGCTGGCAATTTTGTTGGCTTTGTCCTGTCGCCACGCCTTGGTCATGTATACCTGAGCCACTTGAGTGAAAGCTCCCATGAGGATGAGCAAAATCCAATCCCAGCCTTGCGGTGTGACCCAATTGAAGAACGTAAAGACGCTCATCACCGGTATGGCGACCAAGGGAAAGTACATCACGATGACCACGGGATGGTCCGTGTCTTTCAACTTGCGAATGCAGTTGTATGCAAGGCTTGAAAAAACGGCCGATACTACTCCGGCAACCAGAAAGATATAAGTCACTTCGCTGTCAAAGCCTTTGATAACCGCTATTCCCGCGAAGGCGATGGCAAAGTAGAGCCACTGAGACTTTTTCATCGGCTCCTTGAGTATCCATATGGCAAAGACAGCAGTGAAGATCGGTGAGAGGTACTGAATTGTAATAGCAGTGGCAATCGGCAGATTCTGAAGAGTATAGAAAAACAGTGTCAGGGCGGTTGTACCGAAAATGCCTCTCAGTAATAAAAGTTTTTTATTGTTGCCAAAAGGTGGAACTTTAACTGCCTTGAGATAGGTGAGACTGACAACCAGGGAGAATATCGAGCGCATCAAAACCAGCTCGGTGGTGGGTAGATGACTGAGAAATTTGACACATAGCTGCATCAAGGAAAATCCCAACGCAGATATGATCATGTAGCGAACGCCCTTACTCAATGCCGCAAAAGTAGCCCAATATTGATGTTAGCGAACTAAACCTCATCTTCTAAACCGAATTCATGAACATTTTTTCACAATTCAGAGCCCCATTGCTTCTACTTGCTTCTGTGATGATTGCCATGATGGCAAAAGCCCAAGGGCCAAATATGATCAAGGACCTGTTGCCCGGCTCTCCATCCTTTGCTCCGACCTTGTGGTTGGAGTATGATGGAAAGATGATTCTCACGGGAAACGGGATGAAAGGGCAACTCTTCACAGGTACGGAGATCTGGACCTTTGATGGCACAGATGTTACCCTGCTCAAGGACTTGAGAACAGGAAGCGGAGGATCATATCCAACTGCTTTTACGGAGTATGGTGGTAACTTGTATTTCGCTGCGGACGATGGTCATGTCGGACATGAATTATGGGTTTACGATGGTACGGATATCATGCTCGCGCAGGACATCAATCCCACACCGAGGTTTGGATCGGATCTCTCCGAGTTGTTTGTCTACGACGATAAGTTGTTTTTTTCTGCCAAGCGCAATGACGACGAAGGACGAGTGCTCTGGAGCTTTGATGGTTCTGCTATGCGGATGCACTATGATTCATCACTTGCCGGGCCCTTCACCGCTGCTTCTTTCATTGAATATGATGGTAAGTTGTATTTCTCGGCACGAGGAAATGGGGGAGAGGAGTTGTGGAGCTTTGATGGAGTGGACCTCGAAATAGTGGCGGACATTCAACCCGGAACGGGAGGATCTTATCCCAGGGAGCTATTTGTATTCGACAACAACCTTTACCTCAACGCCAATGATGGGCTTTACGGTAGGGAGTTGTGGATGTATGATGGAAGCAATATTACCATGATCGAGGATCTTTATCCCGGATATGGTGGCTCCAATCCGATATATCTCACTGAATATGAAAATGAATTGTACTTCTCAGCAGTCGATACTGTCTACGGATCAGAGCTTTGGAAAGTGTCGGGCAATGGCATCGAATTGGTCAAGGATATCTATCCCGGTCAGGACTATAGTCTACCTTCCTACTTGACCGTGTTTAACGATAAACTTTATTTCTCAGCAGAAACTCAGGAGGAAGGTCGCGAGATGTGGTCTTATGACGGGGACACTGCAATGCTGGCGTTCGATATCATCGAAGGAGTCAATGGGTCGCAACCCAATGGTTTCAAAGAGTGGAATGGAATCCTCTACTTCCGCGCCAATGACCTCACCCATGGCGTAGAGTTGTGGCAGTATGATTTGGCTTCGGGGATTGAAGTTCATAAGAATCATAGACTAACTTTTTTCCCAAACCCCGCATCGGACGAGGTATACATCAATTCATCGGATGTGATCCGTGTCGAAATACTGGACGCAACTGGACGAACGGTTCTCAAAGTTGAGGATAGTTTCGAATCAGGAATCAACGTCAAAAGCCTACCTGCGGGTTTGTATAACGTAAACGTGTACGAAAAATCGTATCTTTCTTCCTTGTTGCTCGTAGTGCAATAAGACCCCCGGAAAAGATTTTGCTTCTTAACTTTATTCGAATGAAAGCATATTGGCTAATGCCATTTCGCTTGAATGAAATATGGACGTTGATGTTTTTGACCTGCTTTACGTTAAGCTTAAATGGTCAGATCGCGACGATGATTGCCGACATTAATACAGGACCCGGTGATTCAGACCCAATGCATTTCATAGATTTCAATGAAGTACTTTACTACAGTGCGTTCGATAGTCTGGATGGACAAGCGTTAAGAGGAATCACTGTCGCGGGAGCTCATAGTGTAATGAACCTTCAAAGTGCCGGCATCAGCTTTCCCGAATTCCCATTCCACTTTCAAGGCAAGATTTTCTTCAGCATGTTTCATCAAAACAACGGATATGAGCTATGGGAATTTGATGGTTCGAGCCTTCAAAAAGCAATAGACGTTTCACCAGGGGTCTATTTGAATGAAATAAAAATCCTTGCAGTTTATGATAGCAAGCTGATCTTTCGAGCTCAAGAACAAATTCACGGTAGTGAGCTATGGGAATACAACGGAGATTCAGTAAGAATGATCAAAGACAATTATCCCGGAATTCAAGGTGGCTTTCCTTGGACACCCGTGGCAGAGTACAGAGGTGATTTGTACCTGACAATTTCCGACAGCACTCACGGTCATGAATTGTATCTATATAATGGCGATTCATTGGAAATGGTAGCGGATTTGAGGGTTGGTGCACAATCATCCGGACCGTATCACCTTACCGTATACCAAGACGAGCTTTACTTCAGCGCAACGGATACGGCAGTGGGAAATGAGTTGTGGAGGTATAACGGTAGCACAGTCGAACTGGTTTACAATTTTGTTCCCGATACCTCATCTTTTGACATAAGCGGGTCTCCACAATCGATCTCCTTATTTGACGGCCAGCTGATAATCGTCGCAGATTCTCCGGAACGCCGAAGAGAGTTGTATCGCTATGATGGAGACACGATGATTCTAATTCGTGACGAGCTTCCCTATTTTAATGGAGAGAATCCAATTGGTCTAACCGAGTTCCAGGGATCAATGTACTTCCAGGCAGGAGATTCTATACATGGGCCGGAACTTTGGAGGTATGATGGTGATACAATATACATGGTAGATGATCTCTATCCAGGCTGGCCCGGTTCGTATCCGCATGACTTCACAGAATTCAACGGATTCTTGTATTTCGGCGCTAGGGAGCCGAATTTTGGAGATGAGCTCTGGCGCTTTGATCCGGTTGTTGGAATAGTAGAGAAGGTTAGACCGGTAGACGTTTTGTTATACCCGAATCCATCTTCGGATTTCATTTTTATGGATCGGAAATTTGAAGGTGAAGTTGATGTACAGATCAGGGAGCTGTCTGGCAAAATAGTTAAGGCTATGGTGATGGAATCACAGAACGCTGTGATCGTTTCTGATCTGGTCCCCGGAATGTACATGTTAACGGTTAGATCCGAAACGGATCACTTCTCTATTCGTTTCGTGAAGCAATAGTTTCTCAAGAAAAAACCACAAAAACTTCAGAACGTAAATAGGCGGCATTCTGCCCCAATACTTTGGTCGGGTCAATCATTCAAAATCCGATCAAAATGAATACATCAATCGCAACTAGAACTGCCAGACCAAGCCAGTTTAACCTCAATGCCTGGGATACTATCAAAAAGCAGGCAAATCAGATCTGGGCATGGCATCTGGAAGGAAAATCGTGGAAACAAAGTGTAAAGGTCACCTGTCGTGAATTCTACGAAATGCTCCTCGATCAAAATGGTGAACTCATCATTGACCCCAAGCAATTACTGTGGGTGCCGAATCAGAGGATCAACAATTGGTTTCGTGAACTCAAGACCGAAACCGATCGCCTTGTAGAAATGGGTATGTACCGTGAAGCACTGCCAAAGCTCAGGGTAATGATTTGCATCAAACGCAATGACTATCAAACGCTTTGTCAACTGGCTCTGAGCCTTAAGCAAACGGGCGATCAGATTTCATCCTTGCTATACCTCAACAAGGCGATCCAACTCTACCCGGGATATGAAAGGGCTTATACCCTAAGAGCTGCAATCTTATCGGCGCGAGACGAGGACGACAAGGCGTTGAGAGATCTCAACACCGCGATCGCTATCAACGACAAACAAGCTTCCTCATTCATCAGCCGATCCATTCTGCATCGAAACAGGGGTGATCTCGATCGGGCCCTGACGGATATCCAGCGCGCAATCAAGCTAGACGGAAACAATGATAAGGTCTATACCCAGCTGGGGCTTTTGTTTGAAGAGACGGGTCAGGTGCTTATGGCTTATAAGGCATACCGAAAGGCATTGCGCATCAACCCATTTGATTCTGAGTCACTTTATCGTCGTGCGCTGATTAGAATTGCACTTAGGATCTCTTTAAAGGCGGCTGGAGACGACCTTCTTTTAGCCCGGTCACTTGGCCATCCGCTAGCCGAAGAGGCATACCTGGAAAATTTCACGGAATTGGAGCGTCTGGGTATAAAGAGTCGCCACTAAACATCTATACAGACCATCGTTCATTGAAATCTTAACAAGTCTAAAAACGCTTTTATTCATGGACTTTACGATCGTATCATTGTATAATGATCAGCCTGAAAGGGATCAACAAGTCGTACCGGCTTGGAAAATCCTCGCTACATGTATTGAAGGAACTCAACCTGGAAGTTGGTCCGGGCGAGTTGGTAAGTATCATGGGATCTTCCGGATCGGGGAAGTCCACGCTGCTCAACGTCCTTGGCATTTTGGATCAGTATGATTCTGGTGAGTACAGGCTGAATGATACACTCATAAAGAACCTTTCACAGAAAAAAGCGGCCCAGTATCGCAATCGCATGCTGGGTTTTGTTTTTCAATCATTCAACTTGCTGAGTTTCAAAACAGCGGCTGAAAATGTTGCGCTTCCTCTCTATTACCAAGGCATGAAGAGAAGGCAACGCAACAGGGTAGCCGAAGAATACCTCGAAAAGGTTGGATTGAGCGACCGGTCGTCCCACTTGCCTTCCGAACTTTCCGGTGGACAAATGCAAAGGGTGGCTATTGCCCGTGCATTGATATCTAAACCGAAGGTGATACTGGCTGATGAACCCACCGGAGCACTAGATTCCAAGACTTCGGAAGAGGTTATGCAATTATTTCGTGAGGTCAATAAGGATGGCGTGACGGTGGTGATCGTTACCCATGAGCATGACATTGCAAATGCCACGGACCGAATCATTCATTTAAAGGACGGGGAAATCATAGACCATGTTTAACCTCGACAACTGGAGCGAAATATTTGAGACAATCCGGAAGAACAAACTCCGGACCTTCCTCACCGGACTCTCTGTAATGTGGGGGATCTTAATGCTCATTATCCTGCTTGGTTCGGGAAACGGGCTGGAGAATGGTGTGCGCAACGAATTTCGCGATGATGCTGTAAACAGTATTTGGATGTGGCCCGGAAGAACAACCATCCCGCATAAAGGGCTCAAACCGGATCGGTGGATTCAATTTCGAAATGACGATGTGAACTACCTCGCCAACAATGTGGAAGGGGTTGATGCCATTACAGCTAGGTTCATGGTGTGGAATACCCCGGTGAGTAATGGAAAACTCTACGGAAACTATTCTGTGCGATGTACGCACCCGGCCCACCAGGTTTTGGAAAATACCAGGATGGTGGAAGGGCGGTTTATCAACGAAAAGGATCTGGAAGAGGTCCGAAAGGTAGCGGTAATAGGGCGGCTCGTAAAGGAAGACTTGTTCGAAGAAGGTGAGCAGGTAATTGGTAGCTACATTGAACTTTATGGAATCCCATTCAAAGTGGTAGGGCTCTTTGAAGACGATGGCAGTGAAGGGGAGATGAGGATGATCTACCTGCCTATCACCGCTGGCCAGCGTGTGTTTAACGGACAAGATAAGATCAATCAAATCATGTATACCCTGGAAAGTGAGGATCTGGGAAAGTCCAAGCTGGCCGAGGCACAAACCAAGGACATGATGTCCTCGAAGCATAAGTTTCATCCGGAAGACCAACGGGCGATCTACGTGGACAACAACCTGGAAGAGTTCCAGAAGTTCGCCGATTTGTTCAGAAACATCAGGCTGTTTATCTGGGTCATTGGGGTTGGAACCCTCCTGGCTGGAATCGTCGGCGTGAGCAATATCATGCTCATCGTCGTGAAGGAACGGACGCGAGAAATTGGTATTCGCAAGGCGATGGGAGCCACGCCGGGTTCCATCATCGCATTGGTCCTCCAGGAATCTGTTTTTATCACCCTCGTATTTGGATATGTCGGGTTGATGTTTGGCATTATCATACTGGACCTCATGGCTTCTGGTTTGGATGGCGTAGAATTGTTTATGAACCCGTCCGTTGATATGTCATTGGCGATCAGCGCAACGTTACTATTGGTTATCAGTGGAGCATTGGCCGGTTACTTTCCTGCACGTCAAGCGGCACGAATTGATCCCATAATCGCATTGAGAGAAGAATGATATTCGACAGAGATAACTGGCAGGAGATCTGGAGCGCGCTTGGTAAGAATAAGTTGCGCACCTTCCTTACCGCGCTTGGTGTATTCTGGGGCATTTTCATGCTCATTGTGATGCTAGGATCCGGAAAGGGTTTGGAGAACGGAGTGAAGTCCGACTTTGGAAACTTTGCGACTAATTCTCTGTATGTCTGGACGCGAACGACCACCAAGCCTTACAAAGGATTTCCTCCGGGAAGATGGTTCGGCCTGAATGCAGATGACGTCGAGCCGCTGCGTCGTCAATTTCCAGACTTGGAGGCCGTGTGCGGACGCCTTCAGTTGGGTGGTCACAATAGCGAAAGCAACGTCTACTATGGCTCCAGGAATGGCCCCTTTGAGGTAAATGGCGATATTCCAGATTTTCTAAAAATCGCGCCGCGCAAAATCATTCAAGGTCGTTTCATCAACCAAAAAGACCTCGACGAAAAGAGAAAAATTGCGGTGATAGGAAAGCGGGTAAAAGAAGTGTTGTTTGAACCCGGCGAAGACCCTATTGGGAAGTCTATTCGCATCCAGGGAGTATACTTTATGGTGGTTGGGGTATTTGACCTGTTTAATAAGTCGACTGGAGGCGAACGAGAAGATGAAAACATATTTATTCCACTTACTTCCTTCCAACAAGCATTCAACCGAGGAAATAGAATCGGATGGCTCGCAATCATGAGTAAACCCGATAAGAGTGTCGCAGCTTTGGAGCCGGCAATTATTCGGTTTCTTGCAGATCGCCATGATGTTCACCCGGATGACGCCAGGGCCTTTGGACATTGGAGCGCGGAGAAGGAATATGTGCGCATGAATAATGTCTTCATGGGCATTCGATTTCTTGTTTGGCTTGTTGGAATTGGTACTCTGGCAGCTGGGATCATTGGTGTATCCAACATCATGCTCATCGTTGTAAAGGAGCGCACTAAGGAGATCGGAATTAGAAAATCTATTGGGGCAACACCCTTTGCCATAGTGAGCCAGATTGTTTTGGAAGCATTGGTTCTAACAGCCATTGCCGGTTATACTGGTATGCTGGCTGGTGTTTACCTCATTGAAGGACTGAATTTTGCCTTGGTACAGGCTGGAGTAGAGGCGGGAATGTTCAAAAACCCCGAGGTGGACTTTGGGGTAGTGATCAAGGCCACCATCGTATTGATTTTTGCCGGTGGAATGGCCGGATTGCTTCCAGCGCGGAGGGCGGCGCAGATTGAGCCCGTTGTGGCATTGAGAAACGAATAAAGTATGAAACGAGTATTCAGGATATTGTTTTTGGTAGGGTTTGTGGCCCTCTTTGTGTGGACCTTGTATTACCTCTATGAGAAGTCGCAGGAGACACCCATGGTGTCAACCGTGGAGAAGGCATTTAAGGCAACTATTATCGAAAAGACCGTGGCTAATGGAGCTGTTGTTCCACGCAAAGAGATCGCCGTGAAGCCCCAGGTTTCAGGAATCGTAGATGAAGTGATGGTCGAAGCCGGAGACCAGGTTGTGAAGGGCCAGGTACTAGCCCGGGTTCGGGTCATCCCAGACATGGTCTCACTCAACAATGCCGAGAATAGATTGAAGCAGGCACAAATCGATAATGATAATGCTGAGCAGGACTTCGATCGGCAGAAGAGATTGTTTGACGACGAGGTGATTTCTGCCCAGGATTTTCAAAATGCACAGGCGAATTTCGATCGTGTGAAACAGGAATTGCAGGCAGCTCAAGACAATTTGCAAATCATCAAGGAAGGAGCATTGAAGAAGGCGGGAAGTGTTCAAAACACACTCATACGTTCGACGGTGAAGGGAATGGTGCTGGACGTGCCTGTCGAAGAAGGGTTTTCGGTGATCGAGGCCAATACTTTCAATGAAGGAACTACCGTTGCCACCGTTGCCGATATGACGGACATGATCTTTCAGGGAAAGGTGGACGAATCGGAAGTTGGTAAGATCAAAGTGGGCATGCCCCTGCTACTTTCCATAGGAGCCATTGAAAATGTCGTATACGACGCGGAGCTCGAATACATCGCACCCAAGGGCGTAGAGCAAAACGGCGCCATACAGTTTGACATCAAGGCGGCCGTCCAGTTGAGCGACTCAAATTTCATCAGGGCTGGTTACAGTGCCAATGCAGACATTGTTTTGGCCAAGGTCGACAGCGTATTGGCCATTCACGAATCCTTACTCAAGTTTGACGAAGACAGGACATATGTTTTGGTTCGCTTGGATGGCGAAGAATTCGAAGAGCGTGACATCCGGACGGGATTGAGCGATGGTATCCAAATCGAAGTGCTGAATGGAGTTGGGTGGGAAGACGAACTCAAGTCTGGCGAGGTGCCAGTCGACGAAGCGGGCAAATAATCCCTACCGCTGATTCTCCACAAATCACCGTTCATGTGAAATATGCGCCTGCTTAGGGTTTCTTAAGAATCGTTTTAACATAGACTTTAGGGTCTGCCTTTAGGTTTGGGTTGAACAAAACAATCAACCATGAACACATACCTCAAAGCACTGACCATAGGCACGTTGTGCACCGGGGCTGGAATTTCAGCTTTCGGAGCAGGTAATACGTTCAACCCAACCAAACCAATTGAAAATTCTGTTTCCATACCTCTGTCGCGACAAGGCAATCTCATGATGCTCGAAGCATCGGTGGATGGAACAAATGGATATTTTTTACTCGACTTTGGCTCCCAGGAACTGGTAATCAATCGGGAGATCTACTCGGGCAATGTTACTGGCCAGGCAAAAGCCACCACGATCAACAATGCTCCCAATGTACAAGAAGGCAAGGTCGATCAAATTCTCATGAATGGCCTGGAGTATCGGAATCAACCAGCAATGGTCATGGAAGTCTACCCCGCCTATTCCAAGGGAAAACCTGTATTGGGATTGATGGGCATTGCCCTCTTCAAAAGATACGGACTGGAATTGGATGTACGGAATGGAATCATGACACTCCATCCTCGAGAGACCCAATTTTCGGAACCGTCAAAGTACTTTGTGAAAATGCCATTTAAGGTTCGCAACAATATCCTGATCATGGAAGGCCGGGCTGGAGGAAAGAGGCTTTCCTTTGGACTTGACACCGGTGCGGAAATTTCGGTATTGGACGAAAGATCGGACAGAAAATATGATGGGCTTATGACAGTCGAAGGAAGCGTTAGAACACGTGGCGCCGGAGGTCAATCCAGGGTGTTGCAAGCCGGCAAGATGAACGACATCCTGTTTGGGTCAGTCTATGTCCAGGAGTTGGATGCTGTCAAGATGGACATGTTCAGAATAGAGCGATCTTATGGGGCATCTCTCGATGGCCTCTTGGGATTTCAATTTTTTGACAAGGGAGTATTCCGTTTTGATTTTAGAGATAAGGAAGTGACTATCATTCCTCACAAAATCAAGTATTTATGTTCTCCGAGGAATCACCCGGTTCCGGGGCCTGCCAATAAAACAATTAGTGGCCTTTGGAGTTGGAATCACGAAGGGCGCCCAGGATCTTGAATTTCAGCCTTCATCAACGCATGGAATGTCTATGACCTGTATCGAGCCGTTATCAACCGACTCTTTCTTGACATACCATTGATAGTCGTCGGATTCTGCAGCCCAAATTTTTAGCACGTATTGCTCGGGTTCGTCATAATGCATTATCCATTGTTGATATTCGGCATCGGCACCATAGGGATCCCTGACGCTAAAGATGTACATGTCGTCGAGGGGGATGTATTCAAAATCCCTAACATCGAGAGGGATTGCCTCCTGGCCAGTGAATATGCTTAGAATGTTCTTCAGGTCGGCATCTACAATGAAGGTGATGGAGCCAGCAAAAACACCACAATTTTGTTCTACGGCATAGTTGTTTTCGCTGCCCGTAGATAAGATCCACTCCATAGGGAGGGTTTCAAACATAGAATTCGAAAGTGAGCGTTCGAACCGGCCATCGGTCAGGAGGTAAGTTCCAGAAATTATAGTACAGACACCATTGTTTTCTGACCGGGAAGGGTAGTAGGTATTGAAATTGTAAAGGGATGAAAATACCGAAATAGTCGATCCATTGGGGTCTACTCCCACTTGTCCAATCAGCTCGGCATCGATGGGCTCACCGGTTAAACTAGTAGTAATTAGATAGTATGCCGTCTCGCCGAGCGTTTGTTCTTGCTCTACGATGAAGGCATAGTAGTTTGGGTCCCTGATGACATAAACGGGCTTCATTGGGATTTTCGGAAGCTGACCCATTTCAGGGAAGCCATAAATGAACTCCATGCTTCCGGGCTCCAATTCAAATGCTTCAATGGTCAATTCAGAAACTTCATTGGAGGGAACAAAGAATCGATCTTCATTTCCCATGTACACGGTAATATCCTTGAATTTGGATAAAAATGAGTCGAAGTCAAAAGGATCCAAAGGTTGCGCGGACCCTTCTGTAGGTTCGTCTGCCTCAACCACCTCTACTGCCTCCTCAATTTCCTGGGCGCTGTCTGACTTTTCAACTTGCGCTGAACAAGCCCAGAATAACAGGACAATCGACAGAAGTAAGAAACGCATCAGATCAAATGTACATTACTCTCATTTACCTGCTTTGGCTTGAAGATCATACACATTGATGGATCCAAAAGCCGCCAGTGGAGGGCCGAGAATCGCGGCTATTTCAGGACGACTTTCTACATTGCGACTATCACTATACATAATGGTAGCACCCTTTGAAATGAAATCGTTCAATTTATCAAGAGTAAGATTGTCCTCATAGTATACCCATCACCCCTGGAATTGATGCGCGGATTGAGGATGTTCATATCCTCCTTATAGAAATTATCGATGATCTTTTGCGTCTGCGTCTGTCGCCAACTATGAACGCTGATCAGGTCTTTGTTTAGCTTGGGAACGTGCATGAGTACGTTTACAAGCACGGCGCCCGGAAGAATGGGACATGGAGGTAACTTCAACAGGTCATCGTTTTAGGAATGCTCCAATTGGTATTTCGTCCAAGCTCAAAATATAAACACCCGGGGTAAGCGCATCTACCTGAAGTAGAACCTCGGAACTCATTTCCCGAATTTCGAGTTCGTCAACCTTTTGGCCCTGAAGATTGATAATCCGTATAATTCCTGAAGGAAGTGGTGAGCCAAAAGACAGGCTTACAAGTGATCCGGCTGGATTCGGATAAATTGAGACTCCGCCCCGTGGCAATTCATAAATTCCTTCAGGAGCACAATCCTCAACGGTAATCCGTATCGTATCCGAACTCGAGCATGTCGCACCATTGGTGGCCTGCACCCAATAAACCCCGGAATTGAAAATCTGGGTTGTGCCGGTCGTTCCTCCGTTAGACCACAGGTAAGCGTCGGCGCTTCCAGCGGCAATCGTTAGTGTATCTCCAGCGCATATGGTTGTATCTGATCCCAAGGAAACATTAGGTATTGCATGAGTATGGACCGTAAATGAATCCGTCACCGTGCAGATATTATCTCTTGTGATTTGGATCCAGTAACTGCCCGAACTCGATATGGCCCTTGCCGGAGAAAAGGACCCGTCATCCCACAAGTAGGTCGAATTTGGATTCGTCACGTTGTAGTTGATTACCTCGCCCTGGCAAATGTTGGTATCGTTGATTGAGACGATTGGCGACTGGACCACTGCTAGATCAAATGCTACCGAGAAGAAGCACAGATCTGCACTAATGGCACTTACCGAATAGTTTCCCGAAGAGGTGAGCTCGATGGAGGTTGACGTGTCTCCCGTTGACCAACTAATGCTTGACCATCCACCCCCAATGGAAAACCGGGCTGTGTCCGTATCACAAATACTGTCCGGGCCTTGTACACTTAAAGTCAAATTAGACCTGGAAATGGAGATGGTGTCCTGATAGGCGCATGCGTTACTATCTATGGCCAGGCAATTCAAAACTGTAGTGAAAAATACAGGCAGGTAACGACCATTGTTGCCGGTGGACCATAAGACTGACGACCACCCTGAACCAGCATCCAGTAAAATGGTATCACCGGGGCAAAAAGCGGTATCCGGGCCAAGATTCAAGGGTTGTCCTACCAATGAAAGCTGCACCGTATCGGTCTTGACGCAGCCGCTATTGGCTTGTACTGTCACCCGATATGTACCTCCCGATGTAAGAGTCACCGAGTTTGTCGATTTTCCATTGGACCAGGCATAGGTAGCCCACAACGTGTCAACTGAAAGGGTATAACTCTGTCCGGTACAGATGACGGTATCTGGCCCCAGGTCAGGCGGCGCAAGTGCCCTGACCAAATGCGAAATAGAATCAGTGCCGCAGGTGTCGTCCACGATCAATTTGAAAAGGTAGTTGCCCGAACTTGGCAAGACGTAAACCAAATTTTGTGTAGAATCCAGGAAGTTGCCATTCACGTACCATTTAAATGAAGTGGCAGAGGCCGAAGAGGTGTCTGTTAGCCTTACTGTGTCATTCGCGCAATAAGTGGCAAAATCGGCCTTGAATCCAGCTGTAAGAGCACAACATGCGCTTACGGTGAATTGAGGAACGGTCTTCGTGCTGCTGGTTGTAGAGTTTAGAACGCCATTGACCGTAATGGTGTAATTACCGCTAGGGGAAATAAGACCGAGGCTAATTGTGTGATTGAATGGTGTAATTGCCGGGAGTATAATGCCCCCGGAAGTATAGTTGACATTTACAGTGATCACGCTCCCGGAGATGGACACCGTGGATCCTGTGTAGGTGTAGTTTGCCGCTCCAAGGGATCCTGATACATAGAGTTTGGTTGTATCACAGTTTGTTGGGCTTTGCGTTACAAGATAGGCGGAATCAACGCGTACGAATGCCTCCACGTCAAAGCAAAATAATATAGTTGTCAATGCAACTAACGCAAGTTTTTTCATTTTTTCAGAGGGTTTCGATAAAATTAAACCATCCGGGGCAATTCACACATTTTAATTCATGACTAGATTTGAGGCATGCCCGTCATCGATCAAGCCAGACTCACTGAACGAATCACGGAAATGAAGCAACTGGCTGACATTAGCTTTGGTCAGGACTACCTGACTTATGAAACCTTGCTTCAGTTTGAGGAAGATTCCCGATCAAAGATTATTGAAATTCGAAATCAAGATGATCTGGCCGCATTTAGCTTACTGAAGGTCTATGATATTGCAGAAGCCAGGCATCAAGGCTGGTTTCGGAATAGTTTGAATCTGTTCTCCAAAATTGGTTGGAGAAAGCTAACCCTGGTATCGCCGAAGTACCGACAAATAGGAATCGGAAGCCAGCTCGTGCAGCATGGAATCGACTGGCTCGACGCGCAAGTCGATGTATCGGTCTCAGTGGGTTGGATTAGAAGTGAGCAAAGCGGTTTGACCGAGGTTCTCAAAAAGAACGGATATTTACGTTATGGCCTGGTAAAGGATTATTGGCATGAGGAAAGTATCACGCAGGGCTATCATTGTGCCGAATGTGGCACTCCTCCCTGCAACTGCGATGCGGAGTTACTTATGCGCATAAACCCTAAGCATGCTTGACTATCATTACGATAGGTTTGATATACTGGTACCACTTTCAGGTGGTATAGATAGTACCGCCGCACTTTATAATTCGCTGAGCGAAAATCCGGATGCCAATCACCTTGTATACCGAGTTCAATTGATCAATGGTACGAGCGGACATCGAACCATACGCGAAGCCATGGCAGCCGAAAAAATTGTTCATTGGTTGGAAAGCAAAGGGTTTAAAAATTTCGCCTTCCGTGAATTGACGTTCGATTATTCTTCCCTTGGAATGATGCCTCCTATCTGGGATAGTGACGCAATCAATTTTGTAGCTGCGGTGGTGGTTCAGGCCAGGCCGGAGTTGAACGTATTCGTAGACGGCGCCATTGCAGATGATTACCTGGATCCCGGATTTCAAAAACGCCTGGACAAAATTTCGAGTATCTTCTATACAGCATCAGAACGTACACCTGAAAATTTTGAGATGCGCTTTCCATTGAAATCAATGAACAAGTATGATGTGATAAAGTCGCTTCCGACCGAACTACTCCGATTGTGCTGGTCGTGCAGGTACCCCGAAATTGGGCCACCTTATACTTTTGTTCGCTGTCACAAGTGCCCGCAGTGCAAGGTACTCGATGACGTGCTGATCACACACCCGGAAGAATTTAGGAATGTCTCCTGGCTGGTCGACTAGTGAATATGGTCGTACGATTTCATGAAATCCACCGAGTGAACAACAAGGTCGTTCAGTACCTCCCGGTCGATATCGTCAAGCTTATTGATGTTCAGGCAGGACTTCCCGTTTTTGAACTTTCCAAGCCTGGAAAGATAGTCTTCGGGCAAATCGAATCCCGACATCACATATACACTCAGGTACTGTTCGCGTGGCGAAAAGCCAGTCAGCATCCAATCTCCTTCTCGTCCGCTTTTGCTCTTGTAGTGGTATGAGCCATAACCAACGATACTTCCGCCCCACATCTTAGGCTCATAGCCAGTCAACTTTTGGAATGTATCCAGCAATTCAAGGCAATCCGCCCTTCTCTGGGGGTCATCTACAGACTCGATGAAGGTACGTGGGTCTGCGTCGTTTAGTTTGGTTTTAAGTTCTGACACGGCAATTGATTTCGAGGCAATTTACGAGAATTCCAATTTCCGTTAATTGGGTGGAGGCTTTACCAGTGCGGAAAGGATGAGTACCGGTAGGAAAACAACCGCGCCCATGACTGTGACGAAGATGAATTCACATGGCAGGATGAGGTGTCTGAACTGCACGGCCCAAAGGTAACCTTAGCACACGGTTTGAAAAGACTGCTGATTGAACGGTTGCTAAAATGTAATCGTTTGATCAGACCACTCCACCATTTGCAAGCAATCTTTCATGGTCGAGATTGGGCAAGCCTCTGTAGAATCAAGCTGCCTCGACTTCAGACAGGTGCCGCAGGCCATGATCTCTCCACCCAAATTCGAAAACTCTTGCAGCTTTTCTGCCACATTATACTGTTCGTGATGTAGCGTTTCGCATTCTACGGCTTCTCCCATGAGAAACACCTTGGTCTCGTTTCCCGAGTTATGCGAGGTGATGGCAAACCGAAAGGCATTCCATGCCTTTTCATATTCCTTGGTTTCAAGGATAATTCCGATGTTCATAATGATGTATAGGTTAGATTATTCTAGGTCAGGTCAAGACTTTAAAGACTTTCTCTGCTTTCAGCCCTTCGGGAAGATCTTCTTTATCGAGCATGTCGAGGAGGTCTATTTCTATGCCCCGGGTAATAGTATCGATTGGCACATCATTGAATAGCCCCTCGAAAGGGTTCTCCGAATAATCTCCGATCATTTCCATCGTGTGGAAGACCCAGGAAACGACAACGCTGAACGGCACCGATAACCAAATGAAATTGCTGCCGAGTTCGTCAAACTCCTGCACCATCCCAAAGGGAAGCAGAAGGATGAATAGCCAAACAAAGAAGAGGTTCACGGTGGCATACTGGCGGGGGAAGGGGAAATTCTTGATGCGCTCGCACTTGCCTTGAAGGGTATAAAATTCCTTCAAAACGTTCTCCATTTCCATGTGACGGAAGTCGTCTATATATCGCTTGGTTTTAAGCTCTCTCAGATCCTTGGATTGAAGTGCAATTATTTGTGCGGCCTTGTTTTTCTTCCTGGCGATATACTGGCGCTCTTTTTCGCTGAGCCAGGGTGTGATGCCGTCGGTGATCTTTTGCGGATCAAAGGTAGTTCCGAACATATCCCTGAACCGAATGTTGCTTTTTTGATAATGCTCCCAATCCCGAGGCTCCCTCAATTGAACTTTCAGCGCTGCCAGCCAGGCTATGTGCCTGTTGATCAAGCGCTCACGAATCGAATGAAGTTCCGGTTCAGATAATTTGTCCTCTGCAAAATCATTGGTCACAAAGTCTTTGGACATGATACCCCAGGTGCGGCTGGCGTTGACAATGCCTCCATAGATTTTTCGCGCCTCCCAGGTCCTTTCGTAGGACGAGTTGTTTTTGAAGCCAAGATAGAAGGCAACGGCAGTACCAATCAAGGCGATAGGTAACCAAGGAATACTAATCCAAGTCCAGCCCACAATCCCGTACAGCACGGTTGGCACACTTGCGATTAGGATAAAGATGAGAATGTAGTTCCTGGTCCAATTGATGGTTTGAAGCAGGGAATAAGTCCGGCCGGCGTGCATAGGTGATGATTAAAAAGTGAGCTCTAAAATAGAGGGATTACGACGATTTGAGCATATCCCTTCTCCTGATATACACAATCAGGCTCAATGTGAACAGCACTGCATTCGCTCCCAGCATTTGCAATTCGTCTCCACGAATGATATGTGTCATTGCAGCACCAATCATGTCGAGACAAAGACCAAGCGCGGCCAGCGGGACCAGTTTTTTGAGGCTGGAAATAAACATAGGAACAATGATGCCGATGCCTCCAAGCAATTCCAGCAGGCCGATGATCATCACTTGAGTAGAGCTGAAACTATTGACCCACATCATCTGAGAACTGAGTTCTTCATACGGTGTTGAGACTTTCATAAATCCGGACATGATAAAAGAGAATGCGACCAATATTTGTATGATCCAGGTAACGATTTTCATAACGAAATTTTTGGGTTAGATTAATACAACAATCCTAAAATAATTTGGTTTAGGATTTTGTCGTCTAGCGAATATATCGCTCCCGGATTACACCCAGATGATGGTTGGCATGTCCCGCGATCACATAGGCAAGCGCTCGAACGCTCAAAGGGTTTCCACTGGACGAGCCCACTCGTTCTAAACTGTCCAGCGGCAGGTTTTCAAACAACTTAACAGAAGCTGCTCTCACGGATTTCAGTTCTCGGAGCAGGCTCCCCAAAGAGCGTGTGTTGGCCTCTGTATATTGTATGTAGTCGTTATGGTCGAAACCCGGAAGATCGGTCTTATCGTTTCGTGCAATCCTCAAAGCGCGGTAGGCGAATACTCGCTCGGCATCAATGATGTGAGCCAATATTTCCTTTATCGTCCATTTTCCCTCCTCATATCGGTATTGAAGCTCAGCCTCACTGCGACCATCAAGCAGTTCATCAAACTCATTGATTCCGGAGTTCAAATTTTCGATGACATCTCCTTCTACCTTGTCTACGTATGTTTTCATGTATTCCGGATGTTCTCCGGGCCCGGGTCGTTGTATATCCATGTCAGTAAAGTTTGTCTATCACCTTGGTGAGGTCGCCATTCATCACAGGTTTGATCAATACCGCTGCCGGATCGATCACCTTCATCCTCTTGTCCATTCTAATGCGGTCCGAGTTTCCGGTAATGAAAACGATGGGCACCTGTGAAGAGTCCTTCAGTTGAGTAGCTACATCAATTCCGTTTAGCTGACCTTCCAATTCGATGTCCAGAAGGATGAGATCGGGGTTGGATTGCTCAAGATCGATCAAGGCCTGTTCGCCTGAGCTTGCAACTCCGACGACTTCATGGCCATCAAGTTCCAGCATGTGTTCCAGATACATCTGCGTGATGGTATCGTCTTCAACGATAAATACATTGAGCCCTGCCATATAGTGCGAATTTATTCAATTGCACTGAAGCGAATGAGGTAGTGAGTGCCTTTGTCCTTGGTCGGGTGCTCGATGTCACCCTTGAGCTGTTTGGTCAATCGACTGACCAATCTCAACCCCAAAGTTTCCTTGGCCAAAACCTCTTCCGTCATTCCTTGGCCGTTGTCTCCAAATTCCAACTCAAACATGTCTGGATTGGTCTCTTTCAGACTGATATATATACTCACCTGATTGTCTTCGTCCAGGCCGTACTTAAGCGCATTGGTGATGAGTTCATTAAGTATCAGACCCATAGGGATCGCAGTAGAGATATTGAGTACAATCGGGGGTACATGCAACGAAACTTCTACGTGAGAGAATTCCGATTTCATGGATCGAATGAGGGCAGAGGTCAACTGTTCGAGATAATCTCGGTAGTTGATTCCAGAGAGGTCGTCTGAGTGATACAGCATCTCATGCACCAAGGCGATCGATTGAATGCGATGTTGGCTCTGCAAAAAGAGGTCGCGGGTTTTTGCGTCGCCTATGGACGCGGACTGAAGTCCCAGCAAGCTGGTAATGATCTGCAGGTTGTTTTTAACCCTGTGGTGAATTTCCTTGAGTAAGATGTTCTTTTCTTCAACAGCCTTGTTGAGCAATTCACGTGAGGCTACTGTCTCAGTGAGATGTTCGGCGAGCATGATCAATCCCAGCCCAATTGCATCTACCGAATCCTGTTGTTCTACTTCATAATTTGGCAGGTCAAAATCCCCTGAGGCAAGCTGAACAATGTTTTCAAGAATAAGGTCGATACGTGGATCTTCCATCTACCCCGGTCATCTAATTTGACTTTAGCCATGCTACCGCCTTCTCCTGACTTGTGAAGAGGCGTACCGGTTTTTTTGGACGATTGAGTCCGATAAAGAAATTTCCAAGGATACGGCTCACGGGATTGCCAATGATCAGGGCACATTTGGTATAGGTTTCCGCATGCACATCCCCGGAAAAATGCTTCCGGCATTCATACGTCATGCTGGCAATATTGGTCAAGTCACACATAAGCGGCTTGGCTTGAAAACCCTGGAGTTCGTTGGTGATCCTTGTGCATTCCTGGGCATCTTCCAAGGTCATGTTAAATCCCGGAGCTCCCTCGGAAAAAAGTATTCCGTCGGGTCTCATCGTAAATCTGAACTGGGCGGTTTCAACAATTTCCCCTTCCATGATTGGCTTGCGTAATGCTGTACTTTCCATATCCTATGAATCTTTCATCAAATTAATGATTCTGCGCGCTAATCATGGCTTTTTAGCCAAACTTCAGCTTGATGTCGACTTGTGAACAACTTGACCCTTTTTTCAGGCCGATTCAGGCCAATAAAAAAGTTTCCAAGTATCCTGCTTATCGGACTTCCAATGATCAGCGCACATTTAGTATAAGTCTCCGCATGCTCCTTCCCGGAAAAGTGCTTGCGGCATTCGTAGGTCATTCCAGCTACATTGGTGAGATCGCACATCAGTGGCCTGGCCTTCCAATCCTGCAGCTCATTTGTAATTTGAGTGCATTGCTGCGCATCCTCTAACGAGAGTTTTATGTTTGGCGCACCTTCGGTAAAAAGAATTCCATCTGGCCGTAGGGTAAACCGAAATCTGGGAGTCTCGACTATCTCACCTTCCATAATGGGTTTGCGAAGTGAGCCTATTTTCATTTATAGGGTTTGTTAAACAAATTAAGCATTAATAAGCTTGCTTCGACTTCATGATTTTAACTTTAAAGCCATGATCGATGCACGAGAGATCTTGAAGAATCATTGGGGATACGACTCCTTTCGCCCACTTCAGGAAGACATTATCCAATCGGTTCTCCAGGGAAACGATACCCTGGCATTACTTCCAACGGGAGGTGGTAAGTCCATTTGCTTCCAAATTCCCGGTTTGATGAAGGAAGGGGTTTGTATCGTGATTTCGCCCCTCATTGCCTTGATGAAGGATCAGGTTGCTCGTCTGAGTGAGATGGGATTTCGGGCAACAGCAATCACCAGCGGTGTTACACGCCAGGAGATAGACACAGTACTCGACAACGCCATTTTTGGCAAGATCGACTTTCTTTATTTGTCGCCGGAGAGGTTGCGCGATGAGCTCATACAACAGCGAATCCTCAAGATGAAAGTCTCGCTCATTGCCGTGGACGAGGCACATTGTATTTCACAATGGGGGTACGATTTTCGGCCTGCGTACTTATTGATTTATGAACTGCGGAAGCTTATTCCAGAAGTGCCGGCCATAGCGCTGACAGCAACGGCTACACCTTCAGCCGTAACCGATATTCAGGACAATCTTCAGTTTACGAATGGGCACGTCATTCAAGGTTCATTTCATCGCGAAAACTTGGCTTACATGGTTTTTCAGACAGAGAAGAAAGAGGCCAGAGTCTTGCAAATGCTCGAGAAGAATAAAGGGCCAGTGATTATCTATTCCAGGAGTCGGAAAGGAACGGAAGAGATCAGTGCCTGGCTCGAAAAAAAAGGAGAAAGAGCAACTTTTTATCATGCGGGACTTCCATCCGGAGAACGAATCAAACGACAGGAGGCTTGGGTTACGGATCAGATAAGAATTATGGTCGCAACAAATGCATTCGGTATGGGTATCGACAAGCCAGATGTTCGGCTGGTGGTACACCTCGACTTGCCGGACAGCCTGGAGGCATACTTTCAGGAAGCCGGGCGGGCTGGGCGTGATGGCAAGAAATCATTTGCGGTTTTGCTGTACGGTGCAAAGGATGTTGAAAGGCTGCGTGCTACCAATGCCAAGGCTTATCCGAAGCTTGAGGAACTCAAGAGGATATATGGATCTATCGGCAACTTTCTCAAGTTGGCCGAAGGAAGTGGCAAGGACGAAATTTTCGACCTGGATCTCACTTCGTTTAGGGAAAAATTTTCCCTTCCGGTGAAGGCTGTTGTACAGGCCTTGAAGTGGTTTGAAAAGAATGGCTACATCACCTTCATCGAACAACCGGAGCCCCTGGGTAGGGTAAGGGTGAGGGCCGGGAAATCAGATTTGTACCACTATCAACTGAACAATCCCAAGGATGACCAGGTGCTCAAGTTGCTGCTCAGATCTCATATGAATCTATTCGATCAATTGGTGAGGGTTGATGAGGACAAACTTGCCGGCAAGCTATCGCGAACAAAAAAGGATGTCAGGACAGCGCTGAAAAGGATGCACGAGTTTGAATTGATTGAATACTATCCCGGGTCAAACACGCCTCGAATTCAATTCAACACCGAGCGCATCGCACTGGACAATTTATACCTGGACAAAAAGAGCTATAGGAAACGGGTCAAAGCCGGAACGAAAAGGGTAGAGGAGGTGATTCACTTCGTAGAATCAAACGATGTGTGTCGTACAAAAATGTTGCTCAGGTATTTTGGCGAAAGGTTTAAGTCTGATTGTGGAATTTGTGATCACTGCATAGCCAATCGAAAGAATGGTCGCTTGGAAATCGGTCGAATAGAAAAAGAAATCAAACAATCGATTGCCAACGGGCCCGTTGCTTTTGACGCTTGGACTTCTAAGGTCGATGTGGTGAGAGATGACTTTTTTGAGGCCGTGCGGCGTTTGGAGGAAAGGGGTGATATTTCCGTTGATGTTGAAAATCAGATGCTCCATTCCAAGTAGCCGGGATTCTCGCTCATTTGTGTTTCACATATATTAGCGTCGCATGATCGACATTCCAGCCCACATTCGCGCCCTTAAGAGTTATAAGCCAGGGAAGCCAATTCATCAAATAATTGAAGAATATGGGCTCGATAGGGTGTCCGTTTTGTGGAACAATGAAAACAATCTAGGCCCATCACCCAAGGCAATGCAAGCGGCTAGCGAGGCCTTGTCGAACAGTCATCGATATCCCGACCCAGCCTCGTCAGCATTGAGAAATTCAATAGCCAGCAGACTGGGGGTGGAATCCGATCAGGTAGTTGTAGGGCAGGGCTCTGAAGGTATCCTCTCCAATATCTTTCAAGCTTTCTTTGAGCCGGGAGACATACTGCTCACGTCGGACGGAACCTTTGTAGCCGTGTATATCTGGGCTCAGTCCCATGGTGTGCCCATGCTCACAGTACCATTAAATTCTGAATTCGCATTTGACATCGACGGCCTCATCGAAGCACTGACGGACAAGGTGAAGGCTGTGTATGTAGCAAATCCGAACAATCCGACTGGGACCTTAATTTCGGAGAGCGACCTTCTTAGGCTCGCCGATGCGCTTCCAAAAGACAAGCTGTTGGTCGTTGACGAAGCGTACTATGAGTACGGATCAAACTTGTCTGACAATTATCCGGATACTAGCAAATGGAGACGACCCAATGTGATCACGCTTCGAACTTTTTCTAAGGCTTATGGTATAGCAGCTATCCGGGTGGGGTATGCCATTGGTCCGACAAATCTTATCGATGTGCTTTCGAAGGTCAAACTCACCTTTGAGCCTTCTAATGTTGCACAAGCGGCTGGAATTGCTTGCCTGGAGGATGACCAGTACCTGGAAATGGCTCTTAGCGTTAATGCCGAGGGAATGACATTGATCCGTAGCGCCCTGGATGAGTTAAACATTCCTTATGCCCAATCCTATGCAAACTTTGTGATGATGGATCTGGGTTCGCCGCAACGGGTTCAGCAAGTATTTGAGGCCTTGATGAAAAAAGGGGTCTTCGTACGGCCACTCAATGCATTTGGCTTACCACAATGCCTCCGCGTCACCATAGGAAAGCTGGAAGAAAATGAGCATTTTATCGAAGCTATAAGGGCCATTTGGAGCGACATTCGCTAAGCACCTGAGGCTAAAAGATTTGGAATCCAGTCCAACCCTGCCTAAATTTGAGAGGAACCAATCCTCTAGTTTATGAAGAACTTGTTTACTTTTTTTATGGCCGTGGGCCTCGCTATGAGCCTGGCTGCGCAGCCATCAATTCCTGCGGACTCTGCCGAATGGGTACGGGGGTCTTCCTTTGATATTGTTGAAATCGGAAATGCCACGTCATTTAACATAGGTGGATCCGGTGAGACCGTTCTATGGAATTACGAGAGCATGGTCGGCGGAACGTCCTATACTATGTCAGTTGACTATGTGGATTCCAGCGGACTTGGCGACCCTATCCTTTCGCAGATGAAGGTTACGGTAGAAAAAGGAATTCTTCAGGATTATACCTGGTATTTCACCAATCACTCGAACCGAATGACCTATTTCGGTTTTCTGGATGGAGTGACGCCGTCTAGTTTCGACGAAACTCCAGCAGTAATCTGGAGGTATCCCATAGAGTATGGAGATCGTGACACGACAGAAATTGACAGTCACTTTGAAACAGGCTTGTTTGCCAAAACTCAACACGACCTGGCCGGTACGGTGATATCACACGTCGATGCCTATGGTCGGATGGTCATGCCCTACGGGGACGTATACAATGTCTTGAGAATTCATATCAACGAAAACTATGTTGATACGATGACCCCGGATAGCGGCCCGGTCACTACCCAGTCACATACCAATGATATTTGGGAGTGGCGCAATATGTACAACGGTGCCTTCATCATGAGGTTTGAGAAGCGCGTAGCCGGTAGTACCAAAAGGACAGTGTGGTTCCTTGATGGAAACAATATGACGGTCAATCCGGGACCGGCTCCGGTCGGCTTTGAGTTTGCCGGGCAGGACCTCCCTGAATTCATTATCAGCCCCAATCCTACGGCGGACGTACTGAATGTGTCATTCAATGCCGTGCAAGGCGAGAAGTCCACCATTGAGGTTCGCGACTTGCAAGGGAGGCTGCTTATGAATGAGGCGTTTGTCGATGATCGAACGGGTGCCAGAATAGAATCAATGGATGTGTCGAAATTGACCCCAGGAACCTATATCGTTCATTATCAGTCTGCTGGTGATTCTCACCTAAAAAGATTTGTGAAGCAGTAGATTCCAATCTTCTTTTTGCGGATATTTGGGTTAATGCACAACATTGAGCCACATTTCCGCTGGAGACCTTTGTATATCGCATCAGAGGATGAGCGCTCTCCATTCTATGGAAGGGAGTATTCCGAGTTTGCATTTACCGAGACGATATACAATCATTACATCCATCCGCAATGGGACTCTTTTGGCTCCAATACAATGTTTCTCAAGGTGCTCTATGTGGACTACGACGAAGGGTTTACCGTAATCGAATTGTTGGGTGAATGGAATGATTGCCTCTACAACGACATTATGACGCTCAAGCGAAATGTTATCGACGAATTGATCGACGAAGGCATCAATAAATTCATCCTTATTGGAGAGAACGTGCTGAATTTTCACGCTTCGGATGATGCCTATTACGAGGAGTGGTTTGAGGATATTGAGGATGGATGGATCAGCTTGATCAACTTGCGCGACCATGTGATGGATGAATTCGAGCGGGAGAACATTGACCAATACTTTGTTTATGGTGCACGACTTGAAGAAGTCAAATGGAGGACGCAATCACCGATGCATCTTTTTCGGAATATAGACAGCCTTGTCAACGAGAGATTAGAGCCTAGTCTTCCACCGGCTTGACCTGTCCGGTCCCTTTTTCCCAGACCTGTTTTGTGATGGACAATCCATCCTTGAAATAGTACACTGCCCCCCATTCGTGTTCTACACGCAGGTATTCTGCACCCTCGTTTTCAACGATTACGATGTGACGGATGATGCTTTTGCGGTACCCTGCTTTGAGTTCCTGGGTGATCCCGGGTGGATATTTTTTTGCTAAATCATTGACGGCTTTAAAGAATGTCCGTTTCTTGGTTTGGTCCAGGTAGAGCTCCTTGAAAGAGCGGTTGCTTTCAGAACCCGCGTCAAAAGTAATGTCGGTTTCAGAGCCTTCCACTTCGGTGTGGGTTGCGGCTGGATTTTTAAAAAGCTCGTAGTAGTTCACTGGCTTCCTGTTGCGCTTGGCTTCCTTCTTTATCTCTTTTTCACACAGCTTTCTCATGGTTTTGGCATAGGTGTGCAGCGGATATATTTCAAGTGCCTCTTCAAATTTTTTGTAAGCCGATTTCCATTCCTTCGCATGTACCAGATCCAGGCCATCCTCCATGATTCCATCGAACTTTTCCTTGACCTTCTTGGCCTCTCTTCTTCGGATGAAATCCTGACATTGTATGATCTTGGATAATGGATACTGCCTTGCCGGTTTGATGATGAGCGCCTTCTGGTAATACTCGACGGCCTGTTCGTATTCCTTTCGAGACCTGTATTCGTCTCCGGTTACCAATTCCGAGCTGTACGCAAAGTCGATGCTGTCCCTTTCCTTCTTGCTCAACAGGTCCTTGGCCGTAATGATCTTTATGCGGGGGTGATACTGATTTTTGATCACTTCGTTGGCTTGTTCGTAAACCTCAATGCACTTTTCGTATTGTTTGTTGATGAGAAGTTCGTCCGCTTCCTCTATGAGTTGGTTGTACTTATCCCAGGTATCACGCTCGGCTTGCATCTTGTCGCGTTCAACGATGAGGGTCTTGGCCTGCTTGATTTGAAGCATGGGGTATTGTTCCAGGTTCTTGATGCCCTTCGCCTTTTCATACTCCTCAATGGATTCCTCATACTTCTGGTCATAGAACAGTGCATCTGCCTGGGCGAGGGCCTCATCGTATTTGAGTTGCGTATCAGCCCTATCCTGATCTCGGGTAACAAGGCTATCCTGATTCTTTAAACCCAGGCGGGCGGTTTCGATTTTGAGCTGGATATAGGATTTATCAGGTTTGATTTTCTGGGCCGCCGCCAAAGTGTCGATGGCTTCCCTAAATCGCTTTTCCCTCAGCAGTTGGTTCCCCCTGTCCATGTATCGGTTAAACATAAACTCATCCTGCTTGCGCTGCTTTTCCTCTTCAGCCATCTTCTTGTAGCGTTCGCATTGTGAGATCTTGTACTTGGCATAACTGTCTTCGGACTTGATCTTTAGCGCCGCTTCATATTCCGCCGCTGCAAGGCCGTATTCCTCCTCAGAGAAATGATAGTCTCCCTTTCGTATATGACTGTTGTAAATTTCCTCGCTGCCGCCGTACCTCTTCTCGGATTGTGCGATCATCTGAGTGCTGGCCATCCCGTTATGAATCAGGAATGTCAGACCCAAACACAATAAAAACGTGGAACAATTGCGCAACAAATACGGCCTCATTAGCAGTAGCCGAAAATAAGAACTATGCTCCTTGAATGTTTCAAGGAATTTTGAACATTCGATGAATTTTTCTCACCGTCGGGTTATTGCCCTCTGAAGAAGGTTGAGAGCTCGTTTAAGTAATTGTCGTACCCATAGGCATATGGGACGTTTGAATGCGTGCCGCCATCAACGCGAATGGCTTTAGACCTGGGACCCCGATAGTTTTTATAAACCACTTCACCGTGCGTTTCCATATTTAGGAAATCATCTTCGATTCCATGGAACCAGATGAATGGTTGATATACGGATTTGATCAGATCAACATTGTTGAAAGATGCCGTAGTGACAAATTCGCTTGGCATGGCCAGACCTGAGGCATCCTGCAACATCACATCGGTGCTTGCAAAAGGATTTTCGAGTACGAGTATAGCTGGATTGAGGTCGGTGGGATTGGCCGTGAAATATGTTGCCGGATACGAACCGAGGCTGAAGCCATAAATGATCAACCTCGAATCACTCAAGCCCTTTGATAAGAGCCATTGCATGGCTTCTTCAGTATCGGATACTAGATTGTCTTGACTTGCTTCACCGCCTGACAACCCAAATCCCTGGTATTCGATCATCAATACACCATAACGATGTTTAGCCCCGATATTGGCCAGCAACTTCGCTCTGGGCCAATAGAAATCCATGTGATCCCTATTCCCGTGACAGTACAAGATAACGGTGTCGGATTTAATTCTAGCGGTATCCCCAACGTAAACCGCCCATAGGTCGTAGCCTCGTTCGATCGACTTTGGGATTTTGAAGAGATAAATGTTGGAATCGGCAATATCGTATGCAGGCCCAACTTCAATGTCTGTTTCACCTGTGTAATTATCCAATTGGTAACTCGAGATACCAGTGTCGGGATTGAACATATTCTCGTCCAGATTGCACGAGGCAAGAAAAAGTAGAACAGATATAAATGCCAGTATTCTCATCAAAACTTGCGGCTTACTCCGAGGAAAAAGCCCAGGGCTCCCTTGTTTCCAATAGGACTTAAGTAGTCCACCACTATATTCTCATTGCTCTTATTCGGAGCAATCATTTTTAATTCGATGTTTGCTGAATAACGACCAAAGCGATAGTTGTAACCAACTTGAGGGCTGAAAATCCACTGGGTTGGCTGGGCCTCACCATGTGCACGTTCTCGTTGGATTTCAAAGAGATTTGAAACCCCGATGTACACGAGATCGTCACGAGCGAAAAGATTCCAGTACGCGTTGGCGTCCAATTGCGGCCATAGTTTGGCCAGGCCTCCTCTGAACGAGGAGCTGAAATTCATCGTTCCTGAAACCGAGACACCGGGAATCCATTTATTGTTGTACTTCTGATATTCGCGAATGCCGTAGAGCATTCCAAATTCGAGATGTGCATTCCCATAGGCTGCTGAGGTAATGTGAAAACTTCCAAAAGATGAAATCCGTTTTGAGAGCCCCCGAGCGTAGGTCACAGACGTGAGTGGAGTTGGGAGTGGATAGCCAAAATTGGTGAACGTTGCACCACCCAAACTGAAGTTTATCAGGTTCTCATTCTTTTGCAATGGTTGAACCAATCGTGATGGCGCGCAGGCAGTGCAAACAGCACAAATAAGGATGATCAACCAGTTTTTCATAGGCCGGTAAATGTAGGAATTTAAGCTCTCCAACGTCAAAAGCCTTCTCCGACGTTGAGGTAGTATTGTACGCCGTTTTGTCCAACTGCTACGTCAAATCGAAATACCAATCGTTCCCTCTCGTCGAGCAATACGCGTAGTCCCAACCCTCCAGCAGGGCGAATATTGCGTGTGGCAAATTCGCTGACCTTGTCCGCTACGACACCGGCACCTGCAAAAGCCGTGAAGCCAAAAATCACCCAATACTTAGATCGAAATTCTCCTTGGAGGTTGAGTAATTTTTTATCTCGGAAAACACCCAACGGATACCCTTTGAGATAGTTGCGTCCTCCCAACATGGCCAGCCGGTTAAAGGGTGCCTGACCGTAAATCAATTGGGTGTAGGCATTGACTGCCAGGGTGTGATCACCCTTGAGCGGAATATACTCCCTGATGTCTACCCCGAAGACGTTGTAATCAAAATCGCTTCCAAGGTCGCCACTGTTAAAGAGGGTTTCAAATTGAATCATCCTTCCCTTCCTTGGGCTGAGCACCTTGTCCCTGTTGTCGTACGTAGCAACCCATCCTATTCCGGATGTGACACCGCCCTGAGCTCCCGCGATGCCTGCCGTATCCAACTGCATTCCCGACTCCACTGCCAGTACACGTGTATTCTGGTACCAGTATCGAGGACCGCTGTAGAGGTTGTCGCCAAATCGCTTCAAGGCGGTAAGCCGGAATCTGGGAAATTCGGCCGTATAGTTTTCGATATAATCTTCCGGTTGGTTATTGCCAATACCTGTGAAGAAATAAGGGTATCTATAGAAGGCGAGCTGCCCTGTGAGTCTGTATTTGTTCTCAAAAAGGAAAACGTCGAAGGGCATCCAAAACAGCCATTGCTTATTGAGTGTATAGGCAATGCTCGTTCGTATGTTCGAAATGCGCGTAACGGTGTCGTCATGTACTTTGAAATAAGTAAGTCCACCGGCGCCAAATACCCAATTGGTTTCAGGGGTGCGATAGAGCAATGGCACGGCAAAAAACTTGACGCGCGTGTCATCGTCGTAAAGCCTTTCCCGAATTGCTCCTTGACCAAGGGCATCAACGGTTATCAGAATGAGAATGGCAAAAAACCAATTGAATTTCACGGTGCAATGATATCGAATAACGCTAGGGCTTGCTGAGGATATCGACATGCTCACCCTTAAGTAGGCCCAATACTTCTTTATCGATTGGAAAGGTGAGGTCTGACTCCTTCACCTTCGAAATGGCTTTCCATTCAAAATTGATGCTTTCGCCAGGGTGATCCAGCGCCATGGCCATATTGGAAAGTTCGTCGTCATCAAATTCTATGCGGTAGTATATGCTGATGATTTGATCTTCCGGATCGAATGCCGATTGAACAAACGCCTCCGTGGTGTAAAAATGGGACATTGACTTGATCTTGAGATTCAGCTCCTCTCGCATTTCCCTTTTCAGGCCTTCTACGATACCCTCTCCTTTTTCCAATCCGCCACCTGGGAATTTCGTAAAAGACCAATCGCCCCTCCTTTCATGCGCGATTAAAACATGCTCGTTACGGACGATTATGCCGTAGACCCTTACATTAAAACGCTTAATCACTTGGGAGATTTCTTTTGCTTAGTAGAAATGCGCTTTTGCTTTCGTGCCCATTTCTTTCTGGCGACCTGCTTGTGCTTACCATCCAGGTTTCCGTATTCTATGGCACGATGGATTTCAGCATTCAACAATTCAAGATCCTTAGATTCCTGCGACTTGTATAATTCTACAAGATGTTGTGCGCAACCCTGCTCCATATTGACAGTTGGTAAGGATTGAGCGACTGTCACAAATGGCAAGAATATCAGCAGTAATCGCATAAAATCAAAGATATTGAGTTTAAAGGGAATTGTGAAAAGAGCCAAAGCAATACTTTTAACCGCCCTATTGGAGGTCCATGCTTTTTAATTCACTGCACTTCCTGATCTTCTTCCCGGTCATAGTTCTGCTGTACTATCTGACCAAGTCAAAGTATCGCTGGATTCTACTCCTTGCGGCCAGTTATTATTTCTACATGGTGTGGAGGGTAGAGTATATCTTCCTCATCCTTTTTTCGACTTTGATCGATTACTGGGCGGGGCTGCAAATGGGCAGAAGGGATACAAGGCGTAAGCGGCTTCCTTTCTTGCTGATGAGCCTCTGTTCCAACCTCGGTTTACTTGGGTTCTTCAAATATTACTACTTCGTCAACGATTCGATTCGCTGGTCATTGGCGCTCTTCGATTCGGGATACAACTATCCGGTGTTTGACCTTTTACTGCCGGTAGGAATATCGTTTTACACCTTTCAAACGCTGAGCTACAGCATTGAAGTTTATTGGGGAACTCAAAAGCCAGAAAAACACCTGGGCAATTTCGCACTATATGTGAGTTTCTTTCCACAGTTGGTCGCAGGACCTATCGAGCGATTCTCGAACCTTGGAACACAGCTCAAGGAGCATCATAGATTTTCGTGGGACAACCTGAGAAACGGCCTGCGGCTTATGCTCTATGGTCTATTTACCAAGATGGTCGTTGCAGATAATCTGTCGGTTTATGTGGACAAATTCTATGAAAATCCATCGACCTATGAGATAGGATATGCCTGGGTTGCAACCTTGTTTTATTCCCTGCAGATATACGGAGATTTCTACGGGTATTCGCTCATAGCCATTGGTGCGGCGCTCATTCTGGGAATCAAGATCATGGACAATTTCCAGAACCCCTATTTCGCACTCAGCATCCACGAATTTTGGCGTCGTTGGCATATCAGCCTTTCCACATGGTTCAGAGACTATCTCTATGTACCACTTGGTGGGAACCGAGTGCGGAAAAGGAGATGGGTGATCAATATTATCCTTGTATTCACCATTAGTGGTTTGTGGCATGGCGCTGCCTGGACTTTCATCGTGTGGGGAAGTATTCATGGGCTGCTGTATCTATCCGAAGAGGTTTTCGGTAAGGTCAAAAAGATGCCATCTTGGTTGAAGTTGGTCATGGTGATAAAGACACTTATCATCGTGAATATTGCCTGGGTTTTTTTCAGGTCACCCGATTTTGATACTGCAGGTCAAACGATATATCAGCTTTTTATTCCGGGGCTAGGTAGTGATCAACTCGCCGTCGACATCCTTGTATGGGTCATAATTACTGTCTTCATAGTCTCGGATTTTCTGCTTTATAATTCCCGATTCGATCGTTGGATTGAGTCAAAACCACTCCTAGTTCGATGGGCATCATACGCCATACTTCTGTATGGCATTCTGGCCTTTGCGGGCGTTGAGAACAAGCCATTTATTTACTTCCAGTTCTGATGAGCGCCAGGGCACTTATATCGAGAATCGTAGTTCTGGGCATAATGCTCTGGACATTTGATCAGATATATCAAGCTACGACCTATTCCGGCGACATTACATCGCACGCAGATATTCTGGACAATCTTCGCCTTGCGGAGAAAGATGCCGACATCATATACTTTGGGGAATCATCGAACTTCACTTCCCATCCGGACGATGAAGACAAGCGGAGTATCAGTGAATTTGTTGGCGACTACTACCCATCATTGCAAGTAAGGGCGGTTGAAAAAGGTGCGTTGCACGCCGCAATTTATAAGACCTTGATCCAACAAATCGAGGAAGAATCCAGAGTGAAGACTGTAATTGTTACGCTCAACCTGAGATCATTTTCCATCGACTGGATGAACTCCGAGCTTGAGCCCCTCTTGCAGAAGTCCAACTTCATGATGCAGGATTATCCACCGCTTTTCAAGCGGTTCGTTTTGGCGACTCATTTCAACGATGATCCTTCAGAGAAAGAGAGATTACTTCGGGTGAGTGAGTTGTGGAAGGAAGACAAGATCGACTGGCCCTTTGAGTTTAAGTACGACAATATCTACGATTGGGACCTGGGCATGGCCGAAGGCGGCTGGCTCAAGGAGGACGGTTCGTGGGATATGGAAAAGATTGTGCTGGGGACGCAGTTCATCAAGCAGTATGGCTTCCAGATCAAATTGGACAACCCAAGGATTGCAGACTTCGACGCCCTGGTTGAAACTTGCCGGAACAGGGGTCTTAATGTTGTGCTGAATCTCATGGCTGAAAATATTGAGAGAGCCGACGAACTCTTAGGAGAACCCCTGGTATTTCTGATGAAATCCAACCGCGATTTGTTGGTCAAAAGGTATTCGAAGTCAGGAGTGCTGGTGGTAGACAACTTAGAAATGGTGGAGGATTTTATGTTCACGGATCGCGATTTCCCCACAGAGCATTACAACGAACAGGGAAGAAAAATTGTGGCTCGCAACGTAGCAGATGCGCTTCGTTCCGTTTATCCCAATAAATTTGTTGAACCGGCCAATTGATAATATATCGAATGAAACTATCGAATTACATCGCAGGAAAATGGGTTGAAGGAAAAGGAGATGGCAAGGAGCTTTTCAATGCCATCAATGGCGAGGTCGTGGCCGAAGCAACGTCCGAAGGCATTGACTTTGGCGAAATGCTCGACTATGGCCGCCGGGTAGGCAACCCAGCTTTGAGATCCCTCACATTTCATGAAAGGGGCCGTATGCTCAAGGCATTGGCTCTGCATCTGTTGAAGAATAAAGAAGTTTATTATGAATTGTCTGCTGCTACCGGTGCCACAAGAAGAGACTCTTGGGTGGATATCGAAGGTGGCATAGGCAATGTTTTTTCAAACGCAAGCCTGCGCAGACAATTCCCAAATACTCCCTTTTCCCTTGACGGCGATATGGTTCCCCTTAGTAAGACCGGAAACTTTGTCGGACACCATATCATGACTCCTAAGACTGGTGTTGCAGTTCATATCAATGCCTTCAATTTTCCCATTTGGGGTATGTTGGAGAAGGTGGCGGTCAACTGGATGGCTGGTGTGCCGGCCGTGGTCAAGCCAGCTACCATTACATCCTTCCTGGCAGAAAAAGTGGCAAGAGACATCATTGATTCTGGCATCCTTCCGGAAGGCGCACTTCAAATTATTTGTGGCTCTGCCAATGGTATTCTCGATTATGTAGAGTCTCAAGACGTGGTTACCTTTACTGGCTCCGCTTCTACGGGTCACATGCTTAAAAAGCATGATAGGGTTATAGAACAGTCTGTTCCTTTCAACCTCGAAGCCGACTCGCTCAACAGTTCTGTGCTAGGTACAGATGCTAAACCTGGATCCGTTGAGTTTGACCTTTTCGTCAAAGAGGTTCAAAAGGAAATGGTGATGAAGTGCGGTCAACGTTGCACGGGTATTCGCAAGGCACTCGTGCCAGCGGAATACCTGGAGGATTTCCAGTTGGCCCTCTCGGCGAGGCTTGATGGAATAGTGATCGGTGATCCTTCCATCGAAGAGGTACGTATGGGAGCATTAGCGGGTAAATCGCAGGTTGAGGAAGTGCGTGAAAGAGTAAGCGAATTGTCCACCGAACAGAAGATCGTATATGGCGACCTGGAAAAGGTCAAACTCAACGGAGCTGACCCGAAGAAGGGAGCCTTCCTCTCACCAATCGTCATGCTCAATGAAGATCCGATGAAGGCTAAGAAAGTCCACAGTGTGGAGGCTTTTGGCCCCGTAGTAACGATCCTTCCCTACGAGGACACTGCGCAAGCCATTGAGATTGCCAATATGGGGCAAGGGTCACTCTGTTGTTCCATCGTAACAGGAGACAATGATATTGCAAGAGAGTTTACACTTGGAACGGCACCCTATCACGGTCGCATACTCGTGCTCAACGAAGAGTGCGCCAAGGAAAATACGGGGCATGGATCTCCATTGGCTAATCTCGTCCACGGTGGCCCGGGTAGAGCCGGAGGTGGAGAAGAGATGGGAGGCAAAAGGGGGGTTATGCATTATATGCAGCGCACGGCCATTCAGGGAAGTCCAACCACGATTACCAGGATATCGTCGGTATACCAGGTTGGTGCGGAGCAGCCTGAATCGGTTCCACATTCATTTAGGAAGCATTTCGAAGAACTCGAGGTAGGAGATACGGTTTTCACCCATAAACGAACTATAACAGAAGGAGATATCGTCAATTTTGCCAACGTCAGTTGGGATCACTTCTATGCCCACACAGATACTACCAGTTTGGAGGGAACCATATTCGAGGAACGAGTCGCCCATGGATACTTCATTCTTTCCGCGGCAGCAGGATTGTTTGTTGATCCGGGGAAAGGGCCTGTTTTGCTCAATTACGGGATTGAAGAATGCCGATTTACCAAACCGGTATATGCTGGTGCTACCATCGGCGTAAAATTCACCGTGAAGGAGAAAATCGATCAGGAAAAGAGGGATGAGGAAGATATAGCCAAGGGAATCGTCAAGTTCCTGGTAGATGTTTACGATGAAACTGGAGAAACAGTTGCAATCGCAACTATATTAACCATGGTTAAAAAGCTTGATCAATCATAACATGGAGGAATTCATTGTTTCGGAGCTCAAACCGCCCTATGTATTGGTAGCATTCTCTTCGGTTCGTACAGATGTAGAGGATGGTTACACCGAATTAAACGACCATCTGATGGAGAAAGCGAAAACAGTCGACGGATTTCTGGGCCTCGAAAGTATCCGGCACCCAGATGGAAGGGGTATCACAAATTTGTTTTGGAGAGATATGGACGCGGTTAATCAATGGAAGCGGGACACAGAGCATATGGAGGCCAAGAAACTCGGGCGCAAACAGTGGTACAAATCTTATCGCCTGAGAATATCCGTGGTTGAAACGGAATATGGATTTAAAAAAGATCAGTAGTAGATAACGCCTAGTTCGTCTACACGCAAGGAAGCTTGGGCATTACAGCTTCCAACACCTCGGCTTTCCAGTTCTATTCGGATGTAGGTTTCTGCATCAAAGCTGTCAACCGACTGCTCGAAATATCCTACAAAATTGTCCGGTATCTCATGAACCAAGGTTGCTCCGGAAGGATCCATTTCCACAGCAAATTCGAGCGAATCGAAGGGGTTACTCATGTAGTACTCGACAGTATTGTGCTGGGTTTGAATGGTTATATGGGCGGATTGCGGAAAGGGATAATCATTGTCGTAGCCGGAGAATTTTGAATAGAAGAACAACTTCCTATTCTTCACAAGGTGTTCTTCCAACTTGATGGGCCGCTCAACAATGACCCTGGAGCAATTGGAGGCCGAAATAGTCATCTCGCCATCGGTTGCCACGGCAGATCCTTCGGCAAAGGATATTCCGAACGATTCCTTCGTAATGGACCACTCACTAATCCCTTCAAAATCCTCTACAAGCGTGTACTCATCGTATTCGATCTCATCGTTTTTGCAGGAGAACAACAGCACGGGCAACGCAAACAACAACCACCATTTCATACGACAAAAATATCCTTTTGAAAGACGGTGCATAGATCTTGCGAACGAACGATGTTAAATATGTTGTAGGCGGCTAAGGACTATTTCAAAATCGAAACCTTCACCTTTTTCTACCTCTCAACATCTCCCTCTTTCCAGGAGGTCCCGGAAGTCGTTCGACAGAGAATCCTGCGGAAATTAGATTTCGGCGTACTTGTCCCTTGGCGCTATAGGTTACAAGAACACCACCGTCGCAAGTCATCTCAAATACCTTTCTGAACACGTCCTCAGTCCATAATTCGGGTTGAACACGCGGCCCAAAGGCGTCCCAAAAGATCAGATCAAATTGTTTTGTGGTCTGATATTCCTCAAAAGTCAATGCTTTCTTGAGCAATGTAAATGTATCGGTGATGTTTCCTGTTTCGCCCCAGGTACTGTAATGCAAGCGCTCCAGTAGATTCTGTTGCTCATCGGTTTTAGCATAATCCAGCTGCTCCCATTCGGATGGTTGAAGAGGTTGGGATTCGATGGTTGTGTAACGGACAACTTTTGGGGACTGGGCAACCAGAAAGGCGTTTAAGCCGGTCCCAAATCCCATTTCAAAAACATCTACCACCTCCTTTTCTATTGCGTTGAACCCCATTTCGATGAAGACGTGTAAGGATTCCTTCACAGCACCATGCACACTGTGATAGTGTTCGTTGAGGTCCGGGCGATAAAGTGTATTTGATCCGTCTCCGGTCTGCTTAATAATCAATTTGCTCAATGTGCTGAACTATATCTGGAAAGAATTGATCAAAAATCTGCTCAAAGGTCTCAAATTCCCGCTCTAGGACTTGCCCACCCAGTTCCATGTTTGATTTGAAGTTTGCCCGATAGGACAAGCCCTCAAACACCTCCTGAATGCCATCCAATTCGGCGTATCGCACAAGAATATTCCTCGTTGTCATGTATTGATGGAAACGCTTTGCACGATAGTTTAGAACCTCTCTATGATCTATGAGCAACTGGTAGCGGTAGTCGGCAAAAGATTGCAGGTCCTGACCGGAATGGTCGTTCCAGAATTTAGCCAGAAAATGATCAAAGTAAACATCGATTACCACTGATGCGTACTTGCCAAAAGTTCCCCTCAACGAGTGAATTCCCTCCTTCACAGCTGGATGGTCATCTGTGTATCGATCGATTTCGCGGTGCAGTTTCAAGCCCTTTGTGTATTCATCGGGTAAGCTTCTGATCTCGGCTCCCCTGAGAAAATCTCCCAGGTAATTTCCCACGCTCAAATGGTCGTCATCTCCCGCAAGATAGAAATGTGCAAGGTGGTTCACCGGATGAAATTACGTATAAAATACGGGCCCTTTGCCCGGCTTTTCTGGAGTCGTTTTTGTTGTAGTATTGGGCATGCGAAAATGGATCTTGCTTTGCCTTGTACTGCTTGCGGTGCATGGATTTGCTCAGCGACCAAAGGTATTTAGCCATCACATGCAACCTGAACGCTATGCTGTACAAAACAGAGCCACCAGGGCATACCTCTATCAGCAAATCGGGCAGTATATCCAGCTTAGCTATGACTTCGAATATGTAGAGCCCAATTTCTATAACAACAACTATTTGTTTCACGAGCCACTCAGTTGGGGTAAGAGAACGGTACGTCGTGTCGAAATTCCGGATCAAAGGTTCAAGCCCTCTCAGAAAGAATACGGTTATTCGGTCCCATGGACAGAATTTATACGCGAATTGATCACCATAGAAAAGAAGTCGGCTTGGAGAACCAAATCGTTCATCAATGCCATTCCCCAGGAGGAGGCCGACTCGCTGATCCGCCATGCGCCGATCATCGAATCAAGCTGTAAGCTTTATGAAACCTGGTTTTTGGACTTGGCCACAAACAGGGTCCAGCGTATCGTACTGGGACTAGGCGTGCTGGTAAAGGACCAGGGACAGGAACGCGAACTGTTTTGGATCGGATTCGAAGGAGCCCGATACAGAATGAGTAGTCTCAAGATGACCTTCAATGATTCAGCCATGACCTATGAGCAATTCCTGATGGGTGGCCTGTATAAATCTGAGATCATTCAAACCAAGTCAACCCACTGTGTTGAATACTATTCAAACGATGATTTTGGAACCGAATTCGACGTGAACCTGGAATTGGTGGAATTGGAAAGGCATCTTGCCCACCTAAAGTTTATCGATGGTGAAAACCTGAAACTCAAGAAATACGGTATAGACGGTAGGTTGAAAAAAGGAGCGTTCGACGGTCCGGTTTCGTGGACGGGCACGAGGGGCAAAAGGCTCACAGCCAGCTATAAGGACGGATTGCCCCATGGAGTTGTAGCAGGCCGGTACGAGGATGGATCAAATTGGGCGGAGGCAAATTTTGAACAAGGGATACAGACAGGTGTACACAAAGTGTGGTACAGAAATGGACAGCTCAAGTCGCATTACAACTTCAAAAACAACTTTCCCGATAGTCTGCAGAGGGTTTATCACGACAACGGCAAGTTGAGTTTTGAATATTCTTTTAAAGACAAGGAAATGCATGGGGACTACGTCAATTACAACAAAGAAGGGATGGTACTCGAAAGAGGGCCGTTCAAAAACGGCTATATCAATGGTGACTGGCAAATCAATTTTGAGTTTAACGAGATCATTTGTTATTACCTGAACGAAACGGATTTCCAGTGGACCACCAATGTTAATTTGCATCCCGAAGCCTTTCAGGATTGTACCATGAATGTGGAAGTATACCACGAGTACATGCACACCAAGGGTTGCCCCAAGGGCTTGTGCATTATACCAAGACTAAGGGGAGTGATTCACTAGGAATTACCAATCTTCTGGATGTAGAAGAGCTTCCAATGACCGTTGATTCTTTTGTAGCGCAAGATCACCGTGTTGTCCTCCTTGAAGCCACCAACGACCGCCCGGTGCCTAACACCTATGAGCAACTCTGAATTGCCATTTTCTCGGTAGAGCATATCTATGTTCTTCCAGGACTGACGTCTAAGGGCATTGACAAAGGCAGGATTAAACAACTTGTCGAAGTTGCTGTAGAAGTCTTCTTCCGTCCAAAGGGACTTGGGTTTTGTGAAATTCATAATTGTGCCCCAGTCTCCTTTCAGTGGCCAGTATACAATTTCCCTCACGCGCTCCATGTCGTGCTCTACAAATGGGCGGACAAAATGCTTGTGAAAAATTTTGAGCTCCGTAGAATCTGCATTGTGCTTTTGCCCATAGCTATAGCCAGAGAAAAGCAACATTACCAACAGCACCAAAAAAGATAACTTCTTCATCATATTGACAAGAACAAGGACCTTGCCGCATTGATTCCAGATGATCAGTGCTTCAAATTTATCCTTTTTAGCGGGTGCATTGACCCACAGGTGGAATTGCCTTTTGAACAGTGGGCTGGTGATTCAAGCGACGAGTCACTCATTTACGCCCATACCGAAGAGGGCAAAGTCGTATTGTATGGGATCGTCTTCGCTCCATTTTTTGAGTCGATCGGTGAGTAAAACAACTGATTTCCAGTCATTTTGCTTGCGATCTAGCAGCCCAAAAGCTCGACTAACGCTTCCCGAGTGTACGTCTAAGGGTATCATCAATTCAGAAGGGTGAATTCCAGTCCAAAGACCAAAATCAACTTCGTCCTTTCTCACCATCCATCGCAAGAACATGTTGATTCGCTTGGCGGCGCTTCCGGCCGTTGGGTTGGCGATGTGCTTCTCACTCCTTTCATGGTGTGGAACTTCCAGTATGCGTGATCTCAGGTGGCTTATTCGTTCGACTAAACTTCCCTCAATCGATAAGACTGCTTCGAGCCCTCCATGGTTCTTATAGATATGCTTCAGGCCTCGAAGCGCAAATGCCAAATCCTCTGAATTGAAGGTTCTGTGCACAAAATCGATCGTATCATGATCTCCGTTCATTACATACTCGTATGGGCTGGATCCAAGTTTCTGGGCCAACTGTTTGCATTTTGAAATGATGGTCTTGCGCTGACCCCAGGAGAGGATGGCTGTCAAAAATCCCATGATCTCAATGTCCTTCTTTCTTGAAAACATATGTGGTATCTGGATCGGGTCGTCGTCTATGAAAGCAACTCGTTTATACAGGGTCACCTTCTCGTCGAAGAGGGACTTTAATTCGGAGTCAGTGAAAATGCTCATGAAGCAACGACTCCGTCGGCAATGGTCAACTTGCGGTCGGCTAAGTTGGCAAGGGTCTCGTTATGCGTAACAACCACAAAGGTCTGGTTGAGTTCTTTTCTCAATTCGACAAAAAGACGATGTAGTGAGTCGGCATTTTGAGAGTCGAGGTTTCCAGAAGGCTCATCAGCCAGGACAATTGTCGGGTCATTGATAAGTGCTCTGGCCACTGCAACACGTTGCTGTTCCCCACCACTCAATTCAGCAGGCCTATGACCCGACCTGTCTGAAATTCCTAGAAGGTCGAAAAGTCTGCTGGCTTTTTTTTCTGCTTCCGTGCGGCCAATTCCCTTGATAAATGCGGGAATGCAGACGTTCTCCAACGCTGTGAATTCAGGAAGTAATTGGTGAAATTGAAATACAAAGCCGATGTGATCATTGCGAAACTTCGATCGCTTTTTATCCTTCATACCAAACACATCCTGCCCATTGAGCAAAAGACTTCCATCGTTGGGTTGATCCAGGGTTCCCATTATCTGAAGGAGGGTGGTTTTTCCGGCACCGGAGTTCCCGACAATAGAAACAATTTCTCCGTGTTCGATCGCCAGGTCGATGCCTTTGAGTACTACCAGATCCCCATAAGACTTGCGAATATTTTTGCATTCCACCACCGGCATGAGGCCAAATATAAAACTTCAAAAGAGGCGTGGTCTACGTTTTTCATGCGTGCTGACTTCTGCTTAAAAAGGGCTCTTCACTTGGAGGTAGAGAAGCGCAATTATTTACATTTGACCCCTTCACAAAAGACGCGTTATGAACCTACACGAATACCAGGGAAAAGAGATACTGAAATCATACGGGGTGCCTATCCAGGAAGGTATGGTGATCGAAGATGCAGCAAAGGCGCTGGAGACTGCTGACGCGCTGACCGCCCAAACCAGTACCGAATGGTATGTTGTGAAAGCCCAAATCCATGCAGGTGGTCGTGGAAAAGGTACTGTGAAGGAAACAGAAAGCCATGGTGTAGTTCTTGCCAAAGGACGTGACCACGTCCAGTCAACGGTAGAAGGAATTTTGGGCGGTACGCTTGTAACCAAGCAGACCGGCGAAGCCGGCAAGCGCGTCAACAAGGTGCTACTTGCAGAAGATGTTTATGTTCCCGGGCCAAGTGAGCCTAGTGAGATCTACATGAGCATCTTGCTCAATCGCGCTACAGGGAGAAACATGATCATGTATTCGACCGAAGGTGGAATGAATATCGAGGAAGTTGCTGAAAAAACACCACATCTCATTTTCACAGAAGAGGTAGATCCAAAAGTTGGCTTACAAGGTTTCCAGGCGCGAAAGGTGGCCTTCAACCTTGGTTTGACAGGAGCCGCCATGAAGTCCATGGTGAAGTTTGTTTCCTCACTTTACAAGGCTTACGAAGGAGCCGATGCTTCATTATTCGAAATCAATCCGGTCCTCAAGACTTCAGATGATCGAATTATCGCCGTTGACTGTAAGGTCACGGTTGATGACAACGCCCTCTTCCGCCATCCGGACATCGCAGAAATGCGTGATATTGATGAAGAAGATCCTACGGAAGTAGAAGCTGGCAAATACGACCTGAGTTATGTGAAGCTTGACGGAAATGTAGGATGTATGGTGAATGGTGCCGGACTGGCTATGGCAACGATGGACATCATCAAACTATCTGGAGGTGATCCGGCTAACTTCCTGGATGTGGGAGGTACCGCGAGTGCTGAAAGGGTAGAACAGGCGTTCAGAATCATACTCAAGGATCCGAATGTAAAGGCCATCCTTGTCAACATCTTTGGGGGAATCGTGCGCTGTGATCGTGTTGCAAATGGTATTGTCCAGGCTTATAAGAACATTGGAGAAATCAACGTGCCAATCATCGTACGATTACAGGGAACAAATGCAGAGGAAGCCAAGCAGATCATCGATGAATCGGGCCTTCAAGTGAAGTCGGCTATTCTCCTGCAAGATGCCGCCGATCGTGTAGCAGAGGCGATGAGCTAATAGAGCACAGAGGAGAGAAGCGTGGAGTTCCGATTTTACATGGGATTGCATTCCACTCTCCACTCTCATTCCTTCTCATAGATATTCTCCACCCGAAGTAATCTAACCTTGATCTTGCCCACCACAATAGGTGTTTCTATATAAACCGGAATTTTTGCGGTGTCGTCTGTCACCCACACTGTCATATCCTCACCACCGGGAAAGATAGTCCCATCGATGAGCATGGGCTTAAACTTGATACAATTGACCTTGCCCATGCCCTCTACATTCTTTTCCTCTTCACCCATGTACCGAATATAGGAGTCGTAGACTGCTCCATCCAGATAAATTCTGATTGGTACCTTTTCGTCGATGGTAAATTTTGACCAATCCATACACCTGGCGTAGTAAATCATCGAAAGCACGTCAAAGGTGTTTGGCTTGAGGTCAATGGTGTCAATCACGGTGGGCTTCTTTGGCTTCTTAAGCACCATGAAGGCTTGATCTTTCTTGTAGTTGAAAACAGACTGCTCATGAAAGTAGAGCTTGCCCTCTTCCACGTCGCGAATATGCCGGAAGGGCAGGAGGGTGGTTATTTCTGAATAGGACTCGTACTTGTCCCGTACTTTATAAATCCAGTCGTATCGTTTATAGGTTGTTCCATCGCCGACAAAGTGAAAGACATCCTTGTTTTTGAATTTCCCGCGTTCAACGCTGAACGAAACTACTCCGGCTTTGAGCCAGATGAGCCCCCAGTTGTAGGTGATCTCATAAGTTACCTTTTCGCCAAAGTCAAACGGTTTGTTCTCGAGGTCAATGAAAGGTTGGGATGATGCAGCCAGGGAAAACAGCAAAAAAAATCCCCCGCACAACCATGCAGGGGACTTTATGTTTTTGTGACTTGTCATGCTTACTCAGGCACGACCTCTTCCACCAGGGCGGAGATATTCAGCGTTGAAATCGGAGGATTGGTGTTGGCCGTGATCGAAACGGTTTTGTTCTGTTGACCAATCTGATATCCGGGGCTATACTTCACAATGATCTCACCTGTTTCACCCGGTGCGATGGGTTCCTTGGGATACTCCGGGACCGTACATCCACAACTTCCCTCGGCATTCTGAATGATCAACGGATTCTCTCCACTATTGGTGAATGAGAACACGTGTGTATTTTCCGTCTGTTGCTTGATGGTACCAAAGTCGTGGGCAGTTTCGGCCCAGGCAAGCTGGGTCGCTGGCATATCTAAGGGTTGGGGGGTTGCATCCAGACTTGCATCCTCACGATTGTTGATTGTAGTTGAAATATTCAAATCATCCTCAGGTCCGAAGTACTGGTTATTGGGGCTCACCGGTGTCGGCTGGGATTGTGGTTGATAAGCAGAAGCGGTTGGGTTGAGGCGTCTTTTCTCTTTTTTGATAAAGGCCATGTATACCATGCTCACGGCGATCACCGCAAGCAGACTGACCTTAACTATTTCCATTTTTTCCTTCATATCCTATTTTTTATTCTACTGTTATCTGTAACTCAGTTTCAACTTTTTGAAACTTTTGTCTTCAAGTGTCTCGATGGCGCGATCAACCACCGGGTCTATTTCGTTATAAACTTCGTAAAAAGCAGAATTGTCCCACACTCCTCTTGCGATATATGCGGCGGCAAGGTGAGAAATCGGTTTAAACGAAGTATTGATTTCCTCTTCATTTTTTTCTACACCATTTTCATTGGCATAGTCCACAAAATCATTGGTGAGCTTCACCAGATCCAAATCCTTGAGAAAGCTTCTGGCGTTAGAATACTTGGAAGAAATTTCCTGGCGTTTGCCATTCTCAAGGTAGTTCAAAGAGAATTTGTTGAACATACCCTTTCTCAACAGGTCCACATAGTAGTCTGTTCGATCCGATGTGTCAACCGGTACATAGATGTCCGGCATGATACCTCCGCCACCATACACTGTCCTTCCATTCATGGTAGAAAACTTGAGAGAGTCGGGGAAGTCGATACTATCGGCTGTATAGATCTCTCCGCTCTCATAACGCTCATTTAACTTTTGGTAATATTCCTCGGTGCCATCACCATATGGCCTCTGGATGGATCTTCCGGATGGAGTGTAGTATCTCGAGATAGTGAGTCGAATGGCAGATTGGTCGGGCAGCATATAAGGTTTTTGTACCAGTCCTTTTCCAAAAGACCTCCGGCCCAATATCAATCCACGGTCCCAGTCCTGAACCGCTCCCGAAACGATCTCACTGGCTGAAGCAGAACCGGCATCGATTAGGATCACCAGTTTTCCTTTTTCAAATTCTCCCCGGCTTGTTGATTGCTTTTCATCCTTGGGAAAGTTTCGACCCTCGGTATAGACAATCAATTTGTTTCTCGGAAGAAATTCATCTGCGAGGTCGATAGCTGTGCTTAAATAACCCCCACTGTTTCCCCTCAGGTCTAAAACAAGACTCTTCATGCCGGCTTTCTGGAGTTCATCCATCTCTGTTCTGAACTCGTGTACCGTCTTCTTCGCAAATCGACTTACCTTGATATAGCCTACTTCTTCATTGAGCATATACCCGGCATCTACACTGTAGATTGGTATTTTGTCGCGTACGATATCAAATGAGATCAAGCCCTGCACGCCACTTCTCTGAATACCCACATTGACCTTCGTTCCCTTCTTTCCTCGCAGGCTTTTTTGCACATTCGTATTAGTAAACCCAACGCCGGCCACCGTATCTCCTTCAATGGTGATGATTTTGTCGCCTGCCAATATCCCCAGCCTTTCCGATGGACCACCGGATATGGCCGACAACACCAGGATGGTGTCCTTAAATAAGTTGAAAGAAATGCCAATGCCTTCAAATTCACCTTCCAACGGTTCGTTCATCTTTCTCAACTCGTCCTTGGAGATGTAGACGCTGTGTGGGTCCAGTTCCTCAAGAAGACCTACGATCGCATCTTCTACCAGGCTTTCCATGCCAGGAGTGTCTACATAGTTGGTGCTCACCAAGCGCAAGAGGCTCGACATCTTATTAATCTGCTGGGCGGGATCATACTGTGCCTGCAATGAGACCGAGCCCATCAGTAGACAAATCGATAGGAAGAAATGCTTCATGGAAAGTTGTAAGAATCCAACAAATATACGCTTGGCGAAGATGTTCCATTTTTCGGTAAGTATTTTTAACATCAGAAGATTCTGGGGATCATCAAGATGGAATATGTCGCGATGATAATTGAGAGTACCACATTGAGCACGACACCTGTTCTAACCATGTCCTTGATGTTGATCATTTCGCTTCCAAAGACAATGGTGTTTGGCGGTGTAGCCACAGGTAGCATGAATGCGCAGCTCGCAGTAATGGTGAGCGGTAGCATCAAAAATAGAATCGGATAGGGCAGTGAGGGTGAAAGGCTGGCAACAATGGGAAGTATTAAAACTATGGATGCAGTGTTGGAAGCAATTTCAGTGAAGAAAGTCATAAAGACACAGAGGAGGATTACTGCAAGCCACAAGTTGAGTTCGCCCGCTATGGCCAGCTGATTACCAAGTATTTCGGACAAGCCGGAAGTGTCGAATCCCTTAGCCAGCGCAAAACCACCGCCAAAAAGGAAAATGATACCTATGGGTATGCGCTGTGCATCCTTCCAATCCAGAATGGCTCCACTACTTTGATTGGAAGGAATCAGAAACAACACAAAGGACACCAGCATGGCGAGCGTGCTCTCTCTTACGTATCCGCCGGCGGGGAGGAAAGAAAGCCATCCGGTCATCTCAAAACCACCAAGGTCAATATCCCGACTGGTGAACCAAAGCAAAACCAAAATGGCGAATGAACCCCCAACCCATTTTTCGTCCCTGCTCATAGAACCCAATTGTCGATAATCTGAGCGAATCACTTCCAGACTTACCGCTTCCTTCACATCCTTAGGCCGATACATCCATTTCAGCAGTTGGTATGCGATGACAAATAGGATTAGACTCAAGGGAGCAGCAAATACAAACCAATTGAAGAAGGTAATGTCGTCTACCCCATGGTTGTACTGACTGTAAAAATCTGCGAAATACAGGTTTGGTGCCGTTCCAATTAAGGTTGCCATTCCACCGATGGAAGAAGCATAGGCAAGGCCTAAAAGCAAGGGAGTTTTGAACTCAGCGTTGTCTTTGAGGTGTTGGATAATGGCCAGAACTGCTGGAAGTAAGACTACCACTGCTGCAGTATTCAGTATCCACATAGATAACAGGAATCCAGCCAACATTACACTAAGCAACAGCCGGGAAGGGGAGTTTCCGATAGTCAGGATTATCCTCAGGGCTATTCGCTCGTGAAGTCGACATTTTTCCATGGCAAAAGCCATTAGAAATCCCCCAATAAACAGGAAGGTGATTTGGGGCATGTATACCCCGGCCAATTCGTTCATTGGAAGGATTCCCAAGATCGGTAAAGCGAAAGCCGGTATGAATGCAGTCAAATAAATACTCACCGACTCCAGAATCCACCATGTAGCCATCCAAACTGTAATCCCAGCCATTAGGCTAGCCTCGGAATTGACACCGAGTGAAAGGCACAACAAGTAACTGACAATGGCCAGCACGGGGCCTGACAGTACAGAAATTGGCTTTTTCATGAACTTAAATGGAGGTGGTGTGTTGCGTGCAAAGGAATCAAATTTGATCAGTTTAAAGTCAAAATCAGCCGTTCTTCATTTTGTTGGAAATCCTTCGATTTCGAACATATATTTGCGCAACCAATCATGAGAAGAACAACTTTTCTTTTCCTATGCTTTATGTGCCTTACCCTATTTGGGGCAGCGCAAAAAGTCACCCTAAGCGGATACCTGAAAGACAAGGAGAGCGGTGAAGACCTTATCGGTGCAACCGTCTTTGTGCAAGAGTTGAAGGTTGGCGCCGCAGCCAATATTTACGGTTTTTATTCGCTAACCGTTCCCAAGGGGGAATACACCTTCGAATTCTCCTTCATTGGTTACGAAACGATCACCCAGACCATGAATCTTCAGGAGAATACAAAGCTCAATCTGGAGCTCGGTATATCGTCCCAAACATTGCAGGAAGTAGTGGTGGAGGGAGAAGCCAAAAACCGCAACGTCGAAGCGGTAGAGATGAGTACGATCAAGGTGAAGATGGAAACCATCAAAAAGATACCCGCGCTTATGGGTGAGGTCGATGTGCTTAGAGCAATTCAACTTCTGCCCGGCGTGTCAAACTCAGGAGAGGCAAGTACAGGATTCTTTGTTCGCGGTGGAGCAAGCGACCAAAACATGATCCTCTTGGACGAAGCACCGGTCTACAACGCATCCCACTTGCTTGGATTTTTTAGTGTGTTCAACCAGGACGCCATAAAGGATGCTCAATTGTACAAAGGCGGTATCCCGGCTGAATTTGGAGGTCGGCTTTCTTCGGTGCTGGATGTCAAAATGAAAGAAGGGAACCTAAAGAAATTTAAAGTCGCCGGAGGTATCGGTTTGATCTCTTCCAGGCTAACCGTGGAAGGCCCCATTGCCAAAAACAGAGCTTCCTTTATCATTAGTGGAAGGCGCTCCTATGCCGACATCTTTTTACCCTTGTCAAACCAGCAAGGTGTTCGGGAGAGTAAGCTCTACTTCTACGATCTGAATGGAAAAGTCAATTGGAAGATCAACGAGAAGAACCGGGTCTTTGTCTCTGCCTATACCGGAAGGGACGTGCTCGGCGTTGGCGAGCTATTTCGCCTTGGGTGGGGGAATAGAACATTCACAAGCAGATGGAATCATGTGTTTACCGAGAAACTCTTCTCGAATGCTACAGTGATCTACAGTAACTATGACTACTTGCTGGGAATTCCAACTGGAACCTCGGCCTTTGATTGGACATCCAAAATCGAAAACTGGAGCGGCAAGTACGATTTTAACTGGTATGCCAATCCGAACAATACTGTGAAATTTGGTATTCAATCCATTTTCCACACCTTCTCGCCGGCGACATTTACCCCGGGTGACGAAAACGAAACATTCACGGAGTTGAAGCTCTTTGACCGTTATGCTTTGGAAAATGCTGCTTATATCAGCAATGAACAAAAGCTCGGGCGTTGGAGGCTGAAGTACGGTGTTAGGGCATCGAGTTTCTCCAATGTTGGGATCGACACACTTTTCACTTACAACGACAATTTTGATACAACCGGTTACCAAGCCTATGGCCGAGGTGATCTCTATAATACCTATTTTGGAATCGAGCCTCGATTGGCCGTTAAGTTCACCTTGGACGACAAGAGTTCTCTAAAGGCTTCTTACAACCGGACATTCCAGTATCTGCATTTGGCAAGCAATTCGACTGCGGCCGCACCACTTGATGTGTGGATGCCCAGCAGCCCCAATATCAAACCACAGATTGCCGACCAGGTTGCAATTGGCTACTTCAGGAATTTGAAGAATGACATGTTTGAGACCAGCGTCGAAGTATACTATAAGACCATGCAAAACCAGATCGACTTCAGGGACAATGCACGACTCCTGTTCAATCCACTACTGGACGGAGAAGTCCGGGCAGGAAAGGCCTGGAGTTATGGTTTGGAGTTGTTTATCCGCAAGCAAACGGGCAAAATGACGGGCTGGATTTCATATACCTTATCCAGAACCAGACGGGAAATTCCGCTCATTAACAACGGCAATCCTTATCCCGCCAACTACGACAAACCACACAATCTCGCGATCGTATTCTCTTATGATTTCACAGAGCAACTTAACCTGAGTGCCAATTGGGTATACTCAACCGGAACTCCCCTCACGGCACCTGTCGGACGATATGAATACCAGGGGGTGATAGTACCCGCATACTCCGAAAGAAATGGTCGAAGGATCCCGGACTATCACAGAATGGACCTGTCGATAAATTGGGATTTCAAAATGAAGCCCGGAGCAAAATGGACACATGGTTTGAACCTCTCCATATTCAACTTGTACTCAAGGAAGAATCCGTTTGCTATCAACTTCGTACAGAATTCTGACAATACCGCTGTACCTGATGAGATCCGCGAACAGTGGATTGCGTTTATTCCACAATTGGATCAAGTGATAGATGGATATACAGATCCCAATATCACTACGGCGAGGCTGACCTACCTCTTCCCAATTATTCCGTCACTGACTTATAACTTCAAATTTTGAGAAGGGCCTGGATATATATCGCATTGATTGGAATGATGGTCACATCGTGTACCGAGGTTATCCAGTTTGATCTCAACACCGGTGAAGAAACCCTGGTAGTAGATGGATTGATCACCAACGAAAAAAAGGCACACGAGGTAAAATTGTCCCTGAGTACGTCCTATTATTATGGTGAGGACCCACCACCTGCAACCGGAGCGGATGTCACCATTTCGGACGGTACAAATGTCTATACACTCACCGAATCGCCGACCAAACCCGGAAGTTACTTCACCGATTCAACAGTCCAGGGAGTGATCGGAACCGACTATATACTTACCATTACTTACAACGATCAAACTTATACAGCGAATGATACGTTGAGGAGAATTGGTGAGATCGATACCGTGATTACATTTCCGTTTATCGATACGCTCTTCACTGGTGATACGACAAGGTTTCTCGTGATGCACGCCCAGGAGTCAGAAGGTAGGGGAGACTATTACTTGTGGAATTATTATGTGAATGGTGAGTTGCGATCGAAGAACCTCACCGAAAAAGCCTTTGGCAGTGACGAATTCATCGATGGGGCGACCCCACCGGAGGGCTGGTTTATCTACACCGACATTCCGTTCGACAGTATTCAGCGTTTCGATACAGTGACCCTTGAGATGTTTTCGATTTCAGAAGATTACTTCACATTCGTCATCGAGCTTTTCCAACAGACGGTATTCCGTGGCGGGTTTTTTGATGGGCCTCCGGCAAACATCAAAACCAATGTTTCGAACGGAGCTGTCGGATTTTTTAGAGCCTCAGCGGTTAGACGGAAATCGACCATCAACTTGTTCTAAAGACGCTTATATTCGGGAACGAAAAATCGACCCGATGAAGCTGACACTTTCCATTTTTCTTGCGCTTTTTTCGTTGACATTACTTGGTCAGAATGGAGGACTTCATTTGGGAGGAATTACTGGCAAATCGGATTACACAGCCGACCAAGTGATCGACGAACGTTTTGGAATCACTATGTATAACCCATTGGTGAGAGCCGCTGGTGGAGATTCGGTAAGAATGTGCAGCGGAACTCCCTGCGAGGGTTATGTGAGTGACTTCTATAAGGGTGGAGCTTTGCTACACAAGGGATACTATGTAAAAGGTCAAATTCGGGTCTATAAGAACTACTATCCGGATGGTGTGATGGAGAGGAAGTTCGCCATCGTCGACGACCACAAATCAAAATTGAAAGCGTTCTACAGGGACGGTATTCTGAAATCGGAGGTGCACTACACCGACCAACAAGTTCGCGAATGGCAGGATTTCCATCCCAACGGAGAACTGGAGTTTCACGAAAAGTATGGAAAGAGCTACGAGTACGTCGAATTCAGAAAGTTCTTCTACGACGATGGAGCGCCTCATGATATCATGGTATTTGAGAAAAAATCGAAGAAACTCTATATCAAGACCGAATACCATAGAAATGGCCAAGTGCGACTGGTCGGAAATCTGATCTACTCAGATACGACCTTCGACTATATGAAATCCGGTGACTGGAAGCAGTACAATGAGAAAGGCAAACTCATTCAGGTGACCAGCTATACCATGGGACGGTCTACCCACGTTGAGAAGTACGACTGACGCTCTTTTTACCCAGAAGCCTATGCGCGTTCACCAAATCCTTGTCCTGTTTTTTCTCCTCTCGGGATGGAGTGTGGCTTGGACTCAGGATAAAACTGTTGAGGAGTCTTTATCGAAATACTACGACATGTCGGACTTTGAGCCAGAGTCCATCAAGGAGGCCATTTTAGCTGAGATATCCGACTTTGAAGAATCGTATCTGAAAGAAGATTTTGCTGACCTGCTCAAGGACGATCCGCAAGAGATGATCGATGAAGACAAGGTCTACGGCAACCTGGATCGCTGGCAGGAGGTGTTGGTGAATATGGTCGACGAAATTGCGGAGAAAAAGGGACTTGAAGAGCGGTACAAGGTTCTCATCCTCAAAGAACCATCTGTGAACGCATTCGCCATGTCCGGCAGGTTTCTGTACGTCAATGTTGGTCTGCTGGCGGAAATCGAAAACCTGGATGAACTTGCCTTGGTGATGTACCACGAGATAGGCCATGTACTCATGCATCACCCGTACAAGAAATATATCCACACACATCAGGCTCGACGGGAAATCAAAGAGGGTCGCTCCATAGGTTGCATTGTGGGCTGTCTCAGTGGAGGTTGCTTGGGAGGGCAGGCTGAAAGAGAAGCAGCAGAAGATGTTTTGGTTGATTATACAGAGAGTAGGAGGCAGAACGAGCGCGACGCAGACTCGCTGGCAGCCGTGTTTATTCGCGACACAAAGTACAGTGTATCAAATGGCGCTGAAATCTATAAACTCTTTGATCGAATGGGAAAGAAGGACAAGATCACCACCCGTCACTATGAATTGCCTCCTTGGGGAAGTACCCACCCGGATCCAATCGACAGATATGCAACCCTGTACAATCAATTTGGATCTGAGGCCAAGGAACCGGTGGTGGTTGATGATTTTTGGGAAATACAAAAAGAGGCCAGGGAAGAGCGATTGAGACTTTTAGTGGAAGAAGGGATGCTCCGGGAAGCGGTAGAAACAGGATGGCATTATCTGAATACGGACCCACAGGTGATGTCCTACAGAAAGCCTATGCTGGCCGCTTTGGATACACTAAAATCCTTGGGCAAGAAAGACTTCGTTTTCGGAAAGGTATTGCTTGAAGATTACCACAATCACAAGGAGGTGAGAATGAATTTTGGCGACCTCAAAAGCACTTCAGGAAAGATTCAGAGCTATGTCTGCAACTTGCTGCTGGAAAAGGACAGCCTCATCGAGTCGCACTATCCCATCGACATCACATTCAACCAGTTGAAACTACAGCTTGAGTCGGAGTTAAGCCACGTAGGCAACGTCGAAAATCTTCTTATAGGTGCCGTACAGGGAGATGAAGTGGACACAACCAGGGTTCGTCAATATTTGCTGAAAGGAGGACTGTACAAGGACTACGCGAAATATTTGCTAGACCCAAAAGAAGTGAAACTCGATCAGACCTTGTTCATACCACTGCGCCTGGAATTCGATACCGATTCTGAGCCGGAACTAGACTATGACGGACAATTTGATTTCTACGATTGGGATCCATTTCTTACCTACCTGGATTCTCAATACGACAATGTGAAGCTGGTGCACAAGGACAATCTCAAGGTCATCAATGAAGGAGAGGCCGAATTTGTGCATTTCATTTCAGAAATGTTCAATTACCGGGGCACAGCTGTGATCAAATATGCCAATGTCCTGCATCTCGACCCCGAATTTGGCAATTTCCTGGTGCGCAACAAGGTTGGGAATCTGATTGCCATGGATGGCTTTAAATACATTGGCACAAAGTGGTTTCAGTTCAATGTCTTCAACGTGAATGAAGGTGATGTCGAACACACCTATAACTACTTCAGCGGTTGGGATCCGGCTGAGACTGAGGAATTTTCAGAGAAAATCGTCGACGCCTTCGAAAAGCACAAGTTGGAGATCAGTGATCGGCGAAGAATTGGGCGTTAGGCCCTGGTGATCCACCTTTGAAAAACGAGCATCAATACCGGCAACAGTGTAAGATCCGCGATGACTGCGAAGAGCAGCGTCAAGCTGATCAGCAATCCGATATAAAAGGTGCTCGCGAATCCTGAGAACAACAGAAGGCTGAACCCCAGACATAAGATGATCGAGGTTACCAAGATCGCTTTACCTGTGCTGAGCATAGTCCTTCTCAAGGCGAAGTGATAAGGTACACCCTTGTTTAGTTCTATTTTGAATTTACTCAGGAAGTGAATGGTGTCGTCCACAGCTATACCAAAGGCAATGGTGTAGATGATGGAGGTAGAGATGTTTAAATCAATGCCGCTGAATCCCATGGCTCCCCCTACCATCAACAACGGAAGGATGTTCGGAATGAGTGATACAATGAGCATGATCGGGGACTTGTAGATGATCATCATCACTATGGATACCGCTATAAAGGCGATACCTAAGCCATAGATCAGGTTTAAGGTTAAGTAAGTGTTGTTGAGATCGAGCAGAAAGGCGGTGCCGGTTACCTTGGTCTTCAGAACGCCGGGATCCACACGCTCCATTTTCTGTTTCAGCTTCTCGTGATTCCTCTGTGTTATCAGCCCTCCCCTGTCGGGTAGTTTGGCGTTGAGCCTGCCTTCATTTCCATCCGGATCGAGTACGAGGGATGCAAGCTTGCCTTTGCTCATCCGCTTTACCAATGGCCGTAATCGCTTGAACTCCTTTTCGGATTCAGGCAGCTTGTAATGATCCGGATTTCCGCCATGCTCGGCCTGGTTGGCCATCTTAACCAGTGATAAGGGGGATCGAATCATCCCCACTTCATGAGTTTCTTTGAGCGATTGCTCGAGGTAGTCAATTTCCTTGAGGACTGGATAGGAAAGGATTCCTTCGGGTTGGTCTGTAGACAAGGCCATCTCCATTGGCCGAATTCCGGCGAAGTGGGTGTCGAAGTATTCCAGATCCTGCCGAAACGGATCGTCCGTGCCTAGATCCTGGAGCAGGTAGTTGTCAGCCTGAATCCGATTGATGCCAATGATGGACAGGCCGGTCACAAGAACGAATACGATCAGAATGACTATTCTATTGCGAATAACGAAGAGAAAGAGTGGGTGTAACAAACGATACCAGAAAACCTTGTTGATTTCGGTTTCCGACATTCTCGGTTTGGGACGTAGTACCAACACAGCAGGCAGAATGCTGAATGCAAGTATGAAGGCAAACAAGACTCCCACGGCCATGTAGATTCCAAACTCGCGTAGCGGATCAATGTTGGAGGTGAGGAGGGTTAGAAACCCAATGGCGGTAGTTAGTGAGGTAAGGAAGGTGGCCATTCCGACTTCCTTGAAAGTGGTTCGCAGCGCTGATAATTTGCCCTTGCCCCACCTGAGCTCTTCGAGGTATTTCGACAAAAGATGCACCACGTCAGAAACGCCCACCACCACTAAGATAACAGGTAGCAATGTCCCCATCGGGTCAATTTCTTTTCCGGTGTAACCGCTCAACCCCAAGATCCAAATAGCCGCCAACCCTACGACCACAAGGGGCACCCAAACCCCCCAGAATGTCCTGAAGAAGAACGCGAGGATGATGATCAAAACCACCCCTCCCACAGTGTTGAAGAAGATCATCTCGCTCCTGATTTCTTCCAAAAAGTGCCGTTGTCCGACAATGCGGCCGCTCAGTGCAACTTTGTCGAAGCCGAAATCTCCCAGTGTAGCATGTATAGCCAGAGCCAGGGTGTCGCACTTGGCCTTAGAAAGCAGCAGTTCGGAATTAACGAGGATCGCAACGGCAGGCCTGGTCGAGGAGAAAAAGTTGTCCTTCGAAAGTTCAGAATTCATCACGCGAATGCTATCGGCTCCGTACAGCTCCACTTTATCCAGGTGCAGGAAGTCTGCCTGAATCGGGCCAAAAGGCCCCTTGACGAAATATTTGAGCCTGGTTGGGCCGATCACGGATGTGACAAAGGGCAAGGAGTCCAGTCGATTGCTCAATGAATCGATCTTAAACAGAAATTCTTTCTGAAATACCCCGCGTGTATTTTCGATCCCAATCATAGTGAAGTCATTGTCGGGTTCGTACTTACTTCGATACTCCTGGTAAAATTCTAGCTCCGGGTCTCCTTGCGGAAAGAAGCGCTCAAAGTCGTAATTGAGTTCTAGTCGGGTAGCCCCATAAGCCAAAATAAGGCTGATGGCTACCACCACTACAAAAACCAACCGGGCGAGCCGTGTGTATTTCATTTCAAACTAGAGTGCCCAGTGCTTCAATACGTGGGCCAGGGGAAGCAGGATGGATTTGCCCAATTCAATACTTCGTTCACCGGACCACATGGTATCTGGATTGGGGAGATTTTTGTTGTCGAGAAAAGGCATCTCCACAGTAACAGCCAGGGCATTAAATCGTTCAGCGATCTGATTGGTAGCGATCGACAAATCGGCTTGTCCGGGTTTGTCAGGCTCGTATCCGAATTCTGTCTGAAAGTCAGGGCAGGTTTCTTCCCAATAGGACTTGAATAATTCCTCCATTTCGTTCATCTCCTTGCTATAGGACGGAATGCCTTCGTTTGCCGAGATGAAGTTATATGGTATGTCCTCGTCGCCATGGATGTCGAGAAGAATGTCCAAACCCCGCGAGTCCATTTCGTTTCGTACATGAAAGACCTCCGGGCTATACTCCTGCGTTGGCTTGGCCCATTCACGATTCAGGTTGGCGCCTGAGGCGCTGGCCCTGAGATTTCCATGAATAGAACCATCTGGATTCATATTGGGTACGATATAGAACAATACTTTCTCAAGCAGGGATTTGGCGACCGGATCGTCATTGTTGAAGAGCCTTTCGAGGAATCCGGCCATGAACCACTCTGCCATGCTCTCACCAGGATGCTGACGCGCGATCACCCAGACTTTTCTCTCCGGATTATCTTCATTTCCAGCGACCAATAAGTCCATATCCCTTCCCTCATGGGTTTGACCGATCACCTCATGCCTGCACAGCCCCGCATCGACGCAATCCGCAATGAGATCGAGGTGCATTTGATAACTAAATGGCTCGAAGTAGGCAAAGTAAACAGTGTCCGACTCGCAGTCCAATTCCCAGGACAAAGCCTTGCCATTGTAGTTGGAATCCGTCGTAAACCAATCCGATCGATTGTAGGATGTCCTCACATTGTAATCCGGCCATCCGGTGGGGTAGGTGGTGTCTCCCGCATTTTCGATGGTCACCGATATATGTTGTCCACGCACTCCATTTATCCTGAAGTGAAACCACTGAAAGAATTCGGAGTTGGTATCGTTTGGGATTCGGACTCGGATGTTGCCTGGAGAATCCGCTTTTACAACTTCAATATTGCCTGAATCGAAAGCTGCTGAGACATGGATGGGCATGGGAAATCTTTTGCCGAAAATAACCCAAATACCTGGTGGATATTTAGAAAACGGGCCATTTGAATTAGAATTTCGCGGGCAACATACACCATGGCTTTCGTCTTTATGTATAAAATTGCCTCCATGAGATATTTCCTCCTTGCTATCACCTTGATTTTTGGCTTCCAGTTGAACGCCCAACTTTCCCTTCAGTGGGCCTACAACTTTGGGCATATCAACGCCGACTATGCATATTTCGTGAAGTCTGACGATCAAGGCAATGTCTATGTAGCGGGAACATTTGTAGGGCCAGTAGACTTTGATCCGGATACCGGTGTGCTTATACCAAACCAATTTGGATTAGTCGATTTGTTCGTTCAGAAGTTCGATTCGTTGGGCAATCTGATGTGGGTGAAAACATTTGGTGGACCATCCGGCTCCGATGGATTACACGATTTTCAAATAGATGTTTCCGGAAACATGTACTTGTCCGGGTCATTCTACGACAGGATTGCACTGGATCCGGACACCGCAGTATATACGTTCACATCAACAGGGCAATACGATGGATTTCTGCTCAAGCTCAACAGTAGTGGCGAATTTGAATGGGCGAGGGTATTGGAAGGATCTTCTAACAGCTATGGTGCCGCCGTTGGTATAATGGACAATGGAGATATCATCTGGACGGGAACATTTGAAGATACTGTCGACCTCGATCCAGGATCATCGGTTCTGCACAATGTGTCTCAAGGAGTGAGGGATGTTTTCGTTTTGAGATTGAACGAAGATGGAATCTTGGAATGGGCCAAAACCTTTGGTGGCACTGACCAACAATATGTAAACAACATAGGAATAGACCCCGTAGACGATATTGTCATATTGGGCACTTTTCAGGGAACCACGGATTTCGATCCCGATACAGCCGTATTCGACCTTACAGGTCCGGCATTTAATCCCACGGCTTACTTGTTGAAGCTAAGTTCGGAAGGAAGATACAAATGGGTCGAAACTGCTGGCGGGGGCAATGTTTGGCCCACTGGGTTGATCACGAGATTCAATGGAGACATCATTATTTCGGGAACGTTTGGCGACACGATAGAAGTTGGTCGAAGTGGCCCTGTTCCGCTCCATTCGAAGGGTGCTAGCGACAGCTTTGTGGCCGAATTTGCTTCCCGGGGATCGGTCATCTGGGCAAAAGCTTTTGGAGATACCGCAAGCGAGCGCATCCATGACATTCAGAGCGACGAGAATTTGAACATCTATGTTGCGGGACGTTTCGACGGATCACCGGACATGGATCCAGGGCCTGGAATAACCCAGCTTTACTCAAGAGGCCTGGAAGATTTTTTGATTGGAAAACTGGGGTTTGGAGGTGTGGTCGAATGGTTCTACTCGGATGGTGGAACTGGGTATGACTTAGTGTATGATTTGGAGCTCGATCCCGCTGGAAATATTTTGATTGTAGGTCAAATGTCCGATTCGTGCAGTTTGGTCACCTCTACCGGATCCATTCTGCTCGAGACCAATGGAAGTGCAGACATCCTTGTGGCGAAGTATAAAGTCGTGAATACGATCGGTAAAGAAGAAATATCACCACAAGAAATCAAGATCTACCCTAACCCCGTTGAAGAATTCCTTCATATTTCAGGATTACCGGCGGAGACTTCCTTCACTATTCAGTCCGTTGAAGGTAGGGGTATTATGGAAGGCAGGGTGAGCCAAAACGAGAGAATTGATGTTTCAAACCTCATCCCAGCTCCATACATAATAAACTTTGATTCTGACGTTACCGGCCATCATCGCTTCATCAAATTGTAATCATTTCACGTCTGGCTATTTCTGCGTTCCTTACTTTCGCGCATTAAGTGGAAGAGTCGATCGCATCTGTGAGATTTAGCCTGATCGTTCCGGTGTACAACCGACCGGACGAAGTGGAGGAATTGCTTGAAAGTCTTACCAGACAAACCGATACCAACTTCGAGGTGCTCATCATCGAGGATGGGTCGAGCATTCCATGTAAGGACGTGTGCGATCGCTATGCCGACAAGCTGAATCTGATCTACCACTTCAAGCCAAACTCCGGCCCGGGGCCAAGTCGTAATTATGGAATGGAGGTAGCAAACGGAAACTACTTCATCATTTTCGATTCCGATTGCCTGATCCCCGAAGGTTATGTCGCCGCCGTCAGAAAATCGCTAGGCGAAAAGTATGTCGATTGCTTCGGAGGACCGGACGCGGCGCATCCGTCGTTCAGTACTGTGCAGAAGGCCATCAACTATACTATGACTTCTTTTTGGACTACCGGTGGAATTCGAGGCGGGGGAGAGCAAATCGGGAAGTTTCAGCCACGGAGCTTCAATATGGGCATCTCCCGAAAGGCCTTTGAAATCGTTGGGGGTTTTGGAAAAATCCATCCGGGTGAAGATCCGGATCTCAGCTTCAGGATGTGGAAAGCGGGGTTTGATACCAAGCTCATATCCGGCGCATTTGTCTACCACAAGCGTCGTATAGATTGGGGTAAATTCTCCAAGCAAGTCTACAAGTTTGGAGTCGTAAGGGTGATCCTCAACAAATGGCACAAAGGAAGCGCTCGATTCACCTATTGGTTGCCAACGCTTTTTACCCTCGGCATCATTCCCTACCTGATTGGATCTATCTTTCTTCCCGAGCTTCGATATCTATTGACCATCTACCTTGGAATTATCTTTCTTGGCGCCAGTATTCAGTCGAGATCGATTGTCATCGGTACACTTGCGGTATTCTCGACCTTCGTTCAGTTTTTTAGCTATGGCTTTGGGTTCCTCAAAGCTCAGTGGAGGTTGAATGTTTTGGGTAAGGAAGAGAAGGAGGCATTTCCGGGATTCTTTTTTAAGTAGTGGCTCGAAAGGTTCTGGCCCTCCAGACATTTTTTAGTTTTAACGGTTGAAAACCTGAAAAATGCCAAGTCGCTTTCAAATTGCTGGCACAATTGCCATCATATTCATCCTAGTTTTTATTTCCGAAATCGGTGTGTCGCAGAATCAGCAAATTGATTGGACAAAAGGTATTGGGTCATTTACCAATGAATACTGCCACTCGATTGTCAGTGATCATTCTGGAGTAATCATGGTTGGACAGTTTTCGGGACATCTGGATTTTGATCCTGACACAGGGGTGACCTTGGCTTCTGCATTTTATGGAGGACAGGACATCTTCGTTTTGAAACTAGATAGCCTAGGACATTTCAAATGGATCAAATCGATAGGGAGTCAACGGGACGATGCCCCAACTGATTCTAAACTTGATAGCCAAGGAAATATCTATCTGGTTGGCTCCTATTATGATACCTGTGATTTCGATCCGGGAGCTCCGCAAACAAATGTTGCATCAAGAGGAAGAGAGGATTGTTTCTTAGTCAAATTAGACCAGAATGGGAATCTACTTTGGTACAAGACATTTGGTGGAAGGCTGAAGGATGTTGCTTATTCGTTGGATTTGGATGCAGTTGGGAACATTTACATTACAGGGACTTTTCAAGATAGTGTCGATTTTGATCCAGGCGCTGGATTCCATACGCTTCATTCAAATGGATTCGATGACGTTTTTTTACTAAAGCTCGATAAAAATGGTGCATTCAAATGGGCGAAAGTTCTTGGAGGTCCGCGATTCGATCATGGAGAAGAAATAGTGGTCGATCCAAATGGGCTGGTTTATTTAACCGGCAATTTTGAAGACACAGTGGACTTTGACCCATCGTCGAATACAGATTTCAAGATATCCAACGCCTTCCTGGACATCTTCGTCAGTCAATTTGATTCATTGGGGAATTACATTTGGTCCAAGCACTTTGGAGGACCCGACAATGACTACTCAGGCGGAATATCCACCAAGAGAGGGGATGGAGTATTTCTCTCTGGAAGCTTTCACACTTCAGCAGATTTTGATCCGGATATTGGTGTGAATTTGATTTCTTCTGTCGGTTCCTGGGATCCATTTGTTTTGCGTCTCAGTGATTCAGGAAATGTTGATTGGGTGAGAACCTTTGGCAGTACAAGGCAGGACTATGCATACGCCATCGATTCAGATGCCAATGGTGTGAATTACACCATAGGATTGTATCAAAGTATAGTCGATTTTGATCCTGGAAGTGCGGTTTTCAACATTTCGAATAGTCTTTTCGATAATAATGTCTTCGTAGAAAAATTAGACAACAATGGAAATTTCGTCTGGGCTAAATCTATAGGAAGTAGGAATATAGATCGTGGTCGTGACATTAATTTGCTCGACTCGAATGTCGTTTATGCCACGGGAACCTATGCCGATGATCTGGGATTCAAGCCATATAACCTTATGGATTCACTTCCCCACAATAGGGCTGACGACATTTTTATTCAGAGGTTGACCAACTGCGACACCCTTGTTTCAATTGACTCGAGGTCGGCGTGCGATTCTTTGATCTGGTATAACGGAATTAAATACAAAAGCTCTTCGGCCGGGGATTCGCTCTGGTCAATAGGTTATTCAGGTTGTGATTCATTGACGACCCTGGACTTGACTTTAGGGTTTTCATCGTTTAGGACAGATATGATATCCGCTTGTAGTTCTCACAGTTGGATAGATGGAAATACCTATAGTTCTGATACCATAGTTCCTTTTTATTTGACTACTCAGTTAGGGTGTGACTCAATCATAGAGCTCAACTTGGTCATTACAGACTCCATTCATGTTTTCGACACAATAACAGCATGTTTTGAGTATACCTGGAGGGACGGCATCACATACATGCAAAGTGATTTTTCCAGCACATACCATTTTGTTGACTCCAATGGGTGCGATACGCTTTTTCAACTTAGTTTGACTATCGATACAGTCGATACTCAAGTTCTCGCTACGGGCTCGGTGCTTTCTGCTATTGCAACCAATGCCACGTTTCAATGGCTGGATTGTGGGAACAGTTTTTCATCTATTTCAGGCCAAACTGCTGCTTTGTTTAATGCATCATCCAATGGAAATTATGCGGTTGAAATAACCCAAGGCGGGTGCACAGATACGTCTGATTGTTTTCAGGTAATTGGTATTGGGCTATCTGAGTTCCAAATGAGTGGAATATTCATATATCCCAATCCGTCACCAGGATATTTCCTTCTTGATGTCTCCAATTTGGGTGAATTTTTTGTCACCGCGGTAGATATGAACGGAAAGTCTGTGTCGCTGCGATCAGAAACGGGCGGTTATTACTACTTTGAATCTGGCACAAATCCCGGCATTTATACTGTCCGAATAGAATATGCAGGGGGAATAGAAATTCAAAAGATTACCGTAGTCCGATAAGTCCAAGTATGTCCTTAGGTGGATTTTCATCCAAACTTTTCGCCTAAAGTATGCGTATTTTACACATATGAGGACGCCCCAATTCTTCAAGCTCTTAATATTCCTCTGTGCCATTCATGTTGTGCAAGATGTGATTGGGCAAACGATAAAATTTGATTGGGTAAGTCATGTGTATAGTGACTCACCAACGAGGGTGGAAGACATTATTCAGGATAAGCTAGGTAACTACATTGCAGTTGGGAGCGTGTCTGACACATTTGAAATCAAACCGGTAACTGGAGCCGGTTATCAATCTGTATCTCAGCGAAACGATGGATTTTTAGCAAAGTATACCGAATCAGGACAACTCGTATTCGCTTTTTCGATAGGAGGGCCATTTAATGATGCATGTTATCACGTGTCAGTGAATGATTCCGGTGAAATTTATGCTTCCGGAAGGGTGAGTGGTCCCGTGGATTTTGACCCGGATACATCGTCATACATTGTTCAGGCAACAGGAGGAGGATATGGACAATATTTCATTGCAAAATACTCCTCCTCAGGTAAATTCCAGTGGGTTAAACTATTGATTTCAGGCCAGGACAATATCAGTGATTTGGCCCTTGATGGTTCTAACAATATATACCTGTCAGGGGATTTTCGAGGCACTGAAGACTTCGATCCGGGACCAGGAGTGCAGACATATAGCTCTACGTGGATCTATTCTGACGCCTTTGTGCTCAAATTGAATCCTGATGGGAGTTATAATGATACATACGTTTTGACAGGCAAGAGGGACGAACGCGTGTCTAGTATAGAAGTTCGTGGTGCGGACCTATGGGTAGTTGGGGATTATGGGGATACTACGGATTTTAACCATGGAATTGGAGTGAACACCTTGATTCCTACCAACATCGAAAATGGATTTGTGGTTAAAATGGACACATCATTTAGCTTTTCGTTTGCTAAGAAAATAGGCGGTGTTAAGACACACGATGTCGAGCTGGATATAAATGGCAATGTGTTAATCTCGGGCATAATTGCCGACTCACTGACGGATTTTGATCCTTCAAATTCGGCTGTTTTCTCTATCAAGCCAAGTTGGTGGTACTTCAAAGATGCATTCATTCTCAAGCTTGATTCGAGTGGAAATTTCGTTTGGGCCAAATCACACCATCGAAAACAGATCAATACCTATGCTAATTATCACTCGCACCTATTAAAAATTTACCTGGACAGTGATTCTTCCGGTAATATTTATTCAAGTAGTGATTTTGTCGATGTGATCGACATTGATCCTGATACACAGGCGGTTCATTTACTAAATGGAATGGGTTATGCATTGAAGAATAGTTATATCCTCATGCTGGATGATAGCGGAAAATATATCACCTCAACGATGATTTCTGCACTAACCCAGCCAAGTGGATTTTTGGTTGACCGGAACGATGAACTATTATTTGCAGGCCAATTTTGGTATTGGCAAGATGTAGACCCGGGACCAGATTCTACCATTCTGAGATCTAAAAGGTGGAATGGCTATTTGTCGCATTTGAAATACTGTGTAACGACCTCTCAAGTCGACACTATGGTTGGTTGCGATTCAATTCACTGGATCGATGGGAATGTCTATTCACAGGATACTTTGGGTGCTATAGCGACACTTCTGGATTCTAGAGGTTGTGACTCCATTCATATTCTTGACCTGGTAATTAAAAATTCTTCATTTCGATTTGACTCTATTTTCTCATGCTCATCTTATACCTGGATTAACGGACAACGCTATACATCGTCAAATACAACAGATACTGTTGTCTTCACTAATTCTCAGGGGTGTGATTCGGTGATTACCCTCGACCTCACAATTCCTCCACTTCCGGATACATCGATAAGTGTGATCAACAGAACAATATTCTCAAACGCTTCGCAACCTGTTGCTTATCAATGGCTGGAGTGCCTGGGTGGTTCGGTATACCAAGTATTGACGGGCGACACTGCCGACTCTTTGAACATCAGCCCCAAGACCATTGGATGCTTTGCTGTTGAAGTCTCTTCAAATGGATGTTTCGACACCACTAAATGTATTTGTTTCAATTCCAGTGTTGGAATTGACTTGATTTCAAAAAAAGAACTGGTCATTCATCCCAATCCTACAAGTGGTGAATTATCGATTGATCTTCAAGAACTTGAAAATCCTTCGGTTTTCGTGTTCAATCCTGTCGGACGAAGGATCGATAGCCAATGCGACTCTAAGGGGTCTTGTATCCTTCCTGAAAAGTGCGGTCCCGGAGTTTACCTGATAGTCATCAAACATCAACGAGGGGTTGAAACGGCGCGGGTTGTTAAAACCCAATAAAAAAAGGGCAAGCTACTCACATCGCACCGCTACAACCGCCGACCCTTGCTACCTTCCGGTCCTGGGGGAGTTAAGCAGGAGCTGGTCGTATGAGACTTGCCCCGGAAGTGCAAAAGTATGAATGTAAGTAATGCGCAAGGCAGTCTCTTGAATTTGATTTTCTTTGTCTTTCTAAAATTCGTGGTCATATGATGAATTCTGCAATGAAATACGGACTCTATATCGGGCTGATCCTCTGCGGGCTCGGATTGCTAGCTTACATTGCTGGACTGGACTTCCAAAACAAGGCGATGAACTGGGTTTCCTACATTGTAATGATTGGCGGACTCTACTTCGCCATCAAGGGTTTCAGGGATAACGAAAATGGCGGGTTTATCAAGTATGGGCGGGCTTTAGGCTTTGGAACACTTACCTCGCTATTTTTTGGAGCTGTACAAGCGATATACCTTTACTTGTTCCTAACCGTTATTAGCCCTGAGAGTCTCGAGCAGATCATGGACACCACATACGAACAATACCTCAACAGCGGTATGTCGGAAACGGAGGCCGATCAGGCCATGCGGATCGCATCACCCTTCATGAAGCCACCAATGATGGCCGTTTATGCGATACTCGGTAGTGTTGTGATGGGACTCATATTCTCACTGGTAATCTCTATTTTCCTAAAAAGGGATAATCCAAACCCCTTCCCAACAGAAGAATCTTAGATCGCATGGATTTATCCATCGTCATTCCCCTTTACAACGAAGACGAATCACTCCCGGAGCTATTCCAGTGGATAGAGCGCGTTGTGACAACACATCAGATTTCCTATGAGGTGTTGTGCGTGGATGATGGTAGTACGGATTCTTCGTGGAACGTGATTCGTGAAAATGCACAGCGAAATCCAAACATCAAGGGTATACGGTTTAGAAGAAACTACGGAAAGTCGGCAGCATTGAACGTGGGCTTCGAAGCTGCCCAGGGAGAAATCGTCATTACGATGGACGCTGACCTACAGGATTCTCCCGATGAGATTCCCGAGCTCATGGCCATGATCCATTCGGGCCATGACCTTGTCTCGGGGTGGAAAAAGAAACGCTACGACCCGATTACCAAGACCGTCCCGAGTAAGCTATTTAATTGGGCAACAAGAAAAATGTCGGGCATCAACCTGCACGATTTCAACTGTGGTTTGAAAGCCTATAGAAAAGATGTGGCAAAAAGTGTGGAGGTTTACGGCGAAATGCACCGATACATTCCGGTGATGGCGGCCAAGGCCGGATTCAAGAAAATCACGGAAAAAGAAGTAGCCCACCAAGAGCGCAAATACGGCGTGACCAAGTTTGGGCTGGAGCGATTTGTCAATGGATTCCTCGATCTTCTGTCCATCATCTTTGTTTCCAGGTTCGGCAAGCAGCCGATGCACCTATTCGGAACACTTGGTTCAATACTTTTCTTCTTCGGATTCCTTGCGGCTGCCTACATAGGTGCGGAGAAATTGTACTACCTCTCTCAAAGCGTAAAGGCCAGGCTTGTAACTGAGAATCCGTGGTTCTATATTTCCCTGGTCTGCATGATCCTTGGGACACAGTTGTTCCTGGCGGGATTTCTCGGAGAGCTTGTCTCCAGAAATTCACCGGACCGGAATCGATACCAACTCAAGGAGAAGATTGGGTTTTGAGCTCCTCCCATTCCTCCCTCTTGATCCTGTGAATATTAACCGGCAGATTCTTGTGGGTGCTCTGTTTCCAAATGGTCATTCCATTCCGCTTTGCCACAGCAGCGGAAGGAGCATTTTCTACATGAATAATCGAAATAATGTGATCGGCCAGGTCGTGCTCAAAGCCATAGTCGCGCATGAACTGGGCCGATTCGGAGGCATAACCTTTTCCCCAATAAGCTGGTAAAAGTCCGTACCCGACCTCCATCTCAAATTGGTCGTCGATGGTCTGAACAAGCAGCCCGCAAATACCGACCAGAACACCAGTCTTCTTTTCCTCGAGGCCCATCATACCACCCAGTTTGTTCTCATAGCGCTCTATCCATTTGCCCATCCACTCGACGCCAAGATTTGGATCGCGGTGGTCGTAATTGTAGTATCGCATGGCTACTTCAGAAGTAAAAAATGGCTGGAAAGCATCGAGGTCGTCAAGGGTCACCAGTTTGTACCGAAGTCGTTCAGATTCGGTGCCATCGAGAAGAGAAGCATCAAGGTTCATAGAACCCAAATATCCACAATCTATACATTTGGCGCATGCAGCCTTTTCTTATCGGCATCAGTGGGGGAAGCGGGTCGGGAAAGACATCCTTGATTGAACGACTCTCACAGAATTTCCGAGACAAAATATCGGTCCTTTCGCAGGATAATTACTATCACCCGCAAGAAATGCAAGCGAGGGACGAGCGCGGTGAGATCAACTATGACCTTCCTTCCGCAATCGATGTCGGCAGATTTGTAGCGGATATCGACCTGCTGAAAAGCGGAATGGATATTCAACTGAAAGAATACGTCTTCAACAATCCGGCTGCTCGTGCAAAAACAATCGAGGTTAAGGCGGTTCCAATTGTGGTGGTGGAGGGGCTGTTTGTGTTCCACGAAAGCGAAATTCGAAAAAGGTTGGACCTCACTGTGTTCATCGATGCGGATGAAGAAATCCAATTGAACCGACGAATTAAAAGGGATGGCGAGGAAAGAGGATATAGTGAGGAAGTGGTACGATACCAATGGGAGAACCACGTTAAGCCAGCATTTGAGAGGTATCTGCTACCCCACAGAAACGAAGTAGATGTTGTGGTGACCAATAATGTCGACTTTGAAAAAGGCATTGAGATCCTGGAAAGTCACTTGCGGACCTTAATCTAATTTGTCCCTTTAATTTCCGTCTATATTTGGCCGCATGGAGCAGGAAAAGAAACGTTTCCAGGCACAATTCACAGCGGACGTTCCCAAGATTTTGAATGAGTTGGGATGTGTCCTGGCAATCAGTACGTATCAAGCTGGAAAGTTGGTGTTTATAGGTGCCAAAAGCGACACAGGGCTTTATCAAATTCCGGTTTCATTCAAAAAGCCCATGGGTATTGCCCTCGATAAAAATAAGATGGCTGTAGCCACTCTGGAAGAGGTGCAGGTCTTTTCGTATTCGGAATCACTGGCAAAATCCTTTCCTGACAATCCCAGTACTTTCGACCGCTTGTACTTTCCGCGGGCAACTTTCTATAGCGGTGCTACAGATCTGCACGATATTCACTTTGGAAAGGGCGGGCTTTGGGCGGTCAATACTAAATTTTGCTGCCTGCAAACCTTCGATATGAACTATAGCTTCCGTCCTCGTTGGAAGCCGCCGTTTATCACTGAATTACTTCCCGAGGATCGATGTCATCTAAACGGCATGGCGATGGTCGACTCTCAGCCGAGATATGTCACGGCCCTGAGTCAAACGGATATCAAGGGTGGATGGCGGGAGCATATCACCAAAACGGGAATTGTGATGACCGTGCCGGAAGGAGAGGTGATCCTCGATGGTCTGGCCATGCCTCACTCACCAAGAATCATCGACGGCGATTTATATCTTCTGATGAGTGCCACCGGTGAGGTCATCAAAGTAGATGTGGAGAAACGGACCTACGAATCGAAGATCAAATTGGGAGGATTTATTCGAGGGCTGGCATATTCCGGAGATTACCTTTTTGTTGGCCAATCGAAGGTGCGCAAGTCGAGTAAGACCTTTAGCAAATTGCCCGTCTCTGAGATGGCCGACCACGCTGGAATCATCATCGTCGATAGGAGGGACTGGAAGGTTGTTGGAGAACTCAAATATGACAGCACGGTCGAGGAAATCTATGATGTACAAGTGCTCGAAAACGTGAACAAACCTGGGCTTTTCAGGGTGGAAGATGAGCGCCACAGACGTGGATTGATGATTCCGGGATTTTCATTCTGGCGATCCGAGATCAAGAATGAGCCGAGCGACTCCAGGGAATAGTAATATTCCTGCCACCCCCACCCGGCCAGAATACTTTGGTCTGGAATTTTAAACCAAACATTGTGAAACATGGAAAGAAGACGCTCGACATTATTGCAGACCAAGATGGATTTGATTGGCAGCTTTCAAAAATTGAAGAACAGGCTGGTGGCCTATTTTTTTGAACGGTCGGCCACAAGGCATTGGCCTCATTTTTATTTACCTTTCGGAACCAAAACCAAACTGAAAGCCCATGTTCGTGAAACACTCAAATAAGCTCTTCCTTGCAGCAGCGGTTATTATACTGCTCAATTTCTCAAGTTGTAAAAAATATGGTGAAGATTCTGGCCTCCAATTGAAGTCCCCTACCAAAAGATTGATTGGCGAATGGGAACTTGATAAGATAACAGACGACCAGGGTAATGTAGAGTTAGGCGGAAATGATTTTGAGCTAATCGCGGAATTTGAAGACGATATGGACTTCAAATACAAAGTCTCTTATTCTTATACCTATTATGGTGTCACCTACAACTATGATTACACTTACAACGGTGAATGGGAATGGGAGGATGACGAAGAAACGATCGAAATCAAATTCGACAGCTACTCCATGGAGTGGGAAGTGAAGAAGCTTAGCGACGGTGAATTGTGGGTTGAGGACGAAGACAATTGGGAGTACGAGTTTGAGCAGATAGACTAAAATAGACCAACCAACATGTACAAACCAACCACCAAGCTATTCCTGGCAGCGTCGGTACTGATTCTGCTCAATTTCTCCAGCTGTACCAAGTATGAAGACGGACCGCAATGGAGCTTTAAATCTGCCAAGGCCAGGCTTGTCGGAGATTGGGAAGTTGTCAGAGTAAATGGAGAGGATAATGCCCTGCTCCCCCAATGGAGTGATCTCGACGATTTTGACATCGAGATGGAGTTTGAGGAAGACGGCGATTTCGAAATGAAGGTTGAGGGAACCTATACCTACACCTGGTACAATTATTACAATGGGGAAACCTATGAATGGACCTGGGAAATCGACATCCAGCAGCAAGGTGAATGGGAATTCGAAGACGGTAAGCAGACCATTGAGATCGACATCAATCAGGGAGGATGGTACGGTTCTTCTGTTAGCGAGGAGATGGAAATCAAAAGACTATCCGAAGACGAACTCTGGTTTGAAGACGAAAATGGTGTGGAGTGGGAGCTTGAGAAGCAATAGGCCTTCTATAGAATAATTTGGTCGTAAAATGGAGTTCTAATCTCCTCCATGATTGGTATCACGATTGTAAGATTACCTTTGCCCAAATTTTGAAAAAAGCATGAAGTTTTTCATCGACACAGCCAACCTCGATCAGATCAAAGAAGCTGAGGCTCTGGGTGTTTTGGACGGGGTGACAACCAACCCCAGTTTGATGGCCAAAGAGGGTATCACCGGAAAAGAAAATATCATTCAACACTACATTGACATCTGCAACATTGTAGATGGAGATGTGAGTGCTGAAGTCATCTCCACGGACTACGAAGGCATCATCCGGGAGGGAGAAGAATTGGCTGCCCTGCACCCAAATATTGTTGTGAAGGTTCCAATGATCAAGGAAGGTGTGAAAGCCCTTACCTATTTCTCTTCAAAAGGAATTAAGACAAATTGTACTCTGGTATTTTCGCCAGGCCAGGCATTGCTGGCCGCAAAAGCTGGAGCGACATATGTTTCCCCATTTATCGGCAGGCTGGATGACGTGAGTACCGATGGTGTTGAACTCATAGAGCAGATCCGGTTGATCTACGATAACTACATGTTCGAAACCCAGATTCTTGCAGCCTCTGTGCGTCATACAATGCATATTATCAAGTGTGCCGAGGTAGGCGCTGATGTCATGACCGGACCACTTAGTTCGATCCTTGGATTGCTCAAGCATCCATTGACGGACATCGGACTCGAAAAATTTCTTGCCGACTACAACAAAGGCAACGGATAAGTACCATATTTGTTAAAGTAATCTTAGCGTAATGAGCGCCGAATACGTTCGCATCAATCCCCTGGTTCCTGATGCCGACAGCCTTCAAAAGGTTGTAGATTGTCTGAAAGATGGTGGTGTGATCATTTATCCCACCGATACGGTTTACGGAATCGGATGCGATATAGATAAACCAAAATCCATCGATCGCATTGCAAAAATAAAGGGGGTCACACCCGGCAAAACCAACTTTGCCATAGTATGTTCTGACCTTAGTCACCTGTCAGAATACGCCCATGTGGATACCCCAACATTCAAAATGATGAAGAAGGCTTTTCCAGGGCCTTTTACTTTTATTCTGCGCGCAATTCGCAAATTGCCAAAAGGCTTTGAAGGAAAGTCTTCGATCGGGATTCGTATTCCAGACCATGAAATTCCACTTCAGATTGTAGAGAAACTCGGTAGCCCGATCATCACTACTTCGGTGCACGACGATGACGAGATCATCGACTATACTACGGACCCGCAGGTGATCTTTGAGAATTTCAAAGACCAGGTAGACTTGGTGATCGACGCCGGATACGGAAACAATATTCCCTCGACTATATTGGATTGTACGGAAGATGAGCCCGAAGTAAAACGGCAGGGCATGGGTAACGTCGAGGCCATCTTTTAGAGCAGATTGGCGCTTAACTATATTTTCATTGCCTTTTTCCTGCTGGCTTTTATAGCCGCACTCATTCGCTTCCTGTTTTTTGGGGACACCCTTGTGTTTTCAAACATGTTCAATTCCTCCATGAACATGGCAACCACGGGATTTGAAATTTCACTCTACCTCACCGGCGCTATCACGCTTTGGATGGGCTTGATGCGTGTTGGTGAAAAGGGCGGTATGGTGCGCATCTTGGGGCGATTGGTTGAGCCATTTTTCCGGAGATTATTTCCCGAAATCCCCAAAGGTCACCCGGCCAACGGATCTATCCTTATGAACTTCTCCGCAAACATGTTGGGACTCGACAACGCCGCAACGCCTCTAGGGTTGAAGGCAATGAATGACCTTCAGGAACTCAACCCTGAAAAAGACCGCGCAAGCAATGCCATGATCATGTTCCTCGTGCTCAATACCTCGGGACTAACACTCATTCCGATCAATGTTATGATCTTCAGGGCGCAGGCGGGAGCGGCCAATCCAGCAGATGTTTTTATCCCGATTTTGCTGGCTACATTCTTCTCTACCATCACAGGAATTATTGTCACCTCACTCTATCAGAGAATTAATCTTTTTCAGGTACCGATACTGGCTTATTTAGGAGGAGTATCCTTGGTCATTGCCGGTATCATTTGGTACTTCAGTTCACTTGAACCTTCGATGGTCGGCCCGATATCCAATGCCATCAGCGGTTTTGTTTTGATAAGCATCATGACTGGCTTCATCGGACTTGCTGCCTGGAACAAAGTGAATGTGTATGAAACGTTCATTGAAGGGGCAAAGGAGGGTTTTCAAGTAGCCATTAAGATCATTCCCTACCTCGTTGCCATTCTTGTGGCCATTGCCCTTTTCAGAACCTCCGGCGTGATGGATGCTATCCTCGACGTTATTAGACTGGGAGTAGAGTTCATGGGAGTCAATGGCAACTTCGTCGACGCCCTACCCACCGCTATGATGAAACCATTAAGTGGGTCCGGGGCGAGGGGAATGATGGTCGAGGCCATGAATACCTATGGTCCGGACAGCTTTACCGGCAGGCTAGCTGCAACCTTTCAGGGATCTACTGAAACTACCTTCTATACATTGGCTGTATACTTTGGGGCTGTGGGCATCAAAAAAACCCGCTATGCAGTGACAGCGGGTCTTTTGGCCGATCTTGCTGGCATTCTAGCGGCGATCTTTATCGCCTACCTCTTCTTTGCTTAATTCATGAAGCGGTGGATAGCTGCACTCGCGTTCTCCTGAATTGAAATGTTTTTCAAATCGGGAAATATTGGACTTTGGTCCACAACAGGCCCTACGAGCTTATTGTTTTGACTGGCATAAAACACTCCACTCTCGTATTTTTTGTCATTGATACCATCGACATATCGTTTTGCTCCGTCCTCTACCTTGTGCACGGCGCCCATTAGCGGGAGCATAATTGGCATGGCAATGTATTTAAACATGATTTTTCTGAATCCAGTCATGCTGTCCATCGCCGCGGTACCACTAGTGGACCCAGGGCTCATACTGATGAAGCGGATATCTGGATGCTTTCTGGCCATCGACGACATCCACAGTGTAGCGCCGTACTTCACAAGCGCATAGGCTTCCATCGCATCCATATTGTCGCCAAAGTAGGAGCCGTCAAAGACTGAAGCAAACTCTTCTTCCGAAGAAGTCTTGAGATTCACGGGCTTCATACCCATTTGCTTCACTCCTCTCACGGCTTCACTACTGGCGTAGAGTACAACGTTTTTAAGTTTATCGCTTTTCAATAACTCCTCTACAAGCACAGCATGACCTAGTACATTACTTGCAAAGATTGTTGTTACGCCATCCTCCGTTTTCATGGCTGGTTGTGCTCCTCCAAGACCGCCGGCATTTAATATAACGGCGTCCAAAACGTCGTCAAGTTCTGCAACTGCCTTGCGGACGGACCTTGGGTTGGACGTGTCCATTACAACAATTTCAAAGATGTCTCTACCTGTGGCTGCTTCAAGCGCAGCTTTGGCCGTGACAGCCTTGTCCTCATTTCGGCAAGCCAAATAGATTTTCTCGGTTTCGGGGATAAGTGCCAACTGCCGAGCAGCATCTTTGCCTAGTCCGCTGTTGGCTCCGGTGATTAGAATTCTTTTGTTCATGATCATAAATTTTTTATTGCTCAACAAAGATGAGCCGGCGATCATGGATTCAATTTTCGATTTCGGTCAAAGACTTTTTTAAAACAACCAATCTTAAAACGGAGAAATATTTGATTAATATTAGTTTCGAGTGCAACTAATAAGTAACCCAGCAATACAAACCGAAAATCCAAGCGGGGCTATAGGCAACGATCAGCGCCACAATAATCTTCAAATTTCTGTGTGGCAATCCCTGCCAGGCCTTTAGATCGAAACGCGATAGCAGAATCATTGAGAATAAAAGTAATGCCAGGGGAACAAATGACAGTGTGTAAGACATCCCGGTATAGTCGGCAACCAGGTCACCGGTGTGCACAAAGTGAACGGAGGTAAAAATGCCGGAGAACATCGCCGGCAGAATCCACAATCTTAAATCATTCGACATCATGAACGATCAATTTAGGAATAAGCTTGGAGATCGTTTATTCCGAAAGATTGAAAATCTATAATTTGTCCACATGAAACGAAGAACTTTCCTGGGTAATCTCACCTTTACTGGTCTTGGTTTGGGGCTTGCGCCAAGCCTATTGGCTAGGACCGATACCAACACATCCATCGCTCGAAAACCTCTCATCTTGTCAACTTGGAATCACGGTATGGCTGCAAACGACAAAGCGTGGGAAGTGCTCAAGTCAGGCAAGTCGATCCTGGACGCCATGGAGAAAGGGGTGAATGTGCCAGAGTCGGATCCGGAAGTCACAAGTGTGGGTTATGGCGGACTACCAGACAGAGACGGAAATGTAACGCTTGATGCTTGTATTATGGACAAGACCGGCAATTGTGGCTCTGTTGGATTCCTTCGCAACATTGAGAATCCGATCTCGGTGGCTCGCTTGGTAATGGAGAAAACGCCGCATATTATGTTGGTTGGAGAAGGAGCGCTTCAATTTGCACTCAATAACGGGTTTCAGAAAAAGGACCTGCTTACCGATAAAGCAAGACTCCGCTGGGAAGAATGGAGAAAGAAAGCAAAGTATGAGCCCATCATTAACATTGAGAACCACGATACGATCGGAATGATCGGTGTTGATGAGAATGGGGACATGGCCGGTGCCTGCACTACCTCCGGCCTGGCTTGGAAGGTCCACGGAAGGGTAGGGGACTCGCCCATTATTGGTGCCGGTTTGTATCTCGACAATGAAGTTGGCGCTGCTACAGCTACCGGAAAGGGCGAAGCGGTAATTCGTGAAGCGGGAACAGCGCTGATCGTAGAATTAATGCGACACGGATATTCTCCTCAACAGGCTTGTGAAGAAGTCACCAAGCGCATTGCCAAGAAGCAAAAGGATGCCGGAGAATTTCAAGTTGGATTCCTAGCCCTCAACAAACAAGGGGAAGCTGGAGCCTATGCATTACACAAGGGGTTCAACTATGCCTACCATTCCGAAGAGGTGAAGGAAATGCGGGATTCGACTCATTTGTTTGAGGACGTAAAACGCACGTATTAATTATCAATGATTAATGATTGATGATTAATGATTGGTGAAGGTTCAGGGACTATAGACGGAAATCGATCGAATCCAAAATATCCAAGGCAGTGACAGCCTCCATACCTCGTGTGTCAGCAGCGCGATCACCAGCCAATCCGTGCATGAAAACACCAACTATGGCCGCTTCCAATGGTGTGTAGCCCTGGGCAAGAACTCCCGCGATCATTCCGGTCAGCACATCACCGCTTCCCGCCGTAGCCATACCGGCATTCCCATTGGAATTGAAGTGAATCGAACCATCAGGACCGGCAATTGCCGTGTGCGATCCTTTGAGCACAACGTAAATCCCATTCTTGGATGATAGCTCTGAAAGCCTTTCCAGCATTTCCCTGTCGCTGTCCCAGGAACCGACTAACCTTTTAAATTCACCAGGATGGGGAGTAAGAATACTTCCCTTTGGTAGGAAGGCCAACCAGGTTGTATTCTCAGCCAGTATGTTGAGCGCATCTGCATCAAGCACTATGGGATTCGGGTTGTCTTGAATCAATACCTTCAGCATGTTTGCGGTTTCCTCTTCCGTCCCAATGCCTGGGCCAACCGCTACTACATTTTGACTTCCAATTTCAATTCGACCTTTCAAATGAAATTCTCCTTCATTGAGCGTAGCCATACCCTCAGGAGCGGCGGTTTGAAGGACCTCCATCCCACACATGGGTACATGGGTAGTCACCAATCCTGCACCAGATTTCAACACTGCTTTAGAGGCTAAAACTGCTGCCCCCATCTTACCTAAACTGCCGGCCACAACAAGGACGTGGCCATAGCTTCCTTTATGAGAGAACTTTGGTCGGTCCCTGAGTATATGCTTGATGAGGAGCTCATTTGCATATGCATACCTGGAGGGCTGGTTGGCTATAAAGGACTTATCTAATCCTATGTTGAGCAATTCGAATTGACCAACAAATTCACCTGAGCTAGGGGTTAGAAAACTCAGTTTCGGGACCTCAAAGGTTAGGGTGATATCTGCAATTATTACCGAGCCATCATTCTGGCTATTGTCCTCGGTGAAAAGCCCGCTAGGGATGTCGATGGCAATCACCCTATTGGAAGCATCATTGATTCTGTCAATGACTTCCGCTGCCAAGCCCTCAACCGGGCGAGCCAGTCCGGTACCAAAGATACAGTCGACGATCCAGGCGTTAAAAGCAAGGTCGGGAAAATCGTTTTTAGCCTTGATAAATACCGGGATAAGATCGACCTCTTCAAGTCTTTTGAGATTGGCATCGAAGTCTGTTGAATGCTTTTCCGAAAACTCAGCAACATATACAATTACATCGTATCCGCCTTCTGCCAAATGTCTGGCGACGACAAGTCCATCACCTCCGTTGTTTCCAACGCCACAGAAAATAGCCAGCGCTTGATCCTTACTTATTTGGTTCCTGATCCACGCAGAGCACTCCCCGGCAGCGCGTTCCATCAAGTCAACGGACGGGATGGGCTCGTTTTCAATGGTATAAGCGTCCGCGGCGCGTATTTGTTCGCTCGAAAGAATCTTCATCAATCACGAATATAGCGAAGGACACGAGCAAATCAATGTCCAGAATCAGGATGAAACTAGAATCGCGCGAGTTGTGTCTGAGTGCCGGTGACCTTGTCACCAATGTTAACTGAGATTTCAGTCCCTAACGGAAGGAAGACATCAACCCTGGATCCAAAGCGGATAAATCCAATTTCCTCGTTTTGCTCAAAGGATTTCCCTTCTTCGGTATACCACAAAATTCTACGAGCCACGGCACCTGCAATTTGCCTAACCAAAACCTCCCGATCACCCTGCTTGAAAACCATGGTTGTTCTTTCGTTTTCGGTAGAAGATTTTGGATGCCAGGCAACGAGATATTTGCCAGGGTGGTATTTGAAGTACTGAACGATCCCCTTGATCGGAGCCCAGTTGACGTGCACGTTGAGTGGGGACATGAAGATGCTGATCTGGATACGTTTCCCATTAAAATATTCGGGTTCTTCAACCTCTTCAATTACAACTACCTTTCCATCACAAGGGGAATAAACAGCACCCTCGTTTTCCAGTTTTGGTCGACTTGGCTTTCTAAAAAACTGGAGTATGAGTAAGAACATTACGACGCTGGCCGCCCAGAGAAGGTACAAGAGGATATCATAATCCATAATGAATGGACGAATCATAAGATTGATCACAAATAGTACGATGATCGCGATAATCAATGGTCCTGTTCCTTCCTTGTGTATCGTCATATTGAGCCTTGTTTAATAGTCGCCGGAGAGATTATATGAATAGCCAGTAAATGAAGACAAATGGTATTGAAAAGAGAAATGCGTCAAACCGGTCGAGTATACCTCCGTGGCCAGGCATCAGTTTTCCCGAATCCTTGACTCCTGCCAGGCGTTTCATTTTAGATTCAACCAAATCGCCAATAGTTCCAAAGATCGACATGATAGCGCCCATGGCTATCCAATGTACCGTCTCGATCTCCGTGAAGAATTTCGAATAGAGCCAGGCTACTACCATGGCGAATATGAGTCCGCCGAAGAAACCTTCCCAGGTCTTTCCAGGGCTCACCGATTCATACAATTTGTTCCTGCCGAGCAGACGCCCTGTGAGGTAGGCAAATGTATCATTGGCCCAGATGAGTACAAACATGCCGAGGACCACCCACTTAAAGTCTGCAAGGGCATCGGCCCCGAGAAGGAAGGGGAGGAAATTGATCAGGCTGATCGGGATTGCGACATATACAATACCCAAAATGGTTTCGGCCAGATCGACCAGTGCATTTTCGCGATGATCGAATACAAAACGAACCAGAAAGAAAGAGGGTATAACGAGGTTGATCCAGATTAATCCGTAGCGATGGACACCCTGGGCATAAAGGAACGAGGTAAAAAACAAGAGTGCGGCAAATCCCATTCCAGCCCAATTCATGGGTTCCATGCCTCGTTTTTCGGCCAGCTTGTAATACTCCTGTGTTCCGGCCAATACGATGGTGAGAAATAGGAATCCCATCGAAAATTTCGAGTAGAGCACGCAGCCAACAACGACCAATACAAAAAAGAATCCAGTGACCGCTCTAGTACCTAGTTCTTTCAAAGATTCGATTTTTCGATGATGCGGTTCGCTTTCATCACGTCTTCACCCTTCACTAATAATTGAACAGGGACAGACTCGTTGAAATTGGGATACATAGAGTCTTGCTTGTTGAGTACCACAGCATCTATGTCTTCTTGGTGCAACAAAGCCTTGGCTATCATGGCCTGGTGCACCTCAGATGTCCTAAATACGACGACCCAGTTATTGCTCCCCTCCGCTGGCTTCATTTTCAGTTTGAGGCTCTTCCTTCTCAGGCTTGGATTCGGCTCCATTTTGAATGATTTCCTCGTCCTTCGCCTTTTTTGCTTTTGTGCTCTTTTTGGAAGAGGTCTTTTTCTTAGGAGCTACAGGCTCTTCCTTTTCAAATGGGCGTTTCCCAAATATTTTCTCCAAATCCTCTCTGAAAATAACTTCCTCCTCCAGCAGGTGACTGGCCAATTCGGTAAGCTTGTCCTTGTTGTCGCGAATGATCTTCAATGTACGCTCATAAGCCATGTCGGTATACTTCTTGACTTCCTCATCGATGAGCTGAGCAGTCTTTTCGCTATAGGGTTTGTTGAAGCTGTACTCCGATTGCCCGGAGGAATCGTAAAAGCTTATGTTGCCAACCTTATCGTTCAACCCAAAGATTGTGATCATGCTGTAGACCTGCTTGGTGATTTTCTCCAGGTCGCTTAGGGCACCAGTACTCACCTTGCCAAAGATGACCTCCTCAGCTGCTCTTCCCCCAAATGCTGCACAAATCTCATCGAGCATTTGCTCCTTGGTGGTGATTTGCCTTTCCTCCGGGAGATACCAGGCAGCTCCCAGCGACCGGCCGCGTGGAACGATCGTCACCTTCACCAAAGGAGAAGCGTGCTCGAGCAACCAACTCACGGTCGCATGGCCCGCTTCGTGATACGCGATTACTTTCTTCTCAGATTGAGTGATGATCTTGCTTTTCTTCTCAAGACCTGCCACAACACGATCCACGGCATCCATGAAGTCTCCGCGTCCAACGGATTTTTTCTTTTTTCTGGCTGCAATCAAGGCGGCCTCGTTGCATATATTGGCAATGTCTGCTCCCGAGAAACCAGGTGTCTGCTTGGCGAGGAAATCTACATCGATGTCCTTGGCCAATTTAAGAGGCTTTAAGTGTACTTTGAATATCTCAGTCCTTCCCACAACGTCTGGCATGTCGACGAATATCTGACGGTCAAATCGCCCAGGTCTTAGGAGGGCTCTATCCAATACGTCGGCGCGGTTGGTAGCTGCAAGGATGATAACACCGGTATTTGTTCCAAAGCCATCCATTTCCGTGAGGAGTTGATTAAGCGTATTTTCACGCTCGTCATTGGCGCCTGTGATCTGGCTCCTCCCTCTGGCTCGACCGATTGCGTCGATCTCATCGATAAAAATGATAGATGGCGCCTTTTCCTTGGCTTGTTTAAACAAGTCTCTCACACGACTGGCTCCCACACCTACAAACATCTCAACGAAATCAGATCCACTGAGGCTGAAGAACGGAACCTGGGCTTCGCCTGCAACGGCTTTGGCCAGCAGTGTCTTTCCAGTGCCCGGACTACCGACCAGCAAGGCGCCTTTCGGAATCTTCGCGCCAAGCTCAGTGTATTTTTTGGGATTCTTGAGAAAATCGACGATCTCTTTGACTTCTTCTTTTGCTTCTTCGAGTCCGGCGACATCGTCAAACGTCACCTTTACCGTATTGTTTTGGTCGAATAGTTTGGCTCTGGATTTACCAATGTTGAAGAGTTGACCACCGGCACCACCTCCGCTCATTCTCCTCATGATGAAGATCCACAAGCCAAATATGAGAGCCAGGGGCAAGAGCCATCCAATGATCTCTCCTCCCCAAGACTTTCGGGTCTCATAGCGGTATTCCAAACCATATTCCTTACCATACAATTTCAGTTGATCACCAAATTGCTCCGGAGTACCGATGTTCAAACTATAATGAGGTCCTGAACTTGGGCTATCTCCAAACCCACGTGGAATTTTGTCCTTGTGCTCCGGACTATTGATTGCATCAGGGGTTAGGTAGATTTCTGCGATCTCCTTATTAACTACCACAACCCGCACCAACTCACGGCCTTCGGCCATGCGTTCAAACTCGGATGGGGTTATTTCGGTAAGGCTCGGGCCAAAATTGAATAGGTTGATCGAGATGAGGATAAGCCCTATGATGGCATAGATCCAATAGAAATTAAAAGGCCTCTTCTTCTTTGGTCCCTGGCCTTGTCCTGGCCCTTGTCCCTGCCCTGGATTTGGTCTATTGGGTCGTTGATTATCTTGATTCATGGTTGTCTAGTAAACGGATTCGATCTTTTTGATATCTGCGTCTGCCCACAATTCTTCCAGGTTATAGAATTCACGCATGTCCTTTTGGAATACATGCACCACTACATCGACAAAATCGATCAAAACCCATTCTGCGTTCTCTTCTCCTTCAACGTGTAACGGCTTCTCTTTCATTTGTTTGGAAGCCATTTTTAAAACTGAATCCGAGATGGCTTTCACCTGTGTGTCTGAATTTGCGTGGCAAACAACGAAGTAGTCGCATACCGAGGCATGAATATTTTTCATATCCATAACCACGATGTCCAAGCCCTTCTTTTCTTCAATTCCCTCAACAACAACATCTACAAGACGTTTGTTCTCGGAAACCACATTTTTCACACCCATTCGAACTCTTCCTAAGCGCTGCGAAATTACGTAAATTTAAGCCTCTGAATAGGAAGAACAATTGAAACAATTTCTAACGGAAATCATTGGAAGAACGGTACTCAATTTTGACGCCGTAGACTCTACAAATGCCTTTTTGAAGGACCGTATAGAAACTACTTCTTTTGAGGAAGGAACCGTAGTACGATCCAATTTCCAATCTGCCGGTAGGGGTCAACGATCTACATTGTGGGAATCAGAAGCCTTTCAAAACCTGTTGATGTCCATCTTCCTTGTTCCGGATTTTCTTCCTGCTGATCAGCAATGGCGGCTGAATGAGGCCGTTACCATAGGGTTGTACAGAGCACTCGCCAATTTTACCGACGGACAACAATTACAAATAAAATGGCCAAATGACCTCCTCTTGGATGGTCACAAGGTGGCTGGCATCCTCATCGAATCTGCGTTCAAAGGCCAGCAGATTGAGCATAGCATTGTTGGTATTGGTGTGAACATAAATCAGACTGACTTCGATGAGACCGAAACAGCGACCTCATTCAAAAAGGCCGGAATGGCCGATCAGGACGTGGATGAAATCTTTCGCATGGTCATCGCAGAATTGGATCGGTCCTATGTTCAGCTTCAGCATGGGCTGCATCACCATGACGAATACCTTGGGCATCTCTATGGATATGGGAAGGAATTCACCTTTATCGAAAAGGGGAAGGAAAAGAAGGGTAGCATTGTAGACATAGATTCTTTTGGACGTCTCATTGTCGAAACCAATGGAGGCCAGAAACGCTACGATACCAAGGAGATCGTATTTAAGCTTTGAGTTTTTTGAAATTCTCTACCAAGATGTCGAAGAACGCATTCAACGGCTTCTCAGCCATCATTTTCAGGAAGGGGTTCATATCTCCCTTGAATTCAAGTTGAATTTCGGAGTCGTTTGGGAATGTCCAATTGATCGTAATTGGAAAAGGTTTACGACTTGGGTTGGTGACCACAAAACTGTTTGGGGCAGAGGACGAGCTTACTTCCAACTCCAGCTCAGCTAGTCCATCGATGTTAAAGCCACATGAATTTTCGTCTGAGCGCCAATTGGAAATCTTGTTTTCCGGCATGAGCTGCTGCCAATTGTTCATATTGCAGAGGAAGTTGAAATGCCCTTCTTTCGAGCCGCTGGCAACTTCTGCACTTTTCTTAAGTTCAAGCATGGGAACTTACTTCCAGTTTTTTGGATTGTTTTTCCACGACTCCAGAATAGTCAACTCAGCTTCCGTAATGTAATTGGTTTCAACAGCTTTTTGAAGTAAGACATCGTAATCTGTAAGACTTACCAAGTGGCACTTGTGTTCCTTGAAGTTATCCTCGGCAGCCTTGAGCCCATAGGTCATGATGCTGAGCATTCCCTTTACAAAACAGCCCTCAGCTCGGAGGGCTTCCACGGCCTGCAAAGAGCTTTTGCCAGAAGAAACCAGGTCTTCGATCACGATGACCGATTGACCACTTTCCACGACCCCTTCAACTGTATTGGTGAGACCGTGTTTTTTGGCTTCGGAACGTACATAAACAAAGGGAAGACCAAGTTCTTGCGCTACCATTACACCAAGGGCAATACCACCCGTTGCCACTCCGGCGATGAGGTCCGGACGGCCATAATTCTCCTGTACCGCACTCACCATCTCTTGTCGAATATGGGTACGGATTTTTGGATAGGACAAAATTTTCCGATTGTCGCAGTAGATCGGAGACTTAATTCCCGATGCCCAGGTGAAGGGTTTATCGGGTTTTAACTGAACCGCTTTGATCTGAAGTAAATATTCAGATACGCGTAAGGCTGAATCAATATTTTTGTGCGTGATCACGGATTGCTCGAAAGCGCCAAATGTATAAAGTTTTCTTTAACAAGGTACTTATCCAACTCGCCCATCCCACGGAGGTTTCAGGCAAGTCGGTCCACCTGATTAAGGGTGATGAAAACCTGTTTGAATTGATCGCAAAAACCTCGAGTTCAAAGAATAAAAAATTGCGCCTAGTCGGGGATGATTACGATAAGTTATTGGCTTGGTTTAAGTCGCATTTTCATCGAATTGTCGCAGCCGGTGGTGTGGTCAAAAATGAGCATGGTAAATTCCTGGTGATTTTTCGACGTGGAATGTGGGATTTGCCAAAAGGAAAACTCGACAAGGGTGAGAAAAAGAAACAGTGCGCCATGAGGGAGGTAACCGAAGAGACCGGTGTGAAACCCTTGATCATACAGAAAAAGCTCGATAAGACTTACCACGTTCACTTTCAGAACAAGGTGCCCTGCCTAAAGGTCACATACTGGTATTTGATGGAAACGGATCATATAGGTAAGCTCGTTCCACAGAGCAAGGAAGATATCGAGGAGGCCAAATGGGTTTCGAAAAAGGAACTTCGAGCACTTAAACCACTGATGTACAAATCGTTACATCATATCGTCGATGACGTTGCCGGTATTGCTTGATTAAGCGCAGATTAATTCGACGTACCGCGAAACATTTGTTTTTATGTCCCGGCAATAATTGTACTTTTACTAGTCTAACAACTCGTTTAGGAAGACGATTTCATGAAACCAATTAGAAAAAGACCCCCTAGGTCTTTTCTAGATATATATTGTATTACCCCTAACCGCCCTCTTCACCACCTGAAGCTCGGTGCGGTTTCTCTTGTTGTTTCCTGTCTCACGATCTTCAATCCGAGCCTGTACGCTCAGATGATCGGTTCGTACAATGTAGGTAATAGCCTTGGCGATGACTTCGCTTCACTCACGGAGTTAGCCGACAGTCTCCAATCCCAGGGCATGAGTGGCAACGTCACTGTCTATGTTGACGACGACAAAACCTACAGCGAACAACTTATTATTGATGGCGATAGCATCTCCGGTCTGGGTACCTATCAACTCAGGGTGAGAAATGATTTCGGGGCCGAGCCGACAGTTCAATACTTTGCCACAGGCAACTCCGATAACGGAACGCTCATATTACGCAATGCGCACAATGTCATTGTTGAAGGAATGATATTCAAGGCATTGGGAACATCCTATCAAACCGTGGCCTGGTTCGATGGTGCAAACAGCGACATTACCCTCGAGTGGAATCAATTCATCGGTGTAGCGTCAGGATTCACTTCCGACAACCGAGCAGTGATGAGGATGGATTACGCGGCAGGGGACAAAGCTGACACGGTTACCATCGCAAGTAATGATTTCTACTACGGCACCAAGGGGATAATACTGGCGGGCGCCTCAGGAGACTTAGGCAAGGGTAATGTCATTGAGTACAACTCTTTCTACGATTATAACTACCGGGGACTGGAAATTGAGTATCAGGATTCGGTGATCATTGAGCGAAACTATTTCGAAGATGCCGGGACTGCGAGTAACGTATCGGGAATCTACGGGTTTCGCAACGAAGGAGGCTCAAAGGTCATTTCCAACATTGTGGTCAACCATTCCTCGAGTGCAGGTGAAGGAATTTACACAAGGTATTGGGAAGGAGACAGTACGCATAGAAATCTTATAGCCAACAATACAATATCGATGCTTGGTCAGTCAGGGGCTGGGGTAAGCCGCGGGCTGTACAATTTCTACTGTGAATTCACGGACTATTTCCACAACAGTATTTATACGGACTGCCCGTCAAATGTCAATGGTAGCGGAATCGCTATGGACGAGAACAATTCATACTCGGACATCCGGATATACAACAACTGCGTATTTGCCGACGCCGGGGCCCTGTGCTTCAAGGGGAATGCTACTGCGAGTCAGGCCATTGCAGAAATGGACTTCAATAACTTCTATTTCACCGGAAGCATTATTGCCTATTGGGACAACGTGACCAAGGCCAACCTGGACTCATTGGTGGCCGCAAGTGGGATGGATTCCAATTCCATTTCAGTCAATCCTTACTATGAGAGTTACACCGACTTGACTCCTACGGCCATGGACATGGACAACAAGGGTACATACCTGACCGAAGTTCCCGATGACTGGAATCAGAACAGTCGGGATACAGCCAATCCCGATATAGGTGCATTCGAATACGATACGCCACTGCCACCCGGAGAAATTGGGGACTCGGTTGGAGCACATACCGCATTGAGGTTTGATGGGACAAATGATTCAGCAAGCGTTTCCGGGATCGATCTGTCGAACACATCATTTACCGTAGAGTTTTGGGCCAACCCACACACCCTGGGTTCATCCAATATGATTTTGGGAACCGGTCAGGGAGGAAACAATCAGCATCTCCATATTGGATTTAAGAATAGTAAGATGTCGCTCAATTTCGGCGGCGATGACCTGATAGGCGACAGCGTTGAGAACACAAATGAGTGGCACCATTGGGCATTGGTCTACGATACTTCTGACGGCATTAGGAACATCTATAGAGATGGAGTTATATGGGCAAGTGATACAGCGGATTCTACCTTCAATACCACTGGAACCTTGTTTGTAGGTGTTGATATCAACAGTGCCTTCTACGATGGTGATCTGGACGAACTCCGTATTTGGGGCAAGGCATTCGACAAGTACGACATTAGGGATTGGGTCTGCCGAAAACTCACAAGAGATCACAATCAGATCCTTTATCTACTGGCCTACTATCGTTTCGACGAAAATGGTGGAACCACCGCTTTTGACAACACCGGATTAGGTAAGGACCTGACGATTGATGGCGCCAGTTATATCCGATCGAGCGCCCACCTTGGTGATGACTCAAACTATGAATACAACGATGTGGATCCTTACATTGGTATTTCCCCGCTGGGAACCAATTTCTATATAGATGTATTCACCCTGGGTGGAGGTGGAGGAGAAGAGGAGTGTTGCCAGGAATTGGCTTTAGCACCTCCAAGCTTTAACGACGATCGATCCGGGTTCCATATTTATTGGGTCGACGGCAATGCGGACCTCACGAGCGGAATCGCGGATGTCGATTCAGTATTTCAGGGCCAAGGATATTTCGGTATCTATAATGTTGGTGATGCCCACTCAGATTATACAATAGAATTTGACTACGGAAGTGATCCAGACCTGGAAGATCATGTGAACGAATCCACGATTAGGCTCATCGCCAGGGATCATCACAACGATAGTACCTGGGAGAAGATCACCAATTCTGTCCATCTCAACACGCAACATGAAGAGATCACCAAGTCTGGCATTGCGGGTAGCAAGCAATTGGCCCTTGGCTTTGGTTCTGAACCTCAACTTATTTCAGGAGTTGGATCCGGAAAAGCACTCCAGTTTGATGGTACCAATGACTTTGTTGACTTGGGTGGAGCATCGGGATTCTCAGGATTGACGGGTAACTGGACATTCTCCTCCTGGTTCTACATCGATCAATTTCCTTCCGGTTTGGGCACCATTCTCGGGTTCTTTGAGAGGGTCAACATCAAGGTGGATACAAGTGGAACCAACTATGTACTCGGTGTTCATGTCGATACAAGCGGCTCTGGAAACTGGATCTCTTTCAAGGGTAATACTCAGTTGCAGACCAAAAAGTGGTACCACCTGGATGTTACCGGGGACGGTAGCGATATCACACTCTACCTCGACGGTGAGGAGGATGGTAGTATGACCTATGCTGGCCAGTCCATTGCCCCGTCGGGTGGTCGGTTCACAATCGGAATGCGCAGCGACACGTCCGAGCACTTCGAAGGTATTATTGACGAGGTCAAGGTTTACAACTGGGCTTACGACAGCTATCTAATCATGGACTATGTTGTGGCCAAGGTCAATGGTTATAACGGGAACCAGGTAGGAGCATTGGCTTATTACAAATTCGATCGTGGGAGTGGAAATGCGGTGTATGACTGGATTGGTGGAAACAACGGAACGCTCGTCAACATGGACACCACCGCCGACTGGGTCAATTCTGGTGCACCATTGGGTGATAGGGCAAACTGGGATAACGGTTCAAGTCCCTGGATAGGCTACGGCGTGACGATCGATGAAAAAACCTTTGTGGCTCAAGCCAGGGGGCTAAGAAACTTTACGAGCTCGGACGCCCTTTACATTTACTTCAACTTTGATCCGCCAAACTCCTTGACACTTCCCTCCGGTGTCGACTCTATACTATATGACTATGGATACTGGGGTGTATTTAAGAAAGGTGCAGATGATGCAACTTATTGGTTTGAGATTGATTTTAACGACCTCGACCACAGGTTGAATGACCTCATTGTACTGAAAAGGGAAAACGGGGGAGACGGTACCTGGGAAATAGTTTCCGGAGCTTATAACAGAGATCTTCAATCCAGAACAATCACGATTCTTGGCCAACGAGGAACCGAATATGTTTTGGGCTATGGTGTAACAGATTATCCGGAAGAACCGGGCGCAGGGTATGCCTTAAAATTTGACGGAATTGACGATCACATCATTGTACCAAGTGGCACCGGTGTACCCAATGGCGATAATGATCGAGCCCTTGAATTCTGGATGAAACGCGACGGTAACCCATCTTCACCCGAAGGGATTATTCACTGGGGTACGGCCGATAGTGTAACCAAGCAGTTTGGTGTCCAGTTGGAAATAACAGGTGTGCTAACTGTGGTGGGTAATGGACTCGATATGACCGGTAGCATTGTGGTTACCGACAATAAATGGCACCAGGTTTCTGTGCAAAAGTCCGGTGCTTTGATTTTTATGCTGATTGATGGAGTGAATGATGTAAACACAACCTACACACACAACACCGAGGGTGACAGCATCATCATCGGGAAAGCGATTTCTGGTTCTTCGGGGTATTACAGTGGTTGGCTCGATGAGGTTCGTATTTGGGACAACGACCTTTCGTCAGTGAATAGAGCTAGAGAATGGATGTGTCAGAAGGTTACCAGCGACCACCAGCAGTTCGCGGACTTGGTTTGCTATTATCGTTTCGATGATGGAAGTGGTGACACCCTCCGAGATCTGGCCAATAGCGGTGATGGAGTGCTTTATAATTTCAGCCCAAGTGCCTGGTCTAACTCCGGTGCTGCAATCGGGGATACTTCCATTTACGACTACGCGGCTCCCTACTCTTTGACGATGGGTTATGGAGGTGATACCATGACTATGAATTCCGTGAGTAGCGGTTCGGGGATTCAACTGTATATGGTGAGAGACACTGCCCTTTATACTACGTCTTCACATCCATTGAACCAATTGGATACCATTCAATACTGGGGAGCATTGGTTGCGCAAAACGACACTGCAACCTATACCTTGACTTTGGATTATGGTGGAAATTCCAGGCTTCTCGCTTTAACCGAAGCGGACCTCAAGGGATCATTCCGAGAGAACGGCGAAGACTCCTTATGGGCCCCGGATATAGGTACCAATACTTCAGTTGATCAATCTGGAAACAGCATAGAGATAACGAGTGTACTGGGACGCCAGGAGGTAATGTATGGTTCTTTGGATCACAAGCAACCTTATGCGGGTTTTGGAAATGCCCTGTCGTTTGATGGTAGCAATGAAAACTTCATTGCTCCGCATAATGCTGCATTTAGTCTAACGGATTTCACGTTTGAAGCTTGGGTAAATCCCTCGACTCTCAGCGGAAACAGGACCATCCTCTCAAAAGGTCCCGGAAATGGAGTCACGCCCGGATACATATTCCAGTTAAGGGCAACGACCGGAGAAGTTCAGGTTTATACCAACAATTGGTATTTGGGGCAAACCTCGGTTCCCATCAATCAATGGTCACACGTTGCGACTACTCTGGAGGATACAGTTCTTAAGATTTACATAAATGGTGTCCTTGATACAACACACACCAATTCGAATGCACCGGCTCCTGGCCTGGAAACATTTCTCATTGGCCGTCAGGGAGACTCCTGTTCCTGTAATTACTTCAATGGAAAAATCGATGAGGTGAGAGTTTGGACTGGTGCCAAAGACAGCTCTTATTTTGAACAGCAGCGCTACCTCAGGGTTGATACTTCAAATGCCGATAGCCTAATCGCATACTACAACTTTGATTTTGTTGGCATTGATTCGATGTATGACGCTGGTCCCAATGCATTGCATGGACAGCTATTGAATATGGAATCCAACTCGGATTGGGTGGAGGGACCGGATACCATGTACACAACAATTGGAGAATTGTCTTCGATTGGGGATAGCCTCTATACCTTGCAGGCCTGGGATGAAGGTGGTGATTCCCTAACCTACAATATTACCGCCGGGAATGAAAGTGGTGTTTTTAATGTCCTGGCATATGGTGTTCTCGAACTGGCCCAGAATCTGGACTATGAAGTTCAGGATCAATATATTCTGCAATACGATGTAGACGACGGCGCCCAAAACTCGTCCAAGGAGACGGTCGTCTTAGATGTAATCAACGAAAATGAAAGACCGGTTTCGCTACTCGGCCAAAAGATTCATCTGAATGGTTCGGATGAATATCTGAATATGGGAAATGATGCCAACCTGCTATTTGGGGGGCACAGTCAATTGACATTTGAAGCCTGGATCAAAGTGGACTCTCTTGGTGCTCCGCACCCCATTTTGTCGAGGTATAATTCCTCTGGCGTTTCATGGGAATGGGCTGTTACAACTACGGGTAGACTCTGGTTTTACAGAAATGTGAGCCCCTGGTCGGTTTCATCTGCAGACAGTTTGATTTTACCAAATAGATGGTACCACGTTGCGGCTGTTTATGATGCAAGTCAGCGACAGAGACTATTCATCGATGGTGAACTGGTGGCTACTACAACTTGGTCGTCGACTATTCCTACGCATGCCTCTACACCATTGCTCATTGGCTTGAGAGATGATACCCCGGATTACTACTTCGAAGGAACGATGGATGAAATCAGGATTTGGGACGTAGGAAGGACCGATGCTGAAATATTAGCCAACTACAATGAGAGAATTTACGCACCGGATAATTCCAATTTACTGGCCTACTTCTCCTTTGAGGAGGACCCAAGCGACTCCGTCATTTCTTATCAGAATGGGACTTATAATGCCGTCTCCGTAAATCTGGATACAAGCAACCTTGTAATCGATACCCTTGAGTTTTACGTTTCTGAAGGTGCGACTCTTGGTGATTCGGTAGGCGCTGTTTTTGGTTTTGACTATGAAAACAACCTCAGCAGTTTCAATATCGTCGGCGGTAATGGGGGTGAGTTTAGCATCGATACCTTGACCGGATGGATCACTGTAGCCGATCCATCATCGCTTGATTTTGAATCGACTCCCCAATACTATTTGGACATTGAAGCAAAAGATAGTCTTGGCCTTGCAGATACAGCGGTATTGGCGGTTGTGATCGACGATGATCCAACCGAAGTTGCTCACGCCGGTTTTGGCAATGCCATTGACCTGGATGGTGTGAATGATCGAATCGAGGTTATCGACAACAGTGCATTCGATTTTGGATCTGGCGACTTCTCGTTCGATCTAATGTTCAAGGTAGGAGCCATGTCCGGAACTGGATATCTGGTTCAGCATAGGGAGAACAACAATGCCGGTTTCTACCTGGCTGTGCTCAATACCGGGGGTATCACGTTTACAGTTTTTGATACCAGCCAAAACAACATCGGATCTTCATTTGGAACTGCAAACCAATACGACGATGGAGAATGGCATCACCTGGCAGTGGTAGTAGATAGAGTAGGAGACAGGGTACACTTCTACATGGACGGGTCGGAGATTTTGAATGGCCTGAGTCAGCCATTGAATATTTCTTCGCTCACCGAACCGATCGAATGTAGCGCGGACATGTTGTTCGGATTCTTTGAGAATGTGGCAAGCCCGGGTAGCTACTCCAGCTTCTTCCCAGGAAAGATCGACGAAGTTCGATTCTGGAACAAAGCATTGTCGGCTGCCGAGCGCGATACTATTGAGATGGACCGTTATGATGAGACAGATTCCAAGATCTTGGCTTACTGGAATTTTGACGATGGTGTTGGCGATACCATTATTTATGAAATCTCGGGGAATTCCGAGAACGCCGCTTTGATCAATACGGCCAATTCGGTTTGGGTGAATTCGTATGATTCAATTCCTGCTTATGTCTCAGAATTTGCTTCCACCGGGGATACGGTTGAGTGGGCATTTGGTTGGGATTCCGATGATAGTTACCTACTCTACGCACTGGTAGCCGGAGATACAGGCCACTTCGACATAGATGATTCGACCGGATTGATCACCGTTTCTTCAAGCGCATCACTCGATTATGAGACCGATTCCATTTTGTATGTAGGGTATGAAGTACGAGAGGATGGAGATAACAATCGTGACACGGCTTACTTCACCGTATTTGTTCAGAATGAGGACGAGTATCCCTTCGCCGGACTGGGTGAAGCCCTCAACTTCGATGGAACGGATGATTCGATTACGGTTTCGGGAATTGACGTTTCCGATAAGCCCTTTACAGTTGAATTCTGGGCGAACCCAAGTTCATTTATTGCTTCCGACATGGTTGTAGGAACCGGTCAGGGGGGAGCGAACAAACACCTCCATATTGGATTCAAGACCGGCCGTATTTCCTTCAACTTCAACAACGACGACCTCATTTCTACTACCACCGAGAATACCAATGAATGGCACCACTGGGCGTTCACGTTTGATACAGCTTCTCTCGAGAGAAACATTTACAAGGATGGGCTTCTGTTCCTGACAGATACGGCGGACTCTGCAATAACAACTACCAGTACCTTCTATATTGGTGTAGACATCAATACGGCCTTCTACGGCGGTAAGGTTGATGAGCTAAGGATTTGGAGTGATGTAAGAACCGCGGAAGAAATTGACGATTATGCCCGGGTTCGATTGGGAGGAGCGGAATCGAATCTCGTAGCCTATTACAATATGGAAAGGGTGGTAGGCACCACTATTTACGACGAAGTGGGTGGTGGAGGCCTGGATGGGACCTTGCACAATTTCAATTCGTCATCGGTGATGGCTTCAATAGATACCCTGGTGTGGAGGGTCGATGAGAATGCCACTGCAGGTGATACCATTGCGCGAATGACGGGAATCGATCCTGAAGGAGACGCCTTGGTCCATCATACATTGACTTCCCTTACTCAAGTAGACTATGATTCGATCTCAGGTCACATCTGGGTTGCAGATTCAAGCTATTTCAACTTCGAGGTAAATACAGGTTTCGACATTCCATACTATGTCGAGGATTCGGCGGGAAATCTTGATACATCTGTCATCAGGATTTCGATTCAGGATGTGAACGAACCTGTATACGCAGGTATGGGTGACGCCCTTGAATTCGATGGTTCAAACGATCATATTGAGTTTGGAGATGTCACGGACTTTGATGGATTAACGGCTATCACGATTGAAGCTTGGATAAAACCTAGGAGCTATGCTCCCGGAACAACGAATGCGGACTATAGATCTATATGGTCGAAGGGTAATTATAGTGGCCCAACCTCGAACACCTTTGGAGCATATTTTCAAGGCGATAATTCCGGAGGATATGACTTGAAACTCAACTTTTTTGATAATTCCTCTGATTACAGGGATACGATCAATGACCTTGAAAACATTATACCTCTTAATGAGTGGACTCATTTGTCCGTTTCCGTAAGTACTTCTGAGCCAATCAAATTATACGTGAATGGTCAATTGCACAGTACTGGGAATTCAAGCTTGGCCGGGGGGTTGAGAAATGTGACAGCCGGATTCGCAATTGGTGGATCGGATGGAGCAGGAGAGGATTTCTTCGATGGTTACATAGACGAAGTAAGAATCTGGAATTTAGTGCGCAGCGCAGATGAAATTGCGGAATTTTATCAGAAGCGCGCGGATGAGTCAGACACTGATTTAGCAGGTTATTGGAATTTCGATCAATTAGTTGTCGATTCCATCAATTTGAAAGACAGATCTGGGAATATCATTGACGGAACTCTAACCAACATGGCCGTCAATGACTGGGTACATGGAATGGATACCCTGGTCATAACGATCTCCGAGAACATCCCAGTAGGAGATACAGTGTCTTGGGCAACTGGTTGGGACAGTGATTTCGACTCGGTGCTATACTCATTCTACGGAGGTGATACGGCGACATTTGATATTAACACAATCTCTGGGGCGATCACTCTTGGAGCAGGGCAGGACCTGGATTATGAGACAACCAACCAGTACCACGTCATTTATGAAGCAACAGAAGCCGGGTCGGGAGAAACGGACACTTCCATCATTCAACTCAATGTCGCAAACGAACGTGTATTTGCCGGCCTTGGATGGACACTCGATTTCGACGGTACCGACGACAGGATAGCCATTGAGAACAATGCCCTCCTGAACTTTACGGATTCGTTTACGCTAATGGCTTGGGCACGCCCAGGTACACTTGGTTCTCAAGGCCAATTGATGGGCAAGAGTGACTCGAATGCGGTTTCAGCGGTCTATTCCTTGTACATGAATGGAAGTAATCAATGGGCCTTCCAGACTTATGACGGCTCGTTGAATTCAATCAACTCAGGAAGTATTACTGCAACTGCAGGACAATGGGCACATGTTGCCGGAGTCTATAATGGTGGCTTCATGGAGTTGTACGTAGATGGTGAGTTGATCGACACCATGACGGTTGCTTCTATGAATACCAATGACCGACAATTGAGTATTGGAGGATTGGATGACAATCAAAACTTTGATGGAAGAATTGACGAAGTCCAAATTTGGTCGAGGCCGCTTACTGCCCAAGAAATCGAAGATCAATATAGACGTAAGGCGGATACTTCGGATACGGACTTACTGCTCTATCTAAATTTCGATGAGGACGAAGGTAGAACCGCCACAGATTACAGCGGAAATGGACTGGATGGAACGATCGAGCAAATGATCACCGTCAATTGGCTTAATGGCAACGATTTACTGTATTATGACCTGAGCGAATCAGCTGCCACTGGTGATACGGCGGCTTATGCAGACGGTTGGGATTCGGATGGGGACAACCTCACCTTCTCCTGGTTGAGTGGAGATACTTCGCATTTTGATATCAACTCTTCTACGGGTGTGATTACACTGAGTGCTGGTCAAAACATTGACTACGAAACAGCCACTACAATGACTGTTGAGTACTTGGTGACAGAAGCCAATGAGAATGAGGTCGATTCTGCATCAATCCAATTTAATATCCTCAATGAGGAAGTCTACGCCGGGTTTGGTCATGGTATCGAGATCAATAACGATGTAGACCAGGATTCTGTCGCCTTTGCAGCTGATGCCTCGACTCAAATCAGTGGAGACGTTACCGTCGAAGCCTGGTTCAAACTCGACGCCTTGGGAACAAACGAAACGGTCGTTGCACAAACGTCGCAAGGCGAGACTTCTCCGACCAACGCCCAATTTGTCATGTACTTCATCAATGGTAAGCTAACATGGCTGCATGAATACGGTGCTGGAAGTGATGAGCAACATGTATTCAATGGAATAGATAGTCTTGATCTCAACAAGTGGTACCATGTGGCAATGGTACGCGATGTCTCGGAAAGCAAGGTGTTCTGTTACGTCAATGGAAATTTGGAGGATTCTATATCCTACACGAATCAAACGTCCGGTGGTGGCACAACCTATATATCCATCGGAAGTCATTATGGCGCAGGGGAATTGGATGGAATAGTTGATGAAGTTCGCATATATGATGCGGTACGAACAGCAGATGAGATTAGAGACAACTATCGTCGAAGGATTGATACAAGCGTCACAAGCCTTGTATTCTATACAAACCTGGATGAGGAAAATGGGACAGATCACGCAAGCGACCTCACAGGGACCTTGGTGGACGGAGCGGTTTCGGCAGACGCTCAAAACAATTGGGTTTCCAGTGTGGATACCTTGATTTACGAGCTATCGGAGTCTGCCGCTACAGGTGATACTGCTGCTTGGGCGATCGGTTTTGATTCAGATGGAGATGTTCTGACTTATTCGTTAATCGGTGGCGACTCAAGTCACTTTGATATCAATGCATCAACCGGGGTGATCACCCTCTCCGCTAGTCAGAATATCAACTACGAAACAAGTTCGGTGATGTACTTGATCTATGAAGTTTCAGAAGCGAATGAAGGAGAAACAGATACGAGTTATATCCAAATTAATGTGCTGGATGAAACGGTATATGCCGGACTTGGAAATGCACTTCAATTTAATGGATCGGGTTCCAACGATTCGGTAGCTTTTAAAGCAAATGGCACGTCTCAGATCACGGGAGACATGACAGTTCAACTCTGGTTTAAAGCCAATGGCAATGGAAACAACGGAGTTATTGCTTCCCAAATTTCCCAAGGCGAGAGCTTACCAACGAACGCCATGTTCCGGATGTCGATTAATACCGCGAACCAACTGGTGTGGTTCCACGAATATGCAGGTGGGACTAACCAGACTATCGTCTTCTCAAATATGGATACAATCGTCCCCGGACGGTGGTATCACGTAGCGATGGCTAGGGATATCTCAGCTCTCATGGTTTATTGCTACCTCAACGGACAACTTGCGGATTCAGGATCATATACGAATCAAGCCGCTGGAGGTTCTTCCACATTCCTGAATATTGGGGGTCATTACAACAGTGCAATCTTTGACGGTTTGGTGGACGAGTTCGCCATGTTTGATGACGTCAGAACTGCAGACGAGATTGAAGATACCTACCGAAGAAAACTTGATCCTGCAACACCTAACCTGATCGCCTACACCAATTTGGATGAAGAGAATGGGACCGATGCCGTGATTGACCTTTCCGGAAATCTTGGCGTTGCCGGCATGCTTGATGAGGCCACTGATAATTGGATGCAATCAAACGACACCCTTATTTATGAACTTAGCGAAGCTGCGGCAACAGGGGATACCGCTGCATGGGCCATAGGTTACGACTCGGATGGTGATAATTTGAGCTATACACTTGTTGGTGGCGAGACGACATACTTCTCTGTCAATTCATCCACGGGAGTGATTACAGTGGCCGGTGGCGCAATGCTGGATTACGAATCCGATCCAATTCTGTACCTGGAATACGAAGTAACGGAAGCTGGAGAAGGCGAAGTAGACACCAGCTACATCCAAATCAACCTCACCGATGCCAACGATGGTCCATTCGCCGGATTTGGAAATGCCCTCACCTTCGATGGTACAGACGACTATGTGACCGTAGACTTTATTGCCAACCAAATCACAAACAATTACACGATTGAGTTCTGGGCACGGTTCGATTCTCTACAAAACACGGCCCCCTTAGCTGGAGGTAGGAACTTCTTCTCCGTCATTGCGGCAGGAGGTACTCCAAACAAGTTGAGAATACAAACGGGTGATCAGGGAGACGAGCTTACAACGAACGACGACTCCGGTGGTAAAGGAAGTAACATCGGTGACGGTGATTGGCACCATGTCGCTATCACAGCGAATGGATCCAACACAGTCGCCTATATCGATGGTGTTCAGGACTTCACGTATGGCACGGTTGTCACTGTGACGGGAACGGACCTTGTCTCCATTGGACAAGAATGGGATACCAGCACACCATCCGACTTCTTCAATGGTGAACTCGACGAATTGAGGGTATGGGATGTGGCTCGTACGGCGGCACAAATCGAGCAGTTCTACCTGGGAAGTGTTGACCCAGGTTCGGCCAATCTTATAGCCTATTTCACCTTCGATCAGGAAATTGGAAATGGAACCCTCCTCAACCAGGCCGATCCGAACAATCCTGGAGTCATGTACGGGTTTGGTGAGACCGATTGGACAGATGTGCGGGATACTTTGTTTGTTGATGTGTCCGAGGATCTTTATATGGGAGATACAATCTTATTTGTGGCTGGATCGGACCCTGAATATGGCACCTACGACGACCTCAAATACTTTGATATAACTACAGGTTCTCTGCCTTATACCCTGGACTCTCTTGATGGTTCTGTGATCCTGGATACAGAATTTGATTATGAGGTTGATTCCCTACATCACCTGGTCTTTGAAGTGGAGGATACAAGCGGCCTGCTGGATACCAGTGTGATTGAGTTTAATATACAGAACGCCCTCGACAAAGTATACGCTGGATTTGGAAATGCCCTTGAATTTGATGGCACCAATGATTTTGCCTCGGTTACACATACAAGCGCACTCAATATTGCGGCCTCCGGGTTTACGGTTGAGTTCTGGTTCAGAAGGGATGGAACCGGCGGATTTGATGGCATGATTGGAAAATGGGGTGTGCCTGTGGGAGACCAGTCGTGGGCTGTTTCTCCAAATGCCGGTGGCCAGATTCGATTCCTCACGACGAACTCAAGTAGCGCCCAGGATATTCTTGCGCCAACCACAACATTTACTGAAAACACATGGCATCATATCGCGTGTCGATATGATGGATCCGGAACCAAGACCGTCTTCCTGGATGGGGATAGTATAGGATCCAGTACGGTTACCGATGTGCAGAACTCCATTGCGAATCTGACGATTGGAGCAGAATATGCCACCGCCAACCTGTTCCAAGGTGCGATGGATGAGATCAGGCTTTGGGATTATCCAAAGACTGCACAGGAAATTCAGGATGAATACCTCAACAGGGTTGATGAGGCAGATGCCAATCTCGTGCTCTACTTCAACTTCGACCAGGAAGATGGAGCAGACTTCGTCCGGGATCGCTCTCTAAACAGATTGGATGCGTCGCTCAATAACATGTTGACAACCCAGTGGGATGAAGGAAAGGATACTTTGAGTGGAACGATTTCGGAAGCTCAGGCTGTTGGGGATACCGTTGTTTGGGCCATGGGTTGGGACTCCGATTCATCGAGCCTGACATTCAACTTGATCGGAGGGGATTCTGCTCACTTTGATATCAATGCCACCAGCGGTGTACTCACGGTAGGGAGTGGTGCTGACTTCGACTATGAGCACGATTCAATCCTAACCGTAACCTACGAAGTTTCTGAGGCAGGTGATGGGGACCTCGATACTTCGATCCTCAAAGTATACCTCACCGATGCCAATGAAGGTCCGTTTGCCGGATTTGGGAATGCAATGATCTTCGATGGAACTGACGACGAGATGACGGTTGCCTATCAAAACCAGACCATCAATGCCACCTACGAGATTTGGTTTAGGGGAACTTCGAGCGGACCAATTTGGAATCATGGGGTGAGCTCGCCTGGCCATAACCATGACTTGGATGTCAATGCAGGGGGATTTGCGAGCTTCTATTTCTGGAATGGCACAACAAACTATGTGACTTCCACCACACGCGTTGACGATGGAGAATGGCACCACATTGCTGTTGCGGTTGGAGATACTACGAGGATCTATGTAGATGGAAACATGGAGGCATTCACCGGTGCAAATACCACTCAAAACCTTTCTCCACTACACCTCGGCCGAGGAATACTCTCGGGTTTCAACAATTTCGAAGTTGATGAATTCAGGATTTGGAGCGAGGAGAGAAGCGAAACTCAAATCAACGCATACCGCAACCGTGGTCCGGACCTGTCCGATCCTAACTTGTTGGCATATTACAACTTCGATGAAGACGATGGCCCGTTGACGGTCTTCAACCGAGTTGCCGATACACTGCACGGAACCTTGATTGGTATGAACGGAAGTGAATGGTTCGAAAGTTTCGATACAGTTGACGTTGAGATCTCTGAGTTCGTACAAATTGGCGATACACTGGCGTATGCCTTTGGTTGGGACCGCGACCGATTGGCGAACGATGTGCTTCAATTCTTCGACATTACTGCTGCCAGCATTCCGTTTCAACTGGATTCGGTTTCAGGAGCTGTGACACTTACAGATCTAGTGGATTATGAAGTTGATTCTATATACGTGCTCGTGTACGAAGCCGAGGACGACAGCGGGCTGCTCGATACTGCCTACATCCGATTCCTGCTACAGGATGAACAGGATGAGGTTTTTGCCGGCTTGGGTAATGCGCTTGAATTTGATGGTACAAACGATAGAGTTGACTTTGGCGATGTAACTGACTTTGATGGTCTGTCTTCATTTACGGTTGAAGGATGGATTAATCCTGACGATCATTGTCCGGGCACAACTACGGCAGACATCAGAAGCATTGTGTCCAAGGGGTTTTTAGGAGCCTTGAACACAACTACCTTCTCAGTCCAATTCCAAGGTGACAACAGCGGAAACAAAATCTTCCGAGTATCAACTGAAGATGGAACAAACTTTATTGGCGCAAGTGTCATTGCCAGTACGTATTTCCCATTGAATGAATGGACTCATTTTGCCGTAACGGTAAGCGGTTCTGATTCGACTCGCATATACGTGAACGGAGTTGAAGTCCCGGGAAGCAGCAGCAATTTTGGCCCTATGGGAGGCGGTACTCCCAATGTAGCATACACACTCAAAGTTGGGCGTTCTGACAATCCTAATGAAGACGGATTTGATGGTATGATCGATGAGATTCGTATTTGGGACGAGGCGAGAACCGCTACTGAAATTTGGGATAACTATCGCATGCGGGTTGATGAGAATGACACCGACCTCATCGCGTATTTCAATTTTGATGATGTAGATGGAGAATTGAATTTGCACGACAAAGCGGGCAATCTTGCAGATGGTTCGTTCACCAATATGACAGGAAACGAATGGACACAAAGCAACGATACCCTCACCTGGTGGGTTGCCGAAGATGCTTCTGTGGGAGATACATTAGCCTGGGCCCTGGGATGGGATTCAGACTCGAGCAATCTCACGTTTGCTGAGATTGACGGGGATGTCACAGACTTTGATCTCAATACCTCGACAGGCGTCGTTACACTCTCCGGCACGGCTGCTCTGGATTATGAAGTTCAGCCCGACCTTTATTTGCGATACAGCGTGACGGAAGATGGCGACAACGATGTCGATACCTCAGTACTACACATTAGATTGACAGACGTTGAAGAAGATCCGATCGCAGGGTTTGGAACGGCATTCACCTTCGATGGAACTGATGATAGGGTAGATGTGAGTCGTACTTTCCTTCCGAACGGATTGACGTATATGGCCTGGATCAAGACTACAAGTACTGCCTCAACTGCTGCTTATGCCGGAAACCCATCACTCGCAATTATTGGTGACCACGACAATGCCATCCGAAATAGCTTTGGAATACAAAATGGATTTGTAGAATATTCGGCTTGGGATGGAAGCTGGACCAACCTAAGCTATCCAACAACCGCCGTGAATGACGGAGAATGGCATCATGTTGCCGTTTCTCACAATCAATCATCTGGGGCGATTCGGATATTCGTCGACGGTCAAGGTCCCAATACAACCACAAAAACCTATAACGGCTCACATGCATTTGATCGTATCGGAGCGAGCTATCTTGATGGATCTGGCAACGATGCCTTCTTCGATGGTGAGATTGACGAAGTGGCGATCTTCGACGAAGCTCTTTCCGACGCTCAGATCATCGATTACTTTACCAATAGGGTGGACACTTCCGACACCAACCTGGTGCTCTACTACCCATTCGACTTCTTCAGCGATGACAGGATTGCCGACAGAAGTACGAACGAATTGACCGGATGGCTTCAAGGCTTTGGATCCTCATACGATGTGAGAGGCCCTGACTCAGTGAGGTTTAACCTTTCCGAGACCAGTACAAGTACGACTGAAGTTGCCAATGCTACTGGCCTCGACCCTGAAGGCGAGCCGCTCACTTATGCCCTCCTCTCTCAAACCACTGCAGGTGCCTTCAGTATGGATTCCCAGGGAATTGTCACCATTGCAGACCACGACCAAATTGACTTCGAAGTAGACTCCTTCCATGTGATCGAGTTTGAAGTGACCGACACCGCCGGTGCTACGGACACAGCGAGTATCAGGATTGATTTGATCGATGAAGTTGAACCTATCTATGCCGGCTTCAGGAATTCGATGAATTTTGATAGTAGTGGATTCCTGCGTTTAAATGCTGGAACTGAGTTCAACTTCAAGTCCGGCGATACCGAAACATTTGAAGCTTGGATCAACCCAAGGGCCTATGACGGTGCCATCATAGCACGCTTCTGGCAATCAAATTCGGTCAATTTCAGAATGAGGCTTAACTCGTCCGGAAAACTGGAGATGCGTACTGGTTCTACCCTTACTTCTCCAAGCACAATTCCGCTGAACGAATGGACGCATGTCGCCGCGACCTTTGACGGAACCAACTTGAGTCTATATATCGACGGGGAACTCGACACATCTGCGGCGATTGCCAATCAGAATAGTAATGGTCTGACACCTGTATTGATTGGGGCGGCTACATCCGCAAGTACTGTTGGGGCTCTTAATAGATTCCAGGGAGAAATTGATGAAGTACGGGTTTGGACAACGGCCAGGACACAGGCTGAAATCCGTCAGTATGCTTCTACTTATGTGGATACTTCCGATGCCAACCTCTTGCTCTACCATCACTTCGATGACCTGTACAGCGATAGTATTCCGGATCAAACTGGTAATTACAAGTCTGCTCTCAAAGGAAGTTTGGATACGACATACTTCCTGGCATCAGATTCGGTTGACTATTCCCACTTGGAAGGTAAGTCAGTGGGTGACACAGTGGCCTATGCAAGGGCTATCGACGACGATGCCTCCAATATCACCTATGGATGGGTTGGAGGAGATACCACGCGATATGACCTCAATACTACCTCGGGTGCGATTACAATTGCATCAGGGAACTTGTTTGACCATGAGACGGATAGCATCGACTACCTCACGTATTTTGCGCATGAGGATGGAGATGACGATACCGATACTGCGACCATCGCTATCGATATCAACGACGTGGAAGAGATTCCGATTGCTGGCCTTGGATCATTCTGGGCTTCCTCGGGTGAACGCATCAATATTCCAAATTCGGCTACGACGCAGATTGCCGGAACCGATCAGTTCACTTACGAGCTTTGGGTGAGACCTTCCAGCTTTGCCACGACCAATGATTTGGTACGAAAAAACAGGGGCGCTGGAGGAATAGGCGCGCTACAAACTGCCTTCTTCATAAATACCTTAGGGCAACCCGATTTTAGATTGGACAGATTCTCAGCTGGTGGCTGGGGAGCATATACATCCGACGTGAGTGTTCCCCTTAATGAATGGTCTCATATAGCAGCGGTCAAAGGAGCTGGTTCCGACGTCAGGATCTACATTAATGGTGAAGAAGTGAGTACTACTTTTAGTGGAAGTACAAGCTTTACAACGGCCACAGATGCCTTGGATGAAACTCGCGTCAATCAGAGCACAGCGGCCATCGATGTAGACGAGGTGCGTATATGGAATGAAGCCAGATCAGCAACTGAGGTATTCCAGAATTATACCCGTCCGCTTACAGGATCGGAGACCAACCTTGCTGCCTATATCAATTTTGAAACCCCGCACCTTAGCCTTGCATACGATGTGACTACCAACGATAATGATGGCTCGTACACGGCCACTCCGAGCTACGCCAGTGGCGATACAGTCTATGTCTGGGTAGACGAAAATGAATTTGCAGTTGGCGACACACTAGGCCATTTTGGAGGATTTGACTTCGAAACTCCTGACGAACTCTCAATGCAGCTAGTCGCTGGAAATGGTGGGGAGGTGACCATGGACACCAATGGTATGGTGACCATAATCGACGAATTCTTCTGGGATAATGAGACCAGGGCAGATGTCTCCTACGAATACGAAGTGACCGACGCTGTTGGAAATAAGGATACCGCCGTTATCAAAGTAACTATCAACGATATCAACGAGCCGGTGTATGCTGGGTTTGGAAAAGCAGTAAGCTTAGACGGTGTCAACGATTTCTTGCAAGTGGGGGCAGACCTGGTACCTCAAAATGCACCGCGCACGATTTCCTTCCTGGCTAAGCAGAATAGTACTCAATCAGGATTCAGAGAATTTGTTTCACAGATTTCTGATGGAATGCGCTGGTATATTGGAAAGGACTTCACTACCGGTATGCGCGGCGGCGACGGGTGGCTATCTACAGGTCATACCTGGCCAACGGACTTGGCATGGCATCAATGGACATATGTATTGGATACCACAGATATAGAATTGTACATGGACGGTCAACTGGTGGCCACGAAAACTTCTGCATATCTCTATAATGGTACAACCGGCGTGACCTCGTCCTTTAGGATAGGTGCCCAATTTGATGTAACGTCACCTTTGAGTGATACCTCGGTAAATACAGAATATTTCGATGGTTTGATCGATGAAGTCAAGATATGGAATCGAACGCTGGAGAGGGAAGAGCTTTCGAAATATATGGCCTCCAGGGGTGATAGTACAGATGCGGGTCTATTGGCTTATTATCAATTCGACGAGCAACGAAATGATACCGCTTGGGATCTTTCAGGCAATGGCAACCACCTGCATCTGGTCAAAATGCTGGCTTCCGGAAACTATGCGGATTCTAGAGACACCATACTCGCTTACCTGCCTGAAGATAAGGTGCCGGGAGATACTTTGATCTGTGCGGCGGCATGGGATGCAGATAATAGTGCACTGACCTATTCACTTATTGGAGGGGCAACCACCATGTTCCAAATTGGAAGTTCAGATGGAATCGTCGAACTCCAGGCTGGCGAGTTCTTTAATTACGAATCCGGCGATACAACATTCTACCTCACCTATGAAGTGACTGAAGCTGGCGATGGTCAAAAGGATACCGCAACACTGGAGTTGCGCATATACGATATCGAAGAAGCGCCAATAGCCGGATTCCAGCAAGCGGTTGACTTCAACGGACACAGCAAGGAATTCAACCAGGACGAGACCCGCTACACTTGGGTGAATGAAGCCACAGTCGAATTCTGGGACAATTCCTCCGGTTCAACCAGGATCATGGGTAACTACGCCAATGCATTGACGCATGGTTGGAGGTTCGAAAGGATGGCCACAGGTGCATATCGTTTTGGTGTGTCTTCGGGAATTGGCGATCACCTGCTGACTTCTACCAACACCTACTCATTTGACGAATGGCACCACGTAGCTGGGACCTACGACAAGGTTGCTGGAGTACTGAGACTCTATGTTGACGGTGAAATGACCGAAGAAACAGGTTACACTTCAGGCGTATTGGTTGGCACCACAGATGTATCCATCGGAAAATTCAGCGCACTAGGAACCTTATTTTACAATGGAAGCCTGGATGAGTTGAGGATTTGGAATGTCGAGCGGTCGGAGGATGAAATCCGCAATAATATGCACCGAAGCATCGACGGCTCAGCAACAGGGTTTAAGAACTACTTCAACTTTAACGAAGGCCTTATTGATTCGGTGATCGACCAGGCATCCGCCAATATTAGAATGGGTCACAACACAATGCCCGGAAGTGCCTGGGTTGACTTCGATACTATTCCGGTTTACATCACAGAGAACCCCGCGGTAGGTGATACAATCATGTGGCTGCCGGGGTACGACAATGAAACACCGGATAGCATCTGGTTCCATTTGTTGAGCGACGGTACTAATAACAGCATCGCCATAGACAGCAATTCGGGAGTGGTGACCGTAACGCATCCGTTTGTCTTTGACTTTGAAACAAATCCGGTCATTCCATTCTCCTACTATGTAATCGATGATGTCGGGTTGACTGATTCTGCAGACATTAAAATCGTGCTCTATGATGACACAACTGAGGCACTGTTCGCAGGCTTTGGAAATGCATTGGAGGTAAGACCTAATGACTATATATCGGTCGACCCTACCAACAATCTCCAACCAACAAATGCCCTCACTATTGAGGCCTGGGTGAAACCTAACGACTTCGTAGACTATGCAGGAATTGTGGACAATGCATTTTCGACAGGCACTAACATTCAGGGTTATTTCTTGTACACCCACACGTCAGGAGGAAATCATTTTGGAGCCATGGTAGGGGCAAACAGCACCAGCGACCAGGTGTTCCTTCCCACTACAAAAGGTTTGGATACCGGTCGATGGTATCACATTGCCATGGTTTATGACATGTCAACCCTCAGTTTATATCTAGACGGCGTACTCGATGCATCAACCTCATATACTTCGAACATTGGTTATAGCAGTGTAGGAACAACCTATGGGCTCAACATTGGGAGGTTTATCGATGACAACGAGACACACTATGGAGATTTTGACCTCGATGAAGTGAGAATCTGGAAAACGGCCCGAACAGCGGCACAGCTATTTACCTTCAAGGATGTAAGGATCAACGAGCACGATACCAATTTGTTGGCTTACTACAACTTCGACAATGCCAACGGCGAGTTGCAGGATGCTTCAGGTAACCTCAACGTTGGAACCTACAACGGAGTAGTGGATGGCGATTTTGTGGGAGAACTGGTCGCAGAATTTAATCCTGGAGAGAATGCCAATGTCGGAGATTCTGCCGGGGTTGCAACAGAATGGGATTACGATGGAGATGTGATCACCTATCAACTGATTGGTGGGGATTCAGACTACTTCGACATGAATTCGTCAACCGGGTTGATCACCGTCTCGGCGGATGCCTTGCTCGACTTCGAAGACCAACCGGATTATACATTGACCTATGAGGTCTCCGAATCGGGTGATGGAAGTATCGATACAGCTGACGTGGACATTTATCTGTCGGACGAGAACGATCCACCGAGTGCAGGATTAGGTGACGCCCTCACCTTCGACGGAACGGAATACCTGCAAGTGACAAGCCCTACCGGGTTACCAACAGGAGCAGCGCCGAGAACAATCGAATGTTGGTTTAAACCAGGTAAGGACCTGGCATCAAGCAATGAGTCTGCCTTAATCCAGTACGGTACTGCTAACAATGGACAGATGTTCGGAATGATCACTTCTGCCAATGCAGCTGGCAAACTGTACTTCTATGGTCATTCGGCCGATGCTTCGGGAACCACGGATCTGGAGGAGGACTACTGGTACCACGCGGCCATAACCTATGATGGTTCGGAAATCAAGATGTATGTGAATGGCAAGCTCGAATCCACCACTACATTGGCTCTGAATACGGTAATCGATGGCAATGGGCTTATGATTGGCCGCCGGCACGGCTCGTCTATGTGGACAGGAGAAATCGACGAAGTTCGAATTTGGGATTACGAAAGAAGTATCGACGAAATAGCCGATGGTATGTACTCGGATGTGGATGAAAACGATACAGATCTTGTGTTCTTTGCAGACTTCCAGTCGGGTTTTGATCAGACATCGATATACGATCGCTCACAATCCGACAACTTTATCCAGTTCGTGGGAATGGACGTCTCCAACTGGGTGACAGCCTTTGACACGATCAGCGATACCGCATTCGAATCACTTCGTCCACTGGATACCGTAATGTGGGTGTTTGGTAAGGACATCGATGTTGGAGATTCGTTCGAATACTACCTGGCCACAGACACAATCACAGAAGTAGATATCGACTCTTCCAATGGTCGGGTTTATATCAATGGAGGCCTTGACTTTGAAACGGATTCAATCCTGATCATCCCATTCTTTGTGATTGATGCCATGGGTCAAATAGACTCTGGTATGTTTAGGATATTCATAGAGGATGATACGTCCGAACTGCTCATAGCAGGATACGATGGGGCCATATATTTTGACGGCACGAATGATCATTATATGCGGGCGGATCAGTTAGTGGACAGTATCTATACGGACTTCTCGGCTTCGGTCTGGTTCAGGCAGGATACGGCCCAAAATATGACCATATGGTCTTATGGTACCAATGGCGACATCCTCGAGATGCGGGTCAATGCCAACGGAACAATGCAGTTTGGTGGTGTATCTGATTCGGGCGAGAATTTATACCTCATTGGCGACGAAACCGCGACGTTAGGGGAGTGGACCAACGTCACCATGGTTATCGATTCAAACCAGGTGAACTACCTCTATGTCAATGGTGAATTGGATACCTCGGCAACTATACTGAGGGACGCCTTCCATACTCAATCTGTGCAAAATGGCCTCTTCTTAGGCTTGTATGGGCGAGGTGCACTCAAGTCCAATGAATTTACCGGAATGATCGACGAATTCTCTTCCTGGAATGTGGCACTGTCGGCAACCGAAGCTCGTGGCCTATATCGCGGAAGGCTTACGGGTCTCGATCCAAGGATGCACGCTTACTACAACTTCGATGAGGAATCGGGCGACGAAGGGTTCGATTGGGGCGAATACGAGAAGCCTCTGCTCATGATCGGTATGGATAGTACGGCGGCACGGCAGTATACGCACGACACCATATTCTATACTTTGGATGAGAATCCAACGATTGCGGACTCAATTGGATTGGTTACCGGTTGGGAGGAGAACGGACGCCCCCTCAACTTCACCATCATCGCCACAAACCCATCTGCAGATCCATTGGCCTTCAACCTTGTGGCTGACTCCGCAGAATTATCGGTGAACCAGACATTCTATTTTGATTACGAACTCAACGAAGAAATCCTAATGGACTATGTTGCTCAGGTCGGTACCATCACCGAGTTTGATACGTCCTATGTGAAGATCACGATCAACGATGTCAACGAAGCTCCATATGCTGGATTTAAGGAAGGAATAGACCTGGATGGAACAGAGGACTTCATAGAGGTTACGTCCTCGTCATCTTTCAATGTGGCAGATGGAGAAGACTTCTCCATACAATTGACCTTTAGTCCGGATGTAGTGTCAGGCAAGCCAACACTAATTGATCACCGGGAATCTGCGTTAGAGAACCTGCATGTATACATCGAAAATGAATTACTTACGGTGGACATTACTTCAGACAATGGTTCGGGTATTCAGCTGCAATCCGATACAATCGAAGTCGGGGAGTGGTGCCGAATGACCGTTACCTATGATGACAATGGTCTGGCCAGGCTGTATTTGAATTCTGAAGTAGTCGATTCGGCCAACGTTTCAGCACTGAACGGTTTCACTCCGGAAGCGACGTTTGTCATTGGTCGTGGAGATCAATTAAAAAATGACTCGGTCGCTGATCCTTTTGATGGTATCGTGGATGAATTCAGGGTCTTTGAAAGATTGCTCACCACGAGTGAGGTTGAAGATCACTACCAGGCACCTGATGTCTCCGACTCAGACCTTGTTGTCTACTTGAGCATGGATAAAGGTCAGGGTGAGAAGCTGGTCAATGCCGCAGATAAGGAAAGTCATGCCATTCTATACAATGGCGATCCATCGTTCTCCAGGGTGTCATCCTATGTGCCTTACATCATGACGGGTTCTGATAAGGATACTACCGGTACTGTGCTCGACTATTTCATGGGCCAGGACCCTGAAGATGATACCGTGAGGTACTATCTGGCCTCGCACACTCCAAACGATGGAGCCTTTGATATTGATTCGGTCTCAGGGCAGGTTTATATGCTCGATGCGGATACCTTGAATTACTTCTTGGATTCTATTTACAATCTCGAAATTGCGGTTCAGGAAAAGGGTGGAGGGCTCTCCGATACAGGTGCATTGAGAATTCATGTGACAACCTTTAACGAAGCTCCTGTCTATACTGTTGGTACCGGTACGATAGATGCTTGTCCCTTGGTGTTCTCGGATTCCACAACACTGGAGCTCTACGATGTGGATTATCCTGATACGCTTGGTAATCTGACATTCACATTCTTCTCGGACGACACAACGCTGATATCCAACGACAGTATTTATGGATTCAGAACCGGCGATTCCAACTTTACTGTTTATGCGCTTCCACGGTACACTTTGACCTTGGATACCGTTCAACTGGGAGTTGTAGTGACCGATCATGAGTTTGCAATGGATACGGCATACGTTGACGTCATTGTACATCCGGCGGTTCTTTTGCTTTCGGATACAATTGCGGATCCATTGTGCTTTGGAGATACCAATGGCTATGTTGCTGTATTCGGAAACTTGGGTACCTCACCCTACACCTTTGAGTGGAACAATGCGACTACAAACGATACCCTGTTTGATGTGGGTATTGGAACATACCAGGTAACCATTACGGATGCCCAGGGATGCCAGGACGATAGTGCATATGTGGTGAATCAACCGGCCGAGTTGGACATCACCTTCCCTACCTATTCTGATCCAAGTTGCTTTGATTACAGTGACGGTGAAGTATTGGCGAGAGGAATTGACGGAACGGCACCGTATAGCTATGCATGGAATGATTCCTTATCGCAAACAGATTCTATTCTCGCCAGTGTTGTTGAAGGAACTTACACTGTAACCGTAACCGATGATCATGCTTGTTCCGCTGTTGATTCGATCGTTCTCGTGGACCCATTGCAGGTAATTTCAGTTATTTCGATTACCGATACGAGCATTTGTGCGGGAGACAGTGCCACTCTTACGGCTAATACAGGCTCCGGACTCACCTACCAGTGGAAGCGGGATGGCGTTGGATTGGTGAACGACACCCTGAGCTCATTGACCGCATTCCAGACCGGCGATTACACCGTTGTGGTGACGGACGCCAACGCTTGCTTCAACGAGTCAAACGACACTACACTCACGGTGCATGCTTTACCTGTTGTATCCCTTGGAAACTTGCTGGATGTCTGTGCAATCCCTGGAGATAGCGTGACCTTATTGGGAGGACTCCCGGCCGGAGGTATATACAGCAGTACAACGGCCGGAGCGGTTGGAAACAACAAATTCCTACCGGATTTGGCCGGGGCGGGCTCCCACAATATCATCTACAACTACACCGATCAGTTTGGCTGTGCGGGAGCCGATACCAGTACTATCAATGTCAATGCATTACCAATTGTTGCGATCACTGCTCAAGGCCCATTCTGTGATGGAGATACCGGAGTTGTACTTACAGGAGGCACACCGACTACAGGTGGTACTGGAACCTATGCAGGACTTGGCGTAGCGACCGGAGAGTTCTATCCAACACTTGCAGGAGCTGGGTCACCACTTGTAACCTTCACTTTCGTAGACACCAATGCTTGTATTGACTCGGCGAGTGTAAACTTTACCGTTAATGCGAAACCGACGGTGACCTTTGCCACGGTCAGCGATATATGTTTCGGAGAAAATGCAATAACCCTTACCCAGGGAAGTGGACTTCCTGGTGGGGGAACCGGAGTCTACTCCGGAACTGCAGTGAACGGTACTTCGTTCGATCCCGATTCGGCAGGTGTTGGTGCGCATACCCTCAAGTATGTATACACCGACCTCAATGGATGTACGGATTCGGCAACAAGGGCTGTTCAAGTATTGAGCCTTCCAAATGTTCAAATGGCATCCTTGCCAGACCTGTGTAGGATTCCCAACGACACTGTGACGCTCACGGCGGGGTCGCCAAGTGGAGGTACTTATTCCGGAACTGGAATTGTCGGGGGAAGCGCACACCTGCCGGTAGGCGTATCGGCCGGTAGTTACCTGCTTCAGTATACCTATACGGACGGTAGTGGGTGTACCGATTCTGCCTTTGGAAATATCCAGGTGAACGACTTGCCCTCTGTTTCCTTCAGTTCTGCCTTCACCAATGAATGTGCTTCGGAAGATACCGTCGACATCGGATTGGGGCTGCCACTTCAAGGAACACTCGATTCAGGCTACTATACTGGTATTGGTGTTGTCGGTACGGACTTGATCACAAGCATTTCAGGAACAGGACTGCAAACGATCACTTATCATTTTACCGATACCAACTCATGTACCGACAGTATATCTCAAACAATATTTATAGACACGCTGCCCATCGTATCGTTACCATTCTTGGGTTCATTTTGCGCCGATGTTGATTCCGTCTTCCTAACCGGTGGCTCTCCCTTGGGTGGTACGTACGCGGGTGGTGATGTCTCCGGAGGATATTTCTTCCCTGACAGCCTAAACGTTGGCTCCAATAGCGTGCTGTACACATTCACCGATGCCAACGGCTGTACAGATTCCGCAAGCAACACGATTACTGTAGACAGCATTCCGATTGTGAGTTTGGCACTGTCTGATGTCGATCACTGTGTGAATGAGAGTAATTACATTTTGGTTGGTGGAAGTCCGCTTGGCGGAACGTACACCGGCCCTTCCGTCTCGCTTGGTGCCTTTGATGCGGCGGCTGCCGGAAATGGAGATTACCAAATCACCTACACTTTTACCGATGCCAACGGATGTATGTCATCAGCCAACGATAGTCTCACCGTTCATTTCTTGCCTACCGTGACACTTTCAAGCCTTGGGGATCATTGTGAAGATGCTTCGGACTTTGCATTGTTCCAGGGGTCCTCTACGGGAACCGGAACGGGAGTATACAGTGGAGTAGGAGTTTCGTCCGGAAGGTTCTATCCTGGCGTTGCCGGTGCGGGTAGCCATATCATCACCTACACCTTTACCGACGTCAATACATCTTGCATAAACAGTGATACAAGTCTCGTGGTTGTCAACCCGCTGCCGAACGTAACACTTAACCTTCCAAATATCTCCTGTGTGAATGCGACGCCTTTCTCATTGGTTGGGGGTGCACCGAGTGGTTCGGGTGGAATTTATACCGGAAACGGAGTGATCAGCGGACAATTTAATCCTCAGTCTGCTGGAGTTGGCGTAACCACTGTAACATATACTTACACGGATGTGAATGGATGTACCGATGTGGCGTCGGACAGCATTGATGTTAAGCCGCTGCCATTCATTAGTATCACCAACATTCCAGACCTATGTCTTTACGAAGATTCCATCGTACTTGCGCCGAGCGTTGCATTGTTTGGAGGAACAGGTGTTTATAGCGGAAGTGGAATTGTGAACGACTCCGTATTTGATCCGGCTCTGGCAGGAGTTGGGGCTCACTTCATTACTTATACGTTTACCGACACAAACAACTGCTCGAACGATACAGTACAATTTGCTGTCGTCAATCCAACTCCAACTACGTCATTTACTTCGGTCCCGGATCAGTGTGAGGACGGATCAGGATTTATACTTACCCAGGGTTCTACTGTAGGATCGGGAGGTCAGGGTTATTACAAGGGTATTGGTGTCCGCAGCGATAGCATCACCTATGATCCAAGTCAAGCCGGGGTTGGGGTTGATACGGTGTGGTTCATCTACGCTGACGCCCAGGGTTGTGTCGACTCATCAATGCAGACAGTCCTTATCGATTCTGTGCCTGTACCCGTGTTCGCCACGGCCTTACCCGACTTCTGCGAAGGGGCCAATGCCATCTTGCTGAATCAAGCGGTGCCCGTTCCTTCCAACAGTATGGAGATCGGCATCTATAGCGGATTAGGAGTGGTCGGTGGAAGCTTCTATCCACAGTTTGTGACTGGAGGAAATGACTATGTTGTGAATTACTCCTTCACCGATCTTAACGGTTGTTCCGGTGAGGTGAATGATACCTTGACCGTCTTCCTGAACCCTCTTATCGCTACCAATACGATCAATCCTATTTGCAATAATATAGGGCTGGATACGCTGTTGTTTGCTTCGACTACTTCCATTGGTACCGGATACTATTGGGGACCTGGAATTGATACACTTGACAGCCTCACATTCGATCCTATAGCTGCGGGAGTCGGAAACCACAGGATAGATTACTTCTTCACGGATACAAATAATTGTTCGGCAAGTGCATTCGAATATGTCTCTGTATTCCCATCGTCGAGTGCATTCCTCAACAACCTAAGCGATGTATGTTTCGATAATGCGCCGATCAACCTCACCGGTGGAAGCCCATTTGGCGGAGCTTACTACGGCAGTGGAGTTTCCAATGGAACCTTTGATCCAGCGGTAGCGGATACTGGTCTCCACCAGATCAAGTATGTGTACACGAATGCCTATGGATGTGTAGACTCGGCGTTCAACACCATCTTGGTTAACCCTCTTCCGGTGGTTGGCTTGAGCTTACCACAAGACTTCTGTGAAAGTGGAACCTCTTATCCTCTGGATGCATATGCCACACCTGTAGGAGGTACCTACTCCGGGCTTGGAATATTTGGAAATGCACTCTTCACCAACATTGCAGGCCAAGGTCAATTGTTGGCTACGTATTCGTACACCGATACCAATGGATGTAGCAACAGCGCAGATCAACTCATCTCAGTTGTCGGCAATCCAAATGTTGTCGCCTCCAACGATACTGTGATTTGCTCCGGAGATGAAATCACGCTTACCGCTGGCGGAGGAAGCAACTTCCAGTGGTCAACCGGTGAGGTCTTGAGTTCGATCAAGGTCAAGCCTTCAATCAACACAACCTATATGGTGACCGTGACCGACTCCAAGGGATGTATGGGCCATGAAGAAGTAACGGTGCTGGTGAGCGATCCTATGGTCTTGTCCGTCACAACCAAGGATGCGGCTTGTGGGGAAAGTGATGGAGTTGGAAGCATTCAGGTTACCGGTGGTTTAAGTCCATATGGATACAATTGGAGTAACGGTTCGACCCAAGACGTAGTTGGAGGTCTCAAATCTGGATTGTACCAGGTAACCGTGACCGATGCCAACACGTGTTCAGCTACACAGATAGTAGCGATTGGAGACATCGGCGGAGCCTTCATTGATCTGGATAGTCTGCACCAACCAAACTGTATTGGTGACAACGACGGATTTATCGAATTGAGCTTGAGCGGCGGCAATGCTCCTTACGATATCGACTGGAGCAACGGATCTCAGGTAGACGACGTTTACAACTTATCTCCAGGTCTCTACCTGGTACAGATTGAAGATGACAGTGGATGTGTAAGCTTCAGACAATTTGAAATAGAGGCCCCAACTCCAATTGTCTCTTCTATTTCCACGATGGATGCAAACTGTGGAGTGCCGGACGGTGAGATCTACCTCTCGACTACAGGAATTCAGCCAATCTCTTACAATTGGTCAACAGGATCTGGCAACGACACAGTCGTAAACCTTGGAATAGGCGTATATACAGTGACCATTACGGACGGCAATGGCTGTCAAGATACCCTGGTTGAAACCATCAGCAATACTGGTGGTCCTCTCATCGTGGTCGATACGATCATAGGTACAGCCTGTGGTGCGTCAGCTGGTGAGTTGAGCATTGATGAACTGGATACCACCTGGACATTTGCCTGGTCCAATAGTGGAAGCAACGCTTCCATCACCGGTTTGGATGCAGGACCGTTCTATGTCACTGTCACGGATACATCAGGATGTGCTTCCGTTGCGGAATTGATCGTGCCTGAAATTCTTCCGGATGCGGGCGAGATCTGCGTACTTACCGTGGATACTTCCAGCGGAAGAATGCAGGTTCACTTCCAGACATCTGCCGGAATAACGAACTACAATGTTTACCGTGGTGACCTAGGTGGATTCTCCAAACACTTTGCAGGATCCAATAGTGGAGTTCCATCGTTCATAGAAGATCAGCAACTCAACCGCATCTCGAATGCATGGAGGTACTACTTAGGTCAGGAGGATGCCTGCGGTATCGAAAGCGAGCATAGCACGTTCCATCAAAGTATCTACCTCTCAGTGACGCGTCAGGCCACGGGAGCACATAGGTTGACATGGACACCTTATATCGGATTTAATGTAAGCAAGTACCATGTATACAGACGGGATGACAATGGCGCTCCGCAACGCATTGCGATAGTAAGCCCACTACAAACTTCGTTCTCCGACTTGCTGTGGCCAAGCAGTGCAGGCAGCTTGATATACTATGTTGCTGCAGAGCGACCCGATACCTGTGGTGATCAGTTTATGGCCTTCTCCAACGGCACCGAGAATGTGATGGAACTTGGAGTAGAACTCGTCGAGGTGATACACAAGACATTCAACCTCAAGCTCTATCCAAACCCGAACAGCGGACGCTTCATGCTCAACATTGAGGACCTGTCGCTCGACTCCCGAATTGAGATTCTGGATGCAAGAGGACGTGTAGTATACAGCGATGACATTCAATCGGGAGCCGAGATATACAGAGAAATCGAATTGTACGATGCCACGTCCGGCGTATATATGATGAAGCTGATCAACGATGCTGGGGTGAGCACGGCCAAATTCCAGGTGACCAGATGATGAGGAGGCTGGTCATATTGGTGTTGGTGATGTGCTCGGGTTTCTGGGCACTTGGTCAAATAAGTGGCACCAAGACCATCGGAGGGACAAGTCCGGATTACACATCTATTCAGCAAGCCGTCGATTCTCTCAAGGCCAATGGCGTAAGTGGGGCGGTTACCCTAAACATTCGCCAAGGGACTTACAATGAAAGGGTGGAGATCGATACCATTTCTGGTCAGTCGGCAACCAACACCATTACTTTTCAAGCCGATCCGGCCAATACGTCTGAAGTGATTTGGGAGGATACGCTAACATCGGGCGAACCTTATGTTCTTTTGCTGGATGGAGCTAGTGATCTGATATTTAAGAATATCCACTTTGGGGATTTGGGTGGAGTCAGCGGTAGAACCATAGATCTTTTGAGCAAGAGTATCAATATCACAATTGATAGTTGTGAGCTCACTTCCACCTCAGCTCAAATAGCCGTCGGGAGATTCTTCTCGACCGCTTTTAAGGTTGATTCATTCTACATCATCAATAGCATAATCGATGGCTATACCCGTGGGGTGGGATTCGAAGGGGGTGGTACATCCAATGATTTTGTGGTATTTGACAATACTCAGTTTCTCAACATGGGTCAGACTGGGATGTTCGTAGATGGATTTGACTCCATCGATGTTCGAAACTGCTATTTTGAAGATTGGAGCCAAGAAGCTCTTAGACTGGAATTCTCGAAGTCTGCGGTTGTTGAAAACAACAAGTTTATTGCTACGAGTGGGAATACAGGTAATCAAGCCATTTATACATGGATCCTAGCGCCATCTGCAGGTATTCGCAACAAATTCGTCAACAACCTTGTCCACGTTTCTAAATCTTCGATGGCAATACAAGATCGCCTGTTTTATTTAAGATCGATTGCAGGACGATGGGATATTCACCACAATACCATTGTTTATGAAGCGGTGGATGGCGACACAATTCGAAACTCAAGCATATTCAATTTCCGAACCCAAATGGACGTTGATGTTCGCAACAATATCCTCTACTACGACGGAGCAGGCAAGATCTATGATTACAATGATGCGGCCGCTATCACCGGAACCCAGACATTCGATTACAACAACATTTATTCTACTTCCGATACACTTGCCTCTGTAGAGGGCAATTTGCTACCAACACTGGATTCTCTTTGGGCTTATGGCATGGATTCGAACTCCTTCGAGCTTGATCCCTACTTTGATTCGGACACCACGTTCGTTCCTCAATCAGGAGCCATGGACAACCAAGGGGATCCATCGGCGGGAGTTACTGCGGACATCGATGGCAATTCACGCTCACTAACCACTCCGGATGTAGGGGCATACGAATATACAGGGTGTACTGCGCTTAGTGGTACATATACGATTGGAGGAACTAGTCCGAGCTATGCGACGATCGGTGAAGCAGTTGATGATTTGAATATCTGCGGGGTCACAGGGGCTGTCACCTTCAATATACGTCAGGGGACCTATAATGAAACCATAGAATTATTCGAGGTTCATGGTGTCAGCGCTTCCAATACTATCACCTTTCAACCGGATCCAGCAAATACACTGGATGTTATCATTCAGGACAGCGCAAGCTCTGAAGCTCCTTACGTAGTGAGCCTGGATGGTACTGACTATATCGAATTCGATAACCTCAATTTTGATGCAACAGGATTGTCCAGTGCAGACGTAATCTACATAACGGGGGAGAACTACCACATCACGATCGACTCTTGTGACATCGATGCGTCGAATGTTCAATACGCGATTTACGCGAAGCCGGGGCATTTTGTCGATATGGGTTGGTTGATCGTTACGAACAATACAACTGACGGTCCTGTAGAGCTCACGACGACTACCGGCGCAGGAATTTCTCATGTGAAGCCAGATTCAACTTTGGTGGAAAACAATACAATACTGGATGGATGGCTTCAAGTATCGTATCACGAGAATTATGAAGTGATTGATAATTATATCCATGGAGGAGGATTGGGCAACTCCTATGGCAATCAATTCCTACTAGAATCCAATATTGTTGATAGTGCTGTAGGCGGTGCAGCAATTACATGCTTCAGAAGCAACAATGGAACGCTCATTAATAATGTCGGTAAATCGAATGAGAATGGTCTGCGCATGGAGTCCGGTGGTGGTTTTGACGTGTACAACAATACGTTTGTATCTGTTTCCACCAATCCACTGAGCCGGGCAATCTCATTTTCTGGTTCCGGAAGTTCGTACAACGTCAGTGGTTCGGATTTTAGGAACAACATATTTGCGGCATTTGATGCTTCGCATGCATTCCGATTTGGCAGTAACAACACATATGATTACAACTGCTATTACTCTGAGAGTGATACGCTCGGCCAAATTGATTCTGTCTATGCTGCGGACATTGGTGAAATGCTCTTTTCAAGCCAGGATACTAACTCCGTAGGCTACAGCCCGTTGTTTGACGAGGGTTCATTCGTTCCAACTCATCCAGCGCTTGATGACCTTGGGATAGTAATATCCGGAATAACCCATGATGTGGATGGAGTCCTTAGGGATACGGTTAATCCTGACCTTGGTGCGTTTGAATTCGACCCTCAACCCTTAGCCGGAATTTATAAGGTAGGGGGAGCCGGTTTTGATTTTGGAGATTTGGAAGAAGCTGTAACCGCGCTAAATGCTGTCGGTGTCGACAGCCTGGTCGAATTCCACATTCGTTCGGGAACTTATACCGGTCAATTGGAGATTGACAGCATCGTAGGGGGCTCGTCAACAAACTACGTCAAATTTATGGCGGACCCTTCGGCGAGTACTACACCGGTCATTGAAGCTGACGCCGACGTCATCAACAACCATACAATCAAGCTGGATGGTGCAGACAATGTGACATTCTACAACTTGAGTATTGAGGCATTGGATTCATCCTTCTCACGTGTGCTCCACATTGCGGGCCGTTCCGACTCGATTACGGTTGATAGCTGTGACATAATCGGGATACCTTCTACCGGTAGTGGCAGCGCTCAAGCACTTATCTATGACCAGACAGGTACAGCATTTGAATCGAACCATTTCACGCTAAGTAATAGCTATCTCCTGGGAGGAAGCTATGGTGTAATTCTTCAAGGGATTTCAGCCCTGGTCCACGAGACCGGCATTACAATTACAGACAACTATTTTGACGGGCCCTATTACAGCGGAATCAGACTCTTCGGTCAGGACGATGCGGTGATCGCCGGCAATGAGATCTACATGAATCCTTCGAGTGGCTTGCAACAGGGTATTGACATCAGCTATGCTGACTCATTGGAGATAGCCAATAACATGGTTGAGACCAATTCCTCAGGAGGCTATAAGGGGATGCAGCTTGCCAATTTGGATGGGACGTCGTCATCCACCAATAGAATCTACAACAACATGGTTTGGAATGGGGCGTCAAATGCTGTTGTTAGTTATCCGGTCTATATCACTTCATCGAGTCACATTGATTTCTTCTTCAATTCGATGGAGCAGAATTCCAGCGATACCAGTGCCGGGGCAATTTTCATGAACAGTGGTAACCAGGTTGATGTCCGAAACAACGTCTTCTCAAATAGCGGTGCAGGTGTTGCCTATCGTGTGGGAAACCCTACACCAACCAACTGGACTTCGGAAAACAATTGCTTGTACAGTGCCGGAGTTAATGTAGGATACTACTCAGCGGCATTCAGAACGGATTTGGCTGCTTGGCAATCAGCCACAGGAAAGGACACAAATTCCGTTTCCGGCGACCCTGGATTCCTTGCTGCGGACGATCTGCATTCGTTTACCACGGTAACGTATAAGGCTGGACAAACGATCTCTGGTTATGCCTATGACATCGATGGCGATGATCGCAAGACCCCGCCAAGTATCGGAGCGGATGAATTCGATGGCCCTGTGGAGGCCGAAATCATCGATGTTTCAGACACGGTGGTTTGCTATCCGGATTCAATTGTATTGCTCGCAGATACTTCCGAAGAGAATGTGACTTACAAGTGGCTGCTCAATGGAGCTTTGATGGGTGGTGAAACCGATAGCGTTTTAACCGTGTTCAATTCAGGATCATACCAAGTCGTTATGTCAAACTCGATCAGCGTTGATACCTCTGACGCCGTCGGTATCACGGTTCAGGCACTGCCTGTTGTATCGATCGGATCATATACCACATTCTGCATCGACGATGATACCTTCAATCTTACTTCTGCAGTGCCCATAGGAGGTTATTTTACGGGTAACGGCCTGCTGGATTCCAGCGGTACTTTCCTACCGGCTTCAGCTACGGTTGGGCTACATTCAATTACATATACCTACGCTGACAGCTTGGGTTGTACGGATTCATCTTCCACTACCCTTCAGGTAGATTCACTTCCGGATGTGTCTTTAACTAGTTTCAGCAATGTCTGTATCAACGCCGCTCCTTTTTCACTTTCCGGAGGTTCATCGAGTGTTAGCGACGGCTATGGTATTTACGCCGGTGATGCTGTCACCAACGGAACCACCTTCGACGCAAGTCTCGCTGTTCCGGGAAACAATACAGTGACCTACACCTTTGTGGATACACTTTCTGAGTGCTCAAGCGATACCTCTCTGGACCTTTTCGTAGATACCCTACCCATTGTTACGCTCTCGTCATTTACCGATTTATGCCTTGAAGATTCTGCAGCTATGAGCGGTGGCAGCCCTTCAGGAGGTGTGTATTTTGGAGTCGGGGTGCTCGCGGACTCGCTTAATTACTTTGCAGATTCAGCGGGAAGCTTCAATATATATTACACTTATACCGACAACACTACAGGGTGTACAGATGTAGCGAGCAACGTGCTTATAGTAAATGACCTGCCGACAGTTGTTCTCGGTTCCATTCCAAGTGCTTGCATACATGATGATACTGTGCAAATCACATCGCAGAACCCAACTGGAGGATTCTTCTCCGGTACCGGTATTATAGATAGTACTGCAGGGTATTTCTCTCCTGATATCGCAGGGGTTGACACGTTTTCAATTACCTACACCTATACGGATGCCAATGGGTGTGTGAATGTCGATTCCAATACCATTGTCATCAATGACTATCCGAATATCTCGCTGGTCTCATACGCGGATGTTTGTATCGACATCGGATCGTTCACCCTCACCAACGGCTCATCTACCAATACGGGCGTAGGTGAATATTCGGGGCCTGGAGTCCTGAATGGATCAACTTTCGTTCCCACCCTCTCGGATACGGGAACGCATACCTTGACGTATACGTTTACGGATACCCTTTCAGGGTGTGTTGATGATACAAGTAGCACTATTCGTGTAAATCCACTTCCGGTACTCCTTCCAGCCACGCAAGATGAATATTGTATAGGATCTTCGGAGGATACCTTGGTTTCCCCAACGCCTACCGGAGGTGCATTCTATGGCATAGCAATCGATTCTGACAGTCTCACATTCATGCCCGATACTGCGGGTGTTGGGCTGACACCCGTGTACTATCGATATACCGATCCGGCAACTGCTTGTATAAACACTTTGTCATTTAATGTGCGGATTCATCCATTGCCTTCTGTAAGTCTCGATCCGCTGGGAGAAGTTTGTGCTTCGGATCAATTTACATTGAGCGGAGGGCAACCTACCGGTGGCTATTTTACCGGTAGCGGTGTAAATTCCGACAGTGTCACTTTTACAGCAAATTCTGCAGGTCATGGCTCCCACAACGTTGGCTACCATTTTATCGACGGCAATACCTGTCAGGATTCTACCAGCCAGACGATTTTTGTAAACAGGCTTCCAAAAGTTTCGGTTACTACGCCAGCTGGAATATGTGCCGATTCAGACGTGATCACACTTTCATTCGCTACCACGGATAGCTCGGGAACAGGCTTCTACAGTGGGGTAGGAGTGACCAACAATGATCAATTCTTTGCCTCGGTCTCCGGTACTGGAGCACATCGGATTGCCTATACCTTCACCGATATTAACGGATGTATTGATACGGATACAGCGACCCAAACGGTATTTGCACTTCCGCAGGTTAGTACGGGTATATTGAGTAATTACTGTGTATCCATCGCCAGCGATACGCTCAACTCGGGAACCCCTTCTGGAGGAATATTCTTTGGAACGGCTATTACATCGGATTCGATTTTCGGTCCGGCATCAGCAGGTGTAGGCATTCATAATTTATCCTATACCTATGTCGATGCAAATGGATGTACGGATACGGCTACAAGGCAACTGGAAGTATATGCCCTTCCGTCGGTGAGCATAGGGGTACTTGGAGCCGTATGTCTGAATTCAGGAACGCACGTTCTCAATACCGGAACACCTTCGGGTGGTTTCTACAGTGGTAATACTGTGAATGGAGATGAGTTTTTCCCAGGTACGGCGGGTGTAGGTAGTTATACGATTCAATACTCCTATACGGATTCCAACAGCTGTGCAAGTGTGGATTCAGCTTCAATAACGGTCAATGCCATCCCCAATGTGACGCTTTCGACCATTCCAGATGTTTGTTATGAATTGGGAAGTACAACGCTTACCCAAGGAAGTCCGGTAGGAGGGTTATACTCAACACCAGACACAACGCACCTCATCGGAAATATCTTCAACACCTATGCTTCTGGTTCGGGCTCGTTCAACATCTTCTATCACTACACGGATGGCAATGGATGCTCGGATACAACTCAAAACATACTTGTAGTTCGACCTCAACCCACAGTTGGATTGAACCTTCAATCGAGAATTTGCCAAAACGCCGGACTTACATTGCTGAGCGGTGGTATTCCGCTCGGAGGAACCTATTATGGCAATGCAGTGTCGGGATCAAACTATGATCCACTCCTGGTTGGTACCGGCTTGGATACCGTCTACTATCGATATACGGATATTCATGGCTGTAACGACACTGTCAATGCTCAAATCATCGTAGATAGCGTCCCTGTTGTGACCCTGGCGCCTCAGCCCAGTGCTTGCACCAATGCTTCTTCCTTCTTACTTACCGGAGGAAATCCAACTGGAAGTGGAGGTGTTTATTCAGGTGCACCGGGTATCTTGAATGGAATTTTCAATCCTCAATTGGCTGGCGCTGATACGCATACCGTTGTATACACTTTTACAGATTCTTTGGGGTGCTTTGAACGCGATACCCAAAACCTGATTGTGCATGCTCCACCAATGATCAGCTTTGCTAGCCAGTGGAGCGTTTGTCGAGGTTTGGATTCTGTGGCATTACTTGGAGCTGCTCCCATGGGCGGATACTTCACTGGAAATCATGTAGACTCCGTGGGCAACTTCTTGCCCGATTCTGCAGGCACGGGCGTCTTCTCGGTCCAATATTCGTTTACCGACACCAATACTGGATGTACCGATAGTGCAAGTCAAACGGTAACCGTTTTCTCCAAACCACTGGTGGGATTGACGCAAAATTCCAGGTTGTGCATTGATGATCAACCCTTTGTCCCAAATGGCGGTATTCCATTGGGAGTAGGAGGTGTTTACAGTGCAAGAGGAATGGATTCAACGGGCACATACTTTCCTGATTCAGCTGGTATTGGACTTGATACCTTGACTTTTATATACACCGATCAAAACGGATGCACGGACTCCGCCAAACAGGAAATTGAAATCTTCGCACAGCCTGTCGTAAGTCTATCTTCTTTTGGAGATGCGTGCTTTGGCGACGATGCAGCCACACTCACACAAGGAATTCCTTCCGGGGGAACTTATACCGGTACAGGCGTGCTCGCCAACCGATTCTTCCCAAGTATCGCTGATACGGGTATCCACGCCATCCAATATCAATACACCGATTCGAACGGATGTTCCTCTGATACCACTGGATTCCTGAGGGTCTTCCCATTACCCCTTACTTCAATTTCCGGCGACACGACAGTTTGCCAAAATACGGCAGTTGGTATAACGGCAAGTGGAGGAATTTCCTTCGATTGGAGCGCCGGTGAATCAAGCTCATCGATTCAGGTTCTGGCTGCAAATACCGAAGAGTATCGAGTTACCATTACCTCGCAGTTGGGCTGTAGTGTGGTAGAGGAAGTCAAGATCACGGTTTACGACACGATGGCTGTCGTGCAAAACATTGTCCAACCAAGTTGTGAAGAGTTGAATGGTCGAATCACGCTTCAGGTAAATGGGGGTAAAAGCCCTTACCGCTACGATTGGTCTCATGGAGCCAATACGGCGCAGGTAGTCAATTTAGGCTCCGGAGTGTACCGTTTTGAGGTTACGGATCAAAACAACTGCGTTAAGTCTTCCATCGTAGGGCTTTCAAATAATGGAGGGCCAAGCATTACATTGGATACCATTATCCACAACGACTGCTTTGGAGACGCTAATGGAAGTATCGCCCTTCAGTCGGGAACTGGTGTTTATAGCTGGTCAAATGGTCAGAAAGGAACGAGTCTATCGGGCTTAGAAGCTGGAACCTACCAGGTACAAGTGGAGGATGACGACTGCAAGACATTTGCGACATATACGGTCAATGAACCCTCTTCTGTCAATGCTTCTGCAGTGCTTGGAAATCCAAGCTGCGGGGCAGCCGATGGATTTATTGCCATTACCAGCGAAGGTGGTACAGGCGCGCACACGTTCAATTGGAATACCGGGTCTAACTCGGATTCACTCACCTTCCTTGCAGCCGGCATTTACAGCATTACCATTACCGATTCGAAATCTTGTACAAGCGAAGAAACAATTATCCTGAACAACAATGTCGCTCCAAACATGCTCCTTGATAGCCTGATCTTTGCCAATTGCGGTTCCAGCGATGGAGGGATCTTCCTCACTCCTGCAGATACGGGCCTTGCCTACACCTGGTCAAACGGTCCGACTTCAGAAGACAATCCAAGTATTACGTCGGGACTGTATACGCTCACGGTTACCCAGTCGTCAACCGGCTGTAATCGATTCCTGAACTTCGATGTGCTGAGCAGGGATCTGGCCCCGGTTGAATTGTGCTATGTTACGAACGATACTGTCGCTGGAGCAAACGAATTAAAGTGGACGGCATTTGGCGGACTCAATTTTTCGTCGTACAAAGTACTGAGAGAAAAGCTCTTCGGATTTGGTCTGGATACCATTGCGACTATCGGACAGGTTGGCACCAATACCTATTTGGATACAACACTGGATAACACTCAGTTAACGGCAGGATATTCGATTCTGGTTGAGGACGTCTGCGGCCGCTTTACCGATCATATCGAACCACATGAGAGTATCTTGCTCGTCGCCAACATTAAGAGCAGTAATGTGTACAGACTGGATTGGACTTCCTATGTGGGCACTTCTATTTCCGATTATTACGTCTATCGATATTCCGGATCTGGCGGCTTGGAGTTGATCGATTCTGTCAACAACAATATCAATGTTTATGTCGACCTGAATGCACCGGAAGAGGACAGTGTACTGTTCTATTTTGTGCAGGCCAGGAAGGTGGACAATTGTGACCCTTCGCACAACAATATCATCTTCTCCAACTACTCGAGAAATTTGATCGACAAAGAAATTATTGGGCTGGCAGAATCCCCCAATGAATTAGGAATCAAGGTATTTCCAAATCCAACTGAATTTGAACTGAATATTGCGTTCGAAAGACGAAAAGGTGTTGAACCTGTTCTAGTAAAAATAATTAATTTGCAGGGCAAGACCCTGAGGGCAGAATTGCTGGATTCTAGCGGAGTTCAGGAACATACGGTTCGGCTCGATGGACTTGCGTCAGGTGCCTATCATTTGATGATTTCTGTTGATGGTCGCCTGCATGTAGAGAGAATAATCGTTCGATAGGAGAACGTTTTGAGATTGATCGGCTTCATACATAAAACCCTTCCCCTCACTGGCCTGTTCATTTTGGGTACATTCCAATTGAGCGCCCAAAGCCTGGAATGGATTAAACAGAGAAATGGGGATGCGGTGTATGCGTCCACTTTGGTTGGTACCGATCTGTTCGTTGCGCACGACGATGGAGGATCTGCTCAGGTGAACCGCATCGACTCTTCCGGAACTGTCCTTGCCAGGTTCATAAATGCGATCAACATTGATATTCAAGCCATCACCGTTGGCTCCAACAATGACGTTTACATCGCCGGGTATTTTAGCGGTACCAGAGACTTCAATCCAGATCTGTCTGCATTGGCCGCACACATTTCCCAGGGTAGCCGCGATGCATTTGTAGCAAGGTATGACCAAATGACTAGCTCACCTTCTGGTATGGGAAGTATCGATTCCTTGGCGTTTCGGTGGGTTCGCGTATTTGGAAATACAGCGGATGACTACATCGTCGACATGGAGCTGTTGGGGGATACGCTCTATATGTTTGGTACCTATGAAGGTTCCGTTGATTTTGACGGTGGACCCGGTACTGCCATTTCGGTTTCTAACTCCACTACCGGTGGTGAAGCTTTTTTGCTTACGTATGACACAGCAGGAACGTACCTGAATAATTTCCCCTTTGTTACTTCGGGCCTACCTTCAGAAAGCAGTTCTGAGAGTATGTCAATGGATCCCAATGGGGACATTTATGTCGCCATAGATTGGGTTGGTACATTAAACTATGATGGGACTAACACATTAACGTCGTCCACGGGAAACAATACCATGGTCGGAGCTTATACCCAGGGGGGTGGGGGTGCTGTAACAAATTTATGGCAAGACCATTACCTGCATATGGAGTACAAGAGCCTTGAAGCCGGAGCCAGTCAACTCTATGTTATTGGTACGGTAGAACTAAACCAAACATTGGACTTAGACCCCAGCGGAGCCAGTTCCAATATCACCAGTACAGGAAGAAATACAGGATACGTGGCAAAGTATTCGCTGGGTGGTACATTCAGGGCCGGAGGTGAATTGGAAGGGGAGTGGGCCAATGGAAGAGCCCACCATCTTATTACGAGTTCAAACGAGTTATTTATCGTTGGTGGATTTATAGATACGGTCGACTTCGACCCGGGAGCTGGAGCCGAAATTCATGTTTCTACTTACCAGGGTGCAGTGCCAACCATGGACATCTTCCTCGCAAAGTACGATACCAGTTTAGCGCTTCAGTATGTATGGACTACTGGTGCTACGGGTTCAGAAAATGCAGACGATATCCAGGTGCTGAGTGACGGAGACATCCTGCTCATGGGGAATTTTGATGTTGCGACTGATTTTGACTTTTCTGCGGTTGACTCTACGCGTAATCCTGGCCTCTCAGCAGATGTATTCCTGGCCAGCTATGATACTTTGGCCCCCTGCCTTCTGAATGCGTCTATCGCCAGTTCTACCGGTGCACTGAATTTCTGTTTGGGTGATACCATCGATTTGATTGCTACTGGGTTTACGGGTGCTACTTCCATTACTTGGAAACGAAATAGTTCCCTTATAGCAGGAGCTTCGAACGATACATTGGTAGTAGATTCCGGTGGGGTATACCGAGTGATCATGGTAGATAATGTGAATTGCGCCGATAGCGCTGCGGTTACTGTTACGGCCATAGCTCCTCCTTTGGTCGGCTTGAATATACCCGCGAGCAAGAACGATCTATGCGCCAATGCAACAAACTTCTTTTTGAATGACGAAACTCCTTCGGGTGGTCAGTATACATTCCCAGGTTTTTCGGGTGGTGCAGGCCAAAACCCTCAGGTAGCTCCTCAAATTCTTGGGGCTGGGTTGTACCCCGTCAGTTATACATATACCCATCCGGGTACAGGCTGTAGTGCATCCGATTATGATACCATTCGCATTTACGCTATTCCAACGGTGTCCTTGAGCGCGTTGATTCCGGTGTGTTCAAATGATACCATCGTCAACCTGATGCCTTTTGCCAATATCAGTGGAGGGATCTTTACAGGTACGGGAGTTTTTAGCGATAGCCTTTTTGATCCCGCTTCAGCGGGTTCTAGTCCAAGGGTGATTACCTATACCTATACCGATTCCAACAACTGCACTGCCAGCGATCAGGAGAATCAAACCGTACTGCCCGCGCCAAATGTATTTTTCACTACTCCAATCTTCCCAGATGTTTGCGAAGGATCTGGAGTATTCGATATTAGTTCTCAAGTGAGCCCACCTACGTCTACCACGGGTGCAACATTCCTTTTCAAAGGAGTGGGTATCGTTTCTGCCGGAGGTGATTTTGACCCTGACTCATCCATCATTGGTGGAACAGACACCTTGAGATATATCTATACCGACGCAAATGGCTGTACGGATTCGAGTTCGGCCACGATCAGGGTCCATGCACGACCGGTGGTGAGCCTTACCTTGCCGGATACAATTCTTTGCGTCAACCAGGGAGTAACTACATTGTCCGGAGGTGTGCCGCTTGGTGGCCTCTATTTCAGCAATAAAGGTACGGTGATCAACGGCAAGTATGTTCCAACTATTGCAGGTCCCGGGTTTGACACAATCTATTATCGATTCGAGGATATCAATCAATGCAAGAATGTCGCGTTTGACATCCTGGAAGTGAAGCCGGAGCCAGTGGTCAATACAGGAGCCTTCCCCGCTATCTGCTCGAATGCCGATACCATGTTGCTTACCCAGGGTTCTCCCTTGGGTGGTACATGGACTGGAAAGGGAGTTGTGATGGGTAATGTCTTCGATCCAAACCAATTTGGGGTTTCGATAGGTTTTAATCAATTAGTCTATTTCTATACCGACACATTTGGATGCGGTAGTTCCGATACAGGTTTCATCCTGGTGAATCCTGCGCCAACGGTTTCCTTCAATCTCGAGGAAAACCTGTGTGAAGATGAAGACGTGTTTGGTCTTAGCACCGACCCAAGGGTTTGGGTAGATCCACTTGGTGGCTCATTCTTTGGTGAAGGGCTCATGAGTGGTGATAGTATCGATCCCGGATCTCTCATCCTTGACTCGCTATATGAGGTGAGTTATGTTTACACTGATGGCCTGGGCTGTTCCGATACCGTACTTGCCGTATATCGGGTGCATGAAATTCCAACCATAACTTTCAGTACTGATGGCAAGGCTTGTAATTCCCTCCCTGCAAGAATCGGAATCGAAGAAGATTTGTTGTACGACTGGAGTACGGGTGAAGACACGAAGAATATTTTCGTTCAGATTTCTGTGCCGACGACATTTTATGTCACGGTCAACGACTTCTTCTGCTACAACAACGATTCTATTACAATGGAGATAGCCGAGCAGAGCATTGTGATAGCCAACCAGGACAGTGTAGCGGGCCCATACAATACGGATTACCGCGAGATAGACCTTATCTCCAATGATGAAGGTAACGTGGCGAGTATCAGGGTACTCACTTCACCAAGCAATGGTACGGGCGGTGCTTCGCCCGGGCTTGATGACGCGATCGACTATACTCCTGATTTTAACTTCAGGCACATCGATACGATGACCTATGAGGTCTGTGACTCAATTTGCTACAATATATGTGACACTGGCATTGTGATACTCAATATGCTAGGAGATCCAAAGCAGTTTATGCCCAATGCATTTACCCCGGATGATAATGGAATCAACGATTTATTTATTGTTCCGGGTGTTGAATTATATCCCGAGAACGAATTCACGGTGTATAATGTAAATGGTGATGTCGTTTTCAGGGCCAAGCCTTACCTCAATGATTGGGATGGAAAAGCAAAGGGAACGGCTGTTCCTAATATTGGAGGAAAAGTGCCGGATGGCACCTACTATTATGTTTTGAAACTTGATCCGGAAGAGGATATACTCACTGGCTACATTGATCTGAAGACGAGGTAATGAAAAAACTGTTGGTCATATCACTATTGGTATTTGGGTTTAGTCTTCACTCAAATGCACAGCGCGACCCCGAGGTTGTGAATTACATTCACCACCTTCCGCTACTCAACGGAGCTGCTATTGCGCAGCACTCCGACATGAATTTTGCATTGGTCAATCGCTTCCAATGGGTAGGATTCGAGGGCGCTCCAAGTTTTAGATTGTTTGAGTTTAACATGCCCATCAATAACACCCCATCGTATGTCGGTGCGATGATATGGAATGGGCAAATCGGTATCGACAACAATACGCGAATCAATGTAAACTACACTTATAAAGCCCCGTTTGCAGATGATGGTTTTATAGCATTCTCCATAGCTCCGGAGATCAATATATGGAGTGAAAAGCAAAGCCAGATCAGAACCGACTTTCCGGATGATCCACTTTACACGTATACAGATCAGAACTATTACCTGCCAAATGCCAGGTTTGGAGCATTCTCGCAGTACAAGAAATTCTTCTTTGGCATTTCGACACCGGCCTTATTAAAGAATTCATTTGACGCCGGTAGCAATACCGCAAGGGCAACTGCGGACTTGACGGATGTTCAATGGTCGCTATTTGCCCAGACTGATATATTGCTCAACAAAGGATTTGAATTCCATCCAAGTATTGTAACCAGGGTGGCAGGCGGTGCGCCGATCCAGGTTCATTTGAACGGGTACTTCAAGTATCGACGCCAATACGGTTTCGGACTTTCGTTCCATTCTCTGTACAACCTCAACCTGCTATTTGACTATCACTATCGTCAGAGCATGAAGTTTGCGTATAGCTGGACTTACAATTATGCACCGTTGGGAGCACAGTCACCAGCAGGCTCGCACGAGTTGTTGTTTGTATATGGCATCAAAAACAAAGCGCGCCACACCTTCAACCTCCAGCGACTACTCAATCGCCACCTCAAGAAGAAAGAGCGCGTGAGAGCCAGGGTATTGAAGAAGAAAGCCCGACGTAAGGCAAGCAAGGGCCGCAGGCAGCCATATCAATAGGCACTAAAAGTGGATATTGAGCGATACTCGACCTACTGGACCGAAGTAAGTTGAAAAACCATATGTTTTATTTCTGCCATCCAGGGGTTCATCATTGATTGATGTGTCTATTCGAAAACTAGCGGTTTCTCGATAAACAAAATTCAACCTGGTTTCTGTTGAAGCAGAGATAAAGTCGTTGATGAAGAACCGAAGGCCAACAAGCGGTGCTGCACCAAGTTCATATTCCTGTGAGATGTCTTTTAACGAATTGGTCGAAAAGTTCGATTGATTGTGAGTGGTCGACTTTCCGTATGTTCCGATTAAGTCAAACCCATAAAAGGCGTAAAACCTTCCATAATACTTGTGCCATTCGTAACCAATGCTCGGTTGAAGCCTAAGCGAATTCGACTCGCTATGCCCCGGTTTTCTTCTGTTTGAGAAGGTAAGAGAGTTGATCGAGGAAATGCGGAGCGCTCCCTTCTTTATATATCTCTTGTATCCGATCCCTACTCGTTGTGAGCCGGAAAGGTTAAAAACGTTGACGAATCCCACGTTCAACTCATTCTTTTTTGATGTGAATGGTTCTTCTGTGGATTGGGAGAATAGGGTAGTGGTGATTGCCAAAGTGGCAATTGCGATGATCAGTTGTTTCATAAAGTTGGTTTTTAATAGTGACAAAGGTCAACCAACATTCATACCATAAATCACCTGGGAAGGGCAGGGTCGTTACTCGCTTTCCGAAGATTCCACCGTCTCCGTCGCTCCGCCTTGCCGCGCCAGGCGTCTGGCGGCAGCACGCTCGTTCCCCTTGATGATATAGCCCTGAACGAACCTTTCAACCGGGAACAGCATCAAACCGAGGAATACGTTCAGCATCACCTTGATGAAGGCAATAGAACCCAATTGAGCTTCAACGTTATCCTCCACGTAGTTGATACCATACTCAAACACGATAATGACGGCGATAGAGGCGAGGATTGTCGCGACACGTGAACCACCCGTCTTCCTTCCATAGAAAACCGCCAGGGCAAGCATGATCAGGATGATGGCAAACTGCAGGACATAAAATCGCACGCTCATGTAGAACGGTATCTCAATCTTAAACTTATAGGAGGCCACGTCGCTCTCAACACCATCAGCGTTGATGGCTTTCACGTTGAACGTATAATTACCGGCATTCAACCCTGCTAGAATAGCTTGCGGGTTAGGCGTCGGATCGTGCCATTCGCCACCCTTATCTCCAGCAAGCTGATACGTATAACGAAGCTTGTTGGGGTTGTTGAGTGACACGCCAACCAGATCAAATGTCAAGTTGTTCTGACTCTGGGTAAATGTATTATCCGGCGGCCGTGAGGAAACCTTGTTGTTTACGCGGATCTTATCCTTTATCTCAATGATAGGTCTCGTGGTATTGACGTCATGGAGGTATGGATTGTACTTAACCGCGCCAAGGATAGTTCCAAACCAGATGTTGTCATTTCCATCAACAGCAATGGAATTCGGGTTGCTTTCAATGCCAAGAAATCCCTCAGACTTACTGAAGTGCGTAAACTCACCGGTACGCTGATCAAACTTCTCGACACCATTGGTCGACCCGATCCAAATATTATTGTCCTTGTCCGCAACGATTGCGTAGGGAGTGGCAGACACCATACCACTGTCCTTATTGTAGTTGGTGAAGGTGGAACCATCATATTTGTAAAGCCCGCCAGTATAACTTCCGAACCAAAGATTGCCATCATTGTCCTCGGCGGCACTCAGAACGAAAGTTCCATCCATACCATCATTCGGGCCCCAAACCTTGAAGTTTTCACCGTCATAGCTGGTCAATGACCCACCGAGTACAGCAAACCAAAGTGTACCGTCGCGTGCCTTGAGTACCTTCAATATATTGTCACCACCAATGCTGTCCTTGGACGCTGTGTACAGAGAAAGCTTGCTCGCGCGTTTATCGATCTTAACGATGCCCGTTCTTGTTCCCAACCACAAGTTTCCTCCTTCATCCTCGGCAATGGAATAGATCATATCCTGCAGGTGGGCTTCGATATTGATTCGCTCATAGTTACCGGTCTTGGTTCGCTTAAAGAGTGCACCGTTTGCGGTTCCAAACCAAATATTTCCTTCGCTATCCGGGCTTATAGCAATTACAGGTACGTCGTACAGACCGGGGACCTTGTAGTGCTTGGTCGACAGCGAGTCGTTGTTTCTATTGTCGGCATTGATCAGCTGCGTTACACCCATGTTGGTGCCTAGCCAAATATTACCTTGAGCATCCGGAGCGACAGCCCATACAATGTTATTCTTGAGCCCAACCGTTTCGTCGTATAGGATAAAGTGCTCACTGGTATATTGGTTCAATCCTACGTCAGTCCCAATCCATACCGTGTTTTCCCGATCGAGGTACATCGTCTTGATGTTGTAGAAACTCAATCCTTGCTCGATGTTGTAGTGCGTGAAGTCATATCGATTTGAATATCCTTCCCTAACCGACGTTTTGACTACACCTTGGTCTCCGGTACCGATCCATAGATTTTCTTGATGGTCTACCAGGAAGCAGGAAACTATGTTGCTTGCAAATCCTGTGTTGTCATTCATTTGGTTGAATTGTATTCCCGCTGGATTGCGCAGGTAATCGATATCGCCTGATTTGAAGTAGGTAATTCCAGCATTGGTTGCCAGCCAGATATTTCCATTGTACTCAGTGATTTGATTGATGGCATTGCTGCTCAAACCATCTTCCAATCTGATGTTGGTCGAGATGATCGTGTCTTCGATCATATGGGCCTCATCAAAGATGTATACCCCATGATTTTCTGTACCGATCCACAGATCTTTATTACTGTCCAAGAAAAGGGTTTTGATGAATCGGGCCTCCTGATCCTTTGAGAATTCGATGCGCTTCACTTGTTGGGTGGCGAGGTCCATGTAGAACAAACCTGAACCGTCAGTTCCAAAGAACATCACATTTCTGCCTGTGTCTTCCACAAAGACCTTTACCTCCTGGTATGAATTGAATTTCTCAATCTTGATGCTTTCAAATTCTTCGGTTACCTTATCATATTTGGTAATGGAACCACCCCAGTGACCAAACCACAGGTGACCGTATTTGTCCTTATAGCTGGCTGTAACCCAATCCTCAGCCAAACTATCGGAACGATTGTAATTGGTGAATTTCTGACCATCCCAAACAGACAAACCGGCAATGGTTCCAACCCATAGGCGGCCTTTTTCATCCTGGACTAGGGATGAGACCTGAGATTGAGCCAATCCATGTTCTACCCCGTAAGAAACAAAGTTCACTACCTGAGCATTGGATGGTAGGGCAAACAGCAGTCCCAGCAGTCCTCCCAGTATCGTTGTTATGATATGCCTTATTCTCATTGTCTGTTCGCTAGCTTCTTGAAGTTCTCGATATCGGCAAGATATTCATCTTCGTCAATTTCCTTCCCGTCACGATAATAGTAATCAAATACCAACCAAGTGGTTATTTTGTAATAGTGCATCCGCGTTCCACCAGTTTTGACATCGTATTCCTGAACGGACCTTACTCCCCATGTTGATTCTCCGTAATCGAACCTTGTTGGAGGAACAATGATGAAAATGCTATCCACGGAAACAATGTCGCCAGCGCTGATTCCCTTTCTCAAGGAGCGGCTAACGGCCTCTGCAATGAAGGTAGTTCGCTTAGAAGCTTCAGCTGCGGCCTCGGCCGCAGCTTTTTTCTCAGCCCTCTGATCCTTTCTGGACGTCTGCTCAAAAATCACATTGTTTATCGACTGATTGGCGAGCAATACATTCTCCAGATTTGAGTAATCTGTTGTGTCCTGCAACTGCATTGCCCTGGCCAGGCTATTTCTGTAGTCCACCGTTGCTTCTTTCGCTGCGTTTGCCTTTTGTTCCTCAGCCCTCTCCTTGTACTTGTTGAGGATTTCGCTGATGTCTGCCTCTTCCTCTTCGATTTCTTCGGCTTCAAATTCATCTACTTCGACGAGAACATCATCAAGTGCCGGCATTTCCTCCTCTTCCTCCTCAGCCTTGAAGACCCTTGCAGCAAAGTTGTTTTGAACGGTAGGGATGTTTCGGAATTTACCAGTCGTTGTATTATAGGTGATCGCTTGTGCGGGGGCCTGGAAGGCAAATGGATCAACTTTTTTGTTGCTTTTCCTGTAAAAGGTCAAGGTTCCCGCATCAAATTGTTCCCTCCTCAAATCCTCCTTTGCCGCACCTGTTCGGGTGTCAACGTTCACAAACGTCTCATGGAACTTGTCCTCCTTAAAGCGCATGGTGTATAGATTGTTGTAAGGAACGTTCATCTGGTAGTTACCTTTTCCGTCTGTGGTTGTTGAGTCGACCACAACACCATCTTTCTCGAGATAAACTTTAGCATTCTTGACGTAGCGTCCTCCATCCGAGCGAACCCTACCATTCATGGAAAGTAAAGCCTCAGCAATTGGAGTCAGCAGCAGTTTGTCAAATTGAAACTTGGCCTGTGCATCTTGTTCAAACAACTTAGCTCCGTTGTTGTATCTCATCACCAGAGCAGGTTGTTCAAAGGCAGCAGGGTTGATCGCGCTGGACTGAATAGAGTAGAGCTTTAAAGTTGGTATTTCAATCTTCTTGATTTCATAATTCCCCCCTGTGTTGGTATTCAAATCGATGAATGTTGGATGAAAGGTGGAATCCTTGAAGAAAGAAACGGTCAGGTCTTTGTCAAACGGAACATTGGGGATGGTATAAACACCTGTATTGTCTGACGTAACGGGATCTGTAACAAGTATATCGGTTTCCTTATCCTTCACGAATACCCCAACCTTTTTGATCCTCTTATCATTGGCGTCATTAATCCTACCTGAAATAGAAAGGAAGGTATTTTCAGCGGTTTTGACGGTATCCTCTGTAAGGTCAGCCGGAGGAGACCAATCTGGCGGAATCTCGGTCACTAAGTCCTGCAGCTCGGCCAGCACAGCATCGTTGTCTTCAAAAGACTCACTCTCCGTAGTGTAGGCAATCGATGCCATAGGCTTTTGCTCAAACCCAATAGGATTGTAGATACCCTCCGTATTTGAATCAACCAGGAAGATAGGTGCCTTCATCGTTTTGAAGTTGTGGTCTTCCTTATATTCCGGAACATTGGTATTGATGTCGATGAACGAAGGGTAGAAACCTTTGGTATTCATAGCGAGCCTGTAATTCTTGTTGAGCTTGAGATCGAAGTTGTAATTACCCTTTTTATCCGAAGTATCCCTTGCGATTTCAACACCGTTCTCGTAGAGTACCAATTCAGTCCCCGGTACAACCACTCCTCTTCCATCTTCAGTAGTTCCTCGCGTCTTTCCTTCCAACGGCAGATGCCCAAGTGGAGCGTCCACCTCTGGCTCCGATGTCAGCACTTCCGCAAAAATCTCTTGTGTTTTGGGATCGCTTTCGAATTCACCCTTGATGTTATTGTAATAGTACTTGTTGCTAGGTAAGTCGAAGGCCTTGGCATTGTTGGCCTCGGTATTCTTGTCCCAGAGGGTGATATTGGCATCTAATGTTTCCAGGCGATCACCGGTAACCCGGCTATCAATGTTCACATATTGGGTGTGGAATGAGTCAGATTCAAAGACCAACTTCAAATTCCGATCCACCGGCGCAGTCAGATCAAACTTCATTGGATCGGTGACCACTTGCTCCTTTAGCACGGAGTCACCATCCATCAATTTGACAGTCACGGATTTCAGGTTCTCAGTCTTGTCTGCAAGGAGATCTCCTCTTAGGCGTATCACCTTATAGACAGGTTGCCCAAGCTTCTGCTCAAAGACCTTTGGTACGACGGGGTCCGGTATAAACTTTTTGGTTTCCGGATCAAAGGCGATGGACTCTGCAGGTTTTTCGAATGCTGCCGGGTTAATCGTGGTGTCCGTCTTACGATATAGTTGAACAGATTTTTCGAGCGGAACATCTTTTCGGAGTGTTGCCGAGTCTACCTGCGTCGAAACCTGGAAGTAGGTCTCGTGGTGTTCAGGGCTTTTAAATCTCACATTTACGCTATCCTGGTATGGCGTTTCCAAATAATAGCGACCACTATCACCAGTGTTGGTGCTATCGAGGATTTCGCCGCCAATGTTTTCAGCCAACACCTGTACGTTCTTGGCCGGCGCTTCGGCACTGTCCAGCACTTCACCATTGAGGATGAGCACACCGTAATTCGGTTTGACCATCGCATCGAGGTACTGGGTAATCATATCCCTGTCGATCTCAAACCGGTCAAAATAATCCTGGAAGGTGATCCTTGTGAGTGGTTTCTTCTTGAATGTACGGTCGTTGTACTCCATCGAATCCGTAATCATGATTTCCTGGGGAGGTTCGAAGTGGTAGTTGAAGAAGGCTTTCTTCACAGGTATTTCCGTATGAAATTCCAGAAAAATAGACTTGTACTCAGGGTGAGAATACTGTACTGAGTATGTTGTTTGGTATTCCAGATCGAATCTGTACTTCCCTTTCTCGTTGGACCGTAGGGTGTCCACTACCGTACCCAAACTGTCTCTAACCGTGATGAATACATTGGGGATGGTGGTGCCATGGGTGTTTTTCAACTTACCATTGACCTTCAGCTTTCCATTTTCCGCCGGCGGGACAAATGCGATGAGTACCGCGACCAGAAATACGTAGGGTATGTATTTGAAGAGTTGTTTCAAGGCTAAATCGGCTGATTTCAGCGTGAACCAAATGTAAAATAAAAAGAGGGATTGCTCAAATCCTTTGTTTCCTACTTTTTGGGCTTTTCGTCCCAGAATTTAGGTTGTACTTCCTGCTCCCTGGCGGCCTTTATCTTGGCAAATACATATTCGATTCCGCTTTCGGGCTGTTTTGCAGGCGATTGTACTAGATTTCCCTCAGGATCAACGAGGTAGTAGTAGGGTAAGGAAACCACCTCGTAGTCGCTTTTTATCTGTGGATTTTTCCCAAAATGGGCGAACTTCCATGGATATCTATTTGTTTCCAGAAACCCACTCATCGCTTCCTCTTCTTGATCCATGGATATACTTACAAATTCAACGTAATCTTTGTATTTCGGGTACAACTCCTTCATGATTCGCTTACTGCGCAAGCTTGGTGCACTCCAGGTTGCCCAGAAGTCGATGTATACGTACCTGCCCTTGAATTGGGAGAGAGAAACAGGATTTCCCTTCAGGTCGGTGAGTTTCAGTTCAGGTGCTTTTGTGCCTTCCCTGAGTTTCTTTGATTTTTTGAGAAAGTACCTTGCTATCCTTTGATGTTGTTTGATTTCACTTCTGTTTGCTATCTGTTCGACGACACTGTCGGTAGCCGGTTTCGGAAATCTTCCATTTACTCCTGAGTAATAAACTTCTGAAATGGCCACCAATTCCTTGATGTCCTGGCGAGCCAAATAGCGGTGCTCCCCCAAAACGCTGTACAAACTATCGAGATTCTGCTTGTCTTGGATGGCCAGGACCAACCTCACTTCCGATTTCATGAAGTAAAATGCCTTGAAAAAATCCTTGTAGAATTCCTGAAAAAAGCGGCCATAAGTCTCGCTTTGATAAGCAATAGGCCCATCCGCCAGATATTGTTTGTAGATATCGTCTCTCGGATGATTTGAAATTAGATCGAGCAGCGCAAAACTGTATTTCATATAGTGTTCCATGTACGAACCTTGGGCCGGGTTAAATTGAGCATAAATCCTGGTCCGGAACGTGTCGGCCATCTGTTGGGCTTGGCGCCGGAGTATTGCGACATAGTGATCCTTTACAAATGAATCAAACAGGTTGTTGAACTCCACGATAGTTTTATTTAAATCACTGGGTTCTGAAGAGACTATCTGAACGTTGACCAGTTTCGTTTCATTGAATTTCCCGGGGGCTTCATTCCTGTTTTCCGGAAATTGCAGTTTGTAGTCCGTATCGGGTTGAACATACAGGGAGCTCAGCGCATTGCCTATTTCCAGATCAACGCGGAGGACGTTTTGTAAATCCAATTCAACCTTAAACCCTCCAAGAGCATTGATATCGGCCTTGGCCAATTCAATCTTCTCATAGCTGAAATAGTCGGTATAGGTGGTCACGGCAATAGACTCTCCCTCATAACCAATGGCCATGCCTTCCAAGACGGTCTTGGCGTCGGCGGACTGAATTCCAGCCAGGAAGAGGAGTAGAATAAAAACCCTACAGAATTGCATGTGCTGCGTTGGGAATAAATTGCTTGTAGTTGCCCTCGTTCTTTGCAATTTCCCTTACGATCGTTGAGGAAATGCCGCTGTGTTCCGGTCGGCAATTGAGAAATACCGTTTCGATATCCTGGTTGAGGGAACGATTCATAATCGCAATGCTGTTCTCATAATTGTAGTCCGATGAGTTGCGCAAACCCCGGAGGATGAATGACGCACCAACACTTCTGCAAAAGTCCACTGACAATCCTTCAAATTGCTCGACTCGAATCCTTTGATCGTTGGCAAAGACACTATTCAGGGCTTTCAACCTTTGATCCGCTGAGAAGTAATATTTCTTGGTGGTATTGGTACCGAGCCCAACGATTACCTCATCAAACAGTTCTGCTCCAGCCCTTATTATGGCCTCGTGTCCTATGGTAACAGGGTCAAAGGACCCGGGAAATACTGCTCGCTTCATACCAAATCAAAATTATTGAAAAAAGGAAAAATGCACGTTTCCATAGATCCGTGTATGGACATGGGACTCGAGCGAAGAAAAGTCATGGCGTCTATCGTGTTCGAGAATGAGCATTCCATTAGGGTTCAACATAGGTGCTTCTTTGACCAGCGTTGGGATTTCTTCCAACCAGTTCAAATCATAAGGTGGATCAGCAAAAACTATGTCAAACTTGTGCTTGTTGCTGGCAATGAAACGCTTGACTTCCGATCGAATCGTCTTGCCGCGATTGATGCCCCAATCAGCTTTGATTTTCTTTAGAAATTGAATTGCCTTGAAGTCTTGCTCTACGGACCAAACCTCTGCTGCGCCGCGAGATGCGAATTCGAGGGAGATATTACCCGTACCTGAGAAGAGGTCCAGGACTTCAACATCTTCCCAATCCAGCTCATTTTCGAGCACGTTGAAGAGCGCTTCCTTGGCGTAATCCGTCGTAGGCCTGACCGGCAGATTCTTTGGTGGTCTAATCTTTCGACCGCGATACTGCCCCGACACTATTCGCATAAGGGGAGGTGAAAAGGGAAAAAGTATCGGGCCGTATTTAGCCCTGTCAGTTCTGCGGGAAAAATGGTGTTGGTCATGGCGTTGAGCGGAGCAACGCGCAAATATTTTTTCAATTCCTTAGCCACGCGATCGGTCGCTCCAGCGCCCAGCAAAGAGACATCGGTCCCTGAATTGTCAATGCCGGATATATCCAGTGTAGACAGTACGAAGTAGAGTAAATCTTCTGTGGTTCCGGTGGCAGTAGAAATTGCCCTGGCGACCAAACCTTGATCAAAAATGAAAAGGTCGGCACGATCATGGCCGACATTGAGAAAAACGGATTTTTCATTTTGATTTCCGGAGATCTCGGAAAACAACTTTATCTGATCGTTGATGAACGATCTCATTGGAAAAGTGTCTGGATTCGGAGCTTGGTAGATGAGAAAGGATTCGTCCCGTGGTAGTTCATCGTACACATTTGAATACTCGGTGTTCTTAGGGAACACCAGGGCAGCCAGCTGGTCCATTCCACTTTCGTTAAAAATGTCTTTGGGGACCAGGGCATAGTTTTCATTTGCCCACCACAACTTAATATGCTCAAAATCACCCCATACCTCAGACAGGTCTTCGTTTAGCACACCAGTTGTCCTTGGCAGAGAGAAAAATGACGTGAATCGGTTTGAGCGCTCATCGACCAGGACACCTTCGATCCAGTATGGAGAAACCTGAGCAAAAAGGGAAAGCGAACCTGATTGCTCGCGACTGTAGAATGAAGAATGTTGGATAGAGGATTTCTCTAGCAACGAGGTGCTATTACTCACCCCAGTTTCCACTGGTAGATGGTTCGGTCATGGACCCAACTTTGAGGTCCTTTTCCATGGATATGAGGCGCTTGTTGAGTCCATTGAGCACCAACTCTCTAGGAGCTCTTACTTCGAATACCTGCACTGGTACTTTGTTTCTCTCGATCTCACCTGCTTCAAAAATGAAGAGTTCCCCATCCGTAAATGGCAGAATCATCATCGTATTGATATCCAAGGGGAAGTCACGATCCTTCATGTAGTTGTCATTGAAAACAGTGGAAGCAGAAGGTTCGTAAGTCGTATCCCTACTAACAATGCCCATTTCCAAGGCAGTCTGTAGGGTCAGGGTATCAGGTACAGTTCCAATCGACTTCACAACCGGAATAGAATCAAACTGCAGATAGTTGAGCAAATCTTCTGCATTTCCCGCATACTGCCCTTTCACAGACTTGTAACTCAACTGAGCCGCACGAATGTCCTTCAATTTCTGAACTACCTGTGCATTTCGTTTGTCTCTTTCACGGTTAAACTCAATCGGATCCATGATAGATCGATAGGTGAGCGAGGCCAAAACGATTGACATGATTGCCAAACCAACGATCACGCCCATCTTCATCATTCCCTTCAATTTGCCCATTCCATTGAGCAAGGCAACCGCTCCAGCGAGTACCACACCCAAGGCACCAACAAAGAAGACCATGTTTTGACCCCTTGCTGCAACCATGAAAACAAGAAATAAACCGCCGACGATGATGACGGAGGGCACTAGAATTTTACTGCTTGGAACGTTCATGACGATGGATCAATACTGGTTTGAGATTCGGACAAAACTACAATTTTTTTGATACGAACAAATTTGTTTAGAATCCTTTAATGTAGGGCATTTCAGGCAATTGAAAAGCTTAATTTAGCACGCCTGTTTTGAGATGAATCCCCTGATAAAATACCTGTCGTACGAACCGACTTCCGATCAACAAAAGGCGATTGAAGAACTATCTTCGTTTCTACCCAGAAACAACGGTCGAGATGCATTCGTGTTGCGCGGTTATGCGGGTACTGGCAAAACGTCGCTTGTTAAATCTATTGTTAAAGCGCTCCCGACGTTCGGCCTCCGATTTCACCTAATGGCTCCAACCGGTCGGGCAGCTAAGGTTTTGTCACGCTACACCGGGCAGCCGGCGTTCACCATTCACCGATCGATCTATTTTCAGAAGAATACACCGGAAGGTGGTTTGAGATTTGAATTGGGTGAGAATCGCAGAAAGCACACCCTTTTTGTAGTGGATGAGGCATCCATGATCTCCTCCGAGTCGAACCTGGACGGCAGGGGGGACTTGCTTTCCGATTTGCTCGAATACATCTTCTCAGGAGAAGGTTGCAAAGTTCTTTTCCTTGGCGACCTGGGTCAACTTCCTCCCGTGGGCGCCTTGCTCTCGAAGGCGCTCAGCGATAAGGTATTGACTTCCAGCTATGGATTGGATACCAAGCTCGTTGATATGAGGGAAGTGGTTCGCCAGCAAGCTGAGTCCGGGATACTCTACAACGCGACCTTGCTCAGGCTAAACCTAGCAGAGAAAAACCATCATCCAAAATTTGAACTCAAGGACTACACCGATGTATCATGGATTCCCGGGTTGGAATTGGCGGAAACACTCGAAGACGTTTACGGGCGCTACGATATGAAGGACATTGTAACCCTCTGTCGATCAAACAAGTCAGCAAATCGATTCAACCAGGAAATCCGAAGGCGGATTCTGTGGAAGGAAAATGAACTGGAGGCTGGTGACTTATTGATGGTTGTGAAAAATAATTATCACTGGACCAAGGACGAAGAATCCATGCCCTTTATCGCAAATGGAGATGCTGCGGAAGTGGAGAAGATCATAAGGGAGGAAGAAGCTCATGGATTTCGGTTTGCAGATGTTATGCTTCGTTTTGTCGATTATCCCGAAACACCGGCTATGGAAGTGAAGATCATGATGGATACCCTCCATGTGAATGGACCACAGCTTCCACAAGGCCAATACCGGCAATTGGTAGAACGCGTGGCAGAAGGATACCTGGCAAGGGGAGGGGGAGGAAAAACCAAGATGAAATCAGACCCGTACATCAATGCCTTGCAGGTTAAATTCTCTTATGCTGTGACCTGCCACAAAGCCCAGGGTGGTCAATGGCCGGCAGTATTTATTGAACAGGGATATCTAACGGATGATATGATGGGCCAGGAATTCATTCGATGGCTGTATACCGCTGTTACGCGTGCAACCGAAAAGTTATTTTTGGTCAACTTTCGGGAAGACTTTCTCGCATCATGAAATCCCTTATCGGAAAATTGATTCTTTGGCTTGGTGGTCGATGGAAGGTGGTGAACAATTTACCGGCCGACATGAAAAAGGCCGTTCTCGTTGCGGCTCCCCATACCTCTAATTGGGACTTTGTCTATGGGCTTGCAGCTCTTTGGGTTTTGGGTTCTAAAATGAAATACCTGATCAAAAAGGAAGTCTGGATTTTCCCTTTTAGCCTGTTTCTCAAGTGGAGTGGTGGTATCCCGGTCGATCGAAGTGCCCCGCATGAATTGACCAGGGATTTGATCAATATGCTAGAAAGGTCAGACGAGTTGTTTTTGCTTTTCCCCCCCGAGGGAACCAGGTCGAGAGTTAAGAAGTGGAAGACCGGATTCTACCATGTGGCGATGGATACCAAATTGCCCATCGTGATGGGGTTCATGGATTTCTCGACACGCGAATGTGGCTATGGAGACTGGTTTAAGCCAACCGGCAACAAGGTGGAGGACTTCACCAGGTTGGAGAATAATTACAAGGATATGAAGGGCAAGCACCCTGAACTGTATAATCCTGTAATTTTCGAAAGGGAAGTTTAAGCGCCTTCTCCTTCAGCAAAATTCTTGAAGTCCACCATAAACTTCCTTGTTTGTTTGGGAAACGCACCTTTCATAAAGAAGGACATCACTTTCATGAATCCCTTGAATTGGAATTCGGAAGTTACGATCCACTTGGTTTTTTCTCCTTCATCGATAAAGCGATTTTCTAGGATATTATGCACCCCTTGGGCATCGTAGGTGCCATTAAATTCTTCCGGCAAGGCGTTTTTCGTAATGGTTTCAACCATCTCAATTTTCCTTTTACCCATTTGATAAACCATGTTGGATTTGGCGCCGGGCTGGCCCGGTTCACCTTCCAGATGATCAAAACTAACAAGGCCTTCTTGCCATTTCACCATGTTGTCAGCATTGTCAAACAATTCTATCACCCGCTGCCTTGGCAGGTCGATATCTAGTTCACAGGAATATTTCATAACAGAGCAGTTGGACTTACTCCAAATGTAGCGAATCAGTTTTTGTATTTGAGCTTCTCCGAACGCCCCTTCTTGAAAACTTTGCGTCCCGGGTCGATTCCAGCACGAATGGTACGCTGCTCTTCCTGGGGAAGATGGACGATATCCTTGCATTCGTCAGAACAACAATTCTCCATCCTCTCCTTGCATGATTCGCACTGAATGAACAAAAGGTTGCACCCGACATTGGCGCAATTCGTATGCGTGTCACAGGGCTCGCCACACTGATGGCATACGGCGATGACCTCGTCTGAGATTCGCTCGCCCAACCTATCGTCAAATACGAAATTCTTTCCTCTGTATTTCACCGGAAGGCCTTGTTCCTTCACGTCATGGGCGTATTTTATGATACCTCCTTCCAGTTGATACACATTTGTATAACCCTTGTGTTTGTACCAGGCGCTGGCTTTTTCGCAACGGATGCCACCTGTGCAGTACATCATGATGTTTTTGTCCTTGTATTCTTCCAGCATCTGGTCAATGATGTCGAGTGAGGACTTGAAGGTATCGACATCCGGGGTGACTGCTCCTTCAAAGTGCCCGACTTCGCTTTCATAGTGATTTCGCATGTCCACAAGGATGGCATTGCCTGAATCCATCATCTCGTTCCATTCATGCGCCAGCAAGTGCTGTCCCTTGTTTGACACATCAAAGGTTTGGTCGTTCAGGCCGTCGGCCAGGATTTTGTCCCGAACCTTGATCTTCAGTTTGTAAAAGGACTTGCCGTCGTCTTCCACCGCATAATTTAATCGATTTCCTTTGAGGAAAGTGATGGACTCGAGTTGTGCTTTGAAGGCATCCAGATTGGATGATGGCACGGAGATCTGGGCATTGATCCCTTCTTTTGCAACGTGCACACGACCAAATACACCGAGCTCATCCCAAGCGAGATAGAGGTGGTCACGAAAAACTTGTGGATTGCCAATGCGGGCGTATTTATAGAATGAGATCGTTGTCCGCAACTCATCAGAGTTTAGGATACGCTCCTTCAGCACCCGCTTGTCTACCTTATTGTGCAATTTCATGTTACAAATAATCTAGATGCGCGTTGCGCTGCAAAATTAGTCGAAAGTTGGGAGCTGAGTTAGATCCATTCAAGCTTTTCGCGCCTGCGATTGTCCTGTGCATCGCCGGTATTTAGCGTCGTGTCTGGTTCGAATAGCAATACCTGGCATTCGCTCCTCGCAACTGGCCTGTGCTCAACCCCCTTGGGTATGACGATCATTTCACCTGGATCGAGTTCAACAGTCTTGTCTCGCAATTCCATCGTTAAATGGCCTTCGATGACCAAAAAAAGTTCGTCCTCATCATCGTGTTTGTGCCAAACGAATTCGCCCATTAGCTTGGCAAGCTTCACGTGCTGACCATTGAGCTCGCTGATGATCCTCGGATTCCAGTGATCTTCAAATAAATCGAGCTTCTCTCGCAAATTGACTTTTTCGAGACTCATATCTCTATCGGCTTGCCATCAATACTCATTGTGTTCTTCTCCTTCCAGTATGCCTGCACACCTTCCGGGCCGCCCTTCCTTTCCGCCCAATCGTCCAATTGGTCTCGCTCTCGCTCATATTTCAGGATGGGAACTCCATATCCACAGGAATTCTGCACGCCTTCTACATCCAGGACGATGATCTGTCTATTTGCCTCGTTTTCCGGAAAGTGGTGTTTCAGGCCTTGAAATTCATCGTCCTTAGGATGATAAGCTATCGCCTGGCCATAAATTCTCATGATGTTTGGTGCTCCTTCAAACGAACAAAACATGATGGTCATCCTCGGGTCTTCTGCCAGGTGAGCGGACGTCTCATTTCCACTTCCGGTCAGGTTGAGCCATGCCACCTTTTTCTCCTCCAGGACCCGAAACGAATCGAGCCCTTTTGGAGACAAATTGATCTTGCCCTGCTTTGGCACTGTGGCAACAAAAAAGACCTTCTGATTTTCGATAAAACGCTTGCCCTGCTTGTTGATGTGATCGATTATTTTTCCCATGATTACTCCTTGGTCATTTTGAGCGCATACCAATCAATTTTCCTGGAGAAATACATGCTGATCGCGAGGATCACAAATACTCCAATACTTCCAATCAGGAGTGCGTAATTCTGCAGCTGAATGATGGTAAATATGAAGGCATATAATACTGATAAAATACTAAAAATGAGTAATGTAAGTTGTTTTGATTTGAGTATGGCTCTAATATATGCGGTAACCAAGCCAATGGTAAGTACAGCCGACAAAATATAGCTCAGATTATAGGCCATGTGTTCGCTAAAAGCGAGCAATAAACTGTAAAAGACTACCAGTGCAATACCCACCAAAATGTACTGCACAGGATGTATGTGAATTTTATTGAGCACCTCTACAAAAAAGAAAATCAGGAAGGTCAAAACGATGAACAAAACCGAGTACTTCGCCACCCTCATGGATTTCTGATAACTATCCACCGGAAGAAGTAGGTCTACCCCAAAAGCGGTGTTGTTTACATTGTAACGATTCCCGACCCATCCTTGGGGGTAATTCCGATTCAAGTGAAGCATATTCCAATGTGCATTGAAGCCGCTTTCCGTCGTTGTGTGATCATCAGGTATGGTATTACCGCCATAGCTCGGGTTTGTCCAATTTGAGCCCAACCTGACGTCCGTGGTTTTGCCCACAGGTACAAACCTCATGGATTGGCTTCCCTTTAGGTCAAGTGCAAGGTTGAAGTTATACTTAGCCGAATCACTTTTATCGATTGGAACGTTGCAATTGATCCCGGTGCCTATAACGTCCGTAGTGGGCACACCAGGACTGAAATCATAGGTCTTGCCATTCCATTTGAGGTTGATTTGTTTTTCAATGCCCTTCAAGTCTGATATACCGAGGTTGAGAATGGCTCTGTCGAAATGTATGTTCCCCTTGGCGATGTCGAAGCGCTGCAGGTCCAGCTTGTCAAAGCTTCCCTTCAGATTTAGCTGTGATTGGTATACCACTACTTCGTAGATGGCTCGCTTTCGCTTGTTTGATTGGATATCGCCTTCTACAATCAGGTCATCGGGGAGCAGATGAATCCAGTCTTTGATCTTGACAATCTTGGTAGTAGAGTCCTTTGGATTGGTCTGCTTGATGTACTTGTCATATGGTATAGAGAGGATGGGGCCGGTGATGGTCTGCTGTTCACCCCATTTGGAACTGACCTCGTAGATCGCTTCCTGCTGCACCTGTTCTCTCTCTCGGATCAGATTCTGCACCATGCTGGTGGGAATAAGGAGTAATAGAATAAGCACAGTGATGATGCCTATCTTGAATAGGATGTTGTCTTTTAAACTGGTCATTTGGGTTGTTTTTTGGGATTTGACAACCTAATGGCCAAATTATCAAAATCGTATGAGATTCACTTAATTTAACGTCTCACGCAATGGCGCTGTGATGGAGTCCGAACCAACTCAATACAGCTCCGTAATTGTGCTTAGCTCTTTTGAAATGGATAGGACTTAAATGTACCTGTGCCAACGGCAATGCGCGTTCCGGACGCTTCATCCACAATTTCGGCGCGGGCGAAAACGATCCTTTTGCCTGCCTTCATAACCTCCCCAATGCCGAGAACATTGGTTCCAGTTTCGGCCGCTTCAAGGAAGTCAATTTTGAAGTCTAGTGTTGCAACCAGTCGGTTGTCATGGCATGTGTGGGATAGGGCGGCAACGCCAAGGAGGCCGTCCATCAATCCGGCCAAGGCACCACCGTGCGTGTAGCCTGGCAAAGCTTCAAACCGGGAGGCTAATTCCATCCGATATTCGATTTTTCCTCGTTCGACCACCGTAAGTTCAAAACCCATCTCGCGCCCAAAGTGGTTTACGCGCTCATAGTACTCAATAAGTTCGTGCATCATTCCTTGGCAAAGTACTCTTTGAGTATGTCTTCACCCTGCTTGTTCTGAGGAGTATACCTTGTATTGTGCGGGCCACCGGCTTTGTGATGAAAGGGTTCCCATTTCCACCAAAAGACGCCACCAAACCAGTCTTCGCGCCAGATGCTCTCAAAGAATGCCCGATATGCCCTCACCTGACTGTCTTCACTCATCACACCATGATGATCCCCATCCCATGGCTTGGCTGTATTATACTCCATGGATCGGTATCCGATCTCCGTAAATACGATTTGCTTGCCGGTCTTTTCCGAGAATTTCTTCAATCGTTCAATCCAAGGTTTCCAATCCTTTCTGAGTTCACCAACACCCGGCACACGTGCCGAGTCCAGTGGAAAGTAGGCGTCAATGCCAATGACATCCAGTTCGTCCCAAAAAGGAATCTTGTGGTAGTTGTCCCAATTCGAAGCGTAACTCACCGGTCCGCCATAGGTTTCACGAACAGTGCAAATCAATTTTTTCCAGAAATCTCCTCGCTCATTCACCGCACGCTTCATTTCTGTCCCCACGCAAAACAGATCAACCTCAAGTGAATCGGCAAGCGCAGCATAATCCAGCAAATACTTGCTGTAGGATGTTTCGAAAATGTGCCAGTCCGATGTGTCGGCCGGGGCAAATACACCGGTAAAAACCCCTTGCGTCCAAAGGTGTGGCTTCATCATCACCTTCAATCCTTTCTCCTTGGCAAAGGCAACGGTCTTCAATACACCTTCACGCTGCTCACCCCACCACTGAAACGGGTGGTCGTAGATCACGGTGTGTCCGCCTTCACGGATAAAGGCATAGGGCATCAGGCACACCCATTCTGCATTGATGGCCAAGACCGGATCAAAATTAGACGGACTTATAGGCTTGGGAGGAGCGACGTAGGATACTCCTTTGATTTTTTCCAAGGTCCAGGGCTTGGATTGGTTTGGACAATCGGAGGTGAGTTTTGGGCCTCCACTTCCGCGAGGGTTGCAAGAAGAAATGACAAATGCCAACAGGAAGAGCAGGGGGGAAATGCCAACTACTGATCTGAAATTCATACCTTTATAGGATGATGACGTTGAGCTGGATATTGAGCGGAGGTGGCTATAGCTACGACGATACACTCTTCTATGCTTCACTTGTAGTTCTATTGGCGCTGCCAATCTGCCTACAATATATTTATTATGAAGTAAAAAAGCGAATCGACTTTTGGCGCGACATGCGTTCCTATTATTGCCGAAGCTGATCCCATACCGGGTTGAGCATAAAAAACTTCTCTCTCCTTTTCTTCAAGCCGTAAAGCATGATACGGCCATTGTCTAATGTGCGCATAACCCCGGGGCGTATCACCATTCCACTTTCGTGATCCAAGCCAAGAGGCATTCGTTCTATCCGCCCTTCATAATCAAGCGCTACCATCGTTATTACACTCTCCTTGGGTTTTCGGAATACTCCATACTTCCCGGCAAAATTTGGATCGGGTAGCTTTAGATTTCTTGGATGGTCGTTGAAGATGAAATAAAGGTGGTCGTCCGTGGAATTGAATGCGTAGGAGCTATATTTCCCATCATCATCTGTGGTGATCTGTCGCTTGGGTATTTTGTCGATCCATTGAAACTGACCCTCACTATCAATGCTGGAAACAATGATGTCGTTGTAGTGAAAGACTTCTGTAGTAGTGGTATTTTGAACTCCATGAATGACGGTGGCATACGTAATGCTCTCCTCGAAGTACTGCTCACCGATGACGACGGCACCTCCCTTGTCGTCGGCCAGGACCTTGTTTAGTTGAAAACGGTGCAACTCTACCGATTTCCCTTTCTTACTCTTTTTAACGGCCTTCTTCTTCTCCTTCATTGTTTGGTTGAGTGTGATGAAGTCCAATCCAAAGTCCTTCTTCGAACTGGCCCTCACTTTCTTCGAAATGGGGTCAAGCCTCATGTAAAAGCAGCCCTTCACGCTGATAAGGTTAGTCTCACTATAATAACCAGCGATGATTATTTCACCATTTGAGTTGACGGCCATGGAGGCTTCGGTTGGGATTTCGTCATCAACGGGCAGGGTATACATCTTCATATCCTTGCCTTCGTTGGTAAATGCGACAAGGACATATTTGAAATTGACCTTTTGTTTGATGAGGTCCCGCATTTTACCTTTCTGACCGTCACCGTAGACTTTAGCCAGAACATAGTAGTTGCCCTGCGCGTCTATTTTGCTCTCTACTTCCTCCGAGAGTTGTTGCTTATATGGTAGTTTGATTTCCCGCTCCCAGAGTTTTTTTCCATTGTTCTTCATCACCTGAATACCATAGCTATCGGAATCCTTTCGATGAAACGGATAGTCGCTAATCACAGCAAAGACAGAATTCCCCTGATCAAAAAGGAGATTGAAGCGCCCGGCGGAAACCCCCAAACCCGTTGGTAGGTCGTATGAGGCAACCTGCTTGCGCTTCTTGTCTACCAGGAGATTTATGGGATCAATGCCCGCGCGGGATAAAACCCTTTTGCTCCTTGCTTCATTTTGCCCCACAGTGAAGATGGTGAGTTCACCATCGAGTAGTACCAATGCTCTCAAGCGTTGATTGTCTTCCTGAGACTTAAGTGGGATTTCCTTCAGATTGAGCCGCTCCAACTTGTCGTTCAGCCGCTCAAGTATAATTCGACTTCCCTTCCTGCGGACAATATAAATGCCGTGCTCGGTCCGTCCAATAATGTCCCACGCCTCGCCATTAATCAGCCTCTGAGATTTGCTTTTTTGGATTTGGAAATGGTCAAATGATTTTTGTCCATTTACAAAGCAAACCAAGGTCAAAAGCACAATAGTTCCAAGAAATCGCATCGGTTGATAGTAGCCTAATATGCAAGTTAGGAAATATTGATTCTCGTTCAGAATTAACCGTACAATTGAGGATTGTTATTTTTCGAACGTAGACATTCTTACGCACTTTTTGTCAATGCATTGACACGAGGGGTGTGCGGACGAACGTTAATTTGTGCCATCTCATGCATGTAGCAATTATCGGAAATGGTGTGGCGGGATCCACCGCGGCCAGGTATATCAGAAAACTGGATTCCAGCGCCGAGATCACGATGATTTCGGGCGAGTCAAAGTACTTTTTTGCCCGAACAGCCCTAATGTATGTCTACATGGGCCACATGAAATTTGAGCATACCAAACCTTATGAAGATTGGTTTTGGGACAAGAATCGAATTCACCTGAAGCAAGACTGGGTTGACCAAATTGAGTTCGACAAGCAAGAACTTCAGCTTAAAGAAGGTGGGAGTCTTCCATATGATAAACTTGTCCTTGCGACTGGCTCTCATTCCAGGCGCATCGGCATACCAGGTGAGGACCTGGAGGGAGCCCAAGGTCTATACTCTCTACAGGACCTTCAAAGCATGGGGCGTTCTACAAAAAACATCAGGAGGGCTGTCGTTATCGGCGGAGGTCTTGTTGGAATCGAGCTGGCAGAGATGCTCCACTGTAGGGGAATCCATGTTTCGTTCATCATTCGCGAAGCCCATTTCTGGGGGGATGTTCTTCCCCGGGAGGAAGGTATGATGATTGTCGATCATATGCGGGGAAAAGGGATCGAGGTCATTTTGAACACAACCGTGGAACAGATCGTCGGTTCTAAATGTGTCACGGCTGTCAGGACGTCCAGTGGTGACGAAATACCGTGTGAATTTGTGGGGTGTGCAGTTGGAGTGGAACCCAATGTGTCCTTTTTGAAAGGTTCCGCATTAGAGCTCGACAAAGGCATTTTGGTGGATCAGCATTTGAGGACAAATCTGAAATCCGTATACGCTATTGGTGACTGCGCCCAATTTCGTCAACCGCTTGTGGGTAGGAGGCCGATCGAACAGGTTTGGTACACAGGTCGGATGATGGGCCAAACCGTAGCACACTCGATATGTGGTCGAGAGACCCAGTATACTCCAGGACATTGGTATAATTCGTCCAAATTTTTTGACCTCGAATTCCAGGGATATGGAAGGGTCAGTGTGGGCGATTATGACTTTTTCTGGTCGTCAGGTGATGGAACGAGATCCCTTAGGCTCTGTTTGGATCAAGATCAGCGACTTATAGGCATGCAGAGTATCGGTATCAGGCTTCGTCACAATGTTGCCAATCGATGGCTCGACGAAAAAAGACAGGGCAATCTGGTGATCCAGGAATTCAACGATCTGCTGTTTGATCCCGAATTCTCCAGCAATCCTTCCATGGAAATTGCAGCGAAATTCAATGCGGACTATGGCGTCGATATCGTGCCAAAATCAAAAAACTGGGAAAGGATAATGTCGGTATAATGGCAACGAGCTTTTCCATATCAAATCCTAGCCCGATCGGAATCAAAGCGACTCAAAAATTTGCTTTAGCCCTCGTCTCCACTGGATTGGTGCTCATGCTGCTCGCCTTTGCAGGGTTTCGTTTTGATCCGTCTTTATTGTATATCAGCCTGTTGTCAATCATCATCGGAACTGCCTGGTATGCATTTCATCGGTACAGGAATATTGGCAGTGCAGATCGCAATGATGGAACCTGGTTCAAATCGTTGGTCAATCGAGGTGCCTTGGGTTGGTCGCTCGGAATTTTACTCACCGCGTTTTATGTGGTGCTGTATTGGTTTCCTTCCACGCTTGGTTTGGCCGAAGCACGCAATGTTGGCCTCATAGGTTTCTTCGATCCACTGAGTTTAGCATTGAAAGGAAAGGTCGCTTCCCAATGGTTTGTCTATGGTACACTTTATTCGGTTGCGGTGTTGGCCATGGGGATCAAATTCCTTTTTAAATATCGAGGCAATCGATACCAAAGCTTGCGCACCATTTCAGTGGTTTTCTTCCAACTCGTGTTTGCTTATTTCATCCCTGAGATCCTCGAAGGATTGCTACAAGAGCAGCCTTATTTTGTGAGGGACCTCAAGCACTTTTGGCCACTCAACCATTACTTTTTTGAGCCATGGCACCTTGACAATATGAGGGCTTCAGGATCTCTTGGTATGTTTTACCTGGTCTGGGGCATTGTTGGCTTTGCGGTCCTCACACCCTTCCTAACGTATTTCGTTGGTAAGAGATGGTATTGCAGCTGGGTTTGTGGATGTGGAGGACTTGCAGAGACTGCCGGAGATCCGTTTCGCCACCTTTCGTCCAAAAAACTTTCAGCCTGGAGAATTGAACGATGGCTCATACATGGAATTCTGGTGTACATAATCATCGTAACGAGCGTGGTGATGTACGGATACTTCAGCGGAAATGGCGAGATCCTGGGGTTGAGTATATACCATTACTTCAGCAAGCCTTATGGGTTTATGATTGGCTCCATCTTCGCAGGAGTGGCGGGTGTAGGGTTCTATCCGGTGTTGGGCAACAGGGTCTGGTGCCGCTTCGGTTGCCCAATGGCTGCTTACATGGGAATATTTCAGCGATTCAAATCTCGTTTTAGGATCACTACCAATGGAGGTCAGTGTATTTCTTGCGGCAATTGTTCTGTTTATTGTGAGCAAGGTATTGATGTTCGTTGGTATGCCCAGAGGGGACAAAACATCGTTCGCGCATCTTGTGTTGGTTGTGGTATTTGTTCCTCGGTTTGCCCACGAGGAGTCTTAAAACTTGAAAACGCACCGGAACAGGGGCGCATTAATGATGGTCCGATTTCTATTGGCAAGGACTCAATCAATCTCCAGCACTGAGAAATGATCGATCAAAAGATTGATGTCGTGATTCCTGCATACAATGAAGAGCAATCCATTGGACTGGTGGTACGAGATATTCCCAAGCAGTTGGTGAGGGAGGTGGTTGTGGTCGACAACCGGTCGACCGACAAAACTGGCGACGTCGCTGCCGGGGCAGGGGCAATGGTCATCAGGGAAGAAAGCCCCGGGTATGGTAATGCCTGCCTCAGAGGTTTATTTTATCTCGCCCAAAAAGAAGAACAGCCTGATATTGTTGTTTTTTTGGACGGAGATTATTCGGATTATCCGGAACAAATGAACGAACTCGTCGAGCCAATCGTGAATGATGGAGTCGAGATGGTAATTGGCTCAAGGAAACTAGGCAAAAGTGAAAAGGGAAGCATGACGCTCCCACAGGTATTCGGCAATTGGTTGTCGACCAAACTAATGCGCCTGATATACGGTGCGAAGTTCACCGACCTGGGACCCTTCCGAGCGATACAATTCGAAGCACTGAAGGATCTGCAAATGCAAGATCGAAACTACGGTTGGACGATTGAAATGCAGATCAAAGCAGTGAAGGCAGGGCTTTCATACGCAGAGATCCCTGTTGATTATCGCAATCGTATTGGACAATCAAAGGTTTCGGGCACGTTTAAAGGAGCCGTGGGTGCAGGTTATAAGATTCTAAGAACCATTTGGAAGTACAGATGAAGTTTTTGGCCCTGGTTGTGCTGATTTTGTATGGGTTTTTTCTGGCCTATATATTCTTATATAGTTTGATCCAGTTGAGTTTGGTACGCCACTATCGCCGTCAGAAAAACAAGCCCGCTGAGCTGAAGGCATGGCCTGTGGTGACCATCCAACTTCCAATTTACAATGAGAGATATGTCGCAGAAAGGCTGATCGACTCCGTGGCCGAGATGGACTATCCGAGGGAATTACTCGAGATACAAGTACTGGATGACAGTACCGACGACACTACAGCAATTATCTCTAAGAGGGTGGAGTATTGGAAAGGGTTTGGTCTGGCAATATCCCACATACATCGCTCAAACAGGCAAGGATTTAAGGCTGGTGCCCTGGCCAATGGATTGAAACTGGCCAAGGGAGAATTCGTGGCCGTGTTTGATGCGGACTTTTTGCCCAAGCCGTATTTTCTTAAGCGCACATTGGGATACTTTGAGAATCCGGAGATAGGAATGGTGCAAACCAGGTGGACGCACATCAACGAAGGCTATAATCTACTCACAAGGCTTCAGGCCTTTGGTCTCAACGCTCATTTCACTGTCGAACAGGGGGGAAGGAATAGCGGCGGCCACTTCATCAACTTCAATGGCACAGCAGGAATCTGGAGGGCGGAAACCATTCAGGATGCTGGGGGGTGGCAATCCGATACGCTGACAGAGGACCTCGACCTCAGCTATAGGGCTCAAACCAAAGGTTGGAACTTTGTTTTTCTGGAAGACGTGGATTCACCAGCAGAACTTCCTGTCGCGATCAATGCCTTAAAAACCCAGCAGTTTCGTTGGAACAAGGGAGCAGCCCAATGCACGCGTAAAAACCTCTGGCCCTTGCTCACAAAAAAGGGTGTGAAATGGTCTACTAAGATTCACGGCCTTTTTCATCTTATGAATTCCTTCCTATTTATCTGCGTCCTGGCTATAGGTTTACTGAGTTTCCCGCTACTCTGGGTCAAAGTCAACTTTCCGGAGTTTGCCAACTACTTCCACTTTGGGCTTGGCTTTGTGGCATCCTTTGTTTTCCTTGCATACTTCTATTGGAACTCATTCAATGAAGGAGGATTCTTCAAATTCATTGGTAAGTTCCTTTTGTTTCTTTCCTATGCCCTTGGTTTATCCCTGCACAATGCCCTGGCGGTCGCAGAGGGCTATATGGGTAGGCAAACTCCATTCAACAGGACACCCAAGTTTAATGTCACCAAAAAGCGTTCGGGTGTTATTTCGAATGTTTATATGAATTGGAAACTAAAGCCTCTATTCTTTGCGGAGGTGGTGCTCGTTGGATACTTTATTCTGGCGGCGGTTTATGGCATACTCAATGCCGAATATGGGCAACTACTTTTTCACGCGATGCTCATTGTAGGATTTGCCGGTATTGCTTTCTATTCGCTGAAGCAACGATTCTATTCCACTACAAAAGTGTGAGTCCAGGAGTCTGATGGACTCATGGCCCTAAGCAAATATTGGCCAGTGGCGAGTGGAACTGTATCAAATTGAAAACTCTTTTTGCCGGCCTTCAAATTGCGATAGCCCAGGAATGAAATGACCTTACCGCTGAGGTCAAGGATTTCGAATTGGACCCGTTCATCGGCTTTCATTTCAAAGTCTACGGTTACCATTCCCGCTGAAGGATTGGGAAAGAGTAGTGTTTTGCTTGGTATGCCAGCCTCTCCGCCACCGGGAACAACATAGGTAGGGGACAATACCTCTGCAATCTGAAAGCCGCTTTGTCGATTGGGCATACCATAGTACCCACACAGGAATACACGCTTCGGATCGTTGTAAACGCTCTGAAGCCCGAAGTAATCTCCCCAACGCTCCCAATTGCGATCCAGGGTTATTGGATGGGTTAGCTGGTCAACGTAGTTTCGACCTTCTACAATACGTGTGATGGGTGAGTATTCCCCATTCCCATCATAGTATATGCAGGAGAATCCGGCAGAATCATAAGCAGATGAATGGTCAAATGCGATCACACTTTCCTGTTCACCTTGTCCGTCCCATCCGGTAAAAACGATGTTGGGATAGCCAAGGTCAAGCGTGTCGTGCGTAATGACCTCGGCATACATGGTAGGGTTGCCAGAAGGGTCCTGTATGAACCCGTGGTAGATGGCCGACTTACCACTCGCCATATCATGGGTTGTTTGTACAAGCTGGATTTCATTGTCCTCGATAAATGCACCGAGCACTCGCCCGTCGTTGTTGTCGAAATAGTGTCCATTGGCTTGGTCGGCATTCGGTGGTACGCCGTAGGGGATGTCTGCCACCACCGGGCTAATTTCAATTGTCGTATTGGTATCGTCGAGGGTTCCAGTCACTTCCACAATCCAGGTAGTGTCGTTGGCGACGTCAAAATTTCGATTGGATATGAAGTAGGCATTTGGTCCCATCAATTTCGATCCGCCTTGGACAGCCGCAAGGTTTCTCAGGGGGTTGGGTCCAAAGTCTATATTGTTCCACCATGTCAGGTCTAATGAATCTTCACCGTTAAACCCATCCATCTTGTCCATCTGCCAGATCACCGATTCTTCAAAACCGGTTTGCCAGGGCTCATTTTCTCTAAGCAAGTTGATGGTAAGGAAAAGTTCATCCTCTGTAAGTACAATGGCAGGGTAATCGGTCCATGTTCTGTCACCCCGGGGATTGCCCGTGATTTTGTATACATGCCAGGGGTCGTTAGGGTTGTTTGAGCTTGAAAACGCAACGACATTCTCCGATTCGTCCGGATCGCGCCCTGAAAGGAATACCAGTACAAATCGATCCTCATTGGGATCATAAAGAAGCTTGGGATCGAAAGGACCAACGGTAACCACAGAGTCATTTTCAAGTGCAAAATTCACGAAGGAAATGGTGGACGTAAATGGATGTGGCCTGTAAAAAGCCGAATCCCCTTTCAGGTCGTGATAGTATATCTTGGTGTTGTAGCTGGTGATCAACACTTGATCATTTGACACGCAAAGTGTATTGTCATTTGGAGTCCCTCCTGGGTTGATGACGTTGTTGTCGGGGCCATAATAGGTGGCGAAGTGCCTCAACACATTTACTTCCGATGCGCTTCCTCTTTTGGCTCCCTGGGTATATTTTTTTGGCCTCTTGTTTTGGTCCTTGATTTTTTGGAGCCCGTCTCTATACGACTCTCCGCCAGGATAGGGGGATTCCAGGTTTTTGATAATGGGGTTGTAGGACGGTTTAGCCTTGGATGGATCAAAGGTTCCGGCTTTTTCCACCTTCATTCGATGAGAAGTTTGTGAAAGGACGGTGAGGGATATGAGTAGTCCAAGAATGGTGATAGAGATGCGCATCCGGGAATTTTTCCCAAAATTAAGAATGCACCGCAAATTTTGGACAGTAACTTATCGGATGAAACGACCGTCGAGCGCTAGCAATTGCCAGATTGCCTGTTGTCCCAGACATAGAGTTGGGATCTAAGAACCGGATCCATGTAGGCCTCCTCTGCATCCTCAGGTGGAGGGTTTTGGTAGTTGCCGTCGTTGTCGTTATCCTTCTCACATGACCAAATGAAAGCGGCCATGCTCAAGGCCAGCAAGGGCAGGATCAATTTTCTAGTCATGGTTTTGAATTTTAGTTTGGAAACTAAATTAACCAATCCGGTGGCTTTAGTCAACTTAAAGTACGTTAACGGCTAGTCCTCTTCCTCCAGAGGGACATAGTTGTATGTCTTGCCCTTGAAGTCCAACACCATCCGTTCTTCGGTAAGTTCTGAGACTTCGTAGTTGAATTTCATCATGCCGTGCTTCACCTTAATGGTATTGTCATCCCACGACCACTTGCCTTTAGCCATGGCCATCTTGACCTGGTAGGTTCCGTTCTTGTGAAATTTCATGACGGTGGCAATTTTCTCACCTTCAATTTCCCACCATTTGTCAGTAAGTGCTTCCTTGTTGATGCTTGCTTCCTGGGTAAAGCCAATACAGGTGAAGCAGATAAGTGTGATTGCCAGCGTAATTTTCTTGATCATTTTGTATTTAGTTTGGTTAACGGTTTTCAATAATAAAAAATCATGTTTGAAAATTGCTTAGTTCCTCAATTAATCTTGGGTAATGGTCGAAATATTTATTGAATTTCAATGAACTCAAATTCTCAAGAAAAATTTACTTTTGTCGCTCCGTTTTTCGAGACGGTGGTTCTTTTAGAATACAGGTCAGCCCACTTGCTGGCTCAATTTTCCAAAAGTCATTTAGACTTTTTGAAATACCCGGTCTGGTAGTTCAGTTGGTTAGAATACATGCCTGTCACGCATGGGGTCGCGGGTTCGAGTCCCGTCCAGACCGCAAAGCCTTTCACGAAAGTGGGAGGCTTTTTTTATTGAGAGGCCGTTGGAAACATGGATTCCAAAAGGGCTCAAATGAAAAGATGCAGATCACAAAGTGATCTTGCTTTGTGGTAACCCCAAGAGGGTCCAGGGAGCGAAGCGACCTACTCCCGTCCAGACCGCCAAATCAAAAGCTCAACACTTGGTGTTGGGCTTTTTTGTTTTCTATACTTGTGCTATGCTCCGTGTTCTGGTCACAGTCATTATAAGCACAGCCTCCCTTCAATCTGTCGTCTGTCAAGAGCGTGAGAGAATCTCGCGAAACCTTAAGAAGTTCAACGTAGATGGCAGGAGTCCAAGGATGTTCAATCAAATCATTCGTGATTCTTTGCAACTAAATTCCGTTGGATTTGAGTCAGATGGCATTTTGATCGGTCTCGAAAAAATATCTCGTTCGAAGCTCACGGGAGGAGATAAAATCAAGAAGAAGGACCGGGAAGGCTTGCTTGGCCTCAACTACTCCAACTACCTAAATGGCGGTAAGAAGGCGGCGAAAAAAGGGGCATTAAGGGTAACAACTCAAGGAAGGTGGATCATGATGACCCATTGGGGCTCATTTGACCAAGGTCGATTTGAGAGATTTCGGTTTAACATTTATCAAAAGGATTACTCAAAGAACCCGGAGTATAACGTTTACCAAGAGAGCATTGACGAACTGAAGAACATTGCGATCCATGTCGACAATAAAATCAAAGAAGGTGGATACACCCACGTGGTGCTCATGTCTACGGGTTGGAATTGCGAGCAACGAGAATCAATACGCTGGTACAAGGACTGGTTGTATCACCTGGCAAATAAAGCCAGAAAGGAAGGGAAGAGGTTCAAGCCTTTTTTTGTTGGCATTTCCTGGCCGTCTGTGTGGAGAGGAAACCTGGGTTACTACGCTAGCTACTTTCAAAAAGCTACTGACGCTGACGAAATCGGTTTGACCTATGCAAACAGGCTGATATGGAAGGCACTTATGCCTTCAATTCAGAATGCTGACAAAAAACCTGAGCTGGTATTAATTGGACACAGTTTTGGTGGTCGTATATTAACACGGGCGGCATTTTCGAATATGTTGTTCAACAAACCTGGTACAGGCAAGATAGATTATCTGATATGTGCGGAAGGAGCTTTTTCTGCCAAGAGGTTTTATGAAACCAAAAGGAAGAGAAGGATTGGTATCTATTCTTATTCGAACCCGGTCCTAAAACTGAGATCTACTCACTCGATCAATGATAGAGCCGTGAAATGGGCCGTGTGGGCTCCTTTTATGGGTAAATATTCCTCAAAGCGGGCGCTTAGAAAAGGAAGTCCAAAGTTTTCGTTTGGAACAGTCGATCGATATGGAACAATAGAGGACGAGGACAGAGGAGCCTATGTTCACTACGACGCCCGTGATTTGATCTGGTACCGCATGCGTTGGCTTGAGATCGCCCACAACGATGTGCTGAGGCCCGAGTTTAGCTGGTTCATCTACAACCTCCTCAACGCACTTGAAGGGTCTACTAAAAATGCAAGAAACCCTCAAAAGTAATTTCAATGGTTTCGGAACAACTGATTGCTTAAAATTTGACTCTGGATTAAGGCCAATCGGTCAATGACTGCGAGAACAATTCCTTAAACATTTTGAGCTTCAAAGTACCGTCCGGGCCTGTTACTTCTGGCAATTAATCCCAGCTTCCAGATCTTGAGGTGTATCAAGTGTTGTCTCACCAGATAATTGGAGTGCGTGGGTTGCCGAATTTGGAGGCGGAAATCGTACTCCAGCATTGTTCATACTCAAAGGATATGGATAGCCAAAAAGTTCATAAAAAAACCCTCCGAGGTGGAGGGTTTTGCAGATAATCAAAGGCTGGTTGCCTTGATAGGGAACTAGAATTTCTTTCCGAATTTGTGTGTGTAGGAGAACATGGGCACCACAATTCTGTTCATATCGCCGAAAGCACTATTGACGTGCACATTCCAGGAATCGTCATACTTGTTTGGCATCTTTCCATCCTTGAAAACATTCATATAGGCCAGGCCAACTTGCCAGCTTCCAACGTCCTTTTCCTTTCGGATAAAACGGGCACCGAGAAACCCGCACAACACACTTTGATTGATACGGCCTTGATCGTATATCATATTGCCACTTGGCAGTACCGCATTGGCGCTAAAATCCGACCCGTAAATGCTTGGAGAGAAGTAGTGTTCACTGATGATGTAAACCCTTTGAGAGAATGAGTGCAAGACGGAGAAATTGATGACCGGTTTCGTGCGTTTGAGTACCGAAGAATTTAAGGCGCCAACCCCAATCGAGAAGTTACTTTTTCGGTCTCCAAATGTCACTACTGAATAACCCAAATTGGCAAAGAAGTCAGAATTCCAAACTCCCACTACGAGCATGTTTCCCAGTGCCATGTGCATTTTGTCGTTGAAACTCCAGCTGTACTTGGGTGTGATATAGAATGGGGTAGTGGCCACCGTAGTTCCAATGCCGATAGAAAAGTGATCGCTTCCACCATACTGAATGTCGTGCATTCCAAACATTACGGTGTTGTAGTAGAGTTGCCCCTTCTTGAGATTAAATGCCGAGGGAGCAAAAAAGTATCGGCTGTCGTGGTGATTAACTACAGGTGCTTCGAGCCCCTCTTCATATCCTTCCTGACCCTCTTTAGATCCGGCAAAAAGTATTTTGACGATTTCCTCGCTCAATACTTTGGCAACAGTGTTTTCATCGGCGAGTCTAAATTCCGAATACAGCTTGGAGATTCCCATTACTTCTTGATTACAATTCCTGATTTTGATGGAAACTTCGCCCCTCATTTCGTTGTCGAGGAGGACCCTTCCGAACGTACATCTTTGGCTATAATCAAGGATGTCAACCAACTTAACTCCTGACTCTTCGAGGTAGGCCGTTAAAGCATCCCTCATTTCAAATGTGACGATCTTGGCACTGTCTGCAATCAGCACTCTATTGATCTGAGCTGTGGTTTGAAGGCTTGTAAAAACTGTACAGACCAGGGTCACAAATGCAAATAGACTTTTCATTGTTTTTAGAATTTCGAATTCGTGGACAATGATAGGTGGGGCTCATATTGTGCATAGGAATACACATATTCTGTTAAGCCCCTTTTCCCACTAATAGTGGGCAATGCGGGACTGGGAATATTTTAATTCCGAGTCTGGACGAGGATCAATACACGATGCGATCGACCTTGTTGTCGATGGCCGGAATAGTCATGAGGTATTCGTAAATAGCTCCTGCCTCTTCTTCGGTGAGCAGCGAATACGGAACCATGGGATATTGAAGTGCAGCTTCGCCTTCTTTGATTCCAAACCTTACGGCTCGAACAAATTTCTTCTTGGACCATCGGCCAATTCCATTCTCTAAGTGAGGAGTAAGGTTTTGAGTTGGAACCGGATTTCCATCCATATTGAGTGGTAGATTGCCACCTCCAAAATATCCAACGCTTTTTTCAGGGTTCAAGTAGTCATTGGTTTTGTAATCCGCTGAATGGCAGACAAAACAATCGAGGTTCACAGCAAGGTAGCGTCCGAGTTCTACCGGGTCCTCCCGGTTTGGTTCAGGTATGGGGCCTTCGGGGTAGGGAAATGGTTTAAATGCTACGTTGCACAAAAACTTTGATAGAAATGATGGCTCGATCTCGCCCTGTACGGTCGGGTCTGGTGCGACCATCTTATCGTTGGAACGCATAAATGCTATGATGGCGTTTATATCGTCATCGGACATGTTTGGTAATTTGGCCATCCATGGCGGTGCATAGCCACCATCCCTTTTGATTCCCGTCCTGAGGAGGTAGAGTAGCTCGCCATCTGTATATCCAGCCATTTTGGAGTTTGGGTCTTGGGTGATGTTGGGGATGTATATAGTGCCAAATTCGGCAGGAGCATCGGTCATTCTCCGACCGGACATTATACCCGTTTCATTGTTACCATGGCAACCATAGCAAAGCATTCTTGTGAGCTTTTTCCCGCGAAGAATTATCTCAGGTGAAGTGGTAGCCTGGTATTCGATATTTCCAGGCTCATAGGAAGGGATTCCACGTACACTAATATAGCTTGCGCCGGCAATGACAAAAAGGACCAGCAAGCCTACAAGGGCTCCGAGGATTTTCAGCAGTTTCATAGATAGGGTGTATCAGTTTGTTTTGAGCAAGTTATGTAGTTTCTTGGTGAATGTCAAGTACTTAGGTGGTGTGGGCGCAACAAAAGTCAACGTTCATATGTTGAAGATTTAGTGATTGGCGTCACAAAATGATTTGTTGTACGTAGTACACTTGTCAAACAAAGTATGGGAATGAGGAACAAACTACTACTCTTGGCATTGTTATGCCTTGGACCTAATGGTGTCGTTTTTTGCCAGACGCCGCACTCGATGTTGAATTTTGATGCCCTTTGTTGTCCGGTAAAATGGGACGTGCCGAAGGATACATGCATCTATCACGAACTCAGTACAAAACACAATATTTACCACGAGGTAGAGCAGTTTATTCAGAAGCATGCTCTTCCTTCTCAGAATTTCTACAGTGAATTTGAGATTCACGGTCTTGCCTCCGTCATTAGATTTCACGCTGGACAGTCCAATCAGAGGGATGCTGCCATCATTACTCTGAACTATGGTCAGTGGAGGAAAAAGCCGGAATTGGGTGGTGTGGATATCAATACGGATATATCGTTTTTGTTTGAGGATGGTGACACCCTTAGGATCAGGAATGGTGCAGACAATTCGTTTAGTCACATCCGCAAAAGGTGGTATACAGACCTCGAGGGAAACCTCAAAAGGGCGAAAAAAAGCTTGAGTTACATGTCCTATGAATTCACGTTTTCGCTCGCCGACTCAGACGTTAGAAGTAAGCTGGCTTCCAAAAGGATCAGGGCATTCCTGGTGCACTGGCCTGAAAAGACGTCGCCGGATATACCTGTGATGAACCGAGACCTCTTCATCCGCCAGCTAAGTTGCCTCGACGGTGAAGTAGTGGAGAGATAATCCTTTTGGTTGTCGGTATTCCTGTTTAACTTGGTCCTACCAAGTTGGACATTATGAAACTCTTTTCTCTGATTCTTTGCCTTTTGATGACGGCAGGCCTTGTCGCGCAACACCCCCATTCATTGATGAATTACGATGCCAATTGCTGCGCCGTAAAGTGGGAAGTGCCCCAGGATAGTTGCACTTACAACAAAGAGTCGGGCCATCACCATGTGTACCCGGAAATTGAGCAATTCATTCAGAAAAGAGCACTGCCTTCACAGAATTACTACAGCGATTTTGCAATCCATGGGATGGCTTCGGCAGCGAGAATGCACAAGGGCCATAAACACCAAAAGGATGTAGCATTTATCACTCTCTACCAAGGACAGTACAAGAAAATGCCGGACTTGGGAGAGGTAGATGAAACGACATGGATTCGTTTTCTTTTTGAAGATGGGGACACGCTAAGAGTCCACAACAATGAAGGCCATGGGTTCAACCACATACGGATGTGGTGGTACACTGATCTGGAAGGGAATATTGAACGTGTGGACAAGAACCTCAGCTACATGTCATACGAGTTTCAAGTTTCTCTCGAAGTCCCGGAAGTGAGAGAAAAGCTCTCGACCAAGCGCATTCGGGAATTTGTAGTCGACTGGCCCATTGGCGAACCTCAGGAATATCCGGTGATGAACCGCGACGTATTCATCCGACAGATTAAGTGTTTGGATAATTGAAAGAAAAAAGGGCCGGAAATTCCGACCCTCTATTTTCAAAGTCACCTTCCCGATTATTTCATCAATCTGATGTTTGACCTTGTGCTATTGTCGGTTAGGATGGATACAATGTACAATCCACTTGGCTGGTGCTGGAAGTCAGCGGTACAGTTTTTTCCGTTGCAATTTGGGTCAACTTGCACTTGCTGACCGGCCATGTTGAAGACTTTGATCTCGGAAATATTATGATTCGGAGAAATTACTTCGATTTGGGCTTCAGCGTTGAAGAAAGCTTGTATTGAACCAGGGCCATCAAGTTCTTGTTCTCCCAGAACCCTGTAAGTATCTATTGTTGTTCCATTTTGGCAATCTTCTACAGTTCCATGATTATCATTGGCCTGTAGATTAATAGAGAGTATTCCTGGAAAATTACCTTGATATATTGGAGTAACCCCCCGAGTTATGGAGGCAAACCCAGTGGTAGTCTCCTCTCCATCTCGGCATTGTTTCAACAGGTCATCCGTTGTTACACCACCTGATAGATATGCCATATTTGAATTGATCGGGTCGGAATCAGCTCGATACACGGATCCGGAGGGATCTCTCAGATCAGTTCCGGTAAGAAAATGATCATCTAGTTCCTCCGACCAGTAGGATGGGTCAGGGTCTCCGTATTCGTCAAGATTCCACAAGCCAAACTTCGCATGATGGTAGTCATTAACGGTAGAAGTTTCATGGCTCCAATTTACCCCGACAGCAACTTTCTTTGTTCCATTAGACCGCTCAATCCAATCGCCATTTGTAGGCAAATGATCTACATCCTGAGGGTTGGTACTTGGACTCAAATTATCATAGTCCATACCAGAAACAGCAACATAATCTCCGGACACATATTGAGGTATATTGGGACTGTTATGATAATTATCACCAGCCCGCGCGTCAAAGGACGCATAGAAGATCATAGAGTTGGCCTGATATGTGTCATTCGGAGGAGGATTAAAATTTGATTTTGGTTCGTTGGCTGAAGTAAATGTTGGATAATCACACCTCCCTAGGATACCAATTCGTTCGCTCGTCATATCAGAATAAGTAATTGAATGCATGTCTTGCTCAGTAGCTCCATTAATCTGAAAATTATAGAGAGCGTATGTAGGAAGTCCCGTAAGAATATCGGTCAGGTTGGTAGTTGTGCCAAGCGCTCTAAAGAAGAAAGTTTCTTCGGCTCCTCCCCCAACTGGATCTATTTTTGTGCCTGTCACTACAAGAATATTCTGGGTTTGTCCTGGTTTATTAGGAAGCAACATAATGTCATGGGCCGCATATTCATCGCTAGTAGAAGCTAAAGGGATAGCATAAGACTGTTGAAAACCGCCTGAAGTCGCAATTCCGGTGCCCGTCGAATTCTCCGTGAATCTTGCATAATATGCCCTAATTATTCTTGGGTTGTTAAGGTCTAATTCTGTGTTAATCCAGCCTGCGACCAAAAATTGGTCGTTGGAAACGCCTTGGGAGATACTGTTTAATGCTCCTTCATGTTCACCGGAAGTTGTGTGTTGAGCAACTGTGTATTCTTGAGATCATGCCAAGCTACCGTCTGCAGGATCGATTGCTAAAATCACAGGTTTAGGGATTGAAACTGTATTGCCTTGAAAAATTGCATCATCTGTAATATATCCACAGGCAAATATTCGGTCTCCATTTTGATTCAGAACGAATCCAGTAATAACCAAATGGTGACCTGATACAGGGTTACTATATGTCTTCGACCAAATGATGTTTCCTTGATGATCGATTTTGGCCATGTGAGACCTCTTATCTCCTGTAGTTGTTCTCAAGACATTTCCTAAAACAATAGTATTAGTGCCATCAATTTGTACAGACTTTGAAGGTGCCAACATGCGCTTATCATTTGTTAGATACTTGTCGACATCAGTTCTCCAATTTGGTCCGGAGTTGATTTGATATTCGGCCTGAAATTGTCCGAATGAAGTCAGTGCCAGCAGGCACAAAAAGATTGAGTAAATTCTTTTCATAGCTAAAGTGTTTTACACATAGTTATCTAGAATTACTTAAGCAGAGGTGTCACGATTCACGTAGATTTAATTTCGATCTATGAAGGCAGCATTTGAGTCCGTGGCGAAGATTTCGTTTGATACATTATCTTTAAATATTCAATTGAGCTTTCTATTCATTGCCATGTGGGTCAAATTGCTCGACCCAGTATTTAAAAAGTTAGGGGGGCTCAGCGATGAGGAGAAAGGAAGTGAAATTTAAGGCGGAAATGCACAGGCTTTCCGTTGAAAAGTTGGATTGATGAAGAGAATAATGATTCTGGCACTCTGCCTCCTTTGGGCAGGTGTCAACTTTGGTCAGCAAGCCGATGATGTCTACGCAATTCTTAAGGTAAAAGGCAAGGTAAAGACTGCTTCCGACGGGTTTGAGCTGTTCATGGGCAACAAAGTCAAGAGTACCGCAACCGTTAAGTTCAAGGATGCCCAATCGATGGCTGTAGCTGTGAGTTCTACCAATGGTCGGGTCAACATTGCCCCAACAGGTGAAAAACTCGAAGTCATTGTCCGGGATGCAACATCCTCTCCTGAGAAAAAAATATACGAAGGCACGGCGATCAAGAACGCTAAACAAGCCACGGAAATACTGACCAGCCAGGATTACATTCTGCTGAGAAAGAGGTCTGTCAAACTTGGATCCGAATTTAAGTTGGGATCAAGCGAACGATACATCCTCAAATACTCAACCTATTCGGATTCTGAAGTCAGAATCGGTCTTGAGAACAAAAAGGGTGAAATCTTCCTGGATGCCTCTACAGTTTTCAAACCAGAGGGCTCTGACAAGGAATACTCGGCATTTGAATGTTTTGACTTCCAGCTTCAGATAGAGAATACAGAAACAAAGGAAGCGCGTCCAATTTCATTGGTTAATCTTGTTGTACCTAGCTCAAAAACATTGAAGAAGGAGATCGAGACATTGGCAAAGTATGTTTTTGCCAGCACATTGAGAAGCGAAGCGTATGCTTTTGCTGTACAGGCCTATGGAAATGTTGACAAGGCTGATTTTGAGCAGTGGTTTGATGCCCAGACCTTCAAATGATTTCCTAATTTCGGTTGATGACCGAATTTAAAACCCAACTCATCAAGTTCAACGACAACGCCGTGTGGAGCTACCACCTGGATGTGCCAGACGATGTAGCGCGCGCTTATGTAGATGGTACCAATCGAAGGGTGATTTGTACCCTCAATGGAAAGGAGTCGGTACAATGTGCACTCATGGGTAAGGGTGGTTCCTGGTTCATCAATGTCAACAAGAAGCTTCGGGATAAATTGGGCCTTGTGATCGGTCAAGAGATTTTGGTTCGGATCGAGAAAGATAAGAGTGAATATGGCATGGATATGTCCGAAGAATTGGAGGAGCTTCTCGACCAGGATGAAGAGGGAAAAGCTCTTTTTCTTGCATTGACCATGGGCAAACGACGAAGCCTGATCTACTGGGCCAAACAAGTCAAGAGCCCGGACAAAAGACTGACACGAGCGCTAGTGATGCTCGAACATCTCAAACGCAATTCAGGTGAGCTGGATTTCCGAATGATGCTTGACGACCTCAAGGCTGCCAACAACCGATTTTAGCAGAAATATTACCTTTCGAAAAATCCTCCTGATGCTCGCCGAAGTCCGCACTAAATACGACATTGACAACTGGACCTACGAGGAGTTTCTCGCCTTCCTGTTGATGTATGCAGCCTACAGTGACTATAAGATCGTAGAAGAAGAGTTGGAGGCGATTGATATAGCAGTAGGAAAGGAACACGAGCAACGGGCGAAAAAAATAATGGATAAACTCAACGATGCTGAGCGCATTGATTTGATCCTATCGTTTGAGCAAAAGTATTTTCCCAACAAAGAGGATCAGGAAAAGCTATTCGGGGATATGAGAAGAATATTCCTCGCCGACGGAGATTTCCACGCATTGGAAAAAACCACCCTGATGTACCTCAAGAAGCTCTTTTGAGTTTTCGCTCAAAAATAAATGGTCCGAATGGCAGTAGAGCGGCAACTACTGCAGTGGCAAGCCTTGCGAAATTCCAGTTTTCTACTCCTTTGACGATCATGGCGAGGTACAAATAGATCATAAACAGAAGTCCATGAATCCAGCCGAAGTAGGTGACTGCCAGGGGCATATCCATCATATACTTCATGGGCATAGCGACGAGCAATAGTATGAGGAAGGAGATGGCTTCGAGCCTTCCTATCAAGATGAATTGGTTGAGTTCTTTGGACATGCTTGAATAGTTTGCGCGAAAATAGTCAAGCAATCAATCCGACCGCTCAGCACCTCACAAAAGGTTATTGATCGCCTTTGGGTATTTTTGTTTTATGCGGAAATTCTTGATTCTGCTTCTCCTGTTATCCGGCACCTGGGTTGCTGCCCAGGAAGATGACTATGCCGGTGGGGACTATGTGAGGAAGGAGTCGAAGGCCCTGCAAAAGGTTGCGGATGCCACACGATTAGGTCTTTTCACCAACTTGTCTATTCCTTCTGGTGCTTATGCCAGTGAGAACCTCAGTCGGGACAATTCGGGTTATGCCAGGGATGGCTTTTCGCTCATGATCTCGCTGGACTATATGTTTGGCAAAAACATCGGCATCGGCCTCGAAGGTGACTACAGTTTTCACCCGTTCAACTCCAATCCCTTCCTCGACCAAGTCCGAGACGACCCGGGTTTTGTTTCGTTCACAACTGACAATTGGACAAGTTCGAGCATAGCCCTGACGTTTGACTATAGCTTTGATTTTGATCGGACAGAGATATTTATTAGACCGAAGTTCGGCTTGGTACAACTCAAGAGCCCGGAACAGACATTGGAATTTCTCTACCTGGGAAGCTCATACACCAATGTGTGGGAAGAGACAACCGTTGCAGCATATGGTTACGGAGGAGCCCTAGGGTATAGATTGCACTTCCATAAACTTCACCTTCAGTTGCATACCGATGTGCGATATTCAGAACACAGTTACATTGTGGATATCACAGTACCTGGGGTGGGTGTGGCCGGGCAGGTGAGTTTCACCCAGCCTATGTTGATTTACCGACTGGGGTTTGGGATCGGTTACTACCTTCAATGATAGGTGAACTTTGTTTCATTACTCTTCGGTTTGTGTCTGATTGAAAAGTACTTTTGCGGCCGTTTCCGGAGAATGCAAAAACTACTTTTAAGTCTTTCCTTTCTTTTCATCGCTGGGCAATCAGTTATGGCGCAATCGTATCTCACCGGATACGTTTTCGACGAGGTAAATAAAGAGCCACTGGCCGGAGCGGCAGTGAAAGTTGTGGGAGAGGTTACCGGAACTACCACCGCGGAGGATGGCAGCTTCCAGGTGGATCTTCAGCCAGGTTTATACAATATCGAAGTTTCGTTTACAGGGTATACCCACCAACTAATTCACGAGGTCAAGATCTTAGGAATCAAACCTACCTATCTGGAAGTATTGCTGAAAAGGAAGCTCGAAGAATTGGAGACCGTGGTCATTACTTCCGATGCTTTCAAGAAGACCCCCGAATCTCCAATGTCTATGAAAAACCTCAACGTGGATGAGATCAGAAGGATGCCGGGAGCTAATCTCGACATCAGCAAAAGCATATTGAGTTATCCGGGTGTGTTGCCAAAGCCTTCCTTTGGGTATAGTATTTCAGTGCGGGGGGGAGCTTCGAGTGAAAATCAATACTATCTGGACGGTATCTATATTCCAACCATCACTCATTTCACCGTTCAGGGTGCCAGCGGCGGACCGGCTGGGATGATCAATTCCGACTTCCTTCGCGGTTCGGATTTATACACCGGTGCATTTCCATCTTCGAGGGGCAATGCCTTGAGCGCCATGCTGGACCTGCACCAGCGGGAAGGTCGACAAGACAGGCTTGGGGCCAGGGTGAGTATTACCGCTTCAGAAGCTGTGGTGACCACGGAAGGGCCATTGGGCAAGAAGTCCAACTTCATGCTGAGCTACCGAAAGTCGTATACCGAATATCTGCTCCGAAGCCTCAATGTACCAGTTCTTCCCAACTACAGCGACGTCCAGTTTCGCAATAAGATCAGGATCAACGATAAAAACGAGGTGACCTTTATAGCACTTGCTGGATTTGATGATTACAATCTCAACCGTACAGCCGAAGCCTCCGATGTACTTCTTTATAATCTGGGTTATATCCCGGAGGGGGAACAGCAAGTTTACACCGTTGGAGCCAACTACAAACACTACCTGGACAACGCCTATTACAATGTGATTCTGAGCAGGAATTCATTTGCCAATACCGCCGAGAAGTTTCGGGACAACACCGGGTCAGAAACCGATCGTTTGCTCGATTACAATTCTGTGGAAGCCGACAACAGACTGAGAATTGAGTACAATTACTTCAAGCGTGGTCACAAGCTGAGCTACGGGGGGAATTTCCGACTGACCACCTTCGACATCAACCAATATGCTATTGCCTTCAAGCGGGGAATTCTGGACACCTCCAATTTTGAAGGCGGTCTGAATTTCCTGGCTTATGGCGCTTTCTTCAATTACAGCCTTACGGCGTTGGAAGACCGACTACACTTCTTTGCGGGTGTAAGGACCGACGACAACAGCAATGTTTCGGAGGGAGGGCTGATCGATCATCTTTCACCTCGTGTTTCCTTGAATTATCATTTTACTTCCAAACTCAACATGAGCGTTCAGGCGGGGAGGTATTTCCAGATGCCGCAAGCCATCCTGCTGACCTACAATTGGAGGAACCCTCCGGAGCGGAGCAGGGGATATACTGAATACATCCAATCAGACCAGATTTCAGCAGGAATCGAATACAAGAACAACCAGAGTTACCGGATTTCACTTGAGGGATTTTATAAGCTTTATTCGAATTACCCATTTCTCCTGGATGACCAGATCTCCTTTGCCAACGCCCAGGCAGAATATGTCGTTATTGGGAACCAGACTTCTGACAACTCCTCTGAAGGTCGGGCCTTTGGGACCGAACTATTCATACAGCAAAAGCTCAAGAAGAATTATTGGTGGATGCTCAGTTATACCTACTCGGTGAGCGAATTCAAGGACAAAGACGGAACGTTTCGTCCAAGCAATTGGGACAGCCGCCACTATATGAACATATTGTTCGGAAAGACGTGGGGCAAGGGGTGGCAAATAGGAGTGAAATGGTCTTATGCATCAGGTACACCGTATACTCCATACGACGTATTCAATTCCTCTCAAAAAGACAATTGGAATGTGGTGAACAGGGGTATTTTCGATTACGATCGACTCAATGAATCTCGATTGCCCGACTTCCACAAATTGGATTTCCGCCTGGACAAGAACTTCTATTTCGACAAGTGGAACTTGAATGTCTTCCTCGATCTACAGAACTTGTATCGCAGCTCACTTGCGACCATTCCCTACCTCACTGTGCAGCGCAATACACAGTTTGAGCCACTCACGGATCCAAGAGATCATTCTCGCTATCTCGTGGAGGAAATCGACAGTGATACCGGACGACTATTGTACGGCTTGGGTTTGATTGCCGAGTTTTAGGACCTTCTCTTGGTGCTCTTCTTTGCGATAGGATTGAATGCCAGGCAAAGGTCAATCCAATATTCCAGGTCTTCGTCCAGATCGAAGCCATCCGGGGCTACATAAATGTATCCGCGCATGGGCCGACCGGTAAAGTCCATGGGAAGACACGCCTTTTTGTTGATCTCGTTTTCATAAGCCAACTCACCTATCCGGGCCATAAGCAAGTTGTCTCCATATTTCTTGTCGTAGTGGATGCCGCAAAACATCTTGTCGTCGACCATGAAGAGCAAGCCTCCCATCATCTTCTTTGAGTAGAAGTCGGCATTTTTTTCCTCGAGAATTCTCGAGATTCGTTCGCCAAGGTACTCGTCGTAAGACATAGGTCACCACTTTTTCATGTACTTCCAATTGCGGGGCTTTCCTTCCGCCATCCAATCTATTGCCTGATCCAGCCTTCTCAAACGGGTAGCTTCCGTTTTGGCTTCGGTGACCCATTCCACATATTCCTTTTGATGAGAATAGCTGAAATTTTGAAAAGTGTTGAGTGCTCCTTTGTCCCGTTCCAATGCTGCCGTGAAATAGTCGGGGATGTCCAAGGGTTCTCTTTTCTTAAAGTCCCGTTTGGGTAACTTAATTCCCCGATCATTGAGATCCATGGCCTGATGGATATATTCTATTAGAATGTCATCAGAGGGCAGGTCATCGAGGCTTGTGAGCCGTCCGAAGTCGCCCATTGATTTTTTGCCCAGGGCGAAGACCTTGTGCGGGTCCTCCATGAGATCTACTTTCCAAAATCCAAAGATGGCATGTTGCTTAAATCCCGCCATGTGGCACATGGGGCCCTTGTAATCAAAATGGGGAAAGCCCCATTTCGTTTTCTCCTCTGTTTCCGGGCAAGCTTGATGCACAAGCTCGCGTATATGATTCATGATGGGTTGTGCAAAATCCTCCAGGCCGAGGATGTATTGATCAATAGCTCCTGAGTAACTCATGCTACTAATTTCAGAAATTATTTTGACCGGGTTGATCTCTAAACCGCGAAATGCGCAAGGAATTCATAGACAATGAAGGCAGGCCATACCATTGCTTTTAGAATGCCCAAGGCAGCGTCCCAGAATCCATCGGCGGTGGAGACGAAGTAGATGATGGCACCAATTACGCCAAGACCGTATACTGCACTTCCCGGTCCGTTTTGTTGTACTGTTTGCTTCATGATCCGACTGTTTTGATTAGTCACTCTTAATGTCTGGTTCTGTACTTAGCCCGACGGTGTGATTTGCATTTCCCTGTGAATGCGGTGAAGAAGCTTGATAGCCCAATCGTAGTGGCTCGAGGTCGTAGATATCAGGTAGGCTCCAAGGCTTGTAGAGCCGGTCCATGCGTATCGCTTCTTTTCAAAAAGTTCTTTATCGGAATGTACAGAGATAATTTTGGCAACCTCATCGTGCGACTGTTTAAGCAATTCAAGGCATTTCACGAGCGATGTATTCTGGCAATTCTGCCAGATCATACGGTTCAGTTCCGGCAGCATATTCCACTTGTAACCTTTTGCTGGCATTTCCGGCTTTTCACCGGCCATTCCAACTTTATACCAACCTAAGAACATGACGTGCCATTGGTGAAGGTGGTAAAGTACATCCCTGATATTCCTATTCATGGTACCGGGAATAAACTCTATCTCTCGTTGGTCTTCGGACAATCCTTGAACATAATCGACGAGATATTGGTAATTCTTCTCGCTCAACCGCAGCAATTCTTCTTTGGACTTTGGTTTGGGCATACTCTTATTTATTATTTAATTCGGAAAAATATCAAGTACGCAGTCGATCAGGTATGACCAAGCTCAATGATTTTGGAGATAATAATCAATGCTGCACGAGCGATGGCACACTTGCCAAACCTTGACCGCTTTCGGATGCCTGGTTGGAGAAGCTTGTATTACCAAATAGATTTGTTGACCCGGCCATTTCGCGGGCTCCAGGCCTCGGTTTGCTTCTTGAATGGATCTTTTGGCTTCCCGAATTCATCCGTTCGACGCTGGCGGCCGAGCATTTCCTTAGATCGGCTTCCTTCCCTGTTGCCCCATCGGTCGTCGTAATTCGTATCGCCGAAAACATCTTGATTGATCGCTCCATTGTAAGCCTTCTCTTCCTTTTTCTTCCGCTTTTCGAGTTTCTTTTTCTCCTTTTTGGAGATTTGTTTGGGACCCTCCTTCCGGGTCATGATATCGTTGGCCTGACCAAACGAAAGAGAAGCAATGAAAAGTAAGGTGATGAGCGTAGCAAGCAATTTCATAAAGAAGAGATTTCCAGCAAGTTATGAATTTATTTGCTTGATTCTATCCGCTGACAATTCATTTGTCACTCGGTCTACATTTTTCGATTCATTCGGTAGTCATCGTGCATACCCTTGCCGTCTATGATGGCCTGTCGATACTTTTCGATGCGGTTAATGCGCGTTTGTGATTGCTTTGGCTGAGAAAAGTAGAGGATATAACCACGCTGCCTTCCGGGCGTGAGATTTTCGAAGGCTGCCTTCAGGTCCGGGTCTATTTCCATGGCTTGCTCCAGTTCTTCGGGCATGGGCTCCGGGCGTTCTTTGAAGTGTACCTCAAGGCCAGCCTTTTCTATTTCGACTGCTTCGTAAATGTAGGCTTTGATGGTCGATTCAAGCTCTCTGATTCTTTTGACATCGGTAAATTTGAATTGCCTTGAAGCTTGAGAATTGGCACCGGGTGCTACAAGCAACTCCCGTTCGTCTTTGAGCAAGGACCCCTTGAAGAATGCAAGTAGGGCAAAATCGTTGAGTGCCGAAACAATGAATACATTTTTACCATTGAAGGTATAGGTAGGCTGTGACCATTTGTATTCCTCTTCTAATCCGGTTTCCAGGGCTATGCGCCTGAGTTCAGACAATGCTGCACTCCACCGATGTACTTTGCAATCTGGTGTTTGGTAGCGGTTGCACCTCCCGCATCCCTCTTCGAGGTATAGGTCAATTTTCGGGTTTGTTGCCACGAAAAACTCTGTTCTTGAAAGCTAAAATATTGGAATTCGAATTTAAGGTCAATCCACTTACGATAAGCCCGTTATAGCACTTGCCCTACACTACTGCGACTGCTGCTTTTCTACTTGCTGGAGGCTTTTTGTAATTTCGAATTTCAATGAAATATCTATGAAAAAGCTCATTACGCTAGCCCTATTGATGTTGACCCAGCTTTATTCTATTGGCCAATTGAGCCAATTCGATTGGGCGGTCTCCAATGAAGGTGTTGGAAATGATGATCAGGGAAGTGCCCTTGCCACCGATAGCCAGGGTAATGTGATTGTGGTAGGTTACTATAAGGATTCGGCAGATTTTGACCCTGGTGTTGGAGTGTACTTCCTTAAATCGCTTGCTCTTAAGGACATCTTCGTTCAAAAACTGGATTCAAACGGAAACCTGTTATGGGCAGTTAGCGTTGGTGGTACGCAGAATGATCTCGCAAATAGTGTAGCGGTCGACGGCAACGACAATATAATCCTGGTTGGCAGTTTTGGCTCAACCGTAGATTTCGATCCAGATACCTCACAGTTCCTTCTCACTGCCTCACCTAGTGCGAATCATGCCTTTGCACTGAAGTTGTCGCCCACCGGTAAGTTTGTTTGGGCAGTAGGATTTGGTGCGAACTCCCTAATACATGCTGCGGATTTATCCATTGACGATACGTCCAACATTTATATATGCGGAAAATTTGCCAATACCGTTGATTTTGATCCGGATACAGGCACTTTTAATCTCACGTATGCAGGTCAGGCCGATATTTTCGTACAAAAGTTGGATTCTAATGGAAAGTTCCAATGGGCTGTTCGCGTTGGCAACAACTCACATGAGTTTTGCAATGCGATCACACTTGACCCGTTCGGAGATCTTTTGATCACCGGCACGGCAGATGGTACGGTAGACTTTGATCCCGGACCTAACGTTCACAATGTGACAACTACTTCGGCTGACGTCTATGTTCTCAAACTAAGCCAAATGGGAGATTTCGTTTGGGCCCGCACTGTTGGCGGCACAGCCTTAGATGAGGGTAAAGACCTGGTTGCAGACGACCAGGGAAGCGTATACTGCATCGGTGATTATTATCAGTCCGGGGATTTTGATCCAAGCAATTCCATCTACACATTAACGTCGAATGGAAGTATCGATGCCTTTGTTTTGAAGCTCGATTCTGCCGGGACATTTGTGTGGGCTAAAACCATTGGGGGTTCGATCATAGATCGAGGCGAGGGTATTACCCTGGATATTAACGACCAGCCAATTGTTTACGGAACTTTCGAGGGGCAGGCTGATCTGGACCCGTCAGGTGCAAGCCACCTGGTTGATGCAAATGGACAGAGGCATTCGTTTTCGGTAAGCTTAAACGTACTCGGACATTTCAACTGGGGTGTTTCAACCAGGGGTCCATCGGGTTCGGTACTTGCAACACGATTGACAACAAGTTCATCTAACGATGTTTACCTGACCGGGAAATTGGATAAGAAAGTCGACTTCGATCCAGGCCCCGACTCCACTTTCTTAAATGGTGTGGGCTTTATGGGACAACCAGGTGCGGATATTTTTGTTTGGAAGCTTAGCCAGTGCATTCCTCCATCTCGAGTTGACTCAGTCGAAGTTTGTGACTCCTTGCAATGGATTGATGGAAATACCTATTATACCAGCAACTACTTTGCAAAGCATCTGATCCCCAATGTGGGATCTTGCGATTCCCTGATAGAATTGAAACTCACGGTACTTTCCAATACAGGGTTGGACATATTGTCGGCTTGTGATTCCCTTACCTGGATCGATGGTGTAACCTATCTTTCTAACAATAGTAGCGCCCAGTATACCATTACAAATAGCCACGGGTGCGATTCGGTAGTTTCCCTTGATCTAACCATTTACGAATCTGCAAGTTCAGTCGATTACATAAGAAGCTGCGACTCCCTGACCTGGATAGACGGAATGACCTATTACGCCAATACCGATACGGTCACCTTTGCTTTAAATACCATCAATGGCTGTGATTCCACTATTCATCTTGACCTTGAGATTATCAATGTAGAGGCAGATATAACGCAAAGTGGTTCTCTGCTGGCAAGTGTTAATGATTCTGCAACCAGTTACCAGTGGCTGCTTTGTGACAGCAATTATTTACCAATTTCAGGTGCCAATTCATCAACTTACAACGTTACCGAAAACGGGAACTATGCGTTGAGAATTGTAGGAGATAACGGATGTGTTGATACATCTGATTGTGTTTCGGTGACCGGGATCGGGCTGGGTGAGGAGCGTAGTAAGACCTTGTTCTCATTCACAAGAGAAGAAAGAGACCATTACGCAATTGAAAACCGAACCGGCATTGTTTCGGAATTCGTCCTTTATGACACCAATGGAAGGACTATAAGGATCGAGGAAAGAGTGAACCCAGGACGAAGCACGATAAGGGTTCAGATTCCTCAGGGAATTTATATAGCAATTCTCCGGAATGAGATATCAAGTGAACGCTTCGTGATTCCGGTTTTCAATACTCGCTAGCAACCTGAGTACACGGTGTTTGGTTGATAAAGAATAGGTGCCAGGTCAATAGGCATTCGGCCAAAACCTACATTCGCCCTATGCAATACGGTATCTGCACCCTAAGCGTTATCCCTTGCAGAAGTGAGGCTTCCGATGCTTCGGAGATTGGAACTCAACTGTTATTTGGGGAGCCGTTTGAAGTACTCGAACTTCAGGAGAAATGGGCTCGAGTCAAAGGTTTGTATGATGGATACGAAGGGTGGATCGATCCAAAGCAGATTTCGCCAATTTCAGAGGAGGTATACCACGCCATGACCTCCAAGCAAAACCTCCATTCACTCATGGATTTAACTGCAACGGCTATCAACGCTCAGGGACAAACTATACCGATCCTTTATGGAAGTGTGCTTCACAAGCTAAATGGCAAGGAAGTAGAGATGGGATCCCATCGCTTTGCCATCGAAGGGAATGTCCATACAAATGGATCATTTCAGGAGAGGGTTGTAGACCTTGCAATGAAGTACCTTCATGCGCCATACCTCTGGGGTGGCAAGGGACCCTTTGGAATCGATTGTTCTGGTTTGACCCAGGTAGTATACCGGATGTGTAACATATGGCTGCCAAGGGATTCGAGCCAGCAAGCCGAAGTTGGAACGACACTCTCTTTCCTGGAAGAATCTCAACCCGGTGACCTCGCCTTTTTTGACAACGACGAAGGAAAGATCACGCACGTCGGCATCATCCTCGAAGAAGGGCGAATCGTCCATGCCTCTGGTCAGGTTCGCATAGACCGCCTGGACCAACAAGGAATTTATAACGAAGACAAAGCGACTTATACGCATAAGCTTAGGATTCTGAAAACACACAAAGGATGATCGAACCGCAGCGTACGCTGCGGTTAGAACAAATCAGAATGATGCTTGTTTGACAAATGACTCAGGTTACCTAGCTAACTTTGCAAGCCATGAAAAAGACAGTCGTTTTTGGAGCCACACCCAATCCACAACGTTATGCGCATATCGCTGCTCTGAGGTTGCAGCGTTATGGCCATCCGATCGAATTGGTGGGTAGGAGAGAAGGTGAAATTGGAGGCATCCCGATCCAAACCGACTGGCCTGTGATCGAAGACGTGGATACACTAACACTCTACATCGGTGGTCGCAATCAACCGCCATTCTACGATTACTTTTTCAGCCTCAACCCCAAACGTATCATATTCAATCCCGGAACAGAAAATGAAGAACTCCGCCAAATGGCTGAGGATAAGGGAATTGAGACGGAATATGCCTGTACGCTCGTGATGCTATCCGTAGGACAGTATTAAGACAATGCGACTTCTATGGCTCGCTGGTATTCCTCATACTGCTGTAGGTTGCCGTGATTTCCTCCATTGATGGTCGTCAAAACAAACTCATCGTTGATGGCATTCAACCGGATACTACTCTCATATGGAATCATTTCGTCCTTGGTGCCGTGGATGATGTGGACAGGGCATTTGACATCCGCTAAATACCGGTTGTTGTTGAAGGTGTATTTGAGCAATCTTCTCACGGGTAGAAAGGGGTAGTGGAAACGCACCACATCGGTGAAGTTGAAATAGGGTGTAATGAGTATCAAACTCCTGGCGTCTACACGGGATGCCAATCTGGATGCAATGCCCGTACCGAGCGATTGGCCAAACAAGACGATCGGCAAATCGGGATATCGATCCCTAAGCACGCCATAAATGAATTCGGCATCCTTGTGCATGGGCAGCTCCAAAATGGTCTTCCCGGTACTCTTTCCAAATCCCCGATAGTCGTACATCAACATATGGTAGCCATTTTCCAATACCTCCTTGGCCACCTCACCCCAGGAAGCAATACTTCCACTGTTGCCATGGAAAAAGAGCACAAGACCCTTTGGCTGATTTGCCTTGAACAGAACCGCATTCAACGATATTCCGCGACGAGGCTCAAAGTACATTTCTTCAAATTCCCATGGAAAATCGTAGAGGTAATCATCGGGAATATCCTCGGGGTGAAAGATGAGTCGCTCCTGGTAGGAAAAAAGCAACAACAAGCTTATTAGGATGAGTAAAGCAAGGGAACCCAATATGATGGTGAGAGGAAGCGCCACCTAACAAAGATAGGGGCCTACTTCTTTTCTACGTGAATGATTTCGATGCGTCGCTCCTGCGCTGCCGAAAGTCCAAAAATGGATCTGCGTTTATCGGTATGGTCGTCGGAAACATGGCTGGCAGACTGGCTCTCACCGTATGGTTCCTCAATGATGGTAAGCTTTCCGCCATTTTTATTTGGATCAAGGTATGGAAGGAATTCCCCTCCCTTGTATGCTTTGATGTAATTGACCAGGCTTGTGATACGCCTTTGCGTTAGGTTTTTGTTGTAATCAGATGCTGCAAGGGGCGAAGCAAATCCTTTGATCGTCAATTCGATCACTTGTCCATTACTCACCTGCCGCATAATAAGGTCCATGGCCTCGTCAAGCCTGTCGATACCGTACTTCACCTTGCCGTCAAAGAAGGCCCTGGTCTCCGTTTCCAAACTGTCGCGCGTTCCTCTCGTTGCAATGTCGCGGTTAGCCTTGACGTATTCCTCTACCATATGATAGTAGGTACCATAGGCCTGGCGATAGGTGAGAGACGTGGTATCCGACCAGGAATTTGGGTTCGGCTGGTCGTTGTGGAAGAAAAGACTGAGGGGAAGGAGGTCTTGAACAATCACCAATTCTTCTTCCAAAACTTCTTCAGGTACTGAGTCAACGTAAACGATTTCCTCCTCGACAATCTTTGGCTCGAGCCTTTCTGCATAATAAATGTCATTGCAGCAAGTGCGTCCTTTGGCTGCTTTTGAGCCAAGGCGATTGGATGTGAACAATGAAAGGCCGGTGGACGGATATTCCTTATAGTACATGTCATTGGCTGGAGAATTCACTGGTATTCCAAGGTTGACCGGAGCCATCAGGCTTTTCAGAACGCCCTTGGCATAGAAGATATCGTATCCACCGAATCCATAGTGCCAGTCTGAGCTAAAGTAGAAATGACTACTATCCGCCAGCCAATAAGGTGTGATTTCATTGCCCTTGGTATTGATGTTTCGGCCAAGGTTTCGTGGTCGACCGTATTCTTGTCTGAATTTGTCGAATACACTCCACCAGATGTCCATCTTGCCACGACCCCTTGGCCTGTTGGAACTGAGCAGCAAGATTTCCCTTCCTTGGATAATATGTATTGATGGCTGAGTGGTATTGTATCCTTCGGGGTTGATCATCTCATTCATCTTCTCAGCAGCTAACCAATTGCCAGCCTCGTCCTTCTTAGCCATCCACAAGTAGCACGAATAACTTTCGTCACAAACGCTGAAGACAAACCGGTTTCCATCGGGTGAGTAGCAACCGTTGGCAAGGTTCTGTTCGGTCGGCAGGTATTCGGGGTTGATCGCTTCCGCTTCGGCTTGTGTCGAATCGGTCATGATGGCCTTCCAAAGCCCAACCTTGGAGTCCTCGTCTTCTTTCTGGACCTTGGATTTGTTTTCCTCACTTTGATACCTGAAGCTCGTGAAGTACAGTGTTGTATCGTCAACCATAAATGGACTGAATTCGGAGTGAGTCGTATTGACAAAGTCACCCATTTGCTTCACTTGGAATAGCGAGCTGTCGCTTTTGGCCGACATAGCCCATCGGCAAGCACCGGTTTCCTGACCGGACTTCTGGACCTCATAGGCCACGCGGTTGTAATATCCGGCATCAAAATCTTTGAAATTGAGGTAGGCCTGACGGTATTTGCCATTGCTCTTTTGCATCTCGGCTAAATGATATTGAGAGATCTCAAATCGGGGATCATCGTAGTTGTCCCAGATATATTGGAATGCCTCTTCAGCCTTCTTGTAATCGTGGTAACCTTCAAGGGAAAGCGCATACTTCAACCACATATCCATATTCGAATCGTCCACATCGATGGCCATTTTATAATAGATGGCGGCACCATAATAGTCGCGTTCTTCAAATGATTTATCACCATGGCTTTCCCATTGTTGCACGCTTTGGCCTACCGATATTCCGGCCCCGAGGAGCGATATGATCAATGCGATAAATCTCATAGAAAGTCCGGACAGTGTTTGTAGATGATTCGAGGTGGCAGGATACCCTTGAGTATATAGACTACCGCTATTTCAAATCCTCCGCGGTAGTTGGACGCTTCAATTAGCCTTGAGTAATTAATGTCATAACTCAGACCAAACTTCCAAGGGCCATAGTAATAGCCAGCAGTTAGGTTGGCTGCATCTCCAATCCGGGATGAGCCTCCAATGAATACTGCTCGGTAATGAAATGATCGAGGATCCATCTCCTTCCGAACGGTCGCTCCCACCATAAACTCCCGATATGTGTTTTGGAATTGAGCGAGAAAGAACGGTTCGAGTAGGATGTCGGGTTTCAATGGGTAAGAGCCCAAAGCATGGAAGTTAATGCGACGATTGATCTTATCCGAAGCCGATGAAATAAAATTAGTGATAGGTTCAACAATGTTAAAGACACCAAAACCAGCTTGTATATACCTCGTTCTGCTCTTCTGCCATGTGTAGGAAACACCTCCCGCAAAATTGAAACTGGATTGAGAAAGATTGATGGCTTCGGATGATGGAAGATTAGGATCAAAAACGTTCCCATTAAATTGTTCCGACCAGGATAGATCTGAGAGGTCAATACCGCGCTGGATAAATGACGGTTGTAATCCGAGACTCAACAAATGGGTAGAATCAGAGGTCAATTGGATTCTTCTTGAGACGTTTAGTGCTACCACATCCGTGGTAAACCGAGAATCACCCGCTATGTCATGAAATACATTTAATCCAGCGCCCCATTTTCCGGTTTTAAACGGCCCATTAAAGTCTGCTGATATCGCGGCAGTTGAAAAGGCCTTCTTGATGGACTGCCACTGATGGCGATAATTGCCGTTGACGCGAACAGCACCGTTAAACTGCCCGGCCAAGGCGGGGTTGAGGTTAAGCGGACTGTCATAAAACTGTGTGAAGTGAATATCCTGAGCGATCGAGAATGACCCGCTAAAAAAAAACGATATGGCCAAAATCCACTTCATCGGATCAGTGTGATATTACCCTTCATAAAAAAGTCCTGATCATCCAGGCAGATTCCTTCCAGGTAGTAAACAAAGACGTCAGGGCTAACGGGCTTATTTCTAAAAGTGCCATCCCAGCCTATGTTTTGATCTTCTGTTTCAAAAACCTTTTCTCCCCAACGGTCATAAATCGCGAAGTACATTTCCCGGATGTATCGACCATGTACAATGGCGACTTCGTTCAGACCATCACCATTCGGCGTAAAGCCGGAAGGAACAAAGATCTCAGGTAGTCCACATAGCAACTCTTTCACAGCAACCGTTACGGAATCGTAAACCACACAAGTCTCATCCCTGGGGTCCGAGATCTTCAGTCGATAGGTGATCGTGCTATCCGGGTCCGCTTCGGGGTTGAAGATCGTACTATCGCTCAGGCCATGACCTGGCGTCCAGAGGTAGGAGAAACCAGGAGGATCAGCAGTGAGTTGGGCTACCTCATTTACCAAGATAGTATCCCGATCGGTCGTAGCATCTACTTGGGTAGAATCCAGGTCGGAGACTTCAACCAAAATTGTGTCCCTCGAAACACATCCGATCGTATTGATCGTACGAACATAGAATTCCGTGTCATCCAAAGGATTGACAGCCACGTGGCTCGAATCAAGCGGGCCAAGAATGTCATTGCCAGGTCCCCATAAGAAGGTCAGGGTGTCGTTTGGGATGATCGTCCGAGCCGACAAAACCACGGTATCATCAAGGCAGATAAACTCGTCCTGACTCACTTCGAGGCCCAGGTCTCCGAGGGTAAGGAGGAAGGTGTCTTCAACCATGCAGCCTTTCTCACTCCATGCACGAACATGATAGGTGTTGAAGGTATTTCGAGGCCGAAGAGTCACCGTGCTGTCTGTCTTGTTGGCATTGAGTGTGTCTATAAACGTGATGTCCGTCGACCAATGAAATTCTTTTCCAGTCCCATAGGTGAAGAACGTAATGGGGAACCCATTATCGTTGCTACACAATATGGTGTCGTTGTCCAGGTCCGCCAGAATCGAATCCAGATCGACGGGTTGCAATGCGGTATCCACGCAGGCTCCGCGATCGATATAGAGCAGGTACTGTCTAAAGGTGTCGACTACCGCTGTGGGGTTGGCTATTGTAGAGTCTGAGAGTTGGAGGCTGGTATTCCATTGATAGGAATAACTACCAATGGGTACTACCCCGATTTCGGTTGGCTGTTGGTTACACACAATGACCGTATCCAACGCATAAGTGGAGTCTTCATCGATGAGCAAGTCCAGCTGAAGTGTATCTGCAAGGTTGCAAGCCGCCGTGTCAAAAACCACCAACTTGATGGGATAGCTGCCCTTCGAAGTATAGGATCGCGTAGGGTTTAAGATATGCGAGGTATCACCACCGCCAAAGTCCCAATAGAAATCGGTCTGGGCCAAAAAGGTTGAGGTATTGATAAACTGCGCAGTATAGGGCGCGCATTGTTCCGGTGGAACGGAAAAGCGCGCATGAATGGCGCTATCCTCAATGAGTGGAGCAAAGATCGAATCATAGCACGCCCCATTGTCTCTCAACAGGAGATAGGTCATCGACGAATCAGGCCAGGCCAGTGGATTCGCAATAGTTGAGTCCGATAGATTCACCGACGGTATCCAATGATAAGGCTGGAAATTCACATGGGTTATCCCAATCTGGAAGGTATCGCCCGGGCAGAATACCCGCGGCGCCAATGAATAAACAGAATCGTCTACCACAACAACTTGCGCGAAGCTTGTATCTGCCTGATTACAACTAAAGGTATCGGTCACCACCAAAGCAATCGTATAACTACCAGGTGAGGTATAAGTATAGTTCGGATTTTGGGAGTGAGAGGTGTCGCCGTTACCAAAGCTCCAGAAGTATGTGGTGAATAGAAAGTCCTTGCTGGTATTTACAATAGGGAAGCTGTCGCGTAAGCAAAATGTCGCCGGTGCGTTGAAAATGGCTGCCACCGATGAATCCACGAAGACTGTCTGATAGGCAGTATCGATGCATACACCGTTGTCCATCACAAGTGTGTAGTGGGTTGTATCCGGAGGGTTGGCGATCGGATTGGCAATCGTAGTATCGGAAAGCCCGGTAGCAGGACTCCATAAGTAGTTATAGGATAGCGTTGGGATCGGGCCGATTTGCAAACTGTCTCCATAACACATGTGCACCGGAGGGATGGTAAAAGCGGTATCGTCTATTACACGTATGAGCTTTATGATGGAGTCGTTCAAGTTGCAGGTTCCCGTATCACTTACGATCAATCGGGCAAAGTAGTCCCCGGGCTGGGAATAAATATGGGTTGGATTAACCACCGTGGACTGCGGAGAGCCGTCTCCAAAATTCCAAACAAAGTTTGTTTGATTTTGAATCAGGCTATTGTTCTGGAAAAAGACGGTATCGTTCACACAAACGTAAAGCGGTGTTTGAAAATCAGCCACCACCAGCGGCAGGTTGAAGTCCATCTTAAAGACTGCGAGGTTACACTGGGCAGAACCGGAGGAATCGGCATAAGCACCTCCTGTTGTCGGGAAGTCATGGATATTGGTCACCCCGGTGCCATTGCAGCCGGCGCATACCGCCTGGTAGATCTTTCCCTTTCTGTCAAACCGGCTGGTACCACCATCTACATGCTCATGTGCTCCTCCTCCGAAGAAAGATCCGTATTTCAACTGCGATGCATCATCTGCCAACACCATGAGGTAGAAGTCACTACCATCTGTTGAACCTTGATAGGCATCCGTAGTGGTGTCCATACCAGTGGTGTATGTTGAGTTGTTCCCCTGCCCTTGATTTGTTTCGCCACCCCAACCTGAGAGATAGATGGCATTGCACAAGTCGACAAGAAAGGCCGTAGGTGAAATATTGGGCTGCGCCAGTTGATTCGATGGGGTAGAGGTTCCAAATCTGGTTGACCAATGTATGCTGTCGAGGTCGTTGTGCAGCTTCGTTACGAATTGCCCCGACCCGGGTGAACTATAAAGGGCATTCGTAATGAGGATATTCCATTCCTGCTCGGTCTGACCATAGATATAGACATGGTTTGACTTGTCCACCTCTACGAAGTACGACTGGTCATACCTGTTGGTGCCAAAAAAGGTGGATCGGATGAGACTGGTTCCGGTACTGTTGATATGCGTTACGAAGCCATCGGCCCGGCCCCCACCGTAGCTTGGAAAGGTGCTATTGATGTTGTTGGGAAAATTACTCGATACGGTCCCACCCGTCACAACGATGTCATTGTTGCTGCGAATAGCAAGACTATAAACCGCATCATCGGCCGATCCACCCAGGTAGGTACTCCAACTCACGCCGCTTACATCACCAAACATTTTGACGATTACCCCCTCCTGGAATCCATTGTTGGTGTTTTGAAAAGGTGATCCAACCATGGGAAAATCCGTGGAATTCGTTGAGGAGGCGATCATGATGTTGTCATTTTGATCGACATCTATCTCTCCTCGTATCTCATCCGCATAATTATACCTCAACCCGCCTGAGGTATTCAGGCCGTCGTTGCCTGTGCCTCCCAAATACGAGGAGCCCAACAACCCGGTACCTGTTGAATTGAACTTGGTAACGATCATATCCGAACCGTTGGGATAGGCAATCCCAAGCCCGGTGAATGAGGTATTTGGGCCGCCACCGAACGACGTGTCATAACTGTTGTTTTGAGTCGGAAAATTGTTGGACCCCGTTGACCCTAGAAGCAGGAGCTCGTCCCTTGAGTTTACAACCATACTATGCGGTACCTCATCCGCCGACCCTCCGATATAGGTGGAGTAAACAAGAGATGAGCCTGTAGTATCCCACTTGGTGATGGCAATGTCGGTTCCACCGGTACCAAACGTTCCAACGCCTCCCGCAAATGAACCTTGAAAAGCGCCTGCGGTCGTATCATAGGTTCCCGTTGTACCGAATATGGTACTTCCGCTATAGAGGAATCCGTATGAATCGAAGGTGGCCGTATAACCGAAGTTCCAGCCTGAAGCTCCTGAATAGGTTGAGAATATCAACGTAGGATCAATTACCAATTCCGTAGATGGATCATACGAACCGAGTTTGAAGGTGAGAAGGTTGTCTTCCAATTCAAAAGAGCAAGGCACTTCTATGTGCCGACCACGCACAAGCTGGTAGGCATAAGGTTTTTGTTCCACAATTTGACCCAGGGAAGTTTTGATGAAAAGTGTTTCCCCTTTCACGCGAATGTTTTCCTGACCGCGATATCGGAATTTGATGTTGCCTGGCTCTGCGCCAGGGGCAACCCTGAGATCGTACTTGATTTGCTCGTCGTGGGTGTAGTACACCATGTCAATCCCGGGGTAGAGCTCATCGTAGATTACGGTATGGCTGGGGTAGACTTCGAAGGCCCACCTGGATTTGTCTTTGCCAATGATGTAATTGTAGAAATGGTGATCCTCCTCTTCGACTCCCCTCACGCTACGGGTAGTGGCATTTTCAAACTCAACAAACACATTGTGCCTGTAGACCATCCTCGGCTGATCCATATCTACCGGACCGCCATGCGGATCGAGGTGGCTGTAGTCCATTTGATGGAACAGAACGCGCTTTCTCTCAAGGAATAATTCGTTTGATCCCTGGCTGACTTTGAAAAGCACATTTTGGTGAAACTGACCTTTGTTGGGAATGAATTCCACCTCCTTTTCTCCATGCCCATATCCGGCGAGAGCATAGAAGAAAAGGCCCAGCAAAATGAGTAACTGAACTGGAAGAATTCGGTTGGTCATAAAGGGCTAAAAGTACTCAAATTAGACAGACGCTTTCTTTCTGAATGGTGGGCTCCGCGATGAAATTATTATTCGTCATAAAAAAGTATTTTCACGGCCCACAAACACTTTCATGTCAGCTCCACTTATTACAAACGACGCAGTAGTCTTTGGATTGCTCATGGCCATTTTGGGCTTTGTATTTTTCACATCCTCGAGAAAATCGGGGCCATGGTCCCGATTCTACAAGGTGATACCTGCACTCCTCATGTGCTACTTGCTGCCGTCCGTTTTATCTACTGCAGGAATAATCGCGCCAAAGTGGGAAACGGTCAATGCGGCCGGCGAAGTGGTGAAACACAAATCGTACTTGTATGACGTGGCAAAGCTTTACTTGCTTCCCACATCGCTTGTTTTGATGACCTTGAGTATTGACTTCAAAGGCATTGTCAACCTCGGCCCCAAAAGTCTTATCATGTTCTTCACAGGCACCGTTGGGATCGTATTGGGTGGGCCCTTTGCGATATTTGTGATGTCACTTATCGCGCCGGATGTAGTGGGTGGCGCAGGTCCAGATGCGGTTTGGAGGGGGTTTGCAACGTTGGCTGGTTCGTGGATTGGCGGAGGGGCCAATCAGGCGGCCATGTTGGAGATATATCAATACAATCCGGACAAGTATGGAGCGATGGTCCTTGTAGACATTGTAGTTGCTAACATTTGGATGGCCTTCCTGCTATATGGAGTTGGAAGGGCAGCGTCTATCGACAGATGGTTGAAAGCAGACTCGTCGGCAATAGAAGAACTCAAGAACAAGGTTGAAAAGTTTGCCAAGGGCATCGCCAAGATGCCAACACTTAGTGATTCCATGGTGATTTTAGGGGTTGGATTCGTTGCCACGGCCGCTTCCCATTTAGTGGCTACCGGTGTTACAGGATTTATAGAGTCGAGTTTGCCCGAGTGGAAAGAATCTGTCTTGAACTCGAGTTTCTTTTGGATTGTAGTGACGGCCACCACCATCGGATTGGTCCTCTCTTTTACAAAGGCACGAAACCTTGAGGGTGCGGGTGCGAGTCGGGTTGGTTCTGTCTTTATCTATGTTCTTGTTGCAACCATTGGAATGAAAATGGACTTGGGTGCAGTTCTTAAACAACCGGGATTGTTGGTCGTTGGATTGATATGGATGGCCTTTCATGTTGGCTTGCTGTTCATCATTGCCAAGTGGATTCGCGCTCCATACTTCTTCCTCGCCGTAGGTTCCAAAGCCAACGTAGGAGGAGCTGCCTCGGCGCCAGTTGTAGCTGCTGCATTCCATCCGTCACTTGCACCGGTAGGAGTCTTGCTGGCAGTATTGGGTTACGCGTTAGGGACATATGGAGCTATCTTTTGTGCGCAGTTGATGGAGCTCGTGTCTCCTTGACGGGTCAGATCCCAGACAAATAAGTGCGATAAACATACCGCGCGACATTGGGCACTTTCATAGTATGAAGAGTTTCTTACATTTGAAAGCAAGGGAACAATGATTTACTACTACCACCAAAAACTGCGGAAATGGAAAAGCATCAAGACGAAGTCTGGAAGAAGCTGAATCTCGGCAAATTCAAGAATGGCATCAAGTACGAAATCTCCAACCACGGCCGCGTAAGAAGCTTCGCTTACGGGCGTAAGGAGGGAAAGATACTCAAGGGAGGGCGCGTACAGGGTTATCCCATGGTGGCGTTCACCAACAAGGATGATGAGCGTGTGAGCAGATACGTACACAAGGCAGTTGCCGAGCACTTTATTCCAAAAACGAGCTCTGATCAGGAGTTTGTACTACACTTGGATTACGACAAGGAAAACAACCATGTCAAGAATCTTAAGTGGGCCACAAAGCGAGAAAAGGAAATTCACCTGAACAACAATCCCAAGTTCATTGAGTCTAAGAAGAAGATCAAGTATTCTAAGCTCACCGAGACGGATGTTGTTCGTATCAAGAAGCTGATTGCTCGTGGCAAAACCAGAATGAGGGTCATCGCAAAACAATTTGGAATTACCCACACCCAACTCAACAGGATCCGAAAAGGTGAGAATTGGGGTTATGTGAAGGTCGATCCGAAAGACATCTGGAAAGATTAAGGGAAGGGGAACGATGATGTATAAGAGTCCTATTTTTAGGACTCTTTTTTTATGTCTTTTATCGCATTCAGATCAGAGTACTGCCATCCATTGCCCGTTGGGCATCGTTTTCCCATGAGCAAGTATGAGCTGTTGAGCGAGCAGTTGGTGCACGAAGGTGTTTTCCGCCAGGAGGACTTTTTTGAGCCGGAACTGGTAGAGCGTCGACACGTCCTCAGGGCCCATTCTGAAGATTACCTCGATAGACTCGAACGGCTCGAAATATCCAGGAGGGAGCAGCGCAGGACCGGATTCAATCATTCGGAACTACTGATCAGGAGAGAAAAGTATATCATGGAAGGTAGCCGCCTGGCGGCTAAGGCTGCGCTTAATAACGGAATTGGCTTCAACGTTGCCGGTGGAACTCATCATGCATATCGGGACAGGGGAGAGGGCTTCTGCCTGCTCAACGATATAGCCATCGCTGCCTTGTTTCTTATTGAAGAAGGGCATATAGAACGTGCCCTGGTGGTAGACCTGGATGTACATCAGGGAAATGGGACTGCGGCCATCTTCGAAGCCGACTCCCGGGTATTCACTTTCAGTATGCATGGTGCGAGCAACTATCCGTTGAAGAAGGAGAAATCTGATCTTGATATTGGATTGAAGGACGGAACAAGCGACGAGCTCTACCTGAATATTCTTTCCAAGACACTTCCTGCTTTGATAGACAACCACAAGCCGAATATTATTTTCTTTCAGTCCGGTGTTGATATTTTGGATGAAGACGCCCTCGGTAGGTTGAGTATTTCAAAGCACGGCCTTTCGGAAAGAGATCGCATCGTTTATGATCGTGCTCATCGCTACGGAATTCCTGTTATGGCTTCCATGGGTGGTGGGTATGCCAAGTCACTATCCACCATTGTGAATGCTCACACCAATACCTACAAAATCGCCAAAGAAATCTGGATGTAAATCCTGCTTAGTGCTTCCACTTTTTCACCCCCGCTTCGATGGCAATATCGAGGGTATTTTCGGCAGGAGGAATGGGACAACTCCATCGATCGCTGTACGCGCAGTAGGGGTTATAGCAAAGGTTGAAGTCAAGATATAAATCATCTGATTCAGAGGGATATATGTCGATGTATCTTCCCATTTTATAGGTCGAATTCCCATTGGTTTTGTCCGTAAATGGAACAAAAAGGGATCCGTCCATGGAGCCTTCATCCCTATACGCAAAAAGAGTTCGTTTTCGTCCTTCAAATTCGAATTCCAACCGAGCAACTTTTTGGTAAGTTGGCAATCGGTCCGTCGTCGTTTTCATAGAAAACGTAAAGGGATTTCCCTCGGGAATCAGGGCGCATTTCACCTTGTACTTTTCATTCGCGGGGAAGTAATCCAAGCCGAGAAATGTGGCGCGGTCCTTATCGTCAAGTGGGCTTGAATCCTTGTTGAGAAAATCCTTGGTCTGTTGCCTTCGGATTTGTTTGATTTCTTCTACGTAGGGGTCAACAGGTCCCTTGCATGCAAACAAGATGAAGAGCAGAAAGCTACTGAGGAATCGCATAAAACTTCTTGTGGTCGGACCAGTTGGCATGGTTGTTTGAATCCACACCATAAATGGTAGAATAGTATTCCAGCCCTTCGATGAGTTCCGGTTGGGTAATCTGCTTGTTGAAGTTGAAAAGCACTTCCGGGCCTTCATAGAATCTGAATGTAGTTGTCTCAAGAGCGTGTACACTAAAGATTTCACCCGTACGATCTGCCATGACCTGATAATACATCACGTCTTCTGAGCGAGACAATTCGGTCCAATCAAACCTGGGCTGTGTTGGGATCCGAAAGTCAATGTCCTGTTCTTCTCCTGAGAACGTTTGCTCACCTGGCACAACTATTTCATGGCTAATCCAGATGGTGTCATTCAATTCTTTTACGATCCTGGCGTGGTAGGGATGCTCATGAAAAGCCATTTCAAATGATGAGATTACTGCCTCGGACCCATTTTTTGATTTAAAAAGCCTGGAAGGTGGTGGCCATGGGCGAGCCGCGTATGTGTATTTGTTGTCATCAAGGTGAATATAATCGCTGAATAATTCAAATTTGGCTTCGACATCATCGTGGAAGTAAATTTTGACTGGTAAACCCCTTTCATTAGTCGTTACTGCAAACACATGGAATGTATCGGTCATGACCACCTTGTCCGTATTCAAGCGATCGTCAATAGACATTGCGGAGAATGCATAGTGATTGGGATCCTTCGAACAGGAGGCTAGCAGAAACAAGCAGACGATGGCCGAAAACCGCATGGCTAAAAATACACCTAAAACTTCATGACCAGCCGTAAATTGATCCGTCGCGTGGTCAGGTAATTGGGAATGGCATATTGCCGATCACTCACATCGCGAACCCACAAGTAGGAGATGGTATTGTTTATCTGAAGAATATTAAATACCTCCAGCGTCAACCATGCACTTCTGAAGTGTCTGAATGGGCCCTTATCCTTTGTCTCCCGGTCATCATCGAGCAGTTGTTTGGAGAACCCAATATCGACCCTTCGATATGGAGGTATGCGCAGGGTATCCCTGTATCGATCGTAAGTAGGAGGGCCGAAGGGCAGGCCAGAACCGAATAGCAGGTTAAGTTGCATTTGGTACGAAGGAAATTTGGGAAGGTAGTCCTGGAAGAACAGTCCGAAGTTCACGCGCTGATCGGTAGGGCGGGGAATAAATCCAGGCTCAAAGCGAGTGCTGTCGACCGCTACATCGTCGAAGGTAAAGCCGGGGATGATCTTCTCACCTTCGGCATTATAGAACTCATAATAGAAATCGTCATTCAAATCTTCCCGAACCTCCATCACGGAAAGAGATGCCCAGCTGTCGATGCCCTTTACGAACTCTCCGTTTAGCTTTAGGTCTATCCCCTGGGCGTAGCCGGATGAGTTGTTTGTCGCATAGTACCTTAATCGTACATTGTCGATTTCGTATGGAATCAGGAAATTCAGGTACTTGTAGTATAATTCACCGGTGAACTTAAATGGCCGGTTCCATAGCTTAAAATTGAGGTCGGTTCCGAAAACGTAGTGCACACTCTGCTGGGCTCTGATGTTAGCATTGATATTCCCAAAGAGATCCCGCATTTCACGATAGAATGCCGGTTGATGATAGTAGCCCCACGCAGCTCTAAACAGGATGTCCGTCTTCCAATTGGGTTTGAAAACCATGGAGGCGCGAGGGCTTAGTGTAATTTCATTGTTGAATGTCCAGTAGTTGAACCGAGCGCCTGCAATGAGGCTCAACTCGGATTCACCGATATCAAACACATGATCCCATTGGGCAAAGCCCATAACCCGATCCGAAATGGTCGAGTTGTTCGCCTTGATGACTTCTTTGAGCCCGATCTCCGATCTCGGAGAAATGGGAATTGGGTTGATTTGGTTGCTATCGTTGTCATAGAAGTAGAATCCCGTGATACCCGGGCCGTGTGGTACGCTGTACCCTGCAGAGTCGACATAATACCATTCGGATAATTCGTCGAGTATGTCCTCGTGTTGGTACTTCAGCCCCCATCGAATTGTACTCTGCTTCATGTACCAGTTTCCCAGGTGCTCTCCACTGAAGACATAGGCACTCAGGTAATTGCGGGCGTGATCAATGAATCCCCCCACACCACGATTGAATTTCACATCCCCAAATTCCTGGGAGGAAAGGTCTCGTTCCAGTTCGTCAAGGCGGTAGGCGCCTTCTATATCAAATGTCTCCTGCTCCTCAGTTACATATGCGCTTGCGATGAATTTCATCATCAGCGATTGCTTGGGTTGATACTTCAAAGTCAGCGCACCCATCCCCGTTTGATATTGGTCTATTTCATTTCCCTGGAAGAAGACGGTCAGACGAAGTGCTTCATTCACAGTTCCAAAATCTGTCTCTCTTGTCTCCGGTACAAATCGGTACCTGTTGCGGCTAACATTGGTAAGTAAGGAAAGCTCAACTTCATCATTGATGTCGTAGGTGAGGTACGACTGGTAGTCGAAGAACGAGGGTTTGTAGTCGCCCTGGACGTCCAGGCCACTGAGGACATAGCTATTGCTGCGATATCGAATTCCATGTATTTGGGTAAACCGGTGGTTGTCTGTGGCGTCTTCGATGTAGGCAGTACCTCCAAGCAAGCCCACCGTTACTCCTCCTCCAAACCGAACCGGCTTTTTGTAGGTGATGTCGAGGACGGAACTCATCTTGTCGCCATACCGGGCTTCAAATCCACCGGCGGAGAATCGGATATCAGACACCATGTCTGAATTGACAAAGCTCAATCCTTCCTGCTGGCCGCTCCTGACGAGGAATGGTCGATACACTTGGACATCGTTTACATACACAAGATTCTCGTCAAAATTTCCCCCACGCACGCTGTACTGCGAGCTCAATTCGTTGTTTGAGGTCACCCCGGGCATGGTGAAAAGGATGGCTTCGATATTGCCCGAGACCGAGGGCAACTTGCTAATCACCTTTGGGTCGATGCGGGTAAATGTTGACTTCCTTGTTTCTTGATCTTCCAGTGTAAAGGGGTCAATTTCTTTTGTTTCAACTTCCATGGAAACATCCAAAGCCTTTATTTGTCCGGGCTTGAGGTTAAGAAGGAATTTCTTTTGGATGAACCCGATGTGGGTGAAAACAAGGGTTTGCTCAATACCAGCTTCTACTTCCAGGGAATAATTGCCCGATTTATCGGAACTCGTCCCGCCACTCGTTCCTATAATGGCAACAGTGACCGCCTCCATTGGATTACCATCGAGGTTTTTGATTTGCCCTTGGACAGTCGCTTTTTGCGACACTGCTTCCAAGCAAAAAAGTGACGCTATGAAAAATAGAAATGGGCGCATGGAAATGAGGCGGCAAATGTATGATAATGCTCTGCCAAACAACGGTACCTTAAACTACAATTTGCAGATTTTATTGCCCGCCATTTTTGACCTAAATTTGAGAAATTAATCTCACAAATATTTAAACACCATTATTTATAAATATCTATTAATCAGTTATAAAATATAATTGAATTCAATTAATAATTTATAATTAATCACCAATCATTGAACTTAACCCGTCAACCAATATTCATCGCTGAAAACGACCCCTTTCCAAACCCTCTTTTGTTTGGAGGCGAACTTGTTGGCATATCGGAAAAGTTAACTGCGGAGATGTGCATGAAGGCATACCCGCAAGGCATCTTTCCCTGGTTCGAACGAGAGGGATTGTACTTCTGGTATTTCACTGAGCCAAGGATGATTGTTCGGCCGAATCATGTTTACATCTCCAAAAGCATGAAAAAGGTAATGCGAGAGCGGCATTTCGAAATTACTTCCAACAAGGCCTTTGAGCAGGTGGTAAGGAAATGTGCAGAAGTTGAACGAAAAGGAGAGCAAAGCACCTGGATTTCGGATAGATTTCTAGAGGTCTACCATGACCTATTCAAAGCAGGAGTGGCTATTTCCTATGAATCCTGGAAAAATGACCAGCTCGTGGGAGGTCTGTACGGATTGAAAATCGGAAGTGTATACTTCGGCGAAAGTATGTTCTCCGTTCAATCCAACGCCTCCAAGGCGTGCTTTATCAAACTTTGCGGGGATCTGGAAGAGCAGGGTGTACAGCTTATTGACTGTCAGGTAGAATCAGACCATATGCGAAGTTTGGGAGGTGAAACAATGTCGAAAGAGACCTTCTACTCCTTACTACAATCCCTCGTTTAAAACCTGTCCATAAGATTTGCGAAATTCTATTCAGGAAGTGAGGAATTGTCCGATTCAATCTCGATAATTGTATGCGACAGTTATATGGAAGAGATACTCAAAAAGACTGGTTTAAGAATCCCAGAGGTTCTACTGCCGGTCGATGGGATAGACAAAAGGAAGTGGTCGGTCATTGCTTGCGATCAATACACTTCTCAGCCCGAATATTGGCGGAGCGTTACCAGCGAGGTAGGTGATGAGCCCTCGGCTCTCAATATCGTCTTTCCCGAAGCTCTGATCGTAGATGGAGGAGCCGCAGAAAGGGTGAACTCGATTCATGAGCACATGTCTAAATATATGGCAGATGGAGTATTGGGGGTACAAGAACCCGGACTAATCCTCGTAGAACGTACCTTGCCTTCCGGCAAAAAGAGACGAGGTCTTCTGGCCTGCTTCGACCTGGAGCACTATGACTATGCAGGGGGCAAAACGCTCATTAGAACTACGGAAGGAACCATCATGGATCGCCTACCCACCCGAGTGGATATCAGAAAGGGTTCGCCGATAGAACTACCGCACATCATGGTATTGATCGATGACCCAAACAGCGAGGTGATCGATCCGCTTTTTGAGCGTTCACTGGAGCCACTGTACAATTTTGAAATGATGATGGGCGCTGGGCAGTTGAAGGGCTGGGCCGTCGACAACCCGGGTGCAAGTCAAGCGATTGAAACACTTAGCAAGATGATTGACAGCGATCACTTCGGCAAAAAGTATGGTGTGGACAATGAGGAACCATTTCTTTACGCAATGGGAGATGGCAACCATTCATTTGCCGCAGCAAAGGTTATCTGGGAAGAGATTCGAGACAGCGCTGAGGATAAAGAGGCTGTGATGGACCACCCGGCCCGCTATGCCTTGGCGGAGATCGTGAATCTGCACGATGACTCATTGACCTTTGAGGCCATCCATCGAGTGGTGTTTAATATCGATGTATCCTCATTCGTGGAGGATATGCAAGCCTACTTTGACGATTCGGAGCTGTTTGAACTATCCTCCAAGGCCGAAATGGAATCGACCTTCAACACCATTTCCCAAATGGGAGGGCATGTATTCAGGTTTGTACACAGCATGGGGTATGGCGTGCTGGATATTCCGAATCCGATCCACAATGGAGAATACGCCAGCTTCCACGATTTCCTGGATCCGTGGCTCGAGCAACACCCGGAAGCTAGCCTGGACTATATTCACGATGCGCCCGTGGTTGATGATTTAGGCAGCAATGAAGGAAACATCGGGTTTTTCTTGTCTGCATTGGACAAGCACAAATTCTTCAAGACCATTATCCACGATGGTCCGTATCCTCGAAAAACATTTTCACTGGGAGAATCGGATGAAAAACGATTCTACCTGGAAGCCAGAAAGATCACTTAGAAATCTTCTTGCGGTAAATACCATCAAAGAGAATCCGCAGCGGTTCTCCCTTTGCGCTATAAACTCGCCAAATCTGTCGCACCGAACCATCGTCTTGTAGGCTCCATGTGATCTCGTTTTTGTACTGCCCGGACTTGCCACCTTTCATCAACTCACTTGTGAGAACCATCTTCCCGTTTCCACCCGTTCCCTTCATGAACAGACTATATCCGCTATTGTCTACCCATACCTGATTCCACAGTGAGTCCTCCGGTGTAAAAAAATTCTGACTGCGTCCAGTGCTACCGGCCATTCCCTCCCATCGTTCGGTCAGTAGGCAACCGCCTTCGACTTTTCGGATATTATTCTCCCCAACCTTCTTGCCCGTGGTGTCAAATACATCCCATTCACCTACCCAAAAGTCAAATTGGTTGTAGACATCGTGACAGCAGGTGCAGTCTTGAGCCTGAAGTGCTGCTGCAAACCATATCGCGATAAGTGGGATGAAAATCTTTTTCATGAGGGGGGATTTTCATTGAATCCAATCATCCAATTGATGCCGAACTTGTCCTCGCACGACCCAAAGTAATCACCCCAGAATGTCTGACTCATAGGCATGGTGACATTACCGCCAGCGGAGAGTGCTTCAAAAAACCGGTCTGCATCTTCCTTGGACTCTGCAGCGATCGAAATGGAGAAATTGTTTCCGGGTGTCAGCTTGGCCGACCATTCCCCACCAGTGTCGCTACCCATCAAAACGGTATCCCCACCGATTGGAAGGGAGATGTGCATGATTCTGTTTCCATCATCTTCGGAGAACGCCTGGCCCTCTTGGGGTGGCATATCGCTGAATCGTCCTTTGAAAGAGAATTCACCGCCAAATATGGATAGGTAATAATCGAAGGCCTCTTCGCAATTGCCGTCGAAGGTGAGATAAATGTTGATGGTAGTCATAGTTCAAACGTGTTGGTTCGAACCGAAGTTAAATGAATATTCCCGAAATTCCAGTACTCAGGAGTGCCCGCTTACTCATCCCAACAATTGTCCTGTAAGGAATGGGACATTTTCTACGACTAATCCCTTGTAAATTGAGTCCACGCTGTGAGGACTTCTCTTGTTTTCTGCTTTACCCTAATTGGGGTTCAGATGGTATGTGGCCAATGCTGCTCCGGTGGGGTTCCTATTTCCGGAACCTTGGGATTATCCGTTGCTGAGAAGCAGGATCTGCAACTCCAATTAACTTACGATTACAATACCCTTCGGGATTTATTTGAAGGAGATGAGCTGTTCGAAGACCAAACCAGAAGGAGGAATACACACTCAATGCTACTGGAAATAAACTATGGTCTGACCCAAAAATGGAGTGCGAGCGCCCTGCTCACAGGGGTAAGGCAGGAGAGGAGAATCTCAGCAACAGATGGAAGTATAGACTTCACCTCGACCAATGGAATAGGGGATGCGATTCTGCTCTTGAAGTATGCTGTGATCAAGGCGAGAGAAGACCGAAGGGTACAATGGACCATCGGGATCGGGCCCAAAATGCCTTTAGGCCGAACAAACTTCACCGGGAATTTGGGCATTGCGCTACCGGCCGATATGCAACCCGGTTCCGGAGCCTGGGATCTTATGTTTTGGTCGAGCCTTGAGAAGTATAGCCTGATTAATCCCAACCTCAACTTCTCCTTCCTCACAACTTACAGGCACAGCGGAACCAACCCAAGCTACTTTGGTTCTGAGACCTATCGTTTTGGTCGTGAGTACGCGGGGACAGCTCAGTTGAGTTATCGTTTTCTGATCGGGCAAAACCTGATGGATGCCTTGATGGCTTTGCGCTACCGAAGACAGTCGGAAGATGTGGTCAATGGCGGTATCTTGCCTAACTCAGGTGGACAGTTCGTTTATTTGATACCCGGGTTAAACTTTAACCCTTCTCCCAAACTAGCCGTGCGTACGAGTGCTTATGTCCCTTTGTATCGGGAGGTAATCGGAACTCAAGTCGCTACCAGCTACAAGTTGATCGCGTCCATCAACTGGACGATTACGACCAAGAAGCAAGACAATATTTCAACTACGAGACCATGATGATAAAGACTGCACTCTACAGCTTCCTCGCGCTGGCAACCCTGATAGGATGCAATAAGAATGAGCTGCCCAAGCCTTCGGATACCGATGAGTGGATCATACCTGCTAATGAAGTATTCGATGGTGGCCCAGGCAAGGATGGGATTCCGGCATTGACCGATCCTGAGTTTGTTTCGGTGGCCGATGCTACCTTCATGGCAGACGATGAATTAGTGGTGGGGTACGTATCAGGAGGTGAGGTAAAAGCATACCCCCACCTCATTCTCGACCGGCATGAGATTGTAAACGACGATGTAGATGGCCGGAAGATCGCCATTATCTATTGTCCACTCACTGGAACCGGCCTTGGGTGGGATCGCGTTGTAAATGGCCAGGAGACAACCTTCGGTGTTTCGGGGCTGTTGTACAATAGCAATATCATTCCCTACGACCGGAGCACTGAAAGCAATTGGTCTCAGATACGACTAGACTGCGTAAATGGTGATTGGGCAGGAACGCAGGCAGGAACCTTTCACATCGTAGAAACAACGTGGAAGACCTGGACTCAGATGTACCCAAATACGGTGGTAGTGTCGACCAACACAGGGCACAACCGTGATTATGGACGCTATCCCTACGCCGACTACAAGAGCGATGAGGGACTCTTTTTCCCTGTTGCGCACGAAGACGATCGACTTCATTACAAGGAGAGGGTTCATGGTATTATCCGGGGCGAGGAAGTGACGGTCTACCGATTTGAAACCCTGGGAGACTCTACGACTGCTATTGAAGATGAGGTAGGAGGCGAGGATGTGGTTGTTGTTGGCAATTTAGACGCCAACATATTTGTTTCCTTCAAGCGTCAGCTATCCAATGGCAAAACGCTTAGCTTCTCTGCGGTACAGGACGAATTGCCCATCATTCTCGAAGATACTGAAGGAAATCGATGGGATGTTTTTGGTTATGCCTTAAGTGGGCCACGCAAAGGACAACGTCTCTCTCGCACCGTGTCATTCATGGGATATTGGTTTAGTTGGGTGGCTTTTTATCCGGAAGTAGAGATCTATGAATGATCAAAGCCAATCAGCTCTTTGTACTACATAAAACCAATCATTCTTTGGTGCTCGGTTTAGCCCGACATCTTCCGGCCCTGATGTCCTTATGCCTCCCAGCTTTTCCGTCGCCTTTTGAGATCGGTAGTTTTCTTTGTCGATGATGTAAACAACAGAGGAGACATGCTGAAAGGCATAGTCCATAAGCAACGTCTTTATCGCCTTGTTGTACTTTCCACCCCAGAATTCCCTGGCGTAGAATGTCCATCCTATTTCAATGCAGTCCGGGCTTTCCGGGTATTTGACAAACCTGGTCGTTCCTACCGTCTTGCCGGAAGATTTGTCTGTAACCAAGAAGGCTCCTTTGGAGGCTATAGCATCATCAAAGAACTTGGAGAAGCCCTCTCGTTCACTGCGTTCCTTGTTGGGATGTTGTTCCCATATCTTCGGATCTGAGGCGGTGGCAAAGAGTTTTTCAAAGTCGCTTTCCTTCAGTGGATCGATCCGGACCAGATTATCTTCCAGTGTCGGTTGGATGTTCATAATCCATGTTTTTTTTCGTATCGAGACAACATGGACCGCGATCGTTTTTGTACTATCGATTGGAAAGCTCCTACCCATCCAAATAACATCCCTCTTGCACCAAGTGCCTGACTTGCCCATTTATGAAAGTTGAAATCGTCGATGTGCTCCGATATTTTTCCATTCTTGAACTGAAAGTAGGCGACGGCTTCGTTATGCACGGGCCTTTGCTGTTTTCCAAATACGTAATCTGCCGACCAGACCGCAGAACCGGCCGTGTTATCTGCTTCAACTTCCGAAAACTTGAGAACCAGCCCACTTGGTCGTTCCAGAAGCATGCGCCACATATTTCCAACATGATTTCTTCGCAGCACACCAAAGACCGGATCTTGAAATTCAATTGTCTCATGGTAATTGGCGATCATTCCCTCAACGTCACCGCGCTGAAGACTTGAATAGAATTGTCTGATTATATCTTCATTAAGACCCATCCTTCAGTATTTCTGCAACCTTTGATTTCAGGCTTGGTACGACCTGTTGCTCAAACCATGGGTTTTTTGCCATCCAAATGTTATTCCTGGGAGAGGGATGTGGAAGTACGAAGTATTTTGGCATGTATTCTTCAAAATTCCTGACAGTATCCGTCAAGGTTTTTTTTCTCTTATGACCAAGATAATAAGCATGGGCATATTGCCCCGCCAATATGAATAGCTGAACGGAATTCATTTGATCGACTATACGAGAATGCCATTGAGGCGCGCATTCTTTTCTCGGCGGTAGATCCCCGGATTTTCCTCTACCCGGATAGCAAAAGGCCATTGGTACGAGGGCTATTTGGCTTGTATCATAGAAAATATCCTTGTTGATGTCCATCCAGCTGCGCAACCGATCCCCACTGGGATCATTCCAGGCTATCCCGGTCTCGTGCACCGCCGTTCCAGGCGCTTGTCCGACAATCATAATCCTCGAAGTCGGAGAAGCGGTCACAACCGGATTGGGACCCAAGGGTAAATGGGCTTCGCAAATTCTACAAGCGGCTATTTCGGAGAGTAGCTTATCCAATGTCCAGGGAGCGCTTAGCGATTTCGATAAATGAATCAGATTGCATAACCTCCACTGAAACAGAATAATACGGCATTCGGCTATGCTGATAGCCCCCTAGTTCAATGAGTTGGTCCTTTACCTCATCCTTGGCTTTGAGGAAAGCAACTCCTTTAGAATCTACGATCCCAAACATGCTACCGTCGTGGAATATTCCATGTCCTCCAAACATCTTTTTCGAAGTCACCCCACCAAGTGGTGACAGTTTCTCCAAAAACAGGTCAGCTTTGAGCTGTCCCTCTGCTGTGGCTTTTGCGCCTTTTTCTCCCATGATTATTGTTTGACAAATTTGTAATTAGACCCCGCCTGATGGAGCCAATAAATGCCTTTGGGCAAGCGGCTGATATCAACTTCATTTCCTACCGAAGATCCACTGGAACCCATCTGACCCTGGGCATTCAAGATTTGGTATGTCCCTTCCGCAGGCAACCGGAGCGTTTGGGTCGCCGGATTTGGAAACAGGATTTTGAAATTACCCATACGAATTTCATCGCTGCCTATTCCCTGGCATTCACTGTATGAAAGAATCTTAACCCCGGTCCAATTAGAAGAAAATGGAATGAAGCTGCAGATATAGGACAAGTAAATCTGGTTGCTGTATCCCGAAACTCCCCAGGTGCCAATCGAATTGTTTGTTCCTCCGTAAAAATTGCAGCTGTCAGGGTTTGCCGGATCCGATACATCAACTACCACCATGTCACTTTCGCCTGTAGAGACAAAGAGTTGGTCGCAACTTTCGTTGAAGTACAGCTCGTTGGTATGCACCGGGCTTGTAAACCAATTGTTGTTCGGGCAACCATAGGGATTCCACCATCCATGTAAAGTGATGTTGGCGGTATCCGAAATATTGAGCACCTCCAGCCCGCAGTAGTCAACTGCAACATATACCAGTGAATCTCGCAGTACAATATTGTTGTAGGCACGCGGCAGGTTGATGGGATCGTGCAAGGCCGGGTTGGAATACCTTCCGGTTTCTACGGGATTTGCCTTGTCTGATACATTGATGATTCTCAATCCACCGGCATCAAAGCAGGTATAGAGGATGTCGTTGTCCAATACCATTCCCCTCACATTGTATAAATCGGCATTCGGATTCACTTTGGGATAATTGATGTCCGGCATGAAGTCCGACACGTATTGTATGTCCCCGGGATCTGAGATGTCTAAAATGATCAACCCGCTTTTCATCGCGCCGAAGTACGCATAGTCGTCTTCCGAAATAACGATTCCGCCACCAGATCCCGATCCCGGGTGCACGTACACATCTGTAGCTGAGGGGGAAGTAGGGTCAGAAACATCGACAATGGCCATACCTCCTTCTTGTGGGTTGGTGAAATGGTTTCCAAGTGCAAGTAAAATGAAATCCTCCCCTGGATTTTGAGACAAGTTCATTACATCCAGCCCCAGGAAATGTCCTGTGTCAAGTTGAGCAGCCACTGTGGGGTTTGCGGGATCCGATATGTCGAGGACGACCAGGCCGTCGGTCTTGTTGGCCACGTAGAGATAGGGTGCACTATCCTGATCGTGAATCATGGTCATGGTAATCTTGCCACATACGGAAGGATATTCGCCTTGCAACTGGAAATTCAGATTTGAACAATTCTGACTGCTAGCAACAGAATAGAAAATCAAGCATAAAGCAAGGGCCGTAAGTGTATTAATAGCCCTCATTTCTTCTTACTGGATTTTGCCTTCGGGTTGAAGTCCAGGCATTTCTGAACCCAAAATTCGAGATCGTCGTCGTTGTCATATCCTTCGGATTCGATGAAGAGGTATCCCTTCATAGGCCTACCTCCATGAATCATCTGCTCGGCACCGATTCTCTTGGTCAGCTCGTCTGTTTCGTCCGGTTCTACTCTGGCCATCAGGCCTCCTTTGTAGGTTCCAAAACACATTTTGTCATCGACCATAAAGCAGTCTCCGCCAAACATTCTTTTCTCATTCCAGGAAGCGCCCTTGGCCTTCATTACATTCCGAAGGCGATCTAGCAATAGTGTGTCGGTAGCCATGTGATTTTAGATTTAACAGCCACCCAATTTACGAAATCAGCAACCTTCTCCCTTGGCAAATTTTCCGGGCAGCCTAATACCCACGATTTGCCAGCGCTTGTCCACCCTGCAGATATAGAGACGGTGCATATTTTGAGCGCCAAGACTAAGCCATATGGGTATAGTCCGCTTCACACTGTCGTTTACACAGATTACATAATGACCGGAATCGGGATGATCGGCTCCCATAAACCCGACCAAGGAATTGTAATAAAAGTACTTATGGTCGTACCTGCAGCCGTATAGAACAGTATCCCTTAGGAATTGCACAAAATCAGGCTTCTTGCCTTTAAAGACTTTCTTGTGGTCGGGCTTATACAGTGGAACTTCTTCGTCACTTATAACGATGGCCTCCATTTTTTCCACGGCGGCCTCTGTCAAATAATTGGAAAACGGAAAATTGACAAAAATGTCTTGTGAAGCAAGTTCCGGATATAATGCCTTGATCTGCCATTCGTGCCAATCGTGGGGCGACCAGGAGTTGATAGTATCCAAAGGTTCTGAAGATTCATTGGAAAGTTCATCCGTTGGCCACTCGTCTCTTGGGATATCGATGTATTTGTCGTTGTCCACCAACATAAACCCATTTTGAATAGAATGCTTAAGTATCTCGATGAGACCATCTAAATCGTAGAAGTAGTAGGGTAACCATGGCCGACCTCGTTTATACCCAACGATTTTTTCTACGAAGGGCTCACCGTGATAGAAATACGATAGAATGGCAGCACTGTCCCTTCTATCGAGGGCTTGCTTGAAGGAGTCGACAAAGAAAAAGAGCCCATAGTCGTCGCTTGGTACAAATATGGGAAGCTCAGGTTCCTCAACCCATTCCTGAATAAACTCAACTTCAATGGAGTCGTTAGTGGCCTGGGTTTCAAGCGGTGGCGAACTATCTTGTTCAGATAAACAAGCTACAAGAACAATCAAAATGAGTACTGGAGCCTGACGCATTTATCAAAAGTAGGAAAGAAGTGACCGAAGTATCAGTCTACAACGTGGAGGGAAGTGGTGGACAAGGTCGAAGACCTGAACAATACTGAGTACATTCCTGGATTCAGTGCCAGTCTTGTTTGCCCTGGCGAGAACTTCCGAACAAGTACTATCCTCCCACTTATATCCCGAATCTCAATCGACCCATCTGAGCTCGACTGAAAAGAGATCCGGCCTTTTGCAGGGCTTGGGTAGACATTGACAAAGTCTGGCAGACGATCGCTTTCAAGTAGGGTAGGGGTGCCGCTATTTCGCCAGAGAACTGCACTATCCAACACGTCCATACGCTGGAGGCAGGAATCCAAAATGAGGAAGAAGCGAAGGGTGTCATTCGTAATGGTGAATCTGTAATATCCAGTATCAGTCAGAGGGCAAATGTTTGCCGCTCCACTGAGGTCACGAATGAGCATGGTATCCCCATACTCTTCCACATGTGATGTGATCAAATTCATACCGACGGAATTATCGGCCTTGAAGGTGTTTGAGTCTATGTTTACTGTAATGGTGTCCATTATTGCCTCATAATATCCTTTCCAGCTGGTGTTTAGAATTGATTGGGACATGATAGGCCATGAAAAGGCAATAAGGCAAATCAGTAAGAAGGCTCTTTTCATCGTTTCCCGGTTCTGTGATTAACTAAGACATTGAATCACAGAGTGTTTTAGTTAGTACGAAGAGATATTACAAAGGTTCACCTAAATGGAGTGGAGTCGATGAGTTGCCGTAATTCTTATTAACATCACTTTGGGTATTCTACCCGCCTCTCTTTGATGTCATAATAGGAGAAAACCTCAACAATGAGGTCGTTTTCGACGTAGTGCCATTCGGTCACCTCCATCCTGAAGCTCCCTTGCACTGCAGTGTAGCGGACACATGCCCTTCCATCTTCACTAACAATATCGTGAAGGATAAATCGATGATTGAGAAATTGCTCTTTGTTTTCGTTGATCAAGGCCATGTAGGCCGCTTTGCCATCAATCACCCCGTAAGGACTTTGATGCCTGAACGCATCGGCAATGGGAAGTTCATCTATATCTCCAGCCTCCCAGCAATCAAACCATTTTATGAGTAACTCTCTTGCCGTCATAGTTTAAACCCTATCGTGTAATATCCATCAATGCTCACCAATTGCCCCTCAAATTCAACCTCAGGTTCGGGAATCTTGGTTGTACGCACACTGGAGAAACCTGCAGAACTCAACAATGATTCAACATCAGCTGGTGCGTATTTCTCGAATCCGTATTTGGTGAACTCCAATTCATCCATGCACCCGGTCGAACGATAGGCTATCACAGCGCGTCCCCCGTTTTTGAGAACCCTGATCAACTCCCTTGCATTGTCCATTGGATTAGGCCAAAAGTAGATGGTGTTGGCAGTGACTACTCCATCTATGCTCGCATCCTCAACCGGTAATTGATCTATGGAAGCTTCCTCAAAATTGACATTTCCATTTTTGATCATTGTGGCATTCAGTTCTCGTGCGGCATGTACCATTGTGCCTGAATAATCTACTCCTGTATACCACAGGTCCGGGCAGAGGAGAAAGAGGTCTTTTACAAAGTGTCCATTGCCCATTCCAATCTCCAGAATGTGCTCTCCTGGCATTGCTTGCAATTGACGGTATGTATTCAGCGAAATATGTTCATTTGCTTCATTCATTTGAAGCCCAACGTCTACGCCCGGCTCACCTTCAGGTTTCCTCAACTGTGCGGCTAACTCCTGCGGGGATAACTTCTTTTCCGTTTCGAACTTCTTGGTCATTGGCTATGCTTCTACTCAGTGAATAATTACTCCCTTCGGTCGCAGGTTCGTTTAACCATTCTCAATTCACCATCAATCATTGATAATTGTCAATCGCCTTTCTCACACTGCCCCTCTCCTTGAGCAACGCATTGGCCTCTTCATACGAAATATTCAATGTTTCCATCACCATCTTGGTTCCACGATCCACCAACTTATTGTTGGACAACTGCATGTCCACCATCCTGTTTCCTTTCACTCTCCCAAGACGAATCATCGTAGTGGTAGTAATCATGTTGAGTACCAACTTTTGAGCTGTTCCGGATTTCATCCTCGTACTTCCAGTGACGTATTCAGGCCCCACCACTACTTCAATCGGATACCTGGCCGCAACAGCCACCGGTGATCCTTCGTTGCAGGTAATACAACTTGTTTCGATATTGTTTTCGAAACATTTGTTTAAAGCCCCAACTACATAGGGAGTGGTCCCACTTGCAGCAATTCCAACTACAAAATCGTCTTTCGAGATCATTTGGTCTTCAAGGTCACGCCAGCCCCCAAGGTCATCGTCTTCGGCAAATTCAACCGCCTTGCGAATGGCACTGTCACCACCGGCGATCAAACCCACCACCATACCATGCGGAACGCCATAAGTAGGTGGGCATTCACTGGCATCAACAACGCCCAACCGCCCACTGGTTCCAGCGCCCAGGTAGAACAACCGCCCACCTTTCGAGAGTTTCTCAACCACCTTCTCAACCACTGTTTCTACCTTGTCGATCACCTTGGAAATTGCTTCGGGAACCTTGCGGTCCTCCTTGTTGATGTCTAGCAATAAATCCCTTACCGACTTCTTTTCGAGGTCATTGTACAAGGACTGCTGCTCGGTGGTTTTGGTGAAACTCAAAGGTTCTTTCTGTTGTTTTTGATTTGCTTGTTGAAGTAGTATCCAACCTTGATGTCCAAAGAAAAGGAATCCAGCCGAGGTTTTTCCGTTCCGATGATCGGGCCATCCGGATCCAGTGCATTGTTGAGTTGACGCTGGTACATTGGTTGAACAACGATCAGCAACTTCGACTTGATGTACTTGGCCAATCCGATTCCGATATTAGCCCCCAGGTAATATTTTCCATACCAGTGAATATTGGACGACCCGGCTGCCAATCGACCAAAGAGAGGGTCCTCCAAATCTTCGGGCCCATCAAATCTCCTCCCAACCATGGTTTGATTCACCAACCTTCCACCGGCGAAACTTGTGGTGAGCACCAGGTCCAGTTTTTTGGCTAATTGGAAGTGTTTGTCGATCCCCAGCGGGATGGTGAGATAACGTGCCGAAACGATGATATGGCCAGCTTTGTCGGGAGCAATTTGACCGGTGCTCAGCAGAATGAATGGCTCTGTTTTGAAGCCCTTATTCTGAAAATTGAGACCTACATGGACGCTGAAGTTTGGATCTAAGAATCGCCGATATTCAAATCCAAAGTGGTAGGAAGCCTTCCATTGATTGGGCAATTGCAGGCCTATCGTACGATCGTTGAAGTGCTCCATGCTTGGGCTCAGATTGACCGTGATCTGGTACTTGTCAATGGCCTTTACCTGGTTGATGATGAGAAGAAAGGGCGCTATCCAGAGAAGGTAGCGCATACCTAGTAGAGTCTTGGAAATCGATCCGGTTCGGCCTCATGCATCAAGGCGTAGACCGCATCGAATATATCTTCGTTGTTTGGTTTCGAGAAGTAGTCACCATCAGAGCCGTAAGCCGGCCTGTGCTCCTTGGAGCTCAACGTTACGGGTTGCGAGTCCAGGTAGCGGTATCCACCTTGTTCCTCCAGGACCTTCTGCATCATATAGGCGCTTGCTCCACCGGGAACATCCTCATCCATGAATACGATGCGATTTGTTTTCTTCAGCGATTCTACGATCTCATTGTCGAGATCAAAAGGAAGAAGCGTTTGGGTATCGATCACTTCGACATCAATGCCCACACTGTTCAATTCTTCTGCAACAGCAATGGCCATGCGGACCATGGAGCCATAGGTCACCAGTGTCACATCACTTCCCGCTCTCATGACCTCCACCTTTCCAAGGCGGATCTTGTATTCTCCCAAGTTGTTGGGCATCCTTTCCTTAAGACGATATCCATTGAGTGATTCTACTACCAGGCCGGGCTCGTCAGAAGCCAACAGGGTATTGTACATGCCAGCGGCCTGGGTCATATTTCTCGGTACGCAAATATTCACACCCCTCAGTGCATGAACGATCATGCCCATTGGAGATCCTGAGTGCCAGATACCTTCCAATCGATGCCCTCGGGTTCTGATAATGAGCGGTGCCTTTTGTCCTCCTTTGGTACGGTATTGTACCGTTGCGAGGTCGTCACTCATAATTTGCAGCGCGTAGAGCAGGTAGTCCAAGTACTGGATTTCTGCGATCGGCCTCAGGCCTCGCATCGCCATTCCAATTCCCTGTCCAACGATGGTTGTTTCACGAATACCCGTATCAAATACACGGTGTTCTCCATACTTGGTCTGAAGTCCTTCCAAACCTTGATTCACTCCACCAATTTTTCCGGAATCTTCACCAAATATGATGACCTCCGGATGCTTGGCCAGAAGCGCATCAAAATTATCGCGTAGGATTTCCCGACCATCTTTCAGCACTTCTTCCTCATCGTACAAAGGATCTTCCGACTCCACGTTGGCAACACTTTCCGAAGACTCACTCCATAGGTAGCTGGAGTATCGTTCTTCGTTTGCAGCTTTGGATTCGGTAAGCCAGTTGAGCAGGTGATTCTTGGAATCCATTTGCTCGTGCCTCACAACCCTTAAAGCCCTTTTGGCTGCAGAGACAACATCTTTGCGTATGGGGTCCATTGTTGCTTTGAGCTCCTTCTGAATGCTTTCAAGTGCCTCTGCATCGCCGGATTCGGCAGCCATCGTGCCAATAATCTCAGCAACCTCTGCCAGCTCATTTTTGATCGAAGCCAGATAGGTATTCCAAGCTGACTTCTTGGCCTCTTTTACTTCGTTCTTGGCCTGGATATGGATCTCGTCAAGTTCAGCTTCGTTGGCAAGTTCCTTTTCCAGGATCCATTCGCGGAATTTTGCAATTGGATCAAATTCTGACTCCCAATCCAATCGCTCTTTTGACTTGTAGCGTTCATGGGACCCAGAGGTGCTATGCCCTTGTGGCTGAGTAACTTCTTCCACGTGGACCAAAATTGGCGTGTGATTCTCCCGTGCTTCTGCTACGGCCTCTTCATAGGTCAGGATTAAGTCTGCGTAGTCCCATCCTTTTGTTTTAAAGATTTTCAGTCCATTGGAGTCTGATTCTTTTTCCATACCTGCCAAAGACCTGGAGATACTCTCCTTTGTGGTTTGATATTTCTTGCTCACGGAAATCCCGTGCCCGTCATCCCAAACAGAAAGCACCATAGGTACCTGCAACACTCCGGCTGCATTTACCGCTTCCCAGAACATACCTTCGCTGGTGCTCGCGTCACCAATTGTGCCGAATGCTACCTCATTTCCCTTGTTGGAGAATTGGGTATGGTTTGCCAGTTCAGGATTATTTCGGAAAAATTTCGATGCATAGGCCAATCCAAGCAACCTCGGCATTTGCGAAGCTGTAGGAGAAACATCTGCGGATGAGTTCTTCATTTCCGATAGGTTCTTCCAAGATCCATCATCGTTCAAGGACCGTGTAGCGTAGTGCCCGTTCATCTGTCGCCCGGCCGAAGATGGATCTGCCTCCACATCGGTATGGGCATATAGTTGTGCAAAGAATTCCTCAACGGTAAGGAGACCAGCAGCCATCATGAGTGTCTGATCCCGATAGTAGCCAGACCTAAAGTCACCCGCTTGATATTGTTTTGCCAAGGCGATCTGGGCAAGCTCTTTGCCGTCTCCAAATATTCCAAACTTCGCCTTCCCTGTGAGCACCTCCTTGCGGCCAAGGAGGCTCATCTCTCTACTCAAGTTGGCCAACTTAAAGTCGGCCAATACTCCTTGAGCGAGTTCCTCTTTACTAATTTCTTCCGCTATTTCTTCCTTTGCCATTCAGCCCTTCTTCGGTCACGCGAAGGTACGAAATTTTAGGGGTGAACTTATGGGCTGGAATTCACGATTAGCGCAGCTTTTGTGAATCCCTAGGTCCCTAAAAATCGGGGAATTTTCAAGCCATTACCAATGAGGATCAGACGGCAACCGGCAATTCGAACTCGAATACGCTTCCCTTTTCCTCCTGGGATTTCAGAACGATCTGGGTGTCGTGAAGCTCCATTATTTTCTTGACTATCGCCAGGCCCAAACCAACACCAAGCCGTTTATGGTCCGTAGTGGTTTGTTTGTATCGCTCGAATATGTACGATTGATCCTGGGTTGAAATTCCTGGCCCCGAATCCTTGATTTTAAATTTGACATCCTGGGCGTCAGCATCCAGGCTCATTATAATTTCTCCGTTCTCCGGGGTGAATTTTATGGCATTGTCAAGTAGGTTTTGCAAGGCGCGTTCTACCAGCTTAATGTCAGCAAAGACGAGCGGGATTTTCTTCTCGGTAACGACTTCTATGGCGATGTTTTTTTCTTCTGCCAACAACTTGTAATTCAAAGCCAAATCACCTACCAAATCGACGATTGAGAATGCTTCTTTCTCCAGCTTCACTTGCTTTGCCTCCAGTTTGGAGTACTCAAACAGTTGCGAGATCAACTCCGACAACTTTTCCGAACTTTCCTCAATGATCTTTAGATAACGCCCTTTTTCTTCCCCGGTTAGGGTTTGCTGCTTTATTTGGAGCGTTTCGATATAACCTTTAAGAATGGCAAGAGGCGTTCTAAGATCGTGCGACACGTTTGCGATCAACTCTCTTCTCAAACGGTCCACTTGGGTGATGTCCGCAATGTTCTGTTCAATTGTATCGGCCATCTCATTGAAGTTAGTGGCCAGCACTGCAACGTCCGACCTCTCGGCATCGGCGATGCGGACACTTCTATCACCTTCTCTAAATCTCTTTACAGCATGAATGATCGATCTCAAATTTTTGGTGAGGAACCAAATGCTCAAGACACCCATTAGCGTTACAAAAATCATGGTGAGCAGCAGTGATCCCAACCCAAGCCGCATGAAGTAACTGGAAGCCAGGACTTCCCTGGTAGCGGATATCTCCTGTCCGGACAGGATGATGTATACATAACCCTGGTGCCCGTCCACGTTGTATTCAGCAGCCGAAAAGATTTTCTTTTGCTGAGGATTTCGGGGGTCCTGTCCGAGAACATATCCCAAACCACCTTCGTTGATGTACTGTTTAATGGGATCGGTCGAAATTGAAACTACCGGTAGATTGGATTTACTGTGATCCAATACCACGGAATACAATACTCCTCCCTCATCGTTCAATAGGTATACCTCAATACTCCTGTTCACAGCCATCATATCGTGCATTAGATCGCCGAACAGTTCTTTATTGACTGAACCGTCCTCAAGAAAAGGAGATTCAGAGGCAAATTTTTCTTCGATAAGGTGGGAGGCAAGGTTAGAATTCAAGCGCTGTGAAACCTCCTCAAAATAGCGGTTGGTGAAGTAGATGGAGGTCAGTATATAGGTGGCCCCAATGGTAAATATCAAGAGCAGAAAAGCACTCGAAAGCTTTAAAATAAGTCTGTTGGTAAGTGGTCTATCCGGATTTCTCATTTCCCTAAATCTTCGTTAAAGCAGTATCCTACTCCCCAAACCGTCAATATATACGTCGGATCGGACATGTCGGGTTCAATTTTTGCTCTTAGTCGATTGATGTGCGAATTAACGGTATGCTCATATCCGTCAAAGCTATAGCCCCATATGAGCTGCAGAAGGTTACTCCTGGTATAACTTCTTCCTGGATTTGAGGCCATGAGCACCAAGAGATCAAACTCCTTAGGAGAAAGATCCACCCGCTGGTCTTCGACAGTTACCTTCCTTTTTTCAATGTCAATCTCCAAATTGGAAAAAGAGAGGATGGACTTGTTGGGGTTAAAGGAATCATCAAAGTTGTTTGTCCTTCTGAAAACGGCCTTGACCCTCGCAATAAATTCCCTTATGTTGAAAGGCTTTGTGATATAATCATCGGCACCCAACTCAAGACCAAGTATTTTATCGATGTCCTCCGTTCGAGCCGTCAACATGATAATTGGTGTGTTTTGCTGAGCGCGGATCCTTTTGCACACCTCAAGGCCATCCAATTTTGGCAAGCTGATATCCAGGATGACAAGATCTGGCGGCGATTCCAAGGCCATGTTGACTCCAGCCTGTCCGTCGAAGGCCTTCACCACATGGCATGAAATATCCTTCAAGTGAATTTCGAGTAAATCGGAAATGCCTGGATCATCCTCAATGATTAGTACCTGCTTCACCACACTAAGCAAAACATTTTTAACTAAAGATGCATCATGTAGACCCATAGTTCAAGCGATTGTCTGTTCCACGACCGATACATAGATTGGCAACATAGTTAAAGAACTGTCGCTCATACGACTACGGGGACGCTATTGCAATGGTTTTGTGATAATTCTGTAATGTTTCTATAATTCATTTGTCGTGAATAAAAAAAACTATTAGAGTCATGAAAAAATTTACGATGTTCGCTCTAGCCGCTGTGCTCCTGGCGGCTTGCGGAAAAAACAAAACATCAGATCTTACACTTGGAATATCTGGTCTCGAAGACCTGGGGTCGGACTATGCCTATGAAGGGTGGATCATAGTGGATGGCGAGGCCATTACAACTGGGGTATTCAATGTAGATGCAAACGGTAACCTAAGTACAACCACTTTCGAGGTAAACAAGAAAGAACTTGAGGACGCAAGTGAGTTTGTGCTTACTATCGAACCAAGTCCGGATTCGGACCCAGGCCCCAGTGCGGTACATATACTGGCAGGAAGCTTTTCCGGCGGCACAGCAAGTCTGACTGTTTCCAGCTCTTCGGCTTTGGGAACAGATTTCGGATCGTCAACCGGAAGTTATATCCTGGCAACTCCTACCGATGGGTCAGGCAACAATGAAAATAGCGGTGTCTGGTGGCTGGATCCAAGTGCGGGTCCCGGTGCTAGCCTAAGTCTGCCTACACTTCCTGATGGATGGGTCTACGAAGGTTGGGCTGTGATTGGCGGTACACCTGTTTCCACAGGTACTTTTACTGCTGTGGATGCTGCGGATGATGCTGCTCCATATAGTGGAACGATGGCCGGTCCTTCATTTCCCGGGGAAGATTTCCTCGTAAATGCTCCTTCGGGTTTGACATTCCCTACCGACCTGGCTGGTGGAACCGCGGTGATTTCCGTTGAACCAAATCCGGATAATAGCCCAAATCCATTTTTGCTCAAGCCATTGGTTGGAGATATCCCATCAGGGGCTGTCGACCATACTTCATATAGTATGAGCAACAATGCTACAAACACCAACCCTGTTGGTACGGCAACAAGAGAAAGTAAATAGTAGGATAAGAGGTAATCCTAATGTTGAGAGGGTCAGGCTCCATTGGACGCCTGGCCCTTTTTGATTTCTAAACAGGGGAGATACCGTATACTGTCTCCCCCTGCATTCAGTCTATCGGATTAAACTTCGCATGAAATGCATGTCAGCCCTTTTGCTTCCATGCGCCAAACCTTGTCCGACATATCCCGATCCCAGGTATTGGAAATGTTGTCGATATCAAACAGGATCTTGTGCGATTTCGAACCCAATGACACAGACTTTCCTTCCGGGAGAAGCAGTTCGATTTTCACCGATTGCTTCCTCCACTTGTCATCCTTGGTGATGGCAAAGAAGGGGTCGAAGATCAAGGATGAATCTCGCTGAGAAAATGAATATTGGATTTTTTCAGCGCGCGCTTTTGCATCCTTCAGGCTTTGGCCTCTGCTTTTCTGGTAAACCCTCACGTAGATCGAATCGTTCGTGGATTTTCTGATGTCAAGCTTCACACCGGAGATGATCATTCTTTCATCGTCCAGATAGAGTAAGTCACTGGAACCTCCGTGTGAATGCTTGGTCCATTCCGATTCGGTGTTTACACCTACGTAGAGGGTGTCCATCGAGGTTGGTGGAATAAGGATTTCTTGTTTATAGGTGTTCTTTTTGGCAAAGTCATCTTGCGTATCCAGGCTCGCGTAGATAGCGAGCCCGAAGCCGATCCACCATAAGACGATGGTAGCGATCGCCGGCCACTTGAGGGATGCTTTAAGTCCGACAAGTTTCAACCCTCCGAGAATGAAGAATACCAATGGCATTCCAACCAGGAGGATGATAGATAAGATGAAAAGTCGCATATCGCCGATGGAGGTAAACAGGTACATACCGATGTCGGCAGCAGATCCCTGGAATAGGTCATCATTCATGTCGATGAAGACGGAGTTGACACCAGTCGCTAAGGAAATGATGAATATTCCCAAAGCGAAGGTGCAAGCGACTACGAGGATCAGTCCGATGAATTTTCCTAGAAATCGGAAGAAGTAGGTGAGAACGTTTCCTATGAAAGAAACGATCCGGTTAAACCAGTTGTCGGCATCGCGCGATACGCGTTTGCCGTACTCATTGGTTTGCTTAGTTATCCGATCGAAATTTTTTTTTACGTTGTCGGCTTCTTCCTGAACCTTTCTCTTGATGTTATCCACTGTAACAGGCTCTCCCTTCATCTGGAGTTTGTCGGCAGTTGTCACCGCCTTTGGGATAACCAGCCAGAGGATTAAATAGACCAGTACTCCGGTTCCAAAGAATATGAAGGACAACACGAATATGACCCGAAGGATAACTGGGTCTATTCCAAAGTAGTGGCCAATACCGGAGCAAACACCTCCAAATACACGTTGGTCCGGGTCGCGGAATAATCTTTTTGTTCTATTCGTATCGCTTGAATAAGTTCTTTCTTCCTCCTTAGATTCTGTTCCGGCTGTGCTTTCTTCTCCGTCGAGGTAAGCTTCCGGCTCGCCAAGGATACCAATGGCTTCGTTTACATCTTCAAGGGAAACAACCATTCTTCCTTTGGAAAGCTTCTCCTGAAACATTTCGGCCAATCGCGCTTCGATATCTGACATGATCTCGCGCTTGCCGTCTGCTTCGGTGAAATAGCCCTCGATGGTGTCGAGGTAGTTCTTCAGTTTGCTGTAGGCGTGATCATCAATATTGAAGATGATGCCTGCGAGGTTAATAGAGACTGTTTTGTTCATTTTGGTGGGTTATTTCTTCTTGTTGATTTTGTTGACCGCAGATTGTAGATCTGTCCAGGTCTGATCGAGTTCTTTTTTGAATTTTTCTCCTAGCTCCGTCAGCTTGTAGTATTTCCTTGGAGGCCCGGACGTCGATTCCTCCCATCGATAGGACAAAAGTCCGGCATTTTTTAGTCTGGTGAGTAGGGGGTACAGCGTACCCTCCACCACGATGAGTTTGGAATCCTTGAGCTTTTCGATAATGTCAGAAGGGTAAGCCTCTTCTTTATCGAGGATGGAAAGGATACAGAACTCAAGGATTCCTTTCCTCATCTGTGCTTTGGTGTTTTCAATATTCATGTGTTTTGCTTTCTTATAGGAATTATGCTTTCATTTTCAGGTTTCCATAAACAGAAAGTAGGGTAAGCTTGGTATCTCCTGGCTCATCCGCCGGGATCAGGAAGTGGATCTGGTCCACTTTACCATCTACCTTTTTAACAAAGACCAATACATCGTCGCCGGTTTCAACATGCTCCATGTTGGATTGCATGAATTCTGACAGCAGGATGCTTTGCTTTTCGAGCAGGTTTTCGGTCATACTGAGGAACTTCACTTCGCTGATGTTTCCATCAACGTGATCTAGTTGGTTGTTCCATTCGGCGGTTATTGCAGCCGACTCAAGAGAGTTTTGACTCAAGGAAATATAAAAGGATCCCTTGGTCCTGGCAAGTTGGTCGTGATCGGGGCCCTCTGCCAGTAGCATTGTTGGGGTGAATAATGCGAGTGCGATGATTAATTTTTTCATAGCTCATTTGTTTTGACTCGACAAACATAGAATATTTTTACAGTACTATGCAAAACATAGTAGTATTTTTTAACATAATACTATAGGAATGGCAAGTACCATGGATGAACGGTCTTCGAACTTATATAAGGGTATTGACCTATCAAGAGGTGAGGGTATAGGCGTCAGCTCAAGATATTAGACCCGCGCGCTAGCCGCCCTAAATGAAAACGTATACGTCCAAAGCGGCTCGAAAAGTAATTTACCGAAAACCCAAGGTCTTTACCCCTGGGCTATTTCCGCGGAAATAGAAAAGATCAATAAATGGTGATCTTCTCCTTAAATACCTTGCCTTCGGCTTCCACCTCGATCATGTACATACCTGGAGCAAGGTCCTCAAATGAATAGGCTCTTCCAACAAAGTGATCGCTAGGTTGGATGCTTTCTCCATGCACCATTTTGCCATCGACACCATAAATGTGAATGTTTAATGGCGTAAGCCTGGAAAGGCTCATTTCAATGTTAAACGAACCACCGGACGGGTTGGGGTAAACGACAAACGACTCCAAATTGGTCATCTCGTGTTCGCCAACACTGAAGAAAGAGAAGGGAGTGGAAATGGATTTGCAATTGTTGGCATCGGCAATCTCCACCTGATAGTTACCATTCTGCGAAGGACGAATGATCTGACCAATTTCTCCTTGTATGGATGAGCCACCAAACATCCATTGGTATGCATCTGCTGTAGTACTTTCAAGTTGGTTCTTAACCTTGGTCACAATCGGCTTGACAGGCTTAGGTAATAAATCAACCATCACCGTATTCGACAGTACTTTACACCCATTCGAATCCGTGCGCTCTACAAAGTAACTTCCGGAATCACTAACCATCAAGGTATCAAATGGACTGGCGTTGGAATTCCATCGAATACCGTCTGAGATGTCCGATTGTAGTTGGACCGTATCTCCATCGCAAATCTCAATTTGACCTCCTGGGAATATTACCGGCGATTGAGGCACGGCGTAATTGAATGTGCTTATTGAGGCCGACCGCGTCGAACAACCATTGGTGTCCGAATATGTAACGTGATAGGTACTTCCAGTCCTTACAACAAGTTCGGATGAGGCTTCACCTGAACTCCAAACATTGCCCGTAATGTAGGAAGAACGCAATACTATGCTATCTCCAACGCAGAAGGTCGTATCTCCCACCATTGAGATCAACGGTGTTGACGGGTTGGGATTCACCTTGATGAATACCGTTTCTTTTGGAGAGAGGCAACCATTGGCAAGCGTTTGCAGGGTATAAGTTCCGGAAGAATTGACGGTTATGGTCAATCCGCTATCACCCGTAGACCAAATATTGCCAGATGAAATAGAAGAAACCAGCAAGGAGCTGTCACCCTGGCAAAACTCCGTTCCACCATTGGCAATAATGCTCGGCTTGGCTGGCAAGGCGGTAACATTAACCTGGGTTGGTGACGAAGCATTGGAGCAACCAAACTGATTGTAAACCAATAATTCATAAAGACCACTGCCGGATACAACAATGGTGTTGGTACTATCTCCCGTGGACCACGCATTGTTTACAGCGGAACTCGAAGAAAGGCGAATGCTATCACCATCGCAGAAGTTTGTTGGACCTGATGCGGTAATGATTGGTAGGAATGGAATTGGATTAACCGTAACGCCTATGTTTCTACTGGTGCTGGCACAGCCATTTGAGTCGGTCTTGGAAACAGAATAGATACCTGAATTCCTAACGACAATGCTACCCGAAGTATCATTGGTGCTCCAGGTAAGACCAGAGGAATGGTTAGTTGCAACAAGGGTTAAACTGTCCCCGTTACAAAAGACTGTGTCGCCGAGAATACTCACCAATGGTGACGCAGGAAGCGCCCAAACATCTACCGACCTACCCTGAGAAGAACTGGAACAATTGTGTTGGTTGCTTACTTCAACACTGTACAATCCCGAACTTGAGACAACGATGGAAGAAGTTGAATCTCCGGTAGACCACACATTATTGGATGCAGAACTAGAAGTAAGGGTCACACTTCCTCCTGAGCAGAAGCTGGTAGGACCGTTGGTAGAGATGACCGGCGTTGGTGGATTGGCATTTGCCAGTATGGATATCGTTCGCGAGGTACTCGAGCATCCATTTGTATCTGTGTGAGTCACGGTAGACGTACCGGTATTGTATACAGTGATCTGTGTTGTGCTGTCGCCATTTGACCAGGAAAGGTTAGATGAATAGTTGCTTACGGACAAGGTTATACTATCGCCCTGGCAGAAAACCGTATCACCGATCACGGAAACAACTGGATTCGCGGGCAACGCGTGAACGGTGACAAAAACGGTACTTGATGTAGACGAGCAGTTGCTGCTATTGGTAACAGTCACGTCATGACTCCCAGTGCCGGATACTGTGATACTGGAAGTTGTGGCTCCGTTAGACCAACTGTTGCCAGATGCGCTGCTGGAAGTTAGCACAACATTGTTTCCATCACAGAAGCTCAATGGGCCACTTGCAGAAATGGTTGGAGTAGCAGGGTTTGTGTTAACCGTTATCTGAATCGCCTGCGAAGTAGCAGAACAAGAATTCGAATCAAGGTAAATAACTGAATAATTACCACTTGCGGTAACAGTAATTATTGAATCTGTAGAACCCGAGGACCACAACAGACCGCTACTATAATTTGTCACTTCCAGCGTGCTGCTATCACCCTGGCAGAATATTGTGTCTCCTACCATTGAAACAACCGGGTCATTTGGTAGTGCGTGCACAGTAATACTCACCGGAACCGAAGATGCCGTGCAATTGAATTGGTTTGTTACATCAAGAGAATATTGCCCCCCAATGCTCACATTGATACTGGTAGTTGTGTCCCCATTGGACCACATGTTTCCTAAGGCGGCGCTGGATGTAAGCGTTACAGATCCACCGCTGCAAAAAGTGGTAGATCCCGAAGTGGAAATCGAAGGAGTGGAAGGAGAGGGATTGACCGTGATGGATTTAGCAAGCGATTGATTGGAACAACCGCTTGAATCGGTATAGGTAACAGAGAAAGAGCCCGAATTCACTACCGATATGGTCTGGTCGGTGCTCCCATTACTCCAAACATTACCGGAAGCATAGCTGGACTGTAATTGTATGGTATCTCCTTGGCAGTAAGTCGGACTGCCGATCACCGATATTACCGGAATCGCCGGATTAGCTAGGACACTTATGCTCACCGCAGAAGCATCCGAAGAACATCCATTCGAATTACTCACCGATAACCCTATGGTTCCGGTTGAGTTTACAACGATAGTTTGAGCCGTTTCCCCTGTGCTCCATAGATTGCCCATAGTGCTGCTGGATTGCAGCGTGACCGAATCACCTTGACAGAATGTGGTCGTACCACCTGCTGTAATAGTGGGAACCGGCGGGTTGTTGTTAAACATCACAACCGTACTTACTTCGGCAGATTCACATCCGTTTGCACCGACCCTTTTGAGCGAGTATGTTCCTGAGCTCACAACGGTGATTGAGGAAGTACTGTCTCCCGTAGACCAAACATTGTCACTCGCGCTACTGGATGATAAAAGGAGCGTATCGCCAGCACACAAGCTTCCCGGAACCGACCTGGTAATGCTTGGTGTGGTAGGAACGTTCAAGACAGTAGTGGTCTTAGGATCAGACTCAGTGGTACATCCGCTGGAGTTTTCGGCAGTAACCGTAAATGAACCACTTGACCGGACCACCGTGCTCCTCGTGGTGTCACCATTCGACCACAGGTTTGATCCCGAATAGCTACTTGTAAGGACCACACTGTCTCCATTACAAAATGTAAGGTTTCCCGTATTGGTAATGCTTGGCTTCACCGGTGCGCTCAACACAGTGATAAGTGCCGGGGAACTCTCGCTTATACAGCCGTGTTGGTTTGCGTATTGCACGGTGTAGCTACCTGAGCTGTAAACCATGATACTGGACGAAGAGTCGCCGGTTGACCATAGGTTTCCACTGGACTGGCTTGAGATCAGTAAAACACTGTCTCCCAAACAGAAGGTGGTCGGACCATTGGCGGATATGCTGGGACTGGATGACACCGGATTTACGACGATCAGTTGCGAAGTAGACTGAGAAGTGCACCCGTTGGTCCCGATAGTTGTCACGGAATATGAACCAGAGGCGTCCACTACGATACTCGAGGCAGTATCGCCCGTCGACCACACATTAGTATTAGAACTATTAGAAACGAGTTCGACCGAATCGCCTTGGCACATTACCGAATCGCCAATCAGGGATATCAGAGGTATGGCAGGAGCGGGTAAGAAACTGGTCGTTACAGGGTTGGATGTAGCCTCACATCCTGAATTAGCTGTGTAGGTGGCCGTTACGGTTATAGCCGTATCAACGGTCAGCGTTGAATCTTGAATGCCTGTACTCCAGGTGATGTTGGCAGGTGGATTTGCCGAGAGCGTTACAGAACCTCCTCTACAGAAGGTAAGAGCACCGGAAGCAGTGATGGTTGGCGCGCTGGGGTTAGGGGTAAAGACCACGGTATCCGTGGCAGAATTAGCTGTACATCCATTACTATCTGTAACCTGTAGCGTATAATTTCCATTATTGATTACCTGGATGCTCGACGATGTATCTCCGGTAGGTGTCCACAGGTTTCCAGTATTGCTGCTTGACGTGAGCGTCAGTGTATCCCCTATACAGGCTCCGGCACTCGATCTGAAGATAACAGGCCTGGGATTGGTTGTCAACGCCAATGGACTTGAAGTTACCGGACAACTGCCGGCAGGGGCATACGTAACGGTATAAGTTCCGGCCTGAGTAGCGGTGATCGTTTGCGAGGTTTGCCCTCCGGGAAACCACTCTATATCGCTCGTCTTATCGGTCGACAACACAACGCTTCCTCCCAAGCAGAACTGAGTAGACCCGGAAGCGCTTATGGTTGGTGCAGTAGGTATGGTTCCGTTAGTGATTGCAACGGGATCTGACTGGATGCTGCAGCCATTTGAATCTGTAAACAGAACGTAATAATTCCCTGCCGTACTTACGGACAGCGTATCTCCGGTCGTTCCTCCGGGGTACCAGGTTAATCCCCCGGTTCTGTCGACGATAAGTTGAACCGAGCTGCCGGAGCATAAAATCGTGTTACCGCCTATGGCCGAAACAATGGGTTTGGAGGTGGTGGTAATACTGAATACGCTATCACTTTGATCTGTCACCGTAGAGTCGGTCGCATCACTAACCCTAATAAGGTAATTTGATCCGCTGGAAGACGGAGTTGTCCAGGTATAACTGGAGCCTGAGGCATTGACGGATATCGTATTCCATGATTGTCCCGAATTATTGCTGTATTCAATATGATAACTCGCTGAAGAAGCTGTGTCGCTCCAGGAAATTGTTTGCGAGGAACAGCCGGCCCAGGTTTCGCCTCCTGATGGTGAATTCAGGGAAATAACCCGGCTTGGATTTGCAATGGAAAAAGGAACCGCACTTTGTGTCTTCTTGCAACTATTGATATTGTCGGTTATCCTAATAAGGCAGTTGCTGGAGAGTGTATTTGGCACAATCCATTGATAGCTATTTCCACTTGTATTGTGATTAAATGCTACTGAGGACCAGGTTGTTCCTCCATTGCTGGAAAAATCTATGTTGTAATAGTTTGATGTTCCATTGGATATCCAATTGATGTATACCGTATCACCCACATGGTAAGTTCCGCCAAGGTTGGGAGTATGCAGAATGATTGGAGCGCTGATACTAAAGCTCTGATCACTCATATCCGTTTTACTCAGGTCATTGCGGTCCGATACCCGAACGAGTACATTGGACGATGCCGTATTTGGCATTGTCCAGTTGAATACGGGAGAACTGGACGTGTTATAGTAATTTGAATTAAGCACGGTCCAGGAGCTTCCACCATTTAAAGAGTACTCAATTCTGTACCGGTACGAGGTGCCTCCAGCATCCCATTTGATGGAGGTGACGGTACAACCTCGATAATCTACAAGTGAACCACCATTGGGTGCGGTCAATACAATTGACGGTTGAATGGAAAAGGTTGTGTTGGAAATATCATAAACACTGGTATTTCCATATTCCATAACCCGTATCAAACCCTTTGTGGTTGACACAAAAGGAACGCTCCAAGTATGCGAACCGTCATTGTTGGTCACATTGGCCACGGTATACCATGTTAAGCCAGAATCCAGAGAATAGTCTATCCGTACATATGGTGAGCTTAGATACGCGCTGCTCCAAGTGATGTTGCGCGACTGCCCCTGGTAAAAAGAGAGGTTTGTATTAGGGTATGTTACCGTAATATTTGGCGTAGGAGGTGTCACTGCAAAAACGGAGTCACTTTCATCGAACTTACATGTGTTGTAGTAGTCTTCGACCTTTACCAGGTATGAGCTTCCGGGGTTGTTAGGCACGGTCCAGTTATGTGAGTTGGCGTAAGTACTGGTAGTGATATATGAGTATGAGCTTCCGTTGTTGGAAGAGTATCGGACCCTGAACCTGGAGATGTTGTTGTCCACCCATGTGATAGATTTAGTGGTTCCGGCTTCCCAGTCCTCACCACCCACCGGTGAGGTGACGATGATGTCGTTGTTGGGATTGAGGGTAAATACGGCATTGCTTGTATCGCCCATATTCCTGGAGATGTCCCTTATCCTGACCAGGGCTTTGGAAGAAGAGAGTTTTGCAGGGATGGTCCAGTTGTAACTTGATCCGCTTCTGGTAGCGATGAAGGACCACGTTGCTCCCGAGTCGAGGGAGTAGTCGAGCCTGTATGAGTTTGATCCACCGCCGACAGACCAAGAGATGGTTTTGCTTTCGCAACCCTTCCAGACCTCACCACCATTGGGTGCATTGAGGGTGATAAAGGGAGAAGCGATGGTAAATCGATTACTCCAGTCATATACTGTAGGGCTTCCTACTTCGGTAACCCTCACAAAGCAGTTAGAAGAGACAGAGTCAGGGATGGTCCAACTGTGAGAGCCGTCATTGGAGGTGTTGGATACGATGGATGCCCATGTGGATCCGGAGTCGGAGGAGAAGTCGATGTTGACAAAGGCGGAGTTGAGGTAGGCCGATGTCCAAGCGATGGTCACAGACTGAAGCGGATAGTAGGTTCCGTTGGGGCTGGTGACGGTGATAACGGGAGTAGGAGGGGTAACACTGAAGACGGAGTCACTTTCATCGTACTTACAAGAGTTGTAATAGTCCTCTACCCGGATGAGGTAATTGTTTCCCGGGTTGTTTGGTACAGTCCAGCTATGGGCATTTGCGTAAGTACTGGTGGTGATATAGGAGTAAGAGCTACCGCTGTTGGAAGAATACCGGACCCTGAACCGGGACACGTTGTTGTCGACCCAGGTGATGGACTTGGAAGTACCGGCTTCCCATTGCTCACCACCCACTGGTGCGGTAACGATGATATCGGTATTGGGGATAAAGCTCAAGGTAGAGTTGCTGGTATCACCCATACTTCTTGACAGGTCTCTTACCCGGATCAAGGCTTTGGAAGAAGAGAGTTTTGCAGGGATAGACCAGTTGTAGCTTGATCCGCTTCTGGTAGTGATGAAGGTCCATGTAGCTCCCGAGTCAAGGGAGTAGTCGAGCCTGTATGAGTTTGATCCACCGCCGACAGACCAAGAGATGGTTTTGCTTTCACAGCCCTTCCAGACCTCACCTCCATTGGGTGCGGTAAGGGTAATGAACGGACTGGCAATGGTAAAGGGGTTACTCCAGTCGTACTGAGATGAGTTGCCGTATTCGCTTACCCTGAAGAAGCAGTTGGAGGAGACAACATTGGGTAGGGTATAGGAATGGGACCCGTCGTCATTGGTGACAGTCGTTACACTTGTCCATGTAGCTCCGGAGTCGGAAGAGAAGTCGATGGCGACAAAAGCAGAGGTGAGGTAGGCACTGGTCCAGGAGATGTTCACCGATTGTAGCGGATAGAATGTTTGTCCATTGGGGTAGGTCACATTGATCACCGGGGTGGGTGGTGAAACGGTAAAAACGGAGTCACTTTCATCGAACTTACATGTGTTGTAGTAGTCTTCGACCTTTACCAGGTATGAGCTTCCGGGGTTGTTAGGCACGGTCCAGTTATGTGAGTTGGCGTAAGTACTGGTAGTGATATATGAGTATGAGCTTCCGTTGTTGGAAGAGTATCGGACCCTGAACCTGGAGATGTTGTTGTCCACCCATGTGATAGATTTAGTGGTTCCGGCTTCCCAGTCCTCACCACCCACCGGTGAGGTGACGATGATGTCGTTGTTGGGATTGAGGGTAAATACGGCATTGCTTGTATCGCCCATATTCCTGGAGATGTCCCTTATCCTGACCAGGGCTTTGGAAGAAGAGAGTTTTGCAGGGATGGTCCAGTTGTAACTTGATCCGCTTCTGGTAGCGATGAAGGACCACGTTGCTCCCGAGTCGAGGGAGTAGTCGAGCCTGTATGAGTTTGATCCACCGCCGACAGACCAAGAGATGGTTTTGCTTTCGCAACCCTTCCAGACCTCACCACCATTGGGTGCATTGAGGGTGATAAAGGGAGAAGCGATGGTAAATCGATTACTCCAGTCATATACTGTAGGGCTTCCTACTTCGGTAACCCTCACAAAGCAGTTAGAAGAGACAGAGTCAGGGATGGTCCAACTGTGAGAGCCGTCATTGGAGGTGTTGGATACGATGGATGCCCATGTGGATCCGGAGTCGGAGGAGAAGTCGATGTTGACAAAGGCGGAGTTGAGGTAGGCCGATGTCCAAGCGATGGTCACAGACTGAAGCGGATAGTAGGTTCCGTTGGGGCTGGTGACGGTGATAACGGGAGTAGGAGGGGTAACACTGAAGACGGAGTCACTTTCATCGTACTTACAAGAGTTGTAATAGTCCTCTACCCGGATGAGGTAATTGTTTCCCGGGTTGTTTGGTACAGTCCAGCTATGGGCATTTGCGTAAGTACTGGTGGTGATATAGGAGTAAGAGCTACCGCTGTTGGAAGAATACCGGACCCTGAACCGGGACACGTTGTTGTCGACCCAGGTGATGGACTTGGAAGTACCGGCTTCCCATTGCTCACCACCCACTGGTGCGGTAACGATGATATCGGTATTGGGGATAAAGCTCAAGGTAGAGTTGCTGGTATCACCCATACTTCTTGACAGGTCTCTTACCCGGATCAAGGCTTTGGAAGAAGAGAGTTTTGCAGGGATAGACCAGTTGTAGCTTGATCCGCTTCTGGTAGTGATGAAGGTCCATGTAGCTCCCGAGTCAAGGGAGTAGTCGAGCCTGTATGAGTTTGATCCACCGCCGACAGACCAAGAGATGGTTTTGCTTTCACAGCCCTTCCAGACCTCACCTCCATTGGGTGCGGTAAGGGTAATGAACGGACTGGCAATGGTAAAGGGGTTACTCCAGTCGTACTGAGATGAGTTGCCGTATTCGCTTACCCTGAAGAAGCAGTTGGAGGAGACAACATTGGGTAGGGTATAGGAATGGGACCCGTCGTCATTGGTGACAGTCGTTACACTTGTCCATGTAGCTCCGGAGTCGGAAGAGAAGTCGATGGCGACAAAAGCAGAGGTGAGGTAGGCACTGGTCCAGGAGATGTTCACCGATTGTAGCGGATAGAATGTTTGTCCATTGGGGTAGGTCACATTGATCACCGGTGTGGGTGGCGAAACGGTAAAAACGGAGTCACTTTCATCGAACTTACATGTGTTGTAGTAGTCTTCGACCTTTACCAGGTATGAGCTTCCGGGGTTGTTAGGCACGGTCCAGTTATGTGAGTTGGCGTAAGTACTGGTAGTGATATATGAGTATGAGCTTCCATTGTTGGAAGAGTATCGGACCCTGAACCTGGAGATGTTGTTGTCCACCCATGTGATAGATTTAGTGGTTCCGGCTTCCCAGTCTTCACCACCCACCGGTGAGGTGACGATGATGTCAGAGTTTGGAGCAATTGTAAAATTGGTATCGCTCTGATCCTTCGTATTCGAATTATTATAATCCGTAACGCGAATCAAGGCCTGTCCGCTTACCGTTCCGGGAATTGTCCAACTATATGTTGAATTGGAGGTACTACTCCGATAAAGATTGGTTACAATATTAGTCCAGTTTACACCCTGGTCTGTTGAATACGCAATATTGAATCTTGAATTAGTTGTGCCATTGTGAGACCACTGTATCGTATAGGCATTGCAGGCTCCCCATGACTCTCCGCCATTGGGGTAAAACACACTTATGAACGGCTCCTTGATGGTAAAATAGGCATTGCTGCTATCCTTGTAGGTGGTTCCAACAGCCTTCACTTTAACCAGACATGATGTTGACGGTGTATTGGGAACAGTCCAACTATGTGAACCTGTATTCGATACACCGGTTACAATTGGAGTCCAGGTATTTCCGGAATCTGTTGAGTAGTCCAGGGCAATTAAGCTGGAAGTCAAGTTGGAAGAAGACCACGTTATGTTATAGGCCTTGCCAGAGTACAGTATTTGCCCTCCATTTGGATAGGTCAGATTTAGCGTTGGAGTAGGAGGGTCGATGGTGAATAGACTGTCCGACTTATCACTCATGCAGGATGTATAATAATCCGTAACCCGAATCTGCGCAGCGTTAGATGGAGAATTTTGAACAGTCCAACTGTAGATACCAGTTGTATTATAAACGTTGTTTGTTATCGTATTCCAACTGGACCCTCCGTTCGTTGTATATTCTATTTTATATCTGTTTGATGTACCTGTAGCCGCCCACGTAATTGACTTCGATGTGCCGGCCTCCCATGTTTCGCCTCCATTTGGGGACGTTAGGATCAAGGGAGCTGTAATGGTAAAATTTGTATCGCTTTGATCCTGGACTGCGGGAGTCTGAGAATCTTGTACCCGGACCAGGCAATTTGAAGAATTTATGTTGGGAACTGTCCAGCTAAATGATCCGCTGGTGGTATTGTAGGAACTTGTAACCGATGTCCAGTTTAGCCCGCCATCCGTTGAATAGTCAATCGAATAGAAGTTGGAAGTGGACGACGAGGTCCAGGTAATGTTCTTGGTACTACAACCGGCCCACACTTCTCCTCCGTTGGGAGATGTGATCGTAATACTTTGTGATAACCCAAGGTAAAAACCAAAGAACAGGGTGAAAAAAAGAACAAGTGGTTTCATAGGTTCAAATTCAGAGCCTACGAATTTAACCGATCACGTGCTAATCGAAAATTAATTATTTAAATCGGCTATTTGTATAGATAACCCGTGGTAAGGTTGAACCATATTCGGTTCAATCGGTGCAGAAAGTTGAGGTAGGTCACAATACGAAAGGGTCCGTAATTATCTTGCTATCGCAATCCGTTGCTTAACGCACGAAATAGGGGAGGAGAGTTCCAATAAATAAAGTCCCTCGGAGAGGTGGGAAACATCGACGTTGATGACAGATTCCTCAGTCATTACACCTTGGGTGTGGACCAATGCCCCGGATAAAGTATAGATGCTCAGGGCGGAAATGGGAGCATCAATTTTGGAGAGGTTCACCTTCGCAACATTCTCGATAGGGATTGGGAAGATTTCGATCGACTGATTGGATTGACCCGCATACACGGATTCGATTGCACTGTAGGTAAACTCACCATCCACATCCAGCATTTTCAATCTGTAGTAATTGGTTCCTTTTATGGGACTGTGATCGGTGAACTCGTATTCTTTTCTAGTCTTAGATCTGTAAGAGGCATCCAATGAACCTATGCCTGCAAACTCGAGATCTGGGCCAGCGCGTTCAATGATAAACTCTTTGGTATTTACCTCGCTTAATGTCGCCCAATCCAATACCACAACATTGCTAAAGGTATTCAACGCTGCAGTAAAGGAAGTCAACACAAGTGGAAGTGGGTTCTGAGCAAAGTCTGTCGTTCCCAAAGTGAACGGACTGAAGGAAGTAATTGCAGCAAGGCTCGATACAGTTCCTGTGCTGGTATCACCAGTAGGAGCGCCGTCGTTGCCTTCGTCAACCCAGATATTGGATGCCGTATCGTAGCGGCACACCGTCAGGTCGTTGATATCGGTAACTCCGCCGCTCGAAGTATCCCAACTCAGTGTAACGATTACGTTATTGGTCGTATTCAGACGATCCAATGTCCAGTATTCCTGGGTACTGATCCACTGAATACTTGCCTGCCTCGTAGTGTCAATGGCTGTCCTGGGGCTATCTCGATAGTACTGCGCCCGGAATTGTGCTGCCGAACTCGAAGGGGCAGATATGGCAATATTCTGATGATGGTTGGCATCACCTACAGGGAATGCGAAAGCCTCATTTCCGATCTTGTCCACTGGTCCGTCAACGAAGCTTGCATCTGAAGCACCACTCACCGTCGCTCCGTCACGGAAGGTGAGAATATTCGTGGCTGTCGTGGCCATAACCCCACTGGTGAAGGTTGCGGTAGTCCTGATTTCAAGTGGCTCGTTCAGAGTGAAAATCCCAGAAGCCTTGTTCATTGTCATTCTTCTGAACCTGAATCCGGAGGTAGTGCCACCGTCATTGAAGCTCTGTGCACCAGTACCATCAATGACGACCGTTCCACTACCTGATCCAAATTCTGAATTGGCTGAAGCAAAGTCTACGGTAATATTACCGGCAAACGTTGAGCTGCCATCTCTTGCAGGAGTGAGTGTTCCAGCTGTTTGCACAAACGTAGCATTGGCATTATAGTCGTTGGCTACATTATCCGCAAGCCTCACGGTAGCGGCCGCGTTCAGCGTAAAGGTGAAATCAGCATTGTAAGTATTGTCCCCGTAAGAGGAAGAGGTGCTTGTTCCGGTTTGTGTGAAGCTCACTACGCCATCGTGGGTAGAAGAACGCAAGTAGTAGTATGGAGCCGAAACAGTTAAAGCCCCTCCAAAGGACGCATCTCGTGTATAAAGGCGGGAAGTTCCCGTGAGTGTCAAATTGCTTGAGGCAGTACCCAATTGAGTGAAGTTTCTCAGCCTCAGGTCCCCGGAAACATATCCCCCCGGACCAATTTCAAGCGCATTTCCCGCGGTCAAGGTGGAGCTACCACCATTGTAGCCAAACTGAACTCCATCACCGGTCGAAACGGTGTCCTGCACGGTGATGTTGCTTCTATATGTTCCAGAACTATTGCCGTTGTAGTTAACGAAGATCTCATTCAGGTTAGAAGGGGAGCCGTTGATAATGCTGAGCGTTCCAGTATGGTCTATATCTCCATTGTTTCCAAAGTAGATTCGGTTTGTAGTACCCGATGGTCCAAGATTGACAATGTCGGTATTTCCGGCTATGGTAACCAAAGAGTTGGTTCCCGAAGCAACGTAAAGATAAGAGGTGCCGGCCCCAGGGTTGTGGGTAATGTCCAAGTTACCATCCAGTGTGATATCACCGTTGTTTCCAAAGTAGATTCTATTGTTGGTGGCCGTGGCGGTGGTAGATAGATCTACACTTCCATCAATTTGGGTAGTGGCATTCGTCCCTGAAGAAACATAGGTATAGCAACTACCTGTTGTGCCGGTATTCGAGACGGTAAGGTTGCCTGAAATGTAGTTGGAACCCGTACCATATCCATGGACAAGACTTCCACCCCCACTGTTGGTCAGCGTAAGGTTGGCAAGGCATGAGTCTCCAGTTCCGTTCCCCATTGAGAATTCGTTGGCCGTTCCTGAGTGAACCCAGGTGGCATCTAAGGTGAATACATTTCCTCCAACGCTGCGGTCGGTAGTAGTACTGGATTTTTCCAAATAGGCGGTTCTGCTATAGGTGGTACCTCGTGTATACATTCTAGGGGCTATGAAGGTCACGTCACCACCCCAGGAATTATCGTAGTTGGTCATATAGCCTGTTCCGGTCAATGTAAGACTCTGAGCAGTATTTCCCACCTGGGTAAAATCCCTCATATACAGTTGGCCGGCACTGAAGCCCCCGGCACCAATTAAGATAGTATTGGTGGCGCTTAGCGTAGAGTTACCACCACTACTTCCGAAATACACCCCATCGGAGGCGACATTAGTGTTTTCCAGGATAATATGGTCGTTGAACGTTCCATTGGCGGAAGAATTTCTGTTGAAATACACCTGGCTGTTCGTACCAGTTGCCGAGTTTGCTACCCTCACTGTATCTCCGAAAGTTGTAGTACCATCGTCATTCATAAACATCCGTGTGTTTGTAGCGGCGGCGGCACTATTGGTCAATGTGGTAGTTCCCGTAATGTTTATTACCGAGCCGGTTCCATTTCCGGAGTATATCTCAGAAGTTGTGCCCGTCGCGGAATTTGTAATGCTGAGATCTCCAGCCAATGTTACATCTCCGCCATTTCCGAAGTAGGTATAGGCGGTTGTGTTCGAACCACTGTTGGTGAGGGTGGCATCACCACCAATTGAGAGTGACGAATTGGATGCATCGGCTATCGTGATGCCTCCACCGGTGTTTGATGCGCTTAAGTTACCAGCTACATAGTGATTTGCTGCATCGTAGGCCAAGACCGTGAAGTTCGTTCCCGAATTGTTAATGGTCAGGTCCACTAAAAAAGAGTCGGCTGCATAGCGTGCAAGCCTCCAGCGCCCGCTTCCGCTATTGTTGATGGTAGAGCTCAGCGTATAGGTACTCCCGCCGTAGTTCTCATCGTTGGAAGCTCCTGTCTTGGAGAGATTGGATGTTCCCGAAAACAAGGTCTCTCGCACGTACATTCTTGGAGAGGAAAAGGTCACATTACCTCCCCAGGAGTTACCGTAGTTGTACATGTAGGTAGTTCCGGTACAGGTGAGAGATTGAGCGGTTGCTCCTACTTGGGTGAGGTTCCGCATGTAAAGGGAGCCGGCTATGAATCCGCCGGCACCTACTGTGATAGTGCGTGTTGCCGCCAATGTACCAGAGCCTCCACCATTACCAAAGAGAATTCCATCAGAGCTCGCATTGGAGGTTTCGACAACAATGTGCCCATTGTACGTTCCGACGCTTGTGACGTCATGCTGCAGGTATATTTGACTGTTCCCTCCGGAGGAGCTGTTTCGGATTATAAGGCTGTCTTGGAATGTAATGTCCCCATCATTTCCAATGTACAGACGCTGGTTGTTGCTCCCGCTCGCCGAATTGACGAAGGTCGCTACACCATCTACCGTAAGACTAGCGGCTGTTCCGTTGGAGACATAGGAGTCGCTGGTAGTATCCGTAACAGAAGACGTAAAATCGAGGTCACCGTCAACTTGCAGGGTACCATTATTACAGAAGTATATCTGGCACGGTCGGGCACTTCCATTGTTGAGGATCGTAACATCCCCGTCAATGTGGCCTGTGGCAGTTGAGATGCTGTTTACCGAAATGAAGGTACCGGTATTGGTGATATCCAAATTTCCACCTATGTAGTGTCCCGGCAAATCATAGAATAGGTACATGCCATCTGTTCCATTTCCGACCATGTTTACGTTCAAGGCGAATGTATCGACGGCATATCGACCCATCCCTAAATAACCGGAGCCATTGTTGGTTAAGGTTGTATTTCCAGTAAAGTAGTTTCCACCATAACTCATGTCATCCGTTGCGTCGGTTTTGGTGATGTCTACAGTTCCACCATACCGGGTCCCTCTTGTATAGAATCGTCCACTAGATAAGGTGACATTTCCTCCAAAGTCTGAGTCGTACATGTACAAGTACCCTGTGCCCGTCAGAGTCAAACTCTGCGCCGTGGCTCCTGTCTGAGTAAAGTTCCTGAACCATAGTTGACCGGCGCTAAAACCAGCAGGTCCAATTTCAACGGTTTTTGTCGCAGCAAGGGTGCCGCTCCCGCCATTGGAGCCGAAAAATATTCCATCCCCAGATGCATTGTTTTGAGAAATGAATATGCTGTCGTTGTAAGTGCCTGAAGCACCGGTGGCGTAATTCAAATAAACTTGAGAGTTTGTAGCATCTGTGGTAGTGTTCAGCGTAAAGTTGCCACCATATATTACGTCTCCAGCGTTACCCAAATAACATCTTCTGGTTGTGCCTGAACCAGCGTTGGTCAACAATGTGGTACCCACAATATTTACAGTGCTTGCAGCTCCATCTGCCCATCTAATTTCACCAGTTGTTGCACTATTCGTGTTGTCCGCAACCAGGTTCCCATTCACTGTTATGTCACCACTGCCTCCAAGGTATATACGTGAAGTGGTGGCAGAAGAATGATTATTAATAGTGCAATGTGATCCGATTTGAACCCAACTAGCAGTATTCCTGGCTAAATACAAGTAATTGTTAGTCACTCCTCCGTTCATAGTGGCTGTGAAGGTTCCATTAGTGGTAATGTCACCGTTTTCTCCAAAGTAGATATAGCTACTTGTTACGGTAGAAGTATCTGTAATGGTGACGTCTCCATCAATCTGAAGGGTTGTGGCCGCAGCATTACAGACGTAGATTCTGGAATCTGTACCTGTCGTATTTTGATTGATTACCAGATCGCCGCCGATGTAGTTATCTGCTACATTATTGGCAATCTGAAGCCGGTAGGTTCCAGTATTGTGCAGGGTGAGGTCCGTCATGAATGAATCGGGTCGGGTGGAAGCGGTAGACCAACGCCCAGATCCGTTGTTGGTAATTACGGCATCCATGTCGAACACATTTCCTCCTACTCCGTCATCATTTGAGGCCCCAGATTTTGTTAGAGTAGCCGTTCCTCTATATCTCGAATCGTCGGTCCGCAATCTCGGCGCAGTGAACGTCACGTTTCCACTCCAATCGTTCTCATCTAAGTATACGTACCCAGTTCCAGTGAACGTCATGGATTGGGCCGTGCCACCAGATTGGGTAAGATGCTCGATGTTTATCCTACCTTGTGTTATGCCACTATCACCTACGTTGATCGTATGCCCGGTGGCAAGAGTAGAGCCACCTTTATTTCCTCCATTCCCAAAGCGAATTCCACCCGTACCGGTATTGTTCATATAGATGTTGCCATCAAAGTAGGATCCAGTGTCTTGATGCGCCATATAAATAATACTCGTTCCTGTGTTCGTCAAGGTAAGTGGCGCATTGAACGTGTCAGGATTGACATTTCCTGTCATCAGGTAGGCATTGTTTGTAAGGACAAACCAAGTGGAATCATTGAATTCGTTTCCACCATTACCAGCGTCATTGCCTGTACCACTTTTCTCAATTCTTGTTACACCGTTGAATGTAGATCCGCTGAGAAGGATGCGGTTACAGTTTGCATTTAAGTCACAGCCGAAAGTCGTTCCGAGAAATCTGGTTCGGTTAGTTGTAGTGATGACAAGTGTTTGAGTTCCGGTTCCATCCGTAATGGTCCCGTCTTCGAGGTAATTTTCCACCCCGCCAATAATGCTGAAGGTGAAACCATTCATGTCAATGGTAGCCGTGTACCCCGAATTGACATCAATTGACTCAATGGTCACATTTATGTCAAGCGTACAATTGATGTTCCCATTAGCATCAAAAATGGCTTCATCAGAAGAGCCGGGGACAGAGGCCCCTCCAACGCCGCCTGAACTTGTGGACCAGTTACCGGTGTCGTTCCAATCATTGTCTACAGCGCCAATCCAAAATCGGTCAGCCGCGATCGAAAAATGCGAAAGGGCAATTGTTAGGGTGAGTAGTAGTAAATATCTCATCATTCGATTGTCGCTCGAAGGACGGCCAGCTTTTGCAAATGTAATGCTACGGAAGCAACCTGCGTGTACGAGGATTTCTTCAATTGGTTATACCCACCGAATTGTTAGTTCATACAACGAAAAAACCCCGACTCATTTGGAATCGGGGTCTTCACTTTAATCTTTAAATCTCAATAGTAAATGAGCCTCTGAACCTTGGCAATTTTCTTCGCCAAACGGATCACTTGCTTGGTATAACCATACTCGTTGTCGTACCATACATAGAGAACGACATTACGCCCGTCCGGATGAACAATGGTTGCAGGACTATCGAATACTGAGCAACAAGTATTACCAATGATATCGTTTGAAACCAAGTCCGGGTTGATAGAGTAGTGGATCTGGTTTACAAGATCGCCATTCAGTGCAGCGTTTCTCACGGTAGCGTTCATGTCGTCAACACTTGTATCTTTTTTCAAAGTAAGACTCAATATAGCCAGCGAGCCGTTTGGAGTTGGAACCCTCACAGCATTTGCTGTCAACTTATCCTTGAAACTGGGCATTACCTTGGTCACCGCAGAACCCGCTCCGGTATTGGTGATCACCATATTGATGGCTGCCGAACGACCACGACGTTCCTTCTTGTGCATATTGTCGAGAAGGTTTTGGTCGTTGGTGTATGCGTGAATCGTTTCTACGTGTCCTTTTTCAACCCCATAATTGTCTTCGATCACCTTCAATACGGTTGAAATGGCATTCGTGGTACAACTTGCCGCAGACCATACATCCTCATTGTCGTAATCAAACTCCTTGTGGTTGACACCATAAACAATGTTTGGAACTTCTTTGCCTGGGGCAGTAAGCAATACCTTGCTAATTCCATTGGCTTTGAGGTGCGTGCCAAGCCCTTCGCGATCTCTGAATGCGCCTGTATTGTCAATCATGACAGCATCCTGAATTCCGTATTCAGCATAGTCGATATTGGCAGGGTCTTTCGAAGCAATCATTTGAACCCTCTGTCCATTGATGACAATTACCTGGTTTTCCTGATCTACAGTCACAGATCCTTTGAATTCACCATGTACAGAGTCCATCTTAAATAGGTTGGCTCTCTTAACCAGTTCAGCTTCGGTCAAATTTCGAACAACGATGGCTCTCAATCTGAGTTGTTGCCCTTTTCCGGCCTGGCGAACAAGCTCTCTTGCTACCAAACGTCCTATTCGCCCAAAACCAAACAATACAACATCGCGGGGCTCCGGCTCTTGATCTTCGGTCTTGGTAAATCCGGTCAATTTAGCCTGGAGGAAGTCGAGTTTAGAATCGTACTGTCCCTTTTCAACATCCCACTCGTGCGCCAATCGACCGATGTCGATTTTGGAAGGGGAAAGGTCCATTTCCAACAGCAAATTGGCCAAGTCTGCAGAGTCAAAAACAGACATCGGTTTGTTGACCACATTTCTTGCGTATTCGTGCAGGTCCAAAATTTCGGAAGTAGATCGGTCGTAAAGGTGATTCCTGAAGAGTACTAGTTCTACAGAATGACTATACAACAAATTTCCAATACAAGATTGGAGCTTTACAGCGGCCTTCTCTTCTTCGATATGGGCCTTGAGTTCCTCGTCGTAGTGGTTGAGGACCCCATTTTCAGCAAATGACATTTTCAGCTTTTGTTTTAATTAGCGATTATCCCAAAAAGGCCTTCAGCAACCTGCTTCTACTGTTGTTGCGCAGTCTGCGAATGGCTTTCTCTTTAAGCTGACGAACGCGCTCCCGCGTAAGGTCGAACTTGTCACCGATCTCATCCAAGGTGTGCTCATGCTTCATGCCAATACCAAAGTAGAGTTTGATCACATCTCTTTCCCTCTCACTCAGGATCTGTAGTGATCGTTCAATTTCCCTGAGTAGGGATTCTTGCATCAAGCTACTATCTGTAGGCGGAACGTCGTTGTTTGGCAATACATCGATCAGTCCGTGGTCCTCTCCATCCTTAAATGGAGCATCCATGGATACATGACGACCGGATACTTTCTGTGTGTCTTTTACTTTTTCCTGGGTAACCTCCATGCGATCGGCAATCTCAATGGCCGATGGCTCCCTTTCAAATTCTTGTTCTAGTTGCGAATAGGTTCGGTTGATCTTGTTGAGCGTTCCAACCTGGTTGAGCGGAAGCCTAACGATCCTACTTTGTTCTGCAAGTGCTTGCAAGATTGATTGACGAATCCACCATACGGCATAAGAGATAAACTTAAAGCCTCGGGTTTCGTCGAATCGTTGGGCCGCTTTGATCAGCCCCAAATTTCCTTCATTGATCAAATCCGGAAGGGTGAGCCCTTGGTTTTGGTATTGTTTGGATACCGAAACCACAAAACGAAGGTTGGCTTTCACCAAGGCCTCCAAAGCTTGTTGGTCACCTTGTTTGATTCGTTTTGCTAGCTCCACCTCTTGATCCGCGGTAATCATTCCTTCTCTGGATATATCAGATAGATACTTGTCCAGCGACTTAGATTCGCGGTTTGTGATGGATTTGGTAATTTTTAACTGCCTCATAATCAGTCTCCTTCTAATTTATTTTGACGAATAAAGAACCCCGCCGTTTCGGACTGCAAAGGTAGGGTTTATTGTCCTTTTTTACAATAGCGGGCGCTTAGTAAGATTTCAACAACAGAGTAAACGCCAAATAGTGCGAAATGTTCTGGCCTTCGATCCGGCACTATTTGGCGCTACAAAAGCCTTATTTAAAGGCCAAATCCGTAGTACCCCTCGGTACCATCTACATACTTCCCTTCAACAAGAACCCCGCCTTTCTTGCCCTCGAGCACCTTATATATATCGGATTCGGAGTAGATTTTGACATTATCTATACGCGTGATGATAAATCCGTCGCGAATTCCAGCCTTTCGAAGTTTGCCGGCTTGTACATCACTTACCTTAACGCCATATTCCAGATCTAGCTTTTTAAGCAAGTCCTTAGGTGCTGTTTCAAAATTGGCACCCAGAACCGATTTCAACTCCAGCGATTCGCTCTTTACAACGGCGATTTCGCCAAAACGGTTCTTCAGTTCCACCGGATATTCCTTGAATTCTCCATCCCTCATCAAACCAACAACAACCTTGTCACCTGGCCGGTATTTGCTGATTTGCTCCTGCAATTCCGGAACGTCGGTTACCTGCGCACCTGCAATGCTGGTGATAATGTCTCCCTTTTTAATGCCTGCTTTTTTCGCAGCGCCTTCGTCAACAAGCCCATTGACATAGACTCCATTGAGGTCATCAATTCCCTCCCTGTCCGCCAGGTCTTCGTCAATATTTTGAATGGTGACGCCTATAAAGGCACGTTGAACCGTTCCAAATTCTTTCAGATCTCCGACAACTTTTTTGACAATGTTCACAGGAATGGCAAAAGAATAGCCGGTGAACGATCCTGTGTTTGATTTAATTGCCGCGTTGATCCCGACCAGATTGCCTCGCGTGTCGACCAGTGCACCACCACTATTGCCGGGGTTTACTGCGGCATCGGTCTGAATGAAACTTTCGATTGGCGGTAAACCGCTCTTTTGATCGAAACGAAGAATATTAATGTCTCTTCCTTTGGCAGATACAATACCTGCGGTCACGGTGCTATTGAGGTTAAATGGATTTCCTACTGCCAAAACCCATTCACCGACCCTTACGTGATCCGAATTCCCATAATCCAAGTAAGGAAGATCCGTATCGTCGATTTTGATGAGTGCCAGGTCGGTCGTAGGGTCAGTCCCGACGACATTGGCCTTATATGTTTTCTTATTGTTCAGTGTAATAGCGACCTTGTCGGCACCTTCGATCACGTGGTTGTTGGTGACGATATAGCCGTCATCAGAAAGGATTACACCAGATCCGGAGCCCATTTGAGGCTGGCGGTGTTGATATGGTCCGCTACCAAAGAAGAAGTGCATCCATGGATCTACGTACCCTTCATCACTTCCTTCTACAACCGTCTTGACGTGTACGACTGCATCAAGCGATTTGGCAGCAGCGCTTGTAAAGTCCAACGATCCCATTGGTAGCTCAGCCCTAAGGTCCACCAGCCGATTTGTCCCTTGATACAGGGTATCATGTACTACAGTTTGATATTCAGTGGGAGTGGCCGCGCGATAGATGAAAAGACTGGCTAGCCCTCCAATAAATCCCGCGATGATGATCTTAAGTGTGTTTTTCATGGTTGGTTGTAATTTTATATGTCAAAATTGTGATCAAACAACGTACCTGTCAACCCCTTAGTTGGCCTATTGCTGTTAAGGTATGTTAAGCCCGCAATGATTGGCTACCTTTGCGTTTCAGAAAATTGCGATGCTCCGATTTACCAAATATCAAGGCACGGGAAATGACTTCATTCTTGTAGACGATAGAGGTCCCGAAAAATTGTCTATAGCGCAAGAGCAAATTGCCTCCCTGTGTGATCGAAGATTTGGTATTGGTGCCGATGGATTAATGCTCCTTCGAGATACGGAGAGTTATGATTTCGAAATGGTGTACTTCAATGCCGATGGCAGGACAAGCAGTATGTGTGGCAATGGAGGCAGATGTATTGCTCATTTTGCGTCAGAATTAGGCATGGTAGGGGATTCATGTCGCTTTGTTGCCATCGACGGTCCGCACGAAGCCATCATTAATGGTAATATGGTGTCACTCAAAATGTCGGACGTAGACAAAATCGATCGTGGTGATGGATTTTCATTCGTAGATACCGGTTCGCCACACTACATATTAAGGGTGGAGGAACTCGACGACCCCGACTTCGTTCTGAAAGCCGGATCCATCCGATATAGTGAGCCCTGGAAAAAGGGGGGTGTCAACGTGAATTTTGTTATGCCCGGTGAGGGTATGCTGGAAATGAGGACATATGAGCGTGGTGTAGAGGACGAAACGCTCTCATGTGGAACAGGTGTTACAGCAGCGGCTCTTTGGTTGATGCAGGAGCAAAAAGGTATAAGCCATGTACTGGTGAAGACCAAAGGAGGAAAACTTTCTGTAAAAGCAGAGCAAAATGGCGAAGCCTTTTCTGAGATATGGCTTCAAGGCCCGGTCTCCAGGGTATTTGATGGAGAAATTAGCTATTGAGCATGATTGGCATCACCAGCATCAGCACATCCTCATTCTCATTGTTTCCATCAACGGGCTTGATGATGCCAGCTCTGTTGGGTGCTGACATTTCGAAAACGACCTGATCACTTGTGAGGTTTGAGAGCATCTCAATCACAAACCGGGAATTAAACCCGATTTCCATGTCCTCTCCTTCGTAGTTGCAAGTGAGCCTTTCACTCGCCTCATTTGAGAAGTCAAGGTCTTCTGCAGAGATATGCAATTCACTTCCAGCCATCTTCAAACGAATTTGGTGTGTGGTCTTGTTCGAAAAGAGAGACACCCTACGAATGCTGTTGAGCAAGGCCTGGCGATCAATCGTCATAGTATTTGGATTGTCTTTCGGAATGACCGCTTCATAATTGGGATATTTTCCATCGATCAATCGACAAACCAATTCGACACCGGCCATCACGAATCGGGCGTTGGTGTCATTGAATTGAATCTCAACCTCTCCATCTACGTCCGTGAGCAGGTTCTTCAGGAGGTTATTTGGTTTCTTCGGAAGGATAAAGGTCGACCCTTTATCGGCCCGAGCATCGGTTCGGGTGTACTTCACCAATTTGTGCGCGTCGGTAGCAACGAAGGTGATGTTGTCGTTGTTGAGTTCGAAAAATACTCCAGACATGATTGGCCTCATATCATCAACACCTGTTGCGAAAAGGCATTTGTTGATACCACCATACAGCGCGTCAGCACCCAACGAAAGTGTACTGGCGGCACTCATCTCAGGCAGTTTTGGGAAGTCTGAAGAGGCAACTCCGGGAACCTTATACTTACCATGGTCAGAGCTTATTTCAAGCCCGAAATTCTTGTCGTCAACATCAAAACTGAGCGGCTGCTCGGCAAAGGTTTTGAGAATGTCCAGAAGAATTTTCGCCGGTACACACACGGCTCCATCATTGGATGATTTTTCAAGCCCTATTGTGGTGATCATAGTGGTTTCCAAATCAGACACGGAAACCCTCATTTCCTTGCCCTTTATTTCAAAAAGGAAGTGATCGAGAATCGGTAGCGTATTGTTGGTATTGAGAACACCAGAAACCTGCTGTAATTGCTTGAGCAAAAGCGTGCTTGAAACGATAAATTTCATGTGGTAATCAACTTAATTCGTGAGGTAAACACAAGGGCGACAAAGATATTTTTATTTGCTCAAAAAGGAAGAAGGCTAAGGTCAGATTGGCCTTTTTTTTCAACAGAAAAATCAGCGAATGAAATCGCTTTTTCGCAGCGTGATCGGGTCGGTAACATAGTATTGCATTACGACCATGTCCTTCTGGTCAACCCAGGCGTAGAGTCTGTCCAAATCGTAGTCGATTGGGAAGCCCTCCGGATCAGAAGCCCAATCTCCAATTGGCTTTTTGAATAGACGAATCTCCTTTTGAAATCCGAGGTTGTTGACAACCGTCACAATGCCGAGTGGAACCCCTCCCTTGATGGTGTCGAGGTAAAGTTCTGACTTAGTTTCCTCAAAGCTTTCAAAATTCACCATGCCAAATAAACTCAGGTATCTGAACAAACTGACCGAGTCGACATTCTCCACAACCTTGCCTCCAAAAAGGTCAATCATCACGATGCTCTCGTCGTTCATTTCGATTCTGAAAGACTCCTGAGGCTCTTCAGGATATTCAACCTGAATGGCTGAGATCTCATCCGGTGCCAACGCAAACACCTCATGACTTCTCCAATCATTCTCATTCAGGAAAAAGCGTGGCCCCAGGTAACCATACATACCAGGGAGGTGCATGACGAAAGGGTCGCTCGAGCCCTCGAGCAACATATAGGTTCCAGAATGGTCCTTATTGCTGTGACCTACGTAGTATACCTTGCTCGGGTTTTCTTCCCCTTGATAGACCTCCACCTTGGTCGCATTTCCGGCGATTTGTTTCACCACATTTTCGAATGCGCTTTTCGGGACAGGGTTGCGTACCTCCAATTCCTTCATTGTGTAAAGCAGGTTCTGAATGGCGTCTTGCCGAGCACCGTACAAGCCATTGACAATCCAGCTGTTTCCGCGCCTTTCCAGGAGTATGGTTCTGTTCCCTTTGTCTGCAATGAATATTTTGGAGATAGATCCCGTATCCTCTATTGCAAAGTCGCTTCTCTCTTCGTTGATCGTTGATTTCGTCGGATTGATCCACTGCCAGATAGCCAGGGTGAGGGCCGTTAGGACCAATAAAATGAGAATCTGCTTTCTATTCCTTTTCATCGCGTTTTCGCTCTCCGTATCTCCTTCGTCGTATATAGAATTGGGTGAAACCCAGCAACAAAACAAGTGCTAACGGACCGGCCATATTAAATGCCTTCCAGTTGACTTTCTTAGTGGCGTATTTTTGCTGATCAAGCAACCTAAGCTTGATTTCCTTACCCCTCAAATCGAGTACACTTGACTCTCCGAGTAGGTAATTCATACAGTTTACAATGAAATCCCTATTGCCGAAAGTTCGTCCCGAAGTTCTATCGTATCCCAAGCCTCCGCGGCCGGTATTTTTCCATTGAGGGTCATTTCGGATAATGTCTGCATCGGACACAACTATGACCGCAGCCGTATCGTTTTTAGCGACGAATCCAATTTCTGTCGACTCCAGCAGTTGACCTGGCTTCCAATTACTAAAGACGGATTCAAAGCTTCCTTCCAGCAATACAGCCAATGGTTGCGGACCCTGGTTGAATGTACGTTGATCAGGCTTGTGACGAAGGATGTTCAGGCTGACCCGAGAGGGGGCATATTGCGCTTTGGAATAGGGCGAGGTGGTGAGTAAGACCGTTTTCCTAATGCCTTTTCGTCCGATGGTGTCGATAGAGTTGACAAAATCTGTTTTGACAAAATCAAGGTTCTTAACGATGGGATGTTTTGACCCCGGCACAGCACGAGGTGCGTAGTACCAGGGGAAGAGCTCATACCTCGGCTGGTTTCCTGTCTTTCCGACCATAACCGGAATACTAAATCCATTCATGTCCATCACAAGGTTGGTGTTTACCCGTGCTCCATACTTGAAAAGCATGTCCTCGATATTGAGGGTCTTTGGAACGGAGACAGTAAGTCCATTTGCTTGAAGGCTATCCGAACTCACCTGAACCATATCCAGAAAGAACATTGCCTTACCACCTTTTAGGATGAATTGGTCAAGGATGAACTTGGCTTGATCGGAATAGGCTGAATCAGGACCGGCTACTACAACGGCGTCCAGGTTATCGAGCGCGAATGGATTATGGTCGAGAACACGAGGTTCGACCTCAAATTGTCGTCTCAGAACGTAGGAAATTTCAGCGACTTCGTCTTCTGAAAATTCCGAGCCGGTGTTGATAAATCCAATTCTGGCTTTGCGTTCCTTCCTCAGATTTTCAAGCGCCGAGGCAAACTGATACTCCAATTGCTGGATCGACTGATGGATCAAAATGGGCTCGGGGGCGACAGTTATTCCATTGAGCAGTTGGACAACGGCCTTCCGTTCCTTGTAAAAAACCAGGGCCTGGGGATAAATGAGTTTGTCGGGAATTTGATCATCGGCACTTTCCTTTATGGTTGTGTATTGCAGCCCTTCCTGTGCTAGCTTCCGATAGTTCTTATTTCTTTCCTGTTCAGTCTCCGCCGCACTAGGATCTACAAATTCGTAGTTAACATTTTCATTGATTGCCCGAAACTCGTCCATCAATTCCTTGGTGGCATTGCTTAATCTTTCGTAGTCGTAGGGGAGGTCGCCTGCGAGATAAATGCGAACGAAAATGATGTCGTCCATTTCCTCGAGCATGGTCGAAGTGCCTTCCGCTATACTAAACCTCTTGTCTTCGGTAAGGTCAAAACGCCAGAATAAAAACTGCCCGCTTAAGTTGAGTAGGATTACCACTAAAAGCCCAATGAGCAATGAAATCCAGGACGATATTTTTCGATCGCGTTTCACCAGCGCCTGCTTTCTAAAATGAGCTTCGTAAGTAGGAGAAAGGCCGCAACCAACCCCATAAAATAGAGCACATCGCGTGTGTCAATCACACCTCTTGACATAGATATGAAGTGTTCGTTGATCCCAAGATTTTGGATTACCGAATCGAATCCGCCAAACATTCCAAGTCCTGCAATGGACTCGAAGCCGATATAAACGAAAAAGGAAAGGAATACCCCAAGGATGAAAGCAACTATTTGGCTAGATGTAAGCGAGGAGGCAAATACTCCAATTGCGACAAACCCACCAGCCAGAAAGACCAATCCAAAGTAGGACCCCCATATGGCGCCCTTGTCGATGTTCCACTCGGGAGCTCCTAATTCACCGATGGTATAATAGTAGAACAAGGTGGGGACCAGGGAAATGATAACAAGCGCGAATCCTGCCAGAAATTTTGCCAAGATGATTCCCCAATCGCCAATAGGCTTGGTAAACAACATTTCAATTGTCCCGCTTTTCCACTCCTCGGAAAATGACCTCATGGTGATCGCCGGACACAGAAAAATAAAAACCCACGGAGCAATGATGAACAGCGTGTCCAAATGGGCGTATCCGCTCTCCAAAACGTTGAAGTTGCCAGGAAATATCCACATGAATAAGCCAATGGCAGTGAGAAACAATCCCATCGTGACATACCCTATCAGGGAATTCAAAAAACTATTGACCTCTCGGAGGAAAAGGGTGAACATTCGCTGCAAAAATATCAGATTACGCGCCGTTGAAGCAAGGCCGTGACAAAAGGAATTAACAAGGAATTATTCGGTCTCTTGAGAGACCCGGATCACGACCTTACCGTTGTGCATAGCATCTCCAAATCGTTGTATTGCCCATGGAGCTTTTTCCAGCGGGTAGGGCCCATCAATATTGAATTCCATGCCACCCTCGGCATACAGTTCATTCATCAATTCGAGGCCCTTGTTTGGTTTCAACCCAAGTATGCGGAGCTTTTTATTGCTCAGCCGATTGACAATAGGGATGGAAAGTGCCAATCCCATAAGTCTTGTAAGGGTTCCACCGACTGTTACGAAGGTACCCCCTGGTTTTAGCGCCCTCAAATAAGCTCCCGGGCCTCGGTTTGACTTCGCGTCCAGGATGAGGTCATAACGTTTTCCGGTCCGGGTAAAATCTGTCGTTTTATAGTCGATCACATGATCGTATCCCAAACCGAGCATCGACTTGTGTTTATGTGACCCGTCAACACCGGTAACCTCGGCATCGAAACGTTTGGCAAATTGCAGGGCATACGTGCCAACTCCACCACCGGCTCCATTGATCAGTACGTTTTGTCCTTTCCCAATTTTACCGATATCCCGCAAACCTTGTATGGCCAGCATCGATGCATGAGGTATGGTCACTGCCTCTTCGAATCGCATCCCATCGGCCATTTTGATCATGCTGTCTTCCGGCAGGCTGATGTATTCGGCGTAGGTCCCGAACTTGCTATCTGAGGTATCGCCATAAACACGATCGCCAACCTTTAATTTCGTAGTATCAGATCCTAACGCCTCTACAACGCCTGAGAATTCCATACCCAGGATGGCATTTTTGGGCTTGAATAACCCAAAGAGCAATCGATAAAGTATCGGGGAGCCCAAAACAGTAACCCAATCGTAGTCGTTGACCGCCGTGCAACGAACTGAAACCAGGACTTCGTTCGGTTTCATCTCAGGCTCGGGAACTTCCTCGATCCGCAGGTTTTCGGTAGAACCATACTTGGGCAAGACCAGCGCTTTCACAGGCGCAAAATACAAATCAACCGCAAGCCCCGGGATGGGAAATGCGGTTTGATTTGTCGATTTGGATTGCCTGCCTAAAGCCTACCTAATGCATGCAAGGTAAAGTGGCCTAAGAGCATCAGGAGTGTGACAACGGATAGTACGAATACAATTCTCAGGTGCCGTCTGTTCCACGAAATTCTCTTGTCAAATTCCTCGATTTTATTGTTTTCCATTTGCTTGATATTACGGTTAATAATTTCGCCTTAAGTGGCGATACTCTTTTGTACGATTTGCCAAAAACCTTCTTGCAGATCGAGGTTTGTCAGATCGTCGTTCATTGGTTTCTGATCTGTTAGCTTGCCAAGGGACTTTCCTTCAGGAGCGCCAATGAGGTCTCCATTTCGCCCATATTTTCCATTGAGGCTTTCTACATATTTCCTGGCTGCCTGCTTCGGACTCTGGGCTATTCCTATGGCTTGCATCATTGGAAAACCAATGTTTTCCATGATAAACCTTTTCGGCTGTGGCACTTCCCGAAGCCCTTTGGTTCCAGCTGTAAGACCAGGTGAAAACCAGATATACTCCCGATCGTGTCCCAATGTGGCGAGCTTCTGGATTAGCAACCCGAGCACAAACTTTGATACGCCTATTGCAGCAAAGTCCGAATAGATTCCATTGCCCTTCGTAACGTATTGCTCGAGCTTTGCAGCACTACCGAAGTGAGGTTTGGGCATCAGCCCCTTTATACCTCGGGCTCCTTCACCTCCGGCAAACACCACCCTTGCTCCCGGTGCGATAAGGCCCGCGGCGTCCAGATACCTGACTGTAAGATATCCACCGATTACGTTTTGGTAAATGGTTCTTTCGATCCGAACCCCATTGGCAGTTACGAATTTGAAATCGTTCGATACGATCATCCCTCCTGATTGAAGAAATACGATGTCAAACTGTTCTCCACGAGGAAGTTCCGAAACCGCATGTTCTATTGCTTTTTGGTTGGTCATGTCATAGCCGCCGGCCGTATCAATGCTCACTTTGCTGAACATCTCCTTTGGCAATCTGGATTTTGCTTCTACCGCCTTTTCGATCGTTCTACACGCAAGCACTACCCGTTTCGGATTGTGATTCAAAATGAGTTTTACGGTTTCAAGACCTATACCCCCGTTTGCTCCGGTGATAAGGATTGAAGCTCCCTCTAATTTTGATTTCATGATTATTGGTATTGTTTTTTGATTGATTTGAAAGTGTCGGGATTTACGTCCTCCCCGGTCAGCACGTGGTGTTCGATCGCCAGGGCATAATCGGAAATGGTCTTCTTGAACTTTCCTTTGGCAATTGCCCCAAGAAAGGCCGGATCGGTGAGAAAGACCATTTTTAAGGTGATTTTACATTGTTCGGAGTTTACAGGATCTACATCGTATATCATGTAACTTTTGGAAGGCACCATAGGGATCCCACCTGCCTCTTCGATTTGCACCTTGAATTTGTATTCGTCCGGATTGTAGTCCACCATCTTTTCCTTGGTGTACTTTTTACCGGCCTCATCCATGTTGCATACTCTTGTACAACCTTCCCCGCTTAGAGGTGTTCCCTCTACGTAGTGCGAGCTTGCGAGCACAGGATGAGACTTTGCGATATCTGCAAATTCCTCACCGACTACCTTCCAAACTTTTTCCACAGGGGCCTGAATGGTTCTCTCCACTGTAAATGTCCGCGACTTGTCCTTGTTTCCTTCGCCGTTTTCGGCATAGGCGGCTCCGTAAATCAGAAGTACCGCCGCGATAATTATTCTCTTCATTGCGATTGCTTTAAAATTTCACAACAAAGATCATTTGGGCTCAGGGCCCGGATTGGTCAAAAAAGTTCAAACATTTGGGGGATTGGCTCAGTCGGGAATGGGCAGGTTGTGCATCCTTAGGAAGGACAATTTATCCCAGTAACCACGCTGGAATTTGATCTTGCCATCGTTGATTTGGAAAAACCCACAACCTCTGAGACCCAAAGGGTCTTTCCACTCCAGGATAGCCCATTCACCATCTTCAAAGATGTTCTCTACGATACAGACCATGTCGGCTTGGGAAAATTCTGCCTCAAACATCTCCCGAATGGCGTCTCTGCCTTCAATGGGATCATTTGCAACCTGATGATTAACGGCATCAGGATGGTACAATTCACACAATTTGCTTGCATTCGCACTGTTGAAGAGCTGAACCCAAAGCGCAACAATTTCTTTCGGTGTCATTCTAAGTCTTTGATAAAGTGAACCAATACGTCTTCCTCCCTGTACCCAATACTTTTATGAAATTTCTGGGAGTTTTTGTTGGTTAGCCAGGTATCTGATCCAATTTGTGTACACCCCTGGGTGCGCACCCATTGCTCACCACGAGATACAAGCTCTTTGGCAATTCCTTTCTTTCTGTACTCCGATTCCACGTACAGTGCTTCGAGGTAACCGGTCGGGCTTTGCTTCGCGCCTTCAACGTAGTCGTGTCTAATGGATACACTGAGGAAACCGACAGCTTGTTCTCCATCTTTTGCGATGATGATCCTATGGCGTTTTGACCGGATAGCCAATTGAAGGTCGCGCTCAAGGTCCTTGATGTCGTAGTCCTCAAAGAGCTCAATGCTCATTTCTTTCAACCTGGGATAATCCGCGCTACCGTATTCAACAAACTGCATAGAAAAGACAAAGTAAAACGTTGTATGCGATCACTCAATTTTATAATCCAAATCAAGCATGAAACTTCTGAAAGGCGCATTCAATACCGTATCTCCAATGAGTTTCTCAATCATCTTATCTCTCTTAAGCGGATAGGTAGCGAAGCTGAATCTAAGTTCTGTCGCACCGGGCAGTTGACCTTTTCGATTGTCAATTACTTCATTGAAGTGCTTTGTGTAATTCTTAATGCCTTGCACTGAAAACCAAATGCAATCTATCCATGGAGTTGATGATGCAAACGATTTAATGTTCTTTCCAAATTTTGGCACATATCCCTTTAGACTAACAAACGGTCTCGTAAGCCCCTTTATCCGGTGGCCGGCAATCAAAATATAATCAACCCTATCCTTTAACTCAGCCGGAAGAGCCGCACGAAAGTTCACCAACATATTGGGCGAGAACGATGTTACCGCCAACCAGTTTTTCTCTGTATGGTCCTTAAGGTAGGGAACTATGATGCTTGCCAATCCCTTGCATTGGTCAAAGCAGCTGTTGATTTCCGGAAGGTCTTTGTAGCACTTCTTTTTTGATTTCAGTTCGATGTATACGATGCTTCTCTTGTGCGCATTGTTTTTTACGTGAAAGTCTAAAACATCTTTGAGCGTGTTGTCCTTTAGAAATTGAATAACAACCGGGTTACGCATCCTGGATTTTTGCCATTTCGGAACGTCATGCATTACGTAAGCATCCTTGATATCCAATCCATGGTTGAGACTGAAGGACGCAGGTGCAAAGTGTGCGTCTAACTCGATAGATATCCTTGGGTCGTACTGGTATGAATTCGCCATCAACGTCGTGACATTCTCAGCTTGGGTTTTCTTGTTGTTGTAACCGTTGCCATAGACCAGGCCTTTCCTGCTAACGCCCATTGGATAGTGACGCCAAGAAGTTGCCCCGTGTCCAATTACCTCATATTGTGACTGTGGAAACTTAGATGCTGAGTCAGCAACTTGAAAAAATACTTCATTGTGTTTTGAAATTTCTGATGGGACAACCCTTCCCGGGCTCACAATAGATTCTTTGATGCAATTACAGGAGCCCAAAGCGAGCAAAGAGAAAGCAAAGGATAGATATGTTACTGATGAAAGTCTCAAAGTTCACGCTCTTCATGCATAATCTCCAACTTGATCCCGCTTGGGTCTTTGAAGAATAAGGCATAGTAAGCCTCCCCGTGTTGAGGGTAATATTGAGGAGGTTCGACAATCTCCGCACCGGCTTCTACAATCTTTGGATACAATTCGTCTATCTCCGCAGATGAACTTGCCTTAAACGCAAGGTGGTGCAACGAACCCGGTTTTCGGCGATGAACATCCTCCCTGGCAAATTGACTCCTGGGAGAATTAATTCCGATGACAATGTTTTTGTGAAAATATTCGATCACGTCGAATTCGTGCTCAAGCACGCGACCTTTTGATTTATGATTCAAATCAAAGCCCAGGATGGGCATGAGTCGGTCGTAGAATTTTTCGGCCTTGTCCAGATTCCCAACCGTGATTTGTATATGGTCAATAACAGGTATCAATTTCAAAACTAATGTAACGGCCAATTCGCGCAGAACGCCCAGCTGTGCAGCCTTAGGTGCTTAGCTAAGTTTTCGCCCAAAATGGAATTTTGACGGTAAATGACAAATTGGTTCATGGAAGAATTTGTCATTTGGTGTAATTTTGAAAACCTAGCATGAACAACTCAAAAATAAAGATACTAACGCTACTTGCCTCGCTTCATCTGGTTGCTTTTGGTTTTGGTCAAACCTTCACCGAGCAAACCGGATCCAATAACCCAATGAATGGAGTAGATGTTGGTGCAAGGTCTGATCCATTCCTGGTGGATATTGACGACGACGGGGACTGGGACCTGTTTGTAGGGGAAAATGATGGTAACATCAACTACTATGAAAATACCGGCACGTCCACTAACCCAACATTTACGGAGCGTACAGGTTCCAACAATCCCTTAAATGGAGTGGATGTGGGGTCTAAATCAACGCCTGAATTCATTGACATTGATGGTGACTCGGATCAGGACTTATTTATTGGTGAGCGTGACGGGACCTATAATTATTACGAGAATACGGGGACAAAATCATCTCCCACGTTTACACTAAGAACGGGCTCTGCAAATCCGCTTGACACATTTTCTGTAGATGGCCCCGGAGGCACCGAAAATAATTCCAATTTCACGTTTGCAGACCTGGATGCGGACAACGATTACGATGTGATTGCCGGTGAAGGAGATGGCCTGTTTCATTATTACGAGAACATTGGATCTGCCACATCGCCAACTTTTACCGAGCGCTATGGGAGTGCAAATCCGATGGATGGTGAGGATGTAGGCCAGGGAAGCATCCCTGCATTTCTTGACATTGATTCCGATGGCGACTGGGATTTGCTCGTAGGGGCATTTGTTGGGGACTTGTTCTTTTTTGAGAATACTGGATCGGATACTTCGGCAACTTATGTTGAACGAACCGGATCAAACAATCCCTTCGATGGTGTAGATGTTGGTTTTGCGGCCTCCACAAGTTTTCAGGACTTAAATGGAGATGGCGATGCCGACGCATTGCTGGGTAGGGGAGATGGTCTGTTTAGCTACTACACAGGTACCAATACTGGCTTTACACCGCTACCAATTGAATTGATCGGCTTTGGTGTTCATTGCCATGGGCTCAACACGCTTGAGATATCATGGAAGACGGCATCAGAGCGTAAGAACAAGAATTTTGAAGTTCAATGCAGTGTAAATGGTGGTGTCACCTATGAATCACTTTCCATTATCCCGGGTGCCGGAAACTCAAATGAGGAGCGAGACTATAGCCTTGTACTGGACAATATTTCGGGACATGGACCTATATACTACCGGTTGTGCCAGGAGGATTTTGACGGGTATAGCCGTTGCTATGGGATAGTAGCATTCGACGACCAATGTATTTTGGGAGCACCAGCACCCCGGATCTATCCAAATCCGATTTCCGATGCTTTTCATGTGAGTGACCCCTCGGCCTCCGTGGTTCAGTTATATTCACTAACAGGAAGACTACTCAGGACCATAGAAGGAAATTATGGCGAATTCCTGCTTGACGACCCCAATGGTCTTACAAACCATGTATTCATTCGAATATTTGACGAGAACGGGCGACACCTGGGAAATGATCATGCGATCATTTACTAATCAGTTGGATAAAGGAATTCAACGCCCGCGATATGTTTGCGGAACATTTCCCTTGGCTTTAACCATCCATCCGTTAGTGCTCCATTCCACCATGTATAGCATTCTTCCATGTTGGTAAAGTGATTCACTGGCCTTTTGCCCGTTCGAATACCAACGTTCTTGTAGTCCGTCAAAAACTCCTGGGGCAGAGTAAAAGCCTTTGATATAGAGGCTGCCATCTGCCTTCCACATCCGTTCACTTCCCATACTCTTATCACCTTTTCTCCGGAAGTCATGACCAATATTTCCGCTGGCAAAATATCCAAGCTGCCATACGAGGAGTCCATCTTCAAACTTGGCATATCGATAGCGATGTTCCGTATTCATATCTATCGAGCAAGCCCATCCTGTGAACAGTTTGCCCTTGTGATAATAGGTGGTTTGCTTGCCGAGTTGTCTTTTGATGGAATCCAATGAATGCGTGCACCAAGTATCCAAAGTGACCCTTAAAGGGGTATCCGGTGATTTGGAAGTGTAAAAATCTGCACTTAGCTGCGCATTGCAATTGACGGCAGCAGCAAATAAGAACAACAAAAAAAGCCCACGCATGTGGGCTTAAATGTAGGTTATATGATTGGTAACTTGATCCTGTAAATTATTCTGTCGTCTTGCCGGTCTTAATTCCACATGTATTCAACCCGAAAGCTGCATAGATTGGGCAGAAACTCAATAGACTGGTCAGAAAAAATATAACGGAAACTACCATCAAGGTAATACCTAAATATCCAGATATAACATCCGTAAAAAACAAGGTCGTTGCCACCAGGGCAATTACGAGTCTGATAATTCTGTCTGCCGATCCCATATTCTTTTTCATGTTTCCAAATTTTAGTTGATCAATTTTTGAATGAGGAAAGCAATGCCCAAAATGATGGTAACGCATGTGATACAAACTAGAAGGAACTTTTGTGCTTTGCTCATCTCATACTTGTTGAGACAAAGTTGGAGCTGCAAATGCTGCCTTGCAGTGACTGTAGTCACCGCGGAGAAATGGTAATGTAACCGGATTCCTGGCTCACGAATCCTTCGGATTCCAACTTTTTGATGACTCTAGTGACGACCTCCCGCGCTGTTCCCAACTCATTGGCGATAACACGATGAGAAAGTTTGATCGGATTTTTTCCGGTAAGCTCTACTTTAGCCCTTAGGTAATCGTAAACCCTTTTGTCCATTTTGTCAAAAAGTACGTGATTGATTGTTTCCAGCAGCTCACCGTAGCGCAAATTATATTGTTGGAAAAAGAGCGTATTTATGTCTGAGAATTGCTTCGACCACGCCGAGACTTTGTCAACTGGAAGTAACAAAGCTCGGGTGTTTTCTTCTGTAATTGCAAAAACGCAACTTGGCTCATTCCTCAGGCTTGAGGCAAAAGACATAATGCAGGATTCTCCAGGTCTAATGTAATAGAGGAGTAACTCTTTGTCTTCATGGCTCGAAAATACTTTGATTAGTCCATCAAGGACGATCGGGATGACCTTCACATATTGGCCTTCGCGCAAGATTTCCGTTTCTCCATCAATGTCCTTAATTATTCCTTCAGTCGAAATCTCCTCAAGAAGTTCTTGACTGAGGTGTGGAAGGTTTTCCGCAATTTTTGGATCTATAGCCATACTAAATATCAATCTACCGCTTTTTTAGACACTATGGTTTTGAGGTTGGTTAGGGTCTCAAACGGACCATCGACAATGAACATATTGATGATCCAATCCGGGATGCTTCCGGCCGGGTCACCGTGATATTGATAAATGATTTTGATTTGGCCATTATTCTGAGGAATAAACCTCCATGTGCCATGTGAAATTACCATCCTTATATAGTCTTCACGCCGGGGATAAGCGTCGGGTACACTAGCCAAGGTCATAAGTACTTCGCCACTCTCTCTCGCGGACTTGCTCACCCTCACTACAACGTCCCGATCGGATATGGGCCAGGGCAGATCCGACGTATAGTATACAATCTTATGATCGGATGCTACTGTCACGATTTTGGCCGAACTAATATTGGGCTGCCAATCAGGAAAGTTTTCAGCATTTTCGATGAGGTCTACCAATTGCTTCATGCTCGCTTTGACGGTGGTGATAGCCTTAAATTCCTTGAGATCAGACCCCTCCGCTTGTCTGGTGTAAATCACGATGCCCCTGGAGTCCTTGGCGAGCTCCCACGGTGCAGTGTCCGGATCATCTGCAAAAGGAATGAACCAAAAACATGACACCAATATGTACAAAGGGAGTTTCACCTTGGCGAAGTAAAGAAACGAAGCAATTTCATTTCTACTTCACCAATACCAGTACGGCTATGGATATTTTGTGAGTTAAATAGCGCGCATGCTATTGCCACGCTTCTCATGGGTAACCTCCGCAAACCCCAGGTGCTCCATCAAAGGTGGAATATACATGCCAAATCTGCCCTTAAAGCCCTTCTTGAGGCCATACCAGCCTCCAATTGGGTTCTCGGGTGATCGCCCCCAGTGCTCTACTGTGCCTTCCTTGGTTTCAACCTTTTCGTCCTTGCTTCCCAATTCCATCCAATCTCCATGTTCCTTGAGCATTTTGTGTAGGTCTTGAAGGCAGCGAATATCGTAATGGAGGACAGTAGACTTAACCGTGCAAACCAATATATCAACCCCATCCTTTTCATCAACATGCATGGTATATTCCGAGGATAAAGGAGGTGTCTTCAGGATCAATGGATTTTCTTTAGTGCCAATTGTTTCTCTGTAATTCATCGTTCGATTGTTTATTCAGTTTTTGAAATAGATTCTGATTCCCTCTTCAGGTCTTGCACAAATTGCTCGAAGGACTCATCAAAAGGAGGAATGTACTTAGAGTACATCGGAAACATCAATCCTCCGATTTTCTCCGACATTGAGAATATCACTCCGCCGTCCTGTGGTGCTAAAGTATAGACCCTATTTCCCTTGCCGTCTCCCCAGACCATTTTCTTATTGGCTTCCAATTTCTTCACCTTGAGTTTGAACGTACGTTTCTCATCGAGTGTCGACTTCAGTTTGATCTTCTCTCCCAGGGCAATATTGCCTTCAAGCGAGATGACAGTAGAGTTCCAGCGGGCAAAATCCTGCGCATTTGTAAGCAGAGCCCAAACTATACCCGGATCGGCATCGATCTGAATGCTGACACTGGTTTCACGACTAAAAGTTGTTTTGGTTGTAGTTGCTTTTTGGGCTGTTGCAATAGAAGTTATCATGGTCAAAATAATTAGCAGTGTGTTTCTCATCTTTTGATTTCGTTTGGTCTTTAGACGACCGGCCAAATCAAAATGATAGGATTTGGGCTAATTATTTTCGAGATGGGCCTCCATGACCTTTCGATTGTGTTCCAGGTGGTGTAGTTGTAGTTCGGCTGCTCCGGACTTAAAAGGATCCAATTCAACCAGAACCTTCAAACGCAAATCGAGCAGAGCCTGTTTGTCCACATTGTTTGCATCCTTCACCATCTGAATCTTGACCAACTCCTCCTGTGCATTTTGCTTTGGGTTGAAAATACCGTTCAATTCTGTGCACTGATGGCAAATTCCCTTTTTGCTGATCAGTGAACAACGATGGTCGAATACATCGATCATTTTCTTTCGGGCAGTATGGAGATAATACTTCACCATGGCTTCAGTTTCGTCCATGATCGTGGCAATATCCTTCACCTTGAATTGGTAAACTTCTTTGAGTAGTATACATAAATGCTGCTCCAGCGGCAATGACTTGGATACGCAAGTGAAACAAAACGCTATATGCTCCTTTATTTCAAATTTTCCCTGTGGCGAAGTTTCTCGAATCTGCATAGCCTCCTGGAAGAATTGCTTGTTTTGAAGCGCAGCATCGCGACAGATATCCGTAGTATTTTCTGTCCAACGCTTCTTCGACTTGAGGTAGTCCTTTGTGAGATTTGAAGCGATGGTAAACACCCATGTTTTTAGTGAGGCTTCGCCCTTAAAACTGTCCAGGCGATCATGGGCTTTCAAATAGGTGTCTTGTACTATGTCCTCCGCGTCCTGCACACTGGCCGTCATGCGCAAGATGAAAGACTTAAGGTGATCGCGAAATCCTTCAAATTCGGCCGAGAGAATATCCGTAGTCATATGGCGGGACGGGGCTCGGTTGGTGCAACTTCCACTTCCAGTTCAATGCCTCCGGTCCACCTGACAATATAATTGTACAAAGCGCAACCCAAAGCGGTCATAACAAACATTACTAGACCGTATATAAATGGGATAATCAGGAAAGCAACCCCTCCAATTGCTGAAAACATGGTAACATCCGTATCATCGCCGAAGCCACCAATAATTGCGGTGATGAGGGAAAATAAGGCGATTGGTATGACCATAATTGCGGTCAAGGCAAAATAGATTACCGCGGCAACTTTTGCTGTCTGATAAACTCCAAAGCGTTTGATTCTCTTCATAGCGAGCAATTTAAAGTGGGAATTTGAAATTAGAAAAATTGGCGGTCGACCGATCTCGCTTCTCCAAATGATTAGTTTTAAGTCCGATGAGTTCTACCGACGACTACCTATTAAAAATGGATGGAGCGATCAAAAGGCGATTGGTCAAAAAGGGCCAAATCTTGCTGAGGAGTGGAGACGAGCACAGGGTCAGCTTTCAGGTTAGAAAAGGGCTGTTGAGAAGCTATATCATCGATGAAAAGGGCAAGGAACATGTGTTCATGTTCGCTCCGGAAGGATGGATCGTAGGTGATCTTGAATCGCACATTTTTGAGACACAGGCCGACCTGTTTATAGATGCACTGGAAGATTCGGAGGTAGACGAAATCGATGTGGTGGCATTTGGTAAACCGGAAGACATGCCGCACGATGCACTGGTCGAACAGATGCAGAAACTCCTGCGAAGGGTTTCGGTTCTTCAACATCGAGTGATCATGTTGATGAGTGCTCCGGCGGTGGACAGATACAGGGAGTTTGTAAAGACCTATCCCAACATTACTCAGCGTGTTCCGCAACGAATGGTTGCATCCTACCTCGGTATCACACCTGAGGCGCTCAGCAAGATCAGGCGAGAACTTGTAAAAAGATGATGCATTTCTTAATCTAGGTTAATGCACAGGAGTCTGCTGATCTGGACCTTTGTCATACAAACTTTAAAAGAACAATCATGAAAGTATTGGTATCAGGAGCAACGGGAAATCAAGGAGGAGCAGTGGTCAATGCTCTGCTCCAAAGCGGACATTCGATCGTAGGTATGACCCGCAACACGGAATCGGCCAAGGCCCGGAATCTCAAAGAAAGAGGCGTGAAAATGGTCTCTGGCGACTTCACCGACAAGGCCACTTTGGTTGGTATTATGAATGGCGTTGATGTCGTTTTTGCCATGACAACTCCCTTTGAGGGCGGTGTTGAATTGGAAACACAGCAAGGTATTACCATGGTTGATGCCGCGGTGGAAGCCGGAATCGGACACTTTATTTTCAACTCTGTCGCCGATGCAGACAGATCGACTGGCATACCTCACTTCGACAGTAAATATGAAGTCGAAAAACATTTGGCGAAAAGTGGTTTGAACTACACAATTGTAGCTCCGGTGTACTTCATGGACAACATCTGGTTTAGCGCAGACGGATTGAAAGAAGGTGTATTGAGGATGGGTATGCCGGGTGATATCAAGTTGCAGCAAATTGCGGCAGAAGATATCGGCAGATTCGTGGCTCATGTCGTTGACTCTGGTGAGGCCATGTATGGGCAGCGCATCAACATTGCCGGCGATGACCTTACAGGGGATGAAGCAGCGCAAGTTTTATCCAAGGTAACCGGGAAGGAAATTCGTTACGAAGGCTTCAATCCGGATATGTTTCGGTCGCAAAGCGAGGATATGGCACTTATGTATGAGTGGTTCATCGCCGATGGGTACACAGCCAATCTAAATGAATTGGCACCGCGCGGATTGCTCAATTTTAAGCAATGGGCTTCAAAGCAAGATTGGAACTTACTGAATTAACCTATGTCTTAGCCAAATGGATTGCCTCAGATAGCAAGGGCTTAAGTTCTTCGATGGGGAGATCATTCAACGGATTGATCCTATAGATTTTCATCCGTGAGCGGTCTCCTTTTTCCAGTTTAGGGTGTTCGATGTGATTACCTTCTACAAAAAGAATGTAGGGCTCGCCAGATTTTTTATCGACCCACAGGTAAACCAGCATTTTTCCATAGATCTCAAATCCCGGCATTCCATACTTCATCACTTCTGAGATGGAAGCATTGTAATCCAGCAGAAATGTCCTTATTGCCAACAAGCAACTCCTGTTCGGCTCGGGCTGGTTTAGATAGAAATCGTCAATTTGACTGAGCACTAAACTGTTATTTGGTGCCTCTGGCTTTGCTCAAGGCCTTATTGAGTAAGTCCACAGCTTCACTTTCGTGTGGAGTTTCTACAATTTGGATATCCGGCCCTTGTAGTTCATAGATGAGATCCTTATACTCATCCAAGGTCCAGCCTCGAGTGTCTGTGTTGCCTCCGGGAATATTTCTTTTAGCCGCACTATATCTACAGGCTCCCGGGGCAAAATATACGATCGACCACTTTCCGGTCTTGAGTTGTTCGATAAATACATCATCCTGCCATGTAGGCGTGTATGATGCTCCTCCCAGCATGCCCGGGGCAACTTTTGCAAATTGACGCGATAGTTGGGGGTCACATCCGCGAGCCAGGATGCTTTTGTCAGAGTTGTCTATTTGTGTTTGCATCATAAAGTTGAAGGTCAATAAAGTGAATAATAAATGGATCATGAACTAGGACAATTATCTCGAGATTTGGTTTTGTGGTTTAGTTGTAAAAATTGTAAAATTTTGGAGAGCTCCGGCTAAGGGAATCCACAGCTTGGTTTGATTTATCAGATACTGTCCATAGCAACGCTACTATTCCACCTGGGATTTATCCTCTTTGTGATTTTTGGGGGCTTACTCGTTTTCAGGTGGAAACGAATCTGGCCATTCCATATAGCATGCGTAGTTTGGGGAGTACTGGTTGAGGTTTTTCGCTGGGGATGTCCATTAACTTCATTTGAAAAGTACTTCCGAAACCTGGCAGGGCTGGAAGGATACAATGGTGGTTTTATTGAGCACTACCTCTTGGCTATTATCTATCCTGATGGTTGGACCCCTGTTATAGGTTTTATTCTGGCAGTTGTTGTTGTGGTCATCAACCTTGCTATTTATGCCATTCTATTGAAGCGAGTGTTTGGAATCAAACCACACGGGCACTAAAAGTCAGTAGCTTAGCGTACTACGACTCTCCTGATATACCTTGCGTCAGAAGTATACACTTCTACCATGTACATTCCTGAATTCAACATGGTCAAGTCTAAACTGCTTGACGGTGACCCAGACCATAGAGCCGTTCCTCCGTCTATGGTCAACACTTTGACGGAATTGATCCTTTCGTTTGAAACAATGCGGATCACACCACTGGTTGGATTTGGAAAGAGTAAAACAGTTCCTTCCGCCTTGTCTGCCAAAATACCAACGTTGTCCATTTTTAATGAGTAATCCACAACAACTGGTAAATGATCAGAAAGCAGTTTGGTATCGTTGCTGTCAAGACCATAACTGTACAACCTTGTGCCGTCCATGATTTCTGTCTGTAGAATGAATGATTTTTTTACTTCCATCTCGCTATCCGTAAAAATCTGAAAGTCCAGTCTGCCCGGGGGAAAGGTGAAGCCACTGCTCTGGCTTCGCCAGGTATACACCATGCTCTGGTCTGTATGATATGGCGTTGCATCTTTCAGATCTGTGCCATCCCAATCCGGGCCAGCACCGGGTCCAAACCGAATGGTGTCTTGAATGTCGCCGGTGAGGACGGTGTTCAATTGTTGGGCAAACCCAACCAAATTGAGATCGCCGCAGTAAACGATCGGAGTTCCCTCGTCAAGGTCGATGGCACCTCCGCTTGATTTGGCATCGAGAATAAAAGCGGCAAGTTCGTCTACTTGATTCTGTCGATTTGCATCTGCTCCACAACACGACAGGTGTGCATTTATCACCAATAAGTTGTCCTCGTATTTGTCCGGGAGGTCGATCAGGCAGGCCATCTGTCGCCACATATTCCACTGTTGGAGAATCGGCCACCTGGATACAGTAATAACATCATCATCCTTCACAGCATACCAACCGCCGCTGATAGGAAGGACATCATTCATATGGTCCTTCGCCTGTTGTATGGTTGTTCCCCTGCTTTCTTGAAATGCGTATACATCGGCATCAAGGGCGCGTACGATCGACGTGAACTCATCCAGGTAGTGTGCTCCCACCCAACCCCCGTTCATCAATACATTGTAACTCACCAACCGCAGATGATTGGTATCACCCTTGTAGATATCGGCAGGTGGGAATGGTTCAGGACCGCCTTCTTCCAGCCCAAACTTCACTACACTTCCTGAGTCGGGTAAAAAGTCATGGCTCAGCTTGTCTTCAAACAAGATACCGATGGTGTCGTGTATAAATAAGGAGTCAACCCCGTTAGGCAGGGCCAGTCGATCAATCGCCAATTCGAAGTTGGACGAGGTGACCGTAGGGGCCGATCGAAATCCAAATGATTCAAAACCAACCCTTATGCTGGGATTGGGAATGTTGAACCAGGCATATCGACCCTTAAATGCTATTGAAAGTTCTGACCCCATCTGCGGGGTTGTAGGGAATCCGGTATTCGGATCATTGTCCGTATCGAGATGAAGCCACAAATCCTGGTCGACTAGGTTGTCTGTCAGGTCAAATTCCTCGGCAGTTTCAAGCCTGACGTAGAGATATCTTTGATCATGAGTTACTTGAACCTCGAAAAGATCCAATCCTGAAGTCACATCATTCGGGTCGGTCGCTCCGACCAGATGTGATCCCCAATCAAGAAAGTTCTCATCGATAGAAATGTGCGCGGACTGCGCCAAACATACCTTACCAATGAAAAAGCAAAAAAAGTAAGACAGTAATAATGGAATTCTCATTCGCGAGCAAATTGCCGAGGCAATTTACTGCAATTTCTTGCCTGCCAGGTCAAGTACAAGGTCTTCCGGTGCATACATGAACGTCCACATGACAATCGCAGCATCATATCCGCAATTGGCTTTCTGTTCATCGCTCATGATTAAGAGGTCCGTTCCAATATCTGCGTTGGGATAATTTACATCCTCCAATTCAGCCTTAAATACTGCAAGCGAACTCATTTCAGGTTCTTGTCCGGCAATGGCCAGATCACCCTTGGCTGAATAGAATACCACCCTAGCCTTGGTGAAATCAAGTTCACCGCGGTCGTTGGCATAGTATTCATTCAAAAATTCAGCATCCGCAATTGGTAGATTGGTTTGGATTTCTTTGGAACATCCGAGTGCGAACAGCACAATGAATATTACGATGAGTCTCATAGGGTAGTAGTTGGATTCCAGAAAGTTACATATTATCTGCATTTACGTCTCCCAGCTGAAAATGTTAGCACCTGTTCACTGCTTCATCGAACGTCAATGTCATTACATTTGCCGCCCTTATGAAAGTCCTCAAATTCGGCGGAACATCGGTCGGCACTCCCGGCAATATGAAACAGGTGGCCAATATTGTTGGGCAAGAAGATGACTGCATCGTAGTATTGTCGGCACTTTCGGGGACTACAAACAAATTGCTTGAGTTCACAGATCTACTGAAGGTTGGAGAGTCTGCGGAAGCAGAAAGCTTGCTCGAGGAACTTAGAGATCACTACGCAGCATTCGTTAATGAGCTCTTTGAGCCCTCGTCATTAATCGATGAAGTGAACACAATCATCGACCAGAAATTCAACTATCTGCAATCTACAACCAAAAAACTCATCAATCCAAAACTCGAAAGATCCATCCTTGCCCAAGGAGAATTGATGAGCACCAACATATTCCATCACTTTCTGCTCTCAAAGCAGCAGGACAACCGACTATTGAGTGCTTTGGATTTCATGAGACTCAATGCAGAGTCGGAACCGGACTTTGATTACATCGGTGGGGAGTTGAAAAAAATGATGAATGGAAAGGGTCTGAGGGTGACCCAAGGGTTCATATGTCGCGATGAATTCGGTGAAGTCGACAACCTAAAACGCGGAGGTAGTGACTATACGGCATCTATCATTGGTAAAGTGCTTCAGGCCGATGAAATCCAAATATGGACAGACATTGATGGTATGCACAACAACGATCCGCGTCATGTTGAGGGAACAAGGGCGGTATCTCACCTCTCATTTGACGAGGCGGCGGAGTTGGCTTATTTCGGAGCCAAGATTCTACACCCGAGCAGTGTTCGGCCTGCACAGGAATCCAATGTGCCTGTTAGGTTGAAGAATACCATGCATCCGGATTCGCCTGGAACAATCATCTCGGGTGATGTCAGTGGTGGCGGAATCAAAGCTATAGCGGCGAAGGATGACATTGTGGCCATCAAGATAAAATCCGGGAGGATGCTGCTCGCGTACGGATTTCTCAAGAAAATCTTCGAGGTATTCGAATGGTACCAAACGCCGATTGATATGATCACGACATCGGAGGTCGCTGTATCTCTCACCATCGATGACACAACCAATTTGGAAGGGATTAAAACAGATCTCGAAAAACTAGGAACGGTAGAGTTGGACCACAAGCAATCCATCATCTGCATTGTGGGTGACAATCTACAGGAAGGTACTGGCACAGCATCGGCCATTTTTAATGCCCTTGAGGATATAGACATTCGAATGATCTCTTTTGGCGGGAGCAAGAACAATATATCGGTACTGGTGAACAGCGCACAAAAGACCAGGGCGCTACAAAACCTGAATGACGCATTATTTCATGATTGATCAGATAAAAGACATACCAACGCCCTTTTACCTGTATCGCATGGATCGATTGGAGAAGTCATTGTCGGCAATTTCCCGTGCCCTTGGGGATGAAAATTTTCATGTGCATTATGCAGTGAAAGCCAATGCCAACCTGCCCATTCTCAAAAAAGTAAAGGAAGCCGGATTGGGATCCGATTGCGTCAGTGGAGGTGAGATCCAACGTTCTATCGAAGCGGGGTTTTCCCCTGGGAAAATAGTTTTCGCAGGTGTAGGTAAAAGTGATCGGGAGATAGAACTGGCGCTCGACCACGAAATACAAACCTTCAACTGTGAATCGAAGATGGAGGTTGAGGTCCTTGCGGATTTGGCCACCCGGAAAGAAAAAAAAGCCAATGTGGCATTGAGGATCAAGCCGAATGTGGATGCCAGAACACACCACTACATAACCACAGGGTTGGAGGAAAATAAATTCGGTATGGGGCTGCCCGAAGCCTTGGAAATTGTGCAGTTCGTAAGCGAAAATCCCAGCTTGGAATTCGAAGGAATCCACTTCCACATTGGCTCACAGATAACCGAACTCAGTGTATTTAGGAACTTATGCCTCAAGATTAATGAGGTCGTTTCCGTGTTTGAAGAAAAGGGACATACAATCCATAAAATAAATGTTGGTGGCGGTTTGGGTGTGGACTACCACCAACCCGATTCTGACGAAGTGGATTTCAAATCATACTTCTCAGTATTTAAAGATCACCTGAACTACCGAAAGGACCAGGAGGTACATTTCGAACTCGGTCGAGCGATCGTCGCCCACTGTGGAGATCTTGTGAGCAGTGTACTGTACGTGAAGAAGGGCATTAAGTCTAACTTTCTCATCCTCGATTCGGGCATGACCGAACTTATTCGACCCGCGCTATATCAGTCCTACCACAAAATTGAGAACTGGTCGCGCAACGGGGATGCAGCGGTAGAGCGTTATGACGTTGTCGGTCCCATTTGTGAATCGAGCGACTACTTTGGAAAATCAGTGAACCTTCCTCAGAGTAAAAGAGGAGACCTGATAGTAGTCAGATCTTGTGGCGCTTACGGTGAAGTAATGTCGTCCAATTACAATTTGAGGGATAAGGTAGAGGCGGTTTACCTCTAAACCCCATTTTTGTACCCAACCGAAAAGCGCTTTGAGCGTTGTATTAGAAAAGTTGTCGGATGGGTAGATTGATCGCATTTCTTTTTCTCAGTGTCTTTACAAGCCAGATATGGGCGCAAGGTTCATTCAGTAAGTACGAGCAGTACCTTGACGAACTCAGATCTGCTGAACACAGTGAGAAATGGATGCAGCGGTGGATCGACCATCAAAGTTCACGGCTCAATGGGAAGGGAAATCTCCCATCGGTACCAACCGTCCTGAAAGCGTATGAATCGGCACGAAAAGCTTCAACAGCGGCCCGCGGTTCCAGCTGGACACCGGTTGGGCCGGATGAAAGACCTCCGGGAGTTTCGGTCTTTGCTTCGCACAACCTCGGAAGGATAAATTGTGTCGCCTTCCATCCTACGGATACCAATATTATTTACGCGGGCACCTCGCAAGGAGGAGTTTGGAAGACATCTGATCACGGTGATACATGGAACCCGATATCGGATGACCTGCCTGTACTTCGCATCAGCGACATCCATGTGAACGCCAAAAATCCGGACGAGTTGCTCATATGTGTTGGGGATTATGCCTACGCTGGTGTAGCACTCAATACGGACGATCGAAAAAGGAATACCCATTATGGGGTCGGGCTTTACAGGTCTACCGACGCTGGGTCGACCTGGAGTCAAACGGGCTTAAATTATACCTTGGATGAGCTGGATTATTCACTGCTCAGGAGGGCCTATATCGACACGGGTAATGGAGACATGCTAGCTGCCGGACTGGATGGGATCTGGAGGTCGACCAACGGAGGATCTTCTTGGAACCAAACCCTGGACAGTTTGATTTGGGACATCGAACAGGACCCGAATGACCCTAAGGTAATGTACGCTTCGTCAGGCTATATGTATAATCTTGACGAAGGATATGCGGCCATTCACAAGTCAAGCGATTTCGGAAAAACCTGGACTACCTTAAATACAGGTATCCCGGCAAGGGAAGTTCAGAGGGTGGAGATTGGTATTGCTCCTGGCAATACAGATTATGTCTATGCTGTCACTTGCGGAATTGATCGAGGTTTCCATTCATTTTACAGAACTACCGATGGTGGTGCAAACTGGACGCAGAGAGCCCACCGCGATTCTGCCCTAAACATCCTTGCCTGGTCTGATGGAGATGGTGAATTTGGTGGACAAGGGACATATGATTTGGCCATCCAGGTTTCGCCCGATGATGAAAATCTGGTGTTTACCGGAGGTATCAATGTGTGGGGGTCAGAAGATGGCGGAGCGAATTGGAAGGGTGCTTCCTACTGGTATCACCGCGATGGTTATAGCACGCACGCTGATCAGCATCAATTCAAGTACCGTGCTCTGGACAAGAAGTATTACGTCTGTAACGACGGGGGGCTCTACAGAACGGATTCAATAGGCCTTATCCATTGGGATAGCATCCCCGTTTGGCCCGGAAATTACCAGTGGCCAACCGATTGGGAAAACCTGACCAATGGAATGCAGATCACGGCATTTTATAGATTGTCTATATCAGAAGACAATCCAGGAAATATTCTGGCCGGCGCGCAAGACAATGGAACCTACTATAAGGAATCCGGAAGCTGGTCGAATGTCTATGGTGGAGATGGAATGGACAACATCCTACACCCTACAGACCCGGACATCCTCTATGTTTCGTCCCAATATGGAAATCTTCGAAGAATTAACTCAAACGGACAGGGACAAGGCATTGCCGACCAAATGAACAATGTAGAAGAAGGGGAGTGGACTACACCCATGGCGCTATCACCACAAGACCCGGATGTGGTTTATGCGGGATTCGGAAACATGTGGAAATCGGACTACCAAGGGAATTTCTGGAACAGGATTTCAAACTTCCCCGATATGGGATCGACAGGATACCCCAACCTCATTTCCTGCTTTGCGCTTAACTACCAAGACCCTGAGGACATGTACGTGGGGAAACGGGTTTACTTTTCTTATGGTGAACCATCTGCTATATGGAAACGCGATGGAGGGACGTGGACCAACGTGAGCACGGGACTACCGGATTCACTTTATCCTACGAGTTTGGAAATCAAGGCCGGATCTATAGATACCGCATGGGTCACCTATGGAGGGTTTGCAGACAGTGCAAAGGTTTTCATGACGACCGACGGTGGTACCAATTGGACAAACTACTCTCAAGGTTTGCCCAACATACCGGTGAATGTCATCAAACGACAATACTATTCCGGTCATGGTACAATGTACCTGGGGACAGATGTGGGCATTTACTTGAGGACTGATACTTCCAGTCAATGGGAACCCGTGAACCAAGACTTACCAAATGTGATTGTCTCTGACCTCGAAGTACATTACAATGAGGAAAAACTCTACGCTTCCACATTCGGCCGCGGTGTTTGGACGACAGATTTAAGGGATACATCGGCATTTCCTCCGCCAGATACTTCTCAGCCCACCCATTCATCCATTCATTTGTTGAATGAAGTCACTTTATCGGCCCATCCGAACCCATCTGCAGGCATTTCCGTTATCAGCTGGACTGGTGAATTACCTATTGGCTCAACATGGATTCTAATCGATGCCTTGGGCAGGATAGAGGAATCTGGAACGCTTGAGGATTACCAGCAACAGATTGGTTTAGTGCTAAAACCAGGCCTTCATTATTTCCAGGTCAAGGCTCAAAATGCCACCAGGAGCATCAAGCTCATTTCACATTAGGCATCCTTTTGAGTTCACTTTTTCTATTTTTGGCTTTCTTGTAAACGGGATGCAGGGATGATTCGCCAGATTCTAACATTGACTTTTGCCATTTGGGTTTGCCTCGGCGCAAATGCCCAAATGAACATCAGAGAGACCAAGGGACTCTTTTTTACCATTCAGGTTGGGTCGTACATGACCATGCCCCGTACCATGGGTGCTTACAGCAAATTTGGTGTCCCTGTAAATCATGAGGTGAGTCAGCAGGGAATGAATAGAATAAGCCTCGGTAGATTCCCTTCATTTTCAGAGGCTGAGAAGTTCCTGAATACAGTTCAGTCAAAGGGCACATTTCCGGGAGCCTTTCTCACAGCATATATGGATGGTGCCAAAGTCACGGTGTCCGAGGCTAAGGTATTGGCGCAGGGAAAAGATCCGGCTTCAGCCGAGCGGGCATTGGCCTACAGTCGCTCGGATAACGAGGCGGTAGATGAGCAGAAAGCCCAGGAAGAAGCTGATAGGATCGCACAGGAGCAAGCCGAGGCCGAAAAGCAACGCCAGGATAAGGAAGAAGCCGAACGCATCGCTGCCGAACAGGCCGAGGTCGAGCGAAAGGCTGCCGAGGAGGCTGCAAAAGCTGAAGCTGAGAGATTGGCGGCTGAGCAAGCCGCTAAGGAAGAAGCTGAACGTATTGCTGCGGAAGAAGCTAAACAAGCCGAAGAAAGGGCAGAGGCTGAAAAGGCGACAGCTGAAGCTGAAGTGGCTGAAGCCGAAAAACAGGCCCAAGAGCGGGCCGAAGCCGAAGAGGCGGAAAAGAAAGCCGCGGAGAAAGCCGCTGCTGAAGAAGCAGAAAGAATTGCAGCCGAAAAAGCGGCCAAAGAAGAAGCTGAACGCATAGCAGCCGAACAAGCTGAGGCCGAGCGAAAGGCTGCCGAGGAAGCTTCAAAAGCTGAAGCCGAACGCCTGGCCGCCGAGAAAGCCAAGCAAGACAGCATTGCCATGGCTTCTAAACAAGATAGTGCGACAGCTCAGCCTATGAATAAAGTGGATAGCATTCTGGCACAGGTCTACAATTCAGGTGAGTCGTCAAGTGAGTCATCCACGACCGCGAAGCCCAAAACCCAGGGAGCAAGCATATTCAAGATCAGATCAAAAAAGATCTTATACGATGATACGGTTACCAACAAACTGGATGGTCCTGAGTTTGTCTATAACCTGGTAAAGGGAGATCGACTTATGATCACGGCTTCCGAGGTCAAGGGTAAATCAATGAAAGGCTATAAGGTATTGAGGTACGACGACAGCATGAAGAAGTTCGACAACTCACTTCCGGTTGCCGAAGGGTCCGAAAAGTATTCTACCATGACCGAAGAAATGGTGGAAATCGGTCGCGATGGCGTTTACAAGGTGAAGCTCATTCAACCCAACAACGCCCTCAGGAAGATCTATGTGCTGATCGAAAAAAAATCGCGAAATGAAGAGAACCTGCGAGTTCCTTTCTCAACCAACGTTGAGCAGAATTACACCTACACCAAAAATGAAGGTGGTAAATCAGCCATCAACACAAACGTCAAGGCGTACTATGAGCGAAAGTCAAGTGCCGACCAGTCCTTTGGTCCCTCGGACCTTTTCATTCATGAGCGTGAGGTGGAAGGCTTTTCCGGGCACCTAAATCGCGGAAAGTCTTACCCTGTTGTCTGTTGCTTAAGTGGAAAGGAGAATCGTGACAAAAACGGATTTGAGCGGCCAATTATGACCATCTACAAGTTTCAAAAAGGAGATACCGTACTGGTGAGTTTCTCCGGGTTGAAAACGGCAAAAGGCAAATCTGTTAGATTGAAGTCGTTCGAATTAACCCGATACGGAAGCAACGAACCCATCTATAAAGCACTGGATGTTGCATCAAAGAAATTTGCTTTCGTGGCGGGCTACACAGGATTCTACAGCTTTAAGTTCGACACCTACACTCCGGAAGGTCATTCGATAGACGGGGCAATCGTTCGTCTGCCTCACTTCGAAGCGGAGTCAAACGGCTCGGTGGAGCAGGAGTTGGTTCCTATTTATTTCTACGAGTACAACGCTTTTACCAAAAGCGACGATCTCAAATTTGGGTTGGCCCCCAAGAGCCACGTAGATGCTAATACCAAGTAATTAGTATCGGAAAAAGGACTCGTATGTCCTTTGATTTCCCAAGGCGTCTTCCGCGATAATTCGAAATGACCGTTTGGTTTCCTTGGGCTCAATTTCGTTTGTGTGTAGTACCAACCTCCCTGACTTCCGATCGTATTCGGCAAGTACCCAAATATCATCTACGTAGACGTCATACCGGGTGACATAATTCAGCTTGTCGCTGATGCGAAATACAAACCGGCTTTTCTTGTTGGCCATACCTCCTGCCGGAAAAGAGATGGGAGATATTGTTGGCTTTACAGAGTCGATCATGAGTGTATAGTTTCCTATAGATTTGATCTCAGCTGTAAAAACACTGTTTTCGACCTTGCCCGGATAACCCTTTTTGAATTGTGTCTTTGAATCTAGTTCGGCAAGAAAGTATCGATCAAGGTATTTTTCATTGGGATTGGGAATGTCAATATCAATCTGGGCCTTTTTGGCCAAAGCAAAGTAGTGACGATCAAAAAAGTACATCGGGCTTTGCGCCCTGCCCACAGCCTTTTTGACCATAACAGAATAATAATCGTCTTCATACAAGCCCATCGTATCGATTGTGAGCCTCATGCCTTTGGTTGTAATGACATTTATGGTGTCCCGCCTCAGTATTGTGCCTCTGGGCGTTGGAATGGAAGCAATATTTTGGTCTGATTGAACGGTGAATGATACAATGGCGGGATTACCGTAGCTGTCCTTCACCTCGCAAGTAATGCGGTGGAGTGTATCATCGAGGAAGAAGAGTTGACCATTGTTGACCGTGCTCTTGTAGGTACTTAGGTTGTTGCCACTTTGTGCAAAACACCGTTGGACCCTGCGTTTTCGCTTCTTCCAATGATGGTAGTCCACATGACTGTTGATGCAATGTGACTCGTCGAAGCTAAATCGATCCATGTGGTGAACAAACACAGGTACATTGTCCTTTCTAAGTTCAATGGAATAAATCCCGTTCCTGTTGGAGGTTTGATTTAGATGATCCAGGCACTCTATGCCAAATCCGATTTTACCCTTCACAACAGGAATGGACGATCGTTCGAGGTGGTATGATTTTCCTTCCTTTCTCAAGTTGAGATATACGATTTCGTTTTTGCCATCTACAGAACTCTGGTCGTTGAGCGGGTAAATGGCAATCCTTCTAAGGGTGGGAGCGATATTGTCTACGATGGGAAAATCCAGCAGCAGAGGGTTGATCGGTTCTTCCGTTTGGGTATCCCGGATTTCGAAGTGAAGGTGGGGGCCACCGGACCCACCCGTATTGCCTGATAACCCCACTGTCTCGCCTTGCTTCAGGCTAAGATCCCCTGAGTCGGGAAAAACTTCGATCGTGAAGGACTGTTCTTCATACTGCTTCTTACGGAGGTATCGTTCGATGCTTTCATTGAAGCGCTGCATATGGGCATAAACAGACGTGTATCCGTTTGGGTGATCTACATAGACCACTTTGCCATAACCTTTCAACGATACCTTGATCCGGGAAACAAAGCCATCCGAAACACACCTAACGGTGGCCCCTTCCTTGCCTTGGGTTTTGATGTCCAATCCTGCATGGAAGTGGTTTGGTCTGAGTTCTCCGAAGTTGCCTGCGAGGTATATGGGGAAATTGACCGGGCTGATGAATTCACCTCGGGGCAAACTATCCGGTGGGGCTGCAGCCACCCACTTGGAGACCACTAATAAACAGATGAGAAGGGAGCGTCTAATCATATGAATGAACAAAGCTAAAATCAGGCCTAAATGGGTCGACTTGGGCAGCACGCATTATTTAAACAGGTAGAATTTAAAAACTTGCTTTAGTGGTGTACCCTCTTAACTTTGTTCAACAATAAATCCGTTCGATTGGACAATCTAAATGCATCGCTGGACAGGGTGGAGGGCATGATCCATCAAATGATGAACATGCAACGTGAGTCAAAGGAAAAAGTCCGCGAGCTCGAAGCTCAATTGAAGGAACAGAAAGTTCTTTTGAAGCAGAAGGAAGAAGAGATCGATACCTTGAAGGATCGAAATAAGGTTCTTTCATTGGCCAGATCTCTCGATGGTGAAGAAAGTGCAGAGAAACGCGAGCTGAAGTTGAAGATCAACGAGATTATGCGGGAGGTGGACAAGTGCATAGGACTAATGAATCAATAGGATGTCAGAGATTTCGATTACAGTTAAGCTAGGACAGCGGTCGTACCCACTCACGGTGAGGCGTGATGAAGAGGAGCGCATACGCAAGGCGGCGAAACGTGTAAACGACGAGATAAATAAGCTGAGGGATAATTATGGAATCACAGATTCTGCAGATTTATATGCCATGGCATGTCTGGAATTTGCATCCCTATATATGTCTGAAGTTGAAAACACATCCAAGGATGATGGACTCACTCAGAAAATCCTTAGCTTTGAAAAGGAGTTGGAACAATTCCTAAAAGCATAGTTCTTTAAGATATTGACCGCCTTCGGGCGGACTGAAGATGCCCGCATAAATCTTTTTGTAAACTCAACATTATAATCGTTGAGGGAAACGAGTTATCGCAAGATCAGGCCTAAAAGCCCTTCGGGGTACACTCCAGTTTACTGGACTGCGTGGAAGATCGACCTTTAATCCGGACCTCATTCTTGTACTTTCAGGGGTTTACGAGAAACCAATTTGTGCGGGTTTTTTTATGCATAAAACGATAAAAAGATGGAGACTTCCTCAATATTTATGGGTCTTGCTGTAGGCCTTATGCTCGGGGGAATCGTCATGTATCTCCTCGGCCAAAGGCGGCAATCACAAAAAGCATCCAAGATCATTTCGGAGGCGGAAGAAAAAGCCGAAGTGGTCCGCAAGGAAAAACTACTGCAAGCCAAGGAGAAATTCATGGAACTCAAAGAAGATCATGAAAAGGCGGTCAACGACAAAAACAAAGAACTTGAATTGAAGGATCAGCGTCTGAGGCAAAAAGAAATTGTACTCAACAACAAGATCAAGGAAACGAGCGCTCAGAGCCAGGAACTCAAAGACAAAATAGACAACGTAAACTTCCATTTCGAGCAACTCAAAAAGCGAAACCTGCGGGCAGCAGATTTGGAAGAGCGCACTATTGCACAGCTGGAAAAGCTTGCCAATCTTAGCGAAGAAGATGCCAAGGCAGAGCTTGTGGAGACGCTCAAGAACAAGGCCGAGACCGAGGCGGCATCCATGCTTCATCGCATAACCGAAGAAGCCAGAAATAACGCCAACAAAGAGGCCAAGCGTATCGTGATCCAGACCATACAGAGAATTGGCACCGAACATGCCATAGAGAACTCAGTGACTGTCTTCAACATTGAGAATGACGATGTGAAGGGGAAGATTATCGGTCGCGAGGGGAGAAATATACGCGCCTTGGAGGCAGCCACAGGGGTAGAACTCATCATTGACGATACACCCGAGGCCATTGTGCTGAGTTGCTTTGACCCTGTGAGAAGAGAAATTGCCAGGGTGGCCCTGCATCATTTGGTCGCCGACGGACGAATACACCCCGCACGCATTGAAGAGGTGGTAGAAAAAACCAAGGGTACGATTCAAGATGACATCATCGAAACCGGGAAGAGGACCTGCATTGACCTGGGAATTCACGGGCTTCACCCTGAACTGGTTCGCATGGTCGGTAGGATGAAGTTTAGATCGTCCTATGGTCAAAACCTGCTGCAGCACTCGAGAGAGGTGGCCAACCTTTGTGCTGTAATGTCCTCGGAACTGGGACTGGATACCACCTTGGCTAAAAGGGCCGGATTGTTACACGATATCGGAAAGGTTCCGGAGGACGAACCCGAACTACCACATGCCCTGCTTGGAATGAAACTGGCAGAGAAATACGGCGAGAAGCAGGAAGTCTGTAATGCGATAGGTGCACACCATGATGAGATAGAAATGGAAAGCCTAATTTCTCCAATTGTTCAGGTTTGCGATGCCATCTCGGGAGCGCGCCCCGGTGCGCGCCGTGAAATAGTGGAAGCGTATATGAAGCGCCTGAGAGACTTGGAAAACCTGGCCTACGAATTCGATGGCGTCACCAAGGCCTACGCGATTCAAGCGGGAAGAGAGCTAAGGGTGCTCGTGGAGTCCGACAAGGTGGGAGACAAGGATACAGAGGAATTGTCATTCAAGATATCCAAGAAAATTCAAGAGGAAATGACCTACCCGGGTCAAGTAAAAATCACGGTGATTCGCGAGACGAGAGCCATTAACTTTGCGCGCTAAGAATGGCGATAAAGAAGGTATTGATCACGGGTGCAGCCGGATTTATAGGATCCAATCTGTGCGCCCATTTTCTTGGCAAGGGTTATACGGTTAGGGGCCTCGACAACTTTGCCACCGGTCGTAAGGACAATCTCGCTGATATTGCCGATAATCCAAAATTTGAATTCATTGAGGGGGATATTCGCAAACAGGAGGTTTGTTCATCAATATGTGATGGAATAGACGCCGTGCTGCACCAGGCGGCCCTGGGATCCGTACCCCGTTCGATCGATGACCCGCAGACTACCAACTCAGTCAACATCACAGGATTCTTAAATATGCTGGTCGCCGCCAGAGATGCCAACGTAGAGCGATTTATCTATGCCGCCAGTTCATCCACCTATGGTGACCTCAAAGAATTGCCCAAAGTCGAGGATCGCATAGGCATGCCTCTGTCACCTTATGCCGTCACCAAGTATGTCAATGAATTATACGCTCATGTTTTTGCGTCGTTGTATGGGATGAAAGTAATCGGCCTCAGGTATTTCAATGTATTTGGTCGTCATCAAGATCCGCAAGGCGCTTATGCAGCCGCTATTCCAAAGTTTATTCAGGCCTTTATCGATCACAGGTCTCCGATCATTCACGGCGATGGGGAGCAAACCAGAGATTTCACATACATCGACAATGTCCTGAATGCAAATGAAGTGGCGTTGACTGTAGAGGATGAAGGTGCTTTCAACCAGGTTTACAACATTGCGTATGGGGAGCGCACCAGTGTGAATGAAATAGTAAAAAAACTACAACATTTGCTTTCCGAAAAGGACGAGGAAATTGGGAAAGTTGAGATCACTTATGGTGCGAAGAGAGAGGGAGACGTTATGCATTCCTTGGCTAGTGTTGACAAGGCAAGGCGCTTGTTAGGATATGACCCGAACACAAGTGTGATCGAAGGGTTGGAAATGGCGATAGACTGGTATTGGAATAATTTGAAATAGAAGGATCATGGGGAAAATAAAGTTTGCCGTAGCAGGTTATGGCCACATTGGCAAGAAGCATGCAGCCATGGTGCTGGGAAACGAGCACTGTGAATTGGTGGCCATTGCCGATATAAGCGAGGAGGCTCAAACCAATGCCAGAGAGACGGGAGTTGCTGTTTACGATAGCCTTGACACCTTGCTGGAGAGCCATTCCGACATCGACGTGCTCAATGTGTGCTCTCCAAACGGCTTGCACGGTGAAATGGCGCTCAAAGGATTGGCCAAACATTGCCACGTCATCCTCGAAAAACCCATGGCGCTGACCAAAGAAGCATGCGAAGAAATCATCTACAAAAGTCTGCAGGTGGGGCGTAATGTTTTTTGTGTAAAGCAAAACAGGTATAGCCCAACTTCCGTCTGGCTCAAGGAGGTGGTGAGCAATAGAACGCTTGGTGATATTTTTATGGTTCAGATGAACTGCTATTGGAATCGCGATGAGCGCTATTATAAGAAGGGCGGCTGGAAAGGCACAAAGGACTTGGACGGCGGTGTATTGTTTACCCAGTTCAGTCACTTTGTGGACATCATGTTTTGGTTGTTTGGCGACGTAGAAAATATACATGCCCGCTCTCAGAATTTCAACCACAAGAATTCTACAGAGTTCATCGATTCTGGCATCGTGACCTTTGATTTCAAACAAGGTGGCATGGGCTCGATCAATTTCTCTACCTCTATTTGGGGCCAGAACTTCGAAAGCTCCATCACAGTGATAGGCTCAAAGGGTACGGTGAAAGTGAGCGGTCAATACATGGATCAGGTTTCCTATTGCCACGTTGAAAATTACGAGATGCCTGAGTTGCCTCCGGCAAATCCGCCCAATGACTATGGAGACTACAAGGGGTCTGCGGCAAATCACCACTACGTGATACAGAATGTGATCGATGTCCTGAAGGGCCAGGATGTCATTTCTACCAATGCACTTGAGGGAATGAAGGTGGTGGAGATGATCGAAAGAATGTACGAATCGATGGAGTAGATGGCCGGAAAAATCCGAAAATTCACTCAGTCAGAATTTGTTAGAAACGTATTCACCCTTTCTTTTGGGGCTGGCATCGCCGGAATTTTTCCTGTTCTGGTTTCACCACTATTAGTCAAGTTTTATACCCCGGAGCATTTTGGTCAGCTGGCCGTTTTCATTTCGATTTATGCAGTAATGGGCACTATAGCCAGCGGCCGCTACGAGTTGGCGGTCATTCTCCCAAAAAAGGACTTGAAAAGCCACCAACTCCTCTTTCTTTCGGTGGTATTGGCCTCAGCCACTGCCTTGGTCGTGCTGGCTATTCTACTCATATTCAAGAACCCCATTGCTACATTTTTTGAATTGGAGGGCATCGGAAACCTGATTTACCTACTACCCTCAGCGATTTGGGTTATCGCTGTCTACAAGTCATTCTTTTACCTAAACAATCGCTACAAGCAATACCGCATCATGGCCTCTTCCAAAGTGATCCAAAACGGAAGTGTTGGCCTGGGGCAGTTGGGGCTCGGCGCATTGTCATTTGCCAGTGTTGGACTTATAGTCGGCAGATTTTTCGGAATCCTCATGGGCTTGTTGAGCCTAATGCGCTCCAACTGGACTCGCTTGAGTGAGAGCTTGAAGGAAACCTCATGGAGTGACCTTAAGGCCGTTGCAAAGGAATATGCCCATTTTCCAAAACATCTCATTCTTTCTCATGGAATGTCGTCCTTATACCAGCAAGTCCCCGTGGTGTTCATCACTCGTTTTTTCAATTCGGCCAACGCGGGATTTTATAGTCTGGCCCAGCAAATTTTGGCTATTCCGAACGTATTGATTTCCCGCGCTATGGGGGACGTATTCAGGCAGAGAGCAACAGAGATCTATAATGAACATGGCAAGTTTGAGAAACTTTTGTTGAAGACGACCAGAACGACCCTCCTTTTTAGCATCATTCCATTTGGCCTGTTTTTCTGGCTTGCTCCCGATCTATTTGTTTGGGTATATGGTGAAGAATGGGCAACGTCAGGCGACTTCTCACGTATTTTGATCATTGGCCTCTTTTTCTCTTTCATTATTACGCCCATTGACAAGACTTCAATCATCGTGGGTAATACAAAATATCTTTTGGCCTGGACCACATCCTACCTGATTGGGCATGCACTTATCATTGGCCTTACCATGTATTTTTTGTGGTCCGTTGAGATGTACCTGGTACTCTTGGTAATCATCCGCATCATACATTATGTCGCCGATTTTTTCTTCTGCTGGCAATTCAGCAAGGGAAGATGGATCCAAAAAAATAACTCTAGCGAGCCCGTCTATACAGAATAAGTGCTTGCCCTTCGTATATCTTCTCGAAGGCTTGATCGCTTAGCCTTTGGTAGAAATCAAAGTAATACTGATCGGATTCGTGGAACTTGGCATTTCCAATGGGCCAGTTGGGATCCCTTGAGTTCATCTTGTTGAACAGGATGTACTCAGGGCCAGTCTTCCCGAGGAGTCTGTCAACAACATCCTGCTCGCTTTCGTTTCTCGAAAATTTCCAACCGGAATAATAGTAGCGGTCGCCCAAATATGAAAGCAGTGGAACGGTATTCACACAAAGAATAGAGCTTGTGACGTCAACGTTTCGATCGAGATAACGCAGGTAGTTTTCTATCTCGTTCATTTTGGCAACAGTGGAAGCGATACCGACCGTTTGAAGCATGGAACCGTTTCGGGTCAATTGCTCAAGAGGGGCATCTCGATATACCGTTTTGGGCTTGGTGGTCACTGAGAATAGTATCAGAAATATTGCACTGGTCAAAGTGAGGTACCTCAAACTCACTTGCTTTCTGCCAAACTTGGGCAGGCTTTCCTTGAGCACGATGAGAAGGTAGGGTAGAACCAGGACTGTTCCACCGGTAAATACGATGTTCTTAACACCATTGTTGCTAGCCAGATAAGTACAGAAGAACAACGCCAGAGACCAGAAGCTCAGGAACAAATGCTTTCGTTTGACCTTCTTGATTAGTATGAGCAATAGGAGAATTGATCCGATGATACCGAGTACTACCTCATGCCATTTAAATAGTCCTGCTACCAGGAACATACCAATGAAGAGACCTATATGGATGAAGAATCTCCAGAATCGGCGCGTGATGGTCGACAATCCAATACTAGTAGCGATCAACGCTCCAAAAGCAAGAACGGCCAGCAGCAAATTCCACCAGGACCGCAGATATACGCCGGAAAGATTACCAATGGTATGACCATGATTTGTGGTAATACCCTGATCGGTCGAAAAGAAATTGGAAATGGCCGCGGAAACATGGTTTAGGTAAACCTGGTTAAATCCAAAGTAGTTTCCAACTACATAACAGCCTATCATTCCGGAGACAAATCCTATGGCGAGCGCGAAGATTCGGCCCCCATTGCTCAAACCGGTATTGGACAATCTTTTGCCCGGAAGAAAAGTGAAGAGCACAAGGAGAATCGGAAAGGTAATGAAAGTGAGCTTGGCGTATGCGGCAACAATCATAAACAGAGCGCCTAGCATAATGGAGCGCAACTCACCATTTGCCGTCAATCGTCGATTCTGAATCCCCGAAAGAAAGTAGATGCCCAATAGCAAGAAGAACAGTGGAATATTGTTGTAGTCCAGCGTCATGCTCATGTAAATAGTGAAGGGTAAGAATGTTGCCGCCATGGCAAATCCCAGGAAGTTGGTGGTAAAGGTCCTCCTTACAATTTGTGTTGCCAGCAGCAGGTTGGATATCATAATAAGCAGATAGCCTAATCGAATCCAACCAATAGAAGGAAAGGAAACCATGTTAGCCCAAAAGGATGACACGATGTTGCTTCCGGCCCTCAGCGTCATGAAAGTGGTGATATATCCGTCAGGTAGAAACCATGAATGCATCATTCTCCTTCCCTGGTCGGTAAGATCTACACCAAAGGGTATCCAATGCAAAAGGTAAAAAGCAAATGCTAAGACCAGGAAAGGCGCTGCTCTACGGCTTTTGCGCCCCAGGTAGTAATCGAGTATTACCTTGAAGAAAAAGAAAGTGGAAAGGCCGCCTGTGGTATATACGTAGATAGCCGATCTCCAGCTGAGCGCCCCGTGAAAAGCATTGACATACCAGAACACAAATATGAATGCCAGGGGGAGTAGGATCAGTTGGGAGAGCCCGATCCTGAAATACGCTTCGAAGAAGCTCACCATGTTGGCAAGGGCGTATCTCACCGATGCTACGACCTCTTGAATACGCTCTTGTATGGCTTGAATCAGCATGCCTTCCCAAATGTAAGAGTCTGTCGCTAACAATAAACCGATTGAGGGCGCAAACAGAATAGATTTCATGATAATTCGTTTCATTTGCATTACCTCAGAGAACGGATGCCCCTTCGTATTTCATTTGCACATAACAACACCGAAGAAAAGCGGTACATCCTGCGGTTTTTGCTTGAGGATTTTCTTGGTTTGGAGGTTACATTTACCGATGAGCCCTCCGAGCATTATCGAATCGAACTGCCAAATGGCAGGATGCTGGAGATGGAGGATGTATTCTTTTCATCCTATCCCGAAAGTCATTCATACCTCAAGTCCCGTGTTCCGCATTCCTCGAGTACATGGGATTCCGATTTTGGCAAGGTCGAGGTGATTTATGGAGACGCAACGCTGGATCGATCAACTTCCCACATCAGGGTTGGTTTGGATATTCCCGCTTCTGCTTTTTTCATGCTCTCGCGGTGGGAGGAATACGCTTTGGGTGATCGGGATCCCTATGATCGATTTCCGGATTCCGCTTCACTTGCCGTTCGATCGGAATTTGCCCACAGGCCTGTTGTCAATGAATACCTCGCATTCCTAAAAGATGCTTTGTATACCTTGGATAGTAGCTTGAGCTTTAAGGAACGAAAGGCTCAAAAAATCTGGACGACCGATGTAGAGTATTCCAGAAAGTATAGCAGCAAGGTGTCCATCCTCAAATCAATGCTCGGTGACTTGCTCAAGCGGGGTAGTGCAGGGGCTTTCAAACGGACACTTAGGGATTGGAAAAGCCATGGCCGGGCAGGGTTTACAGATCCATACATGATGTTGGACGAACTTAAAACCTGGAAAAAACATGCGGAGGTAAGGGCATATATCATCCCTTCCAGAAGTGGTGAAAACGATGCCCGGTACGACGTAGGTGATCTAAGGAGGGAGATCGACTGGATGCGTCAGAATGGAATTCTCGTTGGTATGCATGGAGGCATGGATAGCTGGAACGATCCATCTCAGTTTAAGGAAGAGTTTGGTCGCTTAAAGCAGTTGGTCCCGGAACTCAAATTCAACCGCCAGCATTATTTGAGATTTTCCAATCCAGGTACTTGGGTCATTCATCATGAATCGGGGATAAGTGAAGACAGTACATTGGGATATACTACCCGGGATGGCTTTCGATGCGGAATTTGCCAGGATTACCCGGTGTTTAATGTTCTCCAAAGGAAGAAGCTCGATGTTCGGGAATTGCCAATAACGATCATGGATGTCAATGTTCTCAGGGACAATCCGGCACCTGCCGAATACGCCAATCGCTTAGAGTGGCTTTCGGATCAAGTTGCCAAATACAATGGAAAGCTTGTTGTTCTCTGGCATCTGATGAATTTGGCAAAATGGGAATTCAGAATGTACAATCCTGAAATTCAATCCCTTCTTGAGCGCCCATTGCATTCACAAGTTATTGAAGATAAGTAATGCGAATACTACAATGTAGCGCGCAGGCATTCTCCTATGTTTGACCCATATTTTTGATGAAGGGAGATTCGAAAATCTGGCTACTCAGTTTGTTGGTTGTGCTTTACTACATGCGCATGGCCATTCCAGGTGTTCGTTATGTTTTCGTTCCCCTCCTTGGTGTAGCCGGCTTGGCGCTTTTGGTGGATATTGTCAGGAACTTCGACAAGACCATCTGGACTAAGGGAGCTCGGGCATTTGCGCCAATTTTGGCACTCTGTTTACTCTATTTTGTCGGTATGGGCCTCTCGGAACATGTTCCGAGAAGCGCGTGGAAGGAAGCGCTCAACATACCCGTTATTGGAATTCTGGTGCTGGCCCTGCTGCAATGGGTGAGATCTGAGGCTAAGTTCAATGAATTCAAATCCTCATTTATTCGAATCAACATATGGTTGGTAGTAGGACTGTGTTTTGCAGCCATAGTAAAGCTCTACCTTACAATGAAAGGGGTGGAAATTTCTTTTTTAAAAGCGGGTGAATACTACCCCATCGGCTCCTCGATCATGAAAGACTACAACAGCTTCTCTCTTGGAGTATTTGTGGGCCTTATCTGCCTCATCTTCATATTGTATTCCAGGGAAAAAAAGATATCTCTAATGGATTACGGGGCGATCCTGCTCATGAATACGGTATTGATCTATTCTTCCAGCAGGAGGGGGTTTCTGCTAATCCTAATGCTCAATGCCACTTTGTTGTTGCTCCTGTACCTGGCGCAGAACAGACCAAACATTTCGACTGTAAGGGTAAGGCAATTGGCTTCAATTTCAGTCTTTTCCTTTGTGTTCAATTTTTTGCTTTTGGCTGGATTTCCTGCGATGTTCAAACAGACAATCTGGGACTGGACCGGGGGTCATGAAAAGCGCAGTCACTTTGAAACCAGCCTAATCTTTTACAGATACTTCTCGCTGGTCAACAAGCAACACAATTTTGCTGATCAATACGAATATTTCTGGTTTACAGGGGAGGAGGAAGAAGAGCGCGACGAGTTTTTTGCGGATGCAGAATTAGAGTCAATGAGGGACAGGGAGTACAAAAACACCACTTATTCATCACGAACAGCACGTTGGGCATATGGTGTTGAGCTTTATACCAAAGAGTACACATGGGTGCAGCGAATCCTTGGTGGAGGATTTGACTACTTATATAAATTTCAATCGCGCTTTGAACGGGAAAAGGTTGGGATGGACTATCCGCACAACCCCGGATTATCTTCTTTGCTGTATGCCGGTTTGCCTGGAATAGCTGCTTACCTATGGTATATTATATTGGCCATTAAGGGGTTCTATCGAAAATGGGAGGAACTCGCACCCTTTTCTCTGCTCTTTTTCTTTGTCTTGTTCTTCTCACAATTAAGCGGCAACAGCTTTTTAAGCCTCCCACTCTTCCTTTTTGTAACGCTTATACCCCTGCATTTTAGTCTCATCAGGTATGATTGACAGACTCGAACAAAGTGATTGGGGGCTATACAATTGGGAGAAGATGCCCATCGAGCCTTCTTTTCTCGAATCCATGAACGACATCTATGGAAAAGAACTGTCAGTGTGGGTTTCTTCGATGGATCGAATCGTAGATGGAGTCCTGTTGACCTATTCGATGAAGAGGTTTGGAATTTCTGTTCTGATCTCTCCACCTTTTCTGCCGCGCAATTACTTTTTTGTGGAGGAAGTGGACATGAAACCCTGGCTTTCCTTTCTCGAGGGCCTTAAAGGATCATTTATCCTCACTTTCCCCGACAATAGAGTGGCGTTGAGGAAGGAAAGAATCTGCACACATACTCTGCCCCTGGTGGGCTATGAGCATATGCTCAATGAAAACAGAAGGAGGGATCTCAAAAAGGTCGAGGCTCAAGGACTCGAGGTAGGGCCGGGCAAGGTTGAGGACCTAAGGAAGTTTGTTCTTCAAACGGCAGAGCAAAATGAACTGGTCTACAATGAAACCATTCTCGATTTATTCCTTGAGCATGGCGAAGGGTGTGGATTGAAGATATTCGCTGGAATGATCGAAGGCAAAATAGTGGGCTCCCAGTACTTTATGGACATCGATGATGTGCGCTATTATTTGGGGGGCGGCAGCACTTCTGAAATAAAGGGTATTCCGACAGGGATCCTGTGGCATGCGATTCGGGATTCTGCCGAACAAGGGATGAAAATATTTGACTTCGAAGGTTCGCAAGTGGAGGGGATCGCAAGATTCTTCAAAAGCTTTGGTGCAAGTGAGATACCACTTTATAGGATCAGTAAGATATCCAAGAGCACAGATTTTGCTTTAAACCTCAAGGCGCTAATCGACAATTTCAGGTGGAGAATTTGAAAAAAGTAATATGTCATATGACATCGGTTCACAATCCGGATGACGTTCGAATTTTTCACAAGGAATGTGCATCGCTTGTCAGGGCTGGGTACGAGGTGCACCTTATTTCAAAAACCGATTTTCAAGGCGATGATAAGGGAGTGCGGCATCACTCGTTTTCGTTTCAAACCAAATCAAGGATGAGGCGCTTCTTGAAGTCGCCCCAAAAGATTCTTGAGGTAGCCAGATCGATCAAAGCCGATCTCTACCACTTCCATGACCCGGAACTTATGATGATAGGGTCTGAATTGGCCAGGGAGGGAAATAATGTGATCTATGATGTTCACGAAGATCTACCCAAGCAATTGCTAACCAAACCTTGGATTCCAAAGGTATTCAGAGGGCTGGTTTCGCGATCAATTAAAACACTGGAGAACAGAAATGCCAGGAGCATTTCGAATATTATTTGCGCTACCGAGTCTATCGCAAAACGATTCAGGGCCAAAGGATGTAATGTTCAGGTGGTAAACAATTTTCCCTTTGTCAATGAATTTTCCTCCGACCCCTTGCGAAGTGAAAGGGCAAATCATTTCTGTTATGTAGGCGGAATAACAAGAATCAGAGGGCTTGTGCCATTGGTGAAGGCAATGGCCAAGGTAGATTCTAAGTTGATTTTAGCGGGGCCTGTTCAGGAGCGAGGACTGTTGGAAGAATTGAAAGGCTTGGCAGGCTGGAATAAGGTGGATTATAAGGGAGTTGTACCCAGGCAGGAGGTAAAAGAAATTCTCAATGATGCGATCGCCGGGATTGTCACCTTTCTTCCGGTGCCCAATCATATCGATGCTCAGCCCAATAAGATGTTTGAGTACATGTCCTCCGGAATCCCGGTTATCGGATCGCATTTTGACCTGTGGAGGGAAATAATCGAGCACGGACCCTCTGGAATATGTGTTGATCCGGAATCTTCAAATGAAATTGCCAACGCCATGAATAATTTGCTTGAAGATCAAGCCTTGCGGGAAATGATGGGTAGAAATGGACGGAAAGCCATTGTGAACAAATTCAATTGGGAGGCTGAGTCAAAACATATGACAGACTTTTATAATCGAATACTTGAGTGATAGAGTTTCCATAGTCGTTCCTTGTCGAAATGAAGTGGCGTACATAGAGAAGTGCATTCACTCTCTGCTCGAAAACGGATATCCGAATGATCTGTTGGAAATCCTCATAGTTGACGGAATGAGTGACGATGGAACCAGGGACGTGGTTCAGAAGATAGGGAACTCGCATCCCCAGGTGAGACTAGTGGATAATCCGATGGTGAAAACCCCATTCGGCCTCAATGCGGGCATCCAAGCTTCTACAGGTGAGTATGTGATGATTGCCTCAGCACATTCGAGTTTTGACAAGGGATACATCCAAACCCTCAAAGACATTTTAATAGAAAAGGGGGCAGATGGAGTAGGTGGGGTAATGGAAACAACCGTGGTCAATTCAAATGCCAGGAGCGAGGCTATTGTTAATGTGCTGAGCCATCCACTTGGGGTTGGTGGAAGTCTGTTCCGCACCGGCGTAGATGAACTGACACAAGTAGATACGGTTCCTTTTGGATTGTACAAAAAATCGACGTTGATCGAGGTTGGTGCGTACGACGAACGCCTAATACGCAATCACGACATTGAAATGAGCAAGAGAATGCTTGCCAAGGGTGCTCGAATATATCTCACACCCAAGACTTATTGTACGTACTATGCCCGGGAAACATGGTGGGCACTGGCTAAAAACAACTTTCGAAACGGATTGTGGAATCTCAAAACCATCAAGATAACGAAGGATTACAATTCCCTCTCCATACGACATTTTGTACCGCTGATTTTCCTCTTAAGCGTGCTTCTTCCTTTTATTGGAGCTTTCTTCTACTTTCCATTGATATTTCTCGGATTCACCAGCCTGGGATCTTATGTGATAGTCATAGCCAAATCGGCCCTTGAAATGACAAAAAATACTTCATGGGCACATGTATTCTATACGTTCTTGGTCCTACACTTCTCATACGGGCTAGGGTCATTGGTAGGTGTATTTCGCTAATGCGACTGCAAAGCGACTTGATGCTGTAGTATCAGGCTCTTAGCACCTTTAGGCAAAATGGATTTGAAGGGTGCAAGCAGCCTGACCATCAATCCGAGCGGTGACCGGTAATATATATTTAGCCTGCAAAAAGCCTTGCGGTATCCGAATTTATCCATGAGTAATTCTTGCACCCTGGTATCGTGATCCAGAGAGCGGGCCCCATCCGAAATGTATTTCACCTCCTTTTGCCCAAGGTAGTGTTCGCCCAGGTGGTGAAACAGGGCATAGCTTGGATAATCCTTCAGCATGGAGGGGTCGAATTTGATAGCCATCATATGTAAGCTGTTGTCCACCAACTGATTCTGGCAATATGCGGCGAGCTTTTTAGCCTCGATATTCTCTGCACACCACCACTGTCGATCATCCAAAGATTCCAGATGCTTCTTAAATTCCATCTCACTCAAGGCATTTGCATCTCCGTAGCGTTCATGGGCGGCAGCATATACGGGATAGGCATGGTCGAGCATGAATGCTTTGTCCGCTTCAAAAATCCTGTGTCGTTTGAGACCCCGCTTAACTTTCGAGCGAGTATTTGAAGAATAGTCTTGCAGGTAGGGCGTCTTATCCTGGATCACATACCAAAATGGAGAGTCTTTGGTTCGATCAAATTCCGAAATAGTTCGGATGAACCTGGCCGAAGGAAATAATCGAAATAATTCAGACACCTCTTCCTCGCTCAATTCCCCTTGTAACTGAGGTGGCTTGGCTGACACAAGAAACCCTCGGTATTCGATCCAGTCTGCTTTCTCGACCATTGCGCACAAAGATGATTCATTTCACTGTGTGAAACATACTTTTGTCACCGTGTTCGAATCATACCAGAAAGTTCTAGCAGAGCACCTTCAGTCGACGCCAGATCGCATCCATCTTTATTGGAAGGGTAGGGTAGCATTGTTTGCCCTGCTCAAATCAATGGACCTCAAACCCGGTGATGAGGTGATCCTCCCCGCATTTACGTGTGTGGTTGTGCCGAACGCCATACTCTATGCAGGTGCCAGGCCTGTGTACGTTGACATTGACCGAGTATCACTCAATACCAACCTTGAACGGATCAAAGCAGCCAGAACCGACAGCACAAGGGTGGTCATATGCCAGAACACCTTTGGACTTAGTAGTGAGGTGGACGAGATTGCATCCTGGGCAAGGGAAGAAGGCATCTATTCGATTGAAGATTGTACCCACGGTTTTGGAGGCATGTTCAAGGGCCGGCCAAATGGTTCGTATTGCGACGCAGCGTTTTATTCTACTCAATGGAATAAACCTTTTTCTACTGGAATTGGCGGCTTTTCCCTTGTAAAAAGTGAGTCGTTAAATGAACGTATTTTAGAAACCAATCAATATCTGCAAAAACCTGCCCTGGGCGAAAGACTGATGCTTTCCATGCAGATCTGGGCGAGAAAGAATTTACTCAACAAACGGACTTATTGGACCCTTTTGAAGATATACAGGTGGTTGTCAAAGAACAACATCATTCTCGGATCTTCTTCTGGCGGTGAAATTGAAGGTACCCTGATGCCCTCCGGTTATTTCAAAATGATGAGTCAGGTTCAATCGAGGGAGGGAATACGGGCTATCAAATCGCTGGCAAGACTTCTCAAGGTAAGGCGGGAAAATGCCCAAAAGTATAGCGATGAACTCATCAGCATGGGAAAGTACCATGTGGATCCAAGTTTAAATCCGCACCATTCATTTCTGAAGTACCCTATCCTGGTCAAGGACAGGCCAGCCTTTCTTGCGGCTGCCGAGCAAAACAGCATCGAGTTGGGTGATTGGTTTTTGTCTCCCCTGCATCCTGTGAAAGCCGATTGTTCACCATGGGGGCTGGACATTGATCAATTTCCAACGGCCAAATCGTGTGCTTCTTCGATTGTCAACCTACCAACGGATACGCAGGACCCAGCCAAGGTTATTCGTTTTCTGAGAAAATACCAGGAACAGCTGATTTAGTTCGCCAGCAGCTCGTCGATTGAGTTCCTGGTGAATTTGATGGCAAATTCGGATTCCCGGAATGGCCTTTTGTGCCAGCCGGAGAATGGAGCAGACATTACAATACCGGAACTGTTGTTGGATCGATATCTGGTTAAGCCACCTACGATGGTATATGTTCTCTTTTTTATCGTATCCGAAACCGTCGAAAGGAACTCCAGGCCTGGTTTAAGTTTCCATTGTTCCCTTCTGAGCAGGCTAACGCCCGATATTCTTTTCACTCCGGTCAACGTATACGTTTGCCCATCGTAATCCAAAGAAGGATCATCGGCTACGACCGTATTGAGATACGAAACTCCAATCAGGGATTCAACGCTTTCCTTGTCCCAGGGCTTGCGTCGATGCCGACCGGATGTGAATGGGTTTTTGTCAAGCATAAAGTAGGGTGTAAGAACCAGCAGATGGCCACCTGATTCGACAAAATTTTTCAGTTTTTCATGAAGGGCCTCGGGAATCACATTCACCAAGCCAAATAAGAGGAGGATTTTCGAGTTTAATGCTCCATCCATTTCTGTCAGTCCCTCGTCACTGATCACCCCTACATTGTAATCCTCAAAGGTTCGAAAAAAATGACGCACGTATTCGAGATGGGGATCTCTTGTATGGATCTTTGCTTCCATTACTCCCGATTTGCTCAAATTGGAGCGAATGCTTTGCGACGGAATCAGCAGCGTTATATCCTTGGGAACATTGTTGCCACCCTGAATAAAGCAGCTTGCGTATTCCCAGCAATACACACCTGAACTCAGGGTATTGTCAAGGACAATTTCCTGGTTCAGCCCATTCCTTGGGTTGAGGACCGTAGAATCGACTGGGTTTTGAAATTGATCAAACAACCTCACCTGGGGAAGGTGTTCGGTTGGCGGGTATTCGAATTGAAGGCTTAATGGCTCATCTCCATTGCGCCATTGGGTTTCCATGCTCCATTTTAGGAATCGCACATTCTTTTTTTTCAACCATGGCATGGTATCCCAGACAGAAATAAGCACGATCAGGATGGCGCCAATCAAAAACCATTTATCACCTATTTTTGGCATTGCATGGCAAAAGTAGTTTATAGATGAGCTTTAACCCTTCTGCAAAGCTCGATTCGGTTCACCACTTCCTGCTTTTACTCTTTGCTTTTGCACTTCCGTTTATGCCATTCCAGGTCCAGGTTAGTGCAATACTCTTGATTCTGCTTGTTCTGGTGTCGGCATTAAATTTTCGAAAAACTTCCTGGAATCGTGATATAGGTAGAATTTCCATCATCGTGTTGTTTTTGCTGTGGCCGATAGGGGTGCTCTGGGCCGACAATTACGACATGGCCTGGAGGGCTGTGACACTTGCGCTGCCCTTACTTTTATTTCCGTTTGTATTATCTGCCAGATCAAAGAAAACTACCGCCACTTTGGTACTTCGATGGTTTGTAGTAGGTTGCGTCGTCGCCTGTGCTGTTGATCTGATCGCCGCAACATATCGATATGGGTTAACCGGAGACTGGAGTCACTTCTCCTACCACAAGCTCTCACTATTTCACCACCCCAGCTATTTTGCGATGTACCTCAATGTCGCGCTATTCTATTCCTTATCCAAATGGGCGAATGATAAGCTGTTCACCCTTGGCAAGCTGACCGCCTTGCTCTTTGTACTGATGATTATATTGATGTTTAGTCGCAACGGCATCATCGTGATGGGGTTGATACTAATCTGGTTCATCGGCAGGTGGCTGGTGCTTGCCAATTACAGGAATGCCCTGGTTTTGTCCATATCCCTCGCTTTATTCGTTTCGATTGGAGCCTTGAACCCAAGAATCCAAAACAGATTCGACAAACTTGTCGGTGCCTCTTCCCTCAATGAAAGAACAGAAAGCAGGATGGCGATATGGAAGGCCAGCATGTCCAGTATTATGGACCGTCCGCTACTGGGAGTTGGGACCGGCAATAGTCGTTTGGTATTAAAGGAAAAACTTTCCGGGGATCCTTCTCGAAGGTACAACACCCACAATCAATTCCTTGAGACATCCATCAATCATGGTATTGTTGGAGTTTTGGTATTGCTATTTCTATTCGCCCACAGTGCTTGGCGCGCTCTTAGCCGGAGAGATGATTTGGTCCTTGCCTTTCTTGCCATTACGGCCCTCAGCTTTTTAACTGAGAGTATGTTGGAAAGACAAGCCGGAATGTATTTTTTTGCCTTCTTCTATTCCTTCCTTTGCATTCAAAATGACTAGCATAAAAATTCTAACAGTTGTTGGCGCCAGGCCCCAATTTATTAAGGCCGGGGCTCTGAGCAGGGCGATAATGTCTTCAAGTGAAGTGGAGGAAGTGCTGGTTCATACGGGGCAACACTTCGATGAATCGATGTCCGATGTCTTTTTCTCGGAGATGGAAATCCCCAGGCCAAAGTATAACCTGGAAGTGAATAGCCTGGGACATGGAGCTATGACCGGGAGGATGATGGAAAAATTGGAAGAAGTAGTTCTTCGGGAAAGGCCGGATTTAGTACTAGTTTACGGAGATACAAACTCTACTTTGGCCGGGGCGCTCGTCGCTGCCAAACTTCATATACCGGTCGGCCATGTTGAAGCAGGACTAAGGAGCTTCGACATGAAAATGCCTGAGGAGATAAACCGAATTCTCACGGATCGAGTTTCCAACATATTGTTTTGTCCTACGGATTCCGCTATTGAGAATTTGAAGTCTGAAGGTTATGATCGATTTCAGGCGAAAGTGGTAAGATCCGGTGATGTAATGCAAGATGCAGCCATCTATTATTCGCAAAGGTCGGATGAGCATTCGGATATTATTTCCCGGTTGGATTTGACGAGCAGTGGCTTTGCTCTCTGTACCCTTCATCGAGCTGAGAATACTGATGATGAATCCCGGTTAATAGAAATCATCGATGGCCTCAATGAGATCAATACGGAGCTCCCTGTAATCTTGCCATTACACCCCAGAACCAAAAAGGTATTGGAGAGCAGTTCGATAATGACCAATATTAGGCTCATAGATCCTGTAAGCTATTTTGGCATGATCGAATTACTGAAACATTGCAGAATGGTCATCACTGACAGTGGTGGACTCCAGAAGGAAGCTTTTTTCTTCCGAAAGCCCTGCATTACAACCAGGGATCAAACGGAATGGGTAGAACTGGTGGATCACGGCTTCAACAAGGTTGTAGGTGCAAGCAAAGCCAACATGCTTAAGGCATACATGGGATTTATGCAAAATGAAATACCATCCTTTGAGGTCGACCTATATGGATCGGGAACGGCAAGTGAAGTGATCATTTCAGAAATTGTTGCTTATTTCAAGGAGAGATTATGATTCCATTTTCACCACCTCGAATGGACCAGAAGAATCTCGACGAGGTCAACGAGACCTTGATGTCGGGATGGATTACTACAGGCCCGCGCACCAAGCTCCTGGAAAAGAGAATTACGGAATATGTTGGTTCCAAATCGACGCTCTGCCTTAGCTCAGCCACCGCAGGTCTCGAACTCATGCTACGTTGGTATGGTGTCGGACCCGGAGACGAAGTGATCGTTCCTGCGTACACCTATAGCGCCACTGGTAATGTGGTCCTACACACCGGAGCAAAATTGGTGTTGGTGGATGCCGGTTCCGATTTCAACATTGACGTTGAGAAAGTCAGGGAGGCGATATCGCCAAACACCAAGGTCATTATGCCGGTGGATATTGGAGGATACCCAGTGGATTATGATGGGCTAAAGAAGCTCATAGAGGAGAAAAAGGAAGTGTTTACACCGAAAAGCGAAGAGCAGCAAAAACTTGGGAGAATACTTTTACTATCCGACTCGGCACACGCATTTGGAGCTGTATATCGAGGACAAAAGGTCGGTAGTATATCCGACATTCATTGCTTTTCCTTTCACGCCGTCAAGAACCTTTCTACGGCAGAAGGAGGGGCGGTTTGTTTGAATCTACCGGAGCCATTTGACAACCAGGAGGTGTACGATTTCCTGTGCGTTTATTCACTGCATGGGCAAAACAAGGATGCCCTCGCCAAGACCAAAAAAGGCAACTGGCGCTATGACATTATTGTTCCGGGATTTAAGTGCAACATGACCGATCTCTCTGCCGCCTTGGGTTTGGTAGAATTGGAGCGATATGATAGCGAAACCCTTCCAAGAAGAAAGGCAATTGTTAAGGCCTACCACGATCACTTCTCTCAAAAGGACTGGGCGGAAGTGCCCCCATTGACAAAAGAATTGTCGGAAACGAGCTACCATCTCTACATGCTGCGTATCAGAGGAGTTGATGAACTGAAGCGCGATCAAATGATCCAGGGGATTTTTGATCGGGACGTATCGGTTAATGTTCACTTCCAGCCATTGCCACTGTTCACGGCATATAGGTCCCGTGGATTCAATATTGATGATTATCCGAAGGCCATGAACCTTTATTGTCGGGAGATTTCTCTGCCTGTGTACTACAACCTAAGCGATGGCCAGGTAGCAACTGTGATCGAAGCTGTGACCCAATCCGTTGAGTCCAATCTATGATAAGGTTCTTCGATATAGTCATTTCATTTTTCTCATTGCTTATTCTTTCTCCATTGCTAATCATCATTGCGATTTGGATTCTGCTGGATAGCGGTTGGCCAATACTGTTTCGACAAACTCGGGTAGGGAAGCACGGGCATCATTTCGTCTTGTTCAAATTCCGAAGTATGACCGTGGCGGCCGAATCAAAAGGACAGCTGACAGTTGGCGCCGATGCAAGAATCACGAATGCGGGTAGGGCCCTGAGAAGTTCAAAGCTCGACGAGCTACCACAACTATGGAATGTGTTGAAAGGTGAGATGTCCTTGGTTGGACCAAGGCCCGAAGTGCCAAAATACGTTGCTCAATATTCCGAGGGTCAGCTCAAGGTTCTGAATGTGCAGCCCGGCATAACTGATTTTGCGTCCATTGAGTACAGGGATGAGAACGAACTATTGGCTTCAGCCAAGGATCCCGAGAAGAAATACCTTGAGGAAATCCTGCCGCAAAAGCTCGAATTGAGCATGAAATATGTCAACCGACGGAATGCAGCCAACTACTTCCGGATCATCTGGTTGACGATTCGGAAGGTTTTCTTTTAGTCGCAGTGTTTTGAAATAAGCTCAGAGATCGACTCGGCCTTTTCGCCAAGCGAACGAGCTTTTTTGAGGTCGTCGCATCCCGACCCATCACCCAGATTGAGCTTAGCCACTCCGCGTTCGGCGAGTGCTTCTACATGGTTCGGATCCTTTTCGATGGCTTTGTCGAAGAAAGGAATGGCCTCTTGAGGTTTGTGTGATTTGAGCATGCACATTCCCATTCGGAAATTAGCCTCCTTGTGGTCTGGCTTAAGTTTTAGCATGTTCTGGTATTCTACAATGGCCTTTGGGTAATCCTTTTTGCGATGGTAATAAATGTCGGCCCTGTAGAAATGAAAATCGATTTTTTGTGGCTGTAGTTTGATTAGATCTTCAAAATTGATCAATGCCTTGTCGTAGTTCTTTAGCTTGTAGTTTGCAAATGCCTTGTAGTACATTGCATTATAATAGTTTGGCTTAATCTCCAAGGAGCGATCAAGAGTAACTATCGCATCTTCATATCGTTTCAATTTGTATTGACAAATTGCCTTGTTGAAAATGGCTTTCTCGTAATCCGGGTCAACGGCAATGGCCTTGTCGAATTCATCAATGGCACCTGCGAGATCGCCTTCCGTCATCTTCGTGGCGCCGGCAATGGTATACTTAATAGCAGTCTGGGCTGACACTCCAAGCGAGATCGCGCAGAGCAGTAGAAAGGTCGAAATTCTATTTTTCACAGTGAGTCGCAAAAAGTGATGTTACGGCGTTTGAGCGGTGGCCCATCTTCATAGCCTCCCTGAAATCATTACATGCTCGCTCGGTTTCACCTACATACACTTCAGCGATGCCTCGTTCGGCAATGGCGTCCCTGAAATCGGATTTAATAGACAAGGCCTTGTCAAAGTGTTTGATGGCCTCGGCATAAATGCTCTCGTACAAGTAACTTCTGCCCAACTGATAATGAAGGACAGGGTCTTTTGCATTTTGAGCAATGGCGGCGCGCAAGTCAGCCCGACACTGATCATAGTTTCGGAGCTTCATGTGCGTCATGCCACGGAATTTCAAATAGTTTATGTTCGCCCCGGCTTCATTTATCAGGATGTCAAAATCCTTGACGGCGGTATCGTACTTCTTTAGTTTGAAGTTTACGATGGCCCTGTGATACCTGGCAGTGTTGTCTTTGGGTTCGTACTCCAACGCCTTGCTGAAGAATTTCTCTGCAAATGCATACTTCCCCTGCTTGTAGAAAGCAAGTCCCATGTTGAAGTAGCTTTTGGAATAATCCTCATCAATTTCGATGGCACGTTTAAACAATTCCATCGCTCCGCGCATATCGCCGGCGATGAGTTTTCTCGAGCCTTCAACGTTGAGTCTAACTACCATTTGAGCAAACATGGTAGTACTTAAAAACAGCACTATAAATGTGAGGGTCGCTCTTTTCATGTTAGGCTTGACCAGTTTGATTGGCCTGCGTATCAACGAATATTTGACCATGGTTGACACGCAAGCAAAAGTAAATGAAAAAAATGACAACTATTGTGCCGTCAAGCGGATACTAACGTTTTAGTAAGTAAAGTTTTAAACAAGGACTTTTCGATAAATCGCCGAATACGATCATTAGCCCAAAACCTGATTGATCATCGATACGCTAAAGATCGAGAGGAAGAACCAGCCTATAAAACCTTCAATAATACACATGTAGCGCGCAATTCCCTGCGCCGGAATATCTCCGAAACCCAAGGTGGTAAAAGCGTTCATGCTTAACGTTACGGCATTTAGAATGTGGATGAAGGAGATAAAAAGCACATAGGTAATATTGCTCAGCACTGATTTTTCGCGGTGCTCCCTGGAGCTGAACAAATCTCCAAACCTTTTGATGAGCATGTTGCGACTACTCATGTCCCATTGAGAAGGGAAGAAGATATAAATCAAGGCAAAGCCCAAAATCCAGATAAAGCTCTCCAGAACTGCTTTCGCCGGGTTTGTTCCATAATCCGTGAAGTAGGCCAGGAACACATTGAGCTGCCATCTAAACAGCGTCTCAAACTTCCGATCTTCACTGTATACCTGCTTCCATCGTCGTGTTTCAATGGCCTTCATTTCAGCATAACTGTTGTTGCTCGAAACACGGGCACCGATCTCCTTGTATTTGTTGTGCAGGGTCTGATAAACGCGAATTAGGTCTTCGAAAGCGTCGAGGTCCTTGAGTTCCTTTTCAGAGGAAGCCGTATACACCCGATAAATAGACTGGTTACCCAGGCGCTGTAGGATGGCCAGCTTGTGTCCCTTTATCTCTCTGTAAGGCAGTACGTTGTATTTCTCGGAGAACTTCAAACTTCCGATGAAGAGATGGGCCAGAAACTTGTTTTTCCTCACCCTAAGTTCACCTTCGATATTGCAGTTTAGTTCCAGGGAAGAGGTAAACAGGTTGTTCTCCACTACCAGGTTTCCATAGTTGCCATCAATGGTGAAGTATGCGTCGATCTCGCCGACGAACTTGCAGTTTTGGAGAAAGAGCTCATCGATGGGGTCTTTCGACGAAAAGTTGTCTATGATGAAATCCGTAAGGGGCAGTGTTAGTCCAAGACTATCCCGCTGACTCACATCCCCAAACGCACCCTTCTTGTCCAACCAGAATTCGCATTCGGAGATGATCATATCCAGCTCCATACCGGAGTGATAAATGAAGAAACTATTCTTCACCTTCGTTTTGATGATCTCCAGGTTGTTGATCTGAGAGATATTGATATCAAGACCATCGCGGATATCACAGTCACTGATTGTCAATGCATGATCGGGCACAAATCCATCGTTGTTGGTGAATGTAAGGTTGAGCTTTTCGGCGACAATGTTTTTGATTTTGAAGCTCGCATGCTGTATCGAGAAGCAATCGGCAAGAGCGAGGCCCTTGGTGAAATGGATGAACTGGAATGGCTTCAGATCGCCTTCGAAAACACAATTTTGGAAGGTAACCAGGGGTTCGATGATTAGATAGGTCTCGCCATCTACCACCTCGGTTTTGGCTTTTTCAAGGAAAAGATCGCGCAGGTTTTTTGAGCCGCCAAAATCAAATCCTTCGATCAGGCCGCCCGATTTGAGAGACTTAAAGGAAATGAATTTGTCCTTGACGATGAATTCGTCGAATGACAGATTTTCGGATAAGCTTGATTGATCGTAATCGCCCAAATCCTCGATGGGAAGTCCGATATCCTGCGATTCATCGCCTGGCAGCTCCACGTCCAACTCACCCTGGTTTTCCAGTTCTTCACTCCAATCTATATCGTCGATGGGGTCGGTGCTTGTTGTCCCAAGACCAGTGTCATCACCCAGCAAGCCCATCATATCGTCATCGCCCAAGCCGATGTCATCCCCGATGTCCTCACCAATCTCACCGAGGTCAAATTCATCACCCATTAGGTCATCGATGTCACTTTCCCCAGGATCAGCTGGGCTTACATCATCCAGGTTTATCTCATCGGTGGCATCGATTCCCTCTACTTCGGGTTGGATAAATTCTTCATTATCCAGGTAGGATTCCGATCCCTTGTTCTCTGAGCTGTATTCGAGGATTTGCTCGAAAAGATCTACGATCTCGATGGTGTCCCGATGGGGAACATTTTGCGCATGACCAGAGACAACATAGCCTGTAAGTAGGAGGGAGAACAGTACTTGACGTAGGGTTTTTCTCACAGGTCTTTTTTCACATTGACCACGAGAGACGTGGTTAGTCGCAGTGATCCGTAATCATGGTGACCACCGCTTCCGAATCTATACCCGATTCGACAACCTGTCTAAATTCCTCGCACGCTTCCTGGATCTTGCCTAAAAAGAGGAGAGCGAACGCTCGGTTGATCAATGCTTCTTCATTATTCCGATTCTACGGCGAGAACCTTTTCAAAATTGTCGATGGCCTGCTGATGCTTAGACATATGGAGGTAGCAGTTGCCAACGAAAATCAGGTCGTCTACCGAACTGTGTTTTTTGAGTTTGGCCAATTTGGCAAAGTTGTTCACGGCCTCATTGTACTTTCCGTACTGGTACAGGGCCATGATCTTGTAGTGCAAAACTCGTAGTATCATAAGGGTTTCGAGCCAATACGTAGTCCAAGTCCTCAATGGCCTGCAGCGTAGTCCTGACGCCAGTAATTTAGGATGGAGCGTTGTTGTATTGCGAGTGAATAATTTGGTTGTGGATTTCGATGGCCTTGTTGAAGCAATGGAGTGCCTTGTCACCGTCTTTTAGACCGTAATACGCCAACCCACATTTGAAATATGCGTTCGGATTTAGAGAGTCAATCTCTAGCGACTGCTCATATGCCTCCGTAGCACTGCGCAATTGACCAGTTCGGATCATTTTATCACCATGTGCGCGATAGTCCGCAGGCAGTCTGCGAAAATCCGGGTAATACAACGATCAGAAATCCTAAAAATCCAAGCAATTTGGACATGTGGCAATGTTAAGAAAGTATACTTCATTTGCAGGGCGGTTTTCTACTAACGAATCAATATATCGTATGAACAGAATTCTTGTTGCAAACCGAGGCGAGATTGCTATGAGAGTCCTTAAAACCTGTAAGGGACTTAGGTATCAGTACGATGGCGGTCTATTCCGAAGCCGACAGAGGGGCTCCATTTGTGAGATACGCCGACGAGGCTGTCTGCCTGGGTCCGGCACCATCTACTGAGAGTTATCTCAATATCGACAAGATCATAGAAGTATGCCTTGAGCACAAGATCGACGGGTGTGCATCCTGGGTACGGCTTCCTGTCAGAAAATTCAGAGTTTGCCGAAAAAATTAGAAGCCAGTGGAATCACTTCTCATTGGACCATCTTCTCACGCGATAGAAGTGATGGGCTCTAAACTCGCGGCAAAAGAAGCGGTTAGCAAGTACGATATTCCAATGGTACCTGGCTCCGGGGACGCTGTACACCGATATTGCCAAGGCTAAGAAAATTGCGGAAGAAATTGGCTTTCCCGTTTTGGTCAAAGCTTCAGCTGGAGGAGGAGGAAAGAGAATGCGCATTGTGGAGCACGTGGATGAATTTGAAGCTCAGCTAGAACGAGCCCAAAGTGAGGCTAGATCTGCATTTGGCGATGATGCGGTATTCATCGAGAAGTTCGTTACTTCTCCACGTCATATAGAAATTCAGGTTCTGGCCGATAAGCATGGCAATGCCATCCACCTGTTCGAACGCGAGTGTTCTATCCAACGAAGGCACCAGAAGGTGGTGGAAGAAGCGCCTTCGAGTGTGCTCACTCCTGAGCTGAGAGATGCGATGGGGAAATGCGCGGTTGATGTTGCCAGGAGCTGCGACTATGTTGGGGCAGGTACAGTAGAATTCTTGCTGGACGATAAGCATAACTTCTACTTCCTGGAAATGAATACGAGGCTCCAGGTAGAGCACCCGGTTACCGAATTAATTACGGGGATCGATTTGGTCAAGGAGCAAATCTCCATTGCCAGAGGAGAAAAGCTTTCTTTTTCTCAAGAGGAGATAGCCATGAGTGGGCACGCCTTGGAACTGAGGGTTTATGCCGAAAATCCGTATGATAACTTCCTGCCTGATACGGGTAATCTTCAACGATATGAGCCGCCTAAAGGTCCGGGGGTAAGGGTAGACGATGGATACGAAGAAGGAATGGATATTCCGATCTATTATGACCCCATGATTGCCAAACTCATTACCTATGGAGAAAATAGGGAAGAGGCCATCGATAGAATGCTAAGAGCCATCCAGGATTACAATATTAGCGGAGTACAGACGACGCTACCTTTTGGGACCTTTGCCGTCGATCATGAGGCATTCAGAAGCGGAGATTTTGATACCAATTTTGTTTCTCAATATTATAGCCCGGAAGCAATCATGAATCATGATGAGGGAGAAGAGTCGGTGGCGGCTACCCTGGTCAACGAATTGTTAAAAGATGCAAGGGCCAATGGTCAAAAGATGCAATCGAACATAAATTTGAAAAGCAACTGGAAAAAGAACAGAAAGGAATACTAATTACAACATCATGGCTATCATCAACACTACTTCGTCCAACCCAATTCTTAGCGAAAAAGTATTTGAAAAACACACTGGTCTGGGGACCGGTTTAATGACCGTCCAAGGAACGGTAAACAAGTCAATATTCGGAATCCTGTTGATTGTCGTTTCGGCGGCATGGTCGTGGGGAAACATAGCCGAGGGAGGCAATATGGCCTGGATCTTATTCGGAGCTATTGGCGGCGCCATCGCGGCCTTTGTTACACTTTTCAAGCCAACTTGGGGCCCGGTTACCGTACCCGTTTATGCAGTCTTGGAGGGCCTCTTTTTAGGGGCTTTGTCGGCTCTTTTTGAATCCATGTACCCTGGAATAGTACTGCAGGCAGTTGGGTTGACATTCGGTACAATGTTCGCCATGCTGTTTGCCTATAAAACAGGATTGATAAAGGTCACACAGAAGTTCAGGTCTGGAGTGATCATGGCAACCGGGGGCATCGCCTTGGTTTATCTGATGAGTTGGATTTTTGGAATGTTTGGCATTCATATGCCCATGGTTCACAGCGGCGGTCTTTTCGGAATCGGATTCAGTTTGTTTGTCATCGTCATCGCGGCACTCAACCTGCTTTTGGATTTTGACTTTATCCACAGAGGTGCTGGCCAAGGCGCCCCCAAGTACATGGAGTGGGTCGGAGCACTAGGATTAATGCTTACGCTGGTATGGCTTTACATCGAATTTTTGAGGCTCCTTTCAAGAATTAATCGCGATTAGTGGAATAAAATTTGGAACTTTATAGGCCAATGAACTCCTTGTCAAGGATACTGGTCTTGGTTCCTCTTTTGCTTTTTGCGTTTTCATCCAAAGCGCAAGAGGGCAAGAAGATTGTGTCTGCATCGGTAATCGATGGAGATACAGTGCCGCGCATTTGGCTCAACACGGTTTACGTTGACGATGTGCGTAAGTTTAAGTCCAAGCGACAACGCCGCAAGTACAATCACCTCAAGTATCACGTCAAGAAGGTTTATCCCTATGCGAAGCTCGCAGGCCAGCTATACATCAAGTATGAAGATAGCCTGGCGCTCGCTTCCACCCATAAACAGCGCAAGAAATTCTACAAACAGATAGAACGGGAACTCAGGCATGAGTACGAGGAGGAACTAAAGAAAATGACCGTCACCCAGGGGAGGATTCTCATCAAATTGGTCGACCGCGAAATCGGTCAAACCTCTTATGAGGTGGTCAAGGAATTAAGGTCTACAATCACTGCATTTTTTTGGCAATCGTTGGCTCGACTGTTTGGACACGACCTTAAAGCAGAATACGATCCCAAAGGTCGAGATAGAGATATTGAGAACATTGTTGTTGCGATCGAACGAGGCTTTATCAAACTAGACCTCGATCATCAAGTCAGGAAGTAAACCTCGGGGATACAACGATATCCTTCGAACCAGGAGTGTACTGGTAGAAGCCTTCACCCGTTTTGGCACCGAGCTTTTTAGCTGTGACCATATTCACCAGTAAGGGACATGGAGCGTATTTGTCCTGCCCAAATCCTTCGTAGAGTACATTGAGGATCGCAAGGCAAACATCCAAACCTATGAAGTCAGCGAGTTGAAGTGGTCCCATTGGATGGGCCATTCCGAGTTTCATCACGGTATCAATCTCCTCAACGCCGGCTACACCTTCATAAAGCGAATAGATAGCCTCGTTGATCATTGGCATCAGAATTCTATTGGCGATAAATCCCGGATAGTCGTTTACCTCGACCGGTACCTTGCCTAATGCCGAACTCAAGTCCATGATGTCTTTGGTCACTTCATCCGAAGTTGAGTATCCACGGATTATTTCGACCAATTTCATAACGGGCACAGGATTCATGAAGTGCATTCCAATCACCTTTTCCGGTCGGTTGGTGACGGAGGCGATCCTGGTAATCGAAATCGAAGAAGTGTTACTGGCCAATACACAATCGGGAGTAGTGGCTTGATCAAGCTGCTCGAAAATGCTCAACTTGAGGTCCAGGTTTTCAGTAGCGGCTTCCACTACCAGTTCACGGTCCGCAACTCCGTCCTTGAGATCGGTGAAGGTTGTAATGTTCTCCAAGGTGGCGGACTTGTCATCCTCGGTGATGACTTCCTTTTTGACCTGCCTATCGAGATTCTTGGAAATGGTCGCCAATGCCTTTTCAAGGGCAGATTCCGATACATCGATCAGGTGGACATTGTTTCCCTTTTGTGCAAAAACATGGGCGATTCCATTACCCATAGTTCCTGCTCCGATAACCGCTACTTTTTTCATTTTTAGAGGAGAATTTAGGCTGGCAAAAGTAGTCGAATTCGGCTTCGATGTTACTTACCTCGACCTTGCAAAACGATGAGTATTGTATAGATCAGAATCTTAAAGTCTACAAACAAACTCATGTTCTCGATATAGATCACATCGTATTTGAGCCGTTCTATCATTTCGCCTACGTTTTCGGCATAACCATACTTCACCTGGCCCCATGAGGTGATGCCTGGTCTCACCTTGTGCAGGTACTTGTAGTGCGGTGCAGATTCGGATATGAGTTTGATGTAGTGGGCGCGCTCGGGTCGTGGGCCTACGAGTGACATGTCACCCTTTAGAACATTCCAGAATTGCGGAATTTCATCAATTCTGGTCTTCCTCATAAAGCGCCCAAAAGGAGTGATCCTGGGATCATTTTTGCTGCTCAGCTGCGGCCCATTTTTCTCGGCATCGCTATACATGCTTCGAAACTTGAACATGGTAAACGGCCTACCGTTCTTTCCAACCCGTTCGTGTGAATAGAAGACAGGGCCAGGGGAAGATGTCTTTACGAGGATAGAGGTGATCAGGTAAACCGGGGAGAGAAGGATGAGAGCGATGATCGAAATCGAAACGTCAATGAACCTTTTGACAGCTTTTTGCCACTGAGGCATGATCTCATGTGTGATTTCAATGAGCGGAGCCCCAAAGATTGACGTCATTTTCACAGAGCCTGTGAGAATGTCGTAAGTATCCGGGATGACCTTGATGAATACATTTTCGGCCTCGAGCTTTTCCACAATCTTCCTGATCTTATCGTGTTCAGAAGACTCACAAGCAACGATGACTTCCTCAATCCCGCGATCCTTGATGAGCTCGGTAATATCGTCCATGCTTCCGAGGTGCGGCAGATGATCTCTCAACAAATGGCCATTTCCACCGTTGATGTGCACAAAGCCGACGAACTTAAATCCTGAAGATTTTCGCTGCTCGGAAAGCTCCCTGAATAGTTCCAGGGCCTTTTCGTTTGAGCCGATGATGAGGGTATTGAATCCAAATTCCCTATTATGGATTTTGCTGACCGTGCCAGATGTTATTAGGAAACGAAAGAAAAAGGTGATAAGAAAATGCAGGATAAACAATACACCAAAGGAGAAGTAGTAGCTCCTGTAATCGGCGATCTGATCATCGAGCAAGAGCGCAAAGAAGATGATGATCACTCCTATGAGTGAAGTCCACATCGTCTGTGCAAGTTCCTTCAATCGGGACTTCCTGAATACATAGTTGTAGAATCCTGTTAGGCTGTAGAGGCTTACCCAAAAGAGCGGTATCAGGACCAACCCTATGAAATATCGTTCGGTAAAAATGAGGTCGACCTCTTCGCCAAATTTCAAGGGCTCGAGGTAGAGCTTCCTGTAAATGAAAAACAGGGTCCAGGCCAAACCAGCTGAAAGCAAATCAGCCACCACATACTTAATGAGTTGGGCTCGCCTGTTCATTTATTCGTGAATCAATTTGATGTTGTCAAGAGATACATAGGCCTGCGACAAGGTATCAGGTAACGAGGCGCGAAAATAGACCTTGAAGTTTTCCGCCAGTACTTCTTCGCTCACTTCTTCCCCCAATTCGATGTAGATCTTCTTCCAGGTTCCTGAGGTGGGGTTTAATCCGACCATGTCTTGCTCGAAACTGGATCCGTCCTGGTTGTTGACCTGCAGTCCAACTACACATTCCACGTCACAGCTGAAGTTGACTTCAAGGTAGACCTCGGCGCCTAGTTGGGGCAGTACCAAAGCGGCGGCATTATAGGCTTTCATCAGGTCGAGATCTTCGTTCAACTCAGCCCTACCATAACCGGATCCCTCGAACGCTTCGGAATCTCTGATGGTCTCAAGAGGAGCATTCCCCGAATTTGTAATGGTGTTTACCGCGTCCTCAAAATCTTCGAGCCAGGCAAAGGTGATGTCATCCTTGTATCGGAAGGTTGGTATTTCAAAATGATCCACTCCTTTGATCAGATTAGCTGTGGTATCGTTTAGATAGTTCGTATAGAAAGGATAGACAACACGGCTGGCTACGATTCCATTCTTGTGTATACCGGGCATTATTTCTACAGTGACATTCCCTTCTTCCAATACCGGAGCGGCAAAGGGGGGTTCAAACACCCCAATGATCTGGTCGTTGACAAATAACCAGGACTCCCTAATGGCATGTGCGTTGGATCCCTCAACTGTATAATTGGTTGTGAGGTTCATCGTTTGGACATTCACATACGCAGGAACCTGCTCTTCGCCATCGAAGATGGAGCATGCGGAAAGCGACACCAGGGCCGTGGCGGCAATAATGGAAATGGGGCGATTCAAGAGGTTAGGCGCTTTAGCGTATTATTCCGAACGGAAAATCGATTTGATTATTGTTGCTACGAAGCTTGCAAAGAAACGATTTTGTTAGCCTTGATAAAATGAAGGCGATAACTGGAGCTTCTCCATAATCTGATAGGCGACCTCCAAGGCTTTGGATCCATCTTCCAAAGTAACCTCCGGAGCGGTGTCTTTTTCTATGGCCAAACCCAGGGCCCGAAGTTCCTCCTGTATGGCGTTGGTTTGTTCAATTTTGGGCTTTTCGAAGTATATCTCCTTCAACTTTTGTCCGTTCCCGGGATCAATGGTGATCGACAGTGGGTCCGGTTCGCCTTCGACATTTTTGATGCGTACGATTTCTGCAACTTTTTCGAGGAAATCCACAGAAACATAGGCTTCGCGCTGTGAGAATCTCGATTTGCGCATGTTCTTGAGCGAAATGCGACTCGAGGTAAGATTGGCCACACAGCCATTGTCAAATTCGATCCGGGCATTGGCAATGTCCGGGGTTTCGCTGATCACCGCCACACCTGATGCACTGATGCGTTTGATGTTGGATTTCACAAGGCTCAATACGATGTCTATGTCGTGGATCATCAGGTCGAGAATCACGGGAACATCCGTGCCGCGGGGATTAAACTGGGCCAATCGGTGCGTCTCAATAAACATTGGGTTGGAGATGTATTCCCGAGCTGCAATAAACGCAGGGTTATAGCGCTCCACATGTCCAACCTGGACCTTTACATTGGCCTCATCAGCAAGCTGCATCAATCGCTTGGCCTCTTCAGGTGTATTGGTAACGGGCTTTTCAATGAAAAGGTGCTTTGATTGCCTTAGGGCCATCTCAGCACATTTGTAGTGCGAAAGAGTGGGGGTGACAATATCCACGACATCGACCTGCTCTATAAGGCCTTCGATCGTGTCAAACTTTTCTATCCCCAGCTCGTCCCGGACAAACTCCGCTTTTTCATGATCGGGGTCAAAAAAACCCATGAGCTCATAGTTTGGAAGCTCCTGAATGAGTTTGAGGTGAATCTTACCCAAATGACCTGCGCCGAGGACGCCAATTTTCATCGCTTTGGTTTAGTGAATGTCTTATGTCAAATGTAGGTTCCTCTGAAAGTACAAATGTTCGTATACCCAGTCTTTTTTAATATTTCATGGTTGATAAAATGAATTCTGTCCGGAAGCGAAAAGTGTACTTTTGTTCGACATGAAATTTGAGGACAGTTTCCGCACAAAAGGGCTTCGAAAGAAGCTCATTGATTCTCTTAGAAACAAGGGGATTGAAGATGAAAAAGTGCTCGAAGCCATGGCAAAGATGCCCCGGCATTATTTCTTTGACGGGGCGTTCGTCGAGAAAGCATATGAAGATGTGGCTTTTCCAATTGGGGCAGGCCAGACCATTTCGCAACCTTATACCGTTGCCACGCAGTCGGCCCTGTTAGAACTAAAGCCAAGAGAAAAGGTGCTCGAAATTGGTACGGGCTGCGGATATCAAACCGCCATATTGCTGCTGCTCGGAGCCAGGGTATGGACCATTGAGCGTCAACGGGAGTTGTACACAAAGACATGTAAGGTACTTCCCGAATTGGGTTACAACCCAAAATTCTTTTACGGGGATGGATACAAGGGCCTGATCGCATTTGCACCGTTTGATAAGATCATTGTTACATGCGGAGCACCAAGCGTCCCGGAGGAATTACTGAAACAATTGAAAGTAGGAGGATTTATGGTAATCCCTGTTGGTGGGGACTCTGGCCAACAAATGCTGAGGGTCGTCAAGACGGGAGAAGATGAATACAAGGAGGAACGTTATGGCGATTTCAGGTTTGTTCCAATGCTCGAAGACAAGGAGTAGAATATTTCTCGCTTACTTTCGTTTCTCAAACCAAATTTGCTCAATGAGACCAATCAAAACGCTCATCTTATCACTGGCAATGTTATCCTCGGCAGTTGCAATTGCACAGGACAGTCTCTATAAAGCGAAGCCAAAGATGCTGGGAGTGGGCCTCGAGGTTTCAGGTTTGATTGCAAATACCAGATTTAGTCCGGTTCAGGATCCTTTTGACAATAGCCAGGTATTTGCCAGGTATGTTAAGAGCGATGCTTTGACATTGCGATTCGGGCTCGGATTCAGTGGTGGGAGTTCAAAGACTTTGGTTACGGATAGTGTAGGAGCGGCTCTTCAGAATTTTGACTCAACCAACTCGCAATTCAACGGAAGCATACTCTTCGGGATTGAAAAGCATTTTGAAACAAACAATCGCCTGGACCCCTATATTGGAGCGGAAGTGCTTTTAGGTAGAATTGGAAATACGAAAATTCGATCCAAATTGAGTCTGGAGGACACCACTGGGATTTTCAGGTCGCAGACAGATGAGGATTATCTTGGTGGAATCCAGTTTGGCATAGGCGGACTGGTTGGATTCAATTATTTCGTTGCAAAACAGTTTGCCATCGGCGCCGAGTATTCACTGTCGTATCAGCACACATCGGTGGGAGGAGATTTCAATATTGTGACCATCACAACTCCGGTGAGTGGTAACAGCACCACCGACAGGTCAACGGGATCTCTTGTGGAGCGTCAGAACACTCTTGGGATTAAGTCTAATCTCAACGTGAGAATTACTTACTTCTTTGGCACCAGGAAACGGGATGGTTAGGCAGGTTGGGATATTGTCTTTGATCATAATCCTTCTGGGTGGTTGCCAGAAAGGAGAAGAAGACCCTACTTTCTCGCTCAAGACCAGGAAGGGAAGGCTCACTGGAGACTGGATGCTTGAAGCTGCAACGTGGGTTAGGGGAGATACCATGATTGAGGTGAGCAACAATATCATGGTCATGACGGTAGGAAGCAAGACGTTTGAAGATGTCGCTTATGACGCCCGCCTCGAGTTTGAAGCAGATGGCAGTTACAAGATTTCGACCGAGCAGACAACGCCCGACAATTTTGGTGGGGTTATCGGCCCGGGAAATACCTCCTTATCGGAAGAGACCGGAGAGTGGCAATTTACCGGAGGGAACGGCAATTCAAAATCCAAATCGATGTTGGTTTTGTTGCCCTCTAAATTTCAGTACAGCCCTTTTGTAGGTTCATCACTCACCATCACCACCTTTGATGGTCAAAGCGAGGCTACCGTTTATGATCTTGTGAAACTCACTTCAAAAGAGATCAAGATGGGGTATGAGACCACCATCAATGATGATTTGGGAACCTATACTTCCTCGGCTGATTTGGTACTTGTGCCAAGGGATTCATAGGTGTATCCGGGAGAAGGAGTCCATCCACTTTTTAATTTCATCCCTTGTGTCGACATAGGCTTGATGAATTTCCTCCTTGCTTCCTTCTGCATGTGAAGGGTCCAGAAAATTTTGATGGTGTTGGTGCAAAGCGTTGTTGAAGACAGGACACACTTCGTTGGCATGGTCGCAAACGGTGATCACATGATCGAACTGGACGTGATCATACTCCTCAACATGGTTTGAAGTATGCCCGGAAATATCAACCCCATCTTCGGCCATAACCTTTACTGCATTCGGATTAAGGCCATGGGTTTCTACGCCTGCGCTGTAAATGTTATGATCGGGTGCAAATTGCTTCAAATAGCCCTGGGCCATTTGACTTCGGCACGAATTGCCGGTACATAAAACCAATACGTTCATTTCAGTTTTTGAATTTTAAGCCATGCAGGCACAGCCAATGATGCTCCCATAAGTGGTGCAAGTATGTAGATCCAAAGATGGTCTATTCTCCCTTCTGTTATTGCCGGTCCCAAACTCCTTGCTGGATTCATGGAAGCCCCGGTGAATGGCCCAAAAAAGTACGCTTCCAGCCCAACGGTTGCGCCAACCATAAGAGCGGTCATCAGAAGTTTTCCCCTGCTGCTGATCCAGAGGATGACAAACATGAGTACGAATGTGAGGAATACCTCAATGCCAAACGCAAATCCGCTGGGAATTGAAGGGTGTGTTGACCCCAGGTCAGCAACATTGGGATACAATGCCAGCACCAGGAGGCTTCCGGCAAGTGCTCCAAGAAATTGAGCGAAAAAATAGGGGATGGCACTTTTGGTGGTGAGATTTCCGTTCAGTGCAAATCCCAGGGTAACCGCAGGGTTGATGTGTGCACCGGAAATGTTCCCAAAGAGGTATATAGCCGCGGTGACCGCCAGTCCAAAGGAAAGCGCGATTCCAAACTCCCCCAAAGGATATGATTGTGCATTGACGACGATGGAACCGGTACCTATCGCAATAAGCAAAAAGGTACCGGCCATCTCAGCTAAGAACCTCTTCATCTAGCAGCAGGCTACTTCTTTTTCGTTATTGAGTAAGGGAGTAGGCGCACAACATGCACCTTCTTCAGCGTATTCAGGATCGTTTTGATCGACATCCTCATGGAAGTAGTACACTTCCCACTTGTAGCCGTCCGGATCAGATACCCAAAACTTGTCTTGGAGTGCATAGCAACAGTTGGTCTGGTGCTCCTCCGTCATTTCGAGCATTCCCTCAAGGCTGATTTTCTTCTCGTGTAAGGCCTTCATGCTTTCCACTTGAATTCCAAGGTGTCCCAATTCGTGACCCTTGGGGTTTTCGCCCTGGATAAAGGAAATGATCAATCCGGGGTTTGCCAATTCGAACTTTACATATCCTGGCTTTTGCTTGGATGGGTCGATCCCAAAAAATTTCTGGTAAAACGATGTGGTTTGATTGATGTCTGCAACAAATAAACTCATGTGCATACGTGGTAATTCTATCTGCTTCATTCTAACAACAGTTTGATTGGTTATAGGATTTAAATAATGCGAGCATGGTATCTTCCATGTCATTCCACGCCGATTGATCGATGCAATAGCATACGCTCGTCCCGACGATATTCCCCTTGATAATGCCTACCTCCTTGAGTTCCTTCAAATGCTGTGATACCGTGGCCTGAGCCAAGGGAAGCTCTTCTACGATATCGCCAGTAATACACTGATCGGCCTTGAGGAGATATTCCACAATGGCGATCCTCGCAGGATGTCCAAGTGCCTTTGCAAACTGTGCCAGTTTGTTTTGGGTTGAGGTAAACATTTCTGTCTTAGTGAGTCCCATCGTTTTAATTCTATAATGCAATATTACGATAAAAGAAATTACTACCAACATTTTTTTCGATTATTTTCGAAGTATGAAACGTCTAGTCTACTTCCTGCTACCTTTTTTCTTTGCAACCAGTTTATCCGCCGTTGGCCAGGGGTCCGGAAAAAACCTCGATTTCAACGGGTCCACTACATACGTTACCTGCGGAAGCATGAACCTGTCAGGTTCGGCACTGACCCTGATGTGTTGGTTTAAGGTCGACAACTTCAAATCCGGTCATCCGTTTATTACATCATTGGTGGGCATTGAAACTACCGGAAACTCGGCATTTATACGAATCGGGGATGCGGGTATAGCCAACAACGAGATTCAGTTTGTGCTTTGGCTGGGGTCCAATCAATTTAGGTTAAACGGTAGTACCAATCTCCAGACCGGGCGATGGTATCACATTGCAGCCGTATATGACGGTAGCAACATGACAATGTACCTCGATGGTCAGCAGGAAGCGACAACTTCGCGAACGGGAACAATCAGTGGTTCCGGGACCTTCAACATAGGCTACAATTATGCTTTGTCGAGAATCATTGATGGCGAGATCGATGAAGTAAGTGTATGGAAGGCCGCTCTCAGCCAATCGACCATTCAAAATTGGATGTGTCAAAGTATCAAACCATCACATCCGGACTACGGAAATCTGGAAGCATACTATCCCCTGGATGAAACTTCCGGAACGACCACTACCGACGAAAGTGGAAATGGACACACCGGGACGCTTATAGGTTCACCACCAAGAAACAACTCGGTCCTTCCAATTGGGGACACCTGCGTGAGTGATTGGTCGAGTCCATCCAGCTTGAGTATCCAGCACCCGGATGGAGATGAATTTACCCTGTCAAACATCAGTGGGAGCCCGACTGCGGCCTTCGTCTACCGAATCGATACGCTACCAAATCTTTATTCTTCGATTCCCTCTGGCATCAATTACTTCGACAGCAGCCGGCACTACGGTATATACTTCATGGGAGGAACCAATCCCACCGGTACCGTTTCCTACGACTTTGCGAGCAATTCATTCTTTACCTCCAACCCGGCTTGTATTCTCGATTACCTTAAAAGAGATGGAAATGCCGACAACAGTTGGACTAGTATTGCGCCGAGTATCACCAGTAGCGTAATGACCAAGACAAGCCAGGGTGATGGTCAGTTTATGATGGCTTTTAACAATGACAATAGGATACACTCCCAAAACTCAAAAACGATTTGTATAGGAAATGCCATGACCCTGAGGCATGGTTCAACCGGACTCAACTACACCTGGATGTTTAATGGAGGGGTTGTGCCAAACAATATGACCAACACGCTTTTCGCAAGAGATTCAGGTGAGTACAAGCTGATTTTCTCAAACGCCTATTGTTCAGATACGTCCGATCCATTTAACCTTTACCTGAATCCCTTACCTGTTGTTACCGCAAATTATCAGGGAAGCTATTGTGAAGACGAGGGTATTGTGAATTTAACGGATGGTAATCCCGCGGGCGGAAGTTATACAGGCCTCCATGTTACGGATTCGACATTTAATGTACAATCGTCGGGAATTGGCAGGCATCAAATGGTCTATCTATATGTGGATAGCAATGGTTGCTCTGATACAGCTTGGGCACACCTGGATGTTCTCTCAAATCCAAATGTGACGCTGACCCCATTTTCTCCAAGGTGTGCGGATGCAGCCCCCTTTGTCCTCACCGGTGCATCACCGGCTGGAGGTACGTGGACTTACCGCGGGCAGGTGATCACCAGCTTCACGCCGGATCCGAACGATCCAGGGCTGCATTCCATTAAGTACAGCTACACCGATACTTCGGGCTGCTCAGACGTAGACAGTATCTACGTTCGACTCCATGCACTTCCTGAGATTGATTTCTCACTTTCCGACACGCTCGTTTGCGATTATGCAAATGCTTTCGCGGTTACTGCTACACCTTCCGGTGGAACTTATGGAGGAACCGGGCTTTCAGGTGGTCAATTCGACCCTGGTGTCGCGGGAGCCGGCAATCACATCGTTACGTATGCATATACCGATTCTACGCATAATTGCAGTAACAGCGATACCCTGAATATCACCGTAGAGGCAAGACCGGCAACTCCGACAATCTCCCAGATAGTAGACACGCTCTATTCCAGTAGCTCGACCGGAAATTCCTGGAGAGACGATCAGGGAAATGAAGTGGGAACCGGGGCCTCCCTGGTACCAGCATCCAACGGAGACTACTACCTTGTTGTCACCAGCGCGAATGGATGCATTTCCCTTTCTTCTGATACAATCGCTTTTGAGAAGAACACAACTTCAATTGCGGAACCCGGTGTCGGAGGCTTTGAGGTATTTCCGAACCCGAGTAACGGAACCCTCCACATTACAGGACTCAAGGCAGCGTTGAGTGTCTTTTCGTCCGATGGCCGATTGGTGGCTAGCATGGAGGCAGGTCAACAGACCATTGTTCTAAGCGCAGGATTGTACATCCTGAAGAGTGGGGAAGAGGTGAAAAAGTTATTGGTGACCGGCAACTAACGCACCCTTCCGGATGACAATTCCGAAATAAACTGCACGAAGAGTGCGTGGACATTGTCAAACTCGCTCAAAGAAAGACTCTCTGAAGTGTCGTATATATTGTGGTATTCAGCCTTGCCACCCAGCGTATAGCTGAAGAAGCTAGGCACCATTTTTTCGTGGAAATAGCAGTGATCGCTATTGCATCGTTCTCCACGGATCTTCACCTTCTTCAGATATCCTTCCTCTTCATTGATGGCTTGTAGAAGCCGGAACTGATCCTTGTAAACCGTTCCGTTCACGACCTGAATTCCATCATCGCCGGTGCCCATGATGTCGAGGTTTAGCAGGAACTGAATCTTATGAAGCGGGAATAGCGGATTGTCGGTGTAGTACTTGGACCCCACTATTCCAATCTCTTCCGCGGCAAAGCACATGAACACAATGTTGTATGGTCTTTTTTGGTTCGTCTTGGCAAATGATTTTGCAAGGCTGAGTAGCATGGCCACTCCGGATGCATTGTCGCTGGCGCCGGGAAAGTAGGTGCTGTCGCCCATCCTGCCGAGATGGTCATAGTGTGCAGTCAGTACTATGTACTTGGACTGATTCTCACCCGGCAGGTACCCAATCACATTTCGGGTATTGTAGGACTTGTGGAATCTGTTTGTGACATCCAGGCTGATGGTTTTGAATTTGTCAGGAACATCTGAGCTCAGTTCAATGATTGGCATGCTGCCCACCGATTGCGATCCGGACCAAACAAGTTTTTCGTCTTCCCTTTTTATGTCGACAATACCGGCCAACGAAAGTTTTTTGTCTTGCAAAATCATACTAATGATGGGCCTAACACGCTTGGCAGTCTCCTTGTAATCCTTTTCAGAAATGCGGCGTCGGTCCAAAACCAACACTTTGCCTGAAGCTGCCCGTAGTTCTCTATGGAGTAGGTTGTTGTCGCTAAAGGCCTTCTTGGACAGGAATACCACCTCCGCTTCTTCCATGCTGATGGTTGGGCAATTTGGCCATACGATGAATTGAACTCCTGCTTTCAGCGTCTCATCTTCGATGGTGACCGATGGATTTCCGATGATCGTATTGACCGGGGTTGTGAACTCCTGAAAAAAGGATTCACCAAAGGGCTTTAGACCGATGATCTCGTATTGGTCCTTGATGTAGTTGGCGGCAAGACTGTCCCCACCGTAAACGTATCCCCGCCCGTGCATTTCCGGAGAGCAGAGTTTATTCAGGACGTTCCTGGCATAATCGGATTGAGAAAAAAGTAGACTCGGAAGGAATAGAGTGAGTAAGGAAAAAAGTCTAATCGGCATAACCACCTGCTCGAACAAAATAATCGACTAAGGGTCGAGCAGCTTTGTAGTAATGCAAAAACTTATCCATAAGAACCTGTGAATGAATCAAACTGGGTTTGTCTTCATGGAAGTAGTAAAATCCCTTGTTGTATATCAAATCCAATTCCTCTGCCGGTTCGCGCAAGTCTTTCGGGATGATCTTGTTTTTCTCTCCCTGAACCTCACCAAATACATCAACAAAGTCCTTCTTGTTGATGAGCTTTTTTACCGCCTTGGGGTCATTGGCCATCTCATATCGGATGTCCATCAGGTTTTGCTTTTCGGGCATGTAGCAGCCTCCGTAGAAACGAGCCACCTTATGACTTAGCTCCATATAATATCCAGGATAGCCCTTGTCTTTGCGGGCCTTGGGGCTAATGATCGCCGATACATTGGTTTTGTAGGGCGTTTTGTCCTTGCTGAATCGAATATCGCGATTGATTCGAAAAATGCAATCCTTTGCTTCCACGTTCAAATCCTTCTCATCCTTGTGCATTGCCTGAATCACTTCGCCGACAAAAGCGGCAAATGGCTTTTTAACCGATTCTTCGTATCGTTTTTTATTCGCCTGAAACCAATCTCTGTGATTGTTTTTTTCGAGTTCCTTAAAGAAGGAGATGAAGTCTTTTGTGAAGTATTGCATGTGGATATGGTTGTTGATTCTCGGCTAATTTATGGAATGATCCCCAAATGAGACTATTGTTAATAACTCAAACCAATGTGCGAAGTGCGGACTGAAGTTTTCAACAATTGAAGTATTACATATATAAAAAAGTAGTATTGATCATGTTTGCTTTCGAAAAATTTGGAGCCTACAAACTTGCCAAAGAATTTAATCAAAGCGTGCGCCGATTCATTAACAATGCAAGACTCGAACGATTTGAAGAAGATCAATTGAAGCGAGCTAGCTTTAGTGTTATTCTGAATATTGCCGAGGGCACAGGGAGATTCTCATCCAAGGATAGAAGACATTTCTACGTGATTGCTCGAAGCTCGTTAATAGAAAGCATTGCACTATTGGATATCTTGAAAGCTGAGAAAAGGGTGTCACAAGAAGTGTTTCGAGAGATTTATGAAAAAGGGCAGTCGCTTTCGATCCTGCTCTATTCGCAAATTCGTCAGCTTGAAGTCAAGAAGAATGTATAACTGTGAATCGCACTCCGCACCCCGCACTTCGAACTCCGAACTAAAAGTACCTTCTACTCGGCGGTTTCCTCTGCCTCCTCAATGACCACTTGGTCTTTCCGCGAAGCAGGCGATGGCGCTCGCGCAGGTAATCCCTGCAGCCGACAGAGTAATAGATGGGAATCTTCAGACTGAAATAAGCGTCGGCACCGTAGGCGTTGAACTTAAAGATCCAGGGAAGAATATTGGTGGTTCCGAATTCGAGGAAAATGAACCTGGCTGAAATACCCAATCCGGGAGCCTGGTATCGGTAAAAAGTAAATGGAGCCTGGAAACTCCAGAGCTCCTTTTCGTACCGCGCACTAACGTTGAGCATACTCATGCGTTCGGCTCCGTGCCACCTGGGCATTCTAAATCCAATGAGGGCCGCGCCATTCACAAACCACCCATTCTCAAAGTTATAATCATAGTTTGCAAAAAGGCTCGTAGGCAACCACGCCCGGAATTTGTCCTCCGTTTGAAATTCCGCACCGGAGGTTTTCATCATTTCCGTTGTGAAGAAATCGAAGGTACTCAAACCGTCGACCTCGAAGTCTGTATAACTGGTCCAGTCAAACGATTGATTGGTGATGGTGCGCCTGAATACGCCATTGTCGAACGGAATGAAGCCAATATCCAATAGAGAGATCCCAAATTTCGTTTTGTATGCTTTTTTCTGGCAAGCGCTCTTTGTGGAGTGGGGAGTGAAATAACCCAGGTTGTCGTCGAGAAAAACAACCATGTTGATACCCAGGTCGACTCCAAATCCATACCCCCGGCCAAAATCGGGAACGGCATAGGCGTAATTACCACTAACCCGGGGAATAGTGATATTGAATGAATCGGCTTCGTAGGCAAAGTCGTCGAATCTCATGCCGAAATATCCAAAACCATTGAGCACCTTACCTGTAACCCCACCATACATCATAAAATCGCCAAACTGTTGGAGGATCCTGGCGTAGCTCAGACCAATCTCACCCCATGCCATACCCTTGATGTAGTAATTGGAACCTTCGAATTGTGTGTTGTGTTGAGGCTGGTATTGAAATCCTTCAAACGCAAACTTGGCCAGGTCGACCGGGGCATTTCGGACCATCACGTGATTCCTCGACCGGATCAACATTCCCACTGAATAACGCTCGTGAGATTTCATAAAAGAGGGGAGCAGGATATCGGCCTCTCCATACAGGTTGACTTTTTCCTTTTGTGTATTGTCGTGGATCTTACGCCGGCGTGTCGCATCAGGTAAGAAGAGATAGTTGTTTTTAAACATCACATAGCTGCTCACCAGGTTGTATTCTGCGAATACATTGGAATTGACCAGTCCGGCCGGGTTGGAAAGGGCAGAAGTGAGAGGGCTATACGATCCGTGCTGGATCATGGGGTTTTGCCCAGTAGCACTCATTCCCATGATGATGAGCAGCAACGTGCATAGCTTCTTCATAAAGTGGCAAAGGTAAATCCAGTTCGACAATAAAAAATGGCAATATTTGGTTACGTTTTCATGAAAACAGCAGAAGAGATTGTAGGTCACATGTACGATAATGACCCTTTGAGCCAATGGCTCGGGATAAGGGTAGATGCAGTGGGAGAAGGTACTTGTGAACTGAGCATGGAAGTGAGGGAGGAAATGCAAAATGGCCATCGTACCACCCATGGTGGTATCTCCTTTTCTTTTGCGGATTCGGCGCTAGCCTTTGCTTCCAACTCAAGAGGTAGGCGTGCGGTATCGATCGAATGCTCTATTTCTCACGCAAAGCCAATCCATCCGGGTGATAAGCTCAAGGCAATCGCCAAGGAGATTGAACGAGGCAATCGCCTGGGACGGTATTCCGTCACCGTATTGAATCAAAAGGAAGATGTCGTTGCGCACTTCAAGGGAACGGTGTTCATCAAGAATGAAGAATGGTGAGAGTGGCCATGTTCTTTGTTGTGGTTTTGATCGCCTGCACACCAAAAGATCAAGCACCGGCGGTACAGCCGGAAATATCTCCTGAAGAGCTTATTCAAAAAAACCAGGGTCGTGTGAAAACGGAAGAGAACCGGATCGAAGCATTTATCCGCCGCCGTGGATGGAATATGACCGAGACCGGGACAGGGCTTCGATATGAGATCTACGAAGGCGGTAAGGGTGTCGCTGCAGAGGCGGGAATGAAAGCCTCACTCAAATACGTCATTAGCCTGTTGAACGGCGAGGTAGTATACCAATCAGACGAGGCGTCCAGTTTCAAGATAGGAAAGGATGAGGTAGAGAGTGGCTTACACGAAGGTGTCTTGATGATGCGGGTAGGCGACAAGGCAAGGATGATCCTTCCACCTCATTTGGCCCATGGTCTTACTGGGGACCGGGAGCGCATTCCATCAAACGCTACCTTGGTTTTTGATGTCGAATTAATCGATCTCGAAGAATGAGGATAGCGTTCTTCTTTCTTGTTCTTGCGCTTACGTCGTGCAGGTTTTCACAGCATGAGGGTTATTCACTCACCCGATCCAACCTGCACTATCAAATCCACACCCTGGGGGATGGCGAAGCAAAAGCCGGCGATGACGACTATGTCAAGGCGAGCATCGACGTTTACGACATGAATGATTCACTGCTTTATCGAAATGCGCAACAGGTGGAAGCAGAATTGTTCCGGGTCAACAATTTGAGAAATGGAGGATTAAACGAGGCATTTACACTTATGCACGAAGGCGACAGTGCTTCTTTTATCATGGAGGGCCACCGCGTTGACCTCAATAAACTCACTGGCCGATCGGATATGAATGGCGTCTACAAAAGCTTCAAAATGGTACTGAAGCTGAATAGAATATACACGGCCGATGACTTGAACTTTCTGGCCAAGAAGGAAAGCTGGAAGGACGATGCAGAAATGAACGAGCAGATCATGCTCAATAATTTCCTCAAGGAGATGAATCTCGACACCAGCAACTATGTCGAGGGTATATACGTGCTGCATCATGAGGAGGGTAGCGGTCCGCAACTTACCGGGCTCGAAACGGTAAGGGTTCACTATCGGGCTTATTTCGTGGATGGCACACTCTTCGACAATACCTATGACTTTCGTTACCCATTGGAATTCGAATTGGGAAAACCAGACCAGGTCATCGATGGATTTCTGATTGGCATGAGGCAGATGAGTGTAGGAGGGAAGGCGAGTTTTGTCATCCCCTCACAATTGGCATTTGGAGAAGAGGGTTCTTCAACCGGTATTGTCCCTCCATTCACGACCATCGTTTACGATGTCGAATTGGTCTCTGTTGTAAATTCGACCGTAGCCAACTAGGCCAATGTCCAGAAGAAGACTTATTCAGATTCTGTTTTACGCATCCATTGCAGCTGTTTCGCTGCTGGTTTTGGAAGGGTTGAAGTTTCGGCATCTCTTTTTTGACCAGAAATTGGAATTTACCCTGGCTATGGTTGCCCTTTTCTTTGTCGCTATCGGATTTCTACTGGGGAGGTTGAGCAAGCGCAACTCCAAGCTCGAGCGGGAAGAGAAAAATCAAATTGTAGATAAGCTTGGATTGAGCGATCGGGAGATGGACGTGCTGCGCTGTATGCACGAGGGACTGTCGAACCGGGAGATAGCCGAAAAGCTCTTCATCTCTCTGAGCACGGTTAAGTCACATTCCAGCAACCTCTTTTCCAAGCTCGGTGTGGCGAGACGCACTCAAGCCGTTGCCCTCGCGCGCGAGCTTTTTCTGTTTGTCGACTAGTCCTTAGGTCTGATTTACCCGGAATACCCTCAAATCATACTTTAGTATGAAGCTCTTTTTGGTGAAGCGCAGCAGCTTTGACCCATCAAAAAATCAAAAACTATGAGACGCATTATTTTAAGAAACGGATTGTTTGCAGGGATCTTTTTAGGAGGCTCCATTTTCGCCTGGTGGCCTTTTGTCAGTGAGGGCTTCGACATGGATCTCGGGCAGGTCATTGGGTATTCCACCATGACCATCGCCTTTGGTCTGGCTATCATGTTGGGAACGAGGTCCTACCAACAACAAAGAGGCAAGCTGGGCTTGAGTTTTGGGAAGGCCTTCGTGATGGGATTGGCCATCACCGGCCTGGCCAGCGCTATATACGCTCTTGGATGGATGTTGTACCTGGAGGTTAGCGGCTATGATTTTATGGCCGACTATGCCAATGCCATGCTCGCCCAAGCGGAGGCGGCAGGACAGAGTGCAGCAGAGATTTCCGCCATGCAGGCAGATATGGCCCAGTGGGTTGAGCTGTACAAGAATCCCCTGGTCCGTTTTGGAATGACCTTTATGGAACCGCTACCGGTAGGTATCGTCGTGAGCCTGATCGCTTCGTTTGTATTTAAGAAGAAGGGGCTGGCGGAGTCGGTATAAAGTTTCACGCTTTTTCAATTTTTATTCTGATCATTCAACGTCACTCTGAACTTGATTCAGAGTCCCGCCTAAACGGTCTCGGTATATACGACAGTGGAGGAAATAAGGGGTGCTGAAACAGCTCCTGCGCAGGCGCAAGTTCAGTATGACGTCTTGTGCGGCGCTTAGGCATTTTAGCAGGCGCTGGAAGTAAAATCTTACTTTTAGACATCACCTACTGACATGACTCTATGATTCTAATTCACATCGCAACGTCTGACGAGAAGCAGGCCAATGAAATTGCCAGCCACCTTGTGGGTGAACGATTGGTGCTCGACACCCTTATCACCAAAACGAAATGGAAGTATAGGGCAGAGAACGGCAAGGTTGAGGACGGCGATCGATTCCTGATACTGGGAAAAACCAAGGCCTTGCTTTTTGACACGATCGACGAAGACTTAAGGGCGAACTATTCCGATAACATGCCTACGATTTACTCCGTCCCGATCGTGCACATGGACTGGGATCAGTCGGCGGAGTTGAAGCAGAAGACAGAGAAGGTTTGACCCAGGGTCACAGCGGCAACGCCAAACTCTAACAAACCATTGGGATCTACTGGTTTGCGCTATACGTTGTATTCCCTACATTGGCTCTGATATCCTCGATCACTTCTGATTTTTGCGACCTAAGGTTCTCAACAAATTCCGCACTCACATTAAGGCCGGATTTGTATTTATAGGACCACAATATGCTTTCCACCAATAGCGGAATAAGGTCCTTTCCTTTATTGGTGAGCGAATACACCTTCTGGGTTTTTTGTTGCTCGTAGACTTCCGACGCTACGATTCCCTGGCTTTCCAGTCTTTTAAGCCTATCTGATAAGATGTTGGTAGCTATGCCTTCCTTAGACGCGAGAAATTCTTTGTAGAATTTCTTTCCCTCAAATACCAGGTCCCGGACAACCAGTAATGTCCACTTGTCGCCAAGGCTTTCCAAAGCGTAGTTGATCGGGCAGTCAGATCTTAGATCATTTTTTTTCATTCAAACACTTGTAAAATGCAAGTGAAGGTATATATTTGTTCACTTGTTTTTTGCAAGTTAATAAGAATTATTAGAAAAAAGCAAACAAGAACCAAAAAATGAAAACACTAAAAATTGATTTCGAAAGACTCCAAAAGCCCACCTGGAGCGATCAGGAAAAAAGGAACGCTGAGACCATCGTTGATTTCGTTCAGCACTTGATGAACGATCATAACTTTGAGTACATCAAAAAGAAATATGGAGATCATCCCTACAAACAGCACAACCAGAGTATGACCGATGGAATTGAGGGAGTGCTGAAGGTCATATCGGGCTTCGCAAAGAGATATCCGGAATATACCTATGATGTTAAGCACCTCTACGTCGATGGCCCCTTTGTAACTGTGCATTCACACGCCACCAATAATGTAAAACACCGAGACAACCCTCAAAAGGGACTAAACATCATAGATGTCTGGAAAGTAGAAGATGGTGTCATTAAAGAACATTGGGATGCAGTGCAGCCCATACATGGCTCCATGCGCTTCCTGTTTTGGATGATTGGCGGAAGGTTTAGAAACAAGAACACCTTTTTCTAGAACGCGACAATCTGATCAGTTAAAGGGGAGGAAAATGACCTTCAACTAGGTTGGGGTCGAACTTTCAGATGCTGAGTCCTGCACAAAGCGCCATGCTTTAATGCTTAAGCACCTTGTTGGTGGTAGTATTGGTCTTTATCAAATACTGCCCATAAGGCAGCTCCGACATGTCAATTGTAATCTCGGTATTGCTGCTTTCGATAACCTTAGTTTGAATCATCACATTTTCCCCGTTAAGATTATATATTTTGATATCTCCTGTTGTTACTCCTACGCCCACAATTGTGATTTGATTCTTTGTTGGATTGGGGTATGTTATGAAGGGTGCCGACCCAGGCGAATTATTATTAACGACGCGAACACTGGAGTACGATTGTCGTCCATCAAAATCCGTTTGTTTTAGACGATAGTAGGATAACCCAGTAAGAGGATCGGTATCCGTTAAGTCGTAACTTAATGTTGCCGATGAATTTCCGGCACCATTCACTTGACCTACTATTTCCCAATTAGTTGCATCCGAAGAGCGTTCAATGGTAAAGTGGTCATTATTGACCTCAGTAGCTGTTTTCCAGAAGAGATCAACCGTTTCTTTCCCCTTGTGATTAACCAGGATAGCATCAAAAAGAATTAATTCAATTGGCAGTGGGAAGGCGCCTTCATTCAAAATCAGGTTGTCTATGTATCCGTCATTGTCTGAGCCAGCATTCCTTTTGCTCAATAATCGAATTCTGATGGTTCTTGTATTTGCAGGGGCTGTTGTAGTATCCTTAAATTGGGTCCAGGTAGTTGGCGATTGAAGCCCTGTATTGTAAGTTGATAAGACCGTTGCTGAAGCGTTTCTGTATTCAACAATGATCTGACCTTCATCATTACCGTTAAAATCTCTGATATATCCCGAAAAATGGAAAACCTGAGTCCCGGCATCAATTGTAGTTGCAAAGGAGGAAACGTCGACATCCTGGTATAATTCGACCGTTCCCGCAACCGCACCGGCAAAAAAATGATAGCTACCATCCTGGGCTGTGACCTCATTTCCACGAACCCAACTTCCCGAAGCTTGTGTCCAACCATTTGTGGTTGGAGGACATTCGCCGCTATTGTTAACGATGAAATTATTTCCAGTGCCTGAAGCCGTACTTGTCATTAATATCAGGTTGTCCATGTATCCGTCATTGTCTGAGCCAGCATTCCTCTTGCTCAATAATCGAATTCTGATGGTTCTGGTATTCACTGGAGCTGTTCGGGTATCGCAAAACAATGTCCAGGTTGTTGGGCTCTGGAGCCCTGTATTATAGGTTGACAAGACCGTTGCCGAAGCGTTTCTATATTCAACAATGATCTGGCCCTCATCATTACCGTTAAAATCCCTGATGTATCCTGAAAAATGAAAATCCTGGGTTCCAGCATCAATTGTACTTGAGAAGGAGGAAACATCAACATCTTGGTACAATTCGACCGTTCCGGCAACCGCACCCGCAAAAAAGTGGTAGCTACCATCCTGAGCTGTGACCTCATTTCCACGAACCCAACTTCCCGAAGCTTGTGTCCAGCCATTTGTGGTTGGATCAAGCTCTGCACCTGGGTTGACAATCAAGTTTTGCCCGACAGCGGTCGTTGCGAATATGGCAAAAACGATTATTTGGACATATGCCTTCATAATTACCACTAACGTTTCAGAAAGTGAGGTAAGATTTTTCCAATTTACCCCGCTCATCCTCCTAAAAAAGCTTGCTAGAACCTACCTTGCACAAATCCTCTTCGGCAGCATGCTTTACCGAAAGTAGTTCATGGTTTTTTATTCCTCGTAAATATCAAATTTAGCAGAAAAGGATTTCATTAACTCCTCATTGGAAAAATCCTTTTCCGTCATGGTCGAAAGCTGCTCCAGGAAAATATCAAACTGGCCATTCTTAAATATGGTGAGCATTTTTCCGCCGTTCTTGCACTTGGCTTCGTGCCATACATTGGGTGGTACCGTAATGGTATCTCCTTCGCTGAGAACAACTGTTTCGTCATCGAATACGAGTTCCATTTCCCCTTTGAGCATATAGAAAACCTCGGTCATTATTTTATGATGGTGTCGTTTCAAATGAAATCCCGGTTTTAAGGTGTCCTCGATCAAACACAATTCTCCATTTGTATCTCTTGACGACAACTTAATAAAGCAGTGATCTTGCGAATAGTTATAATTCTCGCCCTTGCCGGCTCCTACGTATTGTTTTGAATTCATTCTTTGGCTTGGTATGTATGGTTTATGAATGTAATGTTGAAATCGGTTTTACTTGTCGTGCACCTGAAACCGAAGCACAGTCCTTAGCTTTTCCGTAGGCACTTTCCTGAAATCAGACAGATAGATCTCTCGGTGGATCTTTGATTTTCTTGCCAGATTGGAATCTTTGGCGAACTGTTCCATGCGCTCAAAACTTGCCGGCTCGTCGTCATAACTGCCTATGTGCAACATTTGAACGCACTGGCCATCGCCTATGCTCTTTAGCTGAACTTCTTCCAATAGCTTGTTCGGCTTTTTGTTTTTGGTGAATTCCAGCATTTCATTGAAGAAATCCACGCTAACAAAGTCAGGCTGCCGGATCATGATGTCAAACACCAACTCATCTTTATTCAATGTTCCGTCGTAATGCTGCTTTGCCTTTTCCGAAATATCCCAAACTCCTTCCAAGGGATAGACGGTCCAATCCTGATAACCAGATGGAGGAGAAGCGAGCTTCTTTAGATTCATCTTGATGGCGTAGGCCACGCTGTATAAGGTTTCAATGCACCGCGAAAAGAACTCGCTATTGGGATTTCCCTCCCCGCTCAGCACAATGAATTGAAATTCTGGAACATCAATGACCTCCGGTTTTTTACCCGGTAGGTAGATCGACTTTTCCAGCTTTCTCCATTCGTGCTTCATCTGTATTTAGTTTTTATCGCTGCGATCGCCGCGGTTAAGAATTGAAATCCACTCAAAAGCCTTCAACTACGGCTCGACAAGATTTTGTCAATTGTCTGTCCAATTAACAATAATTCCCTACTACTATGCATCTCTATTTCGTGGCGGTGCGTCACAAGAATTCCTGAATCAGTTATTTCCAAATAGAAATTGTTCTGCTTTTGTATGAGGTTGGTCAATTCAAGTGTCAAAAAGTCTTCGCATTCCACTTTTGAACCATTAGACTCAACTATATACTTCGAATTGAACTCCTTTCGATCATCCAATTTTATGTCGAAATCGAGAAACATATTTGTAATCTTTTCACCAATGGAGAACGGACGAATAATCATTTTTAGGAAAGGTCGACTGAGTTCAATTAAAAGGGCAAAATATCTACCTGATTGATGATCAGTTTGCATAAACATGTATTCGTTGAAATGTTGTTGTTCAACCGAATTCCGCAACGACACTAAGAAAGTATTGTGACTCCAATCTAATAAGCGCCAAGCGAATAGGACTTTATAAAATCTTCCCCTTTTGATTGCCTTAAATGAGCTAAGATTCAAGTCAGGTAAGCCCACCACCGGATCTAAACCATGCACTTTCTTAAGCTCACTGATAATCTTCGTTCTTTCCCTGTTGTCCTTATCCATCTAAGCAAACGTTTATTCAGGGTAATAAATACGATATATATGTAATAATCACCCCGAAAATGACTGCATTCAAAATCATCCGCCTCGCCTTGGCCTGATCCAGTTTGCGCATTTCTTCTTGCTCGACGGTGAATCGAGGGCCAGCATCGCCAAAATTGAAAAGCCCCTTCATGCCGAAGAATACACAAAACTTATTCCGGATCTGCTGATACCCGACTGCGAAATTCGTTGCAAAGGGTAGGAGGGAGAGGCGCCAGAGTTTATGGACGTCGAAAACCAGCAGACCTGCAATCAAGACAATGGAAATCGCAGCCATCAGGATCATGTTGTTGCGTCGCAGACGGATTTCGTCTTTGCCGATGTTGCAGACGCCGGGAATGTATTTGTTGTTAGCCACTTTTGTTAAGAGGTGCAAGGATTGCGAAAGTAAGAAAGCTGCGCGCCTCACGTTTGATTGGTTTTCATGTGAAAGCGATTGTGCCTCTCTCGATGGTTTAAACACTGTGAACACTGTGGTCAAATTTACCTGACTGCGGACTTCGAACTTCGGACTCCGGAACCGAGCGAAGCGAGCTCACCGAACCGCTTTCAGGCAGAGAGGAAGTCGCACTCCGCACTTCGACCCCCGCACTACAATTTAACCAGCTTCACCCTAAAGTCCCCTGAGTTCTTCCTCACCATGAAAAGGTATTCGCCACTCGATAATTCTTGTATGTCCACCGGAATTTCATGCCTGCCAGGTAGGAGTGGTTTGTCGAGGACACGCATCAATTCTCTTCCGCCAGCATCGAGCAGGGTTACCTGGATCCATTCTCCTTCGCTCATCAATTTGACCTTGGTTTTGTCAAAAGCGGGATTCGGGTAAACCTTGACTTCAGACCTTTCCAAGTCTTCGTCAACGCCCAACGCACAGTTGCTGTCGATGATCGACATGTAGTTGATGTTGTGTTCAAACAGCGCTTCAATTTCGATAGGCTCAACGCCAAACCAGTCTTTCAATACGGAAGCATAGACATCGCGGAAATCGAATTCCATCGGAAGTCCTGCTTGCTTGACGACCGTGTTCCCAATGCTTGGATTGGCTCCCCGAATGGTGAAGTCGAGGCAGTTGCCGAAGAAGAATAGGGGAGCCGCGTCGCCGTGGTCGGTTCCATGACTGGCATTCGATGCTATTTGCCTGCCGAATTCCGAAAAAGTCATACCCAAAACCCTGTCGTCCAGTCCCAGGAGCTTTACATCATCTTGAAAGGCCGTCACTGCATCCGACAGGGTCCTTAGGAGTTCGGTATGCGTTCCCAGTTTAGAGTCACTAACTTCTACCTGTCTCCCATGCGTATCAAATCCATCGATGTTCAGGATATATACCGCCGTCTTCAGCCCCCCGGAGATCAGACGAGCTACATTTTGTAGCTGCATGGCCAGGGGATTATCGGAATCGTACATCGTACTCTTGGTCGACCCTGCCGCGGCCGCTGCATTGATCTGACTTCCATAGGAGTTGGCCTGACTCATGACTACGCCCAGGTATTCGAGATGATCTCCGTTGTAACTTCCATCGCTAACAGGCATTCCTCCCGGTAGGTTGTAGGTCGCAAACGGATCGTTGACGGCGTGACTGAAATTTGAGATCACCCCCTGGCAAGTATGGGAGACGTCGTATCCCATGCTGATCGCAAAGGGATCCGGATATTCTGTATTGGGATATCCCTGTGGAAACAGATCGTGTTCTATTTCAAAGGATCGCCCGAGCCATCCTGTGCTGGCCGGAGCGTCGATAAGACCTGAACTCCAAATGTCCATGGATCTGAAGTGCGAACGGTTTTGGTCCGGATAGCCGACATTTTGAATGATTCCAAAAACGCCATCGTTGTACATATTCTGAATGCCGGTCATCACCGGGTGCAATCCAACTTCGTTGGTAAGCTTTAATGCATCATTTTCCGGAATGAGGATATTGCTTCGTTGAATGCTCAGGTTGGCATATTGGTCGATGGGTATCACGGTATTCAGACCGTCGTTGCCTCCATTGAGTCGGATGATCACCAGGATCCTTCCCTCGGCGCTGCTTGAAATGTTGAACAGCTGCCCACCCATCGCCTGGACCTTCAGATCGCTGAGCATGAAAGAAGTACCCACCGTGGCGAGTCCCATTCTCTTTATGAAGCTTCTCCTTTTCATCTCCTCGTTTACATCGTTTGAAATTCAGGTAATTGGAAAAGTGTGGCCAGCGTGGCTTCTATCCTCGCCTTTACCGGGTCAGAATAGCTCGGATCTCCCGGGTTGCTCAAATAGTCATTGTATTGGATAGTCCATTCAAAATCTGGTAAACCATCGGTCAGGATCAGGCGCAGGGTGTCTTTTTGTGCTGTGGTAGCGCCTTTTGGCAAGAAGACATCCACCATGTCCTGGATGACGTCCGGAGCACTTGCCGGGCTCGACAAATTGTCTACAAAATCCAGGGAATTGATCTTCCAATGCTCACCATCTACCTCAATCCCGGTGTAGGTGGTAAGCAGTATGCTGAGATCAAAGCGCGTTTTGATGTGCGTGGAATTGACCCACAATTTGGAGTAGGTTGGTTCCTGGTAATAAGCGGGCCATCCGGCAACGCTCGGAGGATTGCCATAAGCCTGTCCCATCACTGTACAGATATTGTACATCGTTAGCAGCATGCCGTACTTTGTCTCAAGGGGGTAGTCCGGTGTTGACTCGGTGCCATTCAGCAGCGAAAAGGCAAAATCCAAAGGCCCTTTGATGAGCGAACCGCGAATGCCAAGGTCGTAGAAGTGTTCGCTCGAAAGCAATTGGCTCATCACCGGTTGGATGGAGTAGTTGTTCGCCCGAAGTGTTGACGCCAGGCCGGCAATGATGTTGTCTTCTACGTCCTGGTTGATCTCAAAATTGACAAAGTAGCGGTAGAGCTTTCGGCAGATGAACCTGGATACCTCGGTTTGCTGAAATATAATGTCGATCAGATCCTCGTATTCATTGGCTCCATTTGGACTGATGGTTGTGTTTCCAAAATGACTGGAGAGTGTTTTGGTGCTGGAGTCATGTCGGGAAGGGGTGAAGACGGGCTGAAGGTCGGTTTGTGTAGGACTCCAGATTCCACTTACGTGAAAACCGGTCAGCACTTTGGCGCTCTCGGATATGTCGGCCTCGGTATAGTTGCTATAGTCTCCCGGACCAATTTGAGGGCCCTTGCCGATGGTGAAGAGTTCGAGCAGTTCACGTGCAAAATTCTCGTTTGGACTGAACACGGAATTGGAGGCTCCGTTCAAAAACTGCAGCATGTTGGGGTCGATGGTCATATCCTTCACAAGTTGCTTAAAGTCACCCAAAGCGTGAGTTCTCATTAGAATATGGTAGTCGTATGTACCGCGGGCATCGGCACCCGGTGTGGCTCCAAAGTGGTTGTGCCAAAACAAGCACATCTTTTCGGCGATGGATAGTGATTCGTTATTGATGCGTTCCATCATCCAACTGGCCAGCGAAAATAAACGGGCAGTATTCACTTCCGTTGCTTCGGCGGTGCTGCTGGGGTAAACCGAGTCGACCCAGGTAGTCCCAAATCCTGCGATGGTCTCATCCGGATGATAGGTGAGGGGTTTGCCGATGGTTGGAATGGTCAGCAGGGAGGTAATGGTATTGCTCATTCCATTGGCCACCGCATCTGAGATCTGCTGATTGGTAGGCCCAAACATGCTTCTCCGCAACAGGTGCCCGGCATCTGCCTTGGTCCAGGCTCCCGAGTAGGTATTTAGGCTGTAGGAGATGGGCATGCCGTGATTTACGATTGGGTGTTGTGTAGCATGCTTCTAATATCGGAATAAAGGGGAGATGATCTACAACTGGTGAATCAGGTAGGGTGGTGGGCTGGAATAATGAGAGCCTTCAGGCTTTGAGTGATTTGCTCTCGATCTGAGCACAGATTTGGAAATCGTAACGGCGAGGTGGCGCACCTAGCGTTCATGTTTTACTATTTTCAGCTTATGATCCTTTCCTAATTTTCTTATAAGTTCGGTATTTTCTGAAGTAAGGTTTTTACGAAATGAGTTTCCCAGAAATGCGTAGAGATGGCGAGCTTTGAGATTTTTCTTAATATTTCTTTCAAGAAATGTTCGTAGTCCATCTCTGCCCTTTGATTCTAGATTTTTTCTTGCTCTCACAAAATCAATATTAACCTTGTCTTCATCCTCTAGTTGCGTATTCCAACCGTTAATCTTTATTTCAATCTTGTTCCAGACCGTTGAGACATTACTAGAAGAGGAAATGTCAATTCCAAAAAGAAATTCTTCCAACGAGTTAACGCCGATATCGTCTACTTTGAAAGCAATCTGTGTATTTGTATTGTCTTTCAATTCTGCAATTCCCTTTTTAATTTGTGGCAATCCGTTTTTGTCTACTACCGCTAGGTATTCCTTGCTTCTTGCCATTGGAAATGATGACAAAAAGTCCTTAAGTACTGAGTTAATGTTTGAAGTGTGAAATGGTTGTATGAAAACATCCGTAAAAACCTTTTCAAAAAACAACTTGTCCGTTGGCCCTTCAACAAATAATATTTTGTTTGGCAATTCAAAGACATTAAGACCCAGTTCGGATAAGATTCGTTTTTCAATCAATTCCTGTTTCAAATTAGGATGAGATTGCTTATGAAGAGTTGAAGATTTGCCTTTTTCTCTAAGAACAAAGAATGTGTCGACTAAGTCTGGGAATTTTTGCAATTCCGAATACATGACGGGGGAGTGTGTTGTTATGACCAATTTTATATGGTTTCTCAGCATTTCGTCTTTGCTGATTGCCGAAATGAGGGCATCGATTATTTTCTTTTTTCTGTTGATATGAAGCCCCGCTTCAAGTTCATCGACAATAATTACAGAAAGCCAATCTTTTTTACTTCTGTGCTTTTCTTTTAAAATGCCAAGCAGATAAAGTATACATTCCTTTTTTGCGCCAGTCGGTAAACTATTAGAGATGAACCTCCCCTCTGTGTATTTCTCTTCGAATCTTCCAGATTCGACATCTTGAATTATTCTGTCTTCTCCTGGGTAGTAGTTCAGGATATTTTCAAAGTATTCATTTTGCCCGCGTTTGCCTCTTATTTTGTTTATTTCCTCAGTATATGATTGGCCAATAAACTTCACGAAGAGATCATTAAGACTGTTATCCGAGTTTAGATAAATCAAATCAAGATGCTCAAGTGCGTTTTTATCAATTCTTGTGGAATAGTTATATTTATTAAGTGTTACGGTTGATTTACCGATAATTCCTGAATACCTTTCAGAAACTCTTTGAACGACGGTTAGAATTGAACCGCTGGTTTTGTTAAATGAGAGCATTTCATCTACTTGATACCTTTCAGGAAATCCTATATCTGATTTCTTTGAATGCAGCCCTTTCTTTACAATATCGGTAAAAATCATCTCTTCAAAAGTTGTATGGATATAGGGTTTTGAACTTAGCTGTATAGGTTTAAAGAAGCTACTTTCTTTTTTGAGTTTGGTTGACTTCGAAATATACATTCCTAGCCCAAACACTATTGCATCTAGTAAATTAGACTTTCCTTCTCCATTTGGTCCAGCAATTACGGTAATGGGCTTCTTTATTTCAATTTGAACTCCGTCGGGACCAAAGTGTGATTTGACGTTGTTAATCACGGAGGTTACAGTATATAATCTATTTTCCATCTATTTCAGTTTTCATGAAGCCTATCGGTCCTTGCTAATGGCCACGAAATCCTGACACTTCTCTATCAACCGAAAACCAAGTTTTGTGATTTATTCAACCTCTCATGTTGCCCTGTCATATCCATGATTTCTTGGTCAATGCTTGTGCCGGGCGTTATTCTTTTGCTCGGTTTTCAATTGAAACAGGTATTTCTTGTATTGCTGAAACTCTTCGTCCCTTGGATTAATTTGAAGAATAAAATTGACTTTCCCTATCAAATGCTCTAAATAGTTTGACTTCTTTATTTTTCGTCTTTTCATATGTTCATCCAGCCCAAATTTCTTAATGTAATATAAGTCTTGTCTTAGTTTGTTACGTTTATAAAAAACAACTTGGGGCTTGCTATTAACAACAATTCCTGTAACCGTTTGTCTCATATTTGGCGTCATGACATTGGTTTTGTTTCCATTGACCTTCAGTTCCAATTTGGAAACTTCCATAGATATTCTGTCAACAAGTTCATTTTCGTCGAATTCCCCTGAAAATGTTAAGTCGTCTGCATAGCGTGTATATCTAATTTTCCGCTCTTTGCAGTATTCAGATATGCTGTTGTCAATTGGATTGAAAAATATATTGGAAAGATATGGGCTAGTAGGTGCGCCCTGCGGCAATGATCCATTTTTGCAGGAGAGTTTAGCGAGTAATGAAGATATCAAATTTGAGTACCCCAGTTCACGATAAATCTTAGTAACAGCATCAAGACTGATAGAGGGAAAGAAATTGTCAATGTCCATTGACAATACCTTTTGTTGATTTCTGTGAAACTTCAAGTTATCTATTAAAGTCGAACCAGGTTTATAAGCTTTGGCAAATGGACTTACTGGTATTTTATTAAGAATGTTCTTCAGTACCCACAGTTGAATATCCTTGAGACTAGGTAGTGGTTCAGATATACATCTTAATTGACCATTTCGTTTTGGCACGGTAAAATCTCTGTAAAAATATTCTGTGTAGAATGCAGCTTTTTTAAGGTATTCCTTTCTATATCCAACTAGGGCTGACAAGTGAGAAGTATTATAGATTACAGGAACCCTATTCTTGAATAGCATTTCAGCATATACAAGACACCGTTGAATATTTTGCTCTGTATAACCAGCCTTTGAAGCTGCTTCAGAAAATTCTAATTTGTATTGCACAAAGTCCATTTTCTCAAATCGTTAATTGAGTGGGGGCAGAAGCCCCACACTCAAATTATGAATATCGGGTTTACTAGGTTTGGAGCTCAGCGGAGAACCTATTAAACCCGAAGGCTTGAAAAAGCATTCAATTACAGAGCAGTGACTCACGGCTCCGGCGTTAGCCGGAGCTAACGCAGTATTTTAAGAAAAGAACTAAAAGGTCAGTTCGCTTTGTCTTGGTAAAAATATGGAATTCTTATCAAGTTTTGGAATCTGGCTATTAACATCCTTTTCTATCCATTCCTCCTTGTTTGTCTTCCTATAATTAATTTCAAGTTGGTTTAATATCTTCTGACCCTTATATGTCAGTTTAATCTTTTCATCAGCATAAGACAAGACTCCAGAACTAATTGCAGAGCTCGTCATTTCAGCTATTTTGTCAAATGAAATTCCTTGCCTCGTTAATTTCTTTACCGAACCGTTGCGATTAATTACATCCAGCAATAAATACAACTGATTTTCTTCCATGAGTCAATATCTTGAAAATGGCGCTTCAAATACCAATTTGTCCTTTTTGTGCTCCTTCCAAAAAATCGGAAAGGTATTATCTGGTGTCCTCATTAAAGTTATCAGGGCTTCCGATTGATTGTATCCGAAACTGAAATGATTTCCAGGAATTAGCTTTTCAATTTCCTTCATAATCTCAATCTTTTGTTCTTTTTCTGGAGTTAGGTAATAATCACTAATTCCTTTTGAGAAAACCAAATCAGAATAGTACGATATCCCCACTTTTTTTAAGAAGTCAATGGAATCCTGTTGCGCAGCGATAGATAACACCTTGATTTGATTGGTGTCAATATCCCTATTCTTAAGGACTTTTTCGACTGTAGTCTTAATAGTCTCGCCGGATCCCAAATAATCGTCCAACAAATAGAGACATTCACCTTCTTCCAAATTGAAATGGCCTTGCTTCAGGTTTTCATATGATTCAATTTCGATAAACTCAACACTCTTGTACTTTGTCAAAAGTGGCTTGATGGCTCTAAGCATGTATAAAATTGTATGACTACTTTTGGTTCTGACTTCATCTTCTGGTTTCATTACTGGAAACAGTACAACTCTTTTAAGCCCTTTCAATTTGACGTCTTCAATGCTTTCTAACACTTTGACCAATTTACCCTGATACTCGTTTAGAGTAATCCATGTATATCGTTCTGCTAGCTCAATGACAAGTTCTCTTTGAGGTTCACTTAGATTTAGAAGCAGTTGGCAAAAGTTTTCGAAGACAATGTTGTTTCCTTCGTTGTCAGTCCACCTCTTGTTTTGAAAAATCTTGTAAAGTTTTGTTATTGTGATTATGTCCATTTCGTCCTTTTTTCTTTCTATGCTGCCAAAGTTTACAACCGCGTGGCTGAATATTCATCCACGATCTTAATATTAGTTTGCTAGCAGTTCTGGGCCGGCAGCTGAGGAACAAGTAGAATTGATGTGTTTTTGGAGTATGTCAAATCCGTTTCAGTTTATATTCCGACTGTTCTTGACGGTATGGGTCAATTGGAACAAAATATACCCCCTGAATTAATAAAGCCAGATTCTGTTGCGGAAAACCCGGACAAAAACCCGTGTTTATACGGAGGGGATTCACTCCATTCTCCAATAATCTAATCCCCAGCCTGAGGCTTATCACACGAAAAGTTCTTCCAGGATTCGGTCGTCGAGCTCATTGAAGGTCCTGAATTTCTCATCGGCAAACTCACTTTCCAATGTCAACAAGGCCGCATCAAACCTGGCCTGGATCATTTTATCGTCGGGGTGCTCTTTGTACTCTTCGTCATGGCGGCTGCTTCTCTTTGGCCTGTGCGCCGCCCAGGTACCGATGCAGACTCCTAGGTATAAGATCTTAGCAAAGAACTTGGTGCAGCCATCGGCTATGCAGGCATCGTAAAACATCTTATCGGCAGCCTTGCGCTCTTCTTTGCCTACATTGGGATTGCTTCCTTCACCAACGAAATAGTCGTGCACAATACTGGCACGCCGGTACTTACCGACAAATGGGGATCCAACCCGGCTCCAAAGGGCTTTTGGGATGGTAGCTCCGTTTAGTTCGGCACCAACAGGTACCTTCCATTCCTTACCATCGCTATCGGTATAGGTCAGTTCTTCGGTGAGCGTCATCAAGTGATGATCGTCGTTCCATTCTGTTTTGGGTTTTGCACTAAAGTGGGGCATGTTATTTAATTTCAGTTATGGTATAAAATGCTGCCTTGGTAAAAGGGTTTTTACCTGCTGCGTCTATTTTGTCCAAGGTCAATCTGTAGCTCCGATTATCAAATGCAAAAGACGTGTCCTGTCCGGCATCCAACTCTTCGAAAAAACTCACTTGTTCTCCGCTGCTGTTTGATATCCTTATGGAAGCCGTCTTAGTTCCAACATTCACTTCAGCGATTCCGATTCTGAAATTATCTGGGTGCATTCTATAGTAACCTGCCTTGGCCCAATTTGAAGCAGAGGAAGATTCAATTTCTTCGAGGAGATAATCTTTGATTTCATTCACCTTTCCAATATTTGGCTCATCGACTTCAGCTTCCATTTGCAGCTCGGTCAAGATTGAGTCAATGGTTTCACTCCCTGGTTCGCTTAGAAGCTTGGCTGAATATTGCGTAATTTGTTCGACATTTTCCCTGACATTTATACTCAGGTCTGTCTTCTTGATGTTCTTTCGAACATTTGTAAAAGCCTCTTTCTTCTCAATGGATTTTTTCCATTCAGACTCTTGGGCTTCCTTTTGAGTCGCTGTTGACTCTGCAATTAATCCTTGATCCTGCCGGAAATTTTGTCCCAGTTTGAATTGATAGAAAGCCCTTTTAACCTCAAGGTCAAACTTGCCGTTTTCGATTCCTTGTTGAATCTTCATTACGGTGCTATCCGAAACCACGTGTAATAGCGCAAGTGCATTAATTTTATCATTCGCGCCTGAGCTATTAAACAATTGGTCATAAATCATCTCGATGTATTTGGCTTCTCTATTTTGAGCGTCCCTTTGCGCTACTCTTAAGTTCTCTTGCTGTGATTCGTTGAGTATCGCCTCATTGATCTTATCTGTACTCCAATAGGTCAAAGCGGACAGAATAACCACCGCTCCAGGAAGGGCGATTTTGGAAATGACTTCTAAGAAGGAAGTTTTCTTCTCATTTCCTTGTTCTAGAATAACTTCCTTAAGCTCTTGGATGTCCTTTTCAATTTGTTTCATGTATTTCCAATTTTAGCATGAAGTCCCTGTTTTGGACAGGATTTCAATTATGGCTACAATTACAACGGTGAAAGAACCGCCTAAGGCTAAGTACGATGCTTTTTTTGCTTGTAGAATTTGCTTCTCCGACTGAGCCAATTCTGCCTGCATTTTGCGCTCTACTTGTTTGAACTCATTTAACGATTGTTCCCTATCTTCTTCCTGTTTGGCTCGTTCGGAAACGAAGTTCATTAAGTCAATTATGTGGCTAACGTCGATGGCGTTGCCAGATTCTTCAGAATCCCCTGGGTTATAATCCGGCTTGTTCCAATCCTTGTATTCTTTTTCGCGAAGCGCGTATCGAATCTGGAGGGTATAGAATGGCTGTCCGGATTTTGAAGGTTTAGGCGCTTTTCTGAAAATGCCGTGGAATGTTGATAGTGTATTTCGGATTTCCTCCTCTGGAAATCCAAGATATTTAGCCAAGACCGGAGGAGTTCTGCTCTTTTTGTCTACCAGGCCCAAATGTGAGATCAAAGCAAGTAATACGTCGAGGTGTTCGCTGTATTTCATCATCGTTTTAAGTGAATTTTATTGGATTGTTCTTGACAAAGTTCCAGGCCACTGAGTAACCGAGTTCACGGTACGCCTCAAACTGCTTTTCGTCATAAAACTGGTCGGCCGTCGTTTGCTGGGGAAAGGAAGGATGTAGTTCCTTGTAGCTGTACACATCGGTAGCCAGCGGATAGATCATCGTGGGTTTGAACAAAACGAGCTTCCCTTTTGAGTTGTCCGCGTAGGTAATGTCTCCAATGGCAAAGCACGATTTTGCCCTGCCGTAAGGGTCCTTTCCTTTTTCATTGTAAGATTCTTCTCGATGGTAAGTGCCGGGCATGAGATCTTCAATGCCACGACCGTCGGTTTTGAACTTAACTTTCACCCCAAAGTCGACCCTTATTTTCTCGATGGCATTTCCAAGGTCTTCGAATGTGTAGTTGGGATCGGCACCCGAATCGCACAATAGGATCACATCCAATTTACGCCTGACTAATTCGTAAAGCCCGCAATTCTCAAAATGCCCGCCATCGGAGAGCTGGATGTCCGCATGATCTTCGTTTAACATTTTACCCATCATTCCCAACAGCCCCGGGGAGAGAAAGTGTGGAGTATTGTTTTTCCCTTTCCCATGCTCTTTTTCACACTCTTTCTTCTCGTACAGTTTGGGATTCGTGGCCCAATAGCCGAGGCCAAGGTTGAGAATAGAGAGAAGCATCGATATGATCTTGTTTCGGGTTATTCCACCCCCGGACACCCCTGCGTTGGGATTTAGGGCAGCCCCGGAGGCCGCCATGGCCGTGGCTAAAGTGATGCCTTTTCTGTCTTTTTGAAAGACTTTATTCGACGCATATCCGGTGGCATCACTTCCGCAGTATAAGGGAGTAATGATAAAGTTGTCGCCCCCTCGATTCCTGTACCTCGTTTGATTCGAATCCACCAGAATTGCATTGGTGTTGACGATATGATAGGGCCCCTTCCGGTTGTTTTTGCGCATGTCCTTAACATTGGCTTTGTCCGCATCGAAGGAACCTTCCCATTGATTATTCTTCACGGCATTCTCCGAGGGCATAAAGGTTTCCATGAGTCGGTTTCTCCAAATTCTATGCGGGCCGATTAGATTTATGTTGGCTGCAAATCCGGTTATAAAGGAAAGGACTACCAACACCAAGATTAAATAATCTCTATATCCCCAATTGGCCATATCGATGATCCGGATGTCTTTTGAAATTGAGTAGGAACCAATGAGCAGTCCGATAAGCATTAGGCTGGCTCCGCAATACAAAACAATGTCTCCAAAAATTCCACTGCTGGAATCATTACTCTGGGCTTTGATGTATTGCCAAATGCCTGTGATGGTACCGAGGGTGGTCGCAATTCCCGAAAATGAAATACTGGATTCTCCGGATACCGTCCTGATCAATGCCGCAATCAATGGGATTGATCCTACTGCCAAAAAGAAGAAGAACAACTTCCAGATTGTTCCCAACAACTTTTGACCAAAAAGAAACCCTTTATATCTCGAAAATAATTTGTCCAATTCATGCCTCAGTCTCAGTGCGTAAATCAGATTCATTGCTCCAATCAAAACGAGAAGCCAAAAACTCAGGAACAGCGAAATGTTTTGTGAAAAGAAAGCCGGTGCCAGATTTTTAATTTCAGTGATCAAGGGTTCCCTTGTGGGCCAGAAGTAGGCAATAATGGATTGATCATGAATCCCCAGGATCCCTGAGTTATTCAGTAAGATCATCACGGCTGTAATCACGCCACCATAAACGAATAGCGAAACGAGAATGCCACGCAATACAACTGCAGCAAAGGAAATGGCGTCCATAGCGGAGTGTGGCATTAGATAATTGCCATGCTGGCGCAAATAATTCAGCAGGTGGTTCTTACGATTTTTTCCCAGGTGTTTTTTCTTTCCCAATGGGAAATTATCTTTCAGATCAGCCTTGCGATTCCGATGAAGCGCCCAGGTGAGTGCTGAGCCAATGAATCCTCCTCCAGATACGGTTGAGAGGTAGCTAATCTTTTTCATTATCCCATTGACAGCAAGTCCTTGCATGATGCCCAAACCGAATGAAGCGGAACGTATTCCGCCTCCCGAAATGGCAAGTCCAACTGATTTGCCCTTGATGTTTAGCGCACTTTTTTCTGCTTCTATGACATCATCTGAGTCTGTAGTATATGTTGGAAAACCCTCAGCCATTACTTGAATTTTATGTTTGAACAATTGTTCCAACTTGTCATATGCTCAAAAACTTTATGATCTGAATGAGCGGCCACTATCCCAATTTGCTATTCTTCCGGTTCGGCCGGAACTGCTTCCTGCAGACTTTGATTTAGGTTCATCCCGTTCACGAAGGCACCTACCACGATATGCAAGAAACCCTTGATGATGTATTTCTCGAGTGTTTCGGGCAAGTAGGGGATATCGACTTTGCGATTTATTGTTCTGGTAAGTTGATTGATCAATTTTCTTTTCTCTTTTTTATCAAAGCCGTCTTGGGCATTGTTGATGTTTTCGTAGACCTCTGGGGGCAGGCTGTTATAAAGAACGCTATCCAGTAGTTGAATTGCCTTTCTAAATAGCGCTTCTTCCTTTTCCGGTTTAACGAAAGGAATGTTTTTGGACTTACCAAGCCTGGCTGCTATGCGATCAAGTTCTGCATCGGTTAACATCTGGACCTCATTGGCCTCTCGTTTCATGTGTTCCCATTGTTCAGGGGTCAGGTAGATTGTGGGCATAATATTTAGTTTGAAACGAGCCTCAACACCACGATTGCCACCGGAAGTAGCAACAGGGATGCGTTCTTGATCCGCGTCAGGTTTTTATTGTTGTCTTTGATTCCACCTGGTAATTCTATCGCGATGACCGAGTTAAGTTCTACATAAGGCTGATGACCATATGGCCTACCGGAAGCGTGATATCATCAGCCAACTGGGATAAAATATACCCCTTGGCTTTCTACAAACTGCTGCCGTTGCGGAAAACCCGGACAAAAACCCGTGTTAATACGGAGGGGATTTTGGTCGTGGCTGGAAAGAAGCCTACCAAATGGAATTGAAAACCGGTGGCCAGGGCTACCGGATGGTGCTCAAGCCACGAGTCACAACCGAAGGAACAAAGTTCCTGAGCTCAGCGAAGCTAAACTCGCGGCTGCGAGGTGGCAATATTCTGTTGCATAAGCAGCGACCACCTCATCGATCCATGCCATGAGTATGCCTCCAAAGAGGTTGCCGTGAATGCCAATGTCCTTAGCCATCACAATGCGCTTAGATACTAGCTTCAAGCTCTCGTTTTGGTTGTTTATAGGTGCCATTTTTGGTTGCTGGATTTATTGCGTCAAATAGGATGATCGAAGGTTTCGGGTTGTATTTCAAATAGATCTCTTTTAATTGCTTCAGGTCGATATTTCCGACTACAAAACCACGCTCATGGTTTGAATATGTTTCCTCTATTTCGTCGAAATATTCCTTGAACTCAGTGTCCTGTGTCAGCTCATGGCGCAAAAGCACTTTGAGGAAGACATCCGAATCATTTGCCAAGGTGTCTCGGGAATTGAGCTTTTTGTACTCATATCGGTAGTCGTAAGTGAGGGCAGATATGTCCGACAGCACAGCCGACGCAGTGGGAAAATCACCAGCGCCCTTGCCTTCAAAAAATTGAACGTCGCTAAAAGACGACTTTGTTTTTAGCCCATTAAAAACATCATCCACCGAAAAGAGCCTGTCATCAGGAGAAATGAATTTTGGCAAGACAAACGACTTTATTTTTCCGTCGGACGATTTCTCTGCGTAGGCAATGAGCTTGATTTTATAACCCTTTTCTCGCGCGTAATTCAACTCCAATTCACCGAGTTTGTCAATCCCGATGTTGAATATCTCATCCGGCTTGGTTGTTACGCCAAACGCATGAGCAATCAGGATTTGCAACTTGAACTTTGCGTCAAAACCACCAGTGTCGAGCGATGGATTGGCCTCAGCATATCCCTTTTGTTGTGCATCCTTCAGGGCCAACTCGTATGAAATACATTCCCTGGCCGTCTTGGTCAAAATGTAATTCGTAGAGCCATTCACGATCCCCTGAACCGATTCCAACAGGTCGTTGTCGTAGTATTCTTCCAAATTGCGGATGATCGGGATACTGGCGCAACAAGCCGCCTCATACAGCAAGGGAACATTGTATTTCCTCTGGAGCAGTAGCAATTCTTCCAGGTGTTCGCCAATCATTTTTTTGTTTGCGGTCACCACTGCCTTGCCTTTTTGTAGTGCGGCCTTTACGATTTCATAGGCCGCATCGGCATCGTCGATCAATTCTACCACCGTATTTATTTCGTCATCGTTGAGGAGATCGTCGCGGTCGAATGTGATATGCGGAGGTACGACAAGTCTCTCTTTGCTTTTGTCTTTGACACATACCCGTTTGATGTCGGCTTGCAACCCGGGGGTCTTTTTTAATACTTCATACAAGCCTTTACCTACACAGCCGAAGCCGAATAAGCCTATGGTCAGATATTTTCTGTTCATTTTGGTATTGATCAAGCGGTTAAGGTGAATTTCTCTGAAAGAGATCTGATGGCGCTCTGTAAATCCTCGATCAAATCGTCTGGATCTTCCAAGCCAACAGACAGGCGTATCAGGCTGTTTGTCACCCCTGACTCGTATCGCTTGTCCTCCGGAATGGACTTGTGCGTCATTTCGCATGGCAGGCAGATCAGACTTTTGAGCGCGCCGAGGCTCTCGGCCAATTTGAAGTACTTCGTGCTACTCACCAATTGGGTCGCAAATTCCTTGTCGTCGACTTTAAGGTCAAACGTAACCACACCGCCGAAGTACTTCTGCTGCCGCTTGGCGACTTCATAATTCTTGTGTTGAGTTAATCCGGGGTAGTAGACATTGTTTACAATCTCCTGTGTCGTCAGGAACTCGGCAATTTTTTGGGCATTTTCAGAGTGCTGCCTGGCTCGAAGAGGAAGTGTTTCTATTCCGCGAATGACCAGCCAACTTTCAAAGGGTGCAAGGATTGCGCCTGATGCGTTTTGGATGAATTTGATTTTCTCGCCCAATGTCTCGCTGTTGGTAACGACCAAACCAGCTATCAAGTCGCTGTGTCCTGAAAGGTATTTTGTAGCCGAATGAACGACGATATCGGCGCCTAACTCAAGGGGTTTTTGCAGCGCCGGTGATGCAAAGGTGTTGTCTACGCAAAGCAGCACATTGTTGGCTCTTGCAATCCTGGAAATCTCCACTATGTCAGAGATTTTTAGCGTAGGGTTTGTCGGCGATTCAATCCAGATCAATTTTGTTTTGCTTGAAATTGCGTTGGCCACATTAGCGGCTTCGGTCGCATCGACATATTTGACACGCACACCAAACTTCTCATAGATGTGCGTAAACAAGCGGAATGCCCCGCCATAGATGTCGTCCACCGCAACTATCTCATCGCCTGTGTCCAGCAATTTCACGACGGCATCGATCGCGGCCAGCCCGCTTGCGAAGGCATAGCCATTCTTGCCGTTTTCTAAAGCTGCGATCAAATCTTCGAGCACTTTGCGCGTTGGATTGTTGCTCCTGGCATAATCATAACCCTTGTGCGTACCGGGTGCTTCCTGTACATAGGTCGATGTTTGGTAAATGGGTGTGGAAATAGCCCCAGTCAGTTCATCGACCGGGATGCTGTGTAGAATTTTTGTTGACTCTTTCATTTTTGTTTTGGATTAATTGATGATTTAAAATGTTGATCAAAAGATCTCATCCAAAAAAACGAGAGACAAAACAGACTTGAAGGAGGGCTTTAAACAAAAAAAGCTCTTCTAACAAGTCAGAAGAGCTTCTATAATATCGTCCCGACGAATCGGGTATATCAAATGCTTTTTTCTAACTTATCTTTCTCAGCGTTGCTGCCGAGTTGAATTTGGCACCTTCTCCGATTTTACTCGAAGGGTTGTCAAGACTTCATAGGGTCAATTCCCTCTGTCTTTCTGGATAAGAATATTGCTTAAAGAACTGCCGGCAAATCTATAGGTAAGATTTTGAATCGGCAAAAAAATATTTGCACAAATCTGTAAACGTCAGAAAATGAGAAGGTTTGTCGAGCCAGATGATCCATCGGGTTGCGACCAAAAGGGATTCTGGTCGTGGCTGGAAAGAAGCCTACCAAATGGAATTGAAAAACTGGTGGCCAGGGCTACCGGATGGTGCTCTCGCCACGAGTCAAAGACTCGCGGCTGCGAGCCCTTTTGAAAAGTGGTCTATCATTCATCGAGCAATTCCTTAATGCTCTTTCCGTCTTTGACATCACTATATTTCACCGTCTTCTGCTTTCCGGTCATTGCGTCGTAGACAAAGATTACCGTGCCCCCATAGTGCGTCATATGATACCTGGGAACATTATTGCTACCTTGAGGAGTTCTGGATGAAGAAAGGAAGAAACCCACAATCATAACTCCAATGATTAGGGTAAGTGTATTCAATATGCGAGTACTCATACAAGATCTGATTTTACCTGGTTATAATAACGCTCGCACAACTGCCTGACTATAGAACTCATTACAATCCATAGCCACCTGTTGTGACGAAGCGATTCACACGACTAAAGATATTCCATAAGACTTTTACATGTCAAATGCCCCGCTCGTTCAATATCTGAAACGAATTCAACATTGACGTCAGGTGCATTGTTCAAAGGCTTCGCCGCAGGAGCTCGCAACGATCACGGCGCTTGAGCCTCCACCAATTCGAACTTCGAACTCCGCACACCGGACCTCGAACCTTGAATGGCTTCACGCTTGATCGGTTTTCATTCTAAGCATTCAACGTCACTCTGAACTAGATTCAGAGTCCCGACTATTCAATCAGGAACATAGACCGTGTATACGATGTGGGATGCTGAAACAGCACCTACGCCTTAGCTTCGGCGCTGGCGCAAGTTCAGCATGACGCTTTGTTCTTAATTCAGTTATTTAGCTCCGCGCCCAATGAAGTTGAGCATAACCGAAGAGGGATTATTCACCCCTCCTGATTCAAATACTTTGTCTTGATGAAGTTGCAGTGGTGAATGTTGTGCCCAATGATAGAAAAGCCCAACGTCCGGGCGGTATAGGTTTGTTCGTTGGCCTTTGCTTTAAAATCCAGCATTTCGGGTGTAATATTCTTGTATATCCAAATCGTTGCGCTTCTAACGGCGAGGTACTCTTTTTGCAGATCGGATAGATTGTGATCCAACTGTTTCACGTTGTCTATATAGTCGTTCTCTTCCACACCGGACAATCCGGTATCGTCCAATCTTGAAAATCGAAAGGCTCTATAGGCGAAGATCCTTTCCATGTCGATGACATGTCGCAGGACTTCTTTTACAGTCCATTTGTTCGGCTGGTAGGCATAGTCTTCCGTTGAGGGAGTGATTAAACTGAAAACCTCAAGGGTTAGTTTCTTGCTCTTTTCGAATTCAGACAACAAATCATCTGTCCTAATTAGATCAAAATAGTAGGCACCATATGCGGGTGCGTCTTTATAATATGTTTTGTTTTTCATGATACGATGACTTTTGATTCCTCACTCTTGAAGCGCCCCACGCTTGATCGGTTTTCATGCATACACGAATGTGCCTCGCTCGACGGTCTAAACACAGTGGACACAGTGAATCCCACAGTGGTCGCTGTGGTTAAATCTAATCAACTTCGAATGTCGATCGTACAATTGCGCCGTCTCGTAATTCCATCCCCAACCAATCCAATACGTTTTTGCACCAGATGTCCTTTCCTTCATCTTCGGTCAGAATACCTGCCTGGACCGCGTAGTCCACAACCCTTCCCGGGTAGGAGGTGCCGACGCCTTCCATTTCGCCCAAGGGATAAGGGTCGTCCAATCCCATCATGATCTGGCTGCTTCCCACACGTTTTTTGAGCAGCTCGAGCGTATAGGAATCGTGCACCAAGGTGTCGAAGAAAAGATTCTTGTGTCCCAGGGATTTTCGCGGATCCTGCAATCCCTGAAAGAGATCGGGTCGACCGTCAAAGCCTTGAATTCTCCTTCCGTAGTTCGCTATTCCGAGCATTCCCCCATGGGCAAAACTCGCACGAACATTGGAGTATTTATTTGGGAGGTCACGCAGCGCGTAGAGGTGCAGCGTATCTGCACACTGGGCCATCATCCAAACCAGGTGAAACCTCCAATAGGAGTTTTTGAGGGCGATCATCTTCTCTCCGTCGTAGGGATGAATTTGAACCGCCAGCTTATGTTCGTTGGCCAATTCATAAATGGGATCCACGTCCGCTTCGGCGGTAGAAAGCCATTCCCCATCCTTATTCAGAAAATGGGTGGGTAGGCAGAGCATCCTCAAATTGAGCTCCTTTACACATCGATCGATCTCGGCAAGCGCCTGGTCGATGTAGAGTGGTTGAACCACAAATCCACAAGTGAACTTGTCGGCATAATCCGATTGAACCTGGGCGTTGAAATCATTCTGGAATCGAATGGCGTCGTGACAATCTTCTTCTTCCCAGCCGTTGCAGTAAAGTTGTGACAGGCAGAGCAGTACTTCGTGATCGATCTCGTAGCGATCCATCCATTCCAGTTTTTCTTTCACAAAAAAACTCGGGTCGGTGATGGGCCTTGACCAATTCCCCTGTCTCATGAACTTCTTATCGTCGTCAATCCAAAAGAGCTTCTTGTCCTTCATGAATTGAGGAATTTGTGAAGGTTCAGGGAGAAGGTGTCCGTGTCCGTTAATTTTCATTCAGCTGCTTATGGGAGGTCAAAATAATAAATCTGTGGGCGACAGACACAGACTTACACCTGCCAGGAGGTTTAAGAATAAATATTTTCTGATTTTAGCAGAACCATGAAGGTATTGATCACAGGAGCAACAGACGGTATCGGAGCCGCTTCGGCAATAGAACTAGCCAAATCCGGTCATGAGGTAATTGTTCATGGACGAAGCGAAGCAAAATGCATTTCAGTGGTCGAGGAAATCGCGGAGCAAGGAGGATCGGCCAGTGCTGAGATAGCCGACTTCTCATCCTTGAGCCAGGTACGAGGCTTGGCAGACAGACTCGCTGACCAGGAAATTGACATCGTGATAAACAACGCCGGTGTCTGGTTGAATGAAGCCTTTGAATCCGAGGATGGGTTTGAGCTAACCTGGCAAGTGAACCACCTAGCCCCTTTTCTACTTACCCAAGGCCTGCTTCCAAGTTTACTAGATCGACCCGAAGCGCGTGTGATCAATATATCCTCAAGTGGGCATCATGCAGGAAGGATACACTTTGACGACGTCAATCTGCGCAGTGGGTTCAACGGAATGGTCGCCTATTGCCAATCGAAATTGGCTAACGTACTCTTCACCCAGGAGTTAGCGCGCCGAACGAAGGGCTCATCTCTGTTGGCCTTTGCAGTGGACCCGGGAGCCAATCAAACCAAACTTCTTGCCCAAACAGGATTTAATCCTCCCAGTGCCAGACCGGCAAAGGAATTGGTTGGACGGTGGTTGACCGCCGTTTTTGGCCCGCAAAGCCTGGAAAATAATGGGGCATATTTCCATCCAAATGGTAGGCTGTCGGAACCAGCTACCCGCGACCCTGAACTTGCCGCTAAACTGTGGTCATTGAGCGAAGAGCAGACTGTGCTTTAACCATTATAGATCAATTGTGTTCATTAATGCGTTGGGTGTGCGGACTTCGGACCCCGCACTTCGCACTAGGGCGCTACGCGCCAACACAAAACACCACCAGCCTTTTATGCAAATCCACCTTTGCCGACTTCCACTTCGATATGGGTTGTGAGATGACCTGCTCAGTAGGCAGATTCAAATCAATCGACACAGACAACATCGTTTTCGAATCACAGACGGAGAGCAGGTCCTTCAACATCTGGTTATTCCGAAAAGGTGTTTCGATGAAGATCTGTGTTTCGCCAAACTTCTTGGCTCGGTGCTGCATGTCGAGGATGGCTTTCTTGCGGTCGGATTTGTCGATGGGCAGGTAGCCGTGAAAGGTAAACTTCTGCCCATTCATGCCGCTGGCCATCAGCGCGAGCAGGATGGAGGAGGGGCCTACCAGGGGCACAACCTCAATTCCTTTTTGGTGCGCCATGGTCACGATGCTTCCACCGGGATCGGCCACACCGGGGACACCAGCCTCGCTCAACAATCCAACGTCATGGCCTTCTTCACAAGGCTTGAGGTATTCGGTATAGGACAATTCATCGCTGTGTTTGCCCATGTCGTACAGGGTCAACTCAGGCTGTGGTAATCCGTACGTTTTAAGAAACCGTCGCGCGGTTTTTTCGCGCTCTACTATGAAGTGGCGAATTCCTTTTGCGAAGTCGATCGTTTGCTGAGGAATGGTTTCGAGTGGCGCCTCTTCACCCAATGGAACTGGAATCAAATAGAGCTTTCCCATTACTTCTTGTGTCAAGGGTCAACCTTCAATCATTAACCACTTACAATGAATCATTTATCATTAATAATTAATCATTAATCGTTATGATTCCCCTGAGAGATCCTTGGCTACTTCTTCGCACGCAGCATCTAGCAGATTAAAGACATCCTCAAAGCCCTGCGGACCGCCATACCAAGGGTCCGGTACCGGACTGTCGGAACCGGGATGCAACTGGTTGAGCATCATGTCTACCTTGGCTCTGTCTTCATCATTTCGGGCCAGGCGCAGCACATTGCGATGGTTTTCATTGTCCATGGTATAGATACGGTCGAAGTGGTCGAAGTCTTCCGTTCTGAATTGCCTTCCCCGAAGCATGCGAATGTCGATGCCGTGGGCATGCATGTTTTCGATGGCTCGATAGTCGGGTTGTTCACCAACGTGATAGGAAGCGGTTCCGGCCGAGTCAACCTCGGCCTCGAGGCCGTAGTCCTCGATTTTTTTTCTCATGATGCCTTCTGCCATCGGCGAGCGACAGATATTGCCCAGGCAGACCATTAAGATTCGTTCCATTTAATTCAAAAAAAATAGGAACCGCTTCTAGATGAAGCGATCCCTATTCACAACCAACCATGAAAATATTCTTACTGTATCGCGATCTTCTTCTCAAGATCGTGAATATAACCTCTGAACGTCTTATCGGTGTCCATCAGGTTATTAACAGTCTTGCAAGCGTGGAGCACTGTTGCGTGATCTTTGCCACCGCAGTGGGCTCCGATATTGGCCAGCGAAGACTTCGTCAATTTCTTGCTGAAGTACATCGCGATCTGCCTCGCTTGGACTACCTCCCGCTTACGTGTTTTCGACTTGAGCAATTCGATTGGCAAATCGAAGTAATCGCACACCACTTTTTGGATGTAGTCGATCGATACTTCGCGGGCTGTATTCTTAACAAACTTATCAATCATTTGCTTAGCAAGCTCCAAAGTGATCGCTTTTTTGTTCAGAGATGACTGTGCGATGAGCGAAATCAGCGCGCCTTCAAGCTCTCGAACATTAGTAGTGATGCTATATGCGAGGTATTCTACAACTTCTTTCGGAAGTTCGATTCCTTCCTGGTACATCTTCATCTCTAGGATGGCAATCCGCGTCTCGATCGAAGGTGGTTGCAGGTCGGCCGAAAGGCCCCACTTAAACCTCGATAGCAGACGTTGCTCCATGCCCTGCATCTCTACCGGTGGCTTGTCGGACGTCAGCACCAACTGCTTGCCCGACTGGTGCAAGTGGTTGAAGATGTGGAAGAACACATCTTGCGTACGATCCTTTCCGGAGAAGAACTGCACATCGTCGATGATCAGTACATCGATCATCTGATAGAAGTGGATGAAATCGTTCTGATTGTTGTTTTTAACAGACTCAATAAACTGCTGGGTGAACTTCTCGGAGGAAACGTACAGTACAGTTTTTTGAGGGTGATTCTTTTTGATCTCTATGCCTATGGCGTGAGCCAGGTGGGTTTTACCCAATCCAACACCCCCGTAGATCAGTAGTGGATTGAAGGCAGTGCCCCCGGGTTTCTTGGCCACGGCATATCCCGCTGAGCGTGCAAGGCGGTTTGAATCTCCTTCTATAAAGGAGTCAAATGCGTAGTTAGGATTCAATTGCGAATCGACAACCACCTTCCTCAGACCGGGAATAATAAATGGATTTTTAATGGTTTTCTCACCAACGTCCAACGGTAAACTCACAGCTGGATTTTTGACCGCAGTTGTGTTGGAAGTAGGAATACGCACCGAGTAGGGTTTTGACGACGTTTGATTGTTGTCCATGATGATGCTGTACTCCAACTTGCCTTCACTACCTAGCTCTTTTTTGATGGTTTTCTTGAGAAGCGTGATGTAGTGCTCCTCGAGCCATTCATAAAAGAACTGGCTTGGGACCTGGATGGTCAAAATATTGTCTTTGAGTTTAACCGGTTGAATGGGCTCGAACCATGTCTTGAAGCTTTGGAGATTCACATTGTCTTTGATGATCGAAAGACAATTTGACCAAACTTCGTCGACAGATTTTTTACTCATTGGTTAATACAAAGATTAGCGTAGTTGAACTTAAATAAACTTGTTTTAGGGAAAATAATCCCAACTCGGAAAATGAATATCCGACGATAAAACGACCCCCGTGATACGAGGACAAATATTCGAATTATTTTGATTAAAAAAAAACCAAACTGCTCTTGATTTTGTACTTTTTTTTACTTCACTTTAATGGCTCCGAATCACGTATTTATAAGGGTTTCAGCGTATTTTCACGTTATTCGATTGATTTGTTGAACCTTAAGCTTCTGAGGTTAAATTTATTCTACACAAAAGACCTTCCTAAATGGTTAAATCTGAGTCGAAAATAAGGGTGCGATACGCCGAAACGGATCGTATGGGCTACGCATACTACGGCAACTACTCAACCTACTTTGAGGTAGCCCGGGTGGAGGCCCTAAAGAAGCTGGGGATCAGTTATCGTTCGCTCGAAGATTCGGGAATTATGCTTCCGGTTTTGGAATATCGCGTCAAATATTTTAAGCCGGCATACTATGATGACGAATTGCGCATCGAGACGGTTATTGACAAAATGCCAGCGGCGAGAATTCACTTTTCTTACAAAACTTTCACAGAAGATGGAGAGCAAATCAACGAGGCCGAAACAACCCTTGTCTTTGTCGACGTCGAAAGTGGAAAACCCGTTAAAGCTCCGGACCGAGTCATCGAAGTGCTCAGGGAACACTTCCCGGAATAACCAGCACCGGTAACGACTTCTGGATATCTCCTGAGATTTTCATCAGATAGATGCCTGGTGACAATGCATTGAAGTCCATCCTGAGTTCAAAGGGATCGCTGCTCACACCACGGGCGATCAGCTGCCCACCCGTATTAAACAGTTCTACTTCAAAATTCTTCTGCTCTCCAAACAACCAGGCAATGCGGCTGTCGATAGGGACGATGCCTTCCATCGCTACGATGCTTTCGGTCGAAATATTCTTTGGTCTGAAAACGGTGTCGCAGTCCATCAGCCCGCGCTCCTTCAGCAATGAACAAATATCGGATCTGTAAGCACTAGTGAAAACATTGGAGTCGGCCATGGCCAATTGAAAAGCAGCTTCCTCAAGAGTCATCAATAGATCGAGGTTGTAGTACAATTCAAATACGAGTTGGTCCACCACATCGCGTCCTACTATGTCCATGAGATCGACCAGCAGCGCAGAAAAGATCAGCGAAGACTGATAATAGTCGTTGCCTCCAAGATCGTCTGGATAAACATTTTCATTGTCTAGTTGGCGGCCACCCCAGGCTTCGATATTGCCATCCCAGTTGAATACTTTTTGGTAATCGTATGTGCTGAGGTTAACGGAGTAGGAGCTGGCCAGGTAGTCTGCCATGGCCTCATCCAGGGCACGGCGCTCATTGCCCAAATTGGTAAATGGAGAGCCCAGAAAAGCCAGGGCGTGACTCAATTCATGTATGATCACGTCCGCGTCTTCCGCATCGTCCACACCACCGACTCCAAATCCTATAGAAGTATCGGCTTCATCGAAGGCGGAGAAGTCATCTCCATCCCAGGCATGAGCGTCCATCTTGAGCGGTTCCTTGACCAAATTGTGGCCGTACTCCTCTGTGCGTTTGACCATCTCATAGGTGTGGTACAACACATTCACTTGCTCAAACTGATGCTGCGACCGAACGAAGAACATGTTTGGAAATGCCGAGGAGTGGGTGGCGTGATTTGGAGCTGTTTTGTCTACCAATGTGACATATTCATTCTCCAGAACAAATTGTCCAAAGCGAAAGTCTACGTGCAGATCCCGTTCGAAGCGCTCATTGTTGATCTCATTTGTAGGGATATCGGCATTGTCAATGTAGGCGCCCCCATAAGGCATGCCACTGGTGGTGAGGGGGTCGGGCAAATGAACTAAGGCTTTGACCGTCGAGTCTGCCATTCGAGTGTGTAAGCTCCGCGAGCCAAGGATATTTCCGGACTCATCCAGCCACAATTCTTCGCTACGACCATCCGGGGGAGTAAAGTGGGTTTTGATCAGCAGCGAGTAGGCTCCATCTGTTTCCTTCCATGATAGTATCGTATTGGAGTACTTTCCAGGAGCCTTTCCGGTGATCTGCGGTGAAGTGGTTACAACATTAAAGGGTAAATTCTTGGGTAGAATGAGTTTGCTGTGATAGGGAACACCATCCTTCGAACTATGGATCGACCAAGCGCTTTGATCTATCTTATATCCATCCTTGTAGAACCCAAATCGTTCGTGTTTTGTGTGTGGGCTTTGGGTGGCTGTTTCCGACTTTATCTGTATCGCTTTTGGCAGGTCGGCAAGTCGGTTGAAGTTCTTTTTGAGGATTTCGAAATTTTGGTAAACTGACAATTTACCTGAGAATATATTAGAATCTGGTAAATAGATATTTAAATCTTGACCAAAAGATGGATTTAGTCCAAAAAATGGCCAGAATAACAACACGGAAATGAGTTTAGCCGGATGCATAACCCATCAAAAATATCCCACATGCCGCTAGGAAAATCCCAAACTTATTCCGAGGGCTTAGCGACTCCTTAAACATGAAGTATGAAACCACGCTGGTGAGAATCACAATACTGAAATTGTTGAACGGAAAAACGAATGAACTGGCGCTATCATAAACTTCAAGTGTCTCCAGTAGCAAGTAGATCGAAAAGAAGTTTGGAACGCCCAGCAATACTCCCCATTGAATGTCCCTTGCGGCCGGCTTCGTTTTCCGAAATGGCATGGCGATCAAGCCCAATAAAAAGGCCACCCCGAATACAACACTTGAGAATTGAGCAAATTCATCATTCGGCACCTGGGCGCTCTGGACATATTTGAGGCTCCAGTCCAGAATACCACTTCCGAAAAAGAGTACAAAGGGAAGCAACAGCCCTTTTGCAAACCCATCTTCCGATTTGAATAGCGCCATAATCATTCCCATTAGGGCAAGAGCGATTCCGGCAAGTGTGAGGTTGTCCATTTGCTCACCAAGCATAACCACCGCCAAGGTGAGTGGGACCAGCAAGGAGCTCTTGTTGGCAATCACTGCAATGGAGGGCCCGTTGCGCTGTGAAACCAAGGCCATCACATTAAACAGAAAAATGAATAGAAATCCAAGTGCTACGGCATAGGTCCACCACATATCGAAGCTCGTGGGCAAACCAAACAGGGCAAGCCCAATGAGTGCAGCGGTGCCATAATTAATGACAATGGCCGAGAAATTGTCAATACCCCGCTGCTCAAACAGCTTGAAGATCAGAAAGATCAAACTGGAAGAAAGGATGCTGCCAACAAGGAATATCATAGTGCTGTAAGTGGCGAAACTAATACAATTTGATATCGACTTGAAGCGTACATTTGGCTTCAAATTACACAGCATGAGTCAGGCTTATATCGTTGATGCTATTCGCACTCCCATTGGAAGTTTTGGAGGGACACTGTCCCCCGTCAGAACAGATGACCTCGCGGCCATTCCCATCAAAGAATTGCTCGGCAGAAATCCATCTGTTGACCCCGCAGCGATCGATGACCTTATCCTCGGATGTGCCAATCAGGCCGGAGAAGACAATAGGAATGTTGCTCGGATGGCGCTCCTGCTTGCAGGTCTACCGGTAGATGTTCCGGGTGAGACGGTGAATCGTCTCTGTTCAAGTGGGATGTCGGCTGCAGTCCATGCACATAGGGCAATTCACACTGGCGAAGGAGACCTTTTCGTTTCCGGGGGAGTGGAGCATATGACTCGGGGACCTTGGGTGATATCCAAGGTATCCAAACCCTTTGGGCGTGATGCCGAAATGCACGACAGCAGTTTTGGGTGGAGGTTTATCAACCCCAGGATGGAGGAGATCTACGGAACGGATGGCATGGGTCAAACGGCTGAAAACCTCGTAGACATTCATAAAATAAGCAGGGAAGACCAGGATAAGTTTGCGCACTGGTCGCAAATGAAGGCTTCCGCCGCGCAGGAAAATGGTAGACTAGCCGAAGAATTGGTGACCGTGGAAATCTCGCAGCGTAAGAAGGATCCAATTCAATTTGATCGCGACGAATTCGTCAAACCCAATACGACCCTGGAAATATTGGCCAAGCTCCGACCGGCATTCAGAAAAGAAGGAACGGTCACTGCGGGAAACTCTTCGGGACTCAACGACGGCGCCGCAGCAATGTTGATTGCCTCCGAAGACGGAATGAAGCAACACAATCTAACGCCAAAGGCCAGGATTGTAAGCAGCGGGGTGAGTGGGGTAGAACCCCGAATCATGGGAATTGGACCGGTGAAAGCGTCTGAATTGGCCTTAAAAAGGGCGGGATTGTCGATGGATCAGATGGACATCATCGAACTCAACGAGGCCTTTGCCGCCCAATCCTTGAGTGTTACCCGTACCTGGGGAATTGCCGATGATGATCCGAGGCTCAACCCAAATGGTGGTGCGATCGCGATCGGTCACCCGCTGGGCATGTCGGGTGCCAGGCTACTTCAAACAGCAAGTATCGAACTGCACAAACAGAATAAGCAATATGCTCTTTGTACGATGTGTGTGGGAGTAGGGCAGGGATATGCGGTTGTTCTCGAAAGGGTCTAGAAACGATACACGGTTAAGCCACTCCGCAATTTTGGTTCTATCCAGGTACTCTTTGGGGGCATGCTCATGTCCGCGTCAGCCACATCGATAAGTTCCCTCGTACTAACCGGGTATAAATTGAAAGCGATGTCGGCTTTTCCGCTGTCCACCAAGTCTACCAACTTCTGTGGGCCTTCCAATCCGCTGACAAAGCGAATTCGCTTGTCCGTCTTGAGATCCTTCACATCGAAGATTGGTCCCAGCAGGTTCTCGCTCAAGATATAGGCGTCGAGTTGGTGCACAGGGTGATCGGGCTCCGTTTCGCGCGCAAATGGCTCCAGGCGATACCAATGCCCTTCATAGTACATTCCAATCTCCCCATGCCGGCTGGGCGTGTAGAAGGGTACTTCCATTTCCGAAACGAGGAAATGATCTTTGATTTCTCCTAGTATTTCCTCCTTACTCCGATCTTTTGAAAATTTGATGGCCCGGTTGAAGTCAATGATTTCCAACTCATTTTCGGGGATCAGCATAGCCATAAAATAATCCGCTCCGGGCCGCTCCGGGTACTGTTGCGACATCAAAAAGCTCGACGAGCAACGATGGTGACCGTCAGCAATGTAAAGATGCTCAATGGCCGAATAGGCTTCAGTGAGCTGCGCAATTGTATCGGCGTTGTCGATCTTCCAAAGTTTGTGTTGGATTCGATCTACTGTAGTGAAATTGTAATCGGGTCTGTTCAACTGCACTTCCTGGCAGATCTGATGTATCCCGGCATCTTCCCGATGGGCCAAAAGAACCGGTTCGGCATTTAATCCTGTCACGCTGAGGTAGCGCATAAAGCGTTCTTCCCTTCGATGGATGGTGTCTTCGTGCTTTTTGATGGTGCCATCGATATACCCTTCCACTGAAACGCATGCAATAATTCCCGTATGAATGTGTGTGTCCTTCTCCTGTTGGTAGAGATAGAAGGCTGGCTTTTCATCCTGAAGGAATACCCCATCTTCCACAAACTCGTCAAATTTCTCTGCAACCTTGGCAAACAACTCATCTGAAAATGGAGCCGATTGTTGCTCATCATCGTACTCGGGATTGATCACATGGATATAAGAGTAGGGGTTGCCGTCGAGCTTCTGCTTCAATCCCTCCCGACTATAGGTAATAAAGGACCTCGACGCAACAAGGTGAACTTTGTCCTCGCTTGGTCTGTAGGCTTTAAAGGGCTTAATCCTCGTCATATCGGCAAATGGCCGGCAAATATACTCGGCTATTCCATCCCGAATCAGATTGCCCTAATTTTATCTATTATTGATGCCTATGGTCAAAAGGCTTTCCGGCACTGGTGGCAGTTTGGGCACCCTGCCCGTATTCATGACCGCCATTTCCACCATTCTCGGCGCCATCCTCTTTTTGAGGTTTGGATATGCTGTGGGCCACGTTGGCCTGCTTGGTGCACTGGCCATCATTTTGATCGGCCACCTTGTGACAATACCCACAGCCCTGGCCGTTGCAGAAATTGCTACGAACCAAAAGGTGGAAGGTGGAGGAGCCTACTACATGATCTCGCGCTCATTCGGACTCAATATAGGCGCGGCAATCGGGATCGCATTGTTTCTGTCGCAAGCCATCAGTGTAGCCTTCTACGTTATCGCCTTTGCCATTTCGTTTGAGCCTCTTGCGCTACTGATCAATGACCTATACGGCATATACATCAGTGAGACCAGCGCGGGGCTCATATTTATGGGATTCCTTACAGTTCTTATGCTCACCAAAGGAGCCAATGTAGGTGTGAAGGCGCTCTACCTTGTGGTGGCTATACTTTTTACAAGCCTGGTCATGTTCTTCATGGGCGGGATGCATTCTACGCCGTCCTACAACATCACGGCAACCATTGAAAATCCCGATTCCTTCTTCTATGTATTCACGATAATTTTCCCGGCATTCACAGGAATAGCTGCCGGTTTAGGCCTGTCGGGAGACTTGAAAGACCCCAAGAAGTCCATTCCGAGAGGTACCATTTGGGCGACCATAGGAGGCATCTTCGTGTATATACTTGTAGCCCTCAAGTTATTCTTCTCGGCCAGCCCGGAAGACCTGGCAAATACGGACCATCTCATCATGGCCAAAATTGCTATTTGGGGGCCGATCATCCCAATAGGATTGGCTGCTGCTGCCATATCTTCGGCACTGGGATCCATCATGATCGCACCCCGAACACTTCAAGCGCTTGGGGTAGACAAAATCTTCACGCCCCGTCTTAACAGCTTCTTCGCACGTGGAAAATCAAAGGACAATGAGCCTGTGAATGGCAGTATGATCACCTGTCTCATTGGTTTTGTTTTCGTGGCCATTGGCGATATCGATTTTGTGGCCCAGATCATATCCATGTTTTTCATGGTCACCTATGGAGCTATCTGCCTGATCTCCTTCCTCGAGCACCTGGCAGCCGATCCTGCCTATCGTCCGACATTTAAATCCAAGTGGTATTATTCGTTGTTTGGTGCTTTGCTGTGCTTCTACCTTATGTTCAAAATGAACTTTGGCTATGCCCTATTGTCCATACTGATCATGGCAGGAATCTATTTCTGGGTTAGCAAGAAGTCTTCAAACGGAGACAATATTGCCGACCTGTTTAAGGGTGTCCTCTTTCAGGTGAGTCGTGAAATGCAGGTCTTTCTTCAGAAGCGAGACCGTGAAGTGGAAGACGAGCGTTGGAGGCCCTTCATCATTTGTATCTCAAAGGACACCTTTATGCGTACAGCCCCCTTGGATATGGTGCGATGGTTGTCCTACAGGTATGGCTTTGGTACATTCATTCATTTTATCGAAGGATTTCTCACCAAGGAGACCTACACGCTATCCACAAGCGTAAAACGAAGGCTAGTAGCCCTGATGGAAGGATCGAAAAGTAAGGTCTATCTGGACACGATCATCAGCCCGTCGATCACCAGTGCTATTGCACAGTGCATCCAATTGAGCGGTGTATCGGGCAGGGGAAACAACCTGATCCTTTTTGAATTTGAAAAAGGACATACTTCCGGAGTTGAAGATCTCACATTAAACTACAACCTGCTGATGAGCACCGACTTTGATGTTTGTTTGTTGAGGACGAGCATCAAGGGATTCGGGCACCACAAGGATGTCCATATATGGATTTCATCCCAGGAGCATGAGAATTCGTCGCTCATGATCCTACTTGCCTTCATCATTCTTGGTCACCCCGATTGGAAACGGGGTGTGATCAAGATATTCTCGATCTATAAAGAGGGAGAAGAGGAAGAGCAAAAAGAAAATATGCTCAACATGATCGAGGACGGGCGCTTACCGATCAGCCGCAAGAATGTCGAGCTGATCCCGCAAACTGAAGGAACGGATATCCACAAAATCATCAATGGCAAGTCGGCAGATGCCGATCTTACCATCATGGGATTTTCCGGGCAGGTACTCGAGGATAACTCGTCCAATATCCTGGAAGATTACCCCGATCTTGGCAATGTTCTTTTTGTGAGTGCATTCAAGGAAAAGCAAATCGATTGATCAACGCGATGCAATTTGTAACCCAATCTGTACTTTTACGTAGAAAGGCACCAACTGAACTAAAGCACAATATGCGCCCCCTCATTACCCTCCTGCTTTTGTATCCTGCACTGAGTCTTGCCCAGGATCCTTCATTTGAGAATCCATCGGGTATCACATTTACGCTTGGAACAGAACGAAATCACACAAATTCAATTTGTATTGGCGACATTGACGGGGATGGAGATCCGGATGCCGTTGTTGCCAATGGGCTAGACAAGCATGAGCACAACAATGTCTTTCACAATTCGGAAGATGGTGACTTTTTGTTCTCACATGGACAGGTGATCCACGGTGCTCCTTCGCTTTCGCTTTGCCTGCTTGACGTGGATGGCGATGGTGATCTGGACCTCGCCGAAGGAAATAACAAGGCAGCCAATGCGGTTTACCTCAACGACGGTAAGGGAAACTTCACAAAGCACGGGACATTTGGAGCTCACCACACGATCACCAGGGCCATCAAAGCCGGCGATATGGACGGAGATGGAGACCTTGACCTCGTCCTGGCCAATAATGGAGCGCCAAATGAGATCTGTATCAATACCGATCATCATTTCAAGGAAGTGATCCAGTTTGGTGACAAGGACGAAGCGAGTATGGATCTTATACTAGAGGACGGAAACAACGATGGGGCTTTGGACATTTATGTAGCCAACGGTCATGGACAATTGAACTATGTGATCTTCAATGATGGCAAGGGTGGGATGGGCTCCAAATTTGAATTTGGAAAGGCCGATCAGCATTCAACTTCGCTCGCGGTTGGCGACATGAACGGAGATGGTCATATGGACGTGGTAGTCAGCAATGAGGCTGGCCCAAACCATATCTACCTTGGAGAAGAAGACCTCTCTTTCAAGGACTTCGAAATGTTTGGCGAGCCTGATCATAAAACCTCCACGGTCATTGTCGCAGATCTGGATCTTGATGGTGATATGGATATTGCAACCGGGAGCCTCAACGCCCAAAACGATGTCTTCTTCAACGACGGATCGGGCACCAACTTCAAACCGCATCCATTGAGCGATCGATCATTTGTCACGGAACACCTGGACGTGGTGGACCTAAATTTGGACGGAAAGCCTGATATAATTGAGGTCAATTCCAAAAACGTCAACGTTTACTACCTAAACGATATGGAGATCCCCAAGGATCGCCTCAAGAAATAATTATGATTCGACCGGGAGGGTAACCTCCAGTTTGGTTCCCTTGCCTTTTTTTAAGCCCAGGTCTATTTCGCCTGCATTCATGGTAATGAATTCGCGCGAAATCAGCAGCCCTAACCCGACACCTTTTTCACCATCGGTCCCCAGTGAAATTGCCTTGTCCATTTTGAATATATGGTCCAAGTCATTCTTGGATAGCCCGGGTCCATTATCCTCTATTGAGATGAGGACCCTGTCGCGTCCACCATTTTGATGTTCCATTGAAAGCTTAACCTCGCCACTTTCCATTGGAGAGAATTTGATGGCATTGCAAACAAGATTGTTAATGGCAAGCATCATCATGTCCCTGTCGGCTTTCACTTCTATATTCTTGTCGCGCTCAAACTTCAGTGAAATTCCTTTCCTGTTTGCCTCTTCCTGGTGCAGGTCGATCAGCTCTTGACCCAATTTGGTTAGATCAAAAGAGGATTTGTTGGTGTGCATCCCCTTCACTTGACTATTCGCCCAATGCAATACTTTGTCGATCATTTCCGAGGTACTTCCAAGGCTTTTGTTCACCCTTTTCAGGTAGTGCCTGAGTTCTTCTTTTGAAAGCTCCTCCCGTTCCGCGTATTCGAGCAATTGTTTGAGCGATACAATGGGAGAGCGCAGGTCATGGGTAAGTATGCTAATCATGCGCTCGCGCACCATCTTGCTCTCCTCCAACTCCTTTCGTTGCTCCTCCTGGAATGAGCGGTAGAGGTGTGCGGATATGTAGATCAGGATGAACGAAAGCACCACGTTCGGAAAGAAAAGCACACTTCCCAATTCATCCAGGGTTGGTGAATTGTACTTGTAGTAAAGGATGAGTTTGCTACCAAAAAAAGCAAGGGCAATAATCAGGAAGATCAACCTTGAGATTACAGGCTTTGGGTAAAGCAGATAAATCGCGAAGATGGCCCCGGGAATGAGGTAGAGCTCGGCCGATATGTTTCCAAAAAGATATACATAGATCACCATGTCCAGGGGCAATATGGAAGTGAAAAGAACCAGGGCTAGTGTTCGTTTGCCAAGATAGTTGCTCACAAGAATCGCTACGCAAGCCAGGCCGGTAAAAACATTGAGGGTGAGGTATGCAGTGTCCATCACCGTGAGGGCGGCAAAAAATAAAATGAAACACAGCAAAGCCGCGGCGGCACTGACGCTGTTAATCAACTTCAAGTCATTGACCTCCTTGGGCGTCAATGATGGATCAATACCAATATTGAGGATTCTCTGTAGGGGTTTCATGCAGGTTCTTGCCCAGCAAATATAGCTGATTTTCAACCCGTTTGAGTGTGAAAATGATCACGTAATTTTGGATCAAACAGGGAGCTGAACGCTCATGGTCGTGCCATTTTCGGAAGTGGTGTCAACCCAAATTTTCCCCTTGTTGAGTTCGACCAAATCCTTGGAAATGAGCAACCCAAGGCCGGCTCCTTTTTCTCCTTCGCTTCCAAGCGTTACCGTTTTTTCGGGGGAGAAAATATGATCAATACGATCGGAATTGATTCCCGGGCCATTGTCGGAGATGGAGACAACAATATCCTTGTCTGTTTTGGAAAATTCAACCATCACCTTGCCGTTGTTCGCGGGTGAGAATTTGATGGCGTTGTTGAGCAAATTGCTCAATACAAGTCGCACCATATCCCTGTCTGCCCATATGATGGCAGCATCCCTGCCTGGCATTTCAATTTGAATTCCCTTTTGGTCAGCCTGCGCCGAAACAACCTTGACCACATGGTTCATCTCCTCCAAAAGGTCCAGCTTATCCGGGTTGGCTTTGATTCCCTTGAGTTGACTATTTACCCAAAAGAGTACATTGTCTATCATGTCAGCCGTATAGTGCATGTTTTTCGAAAGCTTGTCGAGGTAGCCAGACATATCCTCCGGTCTAATGGAATTCCTCTCTGAGTATTCGAGTAGTTGCTTCAGGCTGACGATGGGGGAGCGCAGATCATGTGAAATAATGGAGATTAGCTTCTCCTTTACTTTATTCGATTCGTCGAGTTCCTGCCGCTGTTTTTCCTGGAAATTCCTGTAGATAATGGTAGCCAGATATATCATTCCGAAGGCCAGGAAGATATTTGGAAAGTAGACAATCGCCTCAACCTCGTTTAGATCGGGAGTTCCAAACTTGTAATACTGGATGAATTTGGCCAGTATAAAAAGTGACATGAGAAAAATGAAAATCAAAACCGATTTCCATTTTCCGGGAGAAAGCAAATAGGAGGCGAAAATGGCCCCAGGTACCAAATAGTATTCCGTTGAAACATCACCATAGCGAAACACAAAGGCCAGGAGCAAGAGTGGCATGGCAAACAAAAAGTTGAACCAAGCGAGACGATACCACTTCAAACGATGGAATGAGATCACCGAAACGCTAACCAATCCGGTGCCCGCCGTCAGGGCCAGGTATTTGAAATCAACAATCCTGAAAGGGCTGATATAAGCAACAACACCAATGCAAGTCACAAAACCGATCAGGCTGATGCCATTCATGAGGACCATGTCATTCACCCTTTTGGCATCCATATCGGAAGTCACCCCAACCCTCAAGACCTCATTTAATCGGGCCAGTCCTATTTTCCTCATGCCACTATTGAGCCCTGATGCATTTGGCGAATCATCCCGTCGGCCAATCCCATTTTAGGGACATTGATTTTTTCAATTCCGCCCCAGGTAACAAGTCTTTTGAAGATCTGTGTAGCATGAACCACAACGTCGGCTCGGTCAGGGTTCATGTGGAGTTCGATCAATCGATCTTCGTAACTCATCCCTTCGATGACTGCAGCAGTTTCAAACAATTCAGATGAAAGCAAGGGCTCCCAATTATTCTTGAGATTCATCTTGTAAAGCCTATTGATGTTTCCACCCGACCCAATGGCTTCCACGCCGTCCAAATCTGCCGCATGTTCCTGAACCCATGATTTCATGTCGGACCAATCGTCTTCCTCGACAAGGCTATTGAGCAGTCGGATCGTTCCAATGTTGAAGGAACGACTCACCGTGGATTGCCCATCCGCAAAAAATGTCAACTCCGTACTACCGCCCCCTACGTCAATGTACAGATAATTGGTTTCGTGGTTTAGGATGTCTTCAATATGGGTTGCGAAGATGATGCTGGCCTCTTCCATTCCCGAGATGACTTCTATGTCAATACCGGATTTCTCCTTGATAAGCTCAACCAATTCAGCCCCATTCTCAGCATCCCTCATGGCCGAGGTGGCACAAGCGCGGTAGTGCTTCACGCCATGCGCGTACATCAGGTGTTCAAAGGCTTTCATGCTCCTTAGAAGCCTCTTGGAGTTCTTTTTTGAGATCTTGTTTTCTACGAATACATCCTGCCCAAGACGAATGGGCACACGAACTAGAGAATTCTTTTTATAATGCGTTTGCGTATCCGTTTCGATCGCTGACATAATGAGAAGCCGGATCGCATTAGACCCAATGTCAATGCCACCATATTTTGTGATTTTCAAGCTCAAAACTGGCCCAGAAAAGCATTACATGAATCAAGCAGGTGATCCATCATTGGTCTCGTCAGTCCGTGGTGGCAAGCAACAAGAATCCCGCCCCTCATAACAGCATCTGCATTTGGATATCCTGCTGCTGAAGTTCTACACTCGATATTTTTGAATCCGGGTTGGCGCAGGATATTACCCGTAAATACCGTTCTGGTCTGAACATTTCTTTTCTCGAGGAAAATTTGCATTTCCTTTCTCGAAAAAGGAGCTCCTTCCTTGATTGTAAGGGCAAAGGCCAACCACCCTGTCCTCGAGTCGGGAAGTTGCTTTGGCAATACAAACCAATGTTCGTATGACTTGAAGAACGCTGTTAGCTCATTGAAGTTCTTGATGCGTTCATCAATGTTGTGGTTCAGCTTGTCAAGCTGAACAAGCCCAAATGAGGCTCCCATTTCCGAAGGTTCGACATTGTATCCGAGCTCCTCAAAGACAAACTTGGCATCGTATTCAATGCCGTCGACATCCACATTAAATCGATTCTCAATTTTCTCAGATTCGACGAAAAGAGATGAAGAACGCCCCCAGGACCTGAGCAACTTGCCTCGCTCGTACAATGCATCATCGTTGACGCAGAGCATACCACCGTTTCCAGCGGCATTAATCACATGTGAGCCGTAGAAACTAGTGATACTGATGTCGGAAAACCTTCCGCTCGACTTGCCGCCAATTTCTGCACCCAGCGTATCGGCCGAATCCTCCAGAACAAAAAGATTGTGCTTGTCGGCAATGTCACGAAGCTTTTGCCAGTTTGGGAGATTACCCAATAAGTTTGGGATAATGAGGGCCTTTGTATTATCAGATATCATCGACTCCACCTCATCCGCATCTATGCAATAGGTACCTTCCGCTACATCAACAAATGAAGGGACCAAGCCGGCTTTGACAGCGGGTGCCACCGTGGTTGAAAAGGTTAGGGCGGGAGTAATGACTTCACTTCCCTCGGGGAGATCCATAAGCTCGACGCTGAGATAAAGTGCAGACGATCCGGAGTTGACCATAATCCCGTGCTTCTTGGCGTAAAGTTCAGCCACGCGGGACTCCATTTCCCTCACGTGCTTTCCCATCTGTGTGCTGGTGCGCAACACCTGCACCACAGCTTCAATTTCCTCCTCTCCGTGAACTGTCATTCCATATGGAACATGGATATAGTCCGTCATCCTTCTAAGTTTTTAGACTGCCAAATGTAGAATAATTGGCATGTTGGTTTTTGGTATAAATCGTTCAAGATTCAAACTGTTCTGTTCAGATATTCTTCAACTGTTGAAAACCCGAAATCGGGGTATTCTCCAAGATATTTTTTGTTAATCAACCCGCCCTTTAATGGTCTTGGAGCCGGAGGGTTGAGGTCCTTCGTCGTGACTGGATTGATATCGTAATTCACCCCCGGAAAATAACTTAGGACGGTCATCGCCAGTTCGACCCGGTTTACGTAATCCGAACTCGACAGATGGTATATTCCCACCTTGCCATCCGTCATCAAATTCTCCAGGGCTCTGGCAATATCCATTGCATTGATAGGTGTAGCGTATTGATCAATGGGGAGAGTGAGCGCCACTTTTTCTCCCGACCGACTCTGCTCAATCAGTCTCGAGACAAAATTTTTGTTTCGGAGCTCATCTCCATAAACATTGGTAATCCTCAATACAAGGCTATCCTCTACATGGTCCAGGACGTATTGCTCGGCCTCCAATTTGTGCTTGCCATAAATGGAAATTGGGTTGACTTCCGCTTGTTCATCATATGGTCCATTGTTGCCATCGAAGACATAGTCCGTTGAAATATAGACCAGCTTGCTCTTCGATTTCTGCGCAATGTCCACGAGGTTCTTCGTGGAAGTCACTGTCTTCAGATAGCTTTCCTCGGGATGTTCCTCACAATAGTCTACCCACGTAAGGGCACCGCAGTGCAAAATGTAGTCGGGATTGAATGTCCTGAGGTCAAAATTCCCTTCTGTGTCCGGATTTAAAGTGTCGAAGGGTACCGTATAATCGGTTTCGAAAGAAAAGTGGGAGCCAACCACATCCCATCCAAGGCTTTTGAAATGGCGAAAGCAATTTCCGCCAACCAAACCGGATGCCCCAGAAATAAAGACTTTCATGAGGCAATAATACGCAGCAAAGCGAACTAAAACTTCAGGTTTTGGATTTTTAAATTTTAAGCCTAATACAACGAAAATCCTTATAATTGCATACCCAAGTCATTCACTTGGGTTCTCCGCAGAGTTCTCTGCATTTTCTTTTCTAATCTGATCAAATAATTCACACGCAGATTTAAACCACATCTCTTAAGAGAAAACCCCTATAATTTATGTATGATATTGTAGAGTTGAATAGCAAACTCGTAGGCGAACTAAAGGAAATCGCCAAAGAGCTGGATGTGCCGAAATACGACAAACTCAAGAAGCAGGATTTGGTATACCAGATTCTGGACATCCAAGCTGTCAAAAAACACGAAGGCAAAGAAGATAAGCCAGCTGACAAGGACCGCAAACCGCGTCGAAGACAGGAAAACAAAGAAAACAACACCGACAATAAGGCGCCCGAAGCCAAGGCAGAAGCCGAAACCGAAACCGCCGTTGCCGAAGAATCAACCAAAGAGCGCAAACCACGAAGTGATCGGGGAGATCGCAACAGGGGCGATCGAAGTGGCGAACGCAACGACCGAAACGGTGACCGCGAAAACCGCAATGGTGGTCGCGACCGTGGGCGAAGGGACGATAGAGAGCAAAGAGAGCAGCGCAAACCGGTTGAGCCAAAATTCAACTTTGAAGGTTTGGTGAGTTCCGAAGGTGTTCTTGAGGTAATGCAAGATGGATACGGATTCCTCCGATCGTCTGACTTCAACTACCTGAATTCTCCCGACGACGTATACGTTTCTCAAAGTCAGATCAAGTTGTTTGGTCTAAAGACAGGTGATACCGTCAAGGGAAACATCCGTCCGCCGAAAGAGGGCGAGAAGTATTTCCCGCTTATCAAAGTAGAAAGCATCAATGGAAGATCTCCAGAAGATGTGAGAGACAGAGTGCCATTCGATTACCTGACTCCGCTCTTCCCCCAGGAAAAGCTCAACCTAACTGGTCATCCAAAGGAATCTATGAGCACCAGGATCATCGATATGTTTACCCCGATCGGTAAGGGGCAAAGAGGACTCATTGTAGCCCAACCAAAGACAGGTAAAACTCAATTGTTGCAAGAGGTTGCCAATGCTATCGCGAGCAATCACCCGGAGTGCTACCTAATGATACTATTGGTAGACGAACGTCCGGAAGAGGTGACCGACATGAAGCGAAGCGTAAATGCTGAGGTTGTGTCGTCCACATTTGATGAGCCGGCTGAAAAACACGTGAAGATTGCCAATATTGTCCTCAACAAAGCCAAAAGAATGGTTGAGTGTGGTCATGATGTGGTCATCCTTCTCGACTCGATCACAAGACTCGCCAGGGCCTACAACACCGTTGCTCCTGCATCCGGAAAAGTACTTACCGGTGGTGTGGATGCCCATGCATTGCACAAGCCTAAGAAATTCTTTGGTGCTGCCAGGAACATCGAAAATGGTGGTTCACTTACCATCATCGCGACAGCCCTTACAGAGACTGGATCGAAGATGGACGAAGTGATCTTTGAAGAATTTAAGGGAACCGGTAACATGGAACTTCAGTTGGAGAGAAAACTTTCAAACAGAAGGGTCTTCCCGGCCATTGATTTGGTTGCTTCAAGTACACGACGCGACGATTTGCTGGTCAACAAGGATTTCCTGCAAAGGATTTGGATACTCAGGAAGCACCTTACGGATATGACACCGGTAGAAGCCATGGAATTCCTGAAAGACAAACTTCAGTTTGCGAAAACAAACGAGGAGTTCCTAATATCCATGAACGGATAATGGATCCGAACACATTCATCAAGCCATCTGCTGTAAAAGTGGGTGGCTTTTTTTTGACATGAATCAGAAGCTCTTTAATATAGGATTGCTTTTCGCGGTAGCTGGCATTGCAGTGAAATACATAGTCTTTCAGGCAAGCTTGCCATTCGAATACGGAATCTACGCCTACTTCCTTTTTATTCTTTTCGCACTCTTTTTTGGTATGCGTAAAGCCATGGAAGTTGAGGGTTATCACGGTTTTGGCCGATTGATTAAAAACGGTATGAAGGTGGCTTCCATCTATGCCGTAGTCGTTTCAATATTCACTTATATCTATTACCGATTTATCGATGCTTCATTTTTTACCGCGCGCATAGCGGAACGAGTACTGGCTGCTAAAGAACAGGGAATGACGGAGGAGCAGATCGAAATCATCCGAAGTGAATCCAGCATCGTCTTCTCGGCCAGCACCCAGTCCAGCCTGACATTGCTTGGGTTTATGTTTGCAGGCTTGGTCTACTCCCTCATTTGGGGATTCATCTTCGCCCGTATCCCAAAATCGAGGGGCATCTAAAACAGCTTGTCGACTTCGATTCCTCCGAAGTTTCCGGAACTCATAAGCAGGATATTCGTACCGGGCTGGCGAGCACCTTTGATCAAACGCTCAAGTTCCTGGCTATTGGTCATCACCTTCAAATCCTTTTTTCCAAAGGCCGACATTACCTCCGATTCGTCAATGTCCTCAAGCTTCTTGTGTTGGAGTACTTCCGGTTTGAAGAAGACTATGGACTCATCGGAAGCATCCATCGAGCCGCGGTACTCCTTGAGAAATTGCTTGTTGAGGCTACTGAAGGTGTGCAATTCCATCACAGCCAAGAGGTGCCGTTCGGGAAACTGTTCTTTAACCGCATCTACCGTCGCCTTCAATTTGGACGGTGAGTGGGCAAAGTCTTTGTATACTACTGTGTCGTGCTCTTCGTAGATCTTTTCCAGTCTGCGTGCTGCCCCAGTGAAGTCGGCAATAGCTTGGTAGAACTCCTCATCAGTGACACCCATTTCATTTAGCACAAGCCGGGCACCATTCAAGTTTTGCATGTTGTGTTTTCCAATGAGTTCGATTTGTATGGATGCTTCGTTGTGCTGTAGTGAATACTTTCCGCCTTCTATTTGGTAGGGGTGTGTGCGATAAGGAATCGACCTCAAGTTATCTCCAAATTCTTCCACGAGCTGCGGGAGATAGGTATCCTCTTCGCAATAAATAAGCACTCCATCTTGCTCTACTACTTTTTGGATAAATTGCCTGAATTGGTCAATATAATCCTCAAACGTGGGAAATACATTGATATGATCCCAGGCGATACCACTCAACAATGCGATGTGCGGATGGTAGTGGTGAAATTTTGGCCGTCTGTCGATGGGAGAGGAGAGGTATTCGTCTCCTTCCAGCACGATGAATTCGGCATCGTTGCTTAGCTGCACCATGGTTTCATATCCCTGCAGTTGGGCTCCTACCATGTAATCTTCCTTTCTCCCCAATTTATTTAGGATGTGCAGGATCATCGCAGTGATGCTTGTTTTGCCGTGACTGCCGCCAATAACCACCCTTTTGTGGTTTTTGCTTTGTTCATACAAATACTCTGGGTATGAGTATATAGCTAGGCCCATAGATTGCGCTTCGAGGAGTTCGGGGTTGTCTTCTCTGGCATGCATGCCCAGTATCACTGCATCTATGTCTTTCGTTATCCTACCAGCATCCCAACCAAAGCTGGATGGAAGCAATCCGGCCTTGTTCAAGCGACTTTTGGAAGGCTCAAATATCTCATCGTCCGAGCCGCTGACGTCATAACCCTTTTGCAATAGCGCCAGGGCGAGGTTGTGCATGGCAGCGCCGCCGATTGCGATAAAATGAACCCTCATTGAAAAGTGATTTCGAGATGACCGAACTTAGAAAGAACAAGATGGAATTATCCCATTCAAAGTCGTGATTTTTAAACAACCTCATGTTCGATCATATGCCTTTCAACTTTTCTTTTTGTACCGCCAAAAAGAAAAGTGGGCAAAAGAAAAAGCTCGTGGCTGTGCGGACTTTGCTTGAAAACTTACTCTCGTCGATACTAAATTTCTCAAACTCGCCATCCTCGGCTGGCTCAAACACTGAGAAATTTTAACGTCTCTCCTCGCTGTTTTCTACGCAAATCCCACAAGGCCACATATTTTTTTGAGAACTAATAACGTGGCGGATATTTTAGGCCTTGGATTGCAAAGGCTGAGAACCGAACAGGAGCTTTACCAAGACCGGGAAGCTTCGAGTTGGCGAGAAGATCACCCGGCCGCAGTTGGCTCATGGAGGAAGCGCAAGGCTTTTAAATCCACTACTATGATTTTTGCTTCTTTGCATCAAGGCAAAGAAGGGTAAAGGCTGCGATTAAAATATTTAGGTCGTTGACACAACATCTTACCAAGTACGTTCAAAGTAGCTTTGTCAACTTTTAGGAATTCAAGATAAAATCATCCTTCTTGACTGAAAAAGACCCATCGATAAAAGAGATCATCAGGATTCCACTACTATTTGTGGTGGTCATGTGGATTGTGTTCTCACTGGATGTGGTCTTCGACCTCAACCTTTCCAGATTTGGGATCTTCCCAAGAAATTTTAGCAGCCTGCCGGGTATCATCTTCACCCCATTCCTCCATGGTGACTGGGGGCATCTTTTCAACAATTCCATCCCGATTCTGGCCTTGGGAATGGGTGTGTACTACTTCTACAAGGATGTGGCCAACAGGATTATGCTGTATTCGGTACTGATTACTGGCCTGTGGATGTGGAGCTTCGCAAGACCCTCCTTCCATATTGGAGCAAGTGGTTTGGTGTACGCATTGGCGAGCTTTGTCTTCGTTAGCGGGATGATCAAACGCAACATGCGATTGCTCGCTCTATCCCTCCTGGTTGTTTTTGAATACGGCGGAATGATTTGGGGTGTGCTTCCGATACAAGAAGGTGTATCGTGGGAAGGTCACTTGCTTGGAGGACTTACGGGAATGATGTTGGCAATCTATTATCGGAAGTACGGCATGCAACCAACCAAATTTGATTGGGAAGATGAGGAGGATGATGAAGGTGATGAGGACGATGACCAATACTGGAAGAATCCCGATCAGAATGGGAGTATCCGGTATTACTATCGGGAAAATTCTTCCGGTTAACCCTGGAACTCAGACTTGAGTTGGTCTACCCAACGATGTACACGCTCTTCGGTAAGCTCGTCTTGGTTGTCCTCATCAAGGCACAATCCACAGAACCTTCCCTCTTCCCACTCGGCTTTTGATTCGTCGTGCTCATATCCTTCGGTAGACCATGATCCGATGAGCTTGGCGCCGTTGTCCTGTGCGACCTTACCAATGATACCCACACCATCACAGAAATAGGTACTGTATCCGTATTGGTCTCCCAAACCAAAGAGGGCTACGGTCTTGCCAGACATGTCCACCTCTTTGAAATCGTTGTAATAATCGTCCCAGGCACTCTGGAGCTGGCCATCATGCCAGGTTGAAAGGCCAAGGATCACATGCTGATAGTCTGCGAATTCGCTTCCGTCGATATCATAAACATCATAGAGGTCTACATTGTCTTCTCCCATGAGGTCCTTGATCATATTGGCCACACCTTCGGTGCAACCTGTGTCGGAGCCATAAAACAAACCGATTTTTTCCATCGTAGGTCAGAATTTTGCCTGCAAACGTAGTGGTTAGCGCGATTCGTTTGCCCTTGTGTGAAGTAATTTTAGTAACAACGCTTGGTCGAAATGGTTCACAAAAAAAGCCCACCGAATCTGCCAGCAAGCAGATAAATGGGCTTTCAAAAAATTCTTTTGAAAGACTACTGTCTTTTCTCCTTGATCCTGGCGGCCTTACCGAATCGATCCCTCAAGTAGAAGATACGTGAGCGGCGAACCACACCAACTTTGTTGACGTCGATCTTCTCGATGGATGGGCTGTTTACCGGGAATATCCTTTCAACGCTGATACCACCGGAAACCTTCCTTACGGTAAATGTTTCGGTATTTCCGGTACCACGTCGTTGGATAACAACACCTTGGAACTGCTGAATCCTTTCTTTATTACCCTCCTTGATCTTGTAGTGAACTGTGATTGTATCACCTGCCTTGAAGCTGGGAATATTACCCGCTTCTCTCAACTTGGCTTCGATCTCTCTTATTGCGTGATCCATGGTTGTGATTTTAGGGCTGCAATATTACGACAATTATCCCAGAGAAATTCTATTCCCAGACAGAAAATTATTGGCTTTATGAAACCTCAGAATTACTTCAAATAGCGGAAGTCCTGACCAGACTTGATAGACTGTAAACTGTGGTAAATCAGCCTGATAACATTTTCAACGTCTTCTTTGTGTACGGATTCCACAGTGGTATGCATATAGCGCATAGGAAGTGAAATGAGAGCGGATGCTACTCCTCCTGTATTGTACGCAAAGGCATCGGTGTCTGTCCCGGTAGCTCGACTTGCAGCTTGACGCTGAAAGGGCAATTTTTTCTTCTCTGCGGTGCTGACTATGGTTTTAAGCAAATTCTGCTGAATCATTGGGCCATAAGAGAGCACCGGACCCTCGCCCATGCTGATATCTCCGGAGTTGATCTTCTTGTACATGGGACTCTGCGTATCATGGCAAACGTCTGTGACGATGGCGACATCGGGTCTGATGGTTTCGACGATCATTTGGGCTCCTCTCAAACCAATTTCTTCCTGCACACTATTGGTGACGTACAGCGAGTAGGGGAGTTTGATTTTGTTTTCGTGAAGCATGCGTGCAACTTCTGCGATCATAAATCCACCAATTCGGTTGTCCAGTGCACGCCCAACATAATATCGGTCATTGAGCATCATAAACTCATCCGGATATGTGATCACACACCCAACATGGATGCCCAGTTCTTCCACTTCTTCCTTTGAATCACAGCCAACGTCGATGAACAGGTTCTTCAGTGAAGGTGCTTCTTCCTTGGAGCGATCGCGAACATGTATTGCCGGCCATCCGAATACTCCTTTTACAATTCCCTTTTCTGTGTGAATGTTCACTCGCTTTGATGGCGCAATCTGATGATCGGAGCCACCATTGCGGCTCACATAAATGAATCCTTCCTTACTAATGTAGTGTACAAACCAGGAAATCTCATCGGCGTGCGCTTCGATCACCACTTTATAGTCCTGCCCAGGATTGATGACACCTACTGCGGTACCATAAGTATCGATGATATGGTCGTTGATGTAAGGCCTGATATAGTCGAGCCACAGCTGCTGACCCGGCGTCTCCCACCCGGTTGGGGACGCATTGTTTAGATAGGATTCGAGAAACTGTTCAGACTTCTTATCAATGATTTTCTTCTTCACCATAGTCTAAGGTATATCACCCGCCATCGCTTCAGAAACATTGATGACGTGGTCTCCGATTTTCTCACACGAATTAAACAAATCGGTATATATGAGACCACTTTCAATGTTATAATCTTTTGTTCCGACGTTCTTCAAATGAGCCTTTCTCAAACCATTGCGCATGGAATTGATCTCGTTTTCGAACTCAACGGCTTTTTCAGTCGTCACAACACCGAACTCACCTTCGAGGTTCGAACGCATCAATTCCAAGGCTCGATTAAGGAGGTTGAAGAATTCATCAAGTTTTTCGCGTTGTTCGGGAGTAAACCAGAGCTTTTTGTTATTCTTACGTTCCAAGGATTTAGACATTTGATAGTAAATATCCCCAACGCGCTCCAGGTCACCAGTTATACTCAGCATGCTCCGCACATGCTGACTGGATTTTTCACTCAACTCACCCTCGGACAGCTTGGCCAGGTATGAGTCGATCTCAATTTCGATGTTGTCCGTAATCTCCTCATATTTCTTGAGTTTTTTGTACAGTTTCTTCCGCTTTTTCTCTTCTTTTTCTATAAGCAGAGCCTGAACAAAACCGTTCATCTTGTTCACAACTTTGCCAAACTTATTGAGCTCTTTTTTGGCTTCCAGTATACTGAGTTCCGGGGTAGACATATAGCCGCTGCCAATGTGCTCCAAATGAAATTCCTCGTCTTCTTCCCCCTTGGATTTCACCAGGTATTCGGCCAGTCGAACCAATAGTGGGACAAAGGCAATTAGCAAAATCACGTTAGTCAAATTAAACAGTGTATGGAAGGCCGACAGAGCATATGGAATAGATTCCGCGGTCTCCATAGGAGAAGGTAAGCCAGCCCTAATAGTTAGAAAAGTGATGGCTTTTATGAACAAGGCATGTCCAAATATGAGCATCCAGGACACACCTATGATATTGAACATGGAATGTATCCGGGCGGATCGCTTGGCGTGAACGTTGGCCACAAGAGAGGCCAATTCTGCCGTAATGGTAGTTCCTATGTTCTCGCCCAGTACCATGGCCGCTGCTATTGGAAAGGAAATCCATCCATTAGCGCACATAACAAGCGTTAGTGCCATGGCGGCACTTGATGATTGCACAACGATAGTCAGAAGGGTACCAATCAAAACAAACAGAAGAATAGACAGGTAACCCATATCGACATAGTTCTGTAGAAAGGCTAAGATCTCCGGGTTGCTCTTGATGTCCGGAACAGCGTGCTTTAGTTCATCAAGACCCATAAACAGGAGGGCAAAACCAAGCAATACTTGTCCCCAGGCTTTTACCTTGCCCTTTGAGGCAAACATCATAGGCAGGCCGATTGCGATGATCGGGAGTGAAACAGCGGCAATCTTCACCTTAAATCCAAGCAATGAGAGAAACCACGCTGTCACTGTAGTTCCAATGTTGGCTCCCATCATGATTCCAGCGGACTCGACAAGTGTGAGCAGCCCTGCATTAACAAAACTGACCGTCATTACCGTCGTGGCAGAAGACGACTGCACCAGGCCTGTAATCAAGAATCCGGTACCAACTCCAAGGAATCTATTGCGAGTCATACCAGAGAGGATACGCCGCATTTGTGAACCTGCGGCCAATTGAATCCCTTCGCTCATGACCTTCATTCCGTAAATGAAGAATCCAAGTGCGCCCAGAAGGATCAGTATGGAGAACCAGTCATAGGCCCGTTTGGTTGTAAACTTGCCTTTCTTGGACCAAACCAAGGAGTCCATATCCTTGATGTCCCCAGTGCTTGACGCCCCGATGTTCCAAACAAAGGATTGCCCGCCTTGGAGCTCAGACAGCGTGTACTTAATTTCACTTGAAGGAATGGGTTCTGTGTATGTGTAGGGACCCTCCTTGTCTATCTTGCGTTTGTATCTAATGATGACAAAATCGCGATGGGGAAATGTGTTCCAATAGAAGGTGACTTCCTCCTGTCGTTTCGTCTTAGCACTAAGGTTTTTGAAGTCGTCTTCCGAAATCTCCGTCAGAGTCTGAACGCTGGTAGACACCCCAATGGAATCTTGTGCATTGCTAACCTGCGAAGAGAGAAAAAGGACTGCTGCGAGGATTGGAATAAGCGTCCAATGCAGTTTAGAATTGAGGAGTGTCGATTTCATTCTTAGTAATTGAGTGGAGCAAAAATATGTTTGGTTAGCCGGTTGAAAAAAGCTTCTTGTTAAGATTATATTAAGTTAATATGAACATCTTAACTATTTGTAAACTCCTGTTCATATTTGCCTCCCATAAACGATAACACAACTCGTATATGGGCGTCTCCAAAGTACTTTTCAAGTCTCTTGAAAAGTTGTGTTAAGCAATTGACAAACAGAATGATAAGATCAAAGTTTAGCACGATAATATCCACCACGCTATTCCTCTTCATATTTGCTTCACATTCAATCTCTACAAACGCGCAAGGGGGAAGTGTAGATGCTAAACTTGGAAAGGGCGTGAACTTCGTTTCTTCCGATTCTTCAATTGCCATTAAGATGGGGGCGCGAATCCAAAATCTATTTATCTATACATCAAATATTGGTGACAACGGGTGGTACGGGGACCAGACAAATTTCCTGACACGAAGGGCAAGATTGAAATTCGATGGATGGGCTTTCAACAAAAAAGTCGTGTACAAGATGGAGTTTGGACTTTCGAACAGAGACATCGGTAGCGTATCGCCAGAGGTAGGTAATACGGCAAGAGTCATTTTAGATGCTGCAGTAAAATGGAAGGCGGCTAAAAACTTTGAAATTTGGGCGGGTCAGACTAAGCTTCCCGGAAACCGCGAACGAGTTGTTTCTTCGCAAAAACTTCAGTTCGTTGACCGAAGTGACGTAAATGGTCGATTCAACATCGACCGCGATGTGGGAGTTCAGCTAAGGCACAAAATGAAATTTGGAGATTTCGAGGTACGCAACGCGTTTGCAATTTCGCAAGGAGAAGGAAGAAACGTTACGCGGGGAAACATAGGTGGTTTAGAATATACTGCACGCATGGAATTACTTCCCATGGGTTCCTTCACCTCCAAGGGCGATTATTTCAGCTCAGACCTCAAAAGAGAGCAAAAGCCAAAGCTTTCTCTTGGATTTACCGTTGATTATAATGATCGTTCGCCAAAACAACGAGGGAATCTTGGAAGCTACATGCAAGACGATTTTGGCAACTACTATATGGCCACCTTGGAGACTTTCTTTTTTGACATGATGTTCAAATACCGCGGATTCTCCATGTTGGTGGAATATGCCAACAAGGATTCTCAAGACCCCGTTCGACCGGTAGATGCTTCAGGGAATGCAGTGGGAACATTCTACTTGGGTTCCGGATATACCGCGCAAGCCGGATATCTGTTCAAAAGCAATTGGGAAATAGCAGCGAGGTACACCCAGATTGACCCGTTGGCCAAAACCGGAAGGGAGTCGTACAACATGACTACCCTAGGCTTTTCCAGGTATGTACGAGGTCACAGCTTGAAGGTGCAAGGAGATGTGAGTTATTATGTCTATGAGGTATCGGACCCGAAATTCATGAGCAGACTTCAAGTTGAAGTCGCATTCTAAAAAGGCCTAATCGTCAAGCAGATCCGGCCTCAGTTTCTTAGTGCGCTCCACAGATTGATCGTGCCTCCATTCCTCGATCTTCTTTTCATTTCCTGAAAGAAGCACCTCGGGCACTTTCTGGCCTCGGAATTCTGCCGGTCGTGTATATACCGGTGGGGCCAAAAGATCGTCCTGGAAGGAATCGCTCAGGGCTGAGCTCTCATCGTTGAGTACACCGGGGATTAACCTTCCGATGGCATCCGCTACAACGGCAGCTGCCAGTTCACCTCCCGTGAGCACGTAATCCCCAACGGAGATCTCTTTGCTCACCAATGAATCTCTGATTCGTTGATCAATGCCCTTATAATGACCACACAACAGGATGAGGTTTTTAGCCGAACTCATTTCGTTGGCCATGGCTTGATTGAAGGACTGGCCATCCGGCGTTAAGTACACTACCTCGTCGTAGCTTCGTTCAGATTGTAGTTTTTCCACCACTTTGAAGACTGGCTCGCACATCAGGACCATGCCCGCTCCACCTCCAAAAGCATAATCATCGATCTGCTTATAGTTGCCCTTGCCATACAGGCGCAGGTCGTGAATCATAACCTCGAGCAAACCTTTGTCAGTCGCCCTTTTGAGAATGGAGTGTTGGAATGGACTTTCGAGGAGACCCGGCTGGGCCGTGATGATGTCAATCCTCATTTTGTCTGATGCTATTCGATCAGTGTGTTGTATTGCTCTTCGATAGCCTCATCCTTCGGCTGATATTTGCGAGCGAGCGAAATATAGTCCTTGGCATCTTCCACACGGCCTTGTGTGACCAACCAATCGGTGAAAGCTACCATACCTTTGGAAAAGTGAACATTCGAAATCTCATCTCCCTTGTAGCCGGATTCACTGTACTTGCTTTTCATCAGGTTCTTGGCATCTGTGAGTTTCATTTCACCTTGACGGTTGTTTGACATCACCTCGCCAATTCCGGCCAAAAACAGGATGTTTTCATCTTGCGGATAGATCTTCATCAGCTTTCGATAGTAAGAAGCTGACTTCGCATACTTGTTTTCCACGAAAAGGAAGAAGATTTCTCCCAAAGTATATTCTTTAAGCTCATCAAAAAAGTCTTGATTGTCTTCGATTGTAATGGTTTCCAACTCTTTGTCCTCAGCCTTCTTGATCAGTTTTACCGCTTTTTGAGCGTACTTGATCATGTCTTTGAACGTATCGGGGTAGTCCTCCATCAACTCCGCGTCCTGGGCGATCTTGTGGTTGCACATGGCCACATACAAGAATGGCTCTGCGTCCCTAAGATATTTGTCCATTTCGGTCATTTTGAATGCTTTGTAGTAACAGTCTTCATACTTCTCCAATAGGAAGAGGTCGAAGAGTTTTTCATGCTGCCCGCCGACTACCTGAGCGCTTAATAGTTGAACAAAGAATACCCCGGCTAGAATTAGTCCAATACGTCTCATATCAAAAAATTACTGGTCAAATATCCAAAAATCTAAGAGATTATTGGGAACCGGATTCAATTACCATTCCATAATAATTACCTGCTAGTTTTGCAGCGCATGAAGACCTGGAGCATTGGAAACAGAATTGATGTAGTGGAGGAGGGTAGTGAAACCACCATCACTATTTCGGGCAGGACGGAGCGTTGGAAGGAGTCCGTCTTGCTTTTCTGGCTTCTTGCCTGGACTGTATGTGGGATGGTGGTTGGTTCCCAGCTCTTTGGTGAAGACGATAAATCAATCTTCATTATGTATATCGTTTACCTGGGATTCTGGGCCTACTTTGAATACAAAATAGGTCACGCAATGATCTGGAGGGTTTGGGGCAAGGAGGTGATCAAATTGGAGCCAAAGTATATGTGGTTGAAGAGAGATATACGTGGGTACGGAAAGGTTAGCCAATACTTTACAGACAATATGCGCCAAATCAAGCTCACCGACCTGTCGAACAAGCCATTCGCAAAAGCGTACAATGAGAGTTTTTGGGTAGTGGGAGGAGAACGACTTTCGTTCGAATATCTTGGCGAGGAAAAGGGCTTTGCCTATCAATTAAATGAGTCTGATACAAGGCAATTGCTCAACCTGCTAAAGAAGAAGGTAAGGCGCTGATTATAGTGCTTTCAAGGCCGAATTCATGCGCATGGCCCTACGCCAGGCCGCGATCTGAGATAAGTGCATCGATTCGTGACTGATGCACATAAATTGAAACATATCCCCAAGCGTTGGGAAGTACTTTGAGAACCGCCATTTGACCCGACGTTGAAATTCCTTTTCATCCACACTGAGTGCTGCATTCTCAACTTTTTGGTGCTGTCGTTTCAACTCAGAAAGCAATTCATCCAGCGTTGGATAAAATGGCCGTCTAGCAACGGGCATGGTTGGATCACCGGGTCCCTTCCGGTCAAACAAATGTGCATAATGCTCAGGTTCGTCCCTGCGTTGTCCGAATTTGACTGCAAGCCTGGCTGAGGCCATAACCAAGTGGCCAATGGTAAATGCGGGATGGTTCTCCAAACCTTTGGAAGGAGAATAGGCTATAAGATTATCAGGGATGTCCTGACAGAGTTGCTCGGCATAGCTGAGGTTAAACTTATAAGCAGCCAGTACCGACTGTACAAATTCCTTATCCATTGGGCAGATTTGGGAATATGTACTAGAATTGGAGGCAAAAGTTTCACACCATGGCTGAAGAGCTAAGAAATATCGTTAACCCGCAGGTTGTTCAATCGGTGGCCAAAGCGCTCAAGTCCTTGTCCGGCAAGGTGGATGAAGGCGGTTTTGTGAAGAAGGTTCTGATCGATTGGAATGAGAAATCGCTTACGGAAAGAATTTCCGCTATCAGAATAGGGTTGCATGACCAACTTTCAGGCGATTATTCGAAGGATCGCCATACAATTGTTGAATTAGCTGGTCTGCTGGACACCGGTTATACCTACATTTTCATACCCGAGTATATTCAGTTTTACGGACTCGATTTTGAAGAGGAGGCGATGGAAGATATATCCAGGGTGACACAGTTCTCTTCCGGTGAATTTGCGGTGAGGCCCTTTATCGAAAGGAATCCTTCTTCTGCCATGAAAACAATGCACAAGTGGTCCTCTCATAAAAATGAGCATGTAAGGAGGTTGTCCAGTGAGGGATGTAGACCACGACTTCCGTGGGGTAAGGCCCTGAATGACTTCAAGAAAGACCCCAGTCCAATCTGGCCAATACTGGAAAATCTCATGGATGACGAATCCTTGTACGTCAGAAAATCGGTCGCCAACAACATCAACGACATTAGCAAGGACCACCCCGACCTGGTATTGGATTTTGCTTCGAGGTGGGTGGATCATTCCGTTCACGCCAGATGGATTATCAAACGAGGCCTGCGCACACTACTGAAACAGGGTAATCCCAAATCGCTTCAATTGTTTGGTTATGGCACACCCGAAGAGCTGGAGGTTGGAATATTTGAGCTTTCAAAACAATCGGTGCGAATCGGCGAAAAAGTGAACTTAACATTTAACCTCAGATCGAGATCTGAGCGGGAATTGAAGGTAAGGCTCGAATATAAGATTGGGTTTGTGAAGAAAAATGGCTCGCTTTCCTACAAAGTATTCCAAATCGCTGAAACTTCATTTGCTCCGGGAGAGAGGCGCGATTACTCCAAATCGCATGACTTCAAACAACGCTCAACGCGGATCCACTATCCCGGGCAACACCACATTGAGCTCATTGTGAACGGTATAGGCATGTCGAATCTGACGCTGGATCTCAAACCCTAATGTCAGCCTTATTCGTTTAATTTAGAATCGAATTTCAGAGCATGGACGAGAAGCAAGCCAGCGCACGAATCGAAGAATTGACCGGCTCCCTGCACGAGCACAACCATCGTTATTATGTGCTCAATGAGCCATCCATATCGGATTACGATTTCGATATGCTCCTCAAGGAGTTACAATCACTTGAAGCCGACTTTCCTCACCTCGCCGACCCAAACTCTCCTACGAAAAGAGTAGGTGGGGATATCACAGATAAGTTTGTAAAGGTAAAGCACGATTATCCGATGCTCTCACTGGACAATACCTATTCCCGAGAGGAGTTGGAGGACTGGGAAAAACGGAACCGAAAGTTTTACGAAGGCGCACTGGAATATGTCTGTGAGTTGAAGTATGACGGAGTCGCCATTGGGATTCAGTACATAGATGGTAGAATGAGCCGTGCTGTAACCCGCGGAGACGGAACAGTAGGTGAAGAGGTGACCAACAATGTCCGGACTATTTCCACAATCCCCCTCATGTTGAAAGGGGATGCGCCACCTAAAATAGAGATTAGAGGTGAGATATTTTTCCCCTTGGCGGAATTTGAATCGCTCAACAAAGAGCGGGAATCGCTGGGTGAACCCTTGTTTGCGAATCCTAGAAACACCGCCGCTGGAACATTGAAGCTTCAGGATTCATCAATAGTAGCAAAGAGAGGACTCGACTGCATGCTCTATGGCGTGTACGGAGAAAACCTCGGGCCGCAGGATCATTTCCAAGCCGTATCCTTGGCCGCCGATCTCGGCATCAAAACACCACTCGGAGGAGATAGATATATCGAAAAGGTCAAGGACCTGGAGGGTATTATGTCGTTCATAGAGCATTGGGATGAACAACGGCACCACCTTCCTTTCGAGATCGATGGCGTAGTCGTCAAGGTGAATGACTATGCAACACAGGAAGAGTTGGGCTTCACTGCAAAATCACCTCGATGGGCCATCGCCTACAAGTTCAAAGCGGAGCAGCAATTCACCACCCTGGAAGATGTAAAGTATCAGGTGGGTCGCACAGGAGCTATTACGCCGGTGGCTGTATTGACGCCGGTGACCTTGGGTGGAACAGTGGTAAAGCGGGCCTCGCTTCACAATGCAGATCAGATTGAGAAGCTCGACCTCCACATTGGAGATTTGGTGCAGGTGGAAAAGGGTGGGGAGATTATCCCCAAGATTACCGGAGTAGATCTCAAAGCCAGGGGAAACAATTCAAGATCCATCGAATATATCACGCATTGCCCTGAATGCAGCACTGAGTTAGTAAGGCGGGAGGGGGAGGCTCAGCACTTCTGCCCGAATACCAAATCGTGTCCACCGCAAGTGAAAGGTGCAATGGAACACTTCATAAGCCGGAAGGCCATGAACATAGATGGATTGGGTGTGGAGACCATCGACCAATTATATTCTGAGGGGCTTATTAATAATATAGCAGACCTATATGATCTCAGGTCCGAACAGCTCCTGCCGCTGGAACGCATGGCCCAGAAATCGGTTGACAATCTACTCGAGGGTTTGCAGGAATCCAAGAACATTCCATTTCAAAGGGTTCTTTTTGCTTTGGGTATTCGCTTTGTTGGGGAAACTGTAGCCAAAAAGTTGGCGAAAGCATTCCAATCCGTTGATCGACTGAGGCTGGCCGATCGCGATCAATTACTCGAAGTCGAGGATATAGGCGAAGCTATTGCCGACAGTATCATTGATTGGTTTTCTGATGAGGATAACGTTACGATAGTTGAACGCCTGCAAGAGCATGGCCTACAATTCCAAATGTTGGAAGAAGATGGTCCAGCCAGTAATAAATTGGAGGGTAAAAACATTGTTGTTTCCGGTGTCTTCCATCAGTATTCGCGAAATGAAATCAAGGAGATGATTGAGCAGCATGGTGGAAAGAATGTTGGTTCCATTAGCGCCAAAACATCCTATGTGCTCGCCGGAGACAATATGGGGCCAAGCAAATTGGAGAAGGCCAACAATCTGGGTATACCGATCATCTCGGAACAGGATTTCTTAGATATGATACAATGATCAAGTCGCTGAGGGAGAGGGTAGGTTGGTATTTGCTCAACAGGCGGCGGTCTGCGACAAAGCGGGAGGTGAAACCTCAAAGCATTGAAAAGGTGAAGAGCGCACTGATCCTTGCATCGCTGGATGAGAGGGACGAAGCAGAAGCAGCGGAAGTATTGCTGAAGGACCTGCTCAAAAGTGGAGTGGATGCCGACTTGTTGTGCTATACTTTCAAGAATAAATTGGAAGACCATATATTCGGGGATGAGCATAGGATTTACCTGACCAGGAAGGACTTAAATTGGTTTTTCATTCCTACCTATCCGGCCATTCCAAGGCTGGTGAAAAAAGGACATGATATTTTGATAGATCTCAACCTCAAGATGTCCTTTCCGCTTACATTTGCACTCGCTGCCAGCAACGCTCAGTTTAAGGTCGGGCAGAAGGTGAAGGACAAGGAAATATTCCTTGATTTTATGATCGAATTAAAGGAAGGTGACGGAGTTCATCAACTGGTGGCACACTTGGATAACTATTTGAAATTATTTGACAAATGAGAAAATTTCAAGGTACCGGGGTAGCCATTGTCACTCCTTTCAATGCAGATCTCAGCATTGATTTTGAAGGATTGGAAAAACTGATCCGGCATCTTCATAATGGTGGAGTTGAGTTTCTTGTAGTTCAGGGAACAACGGGGGAATCCGTTACACTGACCAAGGGAGAGAAGCAGGAAATTCTGGAATTCGTAAAGGAGAAAAACGAGGAAAAACTGCCCATTGTACTTGGCCATGGAGGAAATGATACACAGGCGCTAATCGATGGGTTTAATGACTTCAATTTTGATGGTGTAGATGCAATTCTTTCTGTGAGCCCGTACTACAGCAAGCCGACGCAGGGTGGCATTTATGCGCATTACGAGGCACTTTCCAAAGCTTCACCCGTACCGATCATTCTCTACAACGTACCGGGAAGAACGTCTTCCAACATTGCTCCGGAGACAACCTGGGCTTTGGCAAAGAATTTTGACAACATAATTGGGACGAAAGAAGCTGCCGGTGATCTCGAACAGGTAGCCAAAGTTGTGCGGGATACCCCGGATGATTTTTTGGTCCTCTCCGGTGACGATGCTCTTTCTGTTCCGCATATGTCGGTCGGCGGAGATGGTGTGATCTCAGTGATAGCCAATGCCTTTCCTTCGATTTTTTCGACAATGGTTCGGGATTCATTGGGCGATGACTACGAATCTGCCAGACGAGGCTACTATAAGCTCAACGAAATGGTCGACCTGCTTTTCGCGGAGGGGAATCCAGGTGGTGTTAAGGCGGCACTCAAGGTTCTCGGAGTTTGCGACGACCATGTCAGGCTGCCACTGGAAAGAGTAAGTTCTACGCTTTACAGCGATATCCGGGAAGAAATAAAGCGAATCAACTCCTAACGCTTGCTACAAATATTTTTATTGCCAAGATCAAACGCATACTTTTGCACAAAATCCGAATTATGAGAAGTCTTCTAGTACTTTTTCTATCCCTTGCTTCATTCAATCTTTTCGCACAAGACGTCAGCATTACAAATGTGATAGTTTCCAACCCATCCATCTCGGGTGGAGCAAACATCACAATTGGAACTGCCCTCAACGAAATCTCGTTCGACGTGACCAATACCGGTTCAACGACCATCGCTGCGGGTACCACTTTGAACATCGACCTTCAAATTGGCTCTGGTCCCGTATCGGGACTGGGAGGAAGTTTTGGTGCCAACCTGACGGTGGGAAATTCAACAACGTTTACAATCAATTGTACGTCAGCAGGGATCAACGAAGACTTTCCCTCGACCACGGGACAGTTTAGTATTTGTATTGACAATACCTCTTCTTGGGATATCAATAGCAGCAACGACAGGGACTGTGAGACATATACCATGGTTTCAAGTTCTACTCCGGACATTGGAGTTGATCCCGGTACAATTCGATTGACAGGACCAAATGTGGCTCCTGGAGGATCCATTTCCCTGGGAACATCTGCTGATTCCATGGAATTCTACATCGAGAACTTTGGCAATACCACCATTACTCAGGGAACCAGTCTTCCCATAGATTTTGAATGGGCAGGGAGCGCTCCACGTCAGTTATTTGGAAGTGCTTACCAGGCTATTGCTCCCGGAGGATCTTTGAGATTTACCATCAACCTGACGCCAAGCGGTATAAATGAGTCCTTTCCTACCACTTCGGGGATGTTTGACATCTGTGTCACAACCAAGTTGACTACAGATGGTAATTCATCTAATGACAATGATTGTTCTATCTACTTTATGGGTTCTGGTTCGCAACCCCAGGTTACGGGGTATAATCCAACATCCGGCCCTATTGGAACCACGGTAACTATCACAGGAAACAACTTCCCCACCTCGGGTAATACTGTTCGATTTAATGGAATCACCGCCAGTATTTCGAGCAATACGAGTTCGCAAATTGTCACAAGTGTGCCATCAGGTGCTACCGATGGAAACATCATGGTTGACTTTGGTTCCGGATTTGTCACTGTTGGATTCTTTGACGTGACGACCGGCGGAAATCCAAACCACACGATCTCCAGCATTAATCCTACCAGCGGAACTCAAGGTGACCTCATCGTGATCACGGGAACCAACTTCTCAACAACACCTTCAGATCACACGGTATACTTTAATGGATCTTCTCCGGCGGATGTAAAAAATTCGACTGCGACATCACTTCAAGTGGAGGTGCCGCACGATGCGACCACTGGAAAAATAGAGGTTATCCTTAGTGGAAACTCAGCGTTTAGTCCGGTAGACTTCACCATGAATGTTGGGCCGACTCCATTCATTACAGCTTTCAATCCAACGCAAGGTGCGGTCGGACAAAACATCCAGATTTTGGGTGGAAACTTCAACACCGATGCTACCAAGAATTATGTTGTCTTTGACGGTGGAGCCTCTACCACTGGAACGGCCGGAAATGACACTGCGATCGTTGTTACAGTGCCCAATGGAGCGGTTACGGGACCGGTAAGTGTATCAAGCCAGGGGGCTACGGGAACGTCTGGAACTTCATTTGTGATTCTCGACGGTCCTGTGATTTCCGACTTCACTCCAAAATCAGGTCCTACCGGTACCAACGTAGTGATCGACGGATTCAATTTTTCGCCAGTAGGCTCCAACAATGATGTAACCTTCGGTTCGGTAACAGCCGGAACTCCGGTTTCTCAACCGGATGGGAGGAAACTCGTGGTGACGGTTCCTGTTGCCCTTTCTCCCGGATTTCACAATGTGAGTGTTACTGTTGCCGGGCAAACGGCCACTTCCTCAAGTCTTTTCCATGTTGATGCGGTAGGAGTTGGTGAGTTTGTTGAAGATAGCTATTTCAAAGCCAATTATGTCAGTGGCTCAATTCGATTGGCAGTGAAGTCTTCAGATAGCTTCGAAGATGTGAGTCTCGAAGTATACGACATGAAGGGCTCGCGTATTGGCAAGGAACTGATCCAGCACGACAACTCCAATCTTCTGGAATCGTCTGTAGAAATAGACCTTCCGGCCGGGCATTACTCCATTGTACTTTCTGACGAGAGGGGAAATATCTGGACTAGCCGTTTGGCAGTACAATAACTAGATCTTGAGACCGATCACCAGAACGTCGTCGGTCTGGCTATTGCGTCCACGCCATTGCCTCATTTCTTTTTTGAGTGCCATATACTGTTCTTCATGGGATAGGTGAGCATTGGCCAAAAGCAAGTCCTTAAAGTTTTTCGATTTGTACTTCTTGTTTTTTGGGCCTCCGAGTTGGTCTACAAACCCATCGGAATACAGGTAAAGCTGATCTCCTTTTTCGAGTTGGATTTTATGGCGTTTAAATCCTTTTTGAGGGATGTCGATCAATCCCACTGGGACGCGGTGACCTTTGTGGTATTCCAACTCACCGTTCCTCACCAGAACCAAGGGCCTTCGAGCGCCGCTGAATCTCAGAGACATTTCCTTCTTATTGAACAAACAAAGCATAAGATCCATTCCTGCGGGAATCGACTCAGCCGGTTCAAGGCCAGGTTTGCGTTTTACGATCTGGCGATCGACCAGCCAAAGGATGTCCGCTGGTTCTGATACGCCGTAGTCCCTCACAATTCTATTGAGGTGGTTGTTTACCAGAATAGAAACCAATGATCCACTTACGGCATGCCCGGTACAGTCGATGCCAGCAAACAGGATTTGGTTGTCGTCCATCTTGTAATTCCAAAAGAAGTCCCCACCAATAAGACTTTTGGGCTCATTGAAAATGAAATGATCCTCGAAGTATTCTCCTAAGCCTTCAGAATCAGGTAGGATATTACGCTGGATCTCGGCAGCGCTTTCCAGGCCATGGAGCAGGTCCGTTTTCTGTTCTATGATGAGCTTGTTGGCCCTTCCTAGGTCCTCATTCTTGATGGTGAGTAGCTTCCTCAGTTCGATGAGGGTAAAGGTCGTTTCTATCGTAAATTCCAGGAGGGCCGGGTTTACCGGCTTTGTAATGATTCCGTAAGGAATCGTGGCTGCTGCCTTATTGAGCAAATCGGAATCGAGCGAAGCAGTGTAGAATACAAATGGAATTCTGTAGTTGTTGAGCAGTTCGTGCGCCAATTCGATGCCTTCTTCATCGGCGCCCAATTCGATTTCAACAATGGCCAACTCAAATGATCGCTTCTCGTTCTGCAAAAACTCAAGGCAAGCTTTGGAATCTATAAACTCTCGAATATTTTCAAACCCCATGCGCGATAGGTGCTTCCGAAGTTCCTTGCGGTCCTGTTCTTCGGTCATCACCAGCATCAATTCCTTATGCAGATATCCCTTTTTTACCATCTAGAGCTTTGATTCGAGCGATTCCTTTTCATTGGATGCGCGTTCCCACTGAGCCATCTTACGGTCGATTTCCCGTTTTAGTTCGGCATGTTGAAAGAAAAGGTCTTTATTCTCATTGGAACCAACATCAATTGAAGAAGGATCGGAAAGCTTTGCTTCCAATTCATCCAGGTTGGCTTCAAGGTCTTCGATACTTCGTTCCAACCTTCTCACTTCCTTCTGCAATTGCCTAACACGCCTTCCGGTTTCCTTCTTTTCCTCGTATGATATTTTATTTTGAGAGGGTGCCGCTTTGGCCACAACCGTCCTTGGCTTCTTATCTTCTTCAAATTCTCGGAATGAGTCCAGGGAGTGATTGTTAAGGAATTCATCGATACTTCCCAGGTGTTCCTTTATCTGACCTTTTTGGAATTCGATGGTTCGATCCGTGAGGCCTTGCAAAAAGCTTCGATCGTGCGACACCACGATAAGGGTCCCGTCGTAGGCCAGCAATGCGTTCTTGAGCATTTCCTTAGCCGACATGTCAAGGTGGTTGGTCGGTTCATCGAGGATGAGCAGGTTTATTTCGTTGAGGATGAGTTTGGCCAGGGCCAATCTTGACTTTTCTCCTCCGCTCAATACCTTTACTTTCTTGTCGATGTCGTCTTCCTTAAAAAGAAAAGACCCCAACAGGCCTCTCAGTCTGCTTTGTTTGGTCCAGTCTCCCGTAGCCTCATTTTCCACGGTTTGCATCACGGTGAGCGATTGATCCAGTGTGTTTTCCTGGATTTGAGCGTAGTATCCCAATGCGGTTTTGTGGCCAAGGCGAGCAAGGCCCTCATTAGACTCCTGACCGACCAGGATGCGCACCATGGTGGACTTGCCCATTCCATTTTTCCCAACAAATGCCAGTCGCTCTCCACGAACAATTTTTAGGTCGACATCTTCAAATACCACGTTGTCACCAAAGGCCTTTCGCATACCGCGAAATTCAGCCACCAATTCGCCACTTCGTGGGGCAGGAGGGAAGAGAAATCGGATGGTCGAATCATCCACTTCATCGAACTGAATGCGTTCGATTTTGTCCAACTGTTTGATTTTACTCTGAACCTGCTTGGCTTTGGTGTTTTTGGCGCGAAAGCGTTCTATAAAGCGTTCTTGCTGCTTGATATACTGTTGCTGATTTTTGAACGCAGCCTCCTGCTGCTGAAGTCTTTCTTCCCTCAGCGTTAAGAATTTGGAGTATGGTGCTTTGTAGTCATAGATTCGGCCATTGACAATCTCAATGGTTCGATTGGTCACATTGTCCAGGAACATTCGGTCGTGCGAAATAAGCATGAGCGCCCCCTCAAAGGATTTGAAGAACGACTCCACCCACAGAATGCTCTCGATATCCAGGTGATTGGTTGGTTCATCAAGCAGAAGAACATCCGGCTTGGTGAGCAGCAATTTTGCCAACTCTACACGCATTTGCCATCCTCCGGAGAATGTGGAAATGGATCGCTCGAATTCATCCTGATTGAACCCAAGCCCCTTCAGAACCTTCTCAACCATACTGTCGACCTTGTCGGCATCGAAATGCGATAATCGGGTATGGGCCGTGTTGAGCTCGTCCAGCAGGTCATGGTAGGAGCTTGATTCGTAATCTTCACGCTGCTCAAGCTCTCTATTGATTTCTTCTATTCGCTTTTCCAGATCATTTAGCTCGGAAAAGGCCAATTTGGTTTCATCGAATACTGAATTGCTACCCGTTACGGAAATTTCCTGAGGCAGGTAGGCGATGCGTATGTCAGGCTTGTGATCTACCTGTCCCGAAAAAGGAGTTTGGAGGCCGCAGATGACTTTGAGGATAGTGGATTTTCCCACCCCATTTTTTCCAACGAGCCCTATCCGGTCCTTTTTGTTGACCACAAAGTTGACTCCCTTAAACAGGTAATCACCGCTAAAATTGACAGACAGGTTGGAAATGTTGAGCATGGAGGGCAAATGTAAAATTTGAGGGGGTTGATCAAACGCAGTAACTATGACCTTACATTTACGACATGCAATTGAAAACCCTGACTTTGATATTTCTGGTGCTTCCGGCTTTCGTCTTTGGTCAATCCATCGTATTGAGCACGGACACCCTTGACTTTGGAACTCAAGATGAAAATTCCTCCCTCACAAAATCGCTCAATCTTTCCGGTAATGGTGAAGTCAGACTGGATGTCTTCAATGAGATCAATTACGGTGCGTTTAACCTATCTCAGCAAAGTTTTAGCGTGAGTGGATCGACTGATGTTGACATGACTTACGCTCCGAAACAAAATATGGCATTGGATCTACCAATGGTGGTGGTTGATAAGCTTGGCGATGATCATTTGGTATACCTTGAGGGGGAATGTCAATATACAAATTCGTATTACGACGACACCTTCAATAAAGAAGGTGAGGATCTGGAGTCGACCTTGGGAACAATACTAAGCACAGGCTATGTAACGCTTTCATATGCTGTGGCACGCGACAATATGTATGCAACCATCGACAATGAAAATGGTGATGTGGAATGCGTTTATACCGGTCGAACTGCAACATTCAACACCAGGTCTGGTGCCAATGCCAACAGCTTCAATTGTGAGCATACATTCCCACAGGGCATGTTCAGTAGTCAAACGCCCATGCAATCGGATATTCACCATTTGTTTCCAACCGATGTCAATGCCAATTCACAGCGCGGGAACCTACCGTTTGGAGAGGTAACCGGAAGTGTGAGCTGGACACAAGGTGGGAGTAAAAAGGGTTCGACGCATTTTGAACCTAGAGATGAGCACAAGGGTGATGTGGCACGAGCGATGATGTATTTCTACCTCAGGCACGGCGACTTCCAGGGATTCTTCGCGCCACAGGAAAGTGTTTTCAGGCAGTGGCATGAACAAGACTCGGTTTCGCAAAAGGAATTGGATCGCAATGACGATATTGAAGTGGTACAGGGCAACAGAAGCCCGCTAGTGGACTATCCTCAATTTTTGGATCGCATGCCGGATTTAGCCTCTAACACTGGCTTTGGTAGAGACCCGGTATACATTTCAAAAGACACGGTACATGTATATTGGGGCACCAATGGTTACAACGTCAAGGTGGCGTTCGGTAATCTTGGAGATATCCCGCTGTCGTACACGAACTTTTCAGCAGGATCTAACCTTGGCCTTGTGACATCTTCAATCGATGGATCCTTTTCAAAAAAGGGAGTCAGGTTGATAAACCTCGAATTCTCTCAGATTGGACCGGAATCCGGTTGGGTTCATTTTGATAGTAACTACCCTGCTCATTCTCAGGACTCGATCTTCGTGATATTAGAACAGTCCAGTTCAATTTTGGAGAAGAAGGGAGAACCAAGGGTTATTGCCTTCCCCAACCCTTCAATGGAGCGTATCCAGATTGAAAATGCTAGCCCGGATCAATCTTTCAGGATTACGAATGCTCATGGTAAAGTCGTTAAGAACGGAATTTATAATGATGGAATTCAAGTCGAATCGCTCGCACCTGGCAACTATATTATCCAGTGTGAAGGTAGGGTCTTGAAATTCGTTCGCTAGTCCCTCCTTAAATAGAACAACCGCTTCCCAAAGAACCCATCCTCCATCCAAACCATTTCAGATCCATCGAATCGAACGATGCGGCGCTCGTAGTTTCGAATGTAAATGAGGGAATCTCCGCCAAGGCTCCAATGATTGGATTGCCCCCACGTTATGAAGTTGAGCGGGTCGTTGGTGACAAACACGGAATCAAGGGTAAACAGATATTGCTCGTTGTAGGACTGCGAAGAATCGTAAGTGGCATAGAAAACGCTTTTCCCGTTTGGTTCGTCAAAATCATTGACCTCTCTTGTCTCATACAATGTCCAGGTTCCCACCAATTGACTGGCCGATGGACCAGCTACCAGCAGGTCGTATTCGATTTGGTCCCGATTCGTTTTATTCGGCCCAAAAGCCTTGAAGGTCATTTGGTATTGACCCGGAAAGTCATAAATCTGACCTTGCTCGACGTTGGTGTGGTTTAAGGCATAACCATTACCATAGTCGTATTCATAAGATTCCGTGTTCTCCGAGCAACTGCTTACAGTGAATTCAACTCCAACCTGGACTGTTTCCGGCACGCCCTCAAAGCAGGCGGAGGGCTTGTTGTTGCATCCGATCAAAAGAATGCAGATAATCGAAAGGTATTTGGTCAATGGACTATTTTACACGCAGCCACGTTTGGGAACGGCCAATTAGGGAGAAGCCGATATAGCCGCGAACCTCGAGTTTGTCCTTATCGTCGTCGTCCAGTGCTATCCAACATGAATAGACCTTTCCGTTTTTAGGATCCAGGATGTTTCCATCTTCCCACTCGCCATCATCGTATTCAAGGTCACGAAGAATTTCCATTCCAGTCACGCGTTTGTTATAGCGATCATCGTCGGGATCGCACTCCTTGCAATATGGATCCTGATCTTCTTCAGGTAGTCTAAACAGCTTGATAATTTTTCCATAGGCCTTGTCGCCTTTCTTAAAGATCTCCACGATAGACTTCTGCCTGCCCGTTTCGTCGTCTATGGTCTTCCATTGACCGAAGATGTCTTGCGCAAATGAACCGATTGAAATAAGCAAAGCGCAACAAAATGCAACGAGTACTTTCATAATGTATAAGTTTGATTGACCCAAATGTAATTGATTGCCAAAACGATTTTCGAATAACGTAATGCTAATATGAAACACAAGGGCAACTTACGCAAAATGAAGACCACTTTTTCTTCTCCAGTGGAATACGAGATGGTTTTCTATGACCAATTGGAGCAAAAGGAAACCGTTCCGATAAACAAGCTTATAGGCAAGGAGATCCGCCTGAGCTTCGACGGAAATATTCATTGTGTTGTAACGGGCAAGAAGATCAAAAAGGCATTTGGAGAGGGTATGAGTTATGAGGCCTTTATGAATGCTCCGCAGGCTGCAGAGAGCATTATCCACCCAGAGTTGAGCACAGCACATCTAGGAATTCCGCTTCGAGATCTGGATTGGGAAATCGAACATCACGTCAAGCCTCATTACACTTATCTATCCTTGACTTCAGGTGCCAAAGTAGGGGTGACGAGGGTGCCTCAAAAGCTTACACGTTGGATGGATCAAGGAGCGGTCCAGGGACTGGTCCTTGCCAAGACACCTTATCGTCAGGCAGCAGGCCTCATTGAGGTAGCACTCAAAGAACACATGAGTGATAAGACCAATTGGCGCAATATGCTCAAGAATGTTGTCGAAGAGGGTGTTGACCTCAAAGCCATGAAGGAAGAAGTGGCCAACCTGCTTCCGGAAGACCTCAAGGATTTCATCTTGAAGGATGAAGAGATTGTGGAGTTTGAATATCCGGTTGAAGCCTACCCGGAGAAAGTGACAAGTCTCAAATTGGACAAAGCCCCGGTGATCGAAACAAAACTCAGGGGCATCAAGGGTCAATACCTAATCCTGGATGAGGGCAAGGTGATCAACATCCGAAGCCACAGCGGATATGAAGTAGAGTTGGAATATTAGGCGGCTTTCAGCCTAACGGAGCCTGAAGTACCTTCCTTTCGACGGCCGATGATGGTGTTTTTCAGCCTGATCAACCAAATCAGCATGATGAAACCCACTGCCGCAAAGCCAGCAGCAACATAGATCCCTTCGACCAAACCTGCTAGCAGGAATGGCAGTGTAACGGTCACCAAAACAATTCTTGCGATATCCATCAAAATGGCTCCTTTTCTTCCTTCAAGCACCCAGGCATGGCACCAAATACTGTAGAGGACCATACCACCAAGGGCAAGGATGGTTGGATTGGTAACCAATTGGAGAATCGTAGGGTCTTCAATGGATTTCTTGATGGCGAAAAGTGAAGCAAACATGCCGGTGGTGATCAGGGCATTCAGGAAGATGTAAAAGCCAAGTGACCTGGTCACGGGTAGGCGATAGGTTGTTCGCTCACCCTTTTCGTTTGTTTGGTATTCGTGCGGAAGGAAACCGACGTCCTTGGGTGTCCATCTCGGCCCTCTGAGGAATACCATGATCTTGTCTCCAATTTTTTTGGCCCTTCCAGCCCTTGTAAAAAGGTCGATCCAATAGAAGAACATCGCACGATATGGGTTGGACGAATTGAAGCCACTCGTGATACCATATTCCGGTTCTTCCTCCTCCTTGGTGAAGGTGCCAAACATCTTGTCCCATATAATGAACACGTGTCCGTAGTTGCGGTCCATATACTTTTCGTTCCTGGCGTGATGGACCCGGTGATGGGAGGGCGTTACAAACAAATATTCAAGCCATCCGAGTTTGCCTACAAGCCTTGTGTGAGTCACGAACTGGAACAGTCCAATAAACAAAAGGACTGAGGTGGTCGTGGCAGGATCAAAACCGGCAATAGGCATCCAAATCCAAAAGAAACTGCGATTGATCACCGCAAAAAAGGAAACCCTGAAGACAGTCGTCAGGTTCAATTCTTCGCTTTGGTGATGAACGATATGCGATGCCCACAAAAAATTGATTTCGTGGCTTAGGCGATGGTGCCAGTAGGCGAGGAAATCCCCGACAAACAGTGCGATAATCCACGTAAATGGATTGAGTGGAATTTTCCAGAGGGCAACATTTTCGAAAAGAAACTGGAAGACGAAGAAGAGCCCGACGACCCAAAAGAAGTCAAATAGGCGTTCGAGCATACCGCAACACATATTGATGATAGTGTCACTCAGGGTATAGGTCTGGACCTTTTTCCTTTTGGAGACGAAGAATTCCAATCCTACGGCGAGTAGGAGAAGAGGTATAATGATGGCTGTGTACTGGAGTCCTCCCATTTCGAAGCTGCAAATTTACAAAGGAATCTCCTCGTGGGGTGTTAACGAAATATGAATTTCGTCAGGATTGACCACTTAAGACTAATCTGGCTGTCACTATTTTCGAAGCTCCAACAAACATCAAGGCAACAATCGTCGACATCAGGAGATGTGATATGTCGTGGTGATTAAACCATTTGCTCACACCCAATTCATTATTGAATACAACGGCCGGTGCCAGTCCGAAGAATATTCCACCCACGATCCAGTAGCTGGCCTTGTTGACGTTCTGATAAGCCGAATACAAATGCATAGGCAGGACAAGGCCAACCAGTCCAAATGTGGCATTGAACTGCACAAAAGTGAAGCCCGCAATACCAGTGAAGATGACCACCACAAAAACGACAAACTGCGCCCAGAATATCCTGTTTAGCCAGGTAAAACTTGTTGTTCGAATGTGATCCCTAATCGTTCTGACAGAAGCCAATTGAAGAAACATAATACTGAGCGCGCTAAAGAACCAACCGGTTGCTTTCCATGTTGGTCCAATATACGCTTGCAGCCCATGCCCGAGTATGCCGGCGCACAACATACCAAAACCCATAAACAGGAAGTATCCCGAATACAAAAGAGCCTCCCGACTTTTGAGTTTATCCTTGAAGTAAAACCAAAGGAATCCGGAAACACCAACCACTCCCGTTACCATATCGGTAAGTGTTGTTATAGGCTCGCGCCATTCGAAGTCTCCAATAAATATGGTTGGATTCAGCATTTCCATACTGGGGTGCAAATATCGAAGAATCGTGATTATTGCCGAGCCTCATAGGCCGACAAATTAGGCAGCCATCTGGGTACTTTACTTTTATAATCTAAGTACTTGTCTCCGAATCGCTTGACAAGGTCTGGTTCTTCTTTGAAGATGAAATAAACGTGGTTGATGCAGAAAAAAGCAATAAACAAAAGCCAAATGGGAATGCTTTGAAATACGAGGCTCTTGCCGAACAAAACGAAAAGGACCCCACTGATCATAGGGTTGCGTGCGTACAGATATGGACCACGAACTACAAGAACGCTTGTGGCATCCCATGGCGCCAATGTTCCTCTACCAACCAGGTAGAAAAGTCTGATCGTCCAGAACAGAAGAACAATTCCCGAGAGAATGAAGACAATGCCCGTTGCCCTGAGATAGATATCCCTCGACAAACCACCGTCCTCCATCCAAAGCAAGATGGCAGGGATGCTTAGCAGGACGTTAAACGGCAAGATGAGAATGTTTTTGAGAACCGTTTTTTTCGAAACTGTCATCTAACGTCAGTGGGAAAATACAGTAGAAAGATAGATCAGAAATCCAATGATGGCGTAGAGAATGAGCTGGTGGATCTGAACGATCTTTTTGAGAAATTTGACAGGAGGTGAATCATCTTCATTGATTTTGATGACCTTAACATCGAAGATGGGTTTATTGCGGAGTTTCTCCATGTCCTCACGAAACTCCTCATCAAATTGATTTCCGCAGTTTTCGCAATCGGTTAGCTTCGCGTCGTTCCAATGATCGCAATGCTCACACTTTCTTTCGTGGTTTTTCATGGTTTGGCGATGGCGCAAAAATAGCCCTTGCAGCAACTTATTTCTAATTTTGCCGCGATGGTTCTATCCCCACAGGTTTCTTATGTGGTTCCGCTTTACAACGAGCAGGAGATGTTTCCTCATCTTATTGCTCGTCTCAGCGAAATCATGGATAAGTCAAATCTGAGTATAGAAGTGGTACTCATCAATGATGGAAGCTTGGACAGCACGCCTGAATTGATGTCGGAACTGAGTAGGAGAGATCCCCGGTTCCACTCGGTATTTCTTTCGAAAAATATCGGACACCAATATGCACTTACGGCCGGTTTAACTGTAGCCCGGGCTTCCGAAGCTATCATGGTGGTGGACGGTGACTTGCAAGATCCTCCGGAGCTGTTGACAGAGTTCTATAAGAAGTACAAGGACGGTTATGACGTTGTATATGGAGTTAGGGAGATGCGGGATGACGAAGGGTATATCAAAAAGGTAACCTCGAAGTATTTCTATCGTTTCCTGCAGCGCATTACCTCAACCAATATTCCGGCCAACAGCGGTGATTTTTGCCTTATGAGCAGAAGGGTGGTGGACCGCTTGAATTCTATGCCGGAGCACAGCCGATTCGTAAGGGGAATCCGGGCCTGGGTCGGATACAAGCAGTATGGTTATGAATACGATCGCAAGGAGCGCCTGGAAGGAGAGACCAAGTATCCGATGAAGAAGATGCTGGCTTTGGCGTACAATGCCATTTTCAGTTTTTCACAAGCCCCGGTTAAGTTGATCACCAATTTAGGCTTGATCTCGGTTTTTGTAGCGCTGGTTTACATCCTTGTGACGCTGATCAAGTATTTCTTCTTTGGGGGTATAGTGGAAGGATTTACCACCTTGTTATTCTTCATTCTGTTTTTTGGTGGTGTTCAGATGGTTTCGCTTGGGATCATAGGAGAATATGTACTGCGGATATTTCAGGAAGCGCAAAAAAGGCCATTGTTCATCATTGACCATAGGATAGAGGGCGGCGAGAGAGTAGATGGATAGGAAATTTTACGATGAGTACTTCGATTTGGAGCGAAGCCATTGGTGGTTTATTGTTCGCGCTCAAATCATCATGGATCGAATCCGGAAGCTGGCCAACGGCCGAACGGACTTGAAGATTCTCAACGTCGGTGCCGGAACCGGTAGAACTTCCGAGCTATTGGTAGAATTTGGAGAGGTTACCAGTATCGAATACGACCAGATCTGCGCCGATATGGTTCGCGAGAAGCTCGGCATTCAAATCGAACAGGGGTCCATTACTGAAATAGCCTATGGTGACAACCAATACGATTTGGTTTGCTCATTCGATGTTGTGGAACACGTGGAAGATGACATGTTGGCCGTAAGAGAGCTCAATCGGGTATGCAAGCCAGGCGGAAATGTGATCATCACGGTACCCGCCTTTATGAGTTTGTGGAGTCACCACGACGTGGTCAATCATCATTTCAAAAGGTATACGTCAAAGGAAATCCAGGCCCTGTTCGAGCCAAACCAAGGCTCAGAGGCCTATAAGACCTACTTCAATTCCTTCCTTTATCCACCGATATGGCTATTCAGGCAATTGTCGAATATGCTGCCCAAGAAATGGACCCGCAGTGGCGCTGGCAGCGATGCGACGGTAGGGCAGGGCAGGGGCTTTGCCGATTCTATCCTCAAGATGATCTTCTCAATGGAGCGCTACTGGATTCGTCAGGGTGTTCGTTTTGGACGCGGCGTATCGTTTATGTACGTGTGGAAAAAGTAGGCTAACAATATGTATGAGCGCGTATTTGTTTTACTGATAGCACTGAAAGTAGCACTTTTTGGGTACTCCGCCAAATGCACAGCCACTAGCTACTAGCATTAGCCACTTTTTGTTAAGGAATTACAGCTTCAAAATAATATTCCAGCTCGTTTTCTTCATCAATCGCAAGCACCATCATGAGTTCGGATTCCGTCAATTTAGCTACTCTGAAGTCCAGATTCAGGTTGTTAGCGTTGATTGTAAGTTGATCATCTTTCATAGTCCAAAGGCCTTCAGTTAAGCTACCTCCCAAAAAGTAATTGTCGCTAATTTTTACTTTACCATTTTTTCCAAAGTTCCACGGAGATCCATAATCCAAATTATTTGGTAAGTTGTTGAATACGGGATTACTCACACTTTTAATTTCCCATTGGTGTTTGATTAACAGTTGTTCTGAAGACTGGTTGCATCCAAGCAGAATTGGCAGAAAGCAGAGAATATATTTCATCATGTATGTTTACTAAGAGGGTGTTTCATTGTGGCTAACGTTTTGTGTAAAAAGTGTTTTAATGCTTTTTTACACCTTGTTGTGCGTTCGTTTTTTATTAATAACTCATTATTTCCTTTTTCTGATTCTCGGTAAGGAATGTAACTTCTGATTCATTAATCTCTTGATAAACCCCATTCAATATTATTCCGCAAGATTTTACGTTTCCCCATCTATAAATTTCTGTCACAATAATTGAGTCTTGTGTTGCTGTTGGGCAATATCCAGAGCTAAAATGATATCTATTTTCAGATTTATAGATATTTCTCCATTTCATAAAACACTCGCCTCTTAGATACTGTGTCTCTTCTATGTTAATGTTCATTCTCAATGTTTGGTGATATCCTAACCACAAAATAATAACTACTGGAGTGCCAAATAATATACTAAAGGCGTTCAAGATTTTATTTATCCTGTTCCTTTCAGAATCGATAATCCATAGTGTTACTATCGAAATTGAATTTAAAATCATTACTGAAGTAGCAACGAAAATAAAAGTCCAGTTTTCAGGATATTCACCTTGGTTTACAGGTAATGTTGAGTGAGTTAAAATTCCTCCAAATAGAAGAAAAGGAGCAATGGTAATAAATGCTCTTATTATCTCTATAAATCTCTTTCTTTGTTTGAACCGACCTTCCATATTTCAATGACGTACAACGGTTTGGCTATGCGTAGTGCAGGTGTTTAGCCTGCATTTGCGTCATAGCCTTTGTTAGCAGCTGCCTTTATTATACCATTGCTTAATTCATATTCTTTGCAAAGTCCTTTCATTTTCTTGTAAAAGGCATTTCTGTAATAGTAGGGCATTTCCGTACTATTGGCGAAAAGCTTTTCGTACTTGTCTTTCAATTCGGGATAATGTTTATGGATTGCATTTAACATCAATGTCTTGCTGTGTGCTTTTCCGTTTCCGAACAGAGTAATTGTCGCAGGCAAAATGTAATCAACAGTCATTTCCCTGAATTTGGAAAACGCCAAATGAAGTTGCTCTGTTGTATCTGAAATATAAGGAATCAATGGCATCAGACTTACACCCGATAAAAAACCTTCCTTAATCGTTTTTTGAAGTGCCAAAATTCTTTTAGTTGGACGTGTGGCTCCCGGTTCAAAAATCTTTGCTACTTCATCTTGAATTGTTGAGAATGAGAAACTGATAATCACTCCCTCCTTTAGTTGTTTTAGATCAGTCGGCAAAATCGCTTCGTATTCAATTTTCTTTAGCAGGTCAAAATCTCGTACTATCAAATCGGATTTTGTTATGATATGAACGGGAAACCTGTGCTTTAGAATTACTTCTAAAGCCTGTCTTGTCAGTTCATATTTTTTTTCAATCTGAATATAGGGGTCGGTTACGGAAGACAGTACAATTATTCCATATTGGTTCTTTTTTGCCCTATTCGTTAATTGTCTATCTAAAATTTCAATTGCATTTGTTTTAACCGATAGGTTTTTTTCAAGGTTACTGCCGTATTTACTTCCCCTGATATAGCAGTACAAGCAATTAAAGGAGCAACTACTGTATGGATTAAAAGTGTAATCATCCAAAAACCACTTGTCTCTTTTCTTGGTCTTATTGAGTACTGACTTAACTTCAATTTCTTTTGGCATATTCATTTCGATTAAGTCCAATAGAAATTTTGGTCCTAAACCAATTTGCTACTTTGTTCTGGTTTTCTATTTCCTGGTAAAATTGTTCAATTATATCAGGGTGAAATTTTGCTGTTGTCTTTGCAGCCCAACCGACACCTTGCTTTATTTCTTTGTCTTTTGTATTTGCCATTGAGAGAAGAACAGAAAAAACAGAAGCAACATTTTTCTTGTCCAATCCTTTTTTTACGGCATAGTGAATTCCTGCTCCTAATGCGCGTACTACCCAGTTGGTTGAATGGTTAGAAAGTTTTTTTATCTGAGGAATAGTTCTATCCGCGTTATTTAAAAGGGAGTAGCCATAAACTCTTTCACCAATAATATCGCAGACATACCACGCACTTGCCTGAGAAATGTATTCTGTTGCTTTGCTAATTGATTGTTCGAAATGAGAGCTAAGTCTATTCTGCAAAATAATTCCGAGAATGACATTACCCCCTTCTGTTTTCAACGTCTCGATTTTATCGCATAATTCGATTTGCTCTTCTTGTTTTACTTCACGATACAATTCGTTGCCACAAAACTCCAATAAAGGAAACTTCACCTTCTTATTCAGAATCTGATTTTCCAACTCCGTCAAACAGGCAGATAGTCCTTTTGACCTATATGCACTCAAAGACTCTTTAAGATATTCCCTGATTTCAGATTTTCGTGTTACAACTTGCATTTTCGCTCAGCTAGTTGCAGCATGACCAGCTTTTGCGGGCATGACCGTCATATACAATGTTAGTGGCTTTTTTATTCAATTTTTCTTACCGGTTCGAACCTTAAAATCATCCATATTCCCAAATATCCTGAGGTTTAGATAGCGGATTTTTTCGTTTGGATCGACCTCGAGGATTTCGTCATCTCCGGTTTCGCCATCGCTGGTTTTTTTGTTCCCGAAGAGTTTGTTCCGGGCCCCTTGACGTATGGTCTTCCACGGGATCCTTACGTAATATTCCATGTTGTAGTCCATATCCTGGGTGCCGGAGACTTCCATGTGTCCAAGGGTTGACTCAATGACCATATTTGGAATGGTAAGGGTTCCATTGGTGATATCCATGTGATTCTGCAGGGTGTCGAAGCGGATGTTGTTCAAGTCTTTGCTCCCCATATAGTCGGACAACATAAGCATGGGTTCATAATTCTCCAGCCTTCCATTCAAGACCTCTACGTCCATGTGGATCTCGGATTGATCAAGGTCTGGAACCAGGTCAGGGTATACCCTGATTTTTCCTTGAATTCGTGTAGAAATCTGTCCATGCAAGTTCTCTGACACCAAATGATCTTGCCCAAAGTTTTCAAATTTGAACAGCAACTCATCCAGGTTCATATTCTCCACAACTAAATCAGGCTTCACATAAATGTGTTGTGGGTCGCTCCCGTTGAAATATCCTGACAGTGCGAGGCTTCCACCAGCCGCATCCATGTGGAGTGTGTCAATGAAGAGGAAGTGGTTTGGAGTAGTGCGCAAATGGGCGTCGATGTGCTGCAGATCAATTCGATGATAAATGAAGTGCTTGACGTCCAGGTCAATTTCCATGGCTGTAAAAGGAAGCTCGTATAAATTAAACGCAGTGGCATGCTCTTCCACATCTGCAATCGTTTGGGTAGTAGCTGTGGAGGTAGCAGCTTCACTCGACGATTTCGAAGAAGGCATATTGAAGTTGGAAAGCTGGTCGAAATCGATGTAGTTGGCCTTTAGCTGTAAATAATTATCGCGCTTCATCACGGTCGTATCATCCCCGAGGTAATAGTTCATGTTAGCATCAAAAACGGTCTTACCCATTTGCCCGTGAAAATCTTGAATCACCAAGTGATCATCTTCATAATGGAAGTGGCCGGCAAAGTCCTTAACCCGTAAAGGATGCACATGCATTTTGGCATTGAACTTATCAAGGTCGATATCGATAGAGTGTAATACCGAATCTCTATAGTGCATACTGGTATTCGCGTGTAGCACCAATTTGTCGACCTCTTCGTGCCGATAGTCTTCCGGTACGTAATTCTCACCTCCGTATGAAAAGATATCCTCCAGACGCAGCAAGTTGGACGACAGCGTAATGTCCAGATCCACGTCACCCTTGAGTTCCTTTTGCATCCAGAATCCATAGTCGTGTACCAATCCATTGAAGTGAAAATCCGAATCATCGATATAGCCGGTGAAATCGACAATCTTCAAATCGCGATCGTCTATCAGGAAGTCCACATGGAAGTCATGCAGTTCGTGGGGATAATGTTTCAGTTGGGCATGCAAGCTATCGATAAAGAATTCCCCTATGGGCAGATACTTCGACTCGGTGAGTGCTTTGGCTGATGATTTAAAAGAGAATCCACCGCTTAGGTCCTCCATGCGTTCATCTACCCCTACGGTATCGTTTTTTGTGTGACCGCTTAGCTCCGCGATATCCAGCACCTTGGATTGAATTTCCAGGTGTGTCTCTACTGGAATGGCTGTGTGGTGTACAATGGCTGGTAAGTCAGTGATGTATCCAGTCATGGACAAATCGGATTGCCCCATCTGCATGTCAAATTGATCGAGGACCGCCCGCTTCCCAGTCATGATCATATGCATATCGAGGTTTGTCATCGGTGCTGGAAAGTTCTCCGAAGCCAAGCTTAAGTCCTCCACCTTCAATTCAAAGGAATAAGCCCGGTTTAGCTCAGTGAGGGCATGTTCCGGTTTTTCGAGATCGATGATATCATGAAACTTCATTTCCATCACGACATTCCCTGAGGCACTGTCGATGTCGCTGACGTTGAAAAAACCGATCAAAAAATCAAGGTTAAAGTCGGCTTTGAGTTGCATGTCTATTTCTGGCTCGTCAAAGTTGTTCACCACCACCGAGCCGTAGAATTTGCCTTTTTCTAATTGGGCCGTCACATCTGTTAGGGAGAATTCCATGGTATTGAAATCACGGTTTTCACCATTGGTGAAGTGCCCTTCGAAACCCATTTCATCGACTCGTTTGCCTTTCTCCGTGTTTTCGAGGAATGCTTCGCTTGCCCCAAACTTTGCGTCAATAAAAGGCGTCCGGTTGTCGGTTGTTGGGCCTTGAATGACTGCATTGAAATAGATATTCCCTGCATTGTCATAGCGCTCCAAAACAGGAATGAGGTCGGCCGGGGCAAAGGCTATGAGCATATCAAAATTGGGCTTGGTCCCGCTCACTGAAAGATCGAGATCCATATCATTTTTAGTATCCACAGACCCTTCGAGCCGGAAGTCACCATGCTCCATGACAATGCCGGAAGGCTTAAGGGTCAGCATTCCTGAAGTGTCGTCCAATACAAAATCCACATGAAACTCAAAATGCTTGTGGTTGATGAAGGTGGTGTCGCCTCCATCCATGATGTTTAGTTCAAACTCCGTATCAATGTGGGCGGCGGTTTGACCATCGCCACTCCTGAAGGCTCCATCGCCTGAATAGACATAGGTCTCGAAGTCCATATTGTTGGATTCATTCAGTTTATGGATGTCGAGGTTGCGCACTTTGATGTTCTTCAGATGAATGCCCAGGGGTTCGGTCTCCTCAGTCTCCTCGTCGGACGCGAGTGCATTTTCCAGGTTGTTGGTTCCATCCTCATGAAGCACAAAATTGAACACCCCATCCTCGATGACCAATGTCTGGATGTCGTAGTTACCCGATACTATATCCCAGATGTCAAAGCCAATATAGATATCGGCCACTTCAAGAATGACCGGGCCTCCTTCTTCCTTGGTCTCGTAAACACCAACGTCATCCACTTTGATGGAAACGTAAGGGAAGTTCTCAAACGGCGACAGGTGGGTGGCGCCTACCGTTACGCGCCCTTTGTGCAGCTTGTTCATGGCTGCGATTTGACCTTGGATGATGTCGTCTTGTTTTAGGAAAAGAACAAACAGCAGAATCCCGATGATAAGCACGGGTAGGAGGAGGGCAAGGCCGATGAATCTCCAGAGTTTTGGGGATTTTTTTGATTTAGGTTTCATCGGCGTGTTTGGGCGTTCCGTTTAATCTGTCTTTTCTCGCTTTCTGTTAACGAAAAATAAATAGATCAAGAAGATGAGCAATAATGTGAAGAAGATTACAGCAACCCACGCTCCTTTTGATAGATCGCCATTCATTATAAACCAACTTCCAGAGATAACAATAGTTGCTGTGGTAATAATTGACACCCACTCTAAAAATACCCCAACTGATCTTAATCGAAATTTGCCCAGTATTGAATTTGTTTCGAAGTTGTCCATGGTTTCCCAAGAGGTCACTTCGTCTAACATCGAATGGACCTCATTAGCAACCTCTTTGCTCACAGATAATTCAATCGATTGTTCCATGTATGCCGTAGTTTCTCGAAGAGAGTAGCTGATCTTCAATTCGTCAAGCTTTTTTGTCAAAAACACTATTCGAGGGTCGTGGGGAGCAAAGTCGAAAATATATGGTCTATCGTCCATTATTAAATCTTTTCCAAAATTCAAGTCTCATCGATCCTCGCTTGACTATCTTTTAATCTGTCGGAATCATTAAGGTTGGTTACGCATGGTAGTAGCTCTGAAATTTTTCCATGATTGACCACTAATATTTCTCGGTCTGTAATTCCAGTTTTTGCTTGCACAATATTGTTTGAATTATATGGTGGGGCGCAATAAAATATAAGCAGCCGTTCTGCAATTTCAATTGATTCTTTGTCGCCCATGTCGGACCTTTGTATTTCGCCAATATAAATTTGAACAGGGTCATACTCGTATTCAATCCAACTTGCATGAGACTTGAATCTCGCATTAAATGAGTCCTCTGTCTTTCCGATATAAAGAAGCTTATTTTTGCCGAAAATGGGATGTGTGCCGTAAATCTGATAGAGTCCAGTTTTGTCTGTAAAATTTTGAGTTACGTGATCGAGGCTAAAGGGTCCGTCCCAATTGAGTTCTATTACTTCTATTTTTTTCATTTCAAATAAGCGACGGCCTTGGCTATGGCACCTAGTGCCAAAGCAGAGTCGATTGTAAATTTAGGTAATTACATGTAGGCGAGGGGGTAGACATTCGCGGACTCCATCCCGAAGTTCATCTTCTCAATTGAGCCGTATTGGAGTCGTCAGGGCGTGCGCTTCGGCCGCAGTGTTTCGTTTATGTACGCGTGGAAGAAGTAAAGCTTGGGTCATCATCACGGTTTTACTACATGCGTGAGATGGCTTCCATGACTATTTGTTGAACCTAGGGTTTAGACACCAAATGGCAAAATGCTCTAATGCCTCTGATTCACGCTTAGATTCGCAGACCTGAATCTTGTATTTACATTCGCTTACAATATAATCTTGGGCTGATGAACGATCGATGAAGCTATTGGTTTTCATCAATTTTTTCATAAAGGTATGCGTTGATTCATACTTCAAATCCACACCGAATCTAACGTCAAATTTGTTTGTACTTCCTATGTAAAGAATGGATTTGTTGGGTGAATAAATCAAATAAACTCCCATGATATTTTTCATTTTCAAAACCTCATTAAATGTGAGAAATGCACTTTGAATAAGATTTGAATAGTGAGCCTCTAAACATTGAAAATATTTCTGCATCACTTTCTATTTATATCAACGTTTTGATTTGTATGAAACGAAACGGTTTTGCGAACCAGGTTCTTTTCTGCCTGTGATGAGAATTATACGAAACACTGAACTTCAAATTATTGATAAATCCATAATCTTTCCTACTCATTTGTTAGCCACATGCATTCTCATTTCCTTTTGAAATATTTATAAAACCTGTTGAGACTAAATCCCACTCCGGCAACATTTGGTTCGAGAATTATAGAATCAGCAATGGCACCATGGAGTCCTTTTTTCCTTTCATAACTAATTTTGAAATTGTCTAAATCTTCACCATTCTTGATCTTGTTGAAGATGAGTTGAATGAGAGAAATCACATCATTTGTATTCTTACAGTGTTTCTTTAAGGGGAAGAGGATCATTTTAAGATCTGATTCTAGCTTGGTTTCCTTTGATTGATTTCGATTCCTAAAGGCAGAAGGGTGCCTCTTAGTAACCAGTATTGCAGGTAGTAAATCGTTCTTATCTGCATCTTCTCCGTTAATGCTATGCCAGGATAGAACTTCATCGCTGAAATGAACTCCTACATCCGCTTTCATTATGACCACCGCATTCTTTTGTTCGGAAGCAAGTGTTGCCATTTTGCCAAAATTCTTCATCATTATCTCGCTGAGAGGTTCTTGCCAACCGTAATCAAGTAAATAGATGAAGTAGTCGCGATGATGTTCTTCTGGAATACCTTCCAAACTATGAACCATTAGTCCCATATTTCTTCCGACTTAGTTTTCAATTGATCACAAACTGTAGCCAAAGCTGTGTTTTTAAAATCATTCAACAAAAACTTCAAAGCGGAGTTTTGGCGGAATAGAAGCACAGAACTTTCGGTTATTCCTTCAGCCCACATTGCGTACAGGTTTTGTTTTAAAATGGTCGATAATATCTACTATGTTTTTTCGGTAGTTTGAATTTCGGTTTCTTTTTTGGTCTGATTCCATCAATTTCGCTCGCAGGTATCATGACTCCAATTAATCCAAGGAGAAGAGCAGTAATCCAACCTATAATTATGAAGAATTTTAGTAAGTAGAAGTTTGTAAAGAACTCCTTAAAGTGAAATAAGAACAGGTCCGATTGAATTGTGCCAATGCTGTAAAGAATGAAGGCAATGGTGAACGCGAGAAAACCAAAAATAGCTCCACCCAAAATCGTTGACTTGTCAAAATGATTGAATTCCATCTCATCGGAATAATATGGAGGAAGGTACTGACTTGTAATTTTAGGAGCTAGGTCGTCCGCAGTGATTGAGAATTCGAATAAGTCATAGCTACCATATTCAATCAATCTTCGAGGCTCTTCGTCTTCTCCTTCTTCTTCAATCACATGCCTTGGGGGCTCCCCCTTAATTAGGATTTTAGAGATAAAGTACTCCCCTGAATTTAGCAGTGGAAAATTATATGCTATTGAATCATTGGAAGAAGTTATGTTGATTTTTACTTCTCTTCCTTTAGGGTCGACATGGAGAAGGTTTGCATCAAGGATTATTCCTTTGTTTGGAATTTGAAGAGTCAAAGGGGTAATTAGGTCTCTAATTGGAATGTCACCTGTATTAGCAATTACAAACTGGACTTGATATAGACTTTCGACCTTTTGTCCTTTAAAATCGACTTCTAAATTGCTTTTAATGTCAGGGTCAATACCAGTCAATATTTCACTTACATATTGAACAAAACAGGAGAGACTTTTTGACTTGATAGACTTTTTATAAAAATATCTACTTGCCCATACGGTAATTAGTCCACCGATTATAATACCTGCAATAGTTCCAATAAACGTTTCCATGTGTTTCTTTTACTTGTGCATAACTCGTTATGAGGAGATTAAAAGTATGCAATAAGGTTCAGTGACTTGAACAGATGAACAATGTTCATAGGTTAACCTACGAACATAGCTTTCTTCAACCACTATTCGAGGTGGATTAGTTTCCGCACCTTCTTCCGCTTCAAGTAGTTCTTCAGAATGATCTGGATGTCGCGGTTGTCCTTCTTAATCGAGACCGAATCTTTTAGGCTTTCGACATCGTGGGCGTCATTTAAGTCGGCATAACCAAAGCCCTTATAAGCTCCATTCTCCACGTAAACAACCGTACATTCAGAATCGTGACGACCATGGTCCACGACCAGGAAGCTCTGGTTCGAAAATCTCAGATCTTCGAGCGCGCTGTCCACGCGCTTGTTGTATTCTTCGGGGTCTTCCTGACCTACACAGGCTCCCTGGCATTGTTTGATGTTGTACTGGAAGCAAGGTCCGTCCTTCTTGTAAAGACCGCATAGGTTTTGACAGAGGTTGTGCTTTTCGCAAAGCCTGTAAAGGTGAGCCCTGCCTTCCATCTTGCTCGAATAACTGTAAACCGCCCTGTCGTCCTTTTGGATTACCTCGATCGAAAATCGCTTGTATCCTCGCTTGTCCTCTTCGAGGAATAGTCCATAGTGAAAGATGGTTCTTCGCTGGGATCGATTGTAAATGGGCCTTTCGCTTTTGATCTCATCCGATTCCTTGAGCAGGGCGATCAACTCGCTGCCGGTCTCTTCGTAATCCACTTCCGCAATTTCCAGGCGCATTTTGTTGGCCTTCGTACTGCTCTCATTGCTCAGGTGGTTGAATACCCGGGCTCGAATATTCTTGCTCTTGCCAATGTAGATCACTTCGCCATCGGTATTGTAGAAGTAGTATACGCCAGTAGATTTTGGCAGCAAGTCTACCTTCTTGAGGTCGAGTGCCTTGTTGAGTTTGGGCTTCCTCTTCTTCTTGCGGATGGAATCCACGTAGGTATTCTTTTGCAGAAAGTCTTCGTCGATGTCCAGTAACATTTCAAAAATCTGGAGCGTCGCCACCGCGTCGTTGTAGGCCCTGTGATGACCATTGAGGTCGATGCCCAACTCCTTCGTGAGGTTGGCCAGGCCGTAGGAACGTTTTCCTGGCAAGAGCTTTTTACTCGAACGAATTGTACAAATGCGCTCGCGTTCATACTTGTAACCTAGTCGGTCAAATTCTGACTTTACGAATCCATAGTCGAAGGAAACGTTGTGCGCAACGAAATAAGCGTCGTCGGTGATCTCGACAATCTTCTTGGCGACCTCATAGAACTTAGGCGCATCTTCCACCATTTCATTGCTAATTCCGGTGAGCCTGGTGATGAAAGGTGGAATGGAGGTCTCCGGGTTGATAAGGGTGGAGTATTCATCCACCACCTCCTTACCATCGTGTTTGATGATGGCGATCTCGGTAATCTTACCGGTCTTGTGATTACCGCCGGTGGTCTCTATGTCTATTACGCAATACAACTCACTTAAATGGACTCTTCTCCAATTCCTCGCTTGGAATACGATCCAATTCTTCCACCTTTTCGATCCTGGACTTCATCGAACGAAAGAGTTTACCGCCGTGAGATCCATCCACGATCCGGTGGTCGAGCGATACGCTGAAGTTCATCATTTTTTTGACAACTATTTCACCGCGATCTACTACAGGTCTATCCTCCACCTTGCCCATGATCAATACCATGGACAAGTTGGATAGTGGGAACAAAGCCGGGAATCCAACATCGAGGCCAAGACTTCCGATGTTTGAAAGTATGAAGGATCCAAAAGAATTATTGTGTATCCCCATACTTTTCCATTCAATTCCCATGGTAACAAAGAGCCATTTAAACAACCTGAAGAACCAAGTTCTGAAGGGCCATGGTATACGAGCGATGCGATCATTGAGGGAGGGCTTACTGCTATCCTTGCGCTTGCGGTTGACTTTGGATTCAAACTCGCCACAGATGTCATCAATGGTTCGTTTGTGGGCATCCTTGATCATGATTGAGCCCATTTCCTGCTTGTCTGTAAGTAGTACACTGACCATCACGTTGACGCTTTCGCGCGATATGATCTTGCCCCGTTTGACATAGGCATTCATCTGTGGAACATCAAAAGCAATGGCTCTTGAAACCAGGGCGATAAACACCTGGGTATAGGTGACCTTGATGCCGGCCGATCGTTTTTCGTTGATGAAATTTTCGAGTTTCCCAACGTCAACCTGAACTGCACCGTAAATCTTGGAATCCTTGGGGGGCTGATAGATGCTGGAGGCTATTTTCCTCCATGGATTGTTGAGTTTCTTCTCGAAGTCCATCCTTGCGAATATAGGTCATCGCAAAGCGGAATGAAGACTTGTGGAAGAATATATCTATTGTGTGATGCTGGAGAAAATGTTCCGCACCGAACCGAAGAGTTTTTTCTCCAGATCGTGGTATTCGCCGTCGGCGACAAATACTTGTTCCATCTCGTCCAGGAGCTCCTGGGACCCGCTTTTGCCTGGGAAGAATTTTTCCTTGTGCCTCACAAGTACCTGGAAATTTTGCACATGATTCTCTGAGTTGAAAGATTCGAATACCCTTTCGAAGAGTTCAGCGCTTGTTCTCTTTTTGATATACTCGATCTCAGATTCTTTGACAACCTTGTCCCCGTGCGCAGCATAGATGAGTACGAAGGTTAGGAATTCGTCCCTGCTGAAGTTGCTGCTCATAAGATTACGTTTAGCGTTTTCAACATCTGTTTTTCCATTGGATGGAACTCCTCATCCGACAAGAATACTTCCTTCATGGTAGAAAGCAGTTCCTTCTTGCCTTCCTCACCAGGAAAATGGATCTGGCGGAAATCTACCAGCAGCTGCAGATTCTCAGAATCTGTATTGTTTCGATAGATATGTGAAAGTCTGACAAAATTGTCGAGCCCTATTCTCTCCGAGATGAATTCGTACTCATCCTGATTGACCACCAAATCTGCATAAGCCGCATAGACCAGTAAAAAGGCCATGAATTCCTTCTTGGTCATTTTGTTGGTTTCAATCATAATTCAAATGTATCCAATTGTTCTGTTCGATGATGGATCAGAACCCTTCTTTCAAGGCTATCATTTTGAGGCAGGTCACTGCGGCCTCGTCGCCTTTGTTGCCCAAGGCTCCTCCCGATCGTGCCAAGGACTGCTCCTTGTTATCGTCTGTCAGCACCCCAAAGATCACTGGCATGTTGTATTTAAGCCCTACATCCTTAATGCCTTGCATGGCTGCCTGGCACACATAATCGAAATGGCTTGTTTCTCCGCGAATGACGGTCCCGATACAAATGATGCCATCTACATCCGTGTTTTCCGCCATGAATTGTGCCCCTAAGGGAAGCTCAAAGGAGCCGGGAACACGTCGCACCAAGATGTTATCCGCAATCACTTCGTGCTTGAGCAGGGTATTATGTGCACCCTCTAAAAGTCGATTGGTTATTTCATCGTTCCATTCAGAAACGACAATTCCTATTTTCATTTCCCTTCCATTCGGGACGGTGGTAGGGTCGTAATCGGAAAGATTTTGGCCAGCCGTTGCCATGAGGCCTAATTTACAAATCCTTCGGCTCTGGCGATGTATTTGTCGATGGCTCTTCCTTCGGCGGAAGTTGAGTAATCTGCTTTGATTTCCTTGTATACTTCCAAGGCCTCTTCGTAATCTCCAATTGATTCCATCACCTTACCTGCTTTGAAAAGATAAATGGGTGTGAGGAATTCATTTGGGTTGTTTCGAGCAGCAGCGAGGTAATTGGTCAGCGCTTCGTCAACTTCACCAACCTCCATATAAGCATCTCCAAGTAGACCTTTGGCAGTAGAGCTCACCATAATATCATCCGAGGTGAAGTCGGTGAGATAGTCGATGGCATAATCAAACTCACCCATCTTCATGTAGCACATTCCGATGTAGTAGTTCGCCAAGTTGGCAGCCTTGGTTCCGGAATACTCTTCTGCGATGTCGAGGAATCCGAGGTAGTTGCCATCACCTTCAAGCGCGAGGTTAAGCGAGTCGTCCTCAAAGTATTGTTCCGCTCTCCACAATTCCTCACCCGCTTCTTCTTCGAGCGGAGCGATGTAGAATCTTGTGTAACCGAAGTAGATCAGCACGATGGCCACAATACCACCAACCACATAGGAAAGCGTCTGCTTGTTGTCCTCAACAAATTGCTCGACCCTGGAATAGGTTCCCCCAACGTCAATAATTACATCTTCTTCTTTCTTGGACTTGGCCATTATCAATGCTTATTTTGAAGCGTGCAAATATAATTTTTTAATCAATGAACCTATTGATGATTATGCACGCAAGATTGGGGAAAAAACCTGGCTCACTTCCAGGGATTAAATGGCTTAATTTGCTGGAGACAAAATGCTTCAGCTAGACCACCTTCAAGTTGTCCAATTCAAGAATCTCGAGACCATGGATCTTGAGTTTAGCCCAAAATTCAATTGCTTTCTTGGGCCAAATGGAAGTGGAAAGACCAACCTACTGGACGCCATTTACTATCTGTCATTCTGCAAGAGTTTTCTCAACAATGTCGATAGCCAGAACATCCAACACGACCAACAATCGTTTATGGTCAAAGGGCGATATAATCTCCAGGGAGATGAGGTAAAGGTGAGTTGCAGTTTTCAGAAGGGACAGGGAAAGGTATTCAAGAAAAATAAGAAAGCCTATGATAAACTGGCGGAGCACATCGGTACCGTTCCGCTCATCCTCGAATCGCCAATGGACGTTGAGCTCATCTACGAGGGAAGCAGCGAGCGCCGAAAGTTTTTGGATGGCACTATTTCTCAATACAGTACTGGTTTTCTCAACAGTTTGATCCAATACAACAAGGCATTGGCTCAACGAAATGCACTGTTAAAGTACTTTGCTCTTGAGCGGGTGTTCGATCAGGAAAGTCTCGACATCTGGGATAAGCAATTGTCCGAACACGGTGAATTCATCACCGAGGAACGCTTAAAGCTGATCAAGGAACTAGAGCCCTTTTTTGTCCAATACTATAAGCGAATCAGTGGAGGAAAGGAAGAGGTGGGCTTCGTATTTAAAAGTTCGCTAACAGCTCGCTCAATTGAGCAAACATTGAAGGCAAACCTCGACAAAGACATGTCATTGCGGTATACTTCAGCGGGGCCACACCGCGATGATTTGAGTTTCACCCTCGGGGGAAATCCGATCAAAAAATTTGGTTCCCAGGGACAGCAGAAGTCCTTCCTTCTTGCACTCAAACTTGCCCAATTCTCCTTCATGAAGAAAGCCAAGAGCGACAATCCGATTTTACTTCTTGACGATTTGTTCGACAAATTGGATGGCGAACGCATCCAAAACCTGATGCATCTCTTGAGCGAAGATCAGTTTGGCCAGGTATTTATCTCGGATACGGATAGCGATCGAAACCATCGCTTGTTTGAATACATGGATGCTGAAGTACGTTTCTATGAAATTTTGGAAGGAAGGGTGAAGTCGTGAGCAAGAATCAAAAGCACATATCGGACATCATCGAACTCTACCTGAAGGATTACCAGTTAGATGGAAAGATAAAAGAAGTGAAGCTGGTCAACGACTGGACGGAGCTTTTTGGCAAGGCCATCGACCGTCATACGAGCAAGATCCTGCTCCAGGGAAAGACCTTGCACGTAAGGGTCGATTCGTCGGTTCTCAGGAATGAACTCATGTACAACCGACAAAGTATGATTGATCGGATCAACGAACACTTTGGCGAAGAAGTCGTCGATCACATCTTGATAAAGTAGCTTAGAAACGCTCGAACTGAGAGAAGAAGAAGTTGCCTTCTATCGTTGCGTTTTCGTCGGAATCAGAACCATGAACGGCATTCTTGGCCTTGCTCTCCGCAAAATCCTTTCTAATTGTGCCTTCTGAGGCCTCAGATGGATCTGTCGCCCCGATAAGGGTTCTAAAATCTGTCACTGCATTGTCCTTTTCGAGAATTGCAGCGATGATTGGACCAGAACTCATGTAGTCAACCAATTCGCCATAAAATGGGCGCTCCTTGTGAACTTCATAAAACTTGCCGGCAAGCTCGGCTGAAAGTCTTGTCTTTTTGAGGGAGATAATGGTAAACCCACCCTTGATTATTCTATCCAGAATGGCTCCGGTGTAGCCATTTTTTACGGCCTCGGGTTTGATCATGGTAAACGTTCTGTTTCCTGCCATGGTTGTTGATTTAAATTTCGGGCAAAAGTAGTATTTGAATGAGTTCTCAATGCAGCTAAAAGCCAATATTTAAACTGACCGTTGTTGATACAATGTATGAGCTCCGAGCCTCAATAAATTTCTAAGTTTGTCGCCATGCGAGCTAACCTCAATTCCAACTTTGCCGAAGAGGTTCTTACCAGGCTGAAGACCGCCAAAAATGTGGTGATCAGCACACACCGCAATCCCGATGGTGATGCTGTTGGTTCGGCACTTGGATTGTATCATGCGCTCGGCCAAATGGGCATAGAGAGCAAGGTCGTAATGCCTGATAGTTTTCCATCATTTTATGCCTGGATGCATGGCTCGGAAATTCCCGTGTTGTTTAACAAAGATGCAGACAACGCGACTGCCACATTGAACGGCGCGGATTTTCTTTTTCACCTCGACTACAATGGCTTGGATAGAACGGGCCAGGCCATGGGTGAAGTGCTCCAAAGTTTGAAAGCATATCAGGTGATGATCGATCATCATCAGGAGCCGGAGCCTGTAGCCGATGTGATGTATTGTGATCCTACAGCCAGTTCTACAGCCGAATTGGTTTACGATTTCCTCAAGGAACTTGGGGCCTTGGAATCAATAAATCGAGCTTCTGCCGAATGCCTATTTGCCGGAATCATTACGGACACAGGTTCATTCAAGTATTCGAGCACATCAAAACATACACTTGACGTGGCCGCAGATTTGATCGATCGGGGAGTGGAGACTTCCAGGGTTCACGAGCTGATTTATGACCATAATTCCGAGCATAGACTGCGGCTATTGGGTTTTGCATTGAGCAAAATGGTCGTTTATGCCGACCTCGGGGTTGCCTACATTGTACTTTCTCAAGTCGAGTTGAGGGATCATAACTACCAGAAGGGAGATGCCGAGGGTTTGGTCAACTATCCATTGAGTATTGATGGCATACACTTCTCCATTTTGGTTACCGAGCGCGATGGTGAGATTCACTTTTCTTTTAGATCCCAGGGTGATTTTGATGTCAATGCATTTGCAAGAACGCATTTCAACGGCGGGGGGCACAAGAATGCAGCGGGTGGAAGTTATTCAGGAAGGCTGGAAGACGGCATTCGTCGGCTCGAAGATGCCATTCGTCTTTGATAAATGGTATTAATAGTCTAGTGTGTATAATTCATCGATTCATCCGCAACATCTATGCGTGTATTCCGTACACTTGCTAACCTATAAAACATGGAAGGAGCCTACTGGACTTTGCCATTCATTATTAATCCAGGAACTTCTCCAAGCATATAACTGAAAGATTGAGACGCGCAGGATTACTCAAACTGATCATTTTTTGCCTTCCAGCACTGCTTTTCTTAGGCTGTGGACAGGGAGAATACCACTTTAAGGAAGGTGATTTGTTTTTTCAAGACCTGGACTGTGGTGACTACTGTGAGGCCATCGAAAAGGTAACAGAAGGTTATCAGGGTTCCAACCTATCGCACGTCGGTGTGCTGATCAGGCACAATAGTTCCTGGAAAATTCTTGAGGCTGGAGACCAAGGTGTTGTCCTTACGGCCGTAGATACATTCCTCAACAGGAGTGCTGATGCCAAGGGAAATCCAAAAGTACTGGTAGGTAGAGTTAGCGGCCTGGATACCAATTTGCTTGGCGTCGCCAAACGAATAGGATTACAGTTGGTCGGAAGACCGTACGATGAGTTCTTCAATATCCACAATGATGCACTTTACTGTTCTGAGTTGATTTACGAAAGCTTCAGAAATACCAGGGGAGAGCCCATCTTTCAGTTGTTTCCAATGACTTTCAAGGACCCGGAGACAAAGGAGACTTTTCCAATATGGGAGTCATACTTTGCCAATCTCAATATTCCTATCCCGGAAGGTCAGCCTGGCCTTAATCCCGGATCGATGTCAAGGTCCGAATCGGTGGACATTGTATACCATTTTGGTGAGCCGGTTGGGTTTAAGGATTATTGATCCTCTCTGAAAACCTCAATCAGGGATTCCGCATCAAATTCTTTGATACTCATTTTTCCTTCCGGAATCATGGCCGCTTTTATTCCACTTTGAGCGAATATTGTCTTGGACTTCCAGACCCTGACCTCATCCCAAAATCCTAGCTTTAAAAATGCATTGTGAGTGGCAGGACCGCCCTCAACCAAGATACTTTGAACGCCTCTTTTATGAAGGTCTTCCATTAAGTAATTTAGATCTCCGTACGGCCATTTCACAAGCTCTTTTTGTGTGCTATTGAATTCTGTTAAATCGCAATAAATGAGAGATTTAAACTCATCTGTTGCAAGAGATGAATTAGATACATCTTTATAAGATTTTGAAAGTACTATTCGCAATGGATCGGTGCCCTCCACATGTCTCACATTGAGACTTGGGTTGTCCGTTTTCACGGTCCCTCCACCTACTAAAATCGATGACTCCTGAGCACGCCATAAATGGGTGATCGAATTGGCCTCGCCGGAAGTAATGCTCAAAGGCGGTTTCCCGTCCACGCCATGTCCCACAAATCCATCCACGGTTTCAGCCCACTTCAGGATAATGTAGGGCCTTTTCTTTTCGTGGTAGGTGAAAAATCTGCGATTCAAAGCGCGAGCTTCCTTTTCAAGTATACCGGATATCACTTCCACTCCTTGCGATCGAAGGTATGATGCCCCGCCTCCTTTCACCTCGGGGTTTGTGTCCATGTTGGCGATTACCACCCGGGATATTCCGCGTTCAACAATGAGTGGGGCGCAAGCCGGTGTTAACCCCTCGTGGTTGCAAGGCTCCAGGTTCACATAGAGCGTAGATCCAGCCAGGTCTGCATTGGTGTTTGATATTGTATCCCTTTCTGCATGGAATTTACCATACGCGCGATGATAACCCTCCGCTATGACCGCTTCATTTTTGACAATAACACAGCCCACCAAAGGGTTGGGTGATACAAACCCCAAACCATTGGAGGCGAGGCTCAATGCCCTTTCCATATAGACGTCGTCTGCGGTACGCTCCACGGGGCGAAAGTACCCAAATTAGTACTTTTGGCGCGATGGGGCCGGGTAATAATAGGGTAGCAGATTGGATTGCGTTTTGTGCCCAAAAACTCAGGTCTGTCTACAGTCCGGAGGAGGCCACTACCATTTCCAAGATTCTCGTGTTTCATCACAGCGGCGTAAACGACATCGAACTGCTCAAGAATCCATCTGTAGGTTTTACCGAATCCGAAATACTGAAGGTTCACTTCGACATGAAGCGCTTGATGAAACACGAACCGATCCAATATGTATTGGGGGAATTGGAGTTTTGCGGACTTACATTGAAAGTTGACACGAGGGCGTTGATCCCCAGGCCCGAGACTGAGGAAATGGTATCCAAAATCATCAACGATACCAGGAACCCCAAGAGGATCCTGGATGTAGGAACGGGCACTGGTTGCATTGCTCTTACCCTAAAGGCGGCATTCGGAGATGCGGATGTCACGGCTATCGAACCAAACGCTGAGGCTATTTCCCTGGCGAGGGAAAATGCAGCACGACAACATCTGGATGTAAAGTTTGTCCAGATCGAAATCGAAAACTACAGGTCCGCTGAACCTTATGACCTTATTGTTTCGAACCCGCCCTACGTTTTGGAACGCGAGAGAAGTTCTATGTCAAAGAATGTCCTCGATCACGAACCCTGGCAAGCACTTTTTGTGCCCGATGACGATCCTTTGAAGTACTACAAGCTCATATTCGAAGCAAAGGCCTTAGCAACCGGTGGGAGATTTTGGTTCGAAGTCAATGCCAGGCATGGTGATGACTTGGTCGAATACTGCAGATCTGCAGGTCTTACGGTCGAACTGATAAACGACTTCAGCGGGCGGGTACGATTTGTGAAGGGGCAGGCTTAGCCGTAAATGATTTCCTCCAATGCATCCATGCATTCGTCCTTGGAGGCACCATTTTGAAGTAATTCGATCAATTTGTTGATGATCGTATCGATCTTGGGTTGGGGGAAGCCCAGACCAATTGCAAATCTCCGGCTCCAGGTAATTTCATTGGGCTCTACAATGTCATCCGCCAGAACCATTCGAATCAAGTTGTACATCTGAAAGAAACGTTCCTCCTTACTGGACGGAGGTGTGAATGGAACATCCTTGATATGGTCCAGTACTTCCTGTACTTCTTCTTCAGTAGTGCCCAAATCTCTGGCTACGCGCATCAAAAATTCCATCTCCGGAGGGTCAACATGGCCGTCGGCCATTGCAATTTTGGCCAGATTTCTAAAGTGGCTCTTCGCTTTTTCCTGCTCTCCTGATTGATATGCGTCGAGAATGCTCATTCCATTGCTTTTGGTAGTAGCAAATATACTTTTCTGGATATGCACCAGAACCGAAATTCTCAATTAATTGTGAAGGGCTTTGGCTATCTCGCCAACTGCACCTTCGACTCCAATCCAAAGGTACCTCTGGTCATTTCTAAACCATGTGAATTGCCTCTTGGCGTAGTTCCGCGTGTGTTGCTTGATTTTGTCAACTGCTTCATCCAATGTCAGCGCACCGTTTAGGTGATCGAACAACTCAAAATATCCAACGGTTCTCACAGCCTTGAGTTGGGACATATGTTGGAGCTGCCTCACTTCATCCAGAAGGCCGGCCGACATCATTTGGTCGACACGTTTATTGATGCTATCATAAAGTACGGGGCGATCCATTTCCAAGGCAAAAAACAGGGCGTTGTAGGGTAGAGGAGTGGCTCTGGATTTGAATGATTGGCTCAATGGTTTCCTGCTCACCTTCAAGATTTCCAAGGCCCGCATCAGTCGCCGGGGATTTTGCCATTCGAGTTCTTTCTCCGCTTCGCCATCCAACGCTTTCACCTCGCTCTGCAACCATTCCAATCCGTGTTCCAGGTAGTTCTTTCTAATTTCACCACGGAGGGATTCAGGAATTTTGGGACCTTCATCAATACCATCAACAACAGCGTTGATATATAGCCCGGATCCTCCACATAAGATTACAAAGTCGCTTTTGTCGAATAACATTGGAAGAAGGTCTCTTACGGATTCACCATACTGTCCTGCTGAGAGCGGGCGCTCTACAGAATGGCTGTTGATCATATGGTGCGGGACTGCTGCTAACTCCTGATCGGAAGGTTTGGCTGTTCCGATGTTGAGTTCCGAATAAACTTGTCTTGAATCAGCAGAAACAATGTCGCAATTGAGCTTTTGAGCCAGTTGTATGGCAACGCTCGTCTTGCCAACTGCAGTAGGTCCGCCCAGGACAACCAGTGTTTTGGAGTTCAAGACTCTTGGCTATAATCTTCGTCGGAAAGATCTTCGAACATGTCGCTGATTTCGTCTTCCACAGAAGGGGCCTCCATGAGATCGCTCACCTCTTCATCACTCAGTAGCGGAGAATCCTTGCTGTACTGATGTGGAGCCTCTCCATAGGCGTTATGGATATTGGGATAATCTACTCCATTTTCTTGGTCCATCACCTTCACTACCTCCACGAAGAAGCACCACATAAGCATGAAGTCGAAAACATAAACGAGTTTTTGCCCCTCCTCGTTCACCAAGTCGGCAATCTTCGACTCGGTCATGGTTTTGAGCTTCTCCGGCCCAAAGTCTTCCTGGAAGTCCATCAGGGCAATTTCTTCCCCTTTGTCCCAATTGTCGTTGGACAGGTAAAAGGAAGCCATTTGACTACCGTCAAACTCAAAAGCGTCCTGGATGCACTGATGTAAATCCATAAACGTCTGATCTTCCAGGATGTCGATATCTCTGAATGCATCCTGTTCATGATCTATTAAGACACGAAAACGATAGGCTTTTCCCATAATTCAAACGAAGTTAAGCATTCGGTGAATTGGATGTTTTCGGTTTTAAACCTTTCTCCTTTGCGCATTCTAATAGAAATTCCAAGGCAGACTCTTTCTCGTTGGGAATTCGACCATCCAGTATTGCTTCTCGAATCTGGGTCTTGAGTTCGCCGACAATCGGAGACGGCCTTAGCCCAAACAGTTCTATGATCTCCTCTCCGGAAATGGGTGGCTGCCAGTTGCGCAACCGGTCTTTTTCTTCAACTTCCTTGAGCTTCTCGCGGACAATGGCAAAGTTCCTCAGATATTGCTGTTGCTTTTTCTGATTTTTGGTGGTGATGTCTGCTTCGCAGAGGGTCATGAGGTCGTCGATTTCATCCCCGGCGTCGAAGAGCAATCGTCGTATCGCGGAATCCGTAACTTCCGATGCCAGCACAACAGGCCTTGAACTTAAGGTTACCAGTTTCCGCACATATTTCATCTTCTCGTTGAGCGGCATCTTGAGTCTTTTGAAGATCTCCTTCACCATCTTGCCACCGACAAATTCGTGCCCATGGAAGGTCCATCCAACCTTCTGGTCAAACTTTTTGGTTGGTGCCTTGCCGATGTCGTGCAGAAGTGCCACCCATCTCAACCACAGGTCGTCCGTGTTTTCAGAAATATTGTCGACTACCTGAATTGTATGGTAGAAGTTGTCTTTATGTCGCTGACCCTCCAATTCCTCCACACCTTTAAGCGCAACCAACTCTGGCATGATGCGCTCAAGGAGTCCCGATTCCTCCAGCTGCCGGAAGGCAACGGAAGGTTTTGGACTCAGCAACATTTTGTTGAGTTCTTCAGCAATGCGCTCTCCCGCGACGATATCAATGCGCTCCGTATTCCTTTGGATGGCCTCGAAGGAATTTGTGTCGACGGTGAATCCCAGTTGGGCACTGAAACGGATGGCTCGCATCATACGAAGCGGATCGTCAGAATATGTTGCATCCGGCTCCAAGGGTGTTCTGAGGACTTTGTCAGCCAAATCCTGTCTGCCATTGAAAGGGTCTATGAGTTCGCCATAGTTCTCTTCATTTAGGGAGATTGACATCGCATTAACCGTAAAGTCACGGCGCAATTGATCATCTTCGAGGCTTCCGGCACTAACGCTTGGATTCCGCGAGTCTTCCGAGTAGGACTCTTTTCTTGCGCCGACAAATTCCAAGTGCCATCCATCATGGGTCAGGCTTGCGGTTCCAAAATTCTTGAAGATCGACACTTTGAGCTTACCCCACTTCTTTGCCAGGGCCTTGGCCAAGGTGATCCCAACTCCCTGATTGTCCCCGCTCTTAGCGATGACCACAATGTCTATATCCTTGGATGCCCTTTCTAACAGTAGATCCCTCACACTACCACCAATAAGGTATGCTTTGCACCCAAGTTTTGAAGATTCTGCTTGGATGTCATTAAAGAATGCTTGCTCGAGGAATTCTGCCGTGGTCACGTTCTCAGTATTTTGACCTCACCGTCTACGCCCAACTTAATAATCGAAGAGGCCTTTCCGGTCATTTTTAGGTCGGGCAAATTTATCACATAATCTACCCGCTCAAGGAGGGTGGGGTTGATATCACCAAAGGATAAAGGAGAGGGATCACCTGCGAGATTGGCTGACGTAGAGACGATGGGTTGTCGCAGTTTTTGGATGACCCTTTTGCAGAAATCGCTTCGGGTAACCCTGATGGCGACGGTACCATCGCTGCCACAAACCTGCACGGGCAAGTTTTTTGACTCAGGGTACACTACGGTAATTGCATCTTCAGTCGCGTTGAGTAGGTCCCACGCTACTTCCGGGACTGTGGCATATCGCTCGAGCATTGGGAAATCATCTACCAAAATGAGCGGACTTTTGTCCGGGTGTCGTTCTTTGATGTCGAAGAGTCTCTTTACAGACTCTTCATTTGTCGCCAGGCAACCCAGGCCCCAAATGGTCTCTGTGGGATAGACTACGACCCCGCCATCGTTGAACGCTTCAACGGTTCTGTCTATTTCCTCTTTCATAAAAGGGATTCATAGAGTTCGATTAGCTCGGCCGTAACCTTCTTTTCCTCGAACTGCTTTGTATGATGCAGGCCCTTGTGAATCATACTTTCCCGCATGGCAGGTTCGCTGACCAATCGGTCGATTTGCCCTGCGATTTCTATGCTGTCCTCGGGGTTGACATAAACTGCGGCATCTCCTCCTGTTTCGGTGAATACCCCTCCTTTTGTAGTGATCACGGGGACCTTGCTGCTAAGTGCTTCCAGTATTGGAATTCCAAAGCCCTCATATAAGCTCGGATAAGCAAAGAGCGATGCCCTTGAATACAACGCTGCGATCTCGCTCGTTTTGGCTCCATGTACGAAAACCACCCTGTCCTTCAGATTGTTTTTCTTGATGGACTTGATCAATTCATTTTTGTAGGAGCCCGGTTTGCCAACGATCACCAGTGAAAGGTTTGACTGGGATTTCTTGAGTGCAGAAATGAGGATACCTTGATTCTTGCGTTTCTCAATGCTTCCCACAGAGAGAAGATAGGGATGGTTAACATTGTATTTCTTGAGCACCTTTTCGGATTTCTCCTCACTAATGCTCCTCTTAAATACCGGATTACACACCTGGTAAATCACATGGATTTTGTCGGGATCGACCTTGAGGAATTCTATTAAATCACGTTTTGTTTGCTGGCTCACCGCAATAATCTTATCGGACTCAATGCTTGCCTGGGCAAACTTCTGCCGGTAGATTACCCGGTCGGTAGATTTGTATAATTCGGGATGTTGAAGAAAAATAAGGTCGTGAATCGTAACCACACTTTTGATTCCGGACTTGGAAATACCCAAAGGCAGTTCATTGCTCAATCCGTGATACAACTGGATTTTGTCCTTCTTGAGTGTATTGATGATTGCCTTTGAACGCCAAGCGGGATGAATCACTTTGTAGAGCAGGCTGGAGGGTAGCACTTGATGCACATTGTCCCATTTGTTTCCAAACGTGTTTTTCTTTTTCTGCTTTGGATTATAGAGGTAGAATTGCCAGTCCTTTTGACCCAAAGCGGCCAGTCTGATCAGGTCGCGACTGTAATTGCCAAGCCCTGAAGTATTATGATACGCCCGTTTAGCATCAAACCCTATGTTGATTTCTTTGCTCAATTGCAACACAAAGAAATGGCTTGCGTCCGAATAATGTTAGTTGGTCGGGAAAATTTGCAGCAACTTCTTGATGTCTATAGGTTTCACCAAAAAGCCTTTTACCATGTCATAGTGCTGCGCCTTATTCTTATCTGAGGGGTTAATGGAAGAGGTTAGGATGGCAATGTTGTAATCAGTTTCGTTTCCTGTCAATCTATCGAGGAATTGCCATCCCGTCAAGAAGGGCATGTTGAGATCCAGCAGGATGAAATCCGGCATATACACCTCGTCATTTTCCAGAAATTCTACCGCATCTACCGGATTTTCGAAAACCTTGATATCGCTGTCAGGATATGCATTACCGATCAGCTCGAGGTTGACGAAATTGTTGATGGAGTCATCGTCCACGAGCAGTATGTTTTCGATTTTGGCCAAGGCGAGCCAAAATACCAAAATTCGTTGATAACAATTCCATGCTTAACTCAATTTCGAATCCAATTTTTCTACTCTTGTAAACACGACTAAACAGCGGATGTCACCTAATCTCATTCTCGTCATTGTATTGGGATATTTTGCCTTGCTCATAGGTATATCTTTCCTGACTTCGGGCAAGGGATCCAACGATACATTCTTTCTCGGAAACAGGCAGTCACCATGGTATATAGTGGCTTTCGGGATGATCGGGGCCAGCCTCTCCGGTGTGACTTTCATCAGTGTGCCCGGGTGGGTTGGATCGAGCCAGTTTTCCTATATGCAAATGGTGCTGGGCTATCTACTGGGATACCTCTTCATTGCCAACGTTCTTTTACCACTTTATTACAGACTGAATCTCACATCCATCTATACCTATCTCGAACAACGATTTGGATTTTGGTCCTATAAGGTGGGAGCTTTTTACTTCCTGTTGTCACGAACCATTGGTGCGTCATTTAGGCTGTTCCTGGTTGCCGAAGTCCTGCAGTTAGCTGTATTTGAGCCAATGGACATGGATATTCCCTTTGCCTTCACCGTTTGCCTCACTATAGGACTTATTTGGCTCTATACCTTCAGGGGAGGGATCAAGACCATCATCTGGACAGATACCTTGCAAACCACTTTCATGTTGCTATCTGCCGGCGTAGCAGTCTATTTTATTGGCTCGGAACTCGACTTATCTATTGGAGGCATGGTGGATGCTGTTGCGTCCAGCGACTACAGCAAGACTTGGTTTTTTGACGATTGGAGAGGGGGAACTTACTTCTGGAAGAATTTCTTAAGCGGTGCGTTCATTACTATCGTGATGACGGGCTTGGATCAGGATATGATGCAGAAGAACCTCAGCTGTCGCAGCATTGGCGACGCCAAGAAGAACATGTACTGGTTCTCTGTCACCTTGGTGGTGGTCAATTTGCTTTTTCTCATGCTCGGTGCATTGCTCTTTCTCTACGTAGATGCGGGCAATGCCGTGATGACGGAAAAGGCCGACATGCTATTCCCGAGCATTGCTTTATCCGAATCCATGCCTGTCGTTGTTGGGGTATTCTTCATCCTGGGTCTCATCGCGGCTGCTTATTCCAGCGCCGACAGCGCGCTCACGGCACTTACAACTTCTTTTTGTGTCGATTTTCTCGGGTCAGAAAAGGGCAGGGAAGTATCGAAGCGTACAAGGTTCACGGTTCACCTGGCGTTCTCTGTACTCCTGGTTGTCACTATCCTGATTTTTAAAACCATCAACAACGACAGTGTGATCAGCGAGCTGTTTGTGGCCGCTGGGTTCACCTATGGGCCATTGCTCGGGCTCTATGCCTTTGGGCTTTTCACCAGGCTCTCCGTTAGAGATCGTTGGGTGCCATTGGTGTGCATCATCGCACCAATTTTGTCCTTTGTTGTGAAGCTATACTCAGCCGATTGGTTTTACGGTTATCAGATGAAGTTTGAGTTGCTCATACTCAACGGATTGCTGACGTTTGCAGGCTTGCTCATTCTGAGCAAGAGAGTAGAGTAGAGAGTAGAGAGTAGAGGTTGAGCGGCTAATCACTCTCCACTCCCAACGCTCCCCTCTAAATCAGTTGATGTCCTCTCCCTTCTGTAGTTTCTCAACAGCCTGGGTCATACTGTCTTTGTTGAGCTTGTCGGGAGCGAGTTCAAGGGCTTTCTTCGCAAAGGGTACAGCCTTGCTGTATTGACCGAGGGCAGAGTAGCCTCTGGCCATTCCAACATTTGTTGGCCACTTGGCTTTGTACTTTTTGTAGTTCATCCTGAAGACCTCCATCGCTTTTTCCGGTTTTCCCTGGGAAATCAATCTCCTTCCGTATGCATGAATTTGAAAGGATGTCGCAGTTGGGTGGTCCACAGCCTTTTTCATCACAGCATCTGCTTCCGACTCCTTACCCAGCGCAAGTAGTACCTGGGACTTCGTGGAGAGTGTCGAGTAGTTCTCTTGCCCTACAAAAGGAAATTCTATAGCGTCATTAGCCCAACCAAGTGCCTCATCCAGATTTGTGTTGTTTCTTGCGCAAAAGGCAGCTGCCGCTTGCAATCCTTGCCAGGTGAACTGATTGCTTCCCCGCAGGTCTTCGCGAAATTTCCGGATGATAATCTCATTCGGTTCGATGAGTTCCATTCGGATCGGAACAGACTTTTTCTCCCAAACCATAGAAAGCTCGCACTTGTCATTCTGACGATCCGTGAACTCATAGGTTAGCCATTCCCTACGGGCCGTTTCCTTTGGTTGCACTTCCACACGGATTGCATCTTCTTCCGGATTGTAGAAGTAACTCCCCCAGGAAGTAGAGGCCTTGCTAAAGATGACCGTCCACGCTGCATTTTCTTTAACGATCATATGCAGCCCGTAAGTTCCTGCCTCAAGTTTTTGCCCTTCTACTATCATGTCATGGCTTAGGGTAACCGTCGTATTTTCATTGGCACCTGCGCGCCATGGGCTCTCTTTAGCCGTTCCCCAACCGAGATTGTTCATTCCGTAAGGAACGAGTTGTCCCCAGATTTTTCCGGTTCGGTCCTCTCCGGATGGGCTGGTAACATCGGGAGAATTATAAACCACTGTCACTTTAGCAATGGGACCTACGTATTGGGTGACTTCACTACGCTGATTTCCACCCGAAGGGGGTAGGGTGACTTGAGCACTAAGAATAAAGGATGAGAGCGTAAGGGTTGCAATGACTGGTAGAGACTTCATGGGTTATTGTTTTGGGTAAAATTATATTTCAACCCAACTGATGGGAGAAGATTTACATGAGTGGTTTACCTCTTCGAAAGCACGATAAACATCTGGCTCGTCTTCATAAATGGACTTCTTACAATGTCGAAACCTGCCCAAAGGCCATTGAGGGGGCCGTTTAAGGGGTGGTATACGGCGGGGCGATTTCGGTCAATGCGTGCCAAACCCATTTTCTTGAGGTAGAACAAGGTGGTGAAGGTCCAGAATGGGGCACCTTGCGTATAGCTGAAGGAAGAAACCTTCAAATCCAATCCTTCGATCATTTGCTCGAAGCTGGATCTGGAGAAAAGGGTCCAGTGCCTGGGGCAGTGATATCCACCCCAATAGCGTTTGCCGAACATCCTGGCATCCATGGATTCTATGTTGGGTGTTTTGATCACAACCAAACCTTCATCGGAAAGCAGGTTTGAAATGTTCGCCATTACGGCCCCAGGATCGGCAACGTGTTCAATCAAATTGAGCATTAGCACGAAGTCATACTTGCGTTCGGCCTTGTAGTCCTCGATTCGGCCGTTGAAGTAGTCATGGCCCTTGGATCTTGCCACGCTCTCGGCTTTCTCGTCAAAGTCCACCACCTTGGTAAAGTTGATTCGATCGTCAAAAGACTTAACCAAATCCAACAGCCACCCTGAACCACCACCGACGTCCAGCACGCTCAGTTCATCCTTCTTGATCGTGTTGAGGTATTTCTTGAAGAATCGCTTATCCAGTACCTTCTTTACCTTCTGAACAAAGGTCTCCTTGTGCGCCCCAAATGAGTAGTAATTTGACGGATAAATCATCGAAAGCAAATCCTCCGGAACAGGGTCTATATAGATGGAACCACAGTTGCCGCATTTGTAGAAGTCGTACTCATCATCGGTTGAGTAATACTCATAATCGGTCGCACGCCCTACGTGCTTTTTTTCACTCGATCCACATGCCAGGCACTTACTCATGCGTTGAATAGTTTTGCAAAGGTCTTTGGGTAGGAGGTGTAGTACTTGTCTACAATCCAGCCAATCTGCGTTCTGCGAATATATTGCTCCAGATCCTTTAGGCGAGTGTAGGAGATATTGGGCTCCCAGTGGTGAAGTAAATGACGGTTAAAACCAGCACCACCCATCGTCCTCGAAAATGCCCCGCGAAACATCCTCGAGATTTTTCCATGATCCTGTGTGCTGTAGTCTGTATCTCCCTTGGCCAACTCGTCCCGGTGTTCTAACAATTGCCTCAAGGCGCCAAAGAGTGGAAAGAAAATGAGACTTGCTGCAACCCATGCGATGCAAAACTGCCAGTAGCCCAAATAAAATGGAAATGATAAAATCAGCAGGTTCAAAAGCCCCCCGAGGAAGAGCATTCGGTAAAAAGCAGCGGAGTCGAAGTTGGCCTCCTTGTTTGTATCAGATTTCTCCCGGCCGAACATTGTTTTCACGGCCTTAATGCCGGTGAGGGATTCCAGGATGAACTTCCAGTTCAGCGGATCGAAATAGCTGTGTTCTGAATCAGTGGTCGTGCCTAAATCGCGGTGGTGATTCCAGTGAACGATGCGGTAATTCTTTATGTGCTGACCGGAAAGGATGCAAATAAAGAGATTGGCGAGTGTATCATTCGTATCCCGGTTGGGATGGATATTGTAGTGGGATGCTTCATGCATAAACAGGTTGAGGTAGGCCATGAAATATCCCATCCAAAGTCCCCCGAAAACTATATTGAGAAGCCAATGTCCCCATTCCAGTTTCTGGGCGTAGATCACAAGTGCGCCCATCCCGAATATGGCGATGTATCCAAGGATAATATCCCTCCAAACCATCCCAAATTTCGGCGTTAGTTCCTTCTTGATTTGGGTAAGTGTCACTCCCTTGTCATCCACCAGGTCACGTCGCCTGATCGACTCCAGATCGTAGAGGACAGAAGGGTCATCAAAGGGCTTGAACTGCATAGAGGGCCGAAAATAGGAATTATGTAGGCCAAATAATCGAGTAAAGCACTAAATTGATCGACCTTCTGTGAAGCACATTGGAGGATCCTGACGTATGAATAGATAATTCACTGATCGTGCCTCTAAAAAACAACCATAAACCGCTCTTGAAAAGCTTCTGGTTTTTCACAGTGTTGTTTTGTATTGGCCTAACATCCCGGGCGCAGCTCATCACGAATTCCGGAACTGAATTTTGGTTTGCATTTCCGGAGACTTATGACAAGGCGGCGGCTGTCTATTGGGTTAACATCACCGGAAACACTACAACAACAGGTACTGTTGAAGTTCCCGGGCAAGGGTGGTCCCAAAACTTCAATCTCACAGCAGGCCAGGTAGTTAGGGTCTTCATTCCTTCCAATCATGCAACCAATATAGGTTCGGATACTTTGTTCAACACAGCCATTCGAATCACGGCCAACGACGACATCGTGGCCTTTGCTGTAACCTACCACCAATTCCGACATGAGGCAGCCCTCATTCTTCCCAACGTCGCTATCGGTCAGCGATATAGAGCTATGACATATTCAGCTGAAACGAAGAACGGACTCCAGGAATCAGAGTTCGTAATTGCAGCCACGGGGGACACAGCGGAAGTTCAGATTACCCTGGCAGCTGACATCGCAGGAGGTAAAACGGCCGGGAGTACTTACACGGTGACTATCCCGCCAAACCACGTATATCAAGCTCAGTCCCTCGCGGATACAGATGATTTGACGGGTTCGCTGATCGAATCCATCAATGGAGAAGATATCGCTGTCTACGCGGGAAACGTGTGGTCGACCATTGTTTGTAGTCCCAACTCCGACCCTCTACTCGAAGCCATGTTTCCTACCAATACCTGGGGCCGTGATTACTTCCTATTGCCAACGCCGAGTGTAGGAAAGGATTACATCAGAATTCTGGCCGACAAAGACACTACGGAAATCTATCGTGATGGAGTGCTTATGACCACCCTGAGCGCAGGCCAGTTCTTCGACGATACAATCTCGGTCATCAGGAGGTATACGAGTAATAAACCCGTGGCTGCTGCTCACTTCTTGGTGACTGGGCAGGGTGGATGTACCGGCTATACCAATACCGACCCTTCGATGATCACACTCAACCCGACAGAGCAAATGTTTCTGGATTCGATCTCCTTCTTCGCGGTGGACACCAATGAAATCGACAGCCACTTTGTCCACGTTCTGACCCACACCACCGATACCGGATTGATGTTCAAAGACGGTGTCCAGATGACTGGCTGGACCACCTTTACCCAGGATTCGAGTTTCGCATACAAAACACTTCGTGTACAGCCAGGGTCGCACAGGCTGGAAACATCCACTGGCTGTGGTTTTATTGCCTACAGCATGGGAATCGGCAATGCGGTGTCCTACGGCTATGCTACCGGTGCCTCGCTCATCGATCTCGACAAGGGAATCACGTATACTAACTTCGGGAGCAGCGACACCATCTGCAAGAACGATTCGGTGCTTTTCAGCACTTATATGCGGGAACCGCCCATTTCCATCACCTGGTATTTTGGGGATGGCGATAGCTCCACCCTGGCCGAGCCAACGCACCAATACATCAACACCGGAACGTATTATGTCGAGGCCCATGTGATATACCGGTGCATACCCTATGATACAATTCGTGATACACTGGTAATACCGGAATTCAGCTCGATCTACAGCGTCACGACGGAGGATGTGAGCTGCAATGGTGGCGCTGATGGAGAATTTAGAGTTCAGGGTAGTTACATCAAGCGTATTGAATTGGCCGGTCCTGTTCAGCAGCAATTCTTGGATACGGCTTTTAATCTGACCCAGGGATTCTATACCGCGACCGTCGTAGATTCAACCGGCTGTGCCAATGACACCTCAGTGCTGATTACAGAGCCGCCGCCTTTGGTGGTCGATTCCATTCTGTCGGATTCGGTTTTATGCTTTGGCGACACCACCGGAAAAGCACGGGTTTTTACTTCCGGCGGTTCAGGGCAGCATACCTATCAATGGGATGCCAGCGCTATGAGTCAAACAACTTTTCAGGCCGGTTCACTTGCACAGGGAACCTACGGCGTAACAATCACGGACAGTTTGATGTGTACGATTGATTCGTCAATTGCGGTGGAGCAACCGGTGATTCTCTCGTTTACCGCTGCTCAATCCAACGTGATGTGCTTTGGGGACTCCAGCGGTAAGGCGTGGGTATCACCGACCGGTGGAACAATTCCATATTCGTACTCCTGGAACGTGCACGGTACAACAGTAACAACAGACACGGCATTCAACCTGAATGCCGACACCTTTAGCGTTATCATTACTGATCGCAACGGCTGCAGGGAGGATTCATTGTTTACCCTTACACAACCGGACTCCCTCATTGTCGATGCGATCGTGCTCTACAATGTTGGATGCTTTGGTGACAGCAGTGGAAGCGCCGTTGTAAACCTTGGCGGAGGAACAACCCCTTATTCCTTCAGTTGGAGTGCCAACGTACTACAGTCGTTAGGGGACTCGGCTTTTGCCCTGCCGTCGGGATCTTACAGTGTTGTTGGGAACGATAGTAATGGTTGCACGATTACGGACTCATTTAGCATTGCGCAACCATTGGCAGCCATTTCCTTGACGGTTGACGGAACCAATGTACTTTGCAATGGAGATTCGACCGGTAAAGCCTGGGCCAGGGTTTCAGGTGGAGTCACACCATATGCCTACAACTGGAGTGTAAACGCTGGTGGACAGACAAGCGACACCGCCTTCACATTACACGCCGATACCTTCTACATCCAGGTAAGTGACTCAAACAGCTGCATGGAGGATACTTTGATTGCAATTACCGAACCGCCTCCTTTAGTAGTGGATACCATTTATGCTGATTCTGTTTTGTGCTATGGAGACACAAATGGCACTGCATTCATTAATGTTTCCGGAGGGTCTCCTTCTTACGTTTATCAGTGGGACGTTAACACAGGAGCCCAAATGTCAACCCAAGCTGTCAACCTATTTCAGGGTGTTTACCAGGTGAGTGTTACCGACACCAATGGATGTATGATCGACACGTCCATTGCCGTTGATCAGCCTGATTCCATTTCACTATCGGGATCGCAGTCCAATGTACTTTGCTTTGGAGACTCGACAGGACAGGCCTGGATCCTTCCATCCGGGGGTAGTATACCATATTCATTGTCCTGGAACGTATATGGAACCTTCCTAACAACGGACACCGTTAGCCAATTGATCGCAGATACGTTTAGGGTTACGGTTACGGATCGGAACGGTTGTTCGAAGGACTCGCTGTTCAGTATCCAGGAGCCACCTGTTTTAAGTTTGGACAGCTTTGATCTCACCCACATTCTTTGCTATGGTGATTTGACCGGAATATCGGTGGCCAATGTTTCGGGAGGGACTACGCCATATTCATATTCCTGGAGCAGCAATGTCACAAGCTCCGGCATGGACTCTGCCTATTCGCTTGCGGCCGACACCTTCAGTGTTCAAGTTACCGACTCAAATGCCTGCTTGGACTCCGGGTCATTTGTAATTGTTCAACCTCCGGCGCTTTCAATTGCGGTTTCAGCTCAAGAGTTGAGGTGTCACAACGATGCGAGCGGAAAAGCATGGACCCAAATAGGAGGAGGGGTCCGCCCTTACACTTACTTGTGGAGTGTCAATTCCGGAAACCAGGTCGGTGATACAGCTTTTGCTTTGGATGCAGGAACTTATCAAGTGACGAGTACAGATTCCAACGGATGTATGATCGACACGTCGATCGTCGTCATTGAGCCAGATACGCTGAGTATCTTTTTGAATGGCCGGGACGTTTCCTGTTTTGGTTTTACGGATGCATGGATAAAACTCACTGCCAATGGTGGAAGAACGCCATATAATTATCAGTGGAGTCCGACTGGTGGTGGTCAGGGAACAGACAGCCTGCACTCCCTTCCGGTAGGCACATATGACGTTTTATTGACGGATACCTCCGGTTGCGAGATCAGGGACACGATGGTTATAAATCAACCTACGCGGATTCAAATGACCCTGGCAAATTCCGTGGGAGACACCATTTGTTTTGGCGATCAGATCACCCTCACACCCTCGGTCATTGGCGGTGTGACACCGTATCAGTTCTTGTGGAACAATGGAAGTACAGACTCGGTTTTGCGTGATAACCCAAGGGCGGACTCAGTTTATATGGTGATAGTGACCGATGCCAATAATTGTCCGGGCGATACGATCGACCTCCATATTTCCGTCATTGATGTTACCAATGAAATTGTTACACTTTCTTCCAACAGTCCGGTTTGTTTTGGTGAGGAAACCGAAATTACTTCTACACACAACGGGCAACATCCACCCTATATCATCGCATGGTCTCCAAACTTGTTTTCAGGTATTGGGACGTTCAATCACTTGTTTGATAGTGTTGCCACAGTCCGGCTTACGGTGGATGATCAATGTGGAGGGACTACCACGAGGTCGGTAAACATTGTTATAAATCCCTTGCCTGAGTACTCCCTACCTATTGAGGGCTTTGCAGGATGTGAGGATTTGGTGATCAACCCGGTCAATGCCGCACATGCAGTTGGATATACCTATCTGTGGGAATTTGGCGATGGCGGAACATCTTCTCTCGCGGCACCTCAATATACTTATCAGGAGCCCGGACTGTACGATCTGACGCTCACAGTGACCAATCAATTTGGATGTAGAAGCTCGAATGGCGGAGAGACGGTTGTGGATGTCTGGCCAAGGCCGGAGGCCTCAATTTTTGCTGAGCGCGTCACAGCTCCCTCAAACCAGGCAATATTTACACTGGAGGACGAGAGTTTTAGAGGGGTAAGCCGTGAGTGGTTTTACCTGGACACCTTGCTGGGGGATAGTTCGATCGTGGAGATCAACCTGGGCGACTCAGGCATATTCGAAGTCATGCTCATGTCGTATACAGACAAGGGCTGTTCCGATTCCACCTATCAAACATTGATTGTCACGCCGTCACACAAGGTGGAGGCTCCGAATGTATTCAGCCCAAATAGGGCGGGGCCGGGAAGCGGGGCCTATGACCCTGACAATCCGAGTAACCAGGTCTTCTTTCCCTTTGTGGAGGACGCCGTCGACTACGAGCTGATGATATTTGACCGCTGGGGTGAACTCATATTCCATTCTACCGATGTCAACTATGGGTGGAATGGATATTACAAGGGACGGCTTAGTCCACAGGATTCCTATGTCTGGAAGTTGCGGGTAAGGTTTACCGATGGATTTGAAAAAACAGTGAAGGGGGACATTACATTACTGCATTGATTGGGACGCAGAAATATGGACTGTTGGTTGCGGCGTTGGTGTTCTGCTCGTCTGTATTTGCACAAGACCCTCAGTTTACCCAATTCTTCAATGCCGCCGTCTATGTCAACCCAGCCTTGGTGGGAGAGACACGTGAATTTCGTATGACTTTCAACAATAGAAATCAGTGGCTTTCAACCACAGGGCCTTACTATTCTACTGCCGCTTCCCTTGAATACAATGCTGCTCCGAGCAATAGCGGAATTGGCGTTCAGGTGCTCCACGATCAGGCTGGATCTGCCCGACTATCCTATACCAGCATGAATGCAATCTATGCTTACAAGGCTAAGTTGGGGCGGACCGCAAAATTTAACATGGGCCTGAGGCTATCCTTCAATACCCGGTACTTTGACCGGTCGAGGATGTTATTTGCATCGGATATTGCCGGAACATCTGATGAAGACAACATACCAACTTATCTGAACGATGCCAAATCATACTTTGATGTTGGTGCGGGAGGTGCTATCGTCTCAAGAAATTTCTGGTGGGGATTTGCCGTGGACCACCTCGCGCGGCCAAACGTTGCATTTGGTGACATCACAAGCATGCTCGATCTCAAGTATTCAACCCATATGGTCTATCGCTTCTTCCTGAAACGCGACAAGCGAAACAGGATACTCAAGAGTGCTACCCTGGCCTGGAATATCAAGAGACAGAACGAATGGAATCAATTCGATTTTGGTGGATACTACAGTCACAAGGGGATGATCTTCGGGTTGTTTTACCGGTCTTTCCACTTTCTTCCAACTGTTCCGGACAATATCAACCACGATGCAACGATAGTTGCATTGGGTTATCGATGGATGGGTATCAAGGCCGTGTATACATATGATGTCACGATATCCAGGCTCACCCTAAGCTCGGGTGGAAGTCATGAAGTTAGCCTGATCCTGGAAACTCCTCTGGATCCCAAGAAGCGATTGAGGAGTAGGAGGGCAGTTCCCTGCCCCGAATGGTGATGTTCACTCCTTTTTTTGCGCTTTGCCCGCTTGGAAATTCTACTGTCTCTCGAAGTGGTAGGTATAAGTTGTGATACCACCATCGGCAGTAGCTTCAAAGCTGAACTTGCCCAATGAAATATCGAAGGAGCTTTCCGTAATGGCCAGGTTGCCACCGTCCTTGGTGATGTCCACGTCCATGCCGCTTGGTATGTCTCCGGTGAAGTCTTCCGGGGTAAAAGTACCATAAGCCGTAAGGGGAGGATTACACGCATCGGAACCCTCTTCCCATTGCCAATTCAGATCTCGGTCAAATGAAATGTAATCGTCCTTTCTACATTCCGATTGAGAATCCCAGCGGCTAACTCCACCCTGGGTCATGTTGGTCAACTTCCAGGTGCCCGTCATGAGGTAGTAGAGCCCATCGTTTGTACAATCGAAAACCACTTCGCCACCTTCGGCAAAGTCGGCCAGGGTAAAAGTATACGCCTGTCCACTGGTGCTCCAATTGGTCTTGAATTCCGGTGCGATGACTTCCGCAATAAATGCATCCAATGGGAATACAACGTCATCAAGCGTCACCAATCCGTCAGCATCCGTCGTCCATGAGTAAGGGCGACAAAGTGCATCGGTGGCAGATGCATCAAAGCAAGCTTGAGACGAATAGAAGTTCAAGGTAGCACCTGCAACAGCGTTTCCATTTTCATCTTCTACTTTAAGGGTCGTATTGGCGATCATGGCGATCGACATCATGGTATTGTCTTCTCCGCGGTTGAATCCTTCTTCCGCATAAACTTTTACCGTGGCATCCTGGGTATAGTCACTGAAGGTATGCGTGATAGATGTGAGTTCCTCACCACTCTGTGTACTTGTTTCCGATCCGTCAAAAACCTCCCATCGGATCAATTTAGCCTGGCCGCAAAAGGTCCAACTGGCTTCCCGATTGAGGTATACGGTTTCGTCCCCTTGGACGCATGCTTCATTTTTCTTGCATGACTGGGTGAGAGGAACAATAAATAAGGAGATGATGGTAATGGTGATTAAGTTTTTCATGGTATTGGCATTCAAAATGGAGGCGGGAAGGTAGGGAATATTTGCATAGTTGAACCTCTTCCATGCTGTATTGATGTTGTATATTCGCGCCCTCTTTAGGACGCGTAGCTCAGCTGGATAGAGCATCTGCCTTCTAAGCAGACGGTCGCAGGTTCGAATCCTGCCGCGTTCACGATCGAATCGAAGCCCGCATGAGCATGTTGGGCTTTTTATTTGCGCTTGCGGCAAGCTCGATTGCTGGAAAGCGCAAGAAAAAGAACATTGCTCCGAAGGAGTCTGGCTTCGACTAGCAGGACTGAATAGAATGGATCTTCAATCCTGCCGCGTTCACGATCGAATCGAAGCCCGCATGAGCATGTTGGGCTTTTTTCTTGGCCTAAGACAAACTGAGATCATTGGAACATTCATAGATCAAGGGTTGCGCAATTAAAAATCAGATGGTAAAACCCGCCACCGGTGTTGTAAGAAGATTCGTTGCAGGAGTTTGAAAATTCCCTCCGGCCGATACATTTCCTTGGTTATAAGCGATACCGTTCCCCTGATATGGTGTCGGAATTATTTGTGGCTGCAGGGCTTGGCAGAAAGCGCTAATGCCGCTGTTTATCGCTTGAACCTCGCTCTTGTTGAGATTTGCTGTGGCTACATGGAGTTGATTAACGGTGTGCCCTGTCAGTGCTTGCGTTAGTAGATGCTGAGTTCTTGATGAGATTTGAGCCAGATTCGGCCCTGTAGCCGCAATACTGTTGTCAAGATGCCCGCAAAAAAGGTTGTTGTTATTTAGGATTCCAATGAAACCAAAACACATAGTAAGCCCGTCTGTTCCAAATAACTGATTAGGGGCAGGTATAATTGCATAATGCGATTGAGGTACGAAAAAGGGAATTGGAAGCATGGCTATATTGGTGTTACATGAAAATCAATAGACGATTTAAGGCATTGTTCAAATGGTAAAATTGCCTTGCTGATTGGTAAGCTGATTTACGTTTCCGGGGTTTTGATAATTGTTTCCAGCCTGGACGTTGCCATTATTCCAGGCTATTCCCATGCTACTGTACCATGTTGCATTGATTTGGTTCTGTAGGCCGCCTAGGAAATTATTAATGCCTTGAGTCACAGCTCCCACTTCTCTTTGGTCGCCGTTAGTGGTGGTAACATGAAAGGAATTCACGGTTTGCCCTTGAAGTGCGGTGGTAAGTCGAGCTTGTGTATTAGTGGTAATGGTCTGGAGGTTCGCTGGAGTGGCAGCTATGCCGTTGTCTAAATGACCACAGAAAACATTACCTCCACCTAGATCTGCAACAATTCCAAAGCAGGTTCCAACTCCGTCCGTTCCAAACAGGGTAGTTCCGGGTTGAGTAATGGCGTAGTTTCCTTGATCAACAAAAAATGGGATTACTGGCATGGCATCAACAATTTAATTTGGTACTTCTCAGATTAGCAAGGTCTCCACCAGGTAAGCGCGTCACACTCGCAGAGTTTCTTTTGCATTGGAAAAATTACTCCACTGGCAAACCTTTTCCAAGGACAAGTGATGCCATTTCCGTATAAATACGGATGATTTTCAGTGTTTCCCGCAGTCTTTTTTGGTTGTATCGTTGAGTATAACGCAAGCAATCAGTGCTTTAGAAATTCGTAGCATATTTCGGGTTTACCATTAGAGATCCATGCATGTTGATTTTTTCGTGAACATTTTTGGAGGCCAAAACGTCTTTGTTTCGACATGAAAAGAGCCATCGTCATCGGTTCGGGAATAGGAGGACTGTCTGCCGCCATTCGCTTGCAGGTGCAAGGCTTCCAGGTTACGGTGTATGAATCTAACGACTACCCGGGTGGTAAACTGACTGCATTTGAGCAAAACGGATTTCGATTCGATGCCGGACCATCGCTATTTACGCTGCCCGAATTGGTCGACGAGCTATTTCTGCTGGCAGGAGAGGAGCCAAGGCAGCGATTCAATTATGAGACCGTAGAAGACATTTGCAATTACTTCTACGAGGATGGAACCTTGTTCTCCGCCAAATCCGACATGGATAAACTTCTCGCTGGAGTAGCGGAATCCTTTGGAGCAAAGCAAGCCCCCAAAGTTCAATCCTACCTAAAGGACAGTGCATACAAATACAATACGACTTCCAAGGTTTTTCTCGAACAAAGCCTGCATAGGCTTTCATCCTATCTGTCGAGAACAACGCTGAAAGCACTTTCCCGAATTGCCTCCATGGACATGATGCGATCGCTGCATGCTGTCAATAATTCCAAATTCGATGATCCAAGGCTGGTCCAGCTCTTCGATCGATATGCCACCTACAACGGGTCTAATCCATACAAAACACCGGGCATCATGAGTATGATCCCACACCTCGAATTTGGAAGGGGAACATATTTCCCCATTGGGGGTATGCACAGCATTACCCAGTCCCTGGTTGGCCTTGCAGGTCGGGTAGGGGTCCATTTTGAATACAACAAGAGTGTTAGTGAAATTGTCGTGCAAGGCAAAGCCGCAAGAGGAGTCAAGGTTGGCAAGGAGGAAATTGAAGCCGACTTGGTAGTGAGTAATATGGACATTGTCCCGACTTATCGCGAGTTGTTACCGGGACTCAGGGAGCCAAAACGAACCTTGGAACAAGGAAGATCTTCATCTGCCCTGATTTATTATTGGGGAATCAATCGCCGGTTTGACGAGTTGGTGCTCCACAACATCTTCTTCAGTAGCGAATACAAGTCCGAATTTGAGCACTTATTCGAGAAAAAAGCGATGCATCCGGATCCCACGGTGTACGTACATATTAGTTCAAAGGTCAATCCCAAGGATGCGCCCCAAGGCAAGGAGAATTGGTTTGTCATGGTCAATGCTCCTCAAGACATTGGGCAGGACTGGGAAAGGATCAGGAAACAGGTGCGTACCAATATCCTCAACAAGCTTTCGAGAATGCTTGGGGTTGGGATCGATGAATTCATCGGATCTGAATCAGTTTTGGATCCGCCAACCATCCAGGAGCGAACTTCTTCCTTTGGCGGATCGCTCTATGGTGCTAGTTCCAATCACTGGCTTTCTGCATTTTTGAGACATCCAAATTTTCACCGCAAGGTGAAGGGGCTTTATTTCTGTGGAGGTAGTGTGCACCCGGGAGGTGGTATCCCCCTGGCCATACTGTCCGGAAAAATTGTAAGCGAATTGGTTTCGCATGACTACTAAGATTCAGAAGGACATATTCAAGGGTTCAGTCGGGTTGTTGTCGATCATTTACCTGGTTGGCTTGGTGGGATTCTCCACCGACTTTACCAAGCTTATGACATCATTGACCCCGTTGAACCTATTGGTGACGTTTGCCTTCCTACTGGTCAATCACAAAGGATGGGGTTTGCGTTGGTTGCTCTTCCTTACTATCGCCTTCCTGATCGGATACGGGGTAGAGGTGATCGGTGTGAAGACCGGCTTTCCATTTGGAGACTATTCCTACGGTTCCACCTTGGGTTTTAGCATAGCCGGTGTTCCTCTGTTGATCGGTGTGAACTGGTTTGTGCTCACCTACGGGTCTTCGGAATTGGCAGGGGCGTTTACAACGAATCGTTGGACACGGTCGGTCTTGGGTGGTATCCTGATGCTCGCCTTTGACCTTACCCTGGAACCGATTGCCGTCAAGCTGGATTTCTGGAGTTGGAAGGATGGGATCATTCCCATTGCCAATTACATTGGATGGTTTGTCGTCAGCTTCGGACTTCAATGGATCTACTTGCTTCTTACCGACGGAAGAAGTCAGCGATTCGCCCGATTCGTTTTCGTACTGCAGTGGGTGTTTTTTGCCATTCTGTTTTGGATGCTGAAATGATGGAGACCAAGTACCTGTACCTGCTGATCAATGTTCTGGTGATTCTTCCTCCGCTATTGTTGAGTTTTGATCGCAAGGTGGCATTCTACCAGCGTTGGAAGCAGCTCTGGCCTGCAATCATTGCTATGCTGATCCCATTTGTGCTTTGGGATATTTGGTTCACCGGTCGAGGAATCTGGGGATTTAATGAGGCTTATCTTATGGGCATCACGCTGATCAATTTGCCTATTGAAGAATGGCTGTTCTTCATCACCATACCTTATGCATCGATCTTCGTCTACGACTGCGTGAAGATCTATTTTCCAGCCTGGATCTGGCGGGGGAGAGGCAGGATCATCGGACTTGTTCTGGCTTTTGCATTATTGGTGATTGCCGCTCTCAACGTTGAACGCCTTTACACTTCTATCACATTTGCTTCTCTGGCAACGGCTCTGATCGTTTTAAACAGATTAAAGGCTCCTTATCTCGGACGATTCTTTGCTTCATATGTCATTGTGCTCGTTCCCTTCTTCATTGTGAATGGAATCCTCACAGGATCAGGCCTCCAGGAGCAGGTGGTGTGGTACAATGACGCATATAATTTGGGCATCCGTCTCTGGACTATTCCAATTGAGGACACCTTTTATGGGATGCTTTTAATCCTTGGAGGAGTTGCTATATATGAAGGTCTCAATTCGAGAAGCTCCAAGTCGGCATAACCTAAAGCCAAATCGAACTCATTTTTTTGTTTAAAAAGTGAAGCCGAATCAATACGGCAAATTCGAACCTTCATCATCCTGAAACCCCCATCCAGTGGCGATTTCAATGCTACCTGGGTAATAGACAGTCTTATCCAAAAAATAATATATTTGATTTGAAACCAAAAGTCCGCCCCACATGCTGTCTAGAAAGACGCGACGCATAATTACGGCCCTCCTCATTTTCTTAAGCATCTATGTCATCCTCATCGCATTGCTGCTCAGATTTGAAAGTCAGGCACCGGGTTCAAACATCAATTCTCTTTACGATGCACTGTGGTGGACGATTGTCACATTGACAACCGTTGGGTATGGAGACACCTATCCTGTAACCGACTATGGGCGCCTGATTGGCTTCGTTTTTGTGTTTGGCAGTTTTAGTATATTTGGTTTTCTCATAGGTAGAATCACCAATATGCTCTCAGACATAAGTGAACACAAAAAGCTCGGCTTTGAGGGCACCAAGTTCAAAAATCATGCGGTAATCATTGGCTGGAATTCGGGGGGACACTCCGTGATCGAGCAATTGATTGGCGTGAACAAACGGTGCGCTGTCATTACCGACAACAGGAACGACATCGATCTGATCAACGAGACGTACGACAAGAAACATGTCTACACCCTGTTTTCTGATTACAACAATTTCGACCTCTTCAAGAAGGCCAACATCGAGGATGCGGCCATTGTATATGTAAACCTGGCAGATGATACAGCCAAACTGGTGCATATACTCAATATGAAGAAGCACTTCAAGGAGTTGAAATTCGTTGTGACACTGGATAATGCCAACCTCAAGAGCACGTTCCACAGCGCTGGGGTAACCCATGCTGTCAGCAAAAATGAAATATCGTCGAAGCTATTGGCCAGCTATATATTCGAACCGGATGTCGCTCAATACAGCGAAGACATCCTGTCGTTTGCCGAAAATGATATCGATTATGATATCAAGGAATATAAAATTGTGTCTTCCAACCCTTTTGTAGGGAAGCACTACAACGATATATTCTTCGAGGCGAAACGGGATTTTAACGCCATATTAATCGGGATCAGTAAGATAACAGAACACGGCAGGGAACTGCTGAAAAATCCAAAAGAAGACATCACCATCAACGAGGGGGATTTCCTAATCCTCATCATGAATGGAGAATCTACGCGGAAAATGGCCAAGATATTTCAGATAGAAGAAGGAGGATATTAAAGAGCCTAGATGGGATTGATCATACCTATAATTCTTGTCTCCATATGTTCTTTGGTGATATGGCGGGCCGTTGATGGATTTTCAACGGCTTCTGAGTATCTTGGAAGGAACTTGTCCGATGGCGTTAGAGGAGCTACTATCAACGCGATCGCCAGCTCGATGCCAGAGCTATTCACTTCCCTATTTTTCCTTTTTTATCTCGCCGACGTAGACGGATTCTCAGGTGGAATTGGCACCACAGCAGGAAGCGCTATCTTCAATGGACAGATCATTCCAGCTCTTGTTATCCTGGTTGTGGTTTTTTCAGGGGTAGCCAAGAACATCAATGTCAGCCAGAAGGTGCTGTGGCGCGATGGTCTTTCGCTCATAGTCGCGGAATTTGTACTGATCATGCTTATCAGCGGATTTACACTTTACTGGTGGCATGGCCTCATCTTGATGTTGATTTATGGGGTCTACCTTACCTATATGCTTACCACGATGACCAAAAAAACTCCTGAGGAGAGGGAGGAGATGGAAGACGAGGAAGATTATTATACCCCACTTGAAGAGTCGCGCGGAGCGTCCATCATCCAGGGAAGCCTTACCATTGACCTCGAACGAATGGTGCTCGGTAAGAGCGAGATCAAGAGCTCGAATGCATGGCCATTGCTGATCATATCGACACTCACAATTGCGGTGTCATGTTACTTTTTGGTACTGGCTTGTGAGTGGATAGGAAGTGAATCGTACTACGTGCCTTACCTTGGCAAATTCGATGGTCTTGGTATTCCAATCATGTTTGTAGCCCTTATCATCGCATCGATGGCCTCCAGTATCCCTGATACCATCATCTCCATGAAGGATGCGCAAAAAGGGAATTACGATGATGCCGTTTCGAATGCTTTGGGGTCCAATATGTTTGACATCTGTTTTGCCCTGGGATTTCCACTGTTTATCTACGGACTCTTGGTTGGACCAATATCCATGAACGAGGAAGTGGTGATGCTCAGTGCTGAACTGAGGATGCTACTCCTGCTGATGACCATAGTGGTTTTCGGAATCTTTGTCATCGGCCGTAGGGTAGGCGCCATCAAGGCTTATTTGCTACTCGGTATCTATTTGTTGTTCATCTTCTATGTGATCGGCAGAAGCACAGGACACGAATTCACAATGCAGGTAGCTGACTTCCTGAGATACCTCGTGGAACTGATGCCGTTCTCGTCCGTACAGTGACGTTAACCCGTTAGGTGGGTTTCATCACTTCCATCAACCTTTTCATTTCCTCTTCCTTGTCAGTAAAGCCAAGCTTTTCGTAGCTGTATTTGAGGTTATTGATGATGCGGCGGATAATGCTCTCATTGTCACATGGTGTATAGAACATATCGTGTTCGTCCAACTCGAGCTGTTTGAGGAACTGTTTTATCTCCTTATTGGTGAAGATACTTCCTCTTCCAAAGGGGTTGATATAGAACAAGATATCGTCTCTTTGGATTTCGTTTCTCTCGATAGTCCCCTCGTAGTCGTCTACATAACAGAGGATGAAATGACGGGGAAGGTTCACACCATGTATCGGCAGTTGCAACTCCTGGGAAAGAATCATATAGATGATGGAGAGGCTAATCGGATTTCCTTTCTTAGTCTCAAGTACGCTGTTGATGAAAGAATTTGAGGGTGCGTGGTAGTTTTTTGTATTGGCGGAAAAGCCGTGAACTTCAAAGAGGATGTGATTGATCACCTTAACTTTTTCAAGGGCTGTTAGCCCCTCATGCAGTTCGAGCCAAATATCCTGCTTGAACTTTTCAAAGTCCTTTCTGATTTGCTCTTCGTTGAGATCCGGAAACTGGTATCGGCTTACCATAAGCCATCCCTCCAGAAGGTCCATGCAACCACCTTCTTTCCAGACCGCGAGTTTGTCGATCAGACCCTCGAATTGGATATCGTGTATGATCTCCTCAATTCGACTTTGAAATACTGCCCCCAATGTATCGCTCTCCCACGCATGCTCCAGTGCCGGAATGATGTCTTCACCGTATTCCTCGATTTGCTTTCGTACTTCAGTGAACACCTGTTCGTCTGGGTCGTCCAGAAGTTGGATAAGGGCGTTTATTTTACTCGTGTCGAGCATGGCTCAAAAGTACCGCCATGGGTGCGCCCGGAAGCGGGAGAATCCCCGAAGTTTTAAATACTAGGCTGTTAATCGATTGAGCGTTAACTCAATGAGGTTGCGGACTGCGGCCTTGTAGTCCTGACTGAACATCCTTTTTTTACGATTGGCGATGATGGCACAGATTGTCAGCGCCTCATGACCCAAAAGCCCACTCAATCCGTAGAGTGCGGAAGTCTCCATTTCAAAGTTGCTTACCCGCAAACCGTTATACACAAAAGAAGATAAAAGCTCGTTCAAATTGGGTTTGCTCGGCTCCAATCGTATACTCCTGCCTTGGGGGCCATAGAATCCCGGGGCGGTAGCTGTGATTCCCTGTGTGAGTTCAAAACCAAGTTTTGCAAGCAGGAAATCCGATCCTTTGGCAATATATGGGTAGATATTCAAGTCGGACAGATGGGTGTGATTTTGAAAGGCTGATTCTATCGCTTCACTTTCCCGATCCGCCTCGCGCCTATAAAAGGACATCACGTTGTCAAAACCAAGGCCATGACTTGAAGCCACGAAGCTATCGACCTCAATATCCTCGTGAAGTGCACCGCTGGTTCCCAAGCGCACAAGGGTGAGTTTGGTGGGATCGGTTTTAAGCGTGCGCTGTTCCAGGTTTACATTAAAGCCGGCATCGAGTTCATTCAAAACGATGTCGATGTTGTCGGGACCAATCCCGGTGGACAAAACGGAAATGGACTTTCCATTAAATTCTCCGGTACGGGCTTTGAATTCCCGGTGTTGATTTTCAAAATGAATTCGATCGAAAAACGAGGATACAGTATCTACACGCCCAGGGTCTCCAACAAGAATAATGGTCTCCGCCAGATCATTGCCATCACATTCAATATGGTAGGGCTTATTGTCCTCGTTGAGCACGAGTTCGGTTGGTTTGAGTGGATTGTGCATAAATAATTATCAGAATGATCGAAGCTCGCCTCCGGTCTTTGGTCAAAATTGCAATTTTTGAAATACAGACGAACGCCGTTGAAGAGAATACGCAACATTTTCCTTTTGGTCGTTGTAGCTGGCCTGCTGGGAGGCTGGTTCTTTGGTCGGAAGTACTACACTTTCATCTACAAGTCCAATGTCTCTCTTTCTGAGAACAGCCGGCACTTCTTTATTTATTCTGACTGGGAATATGCTGAGGTGCTCAATTCGCTGAAGGAGCAAGGTATCCTGATCGACATCGACGCATTCGAATGGGTTGCGAACAGAAAGCAATACACCAACAAGGTGAAGGCTGGTCGTTACCTTCTTGAAGATGGTATGAACAACAACCAGCTGGTCAACTTGCTTCGTTCAGGAGAACAGGAAGAGGTAACACTTACGATGTCCAACCTGAGGCTAACCTCAGACCTGTGTGGGTTAGCCGGTCGCAAACTCGAACTGGATTCGGCCCTTTTGCTTTCGATGTTGAGCGACAACAACTACCTGCAGAAATATGGTTTTGACAATTACCGGGTCAAGACCATGTTTATTCCGAATACGTATCGCTTCTATTGGAATACGAACGAAGAGGCCTTCCTCGATCGCATGGCAAAGGAATACAAGGCGTTTTGGAATGATGAACGGAAGCACAAAGCCACTCAACTTGGTTTGATGCAATCAGAAGTGACTACGCTAGCATCCATCGTCGAAAAGGAAGCACTCAAGGCAGAAGAGAAGCCACGTATAGCAGGACTCTACCTCAATCGTATCCGTCGAAAAATGAAATTGCAGGCGGACCCGACGGTGGTTTATGCGCTTGGAGATTTTGATGTGAACCGGGTACTCAAGGAACACTTGAAGGTAGACAGCCCCTACAATACTTATAAATACAGCGGCTTGCCACCGGGGCCAATTTGCATTCCTGAGATCTCGTCGATTGACGCGGTATTAAATTCTGAGAGCCATACCTACTTGTATATGTGTGCCAAGGAGGATTTTTCGGGTTACCACAACTTCGCATCAACGCTCAAGGAGCACAACCGCAACGCACGCGAATACCAGAAGGCGCTCAATAAGCGCAGGATATTTAAGTAAGCTGCTTTCTGCTCTTCCACAGCTCATAGGCAAAGAATATGGCCACCAAACCATATTCAAACCATATATGGGATACCGCTTCACGGTATGGCTCCTGATGGTAGGTGGCATAGGTCAGGAAGATCATACAGCTCCACACCAGGGGATACCGGAATTTGGTTAATGGCATCAGGCCGATGGAGAGGAGCAGGTACCAGGGATGAACCGTGGTCGAGAGCAGCAAGAAGATTCCATGAATGAAGAGCATTCTTCTCTCAATAGGAATAGAGATCCGCGACGATACCCAAAGGATGCAGCCCAAAGAGATCAAAGCAAGGGCAGGCCCAATGATGGCGATCTGGTTCCAACCGGTAACCTGGATTCCGATCCACCTGAGCAGGTAGTAGATGCTTCCGTTGTATTCGAAATTCTGGAAATAAAGATTGTAGGATTCAGCCATATGCCCAAAATCGGCGTAGGTCAGGAAGGGAGCAAATCCAGCAAGGATAACTACTGACACAACTCCAAGCAACTTCCACCTAATATACTTTGGAGCGCTCCACAGCAGCAACGGAAGGAAGATCAGGCCCGTGGTTTTAAAAAGCACGCCAACTCCGAATGCAACCCCGGATAGCGAAGATTGATTTCGAAGCAAAGCAAGTGATAGAAGCAAAAAGAAAAGAAGCGCGACCTCAAAGTGCAGATTGCCCACTCCTTCGAGAATAACCAGTGGGTTGAGAAAGTACCAGTGCACCAATCGAACAGGTCTGCCGGAAGATCGGAGCAAATACCTTAGAAGATAAAGGACTCCAATGTCAAATGCCAAAAGAAACAGGCGCATCACGTTGGTAGAGGTGAGCAAGCCAATGTCATAGAAGGATGCGCCTACCACATACACCGCTTGACTCAAGGGTGGGTAGAGGCTGAAGTATTCAGGGGAATTCAGATTTTCAAACAAGGTGGATGGAAAGGTCGAAATGAGTTCCGATGGTAGGAATTGGAATGGACTAATCCCTTTGAGGATACATAAGCCATCCCAGATGAATCGATAGATATCGTCTGACAAATTGGGAATGTAGAAGAATGTGAGTAGTCGTGCCGCTATGCCCAGGCCAATCAGCTCCTTGAATGTCGCTTTGGTTCTCCAGAGCAATACAAACGCTGCGAATGAGGCAAAAAATCCAGCATAGATCACGGAGGTGTCTGCGCGATTAGCCGCCATCACCACAGCCACTCCTTGCAACAGAATAACCGCGCTGATGAACTGGAGTAAGCTTCTCATAATTTGTAGAGGCCATTAACGGTCCAGGCCTGTGGCTTGGCTTCAAACAGAATCTTGGTTTTAGCCCAGGTTGATCTGAAGAGTTCCGATTGCCGGTAAGCCTGTAGACTCTCGTCCGCATCCCACCAGCTATAGGTGAAGAAGGTGCGCTCATCGTTTTCATCGCGCCAAAGTTCCAGGTGATTGCACCCTGGAAAGGCACGTATCTTCTCGCGCGACGATTCAAACACTTCGAGAAATTGCTCGGTGGCATCAGGCCTGAAAGTCATCTTGACAATTCGGTAGATCATGAGAATTCGATTGTGACCATATCGTCGATGTTGAGACCGAGTAATTGATTGGCATTGCCATAACTGATGGCCACTTCAAGCAGTCCATTGTTCCCAAACAGGGCAAGGCGTTCACCAACCTCAACGTCAAAATAATTCTGGCTGATATCGCTGATTTCGTAAGTCCCCCTTCTCAAGCTAATAGAGTAGGGGCGTCCCCTTCCGATTTCCTTGAACATTTGCTGCGTAATATTCGTGACAACATTTCCATAAGAGTCAACATAGATCACACTACCTCGAATGTGATTGGGTTCACCAACCGGCTTAGGCATGATACGTTCGGTGAGGCTGGGTACGGGCTGACCAAGCATCTCAAGGGTCCCTCCACGGGCCAGGTGGCACGCCGCATGGGCAAATACGTCCTTGGTCGGAAAAGTAAAATTGTTGGACTCAAGCTTCAAGTTGAGGTGGATGAGTTTGTCAGGTACCTGGTCGAAAATGAGTGAGAAAACACCATTATCGGCACCGACAAAGTAGTGCCCATCATAAAGTATTGCGAGATGGGGGCTGTCGGCGCGTTCTTCAGGAAGTACGCCAATAATGTGCGTGGAACCGGGCGGAAATTCGCGGTAGGCGTTCTTCACCACCACAGCTGCCTGGATGATATTGAACTTGGCAATCTCGTGGGAAATATCCACGATGTGTACTTCGGGAAGTTGAGTGAGGATGGTGGCTTTGATGGAGCTGACGTAATGGTCTTTGAGTCCCAGATCGGTAGTCAATGTGATAAATGCCATGCTTTGCCTAAATCCTCCGTTTCGGACGACTGTTTTTACTTATTTTGCCCTAGTCTTGAAGCTCGCAGGATATGCTGTTCAAGCGTTGTCAAAAGTAAAGAAATGAGCCTAGTGATTGCTCGCAAAAAGAAGCGCCTTTGCACGAAAGGATAATTGAATTCGAGTCCTCCAATCCGATAGAGATTTACGGACCTTCCAATAGCAACATCCGGATTCTAAGAGAGTTTTTTTCCGACTTAAAAATCATCGCCAGGGGTAGTTCCATCAAGGTGATAGGTCCCGGAGAGCGCCTCGACCTTTTTGAGGATAAGATCGACCTTCTGGTTGAGTATTTCAATCAGTATGGAAAACTGGAAGAAGGGGACGTAGAGCGCCTGCTTCAAAAAGATGTACACCTCGTTGAAAAGGATGGAAATGGCGATGTGATCGTTTATGGTGTCAATGGCGATTCCATCAAGGGGCGCACAAAAAATCAACGCGACCTGGTCATTGCGACAGAAAAGAACGACATGGTTTTCGCCATTGGCCCTGCCGGTACCGGAAAGACGTATACTGCAGTGGCTTTGGCAGTTAGGGCCTTGAAAAACAAGGAAGTCAAGCGTATCATTCTCACACGTCCGGCAGTTGAAGCAGGGGAGAATCTCGGTTTTCTTCCGGGTGATATGAAGGAAAAACTTGACCCATATCTACAGCCGCTTTATGACGCGCTGCGCGACATGATACCTAGCCCCAAATTGGAGCACTACATGGAAAAGCACGTGATACAGATTGCTCCGCTGGCTTTCATGCGCGGTCGCACACTCGACCACGCCTTTGTCATATTGGACGAGGCCCAGAACACTACGCTTCCCCAATTGAAGATGTTCCTGACCAGGATGGGATCGTCTGCCAAGTTTGTGATTACCGGAGATCTGACCCAGATCGACTTACCACCCAAGCAGCAATCCGGCTTGGTTCAGATCCAGCGGATTTTGCAGAAAACAAGAGGCATATCGTTCATCTACCTGGACGAAACAGACGTCATCCGTCACAAATTGGTAAAGAAGATCATTGAGAAGTTTAAAGTGTTTGAAAAGAAATGAGTACAACCCTGACCGACCAATCCTTTCAATTCCAGGGACAGACCTCACACTACAAGGGTAAGGTCCGTGAAGTATATGGCATTGGTGTCGACCACCTTTTGATGGTCGTGAGCGACCGGATTTCGGCCTTTGATCACGTGCTGCCTAAGGGTATTCCTTACAAAGGACAGGTGCTGAATCAAATAGCCAAAATGAACCTGGATACCACCGCCGACATCGTTCCCAACTGGTTGATAGACTGCCCGGACCCCAACGCGAGTTTTGGTCACAGGTGTGAGCCATTCAAAGTAGAGATGGTGATCCGGGGATATCTCGCCGGACATGCATGGAGGGAATATCGGGACGGTAAAAGAACATTGTCCGGAGAAGCTATGCCCGAAGGAATGAAGGAAAGTGATGCTTTTCCAGCGCCCATAATCACGCCGGCTACAAAGGCAGAGCAAGGTGACCACGACGAAGATATTTCGAGGGAGGAGATCCTCGCGCAGCACATCGTGAGTGAAGAGGACTATGTCAAACTGGAGCACTACACTTTTGAATTATTCAAGCGGGGTAGTGATATTGCGCGTCAGCACGGTTTGATCCTCGTCGACACCAAGTATGAGTTTGGCAAGGACAAGGATGGAGTGATTCGGTTGATAGATGAGATCCACACACCGGATTCGTCCAGGTATTATTACGCAGATGGCTACGAAGAGCGCCAGGCCAATGGAGAACACCAGAAACAGCTCTCCAAGGAGTTTGTGAGGGAATGGTTGATGGAGAATGGATTTCAGGGATTGGAAGGCCAGACCATGCCCGATATGCCGGATTCATTTGTGCAAACGGTAAGCGACCGGTATATAGAGCTCTACGAAAAACTCAGCGGTGGGTCTTTTGAGCGAATTGAGATTGGGGATATCGGGGCTCGTGTCGATAAAAATGTGAACGAGTTTCTGGCTTCGTTGTAGTGGTGCAATCTTGGTCAGGCTGGCACGAGTTGCGCTGCGCTTAACTCGCGCCACCCTTAGAGCTTTGGCTATTTCAACTCAACGAGGCCGTTGAGGAGCTTTTCGCTGTCGGATTTATATCCTGAAAGGAGATTCTGAGAGGTAAACGTGACGAATTGTATCGTTCCGTTTTCATTCGAGTAATAATAACCGTAGTAAGAAAATTTGATGCCTTGCATTGTGCCATCCATCTGGAGGAGGAGTACTTTGATTCCATTCACGCTGCGATATTCTTCGTGAACGACTCTCAGATCCGGTGCAGCGGCTTTCCCATTTTCCAGGGCAATTGATTTCAAGGTGTTCAAGGGAATCTCCACTTGCTCTGAGATGACCATGGCATACATATCCTCTCCTTTCAACTGAAGTTCATATTCAGCATCAGGATTGTCTTCGGATTTTTTGAACGACCACTTTTTTGGATTCAGATATACACCAACATTCAGTTTGTTGCTCTTGAGGAGAAATGTGGACCTGGAGTCCTTTTCAAAGGATTTAGGGTTGGTCGGAATTTCCTTCTTCTCCGCGTCTTTTTCATCTTCATACTTCCAAGTGCCGTCATCGTATAGGATCACCTGTTCTCCCAATTCGGTTACCGCCTTTTGCTGTGCAAAACAATCGCTTCCAACTGTAAAAAGCATGAAGGTAAATGCCGCTTTGAACAAATCTCTTGTCATGATTCCCGACCGTTAAAGTGTGAGTAAAAGTATCAATTCAAATCTTCCGACCGCCGTGGCTTCTCAAAAGATTCCCTGGTGAATTCCTTATCGGGTGGACTTGAAAAATGAACCTATTCGGTGTCCTACTTTGTAGTCTTCCCACCCATGGCTGTGAAAACACTGTCGACCGGTTCCCACAGTTCGATCTTGTTTCCCTCGTCGTCCATGATGTGGACGAATTTGCCATAGTCGTAGGTTTCAATGCTATCAACTACCGTGACGCCATTGTCCTTTAGTTTTTGCACCAATGCCTCCAAGTTATGTACCCGGTAATTGATCATAAATGGCTTTTCGGAAGGAGCGAAATACTCACTTCCCTCTTTAAACGGGCTCCATTGCAGGTAGTTGATCTCATCCGGCTGGTTCGCATTTCGAAACTCGAAGCTCGAGCCCCATTGATTAACCTCCAGGCCCAGGTTTTTGGAATACCACTCCTTGGCCTTTTCAGGGTCTTTGGAAAAGAAGAAGATACCTCCAATCCCAGTCACCCTAGGGGTGTTGTTTTCCGTGGTTTCTATCTCTTCCGGTTGCGATGTATTGTCTTCCATGGTCTTTATTTCATTATTTCCACTGCTACAACTACAGATAGAAAGAATGAATAATACGATTAAATTTTGTCTCAACATATTGTATGCAGCTTTAGCGTTTAGGTACCGGTCTTTGGAAATCCTTTTCGACAAGGAAGGCAGTATACTTTGGTTTCCTTTTTCAAGGCTTACCACGGCTTCTCGAATGACTCCTTCGTGAATTCCTTATTATATGATTTAAAAAGTGAACCCTTTGGATTCTTTAGGAAGAGTTGATCTTGTTTACTGAAAAGCCGGGAGAGGAAAGCGATGGGGGTGAGGAAGAGGTAGAAGATCACCGACAGAAGAATATTGGGAACAATCAAGCTTAGAATCCAGCTTAACTTCATCCACAACCAATGGATCTTTCTGGCCAGATAGTTTGACAGTACACCCACCAAGCCTACTATCACGGCCGTAGTTAAAAAGGCCTTGATATCTGTGAACAGAAAAACGATCAAGAATCCAACCGTGACGACCAGAACCGTTTTTGTCGCTTCCTTGTTTGGGTTACCTGCCATTAAAACAAAGTATAGATAAACGGAGCGATGGCGCTGGACCCACCAAAAATGATGAGGATGCCGAGCAACAATAGAATAATGATAACGGGAGCAAGCCAAAATTTCCTACGCTCCTTCATAAACAGCCACAAGTCTTTCAAGAAATCCATGTCAATCCAATTTGATTTGCCCGGCGATTATCTTTCCTACCTTTTCTGCTCCCGCTGGCGTATTGTGGTACCAATCATAGAAGTCCGAGGTGGTCCAGATGGGTAGCGAAGTTAATTCGATTACCTGACAACCCGAATTACAAGCTTTCATGATTTCATTGTTCAACTGCGATATCATTTGATAATAATCCACTCCGTTGTATCGATACCCCTCCTCGAGTTCAAATACCTCTCCGACACCATATAAGGTATCCCCCTCAAAACGATATTGAGAAGAAGGCTGTGTAACAAAAACGGGCCGGGCTCCAATGTTCTCACACCATTCCACCAACCGCTCAACCCTTTTGGAGAATGCGGGTAAGTTGTTGTTGGTAAAGGCATTTACAAATGCCTCATCTTCAATTCTGTCCCTTGTCCAGTCATAATTCCCAAAGTCCAGGGCTTGGTGCTCCACCTTCACGCGCTTGGCTTTCATGGCTCCACCTATCTTACGGAAGAGGTTGTATATCGCCGAATTGTTTTTGATGTAGGTTCCAATGCCCGCTTCTACGATATCGTATTTGGATTCGTCGCTGGTTTTGAAAAAATCATTGACGCCGGCATAAAACAAGACAATGTCCGGCTGCAATCCCTCAACCTCGGGAAACCACAATTCGAAATTCTTAATGTGCCCGAACGTTGACTGGCCATCCACCCCGGCATTGGCTATATTCACCTGGATGCCTTTCTCTTTCAAGGCACGTTGCATGTGCTCCTGCCAGGTAAGTGAATCGGTGATATAACGTTGGTCGGTAGTGCTTCCACCGATCGTTAGTATATCAATGATCTCCGGTCTTCCAAAAATGGTGGAACCCCTGAATCCAAATTCGTCGCGGGTGTATTTTACCACACCTCCTGATTCACCATAGAGATTGTGTTCGTATTCTAGGTTGGTATTGCGCAGAATTCCAAGATTGTTGAGCTTGTTCGTTGAGAAAATCCAGCTGCCAAAGAACAATTCCACCAGGATGAGCAAAACTGCCAGGACCACGATGTTGTACAAGATTACCTTGACCGTCTTCATCAATCCATCTTAAATTTCACGCGCCACTTCTCGCGGTTTTCGTGGTCTGGTTGAGCCGTCTTTTCGTAGACAAAATCGTTGATCACCAGGTAGTCCATTTCCGTACTCATAAAACATCTGTAGGCATCATGTGGAGTACAAACGATGGGTTCCCCGCGGACATTAAAGGATGTATTGACCACCAGGCCATCCCCTGTAAGTTGATCAAATCGATCGATCAGCTTCCAGTACCTCTCGTTGGTATCGGAGCCTACGGTTTGTACACGCGCTGAAAAGTCGAGATGGGTGATGCTCTGCACAACAGATCGCTGACAATACAATCTATCCCAAAAGGAAAGCTCTTCGTAATTGGAAGGTAATTCAAGCCTCTTTTCCTCATTCACCGGGGCGACCACCAACATATATGGCGATTCAGTACTTAAGTCAAAATAGTCTTTGTATCGCTCTTTTTTGACCGATGGTGCAAATGGCCTGAATCCTTCCCGGTACTTGATCTTCAGGTTGAGTTTTTTCTGCATTTCCGGGTTTCGTGCATCTCCGAGAATACTGCGGTTGCCCAGCGCTCTTGGCCCAAACTCCATACGTCCCTGAAACCAACCGACGACCTTGCCATCCGCAATTCTGGAAGCGACATACGCCGATAGGGAATCGAAGTCGTCATAATGGGTGAAATCCGCTTTGACCTTGCGGTTCATTAGTTCTATTTCCTTTTTGGAATACGCGGGGCCGAGGTAGGCACCCTTCATGGTGTCGTACTCGTAGTCGACTTTTCTCTCTTCGTCAAAGTACATATGGTGTGCAACCAAGGCTGCTCCCAATGCTCCCCCAGCGTCTCCGGCTGCTGGCTGAAAATAGACATCGTCAAAAATTCCTTCCTCCAGCAACTTGCCATTGGCAACGCAATTGAGCGCCACACCTCCGGCCATACAGAGGTGGTTTGAACCTGTTACCTGCTTGGCTTCACGGGCCATTTTGAGAACGATCTCCTCAGTTACCTGTTGGATGGCAGAGGCCAGATTGCAATGTTTTTGTGTGAGTTCAGCTTCGGAATCGCGTCGCGCAAATCCAAATAGTTTTTCCCACCTCTTGTCCTTGGCCATCCTAAGGCCGGTAGCATAATTGAAGTAGGACTGATTGAGCCAAATAGACCCATCATCCTTGACGTCTACAAGCTCGGACTTGATCTTTTTGATGAAGGACTTGGTCTGGTCAGCATCCGGGTGTCCATAAGGTGCAAGTCCCATCAGCTTATACTCTCCGGAATTGACTTTAAACCCCAGGAAATAGGTAAATGCACTGTATAGTAAGCCAACCGAGTGCGGGAATTCCATTTCCTTCTTCATTTCAATGCGCTTCCCATGGCCCAGCCCGATCGAAGCCGTGCACCATTCACCAACTCCATCGATGGTTAGGATGGCGGCCTCTTCAAATTTTGAAGGATAAAAGGCACTGGCCGCGTGTGACAAGTGATGCTCGGGAAATAGTAGTTTGACTTCTTTCCTGGTATATGTCCCAACCTCTTTGAGCCCGTCGTATATCAGCTTCTTGAGGAACATTTTTTCGTTGAGCCAGACCGGAATGGCCCTCAGAAACGAGATGAGACCCTTTGGGGAAAAAGCATAATAGGTCTGAAGCAATCGCTCAAACTTGAGTAGCGGTTTATCGTAGAAGACGATGGCGTCCAATTCGTCGATTTCCAAACCAGCTTCCTCAAGGCAATACTTGATTGCGTTGGTCGGAAAATCAGGAGTATGCTTCTGGCGCGTGAAACGCTCCTCCTGGGCGGCGGCGACTATTTCACCACCTACCGTAAGGGCAGCGGCGGAATCGTGGTAGAATGCAGAAATACCGAGTATTTTCTTCAAGGGCAATACCGTCTGAAAGTGCCTTCAGTGAATGATCTCAGAAGCACGGCGGCTAAAATAATTGAATCGCATAAACGAAAATGAGTTGATAGTCAAATACATGAAGATCATCGTGGAATGAACATGGCTCCAAGTTCATTTTTCATATCGGTTGGTGTATAAACGAGCGAAGCTTTCCCTTACTTTTAGCACGCAATTCTGAACTATGAAAATGAAATCCCACTGGATTTTACTACCCCTGTTATTATTCTTTACTCACCTCAAAGCGCAGACCTATGTCTTTGAACTTCACCCTGCACAATACGGAACCGGTTCGAGTGTAAGCGACATCACCGAAATGACCAATGGGCGCATCGCCGCCATGATCGATAGTGCCGGCTATAATGCCGTTGTGCAGCTCACACCTATGGGGCATGTTGTTCGAACCCTCAACCTCAGTGGTGATCGCAACAACAATGTCGGAAATCTCAGATCCCTGCCAAACGGGGACCTGCTCCAATACGGACACTCCGGATATACAAGGCGCGGAAGTTTTATCCGAAGGGATTCGCTGGGAGTTGTCGAACGAGATACCTTCTTGCGGGAGAGTTCCTGGAGTGGTGCGCCCATGTATGTTTATGATGCCATCACCGACAATTCAGGCAACACCTACTATGTTGGGCATATCTACGACATTTTCAGCGGGGGAGTAAGCTTCTATTCCTGGAGAATCCCGGTCATCGGTAAGCTCAATTCCAATATGGCCATGGTCTGGACCAAGACTATTTCCTCTCACACCAGTTCCAACAAGCGAAAGGGAAGTGCAAATGCACTGGCTTTCGACTCAGACGGTAATATCCTTGCTTATGGTGGACACTCCCATGGAACCGGAGGCACCGGGAAGGACTTCCTGGTGAAGTTTAACCCTGGAGGAACAACTATCTGGTCGAGGGAAAAGCCATACGGTAGCGGTGGGTATACAAGTCCAAATGCCCTGGTTTCCTCATCTACCGGATCGACATTCATCTTCAAGGCTGTCTCGGGGTCTACCGGTGAGAATGGAGTCAGGGTCGAAAAATTCAACAAAGCAGGAGTTCATCAATGGGCCAGGACTTACTCCAACAGCCTCGATGATCTGACATTCCGGGATTTTGGAATCAACGACGATGGTGAGATCTATATGGCAGGAACGTATTATACCAATCTGACGAAGGGTGCAGTAATGAAGATCGACACCAATGGTAATTTCATTTCGGCCTCTACCGTGAATATGAGCGCCAACTGGGGAACGAGCTTCAACTGTTTGGAGATCATGGATGATGACTACGTAATGGTCGGTGGAGCGGTTGGCGGTGTTCCCGTGCTTGTTCGAATGGATACATCGGCCTCTCCCTTGTGCAGCAGTTCATCCCTTAGCATGGTTACCGATACCATCAATGCTTCATGGTCTACCGGGGTCAACTTGGGTGGAAAGGGCCTAACGTATTACAACTCGAGTTTTTCCGGTGTGACTTCCATGAACACCTCGGTCGATTCATCTTGTTTCCTTGGGCCTCCCTGTGACGTCTTTTTGGATGTGACCTTGAATGACACGCTTTATTGTCAAGGTGAAACAGTGATGCTCACAAATAACAGTGCCGGAACTTCTCTTAATATCTATTGGTACATGGATACCACCTTCCTGGGGAGCGATGCGACTTTCGATACGCTATTGGGTGTTGGTACCTACGATTTCTATCAAGTGGGGCATGGGCTGTATTGCAGCGATACCATCCACGTGCAGGTTGTGGTGAACCCTGTGGATGACGACACAATCCGCTATAGGGAATGTGTTGGCGATTCGATCGTATTCAATCAAATGACCTTCACTGCGGATACGAACATCACTACCACCTTTGCCAATGTTTATGGATGCGATTCTGTTGTGCGATACGAACTCAGGTTTGTAAGCCCTTATTACAATTACCAACAGACGATCTGCTCCAATGAAACTTATTCGTTCGGAGGTAATACCTTAAATACGGCGGGTACCTATTATGACACGCTGTCCTCCAGCCTCGGGTGCGATTCTGTTGTTGAGTTGGACCTGTCCGTCCTCCATGTGCCTCAAAGCACTTTTAGCCAAACGATATGCTATGGTGATACGGCTAGCTTCAATGGGCAACATTATCACAGCACCGGTACCTATGACCAGGTATACAATGCCTCGAACGGCTGCGATTCCCTTTCTACTTTGAATTTGACCGTACTTCCCCTTAATCTTGTCAAGGATACAGCGGTTATCTGCGATGGCGGAAGCTATACATTCAATGGTCAAATCCTCACCACCGAAGGATTATACTATGATACTTTGGTGGCCGCCAATGGATGTGACTCCATTCAGGAATTAGACCTGCAACTGTCGGATGTGGAAGCCAAGGTTGGGATTTTTGGAGACTCGTTGAAGTCAATATTCACACATAATTTGTACGAGTGGATTCGTTGCTCTGACAATGGATTAATCGGAATTTACACTTCGTACTACGTACCAAGCAACACGGATTTCTATGCCTTGGTGGGCTATGATGCGCAAGGGTGTACCGATACGTCGGCTTGTTTTAATATTCCCTGGGTAGGGCTTGAATTTAGTGATCCACCCTCTGTTCGTATCTACCCGAACCCCGCCAGCGATCATGTAGTGATCTTAGGCTTGGAAGAGGGCGAGATTCAGATCGAATGGATCTCGGTCGAGGGAAAAGTGGTAGATCACGTAGAGTCTATTTCTGGCATTGTGCCAACTCCTTCCATTCCCGGAATGTATTTGATGAGGTTTGAATTGGATGGATCTATCCACCAGGCGAGGGTTGTTGTAGGAAATGATTAGTCAATTCCCTTAACTTTTCTTTTTATCGAGAAAAAGAAGGGAAGGAAAATGCCTCAGGCATTTTCAAAAACATCAAACTTCCTTATTGTAAATAACAGGAGTCCGTCCTTTCCACTCCTCCCATAAACTATCATTTGCCAGAAGCTCGCTAATAAAGTGCGCTACGTTGATCCTGCTGGTCTTACCGGCATTAAATATCGGGCTACGCGTAGGAGAGAGCAGGAGGTCGTAAGGGCTGTGCCGATCTTCGTCAATCAATGTATCAGGACGCACTGCAACCCACTCAATATCCTTGTTTGATACGCCGATCATGTTGTGCAAATACGCTGAGGCCCCTTCATTATCCGGGTGTGGCGGCAGCATTACGCGCAGCAATCCAACGACCAGCCTTTCCCCAAAAGGCCTTGGTTCATCCAATGCCTTGTTTCGAACACCCGTGGTGTTCATCAGGGCAAATTTCACTGTTTGACCAGAGTTTACAGCCATTGACGCTTCGCACAAACGTCGCACAGAATCTGTGACCAACTTGCGAGGGTTGCCATAAATTCCTTTGAATGTTAGGTTGTGACCAAGACAGGAGACAATTCCATCACAACCACGGACTGCATCCCGTAGTTGATTGTTTGTCATGTCGAGAAGGGTTCCTTCTATTACTTCGAGATCGTCGTGATTGCCCACAAGGGCTACCAACTTTTCTTTTGACCTGGCGAAGGCAACCACTGTGGCTCCTTTTTCAAGAAGGAACTTGACGACGTGATGTCCTGTGGCACCCGTGGCTCCTGCGACAAGGACTTTCATAGAGAGCATTTAGACCGCAACGTCATATTCACGCAAGGCGTCATTCAACGAGGTCTTTTTGTCGGTAGATTCTTTTCGGATTCCGATAATGAGGGCACAGGGAACATTGTATTCTCCAGCGTTGAACTCCTTGGTGTATGAACCTGGGATCACAACAGACCTTGGAGGTACGTATCCCTTCCATTCCTTTGGTTCGCTACCGGTAACGTCGATGATCTTGGTTGAGCCGGTAAGTACTACGTTGGCTCCAAGCACGGCTTCGGATTCAACACGAACGCCTTCTACCACGATACACCGCGAGCCGATGAAGCAATTGTCCTCAATGATCACAGGCGCAGCTTGCAGCGGTTCAAGCACACCGCCAATTCCAACGCCTCCACTCAGGTGAACATTCTTACCTATTTGTGCACAACTGCCAACCGTTGCCCAGGTATCTACCATGGTACCGGAGTCGACATAAGCACCAATGTTGACATAGGATGGCATCATGATAACACCACTGGCCACGTAACTTCCATAGCGTGCTATCGCATGGGGAACGACCCTTACACCCTTTTGCTCATAGCCACCTTTGAGGGCTATCTTGTCATGAAATTCGAATGGTCCGACTTCGATGGTCTCCATTCCTTGTATCGGGAAGTAGAGGACAACCCCTTTTTTTACCCACTCATTTACCTTCCATCCGCCTGGTGTAGGTTCGGCACAGCGCAATTCTCCATTATCGATCATGGTGATCACGTCGCGGATGGCCTGGATGTACTCCGGATTGGTCAGAAGCGATCGGTCTTCCCAGGCAGCTTCAATTTTGTTTCTGAGTTCAAACATGTTATCGGATTCTGTCAGTGGACTTGATGAGGTCGTAGTCAGCCTTAACTCCTTTATAGGCCAGGTAGAAAAAGACAAATGAAAGCGCAGGAGCAAGTGCTACAATTTCGTATCCGAATACCGCGTCGTCACCCAGGTACATAATTCCTTGAAGGACAAAGGCGAACATGGCGGCTACGGCCAGTCCATTGATCCATAGGATCATTTTTCCCCAGCTCAACTGCTTTTTCAGGTTGCGATATTGAAATATGTTGACCAAGGCGATAATCGCCGATGACACGACCAGGGGAAGAAAGTAAAAAGGCCAGAAGAGCTGCTCCTCTGCTTGATTGACCATACCTCCAGCCCCACTGAGGGTATAGGTGATACCATCGTAGGATAGAGAAAACACCGGGAAAAAAGCCAGAAGTGAAATAAAGATTGCGCCTAAAAAGAAGTAGATAGACTGAACTCGTTGGATCATGCCAGTTTTTTGATCAAATACAGCCGCAAAGCTAAGCGAATGAGTATTATCAAAAGCAGTGGAAGGGTGGCCCAATGGAATTCCTGAATCGGAAAGGGAAAAAGAAGCAATACCACCATAGTCAGCAGCGCAGAGAACAGTAAGTAGATCCGGCTCCAGCGTTGTGTTTTGTTCCCAAAGGCAAAAAAAGCGAGTGGGAAATAAAGTGGGAATGCCCAAAGGATATTGAGGTTGGCCTTGGTCGCCTGATGGTCCGTGATAAACCAGAGAAAGAAGACAAGCCAACCAAGAAGCCCAACGACAGAGAAGAAGGTCATATCCATCCAGTTCGTCAGGCGATTCCTTTTCATGTCCCTAAAGCTTACAAATCCCATTACCAAAAACAATATCCAGGCAAGAGGAATGGGGTCAGTAATCGACCAGGACGAAGCTCTCTCTTCCGGGACATAAATATTTTCTGATTTTGAGACCAGGGGCTCGTCCCCTTTTTGAGCTGTTTCAAACCCTCTATACATTTCGTACGGAAGGAACATATAGGTGGTATTCGTCGCCAAGGTATCGTTGTATGATCCCAGGCCAAGGTCGATCCCGAAATCGGTCCAGGGAGAGCCGCCGAGATAATCCTCTATGAGTTCGCGCATCGTTTTTGGATTTCCTTCAGTAAGGTCCGGATAGGTGATGGGCGTCATCACAGCCCCCTCGATCATGATCCTGGGGCGGGTAGAACAGTTGTCGTAGAAGAAGTCGTAGAGATAGTCGCGATTCTGTGGCAGATTGTTTATCTCTAATGCCTTGTACAGCCTGTCTTTCTCTTCCGGATTGAGGTTGAGTGTTTGCTTTTTGATAAATCTTTTGTTGGCCCTGTATTCAGGTTCGAAATATTCGAATGGATAGGCCGAAAGCGAATACATCAGTCTCCCCATGGCGAAGACGAATACAAAGTCGTCGGTAAATGAAAATGTGCCGTAGTTGTAGACCTTGTCGATGCCCAGTAGCGGATCTTCTACACGGATGGCGGTATGGCCAAAGAGGGTGTAGAGGTCGTCGCCTACACCGCAGGTGTAGAGGCTGATTTCAGCCTTGTCGGACAGGCTTCGCTGTCCGATTGCGACGACAGACAAGGCAATCGCCAAGAGCAAGACGAAGCACTTTTTCATGGTTCGCTAAAGTAAAATTTATGGACCTTGCTGGCTAGAACTTTATAGACTTTCGCTCGAGCTGATTTCCGTTGTTATCGCGAAGAATGTAGAAGTACTCCCCTGCGGGTAAATCCTGAACATCCATTCTGATTTGGCCAAAACGATTATCCACGCGAAAGGACTTGATCAATCGACCTTGAATGTCGAATACAGCAAGTGACCCCTCCTCTGAGTTGTCGAGCAATTCAAACGTAATGTTAACATAGTCGTTTGATGGGTTAGGAAAAATGGAGAGGTCGCCCGATTGCAGGCCGCCAGATACGCGATCGACTTCCGGTTCATCGTATCCAGAAGGCTCTCCCGTCTTATCAGGTTTCGGCAGATTTCCACAAAGGTTGTATATGGTTGCATCATAAGAAGCGTTGTCATCAAACAAAATCATTTTTGTTCCTGTAGAAGTATTGTAAATCAAATTGTTGTTGTATTCATGTATCAAGGGGTTGGTTCCATTGAAAAAAACCGAATCTCGTTCGAACAATTTTCCTCCACCAAATTGCCGGATTTGAACTATCCGATCAAAACCTCCTCCTAGACGATTGTACGCCATTTCAACTAAGTATTCTATCGTGGTGCTGTCACAATCAAATAATGTGCGAGACAAGTAGTAAATGTTATGTTTCCAGCCCCATTGCGGTGGCTTATCAAATGACTCAGAACCTAGTATGCTGTAATCTTCAGCCGAATAGACGGTAATAGAAGAGTCTAGTGGGGAACTATAGACCATTGCCGGTTCTCCGTCAGAGATATACTGAACTTGAAAAAAGTTCAAGGAGACCGTCGTATCCACTGTAATTTGCGCGAATGAAAAGAGAGGGAGACTAAGAAATAACAGAGCAAGCTTTTTCATGACCAAGATTTTGATCAAGTTAGATTTTCCTCTATTGTCTATGTAAAAGATTCTGTGAGTGCCCGAAAATGACTGATGAACAACCTAGAATGGGCTGTCGATTTCCTCAAGGGTAGGGAAGGTTCGATCTCGTTCAGAATTCACCGGATCGTCAAATGGCCACATGTATCCGAAGCTATCCCAGCGGATGCCGGCATCATTCTCCGGGCTGTGCATGGTCGACGTGAGGTATACCATGCATGTATTGTCTTCCATCACCGCAAAGCCATGCGCAACACCCTTGGGCAGGTAAGCCGCTCGGTAATTTGTTCCCGTAAGTTCTATGGTCGTGGTTTGACCGTAGGTGGGTGAATCCTTGCGAATGTCAAGAATAACATCTTGCAGCGCACCCTGTGTGCAGTAAACGATCTTCGAATGGTCATCGGGTGGATACTGGAAATGCATCCCGCGAATCACACCGCGCTGATTGATGGAGTAGAAGCTCTCATCAAATTGTGTGTCGAGTCCCTGCTCTTCGAAGGACGTTTTGTGGAAGGTTTTGACAAAGGCACCTCGTTCATCTACCTGGTGAAACAGGTCGACGATGAAAACACCGGCTATGTTCGTCTCGGTAAATTTCATGAATAGAACTGGCGAATTTGATCAAGGCAGTATTGCTTTTCATTGCCCCTGGCGTCCTTATACCATTCAATCGTCTTATGGATCGCTTGCTCTGCATTAAATCTGGGCGTCCAGCCGAGCATGTCCTTTGCCTTTTTGTTGTTGAGCATCAGCAAGCCCGCTTCATGCGGCTGACCCTCGTCGCTTTGGATTTCGTAGTCGCCATAGCCCCACGAATGGATGCCGATCTTGATCAACTCCTCAACACTTAGCTTGTCTTCCACCTCCGGTCCAAAATTGAAGGCCTGGAAATATCTGGAGCCTTCGTTTTTCATTTTCATGCCCAAAACGAGGTAGCCGTTAAGGGGATCCAATACATGCTGCCATGGTCTGACCGCACGTGGGCTTCGCACAATCAATTTTTCATCTCTTGCCAGGGCTTTGGCCAGGTCCGGTACAATGCGGTACTCGGAATAGTCACCACCGCCAATGACGTTTCCGCTCCTAGCGCTGGAAATGCCTTGCCCGTGTTCTTCAAAGCGATCTGGCGACATGAATGAACGCCGATAGCTGTCGATCACGAGTTCGCATGCCGCCTTACTATTGCTGTATGGGTCAAAGCCACCAAGGCGGTCTTCTTCATCATAGGCATAGTCTTTTTCATAATTCTCGTAGACCTTGTCCGTAGTAATGAAAACGCTGTGGCACTCATTTTCCAAGCCCCTCAATGCGTCCAGCATGTGGGCCGTACCCATCACGTTGGTTTCGTAGGTGTAGATCGGGTCCTTGTAGGAGTTGAGCACGAGGGCCTGGGCTGCCATGTGAAAGACAAAATCCGGCTTGAAATTCTGAGTTTCCGCGGCCAGGCGCTCTCGATCCCGGAGATCGGCGATCACAGAATCGCAAAGCGCGTTTCCATTGATCTGATGATAGAGATCTTCCCCGGTTTTTGGCTCAAGGGCGTATCCCTTAACCTCTGCACCTAATTCGTGAAGCAGAAGTAGGAGCCAGCTTCCTTTAAACCCGGTATGCCCTGTGAGCAGGACCTTTTTTCCGTTGTAAGTATTCCTGAGTTGTTCGAACATCACCAGTTCTTCCAGATCGGGTTGCTTTCCCACAATTCGTTCAACTCCTGGTTGTCTCGAAGGGTATCCATGCACTTCCAGAACTGGTCGTGCTTGTAGGCTACAAGCTGACCGTCACTGGTTAAGTCTTCCAGGGGCTGACGTTCCCACATAATGTCATCGGCATCGTCGTGCAAATATTTGAAGACCTCAGGCTTGAGGATGAAGAATCCACCGTTGATCCAAGCGCCGTCTTCTTTTGGTTTTTCCATAAAGGACCTTACAACATTGTTTTCGTCGAGGTCGATCATCCCAAATCGGCTTCCGGGCTGAACGATGGTCATGGTGCAGATCTTACCGTGCTGTTTGTGATAGTCGAGCTGTGCCGCCATATCGATGTCGCATACGCCATCTCCATAGGTGAGCATAAAGTCTTCATCTCCAACATATTCCTGCACGCGCTTCAAACGTCCGGCAGTCATCGTCTCTAGACCGGTGTCGACGAGGGTCACCTTGAAATTCTCGGCATTCGAGCGATGGACTTCGAGCTCGTTGGATGCCAAGTCAACGGTAACGTCCGCATTGTGCATGAAGTAGTTGACAAAATATTCCTTGATCATATAGCCTTTATACCCAAGGCAAATGATGAATTCGCGGTGTCCGTAGGACTCGTACATCTTCATGATATGCCATAGCATCGGCTTTCCTCCAACCTCGATCATGGGCTTGGGTTTGAGGTGGGATTCCTCGGAAATCCTTGTCCCTTTGCCGCCCGCGAAAATCACAACTTTCATGTGAGCAAATATAGATTACTGATCGCGCTGTAAACGCAAGTATGAAAGATGAATTATTAATGATGAACTATTAATTGTTAAGAGTAGAGAGTGGAGTGTGGAGTGGAGAGTGGGGTGAGGATCACTTTGCTTTCAACATCTTCTTTGTCCTGAGCAGGGTCCTGTCCCAAATCCATGCTTCATCATTTGGTGGAACATTCATCTCCTCCATAGCCCAGGAATATTGATCGACATAAAGCGTGTCACCAAAAGCGGTGGTGTGCTTGTCGAGATAGGTAGGTATACGCGTTTGCGGCGTTTTGACCAGGGGGAAGTGTTTATAAGTGGGTCGGCCGCTATAGGCATCAAAACTCATATTCTTTGGTGTGATGTCCCAATAACTCAAAAGTGGACCAACCCCAATGAGTAGAAAAATCAAAGCAAAGGATGGTCTTGTAAGCCACTTAAGGTTATTGGGTTGTAAACCTTTTGTGCCCCAAAAAGCCAGGAGAACAACCAGCACAAGCATGAGATTCCAGGGAATGATCACCGAATTGTTGTTGTAACCAAATACGCCGACAAGCAGAACTGCTATGAGGTGATAGAGCGTCAAGACAATCACGGTTGGCTTGCGTGTCCAGCGCAGCATCAAACCAACAACAAAGAATAAATCCAGGAAGGGCGCAGCCTTGACCATTTCATCAAAATATAAGATGGCTTCGAACTGGTGACTCAATGGAGCAGCAACATATGGTGCAACGTATTCAAAGAAGGTTAAATTGAGCTTGTTGATCCCACTCCACAAATAGAAGACAAGGATGCTGAGTTGCAGGGCGGAAAGCACGTGATCAAAGCTTCGATACTTGCGATAGAGGAATGGTAGGTGCTGGATAATGAGCAGCAAGATGACCATGTGATAAACCCAGACCTGCAGTCTGGTCAAATCCAACAGCACCAGGCATCCGAGGCTGATGACCGCGAGCCAGGTCCATATTCTCGATCGCTTCCAGATCCATCCTGCGGCGAATGCCACCATCGAAGCAATCCACAAGCCGTCATCGAACCAATAGGGGAGCTCCATGTTAAACATGGAAATAGAAGGGTAGTTGTGCACACCGGTCCAAAGATTTGGCGATAACAACATGCCGGCGATCATAAAAATCACAACCGAAGCATGGATGAACCTCAAGCGCATGAGTGTGCTCACGATTCAAACCTAAGAGATGCTGTTGAACATGCGACTCGGGGCGGGTGAATTTTATCACCGAAATTCATGTTGATTCAGCTTAACTTTGCAGCGCATTTATCTATGGTACTACCAATCGTTGCTTACGGAGATCCGGTTCTCAAAAAACGAGGAGCGGACATCGAGGAAATCACTCCGGAGATCAAGGAGTTGATTGCCAACATGTTTGAGACAATGAACAATGCCAGCGGAGTTGGTTTAGCAGCACCACAGGTAGGCGAAAGCAAACGACTATTTATTGTAGATGCTTCTCCCTTCGCCGATGACGATGAACTTGAGGAAGATGAAAAGGCCAGGCTCCTGAAATTCAAGAAGGTCTTCATCAATCCGACCATTTATGAAGAGGATGGCGAGGAATGGGCTTTCGAGGAAGGCTGCTTGAGCATTCCCGATATCCGTGAAGATGTGACCCGAAAACCGCTGATCAGGATCAGGTACCGAAATGAGGAGTTTGAAGAAGTCGATGAAGAAGTAGATGGCCTTGCAGCTAGGGTAATCCAACACGAATACGATCACATCGAGGGAATACTTTTCACCGACCACCTCAACCCTTTCAAAAAGCGACGGCTGAAGAAGAAGTTGATGGCCATCGCCAAGGGAGCCGTTGACGTGAAGTATAAGATGAAGTTTCCCTTAGCAAAGAGGGGGAGATAGTTCATTTCATTTCATCTTTCGTCGTAAAGCAAGCTCGAGTTTGAAGTTCGAAGTTCGAGGTCCGCAGTTCGGAGTGCGGAGTGCGCTGCATGTTTTCCGAGCGTAATAAATGGCTGCGTACGCTGCGGTCAAACAACCTTAGAATAAAGCTCATATGAGAATCCAATTCAATGCATTTGATTTGTACAAACGATTCGCATGAAGAAGATTTTTTGTTTGATGGCAGTTGTTGGGTTGATAGGATGTCAATCCGTGCAGGAAAAGACTCCGGAGCAGTTGAGGACAGAATTGGAGCAAACGATCGAAGAGAAGGAGAAAGGGGTATTTGACGAAAAGACCAAGGTGCTCATTCCTCAGAAGACCAATGAACTCATTGATTTCTATAGCGCCTATATCGAAAACAACCCTGAATCGGACAAAAATCCCGGATACATATACAACATGGGCAAACTCTACATGGGGCTCGGGCAATTTGAAAAGTCCATCAACACCTTCGAGAGGATCGTCTCAAATCATCCTGATTGGGAAAAGGCAGCCAATGCCGCTTTCAACATAGCATTTATCTACGATGAACACCTGGAACAAAAGGGCAAGGCCGGTGAGATGTACGATCGCGTGATCGAAAAGTATCCTTCGAGTGCCATTTCCAACGACGCCAGAGCACTCAAGGTTCAGCTGAACATGACCGAGGAGGAACTGATTAAGTTCCTGGAATCCAAATAGAACTGGCATGAGACGTCATGCTGAACTTGCGTCAGTGCCGAAGCTAAGGCGCAGGTGCTGTTTCAGCATCCCGCCTGTTGGTGCGGGGTCTGGGGTTCGGGGTGCGAAGTTCGAAGTGCGGGGCCTGAAGTTGTAATTAGGGTGAGAGTGGAAAAAAGAGTGTAGAGAGTGGAATCATGTTCGCCCACTGCGACCTCCGCGTAGAGAGAGCGAAGCGAACGCCGCTGTGTCCTCGGCGGTTAAAAAATTGAAACAGCTATTCCGCGATGACGCCGGAACCCAAAAGTTCATCTCCTTTATACCACGCGGCAAATTGTCCGGGGGTAATAGCCGATTGGGCTTCTTCAAAAGAGATATACAATCCACTGCTTTTCCGGATCAACCTGGCTTTTTGCAGCGGCTGGCGATAGCGTATTCTCACATCCACATCCATGGTCTCGCCTTCCGAAAGCCTGAGATCTTCCCTCAGCCAATGTATATCCGCGTTTTCAATCCTTAGCGCTGTCCGGTACAAACCGGGATGGTTCTTCCCCTGGCCCGTATAAATGGTATTGCTTTTTACGTCCGTACCAATAACGAACAGGGGCTCAGGAGTCCCGCCTACCTGAAGTCCTTTTCTCTGTCCTACCGTGAAGAAATGTGCGCCTTGGTGTTGTCCCACCGCTTTGTATTCGGCATCGACCAAGTTGTAGGGTAGGGCCATCGCTTCCAGGTCGGAAACATCTTCCCGAATAAATACCTTACTCGCCGGATCGACCTCGACGATGGTTCCCTCCTTTGGTTTTAATTGCTGCTGAAGAAAATCCGGGAGCTTCACCTTGCCGATAAAACACAATCCCTGGCTGTCCTTCTTTTCGGCGGTGGCCAATCCAATTTTTCGCGCTATGTCACGCACTTCCGGTTTTTGCAGGTGGCCAATGGGAAACAGTGCCTTGCTCAATTGTTCCTGGGTCAGCTGGCACAGAAAATAACTCTGATCCTTATTTGGATCCGCACCGGCGAGTAGACGATAGATACTTTGTCCGTCCTTTTCAACCTCCTCTTTCCGGCAATAATGGCCCGTAGCTACATAGTCCGCGCCCAGCTTCATGGCCGTGTCTAAAAAGATGTCGTATTTGATCTCCCGATTGCAAAGCACATCGGGATTAGGAGTCCGACCGTGTTCATACTCCGAGAACATATAGTCTACGATGCGCTCCTTGTAGACCTCGCTGAAGTCAATGGTCTGAAATGGAATGCCGAGCTTCTCCGCTACCAGTTGAGCATCGGTGCTATCCTCCACCCAGGGACACTCGTTGTTGAGCGTGACCGTATCGTCGTGCCAATTGCGCATAAACACACCGATCACCTCATAACCTTGCTCCTGAAGCAGGTATGCAGATACGCTGGAGTCCACTCCCCCGGAAAGACCTACGACAACTCTTTTCACGCCACAAAATTACAATCTTATAAGGCACAATGGGACCGGCAAGAATGCTGAAATAGAATACCTCGAGATTCTATATTTTAGTCACGGTATTGGATGCCATCCCCAAAGCAGGCTTCACCTTAGTTAAGAATCTAAACGCTACCGAAATGAAACGATCAATACTTATACTATTGGCCATGCTTGGAATGATGAACACGATCCAGGCCCAAAGTTACCACCCCCTGCTCAACAACTCAAGCTGGTATGTCAACAAGCGAAACTTTGCGGTCGACGAAGACTTCTGGGTTTACTACGTGAAGGACACCACCATATCATCCATGACCTACCAGATGTATACGGATTCCAATGTCAACTATACTTCGTTTGTCAGGGAAGACACGTCCACCAGGCAGGTCCACAGGAATCACAATGGAAGCGATGAGCTCTTGTTTGACTTTTCGCTTCAGGTAGGTGACAGCGTTGCGCTTGGCGATGGCTTTACCTACCATGTGTGGCATGTGGATACCGTGACTGTCATGAACAGCGGACAGAGGAAAAGGATGTATTTGAGGTTTCCCAACAGCATTCCGATTCTGAGGTCGCAGTCCTGGATCGAGGGAGTAGGGATGATCGAGCGCCCGCTCAGACCACCCTTCAACCTTCCTTCCGACCCAGCCTTCAGTTTGCGTTGCAGCCACCAGGATGGCGATAATATTTACAATTGGGGAATTCAGGGTACCGGTACACCGGACACCTGTCCGCCTGACGCATATGCACCACCGGACACTTCAGGAGAGCCTACTCATGTAGGAATGGTTCCGGACCAGGGAAATCCCCTGGTGTTCCCAAATCCCGTTGAGCGTGAATTGAATATTGAACTTCCGACTGGATTTGGATCTGCGACCATTGTTCTACGAGATCAGAAGGGGCGCATCGTGCACGCAAATGAGCACGTAAATGGAAGCGTTGTGAAGATTTCCACCGGAGGGCTTCCTTCGGGTATTTATATGCTGGAGATAGCGAACACAAAACAGGTCGATCGCAGGCTGATTTTCCGTTGATAAATTCCGGCAAATGATCGCTTCGGCCTGACTATCTTTGGGCACATTCAAACTAATACGCCATGATAGACATGAAGACACGCTCAGAGGAGCTGATGAAGCTCGAAGATCAGTATGGAGCTCACAATTATCATCCGCTTCCGGTAGTACTCGACAGGGGAGAAGGTGTATTCGTTTGGGACGTAGAAGGAAGGAAATACTACGATTTTCTGAGTGCGTATTCTGCGGTCAACCAGGGGCACTGCCATCCGAGGATTGTCAATGCCTTAAAGGACCAGGCCGAAAAACTCACCCTTACCTCGAGGGCTTTCTACAACTCACTGCTCGGCGACTACGAAAAGTATATGTCGGAACTTTTCGGTTACGACAAATTATTGCCGATGAACACAGGTGCCGAGGCGGTGGAAACAGCGATCAAGCTCTGCCGCAAGTGGGCTCACTCAGTGAAGGGCATTCCAAACAATCAGGCCAAAATCATCATCTGCGAAGGCAATTTCCACGGACGAACCACCACCATCATTTCCTTCTCAGACGATGAAGGATCACGCGATGGTTTTGGACCCTTTACGCCGGGCTTTGTTCAGATTCCTTACAACGATATCGATGCTTTGAAGGAGGCCTTGAAGGACGAACTGGTGGCTGGATTCCTCGTTGAACCAATCCAGGGAGAAGCCGGGGTGAATGTCCCGGATGACGGTTATTTGAAATCGGCATCGGAAGCCTGCGCGGAGCGTGGAGTACTCTTCATTGCCGACGAAGTTCAAACCGGAATCGCGAGGACAGGAAGGATGCTTGCGTGCGAACACGAAGATGTGAGACCGGACATCCTAATCATGGGCAAGGCACTCTCAGGAGGGACCTTTCCGGTGAGTGCGGTGATGGCCGATGATGAAATTATGCTGAGCATCAAACCGGGCGAGCACGGTTCCACTTTCGGTGGTAATCCGATGGCATGTCGTGTCGCGATGGAGGCTTTAAATGTTGTCCTGGATGAGTCCCTGGCCGACAATGCCGAACGACTTGGAGGGCTGTTTCGGGATGAAATGCAGCACCTTGTCGAGCAGTCGGAATTAGTGCTGAAGGTAAGGGGTAAGGGCCTGCTGAATGCCATCGTTATCAACGATTCGGAGGACAGTCACACCGCCTGGGATATTTGCCTGAAGCTCAGGGATAATGGGCTTTTGGCGAAGCCGACCCATGGCAATATCATCCGTTTTGCACCTCCGCTGGTGATGAATGAAGACCAGCTGATGGACTGCGTCAGCATCATCAAAAAGACCATTTTGGAATTTGGTGCATAATGCATTTTATCCGAGGAAGATGTCGTTCGTCGGAGAAAAGTGTTGTGCATCGACCCCAGCTTCGTTTTAACGATGATAAGTGCATATTTGACTCAGGTTTTTCCTACTAACCAAAATGAGAGGCAAATAGTTTTGTGTTAGTTTTCATGTTAGGGTTTTAAAGCCTCGGTCGATAGATCGGGGCTTTTTCTTTGGTAGTCACCGAGCTCGCCAACGGGCTGGGAAGGGCATTTTTTCATTTTCTCCAACTCAAAGCACAACACGTCATGCTGAACTCGTTTCAGCATCCTGCATTAATATGCACTACCCTTACAAGTTAGGCGGGACTCTGAAACGAGTTCAGAGTGACGTTAAATTCTTAGAATGAAAACAGGGCGATTCTTCAAGGAGAACGCCTGTGTTTAACCATTTCAACACGACTATACCCGCCTAAAACCGATTATCAACCGAGTCGTCCGGACAGGCCGCCATTCCTTTGTCTCGTCAAATCATCGAACCTGGTTTGGCTCGAGTTTAAATCAATTACTAATCAAAAATCAATCATCATGAACTCATTGAAAAATCGCGTACAACTCATCGGAAGACTTGGAATGGACCCTGAAGTCAAGAACCTGGAAAGTGGCAAGAAGCTCGCACGCTTCTCCGTTGCCACCAACGACGTATTCTATTCGAAGGACGGCGACAAGCAGGAAAACACCCAGTGGCACAATGTGATCGCCTGGGGCAAGACCGCCGAGCTGGCCGAAAAGTACTTTGAAAAAGGTTCCCAGGTTTGTCTCGAGGGGCGCTTAAACAACCGCAGTTATGAAGACAAAAACGGAGGCGTGAAGTATATCACGGAAGTGATCGCCAACGAATTTGCTTTTCTGGGCGCCAAGCGAGCCTGACCCGTCAGATAGCAATCTGATGTATGGAGTGCGAGTGATCCCGCTGGGATGCTCGCATTCTTTTTTATCCCCTCCGTATTTATACTGATTTTCATCCGTGTAAATACTGAATCTGTTTTCCGTTCGAACCATAAACTAGCTGAAACACATACATTTAGGAGACTCCGTATCAAGGAAAATGATTTGAAAACAGTGGATTCGAGTTTTATCGGCGCACACAACTTCATTTTAGCAGTCCTGGCTTTTATTGCGGCTGCACTGTGCTTGTCCCAAAACACCTGCGGTCAGGCAAATTCAATTGTTTATATGAAGAATGGAATTTATGAGAACAACTACTGCCTGAATGAGACTTTTGATAATGATACCGACTACATTGTTTCCACTAATTTTTTTCGACTACCTTTAATAGATGAGGGTATAAGACTTGCTCGCATCCATACAAGCCCAAGTATCAATTGGGAAAAATACTTTTTAAGCTCCGATGGGAAATTGAATAGCTACAGCATCGACTATGGTAAAGATTCCGCTGAACATATTTTGTGCGGCAAGCTGACAAAACCGGCTGGAGATGAGTTACTCATCATTGAAATAGACGAAACGGATGGTACAATTAACAATAAATACTCATATTACATTGATGTGAACGGATACCCTGAGTACGACAGTTTTGACCTGGTTGGGACCAAGGCAAAATGGGTCGAACAGGCACACTCTTTTTTTGTAAGCGGGTTTCTTGTGGATACAAATGAGCAAAAGGAGAGATGTGACAAGTACATTTTTTTTATGCGACTAGATTCCACCTACGAAGTAGATTATTCGATTTTGCTTGATTCTAAATGGTGCTGCGATGATATTGGCGGTCCTTCACCACCGCGCGCCAACTGCTTACCTGTTAGTACGCAGTTGAGCTATGATGGAGGAGATTGTGATTCCTGCTACAAGTTCATTTATGATGCTCAAGGAAGTGACACTCTTTTGGACATGGATTTTGGAGAGGACTTTGAATACCTTTCCAATGGAAATATTTTTCTGACCGGTGGAGTCAACATTACTAAAGTCATTGCCGATCCTTCAGGAGGTGGGGCAGGGGATGGAGCCTGCGATTACTACAAATATCTGGATTGCGGGGTGCTTGCAGTCTTTCTTAATGATTCTTGTTTAGAGGATAATTCCTGTTCGGTTTCTAGCGCCATGACAGATTTTTCATTCAGTAGAGAGGATAGAACTGACGGAGGACATTTCAATAGTGGAGCTAAAGTTTTGTTTGATAATAATAGTGACAGCCTGTTTGTTCTCTCTAACTCCAGCAAGGGTGAACCATTTGAAGTGACAGTTATTGAGGATGCTACATCTGCAACACCGTCAATTGCTCAATCTGTAAAATTTGATATAGATATAGATGCAATATCAGATGATCCAATAGCGGCATTTGACATGGAATTTTCTGACATTGGTTTTTACCGGTCAATTGTTATTGGAGGATATTTCATTGAGACGGACAGTACCTCAGATACACTTTCAAACCATTCACCGCCATTTTTATTGAAATACTCTCTGGATGATGACAGCCTTCACTGGTTCAAATGGTACAGTGTTCCTAGTTCTCAATACAGGTATGATGCCAATTTGAGCAGAACGTACTATCACCCCTTCTATAGGTATACTCATACTCAAGTTGGATTTAATAGTCCCGCCATCTCACATGATATGATGGCGTTAAATTCGTTTGGATATGGCTTCGCTTTGGTGACTCCGTTGCATGATTCGCTTGGATACCCTAGCCCTTGGGACAAAGCGATGTTACAACTTAAATTAGATGGAGAATACGTTTCCAGTACCGATTGTGGAGATATTTGGGATGATGATCCAGATCACGATGAGGGTGATCGATACGTTCACGCATACCTTACTGGAACACGTGTTGAGATAGTTCGTAGGAATGTGAATATATCTACCTACAATGACCAAAATGCTTTGAGCTCATGCAGAAAGTAGGAATCATTAGTGTATTGTTTAGCTGGTTTTTTGGCCTCTCTCAAGTTGCCCATTCCCAAATCTCCTATAAGAAGTCGTATAAACAAACCTCAGTGTTCTTACAAGGCGGATTCTTTGTAAACGGAGACGATTATATTGGAACATCCTTCAGTTTTAGTGATACCGGTAACCTTTCAATCGGGACGACCAATTTTGAACACTCATCAAACTTTATAACCTTCTCCTATAATGGCAATCTTGGATACGGATTCCCATCACAGACAAGTGATTTTATTGTCAAATCAGTTATTCCTTATGATAACCAACTGACGGCAAATAGTAAAGGAGGAAAGGCTTTTGGTGGAAGCTTTGGCAGCAAAGCCAGCACCGTTGCATTAATTGATGGAGCCGGGGCACTACTTGATTTAGACGAGGCCGTCCACCCCAATGGAATTGGAGATCTCCGTACACCACTTTTACTTGGACAGGATGAAAACAGCTACTTTTTTCGAACGACAGATACATTAGGTATCCAAGCTGGTACTTGCACGATTCCAAATCCAACCAATACGATTCTGTCCCTGTTGGAATACGACACCAGCTTAGCTATTGGATGTGCCAGGAAAATATGCGATGTAGGTTCAAAGGGATGTGGAATGACGGCCATGAAAATTGGTAATTCCGGTAGGATGACATTTTTAGGCCACTACAATACCGATGCAATCATTTTTGGAGAAAGCATGGATGCGGATAGTACAAATGGATTTCGGAGTGTTTATATAATTCAGCTGGATTCAGCTTGGAACGTACTTTGGAAGGCTGAGTTAGATCAAGTTGAGCGCGTATTGGGACTAGAGGTTGATGGCAGAAATCGGGTATTCCTGACAGTGCATTCAGGAGGAGTTTGGAATTCTGATGCTTCTAAATTCACCGTGAATGGTACAACCTATTCCGAAACCTATGGAGTAGAAGATACAGAGGCAAGATTGATTGCGATGAGATTCTCCGATAGCGGATCTCTGGATTGGATTTCCATAAATGAAGCCAGGGATGCGCACAGTCTTAGTGGGTCGGCAAACTGGAGTTATGACAAGCAATTTACGAGCTACATGGTTTCTCAGGATGTTGCTAACGTGATTGATGATTCTACCAGGGGAGATGTTGTCTTGTGGGCGATTGACAGTTCTGGGACAAGAACAAATGTTGAGTATTGGGATTTGACTACTTCCAGTCCTGATCTCGATATTTCCTTGGTTGGAATGGATAGCAGTGTCATGGCTATCACGATTTCAGAGCACGAGATTGATCTGCCTGGCTCGACCAACATTCCAGGTTCTGATTCAGGCAGGGCTACAGTTGGTTTATTCGAATGGCAGGCCTTCGAAAAGGCCAAGCCGTATAGTGTTAAGGAAGTCGACAGCCCCAATCAACTCTCTGTATTCCCCAACCCCGGCTCTACCGGATTCCAACTTAGCGCAGTTCCAGACTCGGACGTTCGGCTTTACAATAACCAGGGCCGCCTTATGGCTACGTGGAAGCCTTCTCAAGATAAAACCTATCCGACAGAGGATTTGCCTTCCGGCATTTATTTCATCCAGACCACAATGGGTGAGAGGCCGGTTAGTATTAAATGGGTTTGTTTCTAGTACCAATTGCGGCGATATTTGGAGTGACACACCCGATCACGACCCGGGATCAAGATACCTGCACGCCAGGGTTACAGGATCAAGAATTGAGCTACTTAGGAGAACAGTTAATATTAATACGCCGTATAACGACATAATAACCATTGAATCATGCAAAAAGTGAAGCACTTCATAGCCCCCCTGGGTTGCGTATTGTTGGTTATTCTTAGTTCCGCTGGACAGAGTCAAATCGTAAAAAAAAATGAGTACATAAATACAAACCTGGATCGCCTTGGTTGGTTATTTACAAATTGTGGGCATGCGGCTGGCGTATCCGCCTTTTCCCTGGATCAAAATATATCTATTGGCAATTACAGCGCAACGGGGAACTACCATTATATGGTGATCACCGATTCAGGACACGTTTCGTTTGGGTTTGAATATTTAGAACCAAGCCAATCCTTTAAACACTTTCAGAGTAAGGCAAACGAGTTGTTGGCTTCTGGATATGGCACAGATGCTTTCGACTCTACTTTTTCCGAAGAAGTTAGCAACCTGTCGAGTTTGAATATGAATGGGAATGTCAACTGGACGAGATCCATCATTAGTCCCAACGGAATTGGCGCCAAAAAAAGTCCAAAATTCATGACATCAAGTAGTCAGCGGTATTTCTTTCAGACTTCGGATTCGAACCAAATCGTGATGGGCAATTGTACAACTGAGGTTCAGGCCTATTCGCAACAAAGCATATTGGAATACGACACCAACCTCAACAGGATCTGCTCATATTACGCCTGCGACGATTATTACGGGGAATTCTGTGCGGTCTGGAAGATGGACATTAATGAAAAGTCGGAAAAGCTGGTCATAGGAACTTACCAGGGGACTGCAATAGAGATTTTTGGCACAAGCACAGTAATTGACAGCGCCAATTCTTTGAAGAACTACTATGCCGCGAAATTGGATTCAAATTGGAACCTGGTTTATTTAGCAGAACTTGATCATGTGGAGCAGCTCCTGGACTTTGGGATCGATAATAGGGGAAGGGCATTTCTAACCGTGGTTTCTGGCAACGACGGGGTTTCGAACTCCGATGCGTCAAAATTTAGTATTAATGGTACCGTTTACAATGAAGACTATGGTGCAGGCGCATCGGATGAACGGTTGATTGCCTTCAGACTGGAGGCAAACGGTGACCTGGGGTGGATATCGATCAACGAGAGTTATAAATCCGATATATGGAGTGGCGAGCATCATGCATTTTACGACAAACAGTTCACTTCCTATATGTATTCTCCAAACGTGTCAAAGGTAGTTGACGGTACGCACGCCGGAGAAATAGTATTCTGGGCCATTGACAGTTCCGGAAATAGAACCGCCGTTGAAAATTGGGATACAAACCCTACCAATTCGGACTATGAATTTGCGGTAGTAGGCATGGACAGTAGCGTAATGATAGTTTCGGTTTCATCTGATCCCATCAACTTGCCCGGTGGGGGTTCGATTTCAGGTTCGGACTCTACAAAGAAGACCCTTGGGATAATGTCGTGGCAACCATTCTCGAAAGCCAAGCCGTTTAGTGTTAAGGAAGTCGACAGTCCCAATCAACTCTCTGTTTTCCCCAACCCCGGCTCTACCGGATTCCAACTTAGCGCAGTTCCAGACTCGGACGTCCGGCTTTACAACAACCAGGGCCGCCTTATGGCTACGTGGAAGCATGCTCAAGACAAAACCTATCCTGTACAGGACGTGCCTTCCGGCATTTATTTCATCCAAACCATATTGGATGAGAGACCAGTGAGTATTAAGTGGGTTTGTTTGTCGGAGTAGGAATGATCACCCGGCTTCCATGCGGAAGTAATTGAACTTCCTCACGTAGAGTTTCCCCTCCGTATTTACCCTGATTTTCGTCCGGGTTTCCCGCAGTTACCTTCAATTTCACCCAGGATGAATTCTGTAAAGCACTGGTTTTCATTAATTTTCGTAGTAGTAGGTGGATTTTATGCCAAGCCTTCTAATTCTGAAAAGATCTCATGATTTCGAGGCTAAGGGTGCCACAGCCTTAGCGATTATTAGGGTTAATATGTGTTGTTACGAAATAAAATCGAAAGGATGAACCTTAAACCAATCATCGCTGGAGGTGCAATCCTAATAATTCTAGTGTGTTTAATCTGGACAAGTCAACTAGAGAATTTGGAATCACGTGAAGGGCTTTTGATCTCAATAATATTAGCAATTGCTTCAGGCGCCTTTTCATGGATTGTATCCTCCCACTATTCTAAAGTGTCTCTTACTGCTGAGAATACTAGAATGATTGACCGAATTGGCGAGCAGTCAAGTGAGAAGATTCTAAATCAGTCAAAACAACTCTATTCCATCGAGCAGTACCTAGATGATAAACAGGAAAAATTAGCAATAGAGGATTCCGGTTCGAAAGGTATGATCTACCTAGAATCGACAAGAAATATGCTTCGATTAATAAGAACTTCTAACAACACCTATCTGAGTGATTGGGCAGGAGTAGTTTCTGACGTAGTACGGCAGAAACTGATGGAACAAAGTAATACGCAGTCTCAACTTTTTGAAGACATTGATCTGATTCCACAATCTACACCTGAGAAAAGGGAAAAACTGGAGGAAAAAATTGAACAGAACTCTCAGAAGCTTCCATCCCATTTAGTACCTAAGTCGAATCTTAAAGGAAATAATGCCAAAATCATCGATCACGAAATCAAACAAAATGACACAAACATTAAAAAAGGAATGGTCCGAGTTTTACTCTCGGAGCCAAGTTTCAAAGGGCATGTAGTTGCGAAGTTTGAATCAAATCTTAGTTCACCACCAACAAAAAACACCTCCAAATTGGCAAATTCACCAAAAGGTCAACACGACATAAACGTCTTTGCAAAAACCGGAACGGTCCATGATTTTCACGTTGGAATTAAATCTCAGGAACTTAACGTCCCACTTAAGCCTGGCATTTACGAAATAGAATATGAGTTTGAAGTGGAAAATGATGTACTAAGAAAAAACCCATGAGCAAAAGCCTCTTGGGAGGTTACTCTATAATAAGATAGTTAAGACGGATTCAAAAAAACAAGAAAGATGAAGATTAAGCAATTTCTAATAGAAAACTATCGAGCTATTGAGAAGGTTGAAATAAAACTCAATTACTCCATAAACCCGATAATTGGTGTGAACGAAGCAGGAAAGACGAGTATCCTTAAGGCTATACTTGCCTTTGACAAAGGGCGAGATCGATATAATGGTGGAGAGCATCTAGACCCTCAAAATAAATACTCAACAAAGGATACCAAAAATTGCCGGGTGACAGCAACCGTCCTACTTGACAAAGGAGAGATTGAAGATTTGGTAAAGGCCACAAAGGTTCAAACGGACTCAGAGGACTTTAAGGTTCTAAAGAAATTCAACACAAAGACAGAGTATCAGATAGTACGGCACTTGCGCCTTGACGGTCAAGAATATGAGTATTATAATGACAATCTCTCAGATGGTTCAAACGACAAAATCACCAAATACCTCGTCGGACATTTACCCTTCCTACTGTATTTTGATGACTTCACTGATAGGGTTCCTGATGATTTTGTTTTTCCAGAAGAATATATTAACAATGGAAAACTGTCTAGAAGAAAAGTAAGGGAGTGGCAAGAAATAATTGAAGAAATATTTAGGCGAGCTGACACTGAAGGTATTGATGATGAAGAAAAACCCCTTCAAACATTCATGAAAATTAGTAAGCAGGATAGGAAAAATGATATACTATCGGACATTGAGCAGGTATTGGATAAGGAAATAATCAAGGAATGGAAAAAAATCAAGAAAAGTGGTTCAACCAACTTTGCCGACGACAGTGACAAATTGGAATTAAAGATTGAAAACCCAGTTTCCAACAAATTCGAGTTCAAGGTTAAGGATAAGTCCAATGAGGATAAAAGAAGAACCTTTAATGTTAATGAAAGAAGCAAAGGATTTCAATGGTTCTTCAACTATATGATTAAACTGAAATTTAATCCTAGATACAAAAAGAAGCAGGAGAATTCCATATTTCTTCTGGATGAACCAGGCTCATATTTGCATTCATCCGCGCAAAGTGAATTGCTAAAAGAGTTGGCTTCTGTTTCAAAGAAAAACATCATCATTTATTGTACGCATTCTCAGTTTTTGCTAAATCCATCGGTAATTAAACTAGGAAGTATAAAAATCACCGAAAAGAAAGAATCCAAAATCACTCTACAAGAATATGGTACTTACAAGACTAAGAAGGACAGGGGAGCGTTAAGTCCTGTTTACCAAGCCCTCCAACTTAATTTCGCCCATGATTTTGTAGGAAAGATTGTAATAACGGAAGGTATTACGGACTTCTATTTACTCCAATTGCTTAAGGCTCATACGACTTTGATTAAGGATGACATTAAGATCATTCCTAGTGCTGGTGCAGGGAATTCATCCACATTATTGAGTCTAGCCATTCCCTTATCAGACAGTTTTCAAGTCATTTTTGACAATGATAAAGGCGGTACGGATGCTGCGAAGAAGTACAAAAGGGAATTTGGCGATTCTATAGAGAGGCATTTTCACTTTTATCATGGAACAAAGGAGAAATTCAGACTTGAAGATCATTTCGCAGCTAAAGATCAGAAGAACATACTTGATTTATCTGGGTCAAATAGTATTAAGAAGGCTCTTGCACTACTTTACTATGACTATAAGGATAAACAAAGGGACTTCATTACGAACTTGACTAAGCAGACTTCGGATAATTTGAAAGAGACGATAGAGAAAATAAATGAAGTTTAAGTGATATTAAGGAACGCAATACGTCGCTATTGTCATTCCATTCTAATTGACTATTACGATAGACCTTCCTTTGCGGTGCAGCCAACTACTTTTTCACAAGGTCGTAAAAACTCGCCAACCTGGCAATTCTGCTTTTGCTGGTAATTTGATTTTCCTGAAACAATATTGCAAAGGCAGACCAACCTAACCAAACTCTACTTCTGACTGACCTCGATCCCTAGAAATGGGAGTCATGAAAACGCTCCGGCATTTTGTATAGGTGATTTTCCATTCACCTGCCGTATCCGGGAATCAGATTTCTAAATAAAGTCCAACCCTTGAATAGGGGTAATTGCCAGTTCAATTGTCCTTAATTAATAATGGGTGGAATAATAGCGTTGGACTCAGCGAGAAAAAGGGGCTTAAAATACCTGCCGGTAGTTTTTATGCTTTTTTCATTCAACGCCTTATCACAGGTGAGTAAGTACACCATCTCCGGATATGTAAAGGAGGCGGGGAGCAATGAATTCTTGTCCTATGCAAACATCTATATCCCCGAAATTGAAAATGGCCTTATATCGAATGACTATGGGTTTTATTCCCTTTCCCTCCCGGAAGGCACTTACACTTTATTGTTTTCCTTCTTAGGCTATGAAGCGGAAAGGAAAAGCATAACCCTTGATCGGGATGTTCGAATGGATGTTGAGCTGACGCTCACATCAAAAACCTTACGTGCAGTGTCAGTAGTTGCGGACAAGACAAGGGATGAGGTTCAAATGAGCGTCGTCAAAATGGTGCCGCAACGGATAAAGGAGTTGCCGGCAATTGGCGGCGAAAAAGATGTTTTAAAGGCTTTCCAACTGATGCCAGGGGTCCAGACCGGTAATGAGGGACAATCCGGATTATATGTGCGGGGTGGCAACGCCGGACAAAACATGATTCTCTTAGATGAGTCTCCGGTTTATAATGCCCAGCACCTATTTGGATTTATTTCCTTGTTTAACGGCGATGCCATCAAAAGTGCCGATTTAACCAAAGGCGGACAACCTGCAAGGTATGGTGGGAGAACATCATCGATTTTGGATATGAAAATGAAAGAAGGAGATATGAACCACTACAAAGGGAGCGTGAATATTGGGCTGATAAGTGCCAATGGAACGATAGAGGGGCCTATTCAGAGAGATAAGTCGTCCTTTTTCATATCGGCGCGAAAAACCTATGCGGAACCAATCATGAAATTGATATCTGCAGAGGGTGAGAATATGTCCTACGGGTTCTATGACCTAACGAGCAAGTTGAACTTCAGCCTGGGAAAAAATGACAAGTTGTACCTGGGCGGGTACTTCGGCAATGATGCCTTAAAGCTGAAAGACAAATTTTTTGGGACCGAGTTTATTTTCGGATGGGGAAATGCTACCGGTACCGCGCGATGGAATCACCTATTTGGGCGCAAGTTGTTTATGAACACTTCGCTTATGTACAGCAACTACAATATGGGATTAAACTATTCGGAAAAATTTAATGGTTCGGATTTTTCATTCAATTACAGTTCATCAATAGACGATTACGCTTTAAAGATTGATCTCAATTACTACCCTGCCATTAACCACAATGTGAAATTCGGAACCATCAATACAAGCCACCATTTTTTGCCCCGAATGCTTGAAGTCGAAGATAAAATCGTTCCAGCTTCAAATAAGAGCCTTAAAGAACAAGTTCGGGCGATCGAAGGTGCATTGTATGCTGAAGATAATTTCAAGCTGGGTCGGTTTTTAAAAGGAAATATAGGGTTGAGATACAGCTACTTTCGAGAGGCTGCGAAATTTTACACTGGCTTTGAACCACGGGCCTCGGTGCTTTTATCAATGAGCGAAAACACTTCTATCAAGGCTTCATATAGTAAAATGAATCAATACATACACCTGCTCTCGGGAACCGGGGTAGGTTTCCCGACTGACATTTGGGTGCCGGCCACGGATCAAATAAAACCTCAAAGCTCTTGGCAGGGAGCCCTGGGAATGGTGCATCAAATAAAAAGTACCGGGCTGGATTTTACTCTGGAAGGTTATTACAAAAAGATGGACAACCTGATAGCCTTTAAGGAGGGCTCTAGCTTTTTCAGCTTAAATAATGCTACTGGAAACCAAACGACCAATGCCGATTGGCAAAACCTGGTTACCCTTGGAAATGGATGGAGTTATGGTGCTGAGTTGTTGGTTAACTGTAGAAGGGAGCGTTTTTCCGGTTGGATTTCATACACGTTGTCATGGACCAAGCTACAATTTGATGAACTCAACAATGGCGAGGATTTTTGGGCCGACTACGACAGACGGCATAATCTGTCATTAGTCGGGATCTTTAAGTTGAACGATCGAATCACTTTATCTGCCAATTGGATTTTCAAAACCGGGAATGCGGCAACACTACCTATGTCAAGCTTTGATCCCAATGCGCACAACCTGCAAAGTCAGGATCAATTTACGCAATGGATTGGGAATACGAGTTATACCTTTTCCAATTTACTGATGCCCAATTATGGTGGAAAAAATCAATTTCGAGCAGAAGCGTATCACCGTTTGGATGTCAACGCACAATTCAAAAAAGAAAAGAAACGCGGTATCAGGATTTGGGAAATAGGGCTATACAATGCTTACTCCAGGGCTAATCCTTATTACTACTATATCAGCAGGGCCGACAATCAGGTTCGGTTAAAAAGAAAGAGCTTGTTTCCAGTTGTACCCAATGTCAGCTTCAAATTCGTTTTCAAATAATGAAGGCTTTAAAAGGTTCTTATGTTTCTCTTTTCTTAATCACGGCTTGTGTCCTTTTCGCATGTGAGAAGGATGCAAACATCGATTTAGGTGAATTTGAAAAAGAAGTTGTTGTCACTTCCTTCCTTTCACCAAGTAACGACACTACGATAGTGCAAATCACCTATTCACGCCCTCTCTTCGGTGACCAAAAGGAGGATATGCCTTTCGAAGTAGTTTTAGCCGCAAACGTTGAAATATCAAATACGAAGGGACATTCGGTTACATTGCCATTTGATCACGACTTAATGGCATACGCTGTGGATTCGGCCACGTTGCCGGTCGAGCGAGGGGAAACTTATTTTCTAAAGGTGACGACGCCCAATGATGAAGTTATTTCAAGTGTTTGTACCGTTCCTCTTGAGGTGAATAAGAGTATTCAGGTGATCGGCATTGATTCTTTAAAAAATGGGGAAGCGTATGAATTTCATTTTGATGCTAGCTGGGCAGATATTGTCAACACCAAGAATTACTATAGAATTCACGCTTATGTAAACAGGACCTTGGTTGATGAAGACGGCTTCCTTTTTTACGATTCGGAAAGAATAATTTTTAAGGACGAATACGATGTATTTGACGATGTATTGTTTGAAAACATTTCATTTACCATAAGGGATGGGAATTACTACAACGCCTATTTTGAAGATGACAATGCAACGATACTTTCGAAAAGAGCAATCTTCCACCTTCTAAATGTCGATGAGCATTACTTCAAATACCACAATTCGATTAACACCAATATCAATGTTGGCTTATTTAGCGAACCCTCGTTGATTTATTCAAATATTGAAGGCGGTTTGGGATGCTTTGGCGCGTTTACCACCTACAAAATCGAAATGGCATTTTAGGCTGACTAGCCCCGATGGGCTCCACTTTTTAATTCAATTTGATAATGTACATGTGGTGGACATTGCCTGTAATGGTTCGGTATATCTACGATTCCAATCTTGCCGAATTCTCGCTGGCCCTCCCAACCTGACCAAAATCAATTTTTCCTCTGACCCGGGTCATAAGGTCGCCTTCGTTTGTGGAGGAAGTTTGCCCCATGTTAAGACAAAACCTGAGGCAAATGAAAGCAATCAACCTTATGCTCACCATGCTGGCAGCGCTCTTCCTAATAGGCTGTGCGCAAGAGCCGGAAGGGGAAATCCAGAAGTATATCATCCAGGATCAGAGCCCCATCGTCACCGATGGTGCCGCACCTGCTCCTGAACCCGTAGTAGAAGAAATAGCCGAAGTTCCATCCGATGCTCCCGTAGATCTCGGTGGAATCGGCGTCGGCCCGATCTCAAGCATCGAGCTGGCGGAAATTGATACGGCCATCGCAGCCGAGGGCAAGGCCATCTTCAAGATCAAGTGCCGCTCTTGCCACAAGCTGAGCAAGCGCTTCGTAGGCCCCGAGCTTGGAAAAGTATTACAACGTCGCCGCCCGGAATGGGTTATGAATATGATGCTCAATCCCGAAAAGATGGTGGAGGAAGACCCGGTTGCAAAAGCATTGTTGGAGGAATATATCTCTCCGATGGCCAACCAGAGTTTGACCGAAGAAGAAGCAACAAAAATCCTGGAGTACATCCGGAATTATGACGCAACACACGAATAAAATCACAAAAATGGAAATGATGAAAACAAAAATTGTAGGCCGCTTAGCGGGGATCGCCATCGCAGGCGCGCTGATCGGCTGTAATGGTAATGGAGGACCAAACAATGCCTCCAAGGGTGCGCTTGATCAGAGCAGTGCTGCCGAGCAAGTGTACGTAGCGCCTGGAACGCACGATGAGTTCTACGCGTTTATGTCTGGTGGATTTAGCGGACAGATCGGTGTGCAAGGTCTACCATCAGGACGACTATTCAGACGGATCCCTGTGTTCTCTGTCGATGCAGAAAAGGGATACGGTTTTAGTGAGGAAACACGCCCCATGCTGATGACCTCTTATGGATTCATTCCCTGGGACGACTCTCACCACCCCGAATTGTCTCAAACCAATGGTGAGACCGACGGTCGCTGGTTGTTCATCAACGCCAACAACACCCCGAGGATCGCCCGGATCGACCTAACGACCTTTGAGACGGTAGAGATCATGGAGATCCCAAACGCTGCCGGTAACCACAGTTCTCCGTTTACCACTGAGAACACCGAATACGTTGTGGCCGGTACCCGTTTCTCTGTGCCTACACCTCAAAAGGATGTTCCGATCTCCACCTACAAGGAGAACTTTAAAGGTGCGCTCACCTTCTTGTCCGTATCCGACGAAGGAGACATGGAAATGGCCTTCCAGATCCTGGTGCCCGGATTCGACTACGACCTCGCACACTCAGGGAAAGGCAAGTCTCACGGCTGGACCTTCTTCTCTTCTTATAATACGGAGCAGGCCGCCACGCTGAAGGAAGCGACGGCTTCCCAAAACGATAAGGATTTCGTTGCGGCTGTCAACTGGAAGAAAGCGGAGGAATATCTCGCTGCCGGAAATTTCGAGGAGTGGGATGCAACTTACTACAACAACGAAATGAACGAAGAGACTCAAACGACAGAGTCTAAGATCAACAACAAGGTGAAGGTTTTGATCCCCGCAAATTGCCCGGGACTGATCTACTACATGCCTACACCGAAGTCTCCTCACGGGGTGGATGTTGACCCAACGGGTGAGTACATCGTAGGTGCCGGTAAGCTGTCTGCGGATATGAGCGTACATTCTTTCGACAAGATGATCGCCGCCATCGATGCAAAGAATTTCGACAGTGAGATCGACGGGATCCCGGTACTCAACTACGACGCTACGCTGGCCGGAGTGGTAAGCTCAGGAGGCCTCGGACCGCTACACACCGAGTTTGACGGTAAGGGAAATGCCTATACCTCTTTCTTCATCTCTTCTGAAGTGGTGAAATGGAAGTTGGGAACCTGGGAAGTAGCCGACCGTGTACCATGTTACTACTCTATCGGTCACTTGATGATCCCAGGTGGTGACTCTAAAAATCCGGAAGGCAAGTACCTGGTGGCGCTCAACAAGATCACCAAGGACCGCTACCTGCCAACAGGTCCGGAGCTTTGTCATTCTGCACAGCTGTTTGACATCTCTGGCGATAAGATGAAACTGCTGCTTGACTTCCCGACGGATGGGGAGCCTCACTATGCCCAGGGTATTTCTGCCGGACGTGTGAAGCCAAATCAGCGCAAGATCTGGAAGTTGGAAGAGAACAAACACCCCCATGCTACGATCTCTGAGGCCGATGCCAGGGTAGAGCGCAATGGAAGTGAAGTCCATGTTTACATGACCTCTATCCGCAGCCACTTTGCTCCGGACAACATCGAAGGTGTACGCGTAGGTGACAAGGTATACTGGCACGTGACCAACCTCGAGCAGGACTGGGATACTCCACATGGTTTCGCCATGCAGGGCGCAACCAATGGTGAATTGCTCATCATGCCAGGTGTAACCAGGACGCTGGTCTGGGAACCAAAACAAGAGGGTGTGTTTGCCTTCTACTGTACAGACTTCTGCTCTGCACTCCACCAGGAAATGCAGGGATACGTGAGAGTCTCTGCCAAAAGTGCCGGCACTGAATTGAAGTGGTGGCTTGGCGAAGACGATCCCGATGAAGAATAGCATTTAAGAAACCAAATTTGGGTTTGTCCTAGGTGTCTTAATTGTGGAGGCCCGAGTCCTGCCCGGTGCAGGACAAAGGCCTCTGCTTCTTAAAGCAATAAACCATGGATCTTAGATCAAGAATAATGACCGGCCTTTGCGCCGCACTCCTCATCGGAGTATACTTTGTGCCACTTTGGTACATCGGTTTGGAAGCCCCTCAATACCCTGGAGGAATTCAGATGTATATCTGGGTCAACCAGATCACCGGAAGCGATCCAAATACGCTTCAAAACATCAACATACTCAACCACTACATCGGGATGAAGGAGATCCACCCGGCATCCATCCCCGAGCTTAAGATATTCCCCTATATCGTCGGCCTATTGATTGCCTCGGGCCTGCTTATCGCATTCCTCGGGAAGAAAAAATTGTTCTACGTGTGGACCATCACGTTGCTGGTGCTTTCCATCGCCGGATTGATCGACTTCTATATGTGGGAGTATGATTACGGTACGAATCTCGACCCCAAGGCCGCCATCAAGATCGAAGGCATGAAGTATCAGCCGCCCTTCATCGGTTCGAAGTGGCTGCTTAACTTTAAGGCTACGTCCTTTCCGCATGTGGGTGGACTATTGCTGGGTGCAAGCGTATTGTTGTCTAGCGCGGGGATGTTCTTCGTGAGTAAAAAACACTAAGTCATGAGGCTGTTGGTTCTTGCATTCATATTGACCACCATCACTGCTTGCTCTGTGGAGCCCAAGCCCATCAAGTACGGGATGGACGAATGCAAGTACTGCAGCATGAAGATCATGGATGAGCGCTTCGGTGCTGAGGCTGTTACCGAGAAGGGCAAGGTCTATACCTTCGACAGCGCCGAGTGCTTGTTTAATTACCTGGGCAAGGGGGCGCATGAGCCACATGCATTTCTAATGGTGACCAACTATCTTGAGCCGCAAACGCTAATGAATGCCCGGGATGCCATGTTTCTAATCAGTCAGGATATCCCCAGCCCAATGGGTGCTTTCCTGTCTTCCTATTCCTCGGTGGGAGATGCAAAAATGGCGCTAAAAGAGGGCGATGGTGAAATTTTCGACTGGGCCATGATGAAGGAGAAGTATGGCATCGCGCAATAGCATATGGTTCATACTCCTGTTATTTGCTCCACTTATTGGATTCGGTGAGATCATCCGTGTTAGCCCAAATTTAGGGCTTCAAAATGGTATCGATCGCGCGTCTGAAGGAGATACGATTCGGGTAGATGCAGGTACCTACAAAGAGAGTAATGTATTGGTCGACAAAGCGCTGAGCATCCTTGCCGACCCAAATACCGTGCTCGATGCCTCGATGAATGGCGAAGGATTTATCATCACGGCAAATCGAGTGACGATTAGCGGATTCAAGGTGATCAATGTCGAGAAGAGTTATATCAAGGATTACGCTGCCTTCCACCTCAAGAAGATCCTCGATTGCACTATAAAGAATAACGTATTGGAGAATGTCTTTTTTGGAATCTACGCCGAGCACTCGAAGCGATGCACCATTGACGGAAACAGGGTCGTCGGATCTTCTGAAAAAGAGGCTTCAGCGGGAAATGCTATTCACCTGTGGTACTGCAAGGAAATGACGGTCACAAACAACCGTGTAATTAAGAACCGGGATGGTATTTACCTCGAATTTGTGGAGAACAGCCACATCGAAAACAATGTGAGCGAGCAAAACCTCAGGTATGGCCTTCACTTCATGTTCTCACACAACAACCAATACATTGAAAATACCTTCAAGCATAATGGGGCAGGGGTGGCCGTGATGTATACTTCCAACGTAAGCATGCTTCGCAATAAGTTCCTGGACAATTGGGGCGAGACATCCTACGGTTTATTACTCAAGGACATCAAGGACAGTGAGATCCATGAGAATACCTTCTATCGAAATACGGTCGCCATTCATGCCGACAATTGCCTGCGGTTGCAGATCCACCACAACCGCATGCACGAGAATGGGTGGGCGCTGAGGATCATGGGAAGCTGCGAGGACAACGTGATCACGACCAATAACTTCCTATCAAACACCTTTGATGTGGTGACCAATTCCAATCAGAACAATAATGACTTCAACGGCAATTATTGGTCTGAATATGTGGGTTATGATATGGACAAGGATGGGCTGGGAGATGTGCCGCACCGGCCTGTGAGTCTCTATGCCTACCTGGTGTCCAACAACGCGCCGACCATCATCCTGATTCGAAGTTTTTTTGTCAGCCTTTTGAATTTGGCAGAGAAAATAAGCCCAGTTTTAACCCCCGAAACCCTCAGGGACGACAAACCCTTGATGAGACCCATCGAATGATCGAAATTCAATCGCTTAGCAAGAGCTTTGGCCGGAATGAGGTGCTGAAGCAGCTCAACCTTCGCGTGGACAAAGGGGAGGCCCTGGCCGTGTTGGGACCCAATGGCTCCGGCAAGACCACTTTGATCAAATGTGTGCTGGGTCTGGTCATTCCCGACGAGGGAGAACTCAACATTCATGGTCACGACATCAGCGATGGCCCGTCGGTGAGAAAGAGCATCGGCTATATGCCTCAGATCTCGCACTTCCCGGACAATATGACGGCCTACGAGATTCTCGACCTCGTAAATCTCATCCGCGGCTTGAATCCGGACCCTTCGGAATTGATCGAATACTTCGACCTTCAGCCTCATATGCACAAATCCATCCGTCAATTGTCCGGCGGGACGGTGCAGAAGATCAGTGCGCTTGTGGCATTTCTTTACGATACACCGGTGATCATCCTCGACGAGCCAACCGCAGGGCTGGACCCTATTGCGAGGTTGAAATTGAAGGCCCTGATGAAGAAGACGGTAGGCGAGGGAAAGACCTTGCTTTTCACGAGCCATATCCTGGCCGACGTGCAGGAACTATCGAACCGAATTGTCTTTCTGCTGGATGGACATATCCACTTTGATGGAAGTGCGTCGGACATGTTGAAGGATACGGGAGAAGAAAACCTGGAGAAGGCCATTGCCTCTTACCTAAAGGAAAGTCAAGCGTGAAAAGCCTGGGTAAAATATTCGCTTATGTGCTGAAGGATTCGCTCCTCTCGAGGTGGAATATCGCCTATTTCATCTTCTTCCTGGTGTCTACGCTGTCGCTCATTCACTTCTCCGGATTGATGTCGAAGGCAATGGTGAGCTTGCTCAATATCGTTGTATTGGTGGTACCCCTGATGAGTACCATTATCGGCTCGATGTATTATTACAATGCCCGCGACTTTGTGACCCTGCTATTGGCACAGCCTATCAGCAGGAGGAAGGTATTCCTTGGAACATTCCTGGGACTGTCCATCAGCCTTACCGCAAGTGTTGTTCTTTCCATTTTCGTTGGATTCCTTTACGGAGCTATCGTGCTGGGGCAGCCCTTCGGTGAGTACATCGTTTTGCTCGTTGTCTCTGCCTTTCTGAGTATGATCTTCTGCGGAATTAGTTTCTACATTTCCGCGGCCAACAAGGACAAGGTAAAGGGCATGGGTTATGCGCTCTTTCTCTGGATGCTTATGGCGATCCTCTACGATGGATTCTTCCTTTTGTGGTTGATCATCTTTGGTGACTATCCGGTAGAAAACCACGCCTTGGTTTTTGCACTATTCAACCCCATTGACTTATCGCGAACCCTGGTGATGCTCAACCTCGACTTTGCAGCGATGATGGGCTATACCGGAGCTGTGTTCAAGACCTTCTTCGGTGCCGGCTGGGGCAGGATGGCTGCTTTTGGAATGTTGGTTCTGTGGTTGGTAGGGCCCATTTTCTTTATGTTGCGCAGCACGAGGAAGAAGGATTTCTGACACCGAAACTCCGCAAAGAAGGTTGAACTATTGTTAGTATATATTATATATTAGCCGAATAGGACATTTCAATGAAAGGAATATTTGTTAGCACGTTGTCATTGCTTTTTATTCTCAACATATCTGCCCAAAAGATGCAGAAAGACTGGGCTTTTGTAGCAGGGTCAATTGGGCGAGATTATGTTGAATCAATTAAAGAAGATAGTCAAGGCAACATCATTGTTGGAGGGGTGTTTGAAGATGTTTTGGACTCCGATCCAGGATCTATCCAGAATTTTCTAACTTCTAATGGAAGGGTGGATGGTTTCGTAATGAAATTTGACAGCTTAGGAGGTCTTTTATGGTCAGGTTCAATTGGCGGTGGGGGCTTCGATCATGTATATGACATTGTAATAGATAATTCCGATAATATTTATGTGGTTGGTAGTTTCGATGACACTGCAGATTTCGATCTAGGAATAGGACAGCATTTAGTGGATGCTGGATTTGGGCATGATGCATTTATCCTTAAGTTGGACAGTAACGGAAACTTCTTGTGGGTAAGGACGTATGGGGGAGCATTCGGGTTTACGACGGCTCTTTCTGTTTGCGAAGATCGTGGCTTTCTATACATGGTGGGCAATTATGATGACAGTCCACAATTTGATCCGAATAAATCTGCACCGAGTGGAAACACAGCCATGTATGTCTTAAAATTAGATCTCCTGGGAAATTTTCAATGGGTTAAATACGCTCAATCTTCAGGAGCAATCAACGATTTTTGCACTCCAGAATTTATTGATACTGATGGGTTAGGGAACATTTTTGTAGGCGGCAACTATAAAGGAGAAGTAGATTTCGATTTTGACACAAGCTCTTTCCACGTGCTAAATTCCTTTGGTGACGCCAATATTTTCTTAGAGAAAATGGATTCTTCTGGAAACTTTCTCTGGGTGAAGGAAATTAAGGGGGAAGAACAGGAATTGAAGGATGCGGCCATTGGACCTATGGGCGAAGTAGTCATGACAGGTAACATTGGAAACGATACGCCTGATACTGATTTTGATCCGGACCCAGGAAATGTGGTTAAAGGGCCTAGATGCTTATTCCACTGTGGAGATTTCTATCCATTCGTCGTTAAATGGTCTAACCAAGGAACATTTGAATGGTTAGGTGTTTTCCAAGCAACATATCATGAGAGTGAGGGACTTTCCATTGACATAGATCAAAACGGAAATGTCTACTCCACAGGTGTATACGAACAGTCGATTGACCTTGATCCAAATGATACCACAAGAGTTTTGTTTGGCGAATTAAACTCTGGTGATGTATATATTTCGAAGCTCACCAACAATGGGGAATTTACCTGGGCAGGAACAGTAGGAAACATATTTCTGCGAGATGAAGGAAGAGCCTTAATCTGCTCTCAGTCGGGTAAAGTGCTAGTAGGAGGATCGTTTCAGAGCGGCCCGGATATGAATCCTGGCCCTTTTAAAGATACCACTTGGATTATCGGTTCCGATAGGGAGGACTTGTTTGTTTTAAGGCTTAAAGATTGTACATCAGTATTTTCTGTTGATACGGTCTTCGCTTGTGACACAATTACTTGGGTAAACGGCATTGAATACCCTAATAGCACTAGCATTAATTCTGATACACTATATGCATTTACAGGCTGTGACTCAATTGTGACTTTGGATTTTCGTTGGGAACCAATTGACACAATGACGACGCAAAGTGGGTCAACACTTATATCTGCTGATTCAATCGGCCCTTATCAGTGGTTTGATTGCTCTACCAATATGGCAATAAACGGGGCAGTTTCTCAGACCTTTTCTGCAACAGTAAATGGTGACTATTTTCTCGTGATAGAAAGGCATGGGTGTTCAGATACATCAGCCTGTTTTAATGTTTCAGGTGTTGGATCCAAGCTAAATCAGAGGTCATCTGGGATAGCTGTTTACCCGAACCCCGCGGACGACAATCTATCCATAGATTTAGGACAAGAAATGGACGCCGTCATTCGCATCTTGGATACACAAGGCCGCGTTGTGTTGAACCTCAATTCTTCAAATGACCGTATCGTTGATGTTGACTTAAATCTTAGAATTGGCTATTACATTGTTTGGATTGAATCTAAAGAATTCCGAGAATCATTTGAGTTAGTGATAAAGTGATCTCACTCGGTGTATAGAAATGGTGAAATTCTCTTTTCAAATTGTAGAATTTCTAACTTAGATTCATGTCAAAAGCTGAACCATTAGGCGAGGAGAAGAAATGCCTGGAATGCGGCGACAAACTCTACGGTCGCTCCGATCAGAAATTCTGCAGCGACGCGTGCCGCAATGCCTACAACAACCGCCTTCGATCTGAGGAAAACAAGATGATGCGTGATGTCAATGGCATCCTTAAACGAAACCGTAAGATCCTGCTCGAACTCAATCCAAAAGGCAAGACCAAGGTCTCGCGGGAGAAGATGCTCAAGGCGGGTTTCAACTTCGACTATTTCACCAACGAATTGATCACCAAAGCAGGTGCACGGTATCGATTCTGCTATGAGCAGGGCTATTTGGGCTTGGATGAAGACTACTACATGCTGGTGGTGAGGAGTTGATACACATCCTTTCATTTCGATCTGCTGAACCAAGTTCGCCATGATGTTGTTGTGCTTATCAAGGTTCCATCTGAATTATCCAAAGAGGCAGGTACCTTTGCTGGCTTGAAAAACGAACGACTCATACTATTTGTCCTCGCGGCGATAAACTTCACCGCCATCATGGATTTCATGATCATGATGCCGCTGGGCCCTCAGCTCAACCGGATTTTCGACCTGGATCCATCCGATTGGTCGCTGGTCGTTTCCAGCTATACATACACAGCCGCGATATCCGCATTTGCCAGCATTTTTGTGATCGATCGATTTGACCGCAAGAAAAGCCTGCTTTTTCTCTATGCGGGGTTTATCCTCGGTACATTGGGTGTTGGGCTTTCCAATACCTTCGAAACACTCCTGCTCACACGCTCCATCACCGGTATATTCGGTGGGATCATCAACGCCGTCACACTAACAATCGTCGGTGATCTGGTACCCTATGAGAAAAGGGCCGCGGCCACAGGCATTATCGCGGCCGGTTTTTCTGCCGCTGCCGCATTGGGCGTGCCTTTCGGGTTATACCTTGGTACCGTATTCTGGTGGCAGGTGCCCTTCCTGGTGATTGCAGGGTTTTCGGTGCTTCTTTGGCTGTATTCATACAGGGCCATCCCTTCCATTACCGGGCATATTGACCAGGAGCACCCGATGAAGCGATGGGAAGGGCTCACCAGCATTCTCAAGGATGGCAACCAATTGCGCGCCTTGTTGCTAATGATGGTGCTCATTGGTGGGCATTTTATGATAGTTCCATGGCTAAGCCCTTACATGGTGGCCAATGTTGGCTTCGAGGAGATCGAACTCACCTATATCTACCTTCTAGGTGGTTCGCTAACAATCTTCACATCACCCATAATAGGTCGTATAGCAGACATATATGGCAAGAAGAGGATATTCGTGCTGGTACTGCTTATTTCCCTCATTCCCATCTATTTCATCACCAATCTTGGACAAACCGAAGTATACCTGGTTTTGATCATCACCAGCATCTTCTTCATTTTTGCCGGAGGCCGCATGGCGCCTGTCACAGCGATCGTTATATCCACAGCGCCACCGCGCAATAGAGGTGGATTTATGAGCATTCGGGCTTCCATGCAAAATCTGGCTGCCGGCATCGCGGCCTATGCGTCCGGCTTGATCGTCATGGAAGGAGGCGATGGTTTATACCGAAACTTCGACACCGTGGGGCTTGTAAGCATTTTTTCGGGCCTCGCTACCATCATCATTTTGAGGTTTGTTTACCCCAAGTACTAACACGGCCTTAAGTCGGGGTTAATAAAGGAATTTGTAATTTCGTACTCCTTTTTCTACTGCTCTACAGTGAAAAGATGGATCACATATAGCTTGCTCGCTGTCAGCATTTTGGCATTTTCCTGCCAGTCTGAGATTTATCACACCAGGTCTGTTGTAAATCATACCGACCACGAGATTGTGATGGTCTTTGAAAACGACTACCAGGAACGAGATACCGTGGTGCTAATGTCGCAGATGACCACGGTGATTTCCCACGCCTATTTCCCGGATACCGACCAAGGCAGTATGCCCTGTGCTCTGGGTGCGGGATCCTACTTCCAACTGTATGTTGACGATAGCGAAGCTGTTCTGAGTTTTGACGTGAGGGCTGCCAGGAACTGGGAGTCGACCCTGGATGGCAAGCGGAGCGTTGATCAGCAATGCTATTTTGTGATTGAGGATGAGGATTTGACGATCCTGCCCAACTAATCCTTTCTTAAAAGATCCCTTATTTCGGTCAGTAGTTCGACAACCTTGTCGTCATGACTTACTTGTGCGGGTGCTTCCTTTCGGGTGCGAATCACCTCCCGTTGTTTTAATACCAGGTTTCGAAATTCCCGTGCGTCAACAATTCCGATCAATTGCATATCGCTGCCTTTGGGATTGCTGCTACCTGCGGTTTCAATTTTAATGATGCTTAAGTTCAGGTAGCGGAGCAAGGGGCCTTCTACAAAGGTTAGGTCCTGGATATTTTCCAATGGAATTGTCTTTTCAATGCGAAAGAGAATTCCCTTGGAGAAACTGAGGTTTTTCTCAGTTAAACTGCAACGCAATCTGTCGAAGTATTTGGATGAGAAGCGCTGGCCTATACCCAATAGCCAAAAAGGGAGGACGGCTATGCCAACAAACGTCACGATACAATAGAAAATACCTACCAGGAAGATATAGGTCTTGATCTTTGGACTGAACTCGGCCTGCTTCAAGACTTTTGCATTTTCATCCATGCCAACAATATAGGGAAATAGACAGGGATGGTGCGTGTCGAATTACAAGAACTATTTTTGGCTTCGTATTTGATTCTACGGTTAAAACACTCTGAATGGTTTCAAGATTTACCGGCATCACTTGTATCACTGCCCTGCTGACCCTCGCCGCTTGCACTGGTAGCAAGTCATACTACAAGAAAGGACTTAGGTTGGATGAAGCTGGTATGGTGGACGAAGCCGCCAAATTCTACCTTATTTCCCTGGAAAAGAACGCCGGTAATGTCGATGCCAAGATCGCCTTGAAGAAGGCCGGGCAACGCGTTCTGGACGATATGTGGGCGGATTTTTACACAGCCTATACAGCAGGAGAATACAAGAAGACCGTCTACAATTTCCACAAGGCAAAATCCTACTTCGACAAGATTACCAAGTACCTCAAGATGGAGATGCCTGACAACTACCAGGAGTACTACGAGGAAAGCAAGGGCATCTACGTGGAAGATCAGTACAATACCGCGCTGGCTCATTTTGACGACGAGCAATTCTCAAAAGCCAACGAACTGTTCAATGAAATCGACAGGCTTGAACCCGGATTTGCGAATGTAGAAGTGCTCAAGGCCCATTCAAAGGCCGAACCTTTATATCGCAAGGCCATGGACCAAATGAACGCAGGTAGTTATCGCAAGGCCTACTTCGGATTTTCGAAGGTTGACAATGTGGTAAAGGGATATAAAGACGCCCTCGACTTGAAGAAGGAAGCACTTGATAAGGCATCCTTTACCATTGCCATTTTTCCCCCTACGGGAGGCGCTTCGGAGAAAATGAGCATGACCGATCAATTGTACTCAAGAGTAGTGGAGGAACTCGATGGGAAGAATAACCCCTTTATTCGGGTCATAGACAGAAGTATGACGGATAAGTTGCTTGAAGAGCAAAAGCTGGCTCTAGCTGGTGTTGTGGATGAAGAAGGCGCCGCGGAAGCGGGAAAGATGCTTGGTGCCAAGTATGTGCTCAATATCAATGTGAACAATTTTTCAAAAGAGGTAAAACCTCCAAGTGCCACACGTCGGAAGGGATACGAACAGTATAAGGTCAAAAAGGTTGATCCCAAAACAGGCGCGATCTCCTATCCGACAAAATACCGCAAGACCTACTACCGGGAGATGTACGGAAGGCATTTTGTGAGTGCCTCTATGAAATATACCTTGGTGAGTTCCGAAACAGGAGAAATCCTCAGTTCAGATGTATTCCAAAAGCAGGATGAAGACGTGGTAAACTACACCATTTACGATGGCAATTGGAAAATGCTCTATCCCGGAACATTCCGGTCGTTGAAAGGCAAGCATAGTAGCGACCAGGTCTTCACAGACCCTCGAAGAAAGAATCAGTTGAATGCTAAATTCAGAACAAAAAAGCGATCGCTGAACTCGATTGAAAGCATGAAAGCCTCGCTGATTCAACAATCCGGGAAAGCCATTGCAAACCAAATCAACGCCTATGAGAAGCGCCGGCCTTAGCATATGGATGTTTTTGGTGCTTGTCGGATGTAGCTCAAGCAAAAAGGTGGCGGAATCCTCTAGTGCGCAGCCAAGGCCCCAGTGGGTAAGCAATCGACCAATCTCGAGTCAATATTTCATAGGTATCGGATCCGCATCCGTAAGGGAGAATCCATCCGATTTTCAGCAGGTAGCAAAACAACAAGCGCTTAAGGACCTGACTTCGGAAATCAAAGTAGACGTTTCGTCCAAATCGGTACTGCAAGAGTTTGAATCCGACAACCAGTTTCAACAAGACTTTTCGGATGTGATCCGACTGAACATCAAAGAGCAAATTGCCGACTTTGAAACCGTGGGTTCATGGGAAGGCGATGGATACTATTGGGTGTATTACCGGCTATCCAAGCAGGTCTACAAATCCGCCAAGCAGGCGAGGATCAACAAGGCGCTCGAATCGGCCAAAGCTTATGTGCAGCGTGCAGAAGAACAACGAAAGGCTGGTGCTTTTGAGCCTGCCATGAAATTCTATTATCAGGCTTTTACGGCCATAGAGCCCGTTTTGGATGAAGATTTGAAAACCGACATGAGTGGAAAGCAGGTCTACTTTGGAAGTTACCTCATCGGCGAGATCAACAGCTATTTGTCTTCGATCAAGATCAAGCCAAATCCAAAAAACGACCAAATACTTTGGGGTAAGCTGAAGCCAGAAAATGATATTGTATTTAAACTGACGGCAGATGAAAAACCACTGAAGTCAGCGAGTGTCAGATTCGAAGGCCGATCCCTGGAACAGCGCAAGAGGATGACAGATGAGCATGGAATGGCCGTGACCAGGTTTGTGCGTATCCCAACCGGTCGAAAGGCGATGGAAGTGAAGTGCGAGTTGGTAATTCCACCTTCCAATGATCCATTGTTGCGCAGAACGCTTGCCCGTACTCCCTTGTCAACCGCCTTCACGACTTTCAAGATTGTGATGCCCACAGTGTGGTTGGATAGCGATGAACGTGTGTTTGGCAAACTTTTGCCGGAGCAGCTGCTCAAAAATTCAACCTCTGCTGAGTTGGGATTAAATGGGTTTAAGATTGTTGGCACCGAAAAGGAAGCCGATTTTGTAATTCGCATTGATGCCAATACGCGACAAGGTGGTAATGCCAGCGGATTTTTCTCGGCTTACCTCAATGGAAAGTTCCAGGTAGTAGACAAGGAGCAAAATGAAATATATGCCTATCCGTTTGTGCAGGTCAAAGGGGTGAAACTCGAATATGAGGGGGCTGGTATGAAAGCCTATGAAGAGGCGGTGAAAACGATACGCCGAAAGGTCATTCCGGAAATGATCAACACCCTCTAGTTTCCAAGGCGTGTTATTCCTTGCATAAAGATGTTCAGATCCTTACCAAGGGAGTAGTTCTTGGCATAAATATGGTCGAGCCGGCTCCTTTCTTCTTTCGCCAGATCCTTGTCCATCCCCGGAAATAGAACCCCTCGTTTGGTGAAAGGCAAAGTTCCTTCCTGGAAATTGGAATATCCAACCCAGGACTTATCCCCAAATAAGACGTAAAAGATATTGGCAAAGAAGGTCGACTTACGACGCTGAATCCAAAACAGGAGTGGGCTCAACGCCAGTACTACAAGAGAGGCTACCATATCAAAACTCCTCTTGATTCTCCGGTTGGAAGGCCTTGTGATGGAGTTGAGGTGTAAGACCGAATAAAGCTCGCCGCTCGTGTTGATCGAATTACTTCCGATTACAAATTCCGCCGCGCGGGGCGCTATCTTGAAATCAATGTTTGACTTATCGAGCAGAGACATCTGCTTTATGATCTCATCTGACTTGATGTCTCGCGAACAAAATATCACTTCATTGATGTCAAACATCTGCACGTACTCCTTCAAGTCTTCAATATTTCCAACAAACTGTTCGTCTTCGGAGGCAGCATGATGGTCGGGATCGATGCGGCCTATGAAATCTGCACGCAGATTTGTTTTCTCGAGCAGGTCGTCAATGCGATCGGATTCCTCGCGGCCTCCCACAATGAGTATGCGCTTCGAAGAACCAAACAGGTGCTCGTATCCCTCCAGGCGAAAGAGGTGATAGATATATCGCAGCATGAATCCGAAAGCGAGAAAATAGCTTGAGCCAAGCACAATGACCGCTCGAGAAAAGCGCTTGCTCTCATCGAGCAAGCCATAGGCCGCCAGAATGACTGCAAGTCCTATTACAAATCCCGTGATCATCCTTCTAAAGGAGAAGGGTTTATCGTACGCTCCGGTGAAAAAGAAGCTCACGATCCAGGCTGACGGATACAGCACGAAAGCCATGCGGGTCAACTCCTCCGGGTATACGATCCCGGTTTGCTGCTGGTATAGATTGGAGATGACGTGGAAGCCGAGATAGAGTATCCCGAAATCGAGCAGGGCAGGGTAGGACTTTCTGATAAAACGCATGCCTATTGCCACGCCAGCCCTGAAGTAAATCGCCAGGTTGATGAAGAAGCTATAGAGTAGGGCATTGCCGGAAGAGAAATGCTTTCGAGCAAAAATGATCATGGCTCGATAGAACACAAAGACATAGTTGATACTGCTCTTCTTGGTAGATTCACCCTTGTAGTGTATGATGCTCGTTCCCGGAAAATAATAGTTCTTATACCCCGCCTTCTGAATCCTATAGGACAAATCGATATCCTCACCATACATGAAGAATGCCTCATCCAACAAGCCCACATCTGCAATGGTCTGCTTACGAATGAGCATACATGCGCCACTGAGGATATCCACTTCATTGGTCTCATGTTCATCCAAATACCCAAGATGGTACCGACCAAACGTCTTCGACTTTGGGAAAAGAGCGGATAGTCCAAAGATCTTATAGAATGCAACCATGGGCTTGGGCAATCCCCTTTTTGACTCAGGAAGGAAATTTCCCTTTCCATCGATCATCCTAACGCCAAGCCCACCAGCGTCATCATGGGTGTCCATGAACGTTACCATACGCTCGAAGGCGGTTTCTTCCACCAGCGTATCCGGATTGAACAAGAGGATATAATCTCCTTGCGCTATGGTAATTCCCTGGTTGTTGGCCCTTGAAAAACCAACATTCTCCTCGTTTTCAATAAGGTGAACACCTGGAAACTTTTCCCGGACCATACTACAGGAATGGTCGGATGAATTGTTGTCGACAACGATGACCTCTGTCGTTACCTCCTTTGACGCTTCCTCTACGGAATGCAGGCACTGTTCAAGGAAGAACTCCACATTGTAGTTTACGATAATTACCGTGAGGCGGGGTTTCAAATCTTAGTCTTGGTTGGGGATGCTACTTTCGTATGGAACCCTATGCTGAATGGACTTTCCAAGCGTGATTTCATCCGTGTATTGAAGTTCATCTCCCACACTTACCCCCCGCGCAATGGTACTCACTTTCACAGGAAGATCATTCAGCTTTTTAAACAGATAATAGGCCGTTGTATCTCCTTCCAGCGTAGTACTCAGTGCAAGGATTACCTCTTGGATAGATTCCTCACCTACCCTGGTGATCAAGCTCTCGATATTGAGGTCGGAAGGTCCAATGCCATCCATGGGCGAAATACTTCCTCCCAAAACGTGATAAAGTCCAAAATATTGATGCGTTGACTCGATGGCCATAAGATCACGCACGTCTTCTACAACACAAACCACCTCTTGCTCACGTTTTGGGTGGGCACAGACCGAACACAACTCCGCATCGCTGAGGTTGTGACATCGAACGCAGAACCGGATATGCTGCTTCATATCATTGATAGATCCTGTGAACTGCTCCACCTCCCTGGGCGTACGATTCAGGAGGTTAAGGGCCAGTCTCATGGCCGTCTTCTTGCCAATTCCAGGAAGGCTCGACAGTGCTTCGGCCGCACGTTCTAAGTATTTGGATGAACTCATAGATGTCCGAACTGATCAAAAAGGTATATCAGCGCTGCTACACTCGCAGCACCCATTTCCAGCTCTCGTTTGTTGACGTTTTCGAACACATCATCCGGGCTGTGATGGTGGTCGAAGTATCGCTGGGAGTCCGGAATAAATCCTACGAGAATGGTGTTGTCTCCCTGGAGTGGCTTGATGTCCGCGCCGCTTCCACCGGCCCTGAAGTCGTATATACCATAGGGTTCTAGCATGGATCGCCACTCCTGAACCTTGGCAATTTGAAAAGGCTTAGCTTCCATATGGAAGCCCCTGGGGCTAAAACCGCCACGATCCGATTCGATGGCTACGATGTGATTCCAACCTTCAAGTTTTGAGACTTCACCGTATTTGGCTGCACCGCGCAATCCATTTTCTTCGTTCATGAACATCACTGCCCTGATGGTTCTCTTAGGCCGGATGCCCAGGTCCTTGAGAATGCGAAGCGCCTCGATCGCGTGAACCACCCCGGCTCCATCATCATGGGCGCCTTCACCATTGTCCCATGCGTCCAGGTGCCCTCCGACCAGGATGATCTCATCCGGAAATTCAGTCCCCTTTATTTCTCCGATCACGTTAAAGGACTCCACGTCGGGAAGTGTTTCGCACGACTGCTTGAATTTGAATTTGACGTCGTTTTTTTGCTTGAGCAAGGAACTCAGCTCCTCCGCCGCCCTTGTGGAAATCGCCGCACTGGGAATCTTCTGTATGCTGTCCTCGTAGGCCATGCTGCCTGTATGAGGATAGTCGTCTATGCGCAAGCTCAGCGAACGCACTATTACGCCAACGGCACCATATTTTCCCGCCTCCATGGCGCCTGCCCATCGCTGATCAACACAACCGCCATACGCGTGAAACGTATAGATATGCCTTGGATCCATGGGGCGATTGAAGAATACAATCTTGCCTTCGAGCTTCTCTCTGCCGAGTTTCTCCAACTCTTCCAGGCCTTTAACTTCCACTACCTCGGCTTCGAGCCAGCCGTCGCCAGTACCTATGGAACCACCAAGGGCACAAATGGGGACTGGCTTCGGCCTTCCGTCCAACACAATGGCGGCCTCTTCCTTTGGTCCCCGAACCCAGTGTGGTACCATTACCGACTGTTTGTATACCGTGTCAAAGCCAAGCGTATCCATCACCATGGCAGACCAGTTCACTGCTTTTTCGGCTTCAGGAGATCCGCTCAAACGACCCCCTATGTCCTTTGACAGTGTTCGAAGCAGGGGATAGGATTTGCCATTGACCAGCGCCTCGTCATAAATTCTGCGAAGCACCTGCTGGTGTTCGTCGATAAAATTCTGTTTGCCATCCTGGCCGTAACTGGCAAGGGTAGCAAAAAGAAAGAAACCGCTAATCAGCCTAGAGCTGAACATGTTCGATGATTTCAAGGCCATAACCAATGAGACCCGTTCTTACCGTTTGGGTATTGGTGATCAGTCTCATTTTTCTTACGCCAAGGTCGTAGAGTATTTGCGCCCCAACGCCATAGTCCTGCTTGTCCATTTTCCGGTAAAGCTGACCTCCCTGGGTGTTTGATCCATTCAGGTTGCTCCTTACATTGTCGAGGTAGGCCTCGATATTTCCATGGTCCGCTGCCTGATGCATAAATAGGAAGACACCCTTGCCTTCATCGTTGATGGTCTTGGTGATTTGGTGGAAGAAATGCTGCTCCGGACTTCTGAATGCTTCATAGATATGGGAAAGAACATTCGCAGATTGAACTCGAACCAACACCGGTTCAGCCTCATCCCAGCTTCCCTTCACAATGGCGATATGTTCTTCATCAGTCGTGACCTGTTTATATCCTACAAGGTGGAATTCGCCCATTTCGGTTTTGAAATCAAATTCCACCGTGCGCTCTATAAGGCTTTCATTTTGCATTCGGTATGCAATGAGATCGGCGATCGAGATGATCTTTAAATCGTGCTTATCGGCTATCTCCATCAGCTGGGGAAGTCTTGCCATGGATCCATCCTCATTCATGATCTCAACAAGAACACCTCCGGGCTTGAGCCCTGATAGCCTCGCAAGGTCGATGGCGGCTTCCGTATGACCGGGCCGCCTGAGCACGCCACCCTTCTTGGCTTTTAGTGGAAAAATATGTCCGGGCCGTCCCAACTCACTCGACTTTGTATTGGGGTCGATCAGGGCTTGAATGGTTTTTGCCCTGTCAGAAGCTGAAATTCCCGTCGTAGTTCCGTGTCCTATCAGGTCAACAGACACTGTAAAAGGTGTGCTGTATGCGGCAGTGTTGTCGTTGACCATGAGTTCGAGACCCAGCTCTTCACAACGATCTTCGATCAGGGAAGCACAGATCAGACCGCGGCCATGGGTGGCCATAAAGTTGATCATTTCGGGCGTTGCACATTCGGCAGCTGCGATGAAATCACCCTCATTCTCGCGGTTTTCGTCGTCCACTACAATGACAATCTTTCCCTCCTTGATGTCTGTTAGCGCATCTTCAACTGAATTGAGAAGAACTTCCATACTCAAATTTGCTCCAAAAGTACTCAAAATGCTGGTGTTGGAGAGTCGGGATGTATGGCACAATCATAGTATTATTGCGGTCTCAACCCAACACTTCAGGCTCAATTGAAATGCCTCAAAACGGTATGGATCATTCTGATGGTATTTGCCGCCTCAGCCGGCCATGCTCAGGATGAAGAATTTAAGGACAAGGGCATCATTGTCAACGTAGACCTGGAGCGCTCCAGCCTGCTTCAGGGGAATCGGCTTGGTCTTCAGTTGGATGGATTTACATCGATCATTTTAGACAACGACTCGGCCATGCTTACTTATCTGAGCGAATTGGAAACCAGTTTGATGAGATTTCCCTCAGGCCACGCCGCCAATTATGTGGGTTATGCCCAGGGCCGGTTTAGCTTGTCGGATTCGTCTAAGCAGTTTTCTTCCTTAACTCCCATGCTGGATGTCACCGGGCGATGGGAAACGATTTGCAGGTACCTCGGAGAGCAGGACATACAGCTGGTTTACGTTGCCAATGTTTTAACCGGAGACACCTCGGACCTCAAGCGGGTATTGCTTACTTGTGCCAAATACGATGTAGATGTGGTTGGGGTAGAATTGGGTTATGAGCTCTATGACAAACGTTACAAGCACCAAATAAAGAAGGTAGACAGCTATGTCGATAAAGTGAGGCCCTTCATTTCAATGCTCAGACCCTACGACGAGGACATTAAGATATCGCTGGTAGCCATGCCCGTCAAGAAATATACAGGACTACATAAGCACAGTGGGGATCATAAAAAATGGAATGAGAAGGTAGCAGCGGTGACGGGAGTGGATGCCTTTTCCATGGAATACGTGGTTGACCTTCCCCAATGTTTCAAGAAGGAGAATCTTGAAAGGAACTTCGATTGTGCCATGGATGAATTGGTGAAGTTTGCTTATGAAACCACGCCCGATCATTTTACCGAACTGGCCAAAACATTTGATAGGCGAGAGCTGTGGCTTTCATCTATTTCAATTGGCCCTAAAACCAAAACAATTGACAATACTTTCTTCGAGGCAAACCTGATCTATGATCTGGTGAAGGGAATTATCGAATACAACATCGAAGACAGTGGAAGGGTAGCACAGTACTTCTATGGCAAATCGTACTCGGATACATCGGTCACCACGCTATTCTCGAAAAAGACATTGATCGAACGAGAGTATCGGGTCAGTGAAGACATTTATAGAAGAGCGGCCTTTTACCCGATCAAATTCCTGTCGGGCATCCACAATCAAATAGCTTTTAAGCTAAACGCAGCCGGTGCTCACAACATTCCCGGCCTTTTGCGATCCAAGCAGGTGACCTTCATAGGGTACTATGCGCCGGAGACAAAAACGGGTCATTTCTTTTTTGTCAACAAAACGGAAAACCCCCTTCGCCTGGATCAAATCAACTTCAAAGGCAAACTGAAATACCGACGAAGCAAGGGAAAGATTGAGATATTCAACATTACTGCGACCCGCTTCCACTCAGGGGTAGGCATTACGCGATTTACGGACGAAAACAATATCTACGAGAACTCGGAATTCTATTTGTCCAAAGGGCGGAAGATCCAACCCAAAGATTTTATCGTTCCGTCGCAGTCGATTTATTACATCAAGATCCTGATTCGCTAGGAGGCGTATGCTTCCAGCGCTTGTGTGACCAAAGCCAGTACTTTGGGTTACGTCTGATGTTTTGCTCTACAAGTTGAGTATGTATCCGGCTGATCTCTGTTTCCTCCGTTGATTTTGGATCAAAACTCACAGGGAGGTAGGTAACCTGGTAGTGACCTCGTTTGAGCACCTCCACATCGGCAAACAGGACTGGAACATTGTATTTCTGAGCCATTTTTTCCACTCCTTTAAAAACTGCTGTGGTCTGACCAAAGAAAGGGAGCCAGATAGCGTTCTGCGGCAGAGGTGTTTGATCCGTAATGAAGACTACGAGGTTCTTTCCCGACATCTCCTTGATTTCCTTCACCGCTTTTTTGAAATGGATGGTATTGGTTCCGTGACGGAATCGCTCGCGGTCAAACACCCACTGCAGGGCCTCACTTTTGAATGGCTTAAACAACACGTGAACCCGCGCTTCTATTTTGGCGTTCATGATGGAAAGTAGCGTCTCCCAATTACCGTAATGACCCATCGCCAGATAGACGATATCATTTTGTTCGAAGGCTTTGTCCAGAACATCCGTTCCCTTTAGTGTCAATCGCTTGTGAGCCTTAGGCCTGGGTTCGCTGAAATTCTTGAGCACCTCCACAAAGAGATCCGTGAAGTAGTGGTAAAATCCATTGGCGGTCCGCTTAACCTCAGAATCCGAGTATTCAGGAAAGCAGCGGCGAATATTTGAATAGATCACTCCTTTGCGGTATCCAAACACGCGATTCAAACAAAACGAAAGAAAGTCACTAAAGAAGTAGAGAACCCAGAGGGGAATGAGAGAAATCAGATAGACGAATCCGTATAGAACCCTGGACATCAAATTTGGTCGTAGTCAACAACAACCTTAGCGCTGGTGGGATGGCTTTGGCAAGTCAGGATAAAGCCATCTTCGATTTCCTCATCTGAGAGCGCGTAATTCATCTCCATTCTAACTGAGCCTTCTAGCAATTTGGCTTTGCAGGTACAGCATACCGCACCCTTACAACTATACGGTGCGTCGATTCCCTCATCGATTGCCGCATCCAGGATTACCAATCCGTCGCTATCCAGGTTGAATTCGATCTCTTCGTCATCCATGATGACCGTAACATCCGCTGTCCCATCGAAGTCAGAAGTGTCGTGGGGCTGCTCAGTTTGCTCTTCAAGAGCTACCGGAGTCGTGAACAACTCAAAACGAATGTTGTGGTTGTTTACACCATGGCCGTGCAAATAATCTTCAGCACTTTTGATCAGCGCTTCAGGACCGCACAAGAAAAACTCTGATGCCTCCAACATTTCCCTGTCTTTCACCGCAAATTCTCCCAGTTTGGCTTCATCGATTCGCCCGCTGTGCAGAGTGTCCGCTCCACCTGATTGGCTGTAAACCAATTCCATAGTGAACCTGTCTCCGTATTCGGCACTTAGGTTATTAAGGGTGTCCAGGAATATCGTTTGTTCGGGAGATTTATTGCCATAGATCAGCAGTACTTTTGAGTTCGCCTCGGTCTGTAGTATGGTCTTCACCAGGGACATAATTGGTGTGATTCCGGACCCAGCTGCGATCATCACGTAGGACTTGGACCTCCCTGATGCTATATCGGTGGTAAAATTTCCTATTGGCGCCATGCTCTCCAGCGAGTCTCCTACCTTGAGCTCGCGATTGGCAAATGTCGAAAAGCGGCCACCTTCAACTTCCTTGATCGCTACGCGCAATTCTCCTTCTTTTGGGCTAGAACAAATTGAATAAGACCTCCTCAATTCTTCACCGTTCAATTGATGTTTAAAAGTGAGGTATTGCCCTGCTTTGTATGAGAAATCGGCATCACCGGGTAGCTCAAAAGCTACTGATACGCATTCGCTTGTTTCCCTTCTTACATCCTTTACTTTAAGCGCGTGGAACTGCATGTTTTCCCTTGTTTTAGAAGCGGCAAAATTAGGATTATATCTGTCAAGTGAACATCATAACGCTCAATGGGTTAGAATGCTTGAATCTTGATAAAAATCATTCGAGCGCTTGACGGTCATTATTGGCTCAAACGCTTATATTCATTAACATTGCACACTATTCAAAAAGGGTCATATGAGTACCATAAATCTTGAAGAGGAGTTTCAGAAAAAGGTAGACAGAGAAGAAAAGATTGAGCCAAGGGATTGGATGCCCGAAGCTTACAGAAAGCATTTGATCCGACAGGTATCTCAGCATGCACATTCCGAAGTGATAGGTATGCAGCCTGAAGGTAATTGGCTCACGAGGGCTCCAAGCCTAAGGTCCAAGGTGGTTTTGCTTGCCAAAATTCAGGATGAAGCCGGTCATGGACTCTACCTCTATAGCGCTGCAGAAACCCTGGGCATCTCAAGAGACGAATTACTCGATCAACTTCACCAGCAAAAGGCCAAGTATTCGTCTATCTTCAACTATCCCACCCTTACCTGGGCAGATATCGGGGCTGTGGGCTGGCTTGTTGACGGTGCGGCCATTGTAAACCAGGTATCGCTACAGAGAACTTCTTATGGGCCATATTCCCGCGGAATGATCCGCATCTGTAAGGAAGAGAGCTTCCACCAGAGACAAGGATATGAGATCATGGCCCATATGGCTGCCGGAACTCCCGAACAGAAAGCAATGGCGCAGGATGCGCTCAACAGGTTTTGGTGGCCCTCATTGATGATGTTTGGGCCGCATGACAATGATTCTCCCAATACCGGCAACGCGATGAAGTGGAAAATCAAAAGGGAAAGCAACGATGATCTACGGCAGAAATTCATCGACAAAACCGTTCAGCAGGCCGATGTGATCGGACTCACGATTCCCGATCCTGAGCTCAAATGGAATGAGGAAAGGGGACATTACGATCACGGTGAGATTGACTGGGAGGAATTTTACAATGTGATCAAGGGTAATGGTCCGTGCAATGAGCAACGACTTGCCCATCATAAGGGGGCGCATGATGAAGGAGAATGGGTGCGAAAGGCGGCCATTGCTTATGCAGAGAAACAGGAGAAATCGAAAAAAGTAGCTTGATGAGTGAACACAATCAAATGAGGGTTTGGGAAGTATTTATCCAGAGCAAATCTGGCCTGCCATACAAGCATGCAGGAAGCGTTCATGCGGCTGACGGTGAAATGGCCTTGCAGAACGCTCGTGATACCTACACCAGGAGACAGGAGGGAACAAGTATTTGGGTAGTTCCGGCCGAGGCTATTGTTGCGAGCAATCCTGATGATAGCGAGGAGTTTTTCGACCCGATGAACGACAAGGTTTACAGGCATCCTACGTTTTATACCATGCCGGAAGGAGCAAAGCATATTTAGATGAAGGACCTGCAATTAAAATATTACCTCAGAATATCGGACAACGCGCTGATTCTCGGTCAGAGGTTAGCTGAACTTTGTTCCAATGGCCCCTTCCTTGAAGAAGATATTGCGATGTCGAACCTGGGCCTTGATCTTTTTGGCCAGGCCAGGATACTCTATACCCTGGCGGGTAAATTTGAAGGAAAGGGGAGAACGGAGGATGACTTTGCATATCGACGTCCGGAACATGAGTTTGTAAATGTCCTTCTTGTAGAACAGCCAAATGGCCACTTCGGTCACACCATGGTCCGCCACTTTTTGTATTCATCCTTTGTGTATCATCAGTATTTGGCACTGGAGAAATCCAGGGACGAGGATCTGGCCGCTTTTGCCACCAAGTCGCTGAAAGAGATTAAATATCATCTGAGGCACAGCGCGGAATGGATGCACAGGCTTGGGCTGGGAACGGATGAGAGTCATGCGAAGCTAAAGGAGGCCTTTACGGACCTCCTGGGATACAGGTATGAGCTTTTTGAGACAGATGAGGTCGAAGAAACATTAATCAAGGAAGGGATTGCTGCTAATCCTAACCTATTCCAGGAGAAATACGAGAAGGATCTCAAGGAAATGCTCGAAGTCATCGGAATGAGCGATGTCGAGGAAGGGTGGAAAGCCACTGGAGGCAGGCGCGGACACCATAGCGAACACCTAGGGCACATTCTCAGCGAATTCCAATATCTGGTTAGAGCATACCCCGACGCAACCTGGTAAGCATGATATCTGATCTCGATGCTGCCCAAATAGAAAAGTGGCTCGATGAGGTCAAAGACCCGGAGATTCCCGTTTTGTCCATTAAGGATCTCGGCGTGTTGCGTTCGGTCGCGCTAGAAGGCGAAAAGGTTGTTATCGAAATTACCCCAACCTATAGCGGGTGCCCTGCAATGGATAGAATGGAGGCGGACATTGAAGAATGCTTGCAAAAACACGGCATCGACCGGTTTGAAGTCAGAACTATCATTGAGCCCGCCTGGACCACCGATTGGTTGACACAGGAGGCCAAGGATAAACTGAGTGCCTATGGCATTGCGCCTCCGGTGGACAGCCCGGATAAAAGTATCTTGTTTGGAAATGGGCCTGACGTCCCTTGCCCGCAATGTGGTTCGGTGCATACCGAAATGGTCTCTCAATTCGGAAGTACCGCCTGCAAAGCACTCTATAAATGCCTTGATTGCAAGGAGCCCTTCGACTATTTCAAATGCCTGAAATAGGCCTTTGAATTCGGCCTTGATTGGCTACATTTACCACAAAATTTAGCAGCCATATGGCTACCATCAATAAGGAAAAAACAGGCAATGTCCTGTGGATTAGGTTAAACCGACCAGATGTCTTCAACAGTTTCAATCGCGAAATGGCATTGGCGTGTCAAGAAGCATTGGACGAAGCAGCCGACGACAAAGATGTAAGGGCGGTCGTGCTCACGGGTGAAGGAAAGGCTTTTTGCGCAGGGCAAGATCTGGCGGAAGCTGTAGACCCCGATGGACCGGAGATTCCCAGTATTGTAAGGGATCACTACAATCCAATCATAGAGCGTATCCGTGCGCTCGAATTACCGGTAATCGCAGCTGTAAATGGTGTTGCCGCAGGGGCAGGGGCAAACATTGCCTTGTGCTGTGACATTGTAGTGTCAAAAAACTCGGCTTCTTTTATCCAGGCATTCAGCAAGATCGGCCTCATTCCGGATAGCGGTGGGACCTTTTTCCTGCCACGGTTGATTGGTTTCCAAAAGGCATCTGCCCTGGCCATGACGGGAGATAAGATTTCTTCCGAAGAAGCCGAGAAAATGGGCATGATTTACAAGTCGGTATCGGATATAAAGTTTGAAGCATTCGTTACCGACTTTGCCAATAAAATGGCTGCAATGCCCACAAAAGGGCTTGCCTTGACGAAGAAATTGTTCAACGAAACCCTTACAGCGGGACTTAGCGACCAATTGGCGGCGGAAGGAAGAGAGCAAACGGTTGCGAGCGAATCATATGATTATCAGGAAGGCGTGAATGCATTCCTGGAAAAGCGAAAACCGGAATTTAAAGGCAAGTGATGAAAGTAGGTGTAGTTGGGGCTGGGGCCATGGGTTCCGGTATAGCTCAGGTGGCGGCGCAATCGGGGCACACGGTTGTGCTGTATGATCCATTCTCGCAATCACTGGACAAGGCCAGAAAAGGTTACGACAGGATCTTTTCGAGAATGGTAGAAAAGGGAAAGCTGACCCAGGAAGAGGCTGACGAGATAGTGGGTAGGGTCAAGTTGACCGACTCCATGGACAAGCTCAAGGACTGCGGTTTGGTGGTAGAAGCCATTATCGAAGACCTCAAGATCAAACAAGATGTTTTCAAAAAGATAGAAACCCTTGTACCGGAGGATTGTATTCTCGCAACCAATACGTCTTCTCTTTCCGTGGCCTCTATAGGAGCAGCTTGCAATGACGCTTCAAGGGTCATAGGACTTCATTTCTTTAATCCGGCTCCGCTGATGCCCCTGGTGGAAATCGTTCCGGCCATATCAACAAGGTCGGGCCTGGCAAATGAGATGGTTGAACTCATGCAGGAATGGAAAAAAATTCCGGTAATAGCCAAAGACACACCGGGGTTTATTGTGAATCGGGTAGCAAGACCATTTTATGGAGAGGCACTCAGGATTTACGAAGAGGGAATCGCTGATTTTGCTACCATCGACTGGGCGATGACCGAACTTGGCGGATTTCGCATGGGTCCCTTCACCTTGATGGATTATATCGGCAACGATGTGAATTATGCGGTTACGGAGTCTGTGTTTGAGGCCTTCTATTATGATCCTCGCTACAAACCCTCATTCACTCAAAAGAGGCTTGCTGAAGCGGGCTGGCTGGGAAGAAAGTCGGGTAGGGGATACTATGATTATCGTGAAGGTGCTGAACCGTCTGAGCCGAATAAAGACAATTCATTGGGTGAGCAGGTGCTGACGCGCATTCTTTGTATGTTGATCAACGAAGCGGCCGATGCCCTGTTTTGGAATGTGGCCAGCAGGGAAGACCTCGAATTGGCCATGACCAAGGGCGTTAACTATCCAAAAGGTCTCATGGCCTGGGGTGAGGAAATTGGCTGGAAGAAGGTAGCAGATCAAATAGGCCTGCTACACGATAAATACGGTGAGGACCGATATCGCGTAAGTCCTATGGTCGTTGAGTTGGCTTCCTAGCGGACAATTAGAATTTCCGGACGTGAGCCTTGGATGCTCAATTGGTAGTAACCGGGTGATAAAAACTCAAGAAGCCTCATTTCTTGCTCGGGAATGCCTTTAAAAACTCTTTTTCCTGTGATGCTGAAAATTTCAATATTCAGACCAGGCTTGGTAAAATAGATGACACCCTCTGAGGGATTTGGGTAAAACCTGTGAGAATTCGCCGAGACACCCACTCCCGTGAAATTAACATGCCGAATGCCCAGTATATCAACGGTATTGTCCAGGTCGATTTGGGATAATCTGTAATAGTTGTTTCCATTCATAGGGTTCAAATCTTCAAAGAAGTATTCACGCAACTCCCGACTGTCACCTCTGGATTCAACGAATCCAATTTCCCCCCAGTGAACAAGATCATCAGTTCTTTCTATGTTATAACCGAAGTTGTTCTTTTCAAATAACGTCGACCAGGAAAGCACGTTTGCAAATCCTGTGTTATGCACGCTGAAACTCAAGAGAGAAACCGGCAGGGGGGAGGTCGGACCATATGAACAAGGTCCCGTACCACATCCCGTCGTACTACCAAAAAGAGAGGAGCTGTTGTTGAGCGTGACGGTTCCCGTGGACGACACAGAACCATTTCCGGTGACGGTTGCCGCGTTATCACCTGTGATATTACCTGTAACACTTACGTATCCATCAATAGTGGCGGTTCCGGAATTCTGAATTGTAAGGTTTCCGTTAACAATCACAACTCCACAACTGTCTACATCAATATTTGATGAATTCTCCCAGGTCATTGCGCCTGTAGTTAAAGTATCGCATCCGGTCACATTGATGGTAGCAGTGTTTTTTAAGGTTGCCGCTCCTTCAACTGTAACATCTCCGTTTACGTTGAATGTCCCGTTGTTTTGAACATCAAGCGTATAACTGCTTCCGCCAGTGGTATCCAGAATGGATCCACTGTTTTCTACGGTCCATAATCCTGAAATGTCAAGATCCGCATCGAGTGTCATTGCATGTGCGATTGTCACAGTATCATTGGCAGAAGGCACGCCGTTGCTCCAATTCCCGCCTGTGTTCCAATTGCCTGCAGATGTGGTTGAAGTTGTATCGGCAATGGCGGAAACGGTAAATAGCCAGCAGGGTATGAGTAGGGTCAGCCTCATTCTACCAAATTAATACTTATGATTAATTGGAAGGATGATTGTGCTTAGGAAAATATAAAGAAGTGTACGTTTAAAGCACTACCAGGGACTGCTCCTCGCCATCACCAATCTTGAGAAAGTAAGATCCGCTAGGCATATCGCTGAGATCAAAATCTTCCTTGCTTTCGAAGGAACGCACCATGTTTCCATGGGAGTCGAGAATTTGGATTGGTGTATCACTTGGGAATTTCATAAGGTCGACATAACCTTCGGTGAGGTTTGGACAAACCAGAATGTCTTGCTGTTCGAATGTGCCAATTTCAACCTGTTTAACATCGGAATAGATTAGCTCACCGGATTCGTCCGCCTGCACCAACCGGTAGTAATAAATGCCATTCTCGAAAATTTGATCGATGTGGCTGTAAAGAAGTTCTTTGTTGCATTCGAATGGCTTGGATTCGAGGTAGACTTCCGTCCAAAGTTTTTTGTCGGTTGAGCGTTCGACTCGGAAAAATTTCTCGGTGCGGTTCAAGGAGCAAGACCATTCCAACAGAACCAAATCATCCTGATGTTGCAGATCGAACTTGACAGAGGAAACCGTTTGGGCGACTTCATCTTTGGGCAATACTCTCTCAGTGCCCTTTTCAGAACCTGCAAATGACGACCAGCAATACGTAAGGAGCGCTATAGTTAATATGAGTCGCATGCCCTTGATATGGGCAAAATTATGACATGTATTTATGTTTTCGACGACGTGCAACTTTATTGTTATCAACAACTTACCTGTTTATTAACGATCATCGACGAACGGCAACCTTTTTCGACAAAATGCGTCTATATAAGTAGATCCCGGAAGGTGTTTGTAACTCTTCGTACACTGCGGAAGAAGATTTATACCTTTATGGGTTACGCTCAAAGATGAAGTCATTCAAGCTGGTAACCCTTATTGCCATTATAGTGCCAAACGTACTATCAGCTCAACTCGTGGCCGATTTTAAAGCCGACACTACGTCTTTTTGTCCTCCGTACGTAGTAAAATTTAGCGACCGGAGTTATGGTGGAAACATCACATCTCGGCATTGGGTTTTTAGCCCAACACAGTCTTCGTCGGGAAACAACCCGTTTCCAACGGTATCCTATGCCCAGCCTGGCTTGTACGATGTAACGCTTACCGTTTCAAACGGAACGCAAACAGCCTCTACTACCAAGACTGCCTACATCGAGGTCTTTGAGAATCCAACAGCCGACATTACATCGACCGGTACGAGAAATGGCTGCCTACCCCTGACGGTCAACTTCTCCGACGCCAGCTCCCAGGGGTCGGCTCCGATAAATCACTGGCAATGGAGCTTTGGGAATGGCCAGACGGCCACAACTGCCAACGCGACAATGTTATACAATCAGCCAGGTATATATTCCGCCACACTTGTTGTGCGCGATACCAATGGATGTCAGTCGAGTAAGCTGATTCCAAGCTATGTGAATGCCAAAGGAAAGCCAAGCGCAGATTTTACCACGTTTAATTCACCCCATCACTGTGTGAGCCCTCACAATGTGCAATTCGACAACAAGAGTTCAGGCAACTTCCCGCTGACTTATCAGTGGAAGTTTGGGGATGGCAATACGTCTACAACGGAGAATCCGGCTCATAGTTATCACACCGGAATATTTGACGTGGAGCTAATGGTGACGGATCGCAATGGATGTAAGGACACCGTGTTCAAGCCTCGATATGCATCGGTCACTGCCACGGTTGCTTCTTTTTCCCTCCCAGGAACTGTATGTCTTGGGCAAGCTATTCCAGTTATTAATACCTCGGTAGGTGGTTCTACCGCTTTGTGGAATTTTGGTGATGGAACGACTTCGACAGATTGGATTCCAACCAAGATATACTCCGCTCCGGGAACCTATACCATCACCTTGACCACATCCACGACTGCTTCCTGCATCGATACATATCAGCAAGTGGTTATTGTGGAAAAGGCCACAGCCAATTTTACTTCAACACCAAAATTTCATTGCAATCCCATTCAGGTTAGCTATACGGATTTGAGTTCTTCCAATGTGATCAAATGGTGGTGGAAATTTGGAAAGAACCCGGATTCATCGACAGTGCAAAACCCAACGTATAATTATGCAGGTGCGGGATCCTATGATGACACATTGATTGTGGAAACGGCCAATGGTTGCCGGGATACCATGGTGAAAGTTGACAATGTGATCATTTCCGAAATTATTCCGGATTTCATCATGGATACCGCCCAAGGTTGCGCTCCTCTTCACATCACATTTAGCGACAGATCGGTAGATCAGGATTCTGTTGCCAGCATAAGCTGGGATTTTGGCAACGGGCGAACCGGAAACAAGTCTGTAGACACATCGACCTACACTATTCCCGGAACATATACGGTGAAGCTCACGGTGACGTCACATAGTGGCTGTACGTATCAAGTGTCGAAGAAGGTCGTTGTCGGTTCTCATCAAACGCCTGACTTTGTGATCGATACCACTGAGAATTGCGCCGGGTGGGGATTTTCTGTGAAAGACAAGAGCATTGACAGCAATTTGATAGATCATTGGTATTGGAATTTCTCTGATGGAGGAACCGGGTCAGGGCGAGCATTTAAATACATTCCTATTGATACTGGCGATATCGATATTCAATTGGTAACCGAGTATAATGGCTGTTACGATACGCTAATAAAACGGGCAGCATTTTACAGCATTGGACCGGTAGGTAAATTCATCGCAGTCAAGAATTGCGTCAACCCCTACCAAGTTCAATTTAATGCTCACAATTGGAAAGGAGAGCAGCGATTTAGATGGGAATTTGGAGACTATGGAACCCCTGATAGTACGTCAAAGAATCCAATTCATCAATATGCGGCAAGGGGAAATTACCGGGCTAAAATCACCCTGATCAACGATTCCAACGGATGTGTTTACGAACACGACGAGTTAATCAATATATATGACATCAAAGCGAGTATATACACCATGGATACCATCATCTGTAGTCCGGCAGATGTCACCTTCAGCGCTTTGGGAAGTCAGGACGCTCATATCCTCACTTATGGATTTTTGGGTAAGGACACAGTGATCAATAATTACCTGACGCGATATACCGTCAAGAACAGGGGGCGCTATACCATGAGGCTTATAGCGGCAGACGAGGACGGATGCACCGACACAGCATATACCTATGTGCATGCCTTTAAACCGGTAGCCAACTTTGTGCTCGATACGGCGGAGGGTTGTGCTCCTCTCACCATTCACTTTTCCGACAGCTCGATCTCCGACACCATCATTACTCAGTATCGATGGTATCCGAAGGCAGGTCAGTCTTCAACGAACAAGAATGATAGTGTGTATTATGGAAGAAGGGGATTTTATACAATCGAACTACAGGTTCAGGATGCCGTTGGATGTCGAGACACCATCAGGAAGGTCGCAGCGGTGGAGGTTCATCAACCGGAAGTGGTTGTGAGTCCGACTTCACAAATATGTGCAGGTGATACGGTATTCTTTTCAAATCTCAAGGACGAAACCACCTATACCTATTCCTGGGATTTCGGATTTGTAACTTCCAACCAACGCGTACAGAATGTGATCTATCCAAGCGGAGGAAAATACAATTACAGTGTTACCGTTACCGATCAGTACGGGTGCACGGATACGGTGTCGGCACTGCAGGCTATCGATGTTCAGGATTATCCAAATGCCGAATTGATGTCAGACATAGTGGATACCAATTGCTATCCAGCCTTTGTCAACTTCGAGGACATCAGCAATGACACCAATATCATCGTGCGTAAATGGAATTTTGGAGCGGGAGATCCCCCGGTGGTGGTTAATGGAAATATTGCTTCCTATATATTCAACTTCCCGGGCAAATTTGATATATCGCTTTATGTGGAGACAAGTTATGGCTGTGCAGATTCTGTCCTCAAGGCAGGTCACATCAATATCGGCGGGCCGTATGCGGAATACAATCTTGTAGAAGATACGGGATGCGTTGGGACACCTTTTGCTGTGGGCCTGGATTCCAACTACAATGTTTACCAAACGTTTTGGGACTTCGGCGATGGAACAGTCGATACCATTTTTGCCGACTTCAGCCAGCAACATTTTTACAATGACACTGGATTATTCCTCGTACGGGTGATATATACCGACTCAAGTGGCAAGTGTGTTAGGTCGATAGATGACACGGTTGATGTCTTTCAAGTACATAGCGAATTCACCTTGTCCGAAGAGGAGGGGTGTGTTCCGTTTACGCCGATCATCGACAACTTATCATGGGGAGGTTCTACCTACCTGTGGGACGTGACCAACTTTAACATAAGTCCTGCATTCGAGCCCAGCTATACATTTTCAATGGCTGGTGATTACGACATTGTTTTGGTTGGTTACGATAGCATTTCAGGCTGTACCGACACGTCAGAAATCAAATTTGTTGCACATCCGCTTCCTGAAATTGAAATCTTGGATGATACGGTCATATGCCTGGGAGATACGGCAAAACTGTGGGCAACAGGAGCCAGCTTTTACGAATGGCAGGGCGGCCACAATGTCAGCAGTAGAAGTACGGCGCTGAGTCAGACCTGGCCATTATATAATTCCGAATACATCCTGCATGCGCATAGCGACAAGGGCTGTCTGAAGAAGGATAGCGTGATGGTGAGAGTCCAGGGCCCCGTGAGCTATGACGTGATAGGTGACACGACAATCTACCAGGGACAGGAAGCACCATTAAATATCCTGACCAATGATGCTGTCAGGGTTTCCTGGTCTCCCAACTTTGACATTGATTGCGAAGGTTGCCTGGATCCAATGGCCTCACCACTACAAACAACAACTTATACAGCGACTGTGAGCGACCCTTTCAGTTGCTTCTCAAGTAGCAAGAACGTTAAGGTGATTGTCAATCTTGATTATTACATGCATGTACCGAATGCCTTTACACCCAACGATGACGGGCTCAACGACGAGCTCTATATCGTTGCATTGGGAGTGAAGCAGCTCAACTTCTTCAGGATATTCGATCGATGGGGTAAGCTGGTGTTTGAGACAGACAGCTTTGATGAGAAGTGGGATGGTAGAATCGGCGGCCGAATTCCGCATTCACAGACCTATGTCTACGAAATAGAGGCTGAGCGCTACAATGGAAACCTGGTGCACCTGGTTGGTCCGGTTTCCCTTATCCGCTAGTCTTTCAAATAAGAGCGCAGGGCAGCATCGGAAGAGGTCTCGATAACACTGCCAACATAGATTCCATCTACCTGCTGAACTGATGAAAAAATGGGTTCCGTCAGTTTTGTTCCATTCTTCATGATTAAACCAAAACTATCCTCGCCTTTGTTGCATCCCCTGCAAGAATAGACAGCCATTTCGGTGATTCTAATTTTATCGACAAGTGGTCCTACATCCAATTGTTTTTTCTCACCCTCGATATTCATTTGAAATACGGGTCCATCGTTTTGCTTTTGCACCAAGGTTTGGTTCTGGTACATCGGGAAGGCCACCGAAAATGTTTCGGGGATTACATCCTCTCCCAATTCGTTGAGGAATCTGTATTCCCTGGTGTCGTGATCATAGGTCAGGAAAATATTGTTTCCATGCTCGATGTGATCGTAGAAATCAAAGTTGAGAATGGTATGTCCGTCATAGTCGATCACACCCATGCGTTCGTGTCTGAATACGGTGATGAATTCCTCATCCCACCAACGAACATCATAGTTAGTGCCCTGGGTACTCCAGAGTAAGTTGGTGTCAAGGTCTAGAATGGCCTGTACACCTCCGGGTCCAAGAACCGGAATCTCTTCCAATGTTTCCATATTGAGTTCCATTTGCAGTGTATCGATCTTCTCATAAGCCAGGAAACGTCCATTCCTTTCCTGGGAAATTATCCATTTGACAGAGGAAAGATCCTTCTGCGAGAATCCTTGTGATAGGGCCAGGCAAATCAACAGAGTAGTGAAGGTTGATCTCATAGTTCGGGCTTTGTGCAACCAAATTAGGTTCCGTGAGGCCTTCTACGAGAAAGCTCGCTTTAAGTTTTCAAAACTGTCTAGTGAATTGAAAGTCAGTGCGATCTTCGGAAGAACCCAAACACCTGCTGAGTCCAGAAGCTTTTGGGGAAGGTTTCCAATTTTGGAAACCCGAGCTTGATATCTCTCCCGTTGTGCGGTATGACTGCGGTTTTGAAAATGTAATCCCAAATGGCAAGACTCAACCCAAAGTTGATCCCGTATGGTTTATCCTTCGGAAGGTCATGACTGTGATGCCAGATGTGCATTTCAGGATTGTTGAAGATGATCTTCATGTATGGGCCGACAATGATGTACCCAAATGCCATAGATCCGGCCACCAATCCAATATTAGCTCCCAGGCCGAAGTCAAAAACCAATACTGCCATAAACAGACCTAAAACAAGTCCAAATACTCCACCGCTTATCCTGGGTGCGACCGTAATGTTGGAGTGGTTGTAGTGACCGATGGCCAGGGTAAAAATGTGAATGATGAAGAAATCGTTTAGGCCTATGCCGATCAATGCCAATGGCAGATATTCAATACTGCGGTATACCACGTTTTCCATCCAGTGATAGCGCAGGTGTGCGGCAAACCCCATTTGTTCGACACTGTGGTGCACCTTGTGAAAATTCCAGAGGAATGGCACCCTGTGCAGGAGTCGATGTATCCACCATTGAACAAAGTCCCTCACCAAAAATCCAATGACCAGGTGCGCCCAAAGCGGCATTGCCTGGACATTGATGGCAAGCAGGTTGGTGATCCCAAAGAATGCAAGCCATGAATTAAAAACGTTAACAACTACATCTGAAGCCGCGTTATAGATGATCAGGCTGAATAGGAAGAAGTTGAAGAACATATAGAAGAAGTCAAGCCAGAAATCCTTACGGAAGAATTTCGCCTGATTGGTTCGCCATGGTTTGACCAGTTCCAACACAAAGAAGAATGCCGACACGATGAGCAACATCAGCAAGTAATTGTGCCACCAAGGTTCGTTACTAAAAGTCAGTTCACCCTTGAGGTAATTCCAGTAGCCTGTATATCCGTTGATGAAAGTGTCCAAGTAATTCATGGCAACTCCGGTTTTGATTCCTTCCGTGTCCATTCCATCCATGAGCCATCGTAGTTGCGAACATCCTCGACGCCCATGACTTCCCTTAATACAAACGTACTCATCGCACTTCGGACTCCACTATGGCAATACACTACAACCGGCTTTGTCAGGTCAACACCGGCGGATTGATACAGTTGCTTTAATTCTTCGACGGATCTCAATTTGTTTGTTTCCTTGTCGATCTGCTGGTAGTAATCTACGTTTTGCGCACCTTTTACGTGGCCACCCCATGCCGCATCTCCCTTAATGGCTCCGTTGTATTCATCTGCCGACCTGGCGTCTACGATAGAATGATTGCTGCGCTGATATTTCAGTACGTCGTCGTAGGTTGCCAGAAGGGTCATTTCTTCAGGCCCGTTCCAACTGAAGTCACCCATTGCAAGGCTGTTTACCTCCTTGGTTGTTTGCCCTCCTGCTTCCTTCCACATCATTAAACCTCCGTCCAATATAGAAACACGTTTTAGCCCATAAAGTTGACAGATCCACCAAAGCCTTGCTGCACCCACGCTTCCATTGTCATCGTAGATCACAAGCCAGCGATCCATGGTCAGTCCTTTGGATCTAAGTAAATTCTGAAGCACAAATTTACTGCAGCGCATACCCTGAACAGTGTGATTGGTGTCACTCACATCTCGACGGTATATATTTTGGGCACCGGGAATATGCCCTTGAAGAAAACGTTTTGACGGCCTGAAGTCGATAAGGGTGATCTGCGACGAATCCAATTGATTGAAATCCTCAACCGATAGGAGGGAGGGAAGACTTTCGATGCGGCCGGAGCACGCGCCAAGTGAAAGACATACGACGATAAGGCAGCTAGTCAATCTCATACCACTCACTGACGATTACATTTTGTCTTCTCCCGACCTTCACCGGAGCACAGTTCTTTTCGAGATAATCCAGGATGGGCTTTTCATTCCGGCCAAGTGGCCAGAGGTTCTGAGTTTCCTGCATCCAGACAATGGTGCTCTTCCATGCATCCCGAGTCATCCGGTTCTGCAATATGAGCTTTGAGCTATGGCAACCGGTACAATTGGATCTAACCAATTCCCATCCGTCGTCAACTACCAGACCTGTTTCCACATGAATACCATCGACAATATCATCTGAATACTGTGGCATGGGCGCTTCCACTTTTACAGTTTCCTCGAAACGGAAGATCTTGGGATTGATAAGATAGAACAGTCCAATTGAAAAAAGCACAAAGAATCCATAGCTCATCCATCGAAGGCTGGCCACAACCTGCTTTAAGTACTTCTCTTGTCTTTCTTCAAGCTTTTTCATCAAACTACCTTGATCGCAATCCTATGACAAGCATTGTTTAAATACCCTTTGGGATTCCAGCCCGGGACCAGGATTGGTTGACTTTTTCCATCCTCATCAATGGCCCGGGCCCATGCCTCGTAATATCCTTTTTGAGGAAAACTCAATTCGGCCGACCAGTCCTGCCACGCCAATCGATTGGCGGCCTGCTTTAGCTTAGCTTTCTGCCATGTTGCCCCAAAGTCTATTGAAACAAGCAATTCCCTCACGGACCTATCTCCAGCCCAGGCATGGCCTCTTACGGTCAGCGATTTCTTGCCCCTCAGAATCCCGCCCGTCTTGGGATAGGTGATGATGCTCTTCACAGGCATGGATTCTATGATGCACATCTCTTCATCCGGTACCAATTCTCCCGGAGCCACTGGTTTGCATGGCACACGATATGCCTTGCCGCCCATCTTGGTGCCATCATGCACCTTGTTCCTGATCGATATCCGGTTTAACCATTTTCCCGATGCGCTCGCAGGCCAACCCCCAAAAACCAATCTCAAAGGGTGTCCATTAAGTACCGGAATGTCCTTTCCATTCAAGGCAAATGCAATCAATGATTCATCTTCCAGGGCCTTGCTCATGGGCACACCCCTGGAAATGGGATTCTTTTTTGTGTCTCCGCTTAAGTGCGTATCAGTCCCATAGTACCCTATGTATACGGCGTCGTCTTTGATGCCTACCTCGGAGAGGACATCCCTTAACCTCACGCCGGTCCATTCTCCACACGACACAGCTCCCGTGGTCCATTGATTGCCCTTGGCAGGTGGGTTAAATTCTGAACGTCCATTTCCACCACATTCGAGCGTGAGCTGATAAGTATAGGTCTTAAACTTCCTTTTGAGATCCTCAAGTTTGAATGTCATCGGATTCAGCGCCGATTCCCCGTCAATTCTAAGTTCCCATTTGGCGGAATCAATAGCAGTAGGAGGGATGCCGTTGTTTCTGACGAACATACGCTCTGCGGAGGTAACGGATTCGTCGAGCAGGTGCGCTGGAGTTTCCGCGTTGATGGGTCTGTCGTTTAATACAAGCAATCCGCTGTGCTTGCCCGGCATTAATTCTTCGTCGGCCATGAAAAGCGGAAGAACGCCCTTTGGTAAATTCGAAGCAAATACTACATTGGCGCCAACCAGCATGGACAGACTGGCAAAACCAGATTTATAGAGGAATTCTTTGCGCGAAATGTTTTGGCCTTGGCCAGAGCTACTGGCTGCCTTCGGACGGACTGGGCGTTCCGGTTTCGACATGGAACCAAAGATCGCAATGTCGACCAAATAAAAAAGGGTGCACTGTTACAGAACACCCTTTTCCTATTGCTGCGTCTAAAACTAACCTAAATTCCCATTCAGGGCTTGCCATCCTCCGCCATTGACGGATTCAACACCTGCATTTTTGAGCATGGCAGCGGCAGAACCACTACGCATGCCTGAGGCACAGCAGGTTATGACAGGTTTTTCCATATTGACGATTTCGTCTATACGATGTTGCAATTCATCCAAGGGAATGTTTTGCGAGCCTCTGATATGACCCGAAGCATATTCGCCTGGAGTGCGCACGTCCACAATCACAGCGCCTCGTTCAACGAGGGCATTTACTTTCTCTCTACTGGCGCTTAACCCTAGCATACTCAACAATCCCATGAATAAGATTTAGAAATGCAAAAGTAGATCAGGTTCATACAATTCTAAGTGACTTAGCGCACACTAAAGCGCTGTATTCTGTTCAACTTTTTCTGTCATTGGAAGACCTGCAGATTCCAGTCCTCTGAAACCTTCTCTGATATTGGTAACATCCTTTATCCCAAACTTGTGGAATATGGATGAGGCGATCACAGATCGGTACCCACCCAGGCAGTGTAACATATAAGGCTTTTCCTTGTCCAGCTCCCCGATGTGCTGGCCTATGAAATCCAAGGGAAAATTCTCGATAGACTCAATATGTTGAGTGTCGTATTCACTTTGCTTGCGTACATCCAATACGTTCGTTGTAGTTCCTTGGTTGTATCGGGTTTTAAATTCCTCAGGCGTAAGCTCCTCAAGAGATTCGATCTTTTTACCTGCGTCTTTCCAGGTTTTGAAACCTCCTTCGAGATAACCTACTACATTGCTGTAACCTACCCTTGAAAACCTGGTGACCACTTCTTCTTCGCGTCCGGGTTCTGCAATAAAGATGATTTCCCTTTTTAAGTCTTCCACCAAAGTTCCTACCCATGTAGCAAAACTTCCGTCGATTCCGATGAAGACCGACCCGGGGATAAATCCTTGGGCGAAGTCGTCCTGATTTCGGGTATCGATCACCAGCGTACCAAACCTTGCACTGGCTTCAAACTCTTCAAGACTCAATGGCTTTGTACCCCTTTCCAGTATATCGTCAAATGTCTCATAGCCTTTCTGGTTGAGCTGCGCATTCTTTGGGAAGTATTGAGGAGGAGCAACCAGCCCGTCGGTCACTTCCTTGATAAATTCTTCTCTGGACATGTCAGCCCGCAGTGCATAGTTGAACTCCAATTGATTGCCAAGTGTATCGTAAGTATCGGTACTGAGATTTTTACCACAGGCAGAGCCCGCCCCATGGCCCGGGTATACGATGATATCCTTTGGCAAGCCCATGATTTTGTTTCTCAAAGAATCAAAAAGATGACCCGCAAGATCTTCAGTGGTGAGGTCTGTTTTCACAGCCAGGTCCGGGCGGCCAACATCACCAATGAACAAGGTGTCTCCTGAAAAGATGCAGTGTTCCTGGCTATTTTCATCCAGGAGTAGATAGGTAGTCGACTCCATAGTATGACCTGGTGTATGGAGCACGCGTAGCGTGAGCTTACCAATCTTCAATTCTTCGCCATCGCTAGCGATGTGCGCATCGTATTCCGGTTTTGCGTTTGGACCAAAAACGATGGTAGCACCGGTTTGTTTTGAGAGATCAATATGCCCGGAAACAAAGTCGGCATGAAAGTGCGTTTCGAATATGTATTTGATTGTAGCGCCTGAGCGAGCAGCGCGATCCAGGTAGGGTTGTGTTTCCCTCATGGGGTCAACGATGGCAGCTTCTCCCTCAGATTCAATGTAATAGGCCGCTTCAGCGAGGCAGTTGGTGTAAAATTGTTCGACAATCATTGTAGTAATTTTTGCGCTGCAAAGGTAATGCACACCCTTCTAACTTGGGTGATATTCATTACAATGCAGGGTAGTCTCGGAGTGAATACGGATCGACATCAATTACGACCTTCCAGGCACCCCTCAATGTACCATCAAAGAAGTTGACGGCTTCGTCTTCAGGATATTTTTCCAGGATGGCCTGGTAGACATCTTCACTGATCTCATGTTCTACAATTCCATGGCATGTTTTGCACATTGCTTGAATCATTATTGGGAAGTAAGCCCGGTATTTTTTGCTCTCCAGGTCGGGTACCAATATTGGTTTGATCTCTGCGCCCTGCTCAATCTTCTTGTTGAACATACTCAACGCCATCTTGTCTAGTCCCACACCTCGATTCTCAGGATTTCTCGGTTTATGGGAAACACGCGATATACTTCTCCCTTCATTTTTGCCATTGATGGGATCCAAAATGCCGTTGGCTTCAACATTACAAAAGGCAATGGCTTTCACAGCCCCTGAATCTGCCAGGGCTGTTTTAAGAACACCCTGGAGGGCTTTGGCCGACTGCTGGACCATGGGCTTCACAGATTCCAGCAAGGCTTTTTCCTTCTCGTTGAGACCTGGCTTTTTCCTTTGCTCATTTGAGCTGCATGCGGCGATAAAAAGCAGGATGACTCCGGTACTAATGAGTAGGATGTTCTTCGCGTTGACTTTCATGGTTTTCATTCTTCATTGTATTGAGCGGCAAAGGCTGGATCCATTTGCCGTTCTTTGTTTTGATGATGGTATATAGCCTCGTGTATTTGGAGGTAAAACTGCTTTCTTCCGATTTGATCGATGAGGCCTGCGCGATGCATCCTGTCCCGCACCGGACCACGAACACTGGTGATTTTGACTTCTATCCCACGATTCGTCAATTCCCTGAAATAGTCTAAAAGCATGTGCAGGGCGCTACTGTCTATGGTGCTTACCGCTGCAAAGTCCAGCACCAATAATTCGATTTTGTCTTTTCGGGCTTCGATCAGTTCGTCGATCTTCGATTTGAAGAAGTCTGAGTTGGCAAAGTATAGTTGCGAATCAAACCTTACGATGACCACGCCAAGGTGCAGGTCGAGTTTGTGAAACCTTCGAACATTTCGATAGTAAATGCTTCCTGGAATATTGCCCAGTTCGGCGAGGTGTGGATAAGCACTTTGATAGATTACCAGTAATAAGGAGAGCACGACGCCTACGACGATACCTTCTTCAATACCCAGCGCAAGCGTACAGATGAACGTTGCAAAGAGCATAAGGAAATCCTTGCGGTCGGTTCTCCATAAATAGAGGGCTTCTTTTATGTCAATTAACCCGAATACAGCTACCATGATGACGGATGCGAGGATGGCCTTCGGTAAAAAGTAAAACAGTGGCGTAATAAACAGGAGTGTAAGTGCTATCACGACAACTGTGATAAGCGACGCCAGCCCTGTGTTTGCTCCTGATTGATCATTGACCGCAGATCTTCCAAACCCCCCGGCTGAGGGAAAAGATTGGAACATGGAGCCTGCAACGTTGGCCATTCCCAGGGCAGCCAATTCCTGATTCGAATCCAACTGATAGTCTTTGTGTCGTGCGTGAAGCGCCTTAGCGACGGCGATGGATTCCAGGAACCCTATAAATGCTACCACAAAAGCCGTGGGTAAGAGAGTCACCACTTTGTTCATTTCAAGAGATGGAACCAACAATGAGGGCAAACCTTCCGGTACTTCTCCAACGATACTCACTTCAAGGTTGGTTAGATTAAATCCCCATACCACCAAAACTCCAAGGATTACAGCCAACAAGGACCCCGGAAATGACCTCCTCCAGCGCTTCAAGAAGTAGATCAGTCCTATGCCGACCATGCCAATCAAAAATGTGTAGGGGTTGACCTCACCGATCTGTACCCATGCTTGGCCAACGATCTTATGGATGTAGGTGGTGCGTTCGATGTCTACTCCAAGGAGATATTTCAATTGGCTGAATCCGATAATGATTGCCGCAGCAGAAGTGAATCCGGAGATGACCGGGTGCGAAAGGAATTTCACAACAAAACCTAGCCGAAATAGCCCCATGATCAGGTATATTACCCCAACCATCAGGCTCAGCAAAAAGACATATTGTATGAATTCGGCACTACCAACGGGAGACAGATTACCAACTCCAAATGCCGTGAGCATGGCTATCATTGCCACGGGTCCTACTGCCATCTGCCTGGACGTTCCGAGCAGAGCATACAGGGTAAGCGGAACCATGGCTGTGTAGAGACCATAAATCGGAGGTAGCCCGGCAAGGAAGGCATAGGCCATGCCTTGGGGTATGAGCATAACCCCAACGGTCAAACCGGCAGTAATATCCCCTTTGAACCACTCCTTTTTGTAGTTTCTGATCCACGTGACACTGGGAATAAAATTGGAAATATTCAAGGCTGCCCTTTAGGATTGCAAAGCTAAAGCTTCACCTCAATAAAGTACTTCAATTTGGTTGCGGGCAAGTTTGACCTTGCCGCGCTGCTCCAATTTCTTGAGCAACCGGCTAACTACTTCTCTTGAGGTATTGAGCTCGTAGGCAATATCCTGGTGTGAGGTACGCAGCTTCCTTGTGGCATGAGCTTCGACGTTTTTGTCGAGATACATGAGAAGCCTTTCGTCCATAGAGTGAAATGCGATTTCGTCTATAGATCGCAGCAATTCTTCGACCCTCGATCGATAAGTACTTAGGACAAATTCGTACCAGGCAGGTTGGGTCTGCATCCACTGGTCCATATATTTTATGGGAATAACAATAAGGGTGGAATCATCTTCGGCCGTGGCCCTGATTGTGCTGATCTTATCGCGGCCTGAAGAGCAGACAAGGCTAACAGCACAAGCTTCGCCCGGATATAAGTAGTAGAGAAAGAGCTCCTTACCCGATTCATCCTCACGATGAACTTTGATGGATCCCTCAAGAAGCAAGGATACTGACTTGATATCTTGACCAATTTCCATCAGAAAGTCGCCTTGTTTCACTTTGGAGATCTGCCCGTATTCACGAATCTCCTCAATCAGTTCTTCAGAGAAGTTCGGAAAGTGCCTTTTTATTTCTTCAACTGAGGGCATACCCGAAGTTAAGTCTTATTTGCCAATCAATTTTAAGGCCTCACGACGACTTAATGGCTTTAGGTCGTGGGATTCTACAAATAGACATACATCTTCAGGAAATGTTTTACCCATTTGTCTCAGTGCCCAACCAATCGCCTTTTGGTGAAAGAACTCATTTGATCCCAGGTGGGGTATGATATTTCGATAAAGAACTTCCTTGTCAATTTTATCCTTCATCTTGAGTTGACATATGATGGCGACCCTGTTTAGCCACATGTTTTGGTCCTTGGCCCATTTCCATGTGACATCACCTCGCTGATCCGGGTATTTTAGAAAGTAGGGGTGAACCAATTGATTATTAACCGTATCCACGGTGTCCCACCATGAATTATTGGTGATCAGGTATTCAAATAACTTCAGGTCGTTGGGTTCATACTTACGCTTGTATTTTTCCGAAAGCTCGATTGCGCAATAGTGAAATTCGCGCTCATCCTGTGCGTACAAGTCCCGGGCAATACCGGGATAATCCTCCTTTGCAGGAATTCCAACCTCTTTCAGGTAGTCTTTGAAAAGACCCCGGCGAACATTTTGTTTGATACCAAAAAAGGGGTGGAGGTCCTTGAGGTAGGCCTTCATGTACTCCGCATCTTTATCATTGCGATGCCTGGAGAATATCTCGCGTAAATCTTCAATCATCCGGTCATAAAAAAACCACTCCGGGGAGTGGTCTTTCTTTTAAAGGAGTTTGGTCTACTTGTCACCTTGACGGCCAATGTAGAATTCTATCATCTGCTGGCTCTCATTTCCGAGCTTGTCCCTGGAAACAACCTTCACCGTATAGAACTTCTTATTTCTAAATCGGTTGAGCTCTGAGATGTCGAGCGTCTGAGGACTTGAGTAATCTACGAGGCTGTTGCCGCCCTTCATGTCATAAAGGATGCGTGCGGTTCCAACGTGATCATCAGTGGCACCGAGATAGAGACGGGTATAGTTCGGATAAATATTTACGGTCTTTCCACCCTTTTTCTTGGTACCGATCGGTTCGATCGAGAAGTTGTAGTAAATCTTCGGTGCTGTGTTGTCCACATAGCAGTTAGACGTTTTGACCTGTTCTGCATTGTTCACACAGTCTGTTGACTTGAACGTGGTTGAGTGATACCCTTCGGTTGGAATGGTAAACTTAGAATAGGCCTGCATCGCAGCACCATCCACAGCATATTCTGTTTTGGTGACACCGGACTCACCGTCTCTTGCGAAAAGAGAAATATTTGTTTTACTGGTGATGAAGAGCGTATCCCTGGCAAAAAACTGAGGCTTGCCGTACTTGATACCTGTTTCAGGGGCAACGTTGTCCATGTAAACTGTCAAGTAGGTATTGCCGGACAGGTTCTCCACATTGTCGTTGGCATCGTACTTCACCGTATGCACGCCCTTGGTATTAGGCATAGTGAAGTTAGAGGAGAAGGTATTTCGCTCTCCGCCATCGATTCGATAGTAGATATTCTTTACACCTGCCTTGTTGTCCGTAGCCGCGATGGAGATGGTAGTTCGTGGTGAGATGAACTTGTAGTTCTTTTCACAAAGATCGCCATTGATGGATGCCTTTGATACAGGTGGAATGCGGTCCAGGTAAAAAGAAAGTGACTGCTTGCTAGCTTCATTCTTCACTCGGTCGACCGCCCAGTATTCAATCGTGTGTTGTCCATCCTTCAATCCTCCCATTCCAACGGGGGCTCCATAGTTTCTCCTGGCACCTTGATCAAATGAATAGTAGGTAGTCCTCACACCTGACAGCGGATCGGTCGAGCTTAAGTTGAATTTGGTAGATGGTGCAAGGATATTGTTCCCGTATTTGATTCCCGAAATCTGGATGTTGGAAGTAGGAGCCGTGACGTCTACTACAAAGTTTCGTGACTTCATTTTTTCTCCATTTCCAACAAAGTCGTGAGAATAGAAGTAAAGGCTGTATTCACCTTCGCTGTCCACAGATGCAGTGCCTGAGTAATCGCTCCAGCTTGAACTGTTGAGTGCATGGTGCACCTTCTCCACCCCGGATACAGCATCCCTGGCGGTGAGGTCGTATTTGAGTCCCTTTCCGTAAAACACCTTGCTGCCCGTATATTTTGGAGCACCGGAAAAACGTATGCTGGTCACTGGAGCCAGGCCATCGGCATAGATCTCGTAAAGTATTTCAGTTTGCGGAACCACGGTTCTTCCGGTTGACGGGTCTACTGCCCATTTACTTCGGATGTAGTTGATTCCCTCAGTATCCAGATACATCGGATCAGCGTATTTAGCTGTAGCCTTGCTCTTCAGGTCGTAGTTCTGTCCTCCCGGGGAAGTTGAGAACTTGAGATACAGGGGTAAAGACTTCTGGACATAGGTGTTTCCGTCGTTGAGGTAAACCTTGTTTTCGTGATTCGGCTGGGCAGGCGCCTGGGCCATGGTTCCAGCATACATGAATGCCGCAAATACAGCGACGAACAAGAGCTTTTTCATCATAATTGAGCTTTGGATGGTTTCAAAGTAAGTGAATTTCAGCAATCCGAGGAATGATGCACATTATGATTATTGATTATTGATTGTTGATGATTGGGGATGGATTGACTTAAATGCTTGATGATAAATGGTCAATTGTTAATGGCCGGTTGGCCATTAAGTTTGCCAAGCCATATTAATTACAAAGCCATGGTTCCACTCTGCGCTTTCCGCGCCAAGGGATTGAAACGATCCACACGCTGTGGCTAAAAACGACTCATATTTAGGTATTCCGAAATACTTCGCTGATGCGTTTCTCCATTTCGGAGGCAATCGCTTTGCCATCGTCTCCACTTTTGCCTAGCTCCCGAATGATGTTCAGGTAACTCTTATAGTCGCGATCCTGACTCAGCTTGAAGACAGTGTCTATATCGGATATCTCAATTTCGAAGGCTTCGATCATAGGCATTGCCTTTTCGGCAAACCCCTCCATCAGATTATCGAATATCGTCGTAGAGGATTCATTGTAGTTTTCGAAGTGAAGGCTGGTCTTCTTCAAAACAGATACGAGTGCCTCCTTATCTAGAAATCGGATTCTACCCCGTACGTGGACACTCATATAATTCCAGGTTGAAGGAATACCCGGTTTGCTGTACCAGGTCCCGCTTACGTAATGGTCCGGACCGTAAAAAATGGCCAATACGTGTTCATTGTCGAGGAAAGCTCTGTGATGGTCGTTGTTCTTCATCATGTGCCCCCTGAGATACTTCTTCCCACCTGACTCCTCAATAAACATTGGAATCTGAGTTGCAACGGGTTTGTTTTCCCGGTCGCCACCAATTATAAACGCGAATGGGTATCGTGCTATGAAATCTTTGACACGTTCAGGATCATTTTCCTTGTGGTATGGAAGGTTGTACATGATTTGTTTTTGAATATCGAATGACGAATATCCAATAACAAATGATGAAGTGGTGCAAGCAAAGTTATTTTTCGTTCAAGAGCATATCCTATAGCATCAGTAGTCCAAACAGGTTGGCTGCTCCGAAAACGAGTTCGAATACCATACCCTGGGTCAACTTCTTGTTTGGTTTCCCATCAACGCCCATACTGATCAGCCTACCCAGAGCGAATCCGAAAAAGATCGCGCATCCAACCACAAATGATGTCTGCATGAGAGATGGGATCAGTGCTCCAAGGGCAATTACGACTCCACTGACAAGCATCAAAGCACTGACGCCCCTTATTTCATTTAGCAGATTAACTTCCTTATCAATCCGAATGCCTGAATTTTTGGAGTAATTGGCTATAGGATTACTAAGTCTTAAGGTCCCAATGAGGGCAATAAAAAGACCTGTTACTGAGAGAATTACAATTTGTGCGATTTCCATTTTATTTGCTTTTTAATGTTTATGGAGCAAACGTAAAATGGGCCTATGACAGAGGTGTGTCAGGGGTGTTCTTGTCCCTGGATATATTTTTCAAAAAATTCCCTCATCGTCATTTTATGTGCGGTGAAAGTGTCGTTTTGTTCGACCAGTGATTCGATGTAGTCGATCCGAAAAACTCTAAAATCATCCCTAAGCCTGCAGAAGGCAATGAGCAGGAAGTTTCCATGAATACTGTAGATCGCAAATGGTTCTATGTCACGAGTGGTGCGTTTTTCCTCTGATGACAAATATTGAATCCTCAAAACCTTGAAGTTGATAATCGCAGACTGAATTTGCATCAGGTTATCACTCGACTTCTCCTCAATTCGATTTTCACCGAAGACTATTCGTTCCTCCAGCAGTTCTACATTTCCTTTCTGAGAATACTTCAAGATTGCCTTGATTTTCTCCAGAGCGCTCGAAACACTTTTACTTAAGGACTCATCTTTGTTTTTAACGGCCAATCGCTCAATGGTTATCAAAGCATTTGCCTCATCCTCCGTGAAGAGAACAGGGGGCAGGTGGTAGCCCTCCATGATGGAATAACCCTTACCATCTTCAGTCACAATAGGGATACCCGAATGCTCTAACGTCCGGATATCCCGATAGATGGTTCTCACGCTCACACCATGTCGTTCAGCAAGTTGAGTCGCAGTTACAAGACTCTTTGACTGTAGCTGGGTAATGATCGCAGTTAACCTCGCTAGCCTTGGTTTTTCGATATCTTCCACTAGTGTCCTACTTGGGGTAAATGTAGGACAACCATAATTTCGACATTAGAAATTGTATCCAAAATGCAATCCCGGCTCCCCGACAAAGAATTTTGACCACTGCTCATTTTTAACATGGAACCCTTCTGGCATCTCTGTGTTGAATGGACGGTGGGTAACAGCAAGTGAAGGTTGGATGAAGAATCGGTCGTTGAACAACTTAAAATGATAACCAAGCCGATAAGTATTGAAGATTTGAAATCCGTTGTCCACTTTGTTTCCCTGCTCGTCGACAAAACGCTGCCAGGCACTCATCACGTGTACCCCTGTATAAAGGCCCTTCCACCAGAAACGCTGGTAGGCCAAGGCAAATCCATGCTCCCGAATGAATCCAGGGAATTTCTCCTCCGGGGCTTCGAAGGACTTTCCGTAGGGAATGCCAAGAGACCAGGCATACTTCCAGGTTTTGACTTCAAGTGAAACCACATCCTTTGCAGTGATGCGATATCCAATATTAAGCTGGGCAAAGTCCGGACGATTCTGAGGGATGAAATTGCCCAACATGAAAAGTGAGCTACCAATGAAGCACTTCTTATAGGTGCTGTCTTGTGTTGTGTATTGAGCCTGAACTTGTGCTATGCTCAACACTGCGAGTGCCAATCCAATGGCTGTGAATTTTAAACGCATGATTGATCTAGTTTGCTATTGATCAAGCAAAGCTAGAGTGGGGGTAAGCCTCAAAACGTTCACTTAAGTTAAGAAATGACGCTAGCTTCTCTCTTTTTCAAGAATCCTTGCTCGAAGTCTGCTCAGGGATTGCGGGGTGATGCCAAGATAACTGGCCAACTGATGTTGCGGAACTCTGCGCAACAGGTCAGGTCTGATTTGGAGCAGGTTGAGGTAACGCTGTTCCGGTGATGAGGTTTTGAATTTATCGAAGTCAATCTTTTCTTTCACCAGCAGCTCTTCTGAGATGATCCTGCACATTTTTTCAAACTTCGGGAACCGCGCCATCATGTCGTCATCGATGTCCGGATCCGATACGGTGATAATGGAGTCTTCGACCGCCGCGATATAATAATCTGACGGTTCTCCGGTGTGCACGCTACTAGGGGACACGCCTTCCAGTTCTGTGTAGAACGCCGTTGTTTTTTCCTCTCCATCAATGACATAGAATGTCCTGAGGCAGCCCTTGAGCACAAAGTATTCCTCTCGTGAAACGTCACCTTCCTTGACCAGGATATCTCCTTTCTTGACAGAACGAAAGATGTCCAATGCCGTCATGGCATCCTTCTCTTCCTGAGAAAGCGTGACGTATTGTTCGATATAGTCGAATAGGAGGTTTTGCATTTCCTAATCAAATTGGCTACAGTAAATCTAACGAATCTTGGTTTGAGGATAGCTCCAAATCTTAGCCTGACTTAAGTCCTTTTTTCAATGTTTTCAATGCCCACCGATTAAAAATCGAACTGCATCAAATATTAATTCAAACAAGGCAGCAAATGCATCCCCAGAGGATGAGAACTTCATTTTTTCTTCCCAAAAATTTACTCTTTGCTTGTACCTATGTCCATTTCTTTTTGCCCGCTTTCGACCATTGGCTTTGCCACGTTCTGCGGTTCGGTTAACAGAAGACTCCCATTTCTTGCTTCGCTGTTTATACCTTGTTTGTGATCTAGGTTTTTTGCCTAAATAATGAAAGTCATAAAGCTTGTTGTATCGTTTTCGTTGGAATTCATCTCTCAAAACTCGGTAAGCCTCGTTTAGCTCAATAAAATCCTGATGAGCTGAAGGAGAGCTATTTAAGTCTGGGTGTAACGCTACTGCTAATTTCCGAAATGCCTTCTTTATTGTTAAAATACTTGCGGTTCTTTCTACCCTAAGTATTTTGTAATAGTCCTTCAAAACTGAGGTTTGAAAGTTAGGTTCATTTTCACTTCCCTATGATTATGTCTATAACCGCGCCTAAGATTGCCGCAGAAAACGAAAAGAAAACAAAACCTGGCATGTAGGCGATCAGGCTTTTGAAATAGCGCATGAACTTACCTTCAAAAAACTGACCCATGACTCGGGTCGTGTAGATTAACCCTATCAATCCACCAATAAAGAAGAGTTGTAGGCCAGTGAATGCCCCAACCATACCCAATACAGAATAGACCGCAGATTTATGCGCGGAAGATCTGCAGGGTCACTACCTTTCGAACGAGACGTTTCCTCCATTTCCTATTCTGTTTTTTTGCCGAAGAATCGAATTACACCATAGAGTAAAGCGAGGCAAATAGGGAATAATATGAGGGGATGAATGCCATAAGCTGCCGGGATCGTTCCAAATACACATCCAACGGCACCAACTGTCAGCGCATAGGGTAGCTGAGTGCGGACGTGAGCGATGTGATCCGTACCGGTTGCCAGAGAGCTGAGTATCGTGGTATCTGAGATGGGTGAACAGTGGTCGCCCAGAACGCTGCCTGCCAAAATACACGAGGTTACGTTGAGAAAGATCCCCATACTCTGGGCATAGTCCATGCCGGCGTCTTTGCAGACGATCCAACTCGTGCCCAACAAGAGAGGATAGAGGATAGCCATGGTTCCCCAACTACTGCCAGTGGCAAATGATACCAAGGCGGAGACAATGAATGCCAGGGCTGGAATCCACAATGGCCCAATGCTGCCGCGTAAGATCCAGGAGATAAACTCTGCAGTCCTCATTTCCGCGGTGACCATGGCAAGCGACCAGGCCAGTACCAATACCAGCACTGCAGGCAAAAGGCTCTCGAAGCCACCTACGAGAGCTTTGATCGATTTCTCCAAACCGAGAATGCCTTGAGAGAGATTCATGATGAGCGCCACACCAATTCCTGAGAAGCTGGCCCACAACAGTGCCTTAAATGGATCGGCGTTTCCAATGATCAGGCTTGCCTTGTGCAGGAAGGTTGTTCCGGCGGGAATGGTCAAATCCCTGGTTCCGGTGTAATACAGTCCCGCCATGGCAATGAAGATCAATGTGAGAATTGGTATGCCGGCATTGTACCAACGTTTGGGTGGGTCGATGTCGGCTTCCTTGGCGAAGTCCCTGCTTTCTTCCTCCTCGTGCGATTGAAGCTTCCTGGACAACAATTCATAGCTGTGCATGGGGCCGTAGTCCCTCCTCATCCAAACCAACATGAAGATGAAGCACAGTGTCAGGATAGGGTAGAAGGCGTATTGTAACGAACCCAAAAAGATACTGTAGGCACTTTCCCTTCCAGCCATTTCCGGAATGGCGCTGATGCCACTGGATATATAACCCAATTCCGCTCCGATCCAGGTTGTGATGAAGGCCACTGCGGCAACTGGGGCTGCAGTTGAGTCGACAATATAACTGAGCTTCTCCCTTGAGATACCCAATCGATCCGTCACCGGCCGCATCGTATTTCCTACAACCAGCGTATTGGCATAATCGTCAAAGAAAATGGCAATGCCGAGAAAAAAGGTTGCCAATTGACCACTGCGGGCATTCTTGGCCAGGCGGGCAAGCTTTTCCACTACACCCTGCATGCCACCATTTTTGCTCACAAGGGCAACCAAGCCCCCAATCAAGAGGCTGAAGACTATAACCGATAGGTGCTCTGCATCATGGAGGGAATTGAGTAAGTAGTGATCGATGATATGGGCCAGCCCGGTGAAAATGCCCACCAATCCATCGGTATAGATTCCAATACATATGGCTCCGAAAGCAATTCCTATGAGCAGGGAAGAGATGACCTCCCTAAACAACAGGGCAAAGAAGATGGCTATCAAGGGAGGAAGAACGGACATCCACAACGGGATTGGTCTGACCTCATAGCGCTTGACTTCCTCTGCCGTATTAAGTTTGAGTTCCTCCGATTCTGTGAAGATGTAGGGAAAATAAATCTTCTCGCCATCTGCCAATAGCTCAATCTCCTCACCATTGACAGTCAGGCTATTCACGCCCTCATCGAGCCCCACAACTTCAATGTTGTATTCGATGTTGGCCACAATCACATCAGGGAGCACCAATTCTTGTGCTTTGGTGAAATTGAAGAATGTGAATAGAAGTATAAGGACGGAAAGGGCTTTCCTCATGCCGCTAACTTAAAACAATCTTAGGGGATCACAAGTCTGAATCCTACCCCGTGCACATTGTTGATCTTGACACCCGAATCAGGATCAAAGTGCTTGCGGAGTTTGGAGATAAAGACATCCATACTGCGGCCAAGGAAATAGTCGTCGCTACCCCAAATGAGCTTCAAAGCCACTTCCCGTTCGAGGGTCTGGCCCATGTTGATACATAGTAATCGCAGCAATTCAGCTTCCTTTTTTGTGAGTTTCTGATCACCGTATCGTTCGGACTTCAGTTCATGATTCTTGTAATCAAACAGGTAAGCTCCGAGGTCAAACTGATCCTTTTTCTTGCCATTGTCCAGGGAGCCTGAACGGCGCATCACGGCTTTGATTCGAAGCACCAACTCTTCCATTTCAAAGGGCTTTGTGAGGTAATCATCGGCCCCGGATTCATAACCTTCGACTTTGTCCTCCTTCATAGACTTTGCCGTGAGAAAAATGATCGGGATTTCGGATTTCACCTGGCGGATTTCCTTGGCGAGTGTGAAGCCGTCTTTTTTGGGAAGCATCACGTCCAGGATGCACAGGTCAAAATTACCTTTGAAAAAGGTTTGAAATCCGGAAGACCCATCCTTACAAAGGACAACATGAAAGTCCTGATCCTGCAGCGAATCCTTGATCACAAACCCCAGATTGGGGTCGTCTTCTACAAGTAGTATTTCCGGCTTGCCAAATGGATTATCCGTCATGTCTTTGGAATGTGATGGTGAACATACTGCCAACCCCCTTTTCTGACGTACAGGTGATGCTCGCTTTATGGGCCTTGACCATATTTTTCACATAAAAGAGGCCTAGTCCAAACCCTTTCACGTTGTGTACATTACCTGTTGGTTCGCGGTAGAATTTTTCGAAAATATGCTTTCTGATGTCCGGACTCATGCCAATCCCTTGATCGCTGATTGAAACAACCAGTTTTCCATTGTCGTCCTTGGTGCTCACTGTGATGTGTGGATTCTCCTTGGAATATTTGATCGCATTGTCAATCAGATTATAGACCACATTGGTGATATGGACTTCATCTCCGGTGATGATTGGGCTGCCAGATTTCAGGTCGCGGACCAATATACCTTGTTTCTCTTCCAGGGTGAGGGCAAAAACCTGGATACATTCTTCAATAATGTCGTGGAGATTGAGTGTCTTTTTGTTGAGTTTGACCTTCTCCTTGTCGAGGGTGGCCATCTGTAATACCTTCTCTACCTGGCGGTGAAGACGCTCGTTTTCATTGTTGATAATCTGAGCGTAGTTCTTGAGTTTCTCAGGGTTTTGAATGATATCCTGCCTCAAAAGAGTTTTGCTGGATAGCCCTATTGTTGAGATCGGGGTCTTCAACTCATGGGTCATATTGTTGATGAAATCGTTCTTGATTTCCGAGAGCCGTTTCTGCTTGAGTATGATCACAATGATGTATGTGAAGAATACCACCACAACCAGCAATAGAAAGGAGGATAGAAACCAAAAATTCAAACCGCTTAAACCCTCCTCATTCTTATTGGGGAAGAATACTCCAAAATAGTGGGCATCATCCTGCCAGTTGAACTCAGGATTGACCGATGCCAACGCTACAGAGTCTTCTTCTTCTGCAACGAGTCTGGAGAATACCACAGAATCATTAAAGCAGTCGTAGATGGAGTATTCAAACTCCAAGTTGATCTCCTCGGTCCGGAATTCATTGGTCAGCAAGCTCTCCAAGTAGTCCGGGTCAATACTCTCCTGGATCCGTACCCTAAACACGTTATCGGATACGTGTTCCACCGGGTCATACAATTGAGAGGAGTCGTTGTTGTGAATGAGGATCTGTTGCGCCACGTCTTTGAGAGACTGAGTAATATCATAGTCCAGCTGATTGACCTGAAGGGTATAGGCCTTTCTCACCCAAAATATTTGGGTAATCACCAATCCGATAAAGAGTACGGATGCCAGGAAGACAATGAGACGAATGGTATTGCGCTTCACAGGGCCAAATATCGGAATACCCTTGCGGACGAGTTCACTTTTAACATGGATTTAGGTATGTCAAACAGTTACCCGATTAACCAATTCCCGGGTGAGGTCGGAGAGATTTTTTACTTCATCTAGTTGACTGGCCTGAGCAATTGCCACATCACCGGTCTCCTCGGAGATTACCACAATGACTGCATCGCTGTTCTCAGCCAGGCCCAACGCGGCACGATGTCTCATACCGTATTTGCGCGGAATGTTGAGATTTTCTGAGACGGGCAACACCTTGGCGGCGGCGTAGATGGTTCCTCCCTCAACTACACAAGCCCCGTCGTGAAGTGGGCTATTCTTGAAAAAAATGGACTCGAGCAGTGAATGGGACAGGTCGCCATTGATGTCTACGCCTCCGCTTACAAATGACTCGAGTAGGGAAGAGCGCTTGATCACGATGAGTGCTCCAGTCCTGGTCTGTGAGAGGTTGCGCACCGCCTCGCTAATTTCAAACATGTGGGTTTCCAGAAGTTCGTCGGCCTTTTTCTTCACACCGAATATCCTGCCAAGGGTTTTGTTGTCCTGAAATATCCTCGTATTTCCAAGGTAGAGTAGGAAACGCCTTATTTCCTGCTGAAACACGATGATCAACGCGATCACACCGACACCGATAAATTGACCCAATATCTCTGACAGCAGCTCCATTTTGAGCGCTTCAACGATCTTCCAGAACAAGTAGAGTCCGAAAATCCCTAGAAAAATGCGGATGGCAACGGTTCCCTTTACAATGTTGTAGAGCAGGTAAATCAGAAAAGCTACCAACAGGATGTCTATCACATCCAACCATCTGAGCTCTATAAATGCCGTTATCATCGAGCCACAATATTAAGCCTTTGCAGAGGATTTGGTTTTCACATAAAGGGCGACACTTTCACGGGCCGGTTTCACATCGTGAACCCTCAAAATCGAGGCTCCATTTTGAAGGGCTATTGAATTTAATGTGACAGTACCAGTTAAAGATTCTTTAGGGCTTATATTCAATGTTTTATGGATCATTGATTTTCTACTTATCCCAACTAGCATCGGGCGACCCAGGGTACCGAAAACTTTCAGGTCATTGAGCAATTTAAAACTGTCGTCTGTCCGCTTCGCAAAGCCGAATCCAGGATCGAGAATCACGTCATTGGCTCCAGCAGAAGAAAGCAATTGCAATCGCTCATGAAAGAACCTGAAAACCTCCCGGGTGACATTTTCATAGTCTGTTAACGAGGTCATATTTTGAGGAGTGCCCCGCATGTGCATCAGAATATAGGGTGTTTTTGCGGCTCCTACCAACTCAAACATACGGTCGTCCTGCTGTCCACCGCTGATGTCATTGATGATATCGGCCCCGTGCACCAATGCTTTTTCAGCAACTGCGCTTCGAAACGTGTCCACAGAAACCGGAATATCCTTGGATATTCCTCGCAACAATTCGAGCTTTGGGATCAATCTGTCCAACTCCTCTTTTTCGGTTATGTGCTGGGCTCCAGGTCTGCTGCTGTACGCGCCAAGATCTAAAATGTCCGCACCTTCGTCAACGCATTGCTCGATGCGTGCGACAAATTCCCGATCATTTTGGTAGGATCCACCGTCGTAAAAAGAGTCTGGCGTGAGGTTCACAATGGCCATCACTTTTGGTGTCGAAAAGTCGATCAATTCACCCCGAATTTGCATCACGATCCTTGCATCAATTGTGTATCTTGCGCCACTTAATTTAGCGCTGAAATGCCCGACACTCTTAGAGAATACGACCAGGCGGTTGCCAAATGTAAAGACATTTTCGACAAGAAAATGAGGGATTACGGCAGTGCTTGGCGCGTGTTGAGAGCGAGTTCACTTACGGACCAAATATTCATCAAAGCGCAGCGGATTCAAACCATTCAAAAGAAGGGTCAGAACAAGGTCGGTGAAGGCGTTTGGGGAGAATTTGTGGGTATCGTCAACTACTGTATAATGGCATTGGTTCAATTGGAGGCCGGGGAGGAAGATCCGCTTGAGTTGAGCCCGGAGCGAGCAAGCGAACTATACGACGAACAGGTTGGCAAAACCCGCGAACTGATGCAAAAGAAAAACCACGACTATGGTGAGGCGTGGCGGGATATGCGTGTGAGTTCGTTGACCGACCTTATCCTCATGAAAATCTACCGAACCAAGCAGATCGAAGATAACAGGGGCGTCACCGAGATATCCGAAGGGGTGGATGCCAACTACCAGGACATGATGAACTATGCGCTCTTTGCGCTGATCAAATTGGAGGGCAAGGAGTAGGCCGAATGTTAAAGCTTTCCTAAATGACAGTTTCCATTTTTTTGTCAAACTATTTTTGATTCAAATTCTTCTTGCATGAGATTGCTTTCCACCATCAGCCGAATCCTCGTAGGAGCTCTTTTCATTGTCTCCGGATTGATCAAAGCCAATGATCCCCTTGGGTTCAGCTATAAACTGCACGACTACTTCGCAGCTGATGTTCTTGACCTTCCGTTCCTTGATCCATGGGCTCTAACACTAAGTGTGTTGATATGTCTGGTAGAGATTATCCTGGGCGTTGCGGTGCTGGTGGGCGCCAAGATTCGATTGGTAAGTTGGTCACTCCTGCTCATGATCATCTTCTTCACCTTTCTCACTTTCTACTCAGCCTATTTTGATAAGGTAACGGACTGCGGTTGCTTTGGTGATGCCCTTAAATTCACACCTTGGCAATCCTTTACGAAGGATGTGATACTCTTTATACTCATCCTGTTTGTGTTTGTAGACCAGAAGAAAATCAAACCGAACAGTAGCCAGGAGGATATGATCTACTTTTCTGTGGCTGCAGTGTTCATCACAATCTTCTCAATTGGTGTTATCGACTGGAACTTTCCATGGATTTTCTCCATTGCTCTATTCGTAATTATTTATTTGATCAGGGCCTTCATGAAGGGCGAGACCAGGGAATGGATCGCCATTGGAGTGACCACGGTGTTGAGTGGATATTTCACCTACCATGTAATCAATCACTTGCCGATTCGTGATTTCAGACCATACGCAATTGGAAAGAGTATACCTGAGGGCATGACAATACCTCCTGGGGAAGCCCCTCCGGAATACGGAGTTGTATATACCATGACTCACGCCCAGACGGGGGAAGTAAAAGAGATGGATAGCAAGGAATATATCAACTCCGGTATATGGGAAGACGGAAACTGGGAAATCACTTCCACGTCTGACCCAATTCTTCTGAAAGAAGGATATGAGCCTCCCATCCACGACTTTGTGCTGATCAGTGAGGATGGTGAAGATTTAACCAATACACTTCTGACAGAAGTGCGCGCCTTGATGGTTGTCGTTTACGACCTCACGCAATCGAGTGAACTTGGCCTAGGGCGGATCAACACTATGGCCCAAGAGGCAGCTGATGCTGGAGTTCCGGTGTACGTTCTGACAGCCTCCTTTGCGGAAGAAATCGAAAGGGCCAAAAAGATCACAGGAGACTTAACCTATCTCGTTGGTGATGCCACCATGCTGAAAACCACGGTCCGGGCCAACCCCGGAGTGATGTATTTAGAGAATGGAGTGGTCAAGGGTAAGTGCCACCACAACGACCTTCCATCGGTGGAAATGATACTCGCGAACGCAGCAGAGTAATTCATCCTCAAACGTTGATAAGTATGAATTTGAGCGCCATGCGCGGCGTACTCATTTATTAATATTGCTATTATCCCTTTCAATATTGCATGGTCAAGTCAATCGTTGCTGGTAACTGGAAGCAAAACACAGACCTAGAAGAGGCACTTCATCTCACACAGGAAATACAATCGAAATTACCCGGCCAAGGTGACGACCGGGTCATTTTATGTCCACCAATCGCCTTCACGGCCTATCTCAAAAAGGCTTTTCCGAATTTGCAGTTTGGAGCACAGGATTGTTCAAAGTATGATGGTGGTGCCTTCACTGGAGAATTGAGTGCCCATATGCTTGCTTCTATCGGCGTGAAGTATGTCATTCTTGGGCATAGTGAGCGCAGGGCCTACTTTGGTGAAAACGGCGCTGACTTAAGCACAAAAATGAATCTGGCACTCAAAGCAGGGCTTGGTGTGATCCTCTGCGTTGGTGAGCAATTGGAAGAGCGCAAGCAAGGAAGGCACATCGAAGTTGTCAAGCAGCAATTGGAGGAAACAGTGATGGCCTTTGATTCGCTTAATGATGTTATCGTAGCGTATGAGCCTGTATGGGCAATAGGAACCGGTGAAACGGCTTCTCCTGAACAAGCCGAGGAGATCCACGCGATGATTCGTTCCTTGCTGGTGGGCAAGTTTGGTAATGGAGGCGAAGACTGCACGATTCTTTACGGAGGCAGTGTTAAGCCTTCCAATGCCAAAGAGTTATTTGCCAAGCCCAATATCAACGGTGGGCTGATAGGAGGGGCGTCGTTGAAGGCAAATGATTTCATCCAGATAGTGAATGCCCTATGATCTACAGCGAATTTGTGGTGCCAATCAGGATGGGTGAAGATCCCGAAATCATACTGGCAGAGCTCGTTGACATGCCCTTCGATTCTTTTGTGGAATCCGATGAGGCCATCAGGGCATTTGTTCCCGGCGATCTCACATCCAACGAGGGCTTGCACAAAAAAGTAGAAGAGGTTCTGAATCGGGAAGTAACTCGCATTGAGCATCCGGACAAAAATTGGAACGAGGTTTGGGAGGAAGCATTTGACCCAATCAATGTAGGAGACGATTTGCGCGTCAGAGCGCCCTTCCATTCGCCAGATCCAACAAAGGAAGAAATCGTTATATCACCCAAAATGTCATTTGGTACCGGACATCACGAAACTACATACCTCATGTTGGAGACTATGAAAGAAATGAATTGGTCGGACAAGGAGGTGCTCGACATGGGAAGCGGAACAGGCGTACTTGGAATATATGCTGCCAAAAAGGGGGCAAAGACAGTGGTTTGTATAGACATTGACGACTGGGCGGTTCCGAATACCTTGGAAAATGCATCGCTCAATGGTGTGGAAGACATTCAGGTTTTGCAAGGAGATAGAAACGCAATTCCAGACCTTGTATTTGATTGTGTATTGGCCAACATCAATCGCAACGTTCTCATTGAAGATATGGGACAATATGCAGATCACCTTAAGCCAAAAGGACAACTCCTGATGAGCGGTGTGCTGATCGAAGACGAAAATGTGATCGACGAGAAAGCCATATCTTTAAACCTGTCAGGATTGGGACGTCGCACTCGCGGCAACTGGATTTCATTGCTTTATGAAAAGAGTTAGGTTGTTCATCATATGGGCTCTGCTTTGTGCGGCCTTTACTTCTTACGGGCAGAAGAATGGCGAGCGCATCAACAAGGTTCCACGTGACTCGATCGAATTCTTTGAAGCGATCTCCAAATTCATGCGCGACGCCCGTAAGGATGAAGCAAAGGAATTTCTCGAAAAATTTGAACCGGCTTGGTTTAGCGGGATCTACAGCGATAAGGTCAAGTTGACCATCTACGAGACATGCGACGTCATGCTCGAAAAGCACATGCTCCCATTTCCGGAATTCAAAGAATACCTGGAAACAACGGAATACATTCTCAAGGCTGGAAAGGGAGATCCGGAATTCTTCAACTGGCATAAGGGTTATGACCACCTGCTGAAAGGAAAAGGCCGAAGGCGGATACTCGAATACCTTGACTTTACGGATCACCTGTACAACGACAATGCCCTCTACCAAACACCCGGCGTGGAATGGAGGGGCGACAACAATGGATTCCAGCTCAGATTCGACGAGAAATTTAACCCTGTTGTGATTTTCAAGGAAGTAAACCTCATTTGCCTTTCCAGGGGAGATAGCGGCATTATCTACAATACCAAAGGTGAATATCATTTTCACGAACGGACATGGTACGGTGATGGTGGAGATGTATTTTGGGACAGGGCTGGCTTGCTTCGCGACGAGGTCAATGCCAAGCTGTCCAAGTACCGAATAGATGTTCGGAGGGCTCAGTACGAAGCCAAGGATGTGGTATTCGTGAACAAGAATTTTTTTGGGAATGCCACACTTAAAGGAAACCTCACAGAGAAGGTTCTTGCCAACGTTGCGGTGGACAATGCTATCTATCCAAGATTCGTCTCCCATACCGATAGACTGAAGGTCAACAACATCATTCCGAGCGTGGATTACAATGGTGGATTTACCCAAAAGGGAAACCGGATTGTTGGTTCTGAAACGGATGATGAGAAGGCTATCCTCAAATTCAGAAGGGGAGATGAGGTACTACTAACAGTTAAGGCGAGCAATTTCATCATTCGCGAAACCCAGATATCCAATGACAAGGCGGAGATCACCTTTCATTTTGAGGGTGATTCCATCTTTCATCCTGGCGTGGACTTTAAGCTAAAGAGTGACCTGAGGGTGGTAACAATGACCAGAACCAAACACGGTGTTCACCTCAACCCATTCTACAATACCTACCATGAAATCGACATGTACTTCGAAACGCTGGAATGGAATATCGACAAGGACCTGATCCTCATGAAACCTATGTTCCGCAGCTCAGACAGAAAGGCGGTCTTCGAGTCCAACGAATACTTCAAGGAATACCGCTTTGATCAATTGTATGGACTTGCCAAAACAAACCCCTTGGTCATCCTGAGGAGGTGCGAGGGAAGAAATACCAATATGATGACGGCGACGCAGGCGGCTCAGTGTTTTGGTATCAGCGAAAGTTCGGTCAAACCATTCCTCATGGAGCTTTCAACCATGGGCTTCCTCAAGTATGATTTCGACAAGGATTTCATCGAGATCAATCCAAAGGTTGACCACTACGTGCTGTCCAAAATGAAGAAGGAGGACTACGACATCATCGAAATTCACTCAGAACCATCTCAGGGCAATAACGCTGAGCTCAACCTCATGAATATGGAAATGACCATGAATGGAATTCGCAGGATTGGACTCTCTGACTCGCACAATGTATTTATCTACCCTACCGGCGGTACCGTTGTTATGAAGAAGAACAGGGATTTTGATGTGACAGGGGTGGTCACTGCGGGCCGGTTAGAGTACTTCGGTAAGAACTTCTCCTTTGAGTATGACAGTTTCAAGATCGATATGCCAATTGTAGACTCATTGCGTCTTTACGTGGAAACCGAGAAGAAGGACCGATATGGCATGCCGGAACTGAAGAGGGTAGAGACCGTAATTGAGAATATCAATGGCGTGCTTGAGGTAGATAAGCCAAACAATAAATCGGGCATCATACCCGTAAAAAAATATCCGCGTTTCACCTCGTTCAAGGAGTCTTATGCTTACTACGACAAAAAGAATATTCTTGATGGAGTTTACGACCGTGAGCGCTTTTATTTCAAACTAGACCCGTTCGAATTTGATAGCCTCGACAATTTCCAGAACAAGAGTATCCACTTCTCCGGAACCCTTACCAGTTCTGGAATATTTGAAGACATAGAAGAGGAGTTATCCCTGCAAAAGGACTATTCTCTCGGTTTCAGGCACCCAACTCCCGAGGAGGGTTTGGATACCTATGGCGGAAAGGGTAAGTTCTATGACGATATCCTGTTGAGCCATGATGGTTTAAAGGGTAATGGGTATATCGAATACCTCACCTCTACCACCGAATCAGAATCCTTTTTCTTCTATCCGGATTCCATGAATGCCATCGCACAGAATTATGTGATAGAGGAGCAAATGGGTAAGGTTGAATATCCACCCGTTTCCGGTTCGGATGTGGACTGGCATTGGCAGCCGTATCGCGACACGATGATAGTTAGGTCTCTCAGTCAGCCGATTCATTTTTACGATGGAAACTCCGTTCTTACCGGCCATATAACTTACACTCCGGACAGCTTGACCGGCGGGGGCACATTTGAGTTTGAAAATGCCATCATGGAATCCAAACTCATGACATTCAAGTTTTCCGAGTTTATGGCAGATACTGCTGACTTTCACTTGAAGTCCGGATCGCTGGGAGGCATCGCCTTCGAAACAAACAACATGAAGGCGCACATTGACTTTAAAGCAAGAAGGGGTGATTTTGTAGCGAATGGAGAGAGCTCCCTGATTCACTTCAAAGAGAACCAATACATCGCCAAGATGGACCGCTTCTCGTGGTTTATGGATCAGGAAATGGTGGAATTATCCGGAAAGCAAAGGAAGGTACAGAAAGGAGCGCAGTCTGTTGACATAGAAGGTGCCAAACTCACTTCTGTACATCCCGATCAGGATTCGCTGTTCTTTTTCTCGAGTGCCTGTCAGTGGGATGTTCGGCGCAATATCCTGACCGCCAATAAGGTTGAACAAATTGAAGTTGCCGATGCAATTATTTACCCGGATAGTCAGCGTGTTGTGGTGAGAAAACAAGCGGATATGAAGCCACTGAGAAATGCAGAAATCATTGCCAACGCGGTGACCAGGTACCACAAGCTGTACAGCGCCAATGTGAAAATTCTCGGGAAGAAGAAATACACAGGTAGTGCCAAGTACGACTATATCGATGAGAGGGGAGAGAAGGAGCTCATCGTATTTGATGAACTTGGTGTGGACAATGGTGGCCAAACAGTCGCCGGTGGTAGGCTGACCGAGGCCGACAAGTTCACCCTGAGTCCTGACTTTAAATTCTACGGGCATGTGGACCTTTATGCTGCGCAACAGAATCTCACTTTCAATGGAAACGCGCAGATCAAGCATTTCTGCCAGGGCTTACCGGCGCCGTGGTTTAAGTTCGAATCTCAAATCGATCCAAACGACATCGCCATCCCGGTCGATTCGACGGTTTCCTCTGAGACCGGTGTGCCACTCAAGAAAGGTATTATCCTAAGTTGGGATCCCACCAAGCTCTATCCAACCTTTATCTCCAAGCCGATCCGCAAGCTGGATACTGAAGTGATCACAGCGAACGGATTCCTGGTTTTCGACAAGACTGACAAGAAATACAAGATTTCTAATCTCGCCAAGCTCGAGGAACCAAGCCTTCCCGGTCGCTATTTGAGCTTCAACCGCGAGACTTGTGAACTATTCGGTGAAGGCAAAATGAATTTCGGCACCTATCTCGGCCGGGTGGGAATCATTCCCTACGGAAATGCGACATACAACGTGAAAGAAGACACTATCGGAATGGACGTAAGTATCATCCTCGACTTCTTCTTTGAGGAAAAGGCGCTGAGGGTCTTCTCCAAAGAGCTTGAAGAGCGTACAGACCTTGATCGCTTTGACTTCGACCAGGATAGTTATCAAAAGAACCTGAAGGAGATGGTCGGGGAAACCGACGGGCTGAAACTGATATCAGATCTCAGCTTCTATGGATCTTACAAGAAATTCCCGAAAGAACTGGACAAATCGCTGGTATTCTCGCAGGTAAGGATGCGATGGGACCCGGTGAGTGAAGCCTATGAATCTGTTGGCGACATTGGCATAAACAACATATTAAAAAAGGAAGTCTTCAAAGTAGTTGAAGGGTATATCCAGATCAAGAAGCGAAGGAGCGGTGATGTACTCAACATTTACCTTGAGCTAGATGACAAGACCTGGTATTATTTCACATATCAAACGGAAATCCTTCAGGCAATTTCGTCCAACGAGGAATTCAATCAGAAGATATTGGATGTGAAGGCAGGTAAAAATAAGCTTGAACGTGAGAAGGGTCAGGCCAAATACAAATTCATGTTGGGTAATAAATCAAAGAAGTCTGCCTTCCTAAGGTCAATGGAAGAATGAGGTAGGATGCATAGATGTACACCTTATATATGCGTAATTTTGCAAGCCAAGTGCGGGTCAGAGGTATGAAACGAGGGATCTGGTTGATACTTGCGCTCTTCTTCCTACAGGGAATCTCCTTTGCTCAGGTTAAGAATGAGAAGGAGCTAAAGAAGATCGCAGGACAACATTTTGACGAGCAGCGCTATCGCGATGCCCTGGAAATGTATTCTTCCCTGGTGGCCAATTATCCCAAGGATGCCAACTACAACTACCGCTACGGTGCCTGCCTCATTTATGCGGATGAAGACAAGAGCAAGGGTATGTCCTACCTCAAGTATGCCTCTACCAGGCCTGATGTTGAGCCCGAGGCTTTTTACTTTCTTGGAAAAGGGCACCATCTAAACTATAACTTCAAGCTTGCCATCAAGTTCTACGAACGCTACAAGTCGACGGTGAAAGGCAAGCCCAACCCGGCATTTGACGTTGATGGCCACATTCAGCAAGCCAAAAACGGACAGACACTGCTCAAGAAAATCACGGACATCATCGTCCTCGAAAAGAAGAAACTCAATGAAGCCGACTACTTCAAAGTATACGATCTCAGTGATTTTGGTGGCAAAATCCTGTTGAAGCCGGATGAGTTTAAATCCGGATATGAGAAGAAGAACAACATAGAATCGGTAGTTTACTTACCAGAGAATGTTAGTCGCCTTTTCTTCTCTAGGGTAGATGGAGAAGAAGGCACGGGAAGAGACCTCTACTACGCAGACAAAACTGACAAGGGCTGGTCGAGTCCAAAATCATTGGGTAAGACGGTCAATACTGACCTTGATGAGGACTACCCATTTATGCACCCGGATGGTCAGACCTTATTCTTTTCCTCCAAGGGACACAATAGCCTCGGTGGCTTTGATGTCTTCAAAACGATTTATGATTCTGTAAATGGCACATGGTCGAAGCCTACGAATATGGATTTCGCCATCAATACTCCGGATGACGACTTCCTTTTCATCACGGACGGGGCGAAGGAAACGGCCTTCTTCAGCTCTAAGAGGTCAAGCAAGCAGGGTGAAGTCCATGTATATCGCATCAATATGCAGCGTGTTCCGCTGGACGTAGCTGTAATCACCGGGATATTCGAATCCAATTCGACCAAGTCTGCAGAGATCGAAGTGGTGGACGTGGATCGGAAGATTTCCATCGGGACGTTCTCTACAGAATCTTCCACCGGAAAATACCTTATTGAATTGCCCCAGACAGGTAAATTCCAGTTCCTGGTAGATTACAAGGGTTCGCAGGTAACGCATTCGGGAATTGTCGAATTAAAAAATCAAGATCCATTCAAGCCCTTGTTTCAGGAAATGAAGATCGAGAAGCAGGGCACGGTCGATGAGAAACTGATCATCAAAAACCTGCTCGATGTACAGATATCGGATGATGATCCTGTGATTGCTGAAATCTTCAAACAGCGCGCTCAACTTGAGGTGACCTCCGCCGACAGATTGATGAGGCTGCAGAATATTGAGACCAAGGAACTGGAATTTGAAGAAGAAGAGGGGCCAAAGGTCGAATTCGATAAGTCGCAGGAAGAAGCTCAATCGGGTGTTGACTCAGCGGCATGGAGGGACAAGACAAGCCTGGCTGATGTCGACAAGCTTGTGGCTAAGGACAAACTCGAATTTGAATTGACTGGAGATGATGTTTCTAAGGAAGACATCATAAAGGTTTCCCACAACAATGCCAAAAGCCTGGAGAAGGATGCCAAAATATTGGAACTTGAATCCGAGGTTGCCAAAAACATTGCCAAGGAGAAAAGGAAAAAATCCAGGGAGAGAGCCCAGCGCGCACGGGACATCATGTCTAAGATCGATACAACGGTCATGACAAGTACTAACCAACGCGAATTGCAAAAGGTGAAATACCTTGAGCGCCAGGCAGCCTTGCTCGAGGAAGAGGCCAAGGCGGCAGAATTACTCGCTTCCAAACTCGACGACCGGGCGTACCAAAAAAAGAGTGGAATCGCTATCGCCAGCAGCTATGCTACGCAGATCGAAAATAGCATTGACGAAAACAATACTCAGTCCAGTCTTGATAAGCTGAAGCAGTTACAGGAATATGTAGAAGAGCAAAAACAAGAGAAGTCATCCATCAATTACAGTGTGGAGGAAGTGGAGACCAAACTCCGCGACAAACAAACCAAACTCAACGCGCAGCAGCAGTATGCGTCCAATCTTGAAGAAGAGCTCTTTACGAAAGAGAAGACCCTGCTCGCCAACAATCCCGATGTGAGCGATCCCGAAGAACAGGCCGAGTTGATAGCCAAGGAATTGAAGGAAGATCGCTTGAGGGCCAGTAAAGCGAGGGAGCGAGCTGACAGGACTCAACAAGAAGTAGATGTGCTAAAAAGTGACTTGAAGGTGATGCAACAGATCATACAGCAAGTGAGCGAGTCTCCTGAAATTGCGCAATTGGCTGCAGAAACTCCGGACGAGAATGTTGTGCCGCAGCAAGTTGACCTCAGCGAGTTCACCCTTGAAATTGATGATGGAGATGAGCCTTTAGCTGTAGCGGGCACTGAAAGTACCGATGTTCAACCATCCAATGAATCTGCATCTTCCGTCGGAGATACTCAAACTGCTGCCTCCGTACCTCAAACTCCTTCCACACCATCCAGTGCCGCAAATCCATATGCAGGGAGAGAGAGTAGCCATGGCATGGATCACACGCATACTGACTATAGCTCTGCCAGTGGTGAGCGTTTCGACCCAACAACGGTGGAAGCTCAACTTGAGCATCACGAGGATCAGAGCTTGATGACCGTGATGAGGAGCGGATACAACAATGCCTACCAAAATGATTTTATGACCGTGGCGGAAGAGCCCGATGAATTGGTAAGAGCTGTCAAAACCAAGGTGCTTAATGAAGATTGGCTAGGCGATTTGACCAATGAAATGAATTACCTCCAGGAATTATCCGCCAACAACACCAATCCGGATATTCAACCCGATATCGACCAGAGGCTGGCCAGTGTTAGCAAGTTTCGAGGTATAAAAAGGACAGAATTCCAGAGGAATCAAGGATTGGTGGAGCGTCTTGCGACTGAGCGAGGTGAAGACCCAGCGGTGATTGAGGAAAATGTTAGGGCGGGAAACCTGGCGGCCATTGCTCAGGCTGCGCCGCAACCCACTACAGTTTCCACGCCTGAGAGTACTCCAGCCACTTCTACCGATGATGGAACGGAGCCTGCGGAAACAACCGAGACAACACAACCTGAAGTTGATGAAGGATCCGAAGAGGAGTTTACAGAGGAAGAAGGAACAGAGCCGGCAACATTGGATGAGCAATCAATATCGGAGGAGTCAAGCACATCTGATGAGGAATCAACACCAGAACGGCCGGGTGGGGAGGTCGGTACCGACGAGACTGAACCTGCAACTCCAACTACAGCTGATGAAGCCGAAGTTCCTGAAACTACTGTTCAGCCTGAAAGTACCTCAACAGACCAAATAGCAGAGCCCGGACAGGAAGAGGCAATTGAACCGCCTTCAATTGAAGAGCCAATTCTTCCACCATCCAGACAGTTGGATCCGAATGCCACTGGAATTCCTAATAATCCGGATCCTGAGAGTCCCAGCGGGCAGCTGGTGACCATTGAGGAGAGCGCTCAACAGATCAGCGAAGTTTCGGCACCGGCAAGGGAGAACGTGAGTATTCAGATGGGCGAATTGCAGGAGGTACTCGATGTGAAGGAAGAGGAACTGGGTGCGTTGAATACAGAACTCAATGACATCAAGCCGAGGAAGAAGAAAAAGCGTGCTGTAGTCGAAGATAAAATCATGAGGAAGGAGGCAGAGATTCAAAACATCCAATCTCAAAAAGATGAACTCCGAGCTCAAAATGAAGCCATAGAACGACTTGGTTCGCTCGATCCATTGAGCTTCCTTACACCTGTAAATGAGTTGACGGTTTCCGAACAAGCGTCTATGAAAGCACAAGAACTGCACAAGGCATCGCAGGATTCACTGGACATGGCTGCGGATCTGCTTCAAACTGCCGACAATACGAAAAAGAAGAAAGTCAAGAAGAGATTGATCAAGCAAGCTGAGATGTATACCGAGGTTGGAAATCGTCTTGAGCACCAGGCGGAAGAACAAGAAGCGCTGTCGGAAGAATTGGCGGCAATGGAAGACGAGGTAAGGCAGGTGAGGGAGAAAATCAAATTGGACCTTCCGGAAGTCGAAGCGGAACTAACGCCTGCACAAGCGGACTCGGTTTCCAAAAGCCCGGAATTTATCAAGTTCAAAACCCAGGTAGCTGAAGGTGAGCGCAAGATCCGCAAAGCTGACGTGCTTTACGAAGAGGTGAAAGTGCTTGAAGCTCAGGCAGAACTTCAAGAAGCCGAGGCAAGCGAGCTTGAAGAGCAAGCCAAATCAATAGAAGATCAAGCCCAAAAAGAACAGATGCTTGCACGAGCAACCCAACTCAAAAACCAAGCACTTGAGTCGAAAAGAACTGCAGGTAAAAAGAGAGCAGAAGCCATCCATTTAGCGCAGGAGGGAACCTCTCAAAGAAACATCGCGATCGCGGAGGTGATCAATCTTGGAGGACAGCAATCAACACCGCTCATAGCCATGTATCAGGGAAGCGCCAAGGTAGAAGGTGGAATAGGGCCGGCTGGATTCACACCGGATCAGTTCTCTAGGATTGTGCAGGGAGTTGATCCAATTCCGTCCATCCTAACGTCTGCTATTTATAAGAAGATCGACTTCAACGAATCGCTTTACAGTACTGATAATCCAATTCCAATCAACCAGCAAATCCCGCAGGGTTTGGTTTACAGTGTTCAGGTCGGAGCTTTCAGGTTACCAATTTCTCAAGATGTGTTCCGTGGTTTTGCACCGGTTAGGGGTGAAGATGGACCCAATGGTTTGACCAGATATACTGCTGGATTCTTCCAAAGGATCAACAATGCCAATCTTGCCAGAAACGAAATCAGAGCGATTGGCTATTCTGATGCATTTGTTGTGGCTTACATGAATGGACAGCGCATTTCGCTGGCTTCTGCACGAGCTCAGGAGGGTAGTCAGCCCGATATTGGTACCGATTTGGCCTCTACAGGTGTGCCTGGCACAGGCACGAGTGATGCTGGCTCGACGACAAGTACTCCAAGTGGCGATGCCCGCGTCTATGAGGCAGAAGATGTGCAAGGCTTATACTACACTGTTCAGGTTGGAGCCTACTCCCGGGAAGTATCTGCTTCTGCGATGTACAACCTAAGTCCACTTGTGAGCCACAAGGTTGACAATCTTGTGAAGTACACTTCAGGAATCTTCAACAATCCCCAAGACGCAAGGGTTGCCAGAGACAGAATTAGAAACCTCGGAATTAGTGACGCCTTCGTAACGATCTACTACCAAGGTGAAAGAGTTTCAAGTGCACGTGCACAGGAATTGGTTAATCAGCAAGGCACCAGCGTATTTGCAAGCGAATCAAATCTTCAATCGGCTACTCCCGCTCAGAGCACGCCGAGGGTGCAACCTTCTACACCGTCTACTTCTGCTCCGGCAACGACATCAGCTGGTGGCAGCGTAGAATACAGAGTACAGGTTGGAGCATACGCCAGCGAGGTTCCCGTGGAGGATGCTCAGATCATTCTGAGCTTGTCGAACCTTGATATCGAGGTAGACGATGGAGGTAATTTGACGAAATATGTTGTTGGTGGATACTCTTCGTATCAAGAAGCGACTACCTTTAAAGACCGAATCATAGGTCAGGGACTGAACGGAGCTTTCGTAGTGGCCTATCAAAACGGACAAAAAATCTCGGTCGATGAGGCCAGGAGAATTAGTGGAGAATAATGCAGGAGGAAACCGAAGTATTTGTTGAAGAACAATTAGTCGTTCAAAAACGGAAGTGCATCATACTGCACAACGATGACGTTAATACTTTCGACTACGTCATCGATTGCCTCATGGAGATTTGCGGAATCGAAGAAATCCAAGCTGAGCAAATCACATTTATTGTACACTTCAAGGGTAAGTGCGATGTATTAAGGGGAAGCTATGATGAATTGGAGCCAATCTGCACACAGCTGTTGAACCGGGGGCTTAGCGCCGAAATCGAATAATCATGAAAAACTTCTTTGCACTCCTGTTACTGGCAGGTATGCTATGGTCTTGTGCCAAAGTACCAATTACAGGGCGAAAACAACTCAACCTACTTCCCGAGTCGCAAATGATGGCGATGAGCGATGCCCAGTACGACACTTTTCTTATGACCAATTCCGTAGTGCCCATTTCCAATTCTCATGCAGAAATGGTGCAGAAGGTGGGAAATAAAATGGCCAGGGCAGTGGAAGAATACTTGAAAAAGGATGGCACATCGGCTAGGGTTCGAAACTTTGAATGGGAGTTTAATCTCGTGAAGAATGACCAGGTGAATGCATGGTGTATGCCAGGAGGTAAGGTGGTGTTCTACACCGGCATTATTCCAATCACTTTGGATGAGGAAGGTATCGCGGTTGTGATGAGCCATGAAATAGCGCACGCTGTTGCGCGTCATGGTAATGAACGCATTAGTCAACAATTGGCGATACAGATGGGAGGTATGAGTTTGAACAAGGCCACGGAAGAAAATCCAACGCTGGCTCGCAACATATTTCTCCAAGCCTATGGAATTGGAACAACACTCGGAGCGTTGAAGTTTAGCCGCAACCAAGAATCCGAAGCCGACATGATGGGATTGGTTTTTATGGAAGTCGCCGGATACGACTCGAATTCGGCTATCAAATTTTGGGAACGGATGAGCGCGGCTGGTGGAGCCAAACCGCCGGAGCTGTTGAGCACACACCCTTCTGATGAAGACCGCATCAAAGTGATAAAAGAGTATATTCCGCTTGCCAAGAAACTGAAGGATAAATGACGATCACAGGTATCATCCTCCTTATACTGCTCGGGATACTTTTTATTCTGGTGGAGATCTTCTTTGTTCCTGGTGTTGGTTTTGTCGGAATTGTTGGATTCCTTATGATCGTTATCGGAATTTATCTCGCCTACGATCTCAACACGATGTATGGACACTACACCTTGATCGGAGGTGGATTGGCCTCAGTGATTTTGGGCTATTACGCCTTTAAGCCAAGTACATGGACCAGGGTGGGGGTAAAGTCCAATATCGAGGGGAAGAGCCAGGAAGATGCGTCGACCCTGGTGAAAGTCGGCGACCGCGGCATATGTGTGTCCAGATTGGCTCCCACGGGCAAGGCACGCTTCGAAAATGGGGTCTTTGAAGTCACCAGCCCTACAGAATTTATTAACGAAGGTTCAAGCGTAGAAATCGTTAAACTTGAAGCCAACAAAATCATTGTAAAACCTTTCGAATCAAATGAGTCTGCTTAGCGTCTTCCTTGTGCCGCCACTGGCATTTACCATCGCCATCGGCGTGGCTGTCATCATCGGCTTGTACATCTTGTTCTATTTTGTTCCTGTCGGTCTGTGGTTCTCTGCGCTGTTGTCCGGTGTGAGAATCAACCTACTTCAACTCGTGTTCATGCGCTGGAGAAAGGTTCCGCCGGCAGTAATTGTAAAAGCATTGATCAATGCCACCAAGGCTGGCTTGATCTTAACAAGAGACCAGCTTGAAGCGCACTACCTGGCAGGAGGTAATGTCATTAATGTTGTCAACGCACTTATTTCAGCGGATAAGGCAAATATTCCTCTCGATTTCAACATGGCTACGGCCATAGACCTGGCAGGGAGGGATGTATTTGAGGCGGTTCAGATGTCGGTGAATCCAAAGGTGATCGACACGCCACCGGTAACGGCTGTTGCAAAAGACGGAATTCAATTGATTGCCAAAGCAAGGGTTACTGTTCGTGCCAACATCAAACAACTTGTTGGTGGTGCTGGAGAAGATACTGTACTCGCCCGTGTTGGTGAAGGAGTTGTTTCGTCCATTGGTTCAGCCGATTCCCACAAGGCCGTGCTGGAAAACCCCGACTCGATATCAAAAGTGGTACTTACCCGTGGATTGGATTCGGGAACTGCATTTGAAATCCTTTCCATCGATATAGCCGATGTCGACATTGGAAAGAATATCGGTGCGGTACTGCAGATGGATCAAGCCGAGGCCGATAAGAATATCGCCCAGGCGAAGGCTGAGGAGAGAAGGGCCATGGCTGTCGCACAAGAGCAGGAGATGAAGGCCAAAGCTCAGGAGGCACGGGCCAAAGTGATCGAGGCAGAAGCAGAGGTGCCAAAAGCCATGGCAGATGCATTCCGCAGTGGAAACATGGGAATAATGGATTACTACAGAATGAAAAATATACAAGCCGATACCGATATGCGGGATTCGATTTCGAAACCCGGAGGTGGTAAAACGGATAGCAAGAAGTAAACAAAACAAGAGGGCTTTTTTAGGCCCTCTTTTTGTTTATAGCTTTTTATGATCAGGATTGTCGCAGCCATACCATTGATGACATTGACGCTGGCACTCAACGCGCAGCTTTCGTTGGAAAGCCAACAAGTGTCGTATGGTGATCTCGAGAGAAACGATAGCTTCTACCGCGATCTCGGTATTGAAAACCTAGGTGACAAAAAGGACTTCATTTTAAGGGCTGAATCTTCAGACCTTGTGAAGATTCAGTATTCATCGAAAGCACTTGATCCAGGCAAGAAGGAGTTTATCCGGATCAAATACAATCCAAAATCAAAGGGAGAGTTCAGAGATGTGGTTAAACTCTATGTTGGCTCACTTCCTGAGCCAATAGAAATTGTACTAAAAGGCAATGTAATCGACTTCGATCCTTTACGAGACCCTTCTTGTCCGTCCTTCGATCAGAGGCGGCACGAAGAATTCCAATTGAGAATATTTGTTGGGGACGAATTCACATATAAAGGACTGGCAAATGCAGTACTTCGCATTTCAGTTCCGGGAAAACCTCAGCAGACAGTCGCAACAAATGAGTTTGGATTTGCGAGAATCCCTATCTCTCTGGGCCGGTACCTGGTAGAAGTCGATGCCGAACTCCATGAATCGCATCGAAATCAATATTATTTCAACCGCAATCAAGACGAGCTCAACATATACTTAAAAGCCAAGGAACAACCTTCCATCATGCCGGAAGAAAGAGAAGCCGATTCTTTGAGGAAGGAGATCTATACACAGATATACAAGAGCAACCAAAAGCAGGAGGAGGCAAAGGAAGCTGGCCTTTCCGGCGAACCTGTCCGATTGGAAGCTCCGGAGCCTGAAAAGCCCATCCGCGACTCAGAGGATATGCCTTTGGATCAATTTAAGGAAAACAACCTGGTTTTTGTCATTGATATTTCAGAGTCAATGCGTTTGAGCGGCAAATTTCATTTACTCAAAAGGGCCATGACCTCTATGGTTTCCGACATGCGTTCTGTCGATCGCCTTGCCATCATTACCTATAGTGACACCGCAGAATTGGCAATGAGCTCGAGGCAAATAGAAAATGAAGAAGCTGTGCAACGTTGGGTTACTTCACTTCAGGCTAGGGGTAAAACAAATGTTACCGGTGGAATTGAAATGGCCTATGAGGAGTTGATGAAGAATTATGAGCCTGAGCACAACAACCAAATATTCCTTACTTCCGATGGTGTTTATTCAAGGGAGGACACGGAGAATACGATCCAGTTTATCAGGAAGCGATATGGCCAGGGAATCAAGGTGTCGACGATCGGTGTAAAAAGCGAAAAAGGCAATGCCGCCAAACTGAGGAAGATTGCTCGATATGGTCAGGGAAATTACTTGCAGATTGACGACAATGACTCGGCGGATAGGGTTTTGGTTCACGAGCTAAAAAGAGCTGCGCGCCGTTAGCACTGTCCTTTCACAATAGTTAACAGTCGATAATACAGCCTTTAACAGTCGATCAGAGATTGATATTCTACATTTGGATTCAAATCAATCCACTTCACAAAATGAAAACATTCCTATCTGCACTGTTGCTAGCTTTCTTTGCAACAACAATTACCACCGACGTCTTCGCTCAAAAGAAGAAAGACGAAGACAACGATAGAAAAGTCAAAATCAAAATTGAAGTAACCGAAAACGGAAAGACCACTGTCAAGGAAGAGGTGATCGAAGGAGGCAATTTCGACGTTGAGGAGATGCTGGAAGATCTCGAAGTACTGAAAGACATTGATGTGGATATCGATGACGAGGAAGTAGAGATCATCGTAAGGAAAGGATCGAAGGGAGAACATCAGAAATTCAGAATTCATATCCCCGAAGACGGCGACTTCAAGTTTGAGGAAGAGGAAAGAGCATTCCTTGGCGTATATGGGGGCAACGATGACGCGGAGGTAAAAGGCTCTAAAGTTGAAGGTATTGTGGAAGGTTCAGCGGCTGAAAAAGCAGGCCTTCAGGAAGGAGACATTATCACTGGTATAGGAAAAGAGAGCATCGAAAACTTCGATGACCTGGTAGATGTACTCAAGGACCAGAAACCCGGCGACAAGGTGAAGGTTGAGTATACCCGCGACGGGAAAAAGGAATCTGCAAATGTTGAATTGGGCAAAAAGTCTATCAAGATCAACAAGCACTTCGAGTACAAATTCGATTCAGACAACTTCGAAAGACACATGAAAAAAATGCACCATCACCTGGAAATGATGGAGACTGGTGAAGAGAAGGCTTTCCTGGGGATAACGAATGGCGAAGCCGAAGAAGGTGTGGTCATCGGTAAAGTCGTGGAAGGAAGTGCGGCCGAAAAGATGGGTCTCATGGCAGGAGATAAGGTAAAGGTGATCAATGGTACTGAGATCAACTCATTTGGTGATGTAGTCGACGCATTGAAGGATGAAAAGCCCGGCAATGATGTCAAGGTTGAAGTAGAGCGCGACGGGAAGAATATAGACTTCTCGGGTGAGCTTGGAAGCCGTGCCGACAACAAACAAATGTATGTCTACAAGTGGAGCGGAAAGCAACACAAATGTGACCGTAAGGGTTGTTGCGATGAAAATTGTGATCACAAAGAGTGCTGTGATGGTGATGACGTGAGGATTAAGATCCGTATCAACGATGCCTCCAAAGAGGAGATCAATCAGTTGAACGAAAAGTCAGAGAATAAACTTTTGGACAACAACGATCTCGAGATCAACTCGATCGAATTCCAGCCAAACCCTACATCCGGAGAATTTAACCTGAGCTTCGACCTTCCTAGCAAAGACAAAGTAGGCTTGAAAATTCTGGATCAATCGGGAAAAATAGTCTACGACAAGAACTTGAAAAATTTTGACGGCCATTTTGAAGATGAGATCAGCATCAAGGAATACCCAAATGGTATTTATTATCTGACCATTCAGCAAAATGGAAAAGCATTTACCAAGAAGGTGGTAAAACAATAATTAAAGATCATATCCTTCAGTAGTGTGTTAAGGGCCTCGTTTCGGCGGGGCTCTTTTTTTTGTTTATACTTTGATTTACCTTTACCCTCGATGCGCTACTACATCCCATTGCTGGCCATACTGCTTGCTTGCCAGTCGGAACCCCAATTCACAAAGGAAGACGGCTTGATCATACGCGAAATCCTGCATCACCAGGAAGAAGCATGGAGTAGAGGGAGTATCGACGATTTTATGATCGGCTACCTGGAATCGGATAGCTTGGTTTTCGTTTCGAAGTCGGGCCTGACTTATGGTTACAATGAGCTCAACAGAAGGTATAAGAAAGCCTACCCAGACCCGGAAGATATGGGTCAACTGCACTTTCACATCGATGAATTCCGTCCACTCAGTGCCAAGAATGTCTTGGTTGTTGGACGGTGGCATCTCAAGCGAAGCGAAGAAAAGGGAGACCTTGAGGGCTACTTCACACTGCTCTGGGAAAAGAACAAGGACGGCTGGAAAATCATAGCCGACCACTCGAGCTAAACAAAAAAGCCGTCCCGGGTCCGAGACGGCTTCTTCCTAAGATCATAATTACTTAGAGTTCTTCCTTCACAACATGAACATCCATCTGTGGATATGGGAAGTTGAGGCCCAAACCAGGGAACTCTTTATAAACCCTTTCAGTCGTCTCGAAATATACACCCCAGTAGTCTGCAGCATTTACCCAAACTCTCACCGTCAGGTTGATGGAGTTATCGGCCAAATCACCCAAGGCAATAAAGGGCTCAGGATCTTTGAGTATGCGTGAATCGGCTTCGAAGTATCCCATTAAAGTCTTTCTTGCCAAATCAACGTCATCACCATATCCCAATCCAATGGTCAGATCCACACGTCGCGTTTCCTGGGTTGAATAGTTGACCATCGACGATGTGGACAATCCCCCATTGGGGATAATAATGGTCTTGTTGTCTCCTGTAGTCAGGATGGTATTAAACAGCTGGACTTCCTTCACAACACCGGCATAACCCTGGGCTTCAATAAAGTCTCCTTTCACAAAAGGCTTGAACAGGAGAATCATGATACCACCGGCAAAATTCCCAAGCGTTCCGCTCAACGCCATACCTACGGCAAATCCAGCGGCACCTAAAATCGCAACGAAGGAGGTAGCTTCAATTCCGAGCATCCCAATGACGGTGATGACAACTACTATTTTGAAAATCATGTTAAACATGCCTCTCAACACGGGAATCAAATTCTCGTCGACATGTCTTTTCTTGAGGGTTCTTACAAAAATTCGGGTGAGGGCAGAGGTTACCCAAAGTCCAACAATGAGAACAATTACTGCATAGACCAGTTTTGGTCCCCACTTGAGTGCCAATTCCATCGCGAGACTGGCATATCTATCTACCGTTTCCATAATGTGTTTTTAGATTGAGGCGACGAAGTTATCGGACAAATTGATTTTCTCCATGACTAAAGTCCAACGCCATAATTATTCTTTGAACTGCATTTCGAATAGCAGTTTGTAATGACCTCCCTTGTCGAGAAGCTCTCTGTGGGTTCCTTGTTCGAGGATTTGCCCATCTTTCAGGACCACAATCCGATCGGCATTCTGTACCGTCGCCAAGCGGTGGGCAATGATGAGTGAAGTCCGATTTCGGGTGATGGCTTCGGTAGCGTTCTTGATCAGATATTCGGACTCGGTATCCACCGAAGAGGTCGCCTCATCCAAAATCAAAATCTCAGGATTATAAACATAGGCTCTGATAAAGGCGATCAATTGCCTTTGTCCCACGGAGAGGACGCCTCCTCTTTCCTTCACATCAAAGTCGTAGGCTCCCTTTAGCCTTGAGATGAAATCATGCGCTCCAACCGCCTTAGAAGCTTCGATTACTTGTTCCCGTGTAATGCTGGGATCGCCTAGGGTAATATTGTTATATATGCTGTCAGAGAACAGGAAGACGTCCTGAAGGACAATACCCAGGTGCCCGCGAAGGCTTGAGAGGTCGTACTCCCGAACGTCAACTTCATCTATTAGGATACTTCCTTTCTGGAATTCATATGACCGACCGAGTAGATTTACAATGCTGGTCTTACCCGCTCCTGTCGCTCCAACAAAGGCAACTTTTTCGCCGGGCCGAATGCCTAGGTTGATATTCCTAAGCACCCAGTCTTCATCCTTGTAGGCGAACCAGACATCTCGAAACTTGATTTGTCCTTTGATATGTTCTGCCGATCGATCTCCTTCATCGTCTATGTGCTCTTCGGTGTCCAGAATTCCAAACACCCTTTCGCTTCCGACCATCCCCATTTGGAGGACATTAAATCGATCCGCCAGTTGGCGGATTGGACGAAACAACATGTAGATGTACAGGATGAAGGCGACCAGTGTACCGTAGTCTACCTTGCCTTCGAGGTATTCCTGTCCGCCCCACCACACCAGAAGGGCCAGGGAGAGGGCGCTGAGTAATTCAACCACCGGGAAGAACAACGCATTGGCATAAACGGTTTTAATGTGGGCCTTCATGTGCGCCTTATTGATGCCTTTGAACTTTTCAAATTCCAGATCCTCCCTGTTGAATATCTGGACGATATTCATTCCGGTAATGTGTTCCTGAACGAAGGTGTTGAGGCGGGCGACTTGGGTTCTCACATCCTGAAAAGCAGCCTTGATCACACGTTGGAATATATAGGTGGCCACCATGAGCAAGGGTATGACGGAAATGCTGATCAGAGCAAGCTTCCAATTCATCCAGAACATCAGCGCCAAAACAAAGATCAACTTGAGTATGTCGCCAATGATCACAAGAATGCCTTGGGCAAAAATATCGGCAATGGTCTCAATGTCACTTACTACCCGAGTGACCAGTGTTCCGATAGGTGTGTTGTCAAAGTACTTGAGTTTGAAGGACAGGATCTTCTGATAAACACCCTGCCTGAGATCTTTGATCACGCTTTGTCCCACCCAATTGGCCATATAAGCCTGATAGAATTGTACTATCGCTTCGAGTATGAGAATACCGATCATTAAGATGGTCATCTGGACAAGTAGGGGCGGATTTGGGACGATGATGGAATTGTCCAGGGTATATTGAATAAGTAGTGGCCGAATCGGACCCAAGGCTGCCGACAAGACGGTAAGAAACCCTGTTAAGTAAAACGTTCCGCGGTATGGCCGAACATAGCGCATTACCCGCCTAAACAAGGGGAAATCAAAAGCTTTACCTGCGACGCTACTCATGATTTATTCAACAAATTGCCGTAGTCGATGTTCACCAGATACAGGCCTTCTGCAGGTGCGCTCGATCCGGCTTGCTTGCGGTCTTTTAGTTGAATGATTTCTCCCAAATCTGGATAATTCTCAACATCTCTCGACCATTCCAAGCAAGTTCCGACGATCGCCCGGACCATATTCCTTAAAAATCTATTTGCCCTTATCTCAAATAAGTAGTCTTCATCATTATGTACCCAGAGCGCTCTGCTCACTTCGCAATCATTGGTTTCCGTTTGGGTTCCGGACTTGCTAAAGCTGGTGAAGTCGTGCTCCCCAATCAGCGCTGCGCAATAGTCGGTAAGTGCCTCCGCTGAAACATCAAATCCCCGCAGGTAAGTACTACGGCCTGATTTGAACGGATTTTTACTCGTGTGTATGCGATAGTGGTAGGTTCTCGAGAGAGCTGAGAAGCGCGCATGGAAATCCTCATCCACACCTTGAATCTTACGTACCGCAATATCCTTAGGAAGCAGGTTGTTTAGATTGTGAAGGAAGAGACGCTCATCATTTATTGCTTGGGAATCAAAGTGAAGAACATAATGCCGGGCATGCACCCCCGTATCTGTCCTTCCGCAGCCAACGACTTCAATTTTTTCCTGGGTAAGTGTTGATAATGCAGACTCCAATTCTTGCTGAACTGAGTTCGCATTGTCTTGAATTTGCCAACCGTGGTAGTTGGTCCCATCGTAGGCCAGTTGTAAGGAATACCGCATATCCTAGCCGGCAAATTTATCATTCTGAGCATTGTGTATTGTGTATGTTTGACCCATGACGCGCATCGGCCTGCTTTCTGATACACATGGCTATCTAGATCCGAGAATTCTCGAACATTTTAAGGACTGTGACGAGGTATGGCACGCTGGCGATATTGGAACGCTCGAGGTATTGGAACAACTTGAACGTTTCAAAAAAACAAGGGCTGTATGGGGTAATATCGATGGACATCAAATCCGCACGGCATGCGACGAACATGAACGGTTTAGTGTTGAAGGGCTTGATGTTTGGATTACCCACATCGGTGGATATCCAGGGCGATACGATAAGCGGGTTCGGGATGAGATTCGCTCCAACCCGCCTGGATTGTTTATCACGGGTCATTCACATATACTTAAGGTAATGCGAGACCCCAGGCTAAAACTCCTGCATATGAATCCCGGTGCAGCGGGAAAGCACGGGTTTCAAAAGGTGCGAACCGTTTTGCGGTTTTCAATCGAAAATGGAAAGCCTAGCGACCTGGAGGTCATAGAACTCTTTCCGAGGCACTGATCTCACTCCTCGTAGTAAGGAGACTTAATCCGGTGTTGCCACAGAAGCTTACCCGTATTGGACATAATCGACACATTCAAATATCGTTTGCCGAATGGCCCACGTACTTCTATCTTGCCATAGTTGCGAACCTGTTTCAAGCTGCCTGTGATGCGCAATTCGTTTGTCTCGTTTTGAGCCACATCGCTCGCGCTGGAGGTTAGTGGAGAGCTGGTAAAATCATAGATCACCTGAGTTGAATCTGCCTGGAGCATACTGAGTTCGCTGTGGTGACGATCGCCGGTCAGGAAGACAACTCCCAAAATATCTTCCTCATCCAACCTTCTAAGCAAATATTCGCGCTCTTCCGGGAACCTACTGTGGTTTTCATAAACCTGGGCCGTATTTAGGATCTGCCCTCCGGTCATCACGAATTTGAAATTTGCACGACTCCTTCTCAGGGCATCGATTAACCAATCAATTTGATCTCGACCGTAGAGCTGATTGTTTCCCTTTTTGTGAACATCTGTTCGATGCCAGCGGTCATCCAAAGCAAAGAAGTCGACGTCATTGTATTGAAATGCATAATTGATCCCCGGAAGTTCCGAGTTTCCGTAGCCGGGGTTACCCCAAAACATTTCAAAGATTTCCTTGCTTCGATCTTTGTGAATGAAGCTACCGGTAGCGTCGTTGGGGCCATAGTCGTGATCGTCCCATATAGCGTAATGGTTGCAGGAGGCTAAAAAGCCCTGCAACTCAGGAATTGATCGAGTGTGGGTATTTCTGTAGATCATTCCGCTCCTGGTATTCCAGTCAACTTCCCGATAGTAGGTATTGTCACCCAGCCACAACATGAGGTCGGCATCTTCTTTAGCCATGCTTTGGAATATCGGGTAGTCGCCACCATATCCCTTGCCTGGTCTATCGTATTCTTGCTCGTTCACATAAGTGCAACTCCCAAGCAATATCGTAAACTCAGGGGGGTCTGTCCGGTACTGCCACAAGTCCTGAGTCTTGAATGTCGTAGGGTAATTGAATATCTTTTTAACATTGTTGAAGTAGAGCTCATAACGATAGGTGGTCCCAGGATCGAGGTTTCCAACAAGGAATTTCACGATCCCGGCGTCTTCCTCCATATTAGATATCATCTCAATCTGACCTGCAGAGGTAGAGTCGCCTTGTGGCCAATACCTGAGTTTGACCCTGCTATCCTGTTTGGTTTGAACCCATACCATCACTTCGCGCAAATCTGCATACCCTAGCATTGGTCCGGATTGCAAGTACTCCGGTTGCTCGCACCCAATCAACATGGTGGCCAGAACAACGGCCATCAGAACTTTTTTCATAATCTAAAAGGCAAATCCTATTTCGACGCCTAGTCGAATTTTGAGGTTCGAATAATAAAGTGGAATTTCATCAAATCCATCCGGTCTAATCGGTCTTCCGGGCCCGGATCCGTAAAACTCTGTCCAGTTATTGTTTTTGTATCCAAGGCCTACGAATGCATCGCCATAAAGCTCCCCGATATTAAGTTGATAACCAATGTTGCCTGTCACAAAATAGCTTGTGCCTTCGATGAACGTGTTGAAGGAATTTAGATAACTATCTGTCACCTTTAGCCGGGCAAATGAGGCCTGCGGGCCGATGTACCAACCTCTGGGTGCATACGGCCCTTCGGTGGTAGCCTTAAAGAAGTATCTATAGGTAGCCATCACCCTGATTCCTCTTATAAGCAAGTCATCCGTATTCGTTGGATTGTTTGGGTCATCGAGCAAATCATACAAAACAGATTTTGTGAGATAGCTCATACTCAATTGAGAACTCTGCTTGAGTCCGTGAGCGTATTCCAGTCCAAGACGATATTCAGATGCGATGGGAAAGAAAACACCCAAGGGTATGGAGGCAGGGTTTGTTTTGATGACCCACTGGTCGTGTAGGAGTACTGGTGAATCGGGTTTTTCTATTTCCCGATCTCGATTGACCTGTCCCTTTACTCCGATCGACAATACGAGGAATAAGATCACCGCAGAAACCCTCATATACTCATCCGGGGTTTGGGAATAGTGTCGAGCGATGCCTCAAGCCCGCTTTTCAGGTTGTAATATCCTGAGATTCCAATCATGGCTGCGTTGTCGGTGCAATACTCAAATTTAGGGATATAGGAAGTCCAATTATTCTGCTCCGCCATATTTTGAAAAGAAGTTCTCAACGAGCTATTGGCTGAGACCCCTCCAGCCAATGCCACCCTTTCCATGCCTATACCCCTGGCTGCTTTTTCGAATGTGTTCAACAGTGTTTTGACAATGGTATATTGAACCGAAGCACAGATGTCATTAATGTTGTTTTGAACAAAATCCGGGTCCTCTTTTTGTGCGCCCTGCACGAAATACAAAACGGCGGTCTTTAGTCCGCTAAAGCTGTAGTCGTAATCGGGCATTTTGGCAATTGGGAACTGAAAGACATGTGGATCCCCTTCCCTGGCCAGGCGATCTATTTCCGGTCCACCCGGATAAGGCAGGCCCAGCAGTTTCGCGATCTTGTCGAAAGCCTCACCGGCCGCATCATCCTGGGTTTCACCAATCAATGTGAATGCACCGTCCTTCTCAACCTTTACTATTTGAGTGTGCCCACCGCTAACGGTAAGGCATAGAAAAGGGAGTTCGGGAAGTGCTTCATTATCCTCAATCATATGAGCCATAACGTGGGCATGCATGTGATGAACTTCGATCAATGGAATGTCAAGGCTCAGCGCAAGCCCTTTAGCAAAGGATGAACCTACGAGAAGAGAACCCAACAGCCCCGGTCCTCGCGTATAAGCAATCGCGTTTAGCTCATCCAGGGAAACACCTGCCTTTTTCATAGCCTGATCTACCACCGGAACAATATTCTTCTGGTGTTCCCTGCTGGCCAACTCCGGTACTACGCCACCATACTTCACGTGCACATCCTGATTGGCGACGAGGTTGGACAAGACCTTACGGCCCTTCAAAACGGCTGCGCTTGTGTCATCGCACGAAGATTCTATAGCGAGGATGGTTGGTTCGGCCATTGGATCAGCTAAATGTACTTACGTACAAATCATACTTTTGTAAGAGAGCTCAAAAGTATCAAAAAACGAAGGTTCATATGGTCCTTGATCCTGCTGATACCCTTGCTTTTCATAGGGTTGGTAGGGCTGCTTCAATTTTCATCTTTTCAATCGATTGTACTCAATGTCATATTGAATAGGGTGAATGCGTCCAGCGGCACCAATATATCGGTAGAGTCCATCGATGTAGACTGGTCCGGGCGATTGCGGGCAAGTGGATTGCTGATACTTGACCACAAGTCCGATACCTTGGCGTATGCCGATCAATTATATGCGGAATGGGACGAGTACGATCTTGGCAGGCGTTACTTCGGCCTTGACAAAGTTGTAATAGACGAACTGACCGCCAACCTTTTGCTTCACACACAGGACACGACGTGGAACATCAATATTTTATTGGCCCAGCTATCGTCTGAGGATACCTCCAGCGGTAAGCCTATTGTGCTGGAAATCGAGAACATTAGGCTAGGCACGCTCCGATTCAAGCGGTTTGACCTGAATATCCCAGACACCACATCAGGATTTGATGCGAGCCATTTGGTGATCGATGAGGCAATGGTCCGAGCCTCGGGCTTTGTACTGAACTCGAAAGGATTCAGCATAAGTCTAGATACACTTCAAGCAAGGGATCATAAAAATTTCGAAATCAGCAATTTATCAACACAGGCAAAGTCAACTGATGACGGTATAACATTGAGTGGATCCAACCTGCAAACACCTGCTTCGAACATCGATTTTGACCTGGCTTTCGTGTTTGACAAATCGAGTGACTTCGGTTCTTTCCTCGACTCCGTTGGGCTTAATATTGCTATTGACACTTCCATACTTTCGAGTTCGGACCTGGCATACTTCGTACCGGTTCTATCCGGGCTAAGGGAATTGTGGGAAGTGAATGCGCAGTCGAGGGGCCCAATCAGGCACTACACCATTGATGAACTGGTATTGCTCAATCGCCAGGGATTGTACCTGCAAGCCGCTGGAAACCTTAACAATACTGCTACGGATACATTTTCCTACAGGGCAGCTATCAAGAACCTGGTAGTGGATCCAAATGGATTGGGAAGGATTCCGCTCTATCCATTCAATGATACAAGCGAGCTCCGAATTCCCACCTCTATTCTGAAGACCGGGGTTGTCAGTAGTTCCGGACTGCTTTCAGGAACTACCGAAAAAATGCATATAAATGTTTCCCTTGTTTCTGATTTCGATGAGGTGAATTTCATCGGAGATGCAGTATTTGGCCATCAACCGTTTGAATTAAAAGGGGAAGGGGATATCAATTCTGTCCACCTTGAAAGGATAGAAGAAGTTGACTTTTTGTCGGAGCTCAACACGGATGTGCGGCTACAGATATTCAATGGAAAGGAAGCCTATATTAAGCTGGAGGGGCATACAGAGCACGTTACGCTGGGCACTACCACGGTACACAATCTGGAGTACCAGGTGGAAAATGAAGGCGGTGAGTGGGCTTTTGCCCTAAAGGTGGACGAGCGAAATGCAAGGCTTGAAGCAAGAGCGGAGATGTTGTTGAACGAAGCCCTGAATTATGAAGCCATGGTGGACATTGCGCATATTCACCCCTGGGGGCTGGGTGGACTTGGAATGGATTCGGGATTGGTAGTGGAGGGGATTATTCTCTCTAAAGGAGGAATGCAAGATGAAAAAGGACAGTTTTCTGTATTGTCAAACAAAACAACGCTTCGAAGAGGAGAAAACCAGTTTCAACAGGATGGCTGGCAGGGTAACCTTAGCTATACCAAAAATGACCTGGACCTTACCTTTAGGGCTCCGGTACTGGAGTTTCAGGCCTCCATGCACCAAGATGACAATGTATCTCTTGCAACCGTTTTGGAGAGTGTGGTCAAACCTTGGGTACCCTGGGAGCAAACAAGCTCGCAAATAGCCTTCACAGGAGATCTGAAAGAGAGTGGGGATCTAACTCAGGTTCTGCTTCCTGGGCTCGATCTGGGGAAAAATGTTCACCTGGAAGGTAAACTGGACGGAGTTGAGAAGGATCTCTCCCTTGTTGTTGAGGGAGACAAGGCCTATGTGAATGGGGCTGGCCTCAACGACTACAGCATTCATGGTTTGGGAAAGGATAGCATAGTTGAGCTGAGGCTTAAGTCCAACACCTTAAATATTACAGACAGTCTTTATTTCCAGGACGTCGAACTCAATTCAGGGTTCTTGCTGGACTCTTTCTACCTAACCCTTGACCTGCTTAATAGTGGGAAGGAAGTCGATAATAGCCTTCACGCGAAAATGGTTGGCACTGTTTCGGACGAACACCTCGATGCGAAATTCGAGAACACTTACCTGAAGGTAGCCGATAGTGCATGGACAGTAGAACACAAGGGACTCATTTCGGTTGATTCCGGCATCGTTGAAATTACTGGTCTGGAGGCTTTGAGCGGTTCGAAGAAAGTAGGTATCGAAGGCAAGATAGGCCCAAAAGAAGACGACATACTCAGGGTGACCATGGACCGACTCAACCTCGACAATGTATCCAAAGTTGTGGCATTGGATGGGGCCAAGGCACGAGGAATGCTTTCGGGATATATATTGTCCAGTGCTATCCTGACTCAACCGACCCTATCCGGTAAGCTACACCTTGAAGACATCTCTTTCAATGATGAAGATTTTGGAGAAGGTGTATTCGCCGTGGAATACCTGGGGCCTGAGAGGGGTTTGCATACCAGTGGAAGGATGATTCAAAATGGACTTCCCTTGATTTGGTTTAACGGCACGTACAATGCGAGTAAGAAGGAGAATTCCTTGAATGTGAAAGGCCTGGTTCAAAACCTGAAACTCAAATCCCTGGAACCTTTCCTCAAAGATTACTTGAGTGACATGGGAGGAGAAATGAAGGGAGAACTCTTCCTTAGGGGAACACCCGCCAAACCATTAATCTATTCAGACCTTTTCTTTCACGAGGCAAACTTCACGGTCAATTACCTAGGCACACATTATAACATAGACAATCAACGATTTAAAATTCGTGACGATTGGTTTGGATTCGATTATATCGAGCTATCCGATCGCGATGGAAATAAGGCTCATGCGACAGCCACCATTTTTCACGACAATTATCATGACTTGAATTTCGACATCAATGTTGATGCTGAGAACTTCGAAATGCTTCATACTACTGCAAATGATAATGAATTGTATTATGGCGTTGGAAATGTTACAGGCAACATGAATATCAGCGGCTATGCCGACCAATTGCTAATCGATGCTGACGTCAAAGCCGAGCGAGGCAGCAGGTTTTTCTTTCCCCTGGAAGAGGGCCACGAGGTTTCCAAAAGCGACTTCATTGTCTATGTGTCCGATGATACCTCCACTACATCGGAGGAAGATTACAAGGCTGACCTGGAGGGCATACAACTCAACATGAACTTGGAAATAGACAATGGCACCGAGATTCAACTCATTTTCGATGAGCTGGCCGGTGATATCATGAAGACCAGGGGAGATGGCAACCTGCGCATGGAGATGAACACCCTCGGTGAATTCAGCATGTTTGGTGATTATAATGTCAATGAGGGTAGCTATCTCTTCACATTGGAAAACATCGTCAACAAGAAATTCCAGATCGAGCCCGGAAGTAAGATCACCTGGACTGGGGATCCCTTGCATGCCAAATTGGACATGGTTGCTTCCTATGGAGTAAGAGCCAAACTGGAAGAATTGCTTGGAGATGAAACGCTCACTCGCCGTTCCAATACGAAGGTATTACTCAATATGAAGGATGATCTCTTGGCTCCCGATATCAATTTCACCATCGACTTTCCCGGTATGGAAGAGAGCCTGAAATCAAGAGCGCTCAGTGTCTTGAATACCGAGGACGCAAGGAATAAACAGGCTTTTTCTTTGCTCTTGCTGAATTCATTCACACCTCCTGAAGGAGGAATGCAGACTGATAATAACATTGCGGGGGCTACCAGTTATGACCTCTTGGCCAACCAACTTTCCAACTGGTTGTCATACCTGAGCAAAAAGGTCCAGATAGGGGTGAGCGAGTTGAATTCGGAATCCTTTGAAGTGGCCTTATCCAAAGGTTTCTTTGATGACAGGGTAACGATAGAGGGTAATGTGGGTGTGACAGGTGAAGATGGTGGGTCGGACCAGCAGGGGAACAGTCGATTTGTGGGCGACTTTGAATTGGAATACAAGATCATTCGCAATGGAAAACTTACCGCCAAGGTGTTCAACCGATCAAATGACCAGGCCTTGATCAATGCGCAAAACGCAAGGGACACGCAGGGTATCGGTATTTTCTTCAGACAGGACTTCGACCGGTTTGGCGATCTATTTAGGAGAAAAAACAAAGAGAAATAAAAAACCCCGCCCACCATTCGGCGAACAGGGTTTCCAAAGTCAGGTGAGGGAGATTATCTGTTTTCTCGCTCGTATTTTTCCATTTCCTTGTCGAAAGTCTCCTTGAACTTTTCGTAATTGTAGTCGATCTTCAAATTCTGATCCTTGGTCAACCTTTCGTTGTAAGCGGATACCAGATCATCACCGGAAAGTTCGATGGCGATATATGTCTTGTATTTGCCTTCCGGAGTTTTGGTGAGCTTCTCGCAAATCGTCTTGATTCCCGAAAGTTGTTGATTGACAACAGTTCTTGCGTTTTCTTCAAATCGCTCGAGAACCTCTTCGGTATTGTTGAATTCACTTGACTTTACGTAGTTGTCTCCAACCACTTTCATAGTCGTTTGAATATCGCCAGCAAGTTGAGCTTTTGCGTTGCTCAATGCCTTCTTTTTGGAAGTCATTTGATCGAGGCTTTCACCTACGGCGTTTGCCCTGAAGAATTTCTTGTTTGAAAAGAATGCAGATCCTGAACATGGAATGATGATTTCCACTTCACCTGCCGGAGGTGGTATGTCTACTACTTTCTTCTTCTTTTTACATCCGACGGCCACTGACATTAGAAGGGCTCCGCTAAGGATGACTGCTTTGCTGGTAAAATTCATTTTCATAGTAATGCATTTAAGGTTGAGATGTGAATACCAAATGGCGTACCAAAAAATAAGTGGTACTATCTCTACGAACAAAAATGGAATATTTTGCGAATCAAGTTGAATAATAGTTCAACGATTTCAACAATCAGTTGAGATGATTGTAAATATCAACAATTCAGTAAGTTTAGGTCGTGATTAGAAATGCAATAACATGCGTTGCTTTGTGGACCCTAGTAGTTGGCTGTCAAGAAGTGAATGCCACAAATCCCAAAGCATCTGCCCCTCAAAAAGCTCAGACTATGAAGGAAGGATTAGATGTCGCCACATTTGGCGCGGGATGTTTTTGGTGTGTGGAGGCCATCTTTCAAAGCCTCGATGGTGTAGACACCGTCCTCAGTGGCTACTCTGGCGGCGAAGTCGACAATCCGAGTTATAAGGAAGTTTGTACAGGAAGGACAGGGCATGCCGAGGTTTGCCAGATACATTACGATCCAGGTGTGATCTCCTTCAAGGAACTTCTCGAAGTATTTTGGCAGACACATGACCCTACTACACTAAATCGGCAAGGTGCCGACGTCGGGACACAATACAGGAGTGCCATCTTTTATCACAATGATGAGCAAAAGCAATTGGCAGAGGAATACAAAGCCAAACTGGATGAGGAAGGTGCTTTTGCAGATCCTATCGTAACCGAAATATCTCCCTTTGGCAAATTCTTCGTCGCAGAAGACTATCATCAGAACTATTTCAAGGAGAATGGCGAACAACCCTATTGCTCCATCGTGATCAGGCCCAAGGTGGAGAAATTCAAAAAGGTATTTGGAGACAAGCTCAAGCCATGACCGGAGGAATACAGTGGAGACAGGTATTGTTGCTCCTGATGCTGGAAGTATCAGTGGCCATCTCCTGGATTGCCTATCACGAATACCAGCCGGAGATTCTGGCTCAGTTCGGTTTTTCGGAGCACGCGATACCCTTTGCTTTTCTACAGGCGATCATTCTCACGCTTACACCGCCCATTGCCGGGCATATATCGGACAATATTCGAAACAAGGGAGGGGAGCGATTGCCTGTGATCAATATAGGCGTATCGGTTGTAGCCATGATCTTCATGTCTGTGGCCGCCACAGTTTATTGGGATCCGAGTGGCTGGATCGTTTATCTGGTTCCTGTTTTTGTTGCACTGTGGCTCATAAGTATGAATGTATTTAGGTCTCCGGCCATTTCATTGGTCGAGACATTTGTTCCCCAGCAGAGTCTACCAAAGGTCATCGCAGTATTTGTATTGGCTTTTGACCTCATATATGCACTTGAGCCCAGTATCGTCGACCTCATTCAGACCATAGGAGCCCCGTTGACATTTAGTGCCGGTGGTGTATTGGTATTTGCATCCGGGTACTTCCTGATGCGCTCGTTCAAGAAGTATGACTTCGACGAAAACCATGTCGACTTCAATAATGATACGGAAGATGGTAAGTCCGATTTCATGACCGTAGTTGTAATTGGACTGGCTTATGGCCTCGTCGTTGCACTTGTTTTTAAGTGGCTTCCGGGAGTCTTCGAAGGCTTTGGTTGGCTATCGAGGATGGGATTGAATGCCAATTATCTGGTTTCTTTTGTGATCGGATTGTCGGCCTTTGCGGCACTCTACATGGGTAAATTGGCCGAAACCATGAATTTGAATAGAATGTTTACCATCGGTCTTCTTACCTCGCTTCTTTCCTTTGCGATCTTCCTTTGGGCGCCAGGATTGTTTGGCTTCCTAACCGGTGCCGCGATTCTCATATTCTCCTTTGCAATGATGTCGGTATCAGCGCTCCCTCAGGTATTTTACAAATTGAGTGCGGCGCAGACCGTTCTGGGGGTAGGCTTGTACTATTCCGCTATCGAGTTTTGTGGTGGAATAGGTGACATTCTGTTAATCTACTAATGGAGTCCCAGGTAGAAGAGGTTCTCTTTTCCAACTCACTACTCCTCATTGGTTTTATTCTCACGTTAGCAGGTCTCGCCTTGCGTTTTTTCCCGCCTAAGAAAATGAATTGGTGGTACGGTTACCGCTTGCCCTCGGCATACAAATCACAGGAGCATTGGGATTTTGCACAGAAATATGGAGGCAAACAGCTCACCATTTGGGGCATTGTCTGCGCATTGCTTTCACCGTCATTCTACCTTTTTAGTATGAGTGAAGAAGTGAAATTGATGGTCGTACTGATCGTCACTATCGGTACAGCGGTGGCTTCCATTGCACTAACAGAAGCGGCTATCCGCAAGCGATTCAGAAAGAAATAGCCGAAAGGGTTTTTAATCGAATAGGGGTAATTCGGATTCATGTTGTCTTGAGATTAAAGACAAACCATGAAACGACCAATCACCATTTTGACCCTCACACTTTTGACTTTCTGTGGAATGGCCGATGAACTCAAGCAGACCATTCGAGGAAAGGTAATCGACACCGACCTTAAAGCACCGCTTCCGGGTGCATCAATTGTACTGCTGACTGCAGAACAGTTCACAGGAACCACTACTGACATGGATGGCAACTTCATTTTGAAGGATGTAAATGTTGGAAGGCACGCCCTGAAGATTACCTATATGGGTTACGAACCAAGAACACTCAATAATGTCCTCGTCAATGCCGGGAAGCAAGTTGTACTTACCGTTGAGTTGCGTGAATCGGTTGTCCAGATGGAGGCAGTGGAAGTGAGCGCAAAAGTGGATAAGAAAAGAGCGACCAATGAATTGGCTCTTGTGTCAGCAAGGGGATTTACCGTTGAAGAAACGCAACGATACGCTGGTAGCCTTGATGACCCGGGCCGTATGGCTCAGTCCTATGCAGGTGTGAACTTCGGGCATGACGGAAGTAACGAGTTGATCATCCGTGGAAACAATCCTCGAGGCGTACTTTGGAAGATGGAGGGTATCGAAATTCCAAATCCCAACCATTTCTCAGAACAAGGTGCTACGGGTGGCCCAATCTCAATGCTCAAAGGAGGTGTGATGACCAATTCCGATTTCTACACGGGAGCCTTTCCAGCTGAATATGGAAACGCCGTATCCGGGGTATTTGACATCAAGTTGAGAAATGGAAATAGCGATCAACGTGAGTATGCTTTTCAAGCCGGGGTCCTTGGACTGGAAGCGGCGGCGGAAGGTGGCTTCAAGAAGGGGTACGAAGGATCATACCTGGTCAACTACCGCTATTCGACACTCGACTTCATGAAGCTCATCGGTTTCAGAATCGTAGGCGATCAGGTTCCCAGATTCCAGGACCTTTCCTATAAAGTCCATTTGCCGGCGGGAAAAGCTGGAACCTTCAGCTTGTTTGGCCTTGGAGGATTAAGCGGAATCACAGATGAATGGGACAATGGGAATGATGTGTTTCAAACCAATCTTGGAATCACAGGCCTTTCCCACAAACTATTGCTCGATAAAAAAACGCTTTGGAGCACAGTGGTAGGTGTGACAGGCAAACGCACACACTACTTCGCAGAAATCAATGATAGTGCTCGAGCTGCGACTATCAACGATTGGGATGAGACCTTTATCAATCAAAATGTGAGGGTGGCTACAACACTCAACCGGAAATTCAATCCGAGACATGCAGTAAAAGTTGGAGCGATATACAGCAACATGGGATACAACATGAAATCGACCCACTATGATTGGGAAAATGACTTCTACGTGACGGACCTCGACGCTCGAGGCCGAACCAATTTGTTTCAAACTTTTGCCAACTGGCAGTACAGAATTGGAGATAGAATCACCCTCAATTCGGGGCTGCACTATTTGCACTTCCTTTTGAACAACAAAAACTCCTTTGAACCCAGGTTGAGTGCACAGTACAAACTGAAGCCAGCACACAGTATTAGCTTTGGATTTGGCATTCATAGCAGGGTAGAAGACCCGTCGGTCTATTTGGCAAAAGTCGACCTGCCAGACGGTTCATCGAAATTGCCCAACAAATACCTGGCACCGTGGAAATCCAGGCACTACGTTCTCGGGTACGATTACTCAATTGGCGAGCACATGAGGCTCAAAGCGGAGGTATACTACCAGGACGTATATGATGTACCCGTGGTTGACGATCCAAGCAGTTGGGTGTCAGCGGTCAACTTTATGCAGGGGTATACAAGTGATCAACTTGTAAACAACGGGACCGGCACAAACTACGGACTCGACTTAACCGTAGAGCGCTTTCTGCACAATGATTATTACTTCCTGTTCACCGCCTCTGTATACGATTCCAAGTACAAGGCAATGGACGGCATTGAGAGAAATTCCCTTTACAACTCAAATTACGCCTTCAACTACCTGGTTGGAAAGGAGTGGACCATTGGTAATCCTGCCAATGGAAACAAGCTTGGTGTAAATACCCGAATATTCCACACAGGAGGCTTGCGTATGCTTTCTATCAAACTCGATGAATCAAGGCAAGCCGGACATACGGTTCGCGATTTCGAAAATCCTTTCGTAGAGCAAGCGCCCGATTACTTTCGAGCTGACTTGATGATCAGCTTTAGGAGAAACAAAAAGAAAACAACGCGCATTTGGAAGTTGGATATTCAGAACGTGTCCAACCGTCAAAATGTGGTTCAGCAATACTACAATTCAGAAACAGACCAAATAGAGAACGACACAATGCTTGGTCTTTTGCCGATACTCTCTTACCGAATAGAATTTTAGCGATTTGATTATCTGGGTTTCCCGCGTGCGAAGGAATTACAATCTTTGCACGCGGTGAAGCTACTCATCAAAAACATCCATCAACTGCTCCAGGTAAGGGATGCAGGAAATGAGGTCATTCGTGGCAAGTCCATGTCTGACCTTCCCTTGATTGAAGATGCCTGGCTGGCTGTTGAAGATGGAATCATCGTCGACTACGGAAGCATGAAGGAGTTTCCCGGAATCTCCGACTGGAATGATCTCGAGGTAGTTGACGCATCCGGAAAAATTGTCTTGCCCACTTGGGTTGATTCACATACCCACCTGGTTTTCGCAACCGGTAGACAAGACGAATGGGTCATGAGGCTTCAGGGCAAGTCCTATGAAGAAATCGCGAAGGCTGGCGGAGGAATCCTCAATTCCGCTAAAAGGCTCAGAGGCTTGAGCGAAGATGAGCTTTACGAGAAAGCGCTAACGCGATTGAATGACGCCATCAGGATGGGAACGGGAGCTATTGAGATTAAATCCGGGTATGGCCTGGACCTCGATTCAGAAATGAAGATGCTCAACGTAGTCCAGCGCCTTAAGGAAGCATCCTCTATTCCGATTAGAGCCACTTTCCTGGGTGCACACGCTGTACCTGAAGAGCATGACGCTAACTCCTATTTTGACCTCGTTGTGAACGAAATGTTGCCGGAGGTTGCACCGAAAGCCGACTACGTCGACATATTTTGTGAAGAGGGATATTTCACTTCCGAACAAACCAGGAGACTGCTTGAGGAAGGGAAAAAACTTGGCCTCAAGGGCAAGATCCATGTCAACCAATTCACCGTGAGTGGAGGGTTGGAGGTAGCTGTTTCTAATGGAGCACTTAGTGTCGACCATCTTGAAGTGATGGGAGATGAGGAATATGAAATACTTGCCAAAGGAGATACACTTGCGGTTGGGCTACCGGCTTGCTCGTTATTCTTGAGCATTCCGTACACACCGGTGAGAAGGTTGATGGACATGGATATTCCGGTGGTTCTGGCGAGTGATTTCAACCCGGGTTCAAGTCCTACATCAAACATGAATTTGGTAGTTGCGTTGGGTTGTATAAAAATGCGCATGCTCCCGGAGGAAGCGATCAATGCAGCTACCATGAATGCAGCATACGCACTCGAATTGGAAGAAGAAGTTGGAAGTATCACGGTGGGAAAGAAGGCAAATTTTATAGTGACCAAGGAGCTTCCTCATTATCACAGCCTGCCGTATGGCTTTGGTGACAATCATATCGAATCAGTTTATATTAACGGCATAAGACAATCATGATGAAGCTAATCGAATGTGTTCCGAATATCAGTGAAGGAAGGGATAAGGAGAAAATCGATGCGATTGCATCGGTTGTTGAAACCGTCGAAGGCGTTCGGTTGCTGGATGTTGATCCCGGTAAGGCCACCAACAGAACCGTCATTACCTTCGTTGGTGAGCCGGATAAAGTGATCGAAGCGGCCTTTCGATTAATTAGGAAAGCATCCGAACTCATAGACATGAGCCAACATTCTGGGGAGCATCCAAGGTTTGGGGCAACCGACGTCTGTCCACTGGTGCCGATCTCCAATATTTCGATGGAAGAGACCGCCGAATATGCCCACGAGCTTGGAGCGCGGGTGGGAAAGGAACTTGAGATTCCCATCTATTTCTATGAAAATGCCGCAAAATCGGAGGAGAGAAGAAACCTGGCCACGGTTCGTTCCGGAGAATACGAGGGATTGGAAAAGAAATTACAAGATCCGAACTGGACCCCGGATGAGGGCCCCGCCAAATATGATAAAGCCAAAACAACCGGGGCAACCGCTATTTCAGCAAGGGATTTCCTGGTGGCCTACAATATCAATTTGAATACAACTTCTACTCGGAGAGCCAATGCCGTGGCCTTTGACATTCGGGAGGCTGGCCGTGTCAAAAAGGAAGGAAACAAACTCACCGGTAAGACTATCCTGGACGAACATGGAGAGCCATTGCGTATTCCGGGTAAGCTCAAAGCAGTAAAAGGTATCGGATGGTATATTGAGGAATACGGCATCGCACAGATCTCGTACAATTTGACCAACATTTCAATCACCCCACTTCATGTGGCTTTTGATGAAACAGAAAAGGCGGCCACAGCAAGGGGCTTGCGCATCACAGGATCCGAATTGGTAGGTCTTGTGCCCAAGAAAGTATTGGTGGATGCGGGTGAGTTTTTCTTGCGAAAACAGCAGCGTTCGCTCGGAATTCCCGAGCGCGCAAAGATTCATATCGCAGTCAAATCGCTTGGATTGGACGAACTCAAGCGGTTCAACCCAGATGAAAAGGTGATCGAGTACATGATCGCAGATAAGTTGAAAGGCCTGGTAGATATGAACCTTATCGATTTTGCTAACGAAACCGCATCGGAGTCTGCTGCACCTGGTGGGGGTTCCATAGCAGCATATGTTGGGGCCTTGGGTGTTTCCCTGGGTACGATGGTGGCGAACTTATCAGCTCACAAAAGAGGATGGGATGCAAGATGGGAAGAGTTTTCGGATTGGGCTGTGAAAGGCAATGAGCTCAAGGAAGAACTACTCCGACTCGTTGATGCCGATACTGCTGCTTTTAATAAGATCATGGAGGCCTTCGGACTACCTAAGAACACCGAAGATGAAAAAACCAGGAGGGCAGAGGCCATCGAGAATGCCACCAAGGAAGCCATCCAGGTTCCTTATGAAACAATGGAACGGGCCTACGAATCGATGGAAATCATGAAAGCCATGGTTGACATTGGTAATCCAAATTCTATTACCGACGGTGCAGTAGGCGCACTATGTGCCCGAACTGCCGTGATTGGCGCCCATCTCAACGTGAAGATCAATGCAGATGGTTTGAATGATCGAGAATTCAAGGATGATATCCTGACAAAAGCGGCGGATATCAGAAGTAAATCGGAAGTGCTTGAAGCTGAGATTCTCGCGATGTGCGAGGGCCGAATGGGCTAGGGTGTCTTTCGAACAAAGGCTGCAACGATGGCCGAAGTAATGGCTCCCATGATCAAGGCAGCCAATGGCGCTTGCATCATATAACTCTTCATGTTGAAGTAGTTCTGTGCCTCCTCGAGAGTCATGGTTTCCGTCTCAACCGCAAAGTTGATGGCATTCGTGAAGTAGTCCGGCGTAATCCAGGCAGAGGTGATGTACTGGGATAATGGAGCAAGAACGGCAATCATTACGCTGAGGATGAGACCTCCGGAAAATCCTTGCCGCCAAGTCATGAAACCTGCAAAGATCTTCCTCCTGCGTTCGAGCATATACAGTACGTACATGGCGATAGCTGGAAAAGCAATCAGATTGGTATAGAGTGGATGCTTGTCGATAAGTTCATCATGCCATCCAAGGGCTTTTTCCATCATCATCCACAGCAAGCCAAAAGCCGTAAATATGAGAGACCACTTTATTTCTATTCTGAAATTTTTCATTTATGGAACGTTAGGGTGTCAGTATGAGGCCGCACTAAAGTATACAATCCAAATGGATAGTACTAAGCGTGGCTGAGATTCATCACCATATCCACAAATTCTCTTAGGCAACCACGACCACCCTTACTTTTGAGAACGATATCCGCTTCTTCCTTTACTGCTTTTACTGAGTCGGCCGGACAAACCCCCAGGCCACATGCCTTCATTACGATAAGGTCGTTGATATCATCACCCAGGAATGCAACCTCGTCTATGGATATGTTGAGCTGATCCATCCAGGTATCGAGCACGACACGCTTGCTCTGTTCGCCCACATAACACCATTTGATATCGAGCATCTTGGCCCGAGTCTCGACTATATTGGAAACCTTGCTGTGGCTGATCATGCCAAATTCGATCCCATGCTGCGCCAGGATCTTCACCGCCATGCCGTCCTTGCTGTCAAAACGCTTGAAGTGATCCCCGGATTCCGTGATGTACATACCACCGTCTGTCAGGGTACCATCTACATCGCAAACAACCAATTTGATGTTTTGAGTATTCATCTAGACTATTGTTTGGCCAATGGCCGAAGCAATAGGCTCCAGGCTTTGCTTCAATTTGCTGAATTGATCGAAATTCAGTTGTTGGGAGGCATCCGATTTGGCAACCTTGGGATTGGGATGTGTTTCGATGAGTAATCCGTCCACGCCCATGGCCAGGCAGGATCGCGCCAGATCGGATACGCCATAGGCCCACCCCATGGCATGGCTGGGATCCAGAATGATCGGAAGATTTATGTATTCCTTCAGATAAGCAACACCACAAAGGTCAAGCGTGAATCTTGTCTTGGTCTCAAAAGTGCGGATACCTCGTTCGCACAAGACGACATTTGGATTTCCACCGCTCAGGATGAACTCCGCACACTGGACAAACTCCTGAAGGGTTGTGCCAAAGCCTCTTTTCAACAACACAGGCTTGTTGGCCTTCGCAGTAGCTTTCAAGATACCATGGTCGTACATTGACTTTGCGCCTATCTGAACAACGTCGGCATATTCTATGATTTCATGGACATGCGTCGCATCGCGCACCTCACTAAAGACCTTCAATCCGTATTGCTCTCGTACTTCTGCAAGAAGTTTGAGCCCTTCAAGGCCCAACCCTTGAAAGGAGTAAGGTGAAGTCCTGGGTTTATAACTTCCCGCCCGGATTGTTTTTAGTCCGAGTCCGGTAATAAACTTGGCGACATCCTGAATCTGCTCTCTTGATTCAACTGAGCAAGGGCCGGTTACCAGCAGGCAATTGTCCGTGTCGCCACCAAATTGGACCGTATCGAGATCAATCGTCCTGGTTTCTTTGGTATATCCTCTGTCCGCCAATTGAATATCCGAATCCGAAACGTGAAATGAGTCCGCATGGGATTCCAGGTCAGCTGGTAATTCCTTTACGCCCGACGAAGTGATTAGAATATCAATTGAATCCTGAAAGAGGTGAACGGATTTTGTTTTGCTTGCCAGTTCGGTGATCAGTTCTTTAGACAGACCTGACTTGAGATGTACGATCATAGGATGATACTTGAGAGCGGCAAAATTAACATCTCACTTGAGATGCCGACATGTTAATGGGAAACACGGAGGTCCATTTCTTCAAATGGAACTTCATGGATTTTGTCTGACCCAAGATTGGTATAAAACAGGGAGCCCCAAACCTTGTATTTCTGTTCGACAAATAGAGATTCGATGGCTGCCCAACTTGTCTTCAAATTTTTTTCGTAAGGAATCTCAAGAGAGATCGCACCACGCCCTTTCCCCGGAACATTGAGCGACAACAACTTTACTTCCTCCGGTTTGCGGTTGTTTCGTTTGACGAACATCCTCATACTCTTTACATGAAAATTTGAGAAGCTGGGATTTACCACTTCCACAGTCCATGTCGCCTTCGTCAATCCGCTGCTTGCCAGGGCTATTTGAGATACTTTCTCAATACTGGGTAGCTCCGGATTGTGCGGAATGGGAATGGAGCGCCTGATTTTATATCCTCCATACTTATAGGTCACGGAAAGCATTTGGTCTTGAGCAAAGTCGCATTCGACGGTGGAGTACTTGAGTTCATTGACGTCTGGATAAGCTCTGAAACGCTCAACCTTGATGGGGCATGAAGCCGTGATCTCGGGAGATTTTTCTGATTTGATAGTGTTTCCATTCAAATCCAATGCATACCTGAGGTAGCCAATTGAATCGCTCAACGTCTTCACGCGGATTTCCGTCATCAAATCCTCCAGGTCGTATATCTTGTTTTGGGCAATGGTCTGCTTTGAGCCGGGCATGATGTACTTGAGATCCTCCAGCGTTCGGATATCGGTATAGATGGCTTCGACAGTGCCAAAATCGTAACCCCTTTGTGTTAAAGAATCAAGCTTGGAGCTCAACTCCCGGGTCAGTCGCTCATATTCTGAAATCAGCATTCCCAATTCACTTTCCCGGAATGGGTATTTGATATGATACACAACACGTTCATATCCATCGCGGCGATGAATCTCCCAGTAAAAGTCTTCCGCCTTGGAGAGCGAAATTCCCTTTAGTGCGTCAAAGTAGTCTGAGTTGACCTCGAGGTTGTTGTTGTATACCTGTACGAATTCATCTATGGAATTAGCTTCAGAGCTCTCCACAGTTCGGTACTGTGTTTTGGATACCACATGAACGGCCACCGAATTGATGATGTCCTCCTTGATCCTAGAAAGGGCGTTGAGCTTCGCTTGTTCGTGATTTTCACCCGTACCGTTGACGATGATGAAGTTTTTGGCCAGGCCATGGACCCAGTTTGGTGCTTCCTTCCGACTACTTTGAATAATGTGAGCATTCTTACAGCCCGCTAACCCAAGAATGACCATAAAAAGGGCAATTATGGTCGTTTGTCGTCCGTTTAATGAATAAAGTCGAACAGGCATGTCCTTTCGGCGTGAGATTTGCGTTTACAATAATAAGGATGACGCCAGCAAAAATGACACCAAGGGAATGGATAAGAAGAATAGTTTTCTTCTTCCCTTTTCAATTGTTGCTGGCACAATTCAAGCGCAATCATTTCACACTAATTCTCTGGATACTTCTCTTCATGGCGATCAATGGTCAATTTGCCTCAAGGTATGGTATCCATGCGTTGTTGCTCTTTCCGGAATACCTCGATAGTGTAGGCTTGCTTTCACACCTTATCCTCGGCATGGCCGCCGGTGGGTTCATCATTGCCTATCACATTACCAATTACATTATCAATGGGTATCGCTTTCCCGTTCTCGCGACGTTCAATAACCCATTCTATAAGTTCTCCCTCAACAACAGCCTCATCCCCTTGATCTTTATCCTGAATCACATCTGGGCGATGTATCAATTTCAAATTGCCGAGGAGTTTATCTCCAGTGGCGAGGTAGTGGTTAATCTGCTCGGGTATGTGGTGGGAGCATCCCTCATCATAAGTCTTTCGGTTATCTACTTCCTGAATACCGACAAGGGAATCCTCAAACCAGGCAAGAAACATCGGTCGAAAGAAGCTGATCAGGTTCCGGCCAAAGACCTATTTGGCAGGAACATTCTTTGGTATCGCCTTTTCAAAACCAAGCAGGAAGGGTGGAAGATAGCCACATATATGGCTTCGCCATTTCGCATGGAATTGGCCAGATCGAGCACACATTACAAGATCGAAACGCTGATGAAGGTCTTTAGCCGAAATCATATGAATGCAACCTTCTTTGAAATTGCCGTGCTAGTGATGGTCTTCGTATTTGGAATTTTCAGAGACGTACCTGTTCTTGAAATTCCAGCTGGTTCAAGCATATTCCTTTTGTTTACGATCGGTATCCTTATTAGTGGTGCCCTCTATACCTGGCTAAAAGGCTGGACCGGCTTTATCATAGTCCTTCTTCTGGTGGTCATCAATTTCCTCTCCCAATACGCTGAGTTCAACTACAGAAATTTCGCCTATGGATTGGTTTATGAGGGAGTTGAGATTCCATACAACGAAAGCGCTATCCATGAAGCAGCCCACGATTCTTCATGGAATGCAGATGCACGACAGATAGAATTGCAGGTTCTCGAAAACTGGAAGCTCAAACAAGACAAAGACAAACCTCTGCTGGTTCTCGTCAACGTGAGTGGAGGAGGGATGCGTTCTTCCCTTTGGACCTTTACGGTTTTGCAAAACAGTGATTCCAAACTGGGTGGACAGCTATACGATGCGGCTCACATTATTTCCGGATCGTCGGGAGGGATGATCGGCGCAGCATATTACCGCGAATTGTTTAACAGCTATGGGCAAAAGCAGGCGTGTAATCCCAAATTCAGGAAGAATATCAGCAAGGATTTGCTAAACCCCATTGCTTTAACCCTCACCCTGAATGATGTATTCCCAAGGTGGCAGAAATTCTCATATGAAGGACAGCGTTACACCAAGGATCGTGGTTATGCTTTTGAAAAAGGCCTGGAGGAAAATCTGGTACAATTCAAGGGTAAAAAATTGAAAGATTACAGGAATGATGAACTTATGTCGTACATGCCAAGCATGCTGTTTTCCCCAACCATCAACAACGACGGTAGGCGGTTATTGGTCGGCAGTAGGTCATATTCGTTTCTCACAACCCCGGAGTGTAATCTAACCGAAAAGGAGTCGCACGTAGAGTCGATCGACTTCATGCGATTTATGAATCAGGCGGGCCCTGAGAATCTCAAGATGAGTTCGGCACTTCGGATGAGCGCCACCTTCCCGTATGTTATGCCAAATGTGAGTATGCCCACATATCCGCATATCGAATTGGCCGATGCAGGTATCCGCGACAATTTTGGTTTCCTGAGTACGCTTCAATACATCCTTGAATTTGAGGAGTGGATAGAGGAAAATACTTCTGGCGTTGTGGTCTTGCAGATCCGAGACCAGGTATCGAAAATCAAAATCAGAAAGCATGCCCATTTGAGCCTGTTTAGTACCCTCACCAATCCGCTTAAGGGCTTCTATGCCAATTGGGTGAACTATCAGGAATACAACCAGGATCAATATAAGATGCTACTCGACGAGCGCTTAGGCGTACCTCTGCATCTGATGTTATTTGAGGGGGATTGGGTGGAGAATAGGAAGGTTTCCTTAAGCTGGCATCTTACCCAAAAAGAGAAGGAAACGATCAACGAAAGTTGGTTTTCAGAACGTAATCAGGAAACAATGAGGCAGTTGGAGAAATTGCTCAAATAAAGTTTGTGAAAGGCTTCTAATTTCTCATTCAATTTGCGAAATTCGTACCCATGCAGCGCCTTGAACTGATTGAAGATATGCTGAGAAAAAACCCGAAGGATGTTTTTCTCAATTACGCTGCAGCCCTTGAATATTACAAGCTTGGTGAGATAGAAAAAGCCATTGATACCCTGGAAAATCTTCTTAGGATCGACAAGAAATACCTGGGTGCTTACTACCAACTTGGCCAATTCTACGAGGAAGTAGAAAAGACCAAAAAAGCCATTGAGGTATACCGCAAGGGAAGGTCTATTGCCGAAGAATTGAAGGATGAAAAAACCTTCGGAGAGCTCACCGAAGCCCTGATGATTCTCGATGACGATTTTGAGGGTGGGTGGTAATCAGTCCTTGCCCCAGTTAGCAAACTCTTCTTCACTTAACAGTCCCGGAAAGAACATCCGCCGCTGATATTTGGGGTGCAGGTATTTTTTCCAATCACTGCCGCCGGTAGCTGCCTTAACCTTTTGGCCATGCTCGAGGTAAATCTCTGCTGTACGCAAATGAACTTTAGGCCATGCAATATTGTAGGTACGGTCAAAGGATTTCATGGCTTCATTTAGTCTATCCCTTTCCTCATTATCGGCATTCAACTTTTCTGCTGAAAGCAAGAGGTTTTTGTCTTTGTATTCGTGCGCCAGATCGAAGAAACGTTTCCGGTATTTTTCTTCAAACAGGCTCAAGGTCATCGATTTCTCACCGGTCTCATGGTTGATGCCTGCTTCCTGCCAATAGAGTTTACCCAGCATCAGTTCAAGGTCGTCTGAGTCGCTCAACTCCTCCTTGAACCTGTTACTCACAAGGTTGTTGAGCGGGGTGCACATGATCTCTATCTCTCTGAAGGTAGCAGATTGAAAGCCAGATGCGGGAGTAAGTGTGAGTCTGAATTTGTCGTATTGCTCCGGGTCCATCCCGGTACCCATCACGTCGAATGTATTTGCACAGATCTCGGCATAACGATTTACGCGACCCATTTTCACGATAAAGGTTTCCACATCCAGATCGTCGTTGGTCATCTGTTCAATCTCGTGTTTTATAAGCTTGAGCAACAATTCCGTTACTTGATGATACATTATGAATATCATCTCGTCGGGAAGATCCGTCCTCGGCTTTTGGAGGCTGAGAAGTGTCTCTACTTCTATATAGTCCCAGTAGTTGATTGGCTTGGCGTAAAGTAAGCCCTTCAGGTAAGTTTCAATCGGTTGCTTCTGCTTATCGTACTTGCCTTCCAGAGAATCTAGAATATCCTTCATGTCCGATTTATGTTTTGCCAAAAGTGGTTATTTCTTAAGAACCCTTTATGAGATAGGTCATATAAATTCACGACTTTTTGAGGCACATTTCGGAGTTAATATACCGATTTGGAAAATTGTGCCGATCTTGTCGCTCAAATTGACCTGTCGGCAGAGAGGCACTAATGCATCAAACCAGTCCATTACAAAAAGAAAAACCCCTGCTTTCCGAAGAGGAACTGATCGGTCTGCGCTCCAGGGATGAAGTATTGGACTTGCTCGTAAAGAAGGGCATTGACCCGGAACCCCACCTATATTATTGGAAATATCTGGACGAGTTGAAATTACTGCAGATCGAGCTAATCAAGTTGCAGAATTGGATCTCCAAAACCGGCAAGCGTGTAGCCATCATATTTGAAGGAAGAGATGCAGCGGGAAAAGGCGGATCCATTCGAAGATTTACCCAGCACTTGAGTCCAAGGTCCATGCGCGTTGTCGCCTTAAGCAAACCCTCCTTCATAGAAAAGGGCCAATGGTATTTCAGGAGGTATGTAAAGGAATTGCCCAACCCGGGTGAGATAGTATTCTTCGACAGGAGTTGGTACAATCGGGCGGTGGTTGAACCAGTGATGGGATTTTGTACCAAGGAGGAGTATGAGCTCTTTATGCAACAGGTTCCGGAGTTCGAGCATATGCTGACCGAGGACGGTGTGATCATTATCAAACTATGGTTTTCTATCACCAAGGAGGAGCAGGAAGCCAGATTCATGAAGCGCAAGATGAACAAGCTCAAGCAATGGAAGCTGAGCCCTGTTGATGAAAAGAGCCAGGATATGTGGGATAAATTCACCCATTACAAGCGACAGATGTTTAGCCGTACACATACCACGTTTACCCCTTGGCACTTGGTAAAAACAAACGACAAGAAGGTAGCAAGGCTGGAGAGTATTCGTCATGTATTGTCTCGCTTTGAATATGAAGGGAAGGACGATAAAGCGGTAAATCTCTACCCGGATCCGAACGTAATAATTCGATTCCATCGATCAATTTTCTCCAATGGCTGATCAAGAACACAAATTTGAACTGACCGAGCGGGACTTGAAGAAACTCAATTCTAAACTGGGCGTGCGCTACCTGTTGAGGTTTGGCAATGTCAGCCTAAAAAGGACGTTGAAGAAAGTGATCTATGAGGATAAGATCAAAAATCTGCAGATTGAACTGATCAAGCTCCAGTCCTGGATCCAGAGAAATGATCAGCGCGTTGTCATTCTATTCGAAGGACGGGATATGGCGGGGAAGTCCGGTGCGATCAGGCGAATCACCGAGCACCTTAATCCAAGGCAATATAGGGTAGTGGCCCTGCCAAAGCCGACCGACGCTGAAGCGCTTCAGTGGTATTTTCAGCGGTACGTGAACCGCCTACCGAATCCAGGTGAGATTGTCATCTTCGACAGATCGTGGTACAACCGGGCCATGGTGGAGCCAGTGAATGGATACTGCACCAAGGAAGAGTACAATATGTTTATGAAGCAGGTGGTGAACTTTGAAGAGATGTTGGTCGAGAGTGGCATCCACTTGATCAAGTTCTATTTCTCAATATCCCTGGAAGAGCAAATTGACAGACTCAAGGAGATGCAGAAGGACGAGCGAAAAGCCAACAAACTCAATGCGGCCGACCATGAAGCTCCTTCCAAATGGGATGAGTACACGAAGTACAAGGACGAGATGTTTAAGCTTACAGATACGAAAATCAACCCCTGGGTGGTGGTTCAGGCCAACTCAAAAATGTACGCCCGGCTGACTGCAATGAGAACGATATTGGAGACCATTCCCTGGAAAAGCGAAAAAGAATGAAGCACATAATACTTGTGATCCTTGCTTCATTTCTTACATGTGCTGCCTCTGCCCAGTGTTGCTCTGCTCATGATGCCTTTAATGAACTTGCATCGAATGAGTCATTTAGAAATGATCATGAAGAGCCGCTGGCATTCCGGTATGAAGGTCCCGGTGAGCAAATCGAGTTTAAGTGTGAGGATGGCAAGAATGGCAATGCATTCTATATAGAGGGTAAAGGAAGTAAGTGGGTGCTGTTGATCCACGAATGGTGGGGGTTGAACGACTTCGTAAAAAACGAAGCAAAGAAGTTGAGCGAACAAATGAACTACCACGTTTTGTGTCTGGACTTATATGACGGAAAGGTTGCGACCGACAGACCAACGGCCTCGAAGTATATGAAGGAGGCAAAGGAGGAGCGTATTCGGACAATTCTCAGGGGAGTGAAGCAGTATGTAGGCAGCGACGCCCAGATAGCCACCATGGGTTGGTGCTTTGGTGGAGGATGGAGCCTCCAGACATCCCTTTTTTTTGGTAAGCAAGCTGAGGCTTGCGTCATTTATTATGGTATGCCGGAAAAAGATGTTGAGAAGCTCAAGACACTCAACTGTCCCGTACTGGGAATTTGGGCCAGCGAAGATGGCTGGATCAACGCTCAGGTTGTTTCGGAATTTGAGCACAATATGAAATCTGCAGGAAAAGCGCTTAGCTCATATACCTACCAGGGGAAGCACGCTTTCGCAAATCCCAGCAATCCTCAATACGAATCCGAGGCAACGGCCGATGCCTGGAGTAAGTCCATGGCATTTCTCGCGGAGGAACTCTAACAACGGTTGGTCTGACAAGAGTCATTTTTTTAGCTGATGCAGGTCATGCTAGTGGAAGCTATTGTGGTCTTCCTTCGTAGACATAAACTGATAATCACTAAGAGATGAAAAAGCTGTATTTAAGCGCAATATCCGCCCTCCTGCTTGCAGGAATGGTATCATGCGCTGGCGGAGGCGATCAAGAGGCTCCCGCTTCTCAATCTTCAGCTGTGGAAACTGAAGCCCCAGCCAAAGGTCAATCAATGATAAATGATGGTATAAGTTCCAAGAACATCCTTCAAGTTGCCATTGGATCCGAAGACCACAGCACGTTAGTCGCAGCGGTGCAAGCCGCCGGAATTGAAGATGTGCTGGCAAACAATGGTCCACTGACCGTATTTGCTCCCGTCAATTCAGCATTCGACGCCCTTCCTGAAGGAACTGTTGAGAATTTGCTCAAACCGGAAAACAAAATTGCACTCTCAAAAGTGCTAACCTATCATGCCGCTCCCGGTACGTACAAGGGAAAAGCACTCAAGGACGGAATGTCTCTATTTCTGGCTACCGGACACTATGTGACCGTGAAGCGTGAAGGAGATGACGTTCTGGTAGACGGTGCGAAGATTTTGGCCACCGTGGATGCCTCCAACGGTGTTATCCATGTGGTGGATAAAGTACTGCTGCCCCCAGAAAAGTAAAACAAGCAGTATTAGTTTGTCGGGCCCCGGCTTCACCTTCCTGTCCTTTGAAGGTGACCGGGGCTTGCTTTTGTAATGTATTTTTCACTTAGCAACATTCGTAACTTTTGATGGGTGATAAATGAGATATTTGATATCGAACAATTCTCTTCATTTATTGTTGCAAAGGCATGGCAAAACCAGAGTGGAAAAGTGACTATCCCGTAAACGATTTGATCATCAATCGTTGGAGCAGAAGAGCGTTTTCGGAAGATCCGATTCCTGGTGAGGTTAGAGATTCCCTATTTGAGGCCGCACGATGGGCACCAAGTAGTATGAATGAGCAACCTTGGGCTTTTATCTACGGTGAAAAGGGGACAGAAGCCTGGGATCAACTGTTTGAAGCCTTGATGGGTGGCAATCAGCCATGGGCTGCCAAGGCCCCGCTGCTGGTTCTTGTTTTGGCGAAAAAGAGGTTTGATTACAAGGATAGGGTCAACCGACATTACATGCACGACGTGGGGTTTGCCATGGGAAATCTCACCGTACAAGCCACCGAGCACGGCCTCAATATGCACCAGATGGGTGGTTTCAGGGCAGATGCAGTCATCGAAACATTTCAGTTGCCCGAGTTATGGGAGCCGGTTACGATTACGGCTATTGGCTATCCCGGAGATTCGGAAGCACTAGAAGAACCTTACCTCACACGAGAAAGTAATCCAAGAGTACGAAAGCAGATTGCCGATTTTGCATTCGACGGCAACACCAAACCAGTATTATAGATATGGACAAAGTAATACACTATCGCCAGGGCGAATTTGTCATTCATTGGAAACCAGACCTCTGCCAGCATTCCGGCAATTGTGTCAAAGGATCCCCTCAGGTCTTTAAACCAAGGGAAAGGCCTTGGGTCAAAGTCAATCAGGCTACGGAACAGGAGCTGATGCGAACGATCGACACCTGTCCTTCCGGCGCATTGACCTATACCGAGAAATCTCCTGAATGAAGTTCAGGGTTTTCTCAATAAAGCCGTATGGATTAGATCTCGCATTATTGTTGCTTCGTGTTGCAGCTGGAGGCTTCATGGCGATCAACCATGGATATTCCAAATTGATCAATTACGAAAAGATAGAAAACAGCTTCCCCGAAGTATTTGGGCTGAGTGCCTCCTTATCGGCTAACCTTGCCATCTTTTCAGAACTCGTTTGTGCTGCGCTCGTTGCAATCGGTTTCTTGCATCGCTGGGTACTCATACCGTTGATTGTTACTATGGCGGTTGCGGCTTTTGATATTCATTGGGACGACCCTATCAAGACAAAGGAACATGCCTTGCTCTTTCTTATCCCTTATATCACACTGTTCCTTACCGGACCAGGGCGCTATTCTATAGATGCATTGATTGCTCGGAGAAGGTAGCCGCCTATAGTTTAACGAACCTCCTGAACACGTGCTTATATTGACTGGAAACTATCAATGAGTAGGGGCCAGGGGGTAAATGCGAAATTGATATGTGATGGCTAGTTCCGCTGTGAACCACCCTGCCGGACACATCGACGATCTCGATACGCTCTACAGGTTCAAGCACCTCCACATGCAAAAAGGAGAATGCCGGGTTGGGATAAATCCGGATTGCATTTTCCACCGGAGTATTCTTTCGCCCAACCCCGGGACCATTAAACTCGAGAGTCCCCCATGTAGACGGATAATTTAAGTTAGTCGCACTGTCTGGCCAATAGTCGTAGCGATTAAATGCATTGGAAACGGCCATGGAAAATCCAACAGCAACATTTGGCAGATCAATGATACTATCGTTGAGCAGGGAGAATTCAATGAATATTTCCACGGTATCCGGACCCGAACCTGCGGCGGGCCAATTGGGATGAGCTTCCCAACCCGGACGGTCGGCCATGCAGCTGTCATAGTTCAAAGGGATTCCCCTGTATTCGCAATCTGTGGCAGATACGTGAAACCACCAATCATTCTGATCCCATGTATTGCCTCCGCTTTGATCCATGTCGAAAAACACCTCGGGAAAGTTTACGTCCAGATCTACAGAGGATTCAAAGGCAAAATACATCCCAAGTGAGTCGTGCATACCATGAATGGTTACGGTCTCTCCATTTCCACTGCTAATAATCTGATCGGTGTAAGCGTCATCCCATTCGCCAGGCTGCATGACGCCATCTATGGTGACAATTGCATTCGTTGGCGGGCTATAGAATATTTGAGATTGCCCGTAGAAGGGAATGCAGGACAAGCCAATAACGGATAGGGAAATCAAGAACTTCATTCCGGTCATTTTTTCAAAATTAGGATGATGAAGCCTATCTCAAAATGCTCACGGCTAATATTCGTGAAGGGTGGCGTGATTCAGCTTGATCAGCATACCATTAATGCTACTTTTGGGGCATGGGCAAGGATATCGTGGTCAAATCCTGGAGACAGCTATGTGAGGCAGTCTATTCCGACTCGTGGAAGGAAGGGCTGGGAAGGTTTAGAACCGATTATGCTTTTCGCGGAATGCCAGATAAAGCATACAGGCTCTATAATCGTTTTACCAGGGAAATTGCCAAGGACAACGACCTCGAATACCACCTGCTCAGGAATTTTAGAAAATACGCCCAGGTGAGCAATACGGAAGCTCTGAGTTCGGATTGGCGAACCATGACCATTGGTCAGCACTACGGATTGCCTACACGGTTGCTGGATTGGACATATTCTCCATTTGTGGCAATTCACTTTGCAACCGCTGAGCTTGATAAATTCAACAAAGACGGAATCATTTGGATGGTCGATTTCGTTAAGGTGAATGCTTCGCTTCCGGACCCACTCAGATCGGAGCTCAAGGAGGTAGGGAGTAATACTTTCACCATCGAGATGTTGGAAGAGGCCATGCCCTCTATACAGGACTTCGACAAGCTCACAAGAGAGAATCTCGTCTTGTTTTTCGAGCCACCCAGTCTCGACAATAGGATCATCAACCAATATGCTTTCTTCTCAGTGATGAGCAGGGCAGATGGTCAGCTGGATGCCTGGCTCAGAAAGCATCCGGACTATTACAAGAGGATCATTATTCCATCGGATCTCAAATGGGAGATAAGGGACAAGCTCGATCAAGCCAATATCAATGAGCGGTTATTATTTCCTGGACTCGATGGCCTTGCATCCTGGCTTGGCCGGCACTATGCCCCAAGGAGGTAGGTCGCATTTTCACGCGCATCCATGAACATTCAGCGAACCGGCTAATTGATGCAATAATCAAACGTTGTGGAAAAGACAATTAAAAGCAATACACGCAATAACTTAGCCGGATAAAACCAAATTTTATGAAACTCCAATTATTTAGCATTATCACCCTTTCATTTTTATTATTTGCCTGCGGTTCAGACACCAGCACCAAACAAGAAGCCAGCGAAGAGACGGCTCCGGTAGAGGAGGTTGCAGCTTCTGAGGATCAAGGAAACCTCAACCTCGATAAAAGCCAATTGAAATGGAGTGGCACGATGATGAATATGTACACGCATGTAGGACTCATGGGCTTTTCCGGGGGGAATGTGGAATTGAATGATGGTGTGCTCTCCGGAGATATGGAGTTGGACATGACCAATATTGAAATGATGGATCAAAATTTCGATCCGGCAAGAGATATGACCAAAGAAAAATTAATTGGTCACCTAATGTCAGCCGACTTCTTCGACGTTGAACAATTCCCAAATGCTACTTTTTCGATCACTAGCCACGAAGGCGACAAGGTGATGGGCAACCTGGTTCTAAAAGGGAGCACTGGAGCCGAGACGGTGGAAAATGTAGTGATTTCAGAGGTGGATGGCGCCACACAAATTACGGGAACGCTCAATATCGATCGACAAGACTACGGGGTGAGCTACGCCATGGGCATGGGAGATATGGTCATTGGAGATGAAGTAGCCATAGAGGTCACCCTTGTATTGAAATGAGGCCTGGAATGACTGCAAAACCATAAATTGCGTCATCGACCTCGAGCAACAAATACAACATCTTGAAAGTAAGTCCCGGCAGTTAGACCTGTCGGCAGAGGAATTGGATGCGGGTTTTGATTTACTGCAATCCTACCTCGCAGATTTTCTCGATCGCACTGCTAACGATAAGACCTATATCGAAACCGATCACAAGGGTTCGGGTATTCGCAATGCAACAATCACGGCAGAAGGGAACCGGAATTTCCGCGAACTGTTTGACGTTTTCATCCAACATGTCGACAAGGTTGGACTAAATCCGGCATCAGGAGGACACCTGGCTTATATCCCGGGGGGAGGCGTGCTTCCTTCCGCGTTTGGTGATTTTATTGCCGACTTCACGAATCGATATGCAGGGGTATTCTTTGCCAATCCGGGTGCTGTGCACATGGAGAACATGCTCATTGAGTGGATGGCAGAAGTACTGGGTTATCCTAAATCTGCCTATGGAAATCTGGCTTCGGGAGGCTCTATTGCCAATCTGGTGGCCATTGTGTGCGCAAGAGATGGCCAGGGAGTCAGGAGTATAGACATTCCAAACTCGGTAATCTATTTGTCAAATCAAGCACATCATTCGGTTGACAAGGCACTCAGAATCGCAGGGCTGAAGGAATGTATCTTAAGGCATGTCCCGATCGATGACCGGTTCAGAATGAAGGGCGATGAACTTGAGCGCATGGTCCAGGCGGACAGCGCCAATGGCCTGAATCCTTTTTTGGTAGTGTCATCACTGGGCACAACCGATACCGGATCAATCGATCCCATAGAGGAAATTGGGAAAATTGCCGAAAGACATAATCTATGGCATCACATCGATGCGGCATATGGGGGATTCTTTGTTTTACTCGATGAATTCCAGCATTTAAAGAAGGGGATATCCTTGAGCGATTCAATCACTATTGACCCACACAAGGGTTTGTTTTTACCCTATGGAACTGGAGCCGTTCTGGTAAAGGACCCAGATATTCTGGCTAAGAGTCATGCCTATACGGCAGCCTACATGCAGGATACGCTCCATGCCAAGGAGGAGTATAGTCCGGCGGAATTTTCGCCAGAACTCACCAAACACTATCGCGGATTGAGAATGTGGCTACCCCTCATGTACTATGGTCTCAATCCTTTTTTGGCCTGTTTGGAAGAGAAGTTGGCGTTAACCAGATATTTCCGCAGGCAAATACAGCAACTTGGTTTTGTAATTGGGCCGGAACCTGAACTTAGTGTCTGTATCTATCGATATGTACCAAAGAAAGGGGACGCCAACGAGTTCAACCTAAACCTTATCCAAAAAGTAAAAGAGCAGGGAAGCATCTTTTTATCGTCTACCAGTATAGATGGTGTTGTGTGGCTGAGGTTGGCGGCCCTTTCTTTCCGTACCCATAAATCTCACGTGGATCGGGCATTGGAACAGCTCAAAAGGCTAATAAACTAGAGCTGAATTTGGGATGACCTATTCATCTGCCAGGAAAGCCGAATACATCCAAACCAGCTTTTCCTGTTCCCTGATGTAATCGCTCATCAATGCATTGGTTCCCTCATCGTTTGCCGCCCCACTGAGTTCCAGGATATACCTTTGCTTTGTAAGCAGGATCTGAAGCCCATTGAGGATCGACCTGACCGCCTCCTTGCCATCGGAAACATTCTTAACCTCCCTGATTCTGGAGATTTCCAGGTAATCTGAGAAAGTATGCGTTGGGACTTCTCCCAGCGTCAGGATTCTTTCTGCAACCTCATCTACCTTGATGAGCAGGTCGTTGTACAATTCTTCAAACTTTACATGAAGCTCGAAGAATTTCTCTCCCTTGATGTTCCAATGAAACCCGCGCGTATTCATGTAATAAATCTGGTAATTTGCGAGGAGATCATTTAGTTTTTTGCTGAGCTCTTTCGCATCCTTTGTTTCTAATCCTATTTTGTTCATTAGATATCATTTTTATTTGGGCGCAAAGATGATATCTATATGCTGCGTCTTATTATCAATATTGTTTATAAATTATAGTGCCTGGCTTATGAATTTCTTTGGTACAGGTATAGTGGAAATGTAAAAGCCAGACCAAAGAGCATCGTCAGGATCCAGATCAGCCATATATTCCTTACACCGCTTGATTTAGCATCGATAAACGTCCAGATAAAAAAGACAAGTACCACAAACAGAAGGTCGGTGACAAAGGCAGAGGATACGTTGTTTATAAACATCGCAGAGAAGGTTGCCAATGGATCCATATAGAGCATGATGTTGCCTGAATCCATTGATTCCATTACAACAAAAACGTTTGGAGCAATAAAGCCAAGAATCGCCAGAACTAAGAACAACGGTTTCATTGAATTGATTTTAAGGGGTGATCAACTCAAATGTATTCAATCGACTTGAGTGGGAAACAGTTTGTCCAACGCCTTCGATCTGTAAGCGAAAACCTGATTGAGTTTGGACTTAATAAAAACAGCATTGGCGATATCTCCCAGTATGCCCAAAGGTGGTTTGTAGGTGACAATATCCTTCATGAGCACTCCTCCGGGATGGTCGCTCAAAATGTGCTCGTGATGCCATAGGCTATATGGTCCTACACGTTGTTCGTCGACAAAGAACTCCTGGTCTTTGACATGCGTGATTTCTGTTACCCACTTGGTCGGAATTCCCAAAAGTGGTTTCACCTTGTAAGCGATCATCAATCCCGGATAAATATTTTCCGGGAGATCCGTAGTGAGGATGTCGAAGCCCATGGAATCCGGTGTGATCTCTTTTAGATTCTCCGGACGAGATATAAAATCCCATGCGTCGCACCTTGAGGTTGGAAGTATTTTTTCGCGCTTGAGTTGAAAGAGACTCATTGCTTGATGCTTAACTTCTCAAGGCGTTGCATGACGGCGTAGGCTTCTGCAATCTTCTTGTCGCTTGCGGCCCGATCCATGATGGATAGCGAATGTGCTTCTTTAAGCAGTCTGCTGTATTGTTTTTGCAGCTTTTTGAATTCGGATTTCTTTCCTCGAATGAATAGCATGATGTTCAACTTTTGTCCGGATATACAACCTTGTTCCGGGGCAGTTGTTCACAGTTTAAGAAGGAATTTGACAAACGGAGATCAAGCAGGTGCAAGGCTCGTTCTCACCACCACATCACTGTGCAGCGTTTTGTGCACCGGGCACTTGTCGGCAATATCAAGCAGTCGCGCACGTTGCTTTTCGTCCAGGTCTCCGGATAGCTCAATGACCCGATCGATGTGGTCAATTTTTGCAGAGGACTTTTCACAATCCTCACAGTCCTTAGCATAATCTTTTTCGTGATTTAGGTGAACAACCACTTCCTCTAATGGCCACTGTTTGCGATCGGCATACATGCGAAGGGTCATCACCGTACAAGCTCCAAGCGACGAAAGCAAAAGGTCATATGGCGAGGGGCCAAGGTTGGAGCCTCCGACGGATGCCGGTTCATCAGCGATCAAAGAGTGAGACCCCAAAGATATTTCGGTAGTGAATCCGTCACTTCCGATTCTCGCGACCACCTGGTGGTCGGAATCCAATTCTGGGGTTTCGCCCATGGTCACGTAACGCTCTGCCCATTCCGCTATCACATTTCCTGCGTAGATCGAGTCTTCCTTATTGCTCATCAAATGATCGGCGCCATCTAGCGATATAAAACTCTTTGGGTGGGTCGCAGCATTGTAGATCTCAGCAGCATTGTGGATTCCAACCACTTTATCCTGTGGCGAGTGGAGTAGGAGCAATGGCTTCCGAAGTGATTTTAAACAACTCTCCAGGTTCTTGGCTTCGATGTCTTTTATGAATTGCTCCTTTATCGAGAAAGGCCTGCCACCAATATTAACGGTGGCTACCCCATTGGCTTTGATTTCTTCAACATTGCCATCGAACAGATGTTGAACGTGGGCTGGGGAAGAGGGGGCCCCGATTGTGGCTATGGCCTCCACAGAATTGAGCAATTTTCCTGCAAAGATCACCGCTGCTCCACCAAGGGAATGACCAACGATGAGCTTGGGTGCTTCATAATGCTCCTCGAGAAATCCGGAAGCGGCAATCAGGTCTTCGATATTGGATGAAAAATCAGTGTCAGCAAAATCCCCTTCACTTTCTCCCAATCCTGTAAAGTCGAAGCGCATTACGCCAAAGCCATGAGACGTTAATGCTCGTGAAATGTTGCGAACGGCGGTAAGGTTCTTATTGCACGTAAAGCAGTGGGCGAAGAGTGCAAAGGCCCTTGGTTTTTGATTTGCAGGGAGTTCGATCCTTGCGGCAAGTGTTTCGCCTGCAGAATTTTCAAATGAGCATTTCTCCTGATTCATAACTCTCTTGTCTTTATTACAATGTTATGAAAGCGTTGCGTCTTGCTGCGCTAGTGGCCGACATTTTAAACGTCGAGTGTTTTCCTGAAGCAGACACTGTTTTCTACTCCCACATAGGGCCCGTAATTTTCAATGAGATGGTATCCACATTTATGGTATAGGGCGATGGCCTCAGGTTGTCTCAAGCCGGTTTCAAGGAGGGCATCTGTGTAGTGGAGTTCTTTTGCCCAGGATTCCAATTCCGCAAGCAGGGCAGAGGCCAGGCCTTGTCCGCGGAACTTAGGTAGGGTGTACATGCGTTTTATTTCCACTTCTTGTTTGTTGATCGGAACAAATGCCCCGCAAGTAACCGGATTGTCATCCGCAATGCCAATCATGGCATGCCGTATACGGTCGATCTTGTTGAATTGATCGTAGAAGGCGTGCTCATCTCCGTCTCGAATGGCAAGATCTGCATCGAGCTTGGCCACAAGAGATACAAAATCGGGGTTAGAAGAATCCGTTCTTATGAAAGATTTGTTCACTTGGAAGAGGTGATCTCTTGAATAGTGGAAATAAGCGATTCGGATACCTGGTATCCATTGGCAATCAGATAATACTGTCCGCCGTAGCGAAAAACCATCGAAGGGAATCCGCGAATCCCCATGCTAGCTGAGAGTTGGAAGTCTGCCATGGTTTGCTTTTTCATTTCATCCGATTCAAAAAGCTCGACGAACTTTGATTCATCGAGACCATATTCCTTGGCCAGACCAAGGTATGAATCGGCAACGCGCATGTTTTTGCCGTCGACATAGAATAGAGATTGAACACTTTTGAAGAATTCCAGTTCCAGTTCCGGTTTCATGGACCTTGCAACCACAACCGCCCGGCAAGCAGGTTCGGTATCATATACAAGCGTTTCATCCTTAAGTATATCATAATTGAACGGCTGCTTGGTTCGCTTTTCCACATCCTTCCAATGGTGATCGAGAAACGCACCAAGTTCCTTGTTGGTTTCCTTGCCTCCGGGACGGAGTCCGCCCAGTATCAGTCGGAAATCGTAATCGGGAAAGGCGTCTTTGACCTTGCTTACCTCCGGCGCAAATCCATAACACCAACTGCACATTGGATCGCCGATATATATGATAGATGGGGACTGGGCTTCGAGCCATTGATAAGACATAAGCAAGAGAGTGGTTATTAAAACCTTGAGATACATTAGGCAATGATACGCTTGACAGCCTTGTTAGTTCAAACAATTATCCTGTCCTGCAAGCCACCGTACATTACTGTCCTTATGCCATCCCTTGAAAGGAAATCGTGAGGGAAGCCCATCTCAATGGCAGATATTTCATCGAGTTTCTCCATACTGGCTTTGTCGATTTTGACATCCAGGTATTTCAGATTTCCTTCGAGTTGTTCAACGTTTCGCACTCCTACGACAGGGATGATATTGTTTCTTTGGCTTGCCACCCATTGAACAGCCAATTCTACGGGGGAACATCCAATTTGCCTGGCTATATCCACGAACTGGCGGACGATTTCCGTATTTTTTTCACTTAGGCGCGAACTCTCTTCCTTGATGCGTTTCGGTTCGTCGGTGTTTTCCAAATACTTTCCTGTAAGCGCACCTCCAGCCAGTGGAGCCCATGCTGTGACGGACATGCCAAACTTATTGGTCATGGGAAGGAGATCCCTTTCGGCATCGCGCCGAAGCAGGCTGTACTCGAGTTGAACCACCTCAAATCGATTCCAGTGCAGCAAATCTGCGATGGTATTGCAAGTACTGATGATCCAGGCTGGCGTATCCGAAATCCCCAGGTATAGCACCTTTCCCGAACTCACCATATCGTCGAGCGATCTCATGACCTCCTCCGGGTGGGTGGTGAAGTCCCAGGCGTGTAGGTAGAGCACGTCAATGTAGTCGAGGTCCAATCTTTTCAAACTTCCCTCTACGGATTGCACCAGGTTCTTCCTGTGATTCCCTCCATCGTTGATCTTACTCATTTCTGTGTACAGGGCATACTTGGTAGCCACGACCAGCTCGTTTCTCCTTCCGGAGCTCTTGATGAATTCACCCAAATAGGATTCAGAAGTTCCCTCTGTGTACCGGTTGGCAGTATCGAGGAAATTACCTCCCGCTTCCAGGAATCGATCGAATATTCTATGGCTTTCCTTCTTGTCTGCTCCGTAACCCCATTCCTCACCAAAGGTCATGGTTCCAAGGCATAATTCAGATACCCTTAAACCGCTCTTTCCTAATGGTTTATAATTCATTATTTAAAGTTTTAGAATCATTCACCATCAGCCAAGACTTGATGAATGCAACTCACCCTTGGAATTGATGCAAGACACCCGAATTCAATTCCCTAGCCGACATCAGATGATCTAATCTGTATTTTGTTCCATTGGAAAGGTGGGCAAATTCCTCTCCGTCCTTCGTAGTGAGGTCTTCGATCACCACGTCTTTTTCTTCACCCGAACTCGTTTTCATATCAATGCGGGTTTTTCGCATCGCAAGCAGCGTCAGGATATCGTAGTAGCTGCAACTAAAGACTTCGTAATCACTCACTCTAGTCGTTTGATGATAAGATCCGACATCTGGTCGCCGACCTTCTTAAATCCGCGCATGGCGGCTTGGTGGTGGTTTGGGCCGCCCTCTTTTACGTTGTTATAAGCCTCGTTCATCACCTCATTGCCGGACTTAATGTCGATCATGGATATCTCGGCATCAACAAAAGAGAAATACAAGCTGCTCATATTGCCTCCCTTTCGAGCGCTCGCCCTAACCTGAATAATGAAATCCGCCTTGGCCTTTTCCCTGGTGAAGGAGAATCCCATTTTCGACAGCGACTCTTTGATCAGTGGACCAATGATAGGTGATTCTAACCTCGAACCGTTTTCTACTTCTTCCACCTTCATCATGGCAATAGGTCCTTTAACGTCAACAAAGAACCGTGAGGTTTGCAGTGGATTTTCCTTACTTGCCACGGAGACATATGGATGGTCGTCGGCCAGATCAAGTAGTCTTGGCAGATCTATTCTCCAAATCATAGTTTGAGGGGTTCTGCATGATCTGATCTTTTCCAGCACCAGCTTGGCATTACCACTGGCATCTGTTTCACCACGTATGTGCTCCCCCGTGGTTTGATTGAATAACTCTACAGGAGTTTTCTCCGTGACACTAAACTTAGCCGTAAAAGGTTTGTTGACCACCTCCTGGCATTTTAATTCGACAGACTTCTCGTTGAGTACAGAGTTAATTGAAACATTTGACAAATTCTTAAGCCGGATTGCTCCGCTAGGCATATAATCTTCTGTTTTACCAAATGCGCTTGTAGACATATAGGCAGAAGTGCCATTTTGAATGCCCTTGTCCGTTTTTAGCTGCACATCGATACGAATGGTCCCATCACTAACAGAATAGGATCCAACCAACTCTACTTTCATAGAAATGGGCTTGTCTGCATTTTCCACCTTGGCGATTGCCGCCGTGAGTCCTTCTTCCAATTGCCGACTAAGAGGAGAGGTCATTCCCGTATTCTCATAGTCTACCTTGCCTATGCTCACTCCGGCTTTGTTGATTCCACCAAGGGTGATGAGGTCGTAGGACATTGCATAGGCTACGTCTACTGGCTTGACCTTGGATGACATCGACAATTTCTTGATCTGCTTACTCTGATGGGAGAATGCTGCATTGGCTTCATCGCTCAACAAGTCTCGCTTGCCAGAATATCCAACGAGCGTTAAAATATTCTGCGCTTCCGCAACATCATACTTCAAGGGTTTGGTTTTCAAAATTTGGGCGAATGCTTCCTCGAAGTTTGACGAAGAGGCCAAAACGTCGGAAGAGCTTATGGCGCTGTTGATGTCATCTATGGCCCGCTGGATACGTCCATTTTGCATGTTAAACAGCTCACTCTTCTTGACGTAGGCAAACGCATAAGCCTTTCTAACTTTCTTATCATAGTAGCGCTCTACCTTCAATCCCGATATTTTCAGCTTGGATCGGGTAGTGGTTTTGGTTTTAAACCGGCTTTCGAAGAAATCCTGGTTTTCGCTTACCTGTGAGCTGGATTGCGTGTTGACGTCAACGGTAACCGATTCTAGTAATTCGCCCTTGGCCTGTGCACCCAACTCGTAGAGCACATCTTCTACGTCCTTCTTTACGCCTTCCTTCCAAAAATATCCCTGGAGGTACTGACTCTTGGGGTAGAGCAGTTCGCGTTGAGCATCGTCAATCCACTTTGGCTGGCCCAGCGCAGCAGACGCCAGGGCCATACAAAGTATCCATATTGGAACCCTTACCTTCAAGGGTGATCTCTTATTTAAGGTCGTCCTTGTGGATATAGCCCTGCTTGCCTCCAAGGAGTTTTACCAGGGTATAAGGACCTTCAGTTCCAAGAACGGTAAATTCAGTAGCGCCAGGCACTTTGGCAACAACATCGCTGCTTTTCATCGGTTCGGCATAGACGCTGACCCGCTCTTTCTTTTGCCCCCTGGTTTTGACTTTTTCTACCACTTCCGCCGTGATACCTTCTGTTTCTGAACCGTCGAAGCTATAGGTGCCATATTCAAAGCCAATGGTCTTCAGGTCTTGCAACGCTTGCTTCCCTTTTTCGGCTCTTTTGATGGCGTTCTTAAAGCGTCCGGCATCATCGAGCTCATATGCGATCTTGTGCATTTCGATGGCTTTGTCGAATTCCCAAGCAGCTTCGTAAACAAGACCAAGATTGTATGCCAATCGCGGATTGTAATTATCCTCTCCGTATATCGCCATGTAAATTCCATAAGCTTTGGTCAGGTCTCCTTCTCTGGCAGCTGCCATGGCATCCTTAGCCCTTGTCTTGTAATCCTTCACTTTGATCTTTGCCAAGTCAAGGTTGACGTATTGAAGGGTAGGAACGAAATAACTGACTAAATAATTGGCCAGGCTTTTCATCGCCCTGTTTGTCAAGACCTGAACGGAGGCCACTTTGCTTCTGGCAGCATCACATTTGCTGTCTGAGGCAAAGGCAGATTTGGTTACAGTAGCCAGAATTTGTCCGGTTTCAACACTGATGATCTTCATCGTCGCTTCTACCGTCGCAGTTCTTTTCAGACAGTGGCGAGTCTTTTGGACTCCTTCTTTCGTTTTGTAAGTAGATTGTGTTGGCTCATCCTTAGAGGAATAGTTATAGGAACCACTCAGGATGGCACTCAAACCGAGGAGTTTTCCTACTTGAGCAGCCTGATTGTCATCGATGGCTCCGGAGGCTCCAAGCTGTTGCTCCTTGATGATCTGATCCAGCTGTGAGCGCTCGATCATGATCATTTGATTTGGCTTATAGTCGGGTACAACAGAATTGACCGGGCTTCCAAGTCCCCGTTTGTCATCCAACAAGGCGGTGGTCATATAATCGGCCAGTTGTGTTCCGTAGTTGTCCCTATACCAGTAATAGTAGTTGTTGATTCGTTGATTTTGAAACTTCATGATGGCGAGCTTCTTGGCTCCCGGAATCACCTTCTCAGGCGACTTAATCATGTAGCACTTCAACTGGGCCCACGATGTGGTTCCCATCAATAAGAGCGTGATAGAAAATAAGGCAAGTTTCTTCATGGATTTTTATTTGGGTTCAAATGTATTATTTATAGATCGAGCGTTTAAACAATTTTTGAACCATAGGGTTACTTTTGCGCTAAGTGAAGAAGTTCAATATACCCGGATACTACAAGAGTTCCTTTATAGGGGCGGTGAAGGAACTTAGAAAAGTTCGCGACCCGAGAAAGAAGGATTTCCATCCTACCATTCTTGATTTTGGCCCTGTTGCCTTTCACATTGCAAGGCATTTTGGATTTTGCTATGGTGTAGAGAACGCCATTGAAATTTCCTACCGGACAATCGAGGAGAACCGGGGTAAAAGGGTGTTTCTGCTTAGCCAAATGATTCATAATCCGGTGGTAAATGAGGATTTGGAGTCGAAGGGCTTGAAGTTTCTGATGGACACTGAAGGAAACCAATTGATCGATTTTGATGAAGTGACTTCAGACGACGTGGTGATTATTCCCGCCTTTGGAACAACGGTTGAAATTGAACAAATGCTTCAAAAAAAAGGCATTCAAACAGAGCAGTACGACACCACTTGTCCTTTTGTAGAAAAGGTTTGGACTGCTTCTGCCAAACTCGGCAGAAAGGATTCAAGTATTGTAGTGCACGGCAAACCAACACATGAAGAGACCCGCGCTACTTTTTCTCATTCGAAGGAAAGCGCCCCAACGGTGGTTGTAAAAAACATGGAGGAAACGGAAGAACTTTGTCGTGTGATTCAACAGGAGCTGAGCCGCGACGATTTCTTCAGGATCTTCGATGGTCGATTCTCCGACGGCTTTGACCCGGATAAGGATTTGATCCGCTTGGGTGTTGTGAATCAAACCACCATGCTGGCTAGCGAGACGCACGCTATCGCTCAGCGCATCCGTCAGGCCTTGGTGGACCGATACGGTGAAGACTCTATAGATGAGCACTATACGGATACAAGGGACACGTTGTGCTATGCGACCAATGATAACCAGCAGGCCACTTACGGACTGTTGAAACAACCAGCGGATCTTGCACTGGTGGTGGGAGGCTACAATAGTTCCAATACATCGCATCTCGTTGAACTGTGTGAGGAAAAACTCCCGACCTACTTTATCAAAGGGGCGGAAGAGATATTGGATAGGGCAAACATTCACCATTTTATGTGGCGTGAGGGAGAGATGAAGTCGTCCGGCAATTTCTTGCCCGAGAAGGATAAGGTCAGAATCATCTTGACATCCGGGGCTTCGTGCCCTGACACTCAAGTCGACACGGTGATGGACAAGCTGTTGTCCTATTTTAATGACACCAAGTCCAAGGAGGAAGTGCTTGAGGCCCTGGAGGCGTCTTAGTCACCACCTATATTCCGTATACTCCTTGTACTTCTTTTTGATAAAGACAATGAAGTCGTATTGGGTGCTGTTTTTTAAGAATGCCTCGGACACTTTACAATAGTCAATGAATTCGTCAAATTCTTCATTCCTCAGCGAAATCAATTCTCCGTCGACATAGGTTCCGAGTAGTTCCTTGAGCAACCGTCGTAAGTTGTCTTCGTTGATCGTCCTGGCCAACTCGCGTTTTTCCCTCTCACGATGGCTAAAACTTTGGTACAGGAAGGTTATTGGGCTCGATGCCGCATCAATACCGCTGAGCACGTAATCTTTCTTCCTGTATCCCAGCTTGCTCACGTCTTCGTAGATCCTATCCAAGTCGCGCTTGGGAAAGATTTCCACTGGTTTCAATTCCACGAGAAGTTTTTCCATTTGAATCACAACCTTAAAAAATGACTTCGGCGTACTGTCCTTGAAGCAAAGGGATTTGGTTTTGAGCCCTGTCGAAGCAACCAGAATGGTGTCGGCTCTATTGACTTTAATGGAAAAGGATCCGTCTCGTTCACCAAACTTTCCGAAACCCGAAGTCTTGTTGATGACCATGAAGTAGACCAGGCCTGTTTCTCCTTTTGGAGGAAGAACCTTTCCTTTCACGATAATCTCCTGGGCACTTACGGTCCAAGCAAGGGCTATAAACAGAAAAAGTAAGGCAGCTCTCATCGCGGTATCCTGTCTGCAAATAAACGGGCTTCGGAGGTTAAATGACATATGATGCCTGAAAATTCCTGAGCAGCGTACGTCATGCTGAACTTGCGCCAGCGCCGAAGCTAAGGCGCAGGAGCTGTTTCAGCATCCCAACTATCATTTGGGATTACGAAGTTCTATGTACTATAGGTGGGACTCTGAACCGAGTTCAGAGTGAAGTTGAGTGCGTTGATTTGGTGGTTAGGGTTGGAGGTTACACCTCTACATTTGCCCAATTCTCACCACGCTTGATGCGGTAGAGCTGCATCTCGCTGATGCCAAATTGCTTGGCGATGATCTTGAGACGGGTCTTGCGGTTGGGGTTGGAGATGATCTTCTTGAGTCGAATGACTTCGGTTTCAGTCAGTTTCGAATAGTGTCGCTGGCCCTTGACGGGCTTGAAGTTCGGCCCGTTGAACTGGTGCATTTCCTTCTCGCGTTTGTTGGCCCACTTAAGGTTGTCTACAAAATTGTTGAGCTTGTTGTAGTCAAGGTGAATCACGTAGGTCTGCTTGGGATCGGACTTCTCTATGAAGTGTTCTGCAACCAGCTTGTGGATGTACTTGGTGAAAGATGGCCCGTTGTGAATTTTGAATGTAACGGTGGGATAACCCTTGATCAGGTAGTTCTTCTTGATCTTACCTTCCTCTTTGTCGTAGGCAAAACTCTTTATCCTCCCATAATTCGAAATCATATACTTCGATTTGGGATTGAATCCAGGAATAGTCAGATCCTTCCATTCCTCGTTCCAAAATTGAGTCTCCATCCGACTTAAGCTAGGGGCAAAAACCAGTTCGGTTGATTATGAATCGGCAATTTACAATAAAAAGAGTAAAATGTCCAGTTTCAAGTAGTTAGAAGCTCAAATTGACTGTCCTTCCCACACCTTTTTGCGCAGGAAATACAATGAAAAAAGGCTTATTAAGCTGAAGTAAACAAATTCACTACTCCATGTCCACTCAAGGCTACCTTCCAGCCCCTTGGCAACTACGAAAGCATAAGCCAGGTAGATAACAATTGCCCATATCTCTACACGCAAGGACAATTTGGTGCGACCGGTGCCCGTCAGCGCCCGGAAAAAAAGAAGGCCTACAGTAAAGAATAGCATCGCCACCGTAACGATAAAGAAGGTCGATCGGGCATCGTAGATCAGGCTAACATCTTCTGTATATATACCGATAAGCTGGTTTGGGAATGAAAAGTTCACCGTAAGCACAATCAGGCTCACCCCCAAACCGAGTACCAGCACCCGCTTGAGTAATACGAAGATCTGATCACCTTTTTGCTCACCTAGGAGGTTACTTACGAGAGTATTGGTCGCGTCTCCCAGACTGAAAACCGGGATCATCATAAACATGTACATGCTGCGTACGATGTGCGATATAGCCAATTCTCGTTCGCCAATGTTTTCGAGAATGGCAAAGAAGGTAAACCATGCGCCAAGTGTGAGAAAATTCTGAATCATCAACGGATAGGATACATTCACTTGCGATCTGATTAACTGAGGCTTGAAACCGAATGTATCAAAGAGGGCATATTTTGACCTTGGAAGCTTTAGCAGTGCATAGCCTAAGAGTATTGCAAAGCCGGTAAATTCACTGATGTTCGAAGCCAATGCGGCCCCTTCGATGCCCATCCGGGGGAAGCCCATCTTTCCGAAGATGAGTGAATAGTCCAGGAATATGTTGAGCATCGCCGTTATGGGCATTGCAAGAGCGATGACCCTGGTTTTGGTTATTCCAACAAAGAGGGCTACCATGGTAAAATTCAACAGGGTTACGGGAAGTGCCCAAGCCCTAATATTCAGAAAGCGCATCACCCCGGTATAAATGGCATCCGATTCCACCACAAAACGGAGGATATGAGGTGCCAAAAAGAAAAAGACGAGGTATAGGAGCAGGCTGAATCCAATAACGAAGTAGATGGCATGGGTCAAATGCGAGCCTATTTCCTTATATCGCCGCTCGCCATTTCTCCTTCCAAGGATGATCTGCAGTCCTGTGGTGAACCCCATGCCGACAAAGGCGAAGATGAAATAGAAGATACCTCCGTTTCCAGCTGCGCCGAGCTCCATTTCGCCCAATCGGCTCAGGAAGATCGTATCGGTGAGGGTGACGATATTGATAGACAAACCCCCAACCATCATTGGAATGGCCACGGCCAGTATGTTTTTATAAGAGATGGTAGAGGTCATGGCGCAAATAAACCTCAATTCCTGCTTTTGGCCGTTTTGGGTGGAGCTTTTTCACCAATTCAACCGTCAATGTCTAAATTTGATTTTGTGAAACGCCTTGTCATTGCCCTTCTCTTCCTCACGATATTTGGAAGTGTCCAATCCCAGGACAGCCTGTCGTACAAGATAGAGCGACTGCCTAACGACTCGATGAGGCTGGATTTCATTACCACCGTTCTCGAAGACAATATTCATCGCAACCCTCAATTGGTGGTGAGGTATTCCTATCAGGTTTCCAACATCGTCCAGCGCATGAACCCAAGCTCTCTCGTGGCGCATACGCACCTGATCGTTGGAGACAACTACCGCCAAATAGGCATGTATGACAGGGCTCTGACCTCATATTCTTCTGCGCAGCGCATGGCGCAGAAATTGGCACTTCAAAAGTTGGAAGGAGAGATATTCCTGAAAATAGGCAGCCTATATCTTGAAGAGCAAGTATATGCCCTTGCATTGGAGAATTTCTTTAGGGCCAAGGAACTGTTTCGAAACAACGACGACCTTGTAGGGCTCGCGCAGAGTTACCGAATGTGGTCCGACGCCAACCTGAAGACGGGAGATTTCACCGAGGCTCTCAGAAGTCTCAACAACGCACTGGAAACGGCCCAAAATTCCAAGGATAAAACGGAGATCGCCAAAACACTCAACGCCCTGGGTAAAATTCACGAGTTGGATCTTCAGTATGAAAAGAGCTTAGAGTATTACGACCGGGTTCAGAAGATATTGGAGGGGTCTGATCAGAAGGAAGTTTTGGCCACAACCTACAAATACATTGGTGACTGCTATTTCAAGATGAACGACTTCCAGAAGAGCTTGGAGAATTACATCAAAGCCCTCTGGATACACAAGTCTGATGGAAACCGGCTGGAGGAAGCAAACTCTTACCTCTCGTTGGCGAGACTTTATTTGAGCCAGGAAGACTACCGACAGGTTGAGAATATCGCTGGCCAGGCGCTGAAGATCTCCAGCCAGAATGGCTTCCTGCAGCCATTGAAGAATTCCTACCTGATTCTATCACAGGCAAGTCTTCAGATGAATGATTATCAAACCGCCCTGGCTAACTACAGGGAGTATGCACGTGTGAAGGATTCGATCTTCAACGGGAACATAGCCAATGTGATCACCGACGTTGAGGTCCGAAACGAAACGGACAAGAAAAATCGCGAGATAGCCGAGTTGGAAAAAGCGCAATTGCAGCAGCAGATCGAGCTAGGAGAAAAACGTTCACAGCGGAATATTCTGCTCATGGTCTTGATTTTTACGGCAATCATTGCGCTGACATTGTTCTATCTCTATTGGTCCAAGAACCTGGCGAACAAGCTCATCCTCGAGTCGAAACAACAGGCGGAGGAGGCGACAAGGGCGAAAGCTAACTTCCTCTCGACAATGTCCCACGAGATACGGACACCTATGAATGCCATCATCGGAATGACACATCTTTTGCACAAGGAGCATAGCCTTGAAGAAGAACAAAAGGAAAAGGTCGACATTATCAATTTCTCGGCAAACAACCTGCTCAATCTAATCAACGATATCTTAGATTTCTCCAAGATTGAATCGGGTAAAATCGAATTTGAGAAAGTAGATTTCAAGCCTAGAGACCTTGTAAAAAACCTGTACAAAACCTTCCAGAGTAGGGCTGAGGATAAGGGGCTAAGCCTCAACTACAAGGTAGGACCTTCCGTGCCAGAATGTGTGAAGGGAGATCCCAGTCGTTTAAGCCAGATCCTTATTAACCTGATATCCAATGCGCTCAAGTTTACGGACAAAGGGGAGGTAAGCATTTGGGTTGACTCCGGTTCTACGGTAGACAATTCGGTCGAACTCGAGTTTAAGGTTCTCGATACTGGAATTGGGATACCCAAAGACAAGCACGATAAGATATTTGAAAGCTTTTCTCAAGCCGAAACGGATACCACGCGTAAATTTGGAGGTACTGGTCTTGGGCTCACCATTACCAAAAGCCTGACCTATCTGATGGGTGGAAATATCAAGTTATTGAGTCAGCCCGGATTTGGGTCGGAGTTTATTATCCGCATACCATTCGAAATCTCTGAAGCCAAGCCGGAGGCTGTAGCTGAAACCAGTCCGATTGAGGCCATCAAGAACCTTGCGGGCAAACGCGTGCTGGTCGTAGAAGACGATCTCATCAATCAAAAGGTAGCCGAAAACATCCTCAGCGGATGGGAACTGGATATTGAAGTGGCTGAAAACGGGAGGGTGGCCCTCAACAAACTGGAGAAGGCGGATTTCGACCTTGTTCTGATGGACTTGCACATGCCGGAAATGGACGGCTATGAAGCCACGGTAGCTATCCGCCAGTTGGAAAATGAGCGCAAAAAAATATCCCAATTATCGCCCTTACAGCTGATGCCTTTATCGAAGTGAAAGAAAAGATACTGGAGTCACAGATGAATGACTACGTCTCCAAGCCATTCGTTCCAAAGGAGCTTCAGGAAAAGCTGATCAAAAACATGACCGCCTAACGGTCCTTTTTGATACCCTTGAAATTCTGGTCATAGAGCACCTTTTCACCGTTCACTAACCTGCCAATCACCTTGAAGCTGGTTCTCCGGTTCTTAGCTCTGCCTTCCGGGTCGTCCGTACCGTCTGGTTTTTCGTTGGGCACCAAGGGTGACCCTTCGCCATAGCCCTTGTATTTGAGGCGGTCCTTGTCGATGCCGTTCTTCCTGAGGTAATTGACCACACTTTGCGCACGGTTGTTGGACAGATTGTTGTTATACGGAACAGAACCCTTACTGTCGGTATGTGAACCGATTTCGACAATGATCGATGGATTGTCATTTAATATTTCCAGTATGGTTGTGTCGATAGCAACCTGGGCATCTTTGGTTAGATAGTATTCATCAAAAGGGTAGTAGATATTTGGCACTACCACCTCCGCAAGCGGGATCATCTTGATGAGTATATTCTCGGTGATTTTGGTCTTTCCGGTTGTAGGCGGAAGCTTAAACTCCTCCAGCAGGTAGTTGGGTTCGTCTACCTTGATTTTATATCGAAATCCAGGCTCTAGCTCAGTCAGGATTAATCCACCATTGGTTGGGATAGACTTGACAAAAACCTCCTCCTCATCCTCATCAATGATGTATAGGTCAATATCGAGTCCATCTTCTACAGGCTTTATGTCGTCTTGGTCTATCAGGTCGTCGTCCGGCGGGTACTCCGTTAGCCTGGTTTTCTCGACGATCAGCTCAAGTTCGATTTCGTTTAGTGCCTTGCGCTCAAAGGAAAAGATATCATCACAGCAATGCTCGGATTTCAAAGGAATGGTTCCATCTCGATTTGAAACAAAGTATCCCATGTCACCACTTTCGTCGGTGGTGTAGTACAATTCATCAAAGTTCGAATTGAATGCTTTTCCAATGTTCTTGGCCTTCGTCCATTTCGAGCGCTCTCCGAAGGACCAGAAAACATCCATACCCCCAAAGCCAGGATGACTCTCTGAACTATAGTATAGTTTGTGAGTACCGAAATGGAAGAATGGAGTGGATTCGTCTTCCGTTCCATTAACCTTTGAGCCAGCATTGCGCGGTTTTTTGAATTCATTCTTCTTGGGGTCAAATTCGCTATACCATATGTCTAACTTTCCCTTTCCACCCGGGCGATCCGATACAAAGTAGAGCACCTCCCGTTGCTTCTTTGATCGAATACCAATCGTTGGCTGCGTGCTGGTGTATTTCGCTTGATTGACTTCGTCGTTAAGGGCAAGGGGTTTCCCCCATGCCTTACCATTCTTCTTCAGTCGATAGATGGTGCAGATCATCTTGTTTTGCCAGTTGGGATTGCACACAGAGCAATACATGGTCTGCTTATCCTGACTTATAGTCACATTCCCGATCTCGCCTGGCACACCCAATGCTTTGAAAAGCGGACCAACTGTTTGCCACTTCTTGCCCTTTTTCTGGGCGAGGTAGATGTTTCGCTTTGGGCGATCGATATCCGAATAAAAGATTTCTTTATTGCTCTTAAGGGATCCAAAAACCATCAGATTTTTAGCGTAGGGAAGCGGAGAGAATTCAATGTGGGCCATATTCACATCGCCATTGAGGTGTTCGATCGAATAGATCACTGAATCTTGCTCAGGATTCAAGGCTAGCTCACAGCCTTCGATCTCAATTTTGGCTCGTTTTCGGTAATAGTTCTTATCCTTTCCCTTGTATTCATTTCGGAATTTGCCCAGGTCCGCAGAGGCCTTGTCGTAAAGACCCAAGTTCTTTTCCACCAATGCTTTTTCATACAGGAGAATATCGTGCTTGTCCGGGTATTGGGATTGTATCCGTACAAATGTTCGATAGGCCTCGCGATAATTCCTCGTGGCAATGTGCATTTCGGCCAACCTCAGGTGGATCTTGTAGTTCTTCTTTTTAGACAGATAGGCGCTATAGACATCGATGGCATTATAGGGATCATTTAACCTTCGGGCGTGGTTGCCCATTTTCTTCAACTTTCCGGCAGACAGGCCCTTGAGGGAGTCCATTGGAAGTGGCTGTGCAATGCACGGCACAAAGAGCAAGAGGTTAAAAACGATCGCAAGGCACCGATGCATTCCTGTAAATTGATGAAGGGTGTGTATAAATGATGGTCAGTTCGCTGGCCCCACGAAGCTGGGTAGCTTCGCTCAGTTCGCTCACATTGAGGTCGTAGCTGAATCCGACATCGACGGTTTTGATACGCAACAAGGCCTGGGTAACAAAGGCATCCCGGTTTCTCTGAATTCCATCCCGCCAATAGAGCCCGAGTCCGAATCCCTTCATCAGGCTGTGATCCACGTGCCTGAAGGCCGCAAAATTCAGCAGTAAATCGCCAACCGTGCTGGTACTCATCTGCATGAATGCAGCCTTCAACTCCAGATTCTTCGCTACCATCCTCGACACATTGCCATGCCATAGGTGACGAATCGGAAGCTTATTGGATTGATTGAAGAAGGTTTCGTTTGGCCTGGTCAAATGGAAAAGTCCGTAACCTGCCAGCAGATTAAAGCCTCCCAATGTAGAAGACCACGCCACTCCGGCATTTAAGTCGAAGTAGGTAAAGCTGAATGTCGAAACTTGCTCACCGGATGGGAGGTTCTGGTCAAATCCACCGATATCGCGATCGTATTGACTCGGGAGTGTTTCACCCCGGAGGTTAAAGGATTTGACTACCATACCGGGTTGGATGCCAATCATGAAATTATGCTTTCCGGCTTTCCCGAGATAGCTCCCCGACACCAAGACCTTGTTGACCGAAAGTGGAGCCTGACCACTTTGATCGTTGATAACCTGGAATCCACCACCGAACTTTTGGTTGTGATAATGAAACAAGTGGTCCGCCCCAAAGTTGCTGGTTATCATCGGTGTACCGATCGCACGCCACTGCATTCGTTCGGCCAAAAACACTCGAAAATCACCATCGGAATAGGAGGTGAGTGCCGGGTTGAGAATTAGGGGTGTTTGGTCGAACTGGGAAAAGTGGACATCTTGGCCACGGATGCCGGTGCAAGCAAAAATTGCAACGAAAATTACGAGGGCTCTGCTTGCTTTCATATAATTATAGACGTAAATATATACGGGAGGTTGTTCGCACGGCAACTTTTTGCAAAATAACCGTCTATTTGTAAACATTGAAGCCTCAGCTTTTATACCTCTTTTTGTGCCTGTTTGCAACGACAGCAAACGCCCAGCTCATCTGCAATTTTGAGGCGGATACCACAAAACACTGCGCACCGAAACGCATTACTTTTACGGACCTCTCGAGTGGTGGAGGAAACATCGTATATCGATACTGGACTTTTGGAAATGGTGGTATTTCGAACAGCAACGATCCCAACCCATCCAGACTATATCCAAATGCCGGACTGTATACCGTTACGCTGACCGTTAGCGATGGGGTTGATACAGCTTCTCTAACAAAGACCGCTTACATAGAAATCTTCGACAATCCAACCCCGGACTTTTCAATGACCACCACAACGAATTGTCTCCCAAGGGGTGTTAGTTTCACAGACCTCACTGCAGCAGGTAGCGCACCGATACAAACATGGTCGTGGGATTTTGGAGACCTAAGCCCACTTGGAACAACCCAGAACCCAAGTCACAGTTATACCAATAACGGAACATATTCAGTTTTACTCACCGTAACAGATACCAACGGTTGCCAAGCAACGGTAAACAAGGCCAACCTCGTCCATGTATCTACGCCCAAGGCAAACTTTACATCAAGTGGAGCAACGGCCAATTGCAACCCTCCTTTGACCGTGAATTTCACCAATACCTCAAACGGGGGCAGCGGTGCGTTGACTTATCATTGGAATTTCGGAAATGGCTCCACATCCAGCGCCCAGAGCCCATCTCATACCTACAACAGCGGTGGAATATATGATGTGTGGCTTGCCGTAACAGATACAGCTGGTTGTACGGATACCATCAGAAAGGATGATTACGTGAGCATTACAAGTACAACTGCCAGCTTTAGTTTGCCGGATACCTTGTGCATCAGCAGTTATAATACAATAAGCAATACTTCACTTGGCGCCAGCACCTACTCATGGGACTTTGGCAACAGTCAGACCTCTACCGCAAACGAACCCATTGTACGATACACCACCAAAGGAACATACACGATAAGGCTTATAGCTTCCTCAGGCCCAACTTGTGTGGATACAGCCACTAAAACGATATATGTAGAAGAGATCGTTGCCGCCTTTGGCATAGATCCCGATTATTCCTGTGAAACACCTATGACGGTAACTTTGAATGACTCTTCGATCGGAAATATTACTTCCTGGAAATGGGATTGGAAGGAAGATCCAACCATCACTACGGGACACAATGGGACCTTTTCCGGGACAAGTACCCAACAAAATGTGACCTTTCAATTGCGGGCCTCAACTTCGCCTAAAATTCAAAAGCTAAAATTCACGCCCACATTAATAGTCACTTCAAGCGCAGGGTGCAGCGATACACTTTCAAAGGTGCAGGCCATTGAGATGTATGTCCCTGATGTTTTCATCATAGCGGATAGCGTCGTAGAAGGATGTGTACCGCTGACGATTACCTTTTCTGATACGGTAGATAGCAAGGAACCCGTAGTAAGTTATTCGTGGGATTTCGATCGAAATTCTGTCGATACCTCGGACCTGAAAGGGCCTCATGTTATCACCTATACACAACCCGGGGTATATGATGTTCAGTTGCGCATAGTGAATGATTCAGGTTGCACAGCACTGGGTCAGTTGCAAATTCGGGCAGGTACCATGCCCGATGCCAAATTCCTGATTCAAAAAGACACACTTTGCCCTCAAGACTCGATAACCTTTACAAACTTGACGGTAGATACGGTAGGGTTGGATTGGGCCTGGGATTTTGGGGATGGGACCGGGAGCGGGGAAGAACATCCGACGAAGCAATTTGATAAGGAGACAGGCATTTTCGATATCAAGTTGACGGCTTCGCACTATGGCTGTGAGTCCGACTTTCAAGTAGATTCCATGATCTACATGCCTGGGCCAATAGTTGATTTAAGTACTTCGGTTGACTGTTCTAATCCTTCCATGGTCACGGTGAATGTCACCAAATTAAATGGAGCGACAAAATGGTGGTTCGACTACGGCGATACGCTCGGTGGGGGGGATACCAACCAAGTCTTAACGACATATGTTTATCAAGGTCCCGGGCAGTACTTCGTGAATATTATTGCGGTAAATGACTCCTTTGGATGTGTTAATAGTGAGAAGGCGAGAGCTGATATCACAGGCCTTAAGGCCGTTATTTCATTTTCGGACTCCGTTGGGTGCACACCATTTACCCCCTGGATTCGTGGAGATAGTTCGGTAGGCGTGATGATTCCCAGATACAATTGGGAATTGGGTAATGGTGAAGTGGATTTCTTTACGCCGGTTGTCAAGTTGGCCAAGTCTAAATATACAACGGGCGGCACTTATACGGTGACTCTGGTCGTGACCGATGTCAATGGGTGTAAGGACACGACATCAAGAGATCTAACAGCACTCGAAGTACATGCGGGCTATACCCGCGTTCCGGACATTGTATGCGATGCCGATTCGGTTACACTTGTGGATACCTCCCTGAGCATATTTCCTATCGAACATTCGATATGGCGTTATTGGAACAATACCTATGATACGATTACTGCGCTCAAGAACTGGTATGCCTACAACGATACATCGGCAAAGATCCCTGCCGCAGTTCACAAGCAGTTTGTGACGATGACGCTCATATCCATCGACACTTTTGGCTGTATGGATTCCGCAGATGTGGCAATTCCAATTCGACAGCTGCAAACGAAACCCATCGTAGAAGACTCGACACTGTGCGAGGGGGACACCATTTTTGTCGGTGACTCTCTGGCTGCCACCGGTTTTATTCATTCGTGGGATTGGGGTGACGGTTCTTCTGACACTGCCTACTTTCCTTTTCACACTTATCAGAATCCTGGAATTTATGAATTGGTTCATCGGATTGTTGACTCTTTGGGTTGCGAGTTGCTGGACACGCTGCACCACATTTCCATGGATCATATCCGGGATGTAGGATTCTGGGCTACTCCAAGGGATTCAAGTTGTTACCCGATGTCGGCATTTTTCTTTGATACCTCAGATGCCGACAGAATCAAGACAAGATATTGGCTCTTCGATCAAAATGGATTTGTAGTCCAGTCTGTCAAGGCGGATTCAAACAGAAAAATCTACACGGAGCCAGGGCTGTATGATGTGAAGCTCGTAATCGAAACTCAAAATGGTTGCAGGGATTCCATGCTCTATCCCGAATATATCTCGGTTAGCGGGCCGTATGCAGCCTATTATCACTTTCCAGATAGTGCTTGTATTGGCGACAGCATTAACTTCGTCATCGATTCCATGAAGAACGTTGGAACCTTTGATTGGGACTTTGGTGACGGGTTCTTTGCGCTTACCGGTGATACACTCGACACAGTGAAACATGCTTACAACCAGGCGGGCACGTACAATGCCATCGTACTTTATACCGATACCCTGGGAACCTGTTCGCAATTCGAATTCTTCAACTTAAGTATCAATGAAGTGGTTGCCGGCATCTCACTTCTGGGAGATAGTATCGGTTGCCCGCCATTTGTGCCGCAGTTGGCAGATTCCACGCTCAATGGAAATCAATGGTTTTGGACGGTTGGGGGTATGATGGTGTCCGGTGATAGCCTGGCACAACCAATACTTTCCGATCCCGGTGACCATGTGATTCGTCTCGATGTGGGAAATGATATCACGGGTTGTGCCGATTCGGCTTTCATCACTCTGAGTGTTTGGCCCAATCCGGACACCCTTCCACTGCCAGATACCACTATCTGTGTTGGGGATAGTATTGGTATCGCCGTCGATACCGGATTTACCTATTTATGGTCCGGGGATGGGTATATCAGCGATACAACCAATCATTCCATTGTGTATTACAATGACGAGGCTGGAAAACTTCAGCTTGAAATTTCCGATAACAACGGATGCAGGTCGCTGTCAAGAGGGATTGTCAACATCCAATTTGTACCGAAATTAAGGGTCTGGGAAGATACTACGCTCATTATTGGGGAATGGGTTGAATTGGCCTCCTGGAGCAACCAGGAAGTATTCAGGAGGTGGTATCCGGATAGCGGCTTGAGTTGCATTGACTGCGAGAATCCAAGGGCCATTGCCTTCAATACTACTACTTATTGCCTGGAAATTCAGGATTTGCTGAGGTGCTTTACGGTTGATTCCTGTATTTTGATAGACGTTGAGAAGAAGTATTCGCTTGACGTGCCCACCACTTTTACACCCAATGGAGATGGAATCAATGATGTAATCTACGTCAAGGGATGGGGACTGAAGGAACTCCTCGAATGGAAGATCTATAATCGTTGGGGTCAGTTGATTTACGAATCCAGCGACCTGGAGGCAGGGTGGGACGGTACCTACAAGGGCGAACCGCAAAACATAGAATCCTATGCCTTCACCGTTCGAGCCTTGGCCTACAATGGGGAGGAGATCACCAAAAAAGGATTCATCTCGCTTGTTCGCTGATGGTGCATTTGGTTACTTTGTCCTGAATGGATTTTAAGCAGGCACATGCGCATTTCCGATTGCAGGGTCTGGATGAGCTTTACCTTCCTCCGTCCGAATTAGAAAAGCACCTATACTTCCTGGACTTGGAGACTGAGGAATTTGGCAGGTCTGAAGAGGGGCGGCCGTTGAGATTCCTGGAGATAGGGCAGGGCCCCATACCTGTGTTGTGCTGGTCGCAAATGCACGGCAATGAAAGCACGGCAACCAAGGTATTTCTCGACATCCTCAATTCTGTAGACGACCCCTTGTGGGCCAAGATCAAGCAGATGTTGCGTATTCGCCTGATTCCTATGCTCAACCCGGATGGTGCTTTGAGGCACATACGATTTAATGCCACAGATATTGATCTCAATCGGGATTTTGTTGACTCAAAAAGTGCCGAGATGAAGGCATTTCGAAAGCTTGTGGAGGAATTTCAACCAAAATGGGCATTCAATATGCACGACCAACGCAACATCTTTGCCGTTGGCGACTCCTTTGAACCTGCAACCATCGCCTTTCTTTCTCCAAGTGTTGACGCAAGTCGCTCGTTGACCGATGAAAGGGAAGATGTAATGAGGCTTGCCTCCGTGATCCTAAATGAGCTATCGGACCTCGACAGGCATATCAGCCGGTTTACGGATGAATTTTATCCTGCGGCTACAGGGGATAATCTTCAGAAAATGGGCATTAAGACATTGTTGATTGAAAGCGGTCCTTACCCCAACGATCCCAGTCGATTTATTGCGCGGGAAGCCGCGTATCGAGCACTGATGAGTGCCTTTGTTGCGTTAACTTCCGGAGGATGGACTCATTCCAGCCTTACTGCATATTTGGGGCTCCCTGAAAACAAAAAGGCGCTGTATGATATTGTCCTAAAAACGAAGGGCAAAGAATATGGGGTACTACTCAAGCATCGCGTAGTAGACGGCCATTTTGAATCCTATTACGAGTTGGAGCATTTCTCTGAGCGCAAAAGGGGATACAAAACCTATGTTTCGGAAGAAGGTCGCGACATCAAAGAAGGGGAGGTCAACCTGAAAGAATTGATCGAAAAGGGTAACTTTAAGTTAGATATAGACCAGAGTATAGATGGCTGAGGAAAAGGAGAACCCGATTGACCCTGAGAAGATCGCCGAGAACCCGGGAATCTTGCCTTATGCCCACCATGTTGGCAGTGTTCCGATCAAACCTACGGACAAGGGAAAGATCAAGGGCAGGGCGATGTCGGCCATGTATCAGCAAACGGATCGGCAACTCAAGCAGATCTATGAGCAGATCAAGACACTGGCAGAGCAGGCCAAGCAGCTCCAGGAGCGTAAGGATACCTCAGAACGCATCTACGAAGCAGAAATGCCCTTTGACCCAATTATTGGTGAGGTCTATCACGTCTACGAAACGAAAGATGGAGATCAGGTTGTATCACTTGTTTCTCCTGAAGAGTGGGGGCCAAATCCGCCCTATACCTTTCTCCAGTCTGTGATTCTCCTGGCGGATCACACGTGGGAGATTGTGGGTTAATGGCTAATAATGATCAATGATCGATTATTAATGGCTAGTTGAGTTTGGCGGCTTCGATCCGAATGAACTCAGGTAGATAATTTGGAGTACAATTCTTGGCAACAACCTCATCCTTGTACAAGCCAATTTTCTCGCCGATATCGATACATTGACTTCGGAATCGTTTGTCGTGCACGCCAATCCATCCCGCCGTGAAGTTCATGGCCCACTGAACCTGCGGCGCTTCGCTTGCCATGTTTTTTTCTATCGCCTTGAGTAGTTGCGGGGTGTTTTCAGGGGGTGGTTGTCCTACCCACCGCAATCTTGCCTGATAGTACCAATACAGACGACGTTGAATAGGAGAGGTGCTATTCTCCCAAGACATCATAAGCGCAATGGTGGCTTTGTTCTTGGACAATTGGTTGGCCATCAACCAATCTGCCAGTCGGTTTTGGCGATCTTCATCGTGCTCCAGGATTTCTGCACAAAGTTGATTGACCAGATGCTCGTTCAATTGCTTTTTGTCCATGATAAGAATGGCCAGCTGTTGAGGGAAGAAGTCGCCGGTACTCCACAGTTCCATCGCTAAATTGTGGTCCTTCCTGATTTCCTTGGCAATCTTTCTCAAATCTCCGAGCTTGGTATCATCGGAATTGATCTGGTCATGGATTGATTTGGCTTTGGGGGAGAGCGTCATGGCTGAAATGTGTGGGATCAAATTAGTGAAATTCCGGAGAAGATGGATTACTAGTGTGAACCCTCCGGGAAAATTGTCAGCCCATTCAAGAAGCCGGACATTGGTTTTGCCAATGTCATGGCTTTTTCTTGCAAGCCCTCCAGGAGACAGGCCTCCCTCGGCCTTGAAAAGAAAAAGCCAGTCTCGCAAGCGAGACCGGCTTCTTTTTGTGACTCCGCAGGGATTCGAACCCCGAACCTCCTGATCCGTAGTCAGGTGCTCTATCCAGTTAAGCTACGGAGCCTCCTAGTCCATCATAGCCACTGAGTAGCGTGGATGAAGGGGGCTGCGAAAATAGGAAGGTTTTTGATATTAGAGTCTCTCGTTTTAAATTGGTTCCAAATAATCTCATTATGTCCAGACTGCTAATCATTTTCGTTGCCCTTACCCTCATTTCATGCGGATCATCCAATGGCGGAGGAGAAGAGGAGGGCTCCTTTGTTCAAGCCCTGTTGGAAGATGTGAGCATACTTACAATGGAACCTGTGGATGGACCAACTTCCATTGCCGACTATGCAGCACTCGCCAAAGATGAGGCTGCCAATAGCTATAAATTCGATAAGGGAAACATCAAGGAGATGCTCAGAGAAGGAATGCAATACCGAAAGGCAATTATCATCGTAGGAGACCACACACTTGTGGTGGTCAACAGTTTTGCCGATTGCAAACCATCAGGTTCCTGGGGAGGCTGCATGCCCCTGGCTAAAGGATATATCAAGAAGGGTAAGTATGTATACCAGGAGGACTATATCAACAACATTATCGGAAGGCCTGATGATCAGAAACGGGTTGTTTACTTTTTTGAGTAATGGTAAATGTCCATTTACCATTTTACAATGGACCACTTATACTAGGTTTCATCCTCCATACACTCATATCCCTGCCCCTCCCATTTTTCGACTTCCGAGTCATAGTCCTTTTCGTTGACACACTCGTTCTCGGTGGGAGTTTCATTTTTGCAGGTATAGCCGTGGAATTCATAATTGGCAATCGCCGTGAAGTATGTCTCCCCAGTGCTGAAGTCTCCCTTGCAGACCTCTAACTCATCGCCGAATTGACCACCTTCGAGGGCACAGGTCTGACATTCGAGTTTACAGTGATAGCATTTCTTGCATGAAACGAAGCACAGTAGAAGAAGGGGTAGAAGGGATAGTGTTAATCGTTGCATGTAAAAGAATTGTATGGCTAAATGTACACATCATTCGTAAGCACGGATTACTTCACCCGATTCACTTCCCCAAAGGGCCTGTTGATAAGCTTCAAACATGGTTTCCATAGACACAGGTTTATGTCCGGGAAAGAAATTCTTGTATTTCTCGTAGGCGTCTTGAACCAAACCGCAAGCCACCGCCTTGATCCTGACACGAGAATCCAAGTCCAGTGCGGCTGCTTTTACGAAACTATGTATGGCTCCATTGACCATCGCTGCACCTGTGGTCATTGGTACTGGTCGATCTGCCAGAATTCCCGTAGTCAAAACAATCGCACCGCCCTTTTGGAGATATGGAACCGCCAATTGGGCTAACACGACCTGGCCCATCAACTTGCTCTTAAGGCCAGCTTCGAAGTCTTCGGCAGACAGTTCTTCGAATGGCGCCCACTTCGCTTCGCCTGCTGTGCATACCACTGCATCTATAGTGCCGCATCGATCGAGAAGGGACTTGACGGATTTGGGATCGGTCAAATCAACAGCATGGGTAGGGGAGTTTCGATGCGCGACAATTACTTCGTGTTCTTGCTGCCATTTATCAACGAGGTAGCTTCCGATAGTTCCGGTACCACCTATAAGGAGTATTCTCACAACCTATGGTTTTACAGAAAGATAAGTCAATGCGGATTCAAAATGCACATTCAATCAAAACTAGGTGCGATCAGAATTACAACATATCTCACGCATGCAAAATAGGCAATCTACCGGTGCTTATCCCAAACGGATTTGGGCATCACGAACCGATGTTCGCCGTTTGGTCGCTCACCTGTTTTGATCCAACCCTTCTTTCGATAAAATGCTTCAGCGCGAGTATTTGGGTCTGTTCCCAGCCACATGGGTCGCTTGGTTTGATCGAAATACCAGTTGACAGCCAGGTCATGCAGCCTGCTGCCGATTCCCCGACCTTCTGCATCCGACCGAACAAAAAGTGCCCAAAAGTTGTCATTGCTCAGATCGATCACGGAGAATCCAACAATCTCATCCTGGAAGATGCAGACCCAGCCCTGGCCTTTGGTAGTCAAGTGCTCGTCCACATCTTCAAACGAAATACTATTCGGGTCGGATAGCATATTCTCCCTCACATTGAGCCTTATGGTCATCATGTCGTGGATATCGTCAGTGGTGGCTTCGCGGTAGATCATAATGGTGTATACCGATATTCAGCTCATTGTGTTTCAAAGGGTTATCAACATTAGAACCTTACCTTCAAACCCGAATTAAAAAAGAAGCCGTCGAGTGGAGCCCATACGTCTGTATACTGTGGCGTGTCGAATGGAGCGGTGAGCAAACTCTCATACCTGGTCTGACGGGTATCGGTGAAATTCTCAGCGTTGAGGAAGATCACTGCCTTTCCAATGGTGCGTTCCACAACAACGCCTGTGGTGAAAAGGTCGCGTGTGATACGCCCGGTTGACAGCCGCTGCTGGGACTTGTACTCGTAGTCCCAGCCTACACGCCAAACACCATCCACAACAAAAAGCAGGTCTCCTTTCACACTGTGCTGGGGCGTCAGAATGAGTCGGGTTTCGTTGCCAAGATCTTCGACAAAAGCGTCCGTGAAAGTGTATCCGACAAACCAGGTGAACTTGCCAAACGACCATTTCATTTGTGATTCAAATCCACGGCTGTTCAGCTGACCGGTGGCATTGATATACTCAAACCCGCTTGTCGCACCGCGCTTGAGTAAGATCGGATTATCGATCAGGTTGTAGTAAAACATCTGGTTGAAGGTGAATAACTGATTGTCCGAACCAAAGGTTGTAGTGTATTTGAAGTCAAGGTTGGCGCCATAGGATTGCTCGGGTTCCACGTTAGCAAAGTCGACAGGCCTTACGTCTTTGTATCCCAGCGGTTCTGCCTCTTCACTAAACAGGTTTGGCATTCGATACCCCATACCACCACCAAGCCTTATGACCCACGAATCGGATGCTTTCCACATAGCACTTAATCTCGGAAGAGCGAAGGCCTGACCGGGGTTCGAACTGACGACGGATGTTGCTCCGGCGTAGTCCACACGGATGCCACTTTCGAGGGCAAGAACCGAATTGATATCCCATAGATGGTTTACAAAAGCACCGAATGTCAAATGGCGCTGATCCTCAAAATCATTGGTGTAGGCATTCAGCCCAATGGACAAATTGCTGGTTTCATGGCCATTGTTGTAATTGACTTCACTAAAGGAATTCAGCTGAACGCCTCCGAAGATGTGCCAGGGAACAAAGATGCTCGATTGGATTTGGATGAGCCTTTCATACCTGCTTACGCTATTTTTTAGTGCGAGCGAACCTCCGTTTTTCAGCTTACGCGATACAAGGAATTGGCTGGTATACCTTGTGGATCTTTGAAAATCATAGAAGGTGAATACACCGGGATTTACTGGATTCTGAATGAGGTTCATGCTTCCGGCTCGTCTACGTTCGTGTGTAAACTCTCCACCAAACATCAGTTCCGTTTGTTCATCCGGGTAGTAGTGGAGCTTGGGGTTGACATTGAATTTCTGAACGTCGGGAATATCAGAGAATCCATCATCATCCGGGTCGTAAGCGTTATGCAGATGCATCGATGCCAGGGCGGTCACACCTACCTTTCCATCACGTTTGGAAGTAAATACATTGACATCCCGGGCGCCGATGTGCGAAAAGTTCAGGTGCAGCAGGGTCTCGTCCTTTTCCGTTGGCCTCTTGGTCAACAAGTTGATCAGCCCACCGATTGCACCTCCACCATACAGGGTGGAAGCACTTCCTTTCACGTATTCAACCTGCCTCAGGTCTAGTGGTGGAATTTGAAGCACATCAAGGCTTCCGGAAAAGCCACCATACATTGGAAAGCCGTCCTTAAGCATTTGTGTATAGCGACCGTTGAGCCCCTGTATCCTTACCACGGCGCCATTGGAAGATGCAGCTGTAGTTTGAACCTGAATTCCGGTGCTGTGGGTTATGAGGTGTGCAATCCGGCCAGGTTCCATCGAAGCTGCCTCGTCGATTTCCTCCGTTAACACCTCGGTGCGCGTTGGCATGTTGGCAATGGACCGATTGGCCCTGGTGGACTCGATAATTACTTCATCTAGTTCCGATTCGCTCAAAACGAGCACGATTTGTATTACGCTATCGCTAGGGATTGAAATCACAACTTCTTGCCTTTCATAACCGAGAAATGAGCAAACAAATGTTTGAACACCCTGAGATAATCCTTCCAGTTGGGCAAGCCCATCGGCGTTGCTAGTGGAGCCTATTGTTGTCCCTTTCAATTGAATAGCTGCGCCCGGGATAGGGCTTGAAGTCTCCTTGTCCAGTATTTTGAAAATTGCACCATGTTGGCTTGCTGCAGTAAATGCATGGCAAATGAAAAAAGAAGCCAATAGAAACCCCCTCATAAAGTCGAATGTACGATGTGGAAATCAAATAACGCTCTAAACACCTTCAATGACATAAACCCTTCCTTGCATATTCCTTACTTCGACTGCTGCCTTTTCCGGGATCCAGAAATACAACTTGGCCATCGCGCCCTTTTGCAGATCATTGATAGATGCATATGCTTTGAAAACAACCGGTTGCCATACTCCATAGATATTTATCTGTGGAGTGACTGAAGTAGAGGAGTACAGGGATTCATTCAGGGCATTGTCGAAGTCGATGACCATCGTAACATTTACCCGTTTTGGTATTCGAATCTCCGCCTCGAACTCAATCCAGATATCTCCGGATTTACCGAGGACATTGTCATCAACATAGTATTCAAGCCTCTCAGAAAACTCATCAAATTGGTATGTCTCTTCCAGCTTCTCCGACCAAATAAGCTTCTCTTGTGATGGAACAACAAAGGAATGTGTACGAATAACCTGAATGCCATATTCACCATCCTCAAACAGTATGGAATCACCAAGGGGCGTTTTCCTGAATTGGTAGGGTAGCAATGCCTCGGGTTTCATCGACAACCATTCTGTATACCAGTTTCGCAGTATGATGAGGTTAGGAGATGAAAAGCTTGAAGCAAGGCTCTGGTATGCAACGAAGGTGTTTTCGGACCTAGCCCCAAAGGCATTCCAATAATCATAGATGTTAGCTCCTACGGGATCGCAGACGATCGTTGCATTGCTGAATTTTGACAAAACCTGTTCCGTTACAATTCGCTTCTGTTGATGATAAGCAATACTATTGGCATGCCGCATGCTGTCGAATGGTCCAAGAAGCAAGGCCATCAGGAAGGCGAGGGCTAAATAGAATCTACCCATGCGGAATACAGACAGGAAATAGGCCAACCCAAGCGGGACATAAAGCAGCCACCAGGTTCTTACACCTTGAAGAGCAACAACCAGGACCAGGAGTGAAATTATCGCGAGTACGGATACGGACAACCTCTGTTCAATCAGTCGTATAGCCGCAGACGATGCAGGAATTGCCAGTATGGGCACCAGGAAAAGGTAGTGCCTCGGATCAAGGCACATGGGGTTGTACCCAGTGACAGATATAGTCATGAAGTTGGATGAGACCAGCATGAGAAATCCGATCCACGCGTAAAGGTGGGCCGGACTTCTTCCGGAAATAACACTGCGAATTCTGGCCCTGGTCAAAAAGGGAATCAAAATCAAGGCGCTGAGGAAAAGCCCGTTTTTTAGCGACTGGTTCAAAAATTCGTAACCCACCCGCTTGAGTGTCGACACAAACGGTTGTAAATGATAACTACAAGCACTCTCATACGCGCCAGCGGCGATGGCTGAGAACCTTCCCAGTGCATCCCCGATAAAGAGCTGTAAGCCAAGAAAATAGATCGCGAGGAAGATGAGCCCGGACAGGAGGGAGGAATACCAAAAAGACCTTAACCTTTTCAGACGAATATCCTGAATGAAAAGCACCGCGAGAACAGGAACAAGCAACACCACCGTCCCTTTGGTTATAAAGGCAAAAAACAGTGCCAATGCAAAGTAAACGGAAGTCCTCCACTTCAGGGGAATTGGGGAATGCCTTGCTCTAACATATATCATGAATGCCCAAAGCGCAAAGAATGCCAGATAGATGTCGGGCATGATCTTGTCGGTGTATAAAAGGAAAGGTGGAATCAATAGTGTGAGGGCCAATGCTGCGATGACTATTCGCATACCCATCACCTTGGTCTCACGATAGACAAGAAAGAGAATGCCACTTGTGACCAAAAGGCTCGGCAGAGCAGAAGCAAAATCATTGATTCCAAATAGCCAATACGACAGGGTGGTAAGTGCCAGCAATGGAAACCTGTAGGAAAAATGATCTGCAGCCAGGAATTGTCCGTTCAACCAGCCATTGCTCAACCGCGCATAGTGGATATCATCATAACCGAAATGGCCCAGGAACCCAAAGAAATGGTTGAATAGCAGGAATGAAAGAGCACCTCCAAGTACGAAAAGTGGGCCTATACGCGTTTTCAATCGAACACTTTTTCGATCTCAAACATAATGCTCCATTCTGTATAATTGTATGTTGATGAGGACCCTGCAATTTTTTGCTTTTCTATTGGCCCCGGGTTTCCTATTCGCCCAACTGACGGCAGACAGCAAAGTCGAAAAGGACAGTTTTGACAAGGCCTATCTTGAGTCCCTCATATTCGATCAAGTCAATGAAATTCGGAATTCAAAGGACCTGGGCTCCTTCATTTTTCATGAGCAACTCCAGCAAGCCGCTGCCAATCAATCGGACTATCAAAGGAATAACAAGAAGCTAACACACGACCAAAAAGGCAAACTCAAAGAACCCCGGCATAGGGTAGAGCATGCCGGAATGAGTAATGCAGAGGCAGTTGGCGAAAATGTATTTTACACATTCTTCAATTCACAAGTAGAAACGGGTTTTGGTAAAAATAGGGCAGTGAATGTTTTTACCTATGGTGAAGTTGCCTGGATCGCAGCGCAGAGCTGGAAGCATTCCAAGCCGCATTATGCCAACATCATCGACGCCACATACAATTACGCCGGCGTGTCCGTTGCCGTTGACTGGGAGGATGAAATGATGTACTTCACCCAGGTATTTGCCAATCTTCCGGGAGAAAAGAAGAAGGGCGGAACGGCAGCAAGCGCTTCGAAAAAAAAAAGTCCTTAGTCTGGGGTCTGAAGCCCGAAGCACAGAATCACTGCCCCAAGCAGTTTCCAAGAGGACTTGACAGCGACAATATTTCTCCCCGTATATCCGGAAAAACCCTTTCACTATGCGTCTACGATCTGAATCGATTCAAAAGCCTGTTTAGAAAAGGAAAAGATGGGTTGTGCTTCGAGGTCATTGCCTTCGAAGAAATTTACTCGTGTGCCACAGGTCTGATTGAAAAGAAGACTCGGTCCAACAGAGCCCAGTTTGAGGGGTTCATCACTAAACCGGTCTTCAAAAAGCAGATACTCAAGCAGGTTCAGGAAATACAAGAACGTATTAGAGGCAGGAAACGAGAGCGGAATCAATGCCACAATATTGTGATCGGACAAATTCCCGAACCCTTGGTTGGGGTGAAGAAAGACGTCAGGCTCGTATTCATTCAGAAGAAACGCGTTTGTGAGATCGTCGAATTCCAACCCATCTGCGGAAGCTTGATCGATTATACTGCCGACAACATCCCATATAAATTTGATGTAACTCCCGACTCTTCCTTTTCGCCTTCACTCAAAGCGCAGATATTCAGAATCAAAGTTCCATTTGATAAAAACAGTACCTCATTCAACAAGTCACTTCTACGGCCATTATTTGATACGCTTTCCAGTCAAAACACCATCGTCAAGAAGGCCACCATCACTGCCTATGCCAGTGTTGAGGGAGATCTTGAGGGGAATAAGGCACTGTATGAACAAAGGGCTCAACGCATCCTGAAAGCAATTGAAAAGGAGCAGCACGACAGCATACCCAGGACGGTGGTAGCCGAAGAGAACTGGAAGGATTTCTTCACCGACATCAAGGGGACCGACTATGAAGAACTATGGCTGAAGGACACAAATAGCATAAAGGCCTATGTGAATGAGCATTCGGCAGAAATGGAGGATATCCTCAAAAATCATCGTTATACAGCCGTAAACCTGGTGTTATACCCCCGCTTGGATTGGAAAACCAAGATGGAGTATACACTCGATGAGTACAATGCCTGGTTGTATAAACTGGAGAAGCAAAAAGGCATTAGCAAGGTGCGGAAGAGGAGAATGCTCCGGGTTCAGAACTACATCTTTTGGCGTTCTCTTGTCGATAGCTCGGACTACACGCAACACATGTATTTGCCCAAGGCTAAGTGGTTGGTGGATTTCAATTACAGGCAGACCTTGTTTGACTTTCTCTACATAGATGACGAGCCCGTGGCTTTTTATGAAAAGCTGAAGGAATTGAAAAAGTTACTCCCGAAGTACGACGAACTGGAATTCAATGCATTGGTTCACCATGTCAATTTCAAGGATCATGACTACATGGGCGAGTTGTTCAACAAAGGGCAGGTCAACGCACTGATTAACCACAAGCTGCTTCCAGAAGATTCGATCAAAGAGGATTTGAAGGTTCTTTTCCATTTTGAGAACACGAATGACCTGTTCATGAAGTATGGTGGGCGCAAGTTGAATCGGGCGAAATCGAGCCTTAAGTTTCTACACGATCACTTTCTTCGCCAGGAATTGAGTGAAGAGATGCGCATCGCCATGGCAAGATTTTATATCTCTTTTTTCAAATTCGAATGGGCGAATGAAATGCTTGAGCCCATCATTCATGATAGCCAAAGGGCAATGGTATTGTTCCTCAAAGTGAATGCCTTCCTGGATGTCCTTGATCAAAACGAGGCACATGTAGAATTTCTGCTGAAAGCGAGAAAAGAATTGGGTGACAAGAAATGGTGCAACCTGTTTCTCGGACCATGCAACATCAATTTCCAGATCTTCCGCAACGGCGATGTCCTGGGTGACTATTGCGAATATTGTAGATAGTAAGGTTTAACCACCGCGTTTATATCGGACTAACCGCTTGTTATCCTGGGAATGAGAACATGGTCTTCGAGCTTGGAGTGAATCTCGAGATCCTCGAGGAATAAGCGAAGACGATTCACGAGGATACCCAATCCCAAAGAATCTACATGGGATGCCAATCGATCCTCAATCACTGAAATGATCATCTCAAGGCCACGCTCATTGTGATCGTCATGGTGCGCGTGAAACTCACTAATGTCTACTTGTTGGGCGCATTGCGATCCAAGTACGAGTGGAAACACATGACGTTCTTCGTACATAATATGCTCCGTGAGTTCCGTTCTGAATTTTCTGAAATAGGCATCCAGCACTTCCAATAATGGCTCATCCGCCTTCCCATTGAGGTCGAAGATCGACTGTTCGATTTCAGGAAGCTTCTTGCCTAAGTAAAAATCATGGGTCGCATAGAGGTAGTTCAAAACATCTTCGGTTTCTACGAAAGAAAAGTCGGCTTCCTCTACACCAAATTCCCTATTGAATATTCCCCTCAAAAGGTCATACATCTCACTGGAGATAGGGTAGTTTTCGAGATCAACCTCAGATATTTCCTGATGGAATCGTTGCTTTAGCCTGGTGGACTTGGTATCGTAGGAGATCAGGTGATCGAGATTTTTCATAAGAGGAGAACAAAGATTTTGATTGGGTAAAGGAATGGGACAAATGGGTGTAATCAGAGACGATTGAAATAATCTTTTCCCACCGACCTGTTCATAACCGATGGCGCGCTCATTATACCTACATTTGGGCTGTCATTCAGGTTCCAAATGGATGAAAAGGGAATGCCGTGAAAGTCGGCAACTGTACCCGCAGCTGTGATGCTCAGTGAAGCCATTCAAGCCACTTCCGAAAGGAGGGAAGGGAATGGGGGAGAGTCAGTCAGAAGACCTGCCAGATTGACGACGTAATGCTTTCGGGATAAAAGCTAGGACGTACGAACAATCGTTCTGACTTTCACTCGAAGTTTTTTATTCATTAAAAACTTGAGTAATGAAAATTCAATCTTTATTTCTTATTTCAGTAGCCACGCTACTCAGCCATTTTGCACAAACGCAAGAAGTGGTCAAAAAAGTGTTGATCCTCAATGAGGGTCGATATGACTATATAAACCAGGTACAGGCCATTCCGGTTTCCCTGGGCGAATATGATCCGCTAACGAAATCCTATCGCGAGGTAAAAACATTCGATGGAGTTCGTTTTGGGTCGGACCTTAAAATCGAGGGAGACCACATCTATGTCGCGGCCGACAATGCCTTGATCAGGCTCAGTCTGGAGGACTATAGCGAAGATGCTCGGATCACGGTGGAAGGGATACGCAAGATCGCCCTAAATGACGACAAGATCTATGTCACCCGGGGTGAGTATCTCAAGCCGTTTGACTCCTATTTGTGGATTATCGAAGAGTCTGACTTGAGCTTTTCATCAAAACTCGATACGATCACCGGACCGAAATACGCGACCGAAGGAGTGTTGGTGAAGGACGACAAAGTCTACGTTGCCGTGAACAATGGATTTGATTTTGGCAACGAGGTGGGATTTCTTGGTATTTATGATGCAGCTGCCAACTATCATGAAGTAGATCTTGGTGCGGACGGCATCAATCCGGACAACTTGATGATCGACGAAAATGATATCATCCACACGCTCAACAACAAGGACTATACAGGTAGTTCTGTTTCTTCTTACAACATTGCACAGGCCAACGTGGTAACGAACAATTTGGGTAATGTGAGCGCAGGATGCAATACTTCACTTCTCTACGAGCAAACAGTCGTTTACCAGGAATTCGGAGAGAATAAGCTTTACAAGTTTGATCCGGTAAACCGAACTGTGAGCGATAGCCTCGAGTTGGGCTACAACTTCTATGGTGTGGCGACCGACCCGGTTTCGGGGAATTTCTATGGAACTACTACGGACTTTGCTTCGTCCGGTGCCTTGCTGGTTTTTGAGAACAATCAGGTGATCGACTCTATAGCAGTGGGCGTTTCGGCTGGAAACATCGCCTTTGATGTGAGAGACGTAACCAGCATTGCCGAAGGGCTTTCAAAACGATGGAGTGTTTATCCCAATCCTTCCAAAGGCGTTCTGCACGTCAATGGAGACATTGGAAATTATACAATCCATTCATTGGATGGTAAGGCCGTCGCAACCGGACTAGGCAGTGGTTCAATTCAATTGGATTTGACGCCGGGCGTTTACTTCCTATCCTCGGAAGGAGTTAGCGAAAAGCTTATTGTCGAGTAATCCGCTCCAGATTTTTTAAAGCATTGGGGTGTTTGGGTTGAAGCTCAAGTGCTCGCTCAAACATCCCTTTTGCTTCATTCATTCGCTTCATTTGAGCCAGTGCTATACCGTAATTGTTATAGTTGCTGGCATTGCCGGGGTCCAGCTCTATGGATTGTTCGAAATCTGAAATGGCCAATTGAACTTGGCCCGACTTAAACAATTCTATTCCGCGGTTACTGTAAGCAATTGCGTAATCTCTATCCAACTCGATCGCTTGGTCATAATCCTTGATGGCCGCTTCGGAATTCCCCAATGATGCCAGGGCGAGCCCTCGATTGTTGTACGCCAATGCATTCCGCTCGTCAAGAAAAAGGGCTGCATTCAAATCAATGATGGCTTTGTTGAAATCGGATTGTGAAATATGTGCACGCCCACGCTCCATAAAGGCCACACTACTTTGTGGATTTTGTTGTATAACGTGGGACCACAGCGACACTTCATTCTGATATACCGGAATATACCTGAAAGAAATAAAGGCGAAGGCTAAACCTGACAGAATGAGCGCTGCGATGGATACAACACGAAGTCTGGCATAAGCCATCAAGCTGATGAAAGCATGTGCCGTTATAAGCCCTAATCCGACATAGGGAAGATAGCTATATCGCTCATTGACCAAATCATTGCCGGTTGGAACCAATTTGATCACCAATGCGATGGTGATCAAATAGAAAATTAGTGAAAACCAAAACAAGGGAACCCGCTTTCGAAACCGAAAAGCTACATAGGCGAGCAGGATCATTACAATTGGAGAGATCCAATAAGGGAATGTCAGCGAGAATTCGGGGTCGGAAGGGTAGAAGTGCTTCGGAGAAAGACCGACTGGAATAATGAATTCGAATAGATAATAGACCAGGGAGAAGGATGCCATAAAGAAACGATCCATCACCGAGTATTGATCCGACAGATCGCGAATAAATCCAGCCGAGTCCTGGGCCTGTATATTCACATACCCAAAGACCAGTGCGATGAGAAAGTACGGCCATTTAGTGATCACACGCTTCCATGACCACCTTCTTGTTTCATATATATCCAGCAGTACCAGAACAGCTGGAAACACTACTGCAGCCGGTTTTGAAAGAACAGACAAAAGGAAGAGCAAAATGACCTTCCAGGATAAAACTCTGCGTTCTTTGAGGTAAATCGAAAGCCCGCTAAGGAAGAATCCCGTGTAAAGCAGGTCCTTTCGCTCGGATAGCCAGACCACAGATTCCACATGCATTGGATGGATCGCAAAAAGTAATGCGGCGACCAGACCGGCATATTCGCTGTTGAGTATTCTGCGAGAGAACAGAAAAACCAAAACTGTTACCCATAAGTGCAGAAGCGTGTTGACCAGGTGAAATCCTTTTGAGCTCCCACCAAAAAGAAAATTGTCCAGTGCAAATGATAAGCTGGTGACCGGATGGTAAAGCCCATAGACGAATTCACCAAATGCCCATTTGAGCATGTCAGATCCACTGCTATTGACAACGGGATTGGCCGAGATGAGCAATCCATCATCGTAGTTTGTGAGGAAACCGTAGGACATACTCTGGGCATAAACCAGGGAGCTTAGCCCCAGGATGCCGAGCAACCACCATAATGTGCTACGATGTTGGAATTCAATCAATGCTTGTATAATCTATTTGAATTCCTCTTGCTGTCAGGAATTCCATTACATACTCAAATGCTTCCGGACCTACGTACTCAGGAGGGTGAACTCCCGAACTCAGCTCTACGCCGTCGAGCAACCATTCGACAAGTGCAGTGCAGGTATAACCGGTGCATCGGCTCATGGAAGCAATTCCCGTCCTTTTGTCTCGCTCGTCAAATACTCTGTAGGAGTGTTTTCTTCCTCCTTCCTCAATATCGATTCGCATGACGGTGAATTCTGGCTCTTCGCCTCCCAATTTCCATTGCTCGAGTAAGTGCTGCGAAGTCTTCTCCAGCTGATCTGAATCAAATGCGCCTTCATTTTTCAAGGAAAGGATAGCCTTGGCATGTCCTTTATAGCGCAAGGTCTTTTCGACCATGTTGGGAATGTAGGGATAGGAAGCCAACAAGCTACGCAAACCGTCGGTATTAAATGCCTCCAACTCACCCACGGATCCTCCAAGATCCAGGACTTCATTTTCGGTTAAGGGTTCCATGACAACTGGTTTTCCATTTCTCCGGAATCTTGCGGGTCTGGTATATTCTTCGATGACATCAATAGGGGAGAACGGTGCCTTATACCAGTATGGTGGTTCGGGATTCCTGGGCAGCCCACCCACGTAACAGGCAAATGAATCAACGCTTGATTTTGCAGCCCAATAACCCAGGGCAAGATTGTCAAATCCCGGAGCGATACCGGCATCCATGATGACCGGGATGTCATGTTGTTTTGCCTTGGTATCGAGTCCGTTGATCGATTCCGGGAAGAAGGATATATCGACAATGGGTAACTTCAGGTCCATCAGGCGTTTCAATCCTTGATAACCCAGATGTCCTGGAATAGCCAGTACCGCAAGGTCAAAGTAATGATCTGCTGGAAGCGCGTCATTCAGGATATCGAAGGTCTCAACAGTGAGGTTCTGATAAGCAAGTGACGGTGGGTTTACATCCCAAAGTGTCACCTTATGCCGATCACATAAATCAAAGCAAATGGCCGATCCTACCATTCCTCCTCCTACTACTAGAATTTCAGCCATTGCTTGGAATATTTATTGTGGAAAACTCTTAATCGGGCTCGCCTCCAAAAGTAAGGAAGCCAATATTTTTGTTGGACGCCAGTTTTATATAACATCACCATGAAAAAATCACCTCTATTTCTGTTGGTCCTTTTGATCGCTATTGGAGCGAACGCACAAGAACCACTCAAAAAGCGCAACAAGCTAAAGGACTTGTTTATGGCGGACAGTTCTGGCATTGAAGAAAATCTTCTCGTCAATGCATTTGTGCTGGAGGGTGACCAACCATTGATCAATGCCAAAATCGAGTTGTTGAGAGACAGCATTTTGGTGGCAAGTACACGGAGTGATTCTACCGGCGCTTTCAGACACACGCTGGAATTTGGATCGGACTATATGCTGTTATTCTCAAAGCCAGACTATGTGTCCAAAAAACTACAGGTTGATACGCGAGATATGCCTGCAGAGGATAAAAACCTGGGTTATGACCTCGGTCGATTCCATATGAAGCTGTACAAGAAAGCACCGGGCATGGATTTGACCGAGTACGAGAAGCCGGTCGCGAAATACGTCTATGACCCCGCTATGAGGATGTTTATAGTAGAAAAGAAGTTCACCAAAAAGCGGAAGAAGCAGATCGTAGCCAAAGAGGAGTCCAACAAACAGATACTGGTAGAGCATGAGGCCAAACAGAGCGAAATCCTCGATGATTATGACCGTTGGATTAGGGATGCGGATATTGAATTTGAAAATGGCGATTATGTAGCTGCTAAGGAATACTACAAGGAAGCCCTGGCTCTGAAACCAGCAGCTGAATACCCGAGCCTCCAACTCAAAAAGATTGTGCAACTCGAGAAAGAAGCACTTTCAAATAAACAGAAATACAATGTGTTGATCCTCCAGGGAGACAATGCTTACGAAGTTGAAAATTACGCCAGGGCAAAGGAGGCTTACGAAAATGCACTCAAACTGATTCCAGGTGAGGCATACCCTCAGGAGCAGATCGATAAGATCGACAAACTCAAAGGAAAACTTGCGGCCAGGCATGTGAAAAAGAAGGACCCCAAGACTTACACATTGAAGAACGTCAAAGTGGGCAAGACCAGTGCATTTATGTCGGAACTGGCTTCAAAATACCCGCAAGGACTCACAGAAGAGCAGATCGACGAAGGAAGCAAGCAGATCACCCGAAGAATCATCGTTGATGGCAACATTGGGGTCGAGTATAAGCGTATAAAGCACAATTGGGGTGGGGAGTTCTATTTTAAGAATGGCGAGCCAACCACCGAGTTTATCTGGCAAAAGGAAACAGAACAAGAGGATTGAGGAATTCATTTCTGATAATATCGGCTCTATTGCTGTGCGCAATCGGCTACTCCCAAGCCAAAAAAGTATCCATTTATGGCTTTGTGAAAGAGAGTGGAAAGGGATTGGATCGCACTAAAGTCACAATCCAACGGGGAGGGGAAAACCTTTGGTCTACCGAAACCAACAACAAGGGGCGTTTTGACTTCTCACTTGACTACGACAAGGTTTATACCATCGAATTTGCTCGATTTCGCTACGCCCCAAAGCGTATTGAAATCGATACGCGCAACGTTCCTCCAAATGAGCAGCGATTTGGGCATGAATGGGGCGGCTGGCAGGTAACCCTCTTTAAGAATTTACCCGGGGTTAATGTAGATGTTCTCGATCAGCTTGTCGCCAAGGCTATATACGAACCTGAAGAGATGAACTTTGGGTTTGACTACAACTATTTCCGTAAGATCGGACCGGAGATGGAAGCCCTCAACAAGGAAGTGAAGACCGCGGAGAAAGAGTTTAAAAAGGTTGAAGCGCAACGGCTTGCTGACTTCAAAAAGTTGGTGAAGGAGGCGGACAAGCTGTACAGGGAAGAAACCTGGAAGGAATCACTGGCCAAGTATGAAGAAGCCAAAGCCCTAAAGGAAGAGGACGAATACGTAGGATGGCAAATTGAGGATGTAACGCAGAAAATTGAAGAGGAGGAGCGTTACCAGAATTTCCTCGCTCAAGCGAAAGAACGAGAACAAGATGGGAAACTGGAAGACGCCTTGGTTAGTTTGAGATCGGCGGCCGCACTGAAGCCCGAATCTGAAATTCCTCCGCAAGAGGTGGAGCGCATACAGAAATTGCTGGACGAGCAAAACGAATTGGCCATGGCCGAAGCCAAGGCTAAGATGGATGCAGAAAGGGCAGAGGCCGAGGCAGAAGAAAAAGCCAGGAAGGAAGAGGAGACACGTCAGAAAGAAGAAGCGGCTCGGAAGGCCGAAGAAGAACGGGCTAAGAAAGAGGCCGAGCGCAAAGCCCTGGAAGAAAAACGAAGGCAAGAGGAGGAAACTCGAAGAGCAGAGGTCGAAGCCGAACAAAAGCGCATCAAGGAGGCTCGCCAAAAGGTCATTGAAGAACACCGGGCCGAACTTGAGGCCATGGACAAGAAGAGTGAGGAGTTCATCCAGGAACTGGCCAAAGTCTATCCGGCGGGGGTCACCGAAGAGTTTCTGGAACTCAAAAACCGGGTAATCTTCAAACGTATTGTTGTGATTGGCAATAGAGGCACCCTCTATGAGCGTGTGCGTTACAACTATGGAGGCGAATTCTTCTTCAAGAATGGATCATCCATCTCCAAATTCATCTGGGACAAGGAAACCGTGCTCAGGGAAAGTGATGGGGCCGTCAAACTGGACTAAAACTCTTTAGTACACGAGAATTAGGCCAATATTCTTTTTCAATTCGTCAATTTGATCGGGCTTCGACATCTGATGTGACGGTTTGAAATCCCCCCTGTTAATGTTCTTTCCAAGCAACATCAAATAGTCAGACTTCACTGCGTAATTCACATTCTGTGGGATCGTGCCATCCGTTACCAATGAATATAACGACGAGAGGGTAGAAGCCGTTACACCTACTACCTCACTCCGCCCATTGAAAAGAGGACCCCCGCTGTTCCCCGGTTGAATTGGAACGGAAATCTGCATCACCGCATTATTGTCCTCCAACCCTGAGAGAGAGCTAATTTCACCTGTTGTGTATTTTACCTCAACACCCATAACCTTAGTTTTTGGGAAACCAAGTGTGAATACCTCCTCGCCCTGTCGGTACTGACTACTTAGTTTGTAAGGCAAAGATTCAATGCTTTCAAATCCCAGCAATTGGATTAATGCAAGATCATTTGATTGGTCCTTCTTGATCACAGCTCCTTCATAAGTGGACCCATTCAACGAAATACTGATGCTGTCACCCTTCTCGACGACATGATAATTTGTCGCCATGACGCCGGTAGTGGAAATGAGGAATCCAGTTCCGGATTTCTTGAGACCGCCAGCACCTTCGGAAGTCCAATTTCCATCTTCCGGCCATATTCTTAAATGCGAAAAAGTAGAAGTCTGTAATCCAACGGTTATGGGCACGTTTATAACATCCGGGTCCGCCATTCGAATCACATGTGTACTAGTGCTATCTGGATTTCTGAACTGCAAGTAGCCCTTCTTTATCTGACTGAAGCTTCCCAATTCCTTTAGCTTATCATCGTGATAATCTATCCATCGATAACTTCGAACCTTGGCTTTTTGGTCCCCAATCCCAAATATCATTGACGCTCTACCATCCGAACGCAGCCAAAGCCCTTCGGGAGTTGTGATATTACCCAAGTTATCTAGAGAGGCTTTATAGTCGTCTTCGAGCCTGGCTGCAATATCTTTGAATAAGGCTTCCCTAAATTTTGTTTTATTACTTGTATTGAAAAGGCTCGCACACTTGGCCGTAAAATGTGCCGAACCCTTTCCCTCTATCAACGTGGATTGTGTGAATAGCACGGAATCCTTCCTTTTAAGATTCAATTCGACACTGTTAGAAAAATGGTTTAAAGAAAACTCAGCCTGATATATTGCATTTGAATCGTTCTGAGCGATTTTAACCAAACTCGAGAATGCGTTATCCCCGATTTTGGATTTAATTTTTTCGTCTCCCCTCCATTTATTTTTAGGGTTTGTTGCGAGCAGGTAAGATTTGATTTCGGTGGTTGTAATGCTCAACTTATAGCCTGAAAATCGTTCTTGCCCCATACAATATTGACTCAAAACCGAGCAAATTCCTATAAATGCCAAAGCGAGTTTACTCATGCGCATTGCTACCTAAGATTCTGGACTTCTAATGTATACAATGGAGAAGAGAAAGTTTCAAAACACGAGCTGATAATGATCAGATCGTCAATTTGGGCTAGAATTCATCTAATGAACAACCGCAGAAACAAACTTCTTCGTGAAAACTCTTTGGCATTGGGTGGTACAAAGCTACTTGACTACAATCTTGTAGTATTCCGAGTGAATGCCGTCGCCGACCTCAACGATAAAGATTCCCGAGCTTTCAAATTGGAGTTCATAGTAGTCGATACCCTTGTCTGATATAATCAAAGAGCCCAGTACGTTGTAGATACTGAAATTGAATGATCTCGTGACTGGAGAAGAAATTTTGAATAATCCGTTAGATGGATTGGGCCAAACAGAGAAGGCATTGCCTTGTGAGCGGGTGATCAAACCGCTAGGCTCTACAAAGACACAATCAGACGTGTCTACGCACCCATCCTTGATCACGATCGCAGACACGTTTCCAGTGTGAATCGAATTGAACTGATTGCCAGTATCGGGGAATAGTGTATCGGCTTCACAATCAAACCAGAAATACATGTCCGCACTGTCTTCTGAAGTGCTCCAAGTTCCGGTGCTGCTAATGATTGTGTTGTTGATATTGACAATGTGGAGATCGTAGATGTTCAACAATTGGCAGCCATAAACATTCGAAAATGTTTCCGGGTACAATCCGCTTTCATCATAAGTCATTCCGGTAGGGGTAGAATAAGATCCACACCCTGTATCGACCACAACCAAAGTATCGTTGAGCGCATATTGGAGTGCAAAAGAGCCAATCAGTGATCCGCTCGCGCCATTTCCAGCCCCATTCTTATCACCGATATCACATCCACTTTGTCCGGAGGAAGCAATAGTTCCGGAATTACCTCCATTGGTTTGTGAGGTCAGGTTTGAGCTAATCGTTGACGACGATTTCGATATTCCAATCAATCCACCGCCACCGCCACCACCAGGGCCGGAGCAATTGCTGGTTCCGAAGTTGTCTACAGATGTCCCCACACCTCCATTGACTTGCAGGTCGACAGGAGAGATAATTGTGTCAGCAGAAAGGACTATGACTCCTCCGGCACCACCACCGCCGCCGCCTTCATTTTCAGACTTTAATGTAGCTCCAATTCCATTGGCCATAATTGAACGACCTCGCCCAAGGATGGTATCCGCCCTGATGATGACGATGCCCCCACCGTTCAAGCCCGATTCACCGGTAATTCCTGGATTATTTCCATGGCCAGCCCCGCCACCTCCACCGAGGAAGATTCTGTTGTCGCTTGAGATATAAGAGGAGAGGCCAGGCGTGGTTAGACCTACTACAGATCCACAAGTGAGAGATGTGCTCTTCACGCGCTGCCCGCCGGCTCCACCTGATCCGTAGTTTGCTCCGCCAGAGCCACCTGCATTGTGATTGTTTCCACCTCCACCGCCATTCGCTTGGGGTCCGCGGTTGGTTTCCTTATTGAGGATAAAGGCGGAAATACCTTCCCCTTTGTGGGCTCGCTCATTGGCCGAGGTCTTGGATTCATAATAATCGGGATTTGAAAGGAATGTGCATCCCGCACCCGATTCAAGCGCTCCACCTCCACGAAATCCCATTCCGCTCACGTCGATGTCAAATGAATCCAAGTCCAGAGTACCATCTACTTTCAAGGCAAGTACTCCTCCTGTAGATCCATTCCAGGGGTCAGATTCAATGTTTCCGGTCAGGGTTAGACCAGCATATGCGGCAAAACTTACAAGTTGGATGGCTCCATCGGAATCGAACGCATCCGATATTTTGTGTTCAAAAGAAAGCGCAATGCCAGACTTACCACAGACTTGGTGTATCTCCCAAAGACCGGCACCGCCCAAACCGGTGATCGTGCCGAAGGATAGGGACTGGGATTCATCGATGGTTGCTCCTTGCATCTGAATGAGGATTACATAATCCCCAACGGAAAAGTTGGATGTGCTTGAGACATTGACGGCCCTGTTGAAATAATCAATAGAATTCACGGCCTCATAATGATTGACCACGCCAGAGGTAGATTGGGCAAAGGATCCAAAGCCGAAAACTCCAAAAACGAGGAGCGACGAAAATATCTTCATTGACCTAAATCTACGCAATTGGGTATAAAATATCGCCGTGATCTGACCAGATTATTATTTCGTCGTCGATCAGCGAGTCTTCGGTCGGATAGGAATACGCTTGACCAGGTTCATGATCAGGACGGATCCAGTGGCAAATGATACGGCTATGAAATTGAAGGCGATGTCTTCCAGTTGAAAATTTCGATCGGGAAACATAGACTGGACAACCTCGTCCATGAGGCCAATTAAAAAAGCAAGTAAGAATGCAAGCAGGAGGGGAGAGGCTCCAAGTTTACCGTTGTTCTTGCGTTCGTTGAAAGCCGAATGAATCAACAGTGCCAATACACTGTATTCCATAAGGTGGGTTCGCTCTTCAGGTAGGTGAAGACGCATCAGGAATAGTAGAGCCACCGCAGCAATGCCAATGCCGACTGCCAGTTGCCTAATGCTGGGCTTGGACCAGATGGCATAAAGGACAAGCATGATCACCACCATGAAGAATGCCACCACAAATAAGCCTTGAAGCATATGGTATTCGCTTACCCAGTTGCGCAAGATCGGGGCGTAGAACATGGTGCTGAAAATGAGCAGTACCACGATCACTGCTGATATCCAAAAACCTTTTTCCTTCCTCGAACTAAAACTCATCGCGCCTGAAATTACAAAAGCTGATGGATCACCGCAGAATCAAAAAGGCCACCATTGCAGGCGGCCTTTCGATCATGAGGAGATGGATGGTTCCATTAGTGCTTCTTCCTGGGATGAGGTTTGCCATTTTCCAGATAGTATTTCAGCTCTTCAAGTTGTTCGGCAAAACTTTTACCAACTCCGGCCTTGAGTACCGGGTAGAGTACTTTTCCAGCGGTTTTGAGCTGAATGTCAGACGTCATTTCAACGCTTGTTTCATTGTCGCCCAACGCCTTCAGCTGATAGATTGCATTGTTCTGCTCCACTGGTATCTTTCCGTTTCTGGGAATTACGTTGATGCCCAGCCTATACTTTTCTCTGTCGAATAGTGTAATGGTTTCATCTGCAATCGGACCGTTGGGCCTGGTTGACAATTCACAAATGCGTCCAATCATCGGAGCGTTGTCAGCGGCGTTTCCGCTGTGCTTTCTGTCGGATCTCGGAATTGCAGACATCCAATCCTGAGCCTTGTCAAAATTCTCTGCTAGTAAGTTCCATACTTCGTTTATAGGTTTGTTGATTGTTATTGATTTTCTTACGTCCATGACAGTTGATTTTAAATTGATAGGACAAAGGAACCGAGCAGTAGGCAGAAGTAATTGCTCGATTGGCTCAATGCCTAGGATGATAAGTTCACCTTAAGGTAAGGCTACGGATTCTCGGAAAGATGTAGGTGTGGAACCGACGAGGTTGTGGAATGTTCTGGAGAAATGGGTGAGATCTTTGAATCCACAATCGTAGGCGATCTCGGACACGCGAAAGGTGGTAGTCTCCAGAAGGAACTTAGCCCGGTCGATACGTTTTTGCTGGATATAGCGTGATGGACTTGTGCCGTATGTTTCTCCAAACCGACGCTTGAAGGTCGATAGGCTCATGCCTGCGAGAAGAGCCAGGTCACCGCTCGAGAGCTCTTCGAAGAGGTTGGCTTCGATGATTTCCTTGAATTGATATTCATTGTTGCGGAACATGGTCGAGAGTATAGCCGTAATCTCATTGGCCTTATCAGAGTGCGTGAGTAGCTCAATCAATTCCCGGATCTTCAGTTTGAGGACCTCATCATTCACCAATTCCGGCTTGTCGAAGTACATTCTCAAGCCACCGATGAAGTGCTCCATCATTTCGTTGTGCGCTAAAACCTGAATTGGTGTTGGATTAACAATGTTGTCGCGCCTGAATACTTCCGGAAGATCAGGACCATAGGCCAACCTGAGGATCTCAGGATTGAGTATGATAATGATTACCTCACTTCGCGATCCATCCTCATTTGGAAACCATTGGTTTACGAAATTTTCGCTCTTCATGATAAAGCTATCCGAATCGCCAAGGTTGACGCTGGCATTGGGTACGGTAAGCCGTGAGTTGCCGTGTACTACGTGGACAAACCTGGCTTCGTTTATCATGGCTTCTCCAGCCTTGAAAGGCGGTTTAAAAGACGCTCTTCCCAAGGCACCGACGCCTCCCAGGTGAAAGTCCTGTCTACTAAATTCAGGCATTGCCCTTCAAATATAATGGGCGAGCAAAAAAGAAATGTAAATCGCTTGCTAGTTGTTTGCTTTTAGCAAAGTGGGGTATTTGACTTCTATGGCGTACAGGGATCCAAATAGGATGGTATTGTAGAATAAGTCACCCACAATACTGTTTAGGACCAGATTGCCAAAGATTGAACTCTCATAAAATGGCAATGCCATGGTATAGCATGCGATCAGTCCTGAAAGATCTTGAGGGTAGGTGGCGCTTCCCATCCACACCGCAAAATTGGTTATAAGGAAAAACAAAAAGGAGCCGGTTAAACTTCCGGCAATTACACGACCAACACTTCTGTTCCTACCAACCCAAATTCCGAGCAAGGTGATGATCATAAAGCTGATATATACGGCAAACATGTTTGAATGCGGTGGCAGAAAAATATCCGAGATCAGCATGGCCAAAAGAGGAAGCAAGAAAGCCAATGCCCTTGGTTTGATCATAGCTCCGCCAAACAGCGCCATGGCCCCAACAGCCGTGAAATTGTACGGATGAGGGATCAGTCTGGTAAAGGCGGCCAAAACAATAAGTCCAATGATTACATATAGTTTTCTTCTAGACATGCTTCTGATTTGAATACAAACTTAAACTATTAACACCTCAGTCGATTCCTTGTTTAAGGATATCATGCATGTGTACCACCCCAAGGTATTTTCCATCGTTGGCCACCAGCAGTTGGGTGATGCTATTGGATTCCATGAATGCCAATGCTCGTTTTGCAAGTACCTCCGGAGTAATCGTTTTGGGATCTCTCGACATGATGTCTTCCGCAACAATACCTTCCAGGCTCATACCTTTCTCCAGCATTCTTCTCAAGTCACCGTCGGTGATGATACCGACAACACTTCCGTTGTCAATCACCGCACAAGCGCCCAAGCGTTTGGATGATATCTCAATGATCACCTCTGACAGTGGCGTATCCTTGGCCACCTCCGGTTTGTCCTCGTCGTGCATCAGATCGCCCACAGTCGCCAGCATCTTTCCCAGCGCTCCACCAGGATGATACTTGGCGAAATCTTCCTCGGAGAAATTTTTCATTTCAAGCAAACAAACCGCCAAGGCGTCTCCCAGGGCCAATTGGGCGGTGGTACTCGAAGTAGGGGCGAGGTTATTCGGGCAGGCTTCCTTCTCTACATGCGAGTTGAGAGTGAAGTCTGCCTCCTTTCCCAGATATGAATCAGGATTACCGGTTAGCGCAACAAGGGTATTGCCCATGCTTTTTACGAGGGGAACAAGCACCTTGATTTCATCCGTGTTTCCGCTATTGGAAATGCAAATGACCACGTCGTCGGACTGAACATTGCCAAGATCACCATGTATAGCATCCGCGGCATGCATAAAGATGGCTGGTGTTCCGGTGGAGTTTAGGGTGGCGACAATCTTATTCGCTATATTGGCACTCTTTCCAATTCCGGAAATCACAACCCGTCCATTACTTTCGTGAATCCGCTTTACTGCACCCTCGAATTCGTCGTCGAGGCGGTCGATCAAACCCTTTATTGCATTACTTTCAATCTCTAAGGTTTGCCTTGCTGAAGAAAGGATTTCGTTCACTTAATGATCGGTTAATTTTTGGCTAAAAGCCTTTTAAAGCGAAAGGAATTATTCTATCTTTAGTTCGGACAAAAATAGGGAATTGCGTTCATGACAACGGATAGTTTGTCGGTTAACGAAGCGCTCAAGCGCTTTTTTGGTTTTAATTCCTTCAAAGGTGAACAGGAGCAAATCATCCAAAGTGTTTTGGATGGGCACGACACCTTTGTTATCATGCCAACAGGCGGGGGAAAAAGCCTCTGCTATCAACTTCCCGCACTCATATCGGAGGGAACAGCCATCATTATTTCTCCGCTCATCGCGTTGATGAAAAATCAGGTGGATGCCCTGCGTGGATTTAGTGAAGAAGAATCGATCGCTCACTTTCTCAATTCGTCACTTACCAAGACCGAGGCTAACCGTGTAAAGGACGATATCATCAACCTGAGAACAAAGCTCCTTTACGTAGCTCCTGAAAGCCTCACAAAGCAAGAGAACATCGACTTCTTTCGGGGGATTAAGGTGAGTTTTGTTGCGGTGGACGAGGCTCATTGTATATCTGAATGGGGCCATGACTTCAGACCTGAGTATCGTCGCATCAAACAAATGATCAAAGGCATCGATGAAGCCATACCTGTTATGGCTCTCACGGCGACGGCAACGCCAAAGGTTCAGTCAGACATTCAGAAGAACCTGGGTATGCTGGATGCCAAGGTCTACAAAGCGTCATTCAACAGGCCAAACTTGTTCTACGAGGTTCGCCCTAAGATCGAACCCAATAAGCAGATCATTAAGTTCATCAAAGAACGTCCCGGTAAGTCGGGAATCATCTATTGCCTGTCCCGAAAGAAGGTGGAGGAACTCGCCGAAACACTGGTTGTGAACGGCATAAGGGCGCTGCCTTATCATGCGGGGTTTGACGCCGCGACAAGGAGCAGAAACCAGGATATGTTTCTCATGGAGGACATTGAGGTGATCGTGGCCACGATTGCTTTTGGCATGGGGATCGACAAGCCCGATGTTCGGTTTGTGATCCACAACGACATCCCAAAATCCCTGGAGGGATATTATCAGGAGACCGGCCGAGCCGGAAGGGATGGGGGTGAAGGTCACTGCCTGGCTTTCTATGATTACAAGGACATTGAGAAGCTCGAGAAGTTTATGCAAGGCAAGCCTGTGGCAGAGCAAGAGATAGGCAGGCAGTTGCTTGAAGAAGTCGTGGCTTATGCCGAGACCAATATGTCCAGGCGTAAATTTCTACTGCATTATTTCGGAGAGGAATTTGACGAAAAGAAGGGCGATGGCGCCAATATGGACGACAATGCCATCAATCCCAAACCACAAGTAGAGGGTAAAGATTATATCGTGATGCTGCTCAAAAGTATTGACGAGCTCAAGGAAAATTTCAAAGCCAAGTATATTCTGGATGTTTTGGAGGGGAAGACTACGAGTGAGATTAAGTCATTTAGACACAATGCATTAGAGAGCTTTGGTAAAGGAAAAGATAAAGACAGGAATTTCTGGATGTCCATCGTGAGGCAGACGATCGTTGCCAAGATTCTCTTCAAGGAAATTGAGACTTACGGAACCCTCAAAATCAGCGACAAGGGCAGGGAGTTTATGAAGAACCCCCATAGCTTTATGATATCCCTGGATCGTGACTATGAGAAAATCAAAGACGATAGCATTATCACCAATCAGGGCAAAGGCGGGATGAGCGCAGCGGCAGATGAAGGGTTGTACAACTTGCTCAAGGCCCTGACCAGGGACATGGCCAAGAAAAAGAACGTGCCTCCTTTTGCCATCTTCCAGGAGCCAAGCCTGCAGGAGATGGCAAACCGCTACCCTGTATCCATGGAAGAATTAAAAAACATTGTAGGAGTAGGAGCGGGCAAGGCGATGAAGTTTGGCGGGCCCTTTATCGAACTCATTCAAAACTACGTGGAGGAAAACAACATCGAACGACCGCAGGACTTTGTGGTGAAGTCGGTGGCCAACAAGTCCGGCAATAAGATCTATATTATTCAGAGTATCGACAGAAAGATTCCGCTTTCGGAAATTGCTCAGAACAAAGGCCTTGAGATGTCTGATCTTATCGGAAGCCTCGAGGATATCGTCTATTCGGGCACTAAGGTGAATATCTCATACTACATTGACGATGAGATCGACGAAGACAAGCAAGAAGAGGTCTTCGATTATTTCATGGAAGCTGAAACGGATACCATTCAGGAGGCTTTGGAAGAGCTGGGAGAAGAAGACTATAGCGAAGAAGAGATACGGCTCATGCGCATCAAATTCCTTTCAGAAGTCGCTAATTAATTACTTGTCTTTGGTCTTGGCAGAGCCCGATGACTTTGGTTTCTTCTTGGCGGGAGCTTTCTTTTCCTTTACCTTGATCACAATCTCTTCTGCCTTTTTGTCGAAAGTTGCAACGATCTCATCACCCTCCTTCAAAGAAGTATTGATGATCTGTTCGGCCATCTGATCTTCCAGGTGCTTTTGGATCGCCCGTTTCAAGGGGCGCGCGCCATAGCGCTCGTCATAACCTTTGTCGGCTATGAAGTCCTTGGCGTCCTTGGTAAGCGTCAGTGTATAACCCATATTGCTCACACGTCCATACAAGTGCTTGAGTTCGATATCGATGATCTCGTGGATGTGTTCCTTCGACAGTTGATTGAACAGTACCACGTCATCAATCCGGTTGAGGAATTCGGGGGCAAATGCCTTTTTTAGCGCGCTCTCAATGATTCCCTTGGCGTGGTCGTCGGCACCGTCCTTCTTAGCCTGGGTAGAAAATCCAACTCCTTGCCCAAAGTCCTGCAGTTGTCTTGACCCGATGTTTGACGTCATGATCACAATGGTATTTCGAAAGTCGATCTTGCGGCCAAGGCTGTCCGTGGCCTGTCCATCATCCAGGATTTGGAGAAGGATATTAAATACATCCGGGTGAGCCTTTTCTATCTCATCGAGCAACACCACAGAGTAGGGCTTCCTTCGAACCTTTTCGGTCAGTTGCCCACCTTCTTCGTACCCTACGTAACCGGGAGGCGCTCCAATCAACCTGCTCACGGCAAACTTCTCCATGTATTCGCTCATGTCAATGCGAATGAGGTTTTCTTCCTTGTTGAATAAGAACCTCGTAAGTTCTTTGGCCAATTGAGTTTTTCCAACCCCGGTGGGACCAAGGAAGATAAAACTTCCAATAGGCTTGTTGGGATCTTTCAATCCGGCGCGATTGCGTTGGATGGCCTTCACAACCTTGGCGATGGCCTCATCCTGTCCGACAATGGTACCTTTTAACTCATCGTCCATGTTGACCAAACGCTCGCTTTCCTTCTGAGCGATTCTCTGCACCGGTACGCCGGTCATCATGGCAACAACTTCTGCCACATCGGCTTCGGAAACCTTTTCGCGATGATTGCGTGTTTCCTCTTCCCATTTCTCTTTGGCAGCTTCCAGTTGCTCCATCAACCTGCGCTCAGTATCACGCAATTTGGCGGCCTCTTCATACTTCTGGCTGCGTACCACATTGTTCTTTTCGCTTTTGATCTCCTCAATGCGCTTTTCGATTTCCTCGATCTCCTTCGGAACTTTGATGTTGGTGATGTGCACCCTTGATCCTGCTTCATCCAAAGCGTCGATGGCCTTATCCGGGAGGAATCGATCGGTGAGGTATCGTTCTGTGAGGTTCACGCAGGCATTGACCGCATCATCCGTATAGTTTACGTTGTGGTGGTCCTCGTATTTGCCTTTGATGTTGTTGAGGATAACAACGGTCTCTTCAACCGAGGTCGGTTCTACCAAGACCTTTTGGAACCTTCGCTCAAGTGCTCCGTCCTTTTCGATGTTGGTTCTGTACTCGTCGAGTGTGGTAGCACCAATACATTGAATTTCACCGCGGGCCAATGCCGGCTTAAACATGTTTGAAGCGTCCAAACTTCCTGAAGCGCCTCCTGCGCCAACAATGGTGTGGATCTCGTCGATAAAGAGAATGACATCCGGTGCTTTCTCCAATTCAGTCATCACCGCCTTCATCCTTTCTTCAAATTGACCGCGGTATTTTGTTCCGGCCACAAGTGATGCGAGGTCGAGTGTCACAACACGCTTTCCGTACAATACCCGTGAAACTTTCTTTTGGGTAATCCTCAATGCAAGGCCTTCAGCAATCGCAGATTTACCCACTCCGGGTTCGCCAATGAGGATAGGATTGTTCTTTTTTCGCCGACTCAGAATCTGTGAGACGCGCTCTATTTCGTTTTCTCTTCCGACAATAGGGTCGAGCTTACCATCTTCGGCCATCTTCGTCAGATCGCGTCCAAAATTGTCAAGGACGGGTGTTTTCGATTTCGTACCCGACCCAGACCTCTGAGCTGACCCACTTCCTTGACCTCCACTTCCGGATCCAAAGTCGTCATCTTCCTCAGCACTTCCAGGTAGTTCGGCCTTGAAGTCTTCGATGGCATCTGCCCCGGCCTGACTATCTTCTTCCGCTAGTATATTTTCCAATTCTTCTTTCACGAGGTTGTAATCCACATTATAATTCGACAATGCCTGGCTACCAACGTTGTTTTCATCCTTGAGGATGGACAGCAGCAGGTGCTCAGTTCCAATTAGCGGGCTTTTAAAAAGTTTGGCTTCGAGGTAGGTGATTTTGAGTGTTTTTTCCGCTTGCTTTACCAAAGGGATATTCCCCAGGTTTCCGGAAGACTTGGCAGAGCCTCCGGTGGTGATGCTCTCCTCAATGTACTTGCGGAGCTTATCGAGGTTCACATTCAGATTCTTCAATATGCGGATGGCCAGGCCATCACCCTCACGAATGATGCCGAGCAGAAAATGCTCCGTTCCTATGTAGTCATGCCCCAACCTCAACGCTTCTTCGCGGCTGTATGAGATGACATCTTTTACCCGGGGTGAGAAGTTAGCCTCCATATATTTTCACGCGGTTCTGATTATGCAAAGTATACAAAAATTGTATGCGATCAAATTTAGTCGGTCGACCTGCCGACATTATTGTTGAAAACCCTGATTTTTTTAACAGATTTTTGTTGGAAAATACCACTAATTTCAAGGCTTTCAGGAGCATCCCTTTAACTACATTCGAACCTTTGTTAAGGGGGAAATTACGCACTAATTTAAAAGCATAAAATGGCTGAAGGAGAGAAGATTATTCCGGTCAATATAGACGAAGAAATGAGGTCTGCCTACATCGATTACTCGATGTCGGTGATCGTGTCTAGGGCACTACCGGATGTAAGGGATGGATTTAAGCCAGTTCACCGTCGGGTTTTGTATGGAATGCTGGATCTGGGAGTCCTTTCAAACAGGCCATACAAGAAATCGGCGAGGATCGTCGGGGAAGTCTTGGGTAAGTACCACCCTCACGGCGATACATCCGTTTACGATACAATGGTGCGAATGGCCCAGCCATGGTCACTGAGATATCCCTTAGTTGACGGACAGGGAAACTTTGGTTCTGTAGATGGTGATAGCCCTGCAGCCATGCGTTATACCGAGGCGCGATTGCAGAAGATTGCCGAGGAAATGTTGGCGGACATCGATGAGGAGACCGTTGATTTTACCCTGAACTTCGACGACAGCCTCGAAGAACCAACCGTACTTCCAGCCAAGATTCCAAATCTACTGGTCAACGGATCCAGCGGCATAGCGGTGGGTATGGCCACCAATATGCCCCCCCACAATCTCTCTGAGGTGGTAGATGCGACCATAGCCTATATCGACAATAAGGACATCGAAGTGGACGGTTTGATGCAGCATATCAAAGCCCCCGATTTCCCAACGGGTGGAATCATCTACGGTTATGAGGGAGTTCAGAATGCCTTCCGGGAAGGTAAGGGACGAATTGTGATGCGCGCTCAGGCGAATATCGAAGTTCCGGATAACGGCAGGGAGCGCATTGTCGTGACCGAAATTCCCTACCAGGTCAACAAAGCAGACATGATCATGAAGACGGCAGATCTGATCAACGACAAGAAGATCGAAGGCATAGCCGATGTTCGTGATGAGTCCGACAGAAAGGGAATGCGTATCGTGTATGAGATCAAGAAGGATGCGATTACCAATGTTGTTCTTAACAAGCTCTTTAAGTACACCCAGCTACAAACATCTTTTAGCGTAAACAATATTGCCTTAGTCAAAGGACGCCCGAGGTTACTCAACCTGAAAGACATGATTCGCGAATACGTGGATCACCGTCATGAGGTGGTAATCAGGAGAACCAAGTACCTTTTGAGGAAGGCGGAAGAGCGTGCCCATATTCTTGAGGGCTACCTGATTGCTTTGGACAACCTGGATGAGGTTATCGCCCTGATTCGAGGCAGTCGAACGCCAGAAGACGCCAGAAATGGTTTGATGAGCCAATTCCAGTTGTCGGAGATCCAGGCCAAGGCTATCCTGGACATGAGGTTGCAAAAGCTTACCGGCCTTGAGAGAGAAAAGATCAAGCAGGAACATGCGGAATTGATGGAACACATTGCCTTCCTGAAGGAGATTCTCGAAAAGGAACCGTTGAGGATGGACATCATCAAGCAGGAGCTGACAGAAATCAAGGAGAAGTACGGAGACGAACGCAGAACTGAGATCGTTTATGCAGCCGACGATATGCGCATTGAGGACATGATTCCAAACGACGATGTGGTTGTCACTATCTCTCACCTGGGCTATATGAAGCGAACACGCCTGGCGGAATACAAAAGTCAGAGTAGAGGAGGGGTCGGCTCCAGGGGTTCCAGCACAAGAAATGAAGATTTTCTGGAGCACCTACTGGTTGCGAAAAACCACAATTATCTCTTGATCTTTACCGAGAAGGGTAAGTGCTATTGGATGCGTGTATTTGAGATTCCCGAAGGGCAGAAAGTGTCTAAGGGTAGGGCGATCCAAAACCTGATCAACATTGATTCTGAGGACAAGATACTGGCCTATATCAACGTAGCCGACCTCAAAGACGAGGAATACATCAACAACAACTTCATAGTGATGTGTACCAAGAATGGCGTGATCAAGAAAACCACGCTGGAAGCATATTCACGACCAAGGGCGAATGGTATCATTGCGATCAATATCCGGGAAGGGGACGAATTGCTGGAGGCAAAACTCACCTCAGGTAATAGCCATATCCTGATGGCCTTGAAATCGGGCAGAGCCATACATTTCGAAGAGTCGAAGGTGCGGCCAATGGGGCGCGGAGCATCAGGTGTGAGAGGAATTACACTTGCGGGTCCAAAGGACAACGTTGTTGGTATGGTAACCGTTGAAGATCAGTCCACGACAATCCTGGTAGTGTCTGAAAAGGGATATGGTAAGAGAACCTCCGTGGAAGACTACCGCATCACCAACAGGGGAGGTAAGGGAGTGAAAACACTCAACATTACTGAAAAGACGGGTGAATTGATCGCCATGAAAAGCGTGACCGATCTTGACGACCTGATGATCATCAACAAGTCCGGTATTACGATTCGTACCGCGGTGGACAATATCAGTGTTCTCGGAAGAGCTACCCAGGGAGTTCGACTCATTCGACTGAAAGACGATGATGAAATTGCCGCTGTAGCCAAGGTGGAAATGACGGAAGAGATGGCGCAGGCAGAGAAGGAGGGAGAACAGATCGAAGACGCATCCGAACCTACAGAAGGCAATGGTGAAACATTAGAAAGTGGAAACGAGTTTAACGATTCTGATGACTCTCAGGACGGGAATGGCAAAGATATTGCTTCGTCCGATGAGGAATAACTAATTTTGTTACTTCTTAATCGAACACACAAATGAAAACCAGGCTATCTATCACGCTTGTTGCATTGCTTCTTAGTGGAGCCCTAACAGCACAAAAGTCCAAAATCACATCCGCGTACAACTACCTTAAATATAAGGACTACGCAAAAGCTAAAACAGCCATCGACATGGCTACCGAAAATGAAACAACCAAGGACTTCTGGAAGACCTGGTTGTATCGGGCAAGGGTTTATTCGGCAATTGCAAACCAACCCGACAGCCAATGGGTAGCTATAAGAGGGGAATCGGTGATCGATGCCTACAATAGCTATCAGAAGTTCTTCACATACGAACAAAACAAGGAGGATGTCAACAAGATCAAGATGACCGAAATTCCGAATCTGATCGGGGCAGCATTTAATTCGGCTTCGGCTGCATACCAAGCCGGTGATTATGCCGGGGCGGTGAAATACTTTTCACTCTCAAACGATGTCCACCAGATTCTTGGCAAAACAGATACGGTTTCTCTATACAATGCTGGCCTGGCTTCTGAGCAGAGCGGAAACTTTGATGAAGCCGAGAAGTACTACCGACTGTGTATCGATGCGGGATATAGGGCGGAGAATGTATATGGAGACATGGCCATGATGTATAAGAGGGTAAACAATGTCGACAAGTCCCTTGAGATCCTCAAAGAGGGCAGGACCAAATACCCCAGCAATAGTCGAATGCTTTTGACCGAATTGGAGATTTATCTTGGTACTAACCGCTTCGACGAAGCGCTCAAAAATCTTGAATTGGCGATCAAGGATGATCCAAACAATCACATCTTCTACTTTGCTCGTGGAATGATATACAACAACAAGTCGATGTTTGAGCAGAGCAAGGAAAACTATCTAAAGGCGATCGAGTTGAATCCGGATCACTACGATTCCAATTTCAACCTCGGCGCACTCTACTTCAACCAGGGGGCTGAAATGATCACCAAGGCCGGTGATATTGCCGATTTTGATGAATACGAGAAGGCTAAGAAAGCCGGTGACGCGGTGATCATCAAGGCGATCCCTTACCTCGAAAAAGCGCTGGAGATAAAGCCGAACGACCGTGAAGCGATGACTTCGCTTATGCAACTCTATGGTCGAACAAACCAGCAAGACAAGTACCAGGAGATGAAGAGCCGTATGGAAGGCGGCCAATAATTTCCTGCACCTTTTAACATCGTTTAATGCTCAAATCCAACCTCCTTTGGGCAGATTACGTGTATTAACGTACACCTAACTGCCCTTCATGTCGTCGTCATTCGAGAGGATCTTAGATAATTTCCCCGACCTGGTGAGTCTTCACTACAGGGATTCGAAATTCAAGTATACCTCCGAGACATTCGCCCGACAGTTGGGATACATCCCCGGAGAGTTGATTGGGCAGTCGGCCCTTGCATTAATACATCCGGAAGACAGAAATCGGGTTAACGTCAAGGGATTCCGATTGGTCGAGGAAGGGATGGCACCAATCACCATAGAATATCGCCTAAGGCGACGAGACGGCAATTATATCTGGATCCAGAGCAAAATGAATTACTTCAGGTTTGGAGAGCATGATTGCGTGCTGAATTCTGCCAGGGAACTCCATACCATTCGGGAAAAAGAGATAGAGATTGCGGAAAGTGAAGTTTCTCTCAGCGAAGCCGAGGAGATGGCAGGAATGGGAAGTTGGAGGGTCAACATCAAGACATTCAAAAACTGGTGGTCGAAGGGGAATTTCTGGCTTTACGGCCTGGAACCAATGGAGACGCCACCACCGGTGCTGGGTTACATAGTAAAGCAAGCGCTCCACCCCGACGATGGCCAATTGGTTTTGGAAGCGATTCAGCGCGTTAAGGAAACGGAGAAACCACAGGAACTTCATGTGAGAATCAGGGCCGCCAACGACCCACACAATTACAAGCATCTGATCACAAAAATTCGCCCGGTTTACGTCGATGGCAAACTCATAGAAGTAAAGGGCACTAACCTGGATGTGACCAAACTGGTTAAGGTCCAGAAGGAATTGGAGAGGAGGAATTACAACTTAAGCCAACTCAATGAACGATTGGCCAACTATGCCTTTAAGAACGCCCACGATCTTCGCGGGCCACTGAGTACGTTGATGGGTGTAATCTCGCTGATGAAGGAGGAGACCCCAAAATCCGAATACATGAGCTATCTGGAGGAATCATCCAGAAACCTGGATAAGGTGGTGCAGGAAATCAACACCATCCTGACCGGTTCCGATAGCCTGGAGAAGAACACCGAGCCTCCGGTTGTTTAAAATATTCGCCTCCGCACCTCCCGTTTTAATCCTTCTTTTCGTTCTTTGCCACATGCATGCAATGGCTATACACGGCGGAGCAGGTACCATCCTCAAATCCCAATTGACGCATGAATTGAAGCAGGAATACACCAAGGCTCTCGATGATGCAATTTCCATCGGCAATGAAATATTGTCAAGGGGAGGCTCTTCACTGGATGCGGTGGAAGCAGCGGTCAATTCGATGGAGGATTGCCACCTGTTTAATGCGGGCCGCGGAAGTGTGTACACCGCAGATGGAACACACGAAATGGATGCAAGCATCATGGATGGTGCCACCCTGGAGGCCGGAGCGGTCGGATTGGTTCACAGTGTGAAGAATCCGATTTCCCTTGCAAGAAAGGTGATGGAAGATTCAGATCACGTCTTCCTCGCCGGAGAGGGAGCCATGAAGTTTGCCAATGAAAATGGGCTTACTATGGAGCCGGAGGAATACTTCCACGATCAATACCGATACGATCAATGGCAAAGCGTGAAGGGGACCTCTAAAACACAGCTCGATCACAGCGGTGACGAAAAATTTGGAACCGTCGGAGCCGTCGCACTTGATTCGCATGGCAACCTGGCCGCGGCAACCTCCACAGGAGGAATGACAAACAAAAACTATGGCAGGCTAGGGGACAGTCCTGTGATAGGGGCCGGTACTTATGCGAGCAATAAGACTTGTGCTGTTTCCTGCACTGGCAGCGGTGAATACTTCATCCGCGGTGTCGCGGCTTACGAAGTTTCGGCTCTGATGGAATTTGCCAAGCACAAGCTTTCCAGGGCCGCAGATATTGTTGTGATGGAGCGTTTGATGAAGATCAATGGCGATGGTGGCCTCATTGCCGTGGACAATCAAGGAAACATTGCCTTGCCCTTCAATACGGAAGGTATGTACAGAGCCCGTATAGATGTCAATGGAAATAAGGAAATAGCGATTTTCCGTTAAACGAACTTTTCGCCTACCGGCAGGATCTCGATCTTCCTGTTTTCGATCGTAAAGCGATCGCCATTCGAGAGGATGTGTGTAGTCAAATTAGAGAGGGACATAGGAGTGCCTTCATCCAGGATGTCATGAAAGTTGTGTGTGAGCTGGCCGGCATCGAATACGATACACATCCCAGATCCGATAACCACAAACTCGTTACAATTCTTGATAATGAGTCCGGTATCTTCAGCCAATCCGAGACCTATCAACTTGGGATATGTCGCAACGGCTTCGGCCAACCTTCCGAATCGACCACGTCGAATGAAGTGGGTATCGATGATCATATTGGGAATGTATCCCATACCCTTACGCATGAGTACGGCACCCTTGAGGAAGGACTCAGTGCTACTTCCACCTGCGATCATTTCACGGGTCATTGACATGGCCCCTGCACTGGTGCCGGCGATGACAATGGGGTCTTCTACAAATCTCCTCGTGAGAATACGATGCATCTCCGTTCCTCCGATAATGGAGGTGATTCGGGATTGATTTCCCCCGGAAAACATGATACAATCCGCTTCTTGTATTCGCTGAAGGAATTTGGGAAGTTCGGCATGACGACGCTTTCGGATGTTCAGGACTTCAATATTTCTACATCCAAGCATATTGAATGCTTCGATGTATTTTCTACCCACTTCATGTGGAATCTGCGAAGCTGTCGGGATCACCACTATCTTGGCGTCCGTTCCTCCGCTTTCCCGCACTACATGGGACAAAATACCTTCTTCAATAAAGTCGAGTCCGTTGTTTTCGTCTTCTCCTTTATCCTCATTTCCTCCGATGGGAATCAGGGTTCCCATCACGCCGTTCCCTTTGCTCATAAAGTATCTGAGTTGTCCATCGAATCGATGAACCATAAAATAACATATTTTTAGCGCTGACCTGATATTATTCGATAACCTTTTCTTAACACGCTATGAAGATTCGGGAAATACGTGCCATGCGGGGGCCAAACTACTGGTCCGTAGCAAGGCCCAAGCTTATTGTGATGGTTTTGGACCTCGAAGAGCTTGAAGAGAGACCAACCAATACCATCGACGGATTTTACGAAAGACTGAAAGACCTCATACCGAGTCTTTACGAACATCGATGCTCCGAAGGAGTAGAGGGTGGATTCTTCACAAGGGTACAGGAAGGTACCTGGATGGGCCATGTAATTGAACACATTGCATTGGAGATACAAACTCTGGCAGGTATGGATACCGGATTTGGCAGAACACGTGGATACGGAGAAAAGGGCGTGTACTCCGTGGTCTTCAATTATGTCGAAGAAAAGGTTGGACTGTTTGCCGCGGAAGCGGCGGTAGCCATTGCTGAAGCACTGATCGTGGGGAGAGAATATGACTTGGATGCCGATGTGCAAAGAATGCGCGAGATACGTCAGCGAGAAGGCCTTGGTCCGAGCACGGCCTCCATCATCAAGGAAGCTGAAAGCAGAGGAATTCCGTGGATCAGGCTCAACAAGTATTCGCTTTGCCAGCTGGGCTACGGCGTCAATCAGAAGAGAATACAAGCGACTGTGGCGAGTACCACCAGCAGTATTGGTGTGGAAGTGGCCTGCGACAAGGAAGACACAAAAGATTTGTTGGAACAGATGGAAGTGCCAATTCCGAAAGGCAAGATCATCCGTTCCGAAGACGACCTCGAATATGTGGCGCGGGCAGTTGGATACCCGATTGTCGTTAAGCCTATTTCCGGAAATCACGGACGGGGTATTACCACAAATATTCAAAACCTGGAAGATGCCAAAGTTGCCTTCCAGGCCGCCAAGGCGGTGTCGAGATCGGTGATCATCGAGAAATATATCACGGGTGATGACTACCGGTTGCTGGTGATCAACAATCGCCTTGTAGCTGCAGCCCTGCGTACAAAGGCACATGTGGTAGGAGATGGAAAATCCACCATCCAGGAGCTGGTAGACAAGGTAAATTCGGACCCTCTAAGGGGATACGGGCACGAAAAAGTACTCACCGAAATCACCATCAACGACCTCACGCTTGGAATCCTCAAGGAAAAAGGCCTTACGGTGGATTCAGTTCCGGAAAAGGACGAAGTGGTCCACCTCAAGGACACGGCCAATCTCAGTACCGGTGGAACGGCGGAAGACGTTACCGACATCGTTCACCCATACAACAAGTTCATGGCAGAGCGCATCTCCAGGATCGTGAACCTCGACATCTGCGGAATCGATATCATGACCGACGATATCGGCAAACCGCTGCCCGAAACAGGTGGAGCGGTACTGGAAGTCAATGCCGGCCCAGGGTTTAGAATGCACCTCGCTCCGACACATGGTCTGGCAAGAAACGTGGCAGCGGACGTGATCGATATGATGTATCCTCCGGGATCTTCGTCACGCATTCCAATCGTGGCCGTGACCGGAACCAATGGAAAAACCACTACTTCGAGATTGATCGCCCATCTGGTAAGAATGAAGGGATACAAGGTTGGATTCACGACAAGCGACGGTGTCTACATCCAAAACAGATTACTGGTCAAAGGTGACTGCACCGGCCCACAGAGTGCGGAGTTTGTGCTCAAGGATCCAACCGTAAACTTTGCCGTACTCGAATGCGCCAGGGGAGGTTTGCTCAGGGCCGGACTCGGTTTTAAGCAATGCGACGTAGGGATAGTCACCAATGTTGCAGCCGATCACCTGGGCCTGAAGGGAATTCACACCATCGACCAGTTGGCCAGGGTCAAATCCGTGATCCCAAGAACGGTCAAGCGCGATGGTTATGCAGTACTCAATGCCGATGATGACCGTGTCTATGCCATGCGAGAGGAAGTGGATTCGCAAGTGGCATTGTTCTCGATGGACGAAAACAATCCACGAATCAAAAGGCATTGTACAAAAGGTGGACTTGCTGCCATCTATGAAAACGGATATATCACTATCAAGAAGGGCGAATGGAAGACAAGGGTGATGAAAGCCGTGAACATTCCCTTGACCATGGATGGCAAGGCAGTATTTATGATTCAGAATGTGCTTCCCGCGGTCATTGCAGGGTACGTTCACGGATTCTCCATTGAGGATCTCAGGGTTGGCTTGGAATCATTTGTGCCTTCGGCTTCGCAAACGCCCGGGCGCTTGAACATGTTCAGATTTAAGAAATTCAAGGTTCTTGTTGACTTCGCGCACAACCCTGCAGGATTCAGGGCGCTCCAAAAACTGGTGGACAATATGAAAGGGTCTCCAAAAGTTGGGATGATCGCAGGTATTGGCGACAGGAGGGAAGAGGACAATAACGAATTGGGTCGCATTGCCGCTGAAATGTTTGACGAGATCATCGTAAGGCAGGACAAGCACCTACGGGGCAAGACTGAGGAGGAACTCTTTAAGATGATCCGCGACGGCATCGACAGTGTTGATCCCAATATTCCCGTCACCGAGTTTAAGTCCGAAAAAGAGGCGACCGAATATGCGCTCGACAATGCCAAGGACGGCAGTTTGATCGTATTGTGCAGTGACGCTGTGACCGTTGCGCTCGACGTGGTTAAGAAGTACAAGGAAGCTGAGTCCAGGAAGGCGTATGAAATTTCATCGGAGGACATTCCCAACCTCGAGGAGGAAGATCCGGGAGAGATTCCATTTGTCGCTCCCGAAGACCAAAAGGCGGACGCGGTAAGACAGGAAAAGGAATTGGCAGACTAGAAAAAAGTCACCAGCGAAATTCCGATCAACACCCCGGTCCTCATGAATATCTGGTTAACGCTGCTTTTCACATTGTCTTGAACCGACGGGAAGAAGAGTAGGATGGAGGACACGATCAAGGCACCAATGCCAATATAGGCGAAGGCCTGATATCCCGGATATTCGACTGCAGCAAATGTCAAAGCCGGACATAAAAAAAGGGCTCCCGTCACATGTGAAATCCAAAACAAATTGGTGCTTGAAAGCAAAGGCCGAGACGTCCTCAAGATGAGGTAATGAAGCAGGACATAGACCGGCCAAATGTCAAAGGCCGCGATAAACAGAAATTCTATCGATGGAATATATCTCCACAAGACATAGATCGCGGCCATAGAAAGTGTAATAAGGCTGTCCTGACGGTCGATCCTGGCAAATAATTCCCTGATTTTCACTGCGCTGTAGGTTGGAAGTCGGTTATTGATATCTCTTGTCGAATTTAACTTTTTCGGAACCCCTAAGCGACTATAATTGCAGAGCAATGGTCATCAACTACTCAAAAGAAAAAGGCATCGTCATTTGCGACGCTCACGAAGATTGCACCCAGCAATTTGTGATCGATATGATCAACAAGGCCTGTGACTTTGCCAACGAGCACAACTGCAAATTCATTCTCTTTGATCTGCGCACTTGTCCGGATAAGATGACACTGTCCGAACGAATGAACCTCACAAAAACCCTGTTTGAGCAAACGGCGTTGGACGATTCGTTCCGAAATGTGGTTCTCAAGGATGGTTTTGCCAATCAGCGATTGGCCCAGTTCACGGAGCTGCTTGCCAAGCTCTGGGGTAAGGACATGTTTCGGATTTTCTTCAGTGAAGAGAGGGCCCTTAATTGGCTTCAGAAGCAAAGGGAGAAGTCACTCGAACTCCAGAACTAGAATTCGATCATCAGCCCAAGAGAGGGCAGGAAGGTTCCATTGGCATTGCTCACCAGTTTGGTTTGATAACGACTGGGGTCGTTTTCGTCGATCAAAGCATTTCCTGACGCATCCCTCACCACGTCAACATAGGGTTGCAAGGTCTGCTGCTGGTTGTATGCATTCTGAACGTCGAAGTACACATTAAGGGACCACTTGTCGAAGTAGAATCGCTTGTCGATTCGAATGTCAAGACCATGGCCGGCCCCGGTACGTCCCGTATTCAGGTTGTTGTAATCCAGGACTCCCTGGCCATTGACATCCCAAACCGCTATGAGTGAAGACGTTTGCAGATCGTAAGGTGTATAAGGAGCTCCACCCAGGAATCTCCACCTCACACCAACTTCCCAGTTCTTTTTGAATTTCTTACCACCCGTGAGACTCACCACATGGCCGTTGTCCCATGCAGAAGGGATGAGCTTGCCGTCTTTGTCTTCAAACTCACTTCTCACAACGGTGTAAGCCAGGATCCCATAGAATCCTTTGGCCATCTTCTGCTGAAAGAGGAACTCCAATCCATAACTTCTGCCTTCTGAGATGGAAGTAACAGCTTCATTTCCGATGATGCCAAAGTCGCTTCCGAGGTTGGCCAGGGTGATCGAATCGTTGAGGAGGAAAGGGTAGCGGTCGTATGCTTTGTAGAATCCTTCGACTGTCGCCTTGGCTGTTTTGCTCACATTGTACTCTACACCCAACACGGCATGCCTGGCTTCGATGTACTTCAGGCCGTTGCTTTTGTTGACAAAGGCATCGGAAGCTTTAAATCCGAGTGTAGTATAGGGCGGGAGTTGGTAAAATACGCCGACGTTTCCATTGAGACTCCATTTGTCGTTGAGCGAATAGGATACGGACAGGCGAGGGGAGAGTTGATCCAGGGGATTGGACATGTCGTCCGAATAGTCGTTGAAGTCTGTCCTGATGCCGGCGGAGAGCTGCAACCTTCCGGCCAGCAGCGATTTGCTCGCCTGGGCAAACAACGCAAACTTGCTGAAGTTTAGTGAGGATTCGAAGTCAATGGTCTGAACCATTCCACCCACATCGATCTTGTTGAATGTCTGGTTGGTATAGGTAACGTTCTCCACGCCAAGACCTGCATTGATCTTCCAGCCATCCTGACGGTAGGTGTGCTCAAACCTGAATTTGTTTTCTATCTCCTGTGATTCGTAATCGAGCAAGAGCTTGTTTGGATCCGAATCGTCGTTGTCGAAGTACTTGACCGCCTTGTTGTTGAGATGGTTGCGACTTAGGACAAATGTTTGGAAGCTCTTCTTCATGAAGTGCTGATAGTTGACGCCCAGGGTATAGTTCCACTGATCCGAAACGGGAATGTTGCCCAGGATGTAATTGTTGCGTTCGATCAGCTCCGGATCGGTGATGTTTTTGTTCACTTTTTGATTCAGTTCGAAGTCGTCATAGGCACCCAGTCCCACGATGGTGATCTTGTTTTTGGTGTTGAGGTTGATGGTCGTTTTAAATTGTGCATCGTTGTAAGCAGGAAGAAAGGGGAGTTTGAGCGCTCTGAACAGGAGCTGCAAGTATGACCTTCTTACCGAGAAAATAAAACTGGATTTCTTGCCAAGTGGGCCATCCAGTGTAAGGCCGAAATCGCTGGACCCGACCATGAAGTTCTTTTCGAGCTTGTTTCGGTTCCCTTCCTTCTGCTTGAATTCGAGCACGGCACTCAAGGCGTTACCCCTGTTGGAAGGAAAAGCTCCGGAATAGAAATCAACCTCCTCGATGAAGTTGACATTGAGCATACCAACCGGTCCGCCGGAAGAGCCTTGCGTGGCGAAGTGGTTGATGTTTGGCACCTCGACACCGTCCAGGTAGAAGCGGTTCTCACTGGGAGCACCGCCGCGGATGATGATGTCATTTCTGAAAGAAGCACTCGACGCCACGCCGGAGAGGGCTTGCAGCACTTTGGAGATATCGCGGTTGCCCCCCGGATTTCTCATGATTTCCGCACTGTTGATAGTACGCATCGATACCGGACTTTCTTCTTTTTTCGTGAAAGGAGAAGCCTTGATTTCCACCGCCTCCAGTTGGGTGGCCGATTGCGTGAGCCTGATGTCCAGGGAAGTCGGCTTGCTGTTGTAGACCTGGATCTCGAAGATTGTGCGCTTGGTGTAGCCAACATAGCTGGCTTCGATGTTGACCAAACCAGGTTCGAGGTTTTCGATGACATAGTTACCATCGAAATCTGTGGAAGCGCCGGTAGAGGTACCCTGGATCACAACCGTGGCAAAGGGGATGGGCTGATTGGTGATATCGTCCAATACCTTTCCGCGGATGCTTCCATTCTGTGCCCAGGCAAGGGCGGAAGCCAAGATCAATACTGCGCTGAAGAAATACTTCATTTTGACTGCTAGGTTATTCGACCTTAAGGACAACTCAGTTGTTGTTTTGTTCAATGATTAATTCAAAAAGTCAAACAAATTTTAAACATTCCAGAGTTACCGGAATAGGTCAAATGACACAGATTCGAAGGTAGTTCATTGATATTCAATTGGCCTTTACTATATTGTACCTCCTTCGCTAAATCAGGATGACGAGTATTACGATCAAGAGTGGCCCCACTCGTTTTGGTGACACGCAACGAAAGGATATGTGGTGGCTGCCTCCATTGTCCATCTTTCTTGGATTGAGTGCCTTTGTGGTCTATACCACCTTCAGAATCTTCTACAACGGACATTATGTAATAGACAATGCGGAATCGGCCTATCTGCTCTCGCCTTTATACAGCCCCTTGGTTATTTGGCGGGACATGCCGGCGTGGTTGTCCCCGGCCTTGCTGGTGCTTTGGGCCCCGGGTGGATTTCGCCTTACGTGTTACTACTATCGAAAAGCCTACTATCGATCCTTCGCACTGGACCCTGTTGCATGCGGGGTGGGGGAACACAAAAAGAATTACAAAGGGGAGACAAGACTCTTTTTATTTCAGAACATTCATCGCTACTTTCTCTACCTGGCCTTGGTCTTCATCGTGATCCTGTCGATCGACTTCGTATACACCTGTATATGGCCAGAAGGATTTGGAATGAGCATCGGGTCATTGGTGCTCTTGGCTAATGTGACCTTTCTGGGGTTGTATACGTTTTCCTGCCATAGCCTAAGGCATTTGGTCGGCGGAAGCATCGATTGTTATTCCTGCGTGGCATTTGGCAAATCCCGACATAAGGCATGGAAGGGATTGACTGCGCTCAACAGAAATCACCAACTCTGGGCATGGATCAGCCTTTTTCTTGTTGGCTTCACCGACTTCTACATCTGGATGGTGAGCACCGGGACGATTACCGATTTGCGCATTTTCTAATATGGATCGATTTACAACTCATCAATACGACGTAGTAATTATTGGAGCAGGAGGAGCGGGCCTCAGGGCGGCTATTGAAGCCTCCCGCATGGGCGCTAAAACAGCCATTGTTTGCAAGTCACTTCTGGGCAAAGCGCATACGGTGATGGCAGAAGGTGGTGTTGCTGCTTCGCTCGGCAATGTCGATGAACGCGATAACTGGCAGGTGCACTTTAAGGATACGATGAAGGGTGGGAAATACCTCAATCAATGGCGGATGGCCCAGCTGCATGCCCAGGAATCGGCCGAACGTGTAAATGAATTGGAAGAATGGGGCGCCGTCTTCGATCGTACGAAAAAGGGAAAGATCCTTCAGCGGAATTTCGGTGGACATACTTACCCGAGGCTGGCACATGTTGGCGACCGAACCGGCCTTGAACTGATCAGGACACTTCAGGACAAGGGAGTGCATTCGGGAATTGATGTCTTCATGGAATATACGGTCCGTAAGCTCCTCAAGAAGGATGGTGCGGTTGTAGGCTGCCTTGCTTATGAAAGAGAGAAGGGAAACTTCACCGTATTTAATGCAAAGGCCACGGTTCTCGCCACCGGGGGAATCGGTCGATGCTGGGAAATCACGTCAAACTCATGGGAATATACAGCCGATGGACATGCGCTCGCGCTATGGGCGGGAGCAGACCTTTTGGACATGGAGTTTGTGCAATTCCATCCCACGGGTATGGTATGGCCTCCATCCGTTAAGGGAACCTTGATTACCGAGGGAGTAAGGGGTGAAGGCGGTGTTTTGCTCAATAACAAGGGCGAGCGCTTCATGTTTGACAATATTCCCGAGATGTTCCAGGGCGATTACGCCGAAACGGAAGAGGAAGCCAACGGTTGGGTGAAGAACGTTGTGAATGGCATCATCCCAAAAGAACGGCGACCTCCTGAATTACTGACCAGGGATGTAGTTGCCCGCGCGATCAGGAGGGAAGTACTAGCAGGCAGGGGTGCTCCCCATGGTGGAGTCTACCTGGATATCGCGTCCAACAGACCATCTCACGAGATTATTAAGAAACTGCCCAGCATGTACCATCAGTTTAAGCAGCTGGCCGATGTGGACATCACACAAGAACCGATGGAAGTAGGGCCGACCTGTCATTATACTATGGGCGGTGTCAAGGTGGATCCCGAAACACAACAATCCACCGTTGAAGGTCTTTTTGCTGCCGGGGAAGTTGCGGCCGGACTGCACGGGGCAAACAGATTGGGCGGAAATTCCCTTTCCGACCTTCTGGTATTTGGGAAAAGAGCGGGAGAACACGCGGCAAGGCATGCCGGATCCATGTCAGACTATCCAGCGGTAGACGAGCAGGATGCAACGGATGCCATGAAGAAATGCTTCAAACCCTTTGAGGTCAGCGAAGGCGAAAATCCATACGCCATCTCGGAAGATCTGCAAACCATGATGCAGAAGAAGGTCGGCATCGTGAGATCGGATGAGGAACTAGGCGAGGCCGTTGAAGCGATTCACGCATTGCGCCAGAGGGCAGAGACTACCAAGGTAGGCGGCAACGTTCAGTTTAACCCCGGATGGCACCTCGCTCTGGATCTTGAAAATATGCTCGACATAAGCGAAGCGGTAGCCAAGGCCGCCAAGGCTAGAAAGGAGAGTAGGGGAGCCCACACCCGAATCGACTTTCCGGATTCTGAAGATGAGTGGGGAGCCGTGAATCATATAGTGCGGAAAAATGAGTCGGGGGAGATCACAGTAGAGCAAGTTCCTTTAGACAAACCACCACCAGAGCTTCAGGCGCTGCTGGACAAACCTGTTCAATCATGAAAGTGAACATTCAAATATTCAGAGGTGATGCCGAGGGTGGTGACATGGTGGACTATCAAATTGACCGAACGCCGGGGATGGTTGTTTTGGATGCCGTGCACAAGGTGCAAAGCGAGCATGCTCCGGAACTAGGCGTTAGGTGGAACTGCAAGGCAGGAAAATGTGGTTCGTGCAGCGCTGAAGTGAATGGTAAGCCTAAACTTCTTTGCATGGAGCGGCTGGATAAGTACCCGGAAGATGCGACCATCTCCGTTACACCCATGAAGACATTCCCGGTGATCAAGGACCTGGTGTGCGATGTGTCGTGGAATTTTGAGCAGAATAAGAAGATCACGCCCTTCAAGATCAAAGACGGTGAACGAAAGTATTTCCAGTATGAAGCGGATAGGGTACAGGAGTTCAGGAAGTGTATTGAATGCTTCCTATGTCAGGATGTTTGCCATGTCCTGAGGGAACACGAAAAGAAGAATGAATTCTCCGGCCCGAGGTTTATGGTGCGCACCGCCAGTCTGGAAATGCACCCACTCGACGTGGAAGACCGAAGCGAGCAATTGGTAAAGGAGCAGGGGATAGGGCTCTGCAATATCACCAAGTGCTGTACGGAAGTTTGCCCGGAAGAGATCACCATTACCGACAATGCCATCATTCCAATGAAGGAAAGGATGGTTGACCGTTATTACGATCCGCTCAGATGGCTGGGCAGAAAGCTGTTCGGTAAGAAAGCGAATTGATTATTCCAGAAGATCGGTCGATTGACTTTCTGGCGCCGGCCGCAGGTTGAATCGCTCAATCATTCGAACACAGGTATTGTATCGAAGTTTCGATTCTTCATTCTTGTCCGGATGGGACCGGGCTGACTTTTCGTACCATTCCATGGCAATCACCAGGTGATTGTATGCGATATATCCCGCTCGAGGCCCACCGCGCTTGGTGGCTGCATTGGCCTGTCGCTCGTATATGATTCCCTTGGCATAGTCAGACTGATAGGAGTCGCGCAATTGATCGGCGATTTCCATGGCGTCGGAGATCTTCTTTCCACGGCGCTCCAAGCCAAATTGGTCGGTGATGGCCAGGAGTAGAATGATGAGGTTCTGCTGGTTGTCCGGGTCAACGTTTTGGACATCCCTGCAAATGCTCTCTGCGTGCCAGGGCTCATTTAGCAGGCGATAGCGCTTTGCTCGGTCAATTGCCGCCGGAACAGCATCTATGGAAAGTTGTTTGAGTTCGAACATGACGAAGGAATCTGAATTCGCCGATTAAGGTAATAAAAGACGAATAAAAAGACTAATTCGTATGTCCTAAATCACTTGTGTAACAATCTATTAGTTCCGAATGAAGCGGAAGTTGTCTCTCGTGGCGACTATCGAACCAACAGCTTCCTTGTATGTGTTCTTGAGTCTGTTTGAACAAGCAGAAGGTAAACTCCACTCTGCAAACCACTAAGGTCCAGCACCTGTTCGGCCTGCCCACCGGGTTGCGTGATCATTACCTTGCCACTCAGGTCCGTCACAAATACACGGTCGATCCGTTTTTCCGCGCTCACATGGACCTTGTTGTCAGCCGGGTTTGGGAAAACACGCAAGTCATCGGATGTTGTGTTTTCCTGAAGGATGACTGGCGGAGAGCTCGGTGTGAAATCATAAGGACCGACTCCTTGCGTATTGAAACGGGCAAAACCGTCCTGTGCCGTGATCCACTTGTATCCATCCTCGTCGATCACGATGGCATTGCTGAACGAAAATCCAAAGGGTAGGGGATGGTAATCCCAGGTTCCGTTCTTGAAATAGGCCATCGACCCTCCTTCGTTGGCCACCCAAAGTGTGCTGTCTTCGGCAACTGAGATGTCTACAACCTCATCTTGCCACAGGCCTGAGTTTGAGGACGTATATTTCACAAAGGTGGTGTCCTTGTCGAAGTCGTAAATACCACTGCGGGTTCCGATCCAGATATTGTCGAACACACCCATGTGGATCGACTCCACCCAATCCGAACCGCCGGACATGGCACTGTTTTGCTCATTCCAGTATTTCCATGTGTTGGCATTGTCGTAAAACTCAAAACCATCCTTGGTTCCGATCCACATATTGTTGTCCACATCGCATTCAAGCTCCGTGACGTATCGCTCATGCAGGCTGTCGGCATGGTCGATCCATACGTTTTGGTCAAATTCCATCAATCCGCGTGAGTGTCCCACCCAGATATGGCCGTCTCGGTCTTGTTCAATGGCATACACGTCGCCAATGTCGATGCTGTCGCTGTAATCGATCCAGGTTGTATCCTGGTCAAATACGAGCAGGTATCCGTCTTCGGTTCCCAGCCATACATTGTTTTGATCGTCGATGGCTACGGTGTAGATATTGTCGTAGGACAGCGCCGGAATCGGTGAGTTGTTCATGTCGTAGTGGCCGAAGTTGGTTCCGTCGAACCATCCAAGCCCTTCCTGGGTTCCGAGCCAGAAGGTGCCATTGGTATCGATGGTGAGGTCGAACATGGAGTTGGTGTGGATGGCCGAATTGGAGGTCACATAGGTTTTCCATTGGGCGGAAACCTGGATGACCGAAAACAAAAGAGAAATGGTAAAAATTGTGATTCGCATGGTTTTGGTTTTGTGGCTGCGAAAATAGCATTATAAGGAAGTGGGCGATGTAAAATTTCCCATCCAAACGGCCATGGGTACCACAGTTTGGGCAATGGTTTTTTCTACATTTACGAAAACCAAATCAAGCATCCATGAAGAAAACACTCAGATCCATTGCCGCCGCTGCCTTGGTGGTAGTAAGCCTTTCGTTTACTCATCCGGAAAATAAGGGATTGAATATCACCTATGGAGTATCCGAGAGTGATCCATCCCGCATAGAGCTCAGCCTCACGGAAGACTTCAAGTTCACCTACCAGGACTTCTCAAATCCAAACCGAAGCATCGAGGTAAAGGGCACCTACACCTTGAAGAATGGGAAGGTTGTGCTGATGGCCGATCAAGGGGACGCTCGGTTTCACGACCGGTGGAAGCTCAGCCACGATCGGATGAAGGCCAAAGCCAGGAAGGGATTGGCTTTTTATACGCTGTGTAGGGTGGAGTAGGGATTGCTTGCTTGGTGGGCTAGATCATTTAGCATATATACTAGCCAGCAACTAGGTTTCATGACTCTTGACAAACTCAGTCAAGAAAGAGATAATGAGACAATACGATCTGGGTTGCAAGGGTCTATCTCACAATTAGGTTTTTGAGATAATCACAAGCAAACAAACAGCGAAGAGCATTAGAATTCCCCTCCCTGTTTCTACTGGTTTCCATCCGTATTTATACGGATTAGCGTGCCGCAACGCCCGTTATTTCTCTATTATTGGTATAGCCATTTTCGAATTATGAGACGTCTACTTATCATTTCCACTTTGTGTTTTGCTCCAATATTTACAAGTAACTTACTAGCTAAATGTGCCGTTCTTTTTGATTGCGGCAAGGGCTTGGATGTTATTATCCTCAAAGGACATTGTGTAGATTACACATTTCCAGAATGCGTAATTGACTGTAAAGAAATTGAGCAGAATATTGGATGGAGCCCGGAAGGAGACCCAAATGGACACACTAAGATTGTTCTGGACGAGTGGACCTGTGGTTCCGATGAATATGCTATTTATGTGACGAGCCTGGGATCACTTTCTTGGGAAATTGATGGTGTATACCAAGGTGAACTTATTGATCTCACAGAAAGTCAATACGATTTGGACGATAATTCAGAGGGTATTGACATTGACTGGACACAGTCTTGTGCTACACCCACGGCCAGTGCTTCTGTAGTAGCTGTCGATGAGGATTGGTATACCACCGGCAAGAAAAGTCGATCCACAATTATGAACGAGGCAATTGAGGAAGCTAAAAATGCCCCCGAGCCTGTTGGCCCATTTGATATTTATCCAAACCCTACCAGTGGTGTGATTAACATTGAATTGAAGCCGAACCCGGTCATTGCAGGCTCAAATACCACATTCAGGTTGTACGATGTTGCAGGTCAAGAAGTGGTGAACCGGAAAATTTTTGTCAAACAAGGAGGTGGTCCGGTTAAAATAGAAATTCCAGAAGGGCTGGCCAACGGCTTTTACTCATTTAAGATGGGTATTTCCGGCGATCAGCAAACTGGTAAAATTCAATTGAAAAGGTAGTCATTAAAGCGCAAGAAAAAGGTCCCTCCGGATGAGGTCCGACATGTTGCTGAGATTTAAATACAAACATCAAAATAGAGTAGCCTCCATTCTTGCTAACACCTCACCCAAAAGGGGCGAGGTTTGGGTTTTGGTGTAAACAGATATATAATCACCTTTTCTTTTTGGCCTTGAAATGATAATTTGCTTGAAATTAATTCCATTTCTATGAGACCTTTCTTTTCATTCATTTGCCTGGTACTCTTTTCTTGTACAGTTGCAAATGCTCAAACAGCAACTATCGGTAAATACACTTGGTCGCTTAAAAATCTGGATGTAAAAACATTCAGAAATGGTGACAAAATCAAGCAATGTCAGAGCCCTGGAGATTGGTTAACGGCATGTCAATCAAGAACTCCTGCTTGGTGCTATTACTGTATCCCGGGTCAACCGCAATATGGCGTCTTGTACAATGGTTGGGCTGTCACTGATCCTCGTGGACTGGCACCAGTTGGATGGCACATTCCATCTCAAGCTGAGTTCAACAACCTGTTTGACGCGGTAGGAGGTGAAATGTTGGCTGGTGGTGCGCTAAAATCCAAAGACAAATGGATTCCATATTCTCCGGGAACGGCAGCAGGTGGATCAAATGATTACAATTTCAATTGGGAGCCGTCGGGATTTAGATATGGAAGAACCGGAACTTGCGTTGCAGTTGGCTATAAGGGGTATTTCTGGACTTCGTATACTTCTTCCGATGAAAAAGACGGTTATGCTTATTGGGCCAGCACGGCAGAGGCATGGATCAACAGCCAGGATATTTCAAAGAATTTTGGTCTATCGGTTCGGTGCGTCGTGGATACTCCATAATGAAATGGGGGAACTTATTTTTAGGCCAAGTTTGCGCATGGTTTGATAAAGCTATTCGTACCATCTTCTATGGGAGAGTGCATGAGGCCTCCTGAAAGGGCGGTCCTGCTTACAAACATTAGTTAACATAATATTAATTATGGGACAAACGAAGTTCGTTGTCAGCTATAATATATACTATGTCCGCGTCACGTTCGTTCGTTCCTTCCTTCCTTGCCTTCGCTTTTAGGCAGCTCAGGTAAATAGCCCGCACCAGGGCCACCCGACTGAAGAAATGAAAATGATTTACAGGCTTGTCCTATAATTAGTCATTATTATATTAAGTAGCCGCTTCGTAAGGCTAAATTGCTTTAGAATTTTATGAATCTGCTGACGCTGATTGTTTCCATAAAATTCTACGCACAATCGTCCAGCGCTTCTCTTCCGCGCTCAGTTGTATATCCTATAAGGACCTGTTGATTTCAAAAGTTTTATTCTTTCTGGATTCTTACCTTACGACACGCATCAGTATTTGCAAATTATTCACGCATAAATGATTTTCAAAGGAGTTCATGCACCCTTCGGGTTTCACTGGCGCTCAGTTTGCAATACACATGCCTTGCCAGCGCTCTTTAATTATATGTTCATTTTGCCTTGATGCAAAACGAACCAAAAAATCAAGAAGAAAATAAGCTTCAACGCGCTCTTTGTGTCTTTGTGTCTTTGTGGCTTCGCCACCAAGCGCTATCCACAAATTCACGCCAGCACCAGGCCCGCATTTTCTTCGGGCTTGCTCACCAAATCAAGATAAAATTGATTGCGCTTGATCGCCTTGCAATATCAAGCCCAGAGCTTTGATTCTTTTTAAGACTTGTTAATATGCATTAAAGCTTCTTCAACGGAAGCCTGAAAGTGCTTTGGAATATTAAGTTCCTGGTTTAAAAATTCTGTCGCTTTTCGAACAGCCTCTTCTTTTTTTTCTTCCGCTAACAAAGCAATTATTTTGCGATAAATAGAACCAACTGTTCGTTGTTCTCTACAAAGCACCAATGAGCTGGCTAATGCCCCTGGTTCCATTTTCACCATTCCTCTACCGTAGGTTTTGGCGTTAGTAGACAATGACAATTGACCGTACATTGACAACATACTAACGAACACCCATTGTGTTTTTGTTTTAGACAGGTTCTTGAAATATACTCGGTGTATAGAATTTGTGCATTGAATCTTTTCTTCGTTTGGTGCCAGGTACGGTATTCTCCCAACCCTATAAGGAAAGAAGGCATCGGGTACTTTTCCCGTCTTAATGGAATACCAAGGTGTTCGATTTTTTGAGTGTGATCTCTGATCAAATTCTGAATCAACACCTTCTTTAATAAAATCACTAAAACGCTCTTCGTTTTTAGCGTCAATGGTTACCAGCCTTTTCAGGTGCTTTTTCCCATTTTTCAAATAGGACGGAATTTCCTTCGTTCCAGTTAAGATCGGTACTAAATGATTCTCTTTAAAGCCATACATACTCTTTGCTTCCTCCATTTCCCTAATAAAAAAATCGTTCGCACCAGTTACCACTCCAATTCTCGTATCTGCGAAGTGATCGAATCTTGAAAACTTGTATTTCCTTATTAATTCCTGGGTAAGATCACCTACATTAGTTTTTGCAGATACTACTACTCGATTGGACAACCATTCTTTTAATTCAATTCGATGAAATTTTATTTTGGCATTGAAATCCTTAGCAAATGAAGTATCAATTTGATGGGTTGACGAGCCAAACTCCCTTGCCCATAATAGAATTACTCTTTCATCTGCAGATTCAAAATATGGGTTATTTAACGCTAGCAGTTTGAGAGCACCAAAGTTGTCCTTTAGCCAGCGTCTTAATGGGCGCGCATAATCGGCTTGAACGAATGCCCAAGGCAGAATAGCACCTATCGCTCCTCCCCTTTTTAAATGATCTACTGATTTAACAACAAAATATGCCCACAAATCTGATGAGTTGCTTAAAAAAGATAATTGAGGGCACATTCTTTTAAGAGCGTTAATCCAATCCTTATCTTGGTTTTGATGTCTTATGTACGGGGGGTTTGTGAGGATGACGTCATGCTTGCGAACATCATCGTAATCGAAGAAATCCTGCTGCTGTAAGTTCGCTTGTGGAAGATGTTCAAGTAGCCCATTCAATGGATGAATATCGCATCCGAAGAGGTCCAACTTATGATTTGAGTTTTTCTGTTTCTCTTTAAAAATTGATTCAGCCGCTAGAAGTAAAGCGCCTTCGCCATATGCCGGATCAAAAACTGATAGATTCTTTTGACCAATTAATGGGGCTACCAAGTATCTAGCCAAGAGTTCGGGAGTGTAGTATATCCCATTTCTCCGAATATGATCTAATTTATCCTTGACCATAAATGAAGTCTCTTATCAGATAATTTGCCTTATGCTTTGCATTCAGAAAAGAACTCAAATTAGAATAGTAAGGCTTTAGCACCTTCCTTTCATTGTTGACTATAAGGTCTCTCCATTTCGGCAACTCCTTTATATTGTGCGTTTCCTCGCTTTGGAATTCACAAAAAATGATATCAAGGAATAGAGCAAGGTTCACCGGCATGAACGGAATTCGTGGAACAGAAAGCCAAGGATTTAAGTGGGAAACGTCTATACTAGATGCATTGAATGTTGGTGTTGCAGCTCCCCCGTATTGTAAATGATAAACAGGTTTCTCGTTTTGGCCTGCAATTGGCTTGGCATAGTCAAAATGAAACTTCCTTAGCAAGGGAGTGGTCTCATCGCCATCACAAAATGCCAGCATATAACTAGTGTGATCGAAATCCGGGGTAGTTATCACTTCCAAAAACACGGTTCGCTCTTTTCCCTCAATCTCAAGGCAGAATCTACAAGTAAATTCGAACGGTCTATCTTGTATTGTCCTTGCCTTTAGGTTGTTATATGAATGAAACACAAGATTAGCAGCACTCGCTAAATCAGGAAATGAAGTATTTATCCTCGTTATTCCTGCTATTACTTCAAGAGTTTTAATCTCATTCTTGACGAATTCTTTATAAGTAGGGTGGTCTGTATTTATCATTCCTCTCCTAGCCCTTTCATTACTCTTAGTTCCTCATAAAACAACATATCTTGATATCTAGAATGTGGCTTTGTCTCTCGGAGTTTCATTTGTTCACGCTCAGCATTCGGTGTTTCATCAACAAACGCCACGGTATCGGGGAAATCCTCATCAGTAACATGACAAATACTAAAGTCACCTTCCTTCAATCCTTGAAGCAACCGACCAATTTTCCATGGCATACCTGGCTCTTGAGTAATTTCCGCCAATTTCCCTACTACTTTACTTTTCCACCATCTAGGCTCATCATCGTTGGCGAAAACACCCTTATATCTGGTCGATGTAAATAAGCTCTCGATTTTATGAAAACTGTCAGGCTTCACTCCCAATAGTGTGGCTGTCCATAACTCATCATACAGTAACCCTGGTCTTTCGAAGAATATATTATTTAACCAACGCCAAAGTTCAAGTAGAGAAGTATCTGAAAGGGACTCCCCCTTGAGCTGTGTGGGGAGAATGGCAAGAATCTTGTCATAATCTTCTTGTGGAGCCTTTAACATCCGAAGAATGTCTTGAGGGTTTCTAGGGTAATTTGCCTTTAACTTTCTGAATCCTTTCGCTATGGTCAGGAACTTCTGGTCAAAGCTGGAAATGTCCTCAAAGGGAATTAATTCTATATACTCTGACCTTTGACGAGAATCAACTTCATGGGAATCCACGGCTGTAATGCAAATAATTGGGCATGTAGGCCATCTTTCGTGTATTAGTGCGGCAGCCGTAGATCCTTTTTTAAAAAAATCGGAATCAGAACGATCTAGACTATGATCCATTAAGATTAGATCGGGTTCTTCCATAGTTAGAACTTCATCGCGAATGACTTCTTCTGTTACCTGATCTTCGACATTGATGAAAGAAGTTCTTGTGTTTATTCGGGAATCCAAATTTCTGGCTTCAACGCTACGCTCATCGGGACTGTCATCTATCCATATTATCCGAATTAAACGTCTGCTCATTTGAGTCTTATTTGAAGCTCAGTATTCCATCCCTTTGAAGGCATTACAAAATTCACACTACCACCTCTGGTAGTTACAATTGCCTTAACTATTCCAAGTCCTAATCCTGTACCCGTTCCGACTATAGCATTATCTTCTGGGTTCAAGTTACTATCCAGATTGCCGTAGAGAGTTCCATCAGGATCCGCTATGAACGGAATGAATACCTCATCATATAATCTTTTATCTAATCCGATGCCCGAATCCTTTACCGAAATCTTGATGTATTCGCCATCTTTCTCGGCAGATATTTTTATCCGCCTGTCTTTACTGCCGGCAATTACCGCTTTTATGGAGTTAGACAGAACATTCAAGAGAATAGAATACACTTCCGCTTCCCTAATTTTACTAATTACCGCATTGTTTGGAACTTCACTATGATCCAATTCAATCTTGTACTTGCGCATGATCAATTTTAGCACAGCCTCTGCCTTCCGAATTCTTGGACGAAGTGCTACTCTTGTAGGCTTCGCCTTTTTTTGATCAATGGCGACCAACGAAGTAAGTTCCAAGAGTTCCTTTAATCGTTTATTCAAATCACTAAATCCCCGGCTAATCGCATTGACCTCATCTTTATCACTTCCCGACAGGTGTTTTGAAATTCTATTCAATGAATTTTTGCTTTGTTCAAGCATGCCCAAAAAGGATTTGACTTCATGGGAAAAAATCAGTACTAGTGTTGCTGTAGAAGCTATTATTCGATAATGTGATATCTCGGATTGCGTGGAGACCGATTCTGTTTGAATGGCTTTAAGCGCCTTTTCGAAATTCTCCTCAATCTTTTGGGCTTCCTCAGGATCAAGAGAAGGCTTAAGTGATTGAACCTCCTTTGCTATATAGTCAACTGCTGCTTCGACAACACGACCTGAATCAATTTGATGATCAAGAATGTCTTCGAATTCGATTTTAGCAGCTTCAGCTTTATGTAACTCCTGTTGCCTTAAATAGTAGTCGCGAAGTATTGTTGACCAATCAATACCGTATCGCACAAATTCCTTTAATTCCCTCACAGCCAGAGACTCTATGAACCCCTCCCTGTTCAACTTCATTTCGAATCCTGCAGCTTCCTCACCGATTTCTACGTTTCCAACATAGCTCTTCATGGAAAGCATGCTGATTAACGAACGCTTCGCATTTATGCCTTTTATTGTTTCTGCAAATACATATAATTCGTTATCCGGTTTTAACTTTCTAAGTCCACGATCCTTATCAATGTCAAGCCAATCTATATCACCGTAAGGAGCTACTCTGAATCCACGATATCTTACTTGAACTCCTCCCCATTCTTCGAGTATACTTTTTAAAGTGCTCTTAGATAAGATGGTAGTGTCTCTCATTTGCCTACGCTCATCCACCATTACAGCAATTTCTACCGAGACACCCTGCAAGTGTTCAAATTCCCTTGTAGAGGTAATGGTGCGCGTTCCCAGTCCCAATGCTTCTAACTTAAACTTACCTCTTTTCTTGCCGTCCACCTTACCTGAAATTGTTCCCCAGCCAGCGTTCATTAGGTCTTCTCGTAAATCTCTTACGCCCCCTTCGAACTCTGGGGCCGTCAGCATTACCATAAACCCTGGGTCGTCTTTAAAGCCTTCTCGCTTTGTCCCGCGATTAGCACTTAAAACTGCCAAATGCCTTTTTAGCCAATTTAGTCCTCTTGTACCCCATTCATCAGTAACCCCATCAATTATCAAAGTGGTGCCGGTAATACCTTTTTTAACTGTTGTCTGTTCACCGGGACATTTAATCTTTGTAACATCGGCCCCAGCTTCAAACTTCGTCCATGGGAATTCGACAACTGTTCTTTGAATATTACTTTGCTTTCCTCGCACATCCCCTTTAGCCGTGCCATTTGTGATAAGAGTAAGTTTTTTTCCTAGTCTCCTACAAGAGAATCTTCCAATTCCTTTCGCACCAGTGAGATGCCGACCAAATATTGTGGATCTATCTTTTTCTTCTTTGTGAGCGGTCGCTATGCGCATCCAGTAACCCTCGACCGCTTTAAAATTCATTCCCGTTCCATTATCTTCTATCCTTATCCTAGCCTCTCCTTCTTCATTCGTTTCAAAGACAACATCTACCTCCGTTGCATCAGCATCATAGGCGTTTTTGACCAGCTCAGATAAGGCTAAGTGAACAGTCTCGACCAACTTCTCACCAAGCTCTCTAAGCAAGGCACTATCAACGGTGAATTGAAGATTCTTTTGCATCAGGACTTTATCGATTTTAAGCGTAAATCTTTGCAAACCTCCATCAACATCTCGGAGGGGTCCACATCAATGGCTAGAGCAATTAAGTACAATTCACTAGCCCTAAGTTTCGTAGATGGATTGTTTGACAACTCACTTAACCTAGTCGTACTGATGCCTGTCTTTCTAGACACGTCAGCCCGCTTTACAGATTTTCATGATAGATAAGTAACCAAATTGGTCATTCTAGTCCGAATTTCGGAACACGAATTTACATATTCGGAATTACTAATAAACCACCTCTTAACTTCCCATTATTCAATTCAGGAATTCGTCCTGTGATTTATGAACAAAAGGAGCAGATGATTCCGATTAAAAAGAGATAAAAGAAATAAATCCACACCCATTTTGCTTCGCCACATCTCCGCAAAAAGAGTGTTCCTCTTGATTGGAAAGGATAAAACTTTGAAAGTATCGGTTAGCACAGTAGGCAAACACACTTAAGAGTTAAAATTCCTTTTCACCTATAGCCTTTAGCATCTATATACTTCACTCACTCAATTTGTATGTCTTCAGACAGAACTCTCGATATGATTCAAACTCATTTTTGAATTCCATAAGTCTTGGCATTTCAATAAGAGTTTTCCAGGCATTCTCCCAAGCAGAAACTTCCCGTCCATAATTTGCGGTGGGTGATATTGGTTCCCCATCTAGAATATGGCCATACTCATGGAGTAGATTCCAAATAATAGAGAATTGGAAGTTAGTATTGTCTTTCATTCCAATTCTAACCAGTCTACTACCCCATTCCGTTACAGATAGAATGCTACCGTCCCAACAGGAAACCCTAAATCCTTCCTCCTCGATTTTCGAGACAATCTTTGCAACCTCCAGTCTATACTCGGTAACATTTCCCTTAACGCATATTTCATTTAGAATCATCAAGCATTAGGCTAATTAAATAGTGGTGTACTTTATTTGGCTATTCACTTAACCAAATTTCAAAATGTCTACGACGATGGAAGATCCAAATCTACAGTTGCCAATGAGTCGAAGTATCTCAACATGCCGACATACGCTCCCCTTTCGGACATTAGTTGATCTTTTATCCTTTCCTGCATTTCTTTAACCGGCGTGGGTATGACTGCTAATTCTAAAGTTAAGCGAGCACCACAGTAGGATACATAGGTATCATACCGGTGATTGCACAATTCTTTCCTGTTGATGCCAAAGTCTTCTTCTGATGCTTCAACCATATCTATATGAAGTTGGTCAGATTTATCCTTGGGGGCCAAGGAAACATATCGATTTACGTGATCAACCTTCCAAATGAAATAGTCATTTGGATCATCTATATAAGGATTTATTAAAAGAGGTCTTTCTCTATGATGTTCTCGCTCATATGTAGTCCAGCTTTTTCCTAGACTGGCGTTTAACGGATCGGGGGTTATAGATTTTGCTAGCGCATTCAAAGTGCGATCTCGTGTACTTCCATTAACTGGAGGTCCCACCATTTTTCTTCCATTCAGCTTAAACTTCGCCTTTTTATATTTCTGATTACACATCTGACAGGAGGCTAAATAGTTATCGTAACAGTAAGCAAGCCACCAATATTTACTTTTAGGGCGATAATGCTCTACATCGCCATATGAGACAATGGTCGTTGGAGATTCACAATAGGCACACTTATTATGACTTTCGCGTAGAAGTTGTTTTTTTGCTGGAGACCAGTTCGATGGAAATTTGTGTTTTTCTTGATTCCCGTTTATAACATCGCGCTCGGCTCGAAGTAGTTCGAGATTTTTATTGACCCTATCGCCGCCTCTAAAGGCACGGGGAATTGCATTTGTTCTTTTTCGAGTCAGTTTCCTCATGCCATTATTTATTTGGGTTTATTTCTTTGATAAGAGTCAATATAAGCTCCCTATCCTTTTCAGTAATTATGCTATTTGAATATGAAGTGGCATGTGTTTCCTTAAGTTCAACCTCAAGCTTCTTTATGTCCGACTTTTCCTTAGCAGTCTTTCTCTTTTTATTTCTCAACCGGTTATAGTTTTCCCTTAACATTGTCACATGAACCGACTCATCTGTATCGAGCCCGAATGCTTCACTCATTATCAACTGATGCAACAACAATTTTTGAGGGTTTCCCGTAAACGCCTCTAACGTTGGCTTTCCTTTGATTCTGTCTATAGTATAAAGTTCTCCCTCGGTTAATTGTTGAGCAGTAAAAGGTGAGTGAGTTGTGGCAACAAGCTGCATGTTAGGGAGGGTTTTTTTGATAAAGTCGACAAGTTTTCGCTGCCACTTAGGGTGAAGATGTAGGTCTATTTCATCCAGCAGTAAAACTCCACTGGTCAACAATGGATCCTTCCGATCGGAAAAAATATCGCTTATTCGATACAAGAGATCCCCGATCCAAGCAGCCATATTTTGATATCCATCGCTGAGTGACTCGAGAGGAACTTCGCCATCTTGAGTTGATAAGATGAGTCTTCTTGACCTTTTGTCGATACCCTTAAATTCAATATTATCTAAAAAGCTATCGAAAACCTTCCTTATTATATTCTTTCCCTCCTTTTCATTTCTATAGTCGACGTCCAAAGCCCAATCCTCGAGTGAGTTTAAGGAGGCCTGTCTATCCAATAAAGAGGAAATGCATTGAGCTCTCTGGGAATCGTAAAATGAACCAAAAGATCTGGATTTGCGTCCACTCCTACTCCCTCCCATTTGGCGCGACGCGCCATATCCAAGTACGAAATAGTTTCTGTCCGTGTAGTTTAATGCATTGTCAATTTCGTCAAGTGATTTTGAGGATCGATTCATCACGTCCCTTAGAGTATCGCCCCGGTGAATTTCAAGTGCTATATTCCTCAATTCACCTTTTTGAGTCGACATTTCTAACTCAATTTTGCACTCTTTTCTACCAAATCGAACCCAGTCGTTCGGGTCTCCCAACAACTCTCCTAAAGCATTGCTTCCAGCGGTCACCAAAGCCAACGATTTAAGAATATTGCTTTTGCCCGTCCCATTGGCACCGAGAATAATTGTACGCTCTCTATTCTGGTTACCCATTTTGTGAAAATCTAGTTGGAGTTCTTCAAAACATCGAAAGTTTTTAAGTCTTAATGATCGTACAAACATGAATTTGATTTTAAGTGTTAAAACTAATGGATTAGATGTCTAGGTTCATTACCCATACTACTCCAAAACATTCGCTTCCATAAGAGCGGAATGTAGCACACAAATACTTTCAGCAGTCTACCAAGTTTTCTCAATTAGTTAGTTATCAAGATGATTTCAGTATTTCACGCAATTTAACTTTAGCAGTCACATTAACATTATCGCTTTGAAGAAGGAGTCAATTCAAACACTCAAAACACCTCACCGTAGATTCGTTAAATTTCTTGTCAGTTACTACTATAACTTCCTTGAGCGACGGACAGCGACTATTTAAATCGACAACAGAACAGGCATGCACACCATCTAGCAAGCTGTCTATGGACGCCTGTATTTCCACCAACTCATCTTTATCTTTCCCGTAATCAAGGATCACCTGGTATTTCTTTCTATCCTTGAAAAGAGACAGATTTGGCCTGTCCTTTAGAATCTCCAGCACCCCTTCTGTATACTCCCGGTTTTTAGAGACCTCGCCGACTGCAATAACCCACTTCTTCGGCTTATTTGCTTTAATAACGCTATCCCTTTTGGATTCGTCTTTGGAAAGTTGCTCCGTAAAACCAAAGAATTCTTGGATTGCCTCTAGTGTAAGCTCTGCACCACTTTTTGGCTCTTCGTAATTGTTATGCGTGTCGCTTGGAACTACTTCATCATCGAACGCACATTTTGTTATGGTAATTATTGCCGCAATTACAGTGAGTATGGTTACTAAGCTGAGTTTATTTTTCCCCACAACAAGCCAACTAAGTGGCTTGAATGTAAGGATATAGGTGCCAGCCAACAACAAATAACCACTCCCACTCCGTACTTACCCGGACATATTTCCGTAGTTCCCGCAACTTACCTTATTGGAGCACGTTCAGGGTGGGGCGATTTTTTGCCACCCTCCCCTACTCCAAAAACTACTTGTATTTAGTTCTGCTGGCGGTAGGCAGCCGGGCTCATGCCCGTCTGCTTTTTAAAGACCTTGGTGAAATGGGCCGGGTACTCAAAACAAAGAGAGGACCCCAAAACCAAGGCCCCCTCCAGCGATTTCAAAACTTACTTAAGCTTTATTGCTTCACCAGTTTGAAGGTATGCGAACCTTTTACCGTGGAGACCTGGATCAGGTAGATACCCGATAAATGGCCGGACAGATCGAGCACGGCATGCATTTCTTCAGATTGCGGTTCATCCATAAGCAAAGAACCCTTATAGTCATACACCTTGATGGATTCGATTTGACTATCCGCATTGACATTAAAGATTCCGTTTGTAGGATTTGGGTATAAAACAACCCCGGCATCCTCATCAATCTGGGGAGATACCTCCTCTTCCCTACTCGCCCTCTTGGTTTGATTTTCAGGCTGATTCTGGGGATAGTAGAAATAGAAGCAATCTTGCATGAATGGCCCTATAACTGCATGGAAATCACTCCCGACCTCCGCCTGAAAGGGAGGAGAAAGGGTAATGCGATTGCCGGCAATCAGTTCCGACGATCCATTGGCTTCCACTGTCATATTTGTAGCCGAGATGTCATACTGTATCTGCTTGTCAAATACCTGGTTTGCAGCAACCGTAAGGTTGTTGATGGTTAGGTTTCCGGACCCATTCGAGCCCATGTAATTATAGAGTAAGACGGTCGTAGAGGGCCAAAGAATGGGAATTGCACTTGACACCGAATAGATAGAGTGCCCCGGCGCCGTTACCTTCATTTTCTTAATAAGGCCAATGATTCCACCGTATTTCACGGTAAAGTTCCCTGCCTGATCGGTAATCGCGTCATATACCTTATTGTTTGTTCCCGTTACCCGAATGACGGCATTTGGAATGGGGTTGCCGTTAAAATCGGAAACCGATCCCGATTTCGTCAGGTTGCAGGTATTGCCGTTGCAATAGGATAGATAGTCCGAAGGTTGATTGCAGGGCTGAATATTGGTGGTCGGATCAAAGGCGCCAAACTCCCATTGCGCCAGTTTGCCCGCACCGGTATAGTTGTCTACAATACCAAGATGGGGTTCCCATTCCACATCGGCAAACATCCAATACTGATAGCCGGCAGCATTACAATCCCTCACCTTGTCCAGGCTCTGATCAACAAAGTCCGCTTGATCCGCTTGTGTTCCACATGCCCACGGATTTGAAAGCGAATTATCGTGATTGGCAGAAAACCCGGTCTCACCCAATACGAAGGGTTTGTTTGAGATTTGATGATACCAGAATATCTGCCTCTTAATTGGCCCCAACTTGTCGGAGACTCCATTCAGGCCACCAGGTTTGGGTTGATAGTACGAATGAAATGAAGTAAAATCTACCGGTATAACACCCGGATCCCAATCAAATACTGTATTGCTGGACGTAAGTCCGATGGTGGTCAAATGATGCGGTGCGTAATGTTTGATTGCCTGATGCCACTCAGAAGTCATTTCACAAACTTCCTGCTTGGTATACGGAGATGGTTTTTTATCACACGGATCGCGATGCTTGTCGAAATACTCCGGCTCGTTGTACAGGTCGTAGGCAAACAAGGTCGTATTGTCTTTGAATTGGTTGGCAACCTTGCCAAGGAACAATGAATATTCATGGCGCCACTCAGGCCAATCCAATCTCTTCTCGCCGATGAGGATTTCTACTTTCAAACCGGCGGTTTCCGCCAGATCGAGAAATGTTTGAATCAGATCGTAAACGGTTTGGATATGTTCCTCCGTTCCCCAGTCGAGAAATGTAGCATTCCACCATCCGCAGTCGTTGGTCCCTTTCAATGCCGGCAACTGGGTAACGGTACATTCGGGGGTGCTGGGTATACGTTTTACTCCGAATGCCAAATCTGCTGCTACCCAGCGAACGGAGTTCATCTTCAAGGTATTCTTGATGTAAAGCAGGTCTTCCAAGATCTTCAACTCGCAAGAGGTTGCGTCATCTCCTTCGAATATGGTGGTTGACTCCTTTGCGCCGTCTCCATCGCAATCGATTGGAATGGTGCTGGGTGTATAATTCTTAGAATAATCGTTGTGTGGCGCCAGGTGAAATGTTCCATTCAATACGTTGTACACCACATCCGTTTTGTAGTTGACCGAAAGGGCATACCAATCGGATCCATCCAACTTGAATTTCTTTGATACGGGATCCACGTAAACATATCCCGAAGGTGGCTGAGCCTGGACACTTATCCCTCCCAAAACAACCAAGGTCAGAAAAGCAGCGCGCAGGTATTTTCTAAACACTAACATATCTGTACTATTGGTTTTGTTCTAGCGCGTCCAATTGGCTTTTCAGGTCCAATATGTAAAGGGTGAGCTCTTCAATTTTCTCCATCTGAACCTTCAACAAATCGGAGACTCCCATGCCTTTTTCCCGGATTTCAACTGCAGAAGGGACATTCGGAAGGTGTCCGTTGTCGGCAATGTATCTCCGCAATTCCGACAAATCCATCAGATCATAGGATGATTCGAATACGTAATCCGGAAATGGTGTTAGTTGGACGATGACCTCCTGAGCCCAGACGGTCCCATCCTGATCCACCCTAAACATCTCTCCGTTGTTGTTTTTAAAAGAAACGAAGCGGTAGTTGGTGGATCCTTCGTTGTCGATAACCAAGCGAGCATCCTGTTCTCCGTAGTTATTTGAGCCACTGATCAAGAATGTTCCATTCTTCATGTGAAACGATGATACCGGAGAAGTGGTATTGATACCGACCTTCTTGTCGACATATAAATCGTCAAAAATTCTGGCGTCCCCTGCGACAGTGAGTCTATGGTTGAAGGATGGGGTTAATTCCCCCAGATTGACACTTCCGGTAGAACTCATTGTTAGAGGTCGATCGAAAACAGAACTTGATGCTCCGGTCCATTGCCGCTTCACTTCGATAATATTTGCACCCAATGCATTTCCACATGTGGTGGGAATATTTTCCTGACCCCATTCCACTTCAATGGACAAATGCGGGCGTGGATCACATAACCATCCCTGGGTTTCGTCCAAAGTCCTTCCCAGATAGTCTCCGTTTATTTGAAGAAAGGCCTGCGGATCGACCGTTCCGATTCCAACGTTATACGGCAGGTTAGAATTATAAATTGATGTGTTTGATGTACTTGGGGCAAATTGAGCATTGACAGCGATACAGCTAAGTAGTGATACGGCTATCGTTAGTATCCTTTTCATGATTTAATGATTAAAACTTTGGATCGAATCTCCATATCAGTGATTACCAAAACAATAGGCCCTTAGAAATTGGGCCCTGGCCACTGGAATGCGGTTGATCTCAATTAGAGTTTGGGACCAGCCTTCAATTAGAAAAGCTCTTTCAAAATACGTTCGGGATCAATACTTTTTGGCAGCCAGTCAACCCTACCTCTTCAACCCCAAGCCAAGCATCGTGATGCTATTGAGTTGCTCGCGACCGAGCTCCACCCGCTGGTTGTAGATCAATTGGTTGGAAATGGTGAGGCTCAACTCCTTAGAGAGTGGCACCATCAGGCGAAGAAAATTGGAGATCCCATAGGCATCGGCCTCGATAGGTGCATAATAGCCATGCAGTTCCCAATTGACCTCGAGCTTGTCCTTAAATATGGTATTTCCGGTGGCGTAGAGATTGCCTACAAATCCCTCCTGGGGCATCTGCTGCTCAAATCGAAAAGCCATATAGCCGGCAACCAGGTTGAGGCTTAAGTATTTCTGCGGCGACGCCCGGGAAATGTTCAGACCTCCCCCTACTCCGGCCACGCTTGCGCTGCGTATGCCGAAGGACTTTCCAAAACCATAATAAACCATGGTCATCGGGTAAAGTCGTCTTTGCTGAAGGAACTTTAAGGTGGAATAGTTCCAGGAGTCATTGATGATGTTGAACCCGTTGACGGTAACGTGATTGTAATTGCCACTCAAGCCAAGGTCAAAGCGTTTATTGCCCACCCTGAATTTGCCAACGATATTTCCTCCAAATTGGTTGAGGTTGCCGCTTTGCAGCATGGCCTGTATGTTGACAAAGGCGTGGGCTTTTATTGAGTCTTTCTGAGCCATAGCCGAAAATGTGATCAAGAGGCAAATCGAAGCAAGCACAATTCCCTTTAAGTTCATGTGGCAAAGATCGGCCACAGCCAAGCCCGGCGCATTGACCTAGATTAAGAAATGAAGTTGCTGGCGATGAGTGTATTAGATGCGGGATAACACCGCACGAGTTGCGATACCTCCTGAAGTCGGCACCATAAACTCGCGCGGGCGGCGTCTTATATTGGAGCTGGCGTAACAGCCCTTACCGTCTTCCCTCCCCTCTCGCCAGTGCGAGTTTAGACGCAAGTCGTAACTCGTACGGGTAGTTTTCAACAGACCTCTTTGCCATATCCATTACAGTTAAATTCGGGCGTAGTTTTTAGTGGTTTGAGCAGGAAATACAAATTTCACAACCCTGATGGAATCTATTTCGTTAGTTTCTCTGTTATCCGTTGGTTGCAGGTTTTCAGGGATGAAGGGTTATGTAACATTATTGTTGACTCGTTGAAATATTGTCAGGATAAGAAAGGATTGCTTATTTATTCCTGGTGCATCATGCCAAACCATGTTCATATGATGTTCAAGGCAAAATTTGGCAATCCCGGCGGAATATTGAGGGATCTCAAAAAGTTTACCTCAAGAGAAATATGCAAGGTTCTGAAAGCCTCGGATTCTAAATCTTACGCAGGCGCGATTCTCGCCACGATGAACACGGAAGCGTCGAAGAGAAGTAACGTAAAGCATTTTCAATTTTGGCAGCACAGCAACAGACCTATGGAATTATGGACTAACACCGTCATTGATCAGAAAGCAGCATACATCCAAAATAATCCTGTAGCGGCGGGTTTGGTAACTGAACCCTCCGATTGGAAGTATTCCAGTGCCTACGAACCCGGATTGATCTTGTTGGATGAGATGTAGAGATAGGCATCGCATGGAGTCACAGTACTTCCTTGTGTCCGCATCCTATCCTAAGCTCGTGCAGGAGAAGACCCTTAGCGATACTTCCCGGGCAGCAAATGTGCTCCGCTGGAGTCGACGTAGCAGTAATTTCCCTTTCCGTCCTCCCCTACCCAAAAGACCCAGGCTATAGAGTGGTCTGCATTTGCCGGATTGTTGTCCCTGGTCGACGACTTTGTATATGAAGGAAGTATCGAGGAATATTTCATTTCAAGCACCTCCCTGCCGTCAATGCTTCTCAAGCCATAAATATATCTGTCCGCCATTTCGACCTTCACAAAGCCCTTTCCGAATGGTGTGATCTTTTCATCCGACATGGCCATCAGCATATCACCTTTCGGTGAGATCAACCCCCTGGACTTCTTGTTGAAAACCATGATCGCCGGCAGGTCCTCAAATCTTTCCCCATCATAAGGAAATTGGATGTTTGTATAATCAAATGGAATCACCACCCTGCCTTTATCATCAATGACACCTAATTTCCCATGTAGACGGGCCAAAAAGTAGCCCTCCCATTTGGTGTGTGCCAGCGATTCATATTGCGCGGGTATTTGGATTGCTCCTTCCAGGTTTAGGGCACCATACTTCATGTTTGGCAACCTGAATATGCCCGATCCATGTTTTATTGTGCCCAATGCCGCGTCCGGTGGCGAATTCTTCCATCGGATCAATTGTCCCTCCGGGCCGATCATTCCGGCCAGGGTATCCTTTCCCTCAACCCAGGAACACCATCGATACCCGTCGTAATTCTTTGACAGGTATTCATACTTGAAGTCGACAAGAGTATTGTAGTTTGAGTCAATCACACCGTACTTGCCCGACGACTTTTCCCTGAGTACAAAGTCTATGGGATTCTGATACCAGCGGACCTTAAACTGCTCATACTTCAATGGGATCTTAACACCTCCATCCTTCCCAACGATTCCCCAGGCGCCATCCAGGTTGGCAACGATGTCATCCCGACCGCAGCCACTGCTCTCCAGGAAGGTGTATTGAACGGGAATGATCTCATTTCCATTGTCGTCGATAATTCCATACTTGCCATCCTTCTGAACAAGGAGTCTTTTGCATTTTTCGGAAATATTCCAACCGTACCTCGAGGTCGTGTAAACGAGTGGGATGGCCACTTTACCGGTGGTGTCCACAAATCCAGTCTTCCCATCCCGCACCACCTGAGATCTGTTGGCGCTGAAAACCACATCCGCATAGTCGTAAGTGTCGGAAACCACCTTCGCACCCGGATCGATGTATTGATAGCTTCCGTCTTCCAGTCTCACTGCTCCGATGCCGTACTCGAAGAAATAGTCATCCCAGGCTTCGATATTCCACCAATCGTTGGTGTACTTAGGCGCCGTGGTGGTCGTGCCATCGGCGGCAATCATTCCCCACAACTTGCCATCTTCATAAGCGTAGACATCTCTCCCCATGTAATGTAGCCCGTCAAATTTGGGTTCGATCGCCACTTTGCCATCCCTTCCCAGGATGCCGGCCTTTCCACCGCCTTGGATGAGGAATCGCCCATTGCCGGCACTGTAGTACGGCCGGTCGAACTTAAACTCCGTCAATGGCTTATTATCCATACCGACTACTGCCCATGCATCGCCCTTTCTTGCCATGAAACGACCGACAACGGGCCTGCCGCTGATCTGGTCGTACTCGAAGGGAATGATGAGTTTTCCGGTAGAGTCCCCGACTCCATACTTGCCCTCCTTGTTGCGTACCACGGCCATTCCATCCCTAAATCTTGGATTGCGCTCAAACCAGGACACTTCATCGATCTGTTGGAACTTCAGATCGTAGTAATCCTTTTTAGCCCATCCGGGATAGATTGCTTCGATATAGGATTTCTGAACACTTATAGAGGTATACTTCAGTGGAATCACCAGCTTTCCGGATCGGTCCAATAAACCACTTAAGCCATCGCTTTCGGCCTCGTAGACATCCAGATCCTTTCTATACCTCAGCTTATCGTAGATCGGCTCTGCAATAAGGTCTCCGTTCGGATTGGTCAGCCCATATTTTCCCTGCCAGCCGTATTTCATGACTGGCGACTGACCGTAAAGCATCCCCGAGCACCATATCGCCAGGAATAAAACGCCGGTGCTCTGCAACTTCATCTATAGATGGCCTAAGGTCTTATAGCGGAGCCTTGATCCTGTAGTGGAAGTAAATACTGAGTTCGCAGTCGAGGGAGTCAACTACCCCGGAGAGGTTACTCATATTGATGGTGAATGAATCGGCATCGACTAATTCCTGGGAGAGGGTATTGTATTTATCGGCTTCTTCTGCCCCATTTACCAGCAACTTGTGCAGTTCGTGGTTTTCAGAGTCCTTGTATTCATTACCCACGTCAAAGAGTTCCATCTCGAATGTTGTCCCGGCGCTGCTGGTAATGTCTGCGGTTCCCATGATCAAGGTGCTGTCGTGGTCTACCCTGAAGGTATGATATCGAAATTCGATCTTGGTGATCTCAAACTCCTTGATCTGGTCTCGTTCGTCCTTGTAGTCCTCCAATTCCTCCGTCTCATAGGGTTCAATAACGGTATTGCTCAAAACGAAGGCGTCTTCATTTGCGGACACGGAATAATCGAAGCGCACAACGTCTTCGCGTTCAACGGCAAGTTCTTCGCAGGAGTTAAATATTACGAGGACCGCCAGTCCCAGGATCATCTTTTTCATAGCTCTGAAAATTAGTTGGTTATAAAGGTAATATTCAATTACACACCAACAGCCTCTATGGCTTCGCCGAGGACATTTAACGACAACACTACATCTTTTTCCGTTGTGGCCCACGACAGCAACTTGTTCCAAGCGGAACCACCTACCCAACATATACCGAAACTTATCACCAATGAGGACAACCTCGGGTCAGGGACCATAGATATCTCCGTATCCAAAGGTGTTTAGCGGGAATGTCCCAATGGTGAGGTCCTGGTGATTGCCACCGGTGTCGTATACATAGTTAAGCGGACCGAGCTGGAAGATGACATCGGTGGTATTGTCCGTATCGAAGTCTGCAAACTTCAGGTCCGACATCGGGATAGCGCTCAAGGGCGCTGATGTAGTTCCCGGAAGCTGTATCCAGGTTCCCAATGCCTTGGATCTATATCGCCAGTCGATGATGGATCTTTGAAAGACATCCGAGAAGCCGTCACCATCAAAATCACCGACAGCCAGTTCGTTGATCGGCGTAGCATTGGAAGTGCTGATGGGTACCCATGTGGTAAAGTCGTAGGACATCTGCCAGGTAGAATGTGGCAATAACACGTCGAGATCGTCGGGTCCGGAGGCCGGGCCGCCGAAATATCCAAGCAATACATCGGGCTTCTGATAAACCGAAGTAGCCGCCGAAAACCAGGTATAGAATATATCGTAGCTCACCCACCAGTCGCTACCGCTCATATAGATCATATCGGTGTGGTCTCCCGATTCCGGGTAGGTCGACTTGTTGTCCACATATCCGAACGATAAGTTGTTGATGCTATACCCGGTGGTAACCAACGTAGACCAATTGTCATCGTAGCTTGCATCGTATTCGATCCATTGCATGGCGTTTCCGTACTTCCTGATGATCTCCGGAGATGAATTGTCCTGGCCTACCACGTTGGCGAAGAACATATCGATGTCGTTTGAATTGGAGTTGTCGTTGCTGTAAAAAATGTCATTGGTCGAAGGGAGCACCATGAAATTACTTGCATTGGACCGCGACCAGATTTCCCTCAGATAGACACCCAGGTATTCTTCCTCTCCAAAAATGTTGTTCATGACGACCATATTTCCATACCCGTCATAGGTCGAATTGAGCTTGCCGCCACAATTAAAGGATGGCCTTTGAACGATGCAGTATTTTGAATGCGTCGGAGTGGTAGTTCTCGGATCGTAGGTGATGTTGGCATAGTCGAATATGTTATTCTCAATCCGGTACTGAACCTCCGGCCTGCCCCTCACCTTGATGCTCTCGTGCTGGCCGGTGTTGTTGGGATTCTGATCGTTTATCGCGAAATGATTGTTGTGTACATGAAAGAAGCGACCGACAAATGGCCCAAGACTTGAAATACACTTATTGGGGTTGTGGTTGCCATTATCGTCCTCACATTTGGGGCAGTTGGACGTATTGGAAACATCCGAGCATTTTCCCGGTCCTGCGTGAGCATCTACATTGTGGCTCATGCCATGGCCTTCAAACTCATTGCAGGCCAGTTCGTACCCTGTATTGGAATAACCTACACCCGCGATGTCGTGTCTGTTTTCCTTGAATGAACTCTTGAAGATCCGCGCATAGGCATTGCTGACCATTACACCGTAGCCAAACCCGGAGACCTGAGTCACTTTTATTTTTCCCTGGTTTTGCTCAAAGCGACAGTGATGGATGAAATGGTTGGACTTGGGCAATTCGTCCGGCAAACAGTCTGTTTTGCTTCCAGGGATCCCTACACCAATACCGTAGTAAGAAAAGCACTTAAACAAGCAATCATCTACCTCTACATGGTCGGAAATGTCCATAATCTCAAGAGCCTTCACCAGGTTGGTATAGACATGGCCGCACTCGCTGCCGAGGAAGGTAAGGTCTGTGATCCGAATATTGTTGGATTCGATTCTGATGATGCTGGAGGCCGAAGTAGAAGAACTGGCATCGATCACGGTATTGTCACCGTAGATGACAACATTGGGGGTACTGATGACGATCTGGTCAGCAGTTCCGGTGAAGGTATAGGTGTTATTCGGGTCGAGGTAAATCACCTTACCTAGCTGGTATCCATTGTCCACATAGTTCTTGAAGTCTTCCCAATTATCCGGCACATAGGGGGTTGAACCGGTGTACTCATAAGGATATCCCGTTTCGGGATAATAGGAAGCATTACCCAGGATTTCCTTACACTCGATTTGTTCGTTGATCGGAAAAGAAAGTTGGGCTGAGACCTGGCTCGTTGCTGTAATGGCTACAGCTACCAGGAGCAAAATACATTTTAGTTTCATTGGGTACTGTTTTTAGTATAGAGAACCCAAATGTAATTGAAATTGTATATGCGTAACTATTGCCTGTAATAAAAATGGATGGATGTCTTTAACGAACCTTGGAATAGGCCTCGGCAAAGGCGCTTAAAGACAATGCTACGTCCTTTTCCGTCGTAGCCCAGGAGCACACAGAGATTCGGATGACACGTCGTTTATCCCAGACGGAACCACCTACCCAACATATACCGGAATCCTGTACATGCTTGATCACTCTATCCGTTATTTCATCGCTCGGGCAGCGAACCAATACCTGGTTGAATACAATATCATTCAACACCTCGAAACCATCCATGGACTGAAATCCATCACCAAACTGAACAGCCCTGTCGTGCATGGTTGATATCATTTCATCTACCCCGTCCCTGCCCAGGTATTTCAGTATCGCCCACAACTCAAAGATCCTTGCCCTGCGCGACATTTCGGGAGTGTAGAACATTCCGTCCCTGTCCTTGCCTTTGATGATATACCCTCCACTCATGTGCAAGGAGGTGATAAGGGCTTCTTCGTCCCTGCAAAAGATCAACCCTGAATCGTAGGGGGCATTGAGCGTTTTGTGTGCATCGGCAGCCATGGAGTCGGCATATTCGTAACCGGCCGTGAGGTGCTTGAACCGCTTTGTTGCCCCGGCCCACAGCCCGAAGGCCCCATCTATGTGGATCCATGCTCCCTGCTCCTTTGCTTTTTTGCATATCTCATCAAATGGATCGAAGGACCCACTGTTGACATTGCCGGCTTGAAGCATCAGGATGCAAGTTTCATCCAACTCCGGGATGGCCTCGGATATAATCCTGCCCTGTTTATCCGTTCCAACCCACTCGATATTTCCCTTACCCAGGCCCGCAAGGGAAACAGCCTTCATAGCCGAGGTATGGGCATGATCTCCGGTGATAATGCGAATTTTCGGTGCACCGGTCAATCCCTTTTCTACCACGTCCCAACCCTGATTCTTGAGTACCCGATACCTCGCTGCCACCAGGCCGCACAGGTTTCCACTGGAAGTTCCACTTACGAAACCAACGACGGTATCCTCTTTTAATCCGAACAGATCCTTGAGCCAGGCCTCTACCACCATTTCCAGTTTGGCCGCTAGTGGTGAGATGACTTGCATCCCGCTATTCTGATCCCAGAACGTAGCCAGCGCCTTGGCATACATCCCTGCCGGTACCACCGCGCCATTGACAAATCCAAAATACCGGCCTCCTATCTGGCTTACCGTGGCGGGGGTTCCTATTTGTTCGAGTTTATCCAGTACATCGCGGACGCTACCAATCTCTTCCGGAAGGGATTCTTCGAACTCCTTCATTGAGTCCTGGGCAACTTGATCCGGATATACATGGCGATCAAACGCTTTGTGGACGTAGTCCTTTGCAAGATTGTTGATACGGTCAAAGTGAGAAGCGTCCCCAGCTTCTTCAAACATCCTCTTCTGGAGCATTGGCATAAGAATTATGGACCGTTAAAAAAGGCCCTTGATGAATTGTCCTGAAGATAATATTTATCCGGTGAGCCGAAAAGCGGGATCTCCTTTGAGGGCAAGTCTATAAACCCTAAGCGCTTCTGCCCTGGCCTCCTTGTGGTCGACGATAGGGTCCGGATATGAGGCATCACCGTATTCCGGCACCCACTTTTTGATGTACTCAAAATCCGGATCAAACTTAGCCTGTTGCAAGTACGGATTGAATACACGAAAGTATGGAGCTGCATCGCAACCGCAACCTGCGGCCCACTGCCAGTTGCCATTGTTTGATGAGAGTTCATAATCCAACAGCTTTTCGGCAAAGTAGGCCTCGCCCCATCTCCAATCGATGAGCAAGTGCTTGCACAAGAAGCTCGCCGCCACCATGCGTACCCGGTTGTGCATCATTCCGGTGGCCTTTAGTTCGCGCATTCCGGCATCAACCAAGGGGTATCCTGTCGTGCCTTCCTTCCAACACTCAAAGAGGTTGACGTCATTCTTCCATTCGATCAGATCATACCTGGCCTTAAAGGACTTGTCAACCACATGGGGAAAGTGATAGAGTATCTGCATATAGAATTCACGCCAGATGAGTTCTCGCAGGTATTTGGATTTGTGCGGGCTGACCCGCCGAACCAAATCCCGGATACTCACCAGCCCAAAACGCAGGTAGGGGCTCATCTGACTGGTTCCATCCCTAGCAGGCAGGTCGCGTGTATCCTGATAATGTTCGAGCAATTCATCGCTCATCCTGTATGGGGGCGCTTCAATCCGGCTTTTCTCAAACCCGAGATCTTCCAGTGAAGGAAAGCCGGAATAGCCACCGGTTTTGTACTTGCCCTTGATCAATTCTGAGGGATAGGACGGGATTCCTTTTTCCTCCAGGTGCGACAGCCATAGTTTTGAATAAGGAGTGTAAACGGTGTAGGGCATTCCGTCTGCCTTAACTACTTCTCCCTCTTCGAATATCACCTGGTCCTTGAACCTACGTAGCGGAATGCCATGTTCACCCAATAGTGTTTCGATTTGGTCGTCTCGCTCCAGTGCATATGGCTCGTAATCCTTGTTGACAAATACCTCGGCAACCTCATATTCTTTCAGGATTTCTTTCCAGACCGTTTCTGGGTCTCCACGTCTAATTTCGATTCCCCCGCCCTTTTCTTCCAAACTGCCTTTAAGCTGCTCAAGCGTTTGGTGAATGAAGCCAACGCGCGCGTCATCCTTGGGTAGTTCGCTCAGGATTTGTTTGTCGAAGATGAAGAGAGGCATAAGCTCATTGCCCGACTTCAGAGCGTGGTAGAGGGCCGCATTGTCTTCCAAACGAAAATCTCTTCTGAACCAATGGATGGAGATTGGCATATCTACGATCTCCAACAAGACTCTGTATGTTTTGTTTACCGGATCACACCGATTGGCCATAGGGGGAACACCGTATTTATCGCAGAAATCGTATTTCATACGCAAATACGCCAGTACTTTCAGCCTACATTTACTTGTCTAAAGCTTTGATTATGAGTAAATCTGCGCAAATCCTCACGACACTGACACTTTGCCTCTTTGTTGGAACCCTTGTGGCTCAAAAGAGCAGCAAGGAGACCAAAAAGATGTTAGAAAAGCGATACGCTTGCTTTTCCGGTCACAAGCCCATTTATAAAAACAACAACTGGAATATGGTGAAGTTCCATATCGTCTACAAGCTCACCAGCGCCCAGGTAAGTAAGGCCATGGACAAGAACGATTACCAGAAGGTGAAGTCTTCCAGTGGATCCTACGGCATTCTCACAGGTATTTCCGAGCAGGACTTATTGGATATCACCGGCAAGGTTGCCGAAAATTTCACCAAACGCATGAAGGATGAAGCTGGCATCACTGTTAAGACATGGAGTTCGTTCAAGGACTCAAAGAACACCGCCAAGCTGGTCGAGAAGGCAGATCCAAGCCCCGAGATCTACTCCAAGTCACAAGGTTTGGGGTATTGTGTAGCGGTAGACGGAACTCCTATCTGGAATAAGGTAATTGCCATTGTTCCCGGTGGAAAGAAGCTCGCCAAGGAAACAGGAGGCCATAACGGCATGCTGACCATGTATATCGACTTTGCCAAGATGGAGGCATCGGCATCTGCCTACGTGAGCAATGCGACCAAATCCGGAAACTATATGGTTTGGAAGTTTAGTGAAGGTGCCGACCAGAGTATTGTGACCGGAGTTCGGCTCGTACCGAGTATGGGTTCCCAAAATGTATGGGAAGCGGCGACCAATCTGGGTACGACAATGTGTGGCGTCCAGAGCGAAATGCTGCACAGCTGGAGCATGACTTATGCCGGAGGCAATGATGAGAATTTCACCTCCACGGTTCCTTTCGCTACAGATGTGCAAGAGTTTAAAGGTCAGCTACCTACGGTATTGGCCAACCGATCAAACAACAAGATTGAATACGTCAAGACCTTCGAGGTTAAGACCACGCCTGAGCTCTATGGCAAAGCGGTGATGGATGTGACCAATAAGTTCTTCGATGACATCATCACCTATTACAAAGTGACGAGCAGTAAGTAACCGCTCCCACAAACACTTATCAACAATCTGGATTGGTTGGGATTAAGGGCCTAATATTGCCCTTCCTATGACCGACCAAGCAACATCGACCCCGAAACGCGGAAACCTATGGCAGGAGCTCAAAAATGCCATACGTGGGAGCGAAGCCGACTACACACAAATAGGGCTCAAGCACGCCATCTTCTTGCTGGCTGTACCCATGATCCTCGAATTGGTCATGGAATCAACCTTTGCTGTAGTAGACATCTATTTTGTTGCCAAGCTGGGGTCATCTGCCGTAGCTACCGTCGGGCTGACGGAAACCTACCTGTTTCTGCTCTATAGTGTGGCCATGGGACTGTCTACCGCCGTTACGGCTACCATTGCCAGGCGTGTAGGTGAAAAGCAAAAGGAGGAGGCGGGCATTTCTGCCGTCCAGTCCATCTTCCTGGCCTTCCTGGCCTCCCTCCCATTTGCAATTGCGGGTATCTTCTTTGCCAAGGAACTCTTAACCCTCATGGGCGCCGACGCCTGGAGCCTGGAACACGGGTATCGATATACCCAATGGATGCTGGGCGGAAACCTAGTGATCGTCTTCATTTTTGTGATCAATGCCATCTTCCGGGGCGCCGGAGACGCTGCCATCGCCATGCGTGTGCTGTGGATCGCGAATGGAATCAATATCGTGCTCGATCCCATTCTGATCTTTGGCTTGGGCCCGATTCCCGCCTTTGGCATAGAAGGAGCTGCCATGGCTACAAATATGGGGCGCGGCATTGCCGTAGTGATTCAGCTCTGGTTGCTGTTTAAAGGAGGCAAGCATATCCAGGTCCTTTGGCACCACGTGAAAGTGAATGGAGCAGTCGCGTGGAATATCTTCAAAACCTCGCTTGGAGGTATTGGCCAGATGCTGGTGTCGATGACCACATGGATCTTCCTGATGCGCATCCTGGCGGATATCGGAAGCGAGGCCGTCGCCGCCTCTACGGTAGTGATCCGATTGATGATGTTTACCTTGATGCCCGCATGGGGCCTTTCGAATGCTGCCGCGACCCTCGTTGGCCAAAACCTCGGTGCCGGCAATCCCGATCGTGCTGAGAAGTCCGTCTGGTTGATTGGCTTGTACAATATGATCTTCCTCATCGGTGTCTCGATAGTCTACTACACCTTCGACGAACAATTGATACTGATCTTCACCCAGGAACCCAATGTGGTCGCCATAGGAGCTGAATGGATCAGAATACTCTCGTACGCCTATTTCATCTATGGTTGGTGGATGGTGTCGGTTCAGGCTTTTAACGGCGCAGGAGATACACGAACACCAACCTGGATCAACATTGTATTCTTCTGGATCATTCAATTACCACTCTCCTATTGGCTGGCGATAGAATTGGACTGGGCACATTCGGGCGTCTTTTGGGGAGTGTTGTTCTCCGAAGCAGTTGTAGGCCTGTTTACCCTCTGGCTGTTTAGCCGGGGCAGTTGGAAGAAGGTCAAGGTATAGCCTGATTAATAAGTAGATCCCGCTCCGAACTGGATCATCCAGGTAACTTCCAATTCAGGCCACAGTTTGGAATTGGGTGAATCACTCGAGGCATAGGCCTGCCTCCTGGTTCCGGATTCGTTTTTCAGTTTAAATAAGAACCCGTGGTTTCCATGGAGCCTCATATCGTTGATCAGTTTGGTTACGTTCACGGTAAGATCAGAATTGGAAGAGGTTGTTTTGCCCACGGCAATCATATTGTCACTGGTAACACCGGGCTGATGATTCCATGTAATGGTATTTTCATCCCATGGATCTACCACCCGGTACAACTCACACTCGTTGTTTCCCTGGTGCTTTTGTCCGGCACTTGTAGTCTGGTAGTGAAGCGTAAGCACTGCTGAAACCACTGTGGCGTTTACCGGGATCCTGGACAAGTCAAACTCCAGATAACCCCTCTGGATAGGGTATCCACCCAAGGCCTGGTGCGAAGAGCGCTTGGCCATAAAGTGAATGCTTTGGCCGTAGTTCTTGTCTGAATTGATATCGTGAACCTGTGCATCTTTTCCCGCATCCGGTCCGGGTTTGAAAGTGACGGTCTGCAATAGTGTCTTTTTCTTGCACGCCGTAAATGCAGCCAAGAGGAATAAGCCGATAAAGACCCTGTATGCCATACGACGGAAGTGCATTGCGATCAAATTTAGAGAATTTTATTGAGGATAACGTTCCACGACGCTTGTTCGTTTTTTTTGATTTTTAGCAGGGATAATTGTGATTGGATTTATCCTAACGCCCGGCCTCGTAGAATACAATCCCGTGCCGATCTATGTGTTTTCTAAGCGCTGGCGTGGATATGCTGTGATAATGGACCAGGTCAAACAGGTAAGGAATAGAGCTTTCCTTTAAGTCCGACGACAACCTCAACAGGGTCTTCTCCCCTATCTTTTTATCCATTATGGCAAGATCCACATCACTCCCATTGTGCCACTTGCCCATTGCCCTGCTTCCAAACAACACAATTTTAGATATGTCGGGGTACTGCACCACGATACGCTCAATCGATAAAAGATCCCGTCTGCTTAACCCACTCTTGTCGAAACCGGGGTCAATCACCAAAGAGTTTCTTCTGGCCCGTTCCACCTTCGGAGATATAGAATTTTCTTAAGGACTCAAGTGCTGGAAAAACCTCCTCCCTGAGCTTTTCCTCGTACTTCTCAAATTTCTGCCCGTCGTAGTCATGCGATAGCTCATTCCTCATATCGAGCCCATCGATCAAAGTTTGTGCATTGTTTATAAGCTTAGCGCTTTGGGCATATCGAAAAGTATCCTTTGGCGATGGCTTAAAGGAAAAACCTTGATCTTCCAGGTAATCTTTCATCACCTTCCAGGAAAGATCTATCGTGAATTCAAACCGCTGGATAAGGCCATTTCGCTCTAGTTCATTGAGGGCATCCATATCCACCGCCTCTTCCAACCTGAGGTAGGCGGCATTAAAATTCTGAAACCGTTGTATCCAGCGTTTATTTTCTTCTGACACTGCTTAACTCAATCCAAACACAAATTTATTTGGATAAGTCAAATGTGAGCATTCGCCATAATCACCTGATCATATTATGTCAAAATCTTTCAACAAAGACCCAAAAGAAAAAAGAGGAAAGGGCGGCTGCTCATGAGGAACTCTAATTAAAGACGACCAGCCAAGCCGCTCTCCTCCATTCTTTTTTCCCTCGAACGAGTGGAACGCCCGGCACTACTCATCCGGGCGTTGATTCCACTGTTCGAATTGGGCCCAACTACAATTCATGGTTTTATTAAGGGAACTGAGGTTTGCATCGTTGTTGGACCTTTGGGGTTGTAAACAAAAAGGAATTTGCGTCTTCCGTCCGATTTTACCCTGGTCATGCCAAGTCTTGAAAAGTGGCTGATGACCTTGTTGGTCACCCGGCTGTTTTCAACACTCCACAAGGCCATAGAACCTTCTTCCGGATTTACTTTCGCTGGCTCCTCACAATAGCCGATCACCCACTCGTCAAAATCAGACCAGCTGTAGGAATGTAGAAATACAAATTGCATGATTGAACGAATCATCCTGCCGGTATCTCCATTCGATCGATCAAGCGTTATTCCATTCAATGGTGTGGTAATTACCAATGATTCTTCCATAGTTGTCTCTTGCAATGACAGTGACGCGCACCATCTGACCCTTGAGGTCTTCGGTAACGCTTTCCTGGTGCTCAAACCAGTTGTGTGGGGCACTGTCTTCATGAAGATTTACTTTGATCTCTTCCTTCTCTCCGTAGTCTCGTATATTGTCAGGATCTACAGAAACCACCCGGAGCATAAATGACTCTGCGCTGTTTATTTCGAATACCAATCCTTCTATCGTGTCCATGCTAATGTTTGCATGGTCAGACATGCTGACCTCATCCTTCTTACTAAGTAAGCCTACTTTGAAGGAAGAATCAAGGTTTAGGGGGTCAGAAACAGGGTAAACCCGGATGAATATCCGTATAAATACGGAGGGGAATCAGAACAACTTCTTATTGCCTTCGTCCATTTCCTTAGGGTCGATCAGGTCGTGACTGATGGCATAGATCACCAGTCCGGCGATATTCTTCGACTTGGTTTTCAGTATCAGGTTTTTCCGATGGGTCTCCACCGTTCTTAAGCCGATCCTGAGGATGCTCGAAATCTCCTTGCTGTTTTTCTCGAGGCAAATGAGTTCGAGAACCTGGCGCTCACGCTCCGTGAGTAAGTCCGGATTGGTGAAGTCGGCTTTGGGAGAATTGTGGGCTATGTGGCTGGTTCGGATAAGTTCATATAACTCTTCGGTAAAGTAGCGCCCCCTCTCCCCGATGGCCCTCAGGCCTTTTTCGAGTTCTTTCGGGCTTGTGTTTTTCTTGAAGTAAGCACAGGCGTTGAGCGAGGTCATGAGTTTGACCAGCGTCGGTGTATAGTGAAGGGAAAGCACGGCAACCTTGATCCCGGGGTACTTCTTCATGAGTTCTTTGGCCGTGTCGACACCATCCATGTCGTCCATACTGAGGTCGAGCAAGAGAATATCCGGCAGCACACGTCTTTGCTCCAGTTGATTGAGCAGATCGTTGCCGCTTTTGGCTTCGAGGTTTACTTCGATGTCCCTAAAGGAGTTGATCACCATTTTGAACCCCTTTCTCACGAGTTCCTGGTCGTCGACCAGTCCTATTTTGAGTGTTTCAATCATGATCCAGTTTTGCTTTTAAGTTGAAGTGCACACCTTTGTTTGGAGCCGAATCAAAGTGGTATTCGCCATCCATGATCTTGGCCCTGCTGATCACATTGCTCAAACCCAGGCCGGTGTGCATGGATTTGCCGATATCGAATCCGCGGCCGTCGTCTTTATAGTCGATGTAAATACCCTCAGGGTTCATCAGCACCTGCACGGAAATGGATTTTGCATCGGAATACTTCAGTGAATTGTGGATGAGTTCGTTGAGGATGTAATAAGCTCCCAATTCCTTGTCGCGGAACCGCCGTGGTGATATGCGGTCCTCTCCCCTAAACAGGATTTCGATGTCCGATTTGTCCTTGAGCTTGTTGATGATGCCCTTGATGGCCTCAACCAATCCACCATGTTCGAGGTCCGGCGGCAATAAGCCGTGCGAAATATTTTGGGTGGACTGGGTAATTCCTTCTATGCTCTCGAGTACAATGCTGCCCTCTCCGTTCACATTGTCGTTTTGATCCAGAAGGTGATTGACCGTCACTTGGAGTATGGCGAGCTTCGAGCCGATTTCATCGTGTATCTCCTTGGCGATGCGCTCGCGTTCCTGGTCGCGCCCTTTCACCTGTGCCTTGAGCAGGTTCTCCTGTTGCTCGAGTTGTTGGTTGGCCATGGCGAGCTCCTGGTCTGTTACCCGCTTTCGGAACAGGAAGTAGAGCACCGCAAAACATGCAGAGAGAAACAGGGTGAATAAACTGGCCGACAGGATCAGCCAGAATAACTCTTGCGATGTGAAGCTAACTTCCATAATCCAAACAAAAGTATTGCATAGAAAAGAACGTTCAATATGCTATAAAAAACCCAGATTTTAATATTGAGGTCCCGATCAAAAAAATCGGCCATGTAATTCCCCATCATAAAGAAGAAAAACTGGCCGCTGAAATAGATAAATATTGAAGAGTTAATGACCATCATAGCTGTCCTAGCAGGGATGAGGTCTCTAACATATGGCTGCTTTAGATCTCTTACATAATAGAACAGTCCGAAGAGGCATATCAATACACATGAAGCTGCCTTACCATGACTGTTGTATATGTTAATCGGCTGAAGAAAAACGGAATTAACCACAATGAAAATGGACCCGCCAATCAAAATACCTTTGATAAATAATTGCTGTTGTCTGCTCAGGTTGGGTATGTTGTGGAAATAAAATAAGGTCAGTAGTATAAACTCCCCTAAAGTGTATACGTGAAGCAACCATAGATTATTGATACCCTGAAACCACATCACTCCGGAAACCACCTGAATGGCAAAAGCGAAATACACATACCAAGTTATGTACTTGGTTTCCTTCTTTAGCCATTGAGAATTGCGGTAACCAAAAATCGATAACCACAACAGCAAGGTTGTGGTTATCGCAAAAAGCCATACTAAAGAATCCCTCATGACTAAAAGGTCACGAATGATATGAGCCTTAGTTTAAGGCGCTTTGAGTATCACATGTAGTTGGGCAGGCCAGCGTGAAATCATAAATCTTCGTGTTCGGATCGCTTTCGATGATGTCGCGCTCCACGCCATTGTCGTCTTCGGTTCCCACCACAACCAATTTCACTTCGCTATTGGTCGAATCCCAGGCGAGATAAACCCGGATGGCATGTACGTTGTCGCTGATCAATTCAGCCACGGCATTGTGAGGAATAAGGAAGGCCTTGATACCGTCGATCGCAGATCCTTTGTCACTCTCTGATTTGTCTCTCCAGTCTTCGCACATATCCTGTGCTATGGACAACGCTAATTGAGGTACGCTCATAATTTTTCGTGTTTTAATTTGTTGTTTTTAGGTTTTGAGTCAAGTATAAACCGCAATTCGCCTCCGTCAAAACAGGGAGGCGCAGATTGGCAGTTTATACGGATAATTATCCGGGTTTATACGGAGGCGGATTCAAATCGTTCCACGTGTTGGCACCTGATTTTTAACTAAAATTCAAAGAGTTCAATCAGAGGGCCTTACATTATCGCGTGTGTTCAAAAAAGTTTGATGCCGGAAGTAGTTTGGGCTATGTATTGATGCTCTCGATACTCATTAGCCTGGTCTGTGGTTCATACCTGGCCTTTGTCAATCTGTCCAATAAGCTACTGGTTAAATACAACGCCGAAATCTCGTCGCACCGCACCTGGTCCGAGGCATACGTCTCAAGCTGCCTTAGCACACCTGGCTGTGAATTGGAAATGAAAAACTGGGGCAGCTGGGAAATTGTCTTAAGGCCTCGTCTTAGAATCGGAGCGGTTCTGGGTGAGAGAAAACAATCAAAAACGTCGCTTGTTGTTTTCGACCGTGGAGACCGAATCTCCGTCAGCGGCAATACCCGAATATTCGGCGAAATAGAAATTCCTGAAGGTCGATTCGATAAGGATTTTACTGCTGGAAGGGCATTTCACGGGAATATAGACTCATCTGTAGTGAAGGCCAGCCGAAGATTTGAATCCGTCAGCAATACCGGGATTGATCCCACTCTCCAAACATATGATTTCGGAGATTTCCTGGAAATTCCATACGATACATGCAACTCCTTTTTCAACGAACCATGCATATTCTATACTCAGGAAGCCATTCATTTGGATCACACCCAAATCTGCGGACAGGTGATGATACGCAGCGATGAAAGTATATCTGTATCGGCAAGTGCAAGACTGGGTGAAGTAATACTCATGGCCCCAAGTGTCTATATTCATGATGGCTTCTCAGGATCCTGTCAGGTATTCGCCAGCGATACGATCATCGTAGGAGAGCATGCCTTATTAGAATTTCCATCTTCCATTTCCTTTAGGGCTCGATCAAACTCTTACATCTCCTTCTCTCCTCACTCACAAATTGAAGGGGATATTCGGATAACTGATGATGCTGAATTGGGCAAACTTGTTTGTCGCTTTGAGGAGCATTCTTCGATCATAGGCAGTTATTATTCCGAGTGCGCAACTGAAATGAACGGGACTTCCATGGGTGCATTTGTTACGAATGGTATTTCGGGGTCAGTCAATGGCCGAACAAGTTCCAACAACCTTTACAATGCATCATTCACCAATAAAACGCCAAACTGGATCTCTTCTTTGAAGCAGCCAAACTCAGGCCTAACAGGGGATTTGAGGTTCATCAAATTCATTCAATGAGAACAAGACTTAAAAGCGCATCCCTGGTGGAATCACTTATCTCAATGGTCATCATTTCTGTGGTCATAGGTGGTTGTTGGTCTTTTTTCGCTTTCAGCACAAGTCAGAACAAGCTGGAGTTGGCTGAGAAACATCGCCGCATTGTGGACTTGTGGCATTTGTCGTCAGAAGAATACACCGAAACGAGCTTGACAACCGATTTAGGATCCATCATAGAGCGCACGATCAAACCCGAATCCAACAATATCATACAAGTGAATTACTCAGTGACTCACAAGGGTTCGATGTCGACACAAGTACTTACTTACTATGTCAAAGAGGAATAAGATAGCTGCCTTTTCGCTCATTGAAATATTATCTGCGCTGGCTATTTCGTCGGTAGTACTGAGTACCGGTGCCTTGGGTTACCAAAAGATCCATCAGCTCACCAAAAAGAAGGTATCGTCGAGCCAAAAGGAGCTGGCTCTTAGCAGTCTGGAGCACGTTCTGATCCATGACATTACCAGGGCAGGGCACGTTGAATTGAGCGATGGAGTACTAGGACTTGAGCAGGAGGGAATGCGGATCGAGTATGTGGTTGAAAACGACCGCGTGTTAAGAATTCAGAAAGCCGACGTCTCAATATTCCAATCACCCGGAATAGTTGGATTCTCGAGCCGATTCAAAAAGCGGGAGCTTATTGTTTCCTGTTATGATGAGCGACAATTGAATGTCCTTTCTATCCGGATACCCCTAAGCGATGTCCAATTAAAAAAGATATATAACAATGAGTGAAAGCCTTGCAATATCAAAGGAATTCAACATTACAGAAGTGCTGTCTCGCTACAGCCGAAGAAAAAAATGGGCCGTAAAACAAAAGCACCGCTTTTTCTCTAAAATGTCGCTAATGCTTGGGGCCGGTATCGACCTGGGAACGGCCATCCAAATAATGTCTAACGATTCCGGCAAGGGTAAGGAAGAGGAAGTGGCTAGGAAAGTCGAACGGGATATCACGTTGGGAAAATCACTCTCCGAATCGCTTTATGATACAAAAAGATTTGATGCTTATGAAGTTGAAAGTATCCACATCGGTGAGCAAAGTGGTCAGCTGGCGTTGGTCTTGGAAGAAATTTCATCCTATCTAAAAACAAAGATGGACAGCCAAAGACAGGTCACTTCTGCGCTTACCTATCCCATTATTGTTGTCTTAACCGCTGTGGGAACCATCTATTTCATGCTGACTTTCATGGTTCCACTTTTTGAAGATGTGTTCGGACAATTTGGAGGCGAACTGCCCTATCTGACCCAACTGGTAATTCTTGCTTCCGATAAGATCCCGGTGGTTGGTCTTTCCATTCTGATCATGGTAATCAGCATTGTGGTATTGGACAGAATCTTTGTCAAAAACGAGTATTACCAGAAATTCAAATCGTCCCTTATACTCGCAACCCCATTTTTTGGAATGGTTTATCACAAAAGCCAATTGCTGAGGTACTACAGTGCCATGCACTTGCTTCTATCCACGCACTCTACCCTGCTGAGTGCACTCTCGATGTGCGAGAGATTGATAGCATTTTATCCGCTTAAAGCTTCGATTGCCGCTATGTGCAATCGCATTGTAAAAGGTGACAAACTCAGTCAATCTATGGAGGGTAGCCCTGTATTTGACAAAAGCACTATTTCATTGATCATGATTGGCGAAGAAGTAAACAAGCTAGACAAGATATTTGGCGACCTAAAGGAACAAACCAAGCAGGATCTCGCGCACAAAACGGGAATGCTTAATTCAGTTCTTGAACCAGCGCTAATACTTTTCGTTGGGGTTTTCGTAGCACTTATCCTCATTGCACTCTACCTGCCTATGTTCTCCATGAGTTCGGTGATAGGGTAAATCGGGTGTAATTACCTATAGGTTTTAACGTTCAAGGTGCCGAAATTCGACCTTGATAATGTCTCATCCCGAAGAGAGGCGCATGTCAAACGTTTAGAACCCTTATTATGGCAAAATCTATTCAGTCGAAGAGGATCCCGTCGTTTTCCCTGACGGAGCTGTTAATCGTACTTGCAATTATTGGTATTCTGATCCTGATTGCATTGCCGAACCTGATGCCGAAAATCGCAGAGGCAAAGGCCCAGGAAGCCAAACTGCAGCTGAAACATCTGCATACACTTCAGAAAACCTACTTCTACACCTATTCAAAGTATTCTGATGCATTTGAAGACCTTGGGTACGAACATTCCAAACTTGTTTCGGATGGTGGTCAGGCAAATTATTTAGTTGAGATTGTAGAAGCCTCCCCTGCTGGCTTCCTCGCTAGGGCTACGTCACTTGTTGATTTTGATGGAGATGGCCAGATGAACATATGGGAAGTTGATCACGACCTCAACCTGAAAGAAATTCAAAAGGATTGACTCAAAATATACTCATAGTCGGTGTTCTTGCTGTTTCAGGACTAATGCTTTTTGAAGATCTGAAGTACCGGGCAATTTCGTGGTACTACTTTCCCGCGATGCTCGCGTTACTGATAATGACAGGACTTAGTCAAGCTGAGTTATATCCTTATGGCTCTACTGTATTGATCAACCTGGTAATTCTCAGCTTCCTCCTGTTGTCCTCCTATACCTACCTGGCTATAGCAAAAAGGCACAGACAATCGTGGTCTCAATTCATAGGCCTCGGTGATGTACTCTTCTTTGTCGTCATAGCCTTTGGGTTTTCCACAACCTTTTTTCTTGTCTTTATGAACGTTACGCTGGTTGCAAGCATTCTACTTGGAGTTTTCATTTTCAACAAGGTGGGAAAAAATGTCCCGCTTGCCGGTATTCAGGCAGCATTCATGGCCGTCTGCTACTTGGTACTCTTCAACCTGGGACGCTCTCCCTTCAATGAATCACCCATTGTATTTTGACCATGGAACTCGAATCAGATATCATCCAATGCATATCTGCCCACCAGGCCTGGCACTATCGATTGGTGCCTCTTAAGTCCTCGGATTCAGAGATCCACTGTTTGGTTGATGAGTCCAATCTACCACCACATCTCGAGGAAGAGCTCGAGATCATTCTTGGGAGAAAGGTGATTTTGGAGAAAACCGAATCCAATTCAATTTCTCAACTCCTGAATAGGTACTACCGGCGGGGACAAAATGGCCAAATCATCGGCTCTTCTACCCTCTCAGGGTCCTGGGCCACTGATTTTCTGGACAACCTGCTACATGAAGCGCAGGCTCTTGGCTCGTCGGACATTCATATTGAAAGTTACGATGAAACCAGAAGGATTAGAATGCGCCTCGACGGTCATCTTATTGAAAAATACACATTGGAAAAAGAGGTCTACCAATCCCTGGTCAACAAAGTAAAGATCAAGTCGTCCCTCGACATTGCCGAAAAGAGGCTGCCACAGGACGGCCGGGTTTCTCATGGGTCCGGTATTGACAAGATAGATCTGAGGGTTTCAGTGCTGCCTACACTTCATGGAGAAAAGGTTGTTATTCGCCTGTTGAGTCATGATGCTTCTCGATTGGACCTGGACAATCTGGGATTTCAGCCGCCGCAATTAGCGCAGTACAAAAACGCCATACAAAAGCCGCACGGCATCATTTTGATTAGCGGCCCTACCGGATCCGGAAAGACCACAACGCTATACGCCACTTTGAAAGTGCTGAATAGCAAGGAAAGGAATATAATGACGGTAGAAGATCCGGTGGAATATTCACTTGAAGGCATCAACCAGGTTCATGTACGAGAAAATATTGGCCTGACCTTCGCTTCTGCATTGCGCTCATTTTTGCGCCAGGACCCGGACATCATCATGCTTGGTGAGATCAGGGATATCGAAACGGCCAATATGGCAATCAGGGCAGCGCTTACCGGCCACCTGGTATTGAGCACGATCCACACCAATTCGGCTTGGGGTACGGTGAATCGACTGGTTGACATGGGAGTGCCTTCCTATCTATTGGCCAGTACGTTAAACTGCACCCTTGCACAACGCCTGGTCAGAAAACTGTGTCCGCGTTGCAGTGAGCACGATTCGTCAAAAGGTGGTAAATGCGACAATCCGGTGAAAAAGGCAGTAGGGTGCGAACATTGTCATTATACTGGCTATTCCGGAAGAGTACCGCTATACGAGGTTATTCCGGTGGACGGTATCATTGCCTCTCACATAAGAGACAATAGCCCTGACATAAACGATTATATTCAGAAGAACAACTATTCCACGCTGCATTCTGTGGCGGATAGGTTATTGAAGTCGGGAGTAACCAGCCTGGAAGAGGTGCAACCAATTCTATCCTCACGATGAGATTATTCTTGGCTAATATCATGGTCTTCGTGGTGTTTATCGCAAATGGGCAACACAGGGTTGACTCTATTGCAATAAGGCTGGATTCCCTCTCTAAAACGGAGAGCGGTCTCAATGACAAGGTCGAAATATCTGTTTCAGGAACCAACCTCACCGAATTTCTAAGAGCCCTGGGAAAAAGTCACGACTTAAATGTTAGCGCTGATCCGGCTATTGACGTCAACTTGATCAATAGTTTCTCAAATGCCTCAGTAAAGGAAATATTCATCTTCCTGTGCAAGCAATACAAGCTCACCATTGATTTCACGGGCAGCATTATCTACTTCAAAAAATATGCACCTCCTCCTCAACCGGTAGTTGAGAAGAAGCAAAGAGTTCCACAGATACACTATGAGGCTGCCAATGACTTCCTGTCTCTTGACCTAAAAAAAGACACATTGTACAACGTAGCGGTCGAGCTCACGAAGAAATCTTTTCGCAACGTGGTAGTTGATCCCGCCATCGAAACCGACCGAGTGAGTGTTTTTATAAGAAACCGACCCTTTGAAGACGCCCTTGAAAAGTTTGCCTATGCGAACAATCTAAAACTTACCAAGAGCAAGGGAAACTTCTTCATGCTGGAACGGGCGGTGGCAAAAACCAATGCCAGGAACAATAGTGCAAAGTCAAGCGCCTTAAATTCTGTTTCCGAAAGCCTGAGCATCAAGGATGGAAAAATCACACTCAACGTAGAGGACGTTAGCTATTCTGAGGTCATCCGGACAGTATGCCGTGAGATGCACATCAATTACTACCTATACTCGGAGCCAGAAGGCAAAACATCACTTGTAGTGGAAAATGCCGACTTCGAGGAATTTTTGATGTATCTGTTGAATGGTACGGAGTACACCTATAAAGTAGAAGAAGAAGTCTACCTGATCGGCGAAAGGCAGCTGGAGCGATTGCGCACCACGCGCCTTGTTACGCTGGAGAACCGAACTGTGGAGAACGTACTCGAGCTCATTCCCTCAGAAATGAAGGAGGGCCTGGAGATCAAGGAATTCCTTGAAATGAATGGAGTAATTCTCAGCGGATCCCATCCCCAAGTATTAGAGGTCCACAATTTCCTTGTCGAAATCGACGAACGGGTACCATTGGTAACCATAGAGTTGCTTATCGTGGACGTGAGCAAAACCAACAGTCTCACAACTGGAATCGAAATGGGGTTCGGGACAACTCCGGACCGGTCCGAAGGAACAGTATTTCCAGACCTAGATGTGAATCTAAGCACCAACGCGATCAACAACTTGATCGACAATTTAAATGGCTTCGGGGTTCTAAACCTAGGTAGGGTGGCGCCAGATTTTTACGTAAAAATCCGGGCTTTGGAGGAAAATGGGGTCCTCAAGACCAAATCAACTCCAAAGCTCGCCACCCTCAATGGACATGAGGCGAGTTTGAGTATTGGGAAGACCGAGTTCTATCCTGAAACGACCACAAACACTTTTGCCAGTCAAAGTGTGCAAACCACCAATGCCATCGTTTGGAGGTCGCTGAACGCCGACTTCACGATCAAGATCAAACCCATCGTGAGTGGCGACGATCAAGTAACACTCGAGATAGACGTGGAACAATCGGACTTCACAGCCCGCATAAGTCCAAACGCACCCCCGGGGCAGATCAGCAGGAGCTTTTCATCCATGATCAGGGTAGCCAACGAAGAGATGATCCTCATGGGTGGCCTGGAGGAAAAATCGGCAAACGATACAGGAAAGGGAGTGCCCTTTCTTTCGAGGATACCTGTCATAAAGCACCTTTTCTCTTCGAGGAGTCGTCAGAGCTCCAAAACCAAGCTTGCGATCTTTATCAAACCAACCGTCACGAAATGAAACAGTTTATCCGGAACATGCTTAAGCCAAAGGTTGATGTTCTGATTGATTGTCAAATCGGGATAGATGGTGAATATCATTTCACTTTCTATCAGCTTGGCAGAGGGTCAGGTAAAAACGAAAATATCGTCAAAATCGAAGCACAGTTCAAAACCCTGACACCGGCTTATGTGTTTCTAAAAGGTAAGGGAATCCTGTCAAAAGAAAAAAATGAAAAAGACCTTAGTTCCCTCTTTCCCGGTATTCAACTGGATGATTTTGTCGTTGAGGAAAGCAACGAGCATGTACGCATCTGCAGGCCAGGTATCATCGACGAACTCATCAGTCAACTAAAAAAGTTGAATGTCATCCCGGTTGAGGTCAAACTAGGGAAGCAATTGAATGAATCTCCCGTGAGCCCGCCTTCGACAAGCAGCAAATATGCTGGCATTACGCAAGACCATAAATCCCATATCGAATCCTGGCATTATACCCGACTTACAAGGCTTTCATTTAGGGCCGTCATTGCGATGGCCTTGATTCTTGCATTGTCCAATTTCCTGGTCTATGACTTTTTCAACGACAAGCTTGTTGAGACGCGCGCCATGGTCGAGCAGTCGAGATCGAAGGCGATAGAATACGAAAATCTGTCTCGTGAACTCTCGGATGGCAAACTGTTGCTAGAAAAATATGGGAACAAGACTAATGGTCAATACGCGCACTATGCTGATGCTATTTGCGCGGAACTTCCCACGGAACTAACCCTATCTAAACTTGACATACATCCTATTGCTCAAAAACGAACCAGAAATGGAGAGATAAAGGAGATCCATTGGGATTTAATTGAAATCCAGGGTTATTCAAAAGACATGAACGGATTAGAGCTGTGGATTAAGCGACTTGACGCCATATCTTTCGTAAAGAAAACTACGTTGATAGACTATCGATTCGATGATAAGTCGAAATCAGGGAAATTCCAAATAACCCTTGGCCTGTGAGATCGCTTCATCCGAAATATCGCTTTTGGTCATTGGTTGGGGGATTTTTTGTATTCCTCTTGATCTTTAAGTCTTTGTCCATTGATCTCACCATTGAAACGATGGCGGAATACAATCGATCAAAAGAAGAATTGGCCAGGAATACCCTCAACATCCGGAACCTGAGCCAGGTACAAGACGAACTGGAATTGGTGCGGAATCAGATGGGAGCATCCATACAGTCAACACCCATTGACGAACAATACATGCAGCTGGTTTCCGAGCAAGAATCAAAAAGGAGAATAAAGATCAAAAAGTTGCCTCAGCCCCTCACCCTTGCTGAAAATGGTGCCGATGTCATTCATTTGGAATTTGAAATGTCCGGCACATTCAAAGAACTTATTCAATCCCTTTATGAGGTGGAAAGAGAAAATGTTGAGGGAAATGTTTACTCGGTACGCTTCGATAAACAACTGAATAGAATAACCCGAAGGCCAGAACTTAATATGAAGGTACATGTCAGTGAAGTATCTCGCATATAGTGCGCTATTGTGTTTGCTTCTATCTGCTTGCGACGAAATATTCGTAAAGGATATTTCCGAGGAGCAAGTGGCGCTTGTGGTTCCAGCCGATGGGCTTGAAAGCAGTGCGTCTCAAATTACATTCATCTGGGAAGAACTAGAGGGAGCCAGCCACTACCACCTTCAGATAGCCAGCCCTTCATTTGAGAACATTCAGTCTCTCGTTATGGATTGTGTGTTGACCACAACTTCTTTTCCCGTGGATTTATCCCCGGGCAGTTACGAATGGAAGCTCAATGCGATGAACAATGCTTATTCTACCGATTACGCAAGCAGGTCGCTCTCCGTGGACAGCACGTATGACATATCTGCTTCCCAATTAATACAGATTGCACCCGATGACTCTCTCTATAGCTCCCTCACAACGCTTCAATTTAGTTGGGAAGCATTGTCGGGTGCGAATCAATACAGTCTTCTAATATATGAAGGGCCATCTGCCGATAATGAGCTATATACTTCAGAGATCACTACATCATCTACGAGCGTCACTCCATCTGTGTCTTTCGAAGAGGGCTGGTATGCATGGCAGGTTCGAGGGGAAAATGAGCGTTTCAATTCAGCGTATAAAGAGGCCAGTTTCCTGGTGGATACCACGAGCCCCGGCTCACCGCAGAATGTTTTGCCTTCAGGCGGTTTTGTATCCCCCAGTGATACTGTCAATATTTCCTGGACCTTTCCGCAAGATGTTGGCTCTCCCCTCTCTTGTTCATACGCTGTTTATTTGGATCAAAATCGTTCGACCCTGTTTGATTCAGGCTCTTCGGGATCGGGAAATATTCGACTTGTATTGAGTACCGGCACTTACTATTATGAACTTCAACTCATAGACGCTGCGGGCAATATAGGGCCACTCACAAACTTGGTAAGCTTTACGGTCTTATGAAAAAGCGAACGAAGAACGTATTATTGATTGGCATCGTTGCACTCATCTGGGCTTGGGTTTTCGTACAGATCTTCGAAACCGACAGTTCACGGCAGGTAGCTGCAATAGCACCGGCGAAAGCAAAGGAATTGGGGCAAATAAAAAACACAAGCTCCAGGGAGGTCTACAAACTTCGCCTGGATTATCCGGATCCCTTCTTGAGAAACGAGCCCACTCGTATTGCCGCGAAAACCGTTCAAAAACCTCAACGCGCGAAGAAACAAGTGCAAAAGGTTACGAAGAGCAATCACTGGCCTCAACTCACCTACGAGGGCAGCATCAAAAAGAAATCGGATCAGGTGGCAACGGGTTTTGTTAAAATGAGGGGCAAAACACATTTGGTCTCGCAGGGAGATGGGATCGAGCAGATACAAGTAGAGCAGGTATGGCCTGACTCCATTCTGCTTTCATACAACGGCGATCAACGCGTATTCTTCAAGAAATAGTTAACGGATCATCGGCATGATCTCAATGCCATTCCGAGGCGTCTTCCTTTTTGAGGCAAATACCTCCTCCAATGTGATGTAGCCATTGCGTAGGGCAAAGATCAATTGGGATATGGGACTGGTAGTTCCAATTTTTTCGGAGATGTTGGTGCGGTGTCCCTCTACAGTCCTGCGCGAAATAAAGAGTACATCGGCTATCTGCTGATTACTTAGGTCGAGGCATGAAAATCGCAGGACCTGGATCTCCCTTTTTGTAAGTTTGTTGAGCGTATCCTTCCTCAGTGATTTATGAAGGTTTTCGAAGTTCATCATGAGCTGATTGGCAATTTTTTCAGGAATGCGCTTCTTGTTTTCGATCAGCTTTCTGATCGCGTCAATGAGTACTTCAAACGGTTCACTCTTGTAAACGATTCCGTGAATTCCGGAAGAGATCACCTCAAAGATCTTATGGTCAAATCGCTGGTATCCAATGCCCAGAATCTTAGAATCGTTTAGCTGTTTCCTTATATTGATAAGTGTTCTTTTTATCCCGTCGATGTATTCGTCGAGATCAACGATCACTACCCTATATTTTTTATGAGAAGAAAGCAGTTGAGACACACTCGAATAAATGTCAACTTCCGATATAAGATTGTGTGAGATAAGCAGATTTTTAAGCCCTCGACCATATATGTTGTCTGACTGCAAAAAGGCTACACGATAACTTTCCATGTTAGTTCAGCATTATTGTTAATACACTGCGTTCCCTAAGTCTACCGCGACAGTTTTACATTCCCTAGTAATTAACTGTAATCCAAATTAAATTATTTTACCATACATAAAACCGCGTGCAACTACGCGGATTCATAAACGGGTGTTTTCACTCTAGGAAACCCCCTTTCTAATCCTTCAATTTGATACCTCATACCGTTCAAACTATGAAGCGATTAGTCTTTTCTCTGCTGGTGATCTCATTTTTTGTGGGAATCACCCCTCAAACACAAGCACAAAATATCGTGCTGAAGGATCTAAGGATCATGATGACTCCGGATACGATCATCAAGATCGATACGAATTTGACCCTGGTCCGAAACCTCACCAAAAGACCACAGGTGAATTACAAGCTTGCCTTTAAGCTATTTGGCGGGAATGCGATTGACCAGGTGAAGCTCAGAATTGAAAATCCCAACAACGGAAATGTGGTTTTCACGAAGACTGTTTCCTACGCAGACTTTAATATCAAACCTCTTTTGCGTCGCAATGGCGCCTTCCATATCGTGGAGCTCGGAGATCATCCGTTCAGGCCAAACCTGATTTGCTCGGTTGAGGCGATACCGAAGTCCACGAAGTCCAGTTCAGTTGTTTCATCCATAAGCTTTCAAAAATGAAAACACTTACACTCATCACAGGTTTATTGGTATCCTCCCTCCTATTCGCCCAGACCAAGGACGTCTACTGGGGGAGTCTGAATGGGGTGACGTTTGATCGACAGAACTTCGACCTTGAAAAAACTACACAATTAGATCAATGGGGAGACGCAGGTGCTTTTTCAAAGAACGTGCTTTATTCTCCAACGACCGGCTCGGTATCCCTCACCGTTGATTTTGGATCCACCGGGCAGAATAAGTGTTTTGGATTTTCCACCTCTAATACAGACGACCATTACAATACCATCAACTATGGATTTCTGTTTGAGAATGGCGACGTTCACATTGTTGAAGATGGCTTTCAAGCAGATTTCCTGGGTGCTTATTCCAACGATGAGGTCTATCTGATTGAAAGAAACGGATCGACCATCTACTATAAGGTGGATGGCCTTGTGGTCAGGACGAAGTCCGTAGGAGCAGTCGATCTATATGTTGACGCGAGTCTATATAGCAAAACTGCCTCCTTTTCCAATGTGAAGTGCAGCTTTTTTGCCGAAAAAGAAATTGTATTTGATGCCAACCAACTCAAGTTCCCACTTGAGATAACGGTGCAGAGGGACTCCCTACCAGACACCATTATCAATCCCGATAGCACCATCGCGCTTCCTCTGGACTATGATATGGACAATCCGGGCTTTAGCATCGAACTCGCAGCTTCCTATGGCTACGACGCTCAACGAGTGGAGTTCGTGACCGACCCGGACGGTTACATCAATAGCACGGAGGCTTATGGTATAAATGCCAATGGATTGAAGTATTCAATTGATTACGACCCACAATTGTTGGTTGTTGATGCCAATACCGTCGGGTTTAACTCATTCCTTTCAACTACCGAAAGTGACTATACGCCTCAAATCCAAATGCACTTGGATGCGGGCTTGGTTTTTTCGCCGGACAATGACGGGAACTACGACACATTTTATGTGCAAAACCTACCGGCGCACAGCTCATTTCAATTAGATGTTTTGGACAACACTCAAACGGTAGTGTTTACCAGTACCTCAAGTGCGACCACTTGGGACGGAAAATATTTGGGAACCATTGTTCCTAAAGGCTTATACTCTTTTCAACTAACCATCGACGGCCTCATGCAACACGGGGTGTTTGTCATAAACTATTGAGATCATGTCAAAGAAAATTTCGTTTATCGGATTCGGAGTCCTGGCAATTGGAATAAGCATTATCATTTTCCAGCTCAATCAAACTCAAAAGATAGCCTACGTTCAAGCTGAGTACCTGCTCACGAACTACAGCGGTACCATTCAGGCCCAAAATATCTTCTCTAAAAAGGTCGAGCAATGGACCGAAAACTCCAAGGTGCTCAAGGAAGAGTTTGACTCCGACTATGAAGCATACCACAAGGATGCAAGCAGGCTCGATGATCCGCAGAAAGAGAGCGCATTGGTCGAACTGGAAGCGAAGCGAGCCAATTACCAGGAATACCGGAATGCCATTGCGGAAAAGTCGCAAGAAGAAGAAGCCAAACTCATGGAAGGCATCCTGGTCCAGGTCAATCAATTCATTGAAGACTATGCAAGGTTCAATGATTATGACATGATCATTGGCTCCAACAGTAATGGAAATGTTGCATACGGTACCGAGCAGCTGGATATTACCGATGAGGTTTTGGAATTCATCAACACAAAATATGCTTCAAATGAATAAACTCCCAATCGTACTCATTTCGTTGGTTTTGTGGTCATGCTCCCCTCGAGAAATGACCATGAATCAATATGTGAAATGGTATCAAAACAATGCCGAGTCTCTAAGCCAGGAAAAGGTCATTGGAGACTACGTGTTGAGCCTGAAATACATACCGGTTGAAATCCTGGCCATCAAGGAGTTTAAAGAAAATGAAGGTGAAGACGCCTCCTTGCTTGAAACAATTGCCTCCTACGGTGAGAATGAATATTTCAAACTGAGCATTCGGCATACCAAGTACCCGGAAATCGACTTTGTCCTTGGCGAGAGCTTGGATATGAAGGACTATCGAAGCAAGAAGTATGAATTCCTATTTGGGATGGACGACAACATATTCCTTGAAACCGAATCCACGGAGATTGCACCGATTTTTACTCATTTCGAAGAAACTCAGGATATCGGCGGTGAAAAATCCATCCTTTTCGCCTTCCCAAAAAACGCCATTTCCGCCAAGTCGATATCAAGCTTGGTATTCGTTGATGACATTTTGAACACCGGTATCAGCAAGTTTCCGCTGAATCTGGGATTGATAACAAAAACTCCTTCGTTGACCTTATAATTCTGAAGACATGACTATCAAACAGAAATTTCTCATATACAAAAGGGTTGCTCCGATTGCCCTTTTTGCCTTTCTGGCTCAGATGATATTCCCGACGGTGTCGTGGGCATTGACCAGCGGCCCTACTCAACCAGAGTTTTCAAGTTTTGAACCGGTGACCACCACAAACATGGTCAATGAGTTTACCGGGGACTTTACGTACAACTTGCCGCTTATAGAGGTACCCGGACCAAATGGATCTGGCTACCCACTTTCACTCTCATATCATGCAGGCGCGAATATGGAAGAAGAGGCGTCTTGGGTTGGCTATGGTTGGACGCTCAATCCAGGAGCGATCAATCGTGTCAAAAAAGGATATCCGGATGATTGGGAGGGTATTGAAGTGACAAAATGGAACAAGAATTTTGCAAATCATACTGTGACAGGTTCAATATCCGGATCTAGTGAGGCAGCCAGTTTTGACCCTCCGGTTAGCGTCGGTGCAGGAATTAGGTTCAACAATTATCAAGGGTTCGGGTGGAGCTCTAATGTAGGCGTCTCTCTCGCGAAGGGGATGATTAGCATTGGACTATCTGTAACCAATTTTGGACACAGTTTTTCTGCCAGTGTTAGTCCGATTGGGAATATGGATAATAATAAAGGGTTGACCAGTGACGGGAATGCAAAGACTCGTAACAAGGCTGTGAAGAAACTTGTTAAAGGAATGAGCAAGTTCGCAAAAAAGCGAAAGGATAAAAACGAGAAACTAAAGAAGACAAGGAGTTCTAATGGTCTAAAAGGAACACTAGTAGGAAGCAGCTATTCATTGTGGGGAAGTATGGGTGGCGGTACCGTCAACATGCAGCCATATATAGGCGGGATCTTCAACCTCACCTCCGGCCTCAACGGAACACCTCTTGCGCCTCCGGTCGGGATACAGGCCAATGTGAGTGGTAGCTACAATTTTCAAGACAACGATCCTTCCGTCACAGGGGATGCGTACGGATACCTTTACTCATCTACAGCAGGAGACGACAAAGATTTCATGGACTACCATTATGAGAAAGGTACCACCTACGACAAGCTGGATCATTTCATTGGGTTGCCAATTGGTCTGGCTGACAATTACAGCGTGACAGGTGAGGAATTGACAGGCGGATTTCGAGCATTTCATACAGAGGTTGGGGTTTTCAGGCCAAACAAGACCGCAAGTGAAATACTCTCTGTTAATATCGGTGTGGAGCCTGATGTTGGAGGAAATTTTGGTGTTGGGTTTGATGCTGGTGTTGGATGGCAGCGATACAAAACGAAGAAATGGGAAGACGATCCGGGCGCCGATTTCTCCTTTGAAAATGCCGCTAGAACAACAAAAAGCAATTTCTTCAAATTCAAGCATGATCTAGGTGGATATATTGATCTGGACCCCACCAACATCGAGAGTCCTGAATTGGATTATACAAACTCAGGTTTGCTTAAAGCGGCCGCACCAGGCGCCACTTTTTCCATGAACAATGTTGAGACTAGCCTTAATGATGGAAACATCGTCAACAGATCGTCAGCCATTGCTTACAGAAAGAATGTTGAAATAGCTAGCACTACAGAAAAGGAGTCTGCATTTGAAAGGGCGGATCACGGAGCGCCGAGGACCGTTGGAAGTGTCTCCACACAAATTGGAGAATTCTCCGTAGCCAATGAGGATGGCAAGAGATACAACTATGGCCTCCCGGTCTATAGTTTGAATGAAAAAACGCTCAGTATTGGCGTTTCAAAGGCAACTGATATTGAAAATAACAAATTGGTCTATTTCAATTCTGAAGCCAAAAACAAGGTAAGACAGGGAGAAGAAGCTGAAACTCCATATGCGACAACCTACCTTCTAACTTCGGTCACTACACCTGATTATATCGACCTCGATTTTGATGGTCCAACCAACGATGATTTCGGTGGATGGACCAAATTCAACTATGACCGTGTTACCAAGGGCATCGATGGAACTCCTGGAAGTTTGTCCAGCGAATTCTACCACTGGCGATCTCCTTATAGCGGGATGAACTACTCCAGAAATCAGCTTTCAGAGCCTAAGGACGATATGGGATCTTATTCTGAAGGAGACAAAGAACTCTACTACCTTGAATCAATTGAGACCAAAACCCATATTGCCATTTTTGAGCGAAGCACGTCGCGTAGCGACGCCAAGCCGGCTGTTAATTCCCCAATTGTATCGAGCAACTCTCGTGCTGTTAACACTGCCGGAGCACCGATGCAGCGATTGGATGCCATCGTGGTCTATGCTAAAGACCCTGATTTTCCTACCGACCCGAATAAGTATGTCGAGATCAAAAAAGTCAACTTCAAGTACAATCAATCTGCATGGCCAGATCTGCCCAATGCAGTAAACAACGATGGCAAACTGACACTGGAGAAACTGTGGTTTGAATATGGTGGAATTAGGAAGGCCAAAATCTCTCCTTACACATTTGAGTATGAATACACTCAAAATCAGGACATAATCAATAAGGTTCCAAACCATTACACAGCTAAGTCAACCGGTCTATTGCTGGGGTCAGCACACCACTCCCCAGCCGGAACGCTTATCGAAAAACCGGATTATTCGGCTTTTGCCATTGATGCCTGGGGTAATTATCAGATCAATGGCCCAGCCAGGTACAATGATCTTATACCATGGCTGGATCAAAAAGACGAGGCCCGGGACACAAGGACATTTGATCCGGCGGCTTGGCAACTAAAACAAATCAAATTGCCATCGGGTGGCGAAATCCATGTGTTCTATGACCAGGACGATTATACTCATGTTCAGGCCAAGAGAGCACACGTCATGGCATCCCTCACATCTGGTTCGGACGATGTGACGCTCAATCACTATTACATCGACTACGCTGCACTCGGTATTGATGCAGCAGATTTGGACGATTATCGGGATATGATCGAAAGAGAATATGTGGGCACGGATAAGAAGATGTATTTCAAATTCCTCTATCGTCTAAAATCATCTTCTACACCTACTACACCAAATATCAACAACGATTGTAACGCCGAGTATATTGATGGGTATGTGAAAATTCAAAGTGTTATCAGGCTTACAAGTCCAGATGCACTCTATCTCGTAATCGATAACACAAATTCAGATGACCTACCCAGGTCGGTGTGCAAAGAGTTCGTAAAGACCCACAAGCTTTTCATTCCGCTTGAGAATGGTGCTTGTAGCGATGCCTCGGTAGAACAGGACTTTGAAGGAAGTGAAGCTAATGTAATAGAGACTATCGTAAGGAGAATGTCGGCGGGTCCTAAAATTGGGATCACCCGATGCGGGGCGATCAATTATGGCAAGTCATACCTGCGACTACCCTCATTTAAAGCAAAAAAAGGTGGAGGATTGAGGGTGCAATACCTTGTAAGCTACGACCCTGGAATATTGACCGGACAATCATCCATATACGGGTCGGAGTATGTCTACGATGAGTGGGATTCCAGGTATGGTCGTTATATCTCTTCCGGTGTTGCGACGTTTGAGCCAGGATCGATTCGTCAAGAGAACCCGTTTGTCACAACACTTCCACGATATAATAAGAGCAAGCTTGATAAGATCATTTCAGGTAAGGATAAAAAGAGCACCGAAGGACCTCTGGGAGAGGGCCTTATGCCTTCACCTTCTGTGGGATACGGCTTGGTTACCGTAAAAAGCCTGCACAGTGGTTTGTCGAATGCGGGGTATGTTGAAAAGAGGTTCCACACGGCAAAAACAGACCCATTCCAATGGGATCCAGAGCCCATCCAAAAGTTGGGGGGCAAGCCGAAAATGCTCATTACAGGAGTAGTGAATCGACACTCGGAAGACGTATGGCTGTCCCAGTCAAACAACTTTTACTTCAACAATATGCATGGAAAGCCTAAATCGGTTACCACCTATCGTACCAATGACTACGACGATATTTTCAACCCAACCAGCACGTCGGAAAAGATGTCGATTTCCTCAGAACGTTACGAGTACTTCGAACCGGGAGAGAGCATTCCTGTGATGTACAACGTTGAGGACGCAACCAAAGCAACCCCGGATGAACTTCCACTGGGACAAGAGATGGAGGTTATCTATGAGCAGCGCAAGATCGTCGACCGAATGAATGACGGAAATCTTGAAACCGACGTCAATGTTGGATTCTTTGGAACGATACCGGTTCCCTTTGGAAGTGTAATGCCGTCCACCAATAGTGTGAAAAATGGATTGCACATGGTGACCATGACCAAGGTTACCTACTACCCAGCCATCATGAAGTCTAAAACGCTTGTTCACGACGACAAGGTATTTATCACCTCGTACGAGCGTTTTGACCCACTCACTGGTAAGCCGGTTATTACCAGAAGCTACGATGGCTTCAACGGAATCTCGGGGCTGCCAACCGACGTCGGACAGTACACCAAGTACGACATTATGGCTACTTCCGAGTATTCTGACTTCGGTCAAAAAGCCGGAAAAGAACTCACCTTCCTGGACTCAAACGACCCCGATGATCCGCTCCAATACAAATTCGAAGAAAGTGGCGGAGAATTCACGCTGAGCTTTGAACCAAAAAATCCAGGACCGATAGATTACTGTAATGGTGCCATGGAATTTTTCACCGCTGGTGATTTGATTCGAATAGAAAAGAATGGGCATCATTTCTTCCACAATGGCGGAATGCAAGGAAGCAAGATCAAACTCATTCCTACCGACCCAAACAAGGCTGTAGGTGCCTACCCTTCAAACGGAGATTTGGTGAATGTACACATCCTGAGGTCAGGTCAACTAAACAGGTTGAACGAGAATGTCGGATCGTTCACCGTGTATGGAAAGGATGGGATCAATATTACCCAACCTGCGGACAGAGTGGCGAGAATTGCACTTAAGGATGCATTGAACAGCTACCTGGCCGGAGGCGGTAGCCAGAAAAACTACCTCAAGGATTTTGTAGACGGACAGGGAAATCAGCTGAAAATCATGGTCGGTGGTGAATGCACCAATTACGATGAGGAGGTTTATGTTCAGCTAACCGGGCCGGACAAGAATATCCTGGAGGTAAAACACGATGGTTTCAACAGCAAGAAGATCATCTATCCACACCCCATGGTTGGTCAGCTGAACTACATACTTCAGAAGTACTTTCAGTATCCGCTTTCATCTAACGGGGCAAATTGGGTGTGTACTCCGACATCCGGAAACCATGATGGTTACAACTATGCAAATTCTGCAAACGATATCGTCAACATGCATAGTTCGATAAATACGGACCTGGATGTTGTGTATGATGATGTAGATGGCCAAGATAATATCAATCTGAATTCAGTATTCAGAATACCTCCGAGCTATACTACGACCAATGCGCATAAGCACAAGACTTTGGCCAATTACAACAACTCTCAGTCGCTGCTTGAGTATTTCCACAATCCGGATCCCCAAAAGACTCCGGCGTCGAACAGCATCTATGGATTCGATGGGGCGTGCTCCACTGAATATGAGATATTGTTGAGTTCGCGAAATACATCCAATCCATACAATGTTCCTATTGGTATGAGCGACCCTGCCTTCACACAGGCTATCGCCAAAACAGGGTTTTACCAGGATCAGGATGGCAAATTGAGATTCAAGTCTTACTACTTCAGGGTTTGGAATGCTCCAGATGAAACCTGGGATTGGGACTACAACGACGATGAGGTTGGCATCGAATTCTACGACGAGACCAATAAGCCTGCGGAGACGATCTGTAGCATGAATCTATACCACACCTACGACAACACAGGTAATTCAGTATATGGAACGTTTGATTTAGACTTCTACGGAAACTTGGTCTACAAACCTTCCGGTGCCCCCTGTAATCCTCAAGTCATCACTTGCTTGCCTTTCTGTAGCGGTCCTACCATCGATGCTCCCGTAATTACTTCTACCGCGAGTACCATGGACGACAACTGGGAATATGAGTCTCTACTCGGTCCTGTTGATGTCGCTGATGCCAACTTCGACAACCCCTATATGTCTGGCGAAAAAGGAAAGTGGAGGACGAATGGTACCTTTATTTATCGAGAGCTGGCTAGCACCGGTAAAAACTATGAAACGGGTGTTTTCACCCACGAGGTCTTCAACTGGAAGAACCCACTGGCAAACAACCCTGAACTGTGGTTACTTCAAGAGGATATCGACATCTATTCTCCAAACGGAAATCCACTCGAAAGCCGCGATATTCTTGGGACACCCAGCGCGGTGCACTACACGACTGAGTCCTCACTACCATACATGGTGGCGGTGAACAGCGATATGCGTTCCTGCTCATTCGAGAGTTTCGAAAATGAATACAGCGCCAATGGCTCTGACTATTTCGAACGCTACTTCATGAATCAGTCCAGTGATGGTAGCGTGGATCCCAACGTGGCCCATACCGGTTCCAACTCGTTTAAAGTGAACCAGGCTACCCAGGGAATCGTATTCAACGAAATCCATGAATATGGAGTAGATCCCCATATCCTTGATAAGGACATTGTTATCAGATTGTGGGCTCGAACGGATGGGGATCCGAAAGACCTGATCTACGCCACGAATACGAACAACGACGCTCGATTCGGACTGAGGGTTGAACAAGGAACCGCCACGGTTGGATCTTCCGGTAATACACAGTACCCCAGCAATGGTTCGGCAGCAGCCCCATTGAAGGTAATTGGTCAGTCCGGTGAATGGTTCCTCCTGGAATACAGCGGCTCAAGCTTTTTCAAGGATGTGAATAGCACCAATGGTCCGGTTTACTTCAAATTGGAATATCAACCGATGAGTGGAGCGACCGATGACGTCTGGATAGACGACCTCAAGCTGCAGCCAAAGGATTCCAAGGCCTCCTCATATGTATACGATCGGGTGACAAACAAGCTGCTCGCCAGCATGGATGATCAGCACTACGCTTTGATCTACCAATACGATGCGGAGGGGAGACTGATCCGCAAGTTGAAAGAGACCGAAAGAGGCGTAAAAACCCTTGTAGAGTCCCACTATCAAAGTCCAACTGTAGACCGGCCATAATGAAGATTAAAGTAGCCATACTAATGTCCATGCTGTACCCTTTTGGATCGGTCTTCAGTCAGGAGCTTGATTGTAAGAAGTTACTCCTGGATCAATTTGCATGGACCGAAAAGCAAATGGAGCCCGGTGCAGGAGTTGGCTTTGAATGCGACATGACGACCTATTTCACCAAATCCGAATATCCAACTCAGCGAGAGCACTTCAAGTCATTTCAAAACGGGAAACAGAAAGTGTACATCTCAAGGGACATGGAAATTCATGAAAACCGCGAAATGAAACTGACGGTTCAACATGACATCGGAGAACTTACCATCGCGGGACAGTTACCCAATGCATTTGACAAAGCCAGGATCTCCAACCTGGTGAATGTTCAACGCTATGCACTTGAGGAGGCAGACTATGCGTGTTCACAAACTGAAAATTCGACTCAAATCAAGGTGACTTTCAATGAGGTAGGAGCAAGCTTCCTGAATTGTCAATCGGCAAGTTACACCCTACTCAATGATCATCCTGAGATTCTGTCCGCCAACCTGTTCCCGATACAAATCAAGGGTCAGATCATAAAAAGGATTGATCTCACACTAAGTATAAATGAGGTTTCCAATCTCTTCTCCGAAGATGAAATCGAATTTCTAAATCATTATTCAACGAAAAACGAAATCAGCGCTTTATACCCTTCATACGAGTTGACTGATATCAGAAATAAACGCTAGAACCATGAGAAAATTGACAGCATACACCGCCCTATTGTTTGGATTTCTAGTGGCATTCACACTGCCTAATAGAACGTTTGGTCAAGGTGACCCTTATTCCACTGTAAGCGCCTCTTTCGACGACAATGATTTGTCCACATCACCTCCTAACCAAGTGACGTATGCCTTGCCAAACACCATGGCATCAGCATCTTGTGTAAACCATGAAGTGGGCACCAATAAAGTCAGCTTAGAACTGGATTGGGGCGATCAATATAAGTTGGGCAACCAAACCATATCCGCTTCGCTTGACGCTACCATTGTCGCCAGGGACGGTAGCTCTAATGTGCTCAAGACGTTCAACGTTTCGCTTGTTATTTCGAGCACGGTTCCCAAGCAGGTATTCGAGTTTACCTTCAGCAAGGAAACCGACCCTGCTATTTACCAAAGCATTGAGGAGTATGAACTCACTGTTTCCAATTATGGCACTACCTGCGGCGCTCACAATGCATGTCAGTTCATCGACCTGGACTTTGTCGCCGAAAGAGAATACATCACCGATGGCGGTAGTACAAACCATGTTTCGGCAAACGTCGCCTCGACTATGGTAACCAACAATGGGGTGGCCAATCTTATTTGGTATCAGCCTACGATATGTATTCCTTTTAAAAATTATGAATTCCAGTTGCTAAAACTTGAAAATTCGAATGCGAGCAAAACCGATCCGGATGACATCGAAGCTCACGTGGATTGGTCAAAAGCACTGACACTTGAAACCTATTCATCCCTTTCTCAACTTACACTAACACTTGGAGAAGGTTATGGTTTTTATGCCTGGAGGGTGAGACCGATTGGCGATCTTCATGAAGGTGGCATCAACAATCCCGACAATCACGGTGTGTGGTCCGGCCCTTCCTATTCTACGACCAATTTGGAGCCCTTTGAGGACCAATCCCTTGTAGCAGGCCAAATCTATTACACCCATCCTTCAACTCCGGGACTGGGAGATAATAGTATTTACCAGCGAACATTTGCCGAAGGAGACCTGGAGCAAGACGAGCAATTAAAATTCTCCGAAGGAATTAGTTACGCCGATGGTCTCAACCAGGTAAGACAAACCCAATCGAGGCTTCAGTCAAACAGCCACAGTCTCATCGAACAAACCGTTTACGACAACATCGGGAGACCGGTGATCAAGACGCTGCCTGTTCCGGTATCCAGAACAGACATGTCTTACGAGCCTGATTTCTTTATGGAATCAACCGGTACGAATCAGTATGGTCCGGACCAGTTTGACGATGATTCTTACACAGACTTCCCAAAAGCCAAAGAGGGGGTTTTCACCAATGTGACAGACTACTATACCGATGTTCATACGGATGTTAGAATTCCATCTTCCAAATCCAGCAGTGATCACATTCCCTTTACCCAAACCTTCCACAATCCCGGTTATGCCGATCGACCAATTGTTCAAGGAGGTGTTGGTGAGACCTTTCGGGTGAAGGAGCATAACGGGTCTGATGATTATTCGGTAAAAACTTATTATGCTCCCATAGCAGAAAAAGAATTGACCAGAGTTTTTGGGTCAGAATCACCAAAATTTAGCACGGTACACAAGGTAATTATTGTAGACCCAAACCAAGTTGCTTCCGTTCAATACGTTGATGAAAACAAAAAAATCTTAGCGACTTGTTTGTTAAGAAATGGCCAAAATATGGATGACGGAACCGGAACCATGGAAGGGCTTACGGGCAAATCAACTGCGGGCTTTACGGTTGAGTACGGAGATTTTCCGGTAGCTGATCCGGAAATCAAGAAATCATGGGGCCAATACGGTTGGGAGAGAACCATATCAGTCCCGATTTTCGAGCCAAAACCACTGACCTGGAAGTACGAGCTTGACAAAAAAACCGTTCAAGCGCTCTGCGACCAGACCCAAGTTATTTGCAAAACATGTGATTACTACGTTGAAGTGAAAATCTTTAACGATTCAGATCCCAGACAACCAATGGTTTTGCTAAACACCTTTACCCATGATTTGCCACCAATTGACTGTGCGAGCAATACGCCCTATAGCACCAATTTTACGACTGGAACTCTCAATCCAGGGAGATACATCTTCATTCAAAAGATTAAGTCGTATAATAAAACAAGTCCTACAAGCAATGAATTCTTTTACGAGCAACACCTCGACGATATCCGAACCAGCTATGAAACAACCATAAACTCCAGCATCCAGGCAGCGAAAGGCTACCTCACTCAAAGCCCGCCGGATCTCGCTGGATTCTACGGAAAATATCTCGACGCATGCACTGGTGTTGACATCAATACCTACGAAAACAATTACACCGACAATTGGGCCTTGGGTCAAACCGCCACTTTGGACTTTGGTTGCGGAAATATCCAACTACCCGTGAGGGGCTGCGAATCCTATCCATGCCCAGCCACAGAGGTCGACCTTCATGAATTTTATATCAACTCCTTGGTGGACCAGGGTCTGATCACCCTGGATCCCGTTACGGGAGAGCCGCCTTCCGGAATGACCATGCCGTACTACTACAGTAGCTCAACAACACTTTTCGAGGAGTTCTACAATTCAACCTACACGCACAACACTCCGGCAATTGGAACACCGGGGATCCTGAACGACCTCCTCACCAATATCGGCCCCGGAAGTACTGCTCGTTGCCAGGATATTTGGCAATGCTGGGATGCAGCGGTTTCCGCAATCAGCGATATGAACGATATGTACAACGGAACAGGATATACCTACAATTTCTTTGATCAGTTCGTGAGCTGCGTACGATCAAAGACAACAAACCCGAGCTACTATGCCTCAAACTCCAATACCACCAGTCTCCCGGTAAAAGGGTATTCTGATTATGCCCACGAAGCCATTCACTACGACCCGGGGAATACAAATCATGTGAATTGCTTCACCACAATCCGTGACAAGTACAGCGCCGGCTCAGCCGGAGATCCAAACACCGCTTCTTCGCACGCCAACTGGACCAATGTTCAATGGGAGGAACTTGCCTCTTGCTTAAAGGCGGTGAACGGCCCGGCTCCAAATGTCCAGCAACCGGTCACTACTACCTTGAGTGCGACAAACACCCGACAGCAAGTGATAGATGATTGCCTGGACAAATGCCTTCAAAATGAGCCTATGTACCGCCAACAGCTCATAGAGCGGTACCACGAAACCGGGGCAATGGTCGAGGGTGATAAATACATGCTCAAGCAATTGTCGACAGGCGAATACGTCATCGATTACGATACCCCTGCAAATGGATTCTTTCAAATCGGGAAGGAACTCATCGACTGCCAGGTCAGAGGATTGGTGAAGCACTGTAACGACATGTGCGACATCGACGTGATCACTACTCCGGGTGGTGGACAAGCACTCGGACCACAATCAAAAATTGACAAACTCACAAAGGTTTTTGGTTATGTATTCGACGTCCAACTTCAGGAAGCAGACCCTGATCCACCTCACAACATGATCTGCATTGATCCGACCTACGAAGAGGTTCCTGGTTCGAAAATCACACTTGGTCAGGAGCCGGACCGCCACGACTTTGCCCAGTGGAACAACTACGTGCTCGATCAATTTGCGGAATGGATCTGGACGGGCTCTGCTCAGATAAACTTTGTAGAGCGTTACGATGCAACGCAGGATGAGTACTTCTACATTTTCCGCCACCCCAATCCTTTCTTCCAGCTCAACGACAATTGCGATGAACTCTATATTCTAAAAATTGAAAGGGCGAGCAATACGGAAATTAACAACGCTGCATTGATCACCGATTGGGAAAACGATGCTGATATCATCGATCCGGACGATGGACAAACCGTTTACGACTGCGGGTTTGATCCGAATGACGAAACCAAAGGCCTGAAGGCTGAATTTGTTCAAAGCCTGCCTGAAGCTGAGATGCTCTACTTCGGAATAGGTCTTTTTGAAGTCATCGGCCCTGGGATGTATAGTAACGGTGGTGTGACTATTCGGGATCCTTACGACAATAAGTACGTGACCTCCATTTCAACCATACTGAGCATCGCCAGTGAGCGACGAATATCCATGTCCATTGAAATCGACAACAATACCGCGGAGAACTTCACGGCCATGAAACTTCCCAACGGGAATGGAGGATTCAAGTATGAATTCACAAACTACGGCGAATTTGAGATCATCGATTGGGACTTCACCACATTCCCCGGTACGGCCTGCCCTCCGGGCACAAACTGCCTCGAATACTTCACTTACACCGAGAATATGGTCAATGCAGCATCCTTTGATGTTCCTAAGAGTACTTTTCATGAATTTGAACAGTCCATCCTAAATCAATCCATACAAAGGAATATTGCGTATGGCTGTACTTCGGAAAAAGATGACTGCGCCAAGGTATGCATCAAATACTATGAGCTCAACTACGGCGATGTGGGTACGCCTCCCCTACCACCTACCTGTGAGGAAATTGTGGCCAAGGACATGATCAATATGATCGATGAGGCAGTAGAAGAATATATCCAGGGACAATTGGATCAATTTGAGGACGACTATGAAGCAACCTGCTCCAACCCGCTTAATATCGACGACAAATTCTGGGTTGAAGCGGATCTTGGGTATTATCACTATACCCTTTACTACTATGATCGTTTAGGTAGGTTGATCAAAACCGTTCCACCTGAAGGAGTTGATGAGAAATCGGCCCCTTCAAGAACCAATGAACCAACGCACCGGTTAGAAACAACCTACGAATACAATAGCTTGGGGCAGTTAGTGGAACAGCATACACCGGATGCCGGCAGAACAAGATTCTACTATGACAATAGGGGCCAGCTGCGTTTTTCTCAAAATGAGCAACAAATGGATGATCTGACTTATGCCTTTACCAAGTACGACGATCTGGGAAGGATCATTGAGGTTGGATTGGCCACCTTGGGTTCTACAATTCTGAATGATCCTGCCTATGCCAATGACCCAAAACACCCAAGGGTAAATACCTCTGAGGAAACGTGGTCCACCTATTCCGGGACGGGATACAACTTCCATGGCAGGCCTCAGCGCAATACACTAAACAGGATCTCATTTACTAAAAATGCAGATGGTGCACATACGATATACTCCTATGATCCCCATGGCAACGTTGAATGGTTGATCCGTCATATTCCTCACCTTGGAGACCGTTACATCGAGTATAAGTATGACCTACTGAGTAGTAATGTTAAGGAAGTGATCATCAACATGGGAGAACCCGATGAATTCAGGCACCGATACTTCTATGATGCAGACAATAGGATTACTTCGGTTCAAACTTCCAGAGATGGTGTGATATGGGACAAGGATGGAACCTATGAATACTACGATCACGGTCCACTTTCCCGGGCCGAAATTGGCCACGATCAGATCCAGGGACTGGACTACATATATACCATCAACGGATGGCTCAAGGGAATAAATCACCCAGCGCTGGACGCCGCGAATGATCCGGGTCAGGATGGGGCCGCCGGTTCGGATTTTCCAAAGGATGCCTATGGCATGCAGCTGAGCTATTTCGATGGAGATTTCAACCGAACAGGAAGCCCGTATAACTCAACGGGAACAGCCATGCTCAATGCGCCCAACACCGCGGATGGCTCCTTTGATCTCTACAATGGAAATATCAGCGCATCCAGTTGGCAAACGGATGAATCCCTTCTATCCACCGCTCCTTCCGTTACTGGAATCATGGGATTTGAATATCGCTACGACGAGTTGAATCGAATCCACAGTACGCAGAAACGGGATTTTGACACCCAAACGCAGGATTGGAATTCAACACTCACCAATCGATTCAAGACAGAATTTGAATACGATGGCAATGGAAACATTGAAGAACTCCGGAGGTATGGAGACAATTCAATCAATAATTACCTCATGGACCATTTCACCTACGAAATGGATAATGGGAATCCTTCGATTACGACGAATAGGTTAACCAAGGTGATGGAATCCGCCCCTGACCAGTCGGGGTATACCCTGGATATAGATCGTGGTGTTGGACCAACAAAGGACTATGCGTTCGACTACGACCTGGTCGGAAACCTCAAGGAAGATGTGGACAACGGCATTGCCAGTATTGAGTGGACGATGGGAGGAAAAATTCGCTCGGTGAATCGTGTGCTGCCGACCTCGGATAAAAACTTAAAATTCTACTACGACGCATCCGGCCATCGGATTATCAAGGAAATCATCGAAGCCGCCACGGGCGTTGTGGAAGCGAGGTACTACTACTTGCGTGATCCCCAGGGGAATGTGATGGCCATGTACAAGGGAACCCTCGTACCCTCCAGCGGAAACTACGTGGAAACAATTGACGTCATTGAGCGCCCTATTTATGGTACTTCTAGATTAGGAATCTTCGAACAACCAGAACAAGTGAAAGTGCTTACACATACACCGACCTCTACCTACGACAATACACCGGTGCGTATATCCGAAGTGGATCACTTCTGGATGGCGGACGGGCATGATTTTTCATTGATGAATCCCCCTGCTTCGGCCATACCCGGAAGTTTCTCGGAGGTTGATTTTTCCAATAGTGCGAGCACAACTTCGCTTTTACACGGTTACTTTAACCGGCCTGGCAACAACCTAACTGTGGTTGAAAATCAAGGTGGTCAAATAGAATTTGTCGCTCTTGTAGCCGAGGACTTTAATGGAGCCGGTTACAGTACTTCCGGTCAGCAGGGAAAACTCGTTGTGCTTGATCCCGTCAGTGGAAACTACTTCTTACCGAGCACCACTGCCATTGGCAATGCCACCGTTGGATTAAATCCGGAAGGCCGGATCGCAAGCTTCAGGAAGCCCAACAGTTCCAATGAGTATATCTTGTTTACGGTTGGCAATCAGACCCTGCATTCATTTGTAGTAAATGTCCAAACCCAACAAATAACCCAACACAATACGCACCTCACGAACTACCAATTTACCATGGGACTGGCCGGTATCGACGATGACGGAGTTGCCGGGAGCAGATTGTATATGATCGGTGCCTTGGCGTCGGCGCCTGTCAATACAGGGCTTTATGTATACAGCATGGCCGTAACAGCGGCATACCCAGCCCTTGGCAGTACACCCGACAACGAATTTCCAGCCTTGAGCATCAAGGCGCATTTGAACACGAAGAATGAGATCCAGGTTGCACCAAACGGAGCGATACTGGCGTTCTCCTACCCCTACTACAACTTCGGGTTTAACGGAAACGTGATTGTGGCGATTGGGCTGAATGCACAACACCGCTTCAGCGGAAAACAATACCGGGGATACCCGAGCCCTCAAGTGTATTGGAGTAAACCGCAGACCTATGTCCAGGATTACAGCTTCGATTTTTCACCGACCTCGCAATACATCTGGACGCATGGAAAACAATTTACCGACCTTACGGCCAATCCCAATGCGCTATACAGGGCCGATTTGATCCAGCACGACCTATTCGGCAATCAGAGTTATTTCTACGACTTCCCGACAGTTTTTGCCTCGAATGTGGCTTCAACAAGTGGACCCAACCTGACGCAAGCCAATCTGCAGGTTCGTCGGGGTAAGGATGGCAAGCTCTACTTTGCAGACGAGCACAAAACTCCATACCATCTTCACAATGGAACGTCCTGGATAACGATTTATCCGAACACCTTCACTCCATACACCAACTACACCGCCCACAATCCATTGGAGCATGTACACACCCTTTTAAACCCAGATATGGTACCAGGTACAGGCACAACACCCGTTCAAGGCGCTTCTATTCTGCATACACCTGCGGTCGACGGGCACAGATCTGTGGGAGGACTGACCTATCAAACACACCGTATCTATGCTCCGTCAACCACAGTGTTTAGTCGCTTGGTGGATGAAAAACAGTATGAATTGCAGGACCAATTGGGTAATGTGCATGCAACTGCCTCTGACAGAAAAGACCCAATAAATTTTGCAGACTTGTCGCAAGGGTATACGGCTTCATTGTTGTCCATGTCAGACTACTATCCGTTTGGGTCGTTGATTGAGTCTCGCATTTCAAATACAGGAGCAGGTGAATATACATATGGGTTCAATGGAAAGGAAAGAGATGATGAGATATTGGGAAGTGGCAATAATTTAAACTTTGGAGCCAGAATTTACGACCCAAGGCTTGGTAAATGGCTAAGTGTCGACCCCCTAGCAAGTAAATACGTTGACTGGAGCCCGTACAATTATGGAATGGACAACCCTCTCTATTTTGTTGATCCGGATGGGAAGGAAGTAGTAACAGGCACAATAGCGGGAATGGTGCTTGTCACCTTGCTTGCCGCGGGGGCGATAATTGCATATACTCATGATAATCCTATGCCGACTCCACAAATTCATTTTGACAATGAAAAATTGAATTTTCTCGCCTTAGTAGTTACAGAATATACTTATTGGTTTATGCGAGAAATAGCGGATCCAAATTGGCACGAACGGAAGCAACAAGAAAGAATAGATCGGAAGGTGCGAGAAGGAATGGATGCCTTTAAAAGGGGTATGCAAGAAATGGGGCAGCCTGGACATAATGGGCCAAATTGGTTGGTTCCATTGTTAGGAACATTGACCATGACAGTCCAAGGGCTTAAAGCAGGATGGGATAAACTACATGAAGATGAAATTAGAATTTCAAATGAGCTAGGCAACTTGACGGATGATGTAGAAGCTTATACTAAAACAAAAGAATTCCGGGAACTCTCAGATTCTGAGCGGGTCGACTATCTTTACAAAAATAAGGTCAAAGAAGAAAACCTTAAAGTTGAGTTGAAATTAACGCAGGAAATGAAGAAGGAGGTACTCAAAATGGCGGATGAAATGAAGAAAAAAGAAACTACAATAAAAGAAGCGGATAATTGAAACAAGCACATTCTGTTCAAAATTTCATTGTAACTAAATTTAGGAATGATCCCTCATTACGAAATAATTCAACCGAGTTAATAAACTTATTTGAAGGTCAGGGAAGGGATTCCAGAAGTAATCTTCCTAGTGATTATAGTGATGAAAATATAGAGGTCTTTTTTTCGATTGGATTTGCCTATATGGATTTACGAAGGTTCCACGAATCGCTGTATTGTTTAAAAAAAATATGGAGATCAAAATATTTCGATGTAATAAAACCTGAGCTCAAATGCAAAATTCTTGAGCTTCTGATGTTGAATTATATAGAGCTCAAAAAATTTGGTTTCGGAGCCCTTACAGTTTCTAAGCAGGGAATCAATCAGTGCCCGAGTAAAGAAATTTTTGAATTAGGGCATAGCTCTGCTGAAACAAGACTTTCACAGAGGATCTATCAAGGGTTCTATATCTTTTTGATAGCGTTTGTAGCTTTAACATTTGTTTTTCAAAAACAATTGCAAGCAAGCGCAATGGCATCAAGCATATTGTTTTGGACTCAGATAAGTTTTGCTTTATTAGCACTTATATTCTTCGCCTTTCGAAAGGCAACTCTTTCTGTCATTAAATCGAGCTTGGTGTATTTTGCACGTTAGCCCAAGTTGATGAGAATTCGGCGAGGTGTAACTCGCGCCTATTCAATCAAAGAAATTCACGCATACCCCTGCTAGCGGAGGGGTTTCTCTATTTAATTCTGACTATTTTCAAAGTTTATATAAGGAATATCAAGAAGCTGTGACTTTCTATAATGAAAATTTGAACCCAGAGCAAAAAATCGAAGCTAAAGATTATGGAGCAATAATTGATAAAGTATTTCCTGTAGACAAAAAAAGGATGACTAGAGCATATCTTATAGGGCTATTTCTTATTTGTTTAACCGTTAATTCCTGTTCTGATAAGCAAAAAAAGTCTGGAATTCAACTTGATAGAATTGAAGTCCATTATTTTGTTAATGACATCATTGGATGCAGGATGCCAAAAATTTACCTGTACACGACTTGGGAAGATTCGTTATTCAAAAAATTGCACAAGCTTGGAATGCCTCAAAAAACAGGATTGTGCGACTACTATGCCGGATTATCCCCAATCTTTATGATAAATGACAACAAGCGTGATGATTTTGTCTTACCCCGAAGATTCCAATTTGATCCTGAAAATGCTACCCAGGTAACTTTAATTTCCAACTTTCCCCTCATGGGCACCAATTTATACGGAGTAAATAGGCGATACTTGAAATTTCTTGAATCTGGAGCTATAGTGGCAATAATTGGCTCTGAAGCCATTCAGTTGAAGCCATCTTCCGAGTTCGAAATAGAATATTTTTTAGATGATAAACGTGTTGAGCCTAAAGATTCGATAGCATTTACGAAGGCTGTTATTCCAATCCCTGCCGACACAGATGTAAATTAAGTCCACAAGCTGGGCGAAGATGCACAGTACAATTATTTTGGTTACACCCACTATGGATGCATCGCCACTTTAAAAATTGATAAAGATGTTGCCAATTTATTGCTTAATGGTCCTGGAAAATTAAACCCAATTAAGAGGTTTAAGAGCAATAGTTCCGGATCATCTTTTTCTGGTGTTCCAACATTCTCAAGTTCATATTACGAAATTAGTAACATTGGCTCAGGCTACAAGGGCTTTAAAAATTACAATTTTAGACCTTAGATTTTGAGCTAGTGAATTTGAGAATTGCCTTTTCCCTATCAATACTCCTCAGTGTCACAAAAGTGTATTGTCAGGACACTACGAGAAGTAAAATAATTGAAAAGGTATCCTTCCCAACAGGATTTAACTTAATACTCGGCGAAAAACCGCGTGATGGAATAACGGCATTTGAATCTGGAACCACTATCAATGGGCAAAGAGTAGCGACTTGGACGGTAAAAAATGATAAGGGACAGGTGATTGGATTCAGACACTATCCAGATACTTCTTCGTTGATTGAATTTCAAATGGTCAAGGGCGTAGTTCGGTCAATCCTCTTTTATGAAATCACTAACGAAGAATCAGATATTCCGAGCATGACGTGTTGTACATATTTAGTTCAAGCACTTTGGTTTAACAAGAGAGGTAAATTTGTCAAACAAAAATTCTACGAAAGACCGTAACCCCTCCTTTGCTAACGCATGTAACCTAAGCTAGCTCAACTAACTTAGTCCCTTATTTTCAATCTAAGCTTCCGATTGAACCGCTTCTATAATTTACTCAGTCCCGACGTTTATACGATCGTTACCGATGGATTTGAGGCGGAACTGACTCTGGAATGGGATTATTGATCGAAATACTAGCTCGGGAAAATTCCATGTAGTCGACCATTTATTAGGTTTGACAAAATCGATTCTTTGAATATGAAATTGCAAGTCGTTTTACTCGTCCTTATCTTCGGTACACCCTCCCTCCTGGCCCAGTTCAAAACATATTCCTACGACTTCTATAAGCAGAATTCTGAAATCGAAAAAATGGAATTCTTCGACTTTGATCGGGTTGGAGACGGCTTGGTGGTGCTTTCGGCGCAAGACCGATCAGAGAACGATGGTTTTTACATTACCATGTTCGACGAGAATCTTATTGAACAGTGGTCGAGCTTCATCAAAGGGGGGAAGTCCTATGAATGGAAAGGTGGTGTTTTCACCAAGAGTGAGAACGGTAAGGAAATATATGTCTACTTGTATGAAGAACATCGGTTAAACGATCCCTCGGATCCAAAATACGTTGAATACACCGCAACCATTTCCGTCATCGACGGGAATATCAGCGCTCAAACAAAAAATAGCTCAGAACAGGAGTTGCTGAATACCGTTCCGAGCAATAATCGGAAGTATGCCATGTGCGCCAAGGGTCCTACAGATGAGAAACCCATCACATTCGAATTGTATTCAAACAAGCTAATAAAGGAGATTCCATTCGCCGATGACGAAGCTGAAGAGGGTGAGCTCATTTCCAATTTCCTGAATTTTGCCACAATGGATGATGGCACTGTGGTCGTAGCCGGCAGTTCAGATCCTTATAATACTGAGGATGGAGATGGCAACTACTACGTCTTCTCTTACCCACTGAAGGGTTTGTTTTTCAAAAAAGACATCAATGACCCATCTATATCCGGTTCTATCCATCATGCGGGTATGATAAATCACGGATCGAATTTGTCCATCGCTATGGTCTATGATGGTGGTTTGGGCTACAAAGTGAAGTTGAGTGATTTATTGATATTCGACTACGAACCAACAACCGGTGAGTACGAGTCTTTTGAACGCATAGGCCTGGCCAAGGAAAAGCTAGACGAGTTTTTTACAAATGCTCAGTTCGATGAAGTGAAAGCCGGAAAAAAGGGAAGATTGATGTTGGAATCCGGAACTCAATCACCGAGCGGGTATAAAGCATTTTCTTTTTCCAGAAGGTTGAGACAGGACGGAACAGGTGGTGTTTATCCTTATGAAGCACATGATGTAGTTGTACTACTTTACGACAAAAATGGAGAGCGATTGAAAAGGGCATCCATTGCTCGCAATCATCTTTTCAACTTCTCATACCCCATGAATGCTTTTAACATTGAAGGCAGCAAGCTTAAAATGCTTTTTGGAGAAGCAAGGGGTAAAAATCGCAAGCTCAAACTAATCGAATACGACCTTGAGAGCAATAGGAAAGATTCGAATACAGGTTATGTTGACCTTGAAAAAGGCTATGGAATGCCTTGGAGTAAGACCATATGGATGGGTGGATCGGTTTTTTTCCTGGAACAAACGCCGATCAAGTTCTCCTATAATTTCAGACATAAGCTCAACAAGATCGACTTGAAATAAGTCATTTGTGCCAACAAAAAACCCCATCCGCCGACTGGCGAACAGGGTTCTGCATTCTTTCCTTTTACCAACGACTAGTCGTCGTCATCGTCGTATTCACCCGGACAGTGATCCAATTCTTCAACGATGTCCATAAATATACCTTGCTCGTCGAAGATCATTTCCATGTCGTTCATTTCCGGATCCTGGATCTCGACATAGTAGTTGGTCTCTACATTCAACACAGTATTGCCATCTGAAACGGCAGATGTTCTGGTATACATTTCGAGTTTGTCTGCTTCAACAATCGTCAATTGATCGCTTGTTTCGGCGATGTGTTCAATGATAGCCCCCGGAAGATCGTCAATCGCGATTTCGGTTTCCAATTGCTGGATCATCGCGTCTTTGTTGTAAACCGCTTCCTTCTCCCAACCTTCTTGTACGAACTCGACTTCATAGATACCAAAGTCAAAGTCCCAACTTACATCCATAGCATCGGGAAAGTCGGATTCGAATGCCTGCCTAACATCCTTCGGAATAAATGGCTTGTCGCCGTCAAATTTTTCGCAAGCTCCTAGCGTCAAAGCCAATGCTGCGATCCAGAGTATCGATTGTTTCATAGTTTGTGATTTTGGTTGGTAAGTGACTAAAGATAAAACTTTTATACGAAGCTCAAATTAGCAATAACCGATCCATTCTTTCCCAAAAAAAAAGCCCTCCATATTTCTACAGAGGGCTTTGAACAAAACAGATAACCTAAATTCCGTCGACCGGGCTCATCGCATCCCGACTTCGGATATGGTCACCCATAAACAAACGAATATTCAATTGCTATAGTCGATCGGCCTACATGGATATTGCAGTCTTCAGGCTTTGCCTCCTTCTTTTTTCATTTATTAACCATTCGCTTATCAGCATGTAAACACCTCACCGTTTTCGCAACATGATAAACAAGGTGATTGGAACCATTGTACTAGCCCTTGCCCTCTGCGGCTGTAACTCCACTGAACATGTATACCACAAATCTTACAAGCGCATCCAACCCGATGGACTGCGAGCCCACAACCTAAAGCACATTCGATACCAGGTTCGACCCGAGGAGCTTTTGGAGATCCAACCCCGGATCAGAAAGATCATGAATGAGAAACCTTATTCCAGGAATTCCAAAGAGGTTCAAATCATGTATTCCAAACCAGGTATGTCCCATGTTGACCATTTCATACCCTATGCTCGAGACCTATATGAATCTCCCCAAAGTGTCGATCACATCAAATGGACCTTTGATCACGGGCAGGTAGTTGAAGTAGTTTCAGTTGAAGACGGAGTATCTCATCTGAAACAGAGGTTGTGGTATGCTGGAGGAAATCCAATTCTCAGTGTGGCTTACGATGAGTCCGAGCAAGCTGTTTGGTATGTATGGGCCAACTACAATGAAGGTCGACCACACCGCCTTCTACACTTCACAAGAAAGAGCCATGACCCCACCCGGTTCTTCGTGGATCACACAACCATATTCGACTACAGTGACTTTGGATTGGCCAAGAACAAATATGTTTTCTCAAACCTTGATGGCAAACTCCAAAGCTTCTATTTCGACGTTCACGGAATCGAGGCCAGTTATTACAAAAGGGGTATCGAAGCCCTCGCCGACAGTACGGAAAACCAGACCTATGTTCACCCAAGGGTTTATCCACTATGGAACAAATACCCAACACCAAATCACAGAATCTACGGCCTTGGAGAGATTTATCCCGGTGAAACGCTACCAAAAGAGTTTGTTCCAGCCAAGGGTTGTTCGCCAGTTCGATACGATGACATACACGAGTTCACAACCCAAGTCGATCAAACGGAGGTCGGAAAGATTTGGAGGAAGTTCAAAGACAACTTCAAAGTGAACAACATGAGTGGAACTCTAAAAACTGTGAGGTATTATCCAACGTCACTTCCGGTGTACCACTATGGCACGGAACTAAGTGAAAGAATGACCAATCACCCGGCAGACCCTGAGAATCATTGGAAGTTTATCTATGTGGACGATACCCTCAGAAAACTTTACCACGTGAAAGACGGAAAGGAACGATTGGTTGAAAAGTGTTGGGTGCGCCCTGATGGTCAGGCCTACGCGAAGGCCTGGTTCGACAATCTGGGTTCAGGATATATCACTTCTGTCTACTGGGCAGACTTCAAGGAAGATTTGGTAAGGCGCGTAGTCAACCTGAGTCTTGCTCCGCGGGATCACGCGCGACCATATCTCTCCACGGTACATCTCTTTGATTATTCATCTACTGGCCTTTTAAGAACTCAGTATTCCTTTTGGGGTCGTGGAAGCAAATTGCAAAGCGTGGACCTTGATATCCATGGCATCCATCTCGACTATTGGCCTCGCAATAACCAAATATCAGATTGGAATCAGCGCTTTGAGGACCCATGGACTCAGCGACTACCCTCTGAAGGTCATCATACTTTTAGGTTCCCGTACCAGTTTAAATATCAGAGGAGGTAGGGTTTGGCGTGAGAAGTGAAAGAGAAGAATTGAGAGAGTGGACAAGAATCATTGCCCCTCTCTCTACTCTCCACTCTCCACACTCTACTCTTTCATTTACATACCCGGAATATCCATCGACTCATGGAGTTCGATGGTGCAATCCTGACGCCAATTCAAATGCGGGTGACCTTGGAAAAGCGCCCTGGCTCCATCCATGTCCTCGGCTTCGACGATCGAATATCCAGCCACACCCAAATTACTGGCAACAGCTCCGCCATCAGGCGACAATCGTTGACCCCCAGCAAGCGGAGTGCCCATATCGATTAATTGAGGTCCACACCGTTCGGCCCACTCCATCCAGGGCTTCATGCCTTCGGCAGCCATTTCAGGCGGAGTCTCTGCAGCTTCTGCGGCAGCTTCTTCTGTCATGTGATAGGTTGCAATAAATCTTTTCATAACATCTTGAATTTAGATTAGTTAAAGCAGTTGACGCAAATTAGGGATTAATCTTATTGACTCGGCGGAGTATAGAAAAACTCCTCGCGCACAATCTTGCCATCCCGAACTTCGTATAGCGATACTTCCTCCCAGTTCATACGCATTCCCTGCATGGTGAGATCCATGGTAGATGCAACTGAAAAATAGGCGTCGGCCACCAAGGGGTCTGAAAGCCACGAATCGTGAACCTCCTCTACAGCATTAAAAAAGCCCTCTTCCTTGGCCCGGACGGCTGCTTTGCCATTTGTAGCACCGGCTTGTGGCGTGCCCTCTGGTTCAACGCTCACAATGTCATCTGCGTAGAGCTCATCAATAGCATCGAAATTCTTTCCTTCCCTGCATAGGGAAACCAAGCGGTCTGCAACTTCTTTTGTAGTCATTTTATCAATTTAATTGGTTTAGTTAGGAAAACTAAGCTATTGGCCCGGAGCGGTTTGTATTGTTAATAAGTAATGTTTGGGGAAGATTCGGTAAACGTCACGATCATGACTGAATGAAGCGTGTTCCGTCATGCTGAACTTGTTTCAGCATCCCAAATAGTATGCACTTATCTGGTCCTGACCAAAGAGTTGGGACTCTGAATCAAGTTCAGAGTGACGTAGGATGCTCGGTTAATCTGAATTCCATCGATCAAACACAACGCAGGCGGTGAGGTCACCGGTGACATTTATGGCAGTCCTAAACATTCCGAGAATGCGCTCGACCCCAATAATGATCACCAAGCCCTCGGTGGGAATCCCGGCTCCAGAGAGCACTGAGGCGAGGATTACCACTCCTCCACCGGGGATCGCCGGGGTACCGATGGAAGCTGCAACAAGCGTTACCATCACAAGCACGACATTCAGCAGACTCATCTCCATGCCATAACTCTGGGCGATAAAAAGCGTGGTAATGCATTGAAAAATTGCCGTCCCATCCATATTGACCGTAGCACCTACGGGTATGATGAAATTACTCACGGCCGGCTTGATGTTCAATTTGTCTTCCGCGGTTTGTAGCGACAAGGGCATGACGGCGGCTGAACTGGTAGTGGAAAATGCAAGGAGTTGAACATCCCGAATGCTCCTCAACACTTTAAAAGGATTGCGCTTACCAAGGATGGCCAGCACCAACATGTAGAAGATCAGAAGCAACAGAAGTCCCAATAGGACGATGATGACATAAAAACCGATGCCCGCCAGGGACTGCACTCCAATACTGGAACTGAGCTGTGCCATCAGGCCGAATACTGCAAGCGGAACAATCTTCATAGCCCACCTCACCACGGTCATACATATCTCCTGAACAGCGCTTAGCAATCTCATGATGGGTTGCTGCATTTGCTCGGAAAGCGCCGTGATTGCCAGCCCAATGATGATGGTGAAGATCACGATGCTCAGCATCTCCCCGGTCACCATAGAAGCCAATGGGTTCGACGGAAGTAAATCACTAATGGCTCCGGGCACATCCGATAAGCCCGGTAGCGAAGGGCTACCCATCGCTTCCAGGGATCCCTCCCCCTGCTGGATCATGCTACCGGGTTTGAATACCAGCGCGAGGAATGTTCCAATTGCAATAGAGACAATGGTGGTAAACAAGAAGTACAAAACCACCCCGGAACCCATTTTCCTCAATTGTTCGGGATTGTTGCTCGTGATGCCCGTGATGATCGAGGCGAAGATCAGCGGAATCATGATCATCTGGACCAATTTCAAAAAGAGCTTTCCGGGAAGGGCAAGCCAGCTACCGGCGATATTGCTTATGTCTCCGGGCACAATTCCTACCCCTGGGCTCATCAGAACACCGAGACCAACCCCCAGGACCAAGGCAATGAGCACTTTGAGCCACAACCTGCCCTCAACGAGTTTTTGGAGGTAGCTGTGCAGGGATTTAAACGAACGCTCTTCCTGATCGAATAAGGCCATAAGATTTCAAAAGTAGTTTCTGCCCGCACCAAAAAGGTGACGGAAGTCGCTTTTCGGCAATTTTTTGTCTCGTACAGTAATCTTAGATTTGACCATGCGCTTGTTCATCCTCTGCCTCACCCTTATATCCTCCCTTGAAACAATGTCGCAGTTTGTTCGATTGGATTCCACATCGAAATCAATTATAGAGGGATTCATAACCCAAGAAAAGCACGATGAGGAAATGGTCGGTGTCTCGGTGGGAATCATCCGGGATGGCCATGTTGCCTTTCTGAAAGGATTTGGCTGGCAGGATACGGTCGGAATGACTCCGGCAAGCGAACAAACGATGTATCGCCTTGCCTCGGTTTCCAAAACCGTTACGGGCCTAATGGCCATGAAGCTGGTCGAGCAGGGGCTTTTGGATCTCGACAAAGACATTAGAGATTATGTTCCGGAATATCCGGTAAAGCCTGAAGGAACGATCACCATGGAAGAATTGCTTTCCAATGAAAGCGGCATCATCCACTACTCCGGCACTTCGAGTGGCCAGTATTGCTCGGAGAGCTACAACACTGCGGCGAGGGACGATTACATCGATAACCACCCCAATGCTTATGATCCCATTGCGGCCATCGACATTTTCAAAGACCAAAAGATCTGCTTTGCACCGGGGCTGCATTATCAATATACCACGTGGGGATTTTGCCTGGCCGGTGCCGTAGTTGAGCGAGCTGGAAGCAAGGCCTTTGAAGAAATACTCAATGAACAGATAGTTTGCCCGCTAGGCCTGCCTACGCTACAAATTGAATTTCAGGACGAAAGACCTTATCCCAATGAAGCCTGGGGATACGATTTCGATGATCAGGATAAGCTGATTCGAACACCTACTACGTGGACAGATTACAAGGATGTTTCATACAAGGTCCCGGGAGGTGGGCTTATCTCGTCGGTCATTGACCTAACGCTACTTATGCAGGGAATTGTCAATCGAACATTGATGCCGGATCAATATGTTAAGCTCTTCGGCACAAGGCACGAGGCTGATGATGGGAATCCTACCTACTATGGATACGGAACAAGTACCGGATCCAGAAATGGAGACTCGCTTTATTGGCACAGTGGTTCTCAGGCTAAGACAGCTACATTGATCTACTATTCACCGGAGAACAAAAATGGTGTGGCCATCATGTCAAACACGAGAGGAGTTTCCCTATTCCCACTTGCTCGCTTGATCTATGACTATCTTCCAAATGCTCAAATCGAAGGGGAGCCTTATCAAAATCCCTCCAAACAAAGCGAATGTACCGTTTCCATATTCGAAGATGAAGGAGTTTCCGGCATTACGCTTTATCCCAACCCTGCCTCCACAGAAATAAATCTTATGGGGCAAAAATCGGAGGTTAAAGCCTTGGAGGTATTAAACCAATTCGGCCAGATAGTTAGGTCTCAAAGAGGTCCACAGGAGACCTTGGATATTCAACATCTTTCATCCGGTGTATACTTTTTGAGAGTGCGCATGATCGACAAAACGACAACGCTCGCTTTTGTCGTTAAGTAGCCTGTTCTGCAGCAGGCTTGTGTTCTGTTGATTTCTTATTCCCTTGACTGTACAACCTATTAAAAAAGGTAGTACTTTGCGCCTCGCTAAAAATCACGGCATGAAAAAACTTATACCTACCCTAACACTTATTTTCTCATCAATTTTATCATTCTCGCAGGCAGAGATCATTGTAACACGTGATGGACAAGAAGTAACAATGAACTCAACGTACAACTATGGAGATCAAATGATCAACACATATTCCGACTCGATCGAATATTGGGTTTACAATACCGGCGACACTGACCTGGTATTGATGGGCTCGCCCTGGGCTTCTCTTGGTGGTGTCGCTGCGAGCAGCTATGGCACGCAACTCTATAATATTCTTACGACGATCGCACCTGGCGATTCATCGGGATTCTTGCTTTATTTCTATCCTACTTCGACCGGCGCAAAGAACGCAACAATCACCATCATCAACTCCGACAACGACGAGGGCGCGTTCTTCATCAACCTTCGTGGTACCGGAATACCAAACACTATAGGGTTGCCGGAATCAGCTGGCCAAAGTCTCAAAGCATATCCTAATCCGTTTTCAGAAAGTATCAGGATTGATTCGGATCACGGATCGGTCGAGGATATTCAGCTATTCAACCTAAACGGCCAAAGGGTACTGCGATCGAAGCATACCGAAATCAACACTTCTTCTGTCCCCGCCGGAACGTACTTCTTGAGGGTTCTTTCAAATGAGAGATCGACCACTATTCCAATGATTAAGAAGTAAGAAAAACCAAGATACTGCATGATCAAGGTCGGGAAATTCCCGGCCTTTTTTCTTTCATCGTCACCCGGAGCAGGAAATTTTTTGGGCAGCGATGAACAATCCTACTCAGGGCTTGTTTACTATTTCGGCGAATATGTTAAACAAAACCAGTATAGGGATTATCGGTGCAGGATTTTCCGGGCTTGCTTCTGCCTCGCTCCTGGCCAGGACGGGCCACGATGTGCACATTTTTGAAAAGAATGAGAGTGTCGGCGGGCGAGCACGTTCGTTCGAACACGATGGATTCAGGTTTGACATGGGGCCAAGCTGGTATTGGATGCCAGATGTATTTGACCGCTTCTTCAAGCTCATGGGCACTGATGTTGGAGATCATTATGAATTGGTGAAACTCGATCCGGGATTCCAGATCATTTTCGACGATAAGCTTCCGATGCGCATCCCGGCTAGCTGGGAGGGGCTCAAATCCCTGTTTGAGGAATATGAACCGGGTTCTTCAACAAGCTTGGAGAAGTTCATGGATCAGGCCAAACGCAAATATGAAGTCGGCATGAACACCATGGTCTACAGACCAAGCCATACTCCATTAGAATTCGTGGACCGCAAAGTGATGGGCGGATTTATGGATTTGCAGCTATTCACCTCCTTCAGAAAACATGTCGCCAGGTATTTCAAGAACCCCAAGCTGAGGTATCTCATGGAGTTCCCCATTCTTTTTCTCGGGGCGCCCCCTCAAAATACACCTGCATTGTACAGCTTGATGAACTACTCTGGCTTGGTGCAAGGCACCTTCTACCCCATGGGCGGTTTTGGCTCCGTGATTCAGGCGCTCAAAAATGTAGCGGAGTCTCAAGGCGTTCATATTCACACTTCCAATCCCGTTTCTGAGATTCAAACGTCTAATAAAAAGGCCGTTCATATTGAGGCCAATGGGCACAGTATGGATGTCGATGCCCTTATCGCGGCAGCAGATTACCACCATGTCGAATCGGACTTGCTACCGCAAGCTAAACGAAACTATTCTGAGGGCTACTGGAATAAAAGATCCTTCGCTCCGTCCAGCTTGATCTTCTACCTGGGCATTGACAAAAAGCTACCCAAGCTGGAGCATCACAACCTGTTCTTCGATGACTACATGGACCAGCATGCGGATGATATATATAAGGACCCGAAGTGGCCGGACCATCCTCAGTTCTATGCTTGTGTTCCATCCAAAACGGATCCGGGTGTCGCGCCGGAAGGAAAGGAAAACCTGTTCATACTCATGCCCCTGGCGCCGGGCCTGGAAGACAGCGAACAATTACGTGAGCGTTATTACCAAAAGCTCATTGCCCGATTGGAAAATTATACGGGAACGCCCATCAAGGATCAGGTAAGCTTCAGGCGGAGTTACTGCATCCAGGACTTCAAGGAAGACTACAACGCTTACAAAGGCAACGCATACGGGCTTGCCAATACGCTGAGGCAAACAGCTTTCTTAAAACCAAAGCTGCGCAACCGACATCTCGAAAATTTGTTTTATGCCGGGCAACTGACTGTTCCTGGGCCCGGGGTTCCCCCAAGCCTTATTTCGGGTCAATTGGCTGCCAACGAAATCAATAAGTACCTGTCATGAAAAAAGAACTATTTGACAAAGTATCGCAGGCTTGTAGCAGGAAGACCACCAACGTCTACAGTACCAGCTTCTCACTGGGTACCTACCTGCTCGGGAAGGAATACAGGGACCCCATTTACAGCATTTATGGTTTTGTGCGGTTTGCTGACGAAATAGTCGATTCCTTTCACGGATACGACAAAGCGACCTTATTAAGGAGGTTCAGAGAGGACACCATCCTGGCAATTGCCGATGGGATTAGCCTCAACCCAATCCTCAATAGCTTTCAGGACACGGTAAACAAGTACAACATTGAATGGCAATTGATCGAGACCTTTCTCGAAAGCATGAAACAAGATTTGGAATTCGTGGAGTACGATCGTGACAAGTTCGATCAATATATCCTGGGTTCAGCCGAGGTGGTAGGTTTGATGTGCCTCAGAGTATTTACCGAAGGTGACGAGCAATATTACCAGCGACTGAAGCCAGCTGCAATGAAACTCGGGGCTGCATTCCAAAAAGTGAATTTCCTGAGAGATGCGCAAGAAGACTTCGAAGGCTTGGGTAGAACCTATTTTCCCGGATTGGACCTGACGAAGTTTACCGAAGCTGAAAAGCGTCAGATCGAAGGGGAGATCGAATCGGATTTTAGGGAAGCATTGATCGGCATCAGGGGTTTGCCAAGCGGTGCCCGAAGAGGCGTGTATATCGCTTATGTATACTACAAGCGTTTATTTGACAAGATCAAGAGCTTGCCGCCGGAACAAATCCTGGAGTCCAGGATTCGGATTCCAAATGGACAGAAGATGGGCATCATGCTGCGGTCACTGATCCAACATCAGATGAACTTGCTATAGTCACTTTATGGAAATCCTCCTCTCCATCGCTATATTTCTGATTGCCTACCTGGGCATGGAATTTATTGCTTGGTTTACGCACAAGTATATAATGCATGGTTTCCTCTGGTCGCTACACCAGGACCATCACAAAAAAGACACCTACGGCTTCTTCGAGCGAAACGACTTCTTCTTCCTGATCTTTGCTATTCCCGGAATTGCACTGATTATGACGGGCCTCAACTTCAGTGTATACCTGCTCGCTGCTGGAAGCGGCATCACGGCATACGGGTTCAGCTACTTCCTGGTACACGACGTTTTCATCCACAGGAGGTTACCATTTCTGAAAAAGCTTGATCACCCCTACTTCAGGGCAATTCGCAAGGCACACTTGGTTCACCACAAGGTTCTAACCAAGGAAGGTGCAAGCTGTTTCGGGATGTTGTGGGTTCCTTTGAAGTTTTTCAGGGAATCGAAACGCTAGCGCCTCCTACCCTTCTTTTTTGGGAATGGCCGGCGCTTGTGCTTGCTTTGACCCCGGTACTTTTGTTTCTTACCGCCTGGCTTCCTCCTGGGATTGTCGTCGTCAAGGTTGACCCTGATTGGTCTTCCGTCTATTTCAAGCCCCGCAAACTTTTCAGGAATGGCTTTGTCCTTTTCGGGATCGACACTGAAGAATGAGCAATTCTTTTGAACGCTCAAATCTTTGAAATGCTTCCTACGCACATTGGTGATATCGGACAGAAAATGCAGCAAATCCCCTTTGGTGAGTCCATCGATGGAGCCCACGTTGATGAAGTAGCGATGCTCGTTCTTGGCTTCACGCTTACCATGAACCTCATTGAGATCTCCTTCACCATCGCCCTGAACCCCTAAATGATCTAATTGAGTCGTGATAAGTCTTTTGAGCAAGTCCTCGTTACTCATCTTACCCAATTGACCCTTGATTTGGTGCAAAATATCTTCTGCCATATCATCCACCTGGGTATTGACGATCAAGTTCGCCCAGTGGTTGATGCGCGACAGCTTCATCTCCTCAACGCTCGGGACCTCTATTTGCTCAAAGCTGAGGTTGAGTTTCTTTTCCAACTCTGTGATCCGTCTCCCCTCGCGAGGATTGATAAACGAAAGAGATATCCCCTTCTTACCGGCCCTTGCGGTGCGGCCACTTCTGTGCGTATAACTCTCGATTTGATCGGGCAATTTGTGGTGGATCACATGGGTGAGATCGTCCACATCAATTCCTCTGGCTGCCACATCGGTTGCGATAAGCAATTGCATGGACCTCGCCTTGAAGCGCTTCATCACATTGTCCCTTTGACCTTGCGATAGATCCCCATGAAGGGCTTCTACGCCATATCCCATGGACACAAGTTCGTCTGCGATCTCCTGGGTTTCGCGCTTTGTACGGCAGAACATCACACCACGCATTTCGGGTTGAATGTCCAGGAACCTCCTCAAGGCAGGGATCTTATTGGCCGTCTTCACCATCACATATTGATGGGCTATGTCTCGATTGGTCTTTTCATGCGTATTGATGGCCACCTGCTCGGGATCTGTCATGTACTTTTTGACGATGTTCCGGATTTCAGGTGGCATCGTGGCAGAAAAGAGCCATGTGGCCCGATCGGACCGAGTAAAGGAGAGGATCACGTCGATGTCCTCTTTAAACCCCATATTGAGCATCTCGTCTGCCTCATCCAGAACGACATACTGCACTTCCTCCAACTTAACAGCCTTCCGTTTAATAAGATCCAGTAGCCTCCCTGGAGTGGCTACAACGATTTGAGTTGGTTTTTTGAGTGCCTTGATTTGATTGGCAATAGCGGCCCCTCCATAGACAACCTCAACATTCAATTCTGCGATATGTTCCGAAAAAGATACCAACTGCTTCGCTGTTTGTTGGCCAAGCTCTCTCGTGGGAGCCATCACCAGCGCCTGCGTTGATTGATTGTATTCGTCGATCAGTTCAATGAGCGGTAAGCCAAAAGCTGCCGTCTTACCCGTTCCGGTCTGAGCAAGACCAATGAAATCGGTAGGATTGTTTTCAAGCAACAATGGAATGGCTTGCTTCTGAATCGGGGTAGGCTTTTTGAAGCCAATGGTGTCCAGGACTTTCAACACTTCAGGGGAAAGTCCCAGCTTTTCAAACTTGCTCAAAGGGAGTCAATCAATAATTGGCTGCGAAGGTAGAACTCTAATCGAGGCAGGAACTCATTCTTCCGCTTCTAATTCGCTTTCTTCCGGATTGCCATCCTGGGTATAGTAGATATTCCTGTTTTTTAGGTTGGTTTCGGCAATATCCATCAACCCGTCTCCATTCAAATCTACCCCAAGTATGGAGGTTGTGTCGAATGCGTGTTCGTTCAGATCCTGACGATAAAACTTCTTAGGCCCTTCCCATATAAAGATCGAGTTGGGCATGCCCATATGAGCAGCCAGGATGTCTTTCTTACCGTCACCGTTCATGTCTACAAGACAAACATCCGGAGTGCGTTCGGTATGCGTTCCGAATTTGTACACCTCAATGATATTTGCCTCCCCATCGAGAAAAATGATCTCGTCCTGCTCGCCATAGTTGCCTACTACTATGTCTTCGAAGCCATCGTTGTTGAGGTCGGCCACACCCACTGCCCTACTGTCCTGACCGGATTTGCCAAAATACACCTGTCTAAAGTGCAGCGGCTTGCCATGCGTGAGGTAAAGGTAGTTTGGATGATTCTTCGAATTTACTTCCACAATGTCCAGAAATCCATCATCGTTGAAATCTGCTACCTCGATGTGATAGGACGTATTGGAATGGCCACCGAAGTGGTGGGCATGTTTGTACTTACCGGTTCCGTTGTTGAGCCAAATTTCGTTGCGCCCTTTATGGTATGCAACGAGGATATCAAGGTGGCCGTCGTTGTCCATGTCGGCCAGCACAATGTCGTGGATCGTGTGTTTGGTATGCCCAAATGTCTCACGGCGATATTTAAACACCAAGTTCCCTTCGTTGTAGTAGATCTTGTTGTTGCCCGAATAACGAGCCAGCACGATATCGGGATCACCATCCCCATCCAGGTCGCCGAGCTTTACAGCGGTTGATTCGGAAGATTCTATCTCGATGCCCTTCCAATACATGTATTTATGGGCACCTGAGTTTTCATAGAATTCGATTCTCTCTTTTTTGTCCGCAATGTGTACAACCACAAGGTCAAGGTCGTTGTCTCCATCCAGGTCGGCGTAGTCCATGTCGACACTGCTTTCGTGCGTAGGATTTGTACCAATCGATAGACCTGTATCCTCGTGAAGGGCTATTTGGCCGTTGGCAAAAAGGGTGCACAACAGCGATACCATAATTACAATTGGGGCTCGCATGCTGGGTTTTGAAAGGATAAATTTAGTCTGGAAAGACTAAATGTCAAAGCAGGCTCACAGTATTTCGAGCAATTCGACGTCAAAAATGAGTACGCTATTCTCGGGAATGGTGCCCACAGGTCTTGGTCCGTATGCCAGTCCTGAAGGAATAAGTAATATCCCCGAGCCCCCTTCTTTGTATAGTTGGATTCCTTCTGTCCATCCCGGAATTACTTGATTTAAGTTGAAAACGATTCCACTGTCTGAACTAAAATCGAATACTGTGCGATCGGTCAGATAACCCGAATAAGCAACACGTACTTCTGAATTAGGGCCTGGATTTATTCCGGTACCGGGTTCATCGATTACATAATACAGCCCACTGGCGGTCTTAGAGGCATCAAGCCCATAGTTGTCAATGTATTCCAATATAATCTCCTCGTCAAGCTCTGCCTGGGTCTTAGACTCAGAACAAGCAAAGCCAAGCAACGCCATTCCGGCTAGGAACAAAAAATTTCGCATGTTCAAAAAAAGCGATAATTCGGAAACGTTCAATGGTTGCGTGCGCAGTTGCTTGCTTTCAGCCGTATTTTCGTCGTATGCGAAACCTCATCTCACTCCTATCATTGATTCTCATTTGTACGTTTTCTGGCCTGGGTCAGATTTGTGATTCTGTCCACGTTACCATGGTAGAGCACTCTATTACCGCCGATAGTGTGATCATCGTCAAGATCGAAAATAGCAGCAGTGAATTTTTTTCTTACCCGGGAGTGGTACTCTACGATGCCAACGGGGATACTGTAGCAAAGGAAACTCCCAACCTATTTGGTATTGGTTCACAATCGATCCATTGGCTGAACATCAAAAGTACCTCACCTCCTACTTCGATCAGCTCCGGAAGGATCGAACTCTGGACAAATTTCTACGACAGCCTCAATTGCACCTTCCAACTTGACACCAGTACGTCTCTCTGCCCTGATGATTCATGCTATACACTCCATCCCTTCGCCGGTGGATTTGGAGGCGCCTATTCCATTGGGACCTTCAGCTATAAGGTGTACACGGTATTAGGTGTATTGAAGGCACAAGGAACATTGACATTAAACGACACCGTACAATATGCCAAAGACACGATCTGCCTTCCAAAAGATCAATACATCTGGCACTTTGAAGTCGACACCCCGCCGGGTGGAGGCCCATATATGGGCTTTGAAGATCGCTATCAGAATTCATTTAGCCTCTCTGTTCCCATGTATATTCTGGACACGACTATGCAGACAGTATTGTTTCCAAATTGTTACTCACTTAATTCGTTGGCTGAGCTCGGGAATTCATCGATCAATGTATTTCAGACACCAGCCGAGGTTTTCATCCGAAGTGAAGTAGAATTAATTTCAAGCGTCTCATTGATAGATCTGACAGGCAAAGTCATAAGGCATGATTGGCCTAACGAGAAATCCTATACTCTTGAAACTAAGTTGCTTTCTTCCGGCATCTACTTATTGAGTATAGAGACGGAAAAATTGAAATATTACAAGAAGCTGTTCAAACCATAAGGTGGTTGGTGCCAACATGTTAGGGATTCTTTGTAATTTTAGGCTGTCTCAATGTCGACCCTGAAAGGCATATTGATTTCCTTACTAGCGGGCGTGTTTCTCTTCGCCAGTTTGGGATTTACCTTGGTCAGTCACCGTTGCAATGACCGATTGGTAAAAAGCAAAATTGTGGTCTTCAATCCTAAACTCAGTTGCGGGTTTGAGCTGCTTAATGAATGCGATGAAGGCCCCGTCAAAGAAAATAGCTTAAGAAGAAACTGTTGTTCCAATGAGTCCTATGAACTTAAACTTGATGATTATCAAGTCGATTATAGTGTAGAAATTGATTTTCAGTCAGCGGATGCCAGCAAATCGCATACTCCATTCGTATTTCAAAAGCTATCTCAGAAAATTGATTTGGCTTGGGTGGTTAGACCACCGCCCCAACCTTTACACTTGATAAACTGTGTTTTCCTGATTTGATTCAATTCAAATAGGAACTCAATTAGTTGTATCAATTAAAGTAAAGGATCATGAAAACAAAATATATTATCCCAGGAGCGCTGATTTGCTCCACCATTTTATTATCACAATGTAAAAAAGAGGAAGAACCGGATCCACCCGTTTATGACAGCACGCCATACGTTTTGGAATACGGCAACTTCCCTGAGCCAAACATTGCGGAAGATAATCCGCTCACGGTAGAAGGCGTTGAGCTCGGAAGAATGCTCTTCTACAGCCCTCTTCTTTCCAAAAACAATGAGATGTCTTGTGCCAGCTGTCATGTTCAGGAAGATGGGTTTTCCGATCTCGATCAATTTAGCGAAGGCGTAGAAGGCAAATTAGGTGGTCGTCAAGCTATGGTTATCTTCAATATGGCTTGGCACAACAATGCCTTCTTCTGGGATGGGCGGGCTCCCCTACTCAGGGATCAATCATTAAAACCTATCCAGGATCCACTCGAGATGAATGAGACGCTGGAAAACGTCATAGAAAAGCTGAATTTGCTTCAACCGTTCAAGGATCAGTTCTTTAGGGCCTTTGGCTCCGAAGAAATTACAGCCGAGAAGATGAGCCTGGCCATGGAGCAATTTATGAACAGCATCGTGTCCTATCGTTCCAAATACGACCAATTCCTGGCCGGTGAATACACACTTACAGATAGCGAAGCAAGGGGTTATTACTTGTTCTTTATAGAATTCGATCCCATTTCCGGTCAGGGAGGTGCAGAGTGCTTTCATTGTCACGGAGGGTTCAACTTTACCAACAACAAATACATGAACAACGGTCTCGATAGTGAGGCGGAATTCACCGATCTTGGATTGTACGAAACGACAGAAGAGGAATCCGACCGCGCCAAATTCAAGGTTCCTTCACTCAGGAATATTGAGTTGACGCCACCATACATGCACGATGGTCGTTTCGAGACTCTTGAGGAGGTGGTCGATCATTATGCCAGCGGCGTTCAGCATTCGTCTACCGTAGATCCTTTGATGCAATACAACCTCAACCCTGGACTCAACCTTTCAGCCCAGGATAAGGCCGATTTGATAGCATTCATGAAAACTTTAACCGACGAGACATTCGTCAATGATGAAAGATATACCTCACCTTATTAACTATAGACATGAAAAACATACTTATCGCCGCCACATTTATTGCGATTGCGTTTATTGCTCCGGCCCAAAAGTGGGTTTCATTGAAAATCGATCATATGATCGAAGGAAGCACATTTGAAATGAATACTACATTTCAATCCAGCAGTGGATATGATTACAACGTGACCTTTCTGAAGTATTACTTGTCCGGATTTGAATTGATACATGACGGAGGGCAGGTCACGGTACTTCCTGATACATGGTTGTTGGTAGACGCCTCACGGGAAGCTGAGTATATGCTCGGACAATTTAATGTCACCGAGATTGAAAAAATCAGGTTTGCCGTTGGTGTGGATAGTGCTCATAACCACCTTGACCCAGCTACCTGGCCAAGTGGACACCCCTTGGCACATCAAACACCTACTATGCACTGGGGCTGGACTCCGGGCTATCGATTCCTGGTTGTTGAGGGACGATCTGGCAATAATCTCGCCCAGATATATCAGATCCACGCATTAGGTGATCGGAATTATGAAAAATTTGATGTTCCTGGCACGGCATCAGTCGACGGCGATACCTTGATTGTAGATCTCAACGCGCACTACAATGGATTGTTTTCCGAAATGGACATCAGTGCTGGAGTGATTTCGCATAGCGAGCTCGGTGAGTCTCAGCAAGCCCTAACCAATATGAGGTCCGAAGTATTTGAGAGCGAAAATCCTCCGGTATCGGTTGGTGAAATTCCAAACCTGCACTTGCTTCAATTTCAGAATCCGGCACTTCCGGGAAATATAGATGTGATCAGCACACACCCTGAGCCGCTCGAATTAAGAATACTGAATTCCACCGGGCAGCTGGTGCACAGCACGAAAGTCAAGGGTAGCTTCAGGGTGAACCTGGATGCCGCAGGAGTTTACTTCCTGGAACTTTCTTCTAACGGCAAGCCGGTCAGCAACGAGAAGCTAATGGTGAGGTAAGCATTCATGAAGAGCTTGTCCTTATTCCTGGCACTTGTTTTAGGCCTTTGCATGGATACAAGTGAGCGGGGATTGATGAGCCCTCCTCCGGGTTTTCCACCGGTACCTTTTCCAAAAGAAAATCAGTTTACACCCGAACGCTGGGCCTTGGGTAAGAAGCTGTTCTATGATCCCATCCTATCCCAGGGAAATGAAATTTCCTGTGCCAGCTGCCACCTCTCCTCCCATGCCTTTTCTGATACAAATGTCATAAGTCCCGGAGTGGAAGGTAGATTGGGGACACGAAATGCTCCCAGCCTGGCCAATGTCGCCTATCATCCTTATTACTTAAGGGAGGGCTCGGTACCAACACTGGAAATGCAGGTTTTAGTGCCGATCCAGGAACACGATGAAATGAGCAGCAACATTGTAGAGGCTGCCAGAAGAATTGCTGAGATTGATGAATACGTCAAAATGAGCGTGGCTGCGTACAACCGCGATCCGGATCCCTATGTCATTCAGCGATCGCTCGCTGTATTTCAGAGAACGCTCATTTCGGGTGATTCCAAATACGACAGACATCTTCAGGGTGATGAACCGCTTCTAAACGAATCCGAGCTTAGGGGCATGCAACTATTCTTCAGCGATAAGTCACTTTGTAGCCAATGCCACAACGGATTCAACTTCACAGACTACTCCCTAACCAATACTGGGCTCTACAGTAAGTACAAAGACCCGGGTCGCTTCAGGGTGACACTCGTGGAAAAGGATCGTTCGATATTTAAAACACCCTCACTCCGAAATGTCGGCCTTACCGCACCGTATATGCACGATGGCTCACTGGAAACCCTTGAGGAGGTTATTGATCACTATGTCACCGGCGGACACCCACATCCAAACAAGAGCCCAATTCTGCATCCCTTGTTTCTCGACGACCAGGACCAGGAAGATTTGATCAACTTTCTGCACACGCTCACGGACTCATCCTTTATTCAGGACCATCGATTTAAACCTTGATTGTCATGAGGCTGCGTCAATCCGAAAACAAACTGTTTCGATCAGCGATAGAGAAATCTGGTCTAGAACCTCCGGAGTTTGAGTTTGTCAAGAAAAGAGGCTGGTTGAATATACTTTACAAGAGGGAAAAGTCGGGCTTCAAGTTTCACCGCAAAAGCCGCAAAAAACTGGAAGGCAATACCTGGTCCTCCGTTGACCAATACTTTGTCTCCCTTGAAGGTCATCCGATCGAATTCGACACCATCAACGACGTAATGGACGTTTTCGCAGCTTGGCTGAATCGCCTGAAATAAGATTGACTTTGTGTATAAAGATCCGATCTAGGACCCGCTCATGGTAACCAGATACTTGAGGAGCAGCGCTTGCTGATCATCATTTATTTGGGAACCCTTTTCCTTGGCCATTTTGACCATCCCGGGAACAACCTTAGTCAATTTCGCTTCATTGAAATTCGAAGGATTCTTTAGGCCGTGGCACAACTTGCAATTCTTCTTGTACAGGGAGTGTCCCTCGCTAAGCTGATCCAGCGTCATGCCGGGATATTTAGACGTTACACGGTCGGCATCGGCTTGGGTTGGAATCAAGTATTTGGTTGAGCCAGAGCAGGCAAATACGAATACCGTTAGGGATAGGATAGCGATTCTCTTCATTTGTCGATCGATGATGAGATGCCAAAGTATGTATTATCGAAATATCCACAAAAGGACTTTGTTTTCTTTAACACGGAGCCTGGTATCCAGGTAGCGCATCGTCTCGTCCGACACAATTGGACACCCCAAACTCTCGCTTGCCTTCCACGGATAAATCTCCTCATTTTTGATGTTGGCCCACGAATGCAGCACAATGATTCTTCTGAAAGCATTGTTGTTCGTTGATTCGAGGCCGTGGAGTTTGTAGTGAACGTTGATACCCCAGTTGCTATAGCTGCGCTTGCCGATTCGGTATTTGCCAAGAGATGAGCAACCGCTCCCGGAAACATTGCTGAAGTCCGAGGCCTTTGGTATTCCGTTGTGATCACCCCCACAACTTCCAAGTGAGCACAAGCTTGACTTTACAACCGTACCTTCTTCGAAATTCCATTCAAACAACCTGAACTTGCCGGAGTGGATACCCATGTCAACCAATAGGCAAAAGGTGGTATCCATACTATGACTCCGGCAATATTCAAGTGCTTCCCCTGCCTTTTTCCTCAATCTGTCCATATCCTGGGCAGAGGCAATGGATGTGGACACTATGAACCAACAAAGTATTTTAAAAGATCTTAGAGCCATTCAGCCACTTTTTCATCAATTCCTCATTGTCGGTCAACTCCGTGATCACATAGTGATTGGATGCAATGAGCGCCGGTGAATCTTCAGCCTCTTCGCTCACTACCTTATCGTTGATAAAGTCCGAATGAACGAAGTAGCATTCATAATCGACCACAACCAGGAATCCAACATGATAGTCGAGCCCAACCACATATAATCCAGTAGGTTTTGCCGTGACATCATCAATCATATCGTGGCGATCGCTGTAACGCTTTAGGCTTCCTCCGAGAGATCTTGCGATCGTTGTGGCATCTTGCTGGGCCAGTCGATATCGGTTGAGGTTAAACCCGGCGTGTTTGAGTGTTGTGCTCACAAAGTATCCACAGGCAATTGTTCCGTGACCAGGCGTGTTTGAGATTCCGTTAAAATCCCATTGCGTTCCATACCATGCTCTGAATATGCTATCGGATAGTGACTTGAATAGGGCTTTGGAGCACAAGGTGTAGACACCGGTATCGCCGCTTGCCGAAGCTTCTTGGTAGTCGCTTCGGACTGCCCCTAAATTGCGGAGAACCTGTGCATAGTCCACCTCGTACTCCTGCCCCAAACTGCAAGATGACCAGAGAACGATTATGGTCAATATCGACCACTTCACAATGCGTGCCATTTTATTCGAACTTGAAGTTTTTGGATTCTGCTTGCTCTACGATCGCACCGATGATGGCATCGTCCAGTTTGGTGTCTGAATTGGCGGCATCCCTTGCTTTGAGTTGGGCGACATGCGTCTCACGTTTTTTGTTGAGCTCGGCGATCTCCTTTTTGATACCGTCCCTCTTGGCCTTGTGCTCAGCTACATACTTCTTTTTGTCTGCATCTGACATGCCCCTCATCTCCGCTGGAAGTTGCTCCTCTTCCACTTCTCCCATATTGAAGGAAGCATCATCGGCTGCATCTACGAGATCCCAAGATTTGTTCTTATAGACTTTAGATCCTTTCGAAGCAATTCGCTTTGCGTAGTTTCCAGAACCAAGTGACTCAGCCGCGCGATCCTGTGCCACTTGCTTTTCCTTCTTAACGGCCCCGTATGTACCATAGGGAATGTATGTGTGGTTGAGTTGGATATTCAACTGGCTGATGCGCTTGTCGTAAGGTGAGGTGTAGTGGATCGTCTTTGCATCGCTATTGATATTCATATACCGGCCTAATCCAAGTGTTGCCCCATCGGCCCAACCTGTTCTGCGTCCTTCATTGTAATTGCCACAGAAGATGGTGTTGACAATGACATTCTTCTCATTGGCAATTCCACAAGCCTGTTGGTAGGGTACATTGCCTTGGGTGAATGGCTCGTTGCCCGCGATAAAGATCATTTGAAGATCACCGGCATCGTCTGTCCAGTCCAGATCCTCTAATGAAGTCTTGATGACCTCTCCACAGTATTCAGACCCTCCCCGCGTGCGAAGTGCAAAGAGCCTTTCGGATAGTTCGTCGAGTTCAGTAGTAAACGAAAGAACCTGCTGGATATATCCCGAGTAGATGGAAAGATTGTCATTGCCATACTGGTACAATGCAATCTCTATTTCCGGATCCTCTCCGTACTGGTCTTTCGCTTTGGCCAGCTGATTGACGATCTTCCATAGCTGATTCTTAGCCTGGTTGATCAGTCCATCCATGCTATTGGATGTATCCAGTAGAATGGCCAGCTTGATGTGCTTGCGCTTGACCTGAACATTGTCCTGGGGTAATTCGACTACTGGAGTCGCTCCGGGGTCAACCGGATTCGGTGATTCCTGCGCACAGGAGTAGAGCCCGCATAATGCTGCAAAACTCAGGGTGAAAATTGTCTTTTTCATGGCGTATTATTTTTAGTTTGAGAACGGAAAACTACCCCCGATTTATCGCCGGAAGAAGCCAGAATTAGGCAAGTCGCCCTCTCATCTAGTTAACCGTGATTCTCACTTAGCCAAGGTTGCTATACCTTTCTGAAATCCTTTATCAATGGGGCTTTCAGAATATTTGGTTGATATACATTCGCATTATTATTGCTATGTTTACCGAAGGATTCATGCACAGATTAGTTAGCTCATTATTCGTTTTCATTTTGCTTTCACTCGCTTCGTTCGAAGCTCGGGCAAGTGGTGATCCTGAAGGAGGTGTGCTTACTTTTCTGAAGAGCATTGAAAAGAAGGTTCAGACCGAACCAGAGGAATCGATCAAGGCATTGGACAGCATCATCAAACTCTCCATCGAGAGGGATTACCAAAGGGCCCTACCCCAGGCATATCTCCTCATGGGAGAAGCTTACAAGGTTTTAAACCAGCCAGAGTTGGCGCTGCATTTCATGCGTCAGGCCAGATCGTACTATGATGATGGGCCTGAACTGTCAATAAAAAGCAACCAGGAAATGAATCTGTTTGATGTGAGTGATGATGCCGAGGTGATGGCAGAAGAGGTCGCCGCCCCGGAAGCCCAGGGCGCAGGTGATATCCAAAAGAGTGCTGGTTCATCCGAAAAAGACAGCAAGAGGCTTTTGTCCAAGGAACCAAAAAAGAAAAGCAAGCTTGAATCAAGGAGCCGTGGAAAGGTCAAAAGTTCACCGCCTCCCTCCTATAACCGCAATATGGCAGAGATCTATGAGCAGAAGCAGGATTACGGAGCCGCCGGAACCTTCTACAAAGAATACCGCGGCCAGGTCAATGACAAACAGGAGCTCAAGGAAATCGACTACGCTATCGCCGAAACCTACTACAACAGCGGGCAATACGATAAAGCCATCAAGATCTATGAACGCCTTCTTCAGCAAGAAACCGATGAAGGTAATGAGGTGGGAAGGCAAAAAGCGCAAGCCAACCTCGCTGCCTCTTATATCTCAAAAGGTGAAACAGACAAAGGCCTGGTCATCTATGGCACCGCCCTGGACGAAGTAAAGACGGAAGTGGAGGTTGCTCCGGAGGAAGAAGAGGAATACAAGGACGTAGTGGCGGAAAGCAACGAAAAGGTCAGTGGAGCTCTCCGCAAGCAACAGAAATTCAAAGAGGAAGCGGAAGTCAGGAGTAGAAGTCTGGAAGTGCTCGATGATGGTGTGGAATACCTCAGGTTGGCCCAGACTTACTTTCAGGATCGAAACTACAGTAAGTCGGAGGAATCGGTTGATAACTTCCTGAATGACATATCATTTGACATTGTAGATGAAGGAGAGGTTCAAGTAATTAGGGATATGTCCGAGCGTCTCGAAAATCAAAACAAACCGGCCAAGGCGTACAAGTATTTGAAGAACTACGAACTGCTGCGGGATTCGATCAGAAATACCCAGGCCGAGATCCAACAAAAGTCGGAGCTGCTCGGAGCCGTCGGACGTGAAAGCATGCTCCAATTAGAGGTTCTTAAGAAGGATAAGGAAATCTCACAAAATACCATCAATTTCCTCATGAGGGAAGCGACGCTCAAAGAGGACGTGGTCTCTACCCAGAAATACCTGATTTACCTGCTCTGCCTTATCATCTTGCTGGGTACCGGTGCGCTCATTTACATCATGCGGGTGTCCAAATCGAGGCGAATAGCCAACCAACAGTTGGCGCTTCGGTCTTTGAGGTCCCAAATGAATCCACACTTCATCTTCAACGCACTCAACTCGGTCAACAGCTTCATCTCTACTTCTGATGAGCGTTCAGCGAACAAGTTTTTGTCGGAGTTCTCCAAGCTCATGCGAACCGTCATGGAGAATTCGGAGCACGAGCTGATTTCCTTGACCAAGGAACTCGAAATACTCAGGATCTATTTAGAGTTGGAGCACTTCCGATTTAAGGATAAGTTCAGCTACGAATTGAAAGTAGATGAAAATCTCGACGAGGATCTCGTGCAATTGCCACCCATGATGATCCAGCCATATATCGAAAACAGCGTATGGCACGGCTTGCGGTACAAGGAGGAGAAAGGAAGTCTGAGAGTAGATCTGGCACAAGAAGGTAGCGATTTGAAAGTAATAGTCCGCGACGATGGAATAGGCAGGAAGCGCAGCGCCGAACTCAAAACGAAGAACCAAATGAAATCGAGGTCCACTGCACTGAAAAACATTGGAGAGCGAATCAAAATCTTTAATGATCTACACAAGACCAAGATCACAGTCACTGTCGATGATCTGAACGAAGATGGAACGGGAACCATCGTCACATTACTAATCCCTCAAAACCAGCAAGAGTGAGCATAAGAGCTATTTTGGTAGACGATGAGGAGGCAAGCAGAATAACGCTGCGCAATTATCTTGGCAAGTATTGCCCTGATGTTGAACTGCTGGGTGAAGCAGAGAATATTCAGGAAGGTCACGCGCTTATTACCAAACTGAATCCTGAGTTGGTCTTCCTGGATGTTGAAATGCCTTTTGGCAATGCTTTTGACCTGTTGGAAAAGTTCGACGAACTTCCATTCGAGACCATTTTTGTTACGGCCTTCAGTCAATATGCCCTTCAGGCGCTTAACCTCAGCGCCAGTCACTACCTGATGAAGCCTGTCAATATCGAGGAGTTGATAGAAGCCGTAGAGAAGGTATCCATTGCCATCAAACAGCAATCAAGCATCAAGACTTCCAACATCCTATTGGAGAACTTGCACATCGAGAACAAACAACTCCGTAAGATGGTCTTGCCTACCATGGAAGGGTTTGAAGTTGTCGTTTTGAAGGATGTTGTCCGTTGCCAGGCCAACGACAACCTCACCGACATTCACCTAAGTGAGGGTACAAGGAGAACGGTGAGCCGAACTTTAAAATTCTACGAGGGAGTTCTTTCGGAATACGACTTTGTTCGGGTGCACAAATCACACCTGATCAACCTAAACTTCGTGAAGCAATACCGCAAGGGAAAGGGAGGTGATATCACCCTAGCCGACGGTTCGGTTGTGCCCCTGGCCCCCACTCGACGAGAGGACTTCCTGAGCCGTTTCTCATAGTCCTTGGAAGTTCTGACCTTTTTCATCTAGTTTTGAGATGAACGGTCAAACATGGCAAACTCCATTCAATACATCAGAAATCGCTGGATACTCCTAATTGTAGGTCTATCATATGTTGGATTGGTGGCCTTGAATGCATTTGAAATATTGCACTGGATGCCATCATGTTTGATACACGACCTGACAGGATATGAGTGTTTTGGGTGTGGCACAAACCGTTCATACATATTGATGGCGCAAGGTGACTTCACAGGAGCATGGGACCAAAATCCGCTGGCATACGGCTGGGTTTTGTTGACTGTATTCCTGGTGGGGCGCAACTATAGCTCTTTTTCTAAACCTAAACCCAAAATCAAACGAAATGACTGATTTTTCAAAACCATTACGCGAGGGATATAAATTCGATTTCTCTGGATTCATTTCCAATGGATGGAATCTCGCCACAGCCAAGTTCGGACCGATGGTCGGAGCCACGCTTCTCTACCTCATAGGAATCTTCATGCTGTCTATGATTCCAATTGTAGGTACACTAACCAGCTTTATTCAGCCAATGCTATTTGCCGGTTACCTCATATACATGAGGAACTACCTACGGGGGGCTCAACCGGATTTCGGAGACTTCTTCAAAGGATTTAATTACGCCGGAAATATCCTTGGATTCTATTTGGTGGTCTTACTCTTTCTGCTCCCCTTTCTCGTGTTGTTCTTTATGCTGGCATTCCCTTTTGAGTTGTTCTTTGATCTGATGTCAGGCGATATCGAAGCGGTGCAAAACCCCGAAGCATTTCTCTCAGCCATACTGGAAAATATTCCGGCCATGGTAGGAACTGCGGGACTCCTGATGCTGGTTTCTATTTACCTGACACTTTCTTACTCGCTTGTTTTACCACTGATCGTAGACGGTAAAATGGGATTCTGGGAAGCCATGGAAACAAGTCGCAAGGTTGTAGCTCAAAAGTTTTTTAGCCACCTGGGAATGTGGATAGTCGTTTACCTGCTTGGAATTATTGGAATCGTGCTCACCTGTGGATTGGGAACACTCATATTCTACCCAATATTCTACGGGATAATGTTCGCCACTTATAACGGCATTTTCCAACCCGAGCATGAACCGGCAGCCGATGAAGCACCTGCAACACCCACGGATTCGGGTGATACTTCAGGTTCGGAGCCCAGCGAATAGTTTAAAAGGACTGTACAAATTGACGGGTCGGGTACTTACGTATTTGACCCGTTTTTATTATTTCGCACCGGATGAGAAATTTGAGTTTGTTTTTGACAATTGCCGCATTATGCTTGGTCGGGTTTGCAAAAGGACAACCACAAGACTTTGGTGCATGGTGGATGTATTTTGGGATGAATAAGTTCCACGAGAAGTGGAGTATTCACTCGGAAGCACAACACCGAAACCATACTGTGGAGCCCAATATTGAGCAACTCCTGCTCAGGACTGGTCTCAATTGGCATTTTGGCCGTCCACATATTCTCACACTTGGGTACGGATACATCACCGGGCACACGCCCAATGAGGACATTCTGAATCCGAATACGGTGGAGCATAGAATATTCCAGCAGTTCATTACCCTATCGTTCATCAAACACTGGCGGCTTGAGCACCGCTTTCGCTTAGAGCAGCGATGGATCGAGGATATCTATCGAAATCGGGTCCGTTACAGGCTTCAGGCTAGCTATCCGCTCAATGGCAAGAAGATTCAGGCAGGCGTGGCCTACCTCAATTTCTATGATGAAATTTTTATCAATTTTCAGGGCAATGCCTTCGATCGAAACCGAGTTTATGGGGCGTTAGGTTACCAATTCCACCATTCTGTACAGGCACAGCTTGGGATCCTAAACCAAGCCGTACCCAACAGCAATAAGTGGAATCTGCAGCTCGCCTTGCTACTCAATCCTGACTGGACCAAATAAGGTCACTCATCGAGTGAAGCGAGGAGTTCTTTGAGCTCCGCAAATGAACTCTCTTCGAATGACAATTCCTGTTGCCTTCCCGGAACCAATGGTTTCAAGGAAACCATAGTCTTTTTATCCTGGACCTTGTAGGCCAGAACGTATGCTTCCTCATTTTTCGGAATTCCCACGGCAAAAAGGTCTCCATCCTTGTTCTTGCTCATTTGGATCGCGGAGCGAATCTCAGTGAATAGCACAACGGCCCTCGTATCCGAATCTTCATCAATTCTGGAGATGATGGGTCTCTTCTGACCCCTTGGGATATCCATAAATCGGTCGCAGTTTACCCAGGCGAGATCGCTTACCGCGAAGACATAGTTTCCGACTAGTTGGGAATTCTGAAGGCCTAGTTTTTCGAGTTCCAATCCTATGGAATCGGATTTGCACTTGTACAGGTTGTCCCACATCATGACCTCCATGTCATAGGCCTTGCGGTAGGCCTGGGCGGCAGAATCGTGTTCGGCCAATGCCTTTCGGTATACATCAGATTTCTTCCATTGCCTCATTTCGCGCTCTACCCTATCCTCCCATCGCCTCAATTTGACCGAATAGTCCATCAGACTTTTTCTATAACTGATAACGGCCTCACGGTGCTTGTCCATCAGTTCATCGTAATGTTTCAGTTTTTGTGCATAGGTATGTTGTGCGTCTTCAAAGTCCCTTGCCATCTTTCGGATCCGCCTGCTCTTGTCCAGGTGATACCATTTTACCGAGGTAAGATAGGACTCCCGCCTCGGTTCATGAGGTTTATTGGGGATCATTGGCGCTGCAGGTCGACGGGGTAAATCTGAATACGATATCTGTGGATCGGGCTCAACAAAACCTTCGTAGTCCATCACCGGATAAGGTGGCATGTTCAAATTGTTTAGGTCAACCGGCAACTGTCCTGTCGGCGCCCAATTTCCTCCCGAATCCGAGGTGAACATTTCCATTTCTTTTATCCATTCACTGGTAGGCAGCGCCACGTTGATTTGTTTGCCCCCGGCTAATTCGAGATTTTGATCATTTTGGTCCGTTGCAGATATTTTTATCATGCCTCCTGAACCGAGCAATTTGTCACCGCTATTTGTCGAAAGTCCATAACCAAGCCAGGAAGCAAAGTCCAGGGCTTCGGTCACTTCAAGTTTGACAGATCCCGTATATGGCTCTCCATCCGCAGTGATAAACGCTTGATTTGGCACATATACCCTCGAACCATTGTTGGCAACTAAAAAATGATCCGATCCATGATCAAGCGAGTACGTGGAAACAGAGCCGTTTGAGAGAGCGGCGTCCAGGTCGGCCGTTGTTTTGATGGTAAATTCCTTCACCAGGATGTCGACCTTTCTGTTTTCCTGAAGCGATTTACCGCGATCATTTTCGCGTTCACCGTAATGGCTCATTGTGATCACATGTGCAGGTACACCGTGATTCATTAGTGCCCGCCGGACACTTTCGCACCTTCGCCTGGACAAGGCTTCATTATAATCCTCATCTCCTCGGTGGTCGGCATGGCCGTGAAGTGTAATCTGAAATTCATTGTGTTTGATTCGCTCATTAACCAGCGCATCGATGTCCGATTGATACGGCTTAAGGAGTGAATGTTCGTCTGTATTGAAGTAGATAGTTGTGGTGGATTGCATTGTTTGACCCAATGCAAGGGTACTTAAGCAGCATGCCAAAAGCATGCTCATCAGTTTTGTGGTATTCATTGTTTTTCATTTGATTGGTTGAGATAAAATAACCCGGAGATTTCGGGAATTATTGTGTGCGTCTTTCAAGGTCAAAAAGTAAATGAAGCGACAAGCCGGCACCAACTTGCAATTTAGATTTGGGCTATGGTGCGATTTATTGTCGTGGTGTTGTTTGCTCTTTTAGCCCATTCTGCCTGGGCTGGAGCCTGGATCATTGATCGGGGATCGACTCGGCTCAAGGGGGCCTTTTTTTACATGAACACCACCAGGCAATTTTTCACTTCCAACCAAATGTGTGGACTCATGCCTTGTACCAGTGGGCAGATTGCGAGATATCCTAACAATGGCCAAGTAATCACACGGTCTTATTTTCTGGATGTAATGTATGGGGTAAGTGACCGGTTTGATGTCCAGGTCCAACTACCTTATTTCAACTTGTCATTCCAGGATGATACATGGCCCAACAGACCGGTCAACAATTCGTTGGGCGATATCCGGTTTAGCGGGCGCTACAACTTGTATTCGGAGAAATGGGTTGAAACACTGCGCATCGAAGTGAAAAGCCCGACCGGGTTCTTCAATCAGGATTCGGACATCATCCCGGTAGGAGACGGTCAGTGGGACATTATGATCCAAAATCAAAACGGCTTGAGCCTCTACCCTGCTCCTGCATTTCTCAACCTGGAATTGGGATATCGATTCCGGCTCAAACCAAGTCCTAACGTGAGCACATTGCAACCTGGTGATGAATTGGTATATGCATTTGAAGGTGGGTACAATCTATTTGATGACTTCTGGCTCAAGGGCCGGGTTCACGGATGGTATGGAGGCGAATGGAATGAGCGCGACATGGACGGGCGCTTCGTTGAAATTCCCTTCCTCGCAAGACGGGTCATTTACTTGGAACCCGGCATATATTGGGAATTATGGAACAAGCAGTGGGCAGTGGAGCTCAGCGTCCAGCACAGCATTTGGGGCCAGAACATGCCCTATGGGCAGGTGTTCGGTTTTGCGCTGACCTATATTCACCAGCAGTCTAAATAAGTCCTATTTCGAAGCCCACTCATTGATCTCTTTCGGGTTGAAAATCATGGTTCCTTCAAAATCAAGGGATGAGTTGATCATCGCCTTTCCAATTTCAACGGTCGAAGTCACAGAATTCGGACCCAGCGCTTTGAACAACGGATAGAGCCATGAGACAAATACATATATCACTCTATACAAAACGGTCTTGGAAGTAGCCCCTTTTTTAGGTTGGATATATCCGGGCCGGAACAAACCCAAACTTCGGAAGTTCTTCGTTTTCAAATACTCTTCTGCGGCACCTTTAATGCGAGACCACATCGTGCTACTATTTGCGTCGGTGCCCTGACCTGAGATAAAACTCATGGTGATGCTCGGATTGAGCTCTTTCAATGTGTCGGCAATATGTTTGGTAAAATCAAGCGTTATTCTGGAGTAATCTTCTTCAGACATTCTGAAAGACGAAATCCCGAGGCAGAAGTAACAAGCACCTAATCCTTGAAGATCGTTTCTGATGGCACTCAAGTCCAGAAAGTCTTTGTGGATCACCTCACGAAGCTTGGGATGGTCAATGGAGGTAGGCTTTCTCACTATGCTTACTACCTCTTCTATTCTGTTGTCCTCCAAACATTCGATGACCACACCCTGGCCTATCATTCCGGAGGCTCCAAATACTACGACCTTCATGGGCTTTTTCTTTTGTTGTCGAAATTGAGTTCAAGATATTTCAATTCGGGCAACCCGAAGCGATCGATGAATTAACTTTGCCTCAATACTACTGCAATGAGGATATCACAATTGGTAAGAGCGTTAAAGGTCAATTCAGCCGACGTAATCGCATGGCTTGAGCGCGAGAAAGGAATGAAGATCGAGAATGGAGTCAACGAAAAACTCGACGAAAGCACCGTGAAGGAACTGAAAGCATATTTCGAATCTATCGCTCCGGGAGAGGAATCAGAAGACTGGACAGTTGCCAAAAAGAAAGAGGAAAAAGGAAATGTCGCCTCCCTGCAAGAGCTTGGAGAGGACATCGAATTTGAGGAAAAAATTCCTGAGGATGTAGAACACATCAAGCCAGAAATTCCGAACCTGGAAGGTCCAAAGATCCTCGACAAAATAGACCTGCCTGAACCAAAGGAGCCTAAGAAGGAAGTAGAGCAAATTAAGAAAGAAGAGCCCCTGGACAAGGTGCACCAGAAAAGAAAGCCGAAGCGCAAGAAGCGAGAATTGACGGAGGAACAGAAGGAGGAGCGGCGTTACCAGAAAGAACTGAAAGCAAGAGAGGAAAAGCAAAAAAAGTTGAAAGAGCTTCGCAAGCAGGAGTATTTAAAGAAGGTTCAACAAAAGGCGCCTCAGGCTAAGAAGAAAGACAAACCGAAGGAAGAGATTCTAGTGGAGGCTTCTGTTTTAGACGTGCATCAAAACGAATCTAAAACGAAAAAAGGTTGGTTTTCGAGAGCCATTGACTGGCTTGTACACGCAGAATAAAGATCAGGCGGCGCTCAGGTCACCATCCAATACCCTGGAGAATAAGAAATCCGTTCCGAGGTTATTGTATTCCCTACGAATGGTCCGGATGTTTTGCTTGCTGACCAATCCACCAGTCTCAAGGTGATATTTTAACCCGATCAAGGTGTTCTTTAGTAAACGCTTCACGCCCAATCCTAAAAAATGCCTTGCGAACCTGGGTTTTGTGTTAAACGTAATGGCAAAGGTTACCTCCGTGCGTTCAGGACCCATTGGCCTCAGCTCAAATCTTCCCTTTGATTCGTCCATCAAAGGAGGTCCGCCATCAACTATTGTAAGCTCCATGGCCTCCTTACCTTCACGTTTGGTGATCTTTTCGCGCACAAAGTGATCCTTGTCTATTTGGCACATTCTTTCGCTTCCAATCTCTCCGTCGCGTTCGGTAAGATTCGAAGAGTGCTCGATGTTGGGGTTCCAATCATTTACGTGACAAAATCGATTGAACAACACATTCCAAACGTCGTCTTTGTGCGCTTGAACTACCTCGCTGTGTTGAATTGTTCTCATGATTATCCGGTGCCTGATTTTTGGGGATATAAATTTAGTCGATTATGTCGTTCAAAAATTTTGTCTACCTGCCAATTCGCGTCGAAAGCGCCTCTGACCTGAAATCCCTCGGTGATTTTGAAAACTTGGATAGAAATGCCGTACTGAAATGCGAGGTGTTTTCAAACCCGCATTCCCATGCGATTTCGCTCACCGGTTTTTCTGGTTCCATGAGCAGCAAATCCGAAGCTCGCTCAAGCCTTTTGTTTTTAATCCAATGGGCAGGACTGTCATTGTAGTATTTCTTAAAATCCCGCTTGAAGGTACTTTCACTTCGGTTGGTGAGCAATGCCAGTTCTGCAACGGACAAACGGTTAAAAACGTTCGCTTCTACTATATTCTCAAATTGGATATCGGCCGGCTCGTACAAGCTCGCCAGCAAGCTAGTCGAAAGCTCGTCTTTTCCAAAGTCGCTCAAAATCAGTACAAGCTCCTGAAGTTTCACCTCCAATATTTCTTCATTCACCAATTCAGGATGATCGAAGTAAACAAGGAAGCTGTTGACGAATGACTTCAACTGCTCATCCCTGAAATGCTTTTTAGTGGTGGACAAACCATATTGATCCTTGGCGATCAGAAAATCCAGTTTCTTAGATCCGAAGCTTTTACGGATACTTTCCGGGTCAAGGTGAAACACAAGGCTCTCAAATGGTTGTGTAGGCCCATCCGGCTTAAAGGACGCCAAGTAGTTACCACATTTCATGAGCACGCCTTCATCAGCGCCAACCTGGTATGACTCTGTTGGACCAAAAAACTCATTGCTGCCATTGAGGATATACATCAAGCACGCATCGTTGTGCATTTTCGCCTCAAAGCGCATGGGCTCATGGATGGTGCCCTTTTCGACGAACTTTTTTCCGTGTAGGTTGAGTTGAGGAAACATGGTGCTAAGGTAGCGGTACAATTAATCTATGAGTTTTCAATTTAGCTCAACCTGTTTTCAAAAAAGTTCTCTATCGTCACGATGGAGAATCACTATCTTGGTCTCATGCGACTTATCTCATGGAATGTAAACGGAATAAGAGCCGCCGTTGGAAAGGGCCTTCATGATAAAATCGCCGACCTTGGAGCCGACGTGATGGGCTTCCAGGAAACAAAGGCACAAGACGATCAAGTACAAACAGCTTTGTTTGGCATAGACGGCCACTTGTATTCCAACTCTGCCGAACGCAAGGGATATTCCGGAACTGCAGTGATTTCTAAAGTTAAGCCGATCAATGTTGAATACGGACTTCCGCAAAGTGAACACAATACGGAAGGGCGTGCGATCACACTTGAATACGAGAAATTTTACCTGGTAAACACCTATGTCCCAAATTCGGGACGAGGCCTTGTCCGGCTCGATTACCGAACAGAATGGGACAGGGATATGCTGAATTATTTGAAAGAACTGGAAGCGTCCAAACCAGTTGTCTTCTGCGGGGATTTAAATGTTGCCCATGAGGAGATTGACCTGGCCAGGCCAAAGCAGAATTACAATAAGACCGCCGGTTATACTCAAAGAGAAATCGATGGAATGGATAACTACATCGCCAAGGGCTTCATAGATTCGTTTAGGCAGTTACATCCTGACGAGGTTAGGTATAGTTGGTGGAGCGTTAGAGCAGGAGCGAGGGAAAAGAACATCGGCTGGCGTCTGGACTACTTCCTTGTATCGCCTTCACTTGTTCCACAGATCACCAAGGCTGATATCCTCACCGAGGTGATGGGTTCCGATCATTGCCCGGTAGTATTAGAGTTGAATGTATAGGTTTAAAAGTAGAGGCTCTTTCGGTTTCCTACTTTCCCTATCACTGTGATTAGGGTCCAACTTTAAAGTCCTGAGAAGGAGTTCCCTTGAAGCATCTGGGAATACCGGGAAATTCATCCGTGATCACGTAGTAATAGGTACCTCCTGGAAATTCCGGTGTAACACCGGATCGGCCATTACACTCATCGAGATCACCCAGGCCTGCTTCGTACTCGTAATCCTGAACATACACACCATTGTGCTCATCACAGGGTTCACTAATACCATCTCCTCCCCTACCTCCATCTTTTAGCTTGTAACCGGAAGTCATGGCGATCACCGTGGATGTGCTGTTGTTTGCATCCCCATAGGCATACTTATAATAGATGGGGTATCCATCGGCAGCCCAACCGACGAGATTCATATTGTGCGGATCGATGCCGCGCTCATCGAAATACTCAACTGGTGTTCCGTGATAGTGGTATTCGCCATTTGGTTGAACATGGGCATTATTGCAATCCAAGCCAAGCTGATTGGCAGTCGCTTCCAATGTCCAGTCCCAGTCCTTTTGACCATTATACTCCCATGCCTCAGCAGCAGCGGGATCATAGAGGATTCCATTCAGATCAATACCAAATGCATAGGCAGGCCCATTGCTATTGGCCACGTTGGTGACACTTGATGCCATAGAGGGGAACTTCGTCACACTCAATGTCTCATCCACTTCACGAATCGAATTGGGGTTGAAGTCGTTTGGGAATTTGCCCACAAAGTGATCCGGGATGTGATTGGTAGTTACTACCCTCTCACTCCCACTACTATCCCACGAAGTTTCCGCTGTAAAGAACAGCTGACTACTACAATCGAGCTTCGCATCATCTACCAAAGCTCCAGTACACACAGTAGCGTATTCGCAGCTATTGTCTTCCTTCTTTGCGTCCGGATTATAGTTCAAAGCAAGCGGATCTGTACATCCCTTTTCCTTGCAGGACATGTTAAATCCCAGGATGATCAATACCGATAAAAGTGGAGCTATGGATCTCATAAGTTTTTTATTTATCCGAGGGCACAGCAACAGCTTCGACGTTGTCTGTTGAGACATTGTGCCGCCTCAAAGTTCTGACGATAAATATAAGGCTGACCAGCAAAAAGACCGTGCCCAAAATGAATGGTGCCCCAGGAAAATAGGGCAGCTCTCCATCTGTTCTTGTGAATACGGCGAACGTTGATGTCATCACAGGCGGCCCGGCAATGGCAGTCAAGGACATAAGGCTCGTCAAGCCACCCTGAAGTTCACCTTGCTCGTTGTCCGGTACTTGATTGGAAACCAATCCCTGTATGGTCGGTCCTGCAATTCCGCCGAGGCAGTATGGAACTATAAACAAGTAGAGCATCCAGCCCGTATCGGCAAAGGCAAAGAGGAATAATCCCGTCCCCCAAAGAAGAAAGCCAATAACGATTGTTCGGTTTTGACCAAATCTCTTATTAAACCAGCCCACCAATACAACTTGCGTTATGGCAACCAGGATCCCGACTGCGGCGAGCGAATAGCCGACATCTGCTTCATTCCAATTGAATTTCAGCATCGTGAAATACGACCATGTAGATTGCACTGCGTGGCTAGCCATGTGTACCAGGAAAAATGCAATGGCCATCCCTACAAGCATCGGATATTTCTTCAGGCTGATAAAGGAACCGATTGGATTAGCACGCTTCCATTCAAATGGCCTTCTTTTCTCCGGAGGCAAAGATTCTGGTAATATGATCAGCCCATAAATGACGTTGAGTAAGCTCAGTCCCGCAGCAATGAGGAAGGGTACCTGCGGCCCCCACTTTGCAAATACTCCACCAATCACAGGCCCGATTATAAATCCAAGGCCAAAAGCGGCCCCGATCATTCCAAAGTTTTTGGCCTTGTCCTCAGGCTTACTCACATCGGCGATGTAGGCATTTGCTACAGTAAAACTAGCCCCGCACACTCCTGCGATCACCCGTCCGACAAACAACCAAAACAACGTAGGAGCCAAGGCGTGAAAAACGTAATCGATGCCAAGTCCCGTCAGCGCAATAAGGAGAATCGGCTTTCGTCCATAGCGATCGCTCAACTCCCCCATGACCGGAGCAAAAAAGAACTGCATGAATGCATAGGAAAACATTAGCCACCCCCCGTACTCCGAGGCTGCACTTAGCCCCTCTCCGGTCAACTGAGTGATCAATGTTGGAATCACAGGAATTATGATACCAAGCCCTATCACGTCCACCAGAACGGTGACAAAGACAAATACAAGTGATGCGTTTTTTCGTACGGAGTTGGTCATGGGCCGTAAAACTAAGGAAGTATAGCCTTGATTGGAATTTGTATCCTTGTAATATTCATCGAGCGATCATGAAGTGTACACGATTCTGTCTCATTATAGCAAGCTTGCTGGTGTTGGTGGTCCAGGGATGCGAAAAGCATGAACTACCTGAGGTTTATGTTGGTAGATGGGTCAATAATGCAACAACACTCATAGAGATTGATGAGGACGGAAACGGGTCCTACTCATACCATGATGGAACAAATACCGACTTTGTGGCTGGTGAAGTCATTGTAAAGGATGGTAAGCTGAAAATATGTTCGGAACCGCTATTCTGCAAGACCTTTAACATCGACCAGGAACCCATTCGGCACGAAGATCAAGGATATGTATACTATCATATGATTTTGAGTGGTGAAGACTTTTGGCGCGATTGACCATGCAAATCGGATTTTACCACTACCTGGAGGTTTCCCGAAAAAGTGAGCCCGGAGTCTACCTCTCAGATAGCTCCGGGAGCGAAGTCCTATTGCCAAATCAATACGTTCCATCCGACCTCAAAGTAGGCGACAAAATCAGAGTTTTTGTCTACAAGGATTCGGAAGATCGACCCGTTGCAACCACTGTTGAACCCAAGGCCAAACTCGGTGGAATTGCCATGATGGAAGTGCTGGCCGTAAATCGAATGGGAGCATTTGTAGATTGGGGATTGCCTAAAGACCTATTGGTTCCTCACGCAGAGCAGGATACCAAGATGGTCAAAGGGTTTCACTATCTGGTACAGGTCAACAGGGACCGGAAAACAGATCGCCTTTTCGGTTCGACAAAAATTGACCAACACTTACAACAATCTCCTCGGGATTTACAACCGGGGCAGGAAGTTGATCTGATTGTATGGAAACCAAGCAAGTTGGGATATCAATGTATTGTGGACCATCGGTATATAGGACTGGCCTATCACTCCGAAATCCATACCTCATTGGAAATTGGTCAGAGTATGACCGGCTTTGTGAAGGAGATACGAGAAGATGGCAAACTGGATGTGTCACTTCAGCCCACGGGCCTCAAGAATATCGAAGCCGGTGCCCAGCGGATCCTGGACTATCTCAACAGCAATGATGGTTTCATACCGCTAAGCGACAAGAGCAGGCCCGAAAGAATCAAAGCCCTTCTTGGTATGAGCAAGAAGAGTTTCAAGAGGTCCATTGGCACTCTATACCGCGAAAGAAAAGTCGAACCGCACAACGAGGGCTGGCGCCTCAATTAGTCATTAATAATCATTAGAATAGGCATCTGAACGTCGCCATCGGGAAGAACGACATGTGGTAGAATGTCCGGTAGTCACCGGTTTCAGGGCTAAATTCCCTGGCATATACATTCTTCTGGTTCGTCAAATTCTGGAAATCAACGGCAAATTCGGTAAACACCTTTTTATAGTTGATTCGATAGTAGATCTTGACATCGGTCCTGAAGTAGTCTGCAAACTGCCTGGAAAAGGCTTGAGATTCATCCAGTACAACTTCACCGGTCTGAATGGAAAGAGCTTCATCTACCGGAGTAAATGGCTTCCCGCCGGCATACGTGAACTTCGCATCGAATCCGAACGCCACCTGGGGATTGATCCATTTTTCATATCCACCCACAGCATTGATCGAGTACTTCATGTCAAACGCTGTGCTTCTCCATACGTCGTCCAGTGTTTTGTACTCCGACCTAAACAAGGCTGCGTTGACCATGAAGTAATAGCCTCTGTCCAGGAAGCGCTCCAACGTTAGTTCCACACCGTAGTTTCTTCCTGCGCCCTCGTTGACCAAACTATCCTGCTGAGGGATGTAAAAGGCAGCCCCAACGTTGGCAAACGAAAAGGAGCTTCCGTTCTGCTCCACCGGTACATCATAGAGGTACTGAAAATAGGCCTCGGATTTGAATCTGAAATGCTCACTAAAAGAATTGTCATAAGTCAGGGTCCAATGATGGGCCGATGAAAAGTCGAGGTCCTTGTTGGTCTGCACACTTCCATTGGCCGTAGGCGTCTCAACGAAGTAGATCGTCCTTGGCTGAATCATGTGATGATTTCCATAGGAGAACGATAGAAATTGATTGTCTTTGAGCGAGTACCGCAGGGCAGCTCTGGGCTCAAAGGCCGAAGAGAAATTGTACAAGAAGTACATACCATGTAGGCCTGCTCTCAATCTGAAGCGGTCGGTGAACAGGTATTCATTCTCGGCAAAGGCCCTCAACAGATGCATACTGCCCTTGTTTTTGTGAATGGTATCAACCGAACCGAGCCCATTGGCAGCGGTACTATTGTAATCGGTCTGGTAGGTATCCCATTTGATGCCGTAACGCATCCGTCGCTTTCCTTTGTTTGTCTCTGCCCTTGCATAAAAGGCATACTTGATCTCACCCGAATTGTCTGTAAATACCCTCCTGCTTGCGTCTGTGGCGAAGTTGAATGTGTCGATTTCTGTTTTCACAGTATTGTCGATGACATTTATTCCGGTTTTAAGCACCGTTGTTTTGCTCAGTCTGTGCTTGAGCGAAACACCTGCTAGGCCAATATCAGAGCCGGTTTTGAGATACTCTCCTGTCGTCCCGGGGTCGTCCTCTCTCAACGTGCGGTCATCCAGTTCTATAAAACTCGTTCCCCAAATTCCGAGCACGGAAAGCTCCGTTTTTGGACTCAATTTGAAATCAAATTTTCCGGTTACATCCTGGAACTTAGGCAAGATGCCGAAATCAATTCCAATCGCGTCCACCACATCCAGGAAGGAGTAGCGATAGGTCACACTATATGTTCCGAATGGGTTTTGTTTGGAGAATGGACCTTCGGCTCCCAGCTCAAAACCGTTCCACCCAGTCTGAAATCTATACTGGCGCTTCTTTGGATTGATGCTTTTTGTCTTGAGATCAAATACTCCCGATAGGGCATTTCCGTATTCTGATGGAAAGGCACCCATTAGGAAGTCGGAATTGTCAAGAAGGTTCATGTTTAGCAGTGTGGTTGTATTTCCGGTAAGACCAATTCCTCCATAATGGTTGGGGTTTGGAATCTCGATATCATCCAACCTCCACTGGATTCCAATTGGAGAGTTTCCGCGGATGATGATGTCGTTGCGATCATCGCGCGCGGGAATAACACCGGCATAACTCCTGGCCATTCGCGCAGGATCTCCCAATGTTCCCGCGTAGCGGTTTGCTTCCATCACAGAGAACCCCCGTCCGCTTCCATAAACGAAAAGGTTTTCGGTCCGTGCCTTGTCCTTGTCGGCTTCAATTTGAACCGTTTTCAGGCTGGTAACCGAAGGCTCCAAATTAAGTGTGAGATAAGGTTCCTCTCCTGAATTGATCAGGATCGGGATAACCTGCGTTTTGTATCCGACGAAGGAGGCTACCAGATTTGTCCTTCCAATGGGTGCCGGCAACATGAACTCACCATTCTCATCTGTAATTGTGCTGTACTTCATGTCATCGGCGACATATATCGTCGTCGCCACCAAAGTTTCACCCGTAGCCATATCGACAACCTTGCCCCTAACCTTTTGAACAAGCATTCTCTTAGACTTCTGATCCGCAGTGACTACATAATAATCTTCGATCGAGGTGAACTTGACGTTGGTTTTGTTTGATAGTAGATCGATCGCGGCATTGAGAGCGATTCCTTCATTCCCCACCTCGATGATCTCTTTGGTGTTGATTTCGTCTTCCGAATACACAAATCTTCTGTTTGTCTGGGCTTCTATTTCCCGGAAGATATCACCCAGTGATAATTGCCCGCTGGAGAACGTAATCGACTGAGCAACTCCAGTCATTAATAGGAGGTTTAGCACAATCAGCGATGTAATCGATCTCATTTTATCGATTTTCATGGCATTCATGGTAGTAATATTCATGGTTGGTTGAAATGTCGGTTGTTGGTTTAATACACCAGGATGGTGTTATCGTCTACTTTCTTGTACTTCAGTGCCTTGGCAGCACAAATTGACTCCATCAATGTCTGGAGTTCCGGATCCTGAAATCTTCCGCTGACTTTGAAATTGGCTATCTCAGGGCGATCGAATTTTATGTCAACACCGTATTTGCGGCTTACAACGGAGGCAACATCTTTGAACGAGTTATTGTCGAGAACAACATCGCCGTCCTGCCAGGCAAGAATGGCCGAAACATCGAAGGATGCCACCTCCATACTTCCTTCGGTCAGATCAAAGTTTGCCTGCTCACCCGGTTGAATAATTTCAGTAATTCCCACACCATTCACTCTAACTGAGCCCTCCAAGAGAGAAACTGAAATACTCGATTGAGCTTTATAAGCGTCCACATTAAATATTGTTCCCAGTACGGTGGTGGTGACTTCTCCAGTCTCAACGGTGAAGGGTCGTTCTGCGTCTTTGGACACATTAAAAAGTGCTTCTCCAGTTAATCGAACATTCCTTTCATCCCTGTCGAAAGTGTTTGGATACTCCAGCGTACTCACAGCATTCAGGTGAATCATTGTTCCATCTTCAAGTTTGATCTCTTTTGTTTCACCAACTCCAGTTGACACAGCCACATATTCCGGCCCGAACCAGGAATCACCCATAAACCAAACCGCTGTCGACAATCCAAAAAACACGACTACACTAGCTGCAATTCTGAACCAGGGTAGAGCAGTCGATCGCTTCTCAATCTTGATAGATTCAAGAATCTCGGCCCTCAACTTTTCCTTCTCCGCGTCAGATTCGAATACCCTGAAATCGGAGGAAGACAGAAGTTGATCTGCGTATGACTCAAGCTTCTTAATCTCCTGATCGGATGCTCTTCCTTCGAAATATTTGTCCAGAAGTTCGTTTGCGTTTTTCTCACTCATATCGATGTGTATTCATACTTAAGTACCTAAAACACACCACTACACGTAGCGAGATTGAAAAAAATTTCTTTTAAGCTGCTATTCAGGCAGTTAGAAAGATCCCAAGAAGTACGATAAGGTGCCTGGGCAGGGTGTCTCTGAGTTGCTTGAGTGCATTTGAGATATGGGTTTCAACGGTCCTCTGGCTTATACCAAGTTGCTCTGAAATCTCCTTGTTGGACAGATGATCGAATCGACTCATCCTAAAGACCTCCCTGGTCCTTTCAGGTAATTCTTCAATCGCTTTTTTTACGGCTTCCTCCGTTTCGTCGTATTCCAGTTGATCTGTTTCCACAATATGCATGTCGTGGCCGACATCGAGTGTTTCCATGTCGAGCATCTTATTGTCGCGCAATTCCTTTAACGAAGCAAACTTCACAGCTCGCTTGAGGTAGCCCGCCAGGTTTTCGATCTGCTTGTCCAATCGATTGACCCAAAGCGAAGTGAATACTTCCTGGACTACATCTTTTGCCAGATCCTTGTCCTTGAGAAGTCTGGCGGAGATAGTAAAAAGCACTTCCCAGTATTTTTCGAACAGGTCGTAGAAAGCACGTTCATTTCCATTGGCGATTAGGGCATAAAGTTGCTGATCAGAGCGAGTATCGGAACTATGGTCTGCGACCTTCATTGCACGCGATGTAGGTGTCCTATGTGCAATTTAGGATTCATAATTGAGAATTCACAATTATTGCTCCAGCTCTACCACAACCTCGATCTCTACAGCCATACCCTTTGGTAACGACGACATCCCTACTGCAGCCCTCGCATGTTTACCTTTTTCTCCGAAGACCTCCACCATGAGGTCTGAAAAGCCATTGATTACCTTGGAGTGATCTTCAAAATCGGCTGTAGCATTCACCATGCCTCTCACCGAAACAAATTGCTTCACTTTGCCGAGGTTCCCTCCGGTTGCTTCATTAAGTACCGAGAGTATTCTAATCCCGGCTTGCCTGGCTGCTTCATATCCTTGTTCAACGGAAAGATCGTCGCCCAGCTTCCCTTTACCAGCTCCCTTACCCGCCAGGTATACTGTGTTTCCGATCTGCCGGTAATGAAGGTAATTGGCAATGGGATTCTTAGGTGCGGACAATTCAATGGACATCTCTTTCAATTTGGCCTCGGGTGATTGAGCCAAAAGAGCTGTAGCAAGGAAGAAAAATAAAGCGACTAATGACAGTCTCATGCCTTGAATATTCCGTCAGGACTTCAAGATACAAAGACTCTGGCGGTCATTGAGTATTCCGGGTTCCAATGAAGTGCTCCTTGGAGATACAATTGCTTTTGCAGGGTCCGACAATGGGATAACCACCATATCATGATCTCTATGACGAGTCGGGACGGATTTTGTGATCATCAATGAATAGTCGCCGAAGTCACAAGTTTTCACCTTTTCCCCGTTCATACCCAATTCCCAGTGATCGTTTACGCCACTCAAGCAAATCTGTCTCCCTTCTACCTCAAAGGCAATCGACCGCATATCCCTGCTACCATTTCCAATGCCGTTGGCATAGAAGCGATCGATCCTGAAATTCTTGATCCACGGAGGAAGGCCTTTCACATTAGCACCTTCTCTGGAATAAAGTCCATGCCGCACGTGATCCATTGGCTTGGGTAGTGCAACCCAGTGTGATCGTACATAAAACATTGCCTGGATCACAGACGGCACAAAGCTCATCACTCCGGCCACCAATGCCCCTTTTGCTATGAATTCACGTCGTTTCAATCCTCAAATTCTTCAATCAGCACACCCATCTTACCCATTTGGTAATCGCGGATGGCTTGCATAATCTCGCCCTGGGTGTTCATTACAAAAGGACCATAAGACGTGACCTGCTCGTTGATCGGTCGTCCGGATAGGAAGATCATCCTTCCGTCACTTAAGGCCTCGAATTCGATGGAGTCTCCATCATTATTATACCATGCCAGATGCTTGTCAAACGAATTGTGCTTTCCGTTGATCTGCGTCTTGCCATCCAACTGGTAAGTCAAAGCATTGTAGTCAGAAGGTATGTCAAGCTTAAACCTGGCTCCCTTTTTCAGGTTTAGGCGCAGAATCAAAAGGTCTGTGTAAGGTTTGATCTTTCCCCTTTGCCCGTCATACTCTCCTGCGATCACTCCAATTTCGGCTTTACCTCCATCCAGGCTAACCTTTGGGGTCTCATTCTCTTGCAGAGGTTGATAACTGGGTGGGTCCATCTTGTTGGCCGCAGGTGCATTGATCCAGAATTGAATGATCTCAAATTCTCCACCATTTTCGGCAAGTTCCTTCATTGGTCTTTCGCTATGAATAATACCCATACCGGAATTCATCCATTGTGTACCTCCGGCGAGTACAACGCTATTGCCCCCCCTGGAGTCTCTGTGATGTACTCCGCCCTTGAAAATAAAGGTCACCGGAGCAAATCCTCTGTGGGGATGGGGCCCTACTCCAACATCGCGTTGCTTCTTGCCACCAGGCACAGGCTCATCCCAGTGATGGATCAAAAGGAATGGATCAATTTGGTCTACTCCCCTTAGGGGCAATGGCTGATCGAGTATGATTCCGCCCATGTTGACCTTCTGTGAGGCCCAAATTCTTTTAACTGTTCTCATGATTTTTCCTCCTGCTTCAATAACAAATTTAGATACAATTGGTTCAGAGAACTGTCCACTACCATACTACTTCGATTTGGGCCGAAACGCCTCTATTACCTGCCGGTCGTTTTCCATGTACGGTCCATCCATAAGATCAATACAATAAGGGATTGCCGGAAACACCGCTTGAAGGCACTGTTCGATGGCTTTTGGTTTGCCCGGGAGGTTGATGATCAGGGATGATCCCCTTAGGCCTGCTGTTTGCCTGGAGAGTATGGCAGTTGGAACGTATTTCAAGCTCTCGATCCGCATGAGCTCACCAAAACCGGGCATTATTCGGTCACAGACGGCTTCCGTTGCCTCAGGCGTAACATCTCTTTTTGCAGGGCCCGTTCCGCCGGTGGTCAACACAAGTGGACATTGAGCCTCGTCTACAAGTGAGACAAGAGATTCTTCAATGCTTGGTTTATCATCTGGGATTACGCGATAATCAAACTCAAGGTCGTTTTTGAGGTAGGATTGCATCACGCGCTTGATCTCATGACCCGAAATGTCATCGTATTCACCCCTTGAAGCTCTATCGGATACTGTTAAAACCCCAATTTTCACCTTGTCCATCTCTTGCACTAATTTCTATCTTTCGCAAGATAATTGAATAGCTAGATCGCCCATGTTCGTCAAAAAGAATTTCCCCATTTGGGGTGTTTTCAATTTTACTTGGTATCACTTGGTATGGTTGTCCGTCTGGGGCGGGTTGGCCGTTTCGATGTATGAGCTTCTGGAATGGAAATGGCTTGCTATTCCATGGGTTCCCGTTTCTTTGCTCGGTATCGCCGTTGCCTTCTATATCGGTTTTAAAAACAATTCCAGCTATGACCGTTTGTGGGAGGCTCGCAAGATCTGGGGGTCGATCGTAAATACCAGCCGTTCATGGGGAGTGGCTGTCAGAGGATTTGTAGGGAATCAGTTTCGATCAGATGAATTGCCGGAAGTTGAAATCAAAGCCTTTCACAGCCGTTTTCTGCATCGACATATTACCTGGCTCTATGTACTGAGGGCTCAATTATTGGTTCCAAGAGTCTGGGAACATTCACAAATTGGCCAAGGGGTTGGAAGAATCAACAAGCGCAGAAGAAACAGAATCCTTCCACCATTTGGTCCTTTCGCGGTCGATGAAGAATTGAGGCGTTGCCTGCCTGATGAGGCAGAATCCTATGATGACAAATCGAATAAGTGCTCGCAATTGCTGGACAGACAATCACAAGATCTAAAGCGAATGAGGGAGATGGGGCTTATAGACGATTTCCGCCATATGGAACTACAAGCGCTCATTACCCAGATGTTTACCGAACAGGGACAATGTGAGCGAATCAAGAACTATCCCTTCCCAAGACAGTATGCCTCAGGAGGTGTGTACATCCTTGGAATCTTCATCATTTTGCTTCCATTCGGATTGATCCAGCAGTTCGATGCATTGGGTCAGGGTCTTATTTGGCTCACGGTTCCTTTTGTGACCATCACGGGCTGGGTTTTCATTTTCATGGAGCTGATCGGAGACTATTCCGAAAATCCATTTGAAGGAGGGGCCAACGATATCCCAATGAAATCTCTGGCGAGAGCCATTGAGATCGATCTGTTGGAGATGCTGGAAGAGGATGACATTCCACGACCAGTGCAACCGAGGAGCGGTTTCCTCATGTAATTATATCCTTGCCGTAATTCCGATTGTCCACATGCGGGGCATCCCCGGGCGCAGTCCGGCTGGCCTCATAGCAGCAACATAGGTCTGATTTGTTGCATTTCGCACACCTCCGGAAAGCTCAACATACTTGTTCAGATCAAACTGTAGATTACAGTCCAAACTCATGACCTGATCCGTGAAGTAGTCACTATCACCGGCACCAGCAACGGTGGCCATTCGGTCGACGTATTTGAAATTCGTATGGAGTCCTATTCTGCTACTTACAATCGAAACCGCTGCGTTGAATTGATGAGGCGCAAGGTATGGAAGTTGGTCGCCTTCACTTACCTCACCCCAGCCTTCAAAATCACTTTCAAATGTGTTTTTGAAGTAGGCATCTGTGTAGGTGTAGTTAAAGGCAACGGGAATCCGGATCCCACCCATTCTGTCCAAAAAGAACTGACGTTCCACCAGTACTTCAACACCACTACTTATGGCCTGACCACCATTGAATAGATCTCCCGATCCGACTCCGCCAGCAGCGGCAAGGTCCACTCCCAGAAGGTTTTGGTAGTCATTGTAGAATAGAATCAGCTCTGATCGTAGCTTTCCATCGGTCCAACGCGTTCCCAATTCATAGTTGATGCTTTCCTCCGGAAGTGTGCCTTCTTTCGACCCAGGTGGCGCAAAACCTTTATGGACACCCGCGAAAGCCATCAAGTATTCGTTGATGCTATATTCACCTGCAATCCCGGGAATCCATACGTCGACTGTGTTGGACCTGCGAGACAAGTCGCTTCCATCTCTCTGAGGATCGTTCTTTCCGTAATCGTCTCTGTAAAGCTCAATATGCTCATACCGCATACCCGGAGCTATCCGGAATCCACCATAGCTGAACGTATATTGAGCAAATCCCGAAAGTGCATTTGCCCCGCTAATTCTGTTGGACTCTGTCCCATGTTCACCAGCCGTAGTCATCATCATGTTACCATTGAGCATTTGATACCCGTCGACCCATTGAAATCGGTCAATCTGGTCCTGGTGAACTCTAATTCCAAAATCGATGAAGTGTACCAGTTGGTCACCTCCGAGGGTAAGCTGGCCATTGGTCTGAACACCCTGAGCAAAATAGGTTCTGTTGTTGGCCTTAACGAGCAATTCGTTTACGGAATTGTGGCCATTGATAATGTTATAGACATCTGAATACAACGCCGGGTTTTCCAATAGTGCCCCTATCTTAACGGCGTACCCGGTGTCGTTCTCTACCTTGTCAAGCTTGTACCAATTTCTGTGAAAGTCAGACCTATAGGCTGACGTAACCAGGTGGAAATTATCACTTGGTTTGATTACATGGGTGAGGGAAATATTCCTGTGCTCATTGGTCATTTGATCTACCTGCGATCCTGAATACCTCATAAATGCATCGTTTTCGAAGTCCGACCTGGTCAAGCCCAGGTAAGTTTCGTTTGACAACTCTTCGGTCCATCCTGCCTTAAAGGCGATCGAATGGTAGAACTTGGCTTCGGGCTTTGTCTCATACTTTGCTTTCACCATATAATCGTATTTGGTAAAGCCCGTGGGTCCGCCATTTTGCAGATTTTTAAAGCCATCCGCTCCATATTGGAACCCTTCAAGCAGCACTCCGAATCGACCCTTTTTGACTCCTACCCTCGCGTGGATGGTCTGTGAACCAAAGCTTCCGCCTTGCATCTTGAGCATTGCCGATGTCCTTTCAGGAATTTGACTCGAGATTAGGTTGATAGCGCCCCCGGTTGTATAAGGCCCATGCTTGATTTGGCTGCTTCCCTTCAGCACCTCAACGGCTTGCATTCTTCCTATCGTCGGAAAATAGTAGGCAGATGGCGCCGCATATGGAGCCGGAGCCATGAGAATGCCATCCTCCATTAAAGTGATCTTAGAGCTTCGCTCCACACCGGTGCCCCTTAAGCCAATGTTGGGTCTCAATCCAAAACCATCTTCCTCCTGAATGTTGATGCCCGGAACAATTCTCAAAGCCCTGGATGCATCTGTATGATCAAACTTTTGCATCTCTCTGGGCGAGATATAATATGCGGAACCTGGCACATCTTCTATTCCTGATTCTCCACCGGTAAGCGTAGTGCTCTGAACGGTAAAAGCCGGTAGATCTGTCACCGTTTCCTTTAGTGTGAGTTCTTCCAAGTCTACATTCTTGTCCTTTACCTCTACGCTAAGCGATTTCCTTTCGAATCCGATGTTTGAAATCTCAAGGATATACTGCCCGGGTTGTGGCACCTCCAGGTCAAATGAGCCTGAAAAGTCGGTGGTTGTTCCTACGCCTAGTCCCTTGATTAGAATGGTTGAGCCTGGTAAATTTCTTTTTCCATCCATCACTTTTCCTGTAATGGATTGAGCATGGATGAAGCAAATGTTCGCAATGAGAAGAAGTGTAAGGACTGATTTGCGCATCTTATTTGGATTGATTCTAAATAATAAGGCAAATGTATCCGGCGGCAATGGACCCCGCAATCCCATTTTGCGGGCATTTTGACTCCCTTATTGCGGGTATAGTATACCCTAAACATGGTAGTTGTTTTAAGCTTGAATGAGTCCGGTACTCATCGCATACCTGGTAAGTTCCGCTATCGAGCGAACACCGAGCTTCTTCATGATATTCTTGCGATGCGTATGGACCGTGTGAGGGCTGAGATGAAGGGCTTTGGCCACCTCCTTATTGGTGAGACCTTCTGCAAGGAATTGGGCTACTTCCGTCTCTCTTTGTGTTAAACTGGTAGGCTCACAGTTTTCCTCCTCTCCATAGAGGTGCTTGTTGAGTACGAGGTCCAGAACCTTGTTGCAATAGAACTTCTCCCCCTTCGCAATGGCAAAAATGGCGTGAATGATCTCATCTTCATCACACTCGTAGGTCAAATATCCGTGCGTGCCTTTCTCCAGAATATGCAAAACCTCATCGCTCTTGGAAATTCTTGAGATCACAAGCAAGGGTTGTTCCGGGTGACCTTCCCGTATCTTAATAGCCGTCTCCATGGAAAATCCGTGCTCTGAATGAGGATCCAGGATAACGATATCATACGATTGTCGGTTCAGGGATTGACGAAGATCCTCTTCGGTTTTGGCCTGTTCAATGGATTGGATCCCTCCCCCTTTTGAGCAGATCGCTTTGAGTCCATTGTGCATGAGCACATTTGAGTTGGCGTGAAGGATTTTCAGCATCGGTGCAAATATGAGTTGTAAATGAGCTCGATATCAAATCTGACAATACTTTTTCACGAAAGAATGCTTCGAGTCAATAATTGTACTTTAGTCTAAACTCAAACTTTTCGAAATGCTTTATAACGAAGTAACTAGGGATATAATGCTCATCCTACATTTCATTGGGATCGCAATGGCCGTTGGTACCGGATTTGCCCAAATGTTCCTGGGAATTGCCGCCTCCAAAATGGGTGAAGAAGCCCCCAAGTTCATGCTTAAGACACTCTACCTTAGAAACATGGGAAGGATTGGTCTCATACTCCTTATCCTGTCAGGTCTATTTTTAATGACACCCTATTGGACAGTTGTCCTCTCTCAGCACATCCTCCTGACCAAATTGGTTCTAGTTGCATTCATAATCGTATTATTTGGAATGATTGAGGCAAATGCTGCCAGAGCTATCCAGGAGAATGGTGGCCCGTCACTGCTGAGGTTGAGGAAAATTGGACCCTTACTTCTTCTAACCAGCTTGTTGGTAATTATTATAGCAGTGATGTACTTCCATTGAGAGGCACAACCATCTCATTATCTGATACTTAATTCTGCAATTAAGATATAATTGTGTGTAATTGGTCGAAAGAAATTCAGCCATTTCACACAGATTAAGCAATTTTGATATTGCCCGTCATGAAGACTCGAAAGCTATACATGTTAGCCGTCGCAGTGCTTATGTCCATCTGTAGCCAAGCGCAGACAGATACGATCATGGCCCCTCCAAACGTCTTCACACCTAATTCAGATGGTATCAACGACTACTTTCAAGTCGTAAATGATGCTTCTGTAACCGATTATGAATTGGTGGTCGTCAATCGATGGGGGCAGCAGGTCTTTCAATCCACCTTCCCCATACAGGCATGGGATGGAACACATCACGGACTGCCTTGCAGAGAAGGGGTCTATTTTTGGCAAGCCGTCTACAAAGATGCAAGCGGTACCGCTCAGGAGAATCGAGGTTCTATAACGCTCTTTCGATAAGTTTCTACCTCAAAACGGTATTCATCTGCCGCCGGACTCCATACCTCGAACCCCGAACTCAAATGATCATTAATAATTGCCTAGTTCGTTACTTGAACCCCTCTCCAAAAAGCCACATACCCCTCGATGTTCTTGGCCAACTCTGAGGCATTGGGATAATACCAGGCAGCATCGGCATTGGTCTTCCCATCTACTTCAACATCGTAATACGACGCAAGGCCTTTCCAGGGGCACGTGGTGTGCGTAGACGACTCTTTGAAGTGCTCTGACTTGATCGAATTGGCAGGGAAGTAATGGTTTCCTTCTATCACAATGGTTTCGTCGCTCTCAGCGATAACCTCTCCGTTCCAAATTGCTTTCATGATTGGTAGATATTGATTGATTTAATACTAATGTTCTTTTTGAATTCAGGCACAAAACTGCTGCTGTAAACAATACTGTTTGGTCATGGAGACAACCATATTCAAAAAAGTTATGTCAGCCATTTGACCTCCTATACAATGTATCCGAAAACCATTCCTTACAGTCTTTGAAGTGCTCAATCACTTCCAGCCCCGCCTCTTCACCCAAAGCCTTGATGTGGCTCGTGGCGTATTTCTTCGACAACTCGGTCCATACCAGTTCGTATCTGTCAAAGTGGAAAGATTTGTTGAGCTCCGACACGAACACATCTTGATCTTTTAAGCTAACCAGATAGCTCCTTACTTCTCCGTTGAGTGGATTATAGTGGCAATAGAAATCGAATTGATCTATCATAAAGTCCGCACCCAACTCCTTGTTGGCCCGGTTTAATAGATTCAAATTGAAAGCCCTCGTTATTCCATGTGGATCATCGTAAGCCTTTTTGATCAGCTGCGGATTCTTCTTCAAATCGTATCCGACCATCAGCCGATCATCAGGTTTCATGGTCGACCGGATATTGCGCAGCAACTCAATGGCGCCTCTCTGAGTATAGTTTCCAATGTTGGATCCCAAAAACAGGATGAGGTTTGGACCTTCCACTGCTTGAAGTGATTCTAATTCCTCAAAATAATCGCCAATTAGTGGTTCCATTGATAAGCTTGGTAGCTCAGCCTCAAATGACTTGACGACCTGCGAAATGGCTTCTGCCGATATATCGACCGGTTTATAGGTAAAATCAAGATTTTCGCTCAAGAAAAATTTGATTAGTTCCTTGGTTTTTAAGCCATCACCGGCTCCTAGCTCAAGTAAATTAAAATGTCCCTCATAGGGTAATTGCGCCAATATATCGGCTCCTCTCGTGCTCAATATCTCGAATTCTGCATCGGTCAGGTAATACTCTGGCATGTGCATGATTTCCTGAAAAATGCGCGAGCCTTCATCATCATAGAACCACTTAGACGAAATATGCTTGAACTCCTGACTCAAGCCTTCGTCGAGCTCCGCGGCAAAGGCACTTACCTGGCTAATCGTATCCCGCTGTATTGCCATTGAAAATGTGGATGAAAGAAATTTCTGTAAGTCGGCCGGCTGTGCCCTTGCGATGTTGCAACGGAGGAACCCCTTAAGACCATTTGGTTGACCATGAATTTGCCATTGTACTCCCCGATAGCACCTTCCGCCTTGGAAAATCCCGGATAAGGCAAATACGCTGAGTTTGTCCATTCCCAACAGGATCCCCAATCAAACTGTTCGCTTGCAACCTCCCATTCAGCCTCTGTCGGTAATCGCATTCCCTTCCATTCCGCAAATGCAGACGCCTCGTAGAAGTTAACATGTACAAGGAGATCATCGGGTTCAACAGCTTTTGACCCTCCGAGTGTAAATTGATACCATTGCCCATCGCTTATTTCCCAGTAAAGCGGAGCTTGCACTTCCTTGGCTTGAACCCAAGCCCAGCCTTCATCGTGCCACAAGTTGAAGTTCTCGTAACCTCCATCGGATATGAATTCAAGATATTCTCCGGCTGTAACAGGATGTGTGGCTATGTCAAAGGGCTGCAGGTATACCTTATGTCGCGCTAGTTCGTTGTCGTAAGCAAACCCTTCTCCGCTATGTCCGATCTCATACAGGCCCTCTTCTATGCGTTTCCAAGCGGATTCGCCAGTCACCTTTGGTATTAGCTTCCCATCTTTGCGGTAGGTCGGAAGCAGAGGGTGGCAGGACAAAATGAACTTGGTGTCCGTTTTGAGTAATTCCTGATGTTGTTGTTCGTGGTTCAGTCCAAGTTCAATCGTGTCTACAACTTCTTGCTCGACACCATGCTCAAGTAAGCGCGTTATATGCATGTCGACATAGGATCGATACTTGAAAACTTCTATGGTTTCAGGTCTCGTGAGCATACCTCTGTGATTCCTTCTGACCCGATCACCAACATTGTTATAATAGCTATTGAAGAGGAAGGCAAAGTCGTCATGAAAACGCTTGTACCCCTCAACATGCTTGGAAAGGACAAATTCCTCAAAGAACCAGGTAGTATGGCCTAGGTGCCACTTGGGAGGGCTTACGTATTCCACCGGTTGTACAACATAATCTTCCACCAGAAGTGGTGCGCAAAAATCCTCCGTTGCTCGTCTGACAGACTTATATTGCTCGATCATTACGCTGCAATACTAGCAAAGAAGTCTTGGCTAAAAAGTGATGTTGATAATGATTCTGGATGAATGAACCAAAGAGTAAAGAGATTGACCTTTTTTGGAACGAAACTACATGTCCATATCCATCCCTTCTCCTCCAAATCCACCATTGCGACCTTCGCGTTTCTTTTTTTGATTGATCCTGTAGTTGAAAGTGAGCATGAGCTGTCTGGCGCGCCACTGAAAAGTACTGATCTGAGTAAAGAATTCGCCATACGCCTCCATTCTCCGCTTCCTTGAATTGAGGATGTCGCGTGCAGAAAACGAGAGGGTTCCCTTGCCTTTCAGAATATCCACTGAAGCTCCTCCATCCCACGAATAGATTGCAAGAGTTCTTCCTTGTACATTGTTTCTTGGTGAACGATAGTTGAATGAAGTCTGAACATTCAACTTACGCTTTACCCTCCACTTCGAGAACACGCGCGTTGTCCAGGCCAGCGCCTCGGCGCCGAAGTCCTGACCCTCATAAGAACCGGTAGTAACAGAGCTGAAGTAGTTGAAATTGAAGTTGAGATCCCACCACTTGTAGGGTCGAAAGCTGGTGTTGAACTCTACGCCGAAATCGTCCCGCGTACCCAGGTTGATTGGAATCTTACTCGTTAGGCCCAAACTGTCAGATAAAACGACACGCTGTATGATGCCATTGGCGTGTCGATAATATACACTTGCCAGAACCGACCCTTTTTTCCACTGACGGAGAAAGCCCGTTTCATACGAATCGGTGAATTCGGGATTCAGGTCCGGATTCCCCCCGATGAAATTTCGGTTGTCGGCGAAGGTGAAGAATGGAATGAGATACCAATGTCTGGGTCTTCGGATCCTTCGGGAATAAGACAGCTGTATATAAGACTCTTCCCGAACCTCAAAGGAGAAATGTGCACTTGGAAACAGGCTCAGATACTGTCTTGGGTTGTAGTCTCCAGTCTGAAGCAGCTCGGTAGATACGTCGGAATATTCTGCCCTCAATCCGGCCTGGTAACTCCACCTTCCTGTTTTGTTTCCCGCCATGACATAAGCGGCGTATATGTCTTCGTGGTAGATCATATGGTTGTCGTATATCGGGTTGATCACCCAGCTGGCATCGCTGGCCTGATCCTCCACCTGGTAGTCCAAATCGAGTGTCCTGAGCATAGCCTTGGCGCCCATTTCGAACCTGCCCTCCTTGAGGAAAGGATAGACATAGTCTGTTTGGATGATGTAATGTGTGTTCTTTTCGTCTGCGAAACTCCTCTGAATAAATGGTATATACAGTGGATTGTCGCTCTCTTCATTGATCTCAGCCTCTTCCACTTCAGACCCCTCGGTCAATCGAACGTCAAAGGTGAAAAGTCGATCCTTTTTTTCAAAAGTCTTTCTATAGTTTAAGTTGAATTCATAGTTCTCATCAACATCGGTTTCGTCCTCCCGTCGGTCTACCGTTTGAACCTTGTTCCCAAATTCGTCGAAATCCACATAGTCCAAAACAGTATTGTGAACCCCATCGCCCCTGCGATACATTCCCGAAATGTTCAGATTGTGAAACTTATTGAATGAATAACCAAATCCAATTCTGCCCGTTTGATTCAGTCCTCCACGTTGGTGGGTGCGAACCTGGTTATAACTGAAACTTGTGTCCGGATAATCAAACTCACTTGTGGAAAAGCCTACGCCTGGCCCCTGCCTCCAGTTGATACCATAGCTTCCAAAGTAATTCCACTTGCTTTTTCGCACACTGAAATTGGCTGAGATACCATAGTTCTCCGGGCGCCCAACTCTAGCCTCGACGCTTCCGGTAATTCCTTTGCGCTTTTCTTCCTTGAGTACAATGTTGATGATTCCCACTTCGCCCTCGGCATCATAACGGGCCGAAGGATTGGTGATCACCTCCACCTTTTCGACCTGATCACCCTGGAGTTGTCTCAGTGCATCGGTGCTTGAGATACCAATTAAACCGGATGGTTTGCCATCAATTAGTATCCTCACATTCTGGCTTCCACGCAGACTCACGTTTCCTTCAACATCTACCGCCACGGAAGGAATATTGTCCAGCAATTCAGCGGCATTGGCTCCCTTGTTTGCCAGGTTCTTGTCTACATTAAATACCCTCTTGTCGAGTTTGAGCTCCATCTGAGGTCGCTCAGCTTCTATTGTTACTTCATCAAGGTTTTGGGCACTGTGTTGCAGCGTAATGGTTCCCAAGCCAACATCTTCGCCTCTAATGGAAATAGGGCCTATGGTCCGGTCGTCAAAGGAAAGGAAGGACACTTTAAAAAAATACCGGCCCGGCCGCGACTCAAACTCAAACATCCCTTCCCCATTGGAAGCCGCTCCACCTGCAAGACTGGAGTCACGCAGCCTGAATTGGGCAACGCTTGCATAGGGGACCGGGTTGTTGTCCTCGTCGACGACCATACCGGAAACCTTTGCCAAGGGTGGTTTTTCACCCCATGAACGCTGCGTCCTTTCTTGTGAAAACGACCAAGTAGTGCCCAGAATTAACCAGGCTATAAGAAGGGACTTCTTCATGAGCGGCAAAAGTAGTCCTATGACGCCTGAGGCTCTTGAAAGTTTAACGTCAAATTAAGAATTCGGCCTTTTGGGATAGTGAAGCAATGGAATATACTCCAACCATGGTCCGACCTCGTGCTTGTACTGCTTGCACATCACCCTGCTGATCTGCGCAAGATGGCTCAAATCATGTACAACCCAGGTAGACAAGAGCATGCGTAAATTGACACTTCCCAGGGCTGGGTGAATTGCCTTCGATTCGAGCAGTTCTTCCGATACGTCGATCGATTTGAGTTCTTTGATGTTCGATTCCCGCAGCGACTCAAATTCGTCGAGCAGTCGATCCAATGATTTTCCCTTACTCTCTTCGAATTGGGCAAATCGGTCAAACGGTTCGTAGGTGTATTCACCCGGCTTAATGGTTAGCTCCAATCGTCGCATCCAATCGGTCTTCTCACCATGTATGAGATGCCCTACAATATCATATGGGCTCCAGGTCTCCGGGCCTTCATTGTTGCGAACCCAATGTTCCTCCAAGCCACTTAGCAGTGTACGCAACACACCAGGCGTGCGAGAGAGAATGGCCACAGCTTCACTTACATTATAGTCAATCATTGGCACTGTTTGATGGTAGGTCAACGCTGAGATAAGCTCCTTGTTTGACAGATGGATATAATTCTTCGTACGTCATCGTTGCACTCATGCTGACCCTTCTATTGATATGTTTTCTCTGAATTTCCTCTGGGCTTTTAAATCCGGCTGCAGCCATGAGTTCCACGAAACTCTGGATCGTATTCTGATGAAAAGATGCCACGCGGTGTTTTTTATCCTCCACCACAAGCCCTTTGTACAGCTTTGGGTCCTGTGTAGCGACACCTGTTGGGCACGTATTCATATTGCACTGTAGCGCCTGGATACATCCTACTGAGATCATCATTCCGCGTGCGGAGTTACACGCATCTGCTCCCAAAGCTATCGCCCTGGCAATGTGATACCCGGTAACGATCTTTCCCGATGCTATGATTTTAATGTCTTTCTTCAAATCGTATCCCGTGAGTCTATTGTGAACAAAGGCAAGCCCATCACGAAGAGGCATTCCCAATGAGTTGGAAAATTCTACAGGAGCGGCTCCGGTTCCACCCTCTCCTCCGTCGACGGTGATAAAATCAGGCTTTATCCCTGTGGTAATCATCGCCTGGACAATTTCTTCAAATTCTTCTTCCCGTCCAATGCACAGTTTAATACCAACGGGCTTTCCTCCGGAAAGCAACCTAAGCTGGAAGACAAACTCCATTAATCCCTTGGGAGAGTCAAATGCCTTGTGATACGGCGGCGAGTGGACGCTCGTATGCGGCTCTACTCCTCTTATAGCAGCAATCTCAGGTGTGTTCTTTGCAGCCGGTAGGATTCCTCCATGGCCTGGTTTGGCACCTTGTGAAAGTTTGATTTCGATCATTTTGACTTGATCGATATTGGCCTTTTTGGTGAATTTATCCGGATCGAAATGGCCATCAGGCGTTCGGCATCCAAAGTACCCGGTGCCAATCTGCCAAACAATATCTCCACCCATCTTTTCATGAAAAGGGCTAAGCGAACCCTCCCCGGTATTGTGAGAAAACCTCCCGATGGCCGCGCCTCCATTGAGAGCCATGACCGCATTCTTACTCAAGGAACCATAGCTCATGGCCGAAACATTGAGTAAGCTGGAGGAATACGGACGCTGGCAATCCGGACCCCCAATTAAAACTCTTGGGTTGCTGTCCATTTCAGATTCCGGAATAGGATACATGGAATGTTCCAACCACTCATAGCCCGTTGAATAAACATCCATTTGAGTTCCAAATGGCGACGTGGCGGTAACATTCTTTGCTCTTTGGTATATGAGCGAGCGCCAAATCCTGTTGAAAGGGCGTCCTTCGGTATCCGTCTCCACAAAATACTGCATGATCTCTGGCCTGAATGACTCCAGGAAATACCGGAAGTGGCCAATGATGGGGAAATTTCTCAGAATGGCATGGCGTCTTTGAGTCATGTCGTGAATTCCCAGGCCGATGTAGGCCAGAAAGAGAATAGACAACCACCAAAATGAAGGCCAGTATAAGAATATAAGCACCGTGAGAGCCAACAGTGGTAATAAGCTGACCAGGAAGAAGTTTCGCATCAAAAGGGTATTTCCCTACTAATATCCATCAAACAATACTGAATTCCAAGGTTCTCACGGCGCTATGTGAAGTATACTACCTTTACTAGAATGGAAAAGCTGAACAGAGAAGAAATACAGCTGCTATTTGAGGAAGAAATAGCCAAGACAAAGCAGACTATTGCCGATTACAAGGAGATGTCGCAACCTGTAGCACCAGACGATGCAATAGGCCGAGTCTCCCGCATGGACGCAATCAACAATCAGAGCATTACTGAAGCTGCCTTGCGAAAAGCAGAAGAAAAACTTAAAGGTTTGGAGGTTCGGCTGTCAAGATTAAACGAACAATCCTTTGACAAATGTGCCCGATGTGGAAGAGAAATTCCAATAGGACGATTATTATATGTGCCACAAAGCGCCTTTTGTCTAAATTGCGCTCATTAACGCACTTCTATGAAAAAAGGAAAGGTAAAATTCTACAACAGGGTTAAGGAATTCGGATTCATCACTGAAGATGAGACCGGTAAGGACTTCTTCGTTCATGCCACAGGCTTGATCGACATTATTGCCGATGGTGACCCTGTGACCTTCGAAATTGGCGAAGGCCGTAAAGGGCCTATGGCTATCAATGTCAAACAAGAGGAAGCCAAAAGCGGCGATCAAGAAGGGGCTTCTTAAGCCAGTTCCAATAATTCTTATTCTTCAGCTTCCTCGCTGGACTTCTTTGAGGCAGAGGCTTTTGCTTTAGGCTTTGCCTTGGGCTTTTCTTCAGCGTTGAGTTTCTTCTCAAGACTTGCGATGGTTGCCTTTGCCGAATCCAGATCTCCCTTCAGGGTGCTTAATTGACCGTCGAGTTCTGCACTCTTCGCCTCTTCATCCTTGAGCTTACTCTCCAGGTTGCTGACATTGGAGTTCAGATCGGCAACATTTTTCTGAAGCTGCTGAATCTGATTGTTCTTTGTTTCGACTTCACCCCTTAGTGCATAATTGTCCTTGAGGCCAGCGTGTACTCTCTTTTCTATCTGATTGATCCAATCCTTGTTTGCCATGACAATTATTTTTTGTGGGTTACAATTACGGTGTCTCCAACGTTGATCACATGTGGGTCAATTACTTCATTGTGATCAGCGATATCATTATGAGCCCAGCCGTGGCCATGATACTTCTCCGATATCTCCCACAATGTTTCTCCGGGTTTCACAATGTGCACGGTATGCGTGTCACCATCATCATCCATAAAGACCTCGATGTCTACAGTGCTCGACTTAAACTCTTCTATTTGTAATTGAAGGTCTGCGATGAGCGAGTCTTTTAAGACCAGAGCTTTGTTGAGATCGGTGATTTTCGAACTGCTTGATTCGGCCAGGTTGCTATTTTCTTCTACGGCAGCAGCATGGGCATCCTTGGCATTGTCGTGACTAATGATCGACATGGCAAAGGACATGAAGAATATGAGAATGATCGCAATCAAGGCCATTCTCCAATTTCTCAGTGAATTTCGCTGTCGCCGGACTTTGCCGAGTAGGTGAAATGTAGTGAGGTCGGAATTACAGTTTGGACAGGTTTCCGCGCCTGCATCCAGTGGTGCATGGGCGCATACGGGGCATTCCATTCGTATACTTTTAGAGCTAGAACTCGAAAGTTACCAAGTAAATTCCTAAAAGTCAAACGCTTAATGCATATCAGCGTGCCTCATGCTTTAATATCGCACACGTTTTCGAATAATGTAAAAAGGACTCCTCGCCCTTTCAACCGCTGCAAAGGCAGCGCTCTTTTAGCGAACACTGCCATACAATTCGGACACTTAATGCTTGTAGAAACGCAAGGAGCTACTCGAAGTGGCCGAAGTGGCGCCTACCCAGTAGATTCCGAATGGTAATGCGCTCAGATCGATTTCAGTTGAGGATGTCCTCTTCACTTTCATTACCTCTTGTCCAAGCTGATTTACAATGGAAATGTCCAGAATTTCTCCCGATTCTATTTCCAATGTGTTGCCAAACTGGCTCAAGGTAATTGCAGGAGTAGCTGGAATTTCGATTCCAGTAGGAATTACAAATTCAACCTCAACACTGTCCACCAATTCACAAAGATTGTCGTCGGTAACGGTCACCGTGTATACTCCCGGGCATACATTGCTAAGAAGGGCTGTATTGGTGCTCAAGCTGTCATCCCATTCATAGAGGTAAGCTCCTGTTCCCCCGCTAGGGAAGATCTCCGCCGTACCCACACATGTTATGGTTCCCGATGAAGTCGACACGATGCTATCGGAAACGAGCTCATCCGGTTGGGCGATGGTCGCTGTTTGTGTCACAACGCAGCCATTGGAGTCTGTCGCCGTAACGCTATAATTACCCGCGGGCAGATTGCTGAAAACAGTATCGGAAGTCGTCCCACCGGGCCAATCAAGCGAGTAAGGCCCCTGGCCTCCTCTAACCTGTGCGATGAATTGTCCACTACTGTCTCCAAAGCATCTCAAATCGGTCACATCGAATGTGAGTGTAGGACTCTGCGAATCGATAACCGTATCAGTCAGTACAACTGAGCACCCAACGGAGTCGGTAATCGTAACAGAAACCGGCCCGGCAAGTAATCCGCCGATGGAATCTGCCGTGGACCCGGTACTCCAAGAATATTGAATCGCACCCAAGCCACCGGTGAGTCCCGATACTGCGGCATAGCCCACACCTGCCTGGCAATTATCCGGCCCGGTAGTTAAGCTGGCGGCAAGGTTGGTTGTCGAACCTCCAACGGTATAAGGTGTCACCTCGGTACAGCCCAGTGTATCTGTGACTGTAACGAGATAGTTTCCAGCCCTGATGTTCATATCAGATGACGTCGTGCTTCCCGTTTGCCATACATAGGAGACATTACCAATTGCCCCACTCACGGAATCGGCTGTTGCTGTTCCATTTTGATTGCCACAATATTCGTCCGTTGTAGAAATCGAAACAATGATGTTGGATCCACTACGACCGACCGTAGCAGAATCGCTAACGACACATGAGTTTGCATCGGTGACAGTCACATAATAGCTTCCCTCAAGCAAATTGCCAATGGTATCTGTGGTACCGCCCGATGACCAATTAAAGGTATAGGGCAAGGTGCCCGCACTAACCCCGGTCCACGCCGAACCTGTACTGTCAGCACAAATTGTGGTGGAAGACCCGGTTGCAAGAACCGGACTGTTTCCAGTCGCTATGCTAAAAGTTCTGGATTCCGAGTTGCCAGAGCCATCAGAGATGGTTACGGTGTAGTTCCCTGAGGCAAGGCCTGTGGCAGTATCTCCCGAACTGCTGATCCCTGCCCCCCAGGAAACGGAATATGGTCCGCCGGTACCACCTGAAATGGAATCGATGATGGCTACCCCATCGCTATCTCCAGCACATGTTGGTGCGGTTGTGGACAATACATAAGAAACAGTATCTAATGCGGTAGTCGTACCTGTGGTTGCATAGCACTTGTCACCTGAAGTGCCGAAATTGTTGTTGGCTGACAAACCCGCAGCGTAGAAAGTGACGGATCCGACATTCGTACTTGGCGCTGTCCAGGTCACGTTCCAAGAACTTGTTGAGTTGGCTGTTGTATGATATGAATAACTCCTACCTCCGGAAGTTGCTTGTCCAATATTAGTCCCGGTAGAAAAAGTACCGGCCCCGGTATTTATACTGGAAGTCTCAACGCTTGTCATTTCAAAGCCATAGCGTGATCCCCCGGTTAATGATAGGCTGACGGTATAGGAAGCACCCGGGTAATATGATGATGGAGGTGTTAAAGTAATGGACCCTCCTGCTGGGTTTAGGCTTCCCGAATGGCAGTTAGTACAGTTGGATCCAGAGGTTCGATTGGTCCTATCAATGGGCGGATTCGAGGATCGCTGGATACTGATGTGTGCTACAAAAAATAGCGCTGAAAAGAATAAAAGGTTACGGTAAAGTGGTTTCATAAATGGGAGATTTGATAGATAGACGCAGCATTACAGTAAAAGGATTGGTAAGACAGCGAAGTTCCCTAATTTCGGAAGGTGGAACTCTGCGAACACTGTTTAGGTGCCGATGAACTGTTTGATCTGAAAACATCGAACAAACAAAAGACTAAATACCTTAAGAAAGGGCCTTGGGGTGCTACGAAAAAGTTGGTGGATAGTATTAAGGATATTCAACGAGATTCAGAATCGATGCTGGACGTAGGAGGCGGAATTGGAGTACTTCAGTGGGAATTTCTAAAGAAAGGGGGAAAGAATGTCCATCATGTCGATTCTTCCCGGGCCTATCTTAGCGGTGCCGCGATGTTGGCAGGACAATTTGGGTTCACCGAAAAACGGACCGAGCGCTTTGGTGATTTCGTTGATGATTTCGAAGAGGAAAAATCGTTCGACATTGTCGCATTGGATAAGGTTGTTTGTTGCTACCCCGACTTTCACGCGCTTCTCGGAAAAGCAACCTCGCATTCCCGGAGGTTAATCGCGCTGAGCTTGCCAATGAGTTCGGTCATTGCTCAATTGTTCAGCGATATAGGGGCTTTCTTTCTGCGTTTAAGGGGAAGTAAGTTCAGACCGTATATCCATTCGAATCAAGCGGTTCACGATCTGATAGTTCAAAGTGGATTTGAGCGTATAATTGAGAAAAGAAGCTTCCCGTGGCGCGTCTGGGTATACCAGCGCACCACTTGAAACTCCCTCAAGGAATTATTCTGAGTAATCGTTTCTCTCTTCGTCTCTATTGGAGAGGTATTCTACGAATTCGAATTCGTTTCCGTCCGCATCAAGAAAATAGTCACGAATTCTAAATCGCTGCTCCTGTTTCGGATAGCTTCTTTCATATCCATTCTGCTGTAGTCTTTCAGCGAGTGAATTGACATCATCCACCACAAATCCAATGTGATTGATTCCAAGTCGTTCATAGTCCTTGCTGTTGTTGCGGCCGTTGGGGCGCTCGGTCAATGCCAGGTAGTAGTCCTGATCGCCGAAATGAACCCATTTCCTATCGTTGAACTCTCCCTGCCCTCTCACGGTGAAGTTTGGGAAGGCCGTTTTGAAAAATTTCAATGATGCTTCTAAGTTCTTCACGCTTATGTTCGCGTGTTCCATATAAATGTTTGATCTCATGGTGCTTTGTTTCTAAGTTCAACTCAAAAGTCGCTTATCTTAAAGTATAATTCAAATTGATTATATTTATCTTGATATCAATTCGATTTATATGACCATTCAACAAATTCAATATGTCCTTGCACTCAACAAACACCGAAACTTTGTGAAGGCTGCTGAGGCCTGCCTTGTAACACAACCCACCCTTACCATGCAGCTCAAAAAGCTAGAGACCGAGCTGGACTTCGAACTGTTTGATCGAAGTAAATCGCCTGTTGTGCCGACCGATCGCGGAGTGGATTTCATCGAGCGTGCTCAAACACTTTACGCGGACTATAAGTCGCTTAAGAATTACGCCAAAACCACAGTGGATAGCCTGGAGGGTGAGTTTAAGCTGGGCATCATACCTACGGTAGCTCCAGCCCTATTGCCCTTGTTTCTCAGGCATTTTAAACAGGACTTTCGGCAGGTTCATCTCAATGTTAGTGAATTGCAATCGGAAGCCCTGATCGACATGATCAAAAAAGAACAACTGGATCTCGGAATCCTCGCTGGTCCTATAGACGAAAGAAATGTTGAAGAGATACCTCTTTATGGTGAACGATTCGTTTTCTATTCATCGGTAGCCAAAGCCGGAGGGGTTGACCCAAAGTCGCTCAACGACAAAGAGCTTTGGGTGCTTTCGGATGGTCATTGCTTTCGAAACCAGGTCCTGAGCATTTGCCGGTCTCCCCAGCGAGAAGTAATCGACGGTGTAAACTACGCCAGTGGTTCTATTGAAACGATCAAACACTTTGTTCGGAAAGGCATTGGGGAGACCATTGTTCCCGAATTATCAGTTGTCGAACAAGACAAGCCGTTCGTCCGACAGTTTAAGGAACCCATCCCTTCAAGAGAAATATGCCTTGTATACAGGTCAACCTTTCCCAGAAAGCGGCTTGTAGAGGAATTGGTCAAGTCAATCCAGCACAACCTTCCAAGTGGCACACAACACAAGAAACGGCTTAAAAGAATTGGTTGGAGGTAAATGCAAAGGGCATAAAATCAAAAAGGGAGACCCGAAAGTCTCCCTTTTCTTTTTCAATCAAAAACTGAAAGTCTTTGATAGAAAGTAAATTCTAACGAACCAAGCAAGCCTGTCCGAAGACTGATTTGCTTTCCGTCCTTTCAGATCGCCACCGTTCACGAAGATTTGATACTCAACCCACCCGAAGGTGAAATGGAATCTATCCTGCCGAAGCAGGACGGCAACCATCGTCATTAGTTAAACTTCATCTCCTGTCTTCCGAAGAGGACATTCGTTTCGGTAAATCCTTAGGTGTTGTTCTCAGAAAGCTCCTTTCGGAATTTCCCTACCCCAACATATCCTTTCGAGGCAAGCCTTTTCAACCTTCAACAGCACGGGAGCCGTTGATGGTCTTTCGGAATTTGTTGGTTGCAAACTTCAACCGGACGTAGTTCAAAGAACGATTCTTAAAAAGAACTTACTGATCCAAATGTATTATGGACTTCCAATCCTGCAAGTTTTTTGTACCCAATGTTTTGAACTCTGTATGAACAGGCGTTATGAACAAATGTTGAAAACATCTAAACCAATAATTAATGGCGTCTTAAGTCTCTACAGAGTCGATATCAACTACTTGTTCAAAACGTATTTGACAACAGCTTTTTTGAGAAATTGGAATTAGCCGCGAGGATTAATCGAGAAAATCGACCGCACCACTGCCTAAATTGTAATAGGCCGACACAATTTTGAGCTCACCACCCTCTACGGCCGTTTGAATTATAGTTGATCTGTTGACCAATTCTTCAGCATTTTGCTGGGCATTGACTTTAACGATATCGTTGATCGCGTCACTTTCACTTCCCGCCACCGCAGGAGCGATATGAGCCAAAAGGTGGTTTAGGTTATAACCATTGTCTCCTCCACCAGCTGCCGCTGTGACCGCACCGCAACTTTCATGTCCCATCACAACAATCAGCTTGGTTCCGAGGTGGGCAACGGCGTACTCTATACTCGCGATAGTTGAAGTGTTGGCAACATTACCGGCGACTCTGCAAACAAACAGGTCACCTACGCCCTGGTCGAAAGCGGCTTCGGGCATCACGCGCGAATCAGCACAACTCAGGATAATCGCAAATGGCGATTGTCCATTTGTACTGTCTTGTAACCTGCCGGAGTCTTGTCTAGGGTGTATACTTTGACCAGAGACAAATCGTCCGTTTCCTTCCTTTAGTGCATCAATAGCTTCGTTTGCGTTCATAATATCAGTTTGTATTAGTTCATATTTACTTTCAACATCAGTTTTTCCCAACTAAGGATAATGCCATCGGGTACTACCTCAAAAGTCATCATCTCAGTGTGCTTGGTTGTGCCTGGTATCACTGTGATCCTTAGCACATCTTCTGATTCCTTATAAGAGTAAGCTCCCCATTTGTCCCAGACATTGTTGAAGATAACAACCCACTCCTTTTCGCCTGGTATGGTAAACAAGCCATACTTACCGGCTGGGAGTTTTTTGCCCTCAACCATCAAGTCCTTGTCTGTTTCAATCCAAGTAGATTCGTTGGCACCTGTCCGCCACACCTTGTTGTACTTCACCAATTCGCCCCACACCGTTCTGTCCTTGACGGATGGACTGCTGTAGTCCACTTTAACGTTGGCAGATCCGATCATCCCTTCTGCAACTTTGGGCGGACTCGGTCTTTTAGACTTGTCCTTTTGTCCGCAAGCTGAAAAGGAAAAAATAAGGATCAGGGCCAGAGGTAAGATAGAGCGCAGTTTCATACTTAAAATTATATGACCAAGATAGTCAAGGAATCCATTAATTGAAAAAAAGCAAACATTAAGGCTTGGCGAATCTCATTACCTTGCCCCGAAAATTATGGCATGCCATATATAGAGGTAGTAGATTATGACAATAGCGCGGGTGAACTCCGGGCAATCTACGATCATTTGATCAAGACAAGAGGAAAATTGGCCGAAGTCCACAAAATCCAGAGTCTCAACCCTCCCACCATTGGGCCGCATATGGATTTGTATCTCGAAATAATGTTTGGTAAAAGTCCGTTAAAAAGGTATCAGCGCGAAATGATTGGAACTGTGGTTTCGAAGGCAAACAATTGCGACTATTGCGTCGCACATCACGCCGAAGCACTTGATCATTTTTGGAAGGATGAAAATCAATTGAATCGCTTCAAGGCGGATTATCGCAATGCTGACTTAAATGAAATGGATGTTGCACTCTGCGTATTTGCAGAGTCCAATACAAAAACACCGAGCAAAGATCCGGAGGCTGTGGAGTCACTTCGGTCGATCGGATTCGACGATCGATCAATCCTGGATGCAACCTTGGTGGTTGCCTACTTCAACTATGTCAACAGAATAGTACTTACCTTGGGTCTCGATACCGACGTAGACGAGGTATCCGGTTATCGTTACGAGTAAAACCTTTAAACAAAAAGAAATGAGAAAGCGGAATTCATTGTTGGGGCTTGTGACACTGTTGCCGCTACTTTGCAGTTGCAAGAAGGACGGTGACCGCCAATTTGGAATCTTCACGGTGCTGGAAAACAAAGTAACGGTGGAGATGGAAGGCGAAATAGGTAATCAGACCCTAAATGATTTTGAGGCCATGATTTCGGAGTATCCGGAAATTGGCAGAATAGAAATCATAGAATGTCCGGGATCTGGAAATGACGATGTGAATCTCGAAGTGTCTGCCTTGGTTTACGCACGTGGAATATCCACACATATCAAGGACGGCGGAGAGGTAGCCTCAGGAGGCACGGACTTTTTCCTGGCAGGAGTAAAGAGAACGGTGGGCACGGACACACGAATCGGGGTTCATTCCTGGGAGGGAGGCGGTCAGGAGGCAACCGACTTTCCAGTTGGTCATCAAGAGCACCAGAAGTACATCGATTATTATGTTTCCGTTGGCTTCTCACAGGAATTGGCAGAAGACTTCTACTATTTCACCATCAATGCCGCGTCGTCTGACAATATGCATTACATGACCGCCGGTGAAATATCTCAATACGGAATTATACGCTAATCATCCTCAGGGCTCTCTGTCTCCCCTTCTACCTTATGCTTAACGGGAGAGAGAAGGTTTTCCGATGTCCACGGGATACGCGTCTGAAACTCGTGTTGTCTTTCCTGGCACTTGAGTTGGCATAGTTTACAACAGTGAGGTATGCATGGATCAACGTGGATAAACAGCTCTACCCTATCGCCAAACTTTCCCTCAATGGTTTTTTCCAATTCATCCAATTCAAAATGCCCTTGTTCAACCGTCATATACCAGGGCAATGTGAGATGGGCATCAATATGCAGTGTAGAACCATACTTTATCACACGCAGGTTGTGCATGTCAATCCATTTGTCCTTGCGGGATCCCTCGAGATATTTGGCGAGTTTGTCAATAAGCTCAAAGTCCGCCTCATCCATGATGCCGGCAAGCGACCTCCTAACAATCTTATATCCTTCAATCATGATGTAGATTCCGAAAATGGCTGCAATTGTACTATCCAACCAAATCCAACCAAACAGATGCATCGCCCCTAACCCCAAAATGAGGGCTACCGTAGTATATGCATCTGTTTTGAGATGTTTTCCACCTGCCTCCAACAAGAGCGAGCCAAGTTTTTTGCCGCGCCGCGCCATGAGGTGTCCCATGACATAATTCACCAAGCCGGCAAAAGCTGTGATATAAATTCCGAGGTCCAGGTTTGTAACCTCAATTGGATAAAAGAGATTGTAAATCCCCTTCCACACAATGGAAAATCCGGCAATCAGTACGAGAAATCCCTCTACCCCCGACGACAGGAACTCAATCTTACCATGCCCGTATGGATGGTTTTCATCCTTTGGCCTGGCCGAATAGGTAAGGCTAAAGAGCGCAAATGCGGCGGCAGATACATTAACAATACTCTCGAGTGCATCAGAAAGGATTGCATTGGAATTCGTAAGGAAGTACGCCGAAAACTTGATGCCCAGCAGTGTCACTCCGCCGAAGAGGATCCACCATTGGAAGCGAATATTTGACTTCATGCTCTCCCGAATGGGAACCATGTGAAGAATCATCTAAGTGCTTTTTTACAAGTTAAGGCAAAAAAAGAAAGGGAATCCAAATTTGGATTCCCTTCCCAAGAATGATTTTAACTATGATTACTTTACGGGATACACAATGTTTGTGACCCAATTGTTTGTATCGGGGTCGTCATTGGGGCCAACCACGTATTCTTCCATTACCGGTCCAGCCAGTTCCACACCTTTGTCCATCATGTATTTCCCCATAGCCATGTGGGCAGCTTCTGAGGTTTCATAGCTTCCCTTATTCACGATCATGAGTGCTTTGTCAAATGCTGCAGTTTCCAACTCCATTTCTCCAACGCTTGAACCAGATGAAATAGGCACTGCACATGCCATATATGTTTGCTGATTTACAGTATCCCATGTCCAGTACATCGCTGAAGCCGGCCCCGCTGGCTCAACGCCTGCTTCACCAAGTCCTTTATACAACTCACCATACCCATCCATAAAAAATGAGCCCATATCTGCCCACCTGACGGTATCCCGTTTTGTAACATAGTACTTAGCCTCCCACATTGAAGTTTCAATGGTAAATCCATCTACTACGGCAGACATATCGGATGCAGCAGCAGCGTCTTCACACAAGGCCTTCAAATTCGCCAACCCCTTCTCATAGTCGGAGCCCACCATCTCATCCATATTCATAAAAAGGCTCATCGGAAACCCAGTGGTTCCTTCCAGTGTCCAAGTAACTGAAACACCGTCATCACCTTGTGACACAAGAAACTGCGCTTTATTTGTCGCTTCCCATGGTTCTGAGAATCGCAATTCGGTTGTGACCCGTTCATTTGGAACAATTTCCTTGAGTTCCTGTTCTCCGACTCCAACTTCCTCACCGTCCCAGGCAGAAATGGCTCCAACTGTTCCGTCCTCACCGGTCATTGTGACCTTGGCCTCAGGGTCCATTTCCAACCAAGGAGACCATGCGTTTTGATTTTCGAAATACTGTACGTTTTTGAACACCACCTCTATAGGGGCGTCGATGGTTGTTGAGCGCTCCACTTTAAAATCTTCGGAGCAAGAAGATAGCGTGACGACAGCACCCGCCGCCACAAGCAATGAAAATTTTGAATTCATAACAAGCAGTTTTAGACCCTACTAAGGTAGAATTTCTGGCTAATTCTAATCGATTGTAGAAACTTTCAGTTGCTCCATCCTTATTTCGGAGACCTGCTCTAACGCACCTCGCATATACAAGTTGGGCAGAGAATCGAGTGATATGTCGTCAAATCTGGGTTTGTAATTTAAGTAATCCTGAAGCAATAAACCCTTTACCCATCGACGATTGTCGTATTTCCGGAAACGGATTCCCCCACCGTCACGGAAGTACTTGTAGGCAAAGTAATCCAGTGTTGAGTCTTCACAGTGTATCCAATATCGGAATTGATCAGTGAAATCCGACCCTCCGCCTTCCTGGTTGAAAGAGACTTCGAAACTGGAATATTCTTTTCCCTCTATTTCAACCATACCTTTATACAAAGACTTCGCAGCCGGGTCCTGAAGACGATGAGGTAAAAAGGCAAAATAGATCACTCCGTTTAGGCCTTCGGCATATTTCTCCTTGCCCTCCTGTGTCTGGGCCAACAGGGTATCGTTGAGGTAGCGGCGAAATCCTTCATTGTCCAGTGTGTCTAATATCGTTCCATCATCGGCTTTATAAAATCTCGTAAAACAATACATTCCTCCTTGATACTGCGCCGAATAGTAACGGTCTCTGAATTTGAAATCGATGCGCTTGTCTTCGATTCCGCCAGGAAAATGCTTTGCAATGCTCCTCCCAATGTTAGGTGGTTCCGGCTTTTCTTCTGTGCAACAGACCAGGAATAAGGTCAGACCGTACAAAATAAGCTTCTTCATCACATCAAAAATAGCATTCGACAAATCGCCGCGATGTTGCTTCCGAGACAGTTTCAAACTCGATTTGAACCGCTCATCCTCTTTTCATGATGAAGTAAAATATAACCTTTGAAGATTCGTCTTTCAAATCATGGCAGACGTAAAGGTTGCATACTTGCCCGAACAAAACAAAGACATAGAACGCGTCCTGAGAAACGAGCGGGGAAAGCTGCTCAATTTTATTAGGGCCCGAATCCCACAAGATGAGGACGCCGAAGACGTATTGCAGGATGTCTTCTATCAATTTATCCAATCGTATCGGTTGATGCAACCCATAGAAAAGGTCTCTTCCTGGCTATTTACGGTTGCGCGGAATAAAATAGCAGACCTATTCAGGAAGAAAAAGCCGGTGAACTTCTCTAAGCTTGAAGTTAGAAGGGACGACGATGACGAGTCACCAAGCTTTATCGACCTACTTCCAACAAAGGAAGATGGTCCGGAAGGAGAGTATATCAGAGAACTTGCGATGGAGATCATGGACGAAGCCCTGGAAGAACTGCCCGAAGAACAACGGCAGGCCTTTGTATGGCACGAACTCGAAGGAATGAGCTTTAAAGAGATGTCTGAAATGTCCGGAGAGACAGTCAATACGTGGCTCTCGCGAAAGAGGTATGCCGTCCTGCACTTAAGAGAAAGGCTTGGGGTGGTCTACCGAGAAATTACCGAATCATAACCTTAACACACTACCGATGAAAGGATATTGGATTGCCAAAGGATTGAAATATGGAGTAATGATGATCTTATTCTTTGTCCTCATGACCTACGTGGTTATGTGGTTATGGAATTGGATTCTTCCCGACCTCTTTGGCTTTGGCGAACTGACCTTCTGGAAGGCGGCGGGGCTGCTCTTGCTATCGAAAATCCTATTCGGAGGATTCCACAAGCACGGTGGCGGTCGTGGCCATTGGAAAAGTGGAGGTCACTGGAAACACAAGATGAAAGCCAAGTGGGACTCCATGAATGATGAAGAGCGTGCCGAATTTAGGGATAAGATCCAGAAATACTGTCCAGCTCAATGGAAAGAGTTCGAAAAGGAATTTGGAACTCCTTCTGCTCAGGCTATTCCGACTGAACCTACCGCAGGGTAATCTTCCTTGTGATGGATTGGCCAGCCGAAGAGACTTTTACAAAGTACAGACCCGAACTCAACTCATTTACATCCATCATTTCAGCATGGTAAGACTGCGGTCTAAGCGTTTTTGATAATACAACCTTACCCGAGATGTCCACCATCTCAACCAGAACCTCTCCCGACAGACCGATCATTTCAAGCTCGAAGTTGTCATCAGCCGGGTTCGGGAATACCGATACAGCAACTAGCCCTCCCTGTTCATTTATTCCAAGCCATGGTGAAGTTCCCGGGCCCGCTCCCGTGTCACTTGCAGGAAAGCTTCCTACCTCAGTTCCAATGGAGAAATCATAACGAAGTCGATGTCCGAATTCAGGCTCAAAGGCCTTGAGTCCTACGATAACATCACTCGCATTGAGTTCGAATATCCTCACAGATCCGGATCCCTGGCCCGGTCTCGCCCAGTATGAAAGGCCGTCGTCCTGGCTGTCGGTCATTTCAAAAACATAACAACCGGATGCGTCGAGGGTGTCTCTATAGGTAGTGTTGGCACTCAGGGAACTATTAGAAACAACAATTCCTCCACCCACTGTTCTGACCTCATAAGCATTCTCATTTGGAGCACTATTGGATCGAACATCCAGAACCATTTTTGCAGCATAAGTCTGTGGCAACTCAATGGGCACTTCTACTACATTGTCGTCCGGATATTGATCCTCTCCAAGCACCGCCACTTCTACTTTAAACATGTTACTGCCGTCTCCAGTCCAGAATCCCTGGCCTGTCACCGGTAGACTCACCTCCACCATTTCCATTGGCTTGAGGGTTCCGGCCCATGGATATGTCCACTCCACTCCGCCACTTACACTGTAGTAAATATTCAATTGGGTGAGTGTTTGCGAACCATTATTTCGGATTACGATAACCGGATCCTGACAAACCAGGCTTTTTCTAGCATTGTATGCTTTCGGAGATGGACTGATCAATTCATAGATCTCTACATCGCGTTCGTAGGTATAATCACCGTATTGGAAAAGCTGCATCGCAACGCGATAGTTTCCGCTACCCATTCCCTGATTGTTGCTGGGTACAGGGGTAATGTCATAATCCAAGGCAACCGTATTACCAGAGATGAAGTCGGCAATCTCAAAATCAAAGTCCTTGACTACATCCCCTGGACACCACCCCTCTCGTGCACCAGGCCACGTTCCGCCCTGAGGATAAACCGGATTGAGTGCACAATCATGTGTTTGCCAGATATGCCAACTATGGGTGATGTTTCCATTGACATACAGGTAGTGTTCGTTGTCTTTCCATTCGCAGCAGTGAGGGTATTGCCCATTATCGCTATTGTGTCCATGACCGGTAAAGCGAGTTCTCATCTTCCACGAAGAGGTTCCGTCAATTAGGTCGATGGTCTTTTCAGGCAGGCTGACGTCGTTGTCCAGATTTCGATAAGAATAGGAATTACTTGGACCCCAGACCCGATTGATCCCTTTCACTTCTCTAATAGGGCTACCTTTTATGAAGTGGAATTTGAGGTCTATCAACTCCTGTTGGTTTCCCGCCGATAAATCTACTGAATCCACAAGCAGAGGCAGGTAATCCGTCACGTCGTACCACCAGGTAAATCCATCCGGACCAAGGTCAAGTCCAATTCCATATGGGGTGATAAATCGACCTATTTCAAATCTTGCCATGGGACTATACCACTCCTTGGTTTCAGCAGTCAACTGCACATCCCGATTGACGAATACAGAATCAACCTTTGCTCCGGTCTTGTGATCATAAATATACCTGTACAGGTCCGCCTCCCATGCAATGACAGTGTCGGTTGGTATGGTAGGGTGATTGGAAGCGTTGTCGGCGATCTGGGTTCCGTTAGAAGGATTGTCAAATTTTATAATACTAACAGGGGCTCGATATATCGTATCGTAATACATTACAGAATCAAGCTGAGAAGTATAAGTCCCTTGCTCAAAGATGATCTGGGGCCTGAGATTGGAAACCTGGTAGGGCTTGAAAAAATCCCCGCTGTAGATTCGCTGCCACCAGGGATAGTTGGAAGTAGCACTTGAGCCTCGATTCTTGCCGGAATAGTCGGTAACCGTGCTACCTGTTCCTTCATTGAAGTTATAGGCTGCTACGAGATTGCTGAACAATGGATGCGAAGGTTGTATCACCTGGCCCATGTATCCGATGATGTAGTTTGCCGGTAGTGCGACGTCCCAAATACGTATGGCGTCGATCTTTCCTCTGAAGAAATTTCCCTGCCAGCGGCCGATTTGTACGGCCAGGGAACCCGTGTTGAGACCGGCGTTTTCAGAAGCCACTTCCACTCCATCCACATATAGTCTGGACTTCGAACCATCGTAGGTAACTGCATAATGCCTCCAGGCCCCACCTGAACCCGGCAGTGTGACGTCGTAGTCTGGCGTACCCCAATGCTGCACCCTCCAACGCTCGCTGGTAGTCGTAGTTCTCAGTGAATAATCTTGTCCGGTGGCCCCGCGACGTCCCGCTTGCCAGATACCAGCATTGTTAAAAGACTCGGTATAAGCCCATGCTTCAATTGTTTTGGCTCCGCTGCCTTGGATTTCAGCAATCGCTCCTATATTGATTTCTTGTTGGTTGCCGTTAAACTCAAGAACATATTCTGAGGCCTGCTGAAAGGAACCTACATCATGGCTGATGTAATCCCCAGCGATTTCCAACCCGCTACTTGATTCGGCCTTGTTGTCAAATCGAAATTCCACAACAAGGTTATCCGTGCCATTCCAGGTAAATGCTGTCGGAAATTGAAGTGAATTTGCCCCTGGTGAAAAGGAAGTGCTGTATCGATAGACACTTGTAAGTCCTGTAACTAAAACACCATCGTCGATCGTATCCCTGCTTGTATGCCCCATCAAAACCTCAAAATTGTCGACCACTGCACCGGTGAGGGAGGTTACATCGAGACCGATGCCGGTGATGTCACCTCCCGATAGTCCACTTCCTGTCAAATCGCTGGCGCCGTAGACATATTGAGATCTACCACTCTTGCGGGTAAGGTCAAGGACCTGCAAGGAATTGCTTACGCCTGAACCAACCGTGCCTGTAGTGAGACCAATGGTCGAAAGACGTGTCACCTTGTACTGCTTATCCTGGCGCACATCGAAGACAGAGGTATTGGTATAGTTGAATTCGCTTGGTGTGCTACTGCCAATTCTGAAGTTTGGGCCCGACTGATAGGTACTGTCGTAGATGCCGCGGTGGTCGTAGACATAATTGTAGGTGAGGTAGTCCCATTCACCACAATCGAAATTGTCCTGCGTGGTACGACTGTCACATTTTAGTGTGTATTCCATGATCACCTTTCGGTAATCTTCAGAACCATCGGGAAAGGCATATACCCCCCTCCTCTTGGTGATATCATTAAAGTCAAAGCACTGGACTGTAACCGTGTCCTGAGCGATAGAAGGAATTGTGCACAGGGCAGCAATAGCATAAAGGAAAAATGAGCGAATCATGAAGCCGTCGTTTACGAATCAGCCCCGAAAATACTCAATAAGAACAGCGGTTCAAAAACTAATTATGCAGTGTGTCTACCTGCGACCAAAGCGGTGAAGAAGCTTGGCGTGTTCCCACAATGCACCAACAAACGTTGGCTCCGAGTAATAAGGAATTTTAAACTCTGCGCAGGTGGACTCTACGATCTTCGAAAGTTTCTTGTAGTGCACATGGCAAATGTGGGGAAAGAGGTGATGCTCAACCTGGAAATTAAGCCCCCCCACAAACCACGAAAAGAGTCTGCTGCTCTTCGCGAAGTCCATGGTTGTCTTTAATTGATGTACCGCCCATTTGTTCTCAACGGAACCGGTTTCATCCATCTTGGGGAATTCGGTATCCGGCACAACATGCGCAGGTTGGAAGATCAGGGCCAGTACAAGTCCGGCGATGAAGTGCATCAGCAACCATCCACCGAGGATAGTCCAGAAAGACACATCCAACATCATGAATGGAAGCACAACCGTGTAGCCGATATAGAGAATCTTGGAGACCACAATGATGACCAACTCCCTTGTGAGATTTGTTCTCTGCGCTTTCAGCAATCCTTTCTTATTGTAGCGAATGATCTGAATAATGTCCTTTGAAACAACCCAATGCAGCGTCATCAATCCGTAGAAGAACCAAGCATAAAGAAACTGGAAACGGTGGATCCACCTTCTCTTCTCATTCGGAGAAAAACGCAGCATAGCCGCAGTTTGGATGTCCTCGTCAACGCCATGAATATTGGTGAAGCTGTGATGAAGGTAATTGTGCTGAATCTTCCAATTGGTGTTGTGACCACCAATCATGTTCAATGTATAGGATACAAAGTTGTTAATCTTCTTATTCTTGCTAAGTGATCCGTGATTGGCGTCGTGCATTACGGCCAATCCAACAATGGACTTAGCCAGTCCAGCTAAAGCATACAGGAACAGAACCATGGCAACGGATTGCCAACCTCCGAGAATAAGGGTTAGGTGGGTAGCGAAATAGAGTCCGAGAACTACGATGGTCTTGAAAGCCATTCTAGCTCCACCCTTCTTGGACAATTTGTTTTCCTTAAAGTAGAGTTCGACCCTTTTGTTGAGGGTAATAAAGAATTCGTCCCTACCAGAAGTATTAAACTTTGGAAAAATAACCTTTGACATCTGCAGTGTTCTTGGCGGCAAAAATAGGCTTTTAAAACCGGCTGCAACATAATTGCAATTTAGATTTCAACAAACTTCACTGAATACTGGCTTCACAAAGGATGTCGACACCCATTCCTGATTACATTTGCCGCCCATGAAAATTGCCGAGGAAATAGCCAGGCGAAAGACCTTCGCGATCATCAGCCATCCAGATGCAGGTAAGACAACGCTTACTGAAAAATTCCTCCTTTTTGGAGGCGCTATCCAGACTGCAGGAGCGGTCAAATCAAACAAGATCTCAAAGACAGCCGCCTCCGACTTCATGGAAATCGAAAAGCAACGTGGTATTTCTGTAGCTACATCAGTCATGTCTTTCGAACACAACCAGACGCTGATCAACCTCCTGGACACCCCAGGTCACAAGGACTTTGCAGAAGACACCTATAGAACATTAACCGCTGTGGATAGTGTTGTATTGGTCATCGATTGTGTCAAAGGTGTGGAACCGCAAACCGAAGCCCTTATGGAGGTATGTCGTATGCGAGATACTCCGGTTATGATCTTCATCAACAAGATGGATCTTGAAGGGCGCGATGCATTTGAACTCCTGGATGAATTAGAGGAAAAGCTTTCGATCAAGGTGCGACCCCTCACCTGGCCTATAGGTATCGGAAGAAGCTTTCAAGGTGTGTATAACCTGCACCGATCTTCACTCAACTTGTTTGAGGCAAACAAAACGAACGTTGTAGACGAGGTTATTTCATTGCAAGACCTCAACGATGAAATTCTGGATAAGGAAGTTGGAGGGGAGCTCGCTGAAGAGCTGCGAAGTAGTGTAGAGCTGGTGGAGGGAGTATACGATGAATTCGACGTCGATGCCTATCGCAGCGGTAAGCTAGCCCCGATCTTCTTTGGATCTGCACTCAACAGCTTTGGGGTCCATGAGCTACTGGATACATTCACTGAAATTGCGCCAAACCCGAAGGGACGCACCACCGACAAAAGAGACGTAGAGCCGCTCGAGGACACATTCTCCGGGTTTGTTTTTAAGATACACGCCAACATTGATCCACGTCACCGGGACCGAATCGCCTTTTTGCGTATTTGCTCCGGCGTATTTGAGCGCAACAAGTTCTACCGCCATGTACGTTTGGGCAAAGACTTCAAATACAGCAACCCGGCAACCTTCATGGCGAGCGCCAAGAACGTAGTAGACGAGGCCTATCCAGGCGATGTTATTGGGCTTTACGATACCGGCAATTTCAAGATAGGAGATACGCTCACCGAGGGAGAAGAAATGATGTTTAAAGGCATTCCGAGTTTCTCTCCCGAACTGTTCAGGGAGGTGATCAACAAAGATCCTATGAAGGCAAAGCAGTTGGAGAAGGGGCTGAATCAGTTGACCGAAGAGGGAGTTGCGCAGCTTTTTACCAAACAGCCGGGTAACAAGAAAATCCTTGGAACCGTAGGTGAGCTCCAATATGAAGTTATTCAATATCGCTTGAAAAACGAATACGGCGCCAGTTGTGAATTTCGGTCCCTACCCTATCACATGGCGTGCTGGATCACGACGGACAATGAGAAGCAACTTCAGGACTTTCTTAGGATTAAGGTCAACGACCTGGCCGGAGACAAGGATGGCAACCCTGTGTACCTGGCCCCATCTTCCTATATGTTGAGGACAGCGGCGGAGAACTACCCGGATCTACATTTCCACAAGACCAGCGAGTTTAAGCTTGAAGTCGAGAGTTGAGTTATGAAAGAAACTCCTTACTTTCATCACCAATCTCAAAAATCACAACTCAATGAAAGCTCTTGGACTCTTAATAGGCATTACCTTACTTTCTTCTGCCGCACATGCTCAAAACTCGGCGATGGCTCGAATGATTGAAACACAGAACAAGGACTATTGCCGAATACTTCTGACCTACGACACGGGAGAGTCTGAAGTCATTCCAGTAGAAAACTTCAAAATATTTGGTGGATCGGAGGCCTCCAATGCCTCACTTATAGCCAACCAAAAGGCCATGTTGAAGTTGATCAACGATATGTCGGCAAAAGGATACAAGGCCACAAGCATCAACAGCTCTGCAGAAGCGGCAATCCTGTATACTGCCGTGCTGTTTACAAAAGAGTAGTGAAATAGGGCAACCTTTTATAGCCGGGGCCGTCTAATATAAAACTCGCGGTCATGAAACTTCTTAGGCTAGTAACGGTCATCACAGCCCTATTCACAACCATATCCTTGTCAGCCAGTCATGTCGCTGGTGGAAATATTACTTATAAGCACATCGGTGGCGATACCATTGAGCTGGAACTCAATGTGATTGCCGACTGCGCTGGCATCACCCTCGACTTTGACTCACTCATCATGTATGGAGTGAGTTCTTGCGGTGACAGCATCCAGTTTTATGTACATAAGGACACTACCCCCATTACCAGGTTTGGCCAAACCTACCATGTAAATCAGAACAGGGCCTTCGAAATGGCACAGATATGTCCTTCGGTGCAATCGACTTGTCAAGGGGGCAGCTATCCAGGATATGAACGTCACATTTATAAGACACGTGTGGTACTTACGCAATGCGCTGAATGGAATTTCTACCACAACCTACTTTGCTGCAGAAATACCAACGTGAACCTTACCAGTACAACCTCATCCGTTGCCGCCAAGCTCAACAGCCAACATGTATCTCACAACAATGGACCTGAATTGGCAGAGTTCAAGGTTCCGACGATCTGCGCCGGGAAACCATCTACACTGAGTTTTGCAGCGCATGACGCGGATGGGGATCAACTCAGATACAGATTTGTCTGCGGATATAGTTCCTACCCCATGGCAAACATGTTTAGCGGAACCTATACTTGCACCTCGCCTATTCCGGGCATTCAAATGGACTCTACCAATGGCTTGGTGAATGTGGTAGGCCTGGTTTCGGGGAACTTCGTTTTTGTGGTAGAGGTGGCAGACCTAGATTCAAACGGGGTTGTGAAGAGCACCATGATCTACGATATTCAGGTAACAGTAGTAAACTGCACTAACAACCCGCCTGCCTTTACTTCCAATATTGCAAACTATGGCGGATCAGCGACTCAGGTTGACACCATTACAATCGACATCAACCCTGGTGAAAATTTTGCCTTCGATGTATTTGCCATGGATCCGGACACCGTAGACTCGTTAAGTGCTTTTACTGATTATGATGACCTGTTCCCTGGAGGTTTTTCTACCATTACGGCAGTTGGTGACAGTGTGCACACCCGCATAGTCCACAACGGAATGAACTTGGTAAAAGGGAACTACCACTTTACCATCACCGTTTCTGACAACGCATGCCCCCTGATTCTAGCGGCTGCAAAGTCTTTCCACTTGAATGTATCCAAGACCAACGTTTCAATGGTTGAGCATGCACAAGGGTTTATGTTTAAGGCTTATCCCAATCCAGCGGAAGACATACTCAACCTGGAGTTTGACTCGCGACCCAGAGAAGTGAAACTCTCGTCCATTGATGGCAAAGTCTTAATGCTCGAGCATAATCTCGACGAAAAGACCGGGTTAGACATTTCGCAGATTCCTGCAGGTATCTACTTCTTGGAAGCAAATGCCTTGGATGGCCAAAAGGTGATTCGGAAGGTAGTAAAGCAATAACTACTGCTTCATCAAGCGAAGAGTAGTGCTCGTGGCTGGGGAAGTCACCTTAAGCAAATAGGTCCCGGGACTCAAAAGAGAAACGTCCAATTCGTTTTTGTGGAACCCTTCTTCCATCCATTGCTCACTTGTGTGGATCAACTTTCCCTGCACATCAATCAAGGTCCATGAAACCGATTGATCCTTGTAATTGTCAATTTCCAACGATACCGCATCCCTACTAGGATTGGGAACCAGGCGTGCAGAAAGTGCAATGCGCCTTTCATAGGATCCTACTTCTATGATCGGTGCTGAAACAATTGCCATATAATCCCTGTCGTTCAGGTTGACAGTCGCTTCGAAATATCCTTGCCCGTTGTCCGTCAGCTCTGCCGAATAGTACGCGTTTGTAAAATCAGCGTCGTCAGAGAACGCAAGGCCAACCTTATCATCGGTACTAGGAATATCGTTGGTATCGATACGAATCTTAACCATTCCGAGGTCTCCACCACTCTCTGATATTCTCCATGTTCGTTTTAATCTCGAGTAGAAGTGATCAGCTGGTGTATTGTCTGCCACCCACCGATCCATAGAGTCGCGATCGCTTCCCCACATGAGATACTCGTTGTCCTCCATGTCATCTGGATCCGAAATCCTCACCACGCTCTCTCCTTTGGCATCTGCATGATAATCATGGTCATTGTGTCGTCCAATCCCACTCACTGCATGGTTGTATCCCGCCTTGGCATGTGCGTACTTGGATTCATAGGGTAAAGCAATTGTATAGCGACTTGCAAGATAATTGGAGACAATGATGCGCTTCGCTTCGTATAAGTCTTCATTGAAATAGACAAACTCAGCCAGCTTTCCATCTCCCCATCTCTCATTATTGTCACGTCCCATGCGAACGTAGATAGTATCATTCGGATCCCTCTCTACAAAGGTGCTTATGTTGTCCGGACGCTTCTTGTCGTCGAGAATGGAATAGTGCTTTTTCTGGGCTTCATTCCATTGGAGTCCGTAGATGTGTGGAATTCTGATATCCGCGGCGTAATTGCTCTCTGCTGCTAAGTATTGAAGATTGCTCCGGCCCGTAACAATCTCTGAGCGCATAGAAGTCCCATTATTATTGACATGAAATACAAATCCGTTTGGAGTACGACTATTGGCTATCCAACCCGAACTACTCCATGTTTGCCTGTTGCTCTGAGCAATGACGAAGGCAGTTAGATTAGAACCGACCTTGGTGATACCCTCTGCTCTTAGATAATGATTGATAGGAAGGAATTCTACAGCCGGATGGCCTGCAATTCCATGTGCTGCATCCCGCCAATGTGGTTTGCTGGAATCAGTATACATGGTGGCAACGAGGTTGTGACCGCTGCGATCAAACCAGTGTACCAACGTGTCCATATCGTTTATCGGGTCCTTGGTCGCCGCTGAGTCTGAAAAGAACCCCTCATCGCTCCTAAACCATGCTCGAACGCTGGTCATGTCTCCCACTCCTCCAGGACCTTCGTACCCCATCTGGGATGGTGCGGGACTATAGTAAAGCGATATGCTATTCGAAGCCTCATTGGCCAACATGTCATCGGCTGCCGTGGCAACGCCTTGCGGAATCTCAATCGACATTATACCAAAGGTGTCGGCTTCTATGGTAACTTCATATCTACCCCCGGATCCTGAAAACGAAACAACCGAGGCGTTGGTCAAGACTAAATCCGAATCCGTGAAGTCATTCATAGTTGCTACTTCCAGATTACGTCTGAACATAATGTTGAAGTCAACAGCAGCAGTCATGGTGTGTCGAACGCGATCTACGACCTCAACGAATGCCTGTGGCGCCTTGCTAAATTCTGTTGTTGTCGTTGAATAAAGGTCCGACTCCCAAAGCCCCCTGCCATAGGTCGCTGCCTTTATCCTTCTTTCGGCCGGATCATTACCATAATAAATCCTGAGATCGGTTACGATGGCATTCTTGCTCAAGCCATTGTTGAAAGGAATCCAGACACTATCACCGGCTGGCAGATAGTAAACTCCAAGATCACACCCCAAATACATGTCTCCATTGCTCGTATCAATCTCAAGACAGTGCATCGGCACCTGTGGAAGGTTGCTATCCACATCAAACCACGTTTGACCAAAATCCATTGACTTGATCATCTTTCGATCATGAAGCAGGTAAAGTATATTGCTGTCCGTTGGGTGCGATTCAAAGTCCGCCGAATAGCTCACAAACGGATAATTGGCACTCAAGTCCTCCCACACAGTGACACTGTCGTAAATGTTTTGACACCGAATAAGCTTACCGGTCCCACTCCTGGTATGAATGGCGTACATGGTGGCCGGGTTTGTACGAGAAATCTGGAGCTGTTCATAGTCACCTCCGCTCACAATAGCCCAGCCCGTACTGATGCTCTCCCAAGTCACATCCTTAGCCTTTTCGGTATATATGTTGGTAGACTTCCAAATACGTTCCCTTCCGGTATACATTACGGTGGAATCGAGTGCATCCAATACATACGGAGTAATCCAGGGGCCATCATCTTCGGGGTGCTCCATGCTCTGTGATCCATTGCCATATCCATCCAGATGTCGGCGGATATTTCCGTACTGCCATGAAGTGAAAAATCGATTCGAGTCACTGTAGTCGAAAAGCGGATACATACCATCTGCTCCGGCAACACTATAGAACCCTCTGCCCTGATAGAGCTTGGATCCACAGTCCTGGTATCCCTGGAGCACATCTTCAGGATCGTATTGACTTTGACTAATGCCATAGATCATACCGATCCCCATATTCGTGAGATCAACGTAGGTCTGTCCTTCGTCATAGCTCACATGGATCCCTCCATCATCAGCAACCCAAAGGCTACCATCATGTGGATTGACCTGCAAGTAGTGATTGTCCGCGTGGGAGCCGTTGATGCGTTGCCAGGTGGCTCCGCCATCGTGTGAACGATATAGCCTTACATTACCAGCCCACAACTTGTTGTGATCCTTTGGATCTACCTCGAAGCATGCATTGTACCATCCTTGCGATTCGAGCAGTACATCACCACTGTCGACCACCACGTGGAAGGTGTCCGCTGCATTGTATGACATTAGGAGTCTTCCCCGAGCAAGCCCATATACTACGTCCGGAGTCTCGTCGCACACCTCCAACTCGTAACGTTGATCCGGGAAAACGCCGTGCTGGAAAAAGTTGGTTTTTGTCCAATTCCTTCCGCCATCGTCAGATTTGTAAATGGTAGAACCGCCGAAATAATTGTAGTCCGACGCATACATGATCATCGGATTAGTTGGGTGCAATTCAATATCACGGTAGTCGCGCGTATTTACCCCAACAAATGTCCAGGTATCCCCTGCGTCGGTTGATCGGTACAGTCCGTTACGGGTACCGGCGATGAGGATATTGGTACTGTCAGGTCTTATTCTTACTACACCGACAGTCACATCACCCATACCACTGTTGCTAGCTACCCAGGTATCTCCTCCGTCGGTGCTCTTCCAAACACCTACACCATAAGAGTCTGATGCATCCGCGTCACCTGTCCCGGCATACATGATGGACGGATCATTGGGATCGAAGGCAATCGAAGAAGCTCCAAAGTTTGTGAGTGTTTGATCTTGATTTCTCCAGTTTTCACCGCCATCTTCTGTCTTCCAGATTCCTCCACTTGGGCTGCCGATGAACACAACGTCCGGATCACTTGGGTGAAATTCTATGCAACTCAAGCGACCAACTCCCCTTGAGATGTTCGTTTCGGTCATTGGGCCGATCTCCTCCCAGTTTCCGGATTGCGACCTTGCCGCCTGACGGCTATTGTATGCTATCGCTACTTTGTGAATCTGACCATTGGTCAACACACGACCTTCGGCATCTGTTTGTTGTTTTTTCCAGTGATACCACCGCTCAAATTGTTTGTATCCCGAATGCGGCACACCCTTTTTGCCCTGCATCTGGGCATCAAAGACTTGCTTTACCTCGTATGGTTTTATACCATGTTGATGTATCATGTCTTGCCATGCCTGCTGCTGAGCAAAGGCCGTGACGGCGAGGATCGATAGAACGATGGAAAGCAGTTTTCTCATTGACCGAGGTAGATTTTAGTTGTCCGGACATCATCCCCTGCGCTTACAGTGACCAAGTAGATGCCTTGTGGTAGATGACGCAAATCGATGGGAGAGGTTGGTTCCATATCAAATAAAACAGGCTGGCCCGTCACATTGTATATTTCGACGCGATTTAGAGGCTTAAGTTTAATCAACTCCCGATCGATTATATTGAAGCTGATATAATTATGCCTTGAATCTGCAACCCCCACATTACATGGATCGTGAACTCCAAGCTCAACATCCTGATGATAAGTTGCGGTTTGACAGCCCTTGGTTACGGTAAGCCATACCCGATAGGTACCTGGAAGTGTGAATTCATAAACCAAAGTATCACCACCATATATGGTGTCTTGAACATGCTGAATGGCCCATACATATCTTGCACTTGAATCTGGATTATCCACTCTAAAGTATGCGGTACACCTACTAATACTATCGGAAAAGCTTGCTTCAATCCTTGTAGTATCAATGCCCCATTCCCCAAGGCTATCGTAGACTGCCTTGTTGGCTGCCCATTGCATGAAGAGGTATTCGTGCGGTGGAATCTGGGTGTTGTAGAGTTGAGTGTCAAGAACGGGCTTGTTAAACAGGCTTGTATAGAATGTAAATGCCGCCAAATACGAACCCCTCAAACTTGGGTGGCTGCCATCTGAAGTGTAGAGTTGAAGTCCGGGCACACTGTCTCTAAGCAGTCTCCATGACTCACCCACCGGCACCGTTATGGCATCGTTGTCACGAGCCATCAACTTATAACTCGACTTCAGTCGATCCTGCATGCCTTCATAGGTACAGATGGGCGGATAGAATGGGCAATTCAACTGATCGCCATTTTCCCTTCCCCAGGTCATGAAGAAGGCCGTTTGTGTACAGCTATCGATGGATTTGATGAGGCTATCCAGATTCTGAGCATAAGGCAGCACTTCATTGGCGACCTGTGACGGTGAGAAGGAAGGACGTTGGCTCTGACCCTGAATCACCACGTAGTCAAACGGGCCGCTGTTGTTCATGGCGTTTACCAGTACACTCCGATCATTCCAATGACCTTCCATGGTATATCCACCTGGAACATGTTCGAAATGATGCAATGTATCACCTTGCGCCAAGGCGATTTCCTCCACCAGGTTTGGAAGGCTGTTTGAAGCGGTATAGCTATTGCCAAAAAAGGCCACATTCAGCGACTGCTGGGCGCTGGAGCTCATAGACGCCAAAAGGATAATGGATGCAAGCTGTAGTCTCATGACTCAAGAATCGCTTTGATGTTGGGCTTAAAATAAAGCTCGCTCTTCAACACTTTTCCATCTTCACGATAGATAGGTTGACCATTGGCGTCCAACTTAGACATGTTTGAACGCTGAATTTCTTTGTATACCTCTTCAATTTTATGTTGCATGCCGTGAGCGAGGATGGTACCGCAAAGGATGTAGAGCATATCTCCAAGTGCATCGGCTACCTCTATTAGGTCATTGTTTTTTGCAGCCTCCAAATACTCTTCGTTTTCCTCACGCATGAGGTTAAATCTTAATGCGATTGTTTCATCGGCTATATGGGCTGTTGGTTGATGATTATTCTCAATTCCAAAAGAATCGTGAAATTCTCTAACACAGTCAATTACCTCATTTAATTTCATCTAACAGTTCAAATTATTTAAATCGATCTTATTCCCGGAAATCAGTTTCCGCCACAGAACGAAGGGCATACGGCGGAACTGGCTCAAAAATAGTTTATTTGCAGCTTCACTTTTACCCCCATCTACAGATCGGTAATGGTGATACCACTCTAGAAATTCGTGCGTCGACTTATTACTATTTCACTCATGTTGGCAGCGAGCTACGCTGGCTACTGTCAATCCCCCCTGGACGGGCACGGGCCGATATTCGAGGCTACCTACGGCTATGACTTCAATACGGTAGATCAAAAGCTATTGCCCAAGGTGGAGGAATCGCCGGAAAAAAACATACTCATCTCAAACTTTGTATGGTGGAAGATGGTAAGTGGATACGAAGATGACCCGGCATTTACAGAGCGCTACAAAAAGGCTACGGATGCTGTTATACAACGGCTGAGCAAAAACAAGGACATCTCCAACGATGAGCTGTCTATGGTGGTCTTCGCATATTCCTACAGGGCGCGGGCCGAGATACTCAAGGAACGATATATCGCTGGGTTGCGCTACTTGAGGTTGTGTGTAGGATATATGGAAAAGTCGCTCAAGCGTGCTGGAGAATCCGAGTCGCTTACCATGATCGCCGGTCTTTACAACTATTTCATGGCAAGAGCTTACGAAGACTTCTTTCTTTTGCGTCCCTACCTTCTCTTCTACCCAAGCGGTGATATGGCCACTGGTATAAAGCAGATCGAAAAAGGCTTAAGCTCTTCAAACGAGTTCATTCGTTCTGAATCTCATTACTACCTCATGAAGATTTATTTCGAGTACGAGAACAACCTTAATGAGGCACTCAAACACAATAGTTACTTACTCAAGCGATATCCAAATAATCTTGTCTACGGCCTTTATCGGCTGGATATCCTGAACGGTCAGGACGACTCCGAAGCCTTTGACAAAGAGTTGAATAAGTTCAAAATGAAACTCAAAACAAGCGAGCTCTACGACCAGACGACCATCGAGCATTTCAATACCTTGCTTGAAGAGCATTTCGGATCGAGCTGAAAATGTGTACTACCAAGGAGTTAAGAGTCTGAAAACGTGCTCGTAAAAAGTAAGTAGCAAGTATTCCTTTTCTAAAAGGTTAATCGTATCTTTGCCGGCCTTAAAAGTCCTGATCGCGGAGTCGGGGATTTAGAACAGCTTTCGCTCCTCCGCATTTGAGCGAAATACAATTCAGAACTTTATGTCTGAGGAAACAAAAACGGAAGAGGCTGTAGAAGAAAAGAAAGCCGAATCCAAAACCACCAAAAAGGCAGCACCAAAATCTACCGCTGCCAAATCCACCAAAACAACAGCTAAAAAGACCACCTCCAAAAAAGAGGAGTCATCGGATGCTGAGGTGAAAGAAACAAAAGCAACCAAGAAGCCAGCAGCTAAGAAAGAGTCTGAAAAGACCGAAGAGGCAGGTGAAAAGAAAACCAGAAAACGTACAACTGCCAAGAAGGTAGACGTAGACGTAGAAGCTGAAGGTGCTGACATTGCAACAGAAGCGACTGCTGATGCCGAGGAAGCTCCAAAAGCCAAGACCAAAGAAGCTACTGAAGCAAAAGCTGAGAAGGAAGCTCCAAAAGCGGAAGCTTACGACAGTACTGAGCCAGTAGACTACAGCAAGGTCGAGCCAGATGCTGACTTCGATTGGTCTGCCATCGGTAAACGCGACAACGTTTACTCAAATGATGAGCGCACAAAACTCGAAGAGCAGTACAACGAAAACCTCAAAACCATCGCCGAGCACGAAGTGATCGAAGGGTCGGTTGAGAGTATTTCTAAGAAAGAAGTTGTGATCAACATCGGCTACAAGTCAGACGGTGTGATCGCTACCAACGAATTCAGATACAACCCGGACCTCAAAGTAGGCGACGAAGTCGAAGTCTATGTTGAGAACATGGAGGACAAGGATGGTCAGTTGGTTCTCTCTCATAAAAAAGCCCGCACCATGCGCGCCTGGGAGAAAGTCAACACGGCTTTGGAAACCGAAGAGGTTATCAAAGGATACATCAAGTGCCGCACCAAAGGTGGTCTCATTGCCGACGTATTTGGTATCGAGGCGTTCCTTCCAGGTTCGCAAATCGATGTGAAGCCGATCCGTGACTACGACGTTTACGTTGGAAAAACCATGGAATTCCGTGTTGTTAAGATCAACCAGGAATTCAGAAACGTGGTTGTATCGCACAAAGCATTGATCGAGGCCGAGCTCGAAGAGCAAAAGGTTGTGATCATGAGCAAGCTCGAAAAAGGTCAGGTACTCGAGGGTACCGTGAAGAACATCACTTCTTACGGGGTGTTTATCGACCTTGGAGGTGTAGACGGTTTGATCCACATCACCGACCTGAGCTGGGGACGCATCAACCATCCCGAGGAGATCGTTCAGCTCGATCAAAAGATCAACGTGGTTATCCTCGACTTCGACGACTCGAAGAAGAGAATTGCACTTGGCTTGAAACAACTCCATGATCACCCATGGGATTCCATGAAGGAAGACCTCAAGGTTGGAGACAAAGTCAAAGGAAAAGTGGTTGTATTGGCCGACTACGGAGCGTTTGTTGAAATCACTCCTGGTGTTGAAGGCCTGATCCACGTTTCGGAAATGTCATGGTCGCAACACCTCAGAAGTGCGCAGGACTTCTTCTCTGTAGGAGATACAGTAGAGGCAGTTATCATGACCATGGACAAGGAGGAGCGCAAGATGTCACTCAGTACACGTCGACTGACTCCGGATCCATGGGAAGGAATCGAATCGAAATTCCCAGTCGAGTCCAAGCAAACCGGAAAAGTCACCAACCTCTCCAACTTCGGAGTATTTGTTGAACTTGAAGAAGGTATCGACGGACTCATTCATATCTCTGACCTCTCCTGGTCTAAAAAGATCAACCACCCAAGCGAATTCACCAAGGTTGGTGAAGACATCGAAGTGGTTGTGTTGGAGATCGACAAGGAAGGACGTCGCTTGAGCCTGGGCCACAAGCAATTGGAAGAGAATCCTTGGGATGTCTTCGAAACAGTATTCACCATTGGTTCGGTTCACGAAGGAACCGTGCTCAACCTGGTGGAAAAAGGAGCCCTGGTTACCATGCCTTATGGGTTGGAAGCCTTCGTTCCCGGACGCCATATGGTGAAGGAAGACGGAACCAAGCTAGCTGCTGAAGAAACGGCCGATTTCACGGTAATTGAATTTAAGAAGGAAGCGAAAAAGATCATCGTTTCTCACTCCAAGATTCATGAAGCCAAGAACAGGGCAGCTGAAAAGGACGAGAAGAAAGCCAAGCAGAGCAAATCACGCAACACGCGCAAAGCAATGCAGGATCTTTCTGAAAACCTCGAGAAGACCACTCTCGGAGACCTCGACGCATTGTCGGCGCTTAAGTCTGACATGGAAAAAGAGGAAAACGAAGGCAAGAAGTAGTCTACTCTTACTGAATAGAAGAAACCCTTCCATCCGCCGGTTGGCGGACTGGAGGGGTTTTTTTATGCCCTTTGATCAAGGACTGAACAAATTGAGATACATTTGCACCCTAGAATGAAGTCGCGGGTACTACTTGACAGTCTAGAATTTGATCTCACCCTCACCCGCCTTTGTCACCAAATTATTGAGCGTTTCGATTCCTTTGAAGAGGTCTGCTTTTTAGGTCTTCAACCTCGTGGTGTTCATCTGGCCCACCGACTCGAATCAAGACTCAAGGAGCTAACCGCTGAGCAGAGCATCTTGTTTGGCGAATTGGACATCACCTTTTATAGGGACGACTTCCGACGCCGTGAGGGCCCACTTACCCCCTCTCCCACCAGCATTGATTTTTCCATCGAAGGAAAAACAGTTGTACTCATCGACGACGTATTGTATACCGGGCGAACCATCAGGGCCGGACTCGACGCCTTAATGGATCTTGGCAGGCCCGAAAAAGTGGAACTCATGGTTTTCATCGATCGGCGATTCAGCAGACATATTCCCATACAACCCGACTATATAGGGCGAACAATAGACTCGATCGATTCGGATCGGGTAACGGTGCACTGGAGCGAAACGGACGGCAAGGATGAAGTGACCATCTTTAAAACGAAGGATCAATGAGTGGATTGAGCGCAAAGCATCTTCTGGGAATCAAAGACCTCACACCGGGAGACCTGGAATTGATATTCTCCACCGCCGATCGCTTCAAGGACGTCATCAACAGGCCGATCCGAAAGGTTCCAAGTCTGCGCGATATTACCATTGCCAACCTGTTCTTTGAGAATTCCACCAGGACCAAACTCTCATTTGAGCTTGCAGAAAAAAGGCTATCGGCGGATGTCATCAATTTCTCTGCCGGATCCTCTTCTGTGAAAAAGGGCGAAACGTTGATCGACACCGTCAACAACATCCTCGCAATGAAGGTGGACATGATCGTGATGCGCCATCCACTTCCCGGAGCAGCTCAATTCCTGTCCAGGGAAGTAGACTCAAGAATTATCAATGCAGGAGACGGGGCGCATGAACATCCTACACAAGCCCTTTTAGATGCCTTTTCTATACGTGAGCGATTTGGGAACGTGAAGGGCCAGAAAGTGGCCATCATTGGGGATATTACCCATTCGAGGGTTGCGCTGTCGAATATATTCTGCCTCAACAAGCTTGGCGCTGAAGTCACGGTTTGCGGACCTCCCACCCTAATCCCAAAGTATATTGATACGCTTGGGGTTAAGGTGAGCCACAACCTCGAAGAGACCCTCAATTGGTGCGACGTAGCCAATATGCTCCGTATTCAACTCGAACGTCAGGATACGCAGTACTTCCCCAGCCTCCGTGAATACTCACTTCAATTTGGATTGACGACCGAAGTTCTGGACAGGCTAAAGAAGGAAATTACCATCATGCACCCTGGTCCGATCAATCGGGGCGTGGAGATTACTACCGAAGTAGCCGACAGCGAACACAGCATCATCCTCGACCAGGTTGAGAATGGAGTAGCTGTGAGGATGGCGGTCATTTATTTACTCGCTGATCAAATTTCGAAGGGTTAAACTGTAAATGGTGAATGGCCAAATGGTAAATGAGGCAAAAGGGTCATTTATCATTTATAATTTTTCAATTCACCATCTCAACATACTGACTCATTTGAAGGTCCGAATCCAAATCATACCGTATATTTGATACACGTACACACACCATGGATTATTTAATAGAGAAATCGGACAAATACACGTCTGTTACGCTGAAGAACGACAAGCTCACAAGCGCCATTGCGCCTGACTTGAAGGAGGATTTTGTGCGTTTGGCGTCGGAAGGACAAGTCAACGTGATTCTCAACCTGGAGGAGGTAAAATATTGTGACAGTTCCGGACTGAGTTCACTGCTGACTGGAAATCGGCAATGTAGAGATAACGGCGGAAGGCTAATCATCTGCGGACTTCAGGATATGGTCGAAAAGCTGATCAGCATTTCCCATCTCGATAGCATACTAAAGATCACTCCAACCTTCGGTGAAGCCATCGACATGATGATGATGGAGTTGATCGAAGACGAAATCAAAGACTCATAACAAACGATGAAAAAACTCCTTTTCGCAGCTGCTGCGCTGCTTTTGCTTTGCTTTCAGGGAAAGGCTCAATGTGTACCTGATACAAACTATACCAATCCGGGTTTTTACACACTTGACGGCGACAGTACACTGGACACGGCAACTTTGAATATTGCCTATACTGAAGTCATTACCCTGGTCACACCCACAACCTGGGAGGTGCCTATTATTGGGACCGTTACGGTTGATTCCATCTTCATCACCGATGTGGCCGGATTGCCAGATAACATGAGTGCTTCTTGCAACATCCCTTCGTGCAAATGGGCTGCCGGTGAAATTGGCTGCATTGAAATTTTGGGAACACCTAATAATCCTACCAACGCTGGTGTAAATCAACTCACGGTGGATATGGTAGCCAAGGTTGGTACGTTCACTTACACCGAGAGCATCGACGACTTTGATCTAATCATGCTCGACCCGACCTCGGTTTATGAAGCTATGGCACGCAGGTATGCCGTAGAAGTTCAGCCAAACCCTTCTGTCGGTAATCCGTCGCTGGTTTTTGATTCCCGCAGGAGTCAAACGGTAGAAGTTCGATTGTACAATGTTTTGGGATCAAACGTATTCACAAGGAGATACCATGCTATGGAAGGTGAACAGGAAACAATCCTGGAAGTAGATCACTTACCACGGGGCTTGTATACCTACTCATTTAAAGCCAACGACCAGTCATTCACGGGTAAATTGATCCTAGGTCGATGATATGGCACTTGAGGTTCTGATACTCGGATCCAATTCTGCCATACCCACCCTACAACGAAATCCATCCTCGCAAGTCGTCTATGCCAGTCAAAGGCCCTACCTCATTGATTGCGGTGAAGGAACACAGTTGAGGTTGAGAACGCATGGCGTCAAATTCCAACGCATTGAACAGGTATTCATTAGTCACCTGCATGGCGATCACTATTATGGCCTTCCGGGATTGATTACCTCGATGCACCTGCTTGGCCGTACACGTCAGCTGACCATCTATTCACCCCCAGGCTTACAGGACATTATAGAAACAAACTTCAAGTATTCTGGAACGAAGCTCAGCTACCCACTGAAGTTTGTCAAGATAGAAGGTGAGTCCATCATTTTCGAAGACAAGCATATTCATGTAAGAACAGTAGGGCTCAAACATCGCGTACCTACCTATGGATTCTTTTTTGAAGAACAACCGAGACTCAGGACATTCCTTCCCGAAAAAGGAAAGGAACATGGCGTTCCTATCGAACTTATTCCGGCCATCAAGGAAGGTGAAGATTTCACAAAGCCGGACGGAACACTTGTCGCCAATGGTGAATTGACGGAAGATCCGGTTGAGCCTACATCTTATGCTTATTGCTCCGATACTGCTTATCTTCCGGATCTCTCCGAAAAACTGAAAGGAGTGGATCTATTGTATCACGAAGCGACATTCGCCGACGACATGGAGGAGCGCGCCCATGAAACCCAGCACAGCACCGCCCGTGAAGCGGCTCGAATTGCCAGGGAAGCCGGAGTTGGCAAATTGCTCCTTGGGCATTTCTCTACCCGCTATGACGAATTGGGCGACATCCTTGCACAGGCCAGAGAGGAGTTTGAAGCGTCTGAACTGGCTACCGAGGGAACGAGGTGGATCGCTGGTTGAGCTTCAAGCAGCCCACTCCGAACTCCGAACTCCGAACTCCGAACTCCGAACTTCGAACCTTAAGCCAGCCTATTTAATATCGGTTTGTTCTTCAGTACCATCAAGGGCAATCTGGGGTGAAATGCAAACTTGCGGGTAAGGGTTGAATTGAACATCGTGTGGAAAGTACTGTGTTCGCGATTGAGGAGTACGACCAGGTCATTGTCTCCTTTGTTGTCAATGTAGCTGTTGATACCCTCAAGGATACTGTTGTGGCGAATTACCTTTAGTGAATGCTTCACTTCCTTACCAAAGTAGTGCAACTCCCTCCTACTTTCCAGTATGTGTTGATCGTCAGGAGGCCCGTCGTCGGTTTTGATGTGAGCAATGCGTACTTCAGCATCCAGGTCAAGCGCTAATTTCTTGACCGGAAAGAAAACTTCGTCATCCTCCACCGGATCAAAGTCGGAACAAAGCAGAATTTTGTCGATATTACGGTATTCGCAATATTCAGGAATCACCAACACCGGCCGGCTACTATTTTCGATCAGGTGAATGGCGTTGCTGCCAAAGAATATCTCTTTCAAACCCGAGGCGCCCTTGGTACCCATCACAACCAGGTCCGTAAACTTCATGGCATCGAGTTCCGCAATCGTATCGAACTTGGGTGAAATATGTGCCGAAACAAAGTAGTCAGCTCCCACGATGCTGTGTTGGTGGATCAAACCTTTGGCAAAGGCATCTAGCCTTTCTCTGGCTTCCTTTTTTAACTCGTTTGCTTCTCCATTTGATTTAGAAGACAAAATCACATGATGCAATTCGAGCCGTGCCTCCATGTGCTCTGCCAAATGGAAGGCATATACCAAGGCTGTTGCCGAATTCTCGGAGAAATCTATTGGAACCAGGATGTTCTTCATCCTTACAAGGTTAGGAGAGTTCCAAAGGATATAAATTGATATTCATCAAGTTTGAGCTTCAAGCAACAAGCTGCAAGAAAGGCCCTGGTAGTGTAAAAGGGGACTTCGAACTTCGGACTTCGGTCTCGCCCAGTCCCCAATTAATCATTAATCATTGATAATTAATAATTAAAGACTTCGAATCATCCAAACATTACACTTCGAATGGCCTGTATCTCCTTCGCGAGCATCGAGATAAGTGAAGCCCTGCTTTTCGTATAGTTGGCGGGCACGATCCATGTGTGGTAGCGTCTCGAGGTAGCAACGGGAAAAGCCATAGTCTTTGGCCTTGTCTAGAATCAACTCGATCAATGCGCGACCCATGCCCCTTCCCCTCAACTCCGGAAAGAAATACATTTTTTGAAGTTCACAGGTGTCATTGCTTCCCTTAAGCGGGGCAAATCCTCCGCAGCCCAGGACCTTATCTTCATCTTCGATCACATAGAACTCACCATTCTGGGTAGAGAAATGCTCGAACATCGAATCGACTTCGGGGTCCTCGGATGCGAAGCCCTCTCCTTCAGCGCCAAAGCTGATGAGCGTCTCCCTGATCAGCCTGGCGACAATCTGATTATCCCGCTGTTCTATGAGCCGGATGTTCAAATCGAATTCATTTGATTTCTGAAAAACGAAATGAGGAGTTCGCGATCCTCACCAGAAAGGTCGGCTTCGTCATGCATGAGAATATAGCTTGGCAAGGGCATCTCCTTTTCCTCAAGCATTTCAACACACTCTTCCAACTTGTGCTTTTTCTTTTTGTCTTCCAGCGCATTCCACTCTGAGAAGTTCAGGTGGTGCTTGCCGTGATCTACGTGGTCCTTTATCCACCATCCGACGGGATTGATATAAGTATACCAGGGATAACGAGTGTAGTTTGAGTGGCAATCGAAGCACGCCTTTTTGATGATAGATCCAGCTTTTGCCGGCTCCAGGTCCTGCGCCAGGAAATCTTGAGCAGGATCTGATTGTGGGTTGGTACGATCAATTTGGAATCCCTGGATCACCACCACGATGATGATGCTCAACCAAAATGCGTAACGAATTGCCTTCCTTTTCATGTTCGACCAAATTACCGAAATGGTTCGAGTGAAGAATTAAAATATTGTGAAGATGGTTTAACAACCGTGGACACAGTGAAACCCACAGTGACCACTGTGGTTAGACTCTACAATTCTCGCCTGGTGAAGTAGATCACATCTTCCAGCTTACGCTTCCGCCGGTACCCAAGCAAGTGGAAAAGATCGGTGGCGAGTAGTCTGGCAATCTTGGTATCGACGATGAGGGTGCCGGAGTATTTTGGGTGTTTTCGGATTCCCGGAAGAATGGACAATAGCGAATCCAGACGAATCTTCCTAACAACAGCTGAAAGCCTCAGCCAGAAAGGAGCGACTTCTCGCACAATAAAGAACCCCTCCCTACCCTTGGTTTGGTAGAGCGGCATAAAAATCCTTCCATCCTCGATCGCCCTGATTTCACCATGTTGGTTGTTGGCCAGCAACTCGCCTTCCTTGATCAATTGGAAACTCTCATAGCCATTGTGCATTTCGAATTCCTCTCCATCGGCGATGAGGTAGCGACGACGAACTTCGTAGAATGACTGGAGCTCCTGCGACGCTCGCTTCAGCAAAGAATAGTATTCATCAAATTCGGGGATGTCCTTCTGATCCACACAACCACTGTAGACCAAGGTGAGGTAACACATGGCTTCGTGGATGTCCACGCTGACCGGATCCTCATGAGGGCCCGCTTCGAATCCCAGCGCAACGGCATCAAATTCGTTGATATAACTCAACAATGCCCCACTGAGGAACTCCTCGATACCGAGTACGCTCGGAATTGGAAATTTCCGGGCAAAAGTCCTGTTCGTTAGGGTATCACTCACCGGTATAAATGGAGCCGTGGGCGAAGAGGTAGTGTGCAGATCGATGAAATGAAAGGGGCCTTTCTCACTTTCCAGGATCGTTCGAAACGCACGATGGAGCTCAACCATCTCCCTCATATCAGGCCCAACTTCCTCGAGCGGCACCTTGCCTGTTTCGAGCTTCTCCACCAGGCTCACCTTCCAAAGGCGGTTAAGGTCTTGTGTTAGGAAACGCTTTCCGACTCTTAATGCCCCGAGGTTTCCAGTGAATGCATAGAAATTACCCTTAACATGGATATTGTCTCGTTTGAGACGATCGACCACCTTATGCAAGGCAAAAACACCGAGTGGTTCATTTCCATGGACACCGGCAGTAATGACGACGGTGGGGCCTACCTCATCACCAAGCTTCCCAATGAGTCGCTCAACTTCTATTTCCTTGTTGATCAGTTCACTCTTCAGGACTACCCTTGCCTCAGTGTTTTCTCCCATAATCGGTTCATGTCTACTTCGGTGAGGATTCCAATGAGTTTTCCTTTTTCGACAACCGGAAGGCATCCGATCTTTTCGCGAAGCATGATTTCCATGGCTTCTTTTACGTTCACCGAAGGACCGACAAAAGTAGCATTCGTAAGCATGATTTTGTTCACCGGAAGGCTCTTGTTTTTGACAATACTCAAATCCACCTTTTCAAGCTGTGTTCGAGTGATCAATCCCCTTAAATTTCCCTGGTGATCTTCCACGGGTACGTGCCTGATTTTATGCCATTTCATAATGAGCGCAACCAGCTCTACAAGGTCATCTTCGCGAACGGTGTAAAGGTCGGTCGTCATCAGTTTATCGACCCGCTTGTCCAGAATCTGACCGGCCTTAAAGGCACTCAAATCATAATCTGACCACTGTGCGATAGGCTTGCCCCCTTCCCTTCTTTCGACCAAGGCCCTGGTCAATGCTGTTTGCTTTTCCAGCGTCTCCATTTCGGGAGGCGCACTTCGGTAGGTTTTTAGAATCCACTTTGACCCTGTGATTCCTTTTTCCGAGCGCTCGCTTATTACTCCTAAAAGTCGATCGATATCCTTGTCATCGACCTTCCTCTCCTTCAATCCAGCTTCGGCAATTGGAAGCAAGTCTTCCAGTACAATCCGAGCAGCTCTTTTTTCCTGGCCATCCCATGTTAAGATGGTATCGATACCGTTCAGTGCTGCTTTTGCAAAGTTCTCCTTGGCTTCGACAAAATCCATTTGCTTCCAAAGTTCCCTTTTGTCGTCTGGCATCCCGACCATGAGCCCAGTCCAAAATGCCATGTTGGCCATCTCATCCGTAATGGTAGGACCGGAAGGAATGTAGCGGTTCTCTATCCGCAAGTGAGCGACCTTGCCATCAGAACCAAAACACGGCCTGTTCCATTTCCAGATCGTTCCATTGTGCAGAGCCAAGGCACCCAATTTGGGCGCAACGCCCAAATCCAATTCCTTAAGGCTGTCTTTCGAATCTGCCGTTACGAGCATTGGGAACCTGGAAATGTCGTCGCTATAGATCTCCGTGATGTTGTTGCGTACCCAATCCTTCCCGAAATATACCCTTGCCGTCCTTTGGCGAATGCCAGTTTCCCTCGACCTTGTGTCGATACTTTGCTGGAAAAGGGCTATGCGCGTTTCACTCCAAAGCTGGCGCCCAAGAAGCAAGGGCGAATTGGTACAAACCGACATGACAGGGCCTGAAATGGCCTGCGCCCAGTTGTATTGGTCGACAAAGTTGTCTGGGTCGCATTGAATGTGGATTTGGAAGCTGGTGTTGCAAGCTTCAAACAAAATGTTGTCGTGCCTGAGGACGAGATCTTCGATCCCCTGAATGCTCAGTTCAAAGTCCTCGCCCTTGAGGCTTCTGATCACCTCACCCAATCTGTAGTATCTGGGGTTTGGCGTCATATAGTCCATGTCGAGTTCGGCCAGCCCGATAGAAGGAAGGATTCCGGTGAGCAGGATTTTGCAATCGAAGTCCGCCGCCTTTTTCGCGGCGAGGTCCAACAATGATCTCAACTGCTTTTCGGTTCTGGAATAGACGTCTCCCTTAAATTCAAATGGATCCAGATTGATCTCCAGGTTGAAGCGCGCCAGTTCGGTTGTGAAGTGATCATCCTCGATGGTTTTGAGGATGTCCGGACCCTTGTAGGAGGGCTGGTAATGATCGTCTATCAAGCAAAACTCTTGCTCGGCCCCCAATCGCCTCACCCCCCTTTCTATCATGCCGTTGTTCTGCATGATATCCAGGGCCTCGAGGTCCTTCAACAGGTTGCGGGCAAAGTCCTTTCGTTGCTTTGCCGTTTCGTGTTTCTCCTTAAAGTGCTGTCCCACTTGGCAGTATTAGGAGATCAACAATATTGCTTTTGGGAATTTGAAGAACTGACGAGCGTCATATCCATTCGTGATTTTGACCAAACTCACAGGGCTACAAGCTGCAACCGAGCGAAGCGAGCTCGCCAACCAACGGGAGGTAACCACCAAGCTGCAAAGCATAGTTAAGTGATCCATCTGAGCTAGAAACGTCATGCTGAACTTGCGCCAGCGCCAAAGCTAAGGCGCAGGAGCTGTTTCAGCATCCCTAATATATCTGCACTGCCATCAGTCCTGGCAGTTCAGGCGGGACTCTGAATCGAGTTCAGAGTGACGAATTCTGCTTAGTATGAAAAAGCTCTTCGCAACCGACCTAGTCCGTCTTGAGAATCTTGAAGGTCGAATGATCCAATTGCAGCATGTAGTAACCAATTGGTAGTGTAGACAGATCTATCGCAGAGTGTCCTTCATACAATTCTCCATTCAGCACCGTCTGCCCGAGGGAATTGCGGAATTGATATCGTGATGGGCCTGCCTGGTTGATATTTAGTTCGGTTTGAACCGGATTCGGGTAGACGCTGATTCCGTTGATTTCCGATTCCATCAAACCAACGGTGAATATATTTCCGCGACGCACGCTGTCCATCACCACATCGGTGATTGGTCTATTCGTTCCGATTTGGACATCCACGTTTCCGATGTCTTGGACAACCTCAAAATTGTGGGTCACAATCCCGAAGACTGGGTGAGCCGATGTGAATGGAGATTTGTCGAAGTCGAGGTAGGTATTGTCCACCAGATTGATGAAGAACTGACTACCACCAGTATTGGGCCCAGCATTGGCCATGGATATTGTTTTTTGTACGTTGCTCAGCGTCGAGTCGAATTCATCGTCGATGGTATATCCCGGCCCTCCAGACCCTGTGCCAGTTGGATCTCCTCCCTGGATCATAAAGTCGTCGATCACACGATGGAAGATCACTCCATCGTAGTAGTTGGAGTCAACCAAATCGAGGAAATTACCCCCAGTAATGGGTTTGATGTCATCGTAAATTTCGAGTGCAAAATTGCCGTAGTTGGTGTAGAAGGTGACTTCGGTTTGGGCATTTCCAAAAAGGCTGGCGATTATGAGAGAAAGAAAAAAGCTTAATGCTTTCATATTGAAAGTTTTGGCGAACGGTCTAAGGTACAAATTACATTTCGTCGGTCCGAACTTCGGACTTCGGACGCGGGACTTCACATTAAGAATAAAACACGAGCCCAACTATCAGATTGGCTATGACCCCATAGAGAAATAGAAAAGCCATCTGCCGAAAGACTTTTTTGTCTTTGGACCTAGTCGCCACTGCATCCTCATGTACTTCAGGATGTTCCTCGGCATAACCTTTTAAGTAGTAGAGCTTTGAAAGCTTGGTGTGATGGCGTTGATTAAATCCATGCAACAACTGTCTTCGCCTGGTAATTCCCCAGAAGACAACGCCGGTTAGATAGGCAGCTATGATATATGTGAAGATGCTTCCCATGCCCTCATCCCACTGAGGAATTGGCAATATATGATTCTCACAGGAGAGCTGCAACTTTCAGGTTGCAAGCCGAGTCTATTTGATTTTTGAAGATTTTTGGCTTAGAAGGTTCAGCTTTCGAACCTCCCGGTCATCTTCGCCACCTGCATGATGTCCTCTTGTGTGACGGTGCCCATGAGTTTTTTGTCCTGGACCACGAGCAGGCAGCCAACCCTGTTCTCGGCCATGAGGTTGACGGCCTCGGCAGTAGAACACTGAGGCTCGACGGTAACGTATTCCTTGCTCATGATGTCCTTTGCGAGGAGTTCGTTTTCTCCCTTGTTGGAGGTGAAATACCGGATTAGGTTTTCGTATTGGATCAGTCCCACCACTTCGTTCTTTGCATTCTCGACAGGAACGTAGGGAACCTTCTTCCAGTCCATCACGTTGATCACCAAGTCCAGTAAGTCGTCATGGTTAACCGTAAACGGATCGGTAGTCATCACCTGACTAACCTGCCTGAATTCCTTATGCGTATCGCGTTGATTTGGATCCACGTCTTCCCAAAGATGCACAGGGTCGCCCTTTTCCTCATTGTGGATAATGTTTTTTGTAATCGAGATGCTCGCCTCATTAGGTGTGGATCCGATCAGCAATTCACTGAAGTTCTTCATGATCCACTTCGTCCCATTCACATGGCGATAAATCCTGTTCTCGATAATTCCCATCAAACGATCGATATCACTTAAATCAACCTTCATCATCTCCAATCCCTTCTTGGCCAAGGGCAGCAACTCTTCTTCCAACAGCTTCCCTGCACTGACAGTCTGGCCAAACCATCTAAACTGGCAATCGAGACATGTCCTGGCCGCGTTGTAGAAGTTGAACCTCGCATCCGCAAAACTCATTTTACTAGGTAGATCGGTATACTCGGCAGGCATTCCTTTCATCAATCCAAGCCAGAAAGCCATGTTGGCGATCTCATCGATTACGGTTGGGCCCGCGGGGATATACCTGTTTTCAATTCTAAGGTGGGGTTTACCTCCCCCTACTCCGTAGCATGCCCTATTCCACATATATACGGTAGAGTTGTGCATTTTTAATGCATTGAGCTCAGGAATTTTTCCCTTGCTGAGTGTTTCAAGGGAGTCCTCTTCAACGTCTGATGCGAAGAGCAGGTTGAAGCGTGAGACATTGTCCTTGAATAGATCCGCTACGCTTCCCTCAGCCCATTTCTTGCCAAAGCTCACACGATGGGCTCGCTCTCTTTTGAGCCTGTCGGCATTACGTGTATCAACGCTCTGCTGGAACAAAGCAATACGGGTTTCACTCCATAGTCTCTTTCCAAGAAGCAGTGGTGAATTGGAACTTATGGCCAAAACTGGCCCGGCAATAGCCTGGGCCCAATTGTATTGTTCGATGAAGTCATCCGGGTCAATTTGAAGGTGAACCTGGAAACTCGTATTGCAAGCCTCAAACAGGATATTCGGGTGTTTGGTGATCAAATCATCGATGCCTTCGATATGGATACTGAAGTCATCACCCTTCTCTTCACGAATTCTATCATTGAGTGCCTCATATCGAGGATTGGGCGTCATGTAGTCAAACGACAGGTCTTTCTGACGAAGCGTGGGCATGATACCCGTGATCATGATCTTGGTCTTTTGCTTGCCCGCTTCCTTCTTGCCTTTTTCGAGCAACCTGAGCAATTCCGTTTCCACCTTGGAAAAACACTCACCGGTAAAGGTCTCCGGGTCCAGGTTGATCTCGAGATTGAATCTGGCTATCTCCGTGGTGTAGTGCTCGTCGTTGATGGCCTTGAGCAGTTCCATATTATTGGTCGACGGTTTCCAGTCCTCCCCAATCAATCCAAGCTCCTGTTCCGCTCCTATTCTCTGAATGCCGGTCTCAAACAATCGCTCATCCAACATGCGCTCAAGCGCCTTGATGTCATTGAGCAAGTGCCTTGTGAAAGCTCTCTTTTCCATAGGGTCCGTGAACTTGTTGACGCGTTTGTCGCCCATGTAATTATTCGGTTAGGGCTAAAATAGACATTCACAGTTTTATGTTGAATATCCAATATCGAATAATGAATAAAGAAATATGCGTAAAACTTACTTCAAGACTCGTTAATCATCATTCAAAAAGAGAAGTGTTCGCTCAATGACCTCTGGACTTCTGAGTATTTTGAAATGCCCCAGTCCAGAAGTCGGCATCCACTCCGCATTGAGTTGATCGCGAAGCCATTCGCCGTTGTCGAAGAAGGCTTCCAGATCATCGGTATCGTGTACAACCAAAACCTTGTTGGCATTTGAGTTGACGGCATTGGTTTCGGTTGTGAAATTGAGAAACGGCCGATCAAAATTCTTTTCCACCCAATTCGAAATGGATCCATGGAGTTTTTCCGAAGCATTGATCTTATCCCTGAAAACATCCATGATGTCCTTTTCCTTCACAGGCTGGGCGATGCTTACCAGCTTATCGACCTTTACGCCTAAGGTCATGGCCATGAAGATTGACGCGGCACCTAGGCTATGACCAATGACGGAAACTTGGTCCAACTTCAAATGATTCTGAAGCTGGAGAATCGCATTGGCGAATTCGAGGATATTGCTGTACTTACCATCAGTGTTTCCATGGCCCTTTGCATCGAAGGCGTAAACCGAAAAACCAGCCTTTGTAAGCGCATCGACAAATGCAAACCATTGGCTCGCCCTACCCATCCAGCCATGTACACAGATGATTGGAGTTCCCTCCCCCCATTTGTAGTAACGCACTGAAGTGCCGAGGACGTCGAGGTCAAATTGCTCAGCAGTCGAAAGGAATTCCTCTTCGATTGGTTTGAATGGCACACGAAAGGGAGTCATGAAAAGGTTTCGCCCAAATCGGTGCGCGGGACCCGGAAGCACCCGCTCAAACAAGGGATACAACCCTCGAATCAGTCTGAAGGATAGAGGATATAGTTGCTCCCGAGGTTTGCCGTTAGTGTTAGGCATCAAACAATTTTGGATGACAATTGTACTTAATTTCGTACGTACCATGAAAAAACAACTGCACATACTTTTGGTTCTGTTGCTGATAGGAAATATCGGGTTTGCCCAAGGCAGCATCCAACCAAAAAGTGAAGGCGATAAATACGAAGTCATGAAGACAGACGAAGAGTGGAAAAAGCAACTTTCAGATGAAGAGTATTATGTCCTGAGAGAAAAGGGCACCGAACCGCGTCTGATCAACAAGTACTATTTACACAAGGAAGACGGAATGTACCACTGCAAGGCTTGTGGCAATCCGCTTTTCAGTAGTGAGACCAAGTACGACAGCGGCTCCGGATGGCCGGCTTTCTACGACAAGGAGGGAGACAATATCGAGCTCGAAGAGGACCACAGTTTTGGTATGATTCGCTCTGAAGTGAAGTGCTCCAAATGTGGTGGACACCTAGGGCATGTCTTCGAGGATGGACCCAATCCGACTGGATTGCGTTATTGCATCAACTCCGTCAGTTTGGATTTCAAGCCTAAAAAATAATATGATTTAACCACTGTGGTCACAGTGGAATTCACTGTGTCCACGGTGGTTAAACCTTCAACTTAACAGCTCATCTAAGTTACGCTGCATACGCTGCTCCTCCTGGGCCCAGGTGAGATGATTGCGCGCGTAGTCGCGCGATTGGTTGACCAAACCCTCGTATGCATCGCGTTCGAGGGTTTTGGACATTGCGTTCAGGAACTCTTCTTCATCCCGGCATTCGAGACAAGCCGACTGGACATCCATGAATCCTTCGGTTCCGATGGCCGTTGTGACCACGGGAACGCCCCTTGACAGATTCTCCATCAAGCGAACCTTCATACCACTCCCCATCCTAAGCGGAAGTAATACCGCCTTGCTTTCTCGAAAGTGTTGCTCGAGGTCGCCGACGAATCCCAGGTATTCAACTCCATTGCTGGCTTCCATCACCTTAAGCAATTCATCGTCTGGGCTCTTACCAGCGATCAGCAACTTGAAATCCGAATGTTGTTCCAGGAACTTCGGCCACATGGTTTCCAGAAACCAGATCAGTCCATCCTTATTGGGCTCCCAACTCAGCGATCCGTAGTAGAGGAATTGGTTCGTTGTGTCCTCCCATTTCAATTCAGGTCGGTCCAGAAGGCTGTCATCTCCCAAATGGAGCGAGGTTCTCATCTTGCTTCCATCCAATCCCTTTGCTTTGAGGGCGATGGCGTCATTTGGGGCCAACCAAACCTGGTCGCTTCGTTCAACGCACTTCTTTTCAAAGTCGAACACCCGATGGGCTTCTGCCCTGACGACCCGGGCCGTAATTCCATCTGTAAATGCTGCCTTTCGCTCCCATAACACAAACTCTGCATTGTGGTGGTGGAGGATGACCTTGCCGGGAAATTTGATCGGCACATACTGGAACGCCTCATAATGGTCGGCTACGATCACATCGACTTGCCCGACCAATTTGTCAACCATGGCCTTCACCCTACCGGATTTTCGTCTAAAGACATTCAAGGGCAGACCACTCAAGCGGCTCGAAGTATAACTGATGGCAGTGCGCTTCTTCAGTGCGTCAAAAGTATAAACAGCATCGAGGTTGAGCTGTTCTTTTAGCATTAGGACATTAGCGCGATCAAATGCATCCGAGGCGCAAACCAGTGTAACCGAATGCGACTGAGACAAGAATTTCAGAAATCGGAACGTCTTGTTCTTTCCCCCACTGTTGGGTGGATACGGTAAGTCGGTAGTGATAAAAAGGATGTGTGCCACCTTAGGGTTTAATTGAATGGGTCAAGCATATACATTTGCTCCTAAACATACAAATGGCCTCCAAAACTATTCTTATTACAGGAGCCACCGCCGGGATTGGCGAAGCTGCTGCCAGAAAATTTTCGTCCGAAGGACATCGCTGCATCATTACTGGCCGTCGCCAGGATCGCCTCAATGCCCTCCGAAACGACTTGGGAGAAACGAATACCCTCGCCCTTTGTTTTGATGTGCGCAATCTAAATGAAGTTCAAATAGCACTCGACAGCCTCCCGGATGAGTGGAAGGATATCGACATCTTACTCAACAATGCTGGCTTGGCTGCAGGACTGAGTTCCATCGATGAGGGCGATCTCGACGATTGGGAGCGCATGATCGACACGAACATCAAAGGTCTATTGTATGTCTCAAGGATTGTCCTCCCATGGATGAAGCAACGCGGTGAAGGTCACGTAATCAATGTCGGCTCAACTGCCGGCAAGGAAACCTACCGCAATGGAAATGTTTACTGTGCCACCAAACACGCCGTCGATTCATTGACCAAAGCCATGCGCATCGACATGCTGCCACATGGAATCAAGGTAAGCGGCGTTTGCCCTGGTGCGGCAGAGACCGAATTCTCGCTTGTGCGCTTTCATGGAGACGAGCAAAAAGCCAAAGATGTTTACAATGGATACGAACCGATGACGCCGGAGGGTATTGCGGATGTGATCTGGTTTGTAGCGAATGCGCCGAATAACATAGTGGTCAACGATATTGTGATTACCTCACTGGCGCAGGCGAATTCCTTCTACACATATAAGGTCTAGCTCCGCCGTGCCGCATGCAACACGCAACACATAAACTATCTTTAAGTGGAACGAATTAAGCCCCAATTATTCAAATGTTTCAGTAGGGATTCTTCCAAATCCTTACATTCTTTCCAGAATCTGGAGTCCATATTGTCGATATCCTTCTCTAACTCCTTTTCAGGGTATTGATCAAATACTTCTTGTCGAGCATCAGGGCCTACAGGAACCGTAAACGGAAAGTACTTACCGTTAAATTCTCGAAGCAGTCTTGCAATTGAGTCGTGCCCCAAACTTTCCAAATCGTCAATTGTGTCAGAGTTATGATCGGCGCCATAATTTATATAATGATCCCAAAGACCGTCAGTCACTAAAGGCTCAATGTTGAACCATATTCTCTCTTCTCTAGAAAGTATGTCGTAGTTGTCGAATCCTCTTTGAACTACTTTTTCCCAATAAGGTTGTGCTTCTTTTCTTGACATAAATGTTATTAAGATTCATATCATAGGTACAATTATTTCAAAATAATCTTGTCAACCCTAGTATATCCCTTGTGTCCAGAAAGAATCAGATACGAACCCCTGGGAAGATCGACGACATCCATCTCGATATTGTCACCAGAAGACATTCGAACAAGTTTGCCCCGAATATCGATCAGTGAGATGTCCAGGGTCTTGCTCGAACGGACAACAATCTTGTCACTTGCAGGATTAGGGAAAATGGAAATGTCAGCGTCCGACAATCCTTCTATTCCTGTCCAATCCTGAATGTCAAACATCACGGTGGTAACGCAGACATTGCCATCCGTGATGGTAAGCGTATAACTGCCCGTGCTCAATCCGAAGATGCTGTCCGTTGTATCTCCTCCCGGATCCCAAACGTAACTGTACGGAGGTGTACCTCCAGAAGTATTCACAGAAATCCAACCCTCGCTGCCTCCATAATCCTCGCTTTGCGAACTTGTCACGCTAACGGAATCTGGTTGGTCGATGACAAGTGTATCCGAATTGAAGGCAAGGCAGTTGGCAGAATCGATGAGCTGAACGATGTACGTTCCAGCAGCAAGTGAATCGATCAGGGTGTCGTTGTAGGTCATTCCATTTACGAGGAATGAATAAGGCTGCCACCCTCCTATTCCCTGGGCATTGATGGTGCCTTGGAGCGAATCGTAACACAGCACGTCGGTTTTCATCGCACTCAGGAACAGGCTATCCGGTTCGAGTACCTCGACATCGGCAGAATCGACACAACCCGAAACATTGGTCACGGTCACCTTATAGCGACCAGCACTTAACGATGTAATGTCCTTGGAAGAATCGCCTGTGTCCCAATTGTAGCCAAAGGACAATAGCGGATTGTGCGGCACTACCTCAAGCTTACCATCATTGGCACCGAGGCATGAGATCCTTGTATTGAGCACGGTATCAATGAGCTTTGGACCTTGATTAATGAATACACTATCCACCACGGCACACCCGCTCGCATGGGTAACCGTTACATGATACCAACCGGCCGACAAGCCAGTTGTGGTGTGCACGGTGTCCTCATTACCCCACCTGAAGCTGCATCCAGTGAACAGACATTGGCAACCAGTACTGATTACCTCAGCGACACCAGTCGTGTCTCCATAGCAGGTAACGTCCTGTGTCAAAAAGGAAATGGTGTAGGGGTCGAATAATACTAGGCTATCACGCCTTACACACCCGTTGGCATCGACCACCTGGATGGCATACTTGCCTTTGTTGAGGTTGATCGCCTGAAAACCAATTTGCCCATTGGCCCATTGATAAGTATATGGTGCAGTTCCACCTTGTGGGAAGACGTTGATGGAACCATCGCTCAGACCATTACAAGTTGGAGCAAACGAAGTGTATGGTAGCGTGAGTGTATTATTGGTACAACCAGAAGTATCGAATACATAGTGACCGTCGGCATTGGATCCGATGTATCCACCCCAGGCGATTCCCGTAGCTGGTTTGCTGAAGAAGGTATTGATCCTTTGGACGTAAATCCCTTCGGAGGCTATCGGATTCACGCTGGCTTTTCGTCGAACATTGAGGATTTCCATCACGCCATCCTGATCCATGTCTCCTATCCACGGAGTGCTTGCAAGGTTGGTCCCTAGAAATGCGCTCATGAAGGTGCTGGTATTTCCATTTCCAAAGTCGATGATGTAGAACTGGTTGCTGAAGTTGGCTCCAGACTTTGTATTCAGGCTCACGAAAAGCTCATCCCTACCATCGGCATTAAGGTCTGCTGCTACGGGCGGGGCAAAATGCATGGCCCCGATACTGTCCTTGTGTACTTCCGATCCATCAGCTCCATCCAGCATGATTTGGTAATAGTCGAAGTAAGAAGGTGTCAATCCCCTTGCTAGTACAAGGAATACGTCCGGTTCGAATCCTCCGGTGAAGTTGCCAATCACAGGTGTTGCGCTCGATTCTAGGCCACTGGGAGCGTATTCCCAAATCTGGGTTAGCGAATCCCCATCCACCGCCCTAACTTCTCCGCCAAAGGCCTGTACAACAATGTCCAAAATGCCATCCATGTTGAGGTCTGCCACCGAGGGAGGTGCAATAAACCCCTTGTTGTTGTCCGTCATGATGGCTGTCGCTCCGGATAGATCATTGTTTAATAAGTTGCTCAGCGAGTCGACCCACATGGAGCCACCAAGATATTCGCCACCGGTTCCAAATATGATGTAGTCTGTCCCATCTCCTCTCAGATCGCTAACCACAGCACTGCAATAAGTTTCTGCGCTGTCCGGAACAACAGCCTTGGAGATAATGTTTCCGTTGGCTGCATTCAACACAAGAAGGTGTCCGGGGTCGCGATTCGTTTGGCTGGGTAGCTTGGAGTGATCTCCACCATTCGCTACGAAGATGTCCGGAATTCCATCCCCACTCTGATCAGCAATCCATTGGGGTGAATAGAAATTATACCAACCGCTATCTCCTGGATTGACCGTCGTATTCTGCGGAAAGAACTCCCAAATCACGGCGCCAGTTGCCCCATTGATGGCCATGAATTCTGCATTGCGCCCGCCGATGAAGACATCGTCGATGGTGTCTCCCGTAATGTCATAGAAGATTGGGCTACCAAAGATTTCATCCGTTGTTTCCACCCTCCACAGTCTGTTTCCGTTGATCCCGTTGAGTGCAATAACTCCGGAAGGAGTGGTCATGCCATCAACACCACCGCCAAGCACTACGTCTAAAACGGAATCACCATTCAGGTTGGCGCACCTGGGGGAGCTAAACGTTACAATTGAGTCTGTGAAGGACGTCCAAGCCAAATTCTGAGCAGACAAGTTCATGGTAAACAAGACTGCCAGAAGTACTAAAAATCGAGTCAAAGGATGAGGTTTGGTCAAAGTTACGAATCGTCCTTATTCAAGACGCGAATCATTCTAATTGGTTGCCGTCTGAGCACACAACGTCACTCTGAACTCGGTTCAGAGTCCCGCATGTACTGTCCGAGCTAAGAACAGTCCATGATATTAAGGATGCTGAAACAAGTTCAGCATGACGTTTTGGGCTTTGTTTTATTTATTAAACGACTCCGTTTCTTTTCCTCACAAACCACTCCACTGAAATAAGTGCGAGGAGCAAAAAGAAAATCCACTTAAAGTCTACAAGCTTTACCAGCTTGGTCTCAGCGTGAGCGACGGGTTTGATCTGATCGCTCCGACCTAATTCGCGTACCAATTCCGCTCTTTCCTCCTTTGAAAAGAACTTACCACCCGTTTGTTGGGACCAACTCCTCAACATGGCATGATCTGCTCTACTGCTCTGCCTTTCCAAAGAAACAGCCGAAACGGAGAACTGGCCACTTTCCACTATCTTCTTCCCTCCTACCTGTGTTGAAGCTTCATAGTTGTATATACCCGGAGCCAGGGTTCCAACCTTCAATCGATAACGCTTATCCAATCGGCTCAAGTCGTATTGTTTTTCTGCCCCATCTTCGTCTTTGATTACGACCGTGACATCCGGGTCAGTTACGGGATCAAAGCTTTGATTGTAGACCTCCGCCTCAATAACCAAGTCGGTCTGCTCGGTAAGTGATCTTGGAATATCCACTACCAGGTTTTTCTTTTCATCCTTGGTGGCGAGGAACTTTACGGTCTTTTGGGTAAGCGAATTGAACGCGTCGTGGTTACCGTTTTTCTGATAGTCATACAGCCGCCATCTCCATATACCCTCTCCAAGTAGAATGGCCGTTTTGCTTTCGGCAACATCGTTGAAGTAAAAGAGCGGTTGATTTGTTTCCAGGTTTCCCAGGCTTTGATGAAGGAGAATTTGAATCCCCCCTGACGGCTCGTAGATACCGAACGGCGATAACAGCGGAGGGCAGTCAACGAACCAGCCGGGGTCAAAATCCAGTTCAAACAGATCGAATGCCTGATTGTGATTCGGGTGTGCTTCGTTGCTCTTGGATTGATTGTTCGAAATTCTCAGTCCTAATCCCAGGCTGTTGAGAAAGCGCAGATCAGTCTTAAGTCCGGTAATGATCCAAAAGGGCATACCCTCTGCCCTCATGTTGGATATCAGATCAAGTGACGAACGATCAACAAATGGCAATTCGTGTAAAATGACCAGGTTGTACTTTGACTTGAGCACCTCAATGTTATCGGCCAGTTTTCCATAGGTCGTCGACATTACTTCATAATCGTCACTCGATAGTAAGGCCTCTTTGATGGCCGCTACATCGGGATGATAGGTTCGTGACAGAATCAGAACCTTTTGCCGACCGTCAATTACATCGACAAAGAGTGATCGCGAGTTGTTTTCAACGGACCACTCTCCATCTACTGGTTTGAGCAGAACGTCATATCTGTGAATTCCCTTGACCTTTGCTTCCAGGTAAATTAATTCTGACCACTCCTGGAATGCTGAGGTCACCTGGTACTCTTTCGAGAAAACAATTTTGCCGCCTTCCTTAATTTCCAGACTCACTTCTTCTTCCGAAGCAATCTCCTCTGAAGTAAATCTCATCATCAGAGGAAATTCGTTTCCGAGATATGCCAGTCGATTGGCCCTTACTTCATTAAGGGAAAGATCCTTCACCGGTTCAGATGAGCCCAATCCGAGTGTAAATACCGGGACGTTAAAATTCAGCGGATAATGCTGCGGACTGGCACCCTGGTTGACCAAACCGTCGCTGGCAACGACTACTGCGGCAACATTCCTTCCGGCGTAGTCAATATTGACCTGCTTGAGGGCCTTGGAGAGATTGGTGAGTTTGCCATTATAACCTTGATCGTCGTCTATGCCATCGGCAAACTGGAGAACCTCCAACTCTGTATCATCGAGATCATCGATGATTTTATAGTGCTCCGGTAGCTCGCGATTTAGGAAAGTGCTGTCTTCTAAATTGTAAACAGATTCGGATCTGTCATCGAGCACAATTATAAGTGGGTCTTCAAATGTTCGGCTCAAATACTGAAGTAAGGGTTCAAGTAAGAAGACACCAATCAGGAAAACGACCGTGGTACGGAACAGAGTCAGTGTCCAGCGCGACCACATCGGAAGGTCTTCCAGCCTCCGGTCCCTATAATAGAGCCATAGACCTATCCCCACAGCAATGATGAGCAGCGGAATCATAAGGGCTGCTGAATACTGAAATTGTATATCCATCGAAAACTTTAGGTCAGCATACCACCATCAACGCTGATAACCTGCCCGGTGATATACGCCGACATATCTGATGCCAAAAACAAACAAAGGTTCGCAACATCCTCAGGGGTTCCACCACGCTTCAAGGGTATGGCTTCCCTCCATTCCTGAACAGTATTTTCGTCAAGCGCATCGGTCATTTCGGTTTCGATAAATCCCGGAGCGATGGCATTGCTGCGCACATTCCGCGAGCCCAACTCCAAAGCAACCGATTTGGTGAATCCTATGATCCCCGCCTTGGAAGCGGAGTAGTTAGCCTGTCCGGCATTTCCTTTTACACCGACAACAGAGCTCATATTGATTATGCTACCAGATCTGTTCTTCAGGAAGGTTCGTTGGCAAGCCTTTACCATATTGAATACTGACTTGAGATTGGTATCGATCACGTCGTCCCAGTTCTCTTCCGTCATACGCATGAGTAATCCATCTCTGGTGATACCTGCATTGTTGATAAGAATGTCAAACCCTCCAAAATCTTCAAGCACTGATGCGACCATACTTTCCGCGGAGGCATAATCGGCCGCATTGGACTTATATCCCTTTGCTTTCACACCTTTCGCTTCCAATTCCTTGGCAAGTGCTATTGCCTTCTCATCACTCGACATATAACTAAATGCTATGTTGCATCCATTGTCGGCAAAAAGCTCGCAAATACCTTTTCCAATTCCCCTTGTTCCCCCGGTAATGATGGCCGTTTTTCCTTGAAGCATAATCGTATCTGTTTCGGTCAAACCTACATATTTTTGCAAAGGAAGTAAACAATAATAACCCGCAAACGTTTGGTGTCCATGCGTTACTTAATATTGATCTTGATCATGTTGTTTTCATTCGGAAAAAAGGCCGCTCCGCAAGGAAGTATATACGACTACAAGGTGGAAGCGATAGACGGCGGCGTCATAGACTTCAGCGACTTTAAAGGGAAGAAGATCCTTATTGTAAACACCGCTTCGGAATGTGGTTTTACTCCTCAATATGAAGGACTTCAAAATCTCTACGAAGCAAAGAAGGATGAGTTGGTGATAGTTGGCTTTCCGGCCAACAACTTTGGTGCGCAAGAGCCAGGCTCAAACGCGGAGATAGAGTCGTTTTGCAAGGAAAATTATGGAGTCTCATTCCCGATGGCCGCGAAAGTAAGCGTGAAGGGAGACGATGCGCATCCGATGTTCAGATGGCTTATCGGTCACAAGAATCCCGATATCACCGGAAGTATCTTATGGAATTTTGAGAAATTTCTTTTTGACGAGAATGGAGCGTTTGTGAATCGTTGGAGATCCAACAAAAAGCCCAGTTCGATCCTCTAGGAGTCTCCCTGCCCCTGCTCCTCTCTTAGCCTTTCAACCTCTTCAAAAGTAGCGGTGTTCCTGCCCGTCATTCGTTTGTATGCTCGATTGATTTTGTTCATCATATCAAACTGCCCCTTCCTCGCATAGGCAAGTGCCAATGGTTCATACAGATCGAGGTATTCCTTGTCCTGATTTCGGCCAATATTCAGGTACTTGATAGCGTCGTCCAGTTTATTTTGCTCGACCAGCGCATTCCCCATTTGAGCGTATATCTTAGGCGTTCCCAAATAGTAATCATCTGTGGCATCGTAGATGGCTGCCATCTGCAGATAAGCTGAAGTGTGGTTCACCTTGTTATCGGTAGCGGCTACCAGGTTTTCCAGTGCACCCTTGTAATTCTGTGTGCGTAAGTTGTAATTGCTCATTAGGGTCAACGCCATATAACTATTTGGGTTGATTTCCAGACATTTTTCTAATTCCGTGCCCGCTTCTTTATTCTTACCCATGTTGAGATAGCAAAGCGCCAGCATACGCCTTACTTCTTCATTATTCGGATCATATTCCACTGCTTTTTCGAAGAAAGGGATCGCGCCTTGATAGTTCTTTGTATTGCTTCTCCTGTACCCTTCATAAGCGTAGTTGTTCTCCTTCTTCACGATGGCTAGCAAAGGGCTATTCTCAACTTCTATGACATGAATGGTTCCTTTTGGCGGAAAGGCTCCGCTCTTTAGCTCAGTAGGAGAATAAGTTCTGGTGGAGAGCAAGGCATAGTCCCAATTCTTGGCGTATCGCTCATGCTCTCTCAGCCAAGACAGCCTGATACTATCCGATACTTTTTGGCTATAGTAAGTCATGGTTTTGGGTGTGAGGTTCACTCCTATTGAAACTACACTATCGCCAATTCCTTCGTTTTCAATGAGCCATTCGATGCCCTGCCGACCGACATTCCCGTATGAGTCGGATTCAAACTCACCATAGGCGCCGTCATACCCGCCGATAAGCGGATTAAAATAGGCAAATAAGTTTGGATGATTTTGGAATGACCAAACCACTGTTGTCGACGTGAGTGCAACCAATACTGCAAATACCCCGATTCGAATCGCTTTAGCATCAAATCGATCCACGAGCCAATCCCACCCCAACGCTGCCAGGGTAACCAAGGGAGGATAGATGAAGAGGAAGTGCCGCCATCCATTGTATAGCGTTGAGTCCTTGTAGATGGCATAACTTAAAGGGAAGATGATCACAAAGAGCATAGCAAGGGAGAGCGCTCTTGAATACTTCTTACCCGGAAGAACCAGCATTCCCAGAAATAAAACAGCGCCAAGAATTCCCACCAGCGGTGATGTAAACAGTATCCACTTTGGCGTATAGGACCATGGAACCTCGTTCATGTAGAATCGCTGCCCTTCGAAGATTTCATAGATTGTCAGCAAGCGGAAGTTGGAGAATACTGTCAGTGCTTCGAATGGGTTCTTCAATGGATTCTGTAGTCCATACGGCCAGAAAAGTATTCCAACAAAGAAGCTGACCAAGCCGATCAGGACAACGTAGAAGGCAAATCGAGGAATGAGTGCCAAGGCCGCCTTGACTTTATGTCTATACGCATGGTAAAGCCAATAAATTCCTGTGAACAAGCCGACAAAGCCCATAATGATCAATCCGCCTATCCTGATACTGTTTGCAAAAGCAATGGACAGAGACAGGAAGACAATTGTTGATATCCTTGGCCTTGGAAGTTGCTTCATATAAAGCACCAGGTAATAAATAGACATCACATATCCCACAGCAAACGGAATGTCCTTGTGGTTGTTCATAGAATGTGCAAAGAAATACGGGCTAATTAGCAAGATGATGAAGGCAAAGATTCCTGCCCTCCAGGAGCCCAACTGGCGCGCGATCAGCCCGGCATATATCACGCCCACAGCACCACATATAGCATTGAGAAGGTGCCGCGTTTCATATAATCCAAACGGACTGATGGTCTTGTAGATGAAGATGGTGAAGGTATCGAACGAGATACCATAGTGCTTCATGGCGAAGTAAATGCCCTTTGTTTCGTCAAACACGGTTTGGTCCGCTCCGAGGGTAACGAAATAGCTCAGAATGTCAGTCGCGTAGTCCACGTGATCTGGCTCATCCCACAGGATGCCATAAGAAAAACTGAGGGTAGGCATAATGATGAGCGCCAGCACCGAAAGTGCCAGGAATATCAACCTGCCTGTCGAATGATCTGCCTCGCTGAGAATGGATGTCCTGGATGCCTTCCAGTCTGCCAGGGGTTCCGCGATATATTGTCGTCTGAATAGACCCAACCCGAATCCAACAGAAGTGATCAGCGAACCAAAAAATCCGCGCTGGCTCGAAGTTTGCTTTTGAAGGTCGAGCTTGACGTCCTGAGCTTCTCCCTTACCTAATTTCTGCTCAATGGCAATCCTGACCTTAGTATCGGCGGACGTTTTCCCCAAGGACTTTCCTTTGAGCAATTGAACTGCCCGATCCTTGGAAAGGATCTGAATCAAGTTGGAATAATCGTGATGAGGTGCGGGTGAAAAAAGGTTGAAGGCAGCACTGTGCAGCCAGCTTTTGATCGACATTCTTTTGGCAGAAGACAGGTTGTAGATCGTGTCATGATCTGCCCGTTCACGGTGTTTTGTCCACCAAGACCACAGAGTAGCCAAAGAAGAAAGATGTTCTTGTTCGATAAGAGCAACAAAATCCCCATTCGCCTCCCTTACAACGCTTTCGATATCCTTGTTTTGTCGGAATTCTGTAATGCGACATTGCTCCTGCCCAAGCCCTTTGTTGTCAAAAAACGCACGGACCTTTTCACTTTGTGCATCATCTTGTACACAGACGAGCATTTCCAGGTCGGCCTTCTCATTTTTAAAGAATGAACCCAATGATTGAGTCACAAGTGACTCGTCGAGTTCATTTTTTGGAAGGACAATTATGCTTAATGAGCTCACCAACTGGAAGAATGAAGCGCCAAAACTAATTAATCTTAGCTCTCTTTTTATTCCTTCCTAAACAATCAAACTCAGTGATTGGTTATGTTTGTCCGTACCAACAAAAACACGCCATGAGATATTCAATTTTCTCCCTGATCATCATACTTTCAGCACTTCTTGGATCTTGCGCAGGCAGCAGTGATGAGTCGCAAACGCAGGAAAAAACGATCCTTCAAGAAGGCCCGGCTTGCGCCTACAGCTTAATAAGCTCTTCTTCCACCCTTACCTGGACCGCGTATAAGACGACTGCCAAGGTTCCCGTGAGTGGCGTTTTCGATACGGTTCTTGTTTCCTCTGAAACCAGCGAAGGGTCCATTGTAGACATCATGAAAGGAGCTGAAGTGGATATTCCAGTTGCTACCGTCAATTCCAACAACCCCGATCGGGATATGAAGATCGGCAAGTTTTTCTTTGGAGTGCTTACTAACCCGGAGCGTATCACCGGAAAGGTGGTGTCGGTCGAAGGTGATGAAAATGGCGGAAAGGCAGTCATCGCTATTGGCTTGAATGGGTTGAGCAAGGAAGTCACTTCGGAATACGAGGTTGTAAATAATATGCTGAGGATCACGATGAATTTTGACGTCAACACCTGGGATGGCCAAGCCGCTGTGGCTGCTCTTAACGAGGCATGTTATATCTTGCACCAAGGTGAGGATGGCGAGAGCGCTCTTTGGAGCGAGGTAGCCGTGGAAATTGTAACCACCTTCAACAAACCCTGCTGATATGAAGAATATAATGGTTGCGCTCGATTTGTCCGATTCCACCGGATTGCTGATAGACCATGCGAGGAAGTTGTGTGCTGCAGAACCGTCCAAACTCTGGATGGTTCATGTTGTTCCACCTAACCCCGATTTCATAGGCCTGGAGATTGGCCCAAGTTATATCAGAGACAATATTGCAGAGGACCTGCGTGAACAGCATCGTAGCCTGCAGGACCTCGCTTCCAAATTGAATGAAGAGGGCCTCGAATGTTCAGGTTTGATGGTTCAAGGCGTTGAAGCCGATGCCATCCTGGAAGAAGTGGAACGACTCAATGTCGATACCTTGGTGGTAGGTACAAATGCCCATGGCACTGTTTACGACCTGCTGATCGGGAGTGTATGTAGCACCTTGATCAAGAAGTGTCCGGTGCCGATGATGGTCATTCCGACCAGGAAATCATCTTAATTCCCTGATATCAGGGATCATCAGGGTGAAACTGGTACCATCACCCGGATTTGAGCTCACGTTGATATCGCCTCCCAGCTTTTTCACAATATCCATCACGATGTGAAGCCCCAAACCCTGTCCGGAATTGGATCCCTTGGATGTCTGGTAGTACATCTCGTATATCCTGTCCAGATCCTTTCTTTCTATCCCAATACCGTTGTCTTTGATCTGGATCCTGGAACCCTTTTCGTCGGCTTCGATATCAATGCCAATGGTTTTCTCCTTTTTATTTAAGTCTTTATACTTAATTCCATTGGATATCAAATTATTAAGTATTGTTATAATCCTGCTTTTGTCAGAGTAAAATTCTCCCTGCTGTTCCACATGAAGGTCGAACGATATGTCCCTGGCCTGATCGAAATATTGGAAGTCTTTGAGTAGGGTTTCCGTTATGTTTTTAAAGGGAACCTTCTCAACCCGAAGTCCGGTTCTTCGATTTTTGTGGAATCGGATGATATTCTTGGTGTATAGGTTGAGTTTCTTGACCGAACGCTCTATCAAATCGAGGTATTCATCCCGGTTGTCGGGCTCATCCCGTGAAAGGGACACCAGTCCCAGGATCGTTGTTAGCGGTGAGGTAATGTCGTGTGCCGCACTATAGATGAGGCTATCAAGTTCATTGTAGGCTGATTGAAGGTCCTCATTCTTCGATACAAGCAGTTCCCTGGTAAAGAAGATTTCAAAGGCATTCTCGAGTGCCTGCCTCAATTCGTCTTCGTTCCAGGGCTTCTGTATGTATCTGTACACTTCACCCTTGTTGATTGCATCGATGGAGGCCTCGAGGTCTGCATGACCAGAAAGCAGGATCCGCACCGAATCCGGGTAGAGGTTTTTGGCCATCTCCAGGAATCGGATACCATTCACCTTCGGCATCTTATAGTCCGTCACTACCACGGGCACCACCTGATTGGTCAGATGCTCAATGGCCTCATTGGCAGAATTAGCCGTAATTACGGTATAGTCACGCCTAAACGCAGCTTTAAATGATATAAGGTTATTGGCATCGTCATCCACAAAAATCACCACCTTATCTTCACGCCCTCTATCTATCCTTAGTGACATTGCGTTTTTTTGGTAATTCGATGATAAATGCGGCTCCTTTACCGGGCTCAGATTCAAGTTTTATCGTTCCGTCGTGTGACTCAATGATGCTGTATACGATAGAAAGACCCAAACCGGTTCCTTCTCCGACCTCCTTTGTGGTAAAAAAGGGCTCAAAAACCTTTTCCTGAACGTCTTTTGGGATTCCCGGGCCATTGTCTGCAATGGTTATCTTGATTGTCGTGTCGAGGTTTTCAGTGGTGATCATCACCTTCCTTTCCTCTTGTTCGTATTCCATCAGGGCCTGCCCCGCATTGGCGATGATATTTGCGAATACCTGGTTAAGCTTTCCGGGATAGCACTCAATCTCTGTTAGGTTTTCGTCATAATTTCTCTCGACCTCAACGATATCTTTCAGTTGATTTCGCAGGATAATCAAGGTAGAGTCCAACCCTTCATGGATATCCGCCTTTTTGTACTCCATCTCATCAACTCTACTGAAGTTCTTGAGGCCCTTTACAATTTCTGCCGTACGACTCGCCCCATCCCGGATTCCCACCAAAAGCTGATCGATCTCCTCGATGACAAATTCGATATCCAGATCCTCCTTGAGCTTGGTTACTTCCGCTATATTCTCCTTCACCGCTTCTCCATTGACGGCGTTGTCGTATCCCTTCAAAACTGTTAGCAAGTCATCGATATCCTTGCGAAGGGGAGTCACATTGGAAGCCACAAAATTGATAGGGTTGTTGATCTCATGAGCTATACCTGCTGTCAACTGACCCAAGGATGCCATCTTCTCGGCATTCACAAGCTGTGCCTGGGCGTTTTTGAGCGTGGACATCGCCGTTTGCAATTCGTCATTTGCTTGTTCTAGCTCATCGGTGCGCTCCTTCACCTTTTGCTCAAGTGTGATATTCTGCTGCTTGATAATGCGCTCATTTTCCTGCAATGCTACCAGCTCACGCTCCCTGGACTCTTCTGTCTCTTTTTTCAATGTATTGATCCTATCCGCCAGAGCCAGGGACAGCAGAATAATCTCAGCAGCCGATCCTGCCTGCAGGATATTGCTGGTAATGTCATTGTAAGGCAGAATTGAGTAGTCCTTCAATACGTAGACGATCACCGATATAAGAAATATGCTCCAGGCGATCAGGAAGAATTTGGCAGAGGTTAAGCCCTTTTTATAAATGATGTATGCGGCAATAAGCAACACCAGCGCTCCAGGTCCGGCAACAAGGTTGATGAGGTTGTAGGAGGCATTGAAATAGCCCATGGCGGCAAGGACGATACTTACTACATCAAGGAATATCAGGATGCGTAGCACATAGTCGAACCACATGGCATACTCCCGCGTTCTCAGGAATGAACGCACAAAGATGGCTACACCAATCCCTGATAGCGCACCGCTCCAATAAACTGCCTGTAAGGCAACTCCCGGTGAATTGGGCCAAATGTACTTGAAGGCGTATCCCTTTAGAATCAGCTGTACCGAACCCACGAGAAAGATATACAGGATGTACTCAAGATAACTTCTATCTCTCGTTGAGAAGTAGATGAAGCCGTTATACAAGATCATAACAATCACGATACCGGCGTATAATCCGAAGAGTAGGTCTTCACGATAAAAGCGCTCCCTTAACGTCTCCATTGGCGCCACACGCATGGGCAATACGATCTGCTCCCCGCTTGTTACTCGAAGCACTACCTTACCCCTTTGAGCATCCTCAAGATCAATGGGAAAAATCAAGTTTTGATGAGAGTAGGTACGGACCGAAAACGGATAAGCCTCACCGATGGCCATAGAATCTAATAGCTTGGATTTTTCATCCAACAAAAAGAACTGGACATCATCCAGAATAGGATAATTGATTTCAAGGACCAGGGGCTCCCTGGTTGCGTTAGATATATCGAAGGTGAGCCAATGAGCAGACTCTGAGATTCCGAGGTTTGGAATCTCGCTTGGCATGGCTTTGAATTCGTTTAGGATCAGTACCTGATTGAGTTCGAGTTCTCCACCTGCATCTTCGAAGTATTGAACCGATGTACCAAAATTTCGAAGGATGCCGCCGTCATAGCGCAGCTGACCAGCTGAGTTGAAAGTCAGCAATACACAAGCTATCGTTCCTAATACGGAGCGAAAGCTAGGCGTATACACTCGTGTCGACGTTCTCAATTTCAAGCGAGTATTCTATCTCAATCTCACGGCCCCGATTCGACTCCTTCAAGACCTGATTCGGATTTGTGCGCAAATCCAAAATTCTGTCACGTTCATTCTCGCTAGCATGTTCCAGTTTTTTGGAATCCGGAAGGAATACCGCGGTCGCCAGCAGGTCTATTTTGGGGTAATAAAAGGTGCCCTCATTGCCAACTTCAGTGTATTTTCTAAATCCATAATTACTGGCAATCCTTGCGGTATACGGTGAGCAGAGGGCAAACATGGTGTTTAGTTTCAATTGGGGAATGATGGCTACAGAAGACCTGATGAGGTAGATTGCGCCGATACCAAAACCGGCGACCTCCAATGAATTCCACAAACCACAGAACTCACCGGTCCCTACTTCATGATACCTTTCAACGTGACTTTGCACGGTAGAATCCATGTCAATGGTTGCATCTACGATTGGTAGATTTTGACTTCCGCCGGCAACATGAATCCTTGCACCTCCAAAAACCTTTTTACCATCCGTCGATTCGCACAGAACAACGTATGCTGCAGGATTCTCCATCCAGTTGTCATATGAAGAGGTAACTTGTTCCACTCCAACACTTGTAAGAATCCTACTATGACCCTCAATGTACCTCTCGCATACATCGGGATAATCCAGCGCCCTAAAAGCCCTTATTTTAACCTTGTTCGCCATTGTTCAAATGGGCGTTAACGTCTAGATAGTGACAGCCCGAAGCCACGTCGTTTCCCAGCAATATTCCCCTAATAACTTGTGCAGCAACACCAGCCCCCAACCAGACGTCGGAGGCTAACTGAGGCCACGTTTTTAGCCTTTTACCTATTTCAGCCAAAGATTGTTTCCCTCTTGGCGATATTTTTTCGAGATTCAGAATGTCGAGAATCGTCTGCATTTGCTCCTGCGCATCCATTTTTTGGACCATTTCGCTTGTAATTTCACCTACTGAGTTGTGAAAGAATGGATAGTGTTCAAGGTCATGCCGCTCAATGTCCAGTCGACCTCTATCGCTCGTATCCATCACCAGAGGCACACCATATTCCCTGGCTTTTTCTCGCAACAATACTTTTACCTCGAGACTATCGCACTCGTCAACCACCAGGTCAAGAAGCCCCCCCTCGGTGAAAAAGGCATCTATATTGTCCACCGAAATCCCCTCATCGAAGGTAGTGAAGTCTAAGTAGGGATCTGTTTCGTAAAGCTCCCGAACCATTGAGTTTGTTTTTTTCTCACCCAAATCAAACACCGGGGCCTTCAAGCGATTGAGATTCGACAGGTCCAAGGCATCGTGATCCGCGATGCGTAACTCACCAAAAGACCGCTCCATAGACAGGACCGTCGAAACGCTTCTTCCCACGGATAAGCCAACGACTCCTATCTTCTTGCCGGACAAGAGTGCCTGTTCTTCGTCATTGATCTTGAGCTTATTTCTGTTCGTCCTCACCTCAATAAAATCATCCGGCCGAAGCATTCTAACCAGTTTCCTCCTCCATGAGTAATAGACCCATGGGTGCAATTGTTCCTGTTCTTCCTTCAATTTGGATGCAAGCTTGCTGAGTTCCTGAAGATTGAATCTTTTGGAAGGGTTTCTCAATTCAACCAGCTCCTCCAATTGACTCAACAAAGAATCGTGAACCTCTACTGAAGGATCATTTTTCAGTACACTAACCAGTTCAAGATCACTGCCGGGAAATAGTATCTGAGGTTTGTTCAAATCAAACGTATCGTGCGCCTGAACTGGTGTTTTGGGTTTTTCCAATTTGCTCAATTAGGCCTTGCAAAGAGGCGAATGGTCAAAATTAATATTACTTTTATTACGCCTAACAACACGTTAAACCGAGCCTCGGTGTCTGATAAAATACGCATCCTGTACGTCGATGATGAGCTCAATAATCTCACATCGTTCAAGGCCGCTTTCAGAAGGGAATTTGAGGTCATTACCGCCTCAAGTGGACCAGAGGCCTTGGATATTCTCAAAGATCGGGATATAGAGGTAATTGTGAGTGACCAGCGGATGCCGGAAATGACGGGGGTTGAGTTTCTACAGAAGGTCAAGGAGCTAGAGCCGGCACCTATCCGAATATTACTCACGGGTTATGCAGACATCAATGCGGTGATCGATGCCATCAACAAAGGGGAGGTTTACCGATATGTCCAAAAACCATGGGACGAAACCGACCTGAGATTAACCTTGCAGCATGCTTTTGAAGTGTACGAGTTGCGCGAGGAGAACAAGAATCTCACGGAAAAGCTGAAAAAGGTCAACAAGCAGTTGGAGTTCCTGCTCAGACAGAACCTAATCTCCTGATTTGGTCAATTGGATCGCGTCCTTCACCTTTTGGTTGGTAAGGGCATAGTTGACCACTTCATTCATTTCTTTTACATAATGAAATTTCAAGCCTTTCAGGTATCGAGCCTCGATGTCTTCGACATCTTTTCTATTCTGCTCGCTCATAATGATCTCCTTGATGTTGGCGCGTTTCGCAGCAAGGATTTTTTCCTTGATACCACCAACCGGCAGTACTTTTCCCCGGAGCGTTATCTCCCCTGTCATCGCAAGCTTTGCCTTAACCTTCTTCTGGGTAAGCAGTGAAGCCAGTGAGGTTAGCATTGTGATGCCTGCTGAAGGCCCATCCTTTGGTGTGGCACCTTCCGGTACATGAATGTGATAGTTGTACGATTCTATGATTTCGGGGTCAAGGCTAAATTCCGATGCATGAGCCTTGAGGTATTCCAGGGCCAATACGGCGGACTCCTTCATCACATCACCTAAACTTCCGGTAAGGGTCAGCTTTCCTTTTCCGCGCGTGATCGATGATTCTATATAAAGGATGTCTCCTCCAACCGGTGTCCATGCCAGGCCTGTAACAACGCCTGCAACGTCGTTACCTTCATATTTGTCCTTCTGATGCCCGGGTCCAAGTAGTTTTGAAACTTTGTCGATGCCGAATTCGGCTTCGAGCCTTTCTTCCATTACGACAGCCTTTGCAGCCTTCCTCACAAGCTTGGCAAGAATTTTCTCCAGTCCCCTCACTCCCGCTTCACGAGTGTAAGTCTCTGCGATATACTCAATAACCTTTGCCTTAAGGTTGAAAGCCTTTTTTGGCAATCCATGTTCCTTGATCAGCTTGGGCAATAAGTGCTTTTGCGCAATCTGTATTTTCTCCTCTACCGTATAGCCAGGAATTTGAATGATCTCCATTCGATCCCGCAACGCAGGATGAATCAGGCTCAAATCATTGGCCGTGGCAATGAATAGAACTCTAGAAAGGTCATAATCAAGCTCGACGAAATTGTCGTAGAAATTTTCATTTTGTTCCGGATCGAGTACTTCCAGCAAAGCTGAAGAAGGATCGCCCTGAAAACTGGCGCCTACCTTGTCTATCTCATCCAGAATGAAAACGGGATTTGAAGATCCGGCCTTTTTGAGATTCTGAATGATTCGCCCTGGCATTGCACCGATGTAAGTCTTTCTATGACCTCTGATCTCCGCCTCGTCTCTTAAACCACCTAGTGACGCCCGCACGTATTTTCGATTGAGGGATTCAGCAATGGATTTCCCCAGTGATGTCTTTCCAACCCCCGGAGGGCCCGCTAAACAAAGAATTGGAGACTTCATATCCCCTTTGAGTTTGAGAACGGCCAGGTGTTCAATAACGCGCTCTTTTACCTTGTCCAATCCAAAGTGATCGCGGTCAAGAACTTTTTGACTTCGCTTGAGGTCAAAATTGTCTTCGGTGTATTCATTCCATGGAAGCTCGACAACTGTTTCCAGGTAATTCAACTGGACATTGTATTCCATCCCTGCCGGATTCATGCGAGCCAACTTATCGAGCTCCTTTTCAAAGGTCTTTTTGGTTTCCTTGCCCCACTTTTTCTTGGCAGCCTTTTCCTTCAAATCTGCGACCTCCTGATCCTGAGGATCTCCACCCAGCTCTTCCTGGATGGTTTTCATTTGTTGGTGAAGGAAAAATTCCCTTTGCTGTTGATCGATGTCGGTCTTGACTTTTGACTGGATATCATTCTTGATCTCAAGCATTTGCAGTTCCTTGGTCAGATTACCCAACACCTTTCTCGCTCGGCTTTCAATGTCGGCTTCGTCAAGTATTTCTTGCTTTTTGTTAGCATCCACATTCAAATTGGACGAGATGAAGTTGATAAGGAATGATGGACTGTCTATGCTTTTAATGGCCATAGTAGCCTCAGAGGGGATGTCCGGAGAGATTTTGATAATGCGATCGGCCAATTCCTTCACAGACATGATCAATGCCTTGAATTCTTCATTGTCATTCGGGCCTGAATCCTGAAGCTGCTCAATAGCCGCAGTAAGGTAAGGATCCTCAGACACCACCTGCTTTATACTAAACCTTCTCTTGCCCTGGATGATCATGGTATTGGATCCATCGGGCATTTTCAGCATCTTGACGATACGCGCAATGGTACCCACTCCATTCAGGTCGGTAGCCGACGGATTTTCATTCTCTTCATCTTTTTGGGAGATGACCCCGATGATTTTGTCACGGTCGTAGGCTTCCTTAACCAATTTGAGGGACTTGTCCCTTCCAACGGTGATGGGGATCACTACGCCTGGAAAAAGCACTGTGTTTCTCAGTGGAAGTATTGGGAGTACATCAGGAAACGATTCGTTGTTCATCAACGCTTCGTCCTCTTCGCTTAGCAACGGAATAAATTCCGTGCCCTCTTCTATGATGTCGGAGAGGTTAAACAGATCGAAATTTTCTTTCATGGTCAGTTTGTCAGGTATTGGTTGTTCATTTGAACAATCTCACCCGGTTCAAGGTTCGTACCAATCCTAATTTCGGAAATTATGGCAATTTATGATTGCCGAAATGACTTGTCGGCGTCAAAAGCTCGACGCAAAACCGCCACTTCCTCAGGTTGGAGTTCAACTCCCCTCCTACCCATCATACGTCGTGCTGTTTCGATGGCCTTGTCGAAATCATGGTCTACTAGGTCTTTCCCCCATGAAAAGGCCGGAATGAACTTGGGAGGAAAACCAGCGTCAAATACATTGGCACCTACTCCAACCACGGTACCCGTGTTGAGCATGGTATTGATTCCAGTCTTAGCATGGTCTCCCATGATCAAACCGCAGAACTGTCTTCCGGTTGGTTCGAAGTCATTCTTTTTATAATTCCAAACCGATACCTCACTGTAATTGTTCTTTAGGTTGGACGTATTTGTATCGGCTCCAAGATTACACCATTCTCCAATCACAGAGTTTCCTACAAATCCATCGTGGCCTTTGTTGGAATACCCAAAGAATATGCTGTTGGTCACTTCGCCGCCTACCTTACAATACGGACCCAGTGTCGTTGGTCCGTAAATCTTGGCACCCATCTTCAATACACTGCCCTCGCCCATGGCAAAAGGTCCGCGTATCATCACCCCTTCCATCACCGTAGCGTCCCGTCCAATATATACAGGGCCTGTCTTAGCGTTGATGGCAGAAATAGACACATCCGCGCCCTCCTCCACGAATAGTTGATCGCCGAGGACAGCTACCTCAGATCCAACGGAGCTCGAATTGCCTTCCAACTGGCTAAAATCCCATATTAAGGCCTGCTCGTTATGGACGAATAAATCCCAGGGCCTTTGGATATTCAGGAATTCAGCGTTTGTTGTTCTTGCTTCCAGGCCTTCCCGAACATGCGAGCTTGCGCGATAAGCAATGAGTTGGCCTCTTGAACTCAGCAATGACTCTGGCTCAAGATTCACAACCTGATCGATGAGTTCCGGGGAAGGAATTACCCCGCCATTTATATAAAGGTCATCACCATCGGGTTCGTAGCCTAGCAAACCATCCAGATGATCGGCTGCCATATAGGAAAGTGCATGATCGCTTGCCCGCCGCCATTTCTCTTCAATTGTCCAAATTCCAACGCGAAGTTGTGCTGTGTGTCTTGTGAAAGTTAGGGGTAGCAGGTTTGCTACATCGTCGTCCTCAAAAAAGATCAATTTCATGACGAAAGTCTAAAACGAGGATACAAAAAATCCCGCCTGGGCGGGATTAATTTTACTTTTCTTCTTCCTTGATAAACTTCTTGTATCGATTCTTGAACTTATCGACACGCCCGGCAGTATCTACAAACTGCATCTTACCGGTAAAGAACGGGTGGGATTTGTGCGAAATCTCCAACTTCACCAGCGGATACTCGTTTCCATCTTCCCATTGTACCGTCTCCTTGCTCGGAGCAGTTGATCTTGACAGGAAGGAATAACCATTGGACATGTCTTTGAACACAACAAGTCGATAGCTATCAGGATGAACGTCTTTTTTCATGATCCGGAAATTAGCCGGCAAAGATAAATTTTTACCCGTAAAAAAGGTGTGGCCATTGCATAAAATTTTTTTCTCCGCATGGCGTTGTACTTACCTTTGCCGCCCATGAAGAGACTCCTCTATTTCGCGCTGCTCGCCTTATTATTTGTGACGTGCCGGAAGATCAACATCAGCGAGGATCCTTCCATCAAACTATCATTCTCTTCTGACACGGTGTTTTTCGATACGGTATTCACCTCATTAGGCACTGCCACAGAACGGGTTGTAGTATTCAATCCAACCAAGGAGCACATTAATATTTCGGATATATATGTAGCAGGGGGTGATCAATCGGCATTTCGCATTAATGTAGATGGGCAAAGCGGTAACGTGCATGAGGACATCTTGTTGCGGCCTCAGGATAGCATATTCATTTTTGTGGAGGCCACCATTGATCCCAATCGAGCCGATGCGCCACTCATACACTCGGATTCGCTCGTATTCAGTACCAATGGCAATATACAAGACGTAGATCTGGTCGCATGGGGCCAGGACGCCTACTATTATCGCCCCACGGATTACATTCCGGGTTTACCCCTTTTCTCAAGGCTCAGTTCGTACACAAATCCCCCCTATTACTTCAATGACACGATTGAGTGGTTTCCCGACAAACCACATGTCATTTATGGTTATCTCATGGTCGACACCAGCTGGACTTTAAAGATTCATGCCGGAACGCAGGTTCATTTACACCAATTCGCAGGATTATGGATTTCACCTGGCTCGGCCTTACGCGTAGAGGGTGAAAAGGACAACGAAGTGGTATTTCAAGGTGATCGACTCGAAAGCTTCTACGACGAACGTCCTGGGCAATGGGATAGGATTTGGATCAACGAAGGAGGAACAAGCTTCATCGAGCACGCCATCATCAAAAATGGATTTGTAGGGCTGCAGTGCGAACCTTGGCCGTTCAATGAACCGCTGATCTATGCCCAAAATCCCATAATTATCCGCAATTCTGAGATTCGAAATATGGTGGGAATAGGACTCCTTGCCAGAGATCATAAGGTCGACGCACAAAACCTTCTGATCTCTTCCTGCGGAACATATGACCTTGCGGTCAATGGAGGTGGGGAGTACGACTTCCGCCACTGCACCTTTGCCAACTATTGGAGCGGTATTCGCCAGGAGCCACTGCTTTTTGTCAACAATGTTTTCGCCAACTACCTAGGTGAAGAACAGACCCGCGACCTGGCCGACCTTTCTTTTACCAATTGCATATTCTACGGTAGTAAGGACGAAGAAATTGACATAGAAGAACCAAAAGATGGTGATTTCAACGTACACTTTGATCATTGCATCATCAGAACTGAGCTGGATACAACAGGAACCGGGTGGTTCTCAAACTGCATCCTCAACCCCATCAATCAATCTGGGTTAAACCCAGTGTTCTTCAATACGGGAGAGGACGATTACACACTGCATTCCTCCAGTGCTGCTATAGATGCCGGAGTGGTGAAAGCCGGAAACATAACAAACGACTTGCTTCTGGAAATGCGGGATGCAAAACCAGACATCGGGTGCTATGAATACATTCCTTAGTGAATGCGATCGAATCGATCGTTGGAGTGTCGCTCCTTGAGGCCTTTCTTATATCCGCCCTTGTAAATTACATGAAATTCGGGGCCTCCCAAACCACTAGTGGTTGGAGTTAGCGACGAGACTGTGAAGTCATAAGAACTGGCGATGGTCCAACCGGCAAGGTTGAACCCAAGCATTGGAGAAAGTGCATCCTTCCATCTATAGAAGAGAGCCAATTCGATGGTAACTTCCTTTGTTTTCCCTAAAATCTTTCCAGCCTCGCTTACGAGGAAATCAAATTCGGAACCCAAGGTAATCGATCTCAACTCTCCATGTTGTACCCATAGGATCTTGGGTGAAATGGCCACCTTGTTGGAGTGGCTATGGTATTCAGCACTTCCGTGGAAGGTATACTTTCTGTCCAGTTTCAGATCCTCGCCCTCGTAGAAGCCAATTTGCGGACGATTCAAATGACCGACAACAAACCCAAGCTGGGTCTGCCATGCCTGGTGATCAGAATAGAAGTAATGTAATCCCGATGCAACATCAACGAAGTTCATATTGGTCGAAGGATTGGCCGGTTCAAATGAAGGAAGAGACTGATTGTATCCCGTCACATCCCATTGCTTACCCCAGTTGAGCGCATCATAGTTTATCTCACGCTGACCATACCCTCCCATCATACCGAATGAAATGAAGTGCTTCTCGTCACGATCGAAGGCCTTTCCATAATTCAAGTTGATGTTCGCTGTAAGACTCTTAAACGCACTTGATCCAGCTTCGTCCTGCCCCACATTGATACCAACACCAAAGAGGTCCTGACCAGTCAATTCCGAAAGCAACGGCATGTCGAAGCTGAAATTACTCGACGTGATATTCTGTGTCATTGAATGCCACTGAATTCTGTGTGCCGCCGAAGCCCGAAAACTCCCATAAAATACTCCAGCGGTCGCCGGATTCAACCTTATTGGGGCATTGTGAAACTGCGTAAACTGGATATCTTGTTGGGCCGCCACCAAAGCAGGACAAAGTATCAAGGCGTATAGTATCCTTCGCATCATCTCACCAGGGTTACGTTCCCACTCATTTCTTCAAATGTTCCGTCCAGCATCGTGACCTCTGCAACGTAGACAAAAACGCCAGGGTTTACCGGATTCTCATTTACGGTTCCATCCCAACCTGTAACCGTTGCTTCCTCTATATTTTCCGTCTCCCAGATCTTGACACCATATCGGCTGTAGATACTGAATTTGATCTTGGCTATTCCATTGCCTTGAACGGTCAGCCTATCATTCCTTCCGTCAGCATTTGGGCTAAAGATGTCAGGGACTCCTATAAAGAATTCATTCTTGACCTGGATGTACAGTGAATCGAAGGATCGACAACCATAGTCGTTGATATTCAGCAAATAAAACCACCGCGATCCATGGGTTCGAATGTCGGTCTCCTTGCTGGTCCAATCATATATCTCGACAAAGTTTGTGTCTTTTTCAGGCACCCCAATTGGTGATTCGAATCGGAAGACACCATCTACCAAATAACCCCAGGCGTATTGATCTCCATCTCCCTGGCCTCGCACATATACATCATTGCCTTTATATACGCAGTACCAATTAGTATCCAGTACCTTTACTGTAGGTGGCAGGCCGACATTGATGTAGTTGAATTCCTCCTTTACTTGCGTCCCAAACTGGTTGGACACCAAAAGCCTCACTCTGTAGCGGCCTTCCTTGTTATAGCATACTGTGTGCTCAGCCTTACTGAAGATCGGGTTGTTTGTGTCCGGGTGAACGTTCGGATCGAGCTTGGACTTATCGATACCGTCAAACTCCCAATCGAAGGTATTGACCTTTTCAATGTTTCCACTATCCACATCGTAGGAAATGGTAATGCAATCGCCGATGCAAATACTATCGCTGGCAGTAGTAAAAACAGGGATTGGCTGTACACAATCCTGCACCCTGATATAACCTCTTTTCGTTTCCACATCTGTACCGCCTGGATTGGTGGCGATCAGCGTAACTTCGAAAGTCCCTGGAGTTGAGTATCGGATATTCGTTGGATTCTGACGGGTAGAGTTCGCCGAATCGGCCCCCACAAAAAACCATGTCCAACCATCCGGATTTCCGCTACTCAAATCGGTGAATGAAACAGTGTCTCCAGCGCAAATGGTTCTCTTGTCCACTATAAAATCAGCGCTTGGGGGAGTTGTGCAATCAATCACCTCGATATAGCCTGTCTTGGTTAATGTCCCTCCCGGTGCGCCCAAAGAGTTCTGAGCGGTTAAGGTCACATTCCAAAGACCTGCCGTGTTGTAGCAAATATTGCTAGGGTTTTGGGCAGTATCGGTAGATGGCGTTCCTCCAGGCAGATTCCAGTTCCAGCTCGTCGGAAACAGCTGACTCATATCGGTAAAGTTGATACAAGTGCCCGCGCATATTGTGGTGTCACTGGCTACAAAGTCCACGATCGGAACACCCGAAGGTGTGCCGCTCACTACGATCTCATCGATCGAAAGCGTTGGCGCGTTTGCACCGGTTGCAGGATTGTCAAACAAGAATCCAAATCTGAGGTCGTTCTGATTGTCAAAGGCTCCGTTAGAAACCGAATCAACCGTCCAGGTAGAAACCCCTGCATAATTGGGCCCGACAGCAATCCAAGCAGCACCCCCGTTAGTACTATAATAGAGTTGTCCCGAATTTCCACCTGCACCCTCTGCTTCATTCAAATACCAGAATTTGATCTGAACAGCGATATAATTGGAAGTATTTATACCGCTTGACATCTCCACGAAATACTGTTCTGTTGCCGCCGGAGCCGTGAGGAAAGTGTGGTGTGCATTTTCTGGCTCTCCAGCCACTTGAGCTCCTTTTGACGTGATGTGCAGGTATTGACTTTGGGGAGCATTTGTGAATCCAGCAGGCTGATTGGGAGTATTGGGAATTACAATTGGTGTTGTAGGGCCATTGTATTCGTTATTGATCACCCAGAGGTTTTCACCGGCAGTGCCGGTTGAGCTCAAAGAGGTCGTGTTTAGCGTCCACGACGCAGTGGGATTGTTCTCAAAATTCTCGGTCCAAATGGTTTGTTGGCCCAGAACAGAAAACATCAAGCTTAGAGCGAAGAGAAGTGATAAAGTGTACTTCATTCCCTGCTTATGCGGGTTTCAAAAAGTGCACAAATTTACTCAAATTTAAAGTTTAGCATACATGCTATGCCGGCCAATTTTTTACTGGTGCTTTTATAACTGTTCACCAGTATGTATTGTACGTAGAAAAGCCATGGTATCTACGCCATCCGCATAGTCGGATATTGATGGTTGCTGAGCCGTTCCGAATTCCAGACCGCCGCTTCCCACCAGGCATTGTATGCAACTGTTGTCTCTCAGGTTGGAAATCACATCTTCAATGTCCTCGTAAAATTCGTAATGGAGCACTCCTATTGAGCTGGCAATCTCTTTGGCTTTCCTCAGGATCAAAAACCCATTATCGAGCAGCTCTTCCTTGTTGAGTAAATAAATGGTCCGATAATACTCGTAGTTGTTTTTGTACTTGTTGTTTTCAAGGACATGCTTCCATTCAAACAGGGCCCTGAAGATTCTGTTCAGGTCATATCCCTTTGGCAAGAACAACTTGGTCACATTTCTGCAACCCAAACCGTAATATTGGAAGACGTCGTGGCCCAGGTTCTTTAGTTCATCCTCGGTTTCATGGCCGTTGAGGATGGCAATTGCATGTCTGTTCTTTCGGATAATATTTGGGCGACCTTTGAAGTAATATTCAAAGTACCGTGAGGTATTGTCGCTTCCCGTACCGATAAAAGCATCTGCCTCCTTCATCATCCCATCTGCTAGCTGAATCGCTTCAGTAATGCCTGGCTCGATGTCGATAAGCATATCCATCAGCATGGGTATGAGGACGTCATCGTCGGATGAGCACTTGATAAGAAGCTTGTGCCCGGAGATCAGCACTGAGAGCAAGTCATGAAATGCAACAACTGGAATATTTCCTGCGGCAATAACCCCGATCGTTTTCGGATTCTCCTCCTCTACTTCATACTCGGCGACCCATGCCCTCAATGACTGCTCATCAAGCCATCGTACAATTTCTCTTAGGCTGAGCTCAACCTGTTCCGGTTCGAACCATCCGTTTTTTGCGTATGCCTTGCTGGTACCGTTCTTGATACGGTCCCAATGTAATGATCCTTCGACTGTCAACCCTTCATTCAATTCCCTTCCCAGTTGGGCGAAAACCTGAATCCTTTGTTCCCTATCCATGAAACGATTTTTCGAGGCCGCAAATATAGCCTGCAATTTGACGTTGACCCCTTATATTTGAAGACCCGGATGAAAACCTATCACACACTATTCTACGCATTGATCATCACCATGGCCGGCTTCTCCCAAGGTGTGTCCGATCCCCTCGAGCTTGAACTCAAGGATTTGAGAAACAAGGTCATGAAAAGCACTGACGATGTTGAAAAAATCAGGCTAAATGGTGAGTTCAGAATCAAGATGAAAGCGTTTATGGGTCAAAGCTCATTTGACCATACCATGGACTCCATTCCGAAGATAGGGGTACTGAAATCTCCCGATGATAAATTCAGATTGATTTGCTGGAATGTCGCTTTTGAAAACGGTACTTTCTCTTATTACTGCTTTGTGCAATTGCAGAACAGAGATGAATCTATAATTTACGAGCTCAATGATTACTCCGACAAACTGGAGCGACCCCAGTTTGCCGTTACCAGGCCAAACCAATGGTTTGGTTGCCTCTATTACGAGATTATACCATATAAAGAAGGAGGGATCACAAAATATCTTTTGCTCGGATGGGATGGGAACGACCATCTCTCCAATATGAAGATCATCGATGTACTGCTTGTCGACGGAATGGACATTCAATTTGGAGCACGGTCATTCAAGGAACCCTATGTCGGCAACACGAGGATCTTTTTTGAATACAACGAGCAAGCAGTGATGAGTCTGCAATATGATGAGAAGCTGAAGATGATTGTATTTGACCATTTGATCCCGCGTCAACCTAACTTGGAGGGTATGTATGAATTCTACATTCCCGATCTGAGTTTTGATGGGCTCAAATTTGAAAAAGACGGCTGGTATCTCAAGCAGGATATCGATGCGCGCAACAATCGTAAAATGGGTAAATACAATGCTCCTCCTCCCGCTCCTATTAACAGATAGTTGACATAGATCATGCGCTTCGAAAGAAGAAAAATCGCACATTCGCGCAGTCAATTCATTTGTATCAGAAATGGGTAAAATCCACAACTTTTCCGCCGGTCCGTGCATACTTCCTCAAGTCGTTTTTGAGCAAGCCGCACAGGGAGTGCTCAACTATGACAATACAGGTCTGAGTATCATCGAAATGTCACACCGCAGCAAGGCGTTCGTAGGGGTAATGGAGGAAGCCAGAAGCCTGGTGAGAGAGTCGTTGAACGTGCCGGACAACTACGAAGTGCTTTTTTTGCAGGGAGGCGCCAGCCTGGGCTTCCTAATATCGGCCTATAATTTTATGAAAGAAGGTGGCAAGGCTGGTTATGTCAATACCGGCTCATGGTCAAGCAAAGCATTGAAGGAAGCAAAGAGATTGGGAACGGTCAACATATTGGCTAGTTCCGAAGATGCCAACTTCAATTATATCCCCAAAGGTTATGACATACCATCCGACCTTGACTACCTGCACATGACGTCCAACAATACGATATTTGGTACGCAGTATAAGTCCTTTCCGGAGACTGAGGTAGCAATGGTTTGTGACATGAGTTCAGACATTTTCTCCAAGCCCGTAGATGTCTCCAGATTTGATATGATCTATGCCGGCGCACAAAAGAACCTCGGACCTGCCGGTGCTACATTATACATCTATAACAGGGACCGTATGAGCGGCAGAGATATCCCAACTATGTTGGATCTCAATGTCCATTCCTCAAAAGATTCCATGTTTAACACGCCTCCTGTTTTCTCCGTTTTTGTATCGATGCTCACACTGAGGTGGCTCAAAGAAAATGGTGGCGTGTCGTGGGTTGAGGAGAGAAACAATAAAAAAGCGTCCCTACTTTATGATGAAATTGACCGCAATGCGCTTTTTGAAGGAACAGCGGCGTTGGAAGACAGGTCTAACATGAATGTGACATTTGTGCTAAAAGATGAGGCTCACAAAGAGAGATTTGATGAAATTTGGAACAATGCCGGAATTAGTGGAATCAAAGGGCATCGATCTGTCGGAGGTTACAGGGCATCCATGTACAACGCGATGGACGTCGATTCTGCCGAGGCACTTGTGAACTGTATGCAGGAACTTGAAAATAAGGCCTAATGAAAATACTTGCAAATGACGGAATTTCTGAAGCAGGCGCAGAGCGCCTTCAATCTGCAGGGCATGAGGTTTTCACCGACAAGGTTGCCCAGGAAGACCTTGCAAACTATATCAATACTGAAAGTATTGACGTACTCTTAGTGCGTTCTGCTACTACCGTGAGAAAAGATTTAATCGACGCATGTCCGGGTTTGAAGATGATCGGACGCGGTGGCGTGGGCATGGACAACATCGATGTGGATTACGCCCACTCCAAGGGGCTGAAGATATTCAACACACCTGGAGCTTCTAGTCAGGCTGTAGCCGAATTGGTAATGTCTCACTTGTTTAGTATTGCCAGGTCTCTCAATATTTCAAACAGGAAGATGCCGCTGGAAGGAGACCAAAACTTTTCCACACTTAAAAAGGAATTTTCCAAGGGCTTTGAATTGAGAGGAAAGACGCTGGGGATTATCGGCTTTGGTCGAATTGGACAAAACACCGCAAAATATGCCTTGGGAATTGGAATGAAGGTTATAGCCTTCGACCGCGTACCTATGGAGGTGAGTATCCCAATTGAAATCCAGGGAAAAATGGTTACCCAGGTTCAGATTCAGACTGTGGAACTGAACGAACTCCTGAGAGAAGCAGATGTGATCAGCCTCAATGTTCCTAAACAGGAAGATGGCTCACCGGTTATTGGAGAAAAGGAAATGGGCCTGATGAACGACGGAGTCATCCTTATCAATACTTCCAGAGGCGGAACGATAGACGAGGCGGAATTGCTCAAGGCAATCGAGTCTGGCAAAGTAAGATCTGCCGCCCTCGACGTATATGAGAACGAACCAAAACCTTCGAAGGACTTGCTCAAGGCGGGAAACCTCTCCCTCAGTCCCCACATCGGAGCCGCCACTCAGGAAGCCCAGGACAGAATTGGTCTTGAGTTGGCTGATTTTATCATAGAAAACGCATAAGATGGCGATGCATACGCCGTCATATAGATTGGTGTGATGGCTGGTGAAGCAGATAACGCGGTAGTTTTCTTTGGAACACCTGATTTTGCTGCGTATCAACTGCGATTCTTAGTTGACAATGGCATTGACGTCGTCGCTGTGGTAACCGCCCCCGACCGCGCTGCCGGCAGAGGACAGAAGGTGAAGGCCTCTGCAGTGAAGGAGGTTGCAATAGATCTTGGATTGAAGGTCTTGCAGCCTACGAATCTCAAGGACGAATCATTTGTCAATGAATTAAGCGAGATCAACCCCGCTCTTCAGGTGGTTGTGGCATTTCGAATGCTTCCGAAAGTCGTGTGGGAAATTCCTGAAAAGGGAACCATCAACCTGCACGCATCCCTCCTTCCTCAATATCGCGGCGCCGCTCCCATCAATTGGGCCATTATCAACGGTGAAAAGAAAACCGGGGTAAGCACCTTTTTGATAGACGACAAAATCGATACGGGCGACATCCTAATGAAAAACGAAGTGCTTATCGAAAAGGATGAAAACTTTGGCGACCTGCACGACAAGCTAAAAGTGGAAGGTGCCAAAACCCTACTTTCTACTTGCAGGGGGTTACTTGAAGGAACACTCACTGCTCGGCCGCAATCTTCTGACGGGCCGTTGAAGGCCGCTCCAAAGATCTTCAAAGATGACTGCCGGATCGATTGGAACCTTGGGAAAACCAAGCTGCTCAACTTTGTAAGAGGGATGTCACCCTACCCGGCAGCCTTCAGCACTATGACCAATGGAGACGATTCGTTCAAAGTGAAGGTCTTCGAGATGAGAGAGGGTGACGGAGATTTGGGCAAAGCCCTGGGTGAAATCGTGATTTTGGACCAGAGAATGCTGGTTCAAATTGGGGGAGATTCGGTCGAAATTGTGCAAATTCAGCGTGAGGGCAAGTCAAAAATGCTCGCGAAATCCTTTATTTTGGGCCTAAACCAGTCAAAAACGTGGTTTTTCGAATGAAATACTTATTAACGATTGCATGCTTGATTGTCGCATCATTTGGCCACTCTCAGGACCTCACGAAGCTCAAGGAACTCAAGCCGCACAAAGAGTTTGACAACATCCTTGTGAAACCCATTGGCAGTACCAAGGATGCATCCACCTATGTTATCTGGGTGAAGGATACCGTGAAAAGCCATTACCATGCTGAACATACGGAGACTATTGTCATGTTGGGTGGAAAGGCCCGGTTTTACTTGGCTGACAGCGTATTCACCATTGTTGAAGGCGATCATTTCATCATCCCACCGAAGGCCATTCATTCGGTAAAAGTGCTTTCTGAGGAGCCTGCCAAAGTTTTGTCTACCCAGTGTCCTGAGTTTTTGGGAAAGGATCGAATTTTTGTCGATTGACACCCCATTTTTTCTGAAAGCTTTGCCAGTAAAGACTTTCAGCGCGGTTTATTAACAAAAACCCTGTTTTATTAACATTTTACCCCAAAACGCTCTGAAACCCTTGTGTGCTGTAAGTTTTCGCATACTTTTGGGTACAAATCAAAATTTTCTAACCAAAAAATCTAAAAAATGAACAAAGCAGAATTGATTGAAGCAATGGCTTCAGATGCTGGAATCTCTAAGGCCGATGCTAAAAGAGCTTTGGATGCTTTCATTGGAACTACTTCTTCGGCTCTCAGAAAAGGAGACCGCGTGGCATTGGTAGGTTTCGGTTCTTTCTCTGTGTCTAAGAGATCTGCCAGAACTGGAAGAAACCCTCAAACTGGAAAAGAAATTCAAATCGCCGCTAAAAACGTAGTTAAGTTTAAAGCAGGAGCTGAGCTTTCAGGAAGCGTAAACTAATTTGAATCTCCAACGAGAGAAAACCTCTTCCGCCTGTAGGCAGGAGAGGTTTTTTTTTTGCCAATTCATTACATTTGGCCGAAATCAAAAAAACAGCATTCACATGGGTAAAGGCGACCGACGGACAACGAAGGGAAAGAGATTCAAAGGTTCATACGGAAAGACAAGACAGAAAAACAGAACGCCACTTTATGTAGCCCCAGTGAAAAAGAAGGCCGCGCCGAAACCAAAGGCCAAGCCGGCTGAAAAAGAAGAGCCGGTTGCGGTTGAGGAAGCAGCTCCAAAAAAAACAGCGGCCAAAAAGCCGGCAGCTAAAAAACCGGCAGCAAAGAAACCCGCCGCTAAGAAACCAGCAGCGAAAAAGGCCAGCGCTAAGAAGTAGCAGACTGGTCCAGTCTTCTCAATTGCATTAGATACTCCTCGTGTGTGTCGCATTTAGTCCACCACCCTTTCGAAATGCGATCATTCATTGCTTCAAGGATACCTATTTGGCCCAGATGATTATCGCGTGCATGGTGCATGAATTTCATAACCCTGAACGGAGTTAGCCATGCACGGCATTTTGACTTCAGGCTCTCCTCGCTTGAAGAGTTTTTCAGAAACGAGTTGAGGTAATATAACCAATCCTCAGACTGGAGGTAAGTTTCTATGATCTCATGATTTGGTGTTGCTGTTGCCGCATAAATCTGGTCGCACAGAGACTCCAGCAAATCGAAATTCTTAGGGTGATAGGTTAAATACTCATCACCAAAGGCTTCCAGTTGATTGGCGACATCGCGTCCGGTTCCAAAGGGGACACGATCTGAGGGTCTACCCGATGGATATACGGTGCATGAATTCAATTCCTCATGCCCACCCAATGGGAATATCTTTGACAAGAAGTAAAAGTCCTCTCCTGCCCTTCTTTGATTCATTCCTCCCTGTTGTATATATACATCCGATCTCACGGCCATGCTGGACCCTACCGTATAATAAGGATAGGCATATCCAACTTGCGCAAGCCCTCTTTTGAAATACCTCAAAAAGAGCTCGTAGCGAATAATAGCTGATCTGTTTTGTTCATCGAGGTCGAATGGATGCTCAAAATAGACAGAAAGGCTCGTGGGTGGGTTAACCCTGCTGAAAACACGCTCCAATTCGACGATATAGTTCTCGGAAACCGTTGTATCGGCATCCAGGCAGGCAATCCCTCCGGTCACTTGAATTTGACGAAATCGATCGCCGGCGAGATCCATACCAATCTTACGGGCTACACCTACCCCTCCTGAATCGAGATTTGTGGCATCGACCAAGTGAAGGTCATATCCCGTGAATTTCTCTGAAGATAATTTGTGAAGCGTACTCCGATTGATCTCTTTATACCCATCTGAGGTAGAATTATCGTCATTAACAACGACAATAACTTCTACACTTCCTTCAATTGGCCAACAGTGCTCAATGGATCGCAAAGTTTCCATGAGCATGCGTTCACCACAACTGGGAATGACAATGGATAAAACGAGATCCGAAGATGGGGCTTCCTTCAGGTGAAAATCGAAACGTTTGAACCGAGTATTGTAATCGGTCAAGGGCTCAATCGATTAACCTCCCAATTGCCCTCGGTTCGAACGAATTGAAATCGATCATGAAGCCGTCCGGGACGACCTTGCCAGAATTCAAACAAGTTTGGCTCAAGCACAAACCCACCCCAGTGCTGTGGACGAGGCACATCGGACCCACTGAATTTCTCCTCAAATTGCGCGTAGAGCCCTTCAAGGGTTTCACGACTATCTATGCGAGCGCTTTGCTCGGAGGCCCATGCACCAATTTGACTCACCCTGGGACGTTGGGCAAAGTAAATGTCCGACAGTTCATCCGGTACTCTTTTGGCGACACCCTCTACCCTCACCTGTCGCTCCAACTCCCTCCAGTAGAAGTTCATGGCAACATTTGGGTTGGTGGCAATCCCTTGCCCCTTGGCGGAGTTGTAATTTGTGTAGAATACAAGCCCCTCCACAAGGATCTCGCGCAAGTATACTACCCTTGAACTCGGTTTGTTGGCTATGGATGTGGATAGAACAACCGCATTGGGTTCATAGGAATTTTGCTCAACCGCATGGTCATACCATACCTTGAACATCTCCATAGGATCGTTCCTCAGGTCGGCTTCGCTTAATTGACCTTTGTCGAAACTCCACCTTTCTTTTGTACTCACGATTCAAAGTTAGCTGAAAGGCCAATCACCACATATGACCTCACTTTAATAATTCACAATCATCTCCAACATGCAACTTTTGACTTTATTTACTCTATGGAACAGCGCCCACTTGCTGAACGAATGAGGCCGCAGCGCCTGGAAGAGTTTATTGGTCAATCGCACCTCATTGGCATGGATGCTCCGCTTTCCAAATTGCTCGACTCTGAGATCATTCCGTCTATTATTTTCTGGGGTCCGCCTGGTGTGGGAAAAACAACTTTAGCCCGGTTGATTGCCACGGAACTAGACAGGCCTATGTACATGCTTAGTGCTGTCAGCTCGGGTGTGAAAGACGTTCGTGAGGTGCTGGATAAGGCGAGAAAACGAGGGCTCTTCGGTACGTCCAGTCCAATTTTGTTCATTGACGAAATTCATCGATTCTCCAAGTCTCAACAAGATTCTCTCTTAGGAGCCGTGGAAGAAGGTGTTGTTACGCTGATTGGCGCTACAACTGAAAATCCATCGTTCGAAGTGATCTCAGCATTGCTTTCGCGAACCCAGGTATACGTGCTAAATCATTTGGGTGAAGAGGACATGAAACTGATGGTCAATAGAGCCCTGGAATCAGATGACTTGCTGGCTAAGAAAAAGGTGACAATAAAAGAATGGGGAGCACTAATGAGACTTGCCGGTGGAGATGGGCGAAAGTTGCTCAATATACTTGAGCTCTGCTGCCGTGAGAAGGGAAGTGTAACCCTCACCGACGACCTGGTGCAGTCTTCGGTACAAGAAAATGTCGCGTTGTACGATAAGAACGGCGAGCTACATTACGACCTTATATCAGCATTCATCAAATCCATGAGGGGAAGTGACCCCAATGCCGCTATGTACTACCTGGTTCGGATGACACAAGGAGGTGAGGATCCAAAATTTATTGCGCGCAGATTGGTCATCTTGGCGTCGGAAGATATTGGCCTTGCCAATCCCACCGCTCTTGTAATTGCTAACGCTTGTTTTGAAGCAGTCCACAAAATAGGTTATCCGGAGTGTGAATATGCCCTGGCCGAAACCGTTCTTTACCTGGCGGCAAGTCCAAAAAGCAACTCAGCGCTTGTCGCTTTGCAACGAGCGAAGGCAGCGGTGAGGGATAATCCGAATGCCCCAGTGCCGCTTCATTTGAGAAATGCTCCCACGGAGTTGATGTCCAAGCTTGGATACGGCAAGGGTTATCAATACCCTCACAATGACCCACAGAATTTCAGCGAAGAAGAATACCTGCCTGAAGAAGTCTCGAATAAAAGCATCTATACTCCCGGACTAAATGAAAGAGAGGCGGCGTTAAAAAACAGGTTGGAAAAACTATGGAAGGGTCGTTATTCCTTCGACTAGATTCGACGGATAGCCCTTGACATCCTGGTGGCCAATTGGTAAACTACACCACAAACAAGCCCTCCTATTGATCCTTCGAGGACTTGCCAACTCAGGTCGAAAACAATGTACTCCAGTGCCGGAGCTGCATAAAAGCTAATGCCAAATGCGAATGCCACTAGATAGAGGAAAAACCCTGATCCAGCACCGAAAAGTACTCCCCGGAAAATTTCAGGCTTTTCGATAGGTACAAATTTCACGAGTAGTGTAATAACCAATCCCGTGACCAGGTAAACCAACGCAAAGGCCATCAATACCAAGTCCAGCGGATAAGTGATCTTTTGGAGGTCGTTGAGAAAAAGACCATGCCAGGCATAAGATGCTCCATAAAGGGTCAGAGAGCACATCAACCACGCGATGAAAAATCTTTTTTCGAAAAGGCGTCTTTCTTTGGCCATAATTCAGTGCAAAGGAATAAAAACTCTTTCTGAAACTCACAATGCATCGACAAAAGACTGCTTTCGCCGTTCATTGTTCGGGGCAATAATACATCGATTGAATCCCTCAATCCGGGCCCATTTGCCGAGGAATCCACAATTGATTGTCGAAACTGAAATTGGCTATTTTTACGCAAATCACACACGCCCCTTTTGAAAAGGACCTATTTCCTGTTTTCCGTCGTCATCATTTTGGTCCTGATCACTACCAATTGTAAGCGCTTCAACTTTGATGGTACATGGGAAACAGAGATCCTTGTACCACTTGTCCGGTCCGAGCTAACCCTCGAAAACCTCATCGGTGAAGACCTGGTGCGCGACGATGGCCAAGGGAACCTCGAAATATTCTACGAAGAGCCAATTTTTGAATACAAACTGGACTCCTTATTCCAATTGCCCGATACAACCATCACAACGGTCAACCAGGGCGCCATCATTCCCATTATGATCGCACCCGGCCAGTCGTGGGTTTCGGATACCAACAGCAATGTTTTCGACATCCCTGACATAGACCTCCTGGAGATGGAGATCATCAGCGGTAAAATTCTCTTCGAAATTGAATCCAACCTTACCGAAGCGCTTGTGGTGACATACCTTATCCCACCGGCAATTAAGGGTGGTCAGAGTCTTCAATTGGTGAGAACCCTACCAGCCGCTACCTCAGTCCAGAATACCGTTCTGAAGGACTCGATTGATCTCGCCGGGTACAACCTGGATTTAAGTGGCAAGGACAAGGACGAATACAACTCGATATTTTTTTATACCAATGTTCAGCTCAACCCCGCAGCGACTTCCAACTACAACCTTACGGCGCAGGACATCATCACGGTGCGAACCACCTATAAGGGGCTTACTCCAAGTTATGCACGAGGTGATTTCCATACCCAGCAAATTGACGCACGAGAACAATCGGATGACTTTGAGATTTTCACCAATCTCCCGGATGGAGAATTGGACATCGAAGCGATCGAGCTTGACTTTGAAATTCGCAACGCCCTCGGTGTAGACCTTCAGACTACCATCAATGAAATGACGGCTTCGAACGGTGCAAAATCGGTTTCGCTTGAGGGTCAGATCATCAGCGAACGAATCAACCTCGACCGTGCAACTCCATTTCCAGGGGATCCCCCAGTATTTGTTCAGTCTAAAAGGGTCATCATTAACGAAGAGAATTCCAACCTGGATGAATTGCTTGAGGTATTGCCCACAGCACTACTCTATGACCTTTCTCTTATCATTAATCCATTGGGCAATATATCCAATGGAAACGACTTTATCTACTTAAATACAGGTGTTGAGATAGACCTCAATGCCACGGTTCCTATTTCCTTTAGCGCCGACCGGTTTGCCTTTCGAGATACCACGGAATTCTCCCTGGAGGACTCTACAACAGACGATCTGATCAACCAGGTCACCGGTGGCAATTTAATCCTCAACGCGGTCAACGGATTTCCTTTTGACCTCTTGCCAAGTGTTGTCCTCCTCGACGAAGATCAAGAAGTCTTGGACACCTTGGACGGTACCTACGTCATCGCTGGGGAACTCATCGACAATATTCCCAACAAGTCCTCCATGGATTTTCCGCTACCGGACGACATTATAGACAAGCTATACAAAACCAAGTACATTATCATAGAAGTGCTTATTTCTACAAGGGTGAAGGATCATTTCTTTCAAGTACAATCGGGCGACAAGCTGGAGATGACCATTTCTTGTGATTTCGATTACAAAATGGGGCGTCGATGAGATGGTTGTTGACTTTCCTATCCCTCATTATTGGCCATTTGGTCAATGGTCAATCACAGCCCAGTACCTTCAGTCATGATCTTGGTGAAAGATATTTTGCTGTGGATGTAAACACGGGAATGTGGAGCACTGCGGCAACACAATCCTTCGCCTATGGCATAGCCACCGGCAAGCAACTATCCAGTGAGGACAAGGAATTTATTGCAAATCGGCTCCGCAAGAAAAATCGCGGTGGATATAAACTCAATTTACAACTGGAAGCAGGGTATCGTATAGGCAAGCGCCAGTGGCTTATCAGGCTTTCCGATAATTCTATGGGCTTCGCTGACGTCTCCAAAGATATGCTCAACCTTGTGCTTCATGGAAATGGGCCTTATGAGGACGACAGCTTGAAACTGGATGGAACGAGCTTTGGAATGTATCGATACCAGGAATTTGGTATCGGCTATGTGTTTGACAAGATTCATTGCCGCACTTCGCTAATGCTCTCATTGCTCAATGGAATAAGGGGCATGGATGCCAGTATTGAAAGGGGAAGGATCTTTACACCATTCGACGGCGAATTCTTGTTTGCCGATGCTCGGGGAAGCTTCTTTTCGAGCGATACCAACGACGTTTCTTCATTCACGTCCAATGGGCTTGGGGCGGCGCTTTCTCTATATCATACGCACCACTTTAATTCACGGGCAACTTTGCGGATTGGGGTTCAGCGCCTGGGGTTCATCCAATGGAGGGCTCCGCAATACAATCTTTCGGTGAACCAACAATACCAATTAAACCCTTATTACGTTGATTTCGGCAGACCCAACCAAATCGAGATCGACTTCAATGATAGCTTGAACACATACAGCGAAGCGCTTACCAGCAACACCAAGATGATTCCGGCGCATTTTTTTGCTTCACTCAACTTGGCCGGCCCTGGTAAGTGGAGCGACGAAATTGGAATGGAGCATTGGGTCAATGCTGGCTATACCCCCTCTGTATACTACCGCCGCAGGTACCGGGTGAATCAAAGGCTGACCGCTACGGCCAACCTGGGCTTTGGAGGGTATACGAAAATGTCCTTTGGCCTGGGTACTGAATATCAATACAATGGCTTCAGGGCGGTTTTGAGGCTTGATCATTTGGAAGGGGTTGTAGCGCCGAAATGGAGCGCCGGAAGCTCGGCACAAGTCATTCTAATTTATAACCTTTGATTGTGGATGCGTTGGATGAAATAGGTAGCTCAGAACAGTTTTTTCTCATCGCCGGGCCATGCGTAGTGGAGAGTGAATCTCTTTGTTTGGAAGTCGCACAGAGTGCCTCCGAGTCTTGCTCAAAACTGGGTATTCCATACATTTTCAAATCGTCCTACAACAAGGCGAATCGTTCGCGACTCGATTCCTTTAGAGGAATAGGAACAGATGAATCACTGGCCATCCTCCGGAAGGTCAAGAAGGAAATAGATGTTCCCATATTGACCGACGTTCATTTACCGGAAGAATGTTCCCCGGCAGCTGAAGTGGCTGATGTATTGCAAATTCCCGCATTCCTGAGCCGTCAGACCGATTTATTGCTTGCTGCCGGCAATACCGGTGCAGTAGTCAATATCAAAAAAGGCCAATTCCTTTCTCCCGGGGCGATGCAGTTTGCGGCTGAAAAAGTAAAGTCCACCTCTGCCCGGGATGTGTGGTTAACCGAAAGGGGGACGACCTTTGGCTATGGTGACCTCGTGGTTGATATAAGAAGCATTCCAATCATGCAAGGCACAGGCTGCCCTGTTGTGCTGGACGTCACCCATTCCCTTCAACAACCCAATCAATCGAGCGGTGTGACCGGGGGGCAACCGGAAATGATCGAGACATTGGCCAAGGCAGGTATCGCAGCAGGAGCAGATGGACTGTTCATAGAAACACACCCAGACCCTAAGCGTGCCTTGAGTGATGGAGCCAACATGTTGGCACTCGATAAACTGGAATCACTGCTGGAAAAGCTGGCAAATATTCGTAGGAGTATCACGGCATGAGGCGGGCATTTGTCGGAAATCTATTTCTGCTTCTGTTTCTGAATTTCCTGGTCAAGCCATTTTGGATTTTTGGCATAGACAGGACCATCCAAAACGAGGTAGGTGCAGAGGTATATGGGATGTACTATGCCTTATTTAACCTTTCGTTTCTATTCAATATCCTGCTCGATCTTGGCATCAACAATTACAACAGCCGGAACATTGCACAAAACCACAAACTAGTTGGAAAGAACTTGCTCGGAGTAGCTTACCTCAAATTGGGAGGAGCCGTTCTCTTCTTTCTCATCACATTGAGTGTTGGATACTTTCTTGGTTATTCGATGCAGGAGATGCAGCTCCTAGTTGTGCTTTGTTTTAATATGTTCATTTTGTCTGCGGTGCTCTTCCTGAGATCCAACCTCGCAGGCCTGCAAAAATTCAAACTCGACAGTGTTGTTTCCGTCCTGGATCGCACAGTGCTCATTGGCATTTGTGCCTACTTGCTGTGGATGATACCAAATGGCTCTGAATTTCAAATAGAATGGCTGGTCTATGCTCAAACTGCAGCTTATGGTTTCACCTTCGTTGTAGCACTCATTTGTGTGATGATGTACGCGAAGAACGTATCAGCCAATACAAATTTTGTGGTGCTTGTCTCCATTATCAAGCAGTCCCTCCCCTATGCGCTCATCATCCTCTTTATGACTATCTACTACAAGATGGACGCCGTCATGCTCGACAGAATGCTGGAAGATGGGGCTTACCAGGCCGGAATTTATGCGCAAGGGTATCGGATATTGGATGCTTTCAACATGGTAGGATATCTCTTTGTGACCCTTTTGTTTCCTCTCTTTAGTAAGATACTGGCTGACAAACAGGATTACCTGCCTGTGCTCAAGCTGAGTACACGGCTCTTACTGACTTTCTCAATTGCCGTAGCTGCCTTGTCCTTACTGTACGCAAACGAGATCATGAATCTGCTTTACATCCAGATCGATGATCGTTCTGCACTGGTTTTCGCCATCCTTTTGCTCAGTTTCATTCCCATTAGCTTCATCAATATCTATGGCTCCCTTCTAACGGCCAATGGAAACCTCACGGACTATAACAGGCTGGCATTTGGTGGCATTCTGCTCAACTTCATACTGAACGTAAGTCTCATTCCTTATTTTACTGCGATGGGATCGGCAATTGCTACCCTGATGACCAACCTGTTTATCGCACTGGGCGTATTTTATTTTCTAAGCAAGCGATTGAATCTGAATGCAGACCGCAAACTGCTTTTCAAGTTTGGATTTCTTTTCAGCACCTTGGTGGTAGCAGGACTTGGATTGGAGCAGATCGATGTGATCGATTGGTGGTTAAAGCTCTTTATTTGTAGCATGGTTGGAATCCCCATTGCATTTGGACTCAAAATAGTAGGAACTAAATCCGTGAGGGATTTTCTCTCATATCGATTCAGAACATGACCGTGATTCGCAATATATTGACAATGCTATCCGTGCTGGTAACGTTTGCCGGATTCGCTCAATTCGACACAGCCTTTGTTTACACATACGGAGGTGGCCTTGACGACCGCGCGTACGACATGATCGAAACGTTGGACGGAGGTTATTGCATTGTGGGAAGCACGAGCAGTTTTGGCCATGGAAGCACAGATATGTACGTGGTCAAATTGGACTCAAATTTTGCCGTGCAATGGACCAATGCTTTCGGAGGTCCCCAGATCGATGAAGGAAGATCGATCGTAGAACATCCATTTGATGGATATGTTGCCTTGGGGTCGACCAATAGTTTTGGATCAGGTGGATACGATTTATATGTGGTCAGGATAGACGCCATGGGCAACCTGATGTACTATGATACCTATGGCGGAGCAGATTGGGATTTCGGTTACGACATCGTTCCGGCACCCAACAACGAATTCCTACTGGTTGGAGAGACGCATAGTTTTGGTAATGGTGAGTCGGATGGGTATCTGGTCCACACCAATGTCTTCCTGGAAGATATCTGGACGCATACAGCTGGTGGGACTGGTACGGATGTGTTGTATCATGGCTTTATGAATTTTCGGGGAGAATTGAGTGTTGTTGGTGAAAGCAATAGCTATAGTGATAGTGGCGATTATGATGTGTACATCGTGGATCTTCCCCTGGCAGGTGATACGGTGAAGGAATTTACATTTGGGACGGATTATGATGATGGCGCTTACGATGCAATCGAATTAAGTGATTCCTCAACCGTGTTTTGCGGGTATTCCAATGCTGATCATGATACAACCGATAGAGACATTTATCTGACCAAATTCAACGCTAACAGGATAGTAGAATGGCATAGATTTCAGGCGGGATCGTCTTCAGTGCCCAATAACCCCGATGAAGGGTATAGTATAGCAGAAAATGCTGCAGGAGATTTACTTGTTGCAGGCTACACTTCAACATTTGGCGCAGGAGAACAGGACATTCGTATTTCTTTAAATGCCTTCAATGGATGGCAATACTTCTCAACTACGTATGGGGACTTTAAATCAGATGAAGCTCGAGAAGTAATACCCTTAGGAGATCATGGCGCGATCTTACTTGGCACAACTGGATCATACGGCGCAGCTTACAAGGATATATTCTTGATCAAAATGGATTCTGTATTCAGCTTTGCAAACCCTGAAAATAATCCCAATGTCATATTCTCATCACACATTGATACCTTGATATCTGATACACTGACTGGCCTGGTAGAAGTAGAGGATTTAGAAACATTAAGCATTTCTGTTCATGATTCTCGAGTCAAGATCATAAGCAAAAGTGAACCCGTTTCCTTTGATGTATTTGACGTACTGGGTAAACTCGTGTATGAACATCCTATAGAAGAACGTGAAGCTGTTTCAACCGATTTACCAAGAGGGATGTATTTGGTTCATATTTCCTGCAACAACTCCAGCATATCCGGTTCGATTAAGAGTAAAATTCTGATCTATCGATGAATAAGGGATTGCGTGATTACATCCCCCTAATTGGGATATCAATCCTTTTTGTAATTCTCAAGCTTCAGTCACTTCCTTTACCATTCTTCTGGGACGCTGCCTGGGTGTATGGACCTGCTATCAAAGAAATGGCAGAAGGGCTGCCCAGCCTCCTCCCAAATGCAATTGATGTCCAATTGTCGAGAGGTCACCCTCTTCTTTTCCACTTTTTGGGTGGGATTTGGGCAAAGATTTTTGGGACAAGCTTCTTTAGCATTCATACCTATACTCTGTCGATTTCAATCCTAATGATGGCAGCAGTCTACATGGTAATCAAGCCAATATCAGGAACACTTGCTGCCAGCCTCGGTGTCCTTTTATTCGGCATTCAGGAGATATTTTTCATTCAAACCGCTCTCATTCTTCCTGAGATTTTACTCGCACTACTCACATTTTTATCTGTCCATTTTTATGTTCGAGGGAAGTGGTCACCATACGTGTTAACCGCCTCTTTGGCTATCCTGACAAAAGAATCGGGTGTTGTTGTCGTTGTTGCTCTCTTCTTATTCCACTTGCTTCGTCCGCACGGCCTAAATCTGAAATCAATTGCGTTAGTGTTATTACCTCTTGCGATTGGAGGAATCCATTTTCTCGGAAATTTCTTTGTTCATGGGTGGCTCTTCTTTCCTGAACACATGGACATGTTAAAGGCGGATCTTGATATGATTCAACAAACGTTGAGTTACATTGATCAAATATTGTTTCACTCACAAGGAAGACAAGTTCTACTGCTGTTATTCCCCCTACTTGCAATGGCCATTAATGAGAAAATTAAGGTGCGCTGGGTCATTATCATATACGCGTTGAGTCTCGGTTTTTTTGTAATGAGCGCAGTTGACTTTAAGTTCCCTTATTTTCTGAATTGGGTGGTACTGGTCATAATAATTGTCGTCGGACTCTTGAAATTGACACGTCAAGAATCAAGTGCAATGACGGTTCAAAATAAATGGTTGCTAATTTCCGGATATTTCGTTCCCTTATTTATTGCATTTTCTTCAGTCAATTTTTTCACTCCCAGATACCTGTTATCTACTTTCCCATTCATTGTCATTGTTTGCATATTCAGCTTAAATTTTAAGGAACTACCGAGGATATCTACTTTCATAGTTGTTTTCATCATTGGATTTCAAGCGTTCTATTTTGGAAAAAACCGACGAGTTCAGGATTCATCACTTGGATATATGGATGGTATTAAAGTGACCCGATTATTTGTTTCTTATTTGGAACGTAACTATCAATATTCTACCAAGATTCATTGCTCCTTTTTGGACTTTTCGAATCTAACTATGTCCTCTTCCGGGTTTCTTTCTTCGGATCGGGCATTCACAAACGTTGGAATGCCCTTTGACAGTGAAACGGAAATCGTAATTCACGGAAATCTTTCACCTGGTGTGAACATTCATGAATTGAAAAGCGAGTCATTAGAGGTAGACACGACTTTTCGGCATCGTTCTGCCTGGACCACCATCTACCGGGTGAAGCGTTAAGGACAATCACCATTTTACCCCTCTCGTAAGGACATTTCGCCATTACCGTATTCCCCAGGGTTGGTACGCTCAATAATTTCCACATTTGAACAGATGAGAGCAGCGGTTGCAAGTGCATATGGTCCGCCTGAGGTGATCCGGGTAAAGGAAATTCCAACCCCGGAGCCCAAGGATGATGAAGTATTGATACGAATTCGTGCTGCGGGTATATCTGCAGGAGATACCGAACTGAGGACTTTCCATTTTCCTGCTTGGTTTTGGATTCCACTAAGGTTGTATTTCGGGGTTTTTAAGCCGCGATTCAAAGTTTTCGGTACAGAGTTCGCCGGAGTGGTAGAATCGGTGGGAAGTAAGGTCCACGCATTTAAGCCAGGTGATCGCGTTTTCGGATCAACCGGAGCCAGATTTGGAACACATGCTGAGTACCTGGCCATTGGGGCAAACCGGACGATGGTTCATCTACCGGAAGAGATTTCATTCGAAGAGGCCGCGGGCATTCCAATTGGAGGGCTCAACGGGCTCCATTTTACCAGATTGGCCAAAATCCAAAAGGGAGAGAGGGTGCTGGTATATGGAGCGACCGGATCGATAGGTCTTTTCATCCTACAATTCGCCAAGTTGATGGGTGCTCATGTCACAGCTGTGTGTACGGAACCAAACCTGGACTTTGTGAAAAACCTCGGAGCAGATATTGTCCTGGACTATAAGAAAGATGACTATTCCAACCAGCCCAAATTTGACGTTGTCTTTGAAGCCGTTGGAAAAACCTCCTTCGGGAAATGCCTAAAAACCCTGAAGCCAAAAGGCCGATTTGTACTTACCAACCCAAGAACCTCCGATCTACCAAAGGCCATTTGGGTTTCGCTGTTTAGCTCTAAGAAAATGGTCATGAAGCTCGCCGGGGAACCAATAGAAGACCTCGTGCAATTAGCCGACCTAATCAAAAAGGGTCCACTCAAATCCGTATACGACCGGGTCTATACGCTAGACGAAATCCACGAGGCCCATCGCTACGTAGAAAAAAGGGTGAAGCTGGGATCTGTTATCCTAAAGCCTTAAACACCTTCGGAAACCTTGTTGCGCATCATGCGCCTTTGTCGTGCGCGTCTTCTGTTGCCCAACTGAAGACTACTGTTGTCGACATACTTCAACGGAACAGTCCGTTGCAAGTCGCTGTAAGCATCCTTCTGTGAAATTTGGGTGAAACCGATGCGCTCAAACGTAATATCGTGGTGCTTGGCATGCTCCGCAAAATCATCCATGATTTCAACAATATCAGGGTGTATTGACTTGGCATTCGAAGCGTCGATGATAATGTGGGCTCCATCAGGAAATCTGTTCAACGTACTAAGGATACTCGCCTTGTTTAGAAAGCTAACATCTTCTGAAAGCTCGATCCTCACAGGCTTACCTTCTTCGAATTCTTCTGTATCAAAGTGGTAAGGTGTTTTGAAATTGTTGTAGAGGATCTGAAAGAACGCTACGACCAATCCCATTCCAATTCCAAGGAGAAGGTCTGTGAAGACAATTCCCAGAATGGTAACAGCAAATGGGACAAATTGAGCCCTTCCCCTGTTGTACATATTCTTGATGAGCGATGGCTTAGCCAACTTATAGCCAACAATGATGAGGATAGCTGCTAAACTAGCCAGCGGAATCTTGTTCAACAGGAAAGGAATGGACACCGCGGTTACGATCAACAGGATTCCATGAAAGAATGCAGACGCCCTACTCTTGGCACCTGACTGAATATTGGCTGAGGAACGAACGATTACCTGGGTCACGGGTAGACCACCTACCAGGCCGGAAGCCATATTACCAACACCTTGTGCCAACAGCTCTCGGTTGGTTGGCGTTACATTCTTTTCCGGATCTAGCTTGTCCGTAGCTTCAACACACAACAAGGTCTCAATACTAGCCACAACTGCTATCAATCCACCGGTAACGTACACCTGTGGATTATTCCACTGACTAAAGTCAGGGAACGTAAAGAGCGAGGTAAAGTCACCACCGGCAACGGGGATATTGACCAGGTGCTCAGACGTGAGCGTCCACCACCCTACAGAGCTAAAAGCCTCATTAAGAACAACCCCGGCAATAACCGCCAATAGTGGTCCTTGAATCCACTTGGTGATGGTAAATTTCTTGATGAAGTTTCGTTCCCAGAGAATAAGAATAGCCAGTGAGACAGCAGTGATGATGACAGCTGCCGGGCTAATGGCGTCGATCATATAGAGAAATTCCGAAAAGGTATTGTGCCCATCAGGCTGCTGAAAACCCCATCCTCCTTCAGGATTTTTGTCATATCCGAAGGCATGAGGAATCTGCTTAAGAATGATGATAATGCCGATTCCCGACAACATACCCTTGATGACAGCAGATGGAAAGTAGTAGGCGATCACCCCTGCCTTCAACATGCTAAAGACAATCTGCAATACCCCGGCGATCACAACCGCGTATAGAAATACTTCGAAGCCAAGATCTGTAATAGCGGGAAGTACTATGGCTACAAGGCCTGCAGCTGGCCCGCTGACACCGAGGTTGGATTTACTGATTAATGAAACGACGATTCCACCCATGATTCCGGCAATGATTCCCGAGAAAAGTGGCGCTCCTGAGGCGAGTGCAATTCCCAAACACAGCGGAAGTGCTACGAGGAATACTACGATGGCCGATGGTATGTCTGATTTTAAGTTCGAAAAGAAGGTTTTGTTATCCTGAGTCATATTAATTATAGAAGATGTTGATACTGCCAAGCGGTTCTCCGCAAGGGCTTGATAGGGGTCGCCCCATATTAATGGGTCACGAATTGCCTGTTGCAATTCCTATATCTAGCAAAGCTCAGGAGGGGGTGTTTGCACTTCGATAAAGATGTGCTCAAGGTCCTGCTGCCATTGCCTATAAGCAAGCGTCTCAGCAGGCACTGACATTTGCTGGCGTTTCACCCGTGATGTGGTGAATTCATCTACTTTCTTCTCTTCCTTTTCCTTGTTCTCTTTCTCCTTGTCCATTTTTTCCGAAAGTTCCATGGATTCGGACTCCAGGACTGAGGTCAATGTGGGAGCCAACGAAATTGTGAGGCATGCCACAATCATGATAAGAAAAAGTGCTCTCATCTTGATTCGACCGTTCGAACCTCTAAGTGGTAGAAAGATATTTGGAGTGGTCAACTTCATGTTCGGCTCTCCGCAAATATAGCAATCCACAAGTTCCTGTGTTTATTGAAAAACAAGGCGAGTCCAGATTGTTTAAGACCAGACAATTGCGTTTTTTTAATTTCGTTTTCATGACGATTAAAACAGAATTTTATTGGATCGTGCTGGCATTTTTCCTCGCAACAAAAGCCAACGCCCAAGACCGAATTGTGGGCATGACTCATGCGACTCGATCCGAAGTGATGGCTCAAAATGGAATGGTTGCCACGAGCCATCCTCTGGCGACGCAAATCGGTATTGATATACTCAAGCAGGGAGGAAATGCAATCGACGCAGCCATTGCAGCCAATGCCGCACTCGGTTTGATGGAACCTACCGGTTGCGGAATTGGTGGAGACCTGTTTGCCATCGTATGGGACCCAAAGGCTTCGAAACTCTTTGGGCTGAACGCATCCGGAAGGTCACCGAAAGCGTTGACTTTGGAACATTTTAAGGAAAAAGGACTGGACAAAATACCGGCCCACGGTCCCTTGCCTGTGAGTGTTCCGGGAGCAGTGGACGGATGGTATACACTCCACAAGAGGTTTGGCAAAATGCCAATGAGGCAGAATCTGGCCCCGGCAATCAGGTACGCTGAAGACGGGTTCCCGGTGACGCAGCTCATCGCTTACTATCTGCAGTATGTCAAGCGTTTCCAGGAAAAGGGGTTTCCAAACATTCAAGAAACTTATGTCCATCAAAACGGTGGCAGGCTTCCAAAGGAAGGAGAGATTTATAAAAACCAATACTTGGCAAATACCTATAAAATCCTTGCGGAAAAAGGAAGGGACGGATTCTACAAGGGCGATATCGCGAAAACCATTGCCGATTTCATTCAGGGTCAGGGTGGCTTTTTGAGTGAAGGGGACCTTGCCGATCATAAGTCCGAGTGGGTTGATCCTGTTTCGGTCAATTACAGGGGTTATGATGTTTGGGAATTGCCTCCCAACGGACAGGGAATTGCCGCGCTGCAGATGTTGCAGATTCTCAAACAATACGACTTTAACGATATAGATTTTGGATCGACCGAACACCTGCACCGATTTGTGGAGGCCAAAAAATTGGCGTTTGAAGATAGGGCCAGGTACTATGCCGACATGAATTTTGCGAAGGTGCCCGTCAATGAATTGATCTCTTCGGAGTATGGTGCACGAAGATTCAAAGAAATTGGTGATAGAGCGGGTAATTACAAAGCTGGAGAAATTAGCGCAGGTGAGACTATCTATCTTACTGTAGCCGACAAGGACGGTATGATGGTCTCGCTAATCCAAAGCAACTATCGCGGGATGGGTTCGGGCATGGTCCCTCCAAAGTTGGGTTTTATGCTTCAGGATCGTGGAGAGCTTTTTAGCCTAAAGGAGGGTCAGGCCAATACCTACGAGCCGGGCAAAAGACCATTTCATACCATCATTCCGGCTTTCATCACCAAGGATGGAAAGCCATGGGTGAGTTTTGGTGTCATGGGCGGCGACTTTCAACCTCAAGGTCATTGTCAGATAGTGATGAACCTTATCGACTTCGGAATGAACTTGCAGGAAGCCGGTGATGCTCCCAGATGGGATCATACAGGCTCCTCCTCACCTACCGGCAAGGATGCCGGTGGTAAAGGGGAAATTCGGGTTGAATCGGGGATCTCATCTATAACCATACGCGGGCTACAAAGTAGAGGTCACAAAGTAGGAACCACCAGGGGTGCATATGGTGGTTATCAGGCTATTATGTGGGATGAAAAAAACAAAGTATATCGGGGAGCTTCCGAGTCGAGAAAGGATGGCCAGGCTGGAGGCTATTGATCTATCTTTGATTTAATGAAAAAAGCCGTGCTTACACTGGGGTTTGTCTGCCTGCTTCTACCCTCCATTGCCTGTACCTGTCTTACTACACTCGAAAAGCTGAATTCGAAGGAAGCGGCAACTGCCACGGAAGCATTTGTTGGCAAGGTGGTAGAAGTCATCGGCCGGGAAAGAGCCAACCTCATCCGCATCACCTTCAAAATTGAGGAACCTTTGCTCGGACAGAAAAAGGGAGACTTGGTTGAGGTCTGGACACGATTTGATGTAAGGGATTGTGGCATAGAAGTTCAGAAAGGAGAGCGATGGTTTATCTTCTCCACATGGCACGCAAACCGCAATTGGATTGACCAATGTGGTCGCTCGGTTAATCTGAATGGGCTTCATAATTTGAAGGTCGACATGAAGAAAGATCCAGCCGAATGGAAGACCCTGAAGTACAACAAGCTTAGCGCCAGGGTAAATGAAGACATAGGGTATTTAAGGCATTCTGCTTTTCATTGAAAGGATCACCAACAATAGAGGAGCTATTGACGATACGTCACGACAAAGATGAGACCATCCTTTATCTCAAACTCAATCCTGGCGTTTTCGACGATGCCTTGGACATTTGCCTTACAGACAAAGAGCCGCTTTGTTGGCGTTCCGCCTGGATGATAGGCCACGTTATGGATCGAAATGACGAAAGGATTCAACCCTGGATTGATCGATTCATTGATGTACTACCGTCTAAGAAAGATGGTCATCAACGGGAACTCATAAAAATATTGCTTCAAATGGAACTCGACGAAGGCTAGGAAGGTAGATTTTTCGATGTATGTTGCACACTGTGGGAGGATGTTTCCAAGAAGCCGGCTACCAGGATCAAGGCTTTTCAATTTGTGGCCAACACCATCAAAAGGTACCCGGAACTCAAGCAGGAAGTCTCATTTCTAACCGACCCGAGATATATCAGGGAACTCTCACCTGGCATCCAAAACAGTTTTGATAAAATGTGGAAGGCGCTTTAAACTTCCGCCCAATAGTAATGTTTGAATAGTTGAGTCGTAGGCCTTAGCTTGCCCAAAATTTGAAGCCGATGAGAGCCCTGAAACTTCTTTGGATTATTCCACTGTTTATCGTTTATATCTCCTGTGAGCGAGAGAAGCTCGATCCGGAATGCGATGGTTCTCAACCCACTTACAACTCTGCCATCAAGGAGATCATCGATGCAAAATGCACCAATTTCGCCTGCCATGGGTCCGGATCCTCCCGAGGTGCTTTCACCACCTATGCGGGCCTCGAATCCGTACTCAACAATGGTCAATTTGAATCCCGGGTGTTGGCCATTCAGGACATGCCAAAAAATGGAAGTTTGAGCCAGGAACAAATCAATCAGATCCAGTGCTGGGTGGAGAACGGGTATCCTGAGAACTAGTCGTTTAACAACATACTACGCACTTCACGGTTCCCGTATATAGTGGGAAGTGAGTGATGCCTGGATGTTTGGCAGTCATAATCGGACAACAACCTCTAAAAGGCGGAAACAAGAGCCAATAAATTGTATACTTTTCGTCAAACTTGTTAAATAGATTTACTATGAAAAAATTATTGCTGGCCATTATAACACTTGCATGTTTTATTCCAGCGGAGGCTCAGGAAAGCGGCGGAAAAGAATACGCTTCCGTTATGATGAAAGTAAGCACCTGGGATGTTACAATTATCATCAATGAGCCAAATCAGGATGTCGTTATTAAGGAGCTTGAAGTAAAAGATGTTGGGAATATCGAAGCTTTCAATTTCGAGCTTAGTAAGCTGAGCTCGAAAGGATATGAATTGGAGGAAATACTTGAGCAAGGTTTGGCCATCAAATCAAGACACGTGACGGCATGGATGTCAAGACCGGCCCAGAATTAAGCTGATGAGAGCAATACTCTTATCATTATTGGTGCTGAACCTAAGTTGGGCGAAGGCGCAGGTAGCTGAAAAAGCGGAAGACATCTGCCCTCTTTTGGTTGGTGAACAAGTACCAAAGATGAAGATGAAGACCAGTGACGTACGTTGGGTTGAGACGGAGATTCAATTCATGAAGAAGCGCACTGTTTTACTTTTCTATCGAGGCGGTTGGTGTCCCTACTGTAATGCACACCTGGCGGCCGTAGGCGACATGGAGAAGCAAATTCTCGACATGGGCTTTCAGATCGTGGCTATCGCTCCGGACTCGCCGGAAGAGTTGACCAAATCCAGGTATAAAAACAAGATCAACTACACTTTGCTCTCCGATGAGCATGGGGAATACATTAAGGCAATGGGCTTGGCCTTTAAAGCAGCTGAGCGGCACAAAGTGAAGATCCGCAAATACTCAGATGGAAAAAATCCGGGCATACTTCCTGTTCCCGCACTGTTTGTTTTGGACCAGGATGGGGTCATCCTATTTGAGCACATTGATCCTCAGTACAAACAACGGATAAGTACCAACATGCTTATGAATGTTCTAAAAGGGCTTCAATGAAATTTATGTTCATATTATTCTCTGTACTAATCACTCCGCTGATGGCTTTGAGTCAGGCATACCCAATCGCCAAGAATTCGGCGATAAAGAAGTATGAGCTTAACCCCGGTGAGCAGGTTGCGGAGCTAGCCATGGACAACGGAAAAAAATGGAAGGTTGGACTAAGCGTACCGGAGCTTCGGGAAGGAGAAAAGGTTCCCTTGGTCCTCGCACTTCACTGGGCCGGTGAGGGGGATCAGTTTAAACGATATACGGAATGCCTGGCCTACCCTGCGCTTAAGAATTACAGGGCGATCATTGTGGCACCCTCTGCCGAAGGAGGACATTGGATCGACTTCAACAACGAAATCAGGGTCATCAAATTGGTCGAGCAAATTCTCAAGTATTGGCCCGTAGATCCCAACAAGGTTTTGATTACCGGGTACAGCAATGGGGCAATAGGCACGTGGTTTTATTGCCACAATTACGCCGAGTTGTTCACTGCTGGATTACCAATCTCAGGTTTCTATGATGCCGCCAATATGGAGGTACCGATGTACGTGCTCCATGGCTCGGCGGATGAACTCTTCTCTCCTGCCAAGGTAGAATCCGAAATGAAGCGCTCCCGGCAAGCCGGGAGCGATATCCAGTTCAAACTTTTGGATGGCTATAGTCACCATGATGCATGTAGGTACGTTGCAGAAATGAAGGCCGCTTTCAAAGTTATAAAGGCGAAGCATTTAGAGTAGCTTCAAGAAATAAGCCCACTTAATAACTATACTGTTTTCCTATATCGCCAAACCGCCAGGGCATTGATCCCAAACGCATAGACCGAAATAATCAAAAACTGCTTGCCTACATCTGCAGCGGCGGCACCTTTGAGCATTACAAGACGGATCACCTCAATGAAGTAGCGGATAGGGTTAAACAAAGTGATCGTTTGAGCCCAGTCCGGCATGTTTTCAATCGGTGTGAAAACCCCGCTCATGAGAATAAAGATGACCAGGAAAAACCATGAAATGAACATTGCCTGTTGCTGGGTTTCGGTTATGGTTGAGATGAAGGTTCCCAGTCCCAAGACCAGAAGCAAATAGACCATTGTAAACAGATAGATTACACCCAGGCTACCGACAATTGGGATCTTGAAATAAAGCCTGGCAAAGGTTAGTCCCACGGTGAAAATGAACAAGCCCAGCAGCCAAAGCGGTATCTTCTTGCCCAGGATAAACTGATATTTCCGGATCGGTGTCACATTCAGTTGCTCAATGGTGCCCATTTCCTTTTCGCGCACAATATTCATGGCTGAAACAAAAGCACCAATGAGCGTAACCAACATCACCAGGATGCCTGGCACCATAAAGACCTTGTAGTTTAGGAAAGGATTAAACCAAAATGAATAGGTCGTACCTATGGTGTTGAACTGAATCGGCCTCTGCCCTATTCGGTTGCCATACCTCTCGCGTAATTCACTGGCAAATTCTTGCGCAACTCGATTCGCATATGATGCTCCAAGGCCCGCCTTCACCCCGTCAATTGCATCTACGAGCAGTTGAATATCTCCACCGCCCTCCCGTATAAGCCTGCTCTCAAACCCAACTGGGACATGGATGATTAGATCGGCTTTTCTGAAGTCCATATCGAGCTCGGCTGCGGACAAATTGTCCGTTACACCTGAGATCTGGAAATAACTGGAGGCGTCGAGCTTGTTGAACAGCAATCGACTCGAACTGCTCTTGTCATTGTCTACCCAATAAACATTCAGGTTTTTGATTTCAAAGTCGGCAGCATAGGAAAGGATGAGCAGTTGGACTATGGGCATCACAAAAATGATGGGCAAAATGGCCTTGTTCCTGAAGATTTGCAGAAACTCCTTCCGGATCAGAAATAATATCACTTTCATTCCAAGCGCACTTTAAATTTCTTGATGCTCATTCCAAGGAAGAATATGGTAAAAGCCAGGAGGATCAGCACTTCCTTCCAGATCAAAGCAAGTCCGCCTCCCTTGAGCATAATGGCTTTAACCGCAATGATGAACCACCTCGCAGGGATCACATTGCTGATTACCTGCAACACCACCGGCATGTTTTCTATTGGGAAAATGAACCCGGATAACAGGATGGTAGGCAGCATGAGCGCCATCAAGGAGAGCAATAGTGCCGTCTGCTGCGTCTCTGCAACGGTAGAAATCAAAATCCCAAGAGCCAGCGATAAGAGTACAAAGAGCGTCATCACCGAGATAAGTAAAAGCAAACTGCCCAGTACGGGAACTCCAAATACAAACTTGCCCAGGATCAGGACTATGATGGCGTCAAGAAAGCCCAACACCAGGTAGGGAACAACCTTGGCAAGGATGATTTGACGAGGCTTCATTGGCGATGCCAATAAAATCTCCATAGTCCCCATTTCCTTTTCGCGTGCAATCGAAATGGAAGTCATCATGGCGCTTACCAACATCAGCAATACAGCGATCAGTCCGGGCACGAAATAAAACACCCCTTTCAATTCAGGGTTGTTGTAAAACCTTGTTTGAGTCTGAACATTGAGTGGAATAGACTTCTCTGCATTTATTTCTCCCTGATAGCTGAAGAGTATAGATTGCAAGTAGTTCACCAGCGTATTGGCCGTATTGGGATCAGTGGCATCGGCAATAATCTGTACATCCGCCCTGCCAGTCCTATTCAGGTTTCTGGCGAAATGGGGTTCAAAAACCAAAACCACTTTGGTTCTGCCATCCTTGAATGCTTGTTCCATCTCCTTCTCTGATCGAAGGTCTCGGGACTGGACAAAAAAGTCGGACGACAATATCCTGTTCTTGATCAATTGTGTTGATTCATCCTTTGACTTATCGAGGAAGGCAATATTGGCGTCCCGCAATTCATTGGTGATGGCAAAACCAAAAAGTAAAGTCAGAGCGATGGGCATTCCAAAAAGGATCAGCAGTGTTCGCTTATCCCTCAAGATGTGCCTGAATTCCTTGCCCACAAATGACACAAAGCGCTTCATGGCTCCATCGTTTTTCCCTCTCTTGCAATACCGACGAATACCTCGTCCATGTGCTCACTGTTGAAAGCCTGCTTCAACTCCTCCGGAGTACCTAATGCCGCTATCCTTCCATCCACCATCATGGAAATTCGATCGCAGTATTCGGCCTCATCCATGTAGTGGGTTGTGACAAATATGGTGGTGCCTCTGTGTGCAGTTTCATAGATCATGTCCCAAAACTGCCTTCGGGTTATAGGATCAACCCCTCCCGTTGGTTCGTCCAAAAAAACTATACTCGGATCGTGTAGAATGGCAACGGAAAAGGCCAACTTCTGCTTCCATCCCAGCGGGAGATCCGCAATCAAACTATCGGCCTCCTCCTCCAAGTCCAACCTGGCTAGCAAGGACTCCATTTTCAACCTGATGTGTTTCCTGGTCAACCCGTAGATACCTCCAAAGAGCGTGATGTTTTCTCTCACCGTGAGGTCGCCGTACAAGGAAAACTTCTGACTCATGTAACCGATACTCCTTTTAATTCTCTCGGGATGGCGATATACGTCATGTCCAGCTACCGTTGCCTCTCCAGCACTTGGCCTCCAAAGTCCGGTGAGCATTTTCATCGCAGTCGTTTTACCTGCACCGTTGGCTCCAAGAAATCCAAAAATTTCGCCTGGGTATGCCTCAAATGAAATATGGTCAACCGCTATGAAGGGACCAAATCTCTTGACTAAATCTTTCACCACTATGATCGGCTGACTATCCATTTTGCCTTGTCATAAGTAATATGAAGGTGTCCTCGATCCCCGGTTCGATTAGCTTAATCTCAATGTCATCGTGGCCCTTCTGGCGTAAATAGGCCGTGACATTTTCGGATTGATCTCCATTGCGTTGATCGGTATAGTGCAATTCGGAACCAAATGAGTACACAGACTCATAGCTTTTGTAACTCTTGAGCTCCTTAATCAGTGCATACTTGTCAACCCCCTTTACGGAATGAAGTGGCCTATTAAACCTTTCGTTAATGGTATCAGGTGTATCTACAGCCAGTATCTCACCAGTTTGCATGAGCGCCACCCTGTGACATCGGTCGGCTTCATCCATATAAGGAGTGGAGACAAGTATCGTCAAGCCATCCGAATTTAAAGCTCCCAGCATTTCCCAGAATTCCTTTCTGGAAACCGGATCCACTCCGGTAGTCGGTTCGTCCAGAAATAGTATTTCCGGCTTGTGGATCATGGCACAGCACAATGCCAGCTTCTGCTTCATTCCTCCACTCAGGGCTCCAGCTCGCCTTGTTTTGAAGGGTTCGATCTGAACATAGATATCTCTTACCAGGTGATAGTTCTCCTCGATCGAAGTATCATAAATACTGGCAAACAGGCTTAGGTTTTCTTCAACGGTGAGATCCTGGTAGAGCGAAAACCGACCAGGCATATATCCATATATCTGGCGAAGTTTTTTGAACTCTCTATCCGGATCGAGGCCCAAGACTGAAGCTTCCCCTTTATCGGCATAAATGAGGGATGTGAGAATTCGGATCAAGGTTGTTTTACCGGCACCGTCGGGACCAATCAACCCGTAGATCTCACCCTGCTCCACTTCCAGGGATAAGCCTTTCAGCGCATTTGTGTCCCCATACGACTTCCAAAGGTTCTTGACTTGTATCGCTTTCTCCACTAGAACCTTACTTCAGCAGGCATTCCGATCTTAATGCGCCCGTCGTTTTCTACTTCTATCTTGACAGCATAAACCAAGCTTACCCTTTCCTCCTTCGTCTGTATCGACTTGGGTGTAAACTCTGCCCTTGGCGAAATCCATTTCACCTTTCCCGGATAAGTAATGTCTTCATCTTCCGAGTCGATACTTACCCTAACCTCATTTCCGATTTTGATCTGTTCGAGTTGATCACCCGACACATATGCACGAAGTGTTAGTCTATCCAGGTCTGCGATCTTGACAATTGGCTGCCCAACACCGGTCACCTCACCCTGCATTTTATACTTCTGAAGTATGGTACCACGAGACGGAGCTTTCACGGACGTTTTTTCCAGCTGATCCACTACCTGCTCCACTTGCACCCTGAGCGGTTTTATTTGAGCAAGAACGGCCCTGTTGGCTATAGATAACTGGCTTTCCAGCGCGTCCATTTGCTTTTTTGTAATCTCGAGCTCACTCTGGATATCGTCAAGCTGCTTTTGGGTCGCTGCCTTCTTCTGCAATAATTTCCCAACCCTGGCAGATTCGCGCTCCATAGCCGCCTGCTTCTCCTCAAGGGCCTTGAGCTGTACAGGAACATTTTGAAGTTTTGACTTGAGCGCTTCGATTGACGACTCCAATTGATCTTTTTTCAGGCTGAGTTGCGTCGAGTCCAGTTGCGCTACCAATTTTCCTTTTTGACTGAGGTCCCCTTCGTCGACAGCGATTTGAACAATGAGGCCTGGGACTTCGCTACTGATGATGATTTCGTCTGCCTCGAAATTCCCGTATGCGTCCGCCTCATTGTTTCCGGAGGAGCAAGCGAAGAAAAGCGGTGCAAGTGCTACAATGGCTATTCGTTTCATGGTAAATTACCTGTTAGTGTGAGTAAATCGATTTTGGCCTTTTCCAGCTGGACCGTATGCAGATTCAGATCGGTTTTGGCTTGTGTTAGTTCGTTGAGTTCGGATAAGAAATCCGTCATCGAGATAGTTCCGGCATTCAGTCGTTCTGATGCTTCATCTTTGATTTTTGTCTGCAATTCAACGAGCTGCCGGTCTGTCTGAATAAGAGATTCGAGCTTTTCTATCTCGGAAAGTTGTTGCACTTTTTGGTCCTCAATCCCTCGTTCGAACTGCTCCTTTTTGGTTTGAACAATTTGCTGATTTAGCCCAATGATCTTGGACCGATTCTTTGTCCGCCCCCAGTCCCAGGGAGTCCACTCCAGTTTCACCCCCACACGGTAGTATGGATCAAACTGGGTTTCGAAAAAATTCAAAGGGTTTGGCTGTCCGAATCCTCCGGTTGCATAGCCAAATACTTTGGGAAGTGTCTTTGCACTGTTTTGTTTCCTCGATTGCTCAAGCAATTCCGATTGTTGCTTGAACACCATCAACTCCAGACGGTTGTTGTTCGTGGATTCTACTCCAATTTCCGGTACTTGAAGATTGGCATCACCCAAGAGTGCTTCACCAAGCCAGTTCCCAAGTACTTTCAGCAGGGATTGCTTTGCAGAGGAGATAGCTCCAATTCGCTGCTCGAGTTTTAGCTTTTCCTTTTGGATCCCATACAAGTCACTCGGCAGCAGGACGCCATTGTCCAGAGCTGCCCTGACGCGATTAAGCTGATTGTCCATTTCATCCAACGCAGTTCCCAGGATGCGCTCATTTTCTTGCAAGCTCAAAATCCCAAAGTACAGTTCGTTGATCACGCTCCGGATTTGGTAAAGGCTTACCTCCATTTGCGATTTCTCGAGTGCATTTTGAGCAGTCAGCATATTTGAGCTTGCCCTGACAGCACCGCCGTCGTAAATCTTTTGCCTAAGTTCGAGTGAGACGTTGTATTGATCCTTCGGAATTTCAGGAAGGGCAGGCCCGGGAAGCGTCAGAGGAAACTCAACAACATCCGATTGATATGATGCCGATCCGGAAAGCTGAACCATCGGAAGGTTACCTGCATTTGTCACCTTTTGATTTAGCGCTTGGATACTCTCGAGGTAATTGCGCTGCTTTTCAATAGGACTTTGAGCCCTGGCTTTTTCATAGGCCATAAGCAGGTCTATTTCCTGACCCCATAAAGCACCGTGGATGAAAGTCAGCGGAAATAGAAACCATAAGGATTTGACTGTTTTCATTGTACTATGGTTTTAATGCGTTGAGAAGGAATTCGGGAATGATCCTTTTGCGTTCCTCCAGTATTTTATTGTATTGTTCCCGTGGCACTTCGAAGACATTGGTGAATATGTGGCCTGCGACGAATGGAAAGACGATCATCGACATAAGATTGAGCATTAAGTGTTCAGCCTTGATATTCCTGATCATTCCGGCCTTAGCTCCCTGATCTAACTGCGCTTGGATGTCATCCAAGCTCGCCATACCCTTTACTTCAAGCTTCGCAATCAAACGATCGGGATCGCTCTGCAATTCGGATAAAACGAAGAGAGGTAGCTCTGGATTTGCCTTTAAAAAGTCGATGTATTCCGAGACCATGCGATTGATCTTGATTGGCAAAGGGCTTCTATCCCTAAAGATCACCACAAACCGGGGAATGAAGTCTCGCAGGGTTTGTTCAAATACACCTCGGAATAAGGTCTCCTTGTTTTTGTAGTAATAATGAAGAAGTGCTTTATTGATTCCGGCTTCGTCGGCGATCTCCTGCATCCTCGCGCCTGCTTTTCCCTTTTTTAGAAAGACCAATTTGGCCGCATCGAGAATTTTTTGCTCTGTGGAAAGCTCGTTCATGAAGCAATATTATACATAATTAACCATTTGGTTAAACTTTTTGGTTAAATTATGATGAAAAATTTTTATGACCTCATGAAAAGGCTTGTCAGTAAGCCGATTCCTGCGAATGCCGATAGAAATAAAAACACGTAAGCGTGACCCAACTCAGCCGCATTATTGTCCAATAAATAGCCCATGACCGGGCTAACAAAAATATCCGGGGTAAACCCTAGAACTGAAACAATCCCAACAGCTGTTCCTGTTGCTTTTAATTCAACGCCGGACTCTCCGAAAATGGCGAAGTAGATTCCTCGAATTCCGTAAACACCAATTACCGTGATAAACAATGTTAGAAGCGCTGTCCCCGTTCCTGTGCTCAGCCACTGCGACCAGACGAGTAAGGCACCTATCAGAACGAAGGCAAAGCATAATCGGATTGTTTTGACAGGATTCCAACGATCGGCAACCATACCGGCCATCACCGCAAATAATGGACGCATCCAAAGTGCAGCAGTTCCCACACCTGCAGCACCTTCTTCATCAAAGCTCAACACCTCGTTTGCATACAGCGAAATATCATCGGTAATCTTATACCCGACATAGGCACATAATATGACCAGTGCCATTTTCCATATACCTGAATTGGCCGCCAGAGACTTGACGTTAGCCCAGCTTATGGTATTACCGGCTATTACCTTACCCGGGATGATGTACAATATCCAGAATCCTAGTAGAATATTCCAAATGGAGGTACCCAAGACAATATTGGAATACCGGTGAGCGGTGGCAGTCTGATCGGCGCTAAAAAACATAAGTGCCACCGAAGCGATAAGCGCCGCCGCGAGACCACGACCTCCTTCAAGAAGTCCAAACGCGCGTCCTTGAAATCCCTGCCCTCCCCACTCTCTTGTAGATCGAATCAGTGATGCCCAAAAAAGAATGATGGTAGTGAATCCCCAGAAGCCATAAATGAGCCTGATGACATTCCCTTCGGGAAATGCCGCCATCCAAAAACCTCCGAGACCGGTTAGTATTAGGGCGGTCGACATTAGATTGCGGGCTGGATAACGATCGGCCAATGGCCCTCCCAACCCATAGGAAATCATGGCAACAATTCCATAAACAGCAAAATACGAACCTATATCCAGATTGTCTATATCGTACGATGCAAGTACAGTCGGGCGAAAAACTCTGACCAGCACGAAAGGCAAAAAGAATATAGACTCACCTGCCAGAATCAATGAAATAAGTACGAGCCCGTTTCTTTTTGACATGAAGCAAATAACGGTACCCCAATCCACTTATCCAACATGATCCTTTTGCGTTTATCTTGTGCACATGAAATGGGTTGACCGCAGCCTTTATCCTTTTCAATCGAGATTTGCCGAGCTCTCGTCGGGAAAGATGCACTACATAGATGAAGGCACCGGTGACCCAATACTCTTTATACATGGCACGCCCACTTGGTCATTTTTGTACAGAGGATTCGTTAGGGAGTATGTTAGCCAATTCAGATGCATCGCCCCTGATCATCTTGGATTCGGATTGTCCGAAAAATCACAGGGCTTCGATGGCCGTGTGCCCTGGCATGCCGAAAATTTGAAGGAGTTTATAGAGCATTTGGACCTTCAAAACATAAGCCTCTTGGTTCATGACTTTGGCGGACCTATAGGGCTCGGGGCAGCACTCGACCTCAAGGACAGGTTCAAAAGGATTGTGATCATGAACACATGGCTTTGGGAAACCGGCTTCAAACCCACAGGCACAAAAAGTGGATAAACTGATCAATGGCTGGCTCGGCAGACTACTGTATTTCAGATTCAATTTCTCTCCAAGGGTCTTGCTCAAGCAGGGATTCGCCGATAAGCGTATGTTGTCTCCGCGAATCCACAACCAATACATCCGGCCATTTGCAAATAAGGCAGACCGCCATGGCCCCTATCTACTTGCACAATCCCTGGTTGGTGCCTCGGATTGGTACCAAGCGCAATGGGGTCGGCTGGGAGTCTTTGACAACACACCTATTCAATTCATCTGGGGAGAGAAGGATGCTTTTATCAATAGGGATTATTTGGAGAAATGGATCAACCGCTTTCCGAATGCTCGGGTAGAACGACTGGCATGCGGTCACTTTGTTCAAGAAGAGGCCTTGAATGAATGTCTCGCGACGATGAACGATTTCTTACGTCATTCATAGGTCGGGAACGAACCCGGAGAGAATTGAAATGAGAATTTAGATACTTTTGATATCCCTCATGAAAACACCGTAGTGAAAGGCCTGTATACGGTGATGAATTCTACCAACCGCAACGACATAAATATCAAGAACACTACTGTGTCTAAGCTGACCTATTCAGACAACATCCTTTTTGTTGAGATGAAAGAAGGTGCCATTTTGGATAGGGCAACTATTAAGGAACAGGTTGATGCCCGAAACGAACTTGTAGGCGAAAAGCCGTTCGCAACACTGGTAGATGCAAGAAACAAACACAAAGTAACCAGCGAGGCCCGTAACCCAGATGAAAAACTGGATGAGCCAAACAGGATAGCGATGGCCATTGTGACCAATAATCTGGTAACACGTACCGCGGCGAATTTCTTCTTCCAGATCAAAAGACCAAAAGTTCCTATGAAGATGTTTTCCAAAAGGGAAGATGCCATCGATTGGCTGGAGGTTCAAATCCGCAAATGGGAATACCACAACAGAGAAGCAAGTTAGCATGGCAGACATCAAAACCAAACCAACAGATCAGGCAGTTGAGCAATTTATTGACTCCGTCAACCACGAAACGCGCAAGGCGGATGCATGGACGATTCTCCGGATGATGCATGATATTACCGGTGATGAACCCAGGATGTGGGGTGCATCGATCATCGGTTTTGGACAATACCATTACAAGTACGATAGCGGTCATGAGGGTGATATGGCCAGGATCGCTTTTTCTCCCAGAAAGGCCAATCAGGTATTATATGTTCTGGATGGATTTGATGGTCAGCAGGATATGTTGGACCGATTGGGAAAACATAAGACGGGTAAAGTTTGCCTCTATATCAATAAGTTGGCAGATGTAGACGAGGATGTCCTGAAAGACATCATCCGGGCCTCATGGGATCATATGAATAAGTTGTACCCCTGATTTCCAATAAAATGCGGCGAATGTTCGTTGAACCCGAAACAATACGCATGCGAAACCACATTCTTCTCTTATTGATTATTCCGCTCACTTTCACCTCGTGTGAAAAGCTCAGATCACCGAAAGATTACCTTGTATTTGGCACCTTCTATGGATTCTGCCATGGTGAAATGTGCACTGAATTGTTCAAACTACAAGATGGTGTGCTTTATGAAGACCAGAAGGATGGTTATCCCAATTACCAGGAAGATTTTTACGACGGAGATTTCAAAAAACTGGATGGCTCGGACTATGAAATCGCAAAGCACATGTTAGACGACTTTCCCTTGAAGCTTCTTGACGAAACCGATGTGCTTTTTGGATGCCCGGATTGCGCGGATCAAGGAGGTTTCTACCTGGAATACAAGGTCGATGGGGTTCACAAATACTTTGTCCTGGATCAATTCAAAGACAACGTACCTGCTTATGCTCGTTCGTACCTGGACGAAGTGAACAGGGTGGTCCAGGAACTTCAATAGACCGCTTAATCATCCCTGTGATTCATCGTACGAATTTCGATCTCTGTTCATTCTCTCAAAAATCGACCAATGAAATCAATTCTCTTACTCATTTTGGCGGCTCCACTCATGTTTATGGGATGCAAAAAAGATTGTACCTCAAACGCACCGGATCCCGCATGTATCTGCATTGAGATATATAGACCGGTTTGTGGATGCGACAATATTACTTACGGCAATTCGTGCTTTGCGGATTGTGCAGGTGTTAGTGAGTACACTGAAGGGGCATGTAAGTAAACTATTCGATCACCATGAATTCGGTTCGGCGATTCTTTGCCCTTCCTTCCTCCGTTTTGTTGGAAGCGATGGGCTTCGATTCGCCATAACCTTTGAAAGTAAGCCTCGACGCCTCTACCCCATGACCGGTAACATAATCGCGTACGGCCCTGGCTCTGTTTTCCGAAAGCCTTTGATTGTTAACATCAGATCCCACATCGTCCGTATGTCCACCGATCTCTATACGCACACCCGGATTTTTCTTCAGGAATCTCGCCAGCTTGTTGAGTTCAACCCGGGATTCATTTTTCAATTCGAAACTCGCCGTCTCAAAGAAAACATTGTTGAGCACCACTTTGCTTCCCTTTTCAATTGGCTGCAATTCCACATCATGGAGCAGGGGTTCGCTTTCGGTTGCGTCCTTCAGAGAGATATTCTCCGAATAAAACAGGTAACCGGGCTTGCTTACATTGAGTGCATAATTGCGATGAGAAGGTAAACTCACAAGAAAGGAACCGTCCTTGTCGTCCGATCTACTGGAAAGTATCCGCTCACCGGTTTCCAGGTCGATCAACTCAAACTCCGCTTGGATTCCCTTCTTAGTGCTCAAATCGATCACCTTACCCTTCGCATAACCAACACGCTCAGCCCTTAGTTTCTCCGGAAGCTCAAATGAATAGAGATCCAGATCCGACCCCTGCCCTTCTCCTTCGGATGAGAAGTAGGCATAACGCCCAGACGGGCCAACGATCATTCCGTGGTTGTCTTTATTGGTATTGATCGGGTATCCCAGATTCTCAGGTTTTCCAAAATTCCCGTCCTCATCGATCTTTACTACATAGAGGTCAAATCCACCCAAACCGGGAATGCCATCAGACGCAAAGAAGAATGTCCGTCCATCGGAATGGATAAAGGGAGTAAGTTCGGATCCCTCGGTATTGATGTCCAGTGAAATAGGTGCAGACCATTTGCCAAGAGAATCTCTTCTACTCATGTAAATGTCCATCTTGCCCTTACCTCCTGGCCTTGCACTCGTAAAGAATAATGTCCTGCCATCTGAGGACAGCGAAGGTTGAGCATCCCATTTATTAGAGTTGACAGGCCTACCAAGGTTCTTGGGCTCGGACCAACGGTTTCCATGTTTTTCAGCATAATAGAGATCGCAGCCACCCATTCCATCGTCCTTGTTGCAAATGGTGATGAACATGCTTTGTCCGTCCGGGGCAATGCATTGCGCTCCCTCATTAAAGTACTTGGTATTGATAGGAGTCCCAAAATTCATGGCCTGAGACCAATCACCGGTTTTTTCATCGCGCTTTGCATAATAAAGATCCTCTTTTAACATGGTCCTTCCGCGAACTACTCCAACGGAATCCTTTCTCGTGAATAGCATCGTCTGACCATCAACGGTGATGCTTGGATGATAATCTTCCCACTTTGAATTGACACCATCTAGTTTTTTGGGATCAAAAGGAACAGGACTCGCCTTCAATTCGGCAGCTCTGTATATCCGTACCTTCATATCCCTGGCAACCCGCTGAGCCACCTCATTTCTAGCAGGGAATTCCAGGTATTTGTCAATATTACCCTTGGCCTTTTCGTAGTCTCCATTTCGGTACAGGGCCTTGGCGAGATTCATATAGGTACCTGAAAAAAAGTTGGGATTCGCATCGATCTGCATTTGATAGTACTCTGCGCTTTTGTCAAATCGTTTAAGGTCGTAGCTGATATCACCCAATACCAACATGGCGTCGAGGAAATTCGGATCCTTATCAAGGGCCATCTTAAACAGGTTGATGGCATTGCCGAATTCCTTTCGGGCATATGCTTTGCGCCCTTCTTCGAAATATCCGATCGCTTTTTTACTCTTGGATGAATACTGTTGAGCAATACAGCTTCCCATCGTCAGAACACACATCAAAATTACCATCACCAATCTCATCATGTTCTTAGGGTATTTGTATGTATTTGTGTTGCTGCAGCGAAAGCGACCACTGCGGGTGAAACTTAATATAATCGACCAATACAGGGGTAATCTCATCACGGACGGACCACTCGGGCTGAAGAAAGAGCTTGCAATCTGCCAACACCTTTTTAGCTTCCTTCTCAGCCCAAACCAAGTCACGCTGCGCTGCAATCACAACCTTAAGTTCGTTGGCCTTTTTGTAATTCTCAGGCATACACTCTTTAAACTTCTTTGGACTCAAGCAAACCCAATACCACTTTCCTGTGATAGGATAGGCTCCTGAAGTTTCCAACCAGGTTTTGAATCCGCCTCCAATCAAAGTATTGGTTAGGACGTCGAGATTGTACATGCAAGGCTCACCCCCGGTAACAACGACATTCCTTGCACCGGATTGCAGTACATACTGGTTGAGATCCTGCACTTTGTAAGAGCTATCGGGGTGAACTTGCCAACTCTCTTTAACATCGCACCACTTGCAACCTACATCACACCCTGCAATCCTAATAAAATAGGCCGACTGACCGGCATTATGGCCTTCTCCCTGGAGGGAATAGAAGTGCTCCATTACAGGAATTTCGTTCTCAGAAATGTCGGAAACAACTTCGGTCATTGAGGTGGCAAAATAACACAAATAAATTGGTTTATTTGTGGTCAAATCCGCACCACATGGCACTTTCAGAGAGTAATCGCGAGTTTCTTCACAAAGCCCTGAAGGCTCTTACGGAACGCACCTATTTTGAAGCGTATGCCGAAGATCCCAGGCAATACGAAAAGTTGGAAAGCGATACGATCGATTCGCTGGTAAACAAATACCATGAACTCGATAGGGCGACAAAGGGAACACCCCTGAGATCTGACGAGATCTCACCATATACGCTTGAGGCACTAGGGGTAACGTATAACGATTTGCCTATCGATGATGGCGTGCAAAATGCCCGGAATGCAGCCAGCAGTTGGAAGAATGTGGAGATCGAAGACCGGGCCGAAATTCTGATCAACGCCCTGGAACGAAGCAAGAAAAACTACCATCTCATGGCTCAGGCAACCATGCATACAACTGGTCAATCCTTTGTCATGGCATTCCAGGCATCCGGTCCGCATAGCACGGATAGAGCGCTGGAAGCGGTGGCGGTTGCCTACAAGGTCCTAAATGAGTACAATTCAAAAGCGACATGGACCAAGGAGGCCGTTGGAGTTACTTTGGAAAAGGAATTCCTGGCCATCCCAAAAGGTATAGCACTTAGCATTGGCTGTTCTACATTTCCTGTTTGGAACAGCATTCCAGCCATCATGGCCAATCTGATGGCAGGGAATCCTGTGATTCATAAGCCTCATCCTCAATCGATTTTACCCATTCACCTCCTCCTCAATGACATCAGGCAAGAAATAATCGATTTCGGGGCAGATCCCAATATCTTGCAGCTTGCTCCTGATACGATATCGAATCCAAAAGGCAAACTCCTTGCAGAACATCCGGATGTCAAGGTGATAGACTATACCGGTGGAAGTGAATTTGGCAATTACCTTGAAGGCTTAAAAAGGAAGACAGTTTTTACCGAAAAATCCGGAGTAAATTCGATCCTGCTGGAAAGCGTGTCGGATCTGAATGCAGTGGTTCAGAATATTGCTTTCTCCTTGAGTTTATACTCTGGCCAAATGTGCACGGCACCTCAAAACATCTTTATTCCAAAGTCAGGTATCAAAGTCGGTGACGAACACCTTACGTATGACAAAGTAGAATCCGCCTTGGTTGAGGCAATCAACAACATCGGCAATCACGAGAAGATTGGTCCTGGCACTTATGCCTGTATCCAAAATGAACGAACTATGGACAGAGGACAGGATTTTGAGCAGGTTAAGGGCACCTGGCTCATCAAACCTGATGAACTTGAGAACCCCAAGTTTCCCAATGCCAGAACACAAACATTTGCACTTAAAAGGGTTGATTCGGAAGACTTCGAACCTAAGGAGTGGTTTGGGCCAATGGCATTGGTTGTCCGTACGGAATCTATCCAGGAATCTATTGGACTCGCCCGGAAGTCAGCACTCAGCCACGGGGCTATTTCATGCGGTGCCTATTCTACAGACCCAGGTATTCAAAAACTAATCGCCAATGGTATGAACGAAGCGTTTGTCCAGGTGAGCTTCAACCTACAGGGATACATCTGGGTGAACCAGGCCTCAGCTTTTAGTGACTTTCATGTGACGGGTGGTAATCCTGCAGGCAATGCAACCTTCACCAACTACGAATTTGTATCGAGGAGATTTATCTGGGTCGGAAATCGATACCTTGTAGAGCAAGAATAGTATTATCCCTTCCACAGCACAGCGGCATTGTAAATTGCCGTCATGAAGTTGGCAGCTGCTATCTTGCTTTTGCTACTTGGCAATTGCATTCGAGGTCAGGATAGAAAGATAGACCTATACTTACTACCGGGCCTTGCCGCCGATCACAGGTCTTTTAAGAATCTCAGCCTTGATCCGGCATTCTATCGCCTTAGGTATATCCACTACCCCACTCCCAGTCCGTTTGAAACGATGTCATCATATGCCATAAGATTGATCGATCAAATAGATACGAGCGGTCAATTCGTGTTGGTGGGAGTTTCTCTGGGTGGGATGTTAGCCGTAGAGCTTTCCGAAGTCCTGCAACCAACAAAGGTCTTCATCATTGCCAGTGCTTGCAGTAAGCATGACCTACCTCCCAGGTACACCATACAACGAAAAATTCCCATCAACAGAATGGCTCCGCAATGGATTTTCAAGTATGGTACTTTTGTAGCACAGCCATTGTTTGAACCCGATCGAGCCTTGGAAAAGGAAACATGCCTGGCCATGATTCACGACAAAGATCCGATGTTCATGAAAAGGGCTGTTGATATGATCATTCATTGGGATAGGAAAATATGTCCCTTAAACATCATCCACATTCATGGCACCAAGGACCACACCCTACCCATCCGGCACTCCTCTCCTGACATCGTATTAGAAGGTGCCAGTCATATGATGATCATGACCGCCGCCAACGAGGTGACAAGAATCATTGAAAAAGCTTTAAAGACACACTCGAAAATTGAGTAAATTGGTCAGAATAAGACCGTTGTGAACATTCGACCTGCCCTATTGATCCTTGCTCTGCTAGTAGTCGCTTCATGCAATAAGGATGACGAAAATGCTGCAGAAAAGCCAGCCAGCCTCAAACACTTTGAAGCATTCAAAGACAATTCTCCATTCTACACGCCCATTGTCGACAATCCGGAAATCGACCCCAACTCTTCCGTCATGGTCACCAGTCTTGAAGACCAAGCCGACCAGGCATTTTTAGTGGCCGTTAAGGAATGGACAACCACTGTATTCTTTGCCGACGAGACGACCACGACACATGAAGTCAAACTCACGGCGAGCTGGGCTCCAGAGAAAAAACTCCTTGGCGTTCCAATTCCGGACTTTGCTGAACCCGATCCCGAGGACGACGGCCATATGGTCATTGTAGACGAATCCGGTGGTTGTATTTATGACTTTTGGCAAGCCAAATCCACCAATAGCGGTTGGAAGGCCAGTTGGGGCAATGCGCTGCCTTTGAGTGGGGATGGCATCTTTCCAAAGGGTCTCTCTGCACGTGGCTCCGGTTTCGAATTGCTCCAGGGTATGATATGGCCCGAGGAGTTGGAAGATGGTGTGATCAACCATGCACTGATATTCAGCTACGACCACACCAAGTCAGGAGGCCCCGTATCCCCGGCAACTGAAAGTGACGGTACTACGGACGGGGCATGGGGTATCCCGGAGGGAGCCCTGGTGCAGCTCGATCCCAGCCTCGATCTATCTGCTTTGGGCCTGAATTCATACGAGATGACCATCGCCAAATGCCTTCAGGAATACGGAATGTACTGCGCCGATGACGGAGGGGGGATTTCATTGTATGCCATCCATCCCAGCTCGGCAAAGGACAATCCCTACGAGGATATATGGGGCGACGAGACATATATCTTTCTTGACAAAATTCCGGTCGAGCGATTTCGCGTACTCAAGATGGGTACCCAAACGCAGAGCAGCGCCGTGATCGTGAGCAATGCTTGTGCTAAATTCGATTGAGCGCTTGCGATGCACCCCGATGTAAGTCGGGCAACATTTCATTACGCATAAATTCACGAATATCGATGCAAACAATTCTCCCATGAAGCATCTTGTAGTTGCGCTTGCCCTATCTCTTGCCTTCCTTTCGAATTCCGCCCAACAGACCGGTAGCTTCGATATCTCTGTGGCATTTTCTCAACCAGATTACAACTTCACCAGAACCCTCTACTACTTCGTCCCTTCGAATTACGACTCCACCCAGAGTTATAAGCTTGTGGTTGGATTCAGGGGAGGGCCGCATACGAATGCTGGACAATTCAGGGATCAACTGACCTTCCTCTCTGATAGCATCGGGGCTATCATCCTTTGCCCGGAAAACAGTGGGCACTTCTGGAATCAGGAAGGTTTGACCAAGAAACTTTTTGAGTACTCTCTTGACACAACCTTGGCGCTCTACAATATTGATACGAACTTTATATATCTCACCGGCCTCTCATATGGTGGAAGGCACTCGGTCATTGTATCTATGGATACGGACAACGGGCCAATTCCACATCTTAGGGGTGTTATTCCCTTTGCGGCTGGGAGTGACAGTCATCTTGAGCCCGACTATGTAGATATTGCCGACTTTCCTCCAGCTTGTATTTGTATAGGGCTGAGTGATGCCAACAATTTCATTACGGTTTCCAACACACTCCATGACGACATTACCACAAATGGCGGGTCCTCCATGTTGAACGAAATTTCCGGTGTCGGCCATACAGTTGCTTTCCCCTCCTACCCAGAAGAGATGATGGAGTGCATCGACTTCATTGAGGATCAATACGACACTACCGGAACACCCACGAGTTTATTGAATTTAAAAGTCAACGCACCCACCATCTTTCCCAATCCTACATCTGGTCAAGTGACCATTGCTGCTGAAGTTCCTTCTGAGGTGATCGTAAGAAATGCCTCTGGAGCAATCGTGTTTCAAAAGTCAGCAGGATTTTCAAACGTTCAGAGATTCGATATTCCCGGGCAGGCAGGATTCTATACCATTGAGCTGATCTCCGGCTCAAAATCTCATTACTTTGAGATCCTGAAGTATGAAGGACGATCCTTTTGATTCATCGGAATTGACAACTATACTCGTCGTTGAGGACATGGAAGCCTCTGTCGATTGGTATGTCAACAAACTGGGAGCAGAACTGTACCGTCAATACGGTGGGAGTTCAACGGTGCTGAACTTTCTTGACAATTGGATATTGCTCGTCACCCCAGGTGGCCCAACGGAAGACAAACCATCGACTTCTTTTTCTCCACCTTCAGATCCCAAAACGGTTTCGCATTCATTCACCATTCGGGTAAAGGATTGCAAACATTCCTACGAGGTTCTCAGTAATCGGGGAATTCAATTTATTACTCCTCCCTTTAGCCGCGAACACGAAATACGTTGCTTTTTCAGGGACCCCGATGGGCATCTGTTTGAGATTAGCGAGTATATTCCCTGACCCAGCCATCGGTACCAATATCGATATCGTTCATTTTTTTTGATGATCCTGTCCAAATTTTTAATCTGAGTTCGTCTTAGGCCTGTCAATTCAAAAATCAATTAAAATGACGAACGAACAATTTGTACAACAGTGGTTCAAAAACATAGACAACCACAATTATGAAGCAAATCGTGCCTTGATGCATGAGGAGCATGAATTTCACAATCCAATGACACCTGAGGCGATCGGACCCGATGAGCATGCGGGTATGATGCAGATGATGTCTTCTTCTTTCTCAGGCGAGCACGTTATCACGCTCACTGTTTCAGAAGGAAACCATGTAGCCGTCAGAGGATATTGGGAGGGATCACATACTGGAGAATTTGAAGGAATTCCTGCTACGGGAAAAAAAGTCAAATTCACCTGGGCAGATTTTTTCCAAATTGTAGACGGAAAAGTAAAGAAGGAGGCATTCGAGATGAATCCAGCTAGTATTTTGGATCAAATTGGTGCATTGCAAACTCAAAACGCGTAATCATGAAAGACTACTTATTGATCATTAGAGGTGGAGAAGACATCCAAGAATTGAAATCTCCGGAAGAAATGCAGGCACACATGGAAAGGTGGGGTGCATGGATGGGCGGCCTTGCTGAGCAAGGAAAAATGCTTGGCGGTCAACCATTGATGAACGAAGCAAGGTCTTTGACCGATAAGGGAAACACAATTACAGACAGGCCTTTGGCTGAAGGAAAAGAGCTGGTTGGAGGTTATCTTATCGTAAAGGCAGAATCACTTGACGAAGCCGCCGAAGTGGCCAAAGGATGTCCTGGATTCGAACATGATTGCACAATCGAGGTACGTGAAATTCGACCTATGTGAGTGAAAGGCCAGAAATAGGAAGCGCGGTTGATCATCTTTTTCGACAGGAGTCGGGAAAGATGGTTGCCGTGTTGACTAAAATTTTCGGGCCAACGAATATTCAGCTTGCCGAAGATGTTGCCCAAGAAGCACTTTTAGCAGCTCTTGAAACCTGGAAGTTTCGCGGCCTGCCTGAAAACCCAAAAGCCTGGTTGTACAAGACAGCAAAAAACAAGGCTATAGACTATATCAGGAAGAATAAATTCAATAATGTATTTGACTTCAGCGAACCACACCACCACTTATTATCCTCAGAATATACGCTGAGTACTACCATGACGGATTTCTGGACAGAGGAGCACATCAAGGATGATTTTTTAGGCATGATGTACGCTTGCTGTGTTCCCGAAATTTCGCACGAAAACCAAATTACCTTTATCCTGAAGTCTCTTTGTGGATTCAGCACCAAGGAAGTTGCACGAAGCTTTCTAACCTCGGAAGACACCGTTTCGAAGCGGCTGTACCGGACCAAAGAATACTTCCGATCCTCGGGCACAAAATTGATTATTCCCGAAGGAGCGGAACTGGAGGGTCGCACAGCAGCAGTTCTAAATGCAATTTACCTCATATTCAACGAGGGGTATAATTCAACACACAACGATCAGCTGATCAGGAGAGACCTAATTGGACAGGCGCTTGCCCTTTGCAATACAATGCTTGGTTCTCCAAAAACCAGGCTGCCCGAAGGCTTCGCATTGATGGCACTTATGTGCTACCATACTTCCCGCCTCGATTCGAGACTCTCCAATGAAGGAGATTTGATCCTTCTGGAGAAACAAGACAGATCGAAATGGGATCAGGAATACATTGAGATGGGAAACAGTTACATGATCCAATCTACCATAGACTCGCATGTATCAGTGTATCATCTCGAAGCGGCCATTGCCTATGAACATTGTAGTGCAAAAGATTTCGATTCCACCAACTGGAATAACATATTGCGTTACTACGATATGTTGATTTCGATGGAATCGGATCCAATTGTCAAATTAAACCGGTGTCTTGTCATTCTTCAATTGCATGGACCTCAAAAGGCTTATGACTCGATTCAATCATTACCCTCAAAGATCTTTGAACGGTATTACCTGTTTTATGCAATTAGAGCTGAAATCTTTAGCCGCCTAAAAAAAGTATCCAAAGCTGAATCAGATCTCAAAAGAGCGTTAAAGCTTACACAAAATGCAGTTGAGAAGGTTCACCTGAAAAATAAACTCAGTGCTCTTCTGAATTGATCTGCGGTACCTTACACATGGAAACACCAGGCGCAAAGCGTTTTATCTTCGACGAATGAATCATTTCTGAGTTAGCCCGCAAAGAAGAAAACCTAGGAATTACCGATCTTTGATCGGTAGGAACACTCCTATCGTGGTTGGGAAAACAAAACTGAGGTCTGGCTTTATAGCCCTGTTTCTCGTGTGCTCACTTGTTGTCCATGCGCAACCTGCCAATGACGACCTCGCAAATGCCACCAACCTAACAAGCATTATCGGTGGCTGCTCCGCCGATGCAGCCTACACCACGATCAATGCAACAGCAGATGGTTCAGCAGGAAGCTGCTGGAACAATAGCGGCCCGCAACTAAATGTGTGGTATCGCTTTCAGGCCCCAAGTACTGGGCAGATCATGGTGACCATTGACGTGAGTGGGACCAAGGGCACCCAGCGGAGGACACAACTTGCCATTTGGGACAGTGCCGGAACCAGCCAGCTGGCATGCGACCGGTATACTTCAACAAATGCAGACGACGTTGATGTTGGCGCGATTGGATTGACCCCAGGTGATTGGTATGCCATTTCTGTTGACGCCTTCAATGCAAGTTATGACGGAACTTTCACTATTTGCCTCGACAGTACAGTAGACTATGACTATTACGCCGGTGCGGATGATGTGACAAGTATGATAGGGACATGTTCCGGTGATGCTGCCTATACAACGATCGGAGCTTCTTCGGATCAAAGTGCCGGATCCTGCTGGAACAACAGCGGTCCGCAACTCAACCGATGGTTTAGATTCCAATGTCCTGACAATGGGATCATAAACATTACAGTTGATATCAATGGAACGAAGGGAACCCAAAGAAGAACCCAGGTTGCTCTTTGGGATTCGAGCTTATCTACCGAAGTGGAATGCGCCAGGTATACTTCCACCAATGCCGACGATGTTGTATTGGGTGCCGTTGGGTTGACAGCAAACAATTGGTATTTCATATCCGTGGATGCCTTCAACACGAGCTATGATGGCACTTTTACACTGTGCCTGGATAGCGTAGCCGACTATGACTACTACGAGGGCGCAGAAGACGTTACCGGTCTCATAGGCACCTGTTCCTCAGACGCTGCCTATACCACGATTGGCGCTTCACCTGATCGAAGTGCTGGATCCTGTTGGAACAACAGCGGTCCTCAACTCAACCGATGGTTTAGATTCCAATGTCCTGACAATGGGATCATAAACATTACAGTTGATATCAATGGAACGAAGGGAACCCAAAGAAGAACCCAGGTTGCCCTGTGGGATTCGAGCTTATCTACAGAAGTGGAATGCGCCAGGTATACTTCCACCAATGCCGACGATGTCGTATTGGGTGCCGTTGGGTTGACTGCAAACAATTGGTACTTCATATCGGTGGACGCTTTTAACACCAGCTATGACGGAACCTTCACCCTATGCCTCGACAGTATTGCCGATTACGATTATTATGAAGGCGCCGAAAATGTCACGAGCTTGATCGGTACGTGCTCCTCAGACGCAGCTTATACCACCATTGGTGCCTCAGCTGACCGGAGCGCGGGATCCTGCTGGAACAATAGTGGGCCACAACTCAACCGATGGTTTAGATTCCAGGCTCCTGACAATGGAATTATCAATATAACCGTTGACATCGATGGCACAAAGGGGACACAACGCAGAACGCAGGTGGCATTGTGGGACTCCAGCCTATCTACGGAAGTGGAATGCGCCAGGTATACCTCTACCAATGCCGACGATGTCGTATTGGGGGCTGTTGGCCTCACGGCAAACGACTGGTACTTCATTTCAGTTGATGCGTTCAACACGAGCTACGATGGAACTTTTACGCTCTGCCTCGACAGCATTGCCGATTATGACTACTATGAAGGCGCAATTAGTCTTGACGGCATCAAAGGCGGGTGTTCTCCGGATGCATTTTATACCACGATTGGGGCCTCACCCGACCGAAGTGCAGGATCATGTTGGAACAACAGCGGACCTCAACTTAACCGATGGTTTAAATTCACCTCCCCCAATTCAGGCCAAATCAACATTACCATTCATGTTGACGGAACCCAGGGAACACAGAGAAGAACCCAGATAGCGCTTTGGGATAGCAGTTTATCAACCGAAATCGAATGTGCAAGATATACCTCGACCAATGCGGACGATGTGACCATCGGGTCGACCTCACTTACGGCGGGCGATACCTATTTTGTATCCGTTGACGCGTTCAATACCAGCTATGATGGGACCTTCACCATTTGTGTCGATACAACACCGGATTACGACTTTCATGAAGGCGCTGTGCATATTACCGACGTCAACAACTGGTGTTCAAGTGATGCCGAATACACAACCATTGGAGCCTCCCCAGACAAATCAGCCGGATCATGTTGGAATAACAGTGGCCCACAGCTAAACCGTTGGTTTAAATTCCAGGCAACAGCATTGGGTAATATCACCATCACGGTGGACGTGAGCGGAACCAAGGGGACCCAAAGAAGAACTCAGGTTGCACTATGGGACAGTGCCGGAACGACCGAGATAGAATGTGCACGCTATACATCTACCAACGCCGACGACGTCGTCATTGGTGCAACAGGTTTAACTCCTAACGATTGGTATTTCATCTCTGTCGACGCCTTCAACACAAGTTATGATGGAACCTTTACACTCTGTGTGGATGACACACCGGATTATGACTTCTATGAGGGAGCTGAAGAATTGACCGATCTCAATAATTGGTGTTCGGCGGATGCTGCCTATACCACCATTGGAGCCTCCAACGACCAAAGTGCCGGTTCTTGCTGGAACAACAGTGGTCCCCAGCTTAATCGATGGTTCAAATTCCAGGCAATAGACTCAGATGCAACCATAACGGTGGACATCGATGGAACAAAGGGGACTCAGCGCAGAACTCAGTTGGCAGTTTGGGATTCCAGCCTTTCAACTCAAATCGCTTGTGCGCGTTACGTATCCAATAACAGCGATGTCTCGGTATCCCCCACCGGGTTGACCATTGGTGATTGGTATTTCATTGCGGTGGACGCGTTCAACACAAGTTACGATGGAACATTTACACTCTGCATTGACAACGTTCAGGATTCGAGCTACTACAGTCGGGCAGATGGAGATTGGAACAACCCCAATACCTGGTCCAAGGTGAGTCATTCAGGTGGTGCGGCCTCCGATTTTCCCGGAAGTGGTGATGTCGTTTTGATACAAGGCCATGAGGTGAGAGTGGATAGTACAGCAGGTGCGGCAGACCTAACGATTACTGTTGCCGATGATTCTACCGCTCTTCGCATCGAAGGAGCTGCTTTGACGGTGAATGGTGAGGTGGACATGCTTAACGGAGGCAACAACTTCGGTGGAACAATCGAAATTGTCAACGGGGGTAGCCTTGATGTACAAGACGATATGACACTGACTCGTGACGGCGGTGCAAATGCTTTTTCGCTTTCGCTGAGTCAGGCCTCTACCCTAGTGGCCGGCATCGATTTGGTTTTGGACGCCAACGGTGGGTCTTCCAACCAGAACCTTATTACCCTGGCCAACTCATCCTCTATCTCCATAGGACAAGACCTCAACCTGGATTACGGTGGAGGAACCAAGATCCTCATGACGCTCAATGATACATCCAGTCTATCCGTTGCCCGAGACATCTACCTAACGGCCACGGGTGATGATTTGGTTGAAATAGAAATGAACGACAGTACTGCACTGCATTTGGGAAGAGACTTCGAGCGAGGTTCGCCTGCTTATGGAATTCTGGACTGCAACGGCGACGCAACCATGTACTACGACGGAAATACCTATCTCCAGAATATGGCCGATACTTTGGGAAGCGGAACAGGGGATGCCTTTTCATACAGAAATGTTTATATCAACAATTCAAGAATTACGCAACCCAATATTACCCTGGAGGGGCAAGCCAGGGTCACCGGGGTGCTCACCTTAAATGACGGTATTGTACAGTCGACCTCAAGCAATATTCTGACCGTTGCAGTTGGCGGCAGCATCCTTGGCGGCAGTGCGGCGAGCTATGTAGATGGGCCCTTAACTATCGGAATCAATACAGCCAGTTCGACTACGATGAACTTCTATACCGGGAATTCGGACGACTACCGAAGGGTCGACCTTACTGTTGATCAATCTTCCGCAACAGCTACTGCTTATACAGTCGAAGTAATGTCCGCCACAGCCCAAAGTTTGGGGTACACCCTACCCGGCACGGTAGACCTTGTATCGAAGCAACGTTATTACAACATTACCCAGAGTCCTTCAACCGGACTGGATGATGCGACAGTTAGGCTGTACTATGGCGTGGATGATGGAGTGACCGATGTATCCAACCTTACCGTTGTGAAGGACAATGGAAGTAGTGCATGGGTTGATCTCGGAGGAACACCAAGTGGTTCTCCTACGGGAGATATTTTGTCCGGAAGCTTCACCTCCTTTAGTGCCTTTGCACTCGGTAATCTCAACGGCGGGACCAATCCCCTACCCGTTGAGTTGGTGGACTTTGATGTCTCCAGGGACGATGAGGAAGTTTTGGTTTCCTGGAAGACTGCCTCCGAACAAGGCAACGATTATTTCATCGTAGAGAGAAGCGCAGATGGAAAATACTTTGAGGAGGCCGGGCGTCGTTTCGCAATTGGAAACAGCAATGAGCTGACCACCTACAGCTGGAGGGACAAGCATCCGATTGAAGGGATAAGCTATTACAGGTTGGTACAGGTGGATTTGGATGGGCGTACAAAGACCTTTGGGGTCCGGTCTGTAGAAATGCCCTTTGCTTCTAAGATGAAACTTTACCCAAACCCCAATGATGGACGCGGGTTTACCCTTTCCTTCGAAACGTCGGCAGAAATGGCCAAGGTCCGGGTGTACAATTCCCTCGGGGCAATCATTTACAATTCAATTATTCCCAACACTACTCATATGCTCCGGGTAGATCTCGACCGTCAACTACCCAGTGGTATATACACGGTAGTCTACCAGAATGGTGCTTCGATGGAGGAAAGGCGACTGGTGGTGGAGTGAGTATGGTTTTGCGGTTTTAAATAATAAGATCATTCTAAGGGATTCGCTATGTGAAATATTTCTCAATGTCTTTAACCAGCGTCTTATATCCTTTTATCATTGCCCTTAGCTCCTTCCCTAATACATCATCCTTTTCAGGAATGTCATCTTTAAATTTTTCATAACCACCTCGAGCTGCCTCTTCAAGAGCAGGTTTTACCTTATCCATAAGTTCAGATGAAACGTCTTCCACCTTATAATAATCTCCTTCCTCATCTTCACTGTAGTCGATAAATCCAGACGCATATAAGACAACCATTACCCCAAGGTAGTAGTCCACCTCACCCCATTCTAAACTTATTTGAAAATCATATAAATCAAACTCCGTCTTGTTTTTATAAGAAAGAATGCAGGCATATAATATCACCAGCCCGTTCAAGGGCAATTGATCTACCAATGCTTCAGCTCTTTTGTTCTCTTGATTTTTAGAATACTTTATTTCTGGTTTTGGGTTTTTGGATTTTTGCTCAGGAGCAGTATTAATAGCTCCTTTAATTTGTTCTGAAAATTCGGCCATCCGGCTATGTATGCCTTTTACGTCTTTCGGAACATCCTGGAGATCGGATAAAATTCCTTGGGATATTTTTCTTATTTCCTCTTTGGTTTCGTTTAACTCATCTGATACAAACTCAAGTTTTGCAAGACTTGAGGAGTTAGCATTTGCAGTAAGCGATGTGATAAATATTGCTACAATCGCAAGCACAATTGATGTAATTGCTGAACCAACGGTCAAATAATTTACAATGAATGGGCTTTTTCCTATATCATGTGTTGCCAATAGTACGGCAACCACTCCAAGGTCAATAACAAGCCACCATAAATCCCGAATTCCAATAAAACTTTTCTTTTTCATTTTAGCGATACATTGAAGTGATGTTACCAGTGTATACATCCAAATCCACCGTATCCGAATCGATCGTATACCGGTTGGTCTTCTGCCATATCTTAAACTTCTTCCATACCGCTGGAACAGATGGATTTGACTTGTCGGTATATTCCGCCAGCCACAATGGGTATTCGGCAAAAGCTTGATTGCTCAGGTAGTGGGTTGCAAAGGAATAGTCGGTATAAACCATAGGGCGCTTTCCGGAGCAATGCTCCACGTGCTTCAAAAACGTCAGTAGGTCGTTCTGTAGTTCCTGGATATCTATCTTAGACTTAGGCGGAATGCTTAACTCCTCAATGTCCAATACCAGGGGCATGTCCGTCTTCCTCAACTTACCAACCGTCTTGCAGAAAAAAGCGGCCTGTCTTACGGGATCGTCATTGCTTCGATAGAAGTGATAAGCTCCCCTGATATAATTTCTTTCCTCTATTAGCGACCAGTTGTCCTTAAACATGGGGTCGACATAGTCCAGCCCTTCCGTTGCCTTGCACACAATGAAGGTGATATGATTGAGCTTGTGGATCTCCTTCACAATATTTCCATTCCATTTCGAAATGTCGATACCGTAATAGGTAGAATTCGCTGTAGTTGCCACGTTGCCTTCCACCGGTTTATTGGTAACCCTTTTCGGCGCCCGCTCAACCGGATGGGCTTGTACCGGTCGGCCACGTACCGCATGTACGAGGCTCTGCCTAAGCTCCTTCAGCGCCTGGTCCTGCTGGTTTATGTTTACCACCGAAAATCCGGAACTCAACAAGGTTAACGCTATGGTGGAAACCAGGTAAGCTTCAAACCTTCTCAACCTGCTTTTGCCAATAGAGATCATCTCATTGGCCTTGGATACCGTCTCAGGTTTGGGCGTGGCCTTTGGTTTTACAGGTGGCTCGGGGGCAGGCTCCATGGGCTTTTCAACCGCCGGTGGTCTGGGTAATGGTTCGGGCTTTAATTCAGGCTCCCGTGGGTGCTCTTCGTGAAACCAATTCCTGCCGTCGGTTAACGGTGGAGCTTGGCTCTCACTACTCTTTGGCAGATCCGTAGGTTTCTCGCCCAACAGCTCGCTCAATTGCTCGCTGATGATCAACTGCCCGGTCGCATTGGACAGGATCATCTCAAAGGTATCGGACTCGAATACCACACCCTGGTATATGACCTCTCCTTCCTTGCTGTGAATGGTGTCCGGGCTGGATGTATAGTCTCCATCCTTGTTGAGAATGATCATACTCTTGGACGGCCTGGCTTCGATGAACCCGTCCTGGATAAAGTACATGGTTTTTTGCCTGGCCCTGCTTCCCCTGAAAATCGTGAGATACCCTTCGTTTTTAAGCAAATGCAGGAGGGAGATGAGTTCGAGAAATTCGTGCAATTCCTCATTCTTCCTCAATGGATCATCATATACATCCTTCCTAAGGTAAAAGACAGCATAGCGCCCCTGCACCTGTATGATGAGTGCGCGGCCCTGATCTTTCGTAAAGAAGTATTCCTCCAGGAATGCCTCTATGGCTATCGGCCGTCCTTTCTCAACAGAAACCAGCCTGGTGAGGATTTCCCGTTCTCTGTCATTGAGGGAACGCATTCCTGGAGTTTAAATAGCTGTTACCTCCTTGTAAGGGTAACCTGAAGCCCTGCGGATGCTGCCGGGGGCAGGGTGACATTATACTGAATGCCCTGACCATCCACGACGGATCCGTTTCCGGGTGTCGCTATGGCCGCCAGACCATTTGGTCCGGCCATTTGAACAATTACAGTTGCTTGATTTACCGATTGTACCGTTGCAGGCCAGCTTCGACCTGCGCTGTCTATTACCTGATTCATATTTCTGGGTTTTAGTGGATAATAATGTCGTGTTCTTAACGTCTATGAATTCATATCATAGAGTGTTACATATTGGTATACAGTCTTGTTGAAATTGGGCCATCCTCTTTGGGCAATAGCACCGTCAAATGAGGATGCAATAGCATTTGGCACCACGACCAACGAAAGACCCGAGACGCCCGCAGGCTTTATATGTCCAAGCTTGTGAACATCAATCGCAATTGCGTCGAGAAAAGCATTTTCATCTCCCTGGCGAAAAGCTCCGTAGGCCTTTATCTCGATCCAGCAATGGTCGCCACCGGGCAGTGTTGTGACCAAGTCGCAGCGCAATGCATGATTAGGAGTGGGATAGCTCAGCTCCCGTTCGGCTGTAATGCCATCTTGAATACTTAGCTCCGCCCATAGTTCACATTGGAGCCAACCTTCCCATCCCCCTTTGCTCAGACTCAGGGCATTTGCCCTTTGGCTTCCCATGATCTTGAGCAATGGATTCAGAATTGGCGCTGGAATCATGAGCTTCGCCTTTCTATAGCTTGCAAGGGCATAATTAGCCCATCACCTCTCTATTGATAAGTAAAGGTGATGGTCCTGCCAGCTGCCGGAACACCCACAACCTGGCCCCGGAAAACTGTAAATGAGGTCAGTCTTGACAGCGGTTTAGGGTTAGCACCGTTGGCATCTGTAATGTATGCATCATTACCCCCACCTGTTGTGGCGGGGGTGATGTTTTGGATTGTCATCTTGCTATTTGCGGTAATCGTGTGGGTAAGATTTCCAGCGTTTGGAAGTGTAACCGTAGTTGCCATATCTAAGTTTTTTTAATTACTAATTCAATTCTTTGGCTTCGCTGCTCAGCGGTTTAGGATTGGCCGGCATCTGAAGAACCACCACCGGATTGTGTATCCTGACTGTCATCAGCCGAACCTGCCTGGTTGTGCTTATTCGGATAGTACTTTTTCATCCATGAATGTGCGATCATGGACTGGGTGATCGGCTTCAGGTAATAGTTGATCGGAACGCCGAGGTTCTCTCCACCCTCTATACACTTTTGGACATAGTCGTCCATGGCCGTCATCATAGAATTGGTATCGATGATTTGGTTGGCACCGTCGTCAATTTCAGAAAGCCCATTGAGGGTTGACTTGATCGTCTCGTTTTTTAGCGTGATCATTTGCTGGCCTGTCCTGGCTGCATCTGCTGCAGAAGAGATCGTATTGTTTTCAGAGGCAGTTGCTCCCTGTAGGGTAGCGAGATCCTGCATTTCCTTCGCAGGGTCAAAGTCCGAAAATCCCTGCACACCCACCTTCACCTGGTTGGACTTAATGGATGGAATAATGCCCATAGTGACCAGGGAGGCATGCGATTGAATATTTTGTGTGCTCAAAAGGTCCTTGGCACTGTTTGAGAAAGAGTCGGCTACGCCAAATCCTCCTGTTCCGGAAGCAAACCAACCTCCAATGTCGAAGGTCTCCTGCATGGAGGAGGCGATGGATTCCATGGACTGAAAAGATGAGCTATCGGTAGTATTCAGGATGTGAACCATCCCAACAAATGAAGAACCATAGGTAGCTCCCGACAAAAGGTTGAAGGACTTGTCGGCCTTTGTTTCCGACTTGGCTTCTATCTTGGCGATGCTCTCAGGATCATTGGTCTTTATCATGTCGTTTGGGAACAGGGCATTCCAGGCCCTTACGGCCTTGTCCACATCTAAAATAAAAGGCGCAAACACCTGGGCATTCTTATGTGTACAAGTAATGCAGATCACCAGTGTACCTGCAATACTGTGACGCGATACCTGGCTATTGACCTGCGATTGTGCCGATTCGGAAGCCTGGCTGGATTGTCCTTCCCCAAAAATGCTCAGTGACTCACTTACAAAGGATGAGACAGTCGCCGCATGTGAAGCAGAGCTTTGGGCATTCTCGTCATAAGAGAAGTACTGAACGTTCATCTGCATTGAATCAGCGGAGATCGGCATTTGCTTGATAATGCTCTTGTTGTAGTCAATGGGACTTTCAATCTCTTCGTCAACCATGGACACCTTGGAGCGTAGTGGTTGGATCGCTTTTTCGGCTGCTACCTTGGCCTTTCCAAATGCTACGGCGGCCTTTTGAACTTCGGAGTCAATTTCTTGCGACTCCTTGATAAGGTCCGTTACATCAACGCCCATATCGATCATTTCCTGTATGGTCATATCCATACTCCTTTTCAGGCTGATCAGGGAGTTCATGTTGGTTTGTGCGGCATCGGCAGGCGCCTGAAGCTTAGAAATTTGTATCGAGTTGTTGAGCTTATCCTGTTGAACTATGTTCCCGAGGATCAGAGAGGGGTCGTAAGGGATTGTTGAGGGCATTTCTTGTCAAATTTTACAGTTCCCGCCCAAGCCGTAGATACCATGTTCTCTGGCATACAGCGATTCTAGAGCAGTAAACAAATTCTAATCAAATTTTCTGACAAGATGATGAGAAATGCAAGGGTTTGGATTTAAATTTCCGTATAAATACGGATGAAAATCAGGGTTAATACGGAGGGAAGTGCAAAGCTTTGGAACTTGAAGATCAACAACCTCTCCTTCAGTTTCCTTCCGGTACCTCTTCCAGGGATGTGTAAACCGGCAAACCCCTTTCTTCAAACAACTTCACTTCCCGATCGGCTCCTGAAGATACACCCCCTATTCTCAGGACTGCGTCACACCTCAAAGCCAAGGCGAGTGAGATAGGCATCATTAAGCTGTCGTATTGGTCTTCACCCGCAGACTCAATGACAGGGAGCGCCATGTTGACTCCGATTATCGGGGTATGGCCTTTTTTGAAAACCTCATAAGCAGCCATATTCATTGCATCCAGGTTTGATTTCCACGTGTCCGGATCATCAGAACCCGAGCGATATGGACCGGCAATCATAATGTGCATGGAGTAAAGTTAAGGAAGCAGGCTTTCGAAATCAAAACGAAGACGTTGCCAATCGGATAATTAACCGGAACTCTCTGAGGCACTACTTGAGGAATCGTCATACCCCTGCTGAACTTTTGCAGGTAAAACATATAGATATTCAGCAAATGCGAACGCTAAATCAAGGATATTTAATGCTTCTTCCGAATTAGGAATATCCTCTTCCAGATTAGTATGTCGCTCTCCATTTGCATCTAGCCTTACATGATGTGCCCAATCAGCCATTTTTTCAGTAATAATGTGATCGGAATGCGCAGCTTTGATTTTCTCGTCCAGCGTGTCTTGATTTAAACCACATTCTTGCAACATAAGATCGATTGCGATTGAACTACAAAGAATGCTTCCAGAAGGAGAGGCTAAGCTATCTCTAGCTTGCTTCAAGTAATTCGCCGGTTTATACGGAATGTGTCCGGATATTGAGATTATTCTAGGATAAATATCTAATGCTTCCGTGGTTTCCTGCTCTGCAAGTGCGTATCCTTTGGCCGATATAATGCCCCCGCAGGAGTTGCACTTATATATATGCCACCTATACTCGTCCAGACCTGAATAGTCACTGGTTACAACACTGTTCAATCTTTGAATCGTGGGATTTGATTTCCCACACGTTTCGTGAGGGCATCGTTCCAGATTGAGCTGATCCATTATCCATATGTTACTACCTGGACTCATTTGCAAAAAGTACTTGCCATATAAGAAGTGTAAATTTTATACAGAAAGCTGGCTAAAAATCGCCTGTTAATAACTTTGAATTGGAATGGGTGTTGAAATGCGTTTAAAATTGGACACAAAAAAAGCCAACCTACTATATATAAGTAAGTTAGCTTCTAAAAGTGCCCAGAACTGGAGTCGAACCAGCACGCCCAAAAACGGGCACAAGGCCCTCAACCTTGCGTGTCTACCAATTCCACCACCTGGGCGATGGGACGGCAAAAATAGACTTTTTCGAAAAGGAGAAACGAAAATTATAGATCGGAAGACAGGAGCTTCTTCCGGATCAAATCAAATGGGATAATGAGGAAGGAAATGATCACCACAGCCAACCATTCACCCCACGTCAGTGCGACAGTTCTAAACATCTTTCCACCAAAGAATACGAGGATCAACTGGATAATGAAAATCAGCGTCACCACCTGGATGAACCCCTTGTTCTTATTGATATGATCGAACAAGTTGGTCTCCTCTACCCTCACATTGAACTTATTGAAGTTGTTGAGGAAAACAAACAGCGTGAAGAAACCTGTTAGGAATGGAAGCTCCCATTTGTCAGTTCCTTCAAGGTCTGTCCTCTCAAAGAAACCATGAACGAAATCCACTTGTAAGAAGAGGATGCAAATGAGTGTGATGAAGATTCCATTCGAGAATATGGACATCCACATACTGGGTGAAATGAGCGGCTCCTCTCTCGACTTTGGCGCTTCCTGCATATGCTTCTCAAGTGGAGGCTCACCTGAGAAGGCCAAGGCGGCCAGGGTATCCATGATCAAATTGATCCATAGTAATTGGATCATGGTCAGAGGCAATTCAAACCCAAGGAATGGACCTAAGAAGGCAATCAGGATTGCTCCGACGTTCACAGTCAACTGGAAGGTGATAAACTTTTGCACCGACCGGTAGATCGTCCTTCCATAATGTACCGCATTGGCCACAGAGTGAATATTGTCGTCAAGTAAAACAATGTCAGATGCTTCCTTGGCCACTTCAGTGCCACTACCCAAGGCAAAACCGACATCTGCCTTACTCAGCGCAGGGCTGTCGTTAACTCCATCTCCGGTCATCCCGACTACCATGCCAATGTCTTGCGTGAGCCTTACGAGCCTGGACTTATCACTGGGTAAACAGCGACTCACCACCCTCAGCCTGGGCAACATCTCTTTTAGCTCTGCATCGGTAAACCTCGCCATCTCCTGCGAGCCGATCGCTATATCGTCATATCGGGAAATGATTCCGGCTTCCTTGGCAATCGCTACTGCCGTTCCATGCCGGTCGCCGGTGACCATCACAACCTGGATACCGGCCTTCTGCAGGCTCTCGATTGCCGGGCGGGCATCGTCTCTCAATTCATCTCGTATCAGACTAAAGCCAAGCAAGGTCAATCCGTCAGGAAGCGAGTCCTCCCCTACTTCAGATTCGGTGGTCGCCAGGCCAATGATCCTATAACCCTCAGATGCTTTGTCCTCCATATACGACGAAGCCAGCCTAGCTGACTCCTCATCCAATCGAATGGACTTGCCTGCTGCATCATAGTAGTGGCTACACTTACTGAGTACCACTTCAGCCGCTCCTTTGATCAGAGAAATCTCATCAACGATTTCGTATTTGATCCTGGTGGCCGAAAACTTGCGCGAGGAATTGAAATGAACCTGGCTGAGAATCTTGATCTGTTCCGGTTCGTAGGTATTCTGTGCGTTGTACACAAATTTGAGCAGGGCCCGCTCAGTCGAATTACCACCTAAAATCCTGCTCTCTTCATCCTTTGCCTGTGCGTTGATTACACTGGAAGAGTTTTCACGCAAGGAAAGATCGAGAAGCATTCTGATCTCATACGGCATATCCTCCGGGCTCTTCCAGAGCTTGGTATGGTACTTCTGCTTTGGGTCAATGGTCAGAAAGCTCACCGCTTCCAACTTCCCAAGGGTGATCGTACCCGTTTTATCAGTAAAAAGGATGTTGAGGCTTCCTGAAGTTTCGATACCCAACAGTTGACGTACCAATACATTCGACTTGAGTAGTTTTTTCATGTTCTGTGCAAGCACGATCGCGATCATCATTGGCAGCCCCTCCGGTACCACAACCACGATGATAATTACAGCGAGAATCAAGGCAAGAACAAGATCCTTGACGACATGTCCCCAATCTGCAAAGTAGAGGTCGAAGTCGCCATGATTGTCGAGGTAGATAACCTTGAACATAAAGGCCAATGCAATCAATGGAGCACCCATATAGGCGAACTTGGCGATCTTGTTGGCCAGGTTCGAAAGCTTCATACGAAGGGGGCCTTGCCGGTCTTCCTTCTTGAGCTCCGTAGCCAGCTTTCCAAATTCCGTTTGGTCTCCCACATGCAGTACCTCCATGACACCTTCACCATCTTCCACAATCGTTCCCCGAAAAACCGTGTGCCCATCGTCAAGGGAGTGCTCGCCGGAGTCTGAAGATTGTTTCTTCACAGGCTCTGGCTCACCATTGAGTATGGCCTGGTTGATCTTGACGATGCCATTCACGATGCGTCCATCTGCCGGTATCTTATCCCCGGGCTCCAGCAGAACCTTGTCGCCCACGACGATATAGTCAATACCTACCCTTTCAATAGACCCGTCGCGGTGCACATTCAGGAATATCTTGGAGGCCTCTTCCTGAAGCTTTTGAAATGTCTGTTCGTTTTTGAATTCAGACCAGGTACTGACGAATGTAGCAAGGATAACAGCCACTGCAATACCCACGCCTTCATACCATTCCGTATAGCCAAACGACCAGAGGATCATGACGATCACCAGGGCTACGATGAGCACGATGATCATCGGATCTTTGGCATTCTCAAAAAGCTTGCCCCAAAACGTCTCAACTTCGTGCTCCGACAGCCTATTAGAGCCATGCTTCGCACGCGATTGCTCGACCTCTTTCCGGGTTAATCCCTGAACCTCAATCATATATAAAGTTCCTTACTTAACAGGGCATTTGGTTGGTAAGTCCAAAAATAAAATTTAATAGCAACCTTCAAAGGGGCTGAGCCATTTTCTGGACGGGGCTTAACCGCCGATTTTGATCATCGATCTGGTAGACAATTTTTCGAGTACAGCCTTTTCATCCTGAAACTCGGGTAGCCCTCCAATTTTGAACGCTTTCTTGTCCAGATGGTTTTGAATTAGCCCCTCTGTAACACCACCATTCCTAAGTGCCCCGAGCAAGTTGAGCTCATCTCGGGCAAAGAGACAATTGCGGATCTTGCCATCTGCAGTCAGCCTCAACCGGTTGCAAGTTGAACAGAAGGGATCTGTGACAGTAGAGATGATTCCTATACTCCCTTGACCATCAACCAATCGGTAGTTTTTCGAGGTAGAATGTGGGTCGTCATCCATACGCTCCAACTCAAATTGATCGGCCACTTTGGCCAAGATTTCCTGGTAGGTCATGACCGTATCGAGGTGCCAGTGATTTCCGTCAAAAGGCATGAATTCTATGAAGCGAACACTGAGCGGGAAATCCATCAGCAATTGCACAAAGTCGACTACTTCATCTTCGTTGATTCCATGCATGGCCACTACATTGAGTTTAACTTCAAATCCCTCTTTCAACGCAAGTTGCACATTGTTCCAAACGCGGTCGTAGGTTTTTCTTTTGGTCAGCTTATAGAACTTGTCTTTTTGCAGGGTGTCAAGGCTGACATTGATGCTTTTGAGATTCGCTTCCTTCAATACATCCAAGTGTTTGTCTAACAAAACTCCATTGGTCGTGAGCCTCATCTCTACAGGTAACTTACTCAACCTGATAAGGATATCGTCGAAATCCCTTCGAACCAGGGGCTCACCTCCAGTCAATCTTATTTTGTCTACCCCCTGTTCAACAAATAGTTTGGCAATGGATTCGATCTCTTCGGCAGACATTAGCTGGGGCCCGGGAAGAAAGCTATAGTCCTCATCAGGCATACAGTAGAGGCACCTGAAATTGCACTGGTCGGTCAGTGAAATTCTCAAATAAGTATGCGCCCTGCCAAACTTGTCCTTGAACATAGGCCGAAAGAAACCAATTAAATAAGTTCGGTCGGGTTTAAGCGTCCATTTTTTGATCTATCGTCGGTGTCCATCACTCAATTCCAGACGAGCAGTTTTCAAGATTCACCTTTTGAAAAGCCGCTGTTAGCGGCAATTGTCAACTAATTAAAATGCTACCTTAGGCAATCGAAATTTTCGAATAGGGCGAGATATGTCAAAAAATCTGAGTGCATTAGGAGGAAAAAAGGGAGAGGGGCTGGAAATCAACCTTTTCGAAGAATTGAATAAAAGCGCTGCGGTCATTGGCACCCCGGATGCCAAGCGCTTGGAAGAATTGGCCGATGAATTCCTGGTTGGCGACGCCAACACATTCGGCGCTACGTCATTTTACGATTTCCTCAAGCAAGAAAATAAAGGCAAGAAGATCTATGTCTGTAATGGCTCTGCTTGCTTATGTGCCGGAACACAGGAAGATCTGGCACAAGAACTGGGAAAGCATTTTGCTGCATCTGAAATTGGCCACATGACCTGTCTTGGACGTTGCCATGAGAATGGGGCGTTCAACTACGACGGCAATAACTATTCTGCCAAGTCAGCCGAGGAAATAGAGAAGATTGTCAAATCAAAAGAAGCCGAGCCCGACAGTTACACAGTCGATTCAAATTCCTCCGAACGTATCCTGACCGGAGATTTTCCAGGCATAGAAGACTACTACAAGGGCTTGGGAGAAACGCTGGCCAAGGGAAGAGAAACATTGCTGGAAGAGATTAAGACATCGGGCCTTCGAGGACGCGGAGGAGCTGGATTCCCGATGGGATTCAAGTTAGAATCCTGTATGAATACGGAGTCGGATCAGAAATTCATCGTTTGCAATGCAGATGAAGGTGATCCGGGTGCCTATAGCGACAGATACCTAATGGAGGAACAGCCACATTCGGTACTGTATGGTATGATGATCGCCGGATATATCATTGGGGCAGACAAAGGAGTGTTGTACATCCGGGCCGAATACCCGGAATCGGTTAGGATTGTAGGGGAAGAAGTACAAAAGCTGCACGACGCGGGTTTGCTCGGTGAGAACATCCAGGGCTCAGGATTCAATTTCAACTTCAAGGTGATCAAAGCCGCTGGGGCTTATATCTGCGGTGAAGAGACGGCGCTGCTCTCCTCGATCGAAGGTCAGCGACCGGAAGTGCGGGTTCGCCCACCCTATCCCACTCAGGAAGGGCTCTTTAATAAGCCTACGGTGGTCAATAATGTAGAAACCCTGGCCTCCATCCATTACATCCTAAATAATGGCGGAGATAAGTATAATGGCATTGGTCGGGGAAGGTCAACTGGTACAAAACTGGTTTGCCTGGACTCATTCTTCAACAAGCCAGGCCTATACGAAGTGGAAATGGGCACACCGTTCTCAACCATTGTGGACGAGCTTGGAGGTGGGTTCAAATCGCCGGTAAAAGCAGTACACGTTGGTGGGCCTCTTGGTGGAATTGTGCCCGTTTCACACATCGAGAAACTCACGCTCGACTTTGAATCTTTTGCAGAAAATGGATTTCTGCTTGGACATGCCGGCATCGTAAGTGTGCCAGAAGACTTCCCTATGGTGAAATATCTCGAGCATCTTTTTGAATTTACTTCAGTAGAATCATGTGGCAAGTGCTTCCCGTGCCGTCTTGGAGCTAAACGTGGATGGGAAATGCTTGAGAAGGTTCAAAAGGACGATGATTATACCATTGATCGACAATTAATGGACGATCTTTTGGAAACTATGGAAGACGGATCGCTCTGCGCTTTAGGTGGGGGATTACCGCTTGGAATCAAAAATGCCCTTCAGTATTTCGATGCTGAATTAAGAGAATACATCAATTAGTGTAAAATACTGAAATATAAAGGACTATGCACAAACAAATATCTGATGTTGAACTGGATTTGATCAAGGGATTGGACACAAAAGTGGCCTATATCAACGATGAACCCTTCTCCTTTGTCCCCGGCGAAACGATGCTCAATTTTGTGAAGAGGTACTTCAGCGAAGAAGAAGTACCGACATTGTGCGACGCCCCCAACCTTGACCCCTTTGGTTCATGCCGGGTTTGCTCTGTTGAGGTTGCTTTGGAACCAGGAGGTAAGCGAAAAACCATGGCTTCGTGTCATACTCCGATTGGCGAAAACCAATACATCTATACCAATTCACCCAAAATCCAGAACCTCCGGAAGAACATTATTGAGCTTGTTCTAACGGACCACCCACTCGACTGCCTGACGTGTGAAGTGAATGGAAACTGCGAACTCCAGACGGTCGCAGCACAAGTGGGGATCAGGGATGTGCGCTACCCGGAAGGCGAAAATCACCTGGACCGTGAAAAGGATCTCAGCCACCCGTATATGACCTCGGATCTATCAAAGTGCATCAATTGCTATCGATGTGTTCGTGCCTGCGATGAGGTACAAGGTCAGTTTGTGTTGTCTATGGCCGGGCGCGGATTTGATAACAGGATTATCAAAGGAGCTGATGTGAGCTTTATGGAATCGGATTGTGTCTCATGTGGTGCTTGCTCACAGGCTTGCCCTACATCGGCGATATCCGATATATTCCAGTCCAAGGCCATCAAGGCAACCGAAACTACGAGAACAGTTTGTACTTACTGTGGAGTGGGTTGCAACCTCGAAGTTTCCACCAAAAATGGAGAGGTTTTAAGCATCCAGGCGCCTTATGAGGCCGAAGTAAACCAGGGGCATACCTGCTTAAAGGGTCGCTACGCTTTCAAATTCTACGACCACGAGGACAGGCTGCGTGACCCTCTGCTCAAGAAAGATGGAGAATTTGTGCCAATCACCTGGGACGAAGCATACGATATCATGGTCGACAAATTCACCAAGATCAAAGAAGAGCATGGACCTGATGCTCTTGCAGGAATCGCGTCATCGAGAACTGCAAACGAAGAAAACTACCTGATGCAGAAATTCATGAGAGCAGTAGTAGGAACGAACAACATCGACGGTTGTGCGAGAGTCTGCCACTCTCCTACTGCACTTGGAATGCAACGAACTTACGGAACAGGAGCTGCCACCAATTCCATCGAAGACATCAAGCATACAGACTTGATGATGATCATTGGTGCCAACCCTACCAAGGGTCACCCGGTGACAGGGGCCAAGATGAAACAAGCCGCCATCAAGGGAACTAAACTCATTGTGATTGATCCCTACAGGACAGAAATTGCCAAGTACGCGGATTACCATCTACAATTAAGGCCTGGGACCAACGTCGCTGTACTCAACATGATGTTGTACTACATCATCATGGAAGGTATGGTCGATCAGGAATTTGTGAAGAACCGCACCATCGGCTACGACGAATTTGTGAAGGAGATTCACCACCTCAACATCGATCAGCTGGAGGAAGTGAGCGGTGTCGATAGAAAATTGGCCAGGGAAGCCGCCCTTGCTTATGCAAGCGCCCGAAATGCGATGAGCTTCCATGGACTGGGGGTTACCGAACATTCACAAGGCACGTTTACCGTAATGCTCATCGCCCAACTGGCGATGGTGACCGGAAATATTGGACGGCCAGGTGTAGGCGTAAATCCACTTCGAGGACAAAACAATGTGCAAGGATCCGCCGATATGGGCGTTCAGCCACACCAAGGGGCCGGATACATGGATATCACGCTGCCCGATGTCCAAAACCAGTACTCTGATTTCTACGGCGTAGATGTGCCAAAAGAAATTGGGTATAAGATCCCGGAGATGTTCGACGCTGCAATTGCTGGAGATCTCAAGGCGGCTTGGATCATTGGTGAGGATGTCGCTCAGACCGATCCAAATACACAACACGTTGTCAAGGCTTTGAATAATCTTGACTTCCTGGTAGTGCAGGAGCTTTTTATGACCGAGACAGCCCTATTGGCAGACCTGGTCCTTCCGGGAGCCTCCTTCCTTGAGAAGAGTGGGACCTTTACGAATGGTGAAAGAAGGATCCAAGCAGTACGAAAAGTTGTTGAGCCCATTGGGAACGCCAAAGCTGATGGACAAATCATCATTGATGTGATGAACCGTATGGGTTACAAGCAAGCAGATTACGATGCCAAAACGATGTTAGAAGAGATCTCACAAATCGTCCCTTTCTTCAAAGGGGTGAAATGGGAAGAACTCGGAGAGCAAGGAAAGCAGTGGCCTGTGAAAGAGGATGGAACAGACACGCAAATCCTTCATACGGAAGAATTTAAGATCGGTAAAGGTCGCTTCAACTACTTTGACTGGAAAGAATCTGAAGAAGTCGTTGAGCACGGAAAAGAATATCCGTTCATACTTACCACGGTGAGGGAATTGGAGCATTACAACTGTGGTGCAATGACCCGGAGGACGGGCAATGTTGAGATTCTTGGAGAGGACTACCTCGTCATCAATCCTGCAGACGCCGAAGCCAAGGGCATCAAGCACGGAGACATGGTTTGCATTACCTCAGACAGAGGAAAAGCAGATGTGAGAGCCAAGGTTTCCACCGATGTTCGACCTGGTATATTGAGCTCTACATTCCACTTCCCGGAAATCATGCTGAACAATGTCACTTCTAATGTCCACGATTCGGAAGCCAAGTGCCCTGAATACAAGGTGGTGAGCGTTGACATCCGCAAGTCCAGAGGAGAATACGCCAAGGCATAACTAGCTGCTAGCCAAGTTTAGGGCAAAAAAAAGGCCCTGACGGGCCTCTCTTTTTGAGATTATTGGAATCTCATGGGGATGAGGATCTTTATTTCTTTCCGAAGTATTTGTCCTTGCCCTTGTTCAGGTAGTAAACATTCAAATTCTTCAAATTGGTCTCTGCTATATCTACCTTACCATCGGAGTTAATATCCGCAGCTTTGATGGCCGTAGTGTTAAATTCTCTTCCATTCAAGTCTTGACGATCGAACTTCTTCATACTAGGGTTGGTATAGAATACCGCATTGGGTGATCCCGCATTACCGCAAATGATGTCGATGAACCCATCTCGGTTTAGGTCCGAAATGTCCATGTCTTCCGTATCCTCATCATCATTTCCAAAGCTGACTTCTTCCATTACCTTAAGACCTTTCTCCATCGTATATATCCTGTTCTTTCCATTGCCCACCCCAACGATGATATCATTGATACCATCCTTATTGATGTCTGCCACTTCAACCGATTTGCTGTTGGCCTTTGGGTCGCCAAAATCTACTCGACCAAACCCTTCCAGTTCGCCTTTGTTAAGGTACATGGCGTTTTTTTGGTTCACCCCGTTCACTTCAACGACGTCGATCCAACCGTCGTCATTAAGGTCTGCAAGGGCCAACTGATTTGCAGTGTTGTACTTGCCGCCAAACCGGATGGAGTGATGAAACGATCCATGGCCATTGTTGACTGCTACTTCGTTGTAGTCCTTGTGATGCGCAATCACTATGTCCAAGTCTCCATCGTTGTCCATATCAGCCAATTCAAGGTCATGGATCGTCTGGTTAGTGTTTCCAAATTTGTGACCATGCTTGAAGTGCAAGTCACCTTCATTGATGTAAATGCGATTGTGACCAAAAAGGTGGGCCAGGACAATGTCCAGATCGCCATCCCCGTCAACGTCACCCAGCTTGAGAGCTGTCGACTCTGAAGACTCTATCTCAATATGCTTTTCAAACATGAATTTGCTCGATCCTCTATTGATATGAAGGTCAATACCGGCCTTACCTTCATTGAGGTTAACGACCGCAATGTCCATGTCGCCATCATTGTCCACGTCACCGTAGTCGAGGTCGATGGTGCTAACTTGAAAGGAACCGAAGCTGAAAGAAATTCCGCTATAGTTCTCAAAAACCAATTGTGCCTGGGATGCTGATATCATTGCCATGAGTGCGGTAAGCACTGCTAGTATTGTTCTAAATTTCTTCATGCGTTGGGTATTATAACGTTTCGCTTACCCAACTTTACGAGACAATTAAGTACATTGAAAGTCGGAACTTCCCATCATGAGTGATTCGTTTCCCAACGTGAAAATCTAATAGGACGGGCGGAGCACCTTCATGAGCGAAGGAACCCTTCTGACCGATACATCCACTTCCGATCCATCTGAAAGAATCACCGTACCGCCTTTGCCTTTGACGTACTTTGTGATTTCGGCGATGTTTACGATGGCCGACTTATGCACGCGGAGAAAGTGCCGGGCCAGCAATAGAGGCTCGAATACTTTGAGCGGTTTCGAAACGACGATGCGCTTACCCGATTTCGTATAGAATCTGCAATACGCACGATCTGCCTCGCATCTCAGTATGTCCTTGTATTCGATCAATTCAAGGCCCTCTTCGGATGGCAGTGCCAATTTGTTGAAAGCACTGGAAATGACATTTGTGCTTTCCTTGGCAGATTGTACGATTTGCTTCCGTTTAGCGAGCCGCATTTCCACCATGGCTAGCACTTCTTTGTGGTCAAATGGTTTGAGAATGTAGTCATCGGCTCCCATGCTCAGCCCACTGCGAATATCCTGAACATCAGCCCTTGCGGTAAGAAAGAGAAATGGGGGAATTGGTCCGTCCAAATGCTGGTTGACTGCTCCAAGCAGTTCAAACCCATCCATTTTGGGCATGTTGACATCGGATAGGATTAAATCAGGAGGCGATTTTATGATCATTTCAAAAGCCTCTTTTCCATTGGGCGCCTCAAAGACATTATACCCCGCAAGCTCAAGGATTTCCTTCAGAGCGTCGCGGATGTCACGTTCATCTTCTACGACCAATATGTCATTCGTTTTGGTGTTCATGCTATCCGTTGCTCTATAACTCTTTGTAGTTGTTTAAACTCAAAAGGCTTATCGACGTAGGCCACTGCCCCAAGCTTCTCCCCTTTCTTTTTGTCGTTTTCCTCCACTTTGGCCGTGAGAAAAATCAAGGGCGGCACATTGTCTCTGCCAAGACTCTTGTTCATCCATTTGAGGAATTCAAATCCACCCATGTGGGGCATACTCACGTCACATATGATGAGGTTTGGGACCTCTTCCAAAATCTTATTGCACGCAATCTGCCCGTTCTCGGCTTCACATACACGATACCCTTTTAATTGCAGATAATCCACAATCAACTCACGGATATCAGCCTCATCTTCTATGACCAAAATCCTCTTCATCCTGCAGTTGTTAATGTTACACGTGCTTTTGTTCCTACGTTGAGTTCGCTACTGACTTCGAGCTCACCCCCGTTCAATTCGATATACTCCTTGGCAATGGCCATACCCAATCCCGTACCCTGAACTTCTCCGGTGTTGGTAGCGCGGTAGAATGGCTCAAATATGTGTTCTAACTCGTCTTGCGGAATACCCACGCCGTGATCCTCTATCCTAATATCCACTGAGTCTTCTTTGAACTCAATTTCTATCGAAGGATTCGCCGACCCTTTGGAATATTTAAATGAATTGGACACAAGATTCGACAATGCGTGTTCCATCAAATTGGAGTCGAGATCGACCTCCCTTGGCTCACCCAAAACGAGTAACTCCATGGATCTACCGTCGGTTTGAATTAGGTTGTACCTATCGATGATCCCGGTGATGTCTTCCACCAAATTCACCCGTGCCTTGTCAACCTGGAGCACACCTGCGTCGATCTTGCCCATGATGAGTACATCATTCATCAGGTCCGTCATCTTTGTTACCTGATTCTGAACGCGCTTGTAGGACTTGGCAAATTTCTCCTTGAATCGCTCGTCCATAAGGTCAGATTGCATTTCAAGTATCCCCAGGCTCGATTGAATTACGGTTAGAGGCGTTCTGAATTGATGCGAGACCGTTGAAACGAATCTCGATTTGAGCTTTCCAAGTTCCTGTTCCCTTTCGAGACTTTCTTTTAGCTCTGCGGTTCGTTCACTCACCTCCAACTCAAGGTTGTCATTGAGTTTTTGAATTTCGAGCTCCTTCAATTTTTGATCGGTAATGTCAATGACGATACCTTTCGCATCCAGTGGTTCCCTGTCGCCTGAATATTTTACCCCGGATCCTTTTGAGAAAACATGTTTAGTCACACCAGAAGGAAGTACGATGCGATACTCAACCTCCCACTCCCGCTTATTTCGTAGCGCATCCCATATTTCCCTGGTATAACCTTCTGCATCTTCAGGGTGTATCAGGGATTCTACGTATTCGAACAATTCATGGCCTTTGAAATATGGGTCGTCAATTTCATAGATTTCTCTAAGGCTGTCCGACACGAAGAGGTTTTTGGCGTTGATATTCCACCACCAATTACCCATGCCGGCGAGTGACTGAGCTTCATTAAGTGTACGCTCACTTTCCACCAGTTGGATCTTACTCTCCTCTACGCGCAGTTCATTCCTTTTTTGCTCCGATATATCTTCCAGAACCAGCATGAAATAGTCCTCGAATACCCCCTGACCCTTCACGATGGAAGTCGTCATTCTTACCCATATTGCCTTCTCACCCTGGGTATAGCATAGCCTTTGGGCCGAATAGTGCTTCGCCACTTCTTCCTTAAGATCTTCTATCTCTCTCTTGAAGTCATCGGCAAAATTTTCATGAACCAGGTCGCACATATTTCGGCCCGCGAGTTCACCTGGCTTATATCCTAGGATTTCACGTGCCTTTGAATTAACCTTGAGAAAACCACAATTGAGGGATAGCTGAATCATCCCAACGGCTGCCTGTTCAAATGTTGACCTGAACAGTGTCTCATTGTGTTTTAGCTTTTGTTCGGCTTCCCGCCTATTGCTGATGTCTAATAACACCATCATGGCGGATTCCATTTCGCCCTGCTCATCGAGAACGGGTCCAATGTTGACTGAAACCCAGACTCTATCACCGCTGAGCAATTGAATTCTCGTTTCGTATTGAACCGGTTTCTTGAGCCTGAAGACCTTCTCCAGCGTTTCGGATGCATCCTGTACCTGGTCTGAAATAATGAATTCCTGAATCGCCTTACCCACAAAGTAGTCTGTCGGCGCTCCAGGGGTGAGTGTCCGATTCATGAACAGGATGGTACCATCGCGTGCAACGTTCAGGATAGCACTCGGGGCGTTCTCAGACAAAGATCGAAAGTGTGCTTCGCTGATTTTTAATTCCTTCTCGGCATGATAGCGAGATAGTATAGATGATATCTGGTTGTTCAGCCTACGGATACTCTCGATGTGTTCGTCGGTCAATTCACTATCTGTTACGGTAAGGAACAACAGGCCTGTCAAATGGTCGTTGATCCATATCGGCACAATACCGATGGCCTGGATACTGAACCGCGATACAATCCAAGGAACCATCTTTCGTAGCAGGATGTTTTCCGTGTGTTCAGATATGATCTTCGAAATGGTCTTTGCGTCCCTGGCAATAACCATACTCATATCATCCAATGCCTCTTTGAAGATGCCACCCTCGCTCAGGATCGGTACGATGTCGGCAACATTGATCTTGAGCTTATCCTCGGCTATTTGAAGCTTTGATTTATCCCAAAGCTCAACTTCCAGAGTGATCTCCTCTTCGTCCCTGTCGTACATGTAGAAACGTCCGGACATTTCTCCAACAACAGATTTATAGGCTTCGAATGTCAACTCGAGCAGGTCACCAAAGGGAACGCCAACGTTGGCGGCAGAGCTCACCATATCGATGGCCTGCAATTCCTTAAGGGATTGGTCACGCGATCTGTTTGCTTCTTTTTTTGCTTGCTCCAGAATTTCAGCGGAAGTCGTGTCCCTCGAGACAAGGAGTATGTGCTTCACTCGGCCATTTTCTTCAATAGGCTTGAGGCTCGTATTGCTGTAGACCCTTTTCCCGTTTGCAGTAAAGCTGCTAGAATACCTGGTGATCCTTTGCTGTTGCACGGCCTCACGGAAATAAATCATCCTCGAACTGACTTCGTCGCTGCTCACACTCAGGACATCGCGCAGAAAATCAGAATAACGCATGCCGTGCAACTCGGTCTTATCCTTGGAGAAATTGAGGTTTCTCAGTTCATTCAGTCGGTGGTAGGTATCATTTACCGACTCAATGATGAAGTCCTCTCCCACCACCCTGAGAAGACACATGAAATCTGTGGTGTTGTTGTAGATCAAGGACAAGCGCTGTTCGTTTTCCAGCAACTGCTGCACATGATGAACGCGATCCGAAATATCCCTGGAGATAACCGATACGCCTGTAATATTTTCACCATCATATATAGGGTTGAACAACACCTCCATGTGCATGGTGCCTTCAGGAGTTTCAATAGACTGTTCATCGGAAAAGTTCTCCCCTGAAAGTGCCCTGTCGTAGCGCCCTTTCCAAAGTGGGCGGACTTCTTCGGGCATTTGATCAAGAACACTTTTATTCAACTGAACTTCTACTCCCCAGACATGATCAAAAGCCCAACGCCCAATCGAATTAATGGTCAGAAGGTTATAGTCCCTGTCGATTGAAAGAACAACATCCCTTGTATTTTCAATTACCGCACTTAGGTTGCGTTGGGATTCTTTAAGTGCTTCTTCAACTTCCCGGATCCGCGATATATCGTATATCACCGTCACCCTTGCCTGCTGTCCCTGATATAGAATCTCCCCGGCTTTAATTTCGGCGTGGAAAATTGTACCGTCCTTTCTTTTCACCCGGGAAGCATAAGGCCCGGGGTCGTTCTGGGTCATTCGTTTGCCAACCTCCTGCCTATCCTCTTCAGGCATAAACTCCCAGACCGCTTTGCCTATAAGTTCTTCGCGCGTGCACCCCAGCATGTCCAACAATTGTTGGTTGGCATCCATGACTTTGCCGTCGATCGAAATTCCTATCCCCTCCGTGGTTGCTGCTGCCAGCTGCTTAAACCTTCTTTCACTCTCCTTGAGTTGTTCTTCTATCCGGTTGTTCAGCTGATCAGTCAACATAGCTTCTCCTCTCAATTGATTTGGTTGACTTTGCTTGTTATTGAAGCCCGCGAATCTACATTTTCGGATGGGGCTTCAAACTTCAAAATGGCGGAATCAGTCAGATGCCGCCCTTGGCCGTTCAAGATCTCTGTTCTAAAATTTTTAGCGTTTCTCATCCCGGGTATAAATTTTATACGGCATAAGAGCCATATAGGATACTTGCTTACCATCATATTTTACCTGTTTGACTCGATTTTGACCTTTTTCAGGGAGCGATGGTCCAGTATCTTTTCGTATAAGCCTTCTATCGGCCTGAACAGCAGTGCAATCAGCACTTTCAGGGTGAGGCTTATTATTTCATTATGAATGAAGTGGTGATCAATGATCGGATCTACAAATCCTTCCGTGAGCAACACCAAAACAATGAGCGTAATCAGGCTGAACAAAACAGAGTTTCTCGAAATCCTTGCTTTGATTACCTGGTGCACAGATATCGAAAGCTCTTCATTTTGATCTTCGACCGTTTGCATTTTGTCAAGTATTTCCTTCTTCTGACTATCTGTTTTTCTGCTCAAAGCCTTCAATTCCTCATCCCAATGAATGGTGCGCTGATGTAAGGTGAGTCCCTCCTCTCCCATGCATTGCCCTTTTTTCGCCGCTTGCTGTTCAACCCAAGCCGACAACTCTTTCTTCAGATAATCCCTTCTTCTTTTGACCTTTTTGAGGTTGACTCGAATCGCGTCCATCAGCTCCTTTGAACTAATTGGTTTGAAGAGATAATCATCCGCCCCTTCGTTCATACCTAGTCTCTGGTCCGCCCTGGAAACCTTTGCTGAAAGGAAGATGAATGGAATGGCACAGGTCTTTGGATTGGCCCTAATGACCTGCGCAGTTTCGATACCGTTGAGACGAGGCATATTGATGTCGCAAATAATGATGTCCGGGATATGGGACTCTGCCAAACGCACACCTTGGTATCCATTGGAAGCAGCCTGCACTTCGTGTCCGGCCAGCTCCAGCAATTCGGCTATGGTCTGCCTTATGTCCCCATCATCTTCAATTATTAAGACTTTGGGCATGTTGTGGGTTTTGCTTCAAATGTGTCGCAAAGCCCTACTCCAAGGCATGTCCAACTTCCAAACGCGGCAATTTGGTTTCCTTGTTATTTAGCCAGCAATCGATCGAAGTGAAACCACCTCTAACTTCACTCCCGATCAAATTGTCGGTCCGTCTGCCTTGCCAAGAAATTCTCTGCTAACAGCCAGGGGCGCATTTGGCAAATAATTCGGGACGGCAATGATAGACCTTTGCCAACACGCACACAGGATTCCGTTTCCCATCGTTCACTCCCGCTTTCCCATCGTCGAAACTTCTTATCAGAAAAAGTATTTGCTATACGAATAAAAATTGGCGTCACACCCTCTTATAACTGCTAATTTTGCAAGCACGAAAAATGAGCATAGCGGAGAACATACAATCCTTAAGGTCTGCCTTGAGCAATCATGTTATCCTGGTGGCGGTGAGCAAAACAAAACCCAAGGAAATGGTTCTTGAGGCTTATGAAGCCGGGCACCTCGACTTTGGAGAAAACAAAGTGCAGGATTTGGCGTCCAAGGCTGAGGTTCTTCCAAGGGGCATCCGTTGGCATATGATTGGTCACTTACAGCGCAACAAGGTCAAGTACATTGCCCCATTTGTCTATCTCATTCATGGAGTGGACAGCGCAAAGCTTGTCGCTGAGATAGATAAACGGGCTATCCAAAACGACCGCATCATAGATATTCTATTCCAGGTCCATATCGCGACGGAAGAATCAAAATTTGGATGGAGCACAGATGAGCTGGACGAGTTTGTTGCCGGTGATTTGTCCGGCTACTCAAATATTCGCGTAAGGGGGTTGATGGGCATGGCAACCAATACTTCGGATGAATCGGTTGTCAGGACAGAGTTTGCAGGACTAAAAACATACTTCGACAAGCTCAGAGAATCTATTCCTACCATGGATACCCTTTCAATGGGTATGAGTGGCGATTATGAAATCGCCATTGACGAAGGCAGCAATATGATAAGGGTGGGCAGCAAAATATTTGGCCCGAGAGAATACGCAAATGGCTAAGAAGATTGATACGATACATGCCTCGCTAAAATCGGGCAAGTACGAGAAGGTAATAGGAGCTTTGAAGGAGATCAAGCAGTATGGAACCAAGGATACCATTCCACTGCTCATCGACATCCTGGTTCATACGGATGACGAGCGATTATATGCCGCGACGGTTAAAATACTGAACGAGCTCAAGGACAAGGATGTTGTCGACATCTTTATCGAGGCTATTGAGAACCCGGAGAATAAGGAGGAACAGCAGACGCTTTTGCAAGCCATTTGGCAAGCAGGACTACATGCGGACGACCACCTGGCCTATTTCGTCGACCTAGCCATGAAGTCTGAATACATGATCGCCTTCGAATGTTATACCATTATCGAAGAAATGGGGGGTGTGGACGACGAAGAGGTATTCACTTTAATAGGTGATCTGCGGGAAGCCCAATTGAGGAAAAACGAGAACGAACAGGTTCTCGAATTGATTATCCAGTCGCTCAACGAAAAGGTCATTGGCTGATCTGCCAACAATATGTGCCCTGGCAACCCCACCCGGGGTTGGAGCACTCGGAATCATTCGGGTTTCGGGACCACGATCCATTGATATCTGCGATCGGCTGTTCCCTAAGAAAGATTTGTCTAAAGAAGCTGGATATACACTACACTTTGGGCCCATTGTAAAAGATGGCGAGGCCTACGACGAAGTGTTGCTTTCGCTATTCCGCGCCCCGCATTCCTATACCGGAGAAGACCTGGTGGAAATCAGCTGCCACGGCTCCCCTTATATTCTCAATGAGGTGCTCAACTTACTTATTGATGAAGGAGCCCAAATGGCCAAGGCCGGAGAATTTACGCTGCGTGCCTTTCTCAATAGAAAGATGGATCTGTCGCAGGCCGAGGCGGTTGCAGACCTCATCGCTTCCGAATCAAAAGCCGCCCACCAAACGGCCATGCACCAGATGCGGGGTGGATTTGCCAATGATCTCAAAAGGCTTCGCGATCAACTCATTCACTTCGCTTCTATGGTTGAGTTGGAATTGGACTTCAGCGAGGAGGACGTGGAATTCGCCAACAGGGATGAACTGAAATCCTTGTTGACACAAACTCAGGGATACGTCCGGAATCTGATCCAATCCTTTCGACTTGGCAATGTGATCAAAAACGGAGTTCCTGTTGTGATTGCCGGTAAGCCCAATGCCGGCAAGAGCACCCTGCTCAATGCCCTGCTCAATGAAGAACGGGCCATTGTGACCGAGATTGAAGGCACTACCCGCGATAGTATTGAGGACGAAGTGGTGATCGATGGGCTTAAGTATCGATTTATAGATACGGCCGGGATTCGCGAAACGAAGGATGTGGTGGAATCTATCGGCGTAGAAAAGGCCCTGGGCAAAATTGCCGAAGCGCGCGTAGTTCTGTACCTGTTTGATGCATCGAAATCGGATTTGAAATCGCTTCAGTCTGAATTGAATTCGGTGGAGCGCGAAGAGGTTGCCCTCATTCCGGTTGCCAATCACATTGACAAGGGCGAAGAGCATATCCTGCGATCAGCGTTTGGAAAACTTGATGGCGTCCAATTCATCTCAGCAAAAAATGGGGACGGTATAGAAGAACTTCTGGACTCATTGCGTACTCAAGTTGTATTGGGAGATATACAAAGCGAAGACACAGTCGTGACCAACGCCCGTCATGTCGCATCTCTCAAAGAAACGGACGAAGCCCTAAGTCGCGCACTAAATGGTTTGGATGCCGGAACAACCGGCGACTTCCTGGCCATGGACATCCGTCAGGCTCTGGCTCACCTTGGTGAGATCACTGGGGAGATCACTACCGACGATTTGCTGGACAATATCTTCAGTAAGTTTTGTATTGGAAAGTGAATGAGACAGCAAATCATTGATTTGCGTAGCCGAAATCATCCTGAAAACCGAATACAACGAAGTTATTCATTCTAAGACAGAGGGCGCTGACATTGACAAGTACTATCTCCCAACAATCAATGTCACCGAGATGGTTAACAATGATGTGACTTTTGACCTGGAGGAATTGGGACCGATGGCCCGAATTGAACGTACAAATGCAGAAACCACAGGTCCTCCGACCTATGGTTTTAGTCTGTGATACACTACAGGCTTTTTTTACTTCTCACAAATTCTTGAAGTCTTCCTTCATCCTGCATTTTCACGTATTGCTCCATGATTTCATTTTTTGCAGAAGCGCCTTTCTCTTTAACCAACTCATTATACAGGGTGATCATGCTGACTATTCCACGCTCATTCGACTTCACCTCCCTTATTTTCTTTTTCTCGTCTTGATGCTGAATCATGTAGAGAGTCTTTCCCATCAAAAATATGGAAGAAACCCTGCTAGCAAACTCATAGTTTTCATCCAACATGATCTTACCTTCATATTTCAACGTCATGGTAACAGATATATGAGGACATCCCGTAAGCCACTTCATAACGTACGCGCCTACCTGCTTCCTGTACTCCATATCTTCAACCAACGGATTTGCTTCTAACCACAAGATGTTCTCAATTATTTGTGGTTCAACCGACTGATAATCTTCTTTTGAATTCCATTGGGTTCCCCCCTCGATGTTTTGACTATTACAACTTAGAACAGCTATAACCAATAATCCAATTACAAATAAGGCTCTCATTTTCTACTAGTTCGTTTCAAAATTTTGGGTCCAATACTTTTTCATAAGGAGTAAAGCTACTCAACCCAATCTGGCAGTCAAAGATTGAGTTCAATAGCTTCCAATAACAAGAATTGTGAAGTTAAGTTGATCTATTGAACTAAATGATCGACCGCTTAAGACAAATTCTTTTGCGGGAACTACTGAAAAACATCCGGATTTATACGGTTTAGAAAGTTATTTCCTTGGGTATCATTATTAGTAATAGTACTCTTCTTACATCAAAAATCAAATCTCCAAAAATTTGAAACTATGATTATTAAAAACTTGAAATTGATAGTCTCAATGGCTATGATTATTGTATTCTTCGGCTTCAAGGCCGATAGCACCCCTCCTATTTATGACAACCTTAAACCCATTTTGTCGCAATCAGAACTTCAACCTGCCGGTGCATTTAGATTGGCTATGACAGAAACGGTCTATGACACCCAATCGTGTGTTGATGAAGTTGGTTGTTGTGGCACTCAGTGTACACTCGGAATAGTAAAAGTGTGCTGTAGTGCGACGTCATGTTTATGTATTACTGATCAAGCAGACAGAGATGCAATAGCCACTGCACTAGGTTGGCAAACCCTTGATCCAGTTCTTTGGTTAAATGCATCATATGAACAGATCCACGACGAGGATGTGCAAGAAATTTTAGGAACTTATGTTGACCTCAGCTGCGCTGAATAAAATTGAGATTATGTATAGAAATTTTTTAAGCCTGATAGTCATCTTTGCTATGGCATCCATGCTGACCAGTTTTACGAGTTTTGATTCTCCTGTATATGGAGAATTGGAGACAGTTTCAGGAAAAGTTGAACTAAACGAGGCTCATTTTTATAGAGTCACACCAACAGATGAATTGTATTCAATTATCTCTTGTGCGGTACCTGGATTGTGTGATTGTGGTCTTCGCTGTGTAATCAGCATCGCAAGCGAATGCTGTGCGCCATCCTCCTGCCTTTGTACCACACAAGCTGATCAGGATGCCATTCAACTAATACAAGGTTGGTCAACTTGGAGTGTACAGGATTGGATTACAATAGATCATGAAGATTTGGTTCAGGAAGACATGCTTCCTATTATTGACAATTATCTTGACTTGAGCTGCATTGAATAAATACCTAATTAAGATAAGAAGAATGGCTGTCAGTATATTGGCAGCCATTTTTTTAATCGTACTTTATTCTTCTTGTGAAGACAACCCGAAATCAGATTTAACTGCTGTTGAAAGCATTGAAGGTGAAGAGGTGCTTTTTTCATTTATTAATGAGTCTCTATTTGCCACAGACTCTTCTTGCAATCCAATACTTCTTTCAAATAGGACCTTAGGCGCAGTAGAAGAAAGGTTGGTTATGATTGGCTACTATCCGGTTGATCAAAGCCTTTATTTCCAGCTTCCTGGTTCCCAGAATTATCTTGACGTTGTAGACCTCTCTGAGTTTGAACTTTTGCAACCCTTGATTAAAGATGGTGTTTACGATATCAAGCATATTAATGAGGATACTTGCCTCATTTTTTCACGAAATCAGTTGGCGTTAATTTCTAAAGAAAAGGTGATCTGGGCTAAAACAAGTCTTGAAATGTACAGTGACAAATTTTATCACGTTGCTGGGGGTAATATGGAGACCGCAAACTCGCGTTCTGGAGATCGGATTCTGCTGTCTTATGGGGGTGATTATAACAGACCGAATAAAGCTTATAAGTTCGACTTCTCGTCCTTGGGCTTCCTGGATATAAGGAAATCTCTTTTCTTCCCTATTCCCCATTCTCACGTTGACCTACCAGATAGCCTGGTTCGCAGGCTTTCTACTTTGACTTATTTCATGAACAATGACACAGTGTACTTACATTATGGTCAGGATACTTCTGTCTACAAAATTGAACCGAATTACGCCCTATCGAAAAAGAATTTAAAAGGGATTAAAGAAATAGTCAATCTGAAAATTACAGGGGACACTTCATTAATTCACAAGAAGGCTAAAAGCCTCTATGGGGCTTATACCCATTCTGACATGTTTTTCCATGAAGCGCTTCAAGCATTTATCATGGTTGGGTACATACCAGAGAAAATAGATGTTAGGGCTTACAATTCTTATATGATGACCTACTCGATATTTATTGACCTCTTTGATAGAGATCTTCAATTCCAAAAACGAATAAATGTTGAAAATAAAGATTACCTATTCCCTCCGAGGATAGTAAATGACCGGCTTTATATTCCCATATTAAATAAGGCCGAGCGTTCTGGGATTAAGTTCAGAGAAATCTCTTTTAGGAAGTAGAGTTTCATCGCCATAATTTGAATCTCATCCACGTTTCATGATGCTTTTGGTATACATAGTATATATTGTTAGTTGTATAAACCCTAACTACTCAAACATGCTACTCACTTCTGTACCGAATACTTAGCAACATTCATTTTCACCCGGCTTGGGAAGCGATCTTCCTACGTTGGGACATTAAACAACATGCTCACTTTGAGCGCTTCTAACATTGTCGCCGAAAATCTGCGGTGAAATTCATCGCGTTTTGTAACCAAAAAATGAAAACAACGTTTATCAGAATCCCTAAACCAGAAACCTACATGCTCAAACTGATCAATTGGACTGCCGGATCGAAAAAGAGAATCCAAACCCTTGCAGTCACATTCTTACTTGCCTTTGGAGCAGCAGCAGGTGAAGAAATCAGACTTTCAGAAATTTACGCAAGCCCAGCTAAGGGGGCTGGTGTAGCTGTATCCCCATCACATGTATATCTGTCGGTAACACCAGGTCAGTCCAAGTCGACCAAGATCACGGTCAACAACGACACCGACAAGCCAAACAAGTTCATGACCAAGCTTCAGGACTTCGATATGGACAAAAATGGCCGTTCGGTCTTCCTGCCAAGAGGAATGGGAGACAATAGCCTGGCAGACTTCATTTCCATATCTCCCAGCTTCATCGAATTGCAACCCGGTCAAAAGAAGGATATTGTGGTGACCGTTAGCATTCCGGAAGATCATCCGGATGCGTATCGCGCCTCATGGTCCATCATGATGGTTGAGCAGGCGATAGAAAGAAAGCAAATTGATCAGGGCGAAAGTGCGCAACAAGTGTCTTTTGGTATCTATCCAACTTTCGCCTTTGGAGTATTCCTTTACCAAAACCCACCCAATGTGAAGGTAAATGCGGTTGAGATCGTGGACTTCAAGATCCAACAGCGAACCGACAAGAACTTTGTCCAACTGGACGTGCAAAATGTAGGCGACGGCATCACCTCGTGCCGCGTCAGGGTTGAGTTGCTCAACAACACTACCGGTGAGAGCGTACAACTGCCTTTAAAGAATTTCACCATCATCCCGGAACTGAAACGTGAATTCAAATTCGTCCTGCCTACCGGCATTTCCGAAGGAGAGTACACAGCGATTGGTGTAGTGGATTACGGGAGTGATGATGAAATCCTAACAGCGGAGTTAGATTTTCAATATTGACCGTGAGTGAAGTAGAGAAAACGCTGATAGAAGGATCTAACACTTATAATTAAACACAAATACAATTTAAAATCAGAATCATGAGAAAATTAATTGCCTCAGTTGTTTTGTTGGTCGGCTTCGGCGTTAGCGGAGCTTTTGCCCAGCTGATTGACGAGAAGGATGTGACCATTACAATGGACTTGCAGCCGATTCTTCAATTGGATATGACCACGCCCAATCAGTTGGAATTTACATTCGACGATATCAATGATTACTATGCGGGTATTACAAAATATGCTGCGACCGTGCTCAGGGTTAGCTCAACCGTTAGTTGGGACCTTTATGCGGTCGGTAGATCAAATGGAACCAACGGTCCCGAATTCTGGGATCAGATCATCACCTATAGCGGTGGTGGTGCTACCGGTGCCATTGACGATCTTCCACTTTCACTTGTAGAATTGCGACAAAGCCAGGCCAACAATGGCGACGGTGCTGCCGCCGGTACGTTCTCCGACTACAGTACTCCTTTTAGAGCGGTAGGTGCGGAAGACGGTGCCAACTCTCTTTACGTGAATGGTGGTACAAATACCCCTCCTACTACCGATGACAAGTACATCGGTGGTCACGCCGGTACTTCCGGTGTTGTAGGTGACGACTTCCTTCCAGGTGGTTCTTACCTTACTTCTACCGGTACTACTTCCGATTATTACTATGCCATTGACTACAGGATTCTTCCTGGTCTGCCAGCGATCTTCCCAAATGCTTTTGATGCGGACGCTGCTGCGGCAGAAGACCTGGTCACTGCAAATGGTGCAGGTTCATATGCTCAACCTGGTGTTTACACCATGTACGTGCAGTATGTGATCCTGGAAGATCAATAAGATATTTTCGATCTAACTACTTAGCAGTGAAGGGCTTGCCGGCCCTTTAAATAGCAAAAGGTGGAATCTACAGGGTTTCGCCTTTTGCTGTACCTATAAAATCCACCTCGATTTTGCGACTACTCACCTACATGATGATCCTTTGTCCTGTGTTGGGCATGACTCAGATACACTGTGGGTCCGTTGCATTTGAGCCTGCCGATCCGGTGCAGATCAACTACAAGTTCACAACCTTCGAAGAATACAACGCCGGCATCACCTTGGTTGGTGTCACTCGACTCAAGATCAACGTTGAGGACAAAGCCATTCCAGACCCGGATTGCCGGTGGTTCCTCAACATGGAAGTGGAGAATAATCCCGGAGCCGGAACGGCTTCAACCGATTGGGAAACCATCGCCACCTATGGTTTGGGTGCTCCGGACCCGCCAAGCATCGATATTCTGGAAGTAAGGGTGACCAACGTGTGTTCTACCTCCCCCATCGACGGCGTCTTCAGTTCGTATTTTACTGATCACGGAGATATACAAGACATTATCGCTGACCTGCTGCCACGAATCAACGCCGGATCATGTGTTGACAACGTAAATGGCCCCGGCGACTACTTAACGAATTACAACGAATACACTTTCAGGATTGACGTACGAGTACGACCTAGCCTTGACTTTCAACCTGGAGTGTATCAACTCAATCTCAAGTTTCACCTACAAGAACAGAATTGAAACGGGGCGCCAAACATACTGTATTGTTGAGCTTCCTGCTTCTCTGGGTTGGGGTATTTGAAATACATGCCCAAGCGGTGGACACTTCGGCAACTGCAATAGATACAAGTGCGTCAGCGACTGATACAACTCAAGTGGCACCTCCAGCCCCTACTTCGGATTTCGAAATCCGCTTTGCCGAAAAAGACTTGATCGCCTACAAAGGCGAACTCATTGCCAACAATCTCACCCTTGTGAACAACACTTCCAACAGCGCTTCGCTATCGATTGTCATCTCTGTCCCGGAAGGATGGAGGCAATTTGGAGGAAAAGGAGTCTACGACTTGGCTCCGGGAGGTACCAAATTGGTTCCGGTCAGATTGCTTCCAACCCACCTTCAGGGGAACACGAAGTTTGTGATCAACGTGCAGCTATATGACGGGCAGAACAACCAAGTTGGCGGTAGTTTTTTCTACGTGGGAAGCCACAAGGTGGTGGACTGGGATTTGGCCGTGAACCCTGCCAATACGATGTACTTCAAAAATGGACAAAAGAACCTGGTCTTTGACGTGAGTGTGATCAACATGGGCAATTTCCAGCAAGACCTCGTGATGTCACTCAAAGGTGTTCGGGCTGATCTCATCCTCAAGGACGAAGAAGGTAAAATCATCGACAACCCAAAAGCCTCGCTTCAGCTCAACTCGCTGGAAGATACTTCGTTTAGCTACCAAATCGAAACCAAGAAAGAGGATCGAAACTTCAGGGCTATTTCAATTCAACAGCACCGTCCTAACTACGAAAAGGAAGAGCAGACCTATTCCCTTTTCGTCAATACGGCGGAAGCGACGAAATCTGGCAAGAACCTTATTCAACGTGGACAGCGACTCAATTTCGTTAGGCTGGGTAATGGAAAAAAGGTCAATGAGTATTCCGGACCGGTGCTACCCCTCGTCCTCGACGCCAACGTCCAAAACGTTCTGAACAACAACACCTTCATGAACCTCATCCTGCGGGGGTTCCAGACTTTTAATGACGGATCCAACCTGGTTTATTTCAACCAGTTCATTTACGGTACAAATTACTTTAGCCAGAACTTCCTGCAGCGGGGCTCATATTACGCCGGGTACTTCCACAAGCGATTTACCGTTGAGGCCGGAAATATTGCCGGAGGGAACTTTGGACTTCCTGCGGCTGGTGTAGGGGTAAAAGGACGTGTGAGGGCTGGAAAAAGCCATTGGTTCACAGGCTATTACCTTGGGCGTGGCCAAAACTTTCAATCTCAAAATATTACCAATTTCGGAGGACAGTACCAGTACCTCGGAACCGGGGTGTTGCGCGGAATGCTTGGGGTCGCGCAAAACATAGACAACAACCGGGGAAGGCAGGCTACAGTTGCAAGTTCGAGGATAGGTGTGCGCATCACAAAGAGCCACAACGTGACTTTCACCGGTGCCTATAGTACACGCTCATCTACGGATCCTGCAATCGACACATTGGATCGCCAGGGATTCCTACTTGGACTCAATTATTCGGGAAGGTATCTCAACAAGAAGCTAACGACCAATTTATCCGGCCGCCTGCAACAAAGAACATTTGGCCTTGCTGACAACGAACGGAGAATCGTCAATTCCAGAATTCAATACTTCATCAACAGCAAGTCCCTCCTATATTACTACGGAACGCTCAACGAAAACCGATTTCCAAGTAGTGTTATCGGAGGACCAGTTCAGGAGGTCTACAACATGATCTACTATAATACACTGGGATATACCAGAAACACAAGGTTTGGTACAGTCCAGAATTATGCATTCTACAATGTGCAAAGTGTAATCGGCAAGCGTACCATCTATCCCGGTCTCGGCCTGCGTTATTCGAACTTCATCTTCGACCGCAATATCCTTTGGGCAACCAATGTCCAGGCCGGTTATGAAAATGCCTTGTTTCTTCCGGACCTTCCCTGGTATTTCAAGTTGAACGCAAACATCTTGTTCAGGTACAGGACACTCTCACTCGTTTCAGCCTACTTCTACGGGCCCAACTCTCCTGCATCCATTGAAAGTATGGTTGCGAATAACGTTAACCCGGTCTTCCTTAGAACTTCGCTGACCTATCAGTACCTGTTTAAGAATACGCACTGGGTTCTTCAGAGTAACTTCAACCACACCTACCAAAAGACACTTAACAGCAATAGAATTGGAGCCTTCCCTGAACTCTTTTACTACACCAACGACGGATGGAGATTCAGTCTCGGTGTGAATTACACCATTTCTACCCGGAAACTAGACAACGCCACGGTATTCAACGAATTTGGAATTATTCCAAATGAGGAACGCCTAACAAGCCAAAGCAACCAAGTGAATGTATCCATTAGAAAGGAATTTGGTATCCCGATTCCGTTCTTGAAAAAGAACAATTTCACCCAGAAGTTCTATGCATTTTATGATTTGGATGGTGACGGTCAAAAGAGTGGAACTGAGCCAGGTCTTGAGAATGTTGTCATTCGATTGGGACAACATTCGGTGCTAACAAACTATGATGGAGTTGCAGATATGATCTATGTGCCGGCCGGGATGTATGCCTACTCGGCATTTAGCCTTGAGGAACTCAATGGGTGGTTCCCGAATATAGAAGACTCCCTCATGATTTATGAAGAAGGCGCCCAGTACGTGCCATTTGTAAAAGGTGTGAAGATCTACGGTAAGGTAGTGGTGGATCGAGAAAAGGTGAGAACGGATAAGGACAAGGACCTTGATCTCTCCAATATAAAGATCACCGCATTCAATGATGAAAAAGTCGTGAATACTTTAACCGACTTCGAGGGGAATTTTGAATTCTATCTACCAAATGGGAAGTATACCCTATCCATGGATGAAAATGTACTTGGCACCAAGTACACTTTGGTACAAAACAACTATTCGATGGAACTGGTGAGCGGAGTTGAAGGCTTGTACTTCACCTTCAATATCGTTGAACGCAAACGAAAAGTGGTTTCCAAGAAGTTTGGCAGTTCGGGAAATCAAATCAGACGCAGTGGAACCGGAGCGGCCAAAAAGGATATTCCAAAAATCTCCAGACCAAAATCCGAGACAGAGCGCCAATCGGATTCCGATGATCAATCAAACCGTTTTAATCCTGATCCTAATGGTATGCCAATTAGGATTCCAAGCCCGGAAACAGACGATCAACAAATTACCGACATTCCCCCAAGAAGGGTGAGCATGGAGCCGTTCACGGAAAACATCGGGCCGCTGCTCAACGCACCCGTTATCGATGTGAGCCAATTAAAGTTTATCGTTGACCTCGGCACGTTTACGGAGACAGTACCCACCGACCTGGTAAATATGTTCCTCAACCTCGGTTATTCGAATCATGTATCCGGAAACAAGGATTCACTGAGATTCCTCTCAACTCGATTCACAACAATCGAGGAGGCCGAAGCCATCCGGCAACGCGCCATCGATGCCAACTTGATCGACCCTGCCCCGCAGGTCATTGGTGAATATCAGGGTCGCCGCCTGACCTCTGAGCAGACCTACCAGCTGTATCAAAAGGCCTTACTCCAGGATCCTAACGAAAAGCCGGCCAGCCCAATTCAGTGGTAGGTTATTGCTTTCTTTGAAGGTGGTTCAAGCCAAACTCGCCAAACTAAAGCAAAAGGTACACGCGGCATGCATGAGTGTTCTGAGTTCAAAACTCGAAGAGAGTAAAACAAGAATTGAAGAGGCCCGGCAGGCTCTGTTTAATGAGACTAAAAGCAGCGCGGGCGACAAGCATGAAACTGGCCGGGAGATGGCCAGGCAGGAATTGGAGAAGGTCGAGTTGAATCACTCCAACCTCAACAAATCCTGGGTTCAGTTAAACAACCTAAATCCGATCCAGACTCATTCAACTGCTGAACCAGGTTCACTGGTCGTTGCGGATCACATTTATTTCATTTCTGTAGGGTTAGGCCCAATTCACGTAGAGGGACACGAGGTCTTTTGTCTCTCACCTTCTGCCCCACTTTCCGTAGCCTTGAACGGACTCAAGTCCGGTGATCAAACAGATTTTAGAAATCAGAGAATTACGGTCCAAGCCATTGCTTAGGCTCTTTGACGCTTCAAAATTTTCTTTGTCCTAGATTTGGACAACATGTTCAGTCTGTTCCGTAAAGTCATGAACGAATCAAGTACTGGAAATAAGTGGATGACCTACCTGGGCTATGCCGTTGGGGAAACCTTATTGGTGGCCATCGGGATATTATTGGCCATCCAGGTCGACAACTGGAATGAGCGACGTCAGCGAAGGACTGAACTTGAAGATAATCTCAGGTATATCCAAGGAGACTTGGAAGCCGACAACTACGAATCAGAAGTCTACAGAAAAGCACTGATGCAACATGTAGGCTATTACAATGCTATTCTACAAGGAACTGCTCGTGGCTCGCTGATGGATTCAGCCCTTCGGAAGATGGAGTTTACCTATGCGCACAGGCCCTATCATGGCGGCTTTAAAGACATGCTGACTTTTGGTCGATTGAAAGAAATACAGAATGCAAAACTACGGCGAGCGCTAAGGGGCTACTATGAATTTACCTATGCTTATCTTGATCGAGAAGCCGCATGGCATTTGAAATTTCTCCAGGATCAAGTAGAAGACTATAGCATACGGAATTTTCCTCTCGATGAGCACAGGCTGGTAGATCGTGAGTTTGTTCAGGCTGCATTGGATACCGGTCGGCTGCGATCATTGATGAATTTTCAGAAGTCATCCTTCGATCAAATTATCCGAATGATGGAAATGAAGATCACCTATGCGAATCGGATTGATTCGCTTATTGAGGTAGAGTTGGAGATTGACTAATCCTCAGATTCATAATTCCTAATCTAAAATTCCGGAATAGGACATCGGAACACAGCATTGCGTTAAATTAGCGTCTGATCGAAAATGAAAAGCAAGAAAGAAATTGTATCCAATTGGTTACCTCGATACACAGGCACCAAAGCCGAGGATTTTGGCGATTACATCCTCCTGACCAACTTCTCCAACTACCTGGAGATCTTCGCCAAGCGAGAGGGGGTTGAAATAAAGGGCAGGGACAAAGCCATGCCCAATGCTACATCTGGCAGGATATCCATGATCAATTTTGGAATGGGCAGCGCCAACTCGGCGACCATCATGGATCTGTTGTCTTCCATCAAACCCAAGGCGGTCCTTTTCCTTGGAAAATGCGGGGGACTGAAAAAGAAGAACAAAATTGGGGATGTCATCCTTCCGATAGCAGCGATCCGGGGGGAAGGAACTTCAGATGACTATCTACCGATTGAAGTGCCTGCCCTACCCTCTTTCAACTTACAGCGGGCAGTATCACACGTAGTGCGGAACCATAAGACCGACTATTGGACAGGAACGGTGTATACCACGAATAGACGCGTTTGGGAGCACGACGATGAGTTTAAGGAATACCTCAGGAGTATTCGCGTGATGGGCATCGAAATGGAAACGGCGACCATCTTCACTGTTGGCTTTGTCAACCAAATTCCTACGGGTGCTCTTTTACTTGTTTCCGATCAACCTATGATTCCGGAGGGTGTAAAAAGTGACGAAAGCGACAAGCTGGTCACTAAAAATTTCGTCGACAAGCATGTCCAAATGGGCATCGACTCACTCAACGAATTGATCAACAATGGCAAAAGCGTGAAGCATCTTAGGTTCGAATAACTTCTTGCTCAGTTAAGATCCCTCGCATCGATCCGCTTATACTCTGAGAATGATGCATCGGCTTGAATCTTTCTACTCTCTTTTCTCTCAGTGAGGCAAGGAATTGGCGCTTGTTTAAGTGCTTTTACTGAGGTAATATGAAGATGATCTTCTACTTCTTCGCCTTTACCTATAATTGAAATTTCGTGCTGGTCGGTACCTTCTTTGACCAGTTTTTACAGCACGAATTGCTTTCTCGTGGTCTGTAAATACCGCGATTGCTGCTTCCACTTTTATTTGATTTAAAAAATAAAGCCTGATTTTCCTTTTTCCTCATCTTGAGCCCATAAGGCTATCGTCACATCTCCTGTTGGTAGGAGACTTGAATGATGCGCTATGATTTGACCATCCTTAATAACCATTGAAAATCTCAGGACATGGGATTTATTATGGCCTGCCGAAGTCCACTTCAACCCTAAATGACCGCTGTCTATTTTGAGCCCAGATTCATATTGCTTATGCATATCCAGCCTTTCAATTTTAACGTTGTCCTTGGCAAATAAGTCTCGATAGTAATCCATAATCTGATCCTTATTAAATCGTTGTCTTGTGGATAAAGCGGGAGTATATACACTGTCCTTGGAATATAAACTAGCAAGTAGATTCAGATTATGTTCATTGATGGCTTTTAGCCATTTTGTAAGAACTGGAATTTCTTTTTCGTTCAGATAATCTAAGGTCTCACTTTCGTGGTGAAGCTCCTGTCTTTTTCTAGAATGAACAAGTGGCTTAAGTATGTCGCTGGTCGATTTTCCAAGCCTTCTAAGAAATACGTATTGTATGAGGCCATGAAACGCAAGAACCATCAATAGACCTTCAAAGATCCCAAATTGAAATACTAATAAGGCGCATATGCCTGCCATTATTAGTGCGTAGCGTCCTTCGGCTCGAACATGCTGAATATTCGCTATCATTTTCCAACCGGAGTAGACCATTATGATACCAAGTGCATACTCCGGAGCATAACCAAGCACTTGAGGAAATGCAACAACAATTAGCAGCACGAATGCAGTAAAAAGGTTTGACAACTTGGTGACTGCTCCCGCTACTGCATTTGTAGTGCTTTTGGCAAGACCGTCCAAGTTGGTCATTCCGCCAAAGAAGGATGAGCCTAAATTTGCAATCCAAATTGCTAGCAAACTATTATTGGTATTGCACTTTCGACCCAAGGGGTCTAATTTCTCAATAGCAACATTGCTCATTACTTGTTCAATAACATCTATAGAGCCTAACATGAGGGCAAACCCAACCATTTTTAGAATTAAAAAGAGTGATTCCGAATTAGACAAACCCTCGAAATTTGGAAATGGTAATCGAAGTTCAAACGGGGTTGGATCAACATTTAACATAGGAAGAGGTAGGAAAAATGTCAGCGCAAAGCTTGAGAGCATGATCACCACGTAAGGAAGTGCTGGCATTTTCTTTTGATAGTACCTGTATAAGAGAACAAACAACAGAAAAGATACAACCGAGAGAATGATGATAATCTCTCGCTCAAGGTTTAGCCAATGTTCACTTTCGTGTTGAATGTCATACAAAAATGGAACGAACTTGAAAGCAATCTTTAAACCTACGCCAGCTAGGAGGCCTTCCACGAGGTAATGAGGCACAAATTTGAAAATCAGACTCTCGAGTTTATACTTCCATACGATCATCTGGAAAATTGCGGTAAGCGCGATAACAAACGGCATATTTTCCATGCCGAATGAACTAACGCCCAAGGCCAAAGCAGGAGCCAATCCAGCCGCCACTCCTGGTGTTCCTATGTAGTTTCCAGGTCTGATGAGGTATGATAAATAACTTATGATTGTGGCAAAAATGACTGTGTAGATTCCAGTCATTACCGGGTAATCTGACATGATGCAAATACCAACGGTTAGGGGTACTGCCATTATGCCTGCTACGCTTCCAGCAAGCGCGTCTCTTTTTATGTGTTGTAGAGAATCAACAAATCTTTCTTTGATCATGAAATTGATATTGAATTATGGAAATGAGAGTGAATCGTTGTTCAACTCAAAAAATCCAATATCAATTGGCAATGCAGAAGATAAAGCTTATAAACAGGGCGAACCAGACAGATAAGTATCTGTATTGGTATTAATCCAGATTCAAATGATACAACATCACTCGCATGGCTAGTAGAACCAGATAAAAAGGAGATGTTAAAACTCTTTTCTTCTTTCTCTTCAGGCTTTTTTTCTACTTCTTCCGTTTTATCAGGTTCACCTTTAGGAAGCTGATTTCCTTTAGTTAAATCGCTTTCTTCAGCGTAGGTAAGTAGAAGGCTGCACAAGAATGAAACAAGGAACACTGACATAAATGCATTCCTGTGGAAATTTTTGTTATGCGCTCTACGACTCATTTCAACTCCAAATTTCCGAAGAGAATATTACATTGCTGTTGATATATGTCAATGACGCCATTGATTTTTCATTTAGCCTCGCATGCTCAGATCAACACTGAAGAAAGACGCTTTTCAAAAGGTACTTACCCCTGCCCAGCAGGAGTTATTGTCGAATGAGTCGGCTTTAATGAAGTTGAATAAGGGGCAGATGGTGTTTACGGAGGGATCCATGCCCTTCGGGTTTTACCAAATTCTTTCAGGTAAAGTCAAGTTGTTTAAAACTGGTGTTTACGGTAAGACCCAGATTTTTCAGATCTGTTCAGGAGATGATTTGTTTGGCTACCACCCCATTCTTAGCGACTCTAAATACCCAGATAGTGCACAGCTTCTTGAAGATTCAGAGTTAATATTCATTCCAAAAGATGTTTTTCGAAAAGTTCTATTAGAAAACAACAAATTGTGCATTGAGATATTAGGCTCATTAAGTGAAGAATTTGCACGATTTATAGGCTTTCAGACATTGTTGGGTCAAAAAACTGTTTCGGAAAGAGTTTCGTCAGTTCTTTTCTACCTGAGCAGAATATACAAAATAAAGGATGAAGTAATCATTCCATTGTCTCGCACGGACTTGTCAGATCTCTGTGGAACTGTGAAAGAATCGTTGGTACGTGTTCTTCACGACTTGAAAGAAGAAGGAGCTTTGGAAGTCATAGACTCTCAAGGCACGATTAGAGTCCTAAACATATCTATACTAAAGGCAAGAGGTGATATTGTAGATAACGAGTATTTGTAGTAAAGTCTGAATTGCACTTACGGAACAAACATGGGAAATTGTTAGGGATCTGATCATCAGATTGCTATATAACAAGTCCAACTACTCTAATGCAGTTTGGCCTCTGTTAAGTCACATAATAATATAGAACAGAGTAACATCCTCGATCGTCAGTATGATGTTCCTATTTAATTGGTTCGACTCTTGTTCTTTTGGCTCCTCCTTTGAAGTTTTTCAAAATGTCAGGGATTACACCTTGAGGCGTCTAATCCATGCAGGCCTCCAAACCCGACCCCCGGAGCCTGCGTATAAAGTAACATAGGCCGGAGCAAGGATGAACCTGAGAGTCACCTCTTCGCTTGCGGAGAGTGGGTTTTCTCCTTGCTCCTTTCTATTTACTCCCCCCGCTTATCTTTGGATTATGTGCATTGCAACCTTCCTTCCTACGGATGACGGATTCATACTTACGTCCAATAGAGACGAACACATCGAAAGACCCACCCTTGCCCCTACTTTCTACGGTGAACTTATGTACCCAAAGGATGCCGTTGCCGGTGGTTCGTGGATCGCGACTTCGCCATCCGGTAAAGTAGCCGTTCTTTTGAATGGCGCCTTCGAGCGTCACGAGAGAAAGGAGCAATATCGTCGCAGTCGGGGACAAATACTGCTTGATTCTTTCGGGTATGCTTCGTTCGATCAGTTTACCAAGGAGATCGAATTAGAAGACATCGAGCCATTTACACTCTTACTAATAGATATTGAGCGGGACGCTTATTTTACGGACTTCCGATGGGATGGATCAAGCAGTCACAAATTTGAGGTAGATGCGAGTCGTGCACATCTTTGGTCTTCACCTATGCTTTATTTACCCGAACAGCGCGAAACATACCAGAATACATTTGAGCGATGGCTGGATCACCACGACCAACAAGATCGGGAAGCCATTCTCAAGCTGCACCGGACTCCTCAGGACGAAGATGAAGGTCTCTTGCTAAAGGAATTACAAGAGTTTCCCCTGAAGACCGTGAGTATCTCACAAATCACAAAATCTGAACCCAATGCCTGGTTCAACTATCTCGATCTTTCTGGCGAGGAAGCAAACCTGGTCGCGTATAAACTCTCTTGAAAAAAGGACGTTTTGTAGTGAATACTGAGGATTTGGCACGTCTCAGTTAGAATTCTGTCACAATATCACATCTTTAGACTTCAACTTTGTTGAGGTTTGAGAACGCACATATTCTTCCGGTTTGTGCTTATTGGCATACTTGCGTCTATGGATTTGGTCCATGTGTGTGCGCAGGAATTTGTTCCTTGTTATCAAAGCCTCACCATTGAGGACGGATTGCCAAGCAATGAAACATATTTCACATTAAGGGACCGCCGAGACAATGTTTGGATCTGTACCGACAATGGTCTTACCCGATTTGATGGGAATCAGCTGATCAACTACGATCAATCAGATGGCCTGTGCTCCAATGTGATTTTTGGGGGACAGGAATACGGCGATAAAATCTGGTTTTATACCATCACCGGCCAGATAACATGGTACAACCCCCGTACGGATGAATTTAGTTGCCCTGAATTCAACAAATATCTACCGGACATACTTCAGCGGAGACTGTGGATTGGCATTAACATAAGCCAGGATACTTTGATCATTTCCTTTAAAGGAGGATTTGTGAGGGGGGCAATCCAGGGAGATAGCCTTGTGGGCATCAAAACATATGTGGCTTCATACAATGAATTGATGGTCCATTGCTTTGATAACGGGCAGATTGGAATCGGATACTTAAATCGAGGGAGAAGAGATAACATAAACTATACGTTTACGAAAAAGGATTACAAGTTTCAGACGACCATACAGGTGCCAGGGGATAATGCGGTAAAGCATCTCTCATCTTGCCGTTTCGATAATGAACTGCTGGTCGTTTCAGGCTCCAATTGCTATTACATACACCTTCCGGAAGGAAAGATTCTGAAGCATCACATACTTCCATTTTCTCCATCGATGGGTGTTGAGAAAGGCTTTGGCAACGATCTATACATCGGGTCCTTGGAAAAGGGCTATTTCTACTTTGAAAACTATCGTGATTTATCCTCCTTCAGGAACTGGCTACCCAACGATCAAATAAGCTCAATTTTCATCGATGACCAGAACATTACCTGGTTGGCATCACTCAACAAGGGAATCTTTTTCATCCGATCCAACAGTCTGCTGCAAATGAAATATGGCCAAAGGCCCATGAAGATTTCGGCAGCCTACAGACACGATCCGACCGCGTTATACGTTGGTACCAGGTTAGGTGACCTATTTAAGATTCGGGAATCATCGGGAAAACTAGATCCTGTCATGGTGAGAAAATTCGAAAAAGAGCTTAGGGTTATTGGATCTTTCGGCGGCGAATTAGTCGTGAAAGAACGTTCTCGTTCGTTCACGTATGTAACGAAGAAGCATTCACAGGAAGATTTGAGTTATTTAAGAATGGCTTATCTCCGGCCCTATATACTGGTAGACGTTCATGAAGGAAACTTGGTCATGAGGAATCACGTTCGGGGTGAGTTGGTCGACAGCGTTTTATCCAATTCGTGGACTGGCTTCGACCCTCGGGTTTATGAGTGGACTAAGGACAACAAGCACTTGTACCTTGGTGGCAGATCCGGTTTGGCCGTCCTCAGGGATGGCAGATTACAAACGATAGAGATTGGCGGAAAATCACATATCCAAAAGCTTGATGTAAGGTCCATGCTTTGCCTCAATGGTGATTCAATACTCATTGGAACAAAAGGACGCGGTATCCTTCTCTGTGAGAATGGTAAGGTCATAGGACAGTTTGATACGGATCATGGATTTCCTTCAAACCTGGTCCAGGTGCTTTACAAAGAAGCCAACGGCCGCATTTGGGCAGGTACCAACCAGACAATTTTCTCTTTTAAATTGTCCAAGAAAGGGGTTGTCTTAGACCGCGTCGGATTTCGCTTTGCCTGGCCCAAAGCCGCTTCCGTTACCTCGATCAACGAATTGGGGAACCACCTGCTTTTTGGGTCAACCGGAGGGCTATTTGCACTTCGCAAAAAAGATATTGCCAAGCGCATGGCCATCGACAAAATTCTCATTGATCGACTTATCGTAAACGGGATCGAACAATCCGGATCAAAACTCTCACTTTCAAGTGAACAGAATAACATTAGAATCGAATTCCACAACGTGCGTTTTACATCTTCCAAAGGGCGGTACCGCTACAGACTGCTCCCCTCCTCGACAGGAACTTGGACAGAAACCGATGTGGCAAGGGTTGAATTTTCCTCCTTGGAACCTGCTGAATACCAATTTGAGCTATCCTATTTGAACGCGGTAGGGGAATGGAGCGCGCCAATGATAATGATGGAATTTGAAATTAACCCACCGCTCTGGCAGCGATGGTGGTTCTATTTGATCATTTTGATTGCCTCCTCCCTGCCTGTTTACCTTGTTTTAAATTATCGGAACAATAAAAGGCGGGAAGTAGATGCCCTTAGAAATCGACTGATCCTTGTACAGCAGAAATCCCTTGGATCCCAGCTGAATCCTCATTTCATTTTCAATACCCTGAACTCCATCGGCAACTATGTTGTAGAAAATGACAGTCGCAATACCATTCGATTTATAGCCAAGTTCTCCAAACTGATGCGTTCTGTTTTCGACAATAGCCCTAAGAATCTTATTCCTGTAGAAGAGGAAGTGGAATTGGCCCGACAATACCTGGATCTGGAGTCCATTCGAGTTGGAGAAAAGCTTAAGATTCAATACGAGCTGGATCAAAGCCTCGACTTAAGTGGCTTCATGATTCCACCAATCACCCTTCAACCACTTTTGGAAAATGCCATTTGGCATGGTTTGATGCCCAAGGAAAGGGGCGGAACCCTGTGGCTAAGGACACATATGGATAATGGCGATCTGATCTGTGAAATTGAAGATAATGGCGTTGGCCGAAAGGGAAACGGCGAACAACAGAATGGAAAGCATAGCAGTACGAAAGTCCTTTTTGAAAGGATTGAGATCATCCGAAAACTTTTCCATAGCGATCTCCGTATCGAATATATAGACCTAAAGGAAGGAAGTGCTCAGACCGGAACAGTAGTGAGATTGTACATACCAAAATTAAAAGAATGAGTACCAGAAAATTGAAATGCATCATCGTAGACGATGAGCCCAAGGCCATTGCCAACTTGTCGAACCTGATTGGCATGTTTACCCCAAGCCTGCACATTGAAGCGACTTACACCAACATAAAAGATGCGCGTAAACATTTGGAAAGAGGAGGTATTGACCTACTGTTCCTCGACATAGAGATGCCTAACGGCGGCGGATTCGAGCTTCTGGAAAGCGTAGAACACCCGGACTTCCTCACCATATTTGTTACAGCCTACAACCAGTACGCCATTCAGGCCTTGCGCATGAGTGCATTGGACTATTTGCTAAAGCCTGTAGATCCCGACGATTTGATCAAGGCTGTTAAGCGCGCCAACAACATTGAGCAGCACGATCTGGTTCAGCAGTATAAAAATCTGGTTCAAGGACATAAGAATGGGAATTTCGAAATGCTCGCGGTACCTACCTCAGCCGGGATCACCTTGATCGAATTGAGCAAGATTATTCGATTCGAGTCGGACAATAACTACACAAACATTTATACCGTTGACCGAAAGAAACCCTTGCTCATTTCCAAAACCCTGAAACATTTCGAAAAAGCTCTGGAGGGAACCTTCTTTTTGCGCGTTCATCAGTCCCACCTTATCAATGCCCGCAAGGTGGTGAGTTATTTTACCGAAGGCGGTGGAATATTGCGTATGAGCAATGACGACGAAGTGGTTGTGAGCAGGGCCAAGCGCTCGATGATCAAGGAATACCTCATTGAAAATAACGTGAGTTTGGGCTGAAATACCAAATTCTCATCAAACCACACCAAATTCTCATAAGACCTTTTGGAACCGCAAAATATTGGAGATAATTGAATTCCAGACATCATTATTCCCTAATACACTGGAAGACCGCGTATCTGAGAATTCAGGTCGCGGTCTCTTTTTGTCGCCTCTCCATCATTCTGATCACGATTTACGCCCTATTTTGGCCCTTGGAATATGGAACCTGTAGACAACCCCACTACAATCCTAACTCAATGGGTCCACGAGTACTCGGATGGTCTCTTCTCGTGGGCGCTGCACAAAACTTCCGATCAAGCGATTGCCGAGGATATTGTGCAGGAAACATTTATTGCGGCCCACAAGAATTTTGACAGTTTCGAAGGCAAAAGCAGTCCTAAAACCTGGTTGACGAGCATACTGAACAATAAAATCAAGGACCACTATCGAGCACAATCCAGAAAAGTCGAAACTGTATCAATCGAGTGGCCAATGCCCTTTACTTCAGATGGCCACTGGAAAGTCAATGGTCTTGAATCAAAGTGGACAGAGAGTCCCGAGCTTCTCGATGAACTGGAGTTCATAAGAACATTCGAGAAATGCATCGATGCGCTTCCGGATCATTGGGGTTTTGCGGTACGCTCAAGGTACGTGATGTCCAAAAAATCAAAGGACATTTGTCAGGAATTAGATATCACGGAGTCTAATTACTGGCAAATCATCCATAGAGCCAAACTCTCCCTCAAGTCCTGTCTCGAACTAAACTGGTTCTCTAAGTGATGCGCAAATTGATGAACATCTTGACCCTATCGTGTAAGAAAGCTTCTGCTCTTATTGTGAAAAAGGAGGAGTCTCCTTTAAGTGCAATTGAGAAAATGCAATTAATCGCGCACAAGAGTATGTGTAAGGCTTGCTCGGCTTTCGAGGAACAATCTGAAATCATTGACAAGGTCATACAACGCTCTCTCGAATTGACGGAGCATGCACATCATACCGCTAGCCAAGAACTTAAGTCTAAAATAATCAGTCACTTAGGGGGATAATTGAACTTTTTTCTATCCAATCTGTCAGGTTAATAGAAAGCCTGCGTCTATTCATCCAAAACAGTCAACCATGAAATTTGTCGGATTACTCTCAGTCTTACTCATTCTTTCAGCCGGCACCTCTATGGGGCAAGATGCCAAAAAGTGGAAAATCGATAAGTCACATGCTTCTGTGAACTTTTCTATCAATCACTTCTTCTCAGAGGTTACCGGGCGATTCAAGGAGTTTGATGGGGATATTTACTTCGATAAGGACAACCTGGGTGGAAGCAAGGCTTCGTTCACCATAAAGGTTGCCAGCGTAGATACGGATAATGAAACAAGGGATAAGGACATCCAATCAGACAGCTTTTTTGATGCTCCAAACAATCCGGACATCAAATTTGTCTCCACCAAAATTGTCAAGAAGGACGATAAGAACTACACAGTTCATGGCAACCTTTCCATGAGGGGTAAGACCAAGAAAGTTGAACTCCCAATGAGAATCACCGGTGTAATGGACAATCCTTGGGCCGAAGGGTCTGTCATCATGGGTGTTCAAATCAAAACCACACTCAACAGAACGGAATGGGGCGTTGGCACAGGTTCCTGGGCTGCTTCTACCATCGTGAGCGATGAAGTAGACATCAAAATTTCAATGGAACTGGACGGAAAGAAAAGCAGCTAGAAAAGAAAAGTCCGTGTTAGGACATGAGGTGAGAAAGTGGTCACAAACCAGGTTTGGGGCCACTTTTTTTGTTGCCTATAATTGGTAATTTCGCCTGATGCGATTGATTCTGTGGTCCTTTGTGATTTTCTTGTTGGCTGCATGTGGCGCCAATAATGAGGAAAAGGCACCGGTCGTTAATTCGGCGATCAAACAGAAAAGCGAGTTGGCCATTTTGATGAGGACCATGCACGACACCCTCAAGTATTATCAAAAGGAGGTCGCAGCCGGTGCCCGTCCGGATATTGACTTTCACAGCTTTTTCAGTAAAATTCAAACAGCGACTCCCACTGATTCATCCGATTCCGGGCCAAAGTTTCAAGCCTTTGCAACATATTATTTGAATGAACTCAATACTTGGCAATTATCCCCGGATAGTTCCAACGTCGACCACTACAACATGATGGTGGAAGCTTGTGTAATATGCCATCAGGAGTATTGCTTTGGCCCCATCCCAATGATCAATCGGCTAAAAGTTTCTGAGGTAGCACAATGATTGTAGATTCGCCCTCGGTTTGAAATTCGAAGAATTTGGCTTTGAAGAGCGTATTTGCGAAGCGCTCGATTATATGAAATTTGAGTCGGCTACTCCTATCCAGGAGCAAGCCATTCCCATTATTCAAAACGGTTTGGACCTTCTCGCCTGTGCCCAAACCGGGACAGGAAAAACTGCAGCATTCATGCTGCCGATACTCAACGCGCTCTCTAAAGAAGAACATACCGGAACCAAGGCCTTGGTGCTTGTGCCAACGAGGGAATTGGCCATACAAATTGACCAACAGGTCCATGGCTTCTCTTACTTCAGCAACGTAGAATCCATAGCCATCTATGGTGGAGGAAGCGGAATGGATCACGTAGATCAAAGAAGGGCGCTCAAAAGCGGAACCGACATCGTAGTTGCTACGCCCGGAAAATTGATCTCCTATCTAAACAGTGGTGCGGCTGATTTTTCAACACTGAAATACGTGGTACTGGATGAGGCCGATCAGATGCTCGATATCGGATTCTACGACGACATCATACGCATATTCTCACACTTGCCGTCAAAAAGGCAGGGCCTGATGTTTAGCGCTACCATGCCCGACAATATCCGCAAGCTATCGAAGCAAATCTTGGTCAACCCGGAAGAGATAAGCATTGCCTTGTCCAAACCTGCCGAAGGAGTACTGCAATACGCCTACCTGGTCTATGACAATCAAAAAATTGATTTACTACTCACTTTGATCAAGGGTCGGGATGAATTGGAGAGTGTTGTCGTATTTGCTTCTACAAAAGTCAAGGTGAGTGAGATTGCCAGGACCTTTAAGCAAAAGGGGATCAAGGTCGCATCCATTTCCTCAAACCTTGAGCAAAAAGAACGTGAAGATGTCATTGCTCACTTCAAAGCACGCAACCTGCAAGTCCTTGTCGCAACCGATGTGATCAGTAGGGGTATTGATATCAAGGGGATCAATCTGGTGGTCAACTATGATGTTCCACAAGATGCTGAAGATTACGTTCACCGCGTTGGCCGTACAGCGCGTGCAGATGAGAGTGGTCTGGCTATTACCTTGATCAACCCGGAAGATATGTTTCGATTTAAAAAAATCGAAGAGCTGATCGAGCGGGAAATCCCAAAATCTCCTCCCCCACCCGATTTGGGCCAAGGACCGGAATGGAAAGTCAGAAAAGCCTCCGGTAGGAAATTTCAGCGTCGCCGCCGCTAGTCTATTACAAGCTTCTCAACGATGGTCGAATTGGCCATTTCAACTTCTAAAAAGTAGAATCCCCTCGGGAGATTAATTGTAGCTCCGGTCTGATGAACGACCTTGCTCATTACGAGTGCGCCCTTCGAATCATGAATGCTGTAAGATCGAATGGGGTCATGGGTTTCCGAAACAAGATAGACCATGCCTTCAGAAGGATTCGGATAAACCCTAATTCCATACGGAACTTCTTCTACCTCCGATTGACCAAGGGCGGTTTGATCCAAAACAAGAAGGGCCCTGGGTGTAAAGTAGTTCATGATTGTATCGATATATTTTTCCGCCTTTTCGCGTGAAGCAAGAGGGTTGAATTGCGAGCCATATCCAGTTCCCTGAATCCAAACACCCGGCGAGATTTCAACGCTGTCCACAATATGCGGGTCCGTGTGGTCATACCAGCCCCACGGCTCCACCGAATTTCCTATTCCCTTGAAGGGAAACAAACCCTCGAACGGGGCAATGGACCTTGCCCGAGCTGTGTATGGATCTGTCCAAGTCACAGTGTCCCATTGCACCGAATTTCCATCGGCGGTTGACTCTTGTGCAATGGTGTAAGAACCACTGACTTCAATCACCGGGTCTCCAGTTAAGCCAACTACAACGACCTTCGTTTTGTAGGGAGTGAAATCATCGTCTACACCTTGCATGTTGATAATGGGAGCCTCACCGGGTTCGATCCAAGAGCTGTCACCGATGGCACCACCCAGATTAAATATCAACTGAGCTTCCGACGAGTATCCGGGATGATTCTCCCGATTGTATTGGCCGAGGCCACCAAATCCTTCAAAGGTGCCCATGGTATCAATGGAAATAAAGGAGTGTCCACTATTGCTCAGCAGCTTGACCAAATTCAGTTCACTCGTTTTGTTGAGTGTACCGGCAGCCACTGCTGGATATCCACCGGAGCTTGAGCCTCCGATTACGATTCGTTCAGGATTAATGCCGTAAGTGTTACTGCCATCAGTATGATTTTTCCGAAAAAAACGAACCGCCGTGTTCATGTCCTGCATGGCGCGGTAAACAGCCTGTATTATGGTTTTAGACCTCTTTTGTTGACTCCCACCAAGGATGTCTGGAAGTGGATTCCATCCAAGCCTGTAATCGATGGCAGCTGCCGTCCAGCCTCTTTTTGCAAACTGCGTACACATCTCTATCATGGTACTGTCCGTCTTCTCTCCATTTGGAAGACTGTTGACCCCCCTGGGCAAAAAACTTCCCGAATGTGCCATGATGATCAGATAGCGATCGCTTGCTGTGTCACCAACGGGTGTATAAATGTCCATCAATAGATCCTCCAGTACCGGCACACCAGTGAGCATTGTAAAGTTCTCGCCATAGACCACGTCGCGGTATATATTGACCTGGGAGAATATTTCGGATTCATATCGTTGGGCTTTAGACGCAAATCCAAGAATCAATAGAAAAAGTAATGATCCTGCAACCCTCATCTCGATAAAGTTAGAGCTATTCAAATTAGTGAAGCAAAAAAAATCCCGGCCATTTCAGCCGGGATTCTTGCATCAACCTACGTCGATGAAGTTACTCGATCACAACGCGCTCAACGCTGCTGTATTCTTTAAACTTGGTTTCAAGGAAATAGATGCCTGTTTGAAGCTCTGGAATACTCAATTCGAATCCTGTATCGAGGAATTGGTCAGAATTGGCAACAATCCTTCCATTGACATCCCTCAGTTCATACCCGAGTATTGGATCCGCTGAAGTAGAAACCACGTAGAACTGTCCATTGGACGGGTTGGGATATAGCTTAACACCCCTTGGGTCATCCGATCTTTTTAGTCCGACCGGATCTGTAATCGCCTCCATTACCGCCAGTGCACGCGGGCTGAAGTATCCCATGATGGTATCGATATAACCCAGTGCCTTGGCTTTGGTGGCAAAAGGGTTGGCAGCGGAGCCAAAACCACTTCCGGGAACTTTTACTCCCGGGGCAATTTCCACACTATCTGCGATATTGGGATCAGTTGGATCGTACCATGCCCAGGGCTCAAATCCATTGGATGCACCTGTGAATGGATACAGTCCTTCGTAGCTCGATAGCGCCTGAGCGCGGGTAGTATACGCATCGGAAAAACCAGCGGTATCCCAAACCGTAGTGTTTCCATCCGTCGAAGCTTCCTTGGCGATAACGTAGGATCCACTTACCTCAATGATGGCGTCACCGGTAGCAGCAACTATCACGGTTGCGGTTTTATAAGGTGTCAACGCATCCGCTACGCCGTGGAAGTTGACAATCGGTGCCTCACCACCTTCGATCCATGAACTGTCGCCAACTGCACCAGCCAAGTTGAGCACAAGTTGAATATCCGACTCATAACCTGTATGGTTGTCATTGTTTAACGCGGAGCTTCCTCCAAAGCCGTCGAAATCACCCAGGGTATCAGGCACAACGTAGGGAATGCCTCCTGTGGTGAGAAGCTTGGCAAGGTTAAGCTCGCTCGTCTTATCCAATGTCCCGCAGGCAACAGCCGTGTATCCACCGGAATTTGAGCCTCCAACCGCAATGTGGTCCGGGTCAATCTTGTAGGTATTTCCACCAGTGTCATAATCCTTACGGAAGAATCTTACCGCAGTCTTCATATCCTGCATAGAGCGATAGACAGCTTGAATAATGGTGCTTGCCCTCGTTTCCTGGTCACCACCCAGCACATCGGGTGTTGGATTCCACCCTAGCCTATATGAAATGGAAGCCGCAGTCCACCCTCTCTTGGCAAACTGTGTACACATTTCCACAATCGTGCTATCAGACTTATTCCCAAACGGAAGTGTATTGGTTCCTTTGGGAAGAAAACTGCCGGCATGAGCCATGATGATCAGATACCGCTCGTCTACTGTATCTCCATCCGGTGTATAGATATCCATCTTGAGATCTTCAAGCATGGGCGTCCCGGTCAGAACAGAATAATTCTGTCCGTAAACAATGTCGGTGGCTACACTGACATTGGTAAATATTTCAGATTCATATCGTTGTGCTTGACTATAAGTGGAAAGTACACAAACAGCCAACAGTGTAAGTAGATGATTTCTCATACGCGTTCAATTTTGTTTTAGTTAATCCAATCCAGCTTTTGGTTGACTTTTTTCCCTCTTCAAATCAACCAGTATACTAACATAAGCCATTCTTCCGATTTGAGGGCCACCATAGGTGTGATAGTTCTGCCTATTCAGGATGTTGGAAGCGCCAATTTTGAAGGTGGTTTTGAGCTTTTTGGGTGAGTAAGACACCTGCGCGTCGAGCATGTCGTAGGTTGGAATAATGCCAGTAAACTGCGGTGACCCTTCAAATAGAAAGCCCTCTATCCATTTGTATGTTACGTTAAACCCAACATTCTTTAGTCGAAGAGAGCCAATCTTGTAGTTGATATCGCGCCCTGAAAAGGAAACATTGAATTTGTGTTCGGGGGTGTTGTAGGCAGGAATAATATCATCGGTGGTGTCGCTTTTTGCCAAGACATTCCAAGAATAGTTGCCGGACAACGAGTAGAATTTTCCGAAGTAGTAGTTGAATCCCACACTCACTCCTTGTGTGTTGACCACAGATGGAGAATTTGCGCTTACCCTATATACCTGGGTTTCTCCTGGAAGAAGCAATCCGAGCGTATCAAACGTGATGTCCGCACCTATTTTGAATCCAAGGAAGTTGTTGTACCAGGAATAATAGTAACTCGCATCCACAAACAAATTGGAAAGGAGGACTCCCTTGAACCCGACCTCGACCGTTCTGACCCGTTCGGGCTGGACAGGTGCTACGTTGAAATACACCAAAGTATCTCTGTTTAAAGTACGGTTGTAATTCTTAAAGGATTCCAGTGTCACCAAGCTGTCGTAACCAAGTATGTTGCCTATGAGCAAGGCTCTGCCAGTGTTGTAGTAGAGGTATTGGTCTGCAAGTGTTGGGTTTCGAATGGCCGATGAAAGTGACACCCTTATCGTGCTTTTTTCGTTGACTTTGTATACTGCTGACAGTGCAGGAGAAAATAGAGGCTCAAAATTTTGATTCTTGTCCAATCGACCCGAAGCGGTAAGGATCAATCGGGTTTCTACCAGCCTTTTCTGAATGCTTGTATAAAGCCCTCCTTCTACGTTCCGTACCACATTTCCACTTGTATCGACAAATATGGTTCCCTTTGAATCCGGTCGATACTGGCGGATATTTCCTCCGAGGATGACTTTCACTATCTCACTGCCCTCAGAATTCTTCGGGTCAAAAGTGTACTGTCCCTGTATATGACTCAAGGCGGACCGATCATAAAATCCGGATCCCCCTTCCGCGAAGGTGAGCCTAGAGGTAATATCGTTAAACAAGGAATCAAACCGCTCAGTGCCTGGCTCGAAGTAAGGCACACGGACCCCAAGGCCTGTACTCCCGCCTATACTGTCGGCAAAGTCTCGCGCCATTCCGTGCCAAATCAGAAGCGAGTCCGCGTTCATGTCCATAATATTTTGTGCCTTGTCGTATGCCGCCAAATTGGGCCCGCTACCCAATGGAATGGCAAACCAATCCAAGCCTTGAGGAAAACTGTCCAGGGACTGCACTCTCGGAACAATGTTTTGCAGGTAATAGTTTAGATAGTCCTGGGACCACGTCGGGTCTGCCTTTGCCGATTGCTGAAGAAGCATGGCTGTGAAAACAGCATCGTAGGACTTTCCCGCGTTCTCAAATGTGTTGTACGCCCTGACGAAAAACTTATCGGGTTTCGACAACTCCACAATCTGTTGATGGATCTGGAGGTCTTTCAGGCTATACCTATTATCCCCTTGATATACAGTGGTCCCATTTCCATACCGATAGGCCAGTTTCAGTCGAATGTCCTCGGTGAATTTATAGTGCATCGCTCCCGATAGTTTGAGGTTCTCGGTGTCGTAGTCAACAAGGTCGACTTCATTATACCCGGTTCGGTGGTAGCGTCCCAATCCGGGAAATAGCCTTTGGCTCGTTAGCCCATCGCTTCCAACCACCACTTCATCACCGTACCGATTTACCGCGTCATAACCACCCCAATTGTTCTCAGATGATTCCGTGAGGAAAACTGTATCAATGTTGTCTGCCTGCCAGTCATTGGCCTGCATATATGAGACATTGAATTTCAAAGCGAGATTTTCATAGTCTTTTCCAAACACCTTAAATGCCCTCGCAGCCCTCATGGCGGTTTCAATGAGTTCGCGCTCCCCGACCTTGCTCATCGCCGTTATTCCCTGATGAACAAACGGATCTTTGGTGGTCATCGAGATTACCCCGTTGAAGGCGTTGGGGCCATAAAGTGCGGTATTCGCCCCTACCATCAACTCTACCTTTTGGACGTCCAGTTCAGAGGCTCCGGCGAAATTTCCGATGGAGAAATTGAGCCCGGGAGCCTGATTGTCGACTCCATCGATGATCTGAAGCGAACGGACAGGGCTTGTGCTATTGAATCCTCTGGTGTTGACAATTTTGAATCCCATGCTCGCGGCCGTAAGGTCAACTCCCTTTAACGTACCCAAACCATCATAAAAGCTGACTGCCGGAGTTTCTTTGATGCTAATGAGATCCATGGATTCAACGGTGGTTGGCGCCTCCTTTTCCTTTTCGCTAATCCGGAAATCGTTCACTTCCAGGACATCCAGGACTGTGCTGGATGTTTTCAATTCGACTTTCAGGTTGCCCTGACCAGTAAACTCAACAATCCTCTCCTCAAATCCGACATAACTGATTTTGAGATTGAAGGGTGGGTTTTTATCCGTTGTAAATGAAAACACGCCATCCAGGTCCGTGGTGGCACCCTCCGTAGTGCCTTCTATGGCAACGGTAGCTCCAAAAAGTGGTTCACCCGTACCTTCATCGATGAGCTTCCCGGACACTGTGGTTTGACCAACGACGGCCAAAGCCCAAAGGGTTGAAAGGAGTAGTAAGAAAGATGACTTCATCCAGTGGCTCCTAAAAGCTCAACCAAAATAAAAGAATCATCGCCTCGAGAAAAACTTTTAATTGAATGTCTATGCTCGAATCAAAATCTGAGCCCCAGACGCAAGTGAACATTGGTGAGGTCGGCAAACTGATCGGCAATAAAGTCCTCCTTGTTGTTGACTTTAAACTCTTGTCGATTGATGCCAATACCTGCATGAAACATTTTTAGTTTGACAAGCACATCCACATTGAACCCGATCATATGCCCATTGAAATTTCTATTTCCGAACCAATCACTCAGGCCGGTATAGTAGTCACGCATTTCGAGGATCGGTGTGGCATAAACCTCGCCGCCAACTCCAATTCGCGAGATAGGCTTAAAGAAAAGCATACCCTTGGCTCCTACCTTGGTGGTGACTATGTCTCCGCTGTAATTATCGATATAGGAAGTAAGTGATCCATTCTCAAAGGTGGCGTGGGTCACGTTGAAGTTGGAAGAAGCATTTCCAAATGCCACATATGCGCCCAATTCCGCATTTTTCCGGGCTATTGGTTTGAATATCAATCGACCCTCGAAGTGTTCGACCCCGCCCTCGCCAACAGATTGGATCAAGCCGTCCAATGAGAGAGACGAACTCTCAAAATCAATGTTGCGATAAGCCGCACCGATCCAAAAGGCTCTCTTTACCTTGATCTCAGCCGAGATATCCATGTTGGTCATGTTGATTTGCCCATCTGTCAAACGTTGATTGCCGAGCTTGTCGAATGATTGGTAAAGATCCGAGCCAGCATTGATGCCAAACCTTGTATCCAGAAGAAACCTTCGCTTTCGATTTTGAGCATGCGTTAGAAGTGTGCACGCTGCCAAAAACAGGAGTAAAAATATTTTCTTCATGGGCGTTGTTTTCAACAACGAAGCAAATTCGATACCGAAATTCAGAATTTTGTCGATTCAATACGAATCACCACGTTCGTTTTGTAAACATTCTATTCTCAACAATGATTACCAACACTGTTCGTACATTCGACCCACAATTTCAATCGCTCAGGAATGATCGACATTTCTCATAAGGACTCAACGTTTCGAACGGCCATTGCCGAAGCAAATGTTAGGACATCTAAGGCTGAGACCGTAGAGATGCTCAAAAATCTGCAAGTACCAAAGGGAAACGTACTGGAAAGTGCGCGCGTTGCAGGACTTTACGGTGTGAAAAACACGTCGAATATTATTCCTGATTGCCATCCCTTGCCCATTGAGTTTGCAGAAGTGAGATTTGAAGTCGATGACTTTTTAATTCGTTGTGAGATGGAAGTACACACACACTACAAAACCGGAGTTGAGGTAGAAGCCATGCATGGGGTATCGGTTGTTGCTCTAACTGTTTACGACATGCTCAAGCCAATCGACAAGGGCATCCAAATTGAAAGCATCCGACTGCTGAAAAAGACCGGGGGAAAAACGGATATAGACCAGCAAAAATGAGACTGTTAAATCGGCTAAAAAAGCTGCTTGAATCCCCGAAAATTTTTGACATATTCGCACCCTGAAAACCCTGTAAACATTGGGCTTAAGGGGTTAACAAAGTTTAACAGGGCGCGCCAAAATCCTCCACAACTAATTCAGGACATTTGTGTTCCCCAAAAAGAAACTGAAACGGTAGGCGGGCTTCGGCCCTTTGATAATTGATAGAGATGGAAGAACTAACGGAACAGGAACAATCAGTTGACACCACTACGAGTGCCTCGGACATCAAGGCGCTTAACGAAAAGATTCAAAAGGAAAGTTCATTTGTAGACCTTATTCACCTTGAGATGAACAAAGTGATTGTGGGTCAGAAATACATGGTAGAGCGCCTGCTCATCGGCTTGCTTTCGGATGGACATATCCTGCTCGAAGGAGTGCCTGGGCTGGCAAAAACCTTGGCTATTAAAAGCCTCTCTTCTACCATTCATGCTGACTTTAGCAGAATCCAGTTTACACCGGATTTATTGCCTGCGGACCTGCTTGGTACCATGATCTACAATCAGAAGAAAGACGATTTTAGCGTTAAGCAGGGTCCCATCTTTGCCAACTTCATTTTGGCCGACGAAATCAACCGCGCCCCGGCAAAAGTGCAATCGGCATTGCTCGAAGCTATGCAGGAACGACAGATCACGCTAGGTGATACTACCTATCCGCTTCCGAAACCATTTCTGGTATTGGCAACACAAAATCCAGTGGAACAAGAAGGAACATATCCACTACCGGAAGCGCAGGTAGATCGATTCATGCTCAAGGTTGTGCTCGACTATCCAAAGAAGGAAGAAGAAAAACTTATCATTCGCCAAAACATCGGAAAGGACGAATTCCCAAGTACCGATACGATCCTCAAGCCTGAGGATATCATCAAGGCAAAAGGACTTGTGCGAGAAGTCTATATGGATGAGAAAATTGAAAACTATATTCTCGATATCGTCTTTGCATCCCGGAATCCGTCTCAATATGGCTTGGGCCAATTCGAAGATATGATCAGCTTTGGAGGCTCGCCAAGAGCCAGTATAAATCTCGGCCTTGCTGCCAAAGCATTTGCCTTCATCAACCGACGGGGTTATGTGATCCCGGAGGACGTAAGGGCCGTCTGTCATGATGTGATGCGACACCGCATTGGCCTCAGTTACGAAGCCGAAGCAGAAAACATCACCTCCGAAGACATCATCAACGAAATCCTCAACAGGGTCGAAGTACCTTAAGATCACATGGAGAGTACGGAACTTCTAAAAAAGGTCCGGAAGATCGAAATCAAGTCAAGAGGACTTTCGAATCAAATATTTTCCGGAGAATATCATTCGGCGTTCAAAGGGTCGGGAATGGCCTTTTCGGAAGTGCGGGAATACACCCACGGCGATGAAATTCGCAAGATTGACTGGAATGTCACCGCCCGTTTCAATCGCCCCTTTGTAAAGGTATTTGAGGAAGAGCGAGAACTCACGGTCATCCTCTTAGTCGACATATCGGGGTCCGAAGAATTCGGGACAGGTGATCATCTTAAAAGGGAAATTGTCACAGAAATCAGTGCTGTTTTGTCGTTTAGTGCGATTCAAAACAACGACAAGATTGGGGTGATCTTCTTCAGCGATCACATTGAGAAATTCATCCCACCGAAAAAGGGAAAAACCCATATCCTGCACATCATTAGAACCCTGCTCACAATCAAGCCGTCAAGTAGCAAGACCAATCTGTCGGAAGCATTGAGATTCATGACCAATGCCATCAAGAAGAAAAGTACAGCATTCCTCATTTCGGATTTCATAGACGAGGGATACGAAAACGCATTGAGAATTGCAGGCAATAAGCACGACCTGGTGGCGCTTCGTGTTTTCGATTCGGTAGAAGACGAGATGCCAAATATTGGCTTGGTACCGTTCGAAGATGCTGAGACAGGTAAAAAGCGGTGGATGGACACATCAGACTCCAATGTGAGAAAGCACTACCGCAAAATGGCACTCAAACGACAGGGAAAGATCGAAAATGTCATGCGCAAAAGTGGAACAGACTTCGCAAACATTGACGTGCAACACGGCTATGTGAAGCCGCTAAGTAATCTGTTTAAACGGAGAGAGTTGAGAAGATGAGGTGGTGGCTTTCCATAGGGTTCGTTTTGGTTTGGGCTTCTGCGGAAACCCAGGAAAAATTTGTGGCAACCCTTGATACCAACATCCTCTGGATAGGTGAACAAACCAAAGTCAACCTGGAAGTTGAAGTTGGTGCCAGCGATACGGTATTCTGGCCCCTGGTTGGCGATACCATTATCAATGAAGTAGAAGTTCTGTCCCGAGGTTCGATCGACACGGCCTATCTGGGTACAAATCTTGAAACCAAAGTCTACCGTCAATCCTACCTGATCACTTCGTTTGATTCCGGATTGCATGTCCTGCCACCTTTCGTTGCCGGGATTAATGAAAACATCATTAAGTCGAATGCCTTGCTGCTTTCGGTGCTTAGCGTACCGTTAGACACGGCCATGGCCATTCGCGACATCAAACAACCGATGGAAGTGGACTACACTTTTTGGGATTGGGTGAAAGTCAACTGGGACAAGATTGTATTCGGATTGCTTCTCATCTTGCTGATCGGAGTCATCGCCTATCTCCTGGTGAAAAGAAGGAAGGAAATCGAGCAAATCATCCCGGAAAAACCAAAAATACCTGCCCATATTCTGGCGCTAAAGAGGCTCGAAGAACTAAAAGAACAAAAGCTCTGGCAGGCGGGGGAAGTCAAGCAATACTACAGTGAGCTGACAAACATTGTGCGATACTATATTGAGTTGAGGTATGAAATTCCCGCTCTGGAAAGGACAACTGACGAGATTTTGGTAGCTTTTGATTCCAGCCTTCTCTCGAAGAATGAACTGGTACAATTGAAAGAACTATTGGACTTGGCAGACATGGCCAAGTTTGCCAAGGCGAGACCATTAGGGTCCGAAAATGAGGAGGCCTATGACAAGGCAGTGCACTTTATAGAAGCAACTAAAGAAGTAGCGACAAATGCTGAATGACATTGAATTTGCAAACGCTGAATTCTTCTGGGCGATGTTACTCATCCCACTACTTATGGCATGGTATGTCTGGGGTTATAGAAATCACAATGCGCACATTCGTCTCTCTAGTCTAGCCTCTTTCGACGGGCTGGGTTTTAGCTTGCGTGAGGGAATTCGCCACCTGCTCTTCGCCTTAAAAATGGTTGGACTGGCCTTGATCATAACGGCCCTGGCCCGACCTCAATCTTCAAGCAGTTGGCAGGATATCACTACAGAGGGAATCGACATCGTGCTTGCTGTGGACATTTCAGGAAGCATGTTGGCTGAAGACTTTGACCCCAACAGGTTAGAAGCTGCTAAATCCGTTGCGGTGGAGTTCATCGAAGCCCGCCCGAATGACCGAATCGGCCTGGTGGTTTATTCCGGTGAGAGCTTCACACAATGCCCCTTAACCACGGATCACGCTGTTCTCAAAAATCTATTCTTCAAGATAAAGAATGGTATGATTGAAGATGGGACCGCGATTGGGCTTGGGCTCTCCAACGCAGTTAATCGATTGAAGGATAGCGATAGCAAAAGCAAAGTTGTTATCCTGCTTACCGATGGAATCAATAATCGAGGGAGCATCCCTCCTATCACTGCTGCGGAGATCGCTAAAGCATTTGACGTTCGAGTTTACACAATAGGAATGGGGTCCTTTGGCAGCGCACCAATGCCATTTCAATCTCCTTTTGGCGGCACACACTACCAAAATGTGGAAGTAAAAATCGACGAGACAACTCTAAAGGAGATCGCCGATCTTACTGGAGGAAAGTATTTCAGGGCCACCGACAACAACAAGCTTGGAGATATCTATGCCGAGATAGACCGTATGGAGAAGAGCAAAATTGAAGTCACCGAATACCGCAAAAAGAAGGAAGAATTTGCGCCATGGTTACTTATAGGCCTGGCGCTCCTTCTACTTGACTTCATCGTAAGAAAAACATTTATCAGATCGCTTGTAGATGCTTAGGGTAGCCAACATAGAATTCCTTTATCTCTTGCTTCTCATACCGGCAATTCTGATCATTTTCCTTCTGGACGAGCGCTGGAAGGCCCGCACAGGAAAGCGGTTCGTATCCAAGAGATTGCGCTCCGTTTTGATTCCGGACATGTCGACTTGGAAGTCCTGGCTGAAATTTGTGCTGATCTCAACAGCCTACTTCTTCTTTGTAATTGCACTCTCTAATCCACAAGTTGGGTCAAAACTCGAGGAGGTCAAGCGCAAGGGTGTTGACCTGATGATATGTCTGGACCTGTCCAACTCTATGCGCGCTGAAGATCTCAAACCAAATAGATTGGAAAATGCCAAGCTCGCTATATCGAGGTTGCTGGACAAGATCAGAAACGATCGTATCGGCATCGTTGTTTTCGGAGGGGAGGCGTATGTTCAGCTTCCGATTACCACGGACTATGCTGCCGCCAAGCTTTTCCTCTCGACCATCGACACGGATATTATACCTATCCAGGGAACGGCAATAGGCAAGGCCGTCGAATTGGCTGAATCCTCCTTTGATATGGAAAGCCCAACTTCTAAGGCCATTATCGTGATTACCGATGGCGAGAATCATGAGGACGATGCCATAGAGGCCGCCAAGGCTGCCAGCCAGAATGATATTGTTGTGCACACCATTGGAATGGGCTCTGCGAAAGGGGCTCCGATTCCGATATACCGAAATGGGAAAAATATTGGTTATCTAAAGGACCGGGAAGGAAACAGTATCGTGACCAAGCTAGATCAATCGATGCTGGAGGAAATAGCACGTGCAGGAGACGGTATATTTGTCCGGGCCAATGCCTCTAGCGCAGGCCTGGATATGGTATTCAGCGAAGTAGAGCGCATGGAACAAGCCGACTTTGGAACGAAAATATATACCGATTACGAGGACCGGTTTCAATACTTTATCGGAGCCGGCCTGCTCTTTATCATTTTGGAAATGTTAGTATTTCCAAGAAGAAACCGATTTATGTCGAACCTAAATTTGTTTGGAGAATCAAAATGACGGCAAGATTGACCATAATGCTAAGCTTGTTTACCGCATTCGCATGGGCGCAAGAGGCCAAGAGGGATGTGTCAGAAGGTAATGAAGAATACCACCAGGGCAACTTTGAAGGAGCCGTAGCAGAATATGAAGAATCGCTCCAGCACGACCCAAAGATGGTGGAAGCCTTATTCAACCTTGGCGATGCCAAATTTCGCCAGGAGGATTATGAGACGGCGACCAAACAATTTGAGAAGGCCATAGAAGGATTAGAGAAGCCGGAAGAAAAAAGTATGGCCTACCACAATCTTGGAAACAGTCTGCTGCAATCAGGAAAGTTAAAAGAGAGTATTGAAGCTTATAAGCACGCCCTCAGGAATAATCCAAAGGACGAGGATACACGCTACAATCTTGCTTTTGCTCAGAAGATGCTGAGAGAACAAGAACAGCAGCAGCAACAGCAGAAGAAGGATCAAAATCAAGATCAGGACAAGCAGGAAAAGAACCAGGACCAGGAGAAAAACGAAAACAAGGAAAATCAGGAAAAAGAGGAGCAGAAAGAAGAGGATAAGCAGGAGAAGGAAAAGGAGGATCAACAGAAGGATCAAGAAGAGCAGAAACAGCAAAAATCAAAGCCCGAAGAGATCTCAAAGGAGGATGCGGAGCGCATGCTCGAAGCCATGAAAAATGAGGAAAAAGAGACTCAGGACAAGCTGCGAAAACAGAAATTCAAGGCAGTTAGAGTCAAAATTGAAAAGGAATGGTAAAACATTCTGATTTTGAATAATTTAAAAACCATACTATCCCTAACTTTTGCGCTGATTCTGGCAGGAATAATTATGGCGCAGGAAGTTAAGTTTACGGCCTCGTCCAGCAAGAATACCGTAGCCTTGGATGAGCAGTTCAAGCTAACATTCAAAGTCAACCAGCAAGGATCCGGATTTCAACCTCCTGCCATGAATGACTTTCGGCTCTACTCAGGCCCAAACAAGTCATCCAATATGCAGTGGGTGAATGGAGTAATGTCGAGTAGCCTGACCTATACCTACATCCTCTCTCCCAAAAAAGTTGGTAAACTGAAAATCGGGCCAGCCAAAATAAAGGTAGATGGTAAGATTGTGGAATCAAATGTCTTGGAAATCAAAGGGGTGAAAGCTTCCAACAAGCCCGTGGAGCAAAAAACCAAGCCGCAGGGATCAGCGAGCGGAAACAACACCAATAAATCTCTACAGGAGCAGATCAAAAAGAATGTATTCCTCAAGGCCTTCACCTCTAAAGTTGATCCATACGTTGGGGAGCAAGTAGTAGCGACGTATAAACTTTACTATCGTGTGGACATTGTAGACCTTCAGGCCGATAAACTCCCGAGTTTTAAGGGTTTCTCCACAAAGGAGGTGGACACCAAAAAGAATCAAATCACACAAGAAGTGGTCAATGGTGTGCGGTATAATGTAGCCATGATCCACCAGGCAGTGCTATTTCCCCAGCGGTCAGGAGCTCTCGAAATTGACCCTCTTGAAATCAAAACGGTCATTCGGGTACGAACCAGCAATCGGGGACAAAGCATTTTCGATCACTTCTGGGGGAGCTTCCAAAACGTAGAGCACCGAACCAAGAGCCGCAGTCTCAAACTCAAGGTAAAAGCACTGCCCGATGGGGCACCGGATAGCTTTGAAGGAGCGGTGGGAACGTTTACCTATAGTGCCACTATCGACAAGGACAGCGCTGCGGTAAACGACGCCATCAACCTCAGAGTGGAGATGAATGGGAAGGGTAATATCAATTTACTCCCTGAACCGACATTCGCATTCCCACCGGATTTTGAAGTATACGACCCCAAGGTAAATGTCAACTCCAATGTTAACGCTGGCGGTGTTAGAGGCAAAAAATCCTACGAATACCTGATTATCCCCCGTCACGCGGGGAAGTTTGAAATCAAGGGCAAGGGTTTCTCCTACTTTGACCCGGAACGTCATGATTATGTCAAGGTACCGGGCAATGCCTTTACCATTCAGATTGGTAAAGTGGATGATGAAGGAGAGCTGGTTTCATCCAGCTTTTCCAATTCAAGAAAGGAAGTCATCAAATCCATCGGAAGGGATATCCGATTTATCCATACAGGAAACATTCAGTTGACCGAAAAAGGAACAGGTTTCTTCAATAGCCTGAAATATTATGGTTTGCTCGGAGGGCCGTTCGCACTGGTTTTCGTTTTGCTCATTGTTCGACGTCGTATTGGTTCTATCAGCGAGAATTCGAATCTTATCAAGAGGCGGAGGGCGAATACCTTGGCCAACAAGCACTTGGCCAAAGCCCAGGAAATGCTCAAGAAAGGCGAATTCACCACCTTCTACGATGAATTGTCCATCGCACTATATGGGTATATCGGCGACAAGCTTGCCATGGATACTTCCGATATGACCAGGGCCAGGATGTTGGATACACTAAAAGATCAAGGCGTTGACGAGCAGATGCTCCACCGGGCAAATGCTTTATTGGATCAATGTGAAATGGCTCGATTCGCCCCAGCCCGTGACCTGGATGCTAACAAGCTTTTTGGAGAAGCCAAGGATTTGCTCAAAAACCTGGAAGACAAGCTGTCATGAGGTATTGGATTATAGCGATTGTCACAATGATTTGGGCTCCTGCATGGTCGCTGGAAACAGACTATTATCCCGCCAGGTTCGACGAGGGAAATCTGCATTACAAAAATGCCGCTTACGATACCGCTTCAACCATTTATCTCGAAATAGCAAATGCCGGATACGCATCGCCTGATCTATATTACAACCTGGGCAATAGTCTTTACAAGACCGGACAATTCGCCGAAGCCATTCTGTACTACGAAAGGGCGAATCGATTGGATCCCGGGAATCCCGATATAGGCTTCAATCTGGAAATGGCAAACAAGCAAATTGTAGATGAAATAGAGCCTATTCCTACCCTGTTTTTTGCCCAATGGTGGAAGCAATTCTATTTGTCGTTCAGCATGAACAACTGGACATGGACGACGATCATATTGGCCATCCTGATTGCTTTGTCTTTATTCGTCTTTAGGACCTCGCAATCATCTCAAACAAAACGCATGTACTTCCTCGGTGGAATCTTCAGTACAGTTCTATTTGTTTTGGTATTTCTTGCTGCGAGAAGTCATCACCGATTCGTCAACAATGATCGCGAGGCAATTATTTTTGAAAGCAGTATCACTTTAAAAAGTGAGCCCGCCATCAACTCAGCTGATCTTTTCGTATTGCATGAGGGAACCAAAGTGGAAATCAAGCGAATAGAGAACGAATGGATTTACATTTCCATTCCTGACGGCAACGAAGGATGGCTTCCCAAGTCGTCTATAGTCGTCATCTAAATACATCTCTGTTGATATTCTGACAGCGCCTGCCAGCTTTGATAGCGGGTCTTTTTCTATATTCGCAATATACAATGAAGCTATGATAATTGAAGATGTGAGCATCCAAATCAACAAGGTCAAGGAATCTCGGCTGGCTTCATTTCTTGAAGAAGGACTTTCGTTTGGACGGCAATTTGCCGACCACATGTTCATCGCAGACTACGTCGATGGAGAATGGACAGATTTGCGTGTTGTTCCTTACGGAAATATGGAGATAAGCCCAGCCATGTCGTCTCTGCATTACGGCCAGAGCATATTTGAAGGCATGAAGGCCTACAGAAATGAACACGGTGATGTCACACTGTTCAGGCCGGAAATGAATGCAAAGCGACTCAACGAGTCAGCCGTGCGCATGTGCATGCCAGAGATTCCCGAGAGCATCTTCATGCAAGGCATTAGAACGCTGATTGAATTGGATTCCGATTGGATTCCCGAGGGCGATGAGAGCTCGATGTACATCCGACCGTTCATGTTTGCCACCGATGCCTTCATCGGGGTCAAACCTTCGGAGACTTATCGCTTTATGATCATCACATCACCGTCGGGTGCATACTATCACAATGCGCTCAAGGTTAGGATAGAGACAGATTTTGTCCGTGCTGCCAAGGGTGGTACCGGTGCTGCCAAAGCAGCCGGAAATTACGCCGGTTCGCTCTACCCTACCCGCTTGGCGATCGAGAAAGGGTACGATCAGTTGATCTGGACCGACGCGCGGGATCACAAGCTGATCGAAGAAGCCGGCACCATGAACATCATGTTTGTTATCGATGGCAAGGTGATCACTCCTGAACTCAGCGGTTCCATTCTTCCAGGAATTACACGAGACAGTGTGCTACGTATTGCAGAACACTGGGATATCGATATCGAAGAGCGCCCAATCACTGTTGCAGAGATTATTCGTGCTATAGAATTGGGAACATTGACGGAGGCCTTTGGTGTTGGTACAGCCGCAACGATCGCCCACATTTCGTTGATTAGTTGTCATGAAATCGACTACACTCTGCCCCCCGTTTCAGAACGCGAAGTGTCCAACAGGCTCTCTGAATTCCTTATCGACCTCAAGCGAAGCAAAGTCGAAGATCCGTTCGGCTGGGTAGTAAAGGTGGTTTAACCTACTTCTTAGTTTTCTTCCAAATACTATAGTCTTCCTTACTCAGGCGATTAAATAGTTGTCTATGCTCGGACTGCTCTACTTCCTTCATAGATTCGCGCATCCTTTTGGGTAGCGCCTGATATAAGGCCGTCCCTTTTCTCTTCCATTCAACCATTTCATCGGATACCTGTTTGACAATCTTCGCAGGGTTGCCGACAACAAGGCTTTGCTCAGGGATTTCCATCTCAGCCGGAACCATGGCCAGGGCTCCAATGATACTATTCCTGCCAACGACAACATCATCCATGAGCACGGCGTTCATCCCTACCAACACATTCTCACCAACCCTGGCACCGTGTACTATTGCGCCGTGACCGACATGGGCGTCCTTCTCCAGCACTACCGTAACACCAGGAAACATGTGGATGGTGCAACTTTCCTGCACATTACATCCATCCGCAATCTCGATTCGGCCGAAGTCGCCACGTATGGTTGCATGCGGCCCAATGTAGACATCTTTACCAATGGTCACATCTCCAATAACAGTTGCCTGGGGGTGAATGAAAGCCGAATCTGATATGCTGGGTCTGACCCCTTCGAATTCATAGATCACAAGGCAATAATATCCATTAACTTCCTTCTGTCGCTCGACGATTTTTGAACCGCAACGTTCACGGCGGTTAATTCGCTTGTATTATACCTTATTCATACTTACTTCCTAAATTTATCGCATGCCTCAATTCACCAAAATCAAAGAAACCTGCCTCTATGTTTCTGACCTCAATGTCAGCCGGTCCTTCTATGAAGGAAAGCTAGGGATGCGCTGCTTTGCGCATGAGGATGGCCGGCATGCCTTCTTTGAGGCTGGTGACTCCGTACTCCTGCTGTTCCTCTCAGAAGCTACAAAGGCACTTGAGAAACTTCCTTCCCACTACGGGGAAGGGTATATGCACCTCGCCTTTGAGTGTGAGCAAGAGGAATACGACGATTGGAAAAGGGCAGTCGAGAGAGCTGGAATCGAAATAGAACACACCGAAGATTGGGGTGGCGACCAGGAGTCGTTTTATTTCCGTGACCCTGACGGACATTTGCTCGAAGTTATCATGCCAGGGCTCTGGCGTCATTTGGTAGAGCAATAGGCATTGGCTGAGCTTCAAAAGAAAATAGGATTTACCGGGCTAACGGCCATTGCTATCGGGTCTTGCATAGGTTCAGGGATATTCATTACCCCATCTCAAATCGCACAGGCACTACCCTCTTCCGGCTGGATGATCGTAGTGTGGAGCCTGGGAGGTTTGATCGCGCTTACCGGTTCACTCACGTTCGCGGAGTTGGGCGGACGGTTTCCGAAATCGGGAGGAGTTTATGTCTACCTCAAAGAAGCTTATGGTGATCTGGTCGGATTCCTGTACGGATGGTGCATTCTCACAGTTGTTACAAGTGGTGCCATAGCAGCACTGTCTATTGCCTTCGCCACCTACCTCGGACATTTTATTTCACTCACACAAACCCAAATGGTTGGGGTTGCCGTAGCGTGTATTGTTTTTCTCACTGCCATCAATGTTGTTGGAGTGCAATATGGAAATGCCTTCGCTAAACTCTTCACCCTATTCAAGCTTTTGGGCATTGCGATGATCATTTTCATCGGCTTGGCCTTTCTGTTTTCAATGAAAAGTTCATGGAGTTTCGAGTTCAATAGCACATCCTTCGACCTGGCAGATGGTTTGGCCTTGGGTCTTGTGGGTGTATTGTGGAGTTATGGCGGATGGCACCACGCTTCCTATATTGCAGGTGAGGTGATCGACGCGAAGCGGGTCGTTCCAAGGGCTATGATCGCAGGGGCCTTGGTTGTTGGACTTGTTTATGTATTGAGCAATGTGGCCTATATGAGCTTACTCACGGTTGACGAAATTGCCAGCAGTACAAGGGTTGCCTCGGAGGCAATGTGGCCGTTTGGCGCTGGTGCGGCAGCAGTAGCATTTCTCATCCTCATCTCTGTTTTTGGGACAACAGGTATTTATACACTTACCGCACCCAGAATTTATCATGCCATGGCCAGAGATGGTGTCTTCTTCCCTTTTTTGTCCAAGATCCATCCTAAATTCAGGACACCCCTCAATGCTATAGTACTACAATCTGCATGGGCGATTGTCCTGCTGCTGTTTTGGGGCACATTTGCCGACCTTATTACCTACGTGGTCTTCATCGACTTCCTCTTTATGATGCTGGCGGCATTTGCCCTATTCCTTTTCAGGCGCAGAAAAACAGAAACGGACGGTCCAAGAACATGGCTCTATCCTCTTCCGCCTATCATCTTCTGCCTAACAATAGCATGGTTTATTTATCAAACGCTTTTACTCAAACCCGATCAAGCCTGGGCCGGGTTGATTCTTTTGGTGGCGGGTATTCCTTTTTACTTGGTCTTCAAAAAATCATCGGGATGAATTGGCATCTATATAGGAGTAGGGAATAAAAACGAGCCATCAAAAAGATTTCATCATCCGTATTTCTACGGACAGAACTACGTACAAATACTTACTAAAAATAAATCAGGGTTTTTACGGATTGAAATTTGGATTGTAATGATTTCCTTTGGTTATCCATAACGACGAAATTTTTCACCCTTGAGTACAGGTTTACTTTACTGATAAGTTTGCGTGACTGCCTTCTGTATAGTAAAATATTGATTCTATGACGAACAAGTACGATTGGCTAAACAAAAAAACTAACAGGTCGGTAGATAACATCAACCTATGGGCGGCGAACCCAAGACTAAATCTTGAATCAGAATATAATTCGGTTCGTGATTTTGCAGAAGAACTGATTCGAGAAGAAAAGGAAAAGAAAGGATTGATTGATCTGGCCAAGTCGTTAGCAAATTATGGTTTTGTTCCTGCTGACCCAATTGTCATATGGCAAAGTTCGGAAAACAACAAGTACTATGTAGCAGAAGGAAATAGGAGGATTTTAGTATTGAAAATGCTAAGAAATCCTAACCTAGCACCTAAAGCAATTAGAACAACAATTCAAAAGCTTTCGAATCAATTTGATAAGGATTCGATAAAGAAAGTTCCCGTTTCGGTTGCTCCAAGTTTTGAAGATGCTGAATGGTACATTTCACAAAGGCATAAAACCTCTTCACTTCAAAGAAGGTGGGAGTCCGAGCAACAATTAAAATGGGTAATGATTCTCTTTGATAAATACCAGGGGAATGTCAAAATCATTCAATCCAAAATTGACTTATCAGAAGCCGAATTAAAGAAACTGATTCGCCTTTTCAAGCTTAAAAACTTTATTACAAAAACTTCCAAAAGTTCCTTTACCAAAGAGGAATACGAATTGGTTACGTCTATGAGGTTTCCGATTACAACTTTTGATCGCTTTTTCTCTAACAGTATTGTGAGAGAACGTTGGGGATTGAAATTTGACGACTATGATTTTGAAATCTCTGCTGACCAAAAAAGCTTCTTGAACGCCTGTGTAGAACTAGTTAAACGAATGATTCTTGACAAGGATGATGACAGACGATTAGATTCTCGTGCGCTAGGCACAAGTTCTTTGATTGAACAAGTCTTGGATGAGCTACCATCAGTTTCAACTGATTCTGGGGGAGATGGTTCAAATAAAGATGGGGATACCGATGCAAATGGTAATACAGGAAATAGTACGAACGATTCAGATAGTGAAAATGATGAACCGGCTCCTGACCCCCCGAAACCGAAACCAAAAGATGATCCTGATAGGAATAGATTAATTCACTCTTCCTATCATATTCATACGGACAAGTACAGAATGGAGTCGTTATTCAACGAGTTAAAGCAAATTCCTATCAAGTGGGAAAATGCTATCGCAGCTTCCATCAGAATTTTCTTGGATTTGGCTGTATTGAACTATATCATCAAAGAGAATTTGACAGGGGCCATTGAAAAGCAGCGTAACAAATCATTAAGGGAAATTACCCTGAAGCAGCGATTAGAATTCCTAAAGGACCAAAATTTAAACGCTAAATCTAAACGTGTCCTTGGGAAGTTCCTTAACAATTCAAATGAACTTAGCCTTGACGTTTTAAACGGGTATCAGCATAATAATGATTCACACTACATTCGGAAAGAATTCCTAAATAGGATATGGGATTCGCTATTTCCTTTAATCCGAGAGTTGGTTGAAATAACGGAAGAAGATTAATATGAATAATACGCCGTTAAGATACCCAGGTGGAAAGTCTGTATTCACGGGCTTTTTTAGTTCATTTATTGAAGCAAATAATATCCAAAACCCCATATATATTGAACCCTATTGTGGTGGATCTGGTGCGGCAATAAACCTCTTGCTTGAAAATAAGGTCAATCAAATTTGGCTTAATGATGCCAACTACTCGATTTACTCATTTTGGTATTCAATAAAGCATTTTGGGGAACAATTTCTTGATAAGCTAGACGTAACCGAGGTAAACTTAAAACAGTGGAAGATTCAAAAGGAAATTCTATCAAGCAAATGGAATAAAACTGAATCCGAATCTGACTTGTTTATCAACGGATTTGCGACATTTTTCCTTAATCGTTCAAATCGTTCGGGCATTTTAAGTGCAGGGCCCATTGGAGGCTCAACGGAAGAGAGTCAATTGAACGCCAATTATAAACTTGATGCCCGTTTTAATAAGACAAGCTTAGTTCCGAAAATTCAGAGTATTGTAAATCGAAAGAATGATCTTATCGTATCAAACCTGGATGCTCTTGAACTCTTAGATGAGTTGGAAAATCAGTCGGACGATTTCAAATCTAATTCTTTGGTTTACCTTGACCCCCCTTATTATAAGCAGGGTTCGGGGTTGTATCTTAATTACTATAAGCCCGAAGATCACAAGACGATTTCTCAATATTTATCAAAGGAATTTTCATGGAAGTGGCTCCTCTCCTATGACAATGTTGAGCAAATAAGAAATCTTTATGGCGATTTCCCTCAATACTCCTTCTATCTGAATTACTCAGCCCAAGAAGCAAAGCTGGGAAGTGAATTATTAATTCATAGCAATAACTCCGGACTTCCTCAATCCTTAATCATAAAGGAATTGAAGCGAGAAAAAAAGAGAATTGAGTTAGTGAAAATCTAATCAGACTGCAAGCACCATCCTAATAAAATATTGGAGTATGGACTAGAGCACTGACAGGATTAAGAAAAGGTTAAGGACGTGATTAGGGGTCCAAATAGATTTTCTCAAGAGTGGTGCCTCCGCCGTTTTCTTCAATCTTCAAAATGTACACTCCTGCAGTTGAGATTTTGGCATGAAATACAGCTTCACGCGGAGTCGATGACATTTCGACTTGTCTACCATTTAAAGTCCATAGGGTACATTTAAGAAGAGCCTTGGTATACGCCAATTCAATCATGTTTTTGAATACCGTTATTTGAATCCTACCCTCCTTGCTTAAAGATTGAATGCCCACAGCCCCAACAGTGTCCCATACATTTCTGTTAAAAGCAATGTTCCTATAGTAACATGTGTCGTCCCCCTCAATGAAATCTAACTGGTGATTTACAATTTGATACCTATGCCAATTAACCTTACCTGAGTCACAAGCTTCACTTCCACCTTCGGTATGAAAGAAAACGGTGTCTCCGTTGTAAGCCACCTTAGACAGCATATCGGGAAGACTATCTCCATCATAGAAAATGAAAGAATCTGTCGTAAAGTACATTGTGTAATTAGCAATGGTTGATATCCATTCTGAGTTTTGTAATCCCTGCCCAATTCCCGATAAAGACGTGGAAAACAAGATTGTTGTAAGAACGGTTCGTGCCTTCATCCGTTTAATACTTGAATTTCTTATCCACCTTAAATTCACCTGAATCATACTTCGTCCTTATCAGGTAGATACCGGGCTTTAGATTCATTGAAACAAATTTCTGATTAACGTCAGATCTTGAAATCGAACCATAATGCGAGTGAATCAGCTGGCCGTTAACAGAATATACGGAGTACTCAATAATTTCTACATGTTGGTCATCAATGGTCTTTATCAATGATGTGACACTTTCCCTACTTGCATCAATAGTTCGAGACTGAGGTACGTCTTCATAGTCAGGATTAGACACTGATATGCTTGCATTGCATGGTTCCATGTAAGCATGCATTTCAGCACCAGAAAAAGTCTCAAATCCGGCTCCAAAATAGATGTTATTGGAGGCGGTGAAATCGATATCCGACAAGTTGTTAAGCGAGACATCGCCGATAGTGCTGACGAATAAATCTTGATCAGCTGCGAAGGTTACATTAGTCCCAGTCGAGGATAGTTCTAGGTCATCAACGTAATAGTCTGACTCACAGCATTCTTCCTTTACTCCTACAGGTCTGCAAATCTCCGAATTGTCCACATTATTATTGAGGCCTATATAGTGTTCGTAAGTCAAAGTCCGATTTATATCACAGCTCCCGCACATATTTCTCAACTTAATGTCAATATTATACCAGCCGGCAGCCAAAGTTGATGGGAGTTCTATTTGTAAAGGATTTAAGAAACCATTTTGGCATTGAAATTCGTGTTGGGGAAGGTTCAGGAAAGGCCCTCCAAAGGCACTAAGATCAACCCGAACGTATGTAATGTTCGAGAGGCCAGAGATCATCAATGGGGCAGTAGCAGTTGGATTGATTATCGTTGGGTGAGGGGCAGGGCCTTGAACCAGTGAACAGGGATCGCCGCACCCTGCTTCACAATATTTTGAAAGGAAAACATCATCGAAAATGAAAAAATTGCAACCCGAAGTATCGCAATCACCGTCCTCTCCTACATGTGGGAGAATATGGCGTGTTTCAAAGGCAATCCAATCATAATTATCATTGGCTACAAACGAAGCCCATATTTTGACCCATCTATCTTCTGGTAATAAGGATAGATCTAAATCCATAACGATAACCTGGTCCGAACCCGAATGACTGTGATGATAATGCCCTTGTCTGCAAGTATGAGAATTTGTGTACTCAAACTTGCTTTTTCCAAGATGAAAAATGAGTGGAACTTGAGCATCCGGATTTCGGCAACTAATCGGAATCTCTTCAACTTCGGGATCCGAGGAAAAGTACAAATCTCCATCACCCATTCTACGGACATATATGCTAACGTAATATGGAGTGAACTTGTCTAGCTTATTTGAAAGTTTTTGCCTAAAGGCCTCGAATGGTTGCATGCCGACATATGCTCCGCCACTATGGGCAAATTCCGTAGTTATGTTGCCGCCGTCATTTCTGTGCACACAAAATGGCACTGGACTTCCGCAATCGAAGTAATCAGCAGTATGTGACCCTCCCCAATCAGTATCGTCCCAATCGTCAGCAAAGTCGATCTGACTATGAGAATATGGGACTGCCCCATTTTCAAAACTCGGGTTTGCCAACAGGTTCTGGGAAAACAACTGAAACGAGCTCAGTTGGGCGAGAAAAAATATAACGCCGAAAACAAAAAACCTTTTCATCATGGCAAATTTTTACCTATTAGAAATATTGATCATGACAGTTAATTGAAGGCCACTATACTCGTTCCCCCAATCATTGTCAATTTCGGTTATTCCCCTAATCCAGTTCAACTTTGCGCCCTTGAAAAAAGAGAAATCACGATCCCTTAAGTAACTCAAGCCAGCTGAAAATTGAAGCTGGGGAAAATTGATGGCACTCTTGTTAACGAGATCTGAGAAACCTAGGATAATCTGGCCATTAACACCCGTTTCAAAACCAAGAATAACGTCTTCTTTTAACTCGCGCTGATACCCAAAATGAATCGGAATTTCAACGAAATAGTAGTTGTCGCGCCCCAAGATTATCAAGGAGTCTCCCCCAATTGGACTCGATGGGCGATAGTGGACTATCCCTTGCATGAATCCTATCGAAATTCCGGCGTCAAATGCAAGCGATCTTATTCGCCTTATGCCAACCCCAACTTTTGCGCTATAGCTTGATTTGAATATTTCTGGAAGCTTTTTGTAATTCTGATATCCATTGATATATCCAAAGCCAATTGAAAGCCTTTGAGAAAGTCTCCAACTAGAATTATTCGAAATGTCAGGAATACTTTCCAAGTCCGAGTGGTTGTCTTGAGCACAGGAAATAGAACAAAGACAAATGGCAATAATTATGTAGAATAGAGAATAAAATCGTCTCAATTAATGCGGATTAGGTTGAAGGTCCAATTTAGTGAAAACAGTAGTAGATTATAGTAATAATTTGTAGTTCAATAACTCAAAATCAATGCTATGAAGAACTTCACTTTCCTATTCCTCTTGCTCTCCATCTCTCTCGTTTCGAATGGTCAATTAAGGATTTACGACAACGATGCTGTGAAAATTGGGAACACTGGGACTAACACACAACCCGCATATAGTTTTCAGGTTGCCCATGATGCGTATTTCGAATGTATTGACCCCGTGTCAGGAAATGGAGGGCCGGGAGTGTGGTTTGGGAATCTCCCAAATAACTATACCCCTTGTTTAGATCCTCAGACCCCATGTCAACCTGGCCCTTGGACCGCACCTTATACGCATAATGATCCTGTTATTCATCCGTATCACCACAACTCGGTTTGGTTAGGTGCTCCGAATAGTCACTTTTATCAGATAATGGGTCTTGAAATTTGGTCGCCTAATTCATTTAGGTCGTGGTCGGATGCTTCGTTAAAATCTAACGTTGAGAATCTTGCGTATGGAGTTGACGAAGTGATGAAACTGCGTCCTGTGAAGTATGATATGAACTATCCTGGTATAGAAGATACACCCGAAGAAAAGAAAGAGGCAATAGCCAATTCAGGCAAGAATCATATTGGACTAATCGCACAAGAAGTTAAAGAGGTAATCCCTGAAGTTGTTAAGTACCACAATGGTATGGACAAATATGCTATCACATATATGGATTTGGTTACAGTTCTAATTAAGGCAACCCAAGAGCAGCAAGAACAAATTGAATTGCAGAAAGAGGAATTGGCAAGATTGAAAGAAGAGCTAAAAAGTCTTGATGGCAAATAGGATATTTGGCAGCTAAGTACTATCCGGGGCGAAGCACCTATTCGATGCATAGCAATTACATACTTCTCCAAATCTCGGTTGGATCAGAGTCCTGTGGAGAAAAGAATCCTCCCGGGAAGGTCTGATTGGTTCCATCGTCGTCTATTTCATGGGCAGGTGGCTGAGCACTCTCTACGGCCTTGACCCACCGTATGCACTTTACGTGCTTGGGGAACTTCTCAGTTTGGCCGGAGCCATTGGGGCCCTCATCATGCTTCTACAACTCGTTGCCGGATACCTCAAACCCAAGAAAAAGAACTGAAATAGAAATGCATAATTTAGTCGTTTAACCTATGAATTTGATGGCGTGAATATCTTGTGGTGGATCCTGTTTAGCTTGTTCGTCGCTATCGGTGTGCTCAACATTTTCTTGGTCCATGCGCTTCCCGGCATCGTCTACTTGCTGTTTTCGATGATCTATTTTCCGCCAATGACTTCCTATATCAAAAGGCAATTAAAGATTGGTGTTCCGCCTGTATTGAAAATTATTCTCGCCTTCCTGCTATTGTGGTTCACACTTGGGGTGAGCGACTTGATGCAGATTTTCGAGGACGCGATCTAAGCATATATTTACTTCATGAGTCGTAAACTTGATAACGCCATTGGCCTTTACATGGAAGGCATACGCGATGGGAATCCACGAGAAGCAATCTATAAATACACCGGCGATCGCTATACCCAGCACAGCACCGGTGTAAAGGACGGACCCGAAGGCTTCATTGAATTCTTTGAGCCTTTTCTCAAACGAAATCCCAAAAGAGACATTCGCATCATACGTCAATTAGAAGATGGCAATCACCTATTCGTTCATGCGTACCAGAGTTTAAACGATGGAGAGGCGCAGTGGGTCACCACCGACTTTTTTGATACGGATGAAGATGACAAAATCGTAGAACATTGGGACGTTATAGCAGAATATGCGGACTCTACTCCATCAGGTCATACTGCCATTGATGGCCCAACGGAGATAAAGGATCTTGATAAAACAGATGAGAATAAAAAACTTGTTCGTGACCTGCTTTTCAACGCTCTGATGGAAGGCGGCGATCCGAATCGCATACCGGAGTTCATTTCATCTGATCAATATATCCAGCACAACAAAGAAGTTCCGGACGGAATAGAGCCATTTTTAAAGCTCGCTTCCGCACCTGACAGGCCTCTCAACTACCGGGAAATTGTGTTGATGGTTGGTCAGGGCAATTTTGTTGCGACGCTCTGTCGAGCCAATTGGAAGGATGAAAAGCTCGATCAGGACTATGCACAAGTTGATCTTTTTAGAATTGAGGATGGAATGATCGTCGAACATTGGGATAACGTGGAGCCGGTACCCGAGCATTCCGTCAATAGTGGGAAGTTCTGATCCATTTATGCTTCACAGCATACACAAAAGGGCTGGGCTTCCTGTTTCCAAATTGTCCTCTCTCCTACTTCTTGCCCAAGTAATGCCAGAAGAACTACAAATCAGTTAATGAATTGCCATACTTTGGCCAAAACGACTACCTATGATAAAAACATTAGCCTTTGAGGAGCTTGAAGACCGCCAGCCAGCCCATTTTGAAGTCGACGGTCTCGACTTGGTTTACATAAAGTACGATGACCAAATTTCGGTTCTATACGGACGCTGCATCCATCGAGGTGCCCTCCTATCCGATGGACATATAGATGGGAAAAATCTCATATGCGGTGTCCATGGATGGGATTACCGGTACGACACAGGTGTATCGGAATACAAAAACGACGATGTGCTGCATAAATTCAAGGCGGAGATCAAAGACGGATTCGTATGGCTTGATGAAGAAGAGATCGGGAACTACCTGCACGACCATCCTCAACCATTCAATCGCGACCAATACCTCGGGCAATATGCTGACACCCATCCTGAGGACACAGAACCGTATACCGGTTATATCCAGGAGTTGGCTCGAAACGGTTTGAAAAAATTTGGACATCATGGACCGTCCGAAGCCATGGGTGTTGATCGCAACATGCTTCCTAAATGGGAGGATATTCAGTTCTTGCCGGCCCAACTGTCGCGACGGCCATTACTCGACGAGGAGGAAGTTGGAACCTCCGTTGTGATTGGCCCGAAGGCCAAAAAGCCCCTCAAACTGGAAATTCCCGTTTTCGTCTCGGATATGAGTTTTGGAGCACTCTCGCGAGAGGCAAAAATCGCTTTGTCAAAAGGAGCGGAGATGTCGGGAACCGGGATTTGTAGCGGTGAAGGAGGTATGTTGCCGGAGGAGCAAGAAAATAACTCCAGATATTTCTATGAATTGGCTTCCGGCAAATTTGGCTTCTCATGGGACAAGGTAAAAAAAGCCCAGGCATTTCATTTCAAGGGCGGACAGGGAGCCAAGACCGGAACAGGAGGGCACTTACCCGGCCACAAGGTTACCAAGGAGATTGCCCGGGTTCGGGGGCTTAACGAAGGCGAAACAGCCATTTCTCCCGCTGCATTTCCGGATTTAAAATCGGCTTCGGATTTTCGCAAAGTTGCGGAAGAAGTCCGTTCCAAGACTGGTGGTATTCCAGTCGGATTTAAAATTGCCGCAAGTCACATCGAGGAAGACATCGATTTTGCGCTTGAGGTCGGAGTCGATTATATTATTCTGGACGGTAGGGGCGGAGGTACAGGTTCGGCCCCAACGATCCTGAGAAACAACATCAATGTACCCACCATCCCTGCCCTCGCCCGTGCCCGAAAGCATTTGGATCAAGTTGGAGCCACGGGTGTCACCCTGGTCATTACCGGTGGTTTACGCGTTGCCGAAGATTTCGCAAAGGCTATGATGCTTGGTGCCGACGCTATAGCTGTCTCTAACTCGGCGTTGCAATCGATTGGTTGTCTGGGAATGCGGGCGTGTAATACAAATAATTGCCCGGTCGGGATCGCAACCCAAAAGGAGCACTTGAGGAGCCGGTTGATAGTGGAAAGTTCAGCCAAGCAGCTTAAGAACTTCTTCCTCGCTTCTGCGGATCTGATAAAAGTCGTCGCCAGGGCATGTGGGCACAATCATGTTTCACAGTTTGCCTTTGACGATCTCAGCACGCTAAATCACGAGGTACACCAATTGACCGGGATAAGGTATGCCGGTATTCCGCAATAGACCATGTTGAGGTTAACTCTATTACTGGCTTGCCTAAAAATATTCCACGGCGCTCTTGCTCAAGAAACATCGGAATCGAGCATGCATTGCCATTTCCCCGAACGATCGCTGACCGTAGGGATGGGAGCGCCTTTTGCCTTTCATCTTGCAAACCCAGGGATCAATTTCAGGATGTATTACAACATGGACGAAAAAATCTGCTTCGGGCCGGAGTACGCCTACTTTAAATCCGGAACAAAGGAGGTTATTGACTTTGACTTTGTTGGGCACTATATTTTTGAAACCAGGCTTGTAGGAATATACCCCCTGATCGGTGCAAACTACACGGTAGAAAAGGACCTTGAAACAAGCGATGGCTTTGGTGTTGTGTTTGGCATAGGGATCCACAGGAATTTTGGCAAGCTCACTGTTTTTTCCGAATATTCAAGGGTTGAATTGGGTGTAGAAGATCAGTTTGTCACGGCTGGAATGATGCTCAATTTCAGGTAGTACATCCACAAAATATGCTGATCAATCAGCGTTTTGTGTTATGCTGGAATCCACAGAAGCGAGACATTTGTTTATCAAATAATTACATATGTCAGAAGAAGTATTCCGCGTAAAATCAATTAGCCAATTGCATGAGGCAATGGGTTTTCCAAAGCCGATCCATCCGCAGATCTCTTTGGTCGATGCCTCTAAAATCAAAGTTCCTGAAGAGCAAGTGGGCTCCAAATTGGTTGCAGACTTCTACATGATCTCTCTTAAAGACAAGAGTTGTGGCATGCAGTACGGTCGAAACACCTTCGACTTTGAAGAAGGTGTGATGGTATTTTCGGCTCCCGGACAAGTGTACTCTCCAACAAAAGAAATCCAGGAAGGAGATATCGAAGGCTGGATTCTATACTTCCATCCGGATCTGATACGAAATACCAATTTGGGTAGCCAGATGGACGATTACTCGTACTTTAATTATGATGTCTTCGAAGCCTTGCACCTTTCAGAGGTGGAAGAAAAGACAGTGGAAGATACCGTAGCGAATATCAAGGCGGAATATGAGCAAAGGATCGATAACCACAGCCAGCGAGTGATCGTCTCAAACCTCGAACTACTGCTCAATTACTGTTTGAGATTCTATGAGCGGCAATTCAATACACGAACGCATCATAGCAAGGACATCGTGTCACAATTCGAAGTTGAGCTTAAGCAATATTTCAATTCGCAGAAATTGGTTGAGAACGGCCTTCCTTCTATCCAGCACTTTGCTGACAAGGCTCATTTGTCACAACATTATTTCAGCGATTTGCTAAAAAAGGAGACAGGGCGCGCTCCCAAAGATCACATCAATGACTTTGTGGTGGAAAAGGCAAAGAACATGCTCCTGGTCACAGAACAATCCGTGAGCGAGATTGCCTATGAGCTTGGGTTCAACTACCCGCACTATTTCACGCGATTGTTTAAGTCCAAAACGGGCAAAACTCCTGTCGAATACCGCGGTTTGAACTGATATCTTACCAAAACCTAAAGTCATGATTCGATTTCTCAAATGGACATTAATAGTTGTCGGTGGACTGGCAGCAATTCTCTTCGTTGCCGCCAGCATTATTACAAGTGATACCGAGTTTGGTGGTAGCATGAATGCTGCAAGTCTCGAAAAGGCCCAATCATCCCCTCAATACTTTGACGGAAGTTTTGAAAATACCCCTGAGGTAATAGAGTCCAGTATCTCTACAAACATCAAGGATATGATGGGAGGACAAGTTCGCACCCCTCCGGGGCCCTTCCCTATGGAGCGACCATTGATATCGCAGGAGGTCGATTCCGGGATACGATCAACATGGTTCGGTCATGCCACGGTGTATGTGGAAATGAATGGCAAGAGAATCCTCACCGATCCCATGCTTTCTTCTCACGCATTTCCTGTCAAAATGGTCGCGCCCGAACGCTTTAACCCTCCTCCGTTGGAGGCTGAGGAATTGCCTCCGATTGACTTTGTGACCATATCACATGATCATTACGATCATCTGGACATGAAGAGTATTCAGGTTCTGGCTAAAAAAGGCGCCATGTTTTTTGTAGGCCTCGGCATCAAAGCCCACCTCATGGAATGGGGAGTGGCCGAAGGACAGATCTCGGAGATGGATTGGTGGGAAAGCGTTGAAATTGACGGCTTTTCAATCCATTGCACTCCAGCCAGGCATTATTCCGGGCGCAAGATGCCAGACAACTCTACCCTTTGGACTTCGTGGATTATCAAGAGTGGCGCGTATACAATATTCCACAGTGGAGATTCAGGCTATGAGGGTCACTTCAGAGAAATTGGGGAAAAACTTGGTCCGGTAGACCTTGCCTTCATCAAGGTGGGCGATTACGGGCTTGACCTCGGATGGCAAGACATCCACATGCGCCCGGAGAAGTCGGTTCAGGCAGCCCGGGACATTGGGGCAAAAATCATGTTCCCAATACACTGGGGCACGTTTGACCTTTCGAACCACGATTGGTTTGAGCCGATCAACCTGGCAGTTGCCAGTGCCAAAGAAGAAGGAGTTACACTGGTTACGCCTAAACTTGGTCAAACCCTTACACTTGGAGATCGCATCAACAATGAATCGTGGTGGAAGGAACTTGAGCAGATTAGTTTGGCATCGAAAAAGGAATAGCCGTAACAGAAAGAATCATTAGATTCCAGAAATAAACTAATCGCTATGGTCATTTCCAAGGGAATCAGCATATCCAATCTTTTAAAGTGGACAGGCCCCCATATTATTTGGTTACTCGTGTTGATGGGCGGTGTAGCTACCGCCTACGAGTTTGGTTGGATTCGATTTAGTATTCCATGGTTGCCTGTATCCGTCATAGGTACTGCCGTCGCATTCTATGTTGGTTTTAAGAACAATCAAGCTTACGACAGAATGTGGGAAGCACGTAAGATATGGGGTGGTATTGTGAACGACAGCCGAACCTGGGGAATGATGGTCGATGGATTTGTTACCAATCAATTTTCAAATGAAACAGCCGGTGAAAAGGAGATCTCAGGGATAAAACGGAGATTGATATACCGGCACATTGCCTGGCTCTATGCCCACAGAAGTCAACTTTTGGTGGCAACCCCGTGGGAGCATATAAGCCAGGGAGGGCATATTGGGAGAACGGCAAAGAGATATCAGGATCAATTTGGAATCGGATTGGTAGATGACGAAGTAACCAGGCTTGAGTTGGGGCAATTCCTTCCAAAGAATGAACACGACAGGCTGGTAGGTGCTGTAAATACCGCCACACAAATCGTGAATGAACAATCTCGTGACTTGACCAAACTTCGCGAAAAGGGACTTATTGATGATTTTCGCCATATGGAAATGGAAAATGTCCTCAGGAGTTTTTATGAGCTCCAAGGAAAAAATGAGCGGATAAAGAAGTTTCCATTGCCGAGGCAATACGCCAATATGAGTCGATACTTTGTCGGAATTTTCATCACACTGCTTCCCTTTACGATGATTCCAGAGCTCATGGGATTGGGCGACTGGGGGTTTTGGCTGTCAATACCGATCGCTGCGCTCATCGGGTGGGTATACGTCATGATGGAAATCGTTGGGGACTATTCCGAAAACCCGTTTCAGGGAATGGCCAACGACATCCCAATGCTCTCCTTGTGTCGCACCATTGAGATAGACTTACGAGAAATGCTTGGGGAAAAAGACCTTCCTCCTCAAATCAAATCCAAGAAGGGTGTTCTGATGTAATCGATGGCTAATATTGCAGATTAGCTGTTGATCATGAAGTATAGAAAAGCAGAGCGAAAAGATGTCGCTGCCATAGTTGAAATGCTCGCCGACGATGCATTGGGTCAAACTCGTGAACAATTTGAAGACCCGCTCCCCAAAACATATTACAATGCTTTCGACGTAATCGATCAAGATCAACACCAGGAGTTGATTGTCGTGGAAGATGAGGGGAAAGTGATCGGAACGCTGCAGCTTTCATTTATCCAGTACCTTACCTACAAGGGAGGTGTGCGGGCACAAATCGAAGCGGTTAGAATCCACAAGGATAAACGAGGGCAGGGATTGGGAAAATCGATGTTTGAATGGGCAATCGAAAGGGCCAGGCAAAAAGGAGCCCATCTACTCCAACTCACCTCCGACAAAAAAAGACCAGATGCCATTCGGTTTTATGAGGATCTGGGCTTTGTAGCCTCTCATGAAGGCATGAAGATTCACTTTTGACTTCCTTCCGCATTTGTTTAGGATATCATCACCCCGATCGCATGAGCGATAACGGCAAAGAACAACGCAATATATAATCCTAACAGAAGGAAGAACAGGATACCGCACAAGAAAAAATAGATCTTGAAGTATTGAGATAAAGGAGGGTAAACGATACCTGTGATCACCACTACGCCAAGGACCAAAGCCAACCACATTAATCCTGCAAAGAAGGTGAATAAGAAAAGAAAGTAGAGGATGAGCGGGTATCCATAACCTTCCTCAATGATTTCCCAAACTTCCGAGGGTGTAAGGAACAGGTGAATTACCATCAACCCCAACCCACCGAGCCAATGACGTGGTTTAAACTCTACGTTGAGAATGCCTTTTAAGATGTCCTTGAACTGGCGTACCACAGTTTGCAAAATTAGTCCGATGCTTCGAGCGGATCTAAAATTGGATCGGAATAGTATCTTCCAACCTTCATGCAGCAGGATGGTACACTTGAGAGACTTTTTTACATCGGCTCTGTGTTGGTAGTCGCGGTGGGATTTGTATTGATCCACTATATGCACATCAACCTTGACTTCTGGAATGACGAGCTCTATACCATGGTAAAGTTTGCCCTGACCGATTACCGTACCATCGTCACCGACTACCATGTACCAAACAATCATATACTCTTTAATCTCCTGTATCATTTCTATTTGAAAATGTCGGGTGTGAGCGACTTGGGCACCATATTGGAAATGCCATGGCGGTTTCGGATTCTACCACTTTTCTATTCTGCTATAACGGCGCTATTTGTATTCCGGATAAGTCGATATTTCACTAACTCCTATGGAGGCTTGATCGCCGTTGTACTGCTTCTCACTACCCTACCCTATTTCACCTTTTCACTACAGATTCGGGGATATGGCTTAAGCATGATGTTGCTGTCGATGTTTACATTCTTTGTCCTCGAATTCTTCAGAGGACAACGAGCTTCGCAACTTGCCGGCATCGTCATTTCCGGTGCCTTGGCCCTGTACACCATTCCCTCAAATCTCTATTTCGTATTGGCTGTTTTGGCTCCGGTTCCATTCTTTGGAATGAGGCTTAAGGCCTCTAACGCCAACCTAAGAGTGCTTCTGGCCAGCCTACTGGGATTGCTGACAGGCCTGGCCATGTATGCACCAGTATTCCGTGACGTATTTGCCAACGATTATGTGAAGCCTGGGCCATCCTTCGATACAGAACTCATTTCCTTTTACTGGGCGAACATTCCAAGCAGTTTCATCTCCGGTAGGTGGATTTTGATGCTAATCTCATTGGCCGGGCTCGTCATCGGGTTTAGGAAGTGGAAGAACATGCCTCTTTGGATATGCCTTTCTGTGCTTTTGTTGCCGATGTTGCTGGTTCTGGCACGCGGTGATCGTGCGCCACTTAGGGTGTTTGTTGTGGCGGCACCTTTTCTATCCGTACTCATCGCTGCCGGATTATTCTTCCTGTGGAAAAGAACGAAAGCCGCCCACGTCATCCTGTTTGCAGGTGTTGTCGTCTATTGTTCTTTCGTGTTGGCCGGGCAAATGGAGAAAGCCGAGCAACAGGTGTTGACAGATATCCGGGATGGCAGGAAGTCCCAGGATTTATTTGCGCAATACTACTCATGGCATTATCACCCGCTGGCCGACACTCGAATATTGCGTTCGATCCACAAGGAAGCTCCACTTCCGGTAGTGGTGTATCGTTGCGAGGAGCATGGTATTCCATACTACCTCGACATTTATAACATACCGTTCAGGCAGACATATAAACTGGAAGATCTCAAGAGCGCGGGAGATGCGTTCTATGTAATGAGCAATTTTCCGGGAAGGGCTTTGAGCCTGCCCGGGTATGAATCAACCCTGATCTCTAGTTCACCTAGTTTCCATTCGATCATATTCCTACGCAGGAATTAATGGCACGATGGGATTTTCTAACTTGCCCACTCGGAAATCGAAAAGCATTTCAATGAGAATCATAGCAATCCATCCCGCTCTTGGAGTCCTATTGGCCATTGGGCTTGTGAGCTGCGGACAAAATGAAACAAGCGTGCAAGAACCTACGAACAAAAATATTCACCTGCAAGAATGGACCGGCCCATATGGAGGTGTTCCAGCCTTTGATAAAATGGATGTCAATCAGATCAAGGAGGCCGTGCTCCTGGGCATGGAAATCAGGTTGGCTGAGATCGATGAGATCGCCAACAACCCGGACGCACCGACATTCGAGAACACTATTGTTGAAATGGAAAAAACCGGCGAATCCCTGGACCGGGCATTTACTTACTACGGCATCATGAGCAGCAATGTCTCCAGTCCTGAGTTCCGGGAAATTCAAAAGGAGTTAGCGCCTAAAATGGCGGAATATCGATCCAAAATCACACAAAACAAGGCGCTGTTTAATCGAATTAAATCTGTCTACGAGGAATCTCAGGAGAATCCTCTGAATCCCGAGGCTCAAAGGGTGGTTGAACTCACCTACAAAGGGTTCGCCATGAATGGCGCTGAGCTTGAAGGAGAGAAAAAAGAACGGTATGCTGCGATCAATAAGGAGCTTTCCAGTCTCTATACAACGTTTTCCAACAATGTCCTTCACGACGAAGAGGGATATATCACCTACCTTACAGAAGATCAGTTGGGAGGGCTCTCGGAAGGATTTATCAAAGCCGCTGCGAAAATTGCCAACGACAATGGCAAGGAGGGCATGTACGCCATCACCAATACCCGATCATCCATGGACCCCTTCCTCACCTATTCCACTGAACGCGAATTAAGAAAAGGGGTTTGGACAAACTACTATTCACGAGGAGACAATGGTGACGAATATGACAACAATGGAATTATTGCCAAGATTCTGAAACTGAGACGTGAGCGGGTCGAACTTCTGGGTCATGCCAATTATGCGGAATGGCGGCTTCAAGACCGCATGGCCAAGAATCCTGAAAATGCCATGGCACTGATGGAGGCTGTGTGGCCGGCCGCAATAGCAAGGGTGGTAGAGGAAGTTGCAGACATGCAGGCAATAGCAGATAAGAATGGTGACGATATCACGATCGAACCGTGGGACTATCGTTACTATGCGGAAAAAGTACGTGCAGAGAAGTATGACCTGAACTCGGATGAGGTCAAGCAATACCTCCAGGCTGACAAATTGATCGAGGCCATGCATTATGTTGCCGATCGCTTATTCGATTTCAATTTTGAACCTGTCCCTGAAGGCTCTGTTCCTGTTTTTCACGAGGACGTCAAAGTATGGGAGGTCACAGACAAGAATACCGGGGAGAACGTCGGGCTCTGGTACTTGGATCCGTACGCCAGAAAGGGCAAACGTTCAGGAGCCTGGGCTACAACTTATAGGAGTCAATCGTCTTTTGATGGAGACAAGAATGTATTGTCTTCCAACAATTCCAACTTTGTGAAACCGGCACCGGGTACACCGCTCCTGGTTTCGTGGGATGATGCCATCACTTTCTTCCACGAATTTGGACACGCGCTCCATTTCCTTTCCTCGGATGTGAAGTATCCGACACTAAACAGTGGTGTCAGGGATTACACTGAGTTTCAATCTCAGCTGCTTGAACGCTGGCTTTCAACCGATGAAGTGATCAAGAATTACCTGGTTCACGCGGAAACCGGGAAACCTATGCCGGATCAGTTGGTCAATAAGATCAAGAAGGCGGCAACATTTAACCAGGGCTTCTCGACGACCGAATACCTCGCTTCCGCACTTATGGATATGAGGCTGCACCTGGCAGATCCCTTGGATATCGATGTGGATGCATTTGAGAAAGAGACATTAGCAGAATTGGGCATGCCCAGGGAACTTCCTATGCGACATCGCACGCCGCATTTTGGGCATGTTTTCTCTGGTGAGGGTTATGCCACGGCTTACTACGGCTACATGTGGGCAGATGTCCTGACGGCAGATGCTGCGGAGGCATTTGCAGAGGCACCTGGCGGGTTCTACGATAAAGACCTGGCTGATAAAGCGGTTAAGTATTTATTCGCTCCCAGGAACGCCATTGACCCGGCAGAAGCATACAAAAAGTTCAGAGGTCGCGAGGCCAAGATCGAAGCGCTGATGCGGGATCGAGGGTTTCCAGTTCCAGCAGAATAGGCTTCAGGGGGAGTACTTCAAAAAGCGGCTTTCTTCTATATAATCATCCCTCTTTAGTGTTTGGCTTACACAAAGGCCTCGCTTGTCGTAGACAATCTTTAGGACGTTCCGCAATTCATTGCGGTCGTTGAAGTATTCGATTTTTTGAATCTTGCCTTCCTTGTCGAAGTACCTGATCTCGTTTGGAATACGCTTGGGGATTAGATGCGCCTGCAAGTAAATCTTTCTCACACTTACAGAATCATTTGTGTGGTATTCGAATTCGTCCAGCCTCGTAATGGTTGTGTCGTTCTTACTACCCCATCTCGTCGTTTCAATTCTTAGAACCAAATCGTTTTTACCATAGTAGTATGTATGCTTTGACGCGCTCATCTTGATCTTGCTTCTGGATCGGTCATAAACTTTGTAGATGGCTGAATCGGCATCTCCCCTTTTGTTATTGAAATAGATCTTTTCAGAAAGCAACTTGAGTGTGTCATCTACCTCGTAGTTTTTGGTTTCTATTGTTTCGCGTACTAACTTTTTGTCCCGAGTGTAGTAGTAGGTGAAAATCGAATTGCTTTCGGCTCCTTCATCATAACCAGTACGAGCGCAAACCTCCGATTCTATACGATGGTCAGGGTGGTAGGCATAATCTGTTGTACAAGTCTGTTCTACAAAAGAGGTCTCCTCTACCTTGTAGATCAAGTTGCCATTCCTATCGAATTGGGAAATCTCAGTGATCTGTCGATTGTAGATGGGATTGAGGTATTCGAGCCTTTTCTCTGACCCATCTGCTGTTTTCCGGTTAAGCTCCTTTGAGGCCGTGTCTCCCTTGAAGATAGATGCCTCAACTTCCCAACCATTTGATGAATACTGGACTATTTCCGGGGTGACAGCCGACTGCCCTTCTTTTGGAATGGGGTTTCCGTTTTTGTCGTACTGTATTCTTCCTTCCCAATCACTGCCGTCATGATTGCGATAGGTGTCGTTGGTTCTGATTTCCTCGACTAATTTTCCCTTCTTGTAGACATAAGTAAAGGTCTGATAAGTGATTTCGCCGTACTCGGGTTTTGCATCCGGCGTTGGTTCCTTCTTGAAGACAAGGTTTCCGTCTCTGTCGTGCTTCTCAACCCTCACGGTATCACCCGTGAGAAGGACTTCGTAAACTGCCTTTTGTTCTCCTTTAGGATGATGTTCGTAGTAAAAGCGCTGGTATATCATTCCGTCCCTGTCCCTTCGACCAAAGCGATATAATTGGGCCGAGTCTGGTTTTGAATCATATCCATTGAAGTATTTTTTCTCTGACATCTTGCTACCATTGACATAGCCGACTTCTTCGGATAGTACACCATCAACATACTTGTATTCGGTTTCCAATATGAGCTCTTTAAAAGCCAGGACAATTTCCTTCTTTCGAATCAAGAGGTCTTGATCATTGTAGGTGTAATACTCGAAGTTGTTGCGTGATATTTTCTTGTCAACTCGCTCTTCGTAGACCAATCGACCTTGCTCGTCGACCTTGTTACTGTAATCCGTGTATTCTTCAAAATACAAGGATGAATCCGCGATACGTGACAAATGCCCAAGCTCATCATACAAGTAGAAATTCTGACCCTCGTGTTCATCTTTTCGAGGATCGGTGATGTCAAGGCGGCGGACTCCAAGTTCCTTCAGTCGCTTTGGCTTCACCTCCACGGAACTCCATTCAAGTAGTTGGGCATAGGCAGGAAGGTAGAGGACGGAAAGCATGAAAATGACAAGAACCCTCATGACAATTCCAATTATTCCGGCTCCACGAGTGTTGGAGGATTCTGCACGTCTTCCGCTCCATGTGTTAGAGCCTTCAGTTTTCTTACAAATAAGAGGATCAGAATACCCAAGACAAGGGTAAATACTGCGATGCTCGTAAAAATCGCCATTTCACCGGCATCCTGCGCCGCCTCTCCAAGCAAACCGGCCAGCTTGTTTCCTAAGCCTGTTACGGCAAAATATGTCCCCATCATCAGGCTCGCATACTTCATGGGGGCCAACTTCGTGATGAAGGATAAGGCTACCGGAGAAATGCTCAGCTCCGCCACTACATGCAGGAAGTAGGAGAGGAATAGCCAGTATACCGGCGCTTTATCCAAGGCACTGACGGAAACATCATAGGCTGCGCCCATCAGTGCAACAAATCCCAAACTCATAATGATGGATCCGGCGCCCATCTTGAACAACGAGGACGACTCCCGGCCTTTCTTTCTCCATTGGACCCAGAAATAAGCCATAGGCGCTCCAAGGATTACTACGTAAAGTGCATGGAGCGATTGGAAGAAACTCGTTGGTATCTCGTATCCCATCACCACCCTATCTATCTTATCCCTGGCATAGAGGTTCATCAATCCACCTGCCTGTTCATACGCCGCCCAGAATACCATTACGATCAGGAAGGAAATGAACATCACGACTACCCTATCTTTTTCCTGCTTTGTCAATGGTTTTGATGCCAGGTGCCCATGTTCCTCCGAGTGTTTGAGCAAGTCTCCCACCCCTTTAAGGTACTTTCCTCCAAATGCATAAACCAGTTGACCGAGGATCATTCCAAAGCCGGCCAGGGAAAAACCAAGGTGCCAATCTACTTTCTCGCCAAAGTAACCTACGATAAGCGGCGCGAGCACCGCGCCAATGTTGATGCCTATGTAGAATATGGTAAATCCCGAATCTCGTCTGGCATCGCCCTTTTTATAGAGCCCACCAACCATGGTACTGATATTGGGCTTGAGGAGTCCAACGCCGCAAACCAAGAGTATGAGCCCCGCATAAAAGGAGGTCATGTTTACCATTGCCAAGGCAAATTGACCAAGGATGATGAAGAGTCCACCGAGCAATACAGACTTCTTTTGCCCAAGCCACCGATCGGCGATGTAACCCCCTCCGATACCTGTGAAGTAGACAAACATTCCATACCATCCATAAAGCGCCAAAGCTTCTTTGCTGGTCCATCCCAGACCTGGGTTGATCATATCCGTGGTCTCCGCAGTGAGATAGAGCACCAGGATAGCACGCATTCCGTAATAGGAGAAGCGCTCCCATAGTTCAGTAAAAAAGAGGATAAACAACCCTTTAGGGTGTCCGAGTAATTGGCCTTGCTCCATGAAGATGAATTTGAGGGCGGCTAAAGTAATGTTTTAGCATTAGGAAACACGCTATGCCATGGTCATCAGCTGCAACAGTTATTTTGCCATTAAATACTGAAGGGCAAGCTTATATCCTTCCAGGCCCAAACCACTTATCTGACCGATGCAATGTTTGGCAATTAGGGAATTGTGTCGAACCTCCTCTCTGGCATAGATATTAGATATGTGAATCTCGACAACGGGAGTGTCGATGGCTGCGACAGCATCAGCAATGGCTACGGATGTGTGTGTATAACCGGCCGCATTCAGGAGAATTCCATCATAATGCCCATTTGCAGCCTGAATTTGGTTGATAATCTCCCCTTCGACATTCGACTGGAAATAGTCAACCGCAACGTTCTCGAACGAAGCTTTGAGTTCCTTTAAATAATCTTCAAAGGATTTGCCACCATAAACTGCTGGCTCCCTCTTGCCGAGCAGGTTGAGGTTGGGCCCGTTGATGATAAGTACCCTCATGGTGCAAAAGTAGGATTTGGTCCTTCATTTTATAGATTTGGCCTTATGAGAGTTTATCCAATACACACAGGCAATTTCAAATTGGATGGCGGTGCCATGTTCGGAGTTGTTCCGAAAAGCCTTTGGTCGCGTACCAATCCTGCGGATGAAAACAATATGTGCACCTGGGCAATGCGCTCTATGCTCGTGGAATACGAAGATCGACTTGTCTTGATAGACTGCGGTATTGGTGAAAAGCAGAGCGAAAAATTCTTTAGCTTCTATTACCTCCATGGTGATCACTCCCTGGACAAGTCGCTAGCCCAACTGGGGTTCACAAAAGATGACATCACGGATGTTTTTCTCACCCACCTTCACTTCGATCATTGCGGTGGTGCAATTCAATGGAACAAGGATCGCAGCGGATACGAACCCGCATTTAAGAATGCTCAATTTCACTCCAATGCCAATCATTGGAAATGGGCCACCGAGCCAAATCCACGTGAGAAAGCTTCCTTCCTTTCGGAAAATATCAAACCCATAGAAGAATCCGGTCAGCTCAACTGGGTGAGTCTCAATCAGGGTTCAGATCGTGTCGAGGATATCTTCCCCAATTTCGGAGCAATCATTGTCAATGGGCATACGGAGGCACAGATGCTCCCCATGATCAAGTACAAGGGAAAAACCATTGTGTTCTGTGCCGACCTAATGCCTTCTACCGGGCACATCCCTTTGGCATATGTCATGGGTTATGACACGAGGCCATTGGTGACCATGAAGGAGAAGGGCTCTTTCCTCGAAGAAGCGGTGGAAAATCAATACGTGCTTTTCTTTGAGCACGATGCATACAATGAGCTGGCTACGCTAAAAAGGACTGAGAAGGGAATTCGCCTGGATGAGACCTTCGCCTTCAGGGAGGTGTTTGAGTGATCAATCCAGAGACAATTCTTCATTATTGTTTTTGGAAAGGTCCAGCCGGTAGATCAACCTAAACCTGGCTACAAATCCATCGCTGAACCTTGTATTTAACTGCGTTCTCTGATCACCAAAGTTGAAGGCGATGAACCGGAAGTCTACCCGGTCACCCTGTTCGAATACCTTATACCCACGACCAATGCTATATCCGGCAAATGCTTGTATCAGGATGGGCTTTGCCGGCGCAAACTCTATGTAGGGATAGATTTCATTCGTGCTTTTTTGAAGGTATACTTCATTGAAGTCGGTGTATTGTTGATCAATTTGGAAGGAACGTACCGCAGAAGTAAAGTTGGCACCTACCTAAACCGGTCCGACAATCGGTAGTTGAGGTCGGCAGTTATTGGCAGCGTGAAATTGGCTTCAAATTTCCTGTCTTCCGATTGATAGTAGAATCCCAGAATAGCGACGGCAAATGGTCCAAATAGCTCCCCGTTGAAATACATACCAAACTTGTAATTGAGCCTGTCGTGCTTCTGATACTTCCACAAAGCAACGCCCCCGAATTGATAATCCTTTGGCGAAATATTGTTGAAATCCGAACTGATCTTGGGCAGAAATACATAGGTACCGGAGAACTTATTGCTGTGTTTCAGATTCAAACCTACCTTCAGTGAGATGGCGTCCAGGTAATGTCTCGGAACACGCGTATCGGAATACAATGACATTTCAGCGTGATCGTAAATCACGCCGGTCAGGATTGCAGCCTTTTCACCCAGGGGGACAGGAATAGTGAGATCCACGTTATACTCATGGAGGTCCGAAGAAGTGGAAGTATCCACAAATTGATTGGAAGGAGAAAGCGTAGCATTGACCTTGAGCAGGTCGACATATTGCTGTCCAAATCCATCCAAAATCGAGGCGGCGAAGAAAATTGTGAGAAAAATTTTTGGCTTCAGGATCCTTGTCATCAGGGCGTTTCGGGATCAAATCTAAGTTCAAGGTAAAGTTTCTCTCAGAATAATGCTATTCCGGGTAGGGGTATTTCCATTTGAGGTTGTCTTCCTATTAAACCGACAAAAAATTACATCATGAAAAATTGGATTTTGAATAGTGCAGCAGTCGTGGTCATCGTACCAATGATCTCTTCTTGTGGGCTCAACAATCTTGGGTGTGTTCAAGGTAAGGGTGACCTGATCACCGAAACACGCACCACAGATTTCTTCCACGAAATCAGATTAGACGGATCCGCCGACATCTACTTAAAGCAGTCAAGTGACATCGAAAACGGAATAATCGAGATTGAAGGTCAGCAAAATATCGTTGACATTCTGAACACCGATGTGGTTGGAGGCCAACTTATCATTGACTTCGACAAACAATGTGTGAGTTATTCGAAAAGGCTCGTATTGACCATCACCACCAAGGATTTGAGTGAGATCAAATTGAGAGGAAGTGGTGACATTGTAACCCTTACCAAATTTGAGGGAGACGATCTTTTGGCTTCCATCAGCGGTTCGGGTGATATGGAGCTTGAACTGAACTACAACGATGTAGACACGGAAATCAACGGTTCCGGTTGCATCGACCTCTACGGAGAGGGTTATTCGCTCGATATCGACATCGATGGATCGGGAGATATCGATGGCTTTGAATTTCCTGTGAACAGGGCTACAGTAAGTATCAGTGGTTCCGGTGACGCAAAAGTGAATGTGAGCGATCACCTGAAGGTGGACATCAACGGAAGCGGTGATGTGTACTACCGAGGGACACCTAGTACTGAGGTTGATATCGATGGATCCGGCGACGTAAGACACGACGGGTAATATCATCTGCAAAAAGAAACGGCATGAGAGCAATATACGCCTTCGGTTTCATCATTGGGTTCGGACTGTTTTCGGTCCGGGCCCAAGAAGCCGATTCTACGGTTAACGAAAAATCCGTAAAGATTGAAATAGAAGTGATCGAGGAAGAGGAGGAATTGAAGAAGATCCCCTTCCAAATCACATTTTTTACACCGCTAGGCACCAATGGATGGGACTACGACAAGTACGAAACAAATCTTTCGATCAATCTTATCGCGGGTCACAACGGGGGCAATAACGGGATCGAATTGGGTGGATTCTGGAACTCCGACAAACGCTACGCGCGAGGCCTTCAATTGGCAGGATTTGGCAATAGTGTATTCGGCAACGTGGAGGCAGTCCAAGGTGCCGGATTTATCAATGTGGTCACCAAGGACTTTAAGGGAGTTCAGTTTGCCGGCTTCAACAACTTTGTGAAAGGCAAGGTCGACGGAATCCAGGGAGCCGGATTCGTCAATACAACCATCGGTTCCCTGGAAGGAATCCAGACGGCCGGATTCATCAGTGTCACCAAGGGCGGCTTAAAAGGAGGACAGGTCAGCGGTTTTGGCAATGTCACCATCGGTGACTTTGTTGGTGTGCAGGGCGCTAGCTTTTTCAATACAACCAGGGGCAACTTCAAAGGGATTCAAGGAGCCGGGTTTGTGAGTACGACGATCGAAGATTTTGAAGGTGGACAGCTGGCCGGTTTCATCAACGTAGTGCGTGGAAGCATGAATGGCGTCCAGGCCGGTGGTTTCGGGAATGTCTCATTGAGGGATTCCAGGGTGCTTCAAGGTGCAGGGTTTCTGAATGTGGTAGGCGGTGACTTGAATGGTGGTCAGGCAGCCGGGTTCATTAATGTGGCCAAAGGCAACATGAAAGGTGGCCAGGTAGCCGGATTCCTAAATACGGCAGGCAAGGATGCACAAGGATTCCAAGTCAGCGGTTTCCTCAATGTAGCCAAACGACTTCAGGGAATCCAGGTGGGAATCATCAACGTTGCGGATTCCATCGATGGGGGAGCACAAATTGGCTTGCTCAGCTTCTCAAGAAATGGTTACTCCCGATTTGACCTTTCGTCCACCGAAACCTTCTATACACAAGCTACCCTTCGACTTGGAATGAAGAAGTTTTACAACGTTCTTGCAATTGGAACGAGACTCGAAAACAATCTATTCCTATGGGCATATGGCTATGGAATCGGGACAGCCTTTGAGGTGCATCCAAAAGTGGACATCACTCTTGACGGTGTTGCATACCATGTGAATGAAGGAGCCGGACCAACAAGAGTGCTCAACAACCTCAATAAGATCAACCTGGGAGCACATTATCAATTCTCCAAAAAATTTGCAGTTCACGCCGGAGCGACACTCAACATCCATGTCTCCAACATGTTTGACGAGGATACGCAGCAATTCACTTCCAGAGCTGTGCCATACACTACGTATCAGGAAGTGATTGGCAACAATAATGTTCAGATCTACCCTGGATTCAAGGTTGGACTGAGCCTTCTATAAGACTATACAATCAATGATGAAAATCATGAGTCCCGCTGATGCGGGACTTTTTTTTGGCCCCTACTCAACTGAAATTTTGTTCAAAACAAATTGTTATGGATCCAAAATTCAGAAGGTTTATCATCTGGTTAGACATCGCCTTTCTATCGATTATATTCTTTGCCTCGGGTATGGCCAAGATGGTTGGTGCGCCATGGGATATCGAGGACTTTGAATCACTGAATGCGTCATTTCAACTCATGTATGTCGTTGGGGCAGTTGAAGTGCTCACGTCTATCGGGTTGTTTGTAGATCGTTACCGTCTGTGGTCTGCAACGATTCAGGCCATTCTCATGACGGGTGCAATTGGAATGCACATGATCAACGGAGACCTTCATATAGTTGGACTGCCCCTGTTCCTAGGTGCTGGCGCAGCATTGCTCGTTTATCTTCTTTCTACAACAGACATCACGGCAAAACCCAAGGAAGTCGAAGACGAGGATTAACTCAAACCTGTGATTTTGCCATCAGCATCGATGTCCATACCCTCCGAGGCTGGCACAGCCGGCAAGCCCGGCATGCGCATCATTTGACCCGTAATGGGAATGACAAATCCCGCGCCCGCTGCAATTTCAAATTCCCTGACGGTCAATCTGAAGCCGGTTGGTCGACCTCGCAATTTGTCGTTGTCAGAGAAGGACTTCTGCGTTTTCGCCATACAGATGGGCAGTTTGTCGAGACCCAGGTTGTAAATCCTTTTGAGATCCGTGTTGGCCTTGCCTTGGTAATCTACTCCGTCTGCACCGTATACATTCTTCGCAATGGCTTCTACCTTATTCTCTACAGAGTCATTCCAGTCGTAAAGCGGCTTGAAGTCGTTGCCTGCATTTTCGATGTTGTCCACGACCGCCCTGGCTAAATCTTGCGTACCTTCTCCTCCATCGGCCCATCCTTTACTCACTATAGCCTTTACACCCATCTCTTCACAAGCTTTTTGGATATAGGCTATTTCGTCTTCACCATCTCCAGTTCGGTGATTGATCGCGACCACCGGTTTGAGGCCCACATGGATGGCGTTTTCAATATGCTTGGCAAGGTTTGGAAATCCTGCCTGTACCCTTTCAAGTGAAACGTCTCCATATTCTTCCTTCTCTGCCCCGCCGTGATGACGCAATGCTCGAATAGTTGCAACCAATACAATGGTATCTGGCTTGAGGCCGGCATATCCACACTTGATGTTAAGGAATTTCTCCGCACCGAGGTCCGAACCAAATCCTGCCTCTGTTACCACATAGTCGGAAGTGCTCAGTCCCACTTTGGTTGCGATGATGGTATTGGTTCCCTGTGCGATGTTGGCAAATGGACCGCCATGAATAATGGCCGGATTTCCCTCCAGTGTCTGGACCAGATTTGGTTTGATGGCATCTTTTAGCAGGATGGTCATTGCGGCCTCTGCATTCAAGTCTCGAGCGTAGATCGGTTTTCGGTCCATTGTAAAGCCAACGAAAATGTTACCGAGGCGTTTCTTGAGATCTGCCATGTCGTTCGACATACACAGAATGGCCATCACTTCGGAGGCTGGTGTGATGTTGAATCCATCCTGACGAGGCATACCATTGGTTGCGCCTCCAAGCCCGATTGTAATATTCCTTAGTGCGCGGTCATTCATGTCCATCACCCGCTTCCAATAGATTAGTCTCGGATCGAGATTCAAGCTCCGCGTCCTGCTTTGCAGGTTGTTATCAATCAAGGCGCTAAGTAAGTTGTTGGCCTTTTCAACAGCGGAAAAATCTCCGGTGAAGTGAAGGTTGATATCCTCCATGGGCACTACCTGACTGTATCCTCCTCCTGCGGCACCACCTTTAATTCCAAAGACCGGGCCCAAAGAAGGCTCACGAAGCACAACGGTTGTCTGCTTGCCAATCTTATTCATGCCCTCAGTGAGCCCTATCGATACCGTTGTCTTGCCTTCTCCGGCTGGAGTTGGGGTAAGTGCCGTAACCAAGATCAATTTGTTTTTCTTGATCTGCTCAGGATCAATCAGGCCAAGGGGCAACTTGGCCTTGTACTTTCCGTAGAGCTCCAAATCATCTTCAGAAATATTGAGCTTGGAAGCAATGTCGCGTATGTGTGTCATTTGCGCTGCCTGCGCAATCTCCAGGTCCGATTTGAAAGCCATAGTGTGGGTTTTAGTGGATCAAGCAAATATAATGAACTGGCTTTCGGAGGCAAATTGGGCCAAATCCCATATTTGGTATCTTAGGCAACATGGATTATACGCCAAAAGATTACCCTACGGCGAGCCCTTACTTCGTAGTGAATGATTTACCGGGCTTCGTTGAATTTCTTGAAAAGATATTCGGCGGTAATCGTACCGAGGCCATCGAGATGGCAGATGGGAACGTAACCCACGCTGAGGTACGAATCGACCGCAGTATGCTTATGATCGGTCAAGCGAGAGATGTCAGCCCGAAACACACCAATATGATGTACCTGTATGTACCAGATGTAGATAAAACACATGCAACTGCATTGAAATATGGGTGTACGGAAATCATGCCTCCCGGAGATCAATTCTACGGTGACAGACAGTCTGGAATAGTAGATCTGGAGGGCAATACATGGTGGCTGGCCACGCACTTTGAGGACGTTGATAAAGAAGAACTAAACAAACGAGCCAAGGAACTATGACAGACGAAGAACTGGAACAATTGAGGTATCCGATTGGGAGGTATCACAAACCAAAAGATTTTGATGCTCAAGAACGGGCCGCATGGATTCAGGACATTAGGGAGTTTCCATCCCTAATTCGCGGAGAGGTTGAGGGGCTCGAAGATGCGGATCTTCAAAAGCAATACAGGCCGAAAGGCTGGAATATCCGCCAGTTGGTACACCATTGTGCCGATAGCCATTTGAACAGCCAAGGCAGATATCGACTCGCACTCACTGAGGATCATCCGACCATTCGACCCTATTTAGAAGCGCGTTGGGCCGAGCTGGGTGATGCGTCTTCGGCACCTCTCCAAAGTTCACTGATACTTCTCGAAGGCTTGCACATGCGTTGGTCTCAATTGCTAGACAGTATGAGTGATGCGGATTTTGAGAAAACCTATTACCATCCTGAGTCCAAGGTCGACTACAACCTGCACCAAACGACTGCCTTGTATAGCTGGCATGGCAGACATCATTTGGAGCACATTCGGATTGCGAAGCGTTCTTAAGCTTTCGCAATGACGATATAACGCGTGGATTCAGTCGTTGTGTCGCCCTCGGCAACTTGCTTCAAACTATGAGCATCATACAAGGCTAAACTGGTGAAATAGGAAGCAAATAGCGATCGAACCTCATCAATGGTGGGCAAGTACCTTCGGTGTTTGCCTTCGTGACTTATCCAGAAGCGGTCTTCCCCCATCATCAAATTGATCAAGTCGCTTTCCTGGTAATAGAAGCCATCCCTCTCAACAATTTCGGGAGTACGAAAAGAATAGAACCCCTGCTCCTCCGCAGCAAAAAAATTGGGATACGCCCTAATGTGATCAGGAGTGACAAAGTCACCAAAAAAGAATCCATCCTCTTTCAGGCAAGACCTCGCATTGCGAATGGCCACCTCAAAATCATCTCCGGACAGGTATTGAAAAACGTTCAATCCCGAAAATGCCACATCTCCCTTTTCTTCCCACTTCAATTCGAGACTTAGGTCAGCCACGGAAGCATCAATTCTGGTTGAGGCTACTTCAACCATCGACTCCGAAAGGTCCACTCCTCGTATGTCCTGAACGCTATATGTCTGCTTAATATATTCCTCAACCATTCCGGTTCCACATCCAAGGGAAATCAATCTGGCATTCGGTTGAAGGGCCTTGGTCTGCTCTTGGAAGAATTGGATATAGGCCTTCATGAAATTATTCAAGCAGGGTTGACATACCACCTGATCATAGTAGGCAGCATAAGATCCGAATGAGTCGTCATCCATTCCTTCCTCCGCTTCTTGCCTGGCCAGGACCTTCAATTCCATGTGCAGGTTGTCCCACCTTTGTTTGTCTCGGAATTGATGCTTCTCATCCACCATCGATCTGCCTTCCGCGATGATTTGCTCACCTCGAAGAAGTTCAAAACACTTTTGGAGTATTGCATTTTTCACCTCCTCTTCCGCACCCATTTGTTCCATCCTTCTCAGCTTCTCAACTTCGTCCCTTATGACTGCGCACAAATCACCCCGGAGCCCATGGGTCTCTTCCAGAATTCGTTCCGGAGGGTTTGCATAAAACGAGCCCAGTGCAGAAACTTGAAAACGCCCGTCCGCAAGATTATAGATTCTCGAACCGCCAGTGATATCACCATCTTTGGAATCCGGGTTCCCGTAAACATGGAAGGACTGGACTGTTTCATTTCCGTGGTTTCCCATCTGGTGGATGAGGTCATTACCTACAAGTGCGATGGTATTTTTCCTTTGAATATTTCTGGCGTTCGTCCGGAGTATTTGGCCATCCAGTCTGTAGGTGGCATGCTCCAGATCACCAAAGCATAATACAGCTCCCCACGAGGTGTCACCATGGTCGTGTATGGCTGAAAAATCCCCAGGACACCAAGTAACAGACATCAACTCAAAATGCCCTTTGGCATAGATTATTTGTCGGCCATATGAATCTTCGGGCGAATGTTGCTCATCCCTCCAAAGCAATACATCCTCCTCCGCGACACGACCGTTGAGGATCACCTGACGGATTTCGGCAGGTGTAAAGCGCTTTCTTTCTGAAAGCTCATGAATGATGTATTGAAATGACTTAGGTAGCTTGTCTAACTCAGTGCTCACCTTCTTTCGTCCAGGAGAATCTCCTTGATATTATCCTTGATCTTAGCAGATAGATTATCTGTTGGGAGGTCATTGGCATCGGTACCGAATGGATCTTCGATTTCCTCAGCAATAAGTTCCGTACTCGCAAGTATGTAGAACAGGAATAGCACCACGACCACGGTCCAATAGTGGAAAATGGAAACGATGGCCAGCGGAACAGTTACGGTAAACAGGAAGATGAATTTTTTGAGGAACATGTTGTACGAATATGGTATTGGGGTATTCTTAATCCTCTCACATCCTCCCAGAATATCCAGAAGTTCGCGAATCTCAGCGTCGATGATGAACAGTTGGTGTCCCGTGATTTCGCCTTTCTTGTACAATTCATTCAGACGCTCATAGATTCGATCCACGATGTAATTGGGTTTGTGTACCCTTTTCTCCATTCCCTGACGAAATCGCTCATCGATCTCTTCCATCTCCTCCATTTTCACCCCGTCTCTAAGGTGTTCTTTCATAGCAAAAACGAAGTTCGAATAGAGTTTCCAAAACAGTTCTTTGTCCTCCTTGTTCTCAGGAAGTGCGTTGTGCATTTTAAGCGCAAAATTTCTACATGTGTTAACCAATGCACCCCAGAGTTTACGTCCTTCCCACCAGCGATCGTAGGCACCATTTGTCCGAAAGACCAGAAACAAACCGAGTACGATCCCCAGAAGTGAATGGATAGCCATGGTATGATACAGGTCTATCTTAAAGTATTCTATGGCCCAGGTGAGGCCAAGAGTGTAGATGGCCAGAACTGTCATGGCGGGCCATAATTGCTTATAAATCTCGCGACTGTAAGAATGCGTGAGTAGTTTAATCCAGGAGTGTGGGTCGTACTTAATCATTGCAGTATTAATCTATCAGGGTCATTTCATCAATCAGGTGTCCGGCTCCAGCGAATTTGTCAATTATGAATAAAACATAATTGACGTCCACCATGATGTTTCGGCACTTTTCAGGATCAAACATAACATCAGACATGGTTCCTTCCCAAACCCTGTCGAAATTCAATCCAATCAAATTGCCATTTGCATCAAGTGCTGGACTTCCGGAATTACCACCTGTGGTGTGATTTGATGCCAGGAAGCAGACACGCATTTCACCGTCGCGCGCATAACGACCGTAGTCCTTTTTGCGATATAGCTCAATCAATTTGTCCGGCAAATCAAATTCATAGTCGTCCTCGACATATTTCTCCACCACTCCGCTCAACGTTGTATAGTGCTTGTATTCCACGGCATCGGCTCCGATGTATCCTTCTACCTTGCCATAACTAATCCTGAGGGTGCTATTGGCATCAGGAAAATAAACTCTTTCGTTGGGAAGAACTTCCATAAGCGCAGGCATATAAACGGAATACAGACTATCAAGTTTCGCAGCGAGCATCGAATGTGTAGGCTTCACGTCGTCGAAGTATTTGTGCACAAGTGACAGGCAAAGCTTGAATGCCGGGTCTTTCTTGAGTTTGGCGGTCTTTGGTTTGGCCAGGAAGGCATCGGCAGCCACTTTGTTGGTCAGGATACTTTTCTTAAACAGGTTGTCGACATACTTATTTACATCCCCACCAAAGTTTTCGTCTATCTCCTTCTTGACAGACGGAACCTGCGACGCGTCCATTTCGCTGAAGTATATAGGAAGCATTTTCTTCATCATTTTCTTATCCACTTCCACGTTGTAATTCTTGAAAAACCCAGCATTCCGTTTTCTGAGTTTTTCGATCTCCGGATTGATCAGGGAGTCACCCTTTTTCTCATCGATCATGAGCAAGAGTTTATTGAATCCATCGGCAAAGCGAATCACCTCAGGACCGTAGTAGAAGATTTCAATGAAGTAGTCTCTCGAAAACTCATATGGCCGCATCTGTGCATAGGTCTCGTCGAAGGCCCCCAATATTCCTCTGTACTTTTCAAACTCCTCTTTCGAATCAACGGCGCTCTGAAACCGAGCCTCCAATGCCTTCTTCTTGTTGATAGCATCCAACCTCCTCAGGCCCTTGAGCTCACCCTTCCACTTTTTCCACGCATTGCTAATACGGGATTGCTTGGCAGCATACTGGATATTGAGTTGCTCACTACCGGCCATAGCAGCATTGATCACACTCAGGCTGGCATCACGCATTTTCACACGCCCTGGATCTTGCTTGGTCATAATGTACTCAACAGCGTGACTGGTGAGATATTCTTGAGTTCTTCCGGGAAAACCATATACCATCGTAAAGTCGCCTTCGTTCAGTCCACCGGTGTTGATCGGAAAAAAGTGTTTCGGTTTGTAAGGGACATTGTCTTCAGAATAATCTGCGGGCTTGTTGTCCTTGCCGGCATATATCCGGAAAAGCGAAAAATCCCCTGTATGCCTCGGCCACACCCAGTTGTCCGTGTCGAATCCAAACTTGCCAATTGAGGAAGGAGGGGCTCCAACCAATCTGATATCTCGGAAGGTTTCGGTGAGGAACATGTAGTATTTGTTGCCATAATAGAATGGGCGAATAATGAATCCATAATGTGTTCCCTTCACTGCAGCTTTTCCTACCTTTTGGATATTCCCGGCTATCATTTTTCTCTTTGACAGCACCGGCATATTCTCACTTGTTCCTTCCAAAACCTGGTCGGTAACATCCTCCATGCGCACTATAAGTGTTGCCGTAAGCCCCCTATTGGGCAGCTCTTCCTTTTTTGACATTGCCCAAAACCCGTCCTTCAGATAGTTATTCTCTACCGATGAGTGGGCTTGGATTCGCCCATATCCGCAGTGATGATTGGTAAGCAGCAAGCCCTCTCCTGAAATCAATTCCGAAGTACACCCTCCTCCGAAATGCACCACACCATCCTTGAGACTGGATTTGTTGAAGGAGTAAACATCCTCGGCTGTGAGTTTAAATCCAAGACTCTGCATGTCAGCCTCATTCAGGCTCTTGATCAGCATCGGGATCCACATGCCTTCCTTGGCATACAGCCTGAAAATACTGGTAAACAACAGAGCGAGAACGACTAACTTCTTCATGGACAAAAAATTGGTGAGGAGCGAATCTAAGCATTTACCCTTTTCGAATCCAGTGTTTGCAATTACCGCTTAGTTTGCAGAAATTTGGATGAGATGGCTGCCGTAGAAAACGACTTTACGATTGTCTTCGAATTGGAAACTACCGCCGAAGATCTTTATCAGGCATGGTTGGACGGGTCACGCCATTCTGCCTTTACCGGGGGTGAAGCGGATATAGACAAGAATATCGGCGGAATCTACACTGCTTGGGATGCATACATCCAAGGGGTGAATCTCAGTTTGGAGTATCCCAAGCGCATCCTTCAATCCTGGAGAACAACCGAATTTCCCGAAGGAAGTCCGGATTCGATGCTCGAACTGACTATGGAAAATATCGATGGCGGGGTAAGAGTAGAGCTCACACATACCCATATTCCGGAAGGCCAGCACCAGCAATACTACGATGGTTGGCACGAGCACTACATCGAACCGATGAAACGCTATTTTAGCGTTTCGTGAGCCAGGTACAGCACATCCCGGAAACCGACCTCAAGCGAGTGGTGATCGTAGGTGGAGGATTCGCCGGAATGGAATTGGTCATGCGACTGGACAATCGCATGTTTCAGACGGTATTGATCGACCGAAACAATTACCACCAGTTTCAACCACTGTTCTATCAAGTAGCCACGGCAGGGCTTGAACCCAGTTCAATTTCGTTTCCTTTTCGAAAGTATTTTCAAAACAAGGCCAACGTACATTTCAGAATGGCCGACGCACTGTATTTCGACCACTCGAAAAAGCAGCTGACGACCTCTATCGGCACCATCGACTATGATTACATAGTGCTCGCCATGGGTGCGACCACCAATTACTTTGGTAACAAGCGGCTGGAAGACCATTCCTTGCCAATGAAAAGCATCTCCGAGGCCCTGGCTCTGAGGAATACCATTCTGCAGAACTACGAAAAGGCTTTAAATGAAACTGACTCGAAAATGCAGGAAGGCTACCTCAATCTCGTAGTCGTAGGAGGAGGACCCACCGGTGTGGAACTAGCCGGTGCCATCGCAGAGATGAAGTCGACCATACTTCCTAAGGACTACCCCGAGCTTGACTTCAATCGCATGTCCATCACCTTACTGGAAGGATCGGATGCACTGCTGAAAAGCATGTCGGAAACAGCCCAGCAAAAATCCCTGGCTTATCTGCAAAAGCTAGGTGTGAATGTGAAACTCAACACCTTTGTTACCGACTACGATGGATTGACAATCACAACCCAGCATGGTGAAAGTCTACATTCAAACAACTTGATCTGGGCGGCTGGCGTCAAACCAAACCTACTCGATGGTATACCTGAGGATAAAATTGAGTCCAACGGTCGTGTAATGGTCGATGATCATAACGAAGTAATGGAGGGACTATATGTGCTGGGAGATCAGGCCATCATGCATAGCCCGGGTTGGGAAAAAGGCCACCCACAAGTTTGCCAGCCTGCCATCCAGCAGGCTCGGACCTTGGCTGCGAACCTGAAGCGAAAGGAAAAAGACCAACCCCAAAAGGCTTTTGTGTACAAGGACAAGGGTTCAATGGCAACGATCGGTAGAAACCTCGCCGTATGCGATCTTCCGTACGCCAGGTTTGGTGGATTCTTTGCCTGGTTCATCTGGATGTTTGTCCACCTCTACTCCATCGTCGGGGTGAAAAACCGTGTGATCATATTTATCAACTGGGCATGGAAGTATCTAACATACGACCAGAGTCTCCGGTTGGTGATCAAACCAAAATCCAAATCGGATGATCATTAATCTGATTTCCGGACCGAGGAATATTTCCACCGCCCTGATGTATTCCTTTGCCCAGAGGGATGACATGCAGGTTATCGATGAACCCTACTACGCCCATTACCTTCACCAAACCGGCGTAGACCATCCAGGAAGGCAGGAGATCCTCGATACTATGAGCATTGATCAGAAAAAGGTCGAGGCTGACATTCTTGAAAGGTCAAGCCGTGGCCATGTCTTTCTGAAGAACATGGGGCATCATTGTATCGGTTTGGATTGGTCCTTCTTTGAGCGTTGTACCAATTTTTTTCTCGTGAGAGAGCCACGCCAAATGATTGCTTCCATCTCCAAGATCTTACCCAACCCTACTCTGAGGGATATCGGGTTGGCCATGCAAGCCGAGGTAGCACAATGGCTCACAGGCCGCGGAGAGAAGATTGTTGTATTGGATTCAAATAGCGTATTGCCTGACCCCAAACGCAAATTGGAAATCCTTTGCCGTCACCTGGGCATTCAATTTGAAGAAGCAATGTTGAATTGGGAAGCGGGGCCTATCCCCGAAGATGGTAGGTGGGCTAAATACTGGTACGCCAACGTACACAAATCCACGGGATTTCAATCCTCTTTCAGCAAGAATCCCTTTCCTGATCATCTGACAGGATTGCTTGAAGATGCCATGCCTCACTACCAATTCCTAAAACAATTTGAGATCTAGCCTATGCTCCAAACGTACAATCCCAGAAACGCTGACATTCAAGTATGGGTGGGTGATCGGCTCTATCATCGCAACGAGGCACACGTTTCCGTGTTTGACAGTGTTGTTCAGGGAGGCGATTCGGTGTGGGAAGGCCTGCGGGTGTACGATGGGCAAGTGTTTGTTCTGGACCGGCATCTGGATCGATTGTACGAAAGCGCTGCATCGTTGGCGTTTGAAGGTGTACCCTCAAGGGAGTTCATAACAAAAGCTGTATTCGAAACACTTAAGGCTAATGGCATGTACGACGAGGCTCATGTACGTCTATCACTGACTCGGGGTACCAAGGTGACATCTGGCATGGACCCAAGACTCAATCAGAATGGGTGTACGCTCATTGTGTTGGCTGAATGGAAAGCCCTGGTGTATGACAATGATTCGGGCATCAAGGTGATTACCACTCAAACAAGAAGAAACAGTCCGATGTTCCTGGATTCCAAAATCCATCACAACAATTTGCTCAACAATATCCTGGCTAAGATCGAGGCCAACAAAGCAGGGGTCGACGCAGGGTTAATGTTGGATGAGCAAGGGTATGTATCCGAGTTGAACGATACTAACCTATTCATGGTAAAAGACGGGGCGCTATTCACACCATATCCCAGAAACTGCCTTGCTGGTATCACAAGGGGGCTGGTGATAGAAATTGCAGAAGAACTGGACATCCCGGTTGCAGAGAGTGATATGACTCCGGAGGATTACAAGGCAGCCGATGACGTCTTTGCCACGGGAACCATGGGTGAACTGACACCTGTGGTGGAGATTGATGGACGAGCCATTATTGGGAATTCATCCGTAAGACAAAGCATTCACAAGGCTTTTACAAAAAAGCGAAAGCAATTGGGGATTCGCATAGTCTAGAGGTTTTCTACGGTATTGACTGTAGTCAAAACACGCGATCAAACTCATTGACATTGCCAATGCGAAGTTTCACCTTTACTTCCCTAAAAATCAATGTGATGAGACCAATAGCTACCCTTTTAAGTATTCTCTACTTTGTCCAAATTGGATTAACACAATCCGCTATCCCGGACTTTGCAAAAAGCGTAGACAAGGTTCAGGGAAAAGTGAAGCTGGACTTTCCTTTGGAAGGACGGAAGTATAAGAACGGAACCGGATACAGTGCAAATATGACGGTGATGGGCAAAGTCCCTAAGAAAGTAGGCCTGGTTTCCATCTACGCCTTTGATCCGGGGTTTACCCGTACGATCAAAACCACAAGAACCAATACAGGCTACTACTATACCACCAAGACTACCACGATCAAGGTCAAAAAGAAGAGCACCGGAGCAGCCTGCGGAAATATTGCTGTCGGCCTTTATGCTTCTACTTACGATGCGTTAAAAGAGGAGTATAAGAAACTCGGAATAGACCTTCTCTATCCAGAGGAATTCCTAGATTCCGATGAGAAGAAAAAGACTTACAGCGATTTTAAGGTTGAGCACAACAAACTCTCGGACTGGCTTGGTAAGATCGGAGGTGGAAATCACGATGCGATCTATGGATATCCTGAAGGATACATAGTATGTGATGTAGATGCGGAGCCTTTTGGAAACTATTCCAGAAGTGGTCTTGTGAGCGTCTACAAACCTCAAATTGCCGATGCTCAGCTTCACGTTATGAGCAAGGATGGAAAGATGTCCAACTCTCTGGGCCAATTTGCCAAGAAGCTTGGCCTGGATGCAGTTGTAGTTATTTATGCTACGGTTTATGTCCCTAAGAACGACCGCATCCTGCTTCAAAATCTAAACATGTCGATGTTCGGTCCTAACCCTGTAAAACTCGAAGAAGGCAAAAAGAAGAAGTTCAATTACTACGAAGGGCAATGGTATTGTGGGACAAGAATCACGATCGGAGAACCGATCATGAAGAAGAGCAAGAAGATTGAGAACAGTGATGAAGTGTCGTTTGAAGGATTTGATATCATAGCAAGGGCAATGACCAGGCGTATGGGGGAATACTTCGACAAGAAATTGAAGTAAGCGCACTACCTTAACTTTGTGTCATGCGTACTTTGGTATTCATGGCACTTTTTTTATTGCTGGCCTGCAGCCAACCTGTGAGGGAAACTACACAAGATCCGGGCGAGGTTGTCACGGCCCTTGGAGACAATTACATGAAGGCCTGTATGAAGCAGGACCGTAAACTGATGGAGCCTGTCTTACACCGTGATTTCCGTGTTGTGGTAAGAATAATGGGAGCCCCGGAATTGAATGTGGTAGTCAGGGACAGCCTGCTCGCCAAAATGGGGCCCGAGCTCATCTCCGAAATACCTCAGAACTATAGATTATCCAATGTGCGCGTAGAAGGCCAAAAGGCATTTGCTACCCTACGGGCATCCACTGAAAGTATGATCTACGAATCGGAACTCTCATTCGTTTTTACCACCTCAGGGCAATGGCAGCTCTTGCAGGATATGACCGAAATCACCTCGAAGTAGAAGGCTAATTTGTATCATCGCAGATGCGTTGTATCTCCTTAGTGTTGCTTGTTCTCATCGCTTGTTCCGAGCATGAATCAAGGAAGATCTGGAATCAGGGCATGGTGTCTAGCGCACATCCCATCGCTTCGGAAGTTGGACAGCAAATCCTGTTAAGAGGTGGAAACGCCTTCGACGCTGCTGCGGCTGTGCATTTCGCGCTTGCGGTGGTATACCCTCAGGCCGGGAATATTGGAGGAGGCGGGTTTGCAGTGTTCTACCTGGAAAATGGTGCCTATGGGAGCCTGGATTTCCGGGAGACAGCCCCATCGGATGCCCACCGAGATATGTTTCTCGACAGCTTGGGAAATCCAACAAGGGCTAGTGTGCTTGGAGGCTTGTCCGTAGGCGTACCTGGTAGTGTGGCCGGTATCGAAATGCTACACAAAAAGTACGGAACATTGCCATGGCAGGACATACTCGCTCCTGCAGTGGAACTGGCAGAGAATGGCTATCTGCTTACCAGGAAGAATGCCATGATGCTCAACAAGTTTAGGCAGGCATTTCTCGACAATAATCCGGATACGATCTTCATTGCGTCAAAAAGGTGGCATAAAGGAGAACTGTTTGTTCAAAGAAAACTGGCCGCCACCCTCAGGGCCATTGGAGCCCATGGCAAGGATGCGTTCTACAGGGGAGCAGCAGCAAAAGCCATGGTTAACCGGGTTTGGGATACAGATGGAATACTGTCATTGTCAGACTTAAAACGCTACAAACCCGTTTGGCGAGAAACCATAAGGGATGAAATTGACAACGTTCGCATCGTCTCCATGGATATGCCGTCTAGCGGAGGACTTGCCTTGATTCAATTGTGGAAATCGGCATTGATGCTCGGTTTGGACACCCTTGAGCACAACAGCCCGGAATACATTCATCGATTGGTTGAGATTGAACGAAGGATATATGCCGACCGTGCCTATTACCCGGGAGATGCCGATTTCGTGAAGGTTCCGACCCAAAAACTAATTTCCAAATCATACCTGCAGGACCGCATGTCGGATATTCAATCAGACTCCGCCTCCCCTTCCCTTCTTGTTTCTAAATCTATCGTAGAAAATCCCGAAAGCACTGAGACAACACACTATACAGTTGCGGATGAATATGGTAACGTGGTGGCCATCACCACAACACTCAACGGCAACTTTGGGTCCAAGGTCTTCGTTCCGGATGCGGGTTTTTTCCTGAACAACGAAATGGACGACTTCACCTCCAAGATTGGTTATGCTAATCAGTATGGGCTGATCGGAAGCGAAGCCAACATAATCGAACCCAAAAAGAGAATGTTGAGCTCCATGACCCCAACGATTGTTTTGAAAGACAACCGGCCAGTATTCGCCCTGGGGTCTCCTGGTGGCGCTAAGATCATAACTGCTGTTTTTCAGTGTATGATGAACAGGATCTACTTTGAGATGGGCCCGCAGCAAGCGATTGACGCGGCGAGGTTTCACCACCAGTGCCTTCCGAACAAGATCTTTTTGGAAGAGCGCCTGGTCACCCAAGACATAATTGAGGTCCTCACAGCAAAGGGACATAAGCTCGATATAGCTTCGGTATTGGGGTTGGTAGATGCAGTAGCAATCCTGGAGGATAGCCTGGTAGTAGGTGCTGCAGATATTACCAGGGGTGAGAATACAGCTTTGGGTACTATGAATGGCGATGATTAAATTTGAAGGAGCATTATGTGGAGAAATGTAGGTGCGGTCATCGCCGGGTTGTTCGTCTGTCTGATTGGAGTTGCCCTTTTTGAGAATATCAACGATCTTCTCTATCCACGTCCGGACGACATCGACACTTATGAGGAAATGATCTCAAACATGCCAAACATGGCATTTGCAATTCTGGTATTGGCTCATGCCGTTGGTACTTTCTGCGGCTCGATCGTGGCCACCATGATCGGTCAAAAAAGGTCTTCTATTCTGGCGATATTTGTGGGAAGTATTGTCATGCTGGGGGGAGTCATCAACCTGATCATGCTGGATGGGCACCCTGTATGGTTCTGGATTGCCGACGTTCTCGTGTATATCCCCTCTGCCCTTTTGGGCTATGAATTGGTTAAGAAGAGATTAGCTCCCTGATTTCTTTCTCCCAAAAATCCTCCTGAAGAATTTCTTTTCATATTCCCAGAAGAATTTGAACTGACCGAATATAAAGCCGTATCCGAGCAATAATACCTGGTACATCGGTAGAATAGCAAGCAGATACAAGACGGTGTAAAGCCAACCGGTTTGATGGGAAATACCAAGGAAATCGAATATTGGCTTCTTAATGAATAGGACCGTAAATCCGGTGAATGAGAATACAATGAGAACCAGCACAACCTGCGTAGCTGATTTCAGTCCCCATCTCTTTTTTAGTCCTTCAAACATCAGTCCTTCCACTCTGCAACGAAGAGGTTGGTTTCCCTTGTGCCTCCGTTGTTGCGATTTGAACTAAACACCAAATATTGGCCGCCGTTGCTGAACACCGGAAAGGCATCAAAGGTCCCATCCTGGGTCACCTTCTCGAGTCCTGTACCATCCAGGTTGATCATATAGAGGTTAAATGGAAACCCCCGCTCTGTTTCGTGGTTGCTGCTGAAGATCACTTTCTCGCCTGACGGGTGAAAGAAAGGACACCAGTTGGCTTTACCGAGTTTGGTGACCTGCCTCAATTCGCTTCCATCGACATTGCAGACAAACAATTCCATCTCGGTTGGCTGAACCAGTCCTTGACTTAAAAGATCCTTGTATTCCTTAATGTCTTCTTCTGTTTGAGGTCTGGAAGCCCTGAAGATCAACTTAGTACCATCCGGTGAAAAAAATGCTCCACCATCATAACCCAAAGCATCGGTTACCTGGGTTACCTCAGTGCCATCAATATTCATCGTAAACAGTTCCAAATCCCCGGTCCTCATGGAAGTGAAGACAATTTTGTCTCCCTTCGGAGAAACGGTTGCTTCTGCATCGTATCCGGGAGTATCAGTCATTTTTGTGAGAAGGTTTCCTTCAAGGTCGGCTGTATAAATGTCAAAGCTCTCATAGATTGGCCATACATATTTCCCGCCATTTCTCTCCGGCGTTGGAGGGCATGCAGAATCCGCCTCGTGTGTAGAAGCGTATACAATCGTAGTGTCACCAGGGAGAAAATAAGAACAAGTAGTACGGCCAAATCCCGTACTGATTAGTTGTGGCCTTTTTTCGAGGATGGTATCCGCCTTCCAATTAAAACGATATATCTGGTCGCACCCGTCTCCCCATTTAGCATTGGTGACCTGAAATACCAGTTCCCGGTCATCAAAGCTCCAATATGCCTCGGCATTGTCACCTCCACTGGTAAGCATCCTAAGGGATTTGAAGTGAGTTTCGCCCGGATAAATCAACACATCCTTCTTCTCGGTTTCTCCGGAATATCCGTCTTCTTTCGTTTGCTCTCCGCCGCACCCAACCAAGGCTATCGGCAGAAGGTATAAAAGCAGCCTCCTCATCAAAATAATTTAGGCCGCGAAAGTACGAATAATGGCTTCCTGAGTGATGTAAAGATTAGATTTGCGCAAATTTTCGTCATGCAGAAAACCGCCCTTATTCTCGCCTCCGTTTTACTCGCAATTACTGGTTTCGGACAATCTCAAATCAAGGCCCTGAAAAAACATGTTGCTGTTTTGGCGCATGACGATATGGAGGGTCGCGAAACGGGAACCGCCGGCGAAGCAAAAGCTGCGGAATACATCGTTTCACAGTTTGAGCAGTACGGGATAAGACCCAAAGGCGATAGCGGATTCTACCAGTTCTTCTCAAGGCGATCCCTGCCTGTCGGAGCCAATCCCCACGAAGTCAACGTGGATAGCAGTGAGATGGTGGTCATTACCGGAAGGAACGTCATAGGATTTATTGATCATGGTGCTGGACAAACAATTGTTATTGGAGCTCATTATGATCACCTAGGATATGGTGGGAGCGGATCATTGAGCCCCAAAGAGAAAGCCATTCACAACGGCGCAGACGATAACGCAAGTGGGACTTCTGTATTGATGGAATTGGCGAACGCGCTCAAGGAAGGGCCTAAAAACAACAACTACCTGTTCATCGCTTTTTCCGGTGAGGAAAAAGGACTGTGGGGTTCAAACTACTTTACCAAGAATCCCACAATTCCCCTGGAAAGCATCAATTATATGATCAATATGGACATGGTTGGAATGCTCAATGAGGAAAGAAAGCTTGCAATCAATGGTTCAGGCACATCACCCATTTGGGAATCAACGTTGAACGACCTGAACAAAGACAAATTTGATCTCGTATTTTCTAAGAGCGGCGTCGGGCCTTCAGATCATACGAGCTTCTACTTAAAGAATATTCCCGTCCTTCAGTTTTTCACAGGCCAGCACAAGCACTATCACAAACCTTCTGATGATGTCGAATTGCTCAACTACGAGGGCTTGCGTGACATCCATGTTCTTATTCTCGATCTTATCAAGGCCTTGGACGACGATGGTAAATTAGAGTTTGTCAAGACCAAAGATGAATCAAAGGAAACTCCCAGGTTTAAGGTCACGCTAGGTGTCATTCCGGACTACTTGTATGACGACAAAGGAATGCGTATCGATGGAGTGAAAGACGACAGGCCGGCATCCAAAGCTGGAATTGTTGATGGGGACATCGTCATCAGGATGGGAGGCTTGGAAGTAGAAAACATGATGGGCTATATGAAAGCCCTCAGCAAGTTTGAATCCGGTCAAACTGTGAAAGTAGTAGTAAAACGAGGACAAGAAGAACTCACCTTCGACGTGACCTTCTAACCTACCCTTTTCCAGATCAAAAGTGCTACGCCCATTAGCAAACCGCTCACCAATCCCGCGGTTAAGCTGGAAATCAGGACAAAGATCCTTGGGTTGATGTATTTGGACAGCTCGGTATAGCTGCTAACGAATTCCGGATTGTTGTCCAGGTAGGAACCGAAAAAAAGAAACAGGACCAGGCCAGTGCTCACCCCCCAGGCCAACCCCAAGGCAATACCATTGGCAAGGCTGTGTGTTTCCACTTTTTTCTTGAGCAAGACTACGGAGAATACCATGGCGGCCAGCCACAAAAGTGGTTCGATGTCGCTTGTCCACCCAAGGACAGCCATCATTCCCATGGCTATGCCAATTGTTGAAAGGTAAATGATCAGACGCCAGTGCATTTCGGCTAATTTAAACATTAGCCCAAAAAAGAAAAGCCCCCCTGTGCGCAGTACAGGAGGGGCTTTCTAACAGGTATGGTTGGTTGAATAACCTCTGAGTATTTTAACGGTTCAACCCGGAAATTGTTTTAGGCTTTGACCTTTCCGTTGAGTCTTACCTTGAGTTTGAACTCGTCGTAGATCATTTTGTCTCCAAGTCCGTCAAAGAAACTTCCGGATCCATAGCGGATGTCATAGTCTGTGCGATCGATGGTGATATCGGAAGAAGCATTAAGCACCTTGCCGTTGTTTGAAACATTGGCTTTAAACACCACGGGCTTGGTAATGCCTTTGATGGTCAAGTCCGCCTTCACTTCATATTGATCGTTGCCCAATGCCTTGGCTTTGGTGATCTTCATATTTGCAGTAGGGTTCTTTGCAACACTGAAAAAATCGGGAGATTCGAGGTGCCCTTTTAGTTTGTCACCCCACTCGCCCTGCAGGTCATCTACAGTAATAGTATTCATATCCATAGTGAAATTGCCGGATACCAGTTTTCCACCTTCGAATTGAAGATTTCCCTGCTTGATGCTCACTTGACCCCAATGGTCGCCGGTGACCTTACCCGCTTCCCATTTCACCTTGCTGGCAGTAGCATCTACATTGAACGATTGTGCCATTCCGGTTGCTGAGATCAAAATGGCTGCAATTGCTAGACTAATTGTTTTCATGGTTGATTGATTTTGATGATTGATTGTTAATTATTGATTATTCTTCTCGCATCTGATCGAATATCCTGTTGAGGTGTTTTGCGTCCGAATCAGATAGGTTTAGCTTTTGGGTCACCTCATCACCAGCCTTAGAGGCGGCCTCAATGTGGTCCAGCCCTTTTTTGGTTATAAGGATGTCTACTTGACGTCGATCGTGCTCGCAATACTGTCTTTCCACAAGCTTTTTATCGTACAGCTTATCAATGAGCCTTGAAACATTGGAGGATTTGTCCAGCATCCGTTCAGCAATTAATTTTACTGAAGCAGGCTTTCCCTTTTGTCCCCGTAGGATGCGCAGTACATTGAACTGCTGCATGCTCAAGTCAAAGGGTTTCATCACCCGGGCGTTCTTTAGTGTCATCCAGTTGTAAGTGAAGAGGAGATTGATCAATGCCTTCTCTTTTTCACTCTTGAATTTCGCTTGTTTGATCTCGTCTTCGAGTTTCATGAGACAAATATATGTATATACATCTATTGTATTTACATCTATTTGTGAAAAATCTCAAATATTTTTTTAACTAAAGGCTAAAATTATTTTTAGACTCATCTAAATATTATCTTTGCAGCGCTATGGCGTCACAGTCTGTAGAGAATTATTTGAAGGCGATTTACCACCTCGGAGGCAGGGATGATTTCATCAGCACCAATGCTATAGCGGAGCGCATGGACACCAAGGCCTCCTCCACCACCGATATGCTCAAGAGGCTTGCCGATATCCAGTGGATCGAATACAGAAGATACAATGGTGCCAAGCTTACCAATAGAGGTCTTAAGGAGGCCTTGCTCATCCTGCGTAAGCACAGGTTATGGGAAGTATTCCTTCTGGAGAAGTTGAAATTCTCCTGGGATGAAGTGCATGAAATGGCGGAGGAGCTGGAACACCTTACCTCCAATGAACTCATCGATCGACTGGACGACTTTCTGGACAATCCCCAATACGATCCTCATGGGGATCCCATTCCCGATCGGAATGGAAAACTCCCGAAGAGGGAGAAAATGACACTCACCGATCTTAAAAAAGGTGAGAAAGCGACCATCGTAGGAGTACTGGATAGTTCGACCGATTTTCTAAAGTTTCTGGAAGGCAAAGGCCTGACTATAGGCCACGAAGTCATGGTGGAAGATAATGAGAGCTGGGATGGTTCCCTGGTAGTGAAACTCAAAAAACAAAACATAGAAATATCAAGAAAGGTTTCGGATAACCTGTTTGTAACAAAAAGTAAGACAGAATGAGGGGATGGATATTGGGTATAATGGCACTAATTGCCTGGTCCTGCAGTGCGCCGGAAAAGGAGAGCAATGACCAATTTAAGGTAGTATGTACCACTACCATGATTGCCGATGCAGTCAATCAAATTGGAAAGGGGGAAGTCGAGGTCGTATCACTGATGGGACCGGGCATCGATCCACATTATTACAAGGCGACCCAAGGCGACATTGCCGAACTGCGCTCTGCTGACCTTGTGCTTTACAATGGACTCGAACTCGAAGGCAAAATGGGCGATGTACTTGCGAAACTCGGCAGGTCTCAACCTGTACTTGCAATAGCCGATCAAGTCACCAAAAACAACCTTATAGAACTCGAAAACCAAAATGTAGTGGACCCGCATATTTGGTTCGATGCCACCATTTGGTCCCAATGTGTATATGGTATCGCTTCAAAAATGATCCGGCATCAGGCAATGGATTCTGCAACCATCCTCCAAAATACTCAGTCCTACCTGGATTCACTCGCCAACCTTCATCGGTGGGTTGGAGAAGAAATAGGAAGTATACCCGAGAATCAGCGCCTGCTTATCACATCGCACGATGCCTTTGGCTACTTCTCTCGGGCCTACAACATTCAGGTACTCGGCCTGCAGGGTGTGACTACAACGGCGGAGTTTGGCCTCAAGGATGTAACCGATATGGTCGATACCATTGTCAAGCGTCGGATCAAAGCCGTATTTGTAGAGTCATCCGTGCCATCCAAGTATATGGATGCGGTGATGGAGGGCTGCAGATCGAAAGGGTATAACGTAAAGAATGGCGGAACACTCTATAGCGATGCCCTGGGCGATGTGGGAGGCCCTGCCGGAACCTACGCTGGAATGCTTCGGGAGAATGTAAAAACCATCGTATCTGCGCTTCGATGAGTTCTATCGTTCAGATATCAGATCTCACCGTTTCCTACGGCAAAAAGGTAGCCTTGGATCAAGTCAGCTTTGAACTCAATGCCGGTGAAATCATTGGCGTTATCGGACCCAACGGCTCGGGCAAGAGCACGCTTCTCAAGTCAATTATGGGACTTGTAAAATCCGATGCAGGGCGTATTAGGGTTTATGGTGAAAAACTAAATACCGTTCGTGATCGCATTTCCTATGTACCCCAAAGAGAATCTGTCGACTGGGAATTTCCGGTAAGCGTTTATGACGTGGTAGAAATGGGCCGATTCAAAGCGCGTCGATTGCTTCGTCCACTCTCGAAGGCGGATCGGCAAATTGTTCTCAATGCTATCGAAGAGGTTCAGCTGAGCGAATACAAAAACCGTCAGATCGGACAGTTATCCGGGGGTCAGCAGCAACGCGTATTCCTGGCACGTGCGATTGCACAACAAGCCGACCTCTACCTCATGGATGAACCCTTTGCCGGTGTCGATGCGGCCACGGAAAAAGCGCTGATTGACCTCATGCTCGAGATGAAGCGCCAAGGCAAAACGATTATCATCGTACACCACGACTTATCCACTGTGAAGGAATACTTCGATTCGATCGTGATGCTTGATACTTCCTTGATCACCTGTGGTAAAACCGATCGGGCCTTTACCAGGGAAAACCTCATCGCAGCATACGGGGGTAGCATGAAGGTAATGGATGAAATCTGATGGAAGACCTGGCCCGATTTCTCTCCTTTGAAGACCCTAATGTCCGGGTCGTTGTACTGGGAACACTGCTGGTTGGGGCCAGTTCAGGTGCGATAGGTGCCTTTATGGTACTCATGCGAAAGTCCTTGCTTGGGGATGCAATCTCGCATTCCATTCTACCCGGAATCTGCATTGCTTTTATGCTCTATCCAGTCAAAAATCCATACTTCCTCTTACTCGGAGCTTTTGTTTTTGGCATCCTCTCGGGATTGCTTGTTGACTACATCAGCAACCAAACCAAGCTCAAATCCGACGCGGCACTGGGTATCACACTCAGCCTCTTTTTTGGACTCGGCATCGTCTTGCTCACATTCATCCAACATCACTACGGCGCCCAGCAAGCCGGACTGGAGTCATTTCTTTTTGGAAAAGCTGCTTCGCTGACCGAAGCGGACGTACAAAGTATTGCCGTAGTATCCGCTGTAATCTTCATTGTGCTCGTTTTGCTCTTCAAGGAATTCAGGCTACTGGCGTTCAACAGAAGTTTTGGAGAATCGATAGGAGTTCCGATGCGCTTTTTGAATGGACTGCTCTCAGCATTGACAGTATTAGCCATAAGTATTGGCATTCAGTCAGTGGGCGTAGTACTCATGGCAGCATTACTCATCGCTCCTACCCTGGCTGCCTTGTTTTGGAGCAACTCTCTTAAGGGCGTTATCTTCCTGGCTCTCATCTTCGGTGCATTTTCCGGGGTATTTGGGTCCTATATCAGTTTTGTTTCTCCATCCATGCCAACAGGACCCTGGATCGTTTTAGGATTGTTTGCTATTGTCATGGTTTCGATGCTTGGTTCCAAAATAAGGCTTAGATAATGGACGCTTTTTGGATCATATTAACAGGGGCCATTGTTGCGATTAACTGTACGCTGATCGGGAGTTTTCTGGTTTTGAGAAAAACGGCCATGGTTGGCGACGCACTGTCACACTCGGTGCTTCCGGGTATGGTGCTCGCGTACGTAATCCTGGGCAATAAGAACCTGATAGGAATCCTTACGGCAAGCATACTTTCGGGATTTGTATTGGTGCTCCTCATCGACTTTTTGCAACGTAGTAGAAATATCCGCGAGGATGCGGCCATCGGGTTGAGTTACACCGCCCTCTTTAGCCTCGGTGTGATCCTGGTGTCTTTGTTCGCAGATCAGGTTCATTTAGACCAGGAGCATGTACTCTATGGAGAGATCGCCTATTTGCCTTTGGATGTAATTTTTTGGGGAGACTCCATCCTTGGACCCAGAAGCTTTTACATCAGTGCCGGCCTGTTGTTGGTCCTAACATTATTTATTTCCAGGATGTATAAGGGATTGATGGTAACCTCATTTGATCCGGACTTTGCAGAATCCGTGGGCATCAAAACCCGTGTCTGGAACTATGTGCTGATGGCCCTGGTTTCCCTCACAGTTGTAGTGTCATTTGAGAATGTAGGTGCTATTCTGGTCGTTGCATTTCTCATTACTCCGGCAGCAACGGCTTATCTGCTGACAAACCGAATGGGGCCACTTATCGCCATGTCCCTTCTCTTTGCTGCCGTCTCATCCGTAGGTGGTTATGTGCTCGCGCTTGTTTTCGATTCGTCTATTTCCGGATCAATGGCCTTATTTTGCGGACTGATGTTTCTAGTTGTATTAACCATCCAGAGAATACGTCGTGCCTAAGTCTGAGGATCCCATAAATCTGAAAAACCGGAAGGCCCATCACGATTATGAATTGCTCGATAAATTCATAGCCGGGATACAATTATCGGGAAGTGAGATCAAGAGTATTCGCGGAGGAGGAGCAAACCTCAGCGATTCTTTCTGCTTTGTAAATGGCGGTGAAGTCTTCATCAAAAACCTGCACATCGCGGAGTACGAAAATGCAGGATTTGCCGGGCACGAACCCAAAAGGGATCGCAAACTGCTTCTCAATAAACAGGAGATCAAAAAGATTGAGAAGAAGGTGAAGGATGTAGGGCTAACAATAGTACCTACCAAGCTCTTTATCAATGCCAAGGGATGGGCAAAAGTGGAAATCGCGATCGCACGTGGAAAGAAGCAATTCGACAAAAGGGAAACCCTGAAAGAGAAGGACATCCAGCGCCAAATGAAGCGCACCGAAAAAGGCTACTAATAGCTTGGCAATTATTGGGGCTTAATTATATTTGATCGACCTATGAGCGAAGCACTCCTCAAAGCTCTTATGAAACTCTTCGCTCTCGCTTCCGACGTGGATGACATCACAGTGGAAAGCCGAGATGTTGTTCGGTATTACCTTGAAACTGAACTCAATAAGGAACTAGCCAAGAAGTACGTGAAGATGTATGAAGAATACATCAAACGCTACCACGGTATTTCCATCGACGATGACGTACAAGGGCAAGCCATAGAGGAAGTGAGTGACGAATTGGTCCTGAAAGTGTGTGGGGCCATCAATCAGGACCTCCAGCAAAAGCAAAAGATTGTCATCCTGCTGCGCCTCATCGAATACATCCTCGCCGATGAAAACCTGTCGGAACATGAGTTGAACTTCCTCAACATCGTTTCGGAATCTTTCAAAATTCCTCAATGGGAGTACGATATCTGCCTGAAGTTCCTCGAAGGCGACAAAGCACTCGAGATTCCGGATCATCCGGAAATACTCTTGATCAATAGCAAGGAAGACGCTGGAAATCGAAAGCTAAACAAGCACCTGGGCAATAAAACCTTAAGCGGGAGTATCTCCATTTTGCGCTTTGCGAATGTGGGCATGTACGCCTTGCGTTATTTCGGTAAAGACGAACTCTACCTCAATGGTCAGATCATCACCCCGCTGAAAGCCTACATCCTTACGGTTGGCTCCTCTATCCGCAGCTCGAAGGTCACTCCTATCTATTTCAGCGATATCATCAACACCTTTACCCAGGTAAGCGAAAAGGAAAAAATTGTCTTCCGGGCCGAGGAGATCGAATATCACTTTAAGGGAGGGAACATCGGCCTGCACAAGATGAACCTTGCTGAAGAGGACGGTACCCTCATTGGCATCATGGGTGGGAGTGGTACTGGTAAGTCTACCCTGCTCAATGTGCTCAACGGTAACTACATCCCCACATACGGGCGTATTACCATCAATGGATTCGACATCCATGATCCCAAAAACAATATCGAGCGTATCATTGGATATGTTCCTCAGGATGACCTTCTGATAGAGGAACTAACAGTATTCCAAAACCTCTTCTACAATACCAAGCTGTGTTACGCCCAGCTAAAGGATGCGGAAATCGAGGACATGGTACTCAACCTGTTGAGAGACCTTGGCTTGCTCGAAACAAAAGATCTGAAGGTGGGGAGTCCCATGGACAAGACCATCAGTGGTGGCCAGCGCAAGAGACTGAATATTGCGCTGGAGTTGATACGGGAGCCACCAGTTCTGTTTGTGGACGAACCGACATCCGGACTTTCATCCAGGGATTCAGAAAATATCATGGATCTGCTCAAGGAGCTTTCACTCAAAGGCAAGGTCATATTCGTGGTGATCCACCAGCCTAGTTCCGACATCTTCAAGATGTTTGACAAACTCTACATTCTTGACATTGGGGGTCGCCTCATCTACAATGGCAACCCGGTTGACGGCATCAGCTATTTCAAGCGGCAGGCCAACTACGCTAATGTCGAGGAGGTCGTGGAACATGTTAACCCGGAGTTGATTTTCAACATCATCGAAGCCAAGGTGGTGGATGAATATGGAAATTTCACACACGAGCGCAAGGTCAGTCCGGATGAGTGGCGAGAGAAGTATGATGAGCTCCTGGCTCCTAATCAGAAGATAATACCGGATTCTACTGAATCGCCAAAGACCGGATTCCAGATCCCGAACATCTTCAAACAATTTAAGGTGTTCATCACCAGGGATGTACTATCTAAGCTGACCAATCGGCAATACATGATGATCAACCTGCTGGAATCACCTGTATTAGCCTTGATCCTCGCTTATTTCATTCGCTTCCATGAAGTTCATCAGGGTGATCAATATGTATTCCTCGAAAATGAGAACATTCCGGCATACATCTTCATGGCGGTGGTGGTGGCCCTGTTTGTCGGACTTACTGTAAGTGCGGAGGAGATTATTCGCGATCAAAAGATTCGGAAAAGGGAGAAATTCCTCAATCTGAGTAATGGCTCCTACTTGTTTTCGAAGATCTTGATCATGTTCTGCCTATCGGCAATCCAGACCTATACCTTCGTCTTGATAGGCAATAACATTCTCGGCATCGATGGATTGACCTTCGACTATTGGTACGCCTTGTTCACGGTGGCTTGCTTTGCCAACGCCCTTGGGCTCAATATATCGGCTAGCTTCAATTCGGCGGTGACGATTTATATCCTCATTCCATTTCTCATCATACCTCAGTTGATCTTCAGCGGTGTGATTGTGAAGTTTGACAAGCTGAACCCTACCATAAGTTCCAAGACCGTGGTACCCATCATCGGCGAAATGATGGCTTCCAGATGGGCATTTGAGGCACTTGCGGTTCAACAGTATATCTACAACAATTTTGAGCGGCATATCTATGCATACGACAAGGAGTTACTTACGGCAGACTATCGCAAAACCTATTGGATCCCGAAACTCAAAGCCAAGATCGGATTCCTCCAAAACAGTATTGAAAAGGGTGAAAACAACGAACTTGTTGAAGATGGGTTATTACTGCTGAGAAACGAACTTACCAAACAAAACGCCATCACCAATAAGATCCAATTTGACCGTGTGGACGACCTTCGTATGGGCTCAGTCGACACCGATCTTCTGGACGAGGTGGACTATCATCTGGATCGGCTAAAGAATTTCTACATCAAGGTTTACAATTACACCACCGACCAAAAGGATGTGGCTGTTGGCAAGGCCAACAAGGCTTTTAAAGAGCAAGGCGGATTCCATCAACTGAAGGAAGATTATAGAAATGAAGGCCTTCGGGATCTGGTGACCAATAAGCTTGAGATAGATGCCGTCATCGAATTGGATGGTGAGTTAATCCAACAGAATAATCCTGTGTATCGGGATTCACCGAATTTGAGGGCTCACTTCTTTGCTCCTACCAAGACATTTTTTGGGAAACGATACGATACTTATTGGGTCAACATGTTCGTGATCTGGTTTATGACCTGGATTCTGATCATAGCCCTCTACAACGACTGGTTGAGAAAACTCCTGAAAAGCCTCAGTAGCGGTCCTGTCTTCAAAAAGAAAAAGTAATCCCCATCCATGAAATTCCAATATCCCCCCGTATTTCTTGGGCTGGCAATGCTTTTGTCCTTTTCCACCAAATCACAGGAATCAGACATAATTGCCATCAGAAAGGGATATACAGTCGTTTCAGAAGGGATCTTCAACAATTCTTACTACAAGGATGAATTGGTCGTTAACACTGCCGGTGACGGTTGGAGGGGTTCAGGATATTACAAAAAAAAGACACGATTCTTCTACGAAGATGACCCGAGAACCTGTGAGGAATGCGAAGGCGACCCTCGCATAGTACTTCGCAGGGTTGACGTGGACGAAACGGTCAGTCTCACCGAATATCATTGGGAGTTTTACTACGAGACATCTGCATTGCGATTTGTCTACTACAAGAAAGAAAACGACAACGCAGACGAAAAGCGCTATTACTTCGCAAAAGATGGTCGTTTGATACGTTATCTTGAAAACAAGGATATTCTTCCGAAATCCAAGGCCGACACAGTCTTTCTGGATAAATTGAAGCAGGAGGCCAATCGACTACAGGCACTCTTTGTCGACCAAATTCACAACTAACTGTCGATACCGTCGTAAAGTGGTCAGTTAATTCAGGGTACTATTACATACCTTTGAAAGAACCACTAAATGGTGAAACGTTATTTCATATTGTTTACCGTGCTCCTTGCATGTTCAATCCACGAAGGCCGCGCACAAGATACTGAGCACTTCAAAGCCATGATCGAGGCCTACGATTGCCGGCCGGTGTTAGAGGCCAGTAAGGAACAAAAGAAAAACGGATTGGTTCGTTTCCCTATGTACCCTGAAGGATTTCCTGGATTGATGAACGATACTAAATCCCGACTTGTATACCCCAAGGATGCTAAGAAGGAAAAGATCGAAGGTGTTGTCATTCTCGATTACGTGATTTCCAGAAGAGGGGACATTGGCAACGTTAGGGTGTTGCAGGGCGTCACGCCAAGCATCAATAAGGAAGCTGTCCGGGTAATGCAATCCACCGGCCCCTGGATTCCGGGTATTTCCAAAGGCACCTACCAGGCCATGAGGCTCTCGATGCAGATTGAATTTAAGTTGAAGTAGCTATTCGCGCACCAATGGCATGCGGTGCGATTCCCCGTTCATTTTCACTTCCAAGAAGTACAGTCCGGTTGGAAGGTCTGACTCAACGTTTGCAACCTTACCGGAAGTTGTCCTTCGATAGACAAGTCTTCCGGATGCGTCAAAGAAGGAGATTTGCTCAATGTCCTTATCGGAGGTTATTGTCAAATTGCTCCTAAACGGGTTTGGGTAAACCCTAAGTGAACGTTGGACCTGCTCACCCAATCCTATCCCACAGCCGTCAAGCATCACTTGCATGGTATCGGAACCGGCGCATCCATTGAGATCAATCACCGAAACCCAATAGATGTTTGAGTCGGAAACCGAAATGTTCTCTGTGGTTTCCGCCGTGCTCCACGTATATGTCGCAAAGGAACCCCCGGAAATAGAAATGGTATCTCCTACGCAAATGGTCGTGTCATTTCCGAGATCGACCACCGGAAGTGCAAAAACTCCTATCGTAGCCGAATCGCTCTCAAAGCATCCATTCATATCCGTTACGGTCACAGTGTAGGTGCCGGCCGTAGAAACTGTAATGGACTGGCTTGTGGCTCCTGTGCTCCAGGCGTATATTGAATGCGTCCCTACTGATATGACCACACTATCTCCATCACAAAAACTTGTATCGTTTGACACGCCTGGCAATGGTGGGGCAAAATTGGATAGGGTCATTGTGTCGGAAGCAGCACTACAACCATTGACGTCCGTAACTGTTACTCGATAATCGCCGGGGTTCATAACGTTTATGGTCGAACTCGTTGCTGTCGTACTCCAGGAATAAGAGGTGAACGAACCGCAACTGACAGTAACACTCTCACCCGGGCATACTATGGTGTCATTGCTAATCTGAGGTGTTGGAAGCGCGTAGATTCCCAATGTGAGGTCGTCGGAATTAAAACATCCGTTGGCATCGCTTACAGTTACCATGTAGTTGGCAGCTGATCCGATCACAATACTAGATGTGATACTCCCTGTACTCCACGAATAGGATGAATAATTGGGACCAGGAGAAATGCTGATCACGTCACCATCGCAGATGTTGGTATCCGGACCCAAGCTCACAGAAGGAAGCGATAGCTGCGTTACCGAGATCGTATCCGAATTGATACAACCATTGGTGTCGGTCGCAGTGAGAATGAAGATATTTGGGCTGGAAACACTCAGAAATCTCGATGTGTCGGTCGTACTCCAACTGTAGCTCGCATAATTTCCACCGTCGATCATAATGGTATCTCCATCGCAAAATGAGGTATCAGGTCCAAGATTCACATTGGGCAGTTGCCACTCAGACACCACGATCGTATCCGAAGCCGTAGAACACCCGTTTGGAGTACTGACAGTCACATTGTATGTACCGGGCATAAAGACGAATACGTATCTTGTATTGGCACCATTAGACCAGCTATAGGTATCATAGATGCCGCCATCGAGCTGCATACCGCTTCCTACGCAATAACCAGTATCATTCCCAAGATTTGGCGTTGCAGCAGGATAGTTCCAGATGGTAATTGTGTCTTCAAGTTGGTTCCAAGTCCCAGATCCCTTGTTCCTCCAGTTGAATGAAAAGATGAGTTTGGTCTTTCCAGAAGGGGTGTTGGAAGCGAGGTTTGGGCTATTGGTATTCGAAAAAGTAGTCGTGTTTGAGTTGGGCATGATCTTAGTCCCATCAAAGGTTCGGGAGACGGGCGAAGCCACATTTGACCCAGAAACGGTTGCGTAATAAATCCAATTTGTTTTGGTGGAATCGTAGATCCTCCACCAGTATTCTGCAATGGAATCTGTTGTGCCGTTAAAGCCATAAACAATGGCGTTGCTTATTGCGCAGATGTCGTGGTCCGTAGTAGTACCAGAGGCATCTTCGGTGATCTTGGCTTGCCCAAAAGATGATGTGAAAACACCCAGTAGTAGGGTGAGAGAGAAAAGTTGTTTCATAGTTAAGCTTTGATGTTTTCAAAATTAGGCTAGCTGATTCAATCTATTTACCCAGCCATTTGGAATATGTCCACAAAAAACCCCGTTCACCGAATGGTGAACGGGGTTTTTAACGCTTTAAAAGATTGATGCTGTTTTAAGAAGCGTACCGCTTAACCAGTCTCTCAATGGTCATACCCTGTACAAGGATGGAGAATAGTGCAACACAATAAGTGATGGCGGTAATTAAGTCCGCAACAGCAGAGCCTTCCTGTCCCAATTTCGCATGAAGCGAGAGTGCCAGGGCTACTGACAGTCCTCCTCTCAGGCCTCCCCAGGTCAATATCGGTATGGTACCACGATCCATCTTCCGGAAGAATTGCATGATGATCAATGGTATACCAATACCCACGAACCGACAGGCGAGTACAACGAATATTCCAATAATGCCTGCATATATGAAGTCGAGTTCGAAGGTAATGATCAGTATCTGCAGCCCTATCAGGATGAACAGTATGGCATTCATGGCCTCGTCGACCAGCTCCCAGAACTTCAGAACATATTCACCGGCAATACCTTCCTGTTCCGTATCTTCACTATTGCCCTGCCCTATCACCAGACCCATGGTAACCATTGCCAGCGGCCCGGAGACGTGGATGGAGGCAGCCACCTGACCGCCAACAAGCACAAGCGATAACGTTGTTAAAACCTCGAGCTCCATATGCTCATTGTCGATGATTTCAAGGATGTAATACCCAAAGAAACCAAGTGCAAGCCCCATCATAACTCCCCCGAACACCTCTTGTCCAAAGAGCCCGAGAACAGTCATCGGCTCCACACCAGCATCTCCACCACCGGCACTTGAAGCCGTGGCAATGGAGAGGATAGTCAAAAAGACCACAACACCAATACCATCGTTGAAGAGTGACTCCCCTTCGATCTTGATGGATAAGTTCTTAGAGATATTTGTTGTCTTGAGAATAGCCAGCACCGCAATGGGGTCCGTAGGTGATATCAGAGCCCCAAAGAGCAGACAGTGAATGAACTTCACTTCAAACCCGACCTGGAGGAAGTCTATCACGTAGTATATCCCAACGGCGACGAGGAATGTACTCAAAAGAGTACCAAAAAAGGCCAGTACAAGGATAGGTGCAAATTCTTCCTTTAGTTTCTGGAAATCAACATGTAAGGCGCCTGCGAAGAGCAGGAAGTTCAACATAATATTGAGTAGTACCTCGGTGAAATCAAAGTTCTTCATGATACCTTCCGCACCCTCCCTAAGCGGTGGATAAAGCATCCCAATACCTACGATAATGATGGACATGGCGAGCGCCAGGATCATGAGCCCGATCGTAGCAGGTAACTTTAAGTAGTGAATGTTGATGAAGGTGAAAACCGCTGCGAGGAAGACAAGTAACGCCAAGAGGTCAAGCACACTCATGGCTCCTACGGTATCCCCTCCAGAGTTAAGCAGGACGGTTAATAGGTTCATATTGAGTTTTTAAAAGGGTTACCAATGCAACCAAAAATATAAAACTTTCTCAATTTCCAAAGGCTTGAAAGCCTTTCTGCAAGGGCATTTTGGTATTGTTAATCCATATTCTTTCTTTATATTCGTAGCCATTGAAAAATCACCTTTTGATGAGAATAATTAGTTTGTTTAGTTGCTTGGTTTTCATGCTTTTTATCACCTCCTGTGGTGGAAGCGACCAGCAAAATACTCAGGATGAAATCCAGGATGAGATTTCGGGGGAAGAAATCGAAATGGAATTGGAAGAGGAGGATGAGCCCGATGAAATCTTCATGCTACCCAGCCCACTCCAGATAGGTTCGATTTTCCGAAGTGCAGGACTCAAATTTCAAGATGGAATCACCAACGACCCAGCCGGTGTGTCCAACTACGAAACCAGAATTGACAAGTCGTTGATGTTGGGTATGTACTTTGCCGATATGACTTATTGCGTGCTGAACGACCAGGCACAGCAAGCAAAAGAATATCTCAAAGCGATGAAATTGGTTGCGGACGATATTGGTATGTCATCCATCTTTGAGGGAACTAACCTACTCGACAGATTTGAGAACAACATCGGCAACCAGGACTCGGTTCTGTCGATTCTTATTGATGTACAGGATCGCATTGACTTCCACATCCACGAAAACGACCAGGACGACCTGGAGGCCATCATTTTCTCAGGGGGATGGGTTGAAGGGATGTACCTCGGGGCAAATTCACCAAGGGAAGACGATCATGCGATTCCAGCCAGGTTGGCCGAACAGATGAACATTTTGAAAAACTTGGTAGGACTTTTGGAACAGAGCGGATTGGAAAACGAGAAGTTGATTTCTGTTCGCGGCTCACTTTCAGATCTGCTGAAGTACTACGAAGACGCAGAAATTGTAGACAATGACAATCGGAATGTTGGTTACAACATCTCCGAGGAGCACGTAAATGAAATCTCTTCACGTGTAGAAAGCATGCGCAACGTCATTACGTCAAACTCTTAAAATACAGTCATGAAATTACCCATCATAAAATCTCTGTTAATCCTAGCTGTAATTGTTTCAGTTTCTGCCTCCGGAGGTAAAAAAGACGACTCCGGAATAAACGATACCTGCAATCGCGAGGAGTCCTCGGCTGCAGTAAAAAAGGAAATGGTGCCTTTTCGGTATGAAAGAACAACAACCACCAGGATCACTTTCAAAAATTACGACCAGGTGAAGGAAGTAGCGATACCATTATTCTTCGACACGGACTACAAGTTTGTGATTAATACCGAAGGCCTTCCGAAGGATATCACAGTAGAGATATATGATCAACCCATGGGACTCAGAAAAGGTGATGCACAATTGATCAAAACTTCAACAGAAAAGATGTTCAGCTTCGAGTTGGACGATACCTATCTGAAAAATCGAGTGTACATCAACTACATCATCCCTGCAGTCGAAAAAACTGACGACGACGTGATCCAAAAAGGATGCGTTGTTCTCGGATCAGGGTACAAAAACGTCTAAATGCGATTAACTTCAGCTGCTTTTTGGTCTGTTGCCGTTGCAGCGGTGCTTTGCTCTTGTGGGCAAGCAGACACCTCACAGATCGAACAGGAAACGAAGGAACTTGCACAGGAGGAAACCGTGCAGGAGATGCCCGAAAGGGAGAGTAGTTCCGTGCTGCCCTCGGCCTTTCACATTTCAGGCCTTTTCAAAAAATCAGGGCTGGAATTCTCCGAAGGCCTTACAAACAGTCCATCGAACGTAGAGAAATACAACTCCCGGGTGAGCAAACTCCTGAATTTCGGCGTTTACTCTGCCGACCTCTTCTACTGTGTGCTCAACGATCAAAATCAGCTCTCCAAGGAGTATATCGCCAAGATGAAGAAGCTTTCTGAAGAGACTGGAATGGGAGAGATTTTCAATACAGACAATTTATTGAAGCGCTTTGAGGCCAACGTAGGAAATAAGGATTCGGTGATGGAAATCATACTTCAGGTCCAGGAGCAGACAGACATGTATGTGGAACGCAGCAATGAAGAGCATACTGCAATGGTGATATTCTCAGGTGCCTGGATTGAGGGTATGTATGTAGGCATTACTTCCTATGGTTCAAACAAGAATGAGGAGCTCGGAAAAAGGCTCTCTGAGCAAGCCTATATGCTGGAGCCCATCATTCGGGGATTGACAATCTACCCTGGTCAGTCAGAAGAGCTGACAACTTTCGTTTCAGGACTCACTGAACTCAACCAACTTTTTATATCATCAGAGAACTATAGCGAAGGCGCATTTCAGTTTGACGAGAATTCACTGACCGAGGCGGAGCTCAATGCTCTGACAGGCATCATTGGTCGAGTGCGCAACAACATCACCTTATCAGAATCATGAGAAACCTTTTGGTTATCGTCTTTTTGTCTGCAGGTTCTTTTGCCCACGGGCAGCAGTGCGACTGGGAAGAGCTCAAAAAAGAATGTTCCAAATCCCTCAAGCCCTTCCAATACTACGCTTTCAAAACAACACGATTCGGGGAAAGCACTGATGAACAGAAAAAAGAATTGCAGATTCCCATCTTTCACGATTCGGAGTACCGCCTTATTTTCAACACCCGCGAACTCAACGGAAGTTGTAGCGTTCAGATCTGGAATGCCCCTGTGAATTATCCGGACCGAAAAAAGATATTTGAAGCACAATCGAGCGAAGAACTCATAGTGTATGACCCTCCGGCAACCTCGGTAAACAATCGAATATTTATTGATTATATTGTCAGTTCAAACGATAATTCGTCTGGGGATTCAAAAGGATTGGGGTGTATTATGCTCTATTCGGGTTTCAAACACTAATTTTGCGCAACGAAAACTAAAAAAGATGAGAAAATTCTTGTATTTGATGATGGCCGTTCTGGTCTTGGGTTTGGCACCTTCCTGTGGGGGTGGAGGCGAGACTCAAGAATCAAGTGAAGACATGCAAGAACAGTTGCAGGATGAAATGATCCAGGAAGAATCCGGAGACTTTCCGGAAGAAGAGCACAGCTTCTACCTTCCCTCTGCCCTTCAGATTGGGACCATTTTCAAGAGGTCCGGACTCGGATATGTCGACGGCATTACGGCTAGCCCGGAAAATGCAAGCAAGTTTGTGAGCAAAAACAGCCAACTGCTGAATTTTGGTGTTTATTCGGCTGACATGGCCTACAGTATCCTGAACGATCAATCTCAGAATTCGCTTGCCCTACTCAAGGCCGTGAAAGATTTGTCAGAAAATATTGGGTTTGGCTCGATTTTTAATAAAGATGGGTTGGCCGAAAGGTTTGAGGCCAATATTGGCAACCAGGACTCCATTTTGAACTTGCTGGTGGAAATACAGGAAAATACCGATGTCTTTATCTCAGAAAATGATATGAGGGCACAGACCTATGTGATTTTTGCCGGTGCCTGGATCGAAGGTATGTACCTCGGTGTGAAGGCGTTCAATCGTGAGAATAAAGGTGCAGTCTCTAAGAGATTGATTGAGCAGATGAATATCCTAAACAATTTGTTGGGTGCCTTGGAAGGCTCTAAAAGAAATCTTGAAGATATCGATGATGTAGTGAATGGACTGAATGGTATCAAGACATACTACGAAGAGATGGACATACGCGACGCAGATGGGCGAATCAATTTCAGCGAATTGGAATTGAGTGACGAAGACATGGATGCCATTGCCGAGAAAATTTTAACACTTAGATCAACCATAACGGAAGCGTAAAATGAGAAGTTTAATCGTACTTACTGCCGGATTTATAGCCTTTGGCTTTATTGCGGCAACTACACCACAAACAGGCAAGGCCACGTGCAACGTAACGGAAGCCAAGCTGAAGTGCAAAAAGGAACTGGTACCTTACCGATATACCAACATGGCTGTTCAGCGAATATTCTATCGCCGATACAACCAAAGAAAGGAAATCAGCTTTCCATTGATGTTTGACACGCGCCACAGGTTTGTGTTCAACACGGAAAGCCTTCCTCAGGACATCATTATCAAGATCTATAGCGAGAGCTCTTTTGCCAAGAAGCGAGATGAATTGGCGTCCTTCAATAGTTCTGATGGGCAATTCACGTATGAACCGGAAATCGAATTGGGTATTCCGGCCATTTATATTGACTTCCTGGTTCCGGCCTCTATTTCAGAAGACACCAAAACCATCCAAAAAGGATGTGTGGTGATCATGATAGGATACGAAGACGAATACGCCGCATTCGAAGGAGAAAGCACACAGGGAACAGAATAATAGATCATTAAATGGTCAAGTAAAAGGGCTCAGCACAGAGCCCTTTTTTTGTGCCTGCGTTTCAAGAATTGTGAAGGACAAGAAGCGTCAACAATGTTGCCAGGACAAGTGGCACCTTTCTTATCCGTCCTTGGAAGCACAATTGGAAAAGGAAAATGATAACGGCGACCATGAGGCTGGTGTGAAGGAGATCGTTTACGTTCCAATTCACTACTGCATAGTCGGCGGTAGATATCGACCGTAGGAATCCCCTCAAGCACCATAGCGGATAGTCCAATATGGCGTGTAATTGAGGAAATGAATATCCGCAAACGCTCAATACTACTGCCGCCAGAGAGGTGCAAAAAACGTAGGTGATCATGGGAATGGTGATCAGGTTGGAAATAAGAAAATAGGTTGGGAATTGACCAAAGTAGTATAGAACCAAAGGAAGCGTCCCCAATTGTGCCGCAATAGAAACACAACAAAGCGACCAAACGGGCTTTACAACCGGAATGCCAATGGACAGCATTGAATTTAACTTTGGATGCATCCATACTATGCCTATCACTGCGGAATACGAAAGCTGAAATCCGATTTCCAGCAAGTTGGCCGGGTTGATTATCAGGAGTAGAAATGCGGACGCGGCAATTGAATTATAGATCGACGTTCTGCGCCCCAAAGAGTCCGCTACAATGATAAAAGTAAACATCGTGCAGGCCCTCGAGATGCTAGGGCTAAAACCTGCAACGGCGCAATAAGACCAAAGGCAAATCAGGATTAATACTGCTCTTATTTTCTTCGAGCGCACAGCGTATTTGAAAAGGAAATTGAGCACGAGAAACAGCATTCCCACGTGCATACCGGATACCGCCAGGACGTGCACTACCCCACTTCGTGCAAAGTCACGTCTTATGCTTTTATCAATACCCGCTTTGTCTCCGGTTAGCAGCGCATATATAATTGCCGTATTTGAAGTCGACAGTCCCAGATTAGACGTAGCGCTCCGAATAATTCGCCTTGCTCGTTCGGCAAAATTCAAGCTGGACTTGCCTACCTGGTTTTCGATACTATTGATTGTTGCCGAATGAAAGACGCCTTGGCGCTTAAGGTAAGCGGCATACCCAGCCCCTAGAACAGCCGTATCTGTTTCCCGGATGTCCGATCTGTTTAGAAGCCATACTGATCCTATACTTAATTGATTGGGGTCAAGAAATGACCGAAATACTATTTGCCCCCGCTTCTCTCTAATCCTGCCCAGCGTATCGACAACCTTGATTACATCAACCGTGCCCCTACACCCCCATGTGTAATTTGTTACCTCATTCACTCTACAAATCAGATGCTGATAGTCTCCTTTACTGAAATGTTGATCTGGAATACGACCAATGCGGGCACCACCAGACATACCATAAAGCAGTAGGAATAATTGAAGCATCATCCCTGAGAAGCCCGGCTTTCGAAAACAAATGAGCAATAGGCAAAGCAACAGGGCAATCATCGACAGCCACATTGGCCATTCCTCCTCTATCTGATGGCCCAACAGGATTCCCATCAGAAGGGGCAACAGCAGCTGAATCATTGGTGTTCTAGGCATACCTAAACCTAGACCCCTAGCAACTCAATTGATAATCAAAGAGAGGAAATTGTGTGAATCCGCAATTTTACAGGGTGAACCTGCAAAAAGAGCGGGTGAATATTACTCCGATCGGAAAAAATCCAACGCCGAGAGGTGAATAAGGTGAATGTCCTTATAGTAGAAGTGAAGGATTTCGTTGAATGGCATGCCAAGGTTCGCCATTTTCATGGCACCTTCCTGAGACAATCCCACACCATGACCAAAGCCCTTGCCCTGAAGCAGTATATCGCTCCCTCTATCTCGTATGGAGAAATAAGTTGACTTTAGTCCCCAGTCCCTTCGGATGGTTTTCAATAAAATACTCGTATCGTACTCTGTGAGGTATGGCCTTCGCATATTGGGGTTCATATTTGTGACAGCCCCAACGAAGGTTGCATTGTCTGTTGGGTATCCAAAGCGTTTGTTGAGATAGTTCAACCACTTATCCTTCGAGATGGTTACTTCCCAGGCATAGTGCGGTTGCCCAAGGCTAAAGGAGTCCCTCACTGATCTGAGATAGCTCACCTCCTGAGACCATGCATCTTCAGAATTAACCGTGTACCCTCCGCTATTTGAATGAAAGACGGCGTTGATCAAATTGATATCGCTATCAACCAAGACAAGCCCCTTGGTGGCATTCACCGCACGAATGATATCCGGGTTGCGAACACTTTTTCCCTTGTAGACCTGGCAATCTACATTGTCACAAAGGTTAAAGCCCATATGAGCGAATTTTCCAAGATTGCTCAGCGCATAAGTCCGGGCAATGATTGCCTGGACCTTATAGTATTCGAAGCTTTCCTTGATTCCACTTTCCGCTTCAACTACTCCCGCAATGTAATGCTCGAGGTAGACATTGTTGATCAGCTTGAGCCTTCCACTCTGAGTCGAAACAAACAAATTGTCATTGTAAGCCCTTCGCTCATAGGAAGGGTTGACGGCTTTGATATTGAAGGTCGAACCCCATGACTGTCGGATAAATTTGATCTGTGTAAAGGATCCTAGCTCCTGCCCCATCTTCACAACCCTTACTTTTCTTCCCTCGAGATTGAGTTGGACGACATCGCCCTTCTTGAGTTCCATCTTCCTCTGTCCATCACCTATAAGGTTGTAGGCGCCTTTCGAAACGGACACAACCGCGCCTTTAGGTCTTCCGTCCCAGAACATTCCGATGTTCACGATACTTGTTGCCATTGTTTGGCAATACAACATCAGTCCACCTATGACACAAAGCAGGGTTCTCATCTCAATTTGGATGTTTTCAAAATTAGGCCGGGCGAAAAAACTATGCCGAAGGCCCTTTAAGAGTTTTCAACATGAGGGTGGCGGTTTTGTTTGATGCTCCCGCCCCTCCGAGAATTTCTACAAGTGACTTGTAGTCGTCCTGTACTTTCTTACGGTATTCGGGCTTGAATAGTTTTTGTAATTCGTCTAGTAATCTCGCACTTGATAGATCACTTTGGATCAACTCGGTCACAACCTCACGCCCCATGATGAGGTTGACGAGGGAAATGAATTCGATGTTCACCAACCGTCTTGCTATCCACACCGATGCCGCATTTCCCTTGTAGCAGACTACTTGCGGCACTCCCCACAGGGCCGTTTCCAAAGTAGCGGTACCACTGGTAACCAAGGCTGCCTCCGACCGACGCAACAGCGAATAAGTATGCCCTCTGTAGAGCTCAACTTCTCTGTTGCCAATAAACTCCGCATAAATTTCGTCCGACTTACCGGGAGCACAGGAAATCGCAAAATTCAACTCAGGTGATTTGTCGACAACCTCCATCATGATAGGAAGCATCTTGCGAATCTCCTGGTTCCTACTTCCCGGTAGAAGCGCAACCAAGTTCTTTTCGTACTCCACTGATTCGTTCTCTGCCTTGTATTGTTCAATAGCATCGAGCAAGGGGTGACCCACATAGTGTACACCCATGCCCATTTCCTCGTAAAATTTCTGCTCAAAGGGAAGGATCACAAACATGTCGTCCACCAACTTCTTTAATTGGTGAACACGTCCTTTCTTCCACGCCCAAACTTGAGGCGAGATGTAGTAGAGAACTTTGCATCGAAGATTCTTTGCAAAGCGAGCCATGCGCATATTGAATCCCGGATAGTCAACCAAAATGAGTACATCCGGGTCGTAGTTTGAGAGGTCCTTTTTGCAGAAGTCCAGTCCCTCCCTGACAGCACTAAGGTTTTTAACTACCTCCACAAAACCCATGAAAGCCATACTCTCATAATGCCGGGAAAGCTCAGCACCTGCTTCCTGCATTTTGTCACCACCCCAGGCGCGAAATTCTGAACCCGGTTGGAGCGCCTTGAACTCCTTGATGAGGTTGGACGCGTGCAGGTCTCCTGACGCCTCCCCTGCTATGATGTAGAATTTCATTCGTAAATACCGTAAAAAACAATGGTAAATGCTAACGCGTAGGCCAGATTGATCAGTAGGATGCCTCTGCCGAGTCTGTCCTTTTCATATCGGTTCATCACGATCCACATAAGCAAGGCATTGACGCCGATGCAAAAGAGAGACATGGTCTCGTAGAAGTTTGGAGTGAAATACCTGCCCGCGAGATATCCCGGCACGTAAACCATGGCAAAGACCGCAGGTGGAGTAATAAACCCTATCAAAAGCCCCATCCATATCGTGTCCCTCATAATTTGATGTCCAGTTTGTCCAGGTACTTCATCGTTTCATAAGACGTGAGGTCATATTGTACAGGCACCACCGTAACGTAACCCTTTCTAAGCGACATGATGTCGTTGGCTTCGTCTTCATCGTAGAGGTCAAAACGCCCGGTGAGCCAATAGTATTGCTCTCCACTTGGATCTGTCCGACGATCAAATTCCTCCACCCAATTTCCATTGGCCTGGTGGCAAACGCGAATTCCCTGTAGCTCGTCAATTTGCAAGTTCGGTATGTTCACATTGAGACAGACGCCCTGCGGTAGCCCTTCCTTAAGAACTTTGGGTGCTATCGCCCGCACGACTTGTTTTGATGTTGTAAAATCCGCATCGATGCTATGATTGAGTAGTGAAAACCCAATGGATGGAATCCCTTCTAATGCTCCTTCAATAGCTGCCGACATGGTTCCGGAATAGAGGACATTGATCGATGCGTTGGATCCGTGATTGATCCCCGAAACGACCATATTGGGCTTGCGATGGATGATCTCATTGACCGCCAATTTGATGCAGTCGACCGGCTTGCCGGTAGTACTATATACCTCCAATCCCTTTTCGTGCTTGATCTTATTGATGCGAAGCGTGGAGTTGAGGGTTATACCATGGCCCGAACCGGACTGTGGACCGTCGGGAGCCACCGCAACGACGTCTCCAAGAAAGGTCATTTCCTCGATGAGCGCCTCAATTCCCGGGGCGTGTACACCATCGTCATTGCACACTAAAATCAATGGTTTGGCCATTGGACAAATCTATCCATTTCGGTGTGAAAACCACTGGTGCAAACCAATTCCTACAGACACTCCCAGGTTCAAACTTTCCATGCCGTCAGCTCCGGGAATCCGGATCAAATGATCACATTGATCTCGCAGCTCTTTTCCTATGCCATGGCTCTCACTTCCAAACATCATGATCAAGGGGTCGTTTGAAAGTCCACTGTATTGCTCCTCCCCTTCCAAAGCGAATCCTACGACCGGCATGCCCGCAGTGTTTAGCATGGATTTCAAATCCGTTTGGAAAAGTTGAACACCAAACAAAGCCCCCATGGTCGACATCACCACCTTGGGGCTAAAAGGGTCCACCGATCCTTTGGATATTGCGATCTGACGAATACCAAACCAAAGTGCCGTTCTGATGATCGTACCGAGGTTGCCCGGATCACTTACACCGTCGAGAACCAATATCGAAGAATCAAAAGAAGGTGAGGATGCCTCAGGTATTGTTACAACCGCCATCACTTCATCAGGGGTTTTTAAAGACGACATGCGACGCAGCTCCTTTTCCGATACTTCATGACAGTGTATCGACTTGTCCTGAATAAGGTGCATGTTTGAGTTAAACCAACCTGAGGTACCAAGGACTTGAATGATTTTCCAATCACTTGCTAGCGCAAGTTCAACGCCTTTTCTTCCTTCAACAACAAATCGTCCATATTCTTTTCTGAACTTCTTCTGCTGAAGCGAACGGATGGCTTTAATTTGATTGGTGGAGATCACGGCTTCAAAGAAAGTGTATTCGAAATTCTTTATCCACCGCACTTCATAGTTTTGCTGTCGCCTATGCGCTTCACCATTCTGATTGTACTTGTCTTGATGTTCGCCTCCTGCCGCATCACACGTTACGCAGGGGAAGGAGAGCATGTGCTTCGAAAAAACAGCATCGAGTTCAAAACAAACCCTTCAAACAAAAAGCTTGTTGGACAACTCGATGAGGACGAATACGAAGGAATCCCAAAGCAAAGACCAAACAAGCGGATTCTCAAACTCTTCTTTTGGCATACCTACCTGTACCATTGGGGGTTGAAAAAGGAATCTAAGGGAAAGGGTGGCTCAAAGCTTATGGAGTATGGTGAGCCAGTTACGATTTTGGATTCCAGCATTACCGAACGTTCTCGCAAGCAACTGGAACTCTATCTCCACACCCACGGTTTCTTCGATGCGGAAGTTCTGGCTGAGACGCAAAAAGTTTGGCATAATAAGAAGATGAAGAAGGTCAAATACACCATTACGCCATATGAGCCCAGCCTCGTAAACTCTATCATCTATACCACTGGTGATTCAGCTCTGGATAGGATCACCATGGCTGTTCAGCTTACCTCCAAGATTTTTTCAGGTTCACTCTTCACGGAAAATGCAATGGCTGACGAGCGCATTCGCCTGGCTAAGATCATGCAGAATAATGGATACTACGAATTTCGGAAAGAGTTTGTCTACTTCAATGTGGATACGGCTGGTCACAAAAACAAGGTTGACATTGAGGTAATCGTAACCAATCCAAAAATTCGATCTGATTTTGTTGGGCAAAAGGACACTTTGATCTCTTCCAGGCATCAAACATACAAGGTGAATAAGATTCTGGTTCGGCCTGGTGGGTATGTTTTCGAACGGGACTCCAACGTGTTCATTTCCCAGGGCCTTTATGCGACTCAGTTGGACATGATTGGCGTAGACGCCAATGTGCTTAAGAAGGCGATATTTATTCAACCGGGCAGACTCTATGACAGAAGTACAGTTGAGTACACTTATGGACGTCTGGCCGCTTTGCGCGTCTTCAAGAACATCGCCATAAGCTTTGACCAAACACCAGGTAAGCCCAACCACATCGATGCATTCATTGACCTCAAACCATCCAAAAAACAAAGCTTTTCGGTGGAGCTGGAAGGAACAAACCGAAATAGAAACCTAGGTATCTATGGAGCACTCACGTACCAGAACAAGAACCTCTTTAAGGGAGCAGAGAAGTTTGAGTTTTCAATCAGCGGTGGTTTGGAGGATCAGCAAATACAAAATGTAGTTTCCATCCCAAATCAGATCTTCAATACGAAGGAGATTGGAGCCGATGTGTCCTTCTTTACCCCAAATCTTCTTTTCATTGGCGGAAGGGTTAAGAACCCTCGATATTCTGAACCCTACACCCGTTTGAGTCCTTCATTTCGAATCCAGTTCAGGCCGGACTACAGCATGAGGACAGCCAAATTCACGTATACATATGCCTGGAGAACATCGCTCAAGGTTGGGTGGCAGCTCTCCCCCATCGATCTCGGTATGGTATGGATCGACCCGACTCCGCAATTTCAGGAAACAATTCTGAGTTCTGATAATCCGGACTTGATCAATGCCTACTCCAACCACCTGATCAGTGCAACCCGACTGACCTATATCTTCGATACACGTGCTCTGCGTAAGCGTTCGAATAGCAATTTTTTCAGGGCAAGCATTGAGGCGTCCGGTAATAGTTTGCGAGGATTGTTTGCCGCTACAAATCAAAGTTCGGACTCTGCTGGAAGCTATAGCATAACCGGGATTCGATTTGCGCAATATGTGCGGGGTGATGTTGATTACCGGATATACAACGTTATTTCCGAATCGAGTGAAATGGTCTATCGTTTTTTCGCTGGAGTTGGTCTTCCATATGGCAATCTCAATGTGCTACCATTCGAGAAGAGCTATTTTGCCGGGGGGTCCACTGGTCTGAGGGCCTGGGCTACCAGAAGCCTTGGACCCGGTGCTTCTATGGACACCATCCTCAACATCGACCAGGTCGGTAATATACAATTGGAGGCCAATGCTGAATACCGTTTTAAATTCACATCTCTGGTCGAAGGGGCGCTGTTTGCCGATGCGGGAAATATCTGGCTTTTTGAAAGTGACAACGATCGGCCACAAGGAGGATTTACGAGCGAATTCTATAGACAAATAGCCCTTGGTGGCGGATTGGGTCTGAGGTTGGATTTTGACTTCTTCATTGTCAGGTTCGACCTGGGGGCTAAAATTCATGACCCTTCGCGCTTGCCCGGTGAGCGGTGGTTTTACCAGAAAAAAACACGTACCGACCAGATCCTAGTTTCTAAAGGCGTTGACCCGGGCTCCAAATTCCTGAGGGAGTTTCACTTCAATTTCGGAATCAACTATCCATTTTGATTTGTAGAACTTGTACCGAATAGAATGGGAAGTGATATCTTTGCGTTTTAATGAGCTTCCTGTACCCAGCGTTCCTCTTCGCACTTGGCACCCTGGCTATCCCCATTATCATTCATCTTTTCAACTTCAGGAAGTATCGCAGAGTTGAGTTTACGAACGTCCGGTTTCTCAAAGAAGTTATTGAGAAAAAGAAATCGGTATCAACCTTAAGAAGTCTTCTTATTCTCGCCAGCAGACTCCTCTTCCTATTCTTTCTCGTGCTGGCGTTCGCGCAGCCCTATGTGCCAGTCGATCGTGACGGAAATACAGGTACGATCGGGGTCTACCTGGATAATAGTTATTCAATGGATCAGATTACGCAAAATGGGAGAGCGCTCGACATTGCGAAAAAGGCGGCCTATGAGCTAGTTCGCTCGCATGAAAACGATCGAAGAATCATGTTGATCACCAACGGGTTGGAAAATGAGTCCCCGAGGTCTACCGACCCGAAATCCACAATTGACAAGCTGGCTCAACTTGAAACATCTCCAAAGTATGTCCCATTTGAGGATGTAGTGAATCGATTCGACAAGTACAGGTCGGGGCAGGACGATATCCTTTTCACCATTACAGATGCACAGCGGTCGAGTTTTACCTTGCCTGAATCCATCGATTTTCAATGTATTCTCCTTCCAATGGATATGGAATCTAACGACAACCTCAGTATTGATTCGGTATGGTTTATCGACCCTGTGCGCAAAGTTGCCCAAAGTGAAGCCCTTATGGCCAGGGTTAGTAATCACGGTACCACAGATCAATCGGACATTCCGCTTACTCTTTCGATCAACGATCAAACACTGGCCAGAACCAACATCAGCGTTCCTTCGGGAGGAAGTATAGACTTTCAACTCGATTATTCTGTAAAATCAAGAGGAATCCAAAACGCCATTATTGAAATCGAAGATTATCCCGTCCGGTTTGACGACCGTTTGTATTTCCATTACAACGTGAGAACGGAATACAAGGTGGTAACCATCTACGAGCACGGCTATGTGCAGACAATTTTTGACAACCTTTTCTCCACCGACTCCAGTATTTCAAATAGTTCCATGAAAATCAATCAGATCGATTACGAACTGCTCGACAAAGCTGATTTCGTCTTTCTTGCCGGGGTTCAAAATCTTTCAAGCGGGCTTCGAAAGTCATTGATCGAATTCTCCAATTCCGGTCGGGACTTATGTGTCCTTACCACCTCCAATTCAAATGTGGAAGAATACAATGCTCTTTTGGCTGCACTGAACCTGCCCACCCTCATTGTGGCAGATACTTCGAAGTGGACTGCCGACAAATTGGATCATCGACATCCTCATTTTTTAGGTGTTTTTGAGAAGGAGCCCAAAGACATCAACCTGCCTTATTCAAAAGGTCAATACATACTAAACCCTGCTACGGTGGGTACATCCCTGCTAACCTATGCCAACAAAAACACCATGCTCTATCTCGTAGAAAATGGTGTTTCCAAAAGTTATTTGCTCAACGTCGGCATGCTTGAAGGACAAAGCAACCTATCAAAACATGCCTTGTTTGTCCCAATGATGTTGCAAATGATTTTCAGGACAGGAAGCAATCGAGCAATATTTGAAACTATCGGACAAGAGCGTTGGATTGACTTTCAATATGCTCTAAAACCAGATGAAGTGCCACACCTTCGAAATAAAACAGACAGCGTTGACATCATTCCTGAGTTTCGCAAAAGAGGTACTGTATTCTCGGTAAGAATGAATGAGCCGCTCGAAAACGAAGGGTTCTACAGCCTCGAATCGGAAAACAGCACCTTGGGTGTGCTTGCTTTTAACTTTTCGAGAAAAGAGTCAAACTTGGCCTCTTTGAGTAAGGAAGAATTAGAGGTACTGGCTGAGGCCAGGCCGGAAATCGAATTGCTTGAAACCAACCTTGGGTCTATTGCATCTGCGGTGAAGCAAAAAACCCAGGATATAACATATTGGAAGGAATGCATCATGTTGGCATTGCTCTTCCTCTTGGTAGAAGTATTATTGATAAAACTTTGGAGATGAGTAGTCTACTAATCAAAAATGCCAAAATACTCGACACGAGAAGTCCACATCATGGGAAGCGAATGGATGTATTTGTCGACAAGGGAATCGTTGGGAAAATTGGTCAAGGAATAAAGACCAAAGCTGACAAAGTTGTTGAATCGCCAAACCTGTGCTTATCGATTGGATGGTTCGACCTGGGCACCTGGATTGGAGATCCGGGCTTCGAATACAAGGAAGATTTCGACAGTGGGTTGAAGTCTGCAGCCCACGGAGGGTTCACCGAGATTGCTACGATGCCGGACGTATCACCTGTAGTAGACAGCAATTCGAAAGTGACTTACGCCAAGAACAGAAGTGTGGGAAACCTGGTAACCAACCACCCAATTGGTGCACTCACAAAGGGGTGTGCGGGAGAGGAACTCGCCGAATTGTATGATATGGAATCCTCCGGAGCTGTTGCATTCTCTGACAATCTGAACCCGATACACAACACCGAACTCCAGAAGTTGGGACTACTCTACACGAAGAACCTCAAATCCAGGATATTGTCATTTTCAATGGATCAGCACTTGTCCAAAAATGGGCAAATGCACGAAGGTTCGGAGAGCACCTCACTCGGGTTGAAAGGTGTCCCTTCCATAGCCGAGGAACTGCCTTTAACCAGAGATCTTGAATTGCTCGAATACACCGGTTCTAAGTTGCACGTGCTCTATGTTTCATCGGCTGCGGCACTGTCCAGGATAAAGGCAGCAAAAAGGAAAGGGCAAGATGTGACGTGCGGTGTTGCTGTAGCCAACCTTGCGTTCAATGCCTCGAATGTGGATGGTTTCGACACAAACTACAAGGTACTGCCTCCACTTCGTTCGGAGACCGATCGGAAGGCACTGGTGAAAGGTTTGGTCGACGGAACAATCGATGTTATCTCAAGTGGCCACCGCCCACATGAGACCGAAAGCAAACGGTGTGAGTTCGAACTTGCCGAATCCGGCATGGCCACGCTGGAAGTTTTTCTTCCACTACTTTCCAGCGCCCTGACCGACAAAGAGCTTGAAGGGGCGATTGATGCAATTACTATAACACCAAGAAGCATCCTTGGATTAGAATCTCCGGTCATCGAGGAAGGCTCCACCGCCAACCTCACCCTGTTTGACACTAGGGCAGAACGGGATAATCAATTTAAAAGTAAGGCTGTGAATTATCCGGAACTAAACGGGGCAAAAGGCAAGGTCCTGGGTGTGATTAGAGGATCGAAGCAGCGCTTGTTCTAGATTAGTAGGTCACGATGATCTGCCCTTTTGTAAGGATGGGCCCCTTCAGGTATTCATTGAACCGTGCCCCCCTACAGGCGAATTCTGCTTTGGTATAGAGGTATTCATTTGTGGTTGTGCTACCGATTCCTCCGGCGGTAGTTTTTGTGACATTGCCGTATCGATCCACCTCTATATCCACGACAACGATACCTTTATTCTCTGTGGCGTTAGAAAGTTTTGGCGGAATGACCATATCCCGCTCCTTGATCACATAGCGCACAAGGTATTCACCTGCACGAATGGTCTTTTCCTCAGCCGTGGCATCAAAGGAACCATCATAGGGAACAAATTCATCAAAGAATATCGAGCTTACTTTACTCATATGCAGCACATTCATTTTCCTGTTGATGCTCATCTGTAAATTGTCATTGGAGATTTCGAGAACCACTCCTTTCAATTTCTCACCCGATTTTAGTACGACTGTGTGCTGGCCTTGTACTGTCCAACAACAGAACAGTCCCAGAAGCGCATAGAGAAGATTCTTCATACCACAAAGATTTGATTCAAAATTAGCCGGGCCCGGCCCCTGATAGCCCATCGAAGAAAGTCTTTATTCACGCCTGGATGTGAAATGAATGGGGTAAAATGGGCCATCTATTTGGCCGTCATTTCTATATTCGGGCGTGCTTCTGTACAGACTTATCTGGCTTTCGCTCAATCTGCTTTTTCGAGTCAACTTCCGCAGGGTCATTCTTTCCCATCGGGATCGGGTACCTAAGAAAAAGCCCGTTATCTACGCTTGTAACCATCCTAATTCGTTTCTCGATTCGGTGGTCGCTCCCGTTTATCAGTGGGATCCCTGGCATTTTCTCGCCCGGGGCGATGTTTTCAAAGGAAAAATCATCCTTACCATTTTCAATTGGATCAATATGATTCCCATCTACCGGCGGACTGATGCAGAGGGGAATCATGAGAAAAACCAGGAGACCTTCGATAATGTTGCAGGCATTTTGCGCAAGAGAGGAAACGTCCTCATCTTCAGTGAAGGTTTGTGTGTAATAGAAAAACGACTCAGGCCAATCAAGAAAGGAACTGCGCGCATGGCATTTCACGCATGCGAGAAGTATGGATTTGACATGGATCTAAATATTGTTCCCGTTGGCATCAACTATACCCATGCCCTTCAGACCAGGACCGAAATGTACATCAACTTCGGTGAACCGATAAGAATGAAGGACTATGAAGGATTATACCGGGAAAACTCCGTGAAAGCCATATTGGAAGTAACGGAAAGGATTGAATCAAGGTTGAAAAAGGAAGTTATTCACGTAAATCACGGAAACGAAGACCTGGCGGAGCACCTCTTCGCTATGAAGAGAAATGAACGGCCCCAGCGTACCATAGGAACATCCACCATGGGATATGAATACTATGCAGAAGAGAAGGAGATTGCCGATAAGGTGAACGAACTGGAGCAGACCGATCCGGCAAAACACAAGGCCTTCTCTCAAAAGGTAAAGGACTACTTCGAGCTGTGTAAGGAGCATACTGTGTTTGATTTTGCTCTTAGCCCAAAACACAGCATTCCTTTCTGGAAATACCTTTTTGTGGTTTTGCTAATGCCTTTAATTCTGATCGGATTTATCCTCAATTATTGGGTATTCCGAATTGCACGACATTACAGCACCAGGATTATTAAGAGCAATGTATTCCATGCCTCACTGCGCATGGGGATCACCATGGTCACCTACTGGTTGTACTTCACTCTCATCTTGATTATGGGATCGATAATATTTACCTTTCCAATGGCTGTGGCTTTCATCGTTTTTCAAATATTCTGCGGAGCTGTCGGGTTGTATGCTTTGGAGGTCTATACCGACATCCAAAAGAATATTGGTGGTGATAGGCTCAGGAGAACAGATCGGGACCTTTGGGAAGATTTGCACAAACGGCGAGCACAGATTCTAATGGAATACGATCAATTATGAAGCGATTTTTATCCATATCCGCTATGCTGATTTCCTCCTCGGCTTTTTGCCAGGATTCAAACAAGGTGGCCATTTCGTACAACGGATTTATCGATGCCTACTACGCAGTAGACGAAGGGAGCTCAAGCGCTAAATCGGGACTGTTTTACAACCATACTGCGCGCAACCAAATATCCGTAAACATGGCCATGTTCAAGGCTGCCGTGGAACACGAACGGTTTCGGGCTAACGTTGGTTTGATGGCAGGTACCTACGTTGAGAATAATCTGGCACACGAACCGGAAGCGCTCCAACACCTATGGGAGGCCAATGCCGGTTATCGTCTTGCGGACAAGCTGTGGGTAGATGCCGGAATCTTTGCGTCTCATCTCGGATTTGAATCTGCGATTTCAACCCAAAATTTGGCGCTATCGCGATCGCTGGTGGCTGAAAACTCGCCATACTACTTGAGTGGAGTCAACCTTACCTATGCACCCAATGACCAGTGGACCATCTTATTTAATGTGAGCAATGGATGGCAATTGATGCGCGACAACAATAAGCATCCGGCATTTGGAACCCAGATCCAGTTTTCTCCAAATGATGTTCTCACATTCAATTCGTCTACCTTTATTGGTCGAGAGGTTCCTGGAAGTACAAGGTACTTTCATGACTTCTATACCATTGTGTCCCCCAGTGACAAAATCTCTTTCATAGGCTGTTTCGATTATGGCTTTGACGTGATCCTGATAAGTGGAGATATGCAAGACTGGTATGGCTGGGCTTTTATTGGGCAGTTTGCATTCACAGAATCGATATCGGTCTCTGCCAGAGCTGAGCAATTCTCCGATCCATTCGGAAGAGCGACTACGGCTTCTTCCAGTTCAGCCTATTCGATCAACCTGGACTGGAATCCAATCAAGAATGTCTTTTGGAGGGTTGAACTCAAGAATTACGTTCAGGATCTGAACCACCCCACTGCTGCTGACATTGAGAATACTTTTGGCCTGACTTCCCTGGCAATTGAGTTTTAGGCCTTCTTGCGCATCATATTGAGTACAAAGAAGAACCAACCGGGCATGGGTTTGAGGGGATCTCTTTTATAGAGATTGAGATACCAACCAACTGCTTTGATCATGGGGATCTTGTGGGTCTCCACAAACTCGATCAGCGTCGATTCGGGAGCTTCGATGTAACTGAATTGACCAGCAGCCTCTCCCATATCGAAGTCGGGGTTTGATTCCACGGTAAACGGGAAACCGGCTTCGGTAGTTTCCTTCTTAAGTTCTTGCATACCCCTGATGTCAAAGCACAAATGGATATAACCTAGATCTCCCCAGTCTCTTCCTTCAAATATCTTGCGTCCGCTTTGATCATCGAGTTGGATCAGCTCCATCTCACTTGGTCCAAAGATGCCATTGAGGAATCCCGGACGGGGTCTGGAGTGACGGATCCGCACTCTGCGACAAGACTTATTTCCATTCGGCACGGAGGCTAAGTCCTCCTGTACTCCATGGACGTCGTATACGATTTCGTCGTATCCCAGAACGCCTTGATAAAGCTTGAGCGACTCCTCGATGTTGGAACATCCAATAAGACATCCCATGTTTCCTCCTGTAGGCAGCCCTTTGTCGCTCAACATATAATTGTCTTCGAGCACCTGTATCAGGTTGCCATAAGGGTCGGTCATAAAGAAATGTTCACGACCGGAAGGATCGTGCTGCAGCTCGCAAAGAACATTTTCACCTTGGCTGATGAAGCTATCGCGTACAGCTTTTGGATTACTTGTTCGGATCTTCATGCCAAACACGCCAAGGTCACCCATCGATACCGTGAAGTTTGGCGCTTGAGGAGTCCTTTTGGTGTATTGCCAAATCTCCAGTCCTCCTCCACCCTGAATGTTGTAAACCAATACCGCGTGTCGCGAACGCACCTCTCCCTGGGTATAAGGCAACATAAATTCCGCGTCGGCTTTCTCCTCAAATATCTTTAGGTCGTAACCAAAGTTTTTTCGGTACCAGTCCCATGCCTCATGCACATTGGTGACTCCAATGCCAACTTGCTGAATTCCGTTGATTATCTTTTTCATGTGGGCGCAATTTTGGATACAGCCCGATAAAACAGGCCAGGGAAATATCGCCGCAAATAAACTAAAATGAGCTCTCTCCTACCCACAAGAATATCCGCCTTGTTACGCTCCATACCGCGTATTATTCTTTCTGCGCAAACGTCTGCCGGCATTCCCCTGGCTTGCCTTGGATCGAGCTTGTCGTGCGCGGAGCCAGCCTCGTTTAATGCATTCTTTGAAATATTCGTTTGAATACTTCCCGGGTAAACCACGTTGACCTCTACTCCATTTGGCGCTTCTTCTATCCGCAACGATTCAAAAAATCCCTTCATCGCATGCTTGGTAGCCGAATACGCCGTGCGCATACCAAATCCAAAAAATCCCACAACACTGCTAATGGCCACAATTTGACCAGACTTACGTTCGATCATATGAGGGAGAATACTCTTCGTAAGTGTTACAGCACTAAAGAAGTTGATTTCAAAGAACTTTCGGTCTATCTCAATCGAAGTATCCCTTCCATACGACCTTTGGCTAATACCACCATTATTGATCAGCACGTCGATATTTCCAAATAGCTGAAGCGCTTCGGCTCCCTTTCCATGAAGGTTTGGGTCTTGAAGGTCGAGGGTTAAAATTTTGGCTTGGCCTCCCAATGACTCGCATTGCTTGGCCACCCTTGTCAACTCTTCCAGCCTCCTGGAAGATAGAATGAGCTTGTTACCTCGTTTGGCCAGTGCAAGGGCAAGATGTTCCCCTATTCCGGAGGAGGCTCCGGTAATCCAAACGACCTTATTTTTCAGCTTCATCGCTGAATCTAGTTCACTTTCTTGTGGAAGACGTAGGTCTCAACCTGGAGCAGAGATGCTGAATTTCCGGCTCCGGCAGAACCGGCGGATGCTATTGTGTAACCTTCCTCGTTGAGGCGATCAAACACATCTACCAATCTGTTGGCATTGTGTTCGTGATGATCACTATTGAGCTGTTCGATTTCGATGCGTTCTGATTTTCCTGAGCCGTATGCGATGATAATTTCCCCCTTGGACCCTACGGGGACATATGCCCTTACCACAACATATTCTGTGTTGGCGTTGGCTGGTGTTCTGAGTGAAACCATGAGGCTAAGTCCCAAAAAGATGGCACCCACAATAAGGAGAGTGTTCAGAATATTGCGATCTAACTTAAGCATTAAGGGCAATTTAAATATCCTGCCCAAATGTAGAATAATATCCGATTCCTCAATGCTCGGCGGGGCCTGTAAAACAATACTTTTGCCGCCTCAAACCATTTGGATTGCTCCAATTATTCAATAAAAAAGTAGCATGGTTAGTGCTTATCGTGCTCGCCGTTTTTCTCGGCGCAAGTGCTTCTCTTCTGCCAGGATTGAGGTTTGACTATGATTTTGAGCACTACTTTCCTGTTGGTGACCCCGACTATAAACTCTACCGTGATCACATTGAAAAATTTGAGACCGACAACGACTTCCTGCTAATTGGCATCAAAAGAGAGGCGGGTCTATTTGATTCGGACTTCCTGTTGCGCGTTGAGGCACTGACCGATAGCTTGTCGAAGGTTGAAAACGTCGAGCAGGTTCTATCTCCTACTACCATAAGAAATCCAATCATCGGACCCTTTGGTGTGATCAGCCCGAAGTACCTCCATCCCGACAAACCTGATAATCTGACAAAGGATTCCGTCAGAATATATGAGAATCCGGAGCTCATTGGTTCGCTGTTTTCGCTCGATGCCAAATCGCTGGCATTGCTTGTAAGGCATATTCCTTCGAAGGATCGAAAACTCAAGGACAAGCTTACAGAGACGGTCCAGGTCACAACTGAATACTACGGTTTCGACGAGGTCCATGTGGCAGGAAAGATCAAAAGCCAGTATTATTTCATCAGCAAGATGGAGCGTGAACTGGTCTACCTGATCATTTCCTCCATCCTATTGCTGTTTTTATTCCTCTACTATTCATTTAGATCGGCTTGGGGAATCTTCGTGCCCCTGATGGTGGTTGGCAGCACAATCGCGGTCATGTTAGGTTTCATGGTACTGGTTGGCAAACCAATCGATCTCATGTCGACCATCATGCCTACTATCCTGTTTGTTGTTGGCATATCCAATGTGATCCACATCGTCGAAAAGTACCTGGAAGAATTAAGGAAGGGCAACCCTAAAATCCGGGCGCTGGTGATCGCATTCCGGGACGTGGGACTGGCAACCATACTTACGGCGATTACCACGGCTATAGGATTCTTGTCACTCACCACATCGAGCATCGTCTTGGTGCAGGAATTTGGCGTGTTTGTCGCCATTGGTGTATTTGTCGCCCTGGTACTCAGCTTTTCCTTCCTTCCGTCCTCGCTCATTTTGCTAAAGAAGCCTAGGATCGCGCGCAAGAGTATTGATGAGTTATTCTGGACCCGTCGATTGCACAAAGTGATGCTGTGGATCATTCCAAGGAGAAAAAAAGTGCTCATCTGGAGCCTGTCCATATTTGGGCTCTCACTTATTGGACTTTCGCTTGTTAAGGTGGACAATAGCTTGCTCGGCGACTATGCTACGGACGAAGAGTTTATTTCCGACTACCGATTCTTTGAAGAAGAGTTTAGCGGGTTCAGACCCTTTGAATTGTCGGTGTGGGTCACGGATTCCAACAAGAGTTTGCTGGATGCCGACTGTCTGGCTGAACTGGAGAAATTGGACGGCTACCTGCGAACCGAATATGGCGCAGGATTTCTGGTATCCCCGCTGACGTTCATCAAGAGTACCAACAAGGCAATGAATGGTGGCAAGCAGGAGTTCTACGCGGTCCCCGACAACGGGAAAACACTGAAGCGAGTTCGGAAGAATGTCAAGCGGCTTCCAAGGGCAAACCTTCGAACCTTTCTATCAGATGATCAACGTACTGGGCGATTTAGTGGAAAAGTGGAGGACATTGGTGGCTATAAGATGCGGTCAAAGAATGCTGACTTTGATGCCTTCGTCCACGAGAATATCAGCCCGGTCATAGGACTTCGTCTAACGGGAATGCCGCACTTGATAGACAAGAACAACGATTCACTCGCCGGAAATATCATGAATGGCCTTTTTCTGGCATTCACGCTCATCGCAATCATTATGGGTTTGCTCTTTCGGTCGTGGAAGATCATTCTGATCAGCCTTTTGCCAAATGTACTACCCTTGGTTATGATCGCCGCGATCATGGGACTCACTGGAATTGATTTGAAGATATCAACGTCGATCATCTTCACCATTGTTTTTGGGATTGCTGTGGACGACACCATTCACTTCATGAGTAAGTTTCGCATAGAATTGGGTAAGGGTAAGAACACCTTATACGCCCTAAAGAGGACCTATCTCTCCACAGGAAAAGCCATCATGGTCACCACGATGATCCTGTGTGGGGGTTTCATGACCCTACTTTTTTCAGACATCGCCAGCACCTTCTATATTGGCCTGCTTATCAGCATGACCCTCTTCTTTGCTGTCCTTGCCGACCTTTTGTTTTTACCGGTACTGCTAATGTTGTTTTACAGAAAATAAGTCCGTAGGCCGAAACGGCAAGATCTTCCCGGTACGATTACATTTGCCTTCACCATGAGTCTGCAACTCAATAGCTGGTTAAGCCAGGGAAACGAGCAACAGTTTGAGCAGCTGTTTCGCACCGAGTATCAAAATCTGGTAGCATATGCGCTTAGGTACTTGCCAGACACTGATGAAGCTGAGGAGAAAGTGCAGGAGGTTTTCGTGAAACTATGGGAAAATAGGCAATCGCTCGATATCAAAGGTAGCGTCGCCTCCTATCTCTACGCTTCTGTGAGAAACGCTTGCTTGAACGATATCAAGCACAGGGATGTCGTTCAAAAACACAAGGAGTATATTCTCCACGTTGGTTCTGAAATCGAGGAAGAAGAATCGGAAGAGCACCGCATGATTTCCCTACTGGAAGAGGCCATTTCAACCTTGCCGGATAAGTGCCAGCAGATATTCAGACTCAATAAGCTTGAAGAGAAAAAATACCGCGAGATTGCTGAGGAACTGGACATTTCTGTGAAGACGGTTGAAAACCAGATGGGGAAGGCCTTAAAGCTCATCCGCGAACAAATGAGATCTCATGCCGGCATTGCCATGTCCTTGGTTTTTAGGTTATCACAGATTTTCTACCATCCAAATAGGGGTTTTCAGATGTTATGTTGTCAATTAGGTGGAAGGTTATGTCTTTAAACGAGGAATACATACTATCACTTATAGCCAAAGAGAGTAGCGAAGGCCTTTCGGACATTGAGATCCGGGAACTGGAGTTGTGGAGAGCGGAGTCCGAGGAAAATGAGAAATCCTACCTCGAGCATCGCGCTGCGCTCCTGCTGACGGAGAGATTTCGGGCCTCAAAGCGTGTTGACATGGATGCGGCCTGGCAAAAAGTCAAACCAAAAACTGCGGAGTCCAGGAGCGGATTGTCCGATTTCTGGAAGGTTGCCGCTGTTTTTATTGTCTTAGTGGGTGTGGTCAAACTGACCGATACCCTATTATCTACCGGAGCGGATGATGTTCCCGGTGGAGTGACAAGTGTTGATATGATTCTTGCGCAGACAATGGCCGGAGAACAAAAGACCATTTGGCTTTCCGATTCAAGCATGGTGGTGTTGAATGAAAACTCTTCTCTCAGGTATGCATCAACATTCGATAGCGATCAAAGGAATGTCGAGCTTTCCGGTGAAGCCTATTTTGAAGTTGAACGAGATGAATCACGCCCTTTTATTATTGAAACACCAAGTAGCCTGGTTGAAGTTTTGGGTACATCTTTCAACGTCAAAGACCTTGAAGGTGACTCGGTTGCAGAGGTATTTGTAGCGTCCGGCAAGGTTGCTTTCTCCGGAAAAGAGGATGAAAAAAATAAAAAGTCAGCGAAAAAAGTCGTCCTCGAAGCCAATGATAAAGCGCAGCTAAATAAGAAACATCACGAACTCAAGAAGATTCTTGAGCGCGATCTGAATGCACTGGCATGGAAAACGGGCAAACTGATCTTCGAAGGAGATGCCATGAAAAAGGTGATCGAAGACCTGAGCAAGTTCTACTCGATCCAAATCAAGCTTGGCAATCCGTCCTTTGAGTCGTGCAAGCTGAGCGCGAGCTTTGAAAATCAGCCAATCGAAGAGGTGATTGAGGTGATCAAGCTGACATACGACCTTGAGGTGCAGCAGGATAGTTCTACCATTGTTTTAATAGGGAAGGGATGTTGAGAAAGCTGGTCATCAATTTTTTGCTGGCCATCCTCACCTCATCGTTGTTCGCCCAGGAGGGATTGCTTCAGCGTAAGGTTTCCGTAGAGTTGACCAATGCCGATATGATCACTCTGTTTAAGGCCGTTGAGAAAAAGGGTCGAGTTCATTTTTCATACAACCCCGACATCCTTCCCAAGGAGAAAAACATCACCATCTACGTTCATAAGAAGACTATTCTGGATGTACTCAAACCCATTCTGGACAGAAACCAACTGGAAGTACTTGAGCGAGGGAAACAGTTGATAATCGTCCCCGTGCGTGACAAGACCGTCCAACTGACCGGAATGGTTATTCACCGGGTGACCAGGAGGGGTGTGAAGGGAGTTCGAATTACAGAGGCGCGTAGCCTCACCTCTACAAAGTCGGATGGTTCCGGCTACTATACGATGGAAATTCCCAAGGACATGGACACGGTGTATATGGAGTTTAGTCATCCGGGATTCAACAACGAGCGTGCTATTGTTTCACTGGCAGGTGATCGATATATCTCGAGCAGTTTGATGCCCCGACCCAAACCAATGGAATTTATCCCGGTAAGAGAGATCTCAGGGGAAGTGGCCAGCGTTGAGAATGACATTATTGTAGGTGCTTTGGTCAACGATGAGGTCATTGAGGCTTCCCGATACGATACCAATGGATTTAAAACAGGAATCCAGATTTCCCTGTTTCCACCTTTGAGTACCAATAAACTAGGTTCGGGAGCTGCAGTCAACAACCTATCCCTCAATTTGCTCATTGGATATGCCGAGGGGCTCAATGGTCTTGAACTCGGTGGTCTCTTGAATGTTGACCGGGGCGAGACAAAGGGAATTCAAGCTTCCGGATTCGCCAATGTAGTTGGAGGTCCAATGGTGGGCATCCAAGGGGCAGGATTTCTCAACGTGGTCAAATCAAGCATCGTAGGAATCCAGACTGCCGGTTTCATCAATAGTACCGGAGACAACATGGTTGGATTGCAAGGAGGTGGCTTTGCCAATATACATCGAGGGAGGATAAAGGGAGTTCAGTTGGCGGGCTTTGCCAACTATGCGAAACCAGGGGAAAGTGATACCACCGGATCAACGCACTGGGGAGTGCAGGGTGCAGGATTCAACAATACCTTACGTGGTGACCTGAATGGAGCGCAGCTTGCCGGATTTAGCAACTACTTGAGGGGAAATGGAAAAGGAATGCAGGCGTCCGGGTTTGTGAGTGTAGCCAGTGGAAACTTTATAGGCATACAGCTAGCTGGTTTTCAGAATACAACTACCAAGGACCTCTATGGTATCCAGGGCGCGGGATTTCTAAATGTAACCGGCGGTCATGTAAATGGACTTCAGGGAGCAGGGTTTTTGAATATCGCAGGGAAGAACGTGAAGGGTATTCAGGCGGCCGGATTTATGAACGTCGCGGACAACATCTACGGCCTTCAGGCAGCCTCCTTTTTAAATCGAGCCAAGAAGGTATATGGTGTCCAAATTGGATTCATCAATAAGGCCGATGAAGTCAACGGAGTATCCATAGGATTTCTCAACATGATCAAAAACGGGTACAAACGCTGGGAGCTGGCTCGATTTGGAAACCAGTATGTTGGACTGTTTTATAAAACAGGCACCCGATGGTTTTACAACATCTTCAATCGGGGATGGTATCACGGCGACATCCATGGTACCGGTTATGGAATCGGAATCGCCCCGATCAAAAATGATAACTGGACAGTTAATATGGAAGCCATTGGAATCCAACTCAGCGAGAATTTCCAGGATCTTGAAGGAATCAACCTTTGGACTGTCGGTCGGCTCGACTTGGCCGGAAGGATCTTCTGGAGATTAGAGCTTTTCGCTGGTGCTTCCTATAACCTTTTCCTTGAAGACAACGGTCAAACAGGAGAGTTGATCAGTGACAGAACCGTCATTCCTGGAGAAGCCACGGTGCGGAATTATCGCCTCATAAATACCCATGAATGGATCAGCTGGCAAGCGGGTTTGCGATATGGGAAATAAATCATTTTTTAGGAACTCCTGAAGTCTATATTTGCCACCTTCATTTAGGGAATGAGAGTATTTGTAACAGGTGCGGATGGATTCTTAGGAAGCAACCTTTTGAGAGAGTTGCTCAAGCAAAACAGGCAGGTGGTAGCCCTGGTTCAAAATGGTCGGGATCATTCCAATATCGAAGACCTTGATATTGAAATCCGGGAAGGCGACTTGCTTGATCCCGAATCTCTGATTAGGCATTCCGCCGATTGCGATGCCATCATTCATACTGCGGCCAATACGGACATTTGGCCCCCACGCCAGCAGTTTGTCAATAAGATCAACATCGAAGGAACGCGGAACATCCTCCATACATGCAAGGCCAACAATATCAAGAGATTGGTGTATGTAGGAACAGCCAACTCATTTGGGTTTGGGTCTTTGGATGATCTCGGGGATGAAACAAAACCCTATAAGGCAGCCAAATACGGTCTGGATTATATGGACTCAAAATATGCTGTCCAACAGATGGTGACCGAAGCTGCAAGATCGGGTGAGGTACCTGCTGTGATTGTGAATCCAACATTCATGTATGGCCCGTATGATTCGAAGCCGGGCCCTGGAGTGATGCTCATAGGTATCTACCACGAAAAGGCCCCAGGCTATTCCCCTGGAGGTCGCAACCTTGTGAGCGTAAAAGATGCCTCAGTGGCTATAGCCAATGCATTGGAGCGGGGTCGAATCGGAGAAAGTTATATCCTGGCAGGAGAAAACCTCAACTATAAAGATCTATTTGCCATGATGGCTGAAGTTGCGGGAAGCAAACCTCCAACCTTCCCGGTACCTGCCTGGGCTACGTTGATATTCGGCATCGTTAGTTCATTCTTTGGTCGACTGTTTAATTACAAACCCAAGGTATCGAAAGAGATGGCTATGATTTCGATCGATAAGCATTACTTCTCTTCTAAAAAGGCACAGGAAGAACTGGGTCTTCCCCAAACCCCGGTCAAAATTGCCATCCAGGAAGCTTTTGATTGGTTCCGCGAAAATGGATATTTGCAGAAGTGAGTTCGCTTCGCGGTAAGGTTATCATAGTCACGGGCTCGAGCCAAGGTATTGGCAAGACGGTCGCTTCCATCCTACTGGATAAGGGAGCACGTGTTGTACTCAACGGACGCAATCCTGAAAAACTTAATACCGCGCTTGAAGAATTGAGGTCAAAAGGACAGGTCATAGCTTGCTCAGGGGACATGGCCAGGACTGAAGATTGTAAGCGATTACGAGATCAGGCAATTGAAACCTTTGGACAAATAGATTATCTGATAAACAATGCCGGACTGGCCTCAAAAGGGCTGGTAGGTGATACCAAGCCTGAGGTATTCCAGTCTATAGTGGACGTCAATATCATGGGGTCTATGAACCCAACCATGGCCTGCATGGGGGACATCAAACAATCCAAAGGTGGAATCCTGTTCATTTCTTCACTGGCCGGAATGATGGGCCTGCCCTCCTACTCTGCGTACAGCGCAACAAAAAGGGCCATCATCTCATTGGCCGAAAGTTTGAAGATCGAATTGAAGGATAGCGGCGTTTTTGTCGGTGTCAATTTTCCGGGATTTACGGAGAATGACCCTAAGAAGGAGATGCTCCAACCGGATGGCAGTGCTGCGACAATGACTAAACGTGATGGTGTAAACCCAACCCCCCTAAGCCAAACGGCGGGTGTCATTGTTAAACAACTGGAGCATCGCAGGTTTAGGATGTATAGCGATTTCAAGGGCAAAGCGCTCTACTTCTTTTCAAGGTTCTTTCCAAGAATTCTGAGATTAATCATCACCCGCAATAGGAAGAAAATAATCGAAATGCAGTAATTTTCGTGGTTCAATCAAAACAGCACCATGAAATATTCCACATTCTTAGTTGTCGCCCTTCCTTTGTTTTTGTCTTCCTGCATTGTCGGCGGATGGAATTGTATCGAAGGCGAAGGTGAGGTGGTCGAGAAGACCCTCGAGCTCAACGACATCGATGAACTCGATCTCTCTATTACCGCCACGTTGCGGTATACTCAGGAGAAGTCAACCAAGACTTCCAAGATTGTGGTACGATGCGAGGAAAACTTAATCGACCTTATCCAATTCAATGTTGATGGGCGCGAACTGGAAATCACTTCTGAAAAATGCCTCGACGGCCAGGAAGAAATTCGCATTGAATTGGTCACTTCTGGCCTTTCTCGGGTAGAATTGGACGGCTCTGGTACAGTGATGACCACCAATACATTGAAAACAGAGAATCTCGAGTTGGAAATCGACGGTTCTGGTGACTTGATGTTTGATGTGGATGCCGAAGACCTAAGTACAGAAATAGATGGTTCCGGAGATGCACAACTGAGAGGAAAGGTTGATGAGCACGACATCCGTATCAATGGCTCGGGGGATTTAAAGGCGGAAGAACTCAAGACCTCGGAAACCGACCTCAAGATCAATGGTTCAGGAGACTGTAGCATTTGGGCCGAGGAGCGCCTCAATATCCGTATCAATGGCTCAGGTGATGTCAACTACAAAGGCCAACCCTCAGATATGACGCAAAAAGTGAATGGGTCGGGGGAAGTTCGCACACTCTAATAACTTTTCATTAGTAGAAAAGGTTTCTATTGCATATTATTGTATTGCAATAATAAATTCTACTTCATGAAATCACTTTTTGCTTCCCTATTTGCTCTTTGCATGATCTACACCACGCATGCCCAAAACGTTTGGACTCAGTTAACATGGTTCGGTAGTTCCGTTTTGGGTATGGAGGTCTATGACGACAAGCTATTCATGGTTGGCAACATAACCGATCGGGAAGGCATGGATTGCAATTGGACCTGTATATATGATGGATCTGACTTTGACGACGAAAAGGACTTTATTGCCGGAGGCGGCTTAACAAGAGTTGCAGTTCATAATGGAGAATTGTTTAGCGTTGGGTCAATGCAGCCATCAACATTTGCGGGTATTGGTGTATATAGGTATTCCAATGATGAATGGGTACTTGATGGAGATTTTAATCACAACTACAGCGCATTATACAGCTCGGCTGATGGCTTGTATGTCGGCGATGCCTTTGGGAATGTTAAACTTCGTGACAACTCAGGATCCTACACCAACCTTCCCTCGGGCACAGGCTCTGGTGCAGATATCAACGCCTTCGCTGAGTTTGGCGGTGAATTGATTATTGCAGGAACATTTGATGAATACGATTCCGTAACCGTCAACAACATCTGCAAATGGGATGGGATGACCGTCACCCCTTTCGGCTCCGGTGCTGATCGGACTGTAACGGATATGGTTATCTATAAAAACGAACTCTATATATGTGGAAAATTCGACAATGTAGATGGACAGCCCATTGTCGATATAGCGCGATATGATGGGACTAATTGGAAGGACGTCGGAGGAAGCGGTCAAGGCACGCTGAATGGATTGAGTCGAATGCTTGTTCACGATGGGCTCTTGTATGCCGTGGGTGATTTCCAAACCATTGGTGGAATATCCGCCAACAATCTTGGTGTTTGGGATGGCACCTCCTGGACTGATTTAGGGCTGCCGCCAGAAGACGATTTCGGGGCAAAAAGCTTGGAGTTTTTCCAAGGTAGTCTATATGTAGGGCTAGGTAGCTTCGATACGGCTTATGTATATCGTTATGGGCCACCAACTTCTATAGATGAGGGCAAGCAAAACAACCCTCAATTTCTGTACTATGATATGGACAATAAGCTTCTCCGCATTACCGGCAACGTTTCCAAGGCCTCAGTTTCTATCACTGACATCAGCGGAAGATCAATCCTTTCTGAGCCTCTAATTCAGAACAAGGAACTGAGCTTGGATGGTATTGCACCAGGCATATACCAAATTTCGATGGAGTCTTCCATAGGTACGCAGGAAAAGAAAATTGTCGTCTATTAGATCACAATTCCGGATCCCATAGGACAAAACTCAACTTCAACCTCGTTGTTGGGTATTCGATATTCAAATTTCAATGGGTATCTTTAGAGCAATTAATTCATCATCAACACGTTGAATTAAAAAATTAGCCATGAAATCCCGTTTCCTTACCACCGCGATCATCTCCCTTCTTCCTTTGTTCATCCCACTCATCACCATGCAGTTTACGAGTGAGGTCTACTGGACACTCTCCGACTTCCTAATTGGAGGTGCATTGCTTTTAGTATTCGGCCAAGCTATATCGCTCGCGGCACTCAAACTCAGGAACATGAAATATCGTGTGGCCATTGTAGCATCCATTGTAATCTTATTCGCCCTGGTTTGGGCTGAACTGGCCGTCGGGATCTTCGGGACTCCATTTGCGGGAAGCTGATGCTAGCTGCAAGCTTCAGGCTAAAGGCTTCAAGTTCACTTTTAATACTCTTTGTTGGCTTGATGGTTTCATCATGCGGTAACCATTCGAATGAGGTTAATGATTTTGATGAACCGCCCACCTTTTGCTCTAACGAATTAGAGATTCTCAATCATCCTATCAAGAACAATGTCTGCATCGACATCGACCTTAATCTCGGGATGGATGCATTATTCACTTCAATTGGCCGGCAGGGAAATTTTGAAATGTGCAACCGGTACAATTGGTTTGTTGGAACTTATCCTTCAATGAAGTATGAGAGTGTAAACGTCCGCACTTATTCGTTCAAATATTGTGAAGGCGAGCCCTGGGGCGAGGATATTCCACACTTTGAGGATTGGGGAGTAGACATACTGATAAATGAAAATTCCCAGTACCTTATCGATGGTGAGTTAGTCAGTCCTGACTCCATCGGCCAGGCCATATTTCAATCGATGTTACACTTAAGTGTTGAAAAGGATCTGAGGACAACTCTTGTAAAAACCTTCTGGGATAGAAAAACTCCCTTCCAAGCCAAGGCTAAACTATTTGACGCAGTTTTTGAGTCATATGTCATGCTGACCGATTCTTTTGCTAGAAGCCAATTTTCGAAATCTCTTTGCGAACTGAATATTGAACAGGTCTATAACTTGGAAGAACCCCCAGAGTTGCATTTTGCTTTCCAGGAACTTATACCCCCACCTTCTCCATCTGGTTTCACAGATATTCTAGAGCACAATGATGAATCCTTGCCAATCATAGATCTTATAGAATTGAAAGAGAATCACCGGGAAATCACATCCGGGATAATTGGGTCAAAAAGAGATGGTAGAACTCTATGTAAGCCAGATACCTCAGGATTTTTTGGCGCATATTATTTTCACGAACGTGGTCGCCCATTCTTAAATACAGTTGGGGTATTCGTACCCCTAGAAAATTCTGAAAATTGGATGATGAATAATGATATTGAGCAAATTGTATTTGCTCAAACCAATTCAAGCCGGATTCAGTTTTGGAATAATTTCTCAGTTGGATCTACTAGGAAGGAAATTCAAGATTGGTTGAACTATTTCGATTATAAGATCGAGTCGGACACAATCGCTCTAACCGTCGATGAATACTTCCTAGAAGCTATTATTGATAGTGACACGATCAGAGAAATTAAAGTTTTCGCTAACTATTGCTGGTAGAAAAGAATAACTATTCTCCGCTGGCCGATAATTTTGAAGATGATGAAAAACATAAACGTCCTATCCTTCGCCAAATTCCAAATGTTGTTTGCTCTTCTCATCGGATCGCTCGCCGGAATCATTTACTCTTTTGGCGGCCTCTTGGTCGATACCCTTGTCAGTTTGGGGTGGATCACAACGGATGAGACACCTGGCTTGAGCTACGGCACCATCCTCGCCTTTGGTGCATTGGTGGGTATGCCTCTCATTGCAGCTTTTTGGGGCTTTATTTTCGGTATTCTGGAGGCCTTGATGTACAATGCGATTGCAAAGTGGTTTCCTATCAAACCCTTCAAATTCCAAGAAAGAGCATAATTGATCCTTTCCTCAAAACCAATTATTCTATATTGGATGACGTAAAGCGGGTATTTCGTGATTCAGAATGCTGTCCTCGGAACACTATTGACAATTTGCACCTCCCTTATTTTGAAAATTGGGACGTGCCAGGATGACTATAAACCAGGATATTATATTTCGCTTGACAGTCATCGTATAGAAGGCTATGTGCCCGCCAATGTTGGTGCTTCAGTGTATGAATCTCTCAAATTTAGAAGGGATAAATCGGGATCAGAATCCATGGTTCGCTTCGACTCCATCATCGAATTTGGCATAACCGGAAAGACCAAATTTATCATCGACAGCTTTGATATCGACCGAACAAAGGTCGGCGACCATGATTGGGATCGAAACCCCAAATACAAGAAAGAGAGAATCACTCTAGAAGTGATACTGGAAGGCCGTGCTTCACTCTACCTCTATCAAACGCGGAACCTAACAAGATTCTATTTCTCCACGGCGAAAATGGGCATTACTCCATTGGATTATAAACCCTACTTGGTGATGGAAAAGAGAAGTGTGCTGAATACCAACTACAGACAACAACTATATGCCAACTTGATCTGTGACAAGTTTGCGGAGAAGGATTTCAAGAACCTTGAATACAGACTAGGGCCGTTGACCGAGCTATTCTTGAGATATAATCGATGCGCCGTGGCCAAGATGAAGAAGTACCGGATTAAAAAAGATCCCGACTTGATTTCACTTAACTTGAGAATAGGGCTTAATCAAAGCAGTCTCAAATCAGGGAACATTACGTTTTCCAGTCACGATATGGATTTTGGGCGAAAATATGGGCCTAGAATTGGGCTGGAATTCGAATACCTTGTCCCCTCGCTCAACAGAAAGTGGGCGGTCATATTTGAGCCTTATTACCAGTGGTACAATGGCAAAACATCTCAGAACACAACTTTGATTGCCGGGGGTTCTCTCAACTCCGAGATCCGATACGAATCGATAGAATTGACCGGAGGAGTTAGGCACAACTATTACGTGAACGATGATGCCATGATCTTCACTTCGCTACTCGCCCTCTACAGTTTGGAATTCGGTGCCTTTGTCCAATACACCAGAAATGATGGTTCGGAATTGCACTTCTTGGAAGTGAATCCAAAACCCAATTTTGGGTTTGGAATAGGATACCGCAAATCAAAATTCAGCGCAGAATTCAGGTATCACACAAAGCGGGATCTACTCGGTGGATATACCCTGTGGAAGGGTGAATACCGTCAAATGTCACTCATCCTAGCCTACACCATCTTATGACAAAATAAAAGCGCAGTGACACCTGCGCTTTTAGGAAACGAACACTACGGGTAGTGCGTCAGAGAATGCTCAAATGTCTTGAGCTCACTCGTATTCCACAAGGAAAAATGTGTGAACAAGTCGAATTTGGCTGTGAACCTGCAATATGGCCTGTGAACCGCTCATCATCCAAGCTAAAAGTTTGTAACCGATTATATCCAATTGTAAAATATATTTTACATAATGTAAATTATATTTACCTTTGTGTCTTAATTGTTTTACTAGTTGTCTAATAAATTATACTAAAATGTCCTTTCAAGAGAAAAAAGCCCTCGCCACTTCCGTAAGTGCTGTAATCGTGGGCATCATCTATTACTTCTATACATTCCAGAGTCACGCCATGGAGAGTTTGAATCCAGAGGTTGACTTTAAATTTTGGGCTATCACCATCTTGCTGATGGTACCTGCGATAATCGTTACCAACATCATCGTACATATTCTATTTGGCATTGCCCACAATATCATGACAAAAGAGAAGCCCGACTATTCGGAAGACGAAATGTACCGACTGGTCGAACTAAAGGCCAACAGAAACTCACACATGGTCTTTTCATTTGGTTTCCTTCTGGCGATGGTAGCCCTAGCTCTGGGAAGTGCACCGTGGCACCTCTTCAACATAATGGTGATGGCCATGCTGACTTCATCGATCGTTACTGGGATTACACACCTCTATTTCTACAGAAAAGGAATCAGCCATGCCTAAGCACAGTATTAAGAACAACATTCGGGTCCTGAGGTTTCATCGGGACGAAATGACCCAGCAGCAGTTGGCAGAGGAAGTAGGTGTAACACGACAGACAATCGTGGCCATCGAAAAAGGAAAGTATTCCCCTACCCTGGAACTCGCATTCCGCATATCTAAGGTCTTTGAGAAACCACTGGAAGAAGTTTTCAACTATGCAGATGACTGATCACAAACCCTCTACTTTCGACATCATGAACGTGATTGTACTCAAATCAAAGGTGAATTCTGTGGCTGAAGAACTTCAGCTAGAAGCAACGCTGAAATCTATCTCCTATGTCAGCAAGTGGTCTCTCGACCTGGAAGACATCGACAAGATTCTCAGGGTTGAGACGCTGAAGAATGTTGAGGAGCACGTGTTTGCAAACCACCTGATTGAAAAGGGTGTGAAGTGCGAACTACTGCCAGACTAGTACTCCAGCAAGCGACCTAAAGCATCATTTAACCTCGAATTCGCCAGGAATCCTCGTTCGAGATCAGCCGCAAAGGGAACAGGTGTATCCATACTGCCAACCCGCATAACTGGAGCGTCCAGCGATTCAAATGCCCCTTCGGTAATCTGCGCTGAAATCTCCGCTCCAATTCCTCCGGTAATGGTATCCTCGTGAAGGATTAAAACCTTACCGGTTTTGCGAACACTTGTCAAAACCGTTTCCATATCGAGTGGTACCAGTGTCCGAAGGTCAATGAGTTCGACGGAGGCTTCAATAGCCTCCATTGCGTTCAGAGCCCAATGCACGCCCATGCCATAGCTTACAATGGTGACGTCCTCGCCTTTCTCCAGAACCTTGGCCCGGCCCAATGGCAGGGTATAATAATCCGTCGGGACCTCCTCCCGGATGCTGCGATACAGTGCCTTGTGTTCGAAAAACATGACTGGATTGGGGTCCTCAATCGAGGCCGCTAATAACCCTTTGGCATCCGATGGAAACGCAGGATAAACCACTTTTAGACCAGGTGTATGAAAAAACCAGGATTCGTTTGATTGAGAATGAAATGGCCCGGCATTGACTCCCGCTCCGGTCGGCATCCTTACAACCACATCTGCATTCTGTCGCCAGCGCCAGTGAACCTTCGCCAGGTTGTTTACGATCTGGTTGAAACCACAGCTAACGAAGTCCGCAAATTGCATTTCCATTACAGATTTTCGCCCGGCTATGGACAAACCCAGGGAAGCTCCTACAATGGCCGATTCACAGATCGGAGTATTGCGCACTCGTTCTTTTCCAAATAACTCCACAAACCCTTCTGTGACCTTAAACACTCCACCGTACTCTGCTATGTCCTGGCCCATCACCACCAGGTCCTCATGTCGTTCCATCGATTGGCGCAGGCCCAATGAAACAGCATCAACCAATCTCATTTCGGTTGTGGCTTCACCAGGTGAAATTTGGACCGGATCAGCCAGTCTGTATATATCGTCTAATTCCGATCTTGAATCAAATTGTACAGACTCCTCCTCAAAAGCCGTTTCCAATCCACTATCAATAAGTTCCGAAATTTCAGAGCGAATTTCCTTGTCCTTTTCTTCCGTAAGCAATTCGAGTGATTCCAGGTATTGCCGATAGTTGTTAAGCGGGTCCTTTTCTGCCCACTCATCAAATAGCTCCTGGGGTACGTATTTTGTGCCTGACGCTTCCTCGTGCCCCCTCATCCTGAAGGTGCGGCATTCCAATAGAAAGGGGCGAGGATTTTGAGAGATCGATTGGCGGATGTCCATTATCGTGTGATAGACCTCTAGAATATTGTTGCCGTCGATAGTCAAGGCATCAACACCATATCCCGGCCCCTTGCTGGTAAAACTCTTGAACTTAAACTGCTCGTCGTTGGGTGTACTTAGCCCATAACCGTTGTATTCGACCAAAAAGATCACCGGGAGGTCCCAAACCGCCGCCACATTGAGGGCTTCGTGAAAGTCTCCTTCGCTCGTTCCCCCATCACCCGTAAAGGCCAAGACACATTGTTTGTTTTCGTCGAGCAAGTTGGCTAAAGCGATCCCGTCGGCAACTCCCAACTGCGCTCCGAGATGAGAGATCATTCCAACAATATTGTATTCTGGCGCTCCGAAATGGAAGGATCGATCACGTCCCTTGGTGAATCCGCTCATCTTGCCTTGGAACTGAGCAAATAGTCGACTCAATGGAATATTGCGGGTTGTGAATATTCCAAGGTTCCTATGCATGGGAAGGATGTACTCCTCCTTGTCCATAGCCAGTCCGGAACCAACGGCAATGGCTTCCTGTCCTATTCCACTAAACCATTTGGAAATCCTGCCTTGACGAAGAAGAATAAGCATCTTCTCTTCAATCATTCTAGGCATTAGCAGCGATTTGTAGAAGCTCAAGAGCTGCTCATCAGAGAGAGATTTTCTATCAAATTCCATGGGCTAAATCGACCGCTAAAAATAGAATTTTGAAGATGGTACAGTCGGAGGCCTTCTTTCGTAGTTTTGAACACCTTTCGAAAAAGCCTATGAAGAATCTTGTTGTTGCATTCGCCATTGTTAGTATGGCAATAATCGGGTGCAAGAAAAACGAAAAAGGATGTACAGATCCCAAGGCGGATAATTACAATGCCATGGCCGTAGAGGATGATGGTTCTTGTCTGTACATGGGGCTTACCCTGGACAGCTTCCTGGCTGCCGGAGGAAGCTTTACCGGTGGAGGAGCAGTGATCGACACTACAGGTGGTGACACAGCATCAGGAATTAGGGGCTGTACAGACCCACGTTCATCCAACTACAACCCGGATGCGACCGTGGATGACGGATCCTGCATTATCTATGGATGCAAAGACCCCAATGCGTCAAACTATGATTCAACGGTGACAAATCATGTTCAGGACTCGTGCATCATCTTCGGATGTACAAATCCATATGCGAATAACTACAACTCCAACGCGACAGATGACGACGGCTCTTGCACTTTCGATCGAGGCAAATTCGTCGGCGACTGGGATGTGAATTCAAGGGATTGCGGATTCTTTTTTACACTGGATGATCCGCAGGAAATCGACTTCGACGAGATGGTTCCCGATACAATTTGGTTTGAGCCTTTCTTCAATGGAAATGATGCCTTCGGTATTGTTTCGGGCTCAGACGTATCAATCCCAGACCAGGTATTTGGATTCTTTACAGTATCGGGTACCGGGGCGATTAATTCGGCGGAAGATGAAATCGATATCGAGATCATTTACACTAACTTCTTCGGTTCCGACACATGTGATGTGGAGTATACCCGTCAATGATGAAGAAAGGCAAAGGCGGATTTGTTTACAGCACAAACAGCGATTTTAACTTCGACCAAGAGGAGGAATTCGAAACACTTGACCCTTCCGAACAGACGCTGAGCTTGCACTTCGAATCCAAGGGAAGGGGCGGAAAAGTGGTCTGCATTGTCAGGGGGTTTATTGGCAGAAATGATGATCTGAATGACCTTGGCAAAGCACTAAAAAGCCATTGTGGAGTCGGCGGAAGCACCAAGAATGGAGAAATCCTCCTCCAGGGAAATGTTCGGCCCAAAGCTCAATCCTACCTCGAATCAAAGGGCTACCAAACCAAACTTGTAGGGGGATAATTGAAGTCTGAACTGCTGCGACCGCGGCGAGCTCCTGCGGTTAAATTCTACAACACTGAATCGTATAGTTCTTCATAGAAATGAAGGATGCGTTCGATGCTAAATACACCTGCATGCTCGAGGGCTTGTTTTTTGAACAAGGCCAAGGTCTTTTCATCGGAAAGTAAAGAAAGAGCTGCCTTGCTCATCGCATCAATATCACCCACATCACACATATACCCTGAGAATCCATCCTTGTTAACTTCAGGTAATCCACCCTGATTCGACGAGATAACCGGTACGCTGGCCGCCATGGCCTCCAGCGCAGCCAACCCAAAGCTTTCCGTTTCTGAAGTAAGTAAAAACAGATCAGCCATCGAAAGAACCTGTTCGGTGTTCGTCATTTTCCCAAGGAAGATAGTATGCTCGCCAATGCCGAGTTCTCTGGATAATGCTTCCATCTTAAACCGCTCCGGCCCATCACCGACGAATATCAACTTGGACGGAATCTCCTTTTGTACGCGGGCAAATACCTTCACCACATCTTGAACCCGTTTCACAGGACGGAAATTGGAAACATGCATCAGCACCTTCTCTCCATCTGAAGCATATGTCGCCTTCATTTTGTTTCCCTTTCCTTTATATCGTTCCAAGCGAATGAAGTTTGGAATAACCTGGATGTCCCGGGTGATCTTGAAGTGTTCGTGTGTATCCTCCTTTAAGCTTTCGGATACAGCTGTTACCGCATCGCTTTCGTTGATCACAAATTCAATAACCGGTTTGAAGCTCGGATCCTTACCCACCAAAGTAATATCGGTACCGTGGAGCGTAGTAATAAATGGAATATGTATGCCTTCCGCCTCCAATATCTTCTTTGCCATATATGCTGCGGATGCATGGGGGATGGCATAGTGCACGTGAAGCAGATCGAGTTTTTCGTATTTCACGACCTCGACCAGTTTTGAGCTTAAATTGACCTCGTACGGCAGAAAATCAAACAGCGGATAGTCGAGCACATTAACCTCATGGTAATAAATGTTTTTGCCAAAACTCACCAGGCGAACCGGTTGACGGTAGGTTATGAAATGCACCTGATGACCCTTGCTGGCGAGTTCCTTTCCCAACTCCGTTGCCACTACTCCACTCCCACCGTAGGTAGGATACAACACGATTCCGATCTTCATTACTTCTGGCTTACGCTGTCTTTCTTGGGCAGTGCATCATAAATGACCTGCATGATGTCTGTCCGAATATCCATCTCTACAAGTTTCTTGTTGTTTGCATCGGGATAGACGCGGTTGCTCAAAAAGACATAAATCAATTGTTCTTCAGGGTCTGCCCAAGCAATTGTACCGGTAAAACCCGAATGCCCAAAACTTGCAAATGATACGCACTGGCAAGTTGGTCCGGGACCTCCATCGGTCACTGGCTTATCGAATCCTGCTCCTCTTCTGTTTTCCTCACAGAACTGGCAATCCGTAAACTCTTTTACCGTCCCGTATTCAAAGTATTTCCGGTCGCCGTAATCACCCCAATTGAGCAACATCTGCATCAGTTTGGCCAGGTCATTGGCATTAGAAAACAGTCCTGCATGACCTGCCACCCCGCCCATCATGGCTGCACCAGGATCGTGCACCGTTCCATGGAGTTGTTGTTTCCTGAAATAGAGATCATACTCGGTTGGCGTTAGTTCTTCCTTGGAGAACTTCGAAAGAGGATTAAACGCCGTTCTTGTCATACCAAGGGGTTGATAGAACAAGCTGTCGGAAAGCGCATTCAACGGAGAACCGCTTTGCTTTTCGATGATCCTCTTGAGAAAGTAATACCCCAAATCACTGTACTTGTATTCCTTCTTTTTCAGCGGCTTCTTAAGGATTTCATCAAGGATGTAGTCGCTCATATCCTTGTGTGCATATAGTCTATCCGAGACCTTGTATGGGTACACATCCGACTGTCCGAGACTGTAAAACTCATACTTCGGCTGGCCGTCTATCAAGGTGCTTTTGTAAAATGGAATCCATGAAATCAACCCGGCCTGGTGTGCAAGCATGTCTCTAATAATGATGGAATTGTATGCTGAAGTGTCGTGCACCTTATCTTCAAGGTAATAGCATACCCGGTCATCCAGGGAAACCTCGCCACGCTCCTTCAGATGCATAAAGGAAATGGTAGATGCCGCAATTTTCGTGATACTCGCCACATCGTATAGGTCTGTATTGGATACAGGTCTTTTGTTTTCGTAAGTGTGATATCCAAAGCTCTTTTCATAGATCACCTTGCCATTCCTGGCAACAAGTATCTGACAACCGGGATAGGCCTGTTCCTCGATCCCCTTGAGCGCTATCTCATCTATGCCTGTGAGGTCCATCGCATTGATCTCTTCTTCGTCTGGCACCCCGTAGCGAAGTCGCTTGATGTCTGCACTCAGCAAGCCCGCACCAGCCTTTAGGTTTTCGTTGACGGATACAGGCATTTTTCCGGTGAGTGATACCGCTCCAAACAAAGCCTGTGCAGCTATATCCCTCGCAGCAGACATGTCCTGATAACCAAGCATCACGCTCTTGTATGGTCCGGGTAAATTGAAGTCAGCCAGCCCGTATGGATTTCCGAAATACACCAGAATACTGGGCGATATGCTTGCCAACTCCTTAAGCGCTGCCAAGGAGCCTTCATGATTACCAAACTTCTTACGCGGATATTGAGACGTCTTGTGAAAGGTGAATACCACCCGATTGTACTGTGGCAGTTCCTTTTTGATTTCTTCCACAGCATCTTTTTTGGGATCCTTGGCAAGGTAAAAATGCTCAACCTCACCATACTGATCCATGCGTGTTTCAAGTTCATCTCCCTTTACTCCACCAATTGAAACGTGCGCAATTTTTAGTTCGGTTAAGTTCCGGAAGGGGACGATGCCCTCGTTATTACTCAACAAGGTCATTGCGCCGCCAACAAGATTTCTTTTGGTGGCTTCGTAAGCAGGCCTCTGAAGGTCTTGATACAAACCTTCGACCTCAACCATTTTTTCCTCGTCCAATCCCACCCATTCCTTCGTTTGCAGGATTTTGAGTACTCGGCGATCGAGCTCCTCTTCCGTAAACTCCCCAGCTTCCATAGCCTTCTCAATTCTGCGGATGGCTTCGGGAACATCCTCTGGAAACAGGAGAACGTCATTACCTGCCTTGAGGGCCAATAGATCAACCTCGCCGGGCTTGTAGAAGCTGCTTACGCCCTTCATGTTGAGGGCATCGGTGAACTTGAGTCCTCTAAAATTCAATTCATTTTCGAGTACGTTGGTAACAATTTCCGGCGAAAGTGTTGAAGCCCTGTTGTTGGTGGAATCCAATTCGGGAATGAAGAGGTGGGCGGTCATTACCGAGCCCAAACCCTCGTCGATTAGTTTTCTGAAAGGGTAGATCTCGACTTCATTCAATCGCTGCTTATCATGGCGAATGATTGGTAGCGCCTTGTGCGAATCCGTATCCGTATCTCCATGACCGGGGAAATGTTTGGCGCAAGCCAGAACTTTTCCGTCCTGAAGGCCCCTCATATAGGCCAGTCCTTTCGAAGCGACCCTTTCCTTCTGCTCTCCAAATGACCGGGAATTGATAACCGGGTTGTCCGGATTATTGTTGATGTCTACAACAGGAGAAAAACTAACGTGCACACCTAAGCGCCGGCATTGTTCGGCCATGTCCTGCCCCATTTGGTATATCAGGTGATCGTCCTGCACAGCACCCATCATCATCTGCCTCGGATAGGCCACGGTAGAATCCAGGCGCATGCAAAGACCCCATTCGGCATCCATTGCAATAAGTAGAGGAATCTGTGCCTGTTGCTGGTAACGATTGGTGAGCCTCGCTTGGCGAACCGGACCTCCCTGGAAGAATATCAATCCGCCAATGTTGTGCTCACTTACCAGTTTTTCGATCTGCCTGACGTGCTTTTCGTCTTTGTTGGAATAGGCAGCTACCATAAATAACTGCCCTATCTTTTCTCGTGTACTCATCGACTGGAGTACAGAATCAACCCAGGTAGAATCAGCCAGTTCGAATGGAGGTCTTTGAAATCCCGAAAGGGATGTCTTCACGGTACTGTCTTGTGCAATGTCGGTGAATTGAGCCTTAGTCAGTAAGGAGGAAATAAGAAAAATGGAGACGAGTATTTGCTTCATCCAGTCCGTGGGTTTGAAAGTTTAAAAGTACAAGGATGCCTACCGCCAATTTGTTGCCAAAAACCCATTTTGTAAACATCTATGCGTGAATGGCCGGTTTGCTGTAAAGCCGTGCTGTGGAATACAGTTCATATCTTGGTCGAAAACACAGTTGTTGGACCCCAAACTTGAGTCATTTCTAGGCAGCGTGAAGCACCTCCCAAAAGGAGAAAAGGATGGATTTCTGGCGGGCCTCTCGAGCCCTCCAACATTGAGCATACGGCGTCACCCCTTGCGTAAAATCGGTCCATTCGAAACAAGGGATCGCGTGCCATGGTGCGACGACGCAATTTACCTGGAGCAAAGGCCATCATTTAGTCTCGACCCGTATTTCCACGCCGGTGCATACTACGTTCAAGAAGCCTCTTCAATGATCCTTCAAACCATTTGGCCGAAACTCAAGGTGGGCGACAATCCAATGGTTCTTGACTTGTGTGCATCCCCTGGTGGCAAATCGACACACCTACTGAGCCTGTTGGAAGGAAGGGGCATGCTTGTGAGCAATGAGGCCATCTCTAAGCGTGTAAATACCCTGATACAAAACCTTGACAAATGGGGTTATGCCAATCGCATTGTCACGTCCAGTGATCCAAAATACTTTGCGAAGTTGGATGAAGTCTTTGACGTAGCAATGGTAGATGCACCCTGCTCCGGGGAAGGAATGTTTCGCAAAAACCCTGTGGCGCTTGAGAGCTGGTCAAAGGAATTAGTAGAACACTGTGCATTGAGGCAGAGGCGAATCTTAAAGAATATCTGGCCAAGTATCAAGCCCGGAGGTTACCTCATATACTCCACTTGTACCTTCAATCGATCTGAGAATGAAAACGAGCTTAAATCTCTGCTCAAGCAAGGTGAGTCTCTCAAGTTCGATTTCCCGGAGAAATGGCATATTCAGGCAACGGATTTCGAAGGGGTCCATGCCTATCGATTCAACCCACACATGGTTAGGGGAGAGGGATTTTGTGTTTCCGTTATTCGTAAGAATGGCAGGTTAGAATTGGAACCTCGTTCCAAGGAGAAATCCCAAAGGAAGGACTTCCCTGATGTTTTCAACGAACCCGCAAACCACAATTTTGCTCTCCAGGGTGACTTTATCAATCTTTTTGGTGAATCCATGAAGGTGTGGAACCGTCGACTGAAGGGAGTTCGCGTTGTTCAATTCGGGCAACCAGCGTTCTCCACACTTGGTAAGTCGATCCAATTCGCGCACGGATTGAGTCATTCCGTCAACCTCGACAAAGGCAAGGTGGCCAATACCAATGTCGATCACAAAACGGCATTGGAATATTTAAGGGGAAATGCGCTACCCAATCCTCATAACCTGAGAGGAATGGTCTTAATCAGCTTTGAAGGTCAAGCTTTAGGATGGGGTAAAGCAATTCAGGGCAGGATCAATAATCTATATCCAAAATACCTGAGAATACGGAATGGATGACAAAAGAGTTGAGAGACGAGAGTGGAGAACCGATTAAATATGTTTCCTACTCTCTACTCTCAACACTACTCAAAAAAAAGCCCCTTCGCCATCCCGTCCGGACTTTGAAGAGGCTCTTCTCATGGTTGGTTGATTAACTATGAAACCTTTACCGTTTTGCTCACGATAGTTTCTTCTTTCTTAGGAAGTTTCACGGTGAGAATACCGTCTTTATACCCTGCGTCGATTTTCGACACGTCAATATTTTCGTCACTTACAGAAAAACTTCTCTCGAAGCTTGTGTAATTGAATTCCCTTCGCGTGAAATTGTCTTCTTCCGTTTTGGAGTCGGACTTCTTTTCAGCGCGAATCTTGAGTACACCTTTTGTGACTTCAACATCGAAATCATCCTTTTTCATACCTGGTACGGCCAACTCCAGTCTAAATTCCTTGTCTTCCTCAACGATATTCACCGCTGGAAGGGTCGATCCTTCTTCGGTCCACCTCGGAGTTCCCAAAAAATCTCGACTAAACATATCGTTCCACATGCTGGGGAAATGGCCTTTTCTTCTTACTAAGTTCATGGTTGGTTGTTTTAATATTATCATGACCAGCTACGGTCAAGTCCGGTGCCAACAGCTTATACATCCACGAAACCTGAAATTTTAGCAGTCCCGCACTGCATAAGGGTTACAAAATGTCCGCTTTTTCCATTTCGACCTGAAATTTTTTCAGATTTACTGTACTTTCGACTTCCAATGATCGATACCAATAATTGGTCTGATTCACGTTGGCGGTGGATCATCTTGCTGGTAACCTCCCTCCTGTTTCTTCCTTTTTTGGGCAACGTCCATCTATTCGATTGGGATGAGATCAATTTTGCTGAGGCTGCCAGGGAAATGATTGTCACCGGAGAATACTACCGCGTGCAAATCAACTACCTGACGTTTTGGGAAAAGCCGCCGCTCTTCATTTGGATGCAAGCACTTTCCATGCTGGTTTTTGGTGTTGGTGAATATGCAGCACGCTTCCCAAATGCCATTTGCGGAATCATTACATGTTTGGCCTTCTTTGAGATCGGAAGGCGAGAAGTCGACCGTTCATTTGCCCTAACCTGGGTTGGCCTCTACATCTGCTCGCTCCTACCCCATTTTTATTTCAAGTCCGGGATCATAGACCCTTGGTTCAACCTCTTCATTTTCGTATCGATTTATGCTTTCTATCGCTATTGGCAATCGGGATCGCTGAGATGGCTGTTGATCGCGGGTGTGATATCCGGCCTTGGTATCATGACCAAGGGTCCCGTTGCTTTATTGGTGCTTGGCGGGACATATGCCATTGTAGCCATCCTTCATCGGACATGGTTATTCCGGACTTGGCTACACCCTATTTATCTCATCCTTGCAGTGGCGCTGGCAGGCGGTTTCTGGCTTGCTGAAGAATGGATAAGCGGACGCGGTTATATCGTTCGTCAATTCTTTGAATACCAAATCCAGCTACTAAGTACGGAGGGAGCAGGCCATCGCGGTCCTTTCTTCTACCACTTTGTCGTTTTGCTCATCGGATGTTTTCCATTATCGGTCATTGGAATGAAGCGCATATTTCAGCGTCGTGGCAATACCAAACTCCAACAGGTGATGCTCGCGAGTTTCTGGTTTGTATTGATTCTGTTCTCCCTGGTTCAAACCAAGATCGTGCATTATTCCAGTTTTTGCTATTTCCCTCTGAGTTTCATCGCAGCAGCAGAAATTCGGAAATGGACAACAGGAGATAGTCCCGCCAAATGGCAAAGGGCTGTTTTCATTGTATTGGGTGCCTTTTTAAGCCTTGTGTTCATACTTGTTCCATTGATAGGAATGAACATCTCGTCTCTTGATCAAATCCAGATCAATGATCCTTTCGCCAAAGCCAACCTTCAAGCCAATGCCGGGTGGAATTTTGGAGATCTGCTTGTCGGATTCCTATATCTGCTCGCTGTAATTGCCTCGATTCGGATGCTTAGGAGAAATCACTTTGTACCTGGAATGCTATTCACTATTGCTACGGCATTGGTCATTTTGTTGTTCACACCTAAAATTGAGAAGTACTCCCAGGGTGCAGTGATTGAATTCTATGAGGAAAGACAGGGGGAAGACTGCTACGTTGAGACCTTCGGGTTTAAGAGTTATGCCGACCTATTCTATACTAGGAAGGCCTCACCCTCAGATGAACTTCACCATGATTTTGCCTGGCTGATGAGTGAAGGCAACACCAAGACCACTTATATAGTTGCCAAGATAAACAAGCGCTCTAAGCTCGAGTCCAAATACCCTAAGCTCAATTTGCTCTACGAGCGAAATGGGTTCGTGTTTTATCAGAAATAGTCGGTTTTTTGGTCATCAAGAATCGGTGATTTTTGATTCGAGCGACTCTGTTCAGTGCTTCTAAAATCAACTATATTTGCCGCCTTTTCGGCGAGGTAGCTCAGATGGTTAGAGCGTCGGATTCATAACCCGGAGGTCGGGGGTTCGATTCCCCCCCTCGCTACTTTATCCAATTCCCTTTCTTTCACTTCCTTTGCAACCAATGCAATCTGGAACTTTCAAAATTCCAAGGGAATTCGGCATCGCTTATCTTCTCTTCTTTGTAGCCGCAGTAGCCCTTTCCCTCGGCATCGAGCAAAAAGAATTGCACCTGATGGCGGTCGGTTACCACAACTACTGGCTTGACATTTTCTTCAGGACAATCACCTTTCTGGGTGATGGGTATATGCTTTATTTCCTCCTGGCTCTCTGGCTCATAAAGCCGGCATGGCAAATGCTCGCGGCGACAGCCGGAGCCATCATTGGTTCTCTGGCGACTATCGGTCTCAAGTACTATTTCTATGCACCACGTCCGGCCAAGGTTTTTGAGGGTACAGGGCTTCTTCCCATTGTGGAGGGCGTACGGATGCACCATTACCTCTCATTTCCATCGGGGCACAGTACTACTGCCTTTGCCATTTTCCTTAGCCTGGCATTTATATGGCCAAAACAAGCGCTAACCTTTTTTGTCATCGCCCTGATCACCGCCTACTCGCGCGTATACCTGTCCCAGCATTTCGTTGCCGACATCGCAGCTGGTTCATTTGTTGGCGTCCTGTTTGTCATCTTATCCTTTTGGTACTTTGAAAGATTGGCCGATCGATCTGAGAAAGAATGGTTGCGAAAAACGCTTCCGAATCTCCTCAAAAGAAACTAGCTGAAACCCCTGATTTAGACCCGCTTGTAAAGTTCGAGTTAATTCCTATATTGCAGATCAAACCTGACTATTCATGCCTAAAGAGAAGTACCAATTGGAGTTTGAGGTTCGCTCAGCACCGAAGGTTTTGTACAACCGACTCGCAACTCCAGGAGGTCTTTCAGAATGGTTTGCCGACAACGTCAACATCAAAGGCGACACCTACTCCTTCTTCTGGGATGGGTCGGAGGAAATGGCCAAGCTGCTGGAAAAGAAACCGGGAGAATCCATCCGCTTTCAATGGATGGAAGACGAGGGAAGCGATGCCTATTTTGAGTTTAAGATCCACATAGACAAACTCACAAAGGAAGTTGCCCTTATCATCACCGATTTTGCAGAGCCGGACGAATCAGAATCTGCACAGATGCTTTGGGAGAGCCAGATACACGAACTCCAGCACATTCTCGGTTCATAATATTAGTCCACCCTTTTCGTTGGAACTATCTTTGCAGTTGTAGATATTGCTCGTGAAGCGACTGAACAAACTCATACTACAAACCTACCTGGGACCTTTCTTCCTCACCTTCTTCATCACCCTCTTTATCCTGGTGATGCAATTCCTTTGGAAGTACATCGATGACCTTGTTGGCAAAGGATTGGATGCCTCCATCATTGTGGAGCTGTTGTTCTATGCATCTGCCAACCTGGTACCTTTGGCACTACCCTTGGCCATATTGCTGGCCTCCATCATGACCTTTGGTTCGCTGGGTGAACACTATGAACTGGTTGCGCTCAAGTCTGCCGGACTTTCACTGCAACGCATCATGTTGCCACTCACCATATTCATCATTTTCTCCGGTGTTGGGGCTTTCTTCTTTTCGAACTATGTATGGCCAGTCGCCAACCTCAAGTTTGCTACCCTGCTACACGATGTCACCCACAAGAAACCGGCAATTGACATTCAGGACAAGGCCTTCTATCGACAATTTGATGGCTTTGTGATTCGCGTAGACCGCAACGATAAAAAAGCCGGGATTCTGCACGATGTACTCATATACGACCATCGCGAAAAGAATGGAAATAAAAAGGTGATTCGCGCAAAAAAGGGCACCATGAATATGGATGATAATTCAATGATTATGGAGTTTGTGCTGGAGGATGGATACTCCTATCATTCAATGAAGGGAGAGGAGGCGCCCCACTTTAAATCGACATTCAAGAAAGAAGTCGTGCGCTTTGATTTGGCAGGGTTTGAATTCAACCGGTCGGACGAAGACCGGTTTAAGGACAACTACAAAATGTTGAATCTTCGACAACTGGAACTGGAAATGGATACCCTAAGGGACACCCGAAACAAACGGTTTTCGGACTTTGACCTAAAGGCCCAGACTTTCTCAAAAATGACGGATACGATCAAAATGCAGCCGGTGGTTGTTCCAGCCTCAAAAGCGGAGTCCATCCTTGCCGACATTGATGACGAAAAGCTCAAGAAAGTATACAGCCAAGCCATCAATAGTTGTAGATCGCATAAGACGTTTGTAGAAAACTTGAACCGGGAAATCGATGGTAGAACCAGGTATCTGAATCGCTTTGAGATTGAATGGCATCGCAAGTTCACGCTTTCTGTCGCCTGCGTGGTACTCTTCTTTATAGGCGCACCTATGGGCGCCATCATCCGCAAGGGAGGATTGGGCATGCCGGTGATCGTGGCGATCATTTTCTTTTTGGTATTTCATATTTCGTCTATCACCGGCGAGAAGTTGGTCAAGCAAGGCGAGATGGAGGTCTTCAACGGCATGTGGTTGTCTACGTTTATATTGACTCCCCTGGGATTGTTTCTCACTTATAAGGCGAGCACAGATTCCAAAATCCTTGATTTGGAATTCTATCAACGATTGATTGGTCGAATTCTAGGAAGAAAGCAAGAGTAATGAAGCTCCTATACCTTGTTTCGAGGTTCCCCTACCCTTTGGAAAAAGGAGATAAATTGAGGGCCTATCACCAAATTACGGGCCTTTCGAAGCGGTTTAAAATTGTTCTGTGCTGCGTTACCGACAAGCGCGTTCCGGATGAATGGAAAAAGGAGCTAGAGCCTTATTGTGAATCCATTTACGTCTTTCAACTAGGCAAGCTTCGATTGTATTGGAACATGCTCTGGTCCTTCTTTTCTACCAAACCATTTCAATACCATTTCTTTTATCAGCGTACAGTTCAAAGGCAAGTTGACAAGATCATTGAGAGGGAGATGCCCAAGCACATCTATTGTCAATTGATCAGAACGGCGCAATATGTTGCTCGTTATACGCTAATTCCCAAAACGCTTGACTACATGGATGCCTTGAGTGATGGTATGCGCAGGAGATCTTTGCGCGGATCGGTCTTCACCAATTGGATATACAACCTGGAGGCGCTTCGGTTAAGTAAGTTTGAAACGCGACTATTCGACAAGTTTGATGTTAAAACAATTATTTCTTCAAGGGATAGAGACAATATAGACCACCCCAAAAGGAGTGATATAACCATCATCCCGAATGGAATCGATGATAGGTTCTTTGAGTCACGCAATTCTGATAAGGAGTACGATGTAGTATTCACCGGGAATATGAATTACCCTCCCAACGTAGACGCAGCCCAGTTTCTCATTCGGCGGATTGCTCGACATTTGTCAAAATCGGGCCAAAACACACGCATACTGCTATCCGGAGCCAACCCTTCGGGCAAAGTTCTCGCCCTCAAGGGGCCTGATGTTGAGGTAACCGGGTGGGTGGATGACATTCGTAATTCCTATGCCCAATCTAAGTTGTTTGTTGCTCCAATGTTTCTGGGCTCAGGATTGCAAAATAAATTACTGGAAGCAATGGCTATGGGGCTTCCATGTATCACCACTCCCCTGGCAAACGAAGCACTGGGTGCAAGCAATGGTGAACACATCATTATTTGTGAAAAAGCTGAGGATTTTGCATCGGAAATCAGCAATTTGCTGTCTGACCCAAATAGGGCTGATTCCCTTGCCAAACAAGGCCGGGCATTTGTTAAAGAGCACTTTCAATGGGAGGTTACCAACAATCGATTGGCGAAACTTATCGAATCGTCACTTCGTTAATCCTCGCAGAACCTATTTACATTTGGTATATAAATTTCAGAGAATGAGGACACCTACAGCCCTTGCCCTAGCCTTTGCTTTCATCATGTTTGCTTGCAAGTCTTCTGAAGATGCCGTAGACTATTCTGAGGAACTTGCCCAGGACCCCGTACAAGACACGATCGCCCAGGACTCAACGGTCAACGATATGATGAGTGATCCGGGACCGACCATGGATACCGTATCGACCACAGACAGGCCAGATGTGTCAACAGCCGGAGAATCAGGAGAACAGGTCAACGACGAGGGGCCAGGTGACTACAGGGTTCAAATCGACGCACTCATTGGAAGTTATCAAAAAGCAAAATACAAGGGTATTGACAACATCTACTTTGAAAAAGGCAATGATGGATATACGAGGATATACTCCGGCAAAAACCTCAGCAAAGGCGGCGCCGAAAAGCTAAGTGAAGAATTCAAGATTAGGGGATTTGAAGGAGCATTTGTTGCTCCAATGTCAGGAGATGGAGCTGCCCCTTCTAATGCCCCGGCAGTTGTGGATGCAGACATGAGTTCTACTCCTCTCTCAAGTTCGGAAAATGTGGTATACGCCGTACAATTGATGGCCTTTCAGGGAGATGTGAAGTCCCGCAAGCTGAATAAGCTTGGTTTCTTCCAAGTTCTACAATTCGACGACGGGTGGAAACGGGCTTTCTCGGGAACCTATGCATCACTGCCTGAAGCTCAGGGAGCACTTGACAAGTACAGAAAGAAGGGATTCAAGGACTGCTATGTTGTTCCTTTTCTGGGGTTCACAAACCAGCTCAATGGCAAGACCGGTTCTGCCGCCAACTAGACTACCGGAATAAATAGACATTTCCGACATGATTGCGCATCTGATTGCGGCAATCCATATACCACATGTCATAGGTATAAGTACCCACATCGGCGTTTTCACCATCCCAATGCGTTGTGGGATCGTAGGATTCAAATTTCATCTGTCCCCATCGATCAAAGATCCTAAACCAAAAGAAATCCGTTTCTCCTTCCAAAAGTGATGAACCAAAGCGCTCGTTCATTCCGTCCTTGTTTGGAGTAAACGAATTTGGAACAAGAGCCTCAGGAGCCAACTCTTTGCGCACTTCAACGGTAGCCGACTCTTCGTTTCCACAGACGTCCTTCACTCGAACTCCATAGTATCCTTCTTCCCTAACAGTAATTTGCTGACTCGTATCTCCTGTGGTCCATAGGTATCTGGCATGACTCACGCTGGCATCCAAAACGATTGATTCTCCTGTGCAGAGGAATAGTTCCTCCGGCATTTCGAATGTAGAGAGATCGATGAAGTTTACCCGGATATTATCGGACACGGAACCGCAAAAATTGGTCACGGTGACGGTATAAGACCCTGCCTTGGTCACCGCCAATTCGCTTTCCTGGCTACCGGTATTCCACTTGTAGGACGATTGAGGAAATTCCGCCGAAAGTTTTACTGTATCCCCCAAGCATTCTACCTGATCAGGGCCAAGGGAGACGGTCGCAAAGTCAAATACCAGGATATTCAAGCTATCAGCCGACACACATGAATTGCTATCCGTAGTGGTGACGGCATAGGTTCCTGAGCTGGTAACAACGTGGCTCGCCGCTGTATCTCCATCCTTCCAATCGTATTTTAGAAAACCGCTGAGATTCAGTTGAACGGTATCCCCGTCGCATACACTTTGATTCTGCCCTAAATCAGGAACTTCAGGAATATGGTGGATCTGATATACGGTGTCCGCCCAAAGGCAATTGGCGGTATCGCGGGTCTCTACAAAATACCTACCCTGTGTATCTGCGATGATCGACTTTGTTTGCGCTCCGGTATTCCATTGGTAGAACGGATAGGAATGCAGTACCCTGAATTCGGTTTCTGTTCCTGGGCATACAGTGTCATTGCCATTGAGGGTGATGATTGGTCCTGATAAATAGTCTACGGTGCCATAAATTGAAGCCAGGTATGGGCCCGTTCGCCAATTGGCGGCCTTGATTGCAATTGTGTTCTTTCCAATTCGCAGGTAGGGAGTAATCGTGAAAGGAAAGAACAATCCAAGATTCTTTCCGACCCCCACCAATGAACCATTGACATACAGTTCGAATTCGTTGTCCGCCGATAGCGTCACCTCACCTGTCACACATTCGCCTTTTAGTTCGAAGGACTTGCGGAAATAAACGGTATCGGAATAGGGTGCTATCCACATCGACTGACTCCCCGGTACCACAGGAGAGATAACACTCGGGGACGGGCTCAGGGAAGGCCCCCAACTACTATCGTCAAAATCGGGTTGATTCCAATTGGGAACATAGGAAGGAAAGGCCTTCCATGTGCCATCACTCTTGATGATGATCTGCGCGGATGCTACACAGGCGAGCAGCATTACAATTCCCAATATTAGTCCCCGTTTCAAGATGACAAAAAGATTTGCAAAATTACGCAGGTTACGCTGATATTCCGCAACATAATTGTTCGTTATCAACAAAAAGCCCGATCCACCAATTGGCGAACCGGGCTGCATTGATTAACCCTTACGACTCCTATGCTTCGATTTCAACCAGTTGATCGCTATCGATCCGTTGGCGGAAAACAAATTGCCCGTCAAAGCTGTCGAGCACACATTCATTACCCTTTTGCACAGTGCCATCCAGCAATTTTTTGGACAACTCGTTCAGGATTTCCTTTTGTATCAGTCGCTTCACAGGTCTTGCACCGAAGTGAGCGTCGTATCCCTTCTCCGATAGCAATTCAATTGCGTCCTTGGTGAATGCTATCGTTATATCCTGCTCTTCCAACATGTGTACGAGATTTTTCAGCTGAAGTTTTACGATAGATACAATTTCTGATTTATCAAGTGGGCTAAACAAGATGACATCGTCAATTCTGTTGAGAAATTCCGGCTTGAGGCTGTTCTTGAGTACAACCATCAAATCCGATTTTGTTTTCTCAAGCACCTTTTCCTTTGTGAGCTTGCCCGCATCTTCAAAGTTCTGGTAGATCACATCAGATCCCAGGTTCGAAGTCATGATGATGATACAATTCTTGAAGTTGGCCACTCTGCCTTTATTGTCTGTCAATCGTCCGTCGTCCAACACCTGAAGTAATATATTGAATACATCGGGATGGGCTTTTTCGATCTCGTCGAGAAGGATTACTGAGTATGGTTTTCGTCTTACGGCTTCGGTCAGTTGCCCGCTTTCCTCATATCCCACGTATCCCGGAGGCGCTCCTACCAGCCTCGAAACAGAATGCCTTTCCTGGTATTCGCTCATGTCGATCCTGGTCATTGCGTTCTCGTTGTTGAATAAAAATTCTGCCAACGCTTTGGCAAGCTCTGTCTTCCCAACGCCCGTTGTCCCCATGAAGATGAAGGACCCAACGGGTCTGTTCTTATCGCTAAGACCCGCTCTATTCCTTCTGACGGCATCGCTAAGTACGCGGATGGCTTCATCCTGACCAACGACTCGTTTATGTAATTCTTCTTCAAGCTGTAGTAGCTTTTCGATTTCAGATCGAAGCATTTTCTTTACCGGTATTCCAGACCACTTGGCCACAACCTCGGCAACGTCCTCTGACTCTACCTCTTCCTTTATTAGCTGCGAACCGGATTCCTTCAGCACGATCAGCGCTTCTTCTCGCTTCTTCAAGCTTCCTTCCAATTCCACCAGTTTGCCGTAGCGAATTTCAGCGACCTTGCCCAGGTCCCCTTCCCGTTCAGCTTTTTCCGCCTCGGCTTTGTAGTTCTCCATTTCCTTTTTGAGGGACTGGATGCCTTCAACTACTTCCTTCTCAGATTCCCATTTCGATTTGAGCTCATTTCTCTTTTCGCTTAATTCAGCTATTTCGGCATTCAGATCTTTGAGTTTTTCCTTGTCTTTTTCGCGCTTGATCGCCTCACGCTCGATCTCCAATTGCCTCAATTTCCTTTCGACCTCGTCCAGTTCTTCTGGCATGGAATTGATCTCTATTCTCAACTTCGAAGCAGCCTCATCGATCAGGTCTATTGCCTTATCGGGCAGGTGACGATCCGTGATATATCGTGTACTGAGCTCAACAGCAGCAATGATCGCCTCGTCTTTGATGCGCACTTTGTGATGCGTTTCGTATTTCTCCTTGAGTCCTCTCAAGATCGAAATAGCGTCCTGGGTATCAGGCTCGTCTACAATGATCGTTTGGAACCTTCTCTCCAGCGCTTTGTCTTTTTCAAAGAACCGCTGATACTCCTTAATGGTGGTAGCTCCAATGGCTCTAAGCTCGCCCCTTGCCAATGCAGGTTTGAGGATGTTGGCGGCATCCATGGCGCCTTCTCCTCCTCCGGCTCCCACGAGAGTATGTATCTCGTCAATGAAAAGGATAATATCTCCGTCGGAAGATTTAACCTCCTTTACAACAGACTTGAGTCGTTCCTCAAATTCTCCTTTATACTTGGCACCTGCAATAAGCGCCCCCATATCGAGAGAATACAGTGTTTTATTTTTAAGGTTTTCAGGGACATCCCCATTGATGATTCTATGACCAATACCTTCCGCAATAGCCGTTTTACCCACACCTGGCTCACCAATTAGGATGGGATTGTTCTTTGTCCTTCTGGACAGGATTTGAAGCACCCTCCGTATTTCTTCGTCTCTCCCAATAACCGGATCGAGCTTGCCCTCATCGGCCATTTTGTTGAGGTTGATGGCAAATTTGTCAAGGGCATTGTACTGATCTTCCGCCGTTCGCGACGTCGACTTGGATCCTTTACGCAATTCATCAATGGCCGATTTGAGTCCTTTCTCGTCAACTCCATTGTCCTTGAGCAATTGAGCTACTTTGTCTTTGACGTTGAGTGCGGCCAAAAGCAGGTGCTCAATGGAGACATATTCGTCGCCCATATCTTTGAGTTTGTTCTGAGCAACTGCCAGCATCTTGGCTGAATCCTGCGATAAGTAGACATTTCCTCCATCCACTTTGGGATATTGCTCCACCATACGGTCGAGTGCTTGTTTGAACACGTCGACGTTGACCCCTAATTTTTTAAATAAGTAGGGCGGAACGTTTTCATCCACCTCAAATATGGCCTTGAGGATATGCCCGGGCTCGATGGCCTGATGCCCCATGTCAAGCGCTACTTGCTGCGCCTGTTGAATGGCCTCTTGGGACTTTATGGTAAAACTGTTTAAGTTCATGGTTGGTTGAATTTTGATCCGGATGATCAAATAGGGAACCAACGTCTAAATTCCTGGAAGTACCGGAAATATTGACAGTTGAGAGCGAATTGATGCGACGAAATGGCTTCTTGATGTAGAAAGCGAATGTCTAAAGGTCAGTCTGAGGAAGACCCATCGGAGGATTTTTTGCGAATAGGGAACAAAAATCCAAATGAGAAATTCGACCCCAAAATAAATGGATATGGGTCGATGGTCGAGGTGATTTCCGGCGTACCCCATGGGCCCTGCAATGGCTCTACGTGTCTTCTTTCGGCTTCCATCCAGGTCTCAGTAAGGGAGAGGTTAAAAAATACCGCCTTCCCCTTTTTACCTCCTCGGATCACGTATAGCCCAGCGTCCGCGATGAAACCCGCTAAGTTTCTAACATTCCATTCGTCTACTATCTGGGGTTGGTTAAAGTCGTCAATATAGATTGATTTTGTGCGACGGTATAACATCCTATTGTAGTGCACGTAGTTTGGCCGAATGAAACAACCGATCTCTGATCTCCCCAGTTCTATACCCAGCGAAATCATACTAAAAAGTTTCTGGTAAATACCATCTACATTGGCCCTGTTCCAATATAGGATAGGAGGTTCGCCCACTCTATTCTCCCTCTTCAGATAACTATATCCGTATCCCAAGGAGGTTTTGAGCACACCATTTTGCCCAAGTTGAAAAACCCTACCAAGAGAAACTTCACCTGTGTAGCCAAAGGAATATTCCATGTTTACTCCTGTAATCCAGTTGTCAGCCGGAGCCCAGTTGAATTTTAGGGCATTCTTATTGCCGCCATACGCATAGGCGATTTCCTTTTCTCCCTTCGCTCGCACCTGGGTCAACTGAGGCGTATTCACAACATATGACGTGGGCATGCATGACTGCAGGCTGAACGCCGCAAAAAGCACGATTATCCAAAGACGGTTCACGTTAGAAGTTTGGGGTCTTCAATGTATAAAAACGTTCTGAGATATTTGGCGGTTGGGTTAAACGCCTAGACCTTATTGTTCGCCTTGGCATACTCCTCTACCCGCCGCCAATCTTCAGCCCACATCTCATCGATGCGCGCCATATACTCTTTCGATGCGAATTCCTTTTTACCGAAAACAAACCCAGGTAGAATGCCACCTACAAACAAGATGGGATACTTGATTAGCATGCGCCACCACCGTTGAAGAGATGAAACAACTTTGTTTGAAGAATACGACCTACCATAAGGCAAAACATACTTACCCAATCCCCTCATAAATTTCAGCTGATTCTCGTTATACGACTTGTGGGTAGGACGTGTATCGATCTCCTCGAAGTGATAAGTCGCTCTACAATATTCCGCAAGACGGTCGAAAAATTTGCGGGCATCGGCCTTTAGTTCCTCATGAAACAGGATCAAGGGCTTGTGATCAAAATGCTTTTCCACTATCTGAATCTTGACGAAGAAATCCAGCTCACCCTTGTCCCAATAACCCATGTTGTTGTCTATATCAACGAACTCTTCAAACGAAATCGAGAGTCCGTTTTTGACAAACCTTCTGTATTGTGAGGCGATCCAGCTTCCGTGCCTTCTAAAAATCAGGATGGGTTTAACATTGGTAAAGTGAGTGGCAAACTTCTTGACCTCCCTTTCTAGCTGGCGATCATTTTCACGAGACAACACGTAATCCATGGACTCGTTTCGCGCAATAATCTTATGGAAAGATTGGTGCTTTGTCGTGTGGATGTAATGAACCCCTTTCAGTTTTGGAAAGAACTCATTTTGCAAGAAGGTGGACGCTACCTTACCCATGCCAAGGTGATATACAATCGTGCCTTTCACAGCTTGTTTAAACCACTGGTTAAGTCTTCGATGAGTTCATCTGCATTCTCCAATCCTACATAAAGCCGAAAAAGGTTAATGGGAAGTGTATTCTTTTCCTTCCCTGAAAATACACAGCATGGAAGGATGAGTGACTCATATCCGCCCCAGGAGCAAGCAATGATGAACTTCTCAAGTCCGTCGGAGAATGCTTCCAGCCTTTCCATGTCATCGCAGTCTACCTTGAAGCTGAACATGCCGGTGGCGTACTTCATTTGCTTTTCGGCCAATACGTGTTGCGGATGTGAAGAATGATAAGGATAATACAGCGCCGTGACCTTTGGATGGCTTGTTAGAGCTTCTGCAATCTTTAGTGCGCTTTCGGACGAACGCTGCATTCTAAGCTCAAGGGTCCGTAGACTCCTAAGCATGAGCCAGGAATCATGCGGAGACTGAACACCACCGAGGGTCATGAACTCGCTGAAGAATATGGATCGAATGGTCTCTTCATCAGCACACACCACTCCTGCAACCACATCAGAATGACCGGACAAGTACTTGGTGGCCGAGTGTACCGCTACATCAATTCCCAAGTCCGCACTCCGCTGTCCAATTGGACTTGCATATGAATTGTCGAGAATGGTTTTGATTCCCTTTTCTTTTGCCGACGTGGTGATGGCTTCGATATCCTGGAGCTCAAACGTGAGGGAATTGGGAGACTCAAGGAAATACAACTTGGTATTGTCCTTTGTTGCCTTCTCATAATTTGAGGCGACCTTACCGTCCACGAATGTGCATTCAACACCATATTCCGGAAGATAATTTGTAAACAACTGATGGGTCCAGGAATACGGATTCTCGACACAAACCACGTGATCCCCAGCTTTTACTGTATTCATAACCGCTGCTGAAATGGCGGCACTGCCACTTCCAAACGACAAGGCATCATCCATTCCTTCCAAAGCTGCCAGCTTCTTGTTGAGGATGGCTGTAGTGGGATTCAATCCTCTTGTATAAATGGAGAATTGCTTTTCATCGGCTACCGCCTTGCGGTAATCGGCTACCGATTCGAAGGCAAAATTGCTTGTTTGGATCAAGGGCGGAGACACTGCACCGAAGTAGTCCTCATGCTTTTCGCCCTCCCTAAAAATTGCTTCTGAAACCGACCGCCCCATTGACGGCACAAGATAGAAAGCCTAGATTATTTCCTGGCTTTCATGTCCTCAAATTCCTGGAATTTGGTTTTGATGATCTTCTTTGGCCAGTAATTATTTTCCACATCCACGTCGGCCGTCTCATATTTCGGGTCAAGCGAGATCTGGTTCACTTTTTTGTCAAAGTGGAAGACCTTGGAAACTTCATCTCCGGTCATTCTCCACACTTCGGCAGGGATTCTTTCCTCTTGTGAGGAGCCATCCTCAAAATCAAATTGAAGGTAAATAGGCATCACGAGGCCACCAACATTCTTGAATTTAATGTCATAATACCATCGACTGTCATCAATGACCGCCGCCATTTGGAGTGGAATCTCCTTTAAGTCTTTTCTCACTTCAGCTCCTGTCCGTTCTTCTACGTCTTCCAAAGCCAGGTCCACATGGTCAGTGGTATAGAACCAACCCCTCCAAAACCAGTCCAGGTCAAAGGCAGAGGCATCTTCCATCGACCTGAAAAAATCCGCCGGTGAGGGATGCTTGAATGCCCAGCGCGTACAGTATTCCTTAAAAGCATAATCAAAGAGCTCCCTACCCATCACGCTCTCACGGAGGATATTGAGCGCCGTCGCCGGTTTGCCGTAAGCGTTATTTCCAAACTGGAAGATGGACTCGGAATTTGTCATGATGGGTGTAATGAAACTCTTGTCCCCCTTCATGTAATCGATGATCTTATAAGGAGGGCCCCTACGAGATTTGTAGCCAGGTTCGAACTCCTGCTCGGTGAGATATTGCACAAAAGTATTGAGCCCTTCGTCCATCCAAGTCCACTGGCGCTCATCGCTGTTGATGATCATCGGGAAGAAGTTGTGCCCTACTTCATGGATGATCACACTGATCATACCTCTTCGGGTTCGATCGCTAAACGTTCCATCTGGTCTGGGTCTACCGCCATTAAAGCAAATCATGGGATATTCCATCCCTATCCGGTTGGTGTGAATTGACCAAGCTACTGGGTAAGGATAGGTGACCGTATGTTTAGAATACGTGATCAGGGTTTGTGCAACGGCTCTTGTGGAATAGGTCTCCCAAAGTGGATTTCCTTCCTTTGGGTATGCCGACATTGCCATGGCGGTCTTGCCGTCAAGTTGAGTATTCATTGCATCCCAGATAAATTTACGCGACGATGCAAAACCATAATCCCTCACGGATTCTGCCTTGTACTTCCACGTCTTGGTTCCTGTTTTTCTGGAAGCTTCGTTGGCAATGGCTTCCTTTTCAGTTACTATGAAAACGGGTTTGTCAAACGACTTTTTGGCCTCTTCAAGCCTCACCCGCTGCTGCTCGGTAAGGCACTCTTCAGGATTTTGAAGAACCCCGGTAGCCGCTACGATGTGGTCTTCCGGAACTGTGAGGTTCACTTCATAATCACCAAATGGGAGTGTGAACTCTCCCCTTCCTAGAAACTGTTTGTTCTGCCATCCTTCCACTTCGTTGTACACGGCCATCCGTGGAAAGAACTGTGCGATGGTGTAAAGGTAGTTTTGATCTTTGGGAAAGTACTCGTATCCGGATCGTCCGCCGATCTTCATCCGGTCATTGATGTTATACCACCACTTGATGTTGAGTTCTGCGGTCTCCCCAGGTACGAGTACCTCGGGTAAGTCAACACGCATCATTGTTTTGTGCACCGTGTAGTTCGCATCACTTCCGTCACCGTTTTTCACGTAATCCAATTTAAATCCGCCGTCAAAGTCTACAGAGGATCGTTGCAATTGGTATAGGCCAAAGTTGTTCTCTAGGCTGTTGGAACCGATCTTCTTAGTATCTGAGGTTTTGGCGCGCATGTTTTGGTCTAATTGAATCCAGAGATACTTCAGCGTGTCTGGAGAATTGTTGAAATACTTGATCCATTCCTCACCACGAACAACCTGGTTCTTGTCGTCAAGTTCGATGTTCATTTTGTAATCAGCTCGCTGCTGATAGTAAGCGTGACCCGGTGCTCCACTGGCCGTCCTGTAGGCATTGGGTGTGGGTAATTCCGTATAGAGCTGACGGAATTTGTTGAGGTTCACACTTTCCTGGGCCATTCCAGTATTCACTAAGCCGATGGCCAGAACAAAGAGAAGTTTCTTCATTACCAAAATCTTGTTTGCAACATCATTTGAAGGGAGAGGATCAAAACTCCGATGGAGATCCACACATTCCATTTGCGATGTACCACCCCCAGGTATCTGGTCGTAAAGATAAGCAGCCCAAGGATGATCAGAGCGATGAGTATTTGACCAGCTTCTATTCCTACATTAAAGGAAAATAAACGGGACAAGAGGCTGTCGCTTTCGCTCAAGAGCGGCCGCAAACCATTCGAAAAGCCCATACCATGTATCAATCCGAAGAACATGGCAAGGAAATAGTTGAGCTGAACCGACTCATATAATTTCCGTTTACGCCTTCTGAATGCGGCATCCACAAGGTTTAGAAAGGCACTCATGAAGATTGTGACTGGGATAAGAAATTCGACCCAGGCCGAATCCATAGTGAGGATGTCGAGTGCCGAAAGTGCCAGCGTAGCTGAATGGCCGATTGTGAAGGCGGTGAGCAATATGAGAATCTGCTTACTCTGCCTATGTGTGAAGGGAGCACATATCACCAACACAAAGACCATGTGGTCGTAGGCACGAAAATTGAAAATGTGCTCAAAGCCCAGTTGGAAGTATGTAACGAATTCGCTCATTCGCTTTCTTTGCTGCTATCGGATAACGAATATGACAAAAATTATCACGTTCATTTCACTTCTCATCGGAAGTGTCTTTTCGACTTTTGCGCACCCTATCTACATCACGATAACCGATGTCCACTACAATTCGGACAAGAAGGTCTTCGAGGTGACCATCAAGGCATTTCAGGATGATGCCCTTCGTGCTATCCAGGAGTTGGCCGAGGTAAAAGAGCCCTGTCCGGATGACGATAAACTGGCTGAAGAGACCTTTGAAAAGTATATATCAAGGCACTTCTTGCTCGAATTGGATGGAAAGGTATTGAAGCAGGAATTTGTGGGCATTAAATGCGAAGACGATGACGTGGTCTACTTATTCGTGAAGTTTCGGGCCAAGGGAAATTGGAAGGAACTGGAAATCAAGAACGACTTCTTCTTCAACATCATCCCGGAGCAGGAGAATGTGATTCACTTCAAAAACGGTGATTACAAAAAGAGCGGCCTATTAAATACAGCCAGGCCTAGGATGACATTTCGGCCGGAGTAGATTTTTCCTCCGGGTTAAACAGGTTTTCGAACTTACCCTCTTTGCTTACCCTGTAGCAACTCATGTCCTTATGAAACACCTCAGGTTTGAGCACGGATTTGCCCAAGAGCATTCTTGCGCAAGACATGATTCCTTCGACTATGGAAGGGTGCGGGTGGATGAGATCTGCAAGTTCCCTCACGCCCATTTTCTTTTTGATCATAAGTGCCATAGCCTCAATAGTACTCGAAGCATGATTACCCATTACCCTTGAGCCAAGAATGCGCATTTCCTCGTCATCTGTCACAAGTATTTTGAAAAATCCAACGGTGTTGCGCTGAGCGATCGCCCTTCCCACAAGTTTGTAAGGAATTTTGGCGCATCGATAAGGAATACCCTTCCTTCTAGCCTGGATTTCATTCATACCAACACCGGCAACTTCCGGGTTGAGGAACATGATGGTCGAAATGTTCTCATAAGTCAAGGGCACAGCATTCTCAGAATAAATACGTTCAACCGCATAGCGACCTTCCATTTCGGCGATATTCACCAAAGCAATGTCTGCCGTAAAATCACCTACGGCATAGATATTCGGAACACTGGTCACGGTATCTTCATCGACAGCATAACCTCGCTTGTCCAATTCCATACCCACCTTATCGAGGCCTATGTTCTCTACATTTGGAACACGCCCTACCGACACCAAGGCTTTTTCAACCGTATAGATTTCCTCGCGTCCATCTTCGCACAGAATAGTATACTCCACTTGCCCATCGACATTCTTCATTTCCTTGAGTGATGAATTTCGATGAACGGTCACACCGTTTGCCTCAAGGTTTTGTGCTACAAGCCTAGAGACGTCCTCATCTTCAAAAGGCAGGATGCGATCCTGCTTATCGATCAAATACACCTTGGTCTTGCCAAAGTTTGAAAATATGGTTGCGAATTCACAACCAATCACTCCGGCACCAAGGATTACAATGCTTTTTGGAAAGTCGTTGAACGAAGCAATACCATCACTCGTCACGATTGTTTTTTCATCTATGGGAATTTCCTTGAGATACCTTGGTCTGCTACCAATGGCGATAATGATATCCGTGGCGCCGAAAACCTCTCTTTTACCATCGGGCAGGGTCACCTCAACTGAATTTTTGTCCTTCAATACCGCGGTCCCGTTGATATAGGTAAGCTGATTATAGCGCTCAAGAAATTCTACTTGTTCTTTTAGGTGGGTGTATTTGGTGTTGACGGCCTTGCGCATCTCGCCAATTACATCCTGATATTGCAATTCGCTGTCGTAGACCGCATAGCCTTTGTCCAATGCCCTTGTCACCTTATATGCTTCCGATAGTTCCCAAAGGGTCTTGGAAGAGAGGGCTCCATTCCAAATTCCGGCACCGCCAAGGCGGTTTTTTTCAATCATCAGGACCGATTTGCCAAAATCGAGGGCCCTCATCGCTGCCGCATATCCTGAAGGTCCGGCACCAATGACACAAAGGTCAAATTGCTTCATACTGTCTATTGAATTCTTTCAATAAGGAATATAAAAGTAGGAAAATTGGCAAGGACGTCAAAAGACGCTTCGCTCTGTGGTATGATAATACAGTTGTCTGTCGATCAGACTATTGCAGTACTTCCTGCATTTTGGCTCCGATCTGGGCTGGCGATTCTACCACATGGATGCCACACTCGGTCATGATCTTCATTTTGGCGGCAGCGGTATCATCCTTACCGCCAATAATAGCACCCGCGTGACCCATCTTTCGTCCTTTGGGAGCAGTTTGCCCTGCAATAAAGCCTACAACGGGCTTTGTGCCGTTCTCCTTGATCCAGTGCGCTGCATCGGATTCCATACTTCCGCCAATCTCTCCAATCATGACAATTCCCTCTGTTGCAGGGTCTTCCATAAGCATCTTTACCGCATCTAGTGTTGTGGTCCCGATGATTGGATCCCCACCAATGCCAATCGCCGTCGATTGACCCATTCCGTGTTTGGTAATTTGGTCTACCGCTTCATAGGTAAGGGTACCTGATCTGGAAACGATTCCAATTTTTCCCTGGGTGTGAATAAAGCCCGGCATGATTCCAACCTTGGCCTCACCCGGTGTAATAACTCCCGGGCAATTCGGACCAACCAATCTGCAGTCCTTGTCTGAGAGATATTCCTTCACCTTGACCATATCTTTTGTAGGAATTCCCTCGGTGATGCACACAATCACCTTGATGCCCGCCTCAGCAGCCTCCATCACTGCATCTCCGGCAAATGGTGGTGGAACAAAAATGATACTCACGTCCGCGCCTGTTTCCTTCACTGCATCTTCCACCGTATTGAAGACAGGCTTTCCAAGGTGTTCCTGACCACCCTTTCCGGGAGTGACCCCTCCTACCACATTGGTCCCATATTCGATCATTTGTTCGGAGTGAAACGTTCCTTCACTTCCTGTGAACCCCTGAACCACAATCTTTGAATCCTTGTTTACAAGTACAGACATGCCTTCATTTTTTGTGAACGTCAAATGTAGAAATTCCAACTAGCAGATGGCACGTTATTTTCTAGAATCATTTAGGAGTTCTTAAGTAAAACTAAATTGAATTAAATCCGTTATTTGTGGGCGTGAAGCACTGGATTACCATCGCATTTTTAGTAATTCTCACCAAGGGTTTTACCCAAAATAAGGATGAGAAGCTTGTTCAATTCAGCGGGGTTGTTGTCAACGATGAATTGCAGCCTCTCCCCTATGTGAGCATTCTTATCAAACACACCAATCGAGGTACGATATCGGATTACTATGGCTACTTCTCATTTGTGGCTCAGATGACAGACACCATCCAGTTCTCTTACGTGGGTTATAAAGACGCTGAGTACATCATACCGGATACCCTGACAACAGAGCGCTATTCATTGATCCAGTTGCTCAATAAGGACACAATTACCCTGCCTGTGGCCGAAATCTATCCGTGGCCCTCTCCAGAGCAGTTTAGGCAGGCATTCCTCAATCTGCACATCCCGGATGACGACCTCGAACGTGCGAGAAGGAATTTAGCCCAGGCGGAAATGAGAGAAAAAGTTTTGGAAATGCCGATGGGTGGTGCCGGAAACTTTAGCTACCAAAATCGCTTGTATGCGACACAACTATACTATGCCGGACAACCCGTTCCGATAAGCGTACTCAACCCCATCGCCTGGGCCAGGTTTATTCAGGCTTGGCGGAATGGGGAGTTTAAGAAGAAGAAATAGATTCATAGATTGTTGATCCGGTGGCCTCCTCCATCAACAATCGACCACCAATAATCAATAAGGAATCACCTTCCGGTCTCTCCAAAAATTTCCCGTTTCCCATTCATCCGTCGTGGCCAGCCAAACCGCAGTGTCGGCACCCCTTTCTACAGGACGTGATGCACCTGGTCCTCCCATGTCAGTTCGTACCCATCCGGGGCACATGGTCGCTACCCTAATACCGGTTCCCCTGAGTTCATTTGAAAGCAAGATGGTCTGACCATTTAATCCCCATTTGGACATCCGATATCCGGCATACCCGCCCACCAGGTCATCCTTGGCACCCATACCGGAAGAGATGTTGATTATAATACCGGCATCACTACTTTTTATCAAGGGCATAAATGTTCCGTTCATGCGCATGGGCCCATAGAAGTTGGTCTCCATAATTTGCTTTACCTCTTCAATATTGGGATTTACAAGTCCGCGCCGCCCGACACCGATGCCGGCATTGTTGATAAGGACATCGAGTGAATGCAGGCTGTTGTTCAACAATTTGTAGGCTTCCTTTACACTATCGTCCGACGAAACATCCAATTGAACCACTTCTACATTATCCATGCCCTGCGCAGCTTCCGCTCCTTGTTCCAGGCTGCGACAACCCATGAAAACACGATGGCCAAGCTCTGAAAGTTGCCTGCATATCTCCTTTCCAATACCCCTGTTACCTCCGGTTACCAGAATTGATTTCATTCAGCTTGTGTTAAAATTTGTAATGATTAAAGGATGGACTACCATTCACAAAAAAATGTCTGACAGTACACATTTATCAAAACCGATTTATGTAATATTTGTTTAGATATTAACCAACTCAAGGAATTATGAGCAAATCAAAGAAACTATTTAAAGGAACGCTTATCGCTGGATCAGTCGTAGGATTGGCGTCAATGAATGCCAATGCTGCTGAGCTTTTCGAGTACACAGATCTTGGATCGGGTTCAGAGATCAGAGCCGACCTTCTCACCAATTCTTCTATTGACCTGGTTTCCGCACAAGAATTGAAGTGCGGCGAAGGAAAGTGCGGTGAAGGAAAATGTGGCGAGTCTAAGGGTGAAAAGAAAACCGAAACCAAAGCCACCAAATCCGTTGAAAAAGCCAAAGAAGGAAAAGCCAAAGAGGCTAAGTGCGGAGAAGGAAAATGCGGCGAGAGCAAGGAAAAAGAAAAAGCCAAGAAGTCAGAAAAAGAAGGTAAATCTGGCGAAGCCAAGTGCGGCGAAGGCAAATGTGGAGAAGGTAAGTGCGGTAGCTAATCTACCCTCCACATCATCACATTACAGAAAGGGTTGGTTGAACATCAACCCTTTTTTTATCTTACAGCATGAACGGAAAAGTAGGAATAGGCTTTAGACGGGACTTTGGTGCGGAATTCCTTGACCAGGACGATATCAAGCCTGCATTTCTCGAAGTAGCTCCGGAAAACTGGATCGACCTCGGCGGATACTGGAAAGGAGTCTTCGACAAAGTAATGGAGCAGTATCCACTTATCTGCCACGGCCTATCCCTTTCCATTGGCAGCCCCGATCCCCTTGAATGGGATTTCATCAAAAAGGTGAAGACCTTTCTCAACGAATACGACGTTGAGATTTATTCCGAGCACCTTAGCTATTCAAAGAGCAAAAATGCCCACCTCTACGATTTACTCCCGATCCCCTTTAGAGAAGATGCGGTCAATCACATCGTGGGGCGTATCAAAGAGGTTCAGGACTACCTGGAGCGTCCGCTTGTCATCGAGAACGTGAGCTACTACACTCCTGTTGCTGCAGAGATGAAGGAAGAAGAGTTCATTTCTGCCATTGTGAAGGAGTCCGGATGTAAATTGCTGCTCGATGTCAACAATGTTTACGTCAACAGCTTCAACCACCGGTACAACGCCAAGGAATTTATCAAAAGTCTTCCTCTGGATCACGTAGCCTACATGCACATGGCCGGACATGACAAGGTGAGTGAAGATTGCATTATCGATACCCACGGACAGAACATCATCGACCCGGTTTACGACTTGTTTGAATGGACCCTGGACTATGTCAACCCCGTTCCTGTCCTACTCGAACGCGATTTCAATATCCCGGAGCTATCAGAGCTAAACACCGAGGTGCAAAACCTCGAAGCGATTGTACAAAAGAAATGGTCCAAAGCAACTGCAGATGCTTAAGGAAAACACACAATCCATACAAGAAGCGCTTGGCACCTATACCAAGGATGGAGTGCTTCCGGTGTTGCCCGGAGTAACCGAAGGCCGTTTGCACCATTACCGTCGGCTGGTGTTTAACATCATACGGGAATCACTTTCAACAGCGTACCCGCTCACAAAGAATCTGCTCACCCCAAAGCAATGGGAAGAATTGGTGAAGGAGTTTTTCGCCAGCCACGACTGTCAGTCACCTCAGGTTTGGCAAATGCCCGGAGAATTGCTGGAGTATGTGTTGGAAGTTGAGCATGAATTGCTTACCAAACACAAGTTCATGAAGGAGCTCATGGAATTTGAATGGGCAGAAGTAGAGGTTTATTGTCAGAAGGATGAAGATCTAGGCGAGGTCAAGTCCAAAGGAGATTGGTATGCGGATCAACCCGTTTTGAATCCTTATCACCAAATACTGGCCTTCGAATATCCGGTACACCGAATGAATGCCAAATACATCACTGCTGATAAGAAAGGTCAGTACTATGCCCTACTCTATAGGGATTCAGAAGGGAAGGTACAATTCAGTGACCTGTCTGCCTTGCACGTTTTCATCCTGGAAGGACTGGAAACTGAAGAGTACAGTGTCAAGGATATTCAGTTGAGCGCTGGCGTTACATTCGGGATTGAAGACGCAAAACTGATCCGGGAAAAAACGGAAGAATTTCTCAATCACCAGCTCGAGAGCGGGATGATTCTCGGGTTCAAAGCCAATTGACGGATAATCCTTTTTTTTAACTACTGTGGTTAGACTCAATGGGATCTACTTCTAAAGACCTATTTTCTTTTCTTTAAAATAAGCGATGACAATATCGCGTACATCATTATTGATCCCGTCGCGTTCGTCCACGCTTATCTGCTTGTAGTCTTTTAGAAACTCAAGATTGGCCTCTCGCCCATCGGCCACAAACTTGGGCATTGCCACAGAGTAGGTCTTATCGTAACTTAACTGCTGTCCGCCAACAAACCAATGTTGACCCTCCTTCGTGATGTTCCCCAGTTGAAGAAATCCTCCTATGCTAAGATTTCGATAGACTCCAAGGTCCAGCATCTTTTGGAATTCCTTTCCGGGCAATTTCAGCACAACCACGGACCCACCAAATGGAAGCATACTCAGAATATCCTTTTGTAACACACGGCCTTCTATGTAGTCATCCTGGCGTATACTGCCTCCGTTGACTATACCGCAATCTGTCCCGGGATAGTACCACTGATAGGCCTCGGCGATGAAGTTACCAATCGGCGTTTGCATTCTCCTCACCGCCAATTCACGCACATCGACTACGGTGTCAAAAAAGGCAATTTGATCGTATGGGTCGTAGGGCAGCTTTTTCAAGGCAACGTCTTGAAGCGCAAGCCACTTTCCTACAACGGCTTTCACACTTGCATCTTCTTGCAGTGTGGAATCAATTGGAATCAACCGCGATGAGACTACAGTGGTATCCATCAATGGATAGTATCTCACCTTGTGCAGGTAGACAGACTTCGCATTGGCGTCGGCCTTGGCAATGATTGTCTTACCTACTTGGTGGATCATTGCTTCGTGGTCGTGGCCTCCCATAATCAGAGGAAAGTAAGGAAGTCTACTGGCCAACTCTTTGTCACTCCCTATTTCCAAATGGGACATCGCCACGACAAAGTCGCACTGACTAATCATTTCACCCAAGGAACTTTGTGTCGCCAAAAAGACTTTGGAATAACTGACATAGCTCTTTTGGTTGAAGGGCAGGGTCATCGCAATGATGCCCATCTTCACCGTGTCGAGCCTGTTTGCGTATGGTTTGATAACCCAACGGGGAAGATTCACCTCTTCTCCTTCAATTTTCTTTGTGAAATAGGTTACACCTTGGGGTATCTGGTGAAAGACATTGCAAGTTGTCCAGGTGAATTGGCTTTCGTCAATTCGACTTTTGAGCTGGTCATAGCTCAGATCAAACTCATGATTGCCAAATGTGACATAGTCTACCCCAACGGCATTCAAAACTTCCACCATATGCTTACCTGCATAGGCTTCCCCATTCTCATCATGGAGCAGACCTATAAGCGAGGGACTCAGAAAATCGCCGGCCAGCACAGTAATGAGGTTTGGTTCGGTCTCCATCAACTGCTTTCTCAAAAAGGCCACTCTGGCTAGCCCACCGCGATTGTCGTAGCGTGAAGGGGCAATCTCGTAAACATCGTTCATCTGTAGAAAATTGACCTCTACATGAGGACCTCGCAATGCTGGTTGCACCGCCAGGTTGCGTTTCTCCTCAGGTCCACTGCAAGCAAGCAGTGTCACAAACAAGCAAATGAAAAGGAGTCGTAAATTCACAGTCTTGGATCTTCACGACGAAAATAAAAAGTATCCCCTTCTTGGTGTAATCCTAGTTGGTGGGAATTCCAGTAGAATGGGTACCAATAAAGCTTTCATTGAATTTGATGGAAAGACCCTGCTTGAAAGGGCCATCGAATCCAAACAGCCGCATTGTGACCACATTGTTATTTCCTGTCGGCGAGATGAAGCAGATCTATATGCCAGTTACGGGACGCCCATGGAGGATATACTTTCCGACAGAGGACCAATGGGAAGTATTTATACAGCCTTTGAGCAGTATCCCGATCACGACCTATTGATATGTGCGGTCGATCAAGTTCATATGGATAACAAAGCATTTGAAGCTGTTGTTAATTATGAGTTGGATCATAAGACCCTGGTTGCAGTCGCTCAATCGGTTACGGAACAGCCGCTACTCTCAAAGTGGAGCTGTCACAATAAGCAAGGTGTATCCGACTATCTCTCCAGGAACCGAGCCAGCGTCCTTGGGTATTTAGCGCAAATTCAATACACTTCCATCCAGTTTGGCGATGGGCTACTGTACAATCTCAATTCACCTGAAGACCTCAAGGCGTTGAACCAATTCGTAAATTCAAACCCACAATGAGCAAGGCAAGTGTTTCAGCATTTCCCATCAATCGTTATGAGGGCAAGCAGTTTGCAGAGGTCAACGATCTGATTGCAGTAGAGGAACCTTTGGAAATAAGGCTGTATCATGGAAAGGGTGCCGATCGAAGAGAAAAGTCCGTTAGCGTGACCATGCGCACACCGGGACATGATTTCGAATTGGCAGCGGGGTTTCTCTTCACCGAAAACATTCTTAAAAGTGCCGACCAGATAGACCACATCCGATATTGCTATGATGGGAAGGAAGAGGAGCAGGATAACATTGTCCGTGTAGAACTCGGGGAAGATGTCGAACCTAACCTCGGCGGCGCGGATCGGAACTTCTATACAACCTCAAGTTGTGGTGTTTGTGGCAAAGCTTCTATCGAAGCCATTGAGACCACCGCCCAATGTGATGTTTTGCCGAGCCTAAATCGGCCGATTGACTCAGAATTAATTCGTGAATTGCCGGAGAAACTACGAGGCGATCAACTTGTATTTGAGCACACCGGTGGCCTCCACGCTGTTGGAATATTCGACATGCAGGGAGAACCCATCATTCTACGAGAAGACGTTGGTCGGCACAATGCATTTGATAAAACGGTGGGAGCTGCATTAATGGATGGAAAGCTGCCACTGGAATCCAATATAGCACTGGTGAGCGGAAGGGCCAGTTTTGAGCTGGTACAGAAGAATATTATGGCAGGGATTCCGGTAATGGCTGCTATCGGGGCACCTTCATCTTTGGCTATCGAATTGGCTCAATCCTTCAATCTTACATTAATCGGGTTCCTGAAGAGAGACAAGTTTAATATCTATTCCGGAGCCCATCGAATTGCTCAATAAATGGACGCTCATCGCATATTCTCAAAACTCTATATAGGTCAGATTCTGGCTTCGATTCTCATCTTGAATGCTGGAATTGATCTGAAAGCTCAAGTCGCCAAAACACAAGTGGTTCAATTGCAAGTCACTCCGGATGAAACTGCGCCCAGCATCACCCTGGAATGGGATGCAGCATCGTTTTCGGGTAATTATGACATCTACAGGCGTGAAAGCATCCATGAAGAGGACTGGGGAAATGAGATTGTCACGCTTCCCAGCACCGCTACGAGTTTCGTCGACACAGATGTGGTAGTTGGAGAGTCCTACGAATACCGCATCTCAAAATATAGTGGGGCCTCCACCCTGGCACTTGGCTATATTGAGGGAGGCTTGAAAAAGGAGGCCATTCACTTTTCCGGTAACATTTTGATTCTCATCGATAGTGCCTACCATGGTGTCTTGGATGACGAAGTAGAGCAATTACATGTCGATATGATCAACGAAGGGTGGCATGTCAAGTCCGCCTACATCTCGCGTAACATCACTCCAAATAACGTCAAGGACACCATCGCGTGGTACGATGCAGCCTTTAGTCTTAAGTTGAACACCATACTCCTACTCGGTCATATCCCCGTTCCCTACTCCGGTGATTTTTCGAGATTTTCAGGATATTACCCACCCGATGGCCACGCCGAAGGCGCTGGAAACCATACAGGTGCATGGCCTGCCGACGTGTATTACGCCGACAGGGACGGATCATGGACGGACAACTCGGTCACCAGAACCAGCGGCAATCAGAGCAGACATCACAATATCCCCGGCGATGGGAAATTTGATCAATCCAAACTTCCATCAGACGCTGAATTTGAAGTTGGCCGTGTCGATTTCTATGATATGCCTGCATTTAACGCCAGCGACACTGTACTCATGCGCAACTATCTCAACCGCAATCATGCATGGCGAACAGGACAAATTGAGACCGTAAATCGAGCTATCGTCGACAACAATTTCGGAGGGCTCAATCTTGCCAGTACTGGCTATCACAACTTCTCGACCTTCTGCGATCTCGATAGCATCAGCGATGCCGACTTCTTTACCGAATTGAAGGCAGGCCCTCATCTGTGGGCCTACGGCTGTGGAGCCGGATCGTATACAAGCTGCAGCGGAGTTGGGAATACTAATGCATTTGCAACAGACAGTTTGAATGTGGTATTTAATATTCTGGCCGGATCATACTTTGGGGATTGGGATATCCGCAACAACCTGATGCGGGCCTCACTTGCCAATTCAGCACTTGCGGTCTTCTGGGGAGGCATTCCAAAATGGTATGTTCATCCCATGGCCCTTGGAACACACATAGGTTGGGGAGCCAAAGCCACCCAGAACAACGACGACAATTATTTCAATGGCTCATTTAACGGATCCAACCGGGGTGTATTCATTGCATTGCTTGGTGACCCCACGCTGAAAATGCAATACCACCCCGGGGCAAAGAATCTCACCGCAACAGATGAAACCACCACCAATTTCATCGAATTGTCCTGGGATGCCTCCAATGATCCGGCTGTTATTGGATACAATGTTTATCGCTTTGATTCCTTCTTCACCAAACAGCCTGTTTTACTCAATACATCACCTATCTCCGGAACCCAATACAGCCACTTCGAAGACCAACCTTCCGGCCCGTATACCTATATGGTGAGGAGTATTAAAATCGACTCAACGGCTAGTGGAACTTATGAGAATTTGGGCAATGGTAGTTATACTTCAGTATATCATTCTTTTGTATCTGGCCTAGAGTTATTTAAGGAAGATAGCAAACTTGATTTTTTGTTGTTCCCCAACCCTTCATCGAGCATATCCAGGCTCAAAATTTATGCTAAAAAGAGGGCCAACCTGAGGCTTGAAATAACAAATATTCAGGGACAAATTCTAAAATCCGAGTCGGTTGAAATTGAATCTGGCTCTACCGAAATCCCAATGAACATTTCGAGCTATGCAACTGGTGTTTATTTGGTCCGAGCGACACATGAAAATGTTGTTATTTACGCCGGGAAATTGATCGTGGAATGAAGGTAAGAATGGATGATAGCAGTGTGCGATTGAGGTTGGCTAAAAGCGAGGTTGACCAATTTGCCGAGAGCGGTATGGTTGAAACAGTATTACCGTTTCCCGGTCAAGAGCTTAAGTGGTCACTCATAAAAGCGGATACGAAGGAGCTTAGCTGCACCTTGGAATCAAACGTTATAAAGGTATTGGTACCCCATTCGACGGCAGAACAGTGGACCCAAACAGAGCGCGTCGGATTTCGAGGGCAGGTGGAAACCGAATCCGGCGCATTGGGCATTCTTGTAGAAAAGGACTTTAAATGTCTTACAGGTCCGGATAAAGAAAACAGCGACCTATACGAAAACCCCTACGCCAAAAAGTGAGTTACTACGAACGACAAATCAAACTCAGTAATTTCGGAAATGAAGGCCAGGAAAGGCTTACAGAAGCCTCAGCGCTCATTATCGGAATGGGTGGACTCGGGTGCCCAGTGGCTCAAAATCTCGCTCAGGCTGGACTAGGATATCTGCATCTGGTAGATTTTGATACGATCGAAGAAAGCAACCTTCACCGACAAGGGCTTTATACCATCAAAGACATTGGCCAACCTAAAGTCGCTATTGCTCAACGCAGGTTGAGTGAGATGAATCCGAATATTTCAATTGACGTAACGCAATCCACCATTGAGTCTAGCGCCCAACTGTTTGACAAATCATGGGACTTGGTATTGGATTGTACCGACCAGATGGACAGCAGATTGTTTTTGGCTGATGCGTGCCTCGAAAGCCATACGCCTCTCGTTTCAAGCGCCGTCTATGGATGGGAAGGCCAAATCCATGTTTATAGGAATTTCCCGGGTGATCCAACGCTAAGAACGCTTTTCCCCAATCGTATTAACCCTGAAAGCGTTCCGGATTGCAGAGATACAGGAGTCTTGGGCGTTCTGACCAATACCATCGGATCGATGATGGCCAACGAGGCTATCGTCGGCTTGGTTGATGGGTTTTCGATTCGACTGTCGATCTACGACGGTAGAACTCGCTCCATTGAGCATCTGGCTTTGCCCAGTGTTGCTCCAACAATTGAAACTGGGGGTAATGCCAATTTGGGAATTGAAGTTCTGGAAGACACTAAATTTATGGCAGACAAGCAATTGATCGATGTTCGTACGAAGGGCGAATACGACGAATTCAACCTGGGAGGGATCAATATTCCTCTCGATCAAATTATCCATTACTGGGATCAATTTGACAATCCGGTTTTCCTCTGCTCAAAGGGCATTAGGAGTGCCAAGGCCCTGGCTGCCTATCAGAAAACGTTCGAAGGTAGACAGGCTTATCATATCACGCAAGGATTGAGGACGCTGAAGCTTTCGTAGCCATGGAAGCCCCCATCCTGTTGCTCCTGTTTCTTTTGCTGGCTATTGCCTACTCTACGGTTGGGCATGGTGGGGCAAGTGGTTACTTGGCAGTTATGGCTCTTTTTGCGATCGAGCCGCACATCATGAGGCCGTCAGCGCTGATCATGAACCTTTGCGTATCCAGTATCGCATTTATTCTCTTTTTCCGCGGAAGCCACTTTAAACCCAAGTTATTTTTCTCATTGGTCATGGCGTCCTTCCCCATGTCCTTTATTGGTGGTGGAATAGAGCTTCCCGATGTAAGCTTCAAAACCGTATTGGGCGTACTGCTGGTCTTCGCTTCCATTCGATTGTTCATTGTCAAAAAGTCGATCAAAACAAGGGAACCGTCGGTCATTACGGCCATCTTACTGGGAGCATTGATCGGCTTGCTGAGTGGGCTCATTGGCATAGGTGGAGGAATTTTACTCAGTCCTGTTATTCTTTTCCTGGGATGGGCAAATGCTAAAGAAACTGCCGCCGTGAGTGCCCCTTTCATATTTGTCAATTCCGCGGGAGCACTATCGGGCATAGCCATGTCCAACCATTTTCACATCCACCCGGATATCTATTGGTGGATCGGAATAGTGTGCATCGGAGCGCTCCTGGGCTCGTGGATTGGCAGCAAGAGATTAAATATGTCTGGGATCAAAATTGCGCTTGGTGGAGTATTATTGGTTGCCGGAATTAAAATGTTGTTCATTCAATGATTAGCGTCGAAGAAGCATTGGAAATGGTCAATGCCCAAAGCCTTCAATTGGGTAGCGAATACATTCCCCTGGACCGGTCCGGTGGGAGATTCCTTGCAAAAGACATCCTCTCCCCACTCGACCACCCTCTTTTTGATCAAAGTGCCATGGACGGTTACGCAGTGAAGCTTTCGGATGTGGAAAGAGGTAACAAAATTCGCTTACGTGGAGAAACTGCCGCGGGAGATCCACGCTTGCCTTTAAATTCAGGTGAGGCCGTTAGAATCTTTACTGGAGGTGCTGTTCCTGAAGGCGCAGATGCTGTTTTGATTCAGGAGAGAGTCACGATGGACGGAGAGGTATTGGTCGTTGAAACGCACCCCCTGAAGAGCGGGATGAATATCCGCTACAAAGGAGAACAGATTAAACAAGGTGGTGTCGCATTAAATAAGGGACATCAACTCAATTCGGGGAGCATAGGATTTCTTGCCTCCCTGGGCTTCGATGAAGCCGAGGTTGTGCCCAAACCCAAAGTCGACATCATTGTTACCGGCAATGAGTTTGCTGAGAAACCTGAAGATATTCACCTGGGAAAAATCTTCGAGAGCAACGGTGTGATGCTGGAATCTGCACTCAGGTCACTGGCTGTTTGCAGTTCCGCGGTATGCAAGGATGACCTTGAATCTTTGAAAGTACAGATCATTCAATCCATGGAGACATGCGATCTATTGATATTGACAGGTGGTGTATCCGTGGGAGATTATGACTATACCAGGCAAGCCTTGGAGGAATGTGGATTTGAAATCCAGTTTCACAAGGTAGCCCAAAAACCAGGCAAACCAATGTTGATGGCAAAGAAGAAGGGTAAACTCGCTTTCGGACTTCCTGGCAATCCAAGGGCTGCCCTTATTCTGGCAGAAGTCTATGTCAAGCCTCTACTGATCCGATCACAAAAAGGATCGCCGGAATCATTTGAAGTAGCCCTGGAAAGTGACTTTCAAATTAAAGGTCCGAGGTCATTGTTTATGGCCGGTATTGAGCAAAACGGAGTGGTTTCGTTCGCCAATCAACAAGGCAGCCATATGCTCAAAAGCATTGCCGAATCGAATGTCTTGGTTTATTTGTCCGTAGAAAAAGCGATATTCAAGGCCGGGGAATTTGTTCCTGCATATCGCATCAATGTAAGATGATCAAGGTCAAAACGTTTGGATTGCTTAGCGAAATTCTCGGATTTAAGGAGACTGAGATGAGTGCTTCAGAAACTCGTGAACTCATCACTACACTTGAATCCAGGGCACATCGCCTCAAAGAAATCGACTACGTGATAGCCGTCAATCATGCGGTACAGCTCAAACATGTCAAACTCAAATCTGGTGACGAAGTCGCCCTGATGCCACCCTTTGCCGGAGGATGAAATCATTTGAGTTCATAGAGGGCCCAATAGGTAATGAGGAGATTTCATCTCTCATCGAATGGCAGAAGTCAGATGACAAGCTCGGCGCCCAGGCCTTTTTCCTTGGACAAGTACGGGCGGACGTCGTTAATGGCAGCAAGGTTGCGTCGATTGAGTATGAGAGTTATAAGGAAATGGTGGAATCGAGAGTGCATCAACTCATCGATCAGGGCTCACAAAAATTCCACCTCACCCATGTGCTCATCCGCCACAGTTTGGGACCGGTAGAAGTTGGCGGTATTGGATTTCTGATAGCGGTCTCTTCCCCCCACCGTAATGGCAGCTTTGCCGGGCTCGAATTCCTGGTGAATGCCTTCAAGGCCGAGATTCCTATTTTCGGGACAGAGATCCTGGAAAATGGCGGGAGGGCAGTCAAGCGAAATCGATAGCGCCATAAACGCGGCAAGTCGCAAGTAGTTTAGCTCAAAGCATAATTCCTAACTTAGTTCGTCTAAGAATTAAGAACGGACCAATAACCAAGTATGATCATAACAACTACAGATACAATTCCAGGAAGGCAAGTCAATCAGATTTTAGGAGTAGCTCGTGGGAGCACCGTGCGAGCGAGGAACATAGGTCGGGATATCTTTGCAGGGCTCAAGAACATCGTTGGAGGTGAAATAGAAGAATACACCAAACTGCAGGCACACTCAAGAGAGCAAGCCATGCAACGCATGGAGATGGATGCCCAGCGGATGGGCGCCGACGCCATTATCAACGTACGGCTCACTACTTCCATGGTGATGCAGGGATGCTCCGAAATATTGGCTTATGGAACCGCGGTAAAACTGAGCTGATATGGAACACCTACCAATGATGATGTTCGGATTGCAAGCCATCGTATGGGGAGGCGCCTTTATTCTGCTTGTCTATTTATTGATTCGGAGGCTCAACATCCGGGACAAAGAAGACTTTGAGAAGCGAGATAATTGAGTGGAGTATGTTGAAAGCAGGGAACTTGGGAACAGTTATCGACAATATACATCCGTTCATCGATCATGGTTAAACCAATGGCTTTGATTTCCATCAAAGCATAAAACGAAAGCCATGAGACTAAATAAAACAAGCATCATACAACTGCTGATTTTTGCATTCCTGTTCACTACAGCAATTCCCGGGGAAGCTCAAAGAAGAACGAAAACCGTAAAGCGCGCCGGTGCCAAACGGGTATACAAAACGAATCATCGCAGAACCGTTAATGTCAGAACCTATCGCACTCTTCCCAGGTTTCGCGCCAGGGTTAGCGTAGTACCTGCGGGGGCGAGAATAATTGCCTGGAGGGGAATCAAGTACAGATTCCACGACGGCATCTTCTACCGTCCTGCTGGTAAGGCCTTTATTGTGGCCAGGCCGGCAATTGGAATCAGAGTACGAACCCTTCCTGCGGCGCGATATCGTCTTCGCTGGGCTGGCAGAAACTACTTCTACTACTACGGAGTATTTTATGCAGTGCAGGGGGATGAATACGAGGTAATCGAAGCGCCGGTGGGAGCCCAGGTTGATACACTTCCGGAGGGGTATGAGACGATTGAAAAGGACGGAATCGAACTATACCAGGTTGGGGAGACCACCTACAAACCCATAGAGAATGACGAAGGCGAGACCATGTTCGAAGTGGTTGAAAGTTGACTTTGGGAAAACGATTCGATACGCTGGGAAATAGCCTCATTATTATGTAGTTCTAAAGGGTAGCTTCAAGGTCAAAATCGCTCGTGCAATCGTTTGGATTGACTTTGGTAGTTGTCTCTCTCGTGAGCTTCACTTTCGCTCAAACAGGGCCAGGTGGAGTAGGAAAAGCGGATGGCAGTACCTCACTCAAACTTTGGCTGAAGAGTGATTTCGGTACAGCTGATACAGTCGACATTGGGTATTGGACCAACGCGGTTTCGGTGCCCGACTTCGACGTTTCTGCATCCATCGGGCTTGGTCCTGACCTCTCTCCGGACACCCTCAACGGCTATCCAATTCTGCGATTCAGCGGTATGGATTATTTCCAGATTGTCGGATCGATGGATACCTCCAATTTCATTACGGACCAGGCCACAACATTTGTGGTATGTAAGCAAAATACCAGTGGCGATTCCTGGGTATATGGCACCCACCCTCATCAGACAAAACGTTTCTCATGCAATATTCCGGATAACTCGGGAAAATTGATTTATGACATTGGGTCTTGTTGCTCCGACTCAGCCCGGGTTTCCGTCACTGGATTAACCGGCTATGGGTCCCACTCCTTGTGGTCCTTTGCAGCAGACATGGCTACTGGAAAGCAGCTATATAGGAACGGAGACCTCCTGGCTAATCTGGGAAATTCAAGCACCTACGACGAACACTTCTTCCAGACATTTCGTATTGGTGAATCATTCGCAGGAGATATCGCCGAGATCATCATCTTCAAAGAAAAGCTCAACAAGGCCGAGCGCATTATCGTTGAGAACTATCTCACCTCTAAGTATGGCTTGTCGCTTGTGAATTACGACCTATACACGAACGACGATCCGACCAATGGAAACTACGATTTCGACGTAGCTGCCATCGGCAGGTACGACACTAATTCGAGTATTGTCAATTCCCGGGGATCTGATATCGTACAGTTTCTGAACCCCGACCATTTGGACGTAGGTGAATTCCTCTTTTGGGGCCACGATGGTGCATCCAATGATTTTAGCGAAACTTCCGATATACCTTCCGGAACGTCTTCTCGATTGGCACGCACCTGGAAAGTGAATGAAGTGGACACTTCGGGAAATACTGCCAATACTGGCCTCATCGATGTGCGATTCGACTTGTCGGATCACGGGAATATTAATGCAAGCGACCTCAGGCTCTTGCTAGATACAGATGGCGATGGGCTTTTCTCTGACGAAACAGGAATAGCCGGTGCGATAAATTACGGTCAAGGAGTGTATGGCTTTGCAACCCAGTCGGGCTTTCAGAACGAACTAGGTTTCACCTTGGGCACAACCAATTCAATGCAATCGCCATTACCGGTAGTGCTCATACGCTTCGACGCTACAGTTCAACCAAACAACAAGGTTGAACTTGATTGGCAAACGGCAAGCGAGCTGTCATTCGACCGCTTTGAGGTCGAACGAGCTACGAATGAAAGTGATTGGGTTACAATCAACAGTATGGTGTCATCAGGGTCAGCCATTTGGGGCGCAACTTACACGGTGGTTGACCCTGAGCCCGTATCTGGATCTAATTATTACCGACTCAAAATGGTGGACACTGATGGGGGGTATGATTACTCGTCAATTCAGGTTGCGGAAGTGACTACCAACGATCTCGGTATCGTGCTCTATCCGAACCCTGCCTCCAATGTTATCCATTATTGGAATGGAGTTGACAATGCCCGCCATATTCAAGTCCGAAATCTTTCAGGCCAGACCGTCGAATTGCCTGTAAACAATCACCGAATCGATATTTCAAAATTGTCTCACGGCCACTATTACATTGTGGACGAAACTTCCGGAGCCATCAACTTTGTGAAGTGCGACTAGCCTAATAAATCTTCTGAAGCAGTATCTCAAAGGAGATCGTCTCATTCGGAGGCACGGAGTGTTGCCCACTGATCAGGTCCTTGGTGCCCTTTTCGCCATAGCCGAGATGTGGTGGCATAATAAACTTGGCACGCTCTTCCTCTTGCATGAGTTTGAGCGCCTCGTTAAAACCAGGAATGAAACCCTTGTCCCCCACTGTCACCTTGATCGATTTGAGGGTCGAGTCAAAGACCTTACCGCTCGATAGTCGGGCTGTATAAAACACCTTTACCTTGTCACCATCCTTCGGCTTCACCCCTTTCCCTTCAAGTAATTTGATGTATACCAAACCACTCTCCGTGGTGATTCGCTCACCTTCCTGAGCATATCCTGTGAATGTAAAAAAGCAGATCGCCAGCAGTAGGGGAAGAGACTTCATCATGACTTAGGTGCGTTTTTGAGTATTTCGAGAAGATAGCTCCAAAATTTCTGAACCGTTTCGATGTTCACCATCTCGTCCGGAGAATGAGGATTGCGAATGGTCGGGCCAAAAGCGATCATGTCCAGCCCCGGCTGTGATTGACCGATGATACCGCATTCCAGGCCGGCGTGAATGGCCATAACTTCCGGCACATGGTTAAACATTTTGTCGTAGATGCCTTTGCACACTTCCAGGATGTCCGAATTTGGATTGGGACTCCAACCCGGATAAGCTCCGCCGTGTTCAACATCCGCGCCAGCATTTTCGAAGCAAGCTTCGATCATTCTGGCCAATTCATACTTGGCTTCATCAACAGATGAGCGCGTTAGTGCCTGAACAGTGATGTCACCATTTTCGATCAATATTCTCGATAGGTTGGTTGACGTTTCAACCAATCCATCTACATCATTGCTCATCTTGTAAACGCCGTTGGGAAATGAATAGACTGCATTCAACCAGCGTTTTTGGTCTCCCTGTGAAAGTACAGAACCCGACTCCCCCACCTCACCCAATTCTATGGTGAGATTTGGATCGGTTGCCCTAAGATCCTCCCTGGTATTGGACTCAAAGGATTTCACAAATTCTTCGAAGTTGGCTTTCTCTCCTTCCGGCACCCAAACATCAGCAAAGGCTTCTCGTGGTATAGCGTTGCGGAGACTTCCTCCGTCGAACCTAGACAACCGAAGGCCAAATTTTCTTCCTGCATTCCAAAGCAGGTAACACATGAGCTTGTTGGAATTACCTCTCTGAAGGTGAATCTCAACACCGGAGTGTCCACCCTTGAGGCCGGTGATGGAAACAGAATATCCTGCATAGCCTGAAGGCACGGTTTCAGCCTCATACTTTCCGCTGATGTTTGTATCAATTCCTCCGGCACAACCAATGCACAACTCGCCTTCGTCCTCGTAGTCCATATTGAGTAGGATATCGCCCTTGCACCATCCTTTTTGAAGCGCGAAGGCTCCGGTCATTCCCGTCTCTTCGTCCACTGTAAACAGTCCTTCGATGGCGGGATGCGGAATATCATTTGAAGCAAGAATGCTCATGGCTGCAGCCACACCAATACCATTGTCGGAGCCAAGTGTAGTCCCTTTGGCCTTCACCCATTCCCCATCAACATAGGATTGAATACCCTGCGTATTGAAGTCGAAATCGGTATCAGAATTCTTTTGGTGAACCATATCGATATGGCCTTGTAAAATCACCCCCTTGTGACCTTCCATGCCGGCCGTGGCAGGTTTGCGGATGATGACATTGCCAATTTCGTCAACTTCGGTTTCAAGTCCGAGCCCTTCACCAAAGGCCTTCATGAAGGCGGTGACTCTCTCTTCCTTTTTCGACGGCCGGGGAACCTCGTTGAGGTCTTCAAAATTGTTCCAGAGAATTTGCGGTTCAAGTGCTCTTACATCGTCGCTCATGTCATCAAAAAATTAATATTGGGGGTTGTTCTATGATTTGGCCGAAAATAGCCATTTTAGCCAAGAACCAAGGGCTTATGGCATTTGAAATTGAGTTGAAATATCAGTCTGATCAGCGTTGGCTCGAGGCCGTCATGAACGACTTTGATGCCTTCCTCATCGATCATGCAGATTGTGAACGAAAAGCATCGGCGATGGCCATGACATTTGTGGCAAAATGCCCGGACAAGAGTGAAATGATTCCCCACTTAATCGAAACTGCAGTTGAGGAGCTCATGCATTTCAAACAGGTTTATGAACATATGGAAAAACGAGGGCTGAAGCTCCCAAAAGAAATGCAGCAAGATCCTTATATGAAGTCCCTATTGGCCGTATGCCGCTCGAACCAGGAGGAAAGGCTCCTGGACAGAATGATCGTGGCCTCCATAGTTGAAGCGCGTGGTTGTGAACGATTTAGGTGCATTTCGGAGGCCATTGAGGACGATCAGTTAAAAACTTTTTACAAAAATCTATACCTGTCCGAAGCCAAGCACTCGGATTTATTTCTTAGGTTGGCTAACGAATATTTTGACCGCGAGGACATCGAGCAGCGGTTGGAAGTATTGCTGGAAAAGGAAGCTGAAATTTGTAAAAACCTGAAGCCGAGAGCTGCATTACATTGAATGTATAACCTACCGCACAACGACTTCTTCAAGAATCTCGAATTTGATAATGAGGGGCTCGAAAAGGGGCATATCCTGATTTCAGAACCCTTGATGCCAGATCCCAACTTCAGTAGGTCGGTTATTCTGCTCACGGCTCACAACTCTGAGGGAGCAGTTGGGTTTATTCTCAACAAACCGAGCGACATCAAATTGTCCGAGATCCTGGAATTTGAATTCAATGGGGAATTTCCGGTATACATCGGTGGCCCTGTGGAGCCAAGTAGCTTGTTTTACCTGCACAATCTTGGCAAAGACCTTCAGGGTTCGGTCGAGATCGCAGAAGGTTTGTTCTGGGGAGGTGAATTTGATCACCTGAAATTCCTCTTGACCAATGGACTTGTGAATTCAAGTCAAATCAAGTTCTTCATGGGTTATGCTGGATGGGCGCCAGACCAGCTTGAATATGAACTTGAGGAAAAATCCTGGTTGGTAAAAGGATTGGAACACTTCAATGCATTAGACGAGCTTTCAAAAAAAGATTGGAATAAGATCCTGGCTGGTTATGGCGACAAGTACAAGTTACTCGCCAGCTTCCCCGAAAATCCTTCTCACAACTGATTCTCTGAGCAGGTCGGATATCTCTTTTGATGTGGTATTGTAATAACGCCGGTCTTTGTAGGATGCAACCCATTGAACACCATTGATGGCAGAGCTGAGAAAAACCTCATCTGCTTCGCGCAATTCCGATGGCTCGATAGGCCGCTCCACTATATCGCGACCTGCTTCCTTCAGGACATGAATGATAAATCTTCGGGTAGTCCCGGCCAAACACCCCTCATTGAGGTTGGGTGTAATGATTTGTTCCCCCATGATCAAAAAGACATTCGAGCTGATGCCTTCACACAATCGACCTTCTTCATTGAGCAGGACCAGATCTCCAAATGAGGCATTTCGTTTTTCAACTGCGCTCATCACCAATCCCTGTGCGTTCAGACTCTTGAAATTTGATATTGGGTGCAAGGGTTTTTGGTAAGCTTCGGAAAGTCCCAGGTGGATGCCCTCCTCATTAAATGGATACAGCTCCTGGCCTATTTCTTCCACAAATAGAACGTAGGACGAATCATCTGCCTCCGGTGCATAGCTACCACCGCTATCCCTATAGACAACGAGCCGGACTTTGGCATGTTCGACGCCTGTTTTATCGACCCACGCGTTCATTTTGGATTCAAGGCGATCCATCTCCAGGTATGGGTTGCCAATAATGCTGAGCAGTTTCATTCCTCGCTCCAATCTGTCCAGGTGCAGGTCGACGTTCACCAGAACACCTTTGTACAACCTGATGGTTTCAAAGAATCCATCACCATACAGGAAGGCCCTATTGTTCCTCGCCAACCGAAGGCTCTCCTCAGGAATAATCTCTCCGTTGTGAATGCAGTAGGTCATACTTTTTCCAGCGACTCGATTATAGACAAAATGTTGGAATTGGCCTCCACTTGCACTCCTCTAATTCCAAGTTTTTCCGCAGGTATCACATCCCTTTCCTTGTCACCGATCATCAGGGAACGCTTGGGATCGATGTTGTGTTTATAGATCGCCTTTTCAAATAAGAGGGATCCGGGCTTTTGATCCAATGATGCGCCAATACTGTCATGATTTGCAGAATAATAAACGTCGTCGATGGCTGCATCCTGGTCGGCCAGGTCCTTCAGAATTTGGGCATTTACCCGTTCTACGTCTTCCAAACTGTAAAGCCCCTTGGCAACACCTCCTTGATTGGAAATTACCACGACGATATACCCCTTGTCACGAGCGAGTCGAATACTCTTCCCTATTCCCACTACTAATTCAACATCTTCAACGTCAAATACATATCGACCCAGCTCTCGGTTGATTATACCGTCTCTATCCAAAAACAGGGCTGACCTCATCCGGCAATGCTTTGGATAAATATCGTTATGACTTCCGGATATAAGGTCACCGTGTAAAGCAATCCGAAAATAGCTCCCCAATAGTGTGCGTCGTGGGCGACATGATCCCCTGCCCGTTTGTCCATATAAATCTCATATGCCAAATAGAGCGGGCCAAAAATGAAGGCCGGTATTCCGATCGGTATGAAGAGCAAGTATATTTTGGAAAGAGGCTGAAACAGGATAGCCGAAAAAAGTACTGCCGATACAGCACCGCTTGCTCCCACTGCATTGTAAGATGGATTGTCCTTGTGTCGCCTCACTGCAGGTATGCTGGCGAAAGCCACTCCACCGAGGTATAACAAGGCAAAATTGAATCCTCCATTCGACCCCGATAATCCTCCCATCCAGGCTTCGACGATACGCCCAAATCCATACAGGACAAAAAGGTTTACCAAAAGGTGCATGTAGTTGGCGTGGACAAATGCATGAGAAAAAAAGCGATAGTACTCCCGCCTTCTCACCGCTTGGTAGGCATTAAATTGAAGCTTGTAGAAAAGGTCATAATTGTTGAGCGCCATAAACGAAACAACAGCGGTGATGGCGATGATGATCAACGTGAGCGACATGCGGCAAATGTAATTGAACACTCAAGATTTAACTCCTATTATTGTGTTGATTTGACAGCATGAATCACCTTGCCAACACATCTCCAAATCCCTCCGGATTGAGGGTATCCAAAGCCAAGGGTTCGTTGTTATGGGATGAGGGCGGAAAGCGATATATCGATTTCATAGCAGGCATATCCGTTGCTAATCTGGGACATGGTCATCCGTCTATTGGCGATGCCGTAAAGGAGCAGATGGACCGGTTTGGTCATGTGATGGTTTACGGTGAATATGCATTTAACATTGTAGAAAGGGCCGCTTCAACGCTGATCCATACACTCCCGCCTGCACTTGATACAGTTTACTTCGTCAATTCAGGAGCGGAGAGTATTGAAGCCTCCATGAAGTTGGTTAAAAGAGCGACAGGGCGCAGGAAGATCATTGCCTTCGAAGGAGCCTATCACGGTTCTACACAGGGAAGTCTCAGCTTGAGTTCTGTGCAATCGCGGAAGGCGGCCTTCGAACCTTTACTGCCCGATATCGACTTCATCCGTCTTAATGATGTGACAGACCTGGTGAAGATCAACCAAGAATGCGCAGGGGTTTTTTTGGAGACCGTACAAGCCGATGCCGGGGTGAGAATTCCCGAAGCCTCCTATATGCGCTCATTGAGAAAGCGATGCACCGAAGCCGGAGCATTACTCGTCCTGGATGAGATTCAAGTTGGTTTGGGAAGGACAGGTGTGATGCATGCTTTCGAGCAGTATGGAATCGTACCTGACATTCTTTGCCTGGGCAAGGCCCTGGGTGGTGGTTTACCAATTGGTGCATTGGTCTCAAGTCAAAACCTACTCGACAATTTTACCCATAACCCGGTACTGGGTCATATCACAACATTTGGAGGCAATCCCGTAATCTGTGCGGCAGCAAATGCGTATTTGAAAGAGCTGGAAAGTTCAGGTATCGTTGCAAGTGTAGAAGCGAAGGGAAAACGCATGACAGCGGCCCTTATGCATCCTTCCATTCGAGACTTGAGAAGATCAGGATTGATGCTAGCGCTGGAGTTGGAATCCGCTGAGGTGGTGGATCGAGTGATCAGCCGTTGCCTGGACCAGGGTCTTACACTTTTCCGTTTTCTTTCAACCCCCAATGCCTTCCGGATAAGCCCTGCATTAAATATTTCGGACGAATTGATCGATGAGGGTTGCGCCATCCTCCTGAAGGTACTTGATGACGAAAGTTAAGGGAATACACTCCGAGCAGGCTTCTCACGAAATTTCTCAAGCATTTTGCTTGCATCACTTGTACCGCTCAGTCTGTCGAACGAGCTGACAACGTCCTCCATGCTTCTATCCTCGAACCGAGACTTGTATTGATACTTGTCAACTACTTCAAAAAGTGAAGTTGAGCTTTTGTGCAGTTCCTGATCGAGCTGAATAAAGTAACACGCTCCCCCCCAATACATTGGTCCGTAGCGATGCGATTTTTTCAAGTCCCTGCAAATAGAAACCATGTCATTGTCGGATTGAAAGTATCGGCGCTGCTTGGTGATTTTCTGATTATATCGCTTCTTCACTTCATCCTTCGAAAGGATTCCCATGTTCATCATAATCTGGTATTGCATATAACTTGCAAATCCTTCAGCGAACCATGAGTTGTTCTCGCCAATGTATGGGAGCGCCAGGTGGCTGATTTCGTGAGGAGCCGTCCAATCCGCCATAAAATCTTCGTAGGGATAGCTCGGATCGACATGAAAATGTGCCGATTGATAAGGCCACTTCCAGGTATTGGCCCAAGGAACAGGTTCACTTGAATTGTCGCGCCTGTGCAGGTGAAGGTGTACGTCAAATTGGAACCTGCCCAGTGTTCGTTGCGTGCCCTCCACCACTTCGGTCAACCACTTCGTGAGCATCTCCTTTTCACTTTTTGAAAAGTCGTCTTCCCAATGCCAAACTGTCTTGTGAGTCTGGCCAATACCTATGAGGGTAGACGTGGTACCGACTATTAAGAGTAAAGTCAATGTGGCTATTCTCATCAGGGCTAAATTTCAGAAATAGAAATGAACCGAAACTGTTAAATCATTCAATCGGTAAACAGACGACAAACTCAGATCGAATCCGGTTCAATTTGTAGACGAATTTCTGGCTTAATTATGGTAGGTATGGGCCAAATCAATCACGACTATGAGAACAATAACCCTTTTGACCACACTCACAGTTTTGACGCTTGTCGGGTGCGACGAATACGTTTCATTTAGAGAACCCCAACCCCAAAACGACCGGAACGAAAAAAGATTCGATTCCAATATTCGAGGCACTTATCTGAGCCTGGAAGACAGTTCGCTGTTGGTCATAGACGAATTGTCGGTTCGATCATATGGGCGGAAAAAAGACAAACCGGTGGACAAAGAAGGAGTTGATATCAACATCACATTGGACAAGGCAACGTTCGACATGAGCTTAAACAATAGAAGTGAGACCAGCGTGTTTTTCCTCGACCAGGATCACATCCTGAAGAAATTCAAGGGCCACTACTTTATGAATAGCCGAAGAGACGATGGTCGATGGAATTTACTGATCATGCGAAAGTCTGACGGATTGATGACCATCAAAAACATAGAAATGGAAGAGCGAACGATTCGTCAGCTAAATAGCCTCACTGTTGTTGACGAGGTATTGGACAGAGATGGTGATACCGAAGGTTTCATTCTCAACCCCACCAAGAAGGAAATGAAGTCCATGCTCAAATCGGACATTTTTGAAACGGAGGTTTACAAAAAACTGGAATAGTCATAAATTGGTGGTATGATTCCACCAGAAAACCTCAAGGCTTACGACGACCTCGTCTCCGGATTTGCGGAAATAGAGCGAAAGGGCAAGTCAATGCCCTACACTTCACTTAATGGAAATATGTTTTCCTATCTCGGCCCTGACGGCACCTTGGCTCTGCGATTGGGGCAGGATGAACGCGATACCTTCATATCGACCCACAACACGGAACTTGACGTTCAACACGGCCGAATCATGAAGGAGTATGTAAGGGTTCCCACAAGAATTCTCATGGATGCTTCGGCTCTCAAAACGGCCTTTCAACAAAGTCTGGATTATGCCAAAACCCTCAAACCAAAGGCAACAAAAAGGAAATAATTACGGACGCTCGATCTGCAGTATGCGATGGATCGGAATATGAACGCCCTTCTTGAGTTGAATAAACTCCTCGCCTACCGCCCATATGGTGGTATAGACCTGTCGGATAGCGGTATCATCCCAAAATGTGATCTGCAATTTGACCTTTTCAAGATTTCCCAGGCGCTGCCCCTCTTCAAGCTTACGCCTTCTTTCCAATCGATCTATTTCATCCGCTAACACCTCGGTGTGAGGAAATTTTAGCTTGTAAATTTCCTCTTTTTGGATTGGTCGTACCTTTATGGACGTATTCAAGGTGCTGTTGATTAAGAATTCAACAAGGTAGAAATTTTTTGAGTTTTTTACCTAATGAATTTCATCTAATTCATGTGCTGTTGAACAAATAGGTGTACAAATGCGTAGCATCTATGTACATTCGCAAATCTTTGGAACGATCTATGCCAATGTACAGGTCTGAACCAAAACAGATTACAGATGTATAAAACACTGTTCTCCCTTATTGTTGCAGGGCTAATCTCCCTACCCTTACTGAGTCAGGAGGACATTGAGTCCAAGCCTAATAAAGCGTGCGTGAGTGGTATGATCTTCACAATCGTGGAAGAATACCCGGCCTATGAAGGCGGTGACGTCCAACTATTGGCAGATCTCAATGAACTTATTTCTGCGGAAGGAGCCGGACCCGGAAGGATGCATATACGGGCAGCGGTGAATTGCAAAGGGAAAATATTCAACACTCTTGTTCTGAGTAAGGCCAATCCGGAACTCAGCGACAAAATCGCCGGCTATATCATGACCTTGCAAAAATGGAGTCCGGGTAAGCAGCGAAATATTGCCGTCGACTGCTATGTCGATTTGGAATTTAAGGTGATCGAAGGTCAGATTACCTTGCTCGGCAACTAATCATCCCTACCTTCGTTAACTCAGTATGAGATATGTTTTGGTCATATCCTGCTTGCTTGTATTGCTTTCGTGCAATACCTCAAGCGGTACTAGGTTGGGAGATCCTGTGAAGCTCAGCGTTGGTCAGACCGCCACTTTCTACGATGAGGTTGTCAACGAGGAATTCGAGCTCAAATTCAATTCCGTGATTCTCGATGCCCGTTGTCCCGACAAGGTTCTCTGCATCATTGACCTTTTCAGAATGGAGATATCTGTTAACAATGCCGTCAAGGAAATTGAAATGCCCACAAGTACCTTCAATCAGTATCAGGCATATGAGGTGTTGATACTATCTGTGGAGCCCGAAGTAGAAGCCCAGCCCGACCAGGGCGATTATGAAGTAGAGCTCACCCTCCAGTACAAATAAGCGAGGCCCCTTCACACGGAAGAGGCCCCATTTTCTAACCAAAAAACCCACATCCTACGGACGCAGGATTTTCACCGCAAATTTAATGCTTTCAGAAGTTGGTAAGAAAAAAGTCTAAGAATCGATCGGGAGGCGAAGCGTAAAGGTCGAACCCCTGCCAACGGCACTTTCACATTCAATTTCTCCACCGAGTTTATGCACGCTTTCTTTTACAATGTAAAGACCAAGACCGCTACCCGAACTGATGGTATTGGCCCTGTAGAACATGTCGAATATCTTTTCCTGATGCTCCGGATCGATACCTAGCCCGTTGTCAGAAACCTCAAGGAAGCACGACCCGTTCTTTCTCCATCCCTTTACCTCGATCACTGGTTTCGGCTTTGTCAAATCAGCATAACGGATACTATTGCTTATTAGGTTGGACAGTATGATATCCAATCGAAATCGATCCGATTTAAACCCTTCCATATCCTTGAACGAGGTTTTTAGCTTGATCTTTTCTGCATTCTCAAAATAGCTCAGTTGTTCCTTGATGGATTGGATTACCTCCTCAATGTCCACAGGCTCAACGGTCACCTCGGCCCTCTGATTTTTTGAATAGTTTACAACATCTTCTATATAGCTTTCCATCCTCTGGATGAGCTGTGCAGCCATCTTTTCCTGATCAGCCTGCTTTTTCTTGTCTTCCGTTCTGATCTTACCGAGTGCCTGTAAGGTGGCTAAGGGTGCACGCATGTCATGGGCAACACTATACACAAAGCTGTCGAGCTCCTCGTTGAGTGTATTCAATGCCTTGAACTGATCCTCAAGTTGCTCCTTGGAGTCCATGAGTTCCGAAATATCTGAAATGGTCCAAAGCCGATATTTTCTCAATCCCATGGTGAAATGAACCAACTTAACATTGCTTCCGAAAGCCCTTCCTTTCAGACTTTCCAACCTTCGCTGCCCTGTCCAAACCTCGTTTTTCTCGAGCTCGTTGATGATCTCGCTCATGTCCTCAGACCTAAGGTCTTTGAACAGTTGCAAGTCACTTTTGCCAATGATGTCATTCTCTTCGCATTCAAACAATTGCAGAGCCCTCTGATTACAATCGAGAATGACATTGGCATCCAGATCTTCTATGAATATGGCGTAGTCGATATTGTCGTAGATCGCCTTTAGCAGCTTCCGGCTTTTATCCAATTCAGACATCTGTTTGTTGGTAATCTCAAGCAGTTCTTTGGTATTCTTTGAATACTTGGTGAGTAGCGACAGATTGTACACGTAGAGCGATCGATAGATGTATGCAAGTATTGTAATGATGATGGCCGAATAGAATACTACAAAGGCCTGCTGCACTATCATGTTTTGCTCGGGAATCACTGGTGGATATCCGAGATCGAATTCGATAAAGAAGAGAATCGCGAGGAGCGCAATGGTATATAGGAATTGGCCCAATATTATCCAGGTGGACGACATGGGCTGAAGGAAATAGGCAAGGAACAAGATCAGGAAGAAGAAATGTGCTTGTGATTCATAGCCAAGAAAACCACTGCTCAGGAATATACCCAACCCTGCGATGGCCGTTTGTCCAATTGTTGAAAGGAATACCTGACCTCTCACATTCATAAGGTAGAGGGGAATGGCCGAAAATGACAGTGCGGCTAACAGCCAGAAGAGAGGATTGAAACCGGCGACGCTATACAGGAATAGATCACCGACGATAATGGCAAAAAACAGGAGAATCGCATTTTGATTGTTGAACACGATTCCACGCTTCATGCGTGGCTCCATATGGTCTTTGACTCCAGCCTTGGATAATTCCTTATATAGACTAACGATGCTCAAAACCGCGTATTGATCTCCTTGAGTTTAAGTAAGTCCCTTGTTGTTTGCTTCTCCATGAAGGGGTTATACTTCTCTTTGAAGAATGCTCGAACCTTTACCAAGATTTCTTCTGTCGACTTCTCTGCATCCTCCAAGGCGTCCATTGCATTTCCACCGGGAGTTCCAACCGTTCCATAAACAAAGTTTCGTGCTCGGCCCAGCTTGTTGTTTAACCGCACTGTTACATGGTCGTAGCCATCAAAGTCTTTGGCAGTGATGTAAAGTTCTTTGATTGATTTGATTTCTTTCTTCAGCGCCTTGATCTCCTTGTTGACGTTCTTCTTCAATGAGTCGTCCTCAACATTTTTTACAAACCCTCGCTGCAACATTCCCAGGTTCTTTTCAGCCTCCTTGAGCGCTTCAAAACTCCTGTTAGCCCTGGCTCCTGCAGAGTCAATCCTGGCCACATAAGGGTACCATTTATTCCAGTCATCGGCATTGTATTTAGTCCTGGGGTCATTGGCAATGGTCACCATGGTGGAGTCCTTCCATTTCTTATAACTCGCAACTACTTTGTAGGTGCCAGGCATCGCTCGTGCACCTCCAGGTGGCAGAGCATTTTTACCAGGTGTGCGATGCTGCGCATATCGCTGACCTTGATTTCTCATATCCCAAGTGAGCATTACAAGGCCCGTATCTGCTTGACCTCTGATGGTTCTGATCAACTCGTTTCCCTTGTAAATTTTAAGCTCAACTTTACCAACCGGACTTTCATCCTCATCCTTTTCTTCCCCCTTCTTAGGCTTGTCTTTCTCTAGTTTACCCGGATCCTTGATCCAAAGACGCATCTTCACCCAGGGCCAATTGTTTTTGCCTTTGAACATGGCATCCCCGGCGAAATGGGTTCCGGAATAGGACTTCATGCTAACGTGATATCCGGGTTGGTCACCGTCGACGAATGCAAATTCCTTTTCGAAAAAGTCTTCTCCTTCTTTCGCCAACTGCCTCAGTGGGTTGAGGTCATCCAAGATGTAGGCTGCCCTTCCGAAGGTACCGATGACAAGATCGCCCGCCCGCGGTTGAACCTTCAGATCCATGGTGGATGCTGAGGGATATCCATTGGTCCACTTGCTCCATGTATACCCCTTATCAATCGAGATATAGAGCCCTTGTTCGGTTCCCAAAAAGATGAGCCGCTCTTCCTTTACATCCTCAGCAATTGACAGGCAATATCCTTCGATGTTCTCGTCGACCAAACTTCCAAATGACTTGCCCCCATCGGTCGTTCGATACACATAGGGCTTCCAATCATTTCGGCGATAGTTGTTGGCCACCACGAAGGCTGAATTTGCATTGGTTCGGCTTGCCACCACCTGGGGGATCCAGCTTCCTTTTGGCAGACCCTTTAATGCACTTGCGACATTCTTCCATGTTTTACCTCCATCCTTGGTCACCTGTAGATTGCCGTCGTCTGTTGAAGCCCATATCACGTTCTCATCCACGGGACTTTGCTCTATGCATAAGATGCTTGTGTAGTTTTCGGCCCTGGTAGCATCGATGGTTAATCCTCCACTTTTTGCCTGCCTTTGTTTGGCCGTATCGTTGGTTGTTAGGTCGGGAGAGATAATTTCCCAGCTATCACCAGCGTTGGTGCTCTTGTGTACATACTGGCTTCCAAAAAAGATGGTCGAGTCATCGTATGGTGATTGTTCGATACCCGCATTCCAGTTATACCTCAAGGTTTCCCCGTTCGGATGGTTTGGTTGGATGAAGGTGCTCTTTCCTGTCTCCCGGTCATATCGACTGACATTTCCACCTTGAGACATCGAATAACCATACCTCGAATTTTTTGGAAATGGAACAACGTCGAAGCCATCACCAAATCCAACTTCTTGCCAATGTGCATTGCGTATACCCCCTACTTGCCAAACTTCTGACGGACCAACCCAAGAGCCGTTGTCCTGCATTCCGCCATAGACGTTGTAAGGGAGGTCCTCATCATAGTTAATGTGGTAGAATTGGGCTAGCGGCAGGTTTTCTACGAAGCGCCAATTGACCCCTCCATCCATCGAGATATTCAATCCCCCGTCGTTTCCATTGATAAGGAATTTTGGGTTTGAAGGGCTGATATAAAATGCCTGGTGATCCGGGTGCACCCTGGTATAGGGCATGGTAATCTTGAATGTTCGCCCACCATCTTCACTTACACTCAGCCGTGACCACAAGTTGTAAATTCTGTTTTCATTGGACGGATCCACGTATATCTCAGAATAATAAAACGGCCTGTTTCCGATGTCCTTGGTAGACACGAGAGACCAATGTTCACCTCCGTCGGTGGACTTGTATAGTCCGTTCTTTTCAGACTCGATCAAAGCATAAACGATATTGGGACTAGAGGGAGCAGGTGCTATCCCAATGCGGCCCAGTTTTCCTTTGGGCAAGCCTTCTTTTTCAGTCTTTTTTCGCCAGGTTTTTCCCCCGTCATAAGTTATGTACAAGCCAGAGCCCTCACCTCCGGAAGTAAAGAACCATGGCTGCCGCAAATAGCTCCACATCGCGGCATAAATCTTATTCGGATTGGCCGGATCCATCACCAAATCAGCGCACCCAGTCGTGTCATTTACGTACAGAATCTTATTCCACGAGTTTCCACCGTCGATTGATTTATAGACTCCTCGTTCTTTATTCGTTCCCCATGCGGAACCGGTTGCCCCAACATAAACTACGTCTGCATCCGTAGGGTCTATCAGGATTCGATGGATGGACTTGGTTTCCTTTAGGCCTTTGAATTGCCACGTCCTGCCACCATCGATGGATTTGTAAATTCCAGCACCACTTGATTGGCTGTTCCTTGGGTTACCTTCACCGGTACCGACCCAAATCACGGATGGGTTTGATTGCTGAATTTTGAGGGCACCGATATTCTGAATCGGTTGTTTGTCGAAAACCGGTTTCCAGTTGATCCCTCCACTGTTGGACATCCAAACGCCGCCCGAAGCAGTTCCGATATAAATCCTGGAAGGTTCACGTTCCACCACGTCAATGGCTGTCACCCGCCCACTCATTCCAGCAGGGCCTATACTCCTCGCTTTCCAGTTTTTGAAGTTGTCAAAATCAATGGGCTGCGCTAGCAATTGACCGCTCAGCATCAATGCAGCAATTAGAAGAAATCTCATATTAATTTGGTTCTTTTAGGCAAGTGCTTCTCGCACCTTGAGCCAATCTGGTAATCCGCCCAGATTCCGGTCGTCGATAAATACGTCGGCCTCAATGAGTCTGCTCTGTCCGGGATCATAATTTTCATTGGCATGGTTCGAATTTACAGCATCGAAGTGGATTCCGTTGGTTTCGCAGTAATCAATTGCTTCCTGGAGCGTGCTTCCATGTCTGTAAGTCCAAAGTATGAGGGTATGTCCCGTCTGCTTTAAATCTTTCAGCACATCAAGTGCATGATCAATGGGCTCACCAATCGAGGGGTACTGATGTGTTACTATGGTTCCGTCGAAATCTATGGCGATCCTCATCTCGAAAAAAGCTTTTTAATCCACGACCCTAACCCTCCTGAGCTTGGTTCAGCCAATGGCGGTGGTGTCTCCAGCATTTCCTTAATAGCCCTGTACACCTCGCCCCAACCCGGCATACCTCCAAAATTTTTGTTACTTATAAACAGGTCACAGATAATCTTTCGGCTAGCCTCTTCCGGGTCGAACCTCTCCTCTGGAAAGCTATTGTTTACAGCGTAGAATTCAACTCCTTTTTCCCGACAGTAGTTGACCGCTTCCTCAAGTTCTTCTCCGGAACGACTGGTCCAAAGCACAAGACTGTGCCGATCCTTTTGGAGCATTTTGAGCGTTTCGAAAGCAAATATTTTTTCAGGGCCGATGTCCGGATATCGATCCTCAACAATGGTTCCGTCAAAATCGATGGCGATTAGCACATCACACCAGTTTGGTTTCGGTCATTTGCGCCTGCCCATCCAGGGTATATTCGATTGGCACTCCGGTAGGGATTTCCTTTTGAAGAATTTGCTCAGGGGTTAGATCTTCCAGGTACATGATTAAGGCACGCAAGCTATTGCCATGCGCGGCAATGATCACATCCTTTCCCGCCTTTAGTTGGGGCTCGATTTCCGATTGATAATACGGAAGTACACGCTCGCGTGTATCCTTCAGGCTCTCGCCTCCGGGAGGTGCAATATCATAGCTTCTTCTCCAAATATGCACTTGTTCCTCTCCGTATTCCTCACGCATTTCGTCTTTGTTCTTGCCTTGAAGTTCGCCATACATGCGCTCGTTTAGCGCCTGGTTCTTCTCAACGTGGAGATCAGATTGACCAATGGCCTCAAGGATGATGTCCAGTGTCTTGTTGGCCCTCAATAACTTTGATGAAAAGGCGAGGTCAAATTGTCGTCCTTTCAGCTTCTCCCCTGCTTCTCCTGCCTCTTGCACACCTTTCTCGGACAAGTCAACATCCACCCAACCCGTAAATCTGTTCTGCTTATTCCATTCGGATTGACCGTGTCTGACGATTACCAATTTTGCCATCTCCATCGAGCGTTTTTGAATGCCGCCAAATTTAGAAATTAAGGGCATCAAGCGGCCATATCCGTGAACAATTTCAGGGTTCGATTTTTATATATTTGACCACATACAAACCAATACAAAATATACTGCTATGGCCTTTGAATTACCATCACTTCCGTATAGTCACGACGCACTGGAACCCCATATTGACACCCGAACCATGGAGATTCATCATGGGAAGCACCACCAGGGTTATACCAACAATTTGAACAACGCCATTGCAGGTACTGACCTCGAAGGCAAATCGATCGAAGAAATCTGTGCTGCTGTGAACGACCATGGAGCAGGAGTGCGAAATAATGGAGGAGGCTATTACAATCATTGCCTGTTTTGGGAAGTAATGTCACCCAATGGGGGTGGCGAACCAGGTGGTGAACTTGGCGAGGCTATCAATCGTGACTTTGGGTCCTTTGATGCCTTTAAAGAAGAATTTAGCAAGGCCGCTGCCACACGATTTGGATCAGGATGGGCTTGGTTGTGCGTTCACGAAGGAGGGCGATTGGAGGTTTGCTCAAGCGCCAACCAAGACAATCCCCTTATGCCCAATGTAGGTTGCGGTGGGCACCCTGTGCTTGGGCTCGACGTTTGGGAACACGCCTATTACCTCAACTATCAGAACCGCCGACCGGATTACATCTCCGCTTTCTTTAATGTAATCAACTGGGACAAGGTAGCAGAGCGATACGCTGCAGGAAAATAATCCAGACTACCAGTCAAAAAATAAGCCCTCTGAGTCAATTGATTTAGAGGGTTTTTTATGCTCAAAATCCGGGTTAAAAATTTGTGTTTTTCCATTTAAGAATGTTTTTACTTTTGCGGCGGAGAGGTGGCAGAGTGGTCGAATGCACCGGTCTTGAAAACCGACGTACCGCAAGGTACCGGGGGTTCGAATCCCCCTCTCTCCGCCAACGATTCAATCCCCGCAGCAAAGCTGTCGGGGATTTTTCTTTTTCGGCCGAGGAGAGCGCCAGCTCGACGAGTGAATAATGCTAATCTCTGGATACTTCAGCTTCCCAAACTGATCACAAACCGAGCGTTGCGAGGTTCGTAATCCATATGGCTCATTCGTCAAACGACACATTCCACCTGCTTACCAGCATGTGCCGAGCCCATCGAAATCAATGATAGTCAGCGATTTTCGTAATTTTAGTGCCTCAATTTTATGGATCAGCGCCTTAACGTACTGCTACTATTACCATTGCTCACATTGTTCTCGTGTAACTTCTCCAAGCACAAAGAGGCAACCCAGGAGCATTCCAAGATCGTAATTCTCCCGGATGGTTCTTCGGCCTTCATGAATGTGGAGAGTTCGATTGCCTATGATGAGGACTTCGTAGAGCGGGTGGTAACACAACGCGGTGAAGTATTCTACGTGGTTACCCAAGGTAAAGGACCCTTTGAAGTGAGAACGGAGCTGGGAACCATTGCGGTCACGGGAACACAGTTTAACGTCAACATGAACGACAGCCTTGTTGTAGAGGTAAAAGAGGGTTCTGTCCGTCTTTCAACCGGCAAGCATGTGCAGGACATAGGTAAGGGCCAAAAAGCCATTGTCAAAGACAAGAAGAGCGGAATCGAACTCAAAGATTCAGAACCCGACTTAGAGAAGTGGATTGTTACTCGATAACAATCTCTAAAATCCTATAATCTTTTACCCAGAACAGAAGCATCAAATCACGCTACCGTTTATTGTATAAGATTTCCTAAATTGAATCCACAAAGCGCAGCCTGAGGCGCTTGATAATAATCTCTGACTTGAACGTCATGAACCGTTGGATCTTCGCTATGTTATGCCTCATTCCAATACTTGGGTCTTCCCAGGTATTTATCAATGGTGATTTCGAGTTTCATTCGGCCACGGTTGACCAAATCAACCTTACAAATCCTGCCTTCAATTCCATCATGACCAACAATACTGGTTTTGGAACAAACGGCAATCTCGACATCATTACTTCATCCCAGTACTCTGGTGGACCGCAGAATGGTAACTGGATGGTGGCAGTCACTGGAGGGGGGACGGATTTGTTGTCACTAGAACTTACCGCGTCACTTGTCCCCGGAAAGCGGTACGAAATTGAGTTCTATGACAAGTCGGATCGAACTTTTGCTTCCTTGCCTATCGAGTTAGGATTATCGACTAGCAATACGAATTTTGGAACATTGATATATACTGCACCTGCTGCTGCAGTCGACAGTGTTTGGACAAAAAGAACTGCTTCGTTTATTGCTCCCAACAATGGAAGTTTCATTGTGATACGTCAGCAGGGTATTCTTCAAAATTGGGTCCAGGTAGACAATTTTACTGTTATCCCGTGCACCTTGACAGCTGAGCTGGGCGGAGATACAACGATGTGCATTGGGGATACACTCACGCTCAATGCATCTGCCCCCGCTGCTACATACCTGTGGAGTGATGGTAGCACGGGAAATTCTTTGATTGTAACTCAAAATGGTACCTACTGGGTAGAGGTTACGGATACATGTACGATTGCCTCCGATACAATTGAAGTTGAATTCATAACAGCACCAGCATTCGGTTTTGCATCCGACACTATACTATGTACAGGCGATTCCATTATCCTAAATCCGCAAGTTCAATCAGCCACCTATACATGGCAAGATGGTTCTGCAGACACAAGTTACTTAGTGACTTCTGGAGGAATTTACAGTCTGAGTGTAAGCAATATTTGTGGATCAGATGAGGACTCGATCGAAGTAACCGAGTTGGTTCCAAGGACCATTGACCTTGGAGACGACACAACTTTGTGCCAAGGTGAATCGGTCCTTCTGTCGGTTGATGGAAGGTTGAGTTCTATTGAGTGGAGCGACTTTTCGACGGATACCTTCCTTGTGGCCTCGAATCAAGGAACTTATTGGGTCACCTCAATTGATAGCTGTGGAACCTATTCGGATACCTTCCAGCTAGGAATTATCCCCGCGTCGCTAATTTCCATAGGACCAGACACAATACTTTGCGCCGGAGATCAACTCGAATTGGAAGTATTTGACAGCAGTATGGTCTACCGATGGAGTGATAATTCCACGGACTCGAAATTCACCGTGGATCTACCGGGAAAATATTGGGTGGAGGTTGGAGACACTTGTCCTGGATCCGATACCATCGTTGTCGACTTTAAGCCGGAAATAATCTTTGACCTCGGCGCTGACACGTCACTTTGTCAAGGGGTCATACTCCTGGATGTTTCAAGTATCAATGGTGATTATAGATGGCAGGACAATTCCTCGAATGATGAATTTGAAATTACGGATGTTGGGACGTATTGGGTTCAAATCTCGGATGAATGTTCCAGCGTGACGGATACATTATTCGTAGATGACTCAGGTTGCGAAGTTGCAATACAAATGCCAAACGTCTTTACCCCAAATAGTGATGGAATTAATGACGTCTTCATACCAATAACTTACGAAGGCATCAGTGAATCTCAAATGTCCGTTTATAACCGGTGGGGGCTTCAGGTTTTTTACACCGCCGCCATCTCCGGAGGGTGGGACGGCTATTCAAATGGTTTGGTTTGCAAGGATGGCGTCTATTTCTGGGTGATCAACTATACCTCAAACGAGGGTGACGAGTCTCAAATGCGCGGGCAGGTTACCTTGATTCGATAAACAACCCCCCAACCAATGTTGATTGAGGGGTTCTCCTTTCAAAGAAGCTGGAGGCTTCTTTTCACCATGTGCAGTTAGTCCTGCGGTTCCATGGCTTGTGCTAGTTCTACAAGGCTCTCAAAATAATCGCGAAGGATTCCAACAGATATTGCAAATCGGAAGCCCCCTGAAATCGATTTGAAGTCGATGACCTCATTGACTATTGTATGTTCGATCAGCGTACTCCTGTCGCCATCCGGTTCTTTATAACGAGGAGGCCTTACTTAGTGTATATTTTACAATGTGTCAATTATTGTTCGGTCGGATCTTGGGCAAGCGGCGCCGATTTCCAAATAAACGGGCGCAATTTTCCTCAGGTTTTGATGCCACAATCGGTAGGCTACCATTGGGTTTCATGCCTACCCGACCACTCACAAAAATCATTGGTCTTCTGCTCGCTCCCACTTAATAACTAAGGCAACTTGCCGGATTGATTCACGTACCTTTGTACACCGCATGAGATCATTGCTACTACTTATATTCCTGATTCCTGCGCTACTCCAAGGTCAACCAATTGAATCCTACTTCAGCTATTCGACCTTCAACTCGCCGGAATCCGGTCCCTACATAGAGACCTACCTCACCGTTATAGGTAGCAGTATCCGCTATGAGCAATTGGGTAATAACCAATACCAGGGTTCGGTCAACATCACCTATATCTTTCGCAAGGGTGAGGAAGTAGAACGGTTTCGCAAATACAATATCCTTAGCCCAGTTGTGACTGACACGGTGAACGGGTTGGTGAATTTCCTGGATCAGCAGCGCATCATGCTTCCCAACGGAGAATACGAACTCGACATCGTAATCGGAGATGCGCTGGACGAAGGTCAGGGGTTCAGCACGACCCAATTGGTAAGGATGAACTATCCCAAAGACGAAGTATCCATTTCGGATATCGAATTGGTACAGAAATTCCAGAAGTCCGATGAGACAAATATGCTGACGAAGAGCGGTTACAGTATCCTGCCCTATGCTTCCAGCTTTTATCCCGAAAATCAGAAGGACCTCAAATTCTATGTAGAGCTCTACAATCTGGACAAGCTTCTCGGAGATGGTACCAAATACTTGCTTAAGTATTACATACAGCGCTACGAAGACCAGAAACCATTGAGCCGTTGTGTGGGCTATTCAAAGCAAGTGGCCAAGAATGTCACCGTGATGATGAAGGAGTTTAACATCGAATCCCTTCCATCCGGCAATTATGAGCTCGCCATCGAATTGCGGAATCAGAAGAACGAGCTCATCAAGATCAAAAAACTGTTTTTCCAGCGGAGCAATCCTCGCTTGAAGATCGACGTTGCCTCTCTTGACATTGCCAGTTATGAGTCATCGTTTGCAGTAGATCTCCCGGAGGACAGCATCGACTACTACATCAATAGCTTGGTACCAATTGCTGATCCGATGGAAAATCGGTTTATCACGCACGACGTGTCGGACCTAAAAGATGAAGTGATCAAACGTAAGTTCATCTACAGTTTCTGGATGAAGCGCGATGAGTTGGATCCCGAGCAGGCCTTCGACGTGTACCAGGCTCAATTGGCAGAGGCCGATCTGCTCTATGCCACACAAATCAAAAAAGGATTTGAAACGGACAGGGGTAGGATCTTCCTGAAGTACGGTAAGCCCAATACCGTTGCAAAGCGGGGTCGTGAACCCAATGTCTATCCATATGAGATCTGGCAATACTACCAGTTGCCGGTCAGAAGCAATGCGAGGTTTGTCTTTTACAATCCGGACCTCGTGTCAAACGATTACGCCCTGCTCCACTCAAACGTCTTCGGAGAAATCAACGACTATCGATGGAAGTATAAGCTGCAAAAGAGGGACAACCAATTCCACGACCTGGATCAGACGGAGCCAGATGCCGGTGCCGGGAGCTGGAGCAACGATTTGTTTAATACCCCGCGGTAATTCGACAATTCTCCTAAACTTGCAGGCGTAATTTCCACTCCTTGGACACCGTCAAAGTTGCCATCGTACTTCTGAGCTACAACAGCAAAAAGCTGCTTGAGCAATTCCTACCGAAAATCATTGAGCATACTCCGAAAAACGATGATTTTCAGATCGTACTGGTGGACAATGCTTCGGAAGATGGTACACTGAACTTTGTTCAATCGTCATTCCCGAATGTGCGAACCATCCGGCTTGAAGTCAACAAAGGATTCACCAATGGTTATTGCGAAAGTTTACCTCAAATCGATGCAGAGTATTTCGTCCTTATCAGTTCCGACGTTGAAGTAGGCCCCAATTGGTGTGGGCCAATCATCGATTACATGGATAGAAATCCACGTGTGGCTGCATGCGGGCCTAAGATCATGTCTTACGACGACCGGAATCTATTTGAATATGCCGGTGCCGCAGGTGGATATATGGACCACCTCGGTTATCCCTTCTGTCGAGGAAGGATCATAGATCAACTGGAAAGGGATGAAGGTCAATACGACAGTACTCAGGAAGTATTCTGGACCTCCGGTGCATGCATGTTTGTCCGAGCGAAATTGTACTTCGAAGCCGGTGGCCTCGACAATGATTTCTATGCTCACATGGAAGAGATTGACCTCTGCTGGCGCCTCAAAAACATGGGATATAGCATTGCGCACTTCCATGAATCCAGGGTGTATCACATGGGAGGATTCATCATCAAGTATGGTTCTCCGGCCAAGGTATTTCGCAATCACCGAAACAATCTGATCATGCTGTTTAAAAACCTGCCCTTTGGACAGATGATTTGGAAAATTCCGCTGAGAATGTTCATGGATCTCGCAACACTCTTCAAGATGTATGTCGATGGAGAATTTAAAGCAAGTACCGGGATCAACAAGGCCCATTACCAATTCTTTAGATACATGGGGCGATGGATGAAAGGAAGGAAGGCAGCACAAAAGCTCAGATCCAATCCAAATGCGACAGGCATTTATGGCGGTTCGCTCGTTTGGAATTACTTTGTGAAAGGCAAACGAAAGTTCAGTGAATTTAACTGGAATCCTTAGCATCCTTTTCTTGACTGCATCATTGTTGTTGCAAGCTCAAATTCCCATCAAATCTGACAAGGCGGTAGTAGTTCTCGGCGTAGCGCAGGATGCGGGACATCCTCAAGCGGACTGCCAGAAAAAATGTTGTGCCGAAGCGTGGTTGTATCCCGGCAAGGGGCATCAGGTAGTATCCCTTGGCTTGGTAGACATTACTGGCAAGAAGTTTTGGATGATGGAGGCGACTCCCGATTTCAAAAACCAATTACAATTGCTGAGATCCTTCTATCCAGGATTTTCCTTAGAAGGTATTTTCATCACCCATGGACATATTGGGCATTACACAGGGCTCATGGATTTGGGTCGTGAGGCAATGGGCGCTAAGTCCATGCCGGTTTATGTGATGCCAAGAATGGCAACATTTCTGAGAGAAAATGGGCCGTGGAGCCAACTGGTGTCTCTTGAGAACATCAAGCTGAGCGTGTTGAAACAAAATATCTACGAACGTATCGGAGCTTTTATGGTGAAACCCTTTTTAGTAGACCACCGGGACGAGTACACGGAAACTGTTGGATACGAAATAAGAAGCGATTCCAGCCGAATTGTTTTTGTTCCGGACATCGATAGTTGGAAAAAATTGCCAGTTGCTTCGCTTGTAAGGCGAAATCAAATAGCCCTGCTCGATGCCACCTTCTACGATCAAACGGAACTGCCGAATCGAGATATTTCAGAAATTCCCCACCCCTTGGTTATCCAATCCATGGAGGCACTGGATGCGCTGTCTCCCCGGCAAAAATCAGGCGTCCACTTCATACATATGAACCACACAAATCCTCTTCTGGACAAATCTTCTCAGGCCTTTAAGGATGTAAAGGCAAAAGGGTTTAATGTAGCCGAGGAAGGGCAGATATTTTACTTGAAATGAGGTACGGTATCGTCCTGTTGTTCTCGATCTGGATGCTCGGATGCAGCGAGCCAAAAGATAACCAGGGCTTCACAGAATGGTACGGGGAGAGATTCAACAAGCCTGCTTATGTTGCCGGTTCCGGGCTTCCTGATCCGAATGTCTTTGAGTTCTCGTCTGAGCTTTTCACCATCGATACCATCTACCGATCCATGGCCGGACCCTACGCCAAGGATACCATAGCATTGGTATCTGAAGATAGCCTTCTGTGGATTGTCGGTTATGACGTTGAAATCTTAGACGACAGTATTGACGGAAGTCGTGAAGAATTTCTCTGTCATTCAAACCTAAATTTCACCAGTGGTTACAACGCACCCTGGTCGTCCACCAACAACCTGTTTAATCAGAGAATCTTTACACTCAGTCAGGGAATCTCCAGTGTATGGATGCCGAAGGGTTTTGGAATACCTGTTTACGGTTTGCAGCAGTTTGAAATATTCTCTCAAGTCCTCAACCACAACCTTTATCCGGTAGAGCAATCGGTTCGTCACAGGGTTAGAATACATTACTACGCAGAGTCTCAATTGACCTACAAGCTAACTCCCCTGCAACAACGGACCATCTTCGCCTTTAAACAATTTGTAGGACCTGAAGGACAGTTTGGAACTAAAGGCTCTGACGGACACGATCTCCGGCAACCGTCCTGCGGTGTGGATGAGGTGATTATGGGAAATGAAAAGGACTCATTCAATATTTTCTGGGATCCGCAAGGCAGAAAATTTACCGGACACTGGAAAGTACCTCCAGGGGCTGAGGACATTGAAATGGAGATCAGCCAACTCATGGGCTTGCAAAAGAAAACGAAGGTGTATACCATCTTCTGTCACGTTCATCCGTACTGCGAAAAGTTGGAATTCAAAGACCTGCAGACAGGCGACCTGATCTTTTCGGCCAGTATCAGAAGTGAGGATTCACTGGTCGGACTGGTGGATATTCCAAAGTATGTTTCGGAAGATGGATATGTGCTTTATCCCAACAGAAAATATTCCATCCGGAGCGTGTACAACAATGCGAGCAAGCACACCCTCAGTGCAATGTCGGTGATGTTGCTGTATACGGAAATGGATTGAATCTACGTTTTCAACCTGTGCTTTTCGCTACGTCGAAAAGGCTATTTTTGGATCTTTCTCTTTTGCATGATTTCAAGCTTCTTCAGAACAAGAAAACCCCGCAAATTCGATTTCAAATCAAGGTATTATGATGCCGAGAAGGAGGACCTGCAGCGACGCATCAAAATGGCCGAATTTGAGGCAGACCCCAGGAATGCCGAAAAGGTAGGTTACATCGAAAAGTGGAAAAAGAATAGTCGATTGCAGGAGAGTCAAAGATCCAATCGAAGGATTCTAGTCATTGCAGGCATGTTGGCCCTCGTAGCGTACCTCTACTTCAAATTTGCCTGACCTGAATGAAGATAGAAGTACTGCCCGATAATGTTGCCAATCAAATTGCGGCTGGCGAAGTCATCCAACGCCCGGCGTCGGTCGTGAAGGAATTAATGGAAAACGCCATCGACGCCGGAGCAAACAAGATCAAGGTAAACATCAAGGATTCCGGTCGCACACTGATCCAGGTGATAGACAATGGGTCGGGTATGTCCGAAATGGATGCACGGCTCTCACTCGAACGCCATGCAACCTCCAAGATCCGCAAAGCCGACGATCTCTTTCACATCACGAGCATGGGGTTCAGGGGCGAAGCCATCCCATCAATTGTTTCCGTAAGCCATACCGAAATCAAGTCCAAAAGAGCGGAGGACGACCTGGGAACCTTGATCAACGTGGAAGGAAGTGAAGTGGTGAAACAGGAACCGACGGCCGGTGTTCAGGGTTCGTCTTTCTCCGTTCGGAATTTATTCTACAACATACCTGCGCGCCGAAAATTTCTGAAGTCCGACAACGTCGAATACAAACATATCGTGGAGCAATTCCTTCGATTGGCGATACCATTTCATCAAATCTCCTTTGAATTGAATCACGGCGACAAATCTTCATACAACCTGCCCACATCTAATTTCCGGCAGAGGATAGTGGGTGTCTATGGCAAAAGCTACAATGACAAATTGGTGCCGGTGAAAGAGGAATTGGGCATTCTTTCGGTCGATGGATTTGTTGGAAAGCCAGATGCCGCACGCAAAACTCGCGGAGAGCAATACTTCTTTGTGAATGACCGATTTATCAAATCATCCTACCTCAATCATGCCGTCTTGGGGGCATTCGAAGAACTGATACCACAGGGCTATCACCCTTCCTACTTCTTGCGGTTGCATATAGATCCGGAACGGATCGATGTCAATATTCATCCGACAAAAACGGAAATCAAATTTATCGATGAGGCTTCGATTTACGCCATCATAAAAGCCACCGTGAAAAAGGCGCTGGGTGAAAACAACATTGCGCCTACCCTTGATTTTAGCAAGATTCCAAGCCTGGATCAGCTACCTGATCCGGAACGTGAAATTCCTAATCCGGCGGTCCAGGTAGATTCTGGATACAATCCATTCAAGTCTCATTCGACTGGCAAGGACTGGGAATTGATGTTCAAGGAGAGACCCAAGGAAGAATTCCTGGTGGAGAGCGAAGTGGCAGCAATGGAGAAGCTTGCCGTAGAGCAGGAAGAGGAGACATCCAAAGTTTTTCTAATCGGAAATGGTTATGCAGCAAGCCGCATAAAGTCCGGATTGATGGTAATGCATATCCAGAGATGCCTCGAACGGATTTACTACGAGCGCAACCTGCATGCACTGGCCAACAATGTTGGAAAAACCCAGAAACAGCTTTTTCCCCAAACGATCGAATTGAACCCTATAGACCTTGAGGTTGTCACCTCGATGAAGGATCAGTTTGGATTGCTTGGTTATGATCTGGAGTCTTTAGGGCAACAAACAATATCCATCAACGGTGTTCCGTCTAACCTTGGTGAGGCAGACCCAATTGAACTTTTAGAATCGCTTATTAAAGAGTACCAGGAGACAGAACAATCGGGTGATGTTGGAAGTTTTGACCGCTTGGCGCGAAGTGCTGCCATGGCCGAAGCCAAAGGGTTCAGAAGGGTTTTGAAAGAAGAAGAAATTGAATCTGTTGTCGACCAACTATTTGCATGCGAACAAGCTTATTTTACGCCATCTGGAGCGCCAACGATCGTCACCATTCCATTTGATGAACTCGAAAAGAAGTTTGCTAAATGAATTATAGACCAGCGGGATTTTCGGTTTTGCCAATGGTGGTCAAAAACCTACTGATCATCAATGTGCTCTTCTACCTGGGCACCATTGCGCTGATGAATATGGGTATCAACCTGTACGATGTTCTCGGCTTACACTACTTTAAGTCGGACTTGTTTAACCCGATCCAAATTGTGACAAGCATGTTCATGCATGGCAGCTTCCAGCACATCTTTTTCAACATGTTTGCAGTATGGATGTTTGGTTCGGCCATCGAAAATTATTGGGGGCCCAAACGATTTCTTCAGTACTACATTCTGACTGGGATCGGGGCTGCTGCCCTGCACTATCTCATCATCCATTTCCAGGTGATGTCCATAGAATCTCAACTAACAGCGGAAGCAATAGAAATTGTAAGGACAGAGGGTTATGGTGTACTTCAGCAAGGCAAGAACTACGTTGAGCCATCCTGGAGGCAGCTCAACCTATTGTACAACTCAAACCTCGTAGGAGCCTCCGGCGCATTGTTTGGAATTCTGTTAGCATTTGGAATGCTCTTTCCAAATACCGAGATCTTTTTCATCTTCTTCCCCATCCCCATCAAGGCCAAATACTTTGTAATGGGTTATGGAGCGCTGGAGTTGTTTTTAGGCCTGTCCAACAATCCGGGCGATAACGTCGCTCACTTTGCACACCTGGGAGGGATGCTTTTTGGATATTTGATGATCAAATTCTGGAGGAAGAGAGGAATCTACTGACATGGCTTCGATCACCGACGATTTTAAGAACACGTTCAGAGACAAGGGCAAGTTGCTGCAACAGGTTATCGTGATCACCGTGATCGCCTACGTGGTACAAAACATTTTTGCCCATGTCATCAAGGTAGATCTTACTCTCTACCTCGGTTTACCCGGATCATTCCTGAATTCTGTTCTCCAGTTGTGGAGTTACGTGAGCTATATGTTCCTACACGGCGGGTTGAGACATATCCTGTTTAACATGCTCATCCTATACTGGTTTGGCAGGCTGCTTCAGCAATACCTGGGCTCTCAAAAAGTTGGTGCAATCTATTTTGTCGGAGGCATTGCCGGAGGGCTCGCATATGTGTTGGCATACAGTCTTTTCCAAATCCTAGGAATTCCAATGGGTTCTGTATTGATTGGCGCATCTGCCGGAGTGATGGCCGTGATGGTAGCCACAGCGGTTTTGCTACCTGATTATGTCTTCCACCTATTTCTCATAGGTCCGGTTCGAATCAAGTATATTGCCCTTACGCTATTTGTGCTCACAAGTCTATTAGACTTCTCATGGAATACAGGCGGTAAATTGGCCCATGTAGGAGGTGCTATTTACGGCTGGCTATTTATCGCGCAATCTCGCAAGGGAAAGGATATCTCGTTTGGATTTTACCGCTTATCAAAATGGTTTACCGGCCTTTTTTCAGGCAAAAAAACTAAAATGCGGGTCGTAAAAAATGAGACAAGAGGCGCCAAAAGAGAGCGTACCGCGAAAGGATCTGCCCATCAACGTCAACGAAGGGTAGACGAAATTCTCGACAAGATTTCCAAATCAGGTTACGATAGCTTGACCAAAGAGGAGAAGGAATTTCTCTTCAAAATGAGCAACGACAACTAGGGGTATTTTTCAGACTGAAAGTCAGTACCTTTGCCGCCCATGAATTCAGGTGGCACCGCCGCATATTATACCCTTGGTTGTAAGCTCAACTTCGCCGAAACATCAACAATCGCTCGAGATTTGTCTGAGCACGGCTTTGCCCGTGTCGACTTTGAGACCGGAGCTGACCTCTATGTAATCAATACTTGTTCGGTCACTGATCGGGCAGATAGGAAATGCCGTACAACTGTACGGCGGGCATTGAAGTATAATCCCGATGCCTATGTCGTGGTAATCGGTTGCTATGCACAACTCAAGCCGGAGGAAATATCCAGGATCCCGGGTGTGGATGTCGTTCTCGGGGCTAATGAAAAATTTAATGTCGCAGGCTTTCTAAACGATCTCAACAAAAGGGATTCCGGATTGATTGAGGCTGGTCGTATTGGTCAGGTCCGGGAATTTAATCCATCTTTTTCACATGGAGATCGCACCCGTTCATTTCTCAAAATCCAGGACGGTTGCGACTATTTCTGTTCGTTTTGCACCATCCCACTTGCAAGGGGGAAGAGTCGAAACGCCACCATCGAAGAAACCATTACGAAGGCGAAAGAGGTTCGAGATCTTGGAGCGAAAGAAGTAGTGCTCACGGGTGTCAACATTGGAGATTTTGGACAAGGCGGAGAAGAAAATTTCTACAGACTAATCCAGGAATTGGACAAAGTAGATGGGATCGAGCGGTTTAGAATATCTTCTATCGAGCCCAACTTATTGTCGAATGACATTATTGATTTTGTTCAATCATCCAATCGCTTTGTCCCTCATTTCCACATCCCCCTTCAGTCGGGATCGGATGAGTTGCTCACTTCCATGAAGAGAAAGTACAACCGAAACCTCTACACCAACAGGATAAGAAGCATTCGTGCCAGCATGCCCAATGCCTGTATCGGGGTAGATGTCATCGTGGGATATCCGGGTGAAACAGACGCCCATTTCGAGGAAACTTACGACTACCTTAAAGACCTTGATGTTTCTTACCTACATGTATTTACCTACTCCGAACGAAACAAAACGGTCGCGCCCAAGCTCGAAGGGAATGTGCCTATGGAAGTACGGCAGGAACGAAGCAAGAGACTGCGAAGCCTTTCGGAGAAATTGAAGCGAGCATTCTATGAACCTCATGCCGGAACTGAACACGAAGTGCTTTGGGAAAGTGAGGAAGAGGAAGGTATGATGTTTGGCTTTACCCGAAATTATCTCAGGGTACGGACTCAGCACAGTGAGGGACTGGTCAACACGACTACCATGGTGATGCTCGGCGCTTTGAATGCCGATTGCATCTTTGATTGTGTTGAAGTAGGTGACCTCGTTTCCTAAAAAATCCAATCCTAGCATTGGCCTTGAATATTATCTTTAGCAGGACTATGTCTGCAGTGAAATCTATGAGGAGAATGTTGATGGCGCTTGCTGTGCTTTTCCTGTTATCCGCCAATGCCAGTGCTCCACAATACGATGCAGATACCGAATACACAGTTTATTACTTTGAGATCAACGATGAAATAGGCCCTCCCACATGGAGAATCACCAAACTGGCCATTGAAGAAGCCATAGCCAAGGGCGCCGACATCGTCTTCCTCAAGCTGAACACTTATGGTGGACTGGTAGATGCTGCAGATTCTATTCGAACCAAAATCATGAGCTCATCTGTGCCGGTGATGGTGCTCATCGAAAACAATGCTGCTTCCGCAGGAGCCCTGATCTCTATCGCGTGCGACAGCATATTTATGATGCCCGGGTCCACCATAGGAGCCGCAACGGTAGTAAACGCCCAGGGTGAACAGGTGCCGGACAAGTATCAATCGTATATGCGCAAGAAGATGCGTGCAACCGCTGAGGAAAACAACAGAGACCCTGATATAGCGGAAGCCATGGTGGATCCGGACAAAGAAGTTGAAGGGATTAGTGAGAAGGGGAAAGTTTTGACTTTCACCACCGAAGAAGCTTTGAAACATGGATTCTGTGATGCCAAGGTGAAAAGCATGGAAGAGGCATTGGCCTATTCCGGAGTGGAGAACTATACGGTGATCAGGCAACAGCACTCGTGGACAGACAGGCTCATAGGTTGGTTGATCAGCCCAGTGATCAGTGGAATCCTGATCATGCTCATCATCGGTGGAATCTACTTTGAATTGCAAAGCCCCGGACTCGGATTCCCGAGCATTGCGGCACTCGTGGCCGTCATTCTATACTTTGCTCCACTCTACATAGAGGGGCTAGCGGAGAATTGGGAAATCCTGATCTTCATTGTCGGTTTGATACTTATAGCCCTGGAGATTTTTGTGATACCGGGATTCGGGGTTGCCGGCATATCGGGTATGGTTCTGGTATTGGCCGGTTTGGTGCTGGCGCTTGTGCGCAATGTTGGATTCGATTTCACACCGATCAACTCCGAGGCGCTTACCACATCCATTCTTGTCGTGTTGATCTCTACCGGCCTTTCGATCACAGGATCGATATACCTCGCCATGAGGTTGCTCAAAACCAATTTCTTCGCTCGATTTGTACTCGACGCCGCCCAGCCGGCTGACGATGGCTTTGTTGGTACCTCAACGGAGGAGCACGAATTGATTGGCCATAAGGGGGAAGCGGTAACCGTGCTACGACCGTCCGGGAAGATTAAAATAGGAAAGGAGGTTTACGATGCTACTGCCAGTATCGGCTACCTCGAGGCAGGCACCAAGGTGGTTGTTGAAAAGTACGAAGCTGCACAGCTCTTCGTCTTGGAAGACAAGTAATTAGGCACCAAACACCGTTTGTAGTAAATTCAATAGGCGGCAAAAAGCCAAGGCATTTTATTCTTAATTTAGCCCTCCAAGAATTTTATATTAATTTCCATATCACTATGAAAAAAATCTATTTGTCTGCACTTGGTTTAATGGTATGCGGAGCTTTGAGCGCTCAATACGACGTAACCAGTGCCAACGCCCTCTTGAATGTTGGCGAATCCATTACCTACCATACAGCCGACCCTTCGACGTTTAGTAAAGGAACCGGCGGTGGTGGAAAAACATGGGATTATAGCAGCCTTTCGAGTACTGGTACGGTACCGATGATTGGCCACGACAGCGCAAGTGCCCCAAAAGATGCGGCTGGATTTTCTGTCCTATTTGGATTTTCCGGAATTGATCGAGTAATTGAATTTGACGATTACTTATATCTCTACTACATGACCAACAGCTATGTAGATCGCTATATGAAAATGGAAGATCAACACGGTTCACTTCCTAACAAGTGGGCTATTGTAGGTCACCACAAGTACGACAATTCCGAATGTATGGGATGTTCTATCGAATTGTTGGAGTTCCCTGCAACCTACGACGATGACAAGATCACCTCTACCATGAAGTTTACCTTCACCGATCCCGATGGCGCCAACTATTTCTATGATGGAAGGGTCGAAACAGAATTGGATGCACTTGGTACCCTGACCTTACCAGGCGGACTCGTTGTAAATGACGTTCAGAGATTTGTTATCGAAGAGAGCTATGATGAAATGGATTCATTCTCGGCAATGAATACCAAGATTGGCGAAGCTGATCACATCACCATCGAGTGGAGGGCAAACGACAACCGTTCTGCTCTTATTCGCTATGAGATGTTTGAAGGAGGTAGTTATCATCAGAAATATGGCGATCGCGAGAAGCTTTACTATATCGATGCTGCTAGTGGTGCGATCGGGCTCAACACCATTCACAAAAACCTCGAAAGTGTAAAGGTGTTTGACAATGCTCACTTGAATCAAGCGCACGTAGTATACAACGTAAACCACACTGCCGACGTACAGGTTAGAATGCTTGACATCAATGGACGTGTAATGAACGTTCTTGCCGACGAAACACAAGCCGTCGGTGGATACAACCTCGTTCAGCCGTTGAACGATGTTGCCGCCGGAACTTACCTTATCGAAGTTTCTATCGACGGAGAAAGTACTACCCGAAAACTGATTGTCAGATAGTATCTTTCAGGAAGTTTTCAATGAAAACCCCGGGTTCGCATACTCCGGGGTTTTTTTATAGCTCTACCTCAAGCATATCGTAGGCGAGGTGAATGCCATCGGGAAGGCTTTCCTCTACCTCATCATGAAAACCAAGTAGATGACTTATGTGCGTGAAGTAGGTCTTTTCGGCCCCAAGATCCTGGGCCATCTCTACGGCTTCTTCAAGGCTGAAATGAGAAATGTGCGTCGTTTGACGAAGCGCATTTAGCACAACCACCTTGCTCCCTCTAATTTTCTTACGTTCGGATTCATCAATGTGATTGGCATCGGTGACGTAAGTGAAGTCTCCGAAACGAAACGCATGGACCGGTAACTTATAATGTAGCACCTCCAGCGGAACAAGCTCTTTACCCGAGGCATCAAATGGCTCCTTGTCGATCAAATGAATGTCAACCTCCGGAACACCTGGATATTTGAAGTCGTGGAAGATATAATCGAAAGACTTTTGAAGGCTTTCCTTTACGCGCCTGCTGCAGTAAACCTGGATTGCACCCTGATTGAAATAAAAAGGGCGGATATCGTCAAATCCGGCAATGTGATCCTTGTGCTCGTGAGTGAATAGCAATGCGTCCAGTTTCTTCACCCCTGCGCGAAGCATTTGGTAGCGAAAATCAGGCCCACTATCCACCACAAAGTTGAGTCCATCCCATTCAACAAGGATGGATGATCTCAAGCGTTTGTCTTTTGGATTGTCACTGAGGCAAACCGGATGATCACTCCCGATTACGGGGACTCCTTGAGATGTGCCTGTGCCTAAGAATGTGACTTTCAAGAGGCGTAAAACTCCTTGAGTTTACCGACGGTATAGTCCACCTCGTCGCGCGTATTCATTTTGGAGAATGAAAACCTCACCGCCGGCCTGGCAGTGTTTGCGCCTATGCCTTCCAATACATGTGATCCCTTATCACTCCCACTTGTGCAGGCGCTGCCCCCAGAACAAGCCACACCCATGAGGTCAAGACTAAAAAGAATGAGGTCTTCCTTTTCATTGTTAGGCAAACTACAGTTAAGCACAGTATACAGTGATTTTCCCTTGGCGTCACCATGGAATTCTACACCTGGAATTTCGCGTTCAAGGGACTCGATCATATAGTTCTTTAAACCTTGAACATGATAGTGATGCTCGTCTACATCCTGCAAGGCCAATTCCAGGGCCTTCGCCAAGCCAACAATGCCATACACGTTTTCGGTTCCTCCCCTCCTATTCCTTTCCTGGCTGCCACCGTAGAGCAGTGGCTTGATGTCCAAATCTCCATTGATATAGAGAAAACCTACCCCCTTCGGACCATGTAGCTTGTGAGCCGAACAAGTCAGAAAATCCGCACTGATTTGTTTTACATCAAACGCATAATGACCCATAGTTTGCACTGTATCACAGTGGAAGTAAGCTCCGGCGTTCTTACACATGGAGGCGACCTTGTCAATGGGGATGAGTGTTCCTATTTCGTTGTTGGCATGCATGAGGCTTACCAAGGTCTTCTCCTCAGAGTTATTAAGCAAGTCTTGCAAGTGATCAAGATCGACATGACCCTTTGCGTCAAGTTTTACCATGGTAGAACGGATAGAGCCGTCTTTTTCCAACTCCTCAATTGTATGCAAGACAGCATGATGTTCGATGGGAGAGGATATCACGTGAGTTACACCAAGGTCATGGACGCTACACCGGATAGCCATGTTGTCGGCCTCGGTACCTCCGGAGGTAAACGTTATCTCTCCTGGTTCGCTGTTGATGAGGGAAGCGACCTTACGCCGCGCCAGCTCGATTTTTGATCTCACCTTGCGCCCAAACGCGTGCGTAGATGAAGGATTGCCAAATTCCTCCTTGAGGATAGGAACCATCACACCCAAAACTTCTTCGTCAAGTGGTGTGGTTGCTGCGTTGTCGAAGTAAACTTTCACGATGTTAAATTATTGATTTCTTGAATCATCTGTTGTGCAAGGGCATTTGCGGACTCTTCGTCCGAACTCTCGCTATAGATTCTTATGATCGGTTCAGTATTGGACTTTCTCATATGAACCCACTCGTCACCGTCCAAGATCTTAAGTCCGTCTTCGCGGTTTTGTTCTTTCTGAGCATGGTTGGCAGCCACCTTGTTCAGAAGCCCATCAATGTCCAAGCCGGCAGTCAATTCAATTTTGTTCTTGGCAATGAAATACGACGGATAGGAAGCGCGCAATTCGCTGCATTTCTTTCCCGATTTGGCTAAGTGAGAAAGGAAAAGTGCTATTCCAACCAGGGCATCTCTGCCGTAGTGAAGCGCTGGATAAATCACCCCACCATTGCCTTCACCACCGATCACAGCATTGACTTCCTTCATCTTTTTCACCACATTAACCTCACCAACTGCGGCACTGTGGTACTCACCACCTCTGGACCTGGTAACCTCTCTTAGAGCGATGGTGGAAGAAAGGTTAGAAACTGTGGATCCCATCTGATTGGAAAGAATATAATCCGCAATGGAAACCAGTGTGTATTCCTCACCGAACATGGCTCCGTTTTCGTCGATCATGGCCAATCTGTCCACGTCCGGATCCACTACAAAGGCGAGATCGCAATTTCGATCTCGGGTGAATTGCATGATGTCTTTGAGGTTTTCTGCCAAGGGTTCCGGATTATGCGCAAACTGTCCGTTGGGCTCGCAATTGAGCTCATGCACCTCACTTACGCCAAGTCGATTGAGCAAGGCGGGCACGCAAACACCACCAACCGAATTGATTCCGTCAATGGCCACCTTGAAATTGGCTTTTCGAATGGCCTCAACATCAACCATGTCGAGCTTCATGATCTCGTCGATATGGTAGTCCAGGTAGCCTTCATTCTTCGTGACCACGCCCAACTCCTGGACCGGTGCGAAATCAAACGATGATTGATCCGCAATTGCCAGCAGCTCGGCGCCATCCTCCCCGGAAATAAATTCGCCCCTGCCATTTAGAAGCTTCAGGGCATTCCATTGAACGGGGTTATGGCTAGCGGTGAGTATGATTCCTCCGGCAGCTTGCTCTGCTGGTACGGCCATTTCTACGGTTGGCGTAGAACATAATCCGAGATCAAGCACATCAATACCGCAGGCTATCAAGGTATTTTGAACAAGCGAAGAAACCATTGGTCCTGAGGGTCTGGCATCACGGCCGATCACCACCTTGAGTTTGCCTTCGTTGTCCTTCTTGAGCCACTTGGCATAGGCGGCGGCGAATTTTACTACATCCAGCGGTGTTAGTGATTCTCCGGGCTTTCCACCTATAGTGCCTCTAATTCCGGAAATGGATTTTATCAGTGTCATTTTAAGGATGGCAAATATATAAAGCTGGAAGCCATATTGGGTGCTTTTAACGCGAAACAGATGAACACCACCCGGGGATAATATTTAGAGCCGTAAACAGGGCTCCATCGCTAAATTTCTACATTTGTCATTGCATCAAACACTGCATGGATTCACAATCTGATTTTTTCCCGGAAAACCCTTTCGAATCTACCCTGGTAAAAAAGTTTGAGCGAATGCTTCAGGAAAAGCAGCTGCTCTATTTTGATGTGGAAGACCTCGAAGAAATTCTCGACTACTACCTGCTGCTTCGAAAGCTTGATCGGGCGTCAAGGGTAATTGAAATCGCCAAGACACAGCACCCTTTCTCTACCATCTTCAAGATTCGGGAGGCCGAGGTCTACCTGATCGAAAATGATTATCAAAAGGCTATTCAATTGCTCAAATCGCTGGAATGGGAAGCCAATACATTTCCGGAATACTTTATCATTCAGGCACAGATATACGGTAAGCAGAAGCAACACCACAAGGCCATTTACAACCTAAAGAAGGCGCTTGAACTCACCGGCAACGACAATGAAAATATCATGATCCAGCTGGCATTTGAGTATTTCCACGCGGGCGAGCTCAAAAAAGCCAAGGGACAGCTAAAGAAGTATGTAGTGGAAGCTGACTACAAGGACGACGCCCTCTTCGAGGTGACAAATTTCTTTGAGTTCAACGAACTGCACAATGACGGTATTGAATTTTTGCGCTGGTATATCAATGAAAACCCGTACACCACTGTTGCCTGGTATAACCTTGGAAACCTCTACAGTGCCTCTCATCAAGACGAGCTGGCATTGGAAGCTTACGATTATGCCCTGGTGTGCGACGAAAAATTCTCTTCGGCTTACTTCAACAAGGCCAATATCCTGGCCCGCCTGGAGCGATATGAGGAAGCCATAGAGGTGTACAAAACAACCCTGAAATACGAGGATCCGACGGCCCTCACCTACTATTACATTGCAGAGTGTTATGAGCAGTTTGGTATGTACGAAAATGCATACACATATTTCTACAAGTCGGTGAAATGTGATAAAAATTTCGCCGATGCCTGGTTGGGAATCGGTATCTCACTGGACAATATGAATCGCCTGACAGAAGGCATTCACTACATTAAGAAGGCCCTCGGGCTGGATCCTGAAAACGCAGATTATTGGTACGTTTTGGCAGAGGTTGAACGCAAACTTGGCTTCCTCGAGGAAGCCAGGTACGCATTTGAGAAAGTGATCCAGTTTGATGAATTTAATTCAGAAGTATTCCTCGATTACTCCAATATGTACTACAGGCACGAGATGTTCAACGATGCCATAGAAGTCATGGAGCGGGGCATCAAGACTCACCCTACTGCTTATGAACTGTATTACCGGATGTCGGCTTATCTGTACGACTTTCAACAGCGCATCGATGCGCGTGATATGTTGAAATCTGTTTTGGAGATTGATCCTACCGGTGTCGACGATATGTTGGCATTCGCTCCTCACATGGAGATGGATCCGGATGTATTTGACCTTGTACAGACTTACCGAGATTCTGAAGAATGAATTACCACCTCGATCACATTCCAGATAGAACGGAGAAGCCACGTGACAATGGTCTGGTCATGGTAATGGACAAAGGCCTGAGCACTCGTGAGGCAGAGAACATGGTGGAATCCAGTGGCCAATTTATCGATCTGGTCAAGTTTGGATTCGGTTCATCCTACATCACAAGCAACCTGGAGGAAAAGTTGCAGATATATAAAGAGGCCAACATCCTCACCTATTTTGGTGGGACCCTGTTTGAGGCCTTCTACGTTCGTGATCAATACGAAGACTACAAGCGTCTTCTCGACAAACTCGACTTACCAGTTTGTGAGGTGTCTGATGGGTCGATAGAGATTGAAGAGGAGGAAAAATGCAGGTTGATTTCGGACCTGGCCAAAGATCGAAAGGTATTGTCTGAAGTTGGCTCCAAGGAAGAAGGTATTTTCATCAGCCCGTCGAAGTGGATCAGCATGATGACCAATGAACTCAGCGCCGGATCGTGGAAGGTTATCGCAGAAGCAAGAGAAAGTGGAAATGTGGGCATCTATCGTCCAAATGGAGCCGCACATACCTTGCTGATCAACAAGATCCTGAGCAATGTTCCCCGCGAGAAAGTTTTGTGGGAGGCGCCTATCAAATCCCAGCAGGTATGGTTCATCAAATTGCTGGGTGCGAATGTCAACCTTGGGAATATAGGACCAAACGATGTTATTCCGCTGGAATCGCTGCGTTTGGGTTTGAGAGGAGACACCTTTTTCGAATTCTTACCGGAGGATAAAGTCAAGGATTTTAAACCCTGATCATGAAAAGTATTAGTCCTAAAGAACTGGCGGAGAAGCTCCGCGATAACAGCGTTCAACTCGTTGATATCCGTGAACCATACGAATTGGAGATAGCCTCGATTGGCGGTACCCACATTCCAATGGCAGAAGTACTCGACCGGGAGGGTGAACTCGACCAGGTAAAGCCGGTGGTCATCATGTGTCGAACAGGCAAGCGATCAAGGGCTACAGTAGAGGCCCTTGAGCGAATCAAAGGCCGTCAGAATGTGTACAACCTCGAAGGTGGCATTGTAGGTTATGCGGACGAGGTGGATTCCTCACTCACCAAATATTAATCGTTGAGAAGTATTCGCGACTACATTTTCCTCAGCCTGAGGGGTATGGCCATGGGTGCGGCGGACATCGTTCCAGGGGTATCCGGTGGAACCATTGCCTTCATTACCGGCATTTATGAGGAGCTCATTCACACCATAAAATCCGTTGATCTCCGTGCATTAAGGATCCTATTTACCAAAGGAGTGCCATCTTTTTGGAAGCACATCAACGGGTGGTTTCTCGTTTCGGTGTTTGCGGGAATCGCCATCAGTTTTCTCTCCCTTGTAAAGCTCATTCGCTATCTGCTCGAAAACCAACCGATCCTGCTTTGGTCCTTCTTTTTCGGACTCATCTTGGCTTCGGCATATACGGTATCAAAGACGGTTGAAAAATGGAATGCGCGCTCCATTGTCGCGCTATTGGTTGGAGGGGGAATTGCTTTTTACATTTCAATTGCTACGCCGGCGGAGACACCAGAGTCGAGCTGGTTCATCTTTCTTAGCGGATCGGTGGCCATTTGTGCGATGATCCTCCCCGGTATTTCCGGGAGTTTCATCCTTTTACTGTTGCGTAAATATGATTATATGACGGCAGCCATTTCGGATCTGAAAGTTGGCCCGATACTCACCTTTGGTGCCGGCGCCGTTGTTGGTCTTGCAGCATTCTCGAGGGTTCTGTCGTGGTTGTTCAAGCGTTACCGAGACATCACGATCGCATTGCTTTCCGGGTTTATGGTTGGTTCGCTGAATGTCGTTTGGCCCTGGAAGGAAGTGGTGCAATGGAGAACCGATTCGCACGGAGAAGAAGTTCCCTTCCTCTATGAAAGTGTTTCACCATTGCAATTCGATGGAGAAAATAATCTAATATTGGCCTGCACGATGTGTGTCATTGGATTTGCCATTATCATCGTCATCGATAGAATTAGCTCAGCCAACGAATCGATCAACAATGGATAAAAGAATTTTTGGCCTCGTCGGGTTTCCTTTGGGGCATTCGTTTTCCAAAGATTATTTCAACAGGAAATGGGAAAAGGCCGGGCTCGAAGATCTCGAGTACCGCAATTTCAGCCTGGCTTCCATAGATGACCTTCCGGACAAAGTTCTAAGTGTTGAAGGATTGGTTGGGTTCAATGTCACCGTGCCATATAAGGAAGCCATCGTACCAATGATTGACAAGGTCAGTGAAGTTGCCAATGAAATAGGTGCGGTAAACTGCGTCAAAATTGTAGAGGGTAAAACCTACGGCTACAACACGGACGCGTTCGGGTTCAAGCGTGCGTTTGGCACATTGGGAAGTGGAAACAAACCTTGCCTTGTCTTGGGTACCGGCGGAGCTTCAAAAGCAGTGCAGTTTGGCCTGAAGGAATTGGGAATAGACTTCAAAGTGGTAAGCCGAAAAGAAGGTTTGGGCGATCTTTCGTTTTCGGACATAGACGCTAAGGTGCTCTCGGAGTATCCAGTAATCGTTCAATGTACTCCGCTCGGAATGTCTCCCAATATTGATAGCTTTCCGAATATCCCCTACGATCTTCTTACATCGAAAAACTATGCCTTCGACCTTATCTATAATCCGGGCACAACACTATTTCTTTCCAAGTGTGCCGAAATGGAATGCAAGACGCTCAATGGCATGTCCATGTTGGCCGTCCAGGCTGACAAAAGCTGGGAAATCTGGAATGAAGGATGAGTTGGGAGATCCTCAAAAAAGGATTTAAAAACCATCTTCTCCTGGAAAGAAACTTATCTCAAAACTCACTTGAGGGATACCTCGACGATGTTGAGAAATTGGAGCATTTCTGTACTACCTTGGGAAAGGGTCCGGAAAAGCTGACTACGGATGATCTGAGAAACTTCGTTCAATCCCTTTTCGATTTGGGCATCGCTGCCTCTACACAGGCGCGGATAATCTCAGGGATTAAGGCATTCTTTAAGTTCCTCCTGCTTGAAGAAATGATCTCCCAGGACCCGTCTGAACTAATCCAGGGGCCAAAACTGGGAAGAAAACTCCCGGAAGTACTGAGCGTCGAGGAAATCAATGGAATGCTGGAGCAAATAGACGCTTCCAAACCTGCAGGAGGGAGAAACAAGGCTATTGTGGAATGCCTTTATGGCTGCGGGCTGCGAGTGAGTGAGTTGATCGAAATGAAATTGAGCAATCTCTTCCTGAAGGAAGGGTACTTGCGCGTAACCGGAAAGGGTGACAAGGAGCGCCTTGTTCCACTGGGTTCCATCACAGAGAAGTATCTTACCATTTATATTGACGAAATTCGGGTGCATCAACAACTTCAGCCCAAGTACGAGGACTTCGTTTTTCTAAACCAGAGAGGTAGCAAATTGAGTCGCGTATATGTTTTTAAGTTGGTGAAGGACCTGGCCGGCAAGGCAGGAATCAAAAAAAATGTGAGCCCACACACCTTTCGGCATTCTTTTGCAACACACTTGGTGGAAGGGGGTGCGGATTTAAGGGCTGTACAGGAGATGCTAGGCCACGAGTCAATTACCACCACCGAAATCTACACCCACCTGGACCGGGATTACTTGCGACAGGCTATCATCCAATACCATCCTCGAGCATAGTCAGCGAACATTAGAGTGTCGAGTTTGTTACAATTCCCGCTCGGAGAAAATTGAGTAAATTTGCAGCCGTTTCACAATGAACCAGATGAAAGACATTGATCAAATAGAACTATCGAATTTTAGTGTTGACGAGATAGGTGATTCGCATCTTTTCACTTCGATCGAAACACCGATGCGGGCAGACGCCTTTGACATGAGTGATGAGGAAAAGATCAACAAGATAGAGTTCCACTTCCGTGAGATCATGGAGACACTGGGTCTTGATCTTGATGACGATAGTCTTAGGGGTACGCCCAAGCGGGTTGCCAAGATGTACGTGCAGGAATTGTTTAACGGACTAAATCCTGAAAACAGACCGGATCCGCGGGTATTTGACAACAAATACCAGTACAACCAAATGCTGGTTGAACGCAACATTCGAGTACTGTCTAACTGCGAGCACCATTTCCTCCCAATCATGGGTATGGCCCACGTGGCATATATATCCACCGGAAAGGTCATAGGTCTTTCTAAAATCAACAGGATCGTGAATTATTTTGCCTCACGTCCTCAGGTTCAGGAAAGGTTGACATTGCAGATTGCAAACGAGCTAAAAAAGGTATTAAACACCGAAGATGTTGCGGTGATCATGGATACCAAGCACCTCTGTGTATCGATGAGGGGCATCAAAGACGCCGAATCCTCTACAGTGACGGCAGAATTCTGTGGGAAATTTCAAGAAGAAGCCACCAAGGCGGAATTTTTGAAATACATTAGCATGGGTCCCACGCAAGGAATTTAATTGATGCCAAAATACGAGAAGCACCCTCTTTACGTCTACAATTCACTTACACGCCAAAAGGAGAAGTTTGAACCGATCAACGCTCCCAATGTAGGAATGTATGTCTGTGGCCCCACGGTCTACAGCGAGGTTCATATAGGCAACATGCGGACCTTCATCACTTTCGATATGCTCTATCGATATATGAAGCATGTCGGATATAAGATTCGCTACGTTCGAAATATCACCGATGTTGGTCATATACTTGATGACACGGGCGAGGATCGCGTTGCAAAAAGGGCCAAGCTCGAACAATTGGAGCCGATGGAGATCGCACAGAAGTACTCCAATTACTTTCACCAGATATGTGACCTGTTCAACATTATTCCTCCTGATATCGAACCAACCGCTACGGGTCATATCATCGAACAAATTGAGATGGTCCGGAAAATCCTCGACCAGGGATATGCATACGAGATTGACGGCTCGGTTTATTTCGACGTCGAAAAGTTTGACAAGGAAAAAGGATACGGTGCCCTTTCGGGAAGAAAGATCGACGAACTTCTTTCCAATACACGCACCCTCGACGGGCAAGACGAGAAGCGAAGTTCACTGGACTTCGCCTTGTGGAAGAGCGCTGGAACGGACCATATCATGAGGTGGAATTCTCCATGGGGTGAGGGATTCCCAGGGTGGCACCTTGAGTGTTCGGCGATGAGTACCAAGTATCTCGGAAAGACCTTCGACATTCACGGTGGAGGTATGGATCTCAAGTTTCCGCACCATGAGTGTGAGGTTGCACAAAATGTGGCTGCTGAAGGAGAGCCGCCGGTTCGGTATTGGATGCACTCCAACATGCTCACCCTGGATGGACAAAAAATGAGCAAGTCTCTCGGCAATGCAATTTCTATCGAAGAATTGATCCACGGCGGGAGATTCGAAAAGCCTTTCAGCGCATCAACGATTCGCTTCTTTATGTTGCAAGCGCACTACTCTTCCACGCTTGATCTTTCGTCGGATGCAATGATTGCTTCGGAGAAAGGGCTCAATAAGTTGATGGCGGCTTTACGCGCTCTGGATCAAATCAATTGGGGAGACAAGGAAGTTGATAATGAATTGGTGAAAAAGACCAATGCTCTGATTGATGACCTATACGTTCAGATGAGTGATGACCTCAATTCTGCGAAATGTATTGCCACTTTGTTTGAGCTTGGAACCATCATCCATTCCGTGAAGAATGGCCAGATTTCGGCCAATGCACTTGACAAGGAAACTCAGAAAAGACTGAAAACGGAATTCAAGGTCTTTATCGTAGATATCCTTGGTTTGCGGGAAGAAAAGTCTACTGATGACGGTCTGACAGAGCGCCTGATGCAGTTGATCATCGACATCCGGAACGATTCAAGGAAGACAAAAAACTTCGAATTGTCGGACAAAATCCGAGATGATCTTGGCAAGGCCGGAGTGAAGTTACTCGATGGTGCCGATGGCACGACGTATCAAATAGACTAGTATGATTCTTTCCGGAAAAGAGATTGAGCAACGCATCGGAAGTGATATCATCATCGAACCTTTTAAGGCTGAACAGCTTAATCCCAATAGTTATAATCTCCGCCTTCACGACACATTGATGGTATATGACGACCCTGTGCTGGACATGAAAAAAGAAAATACGGCGTCCGCCTTTCAAATTCCCGAGGACGGTTTTCTGATGGAAACCAATAAGCTCTACTTGGGACGTACGCTGGAGTTCACCGAAACACACAACCTGGTTCCAATGCTCGAGGGGCGCTCTTCTATAGGTCGCCTCGGACTTTTTGTTCACATCACGGCTGGTTTTGGCGACGTGGGATTCAAGGGGTACTGGACACTCGAAATGTTCTGCGTTCAGCCAGTAAGGATTTACGCAGGGTCAGAAATCTGTCAGATTTTCTTTCATACGATCGAAGGAGATCATATTCCGTATCAGAGCGGTAAGTACCAAAACAACTCTGGTATCCAGACCAGTTTAATGTACAAGGATTTTGAAGTCTAAGCTACTTCAAATCCTGACCTTCCCATTCATCTTGCTCATCAAGATCTACCAGATTGCGTTGTCGCCATTTCTTGGCTCCTCGTGTAGATACCATCCAACCTGTTCCCATTACGCCATTGAAGCACTAAAGGTCCATGGACCTATTTACGGAATGTGGCTGGCGATAAAACGCATAACCAGTTGCCACCCATGGGGAGGTTCCGGTTACGACCCTGTCCCGCCTAAAAAATCTTAGTGTTGTCTGCGCGGTTTGCGCACTGTGGTTTCCAGCTCCCACTCATCGTAGGAGATGGAGCGCTCGTCTTTAAAGTAGAAGTGTCCGCCCCAGTTGTAGATTACATTCTTGTAGATGTGCCCTTTGTCTCCTTTCACCACGATCCTACGCGTAACGCTGTAGTGCACGCCCTTGTAGTGCTCTTCTGAAATTCCTTCATTGTACTCATCGGCGATATGGAAGTGATAATTGTCGTGGGTATGGTCAAATTCCTTGAAACCGGTCTTATCATCCACGCGGTGATTTTTACCATGGTCGTTCACATGTTCATCCGGTGCATCGTTTTCGTGATGTAATTCCTCATGGTGAGGCTTTTCCACTGGAGGTTTCGTAGCCGCTTCCTTTCTAAGGGCCTCTGCGTGCGCCATCTGATGCTCCTTTTCAGCTATAGCTGCCTTGCGCGCGGCCTCTTCTTTGGCCGCTTTCTCTTCTTCAGCCTTGGCTGCCGCTGCAGCCGACTTCTTGCGGGCTGCCTCCTCTGCGGCCGCTTTCTCCTCGGCTGCTTTTTGCTTGGCTGCGGCTTGCTCTTCCAGTTCTTTCTGACGCGCTTCAAATTCAGCTTTTGCTTCGGCGTCGGCTGCCTTTTGTGCTTCTTGTCTTAGACGTTCGGCTTCTTCTGCCGCTTTCTTTGCTTCTTCTGCCGCGGCTTTTGCCTCTGCTGCTGCACGCTCCTCTTCTTCCTTGTGACGCGCAGCTTCTTCAGCCGCCTTTTTCTCAGCTTCCTCCTTCGCCTTTGCCTCTGCCTTTGCTTGTTCTTCCGCTTCCTTTGCCGCGGCCTTTTCAGCTAACGCCTGTTCATGTGCCTCTTCCTTGGCTTTTTTCTCAGCTTCTTTCTTGGCCTCATCTTCCGCCTTTGCCTGGGCCTCTGCCTCTTCCTTTGCTTTCTTTTCGGCTTCCTTTTTCGCCTCTTCCTCAGCCTTGGCCTTTGCATCGGCTTCCTCCTTTGCTTTCTTCTCAGCTTCTTCCTTGGCTTTTTGCTCGGCTTCTTCTTTCGCCTTGGCTTCTGCCTCTTCCTTCTTCTTGGCTTCGGCTTCTTCCTTGGCCTTGGCTTCTGCTTCTTCCTTGGCTTTCCTTTCTGCTTCCTCTTTGGCCTTTTGCTCAGCCTCCGCTTTGGCTTTGGCTTCCGCTTCTGCCTTCTTCTTGGCCTCTTCTTCAGCCTTGGCCTTGGCTTCTGCCTCTTCCTTGGCTTTCCTTTCTGCTTCCTCCTTGGCCTTCTGTTCAGCCTCTGCCTTAGCCTTGGCTTCTTCTTCGGCTTTCTTCTTGGCCTCTTCTTCAGCCTTCGCTTTGGCCTTTGCCTCGGCCTCCGCCTTCTTCTTCGCTTCTTCTTCCGCCTTAGCTTTTGCCCTGGCTTCTTCTTCCGCCTTTTTCTTTTCGGCCTCCTCCGCTGCTTGCGCCATTTCTGCCTGGCGTTGTTGTTCCTTGGCCTTGTTCTCCTCAGCCTTGGCCATTTCTTTTTCCTTTTTCTCTTGCTGCTTCTCTAGTTCCTGAATTTTCTTTTGGACCTTTAAACTATAGTCGCCATCCCAATCAAATTCTCGTTTTTGAAAATCGAAGAAAACCCTTCCGACAGGATTGTCAAGATCGGAATAGTCAATTCCCTCTAATCTCTTAAACAGTTTAACCTCCCAGGGAGGGTACTTTTGTTTGAATTGTACCAATGCCTGATCGACACCTTTTGCCTTGACTGAAATCTTCTTCGTAACGTATCCCGACTTGGAGAAGTGAACCTCATAATCTTTCCCGTACGGAAGATGAAATGCAAACTCGCCATTAGAAGAAGTGAACGACTGGATTTGAGAACCTCCGGAAAATACGGCAACCTGTACCCCGCGAAGCTTTCCGAGGCCTTCGAATACTTTGCCAGACACACGAATATCTTCCGGTTGGGCAAATGCAAACAGCCCTGAAAACAGGAAGGCTGAGGCGATTAAGAAGTTGCGAATTTTCATTACTTAATGAAGGTGCAAAACTAATATTTTGATTATCGTCAAAACAAGAATAAGACCAAAGACATTTATGTCCCGTGAAATACTCAAGGGGAATTTTCTTCTCAAGAATTTGGTCTATTCGAATTTTGATTTACGCTCCCAATTGCGAAGTGTTTCCTCGTCATCGATATCCTCCAGATATTCCAGACGATAATACGACAGATTTAAATCATGGAGAACCTGGACTGTCTGAGCGTAGACCTTCTTGGTTCCCCATTCAATCTTCTGAAAGATTCGAGGGTAATCATCCCGGCAACCCAAAAGATAGTAACCTCCATCCACCGCCGGGCCGATTACGACATCGTATTTTGTGAGCGATTCAAATGCGAGCCCAATGTGCTCTGCTTGTATATAAGGACAATCGGTTCCTATAACGACCACCCTCTTGTAACCATCATTTAATGCGGCCCGAATTTCATAATGCATCTTTTCTCCCAAATCCCCATCTGCCTGAATGCGATGTTGAAAATAGTCCTGGGCATTTCCCGGCACTCCGCCAAACCATGAAATACAAACGTCGAAATCCAAGTCCCATAAGATATCCAAAGTCCCTTTTAGCAAGCTTTGGTATACCTTCCTGGCAGCATCCCTACCGATGCTTTCAGCCAAGCGCGTTTTCACCTCGGATGTATCGGCGTTTTTTGCAAAAACGATGACCAGATTTTCACCCGATCTATTGGTATTTTCTGTCAAATCCGTCTCTTTCTTTTTGATAATTTTGCAGCCTTATTACAAAGATCAATATTGATGGCGAACATTGAAGTATTGCTTCCAAAAATGGGTGAAAGTGTTGCCGAGGCAACCATCACTACTTGGCTGAAGCAAGAGGGGGAGGAAATCGAAGCGGAAGAATCGCTTGTAGAAATTGCTACGGACAAAGTAGATTCTGAAGTTCCGGCCCCCGAAAATGGAACCATCTCCAAGATATTGGTAGCAGAAGGTGAAGTTGCAAAAGTAGGTCAGGCGATCGCTATCATCTCTACAAATGGCGAGGCATCGGCTACCTCTGAGGAACCTGCTGAGCAAACCGAGGAAAAAGCTGCGCCTACTCTGGAACCGGTTTCCGAGCCAACCCCCGTCGTTGAAGAAATCACACCAGTTGAGGCAGTTGACTACTCAAAATCAGAGCGGTTCTATTCTCCACTGGTTAAAAATATTGCCAAAGAAGAAGGGATTGGGCTGGAGGAGCTCGATCAGATTGCCGGAACCGGGAAGGATGGCCGGGTCACCAAAAAGGATATGCTAGCCTACGTGCAAAACCGGACTGGCAAACCGGCAGCTGCCCCAAGCGCTGCTCCATCGAAGGTTGCCTCATCCGGACCTGAAGCGTTGCCTCAAGTAAATATACCTGTAAGTACTGGAGACGAAATCATCGAAATGGATCGCATGAGGAAACTCATCGCGGAGCACATGGTTCACTCAAAGCATACCTCACCACATGTTACATCTTTTGTAGAAGCAGATGTCACCAAGATCGTCAACTGGAGGAATCGGGTAAAGGATGAGTTTTTCACGAGAGAAGGTGAAAAACTTACTTATACGCCTATTTTCATTCAGGCAATTGTTCGTGCGATCAAAGATTTCCCGATGATCAATGTCTCACTGGATGGTGATAAGATCATCAAGAAGAAGCAAATCAATATAGGAATGGCAACTGCTTTGCCATCTGGGAATTTGATTGTTCCGGTTATCCGAAACGCAGACATGCTCAACCTTGTGGGACTTTCGAAGATGGTAAACGACCTCGCGAATAGGGCCAGAAATAACCAGCTAAAGCCAGATGAAATTCAAGGCGGGACCTACACGATTACCAATGTTGGTTCATTTGGAAACGTAATGGGAACACCCATCATCAACCAACCTCAAGTGGCAATTATGGCCGTTGGTGCCATCAAGAAAAAACCTTCCGTAATCGAGACGTCGGAGGGAGATTTTATCGGAATACGCCACAAAATGTTCCTCTCGCATTCTTACGATCATAGGATTGTTGACGGGGCTCTCGGGGGTATGTTCGTGCGCAAAGTAGCTGACTACCTAGAGTCCTTCGACGACAAGCAAGAATTCTAATATCTTTTTGAGGTTCTGTTTGGGGCGTTTGAACGGTATTTATTTTGTATAATTGTTGGTGCGCGGACTCCCGCAAATGATGATACGCAAACTGCTGCATAAGGCGATTCTAAAAGGCTTTCTAGGCCTTTTCGTTTTATTGACGAGTTACTCATCATTTGCCCAATACACATCCAAATATGAAAGGGATTTACATAACCAAGCCTTTGAGTATTTGGAACTTAAGGATTACCAATCTGCAATCCGGAATTACGAGCAGCTTATTCAGCTTCATCCAAATCACTGGCTTTACTACTTCGAGTTAGGCCTCGCTCACCTGCATTCTCCAAAGAATAAAACGGAGGGAATTCCATACTTCGAAAGGACGATGCAGATGTTTGGTACCGACACCCTTCCCGAGATTTTCTACTACCTGGGTCGGTCGTATCAGCTCGATCACCGATTTGAGGAAGCCATCAATATGTATAACGTCTTCCTGGGCACCATCAAGGTGAAGTCCAAGCAAGCTGAAAAGCTGAAAAGCGAGATAGACAACTACATCAAAATGTGTCAGCATGGTATCTACCACCTCAAGCTGAACGAGAAGAATCCGCTGCGCAACGAAGAGAATACCCAGAGCGATGTCAAGAAGTACTATATCAGCAAGGATGAGTACATTCTCATAGAGAACCTAGGTGGTAAGGTCAATACACCTTTTTCCGACTATGCACCGGTATTCACCAGCCAGGAGAGCACACTCATATTTACTTCAAGACGCGGTGACGTCGGTGGTGAGGGAGAACTATACATAGACGGGAAGTTTTATGAGGACATCTTCGTTTCTCTTTTCAAGGATGGAGATTGGAGCGAGCCGGTTAAGATTGACTACAACAATTTATTCGATAAGGAATTCACAAATTCGAACTCCCATCACAATGCGACTGTCTCGGTCAACGCCGACGAGACAATGCTCTTTTCCTATACCAACAACCACATATATGTCTCTCACAAATTCAACGATGTGTGGATGGCTCCCGAAAAACTAGGAAAGAATATAAACGGGAAGAAGAATATTCAAACCTCCGCGTACATCTATCCGGATGGTAAAACGTTGATGGTGGTGAGCGATCAGGATGGTTATGGTGGTACTGATATTTTCGAATCCAAGCTTCAGGAGGACGGTACCTGGGGTAAATTGGAAAACATTGGGCCCGTTGTCAATACAGAACAAAATGAGGATTCGCCGTATCTCATGCCCGATGGTGTTACACTCTACTTCTCATCTCAAGGGCATTCTTCAGTGGGTGGTTTCGATATTTTCCGCTCCAAGAAGATCGGTGGAGAATGGACCACACCGGTGAGTTTGGGAATTCCAATAAACTCTCCTGCAGATGAAACACACTACATGGTGTCGGAAGTCGACAACAGGTGGGCCTACTATTCCTCATCCAGGGAAGATGGTTATGGCGATATGGACATTTACAAGATCACTCGCCGCTCAGAGGAAAAAGAAATGCTGGAAGAGGACATACCAGATCTCGACCTTGCAGCTTTGGTTCAAATTGACTCTATCGTTACGGAAATTGAAAAAGTTCAGGGTAAGCTAGCAGCAGATCTGGCACTTACGCAATTGAAGAACCGTGATATTTCGGTGACCAAGGCCCTCGAGACATATATGGCGCCTGACTTCTCCATTGAAGATGTGGATGTACCGGAAGAAGTGCTGGCCAGCGCGAAGGCGAGCCAGGAGCAGGAAGATTTCTTCTCTCCTGAAGAAGAGGATTTCTATGACATTCCTCTGGAGTTGTCGATCGATATGCCCGAGCTGGCACCGGAAATTGCCGAAGCCAAGAAACGCGATCTTGAACAGAAACAGACGGACACATACAAGGAGCCCGATATGACCGATCCTACTGAGAAGGAGCCTCCTGTAGAAGAACCGCCTGTTGAGGAACCACCTGTTGAGGAACCACCTGTTGAGGAACCACCTGTTGAGGAACCACCTGTTGAGGAACCACCTGTTGAGGAACCACCTGTTGAGGAACCGCCTGTTGAGGAACCCCCAGTTGAAGAACCGCCAGTTGAGGAACCTCCTGTGGAAGAACCTCCTGTAGAAGAGCCACCGGTTGAGACTCCAGCGGATAAAAAGGACAAGGACGTAACGTTTGATGTTACAACACCGGATTCTGAGCCCCAGGAGACTACGCCGCCAAAAGAGACTCAACTAGACAAGCAGCGCAAGATCAACGAGGACCTGCTCCGTGACATCTTGTTTGGGTTCAATGCCGACCAGCTTAACGACGAAAACAGAAAACAACTGCGCGAACTGAAGAAATGGATGGATGACAATCCAACCGAACTGTTGAATCTTGCCGGGCATGCCGATGATCGAGGAACCAATGAGGTTAACCAAGTAGTTTCAAGAAATCGTGCATTGATGGTGTTCAACTACCTTGTGGCTCAAGGAGCAGATCCAATGAAGATTTCCTACAACTGGTTTGGAGAAGAAAAGCCAAAGGTTCCAAATACCAGTGCAGCTAATCGTCAGGCCAACAGAAGGGTCGAGCTTTCTCTTGAAAGAACTCAGTTCTTCACCTATGTAACCTTCGGGTTCGACTCTTACGCGCTGAACGATAAGGCCAAAAAGACAATTAATGATGTGTACCACTTCCTGGCGGTCAATACTGAAGCTAAAGTTCACTTGAGTGGATTTACGGATAAAATCGGAAACCCTAATTACAACAAGCTGTTGTCAAAAAGGCGTGTTAAAGCGGCTTACGACTTGTTGATTTCCAAAGGAATCGATGCTTCGAGGATGACTTATGACTCGTACGGTGAAGAGAAGCCATCGGTACCAGACAATTATCCGAATTCAGGCGCTCTCAACAGGAGGGTTGAATTTAGGATTAAGTAAGCTGAAGATTCATCCTCGGGATGGGGGATGCATGCTAAAGGATATGAAAACACAGCTTAGCGCATATCGTCTTGTAGGGATCCAACATACACTTGTTGCATGTGTGGGTTTCATACTCGTAGTCTCTACTGCCCACTCCCAACTTTCTAAAAGACAGCAGGCGTTTGCAGCCTTGGATCGAGGTGAAATACGTTTAGCGCAATCATTGTACCTCGACCTGATGAAAACCCGATCAGCGGATCCGACAATTTGCTTCGAAACGGGAATTGCATTTTTCTCTGGAACTCCGGACGAACAAGTAGAGGCCGTTCGTTACTTCGAAATGGCCAGGGATAGAAGCAATGCCAATGATACCATCCCCGAGTTGTACTATTACCTCGGTCGCTCGCTCCAGTATTCTCATCGCTGTAAGGAAGCCAAAACAGCTTACCAGCATTTCAACAGACAAATAGAGCACATGCATCATTCGCATAAGCTGCGAAAGGAAATGAAGGAACGCATCGAAATGTGTGACCACTGCATATTCTACAAAAAGCTGAACGAGGTTAATCCACTCACACGGCATGAGCAAATCAAAGACCGGCAGCGTTATTTTATCAGCCATACTGAGTACTACTTGTTTGAGAATTTTGGGCGAGATGTAAACACTGAAGACGCGGATTATGCCAACGTCCTATACGACGGAGATCGTAAGATGCTTTTCACCTCAAGGCGGCTGGAGAATGAGCTGGATGCAAAGTATGTTGATGGAAAATACTACGAGAACATCTATCTCGCCAAATGGGAAAACGAAGACATCTACAAGCCCACTGAAGTTGAAAAAACGGATTTCTTCACCAGTAAGTCAAAGGATCAATTTCACAAGGCTACGGTTTCCATAGGGCCCAAAGAAGACAAGATTTTTATTTATAAGAATCAGAAGATTTGGATGTCCAACAGAAATGGCGAGAGCTGGGACGAACCGAAAGCCTTGCCGGATGTGATCAACGAATTAAATGCACGGGTTACTAGTGTATTTCTTTCAGAAGATGAGTCTACACTGCTGGTTACCAGTGACCGTAAAGGCGGATACGGCAAGCTCGATATCTATCAAAGTGAAAAGAATGACGACGGCTCCTGGGGTTCACTGGAGAATCTTGGTCGTCAGGTCAATTCGAAATTCAATGAGGAAACTCCCTGGATGACCAAAGATGGTAAGCGACTGTATTTCAGCTCGAAGGGTCATTCCAGCATTGGGGGATACGATGTATTCTATAGCGAAAGAAAGGAAGATGGCTCTTGGAAAAGGCCCATGAATCTTGGAATTCCAATCAATACTCCGAATGACGAACTGCATTACATTGGAAGTCGGTACGACTCCTTGGTTGCCTTTTATTCATCGCGAAGGACGGGTGGTTATGGAGATTTCGATTTGTACAAAATAAGCAGGCACAAGGTGGAGGAATTGGATCAGCTCGCAACCACTACCGTGAGCTTCAGAGATTCCTTCCTGGTTTCAAAAGAGCAAACCTCGAGGCAAATGATTGCTCAAGTTCCCAGAATACCCGTTCCGACATTCCTTCCTGAAGATACAGCCCTGATTGCAGATATCCCGGACAATCCTGAGCAGGTGAAGGATGACTTTGCAGAACCGGTGAAACAGCCAGAACCTACTCAGGAGCCCGAGCAGGCTGTAGTTGTCCAAGAACCGGTAGAAGTCGAGACAAAGGAAACTGCAGCTCCGACATCAACTCCCTCCCCTGCTCCGGTGGAAGGAGACTTGCTGGCCGATATTCTATTTGGGTTTGACGGCTCGAGCCTTTCATCAGCGTCCAAAGAACAGCTAAAAAAACTGAAAGCACAGCTGGACCAAAACCCAAATACAATTGTGAATTTGGCCGGCCATACGGATAGCCTGGGAACAGATGAGGTCAACATGGTTGTTTCCAAACAAAGGGCATTGCATGTTTACGACTACTTGGTATCCATTGGGTTTGATCCGATGCGCATTGGTCTGTCATACCATGGTGAGTCCCAACCTAAGGTACCCAATGATAGTAAGGCAAACAGAGCCCAAAACAGAAGGGTTGACTTGTCCTTGGATGAATACACTTATTATAACTATATCAACTTCGGATTCAATTCCTCCGATGTAGGTGACCAGGTGAAGGCTGCAAGCATTGCCAGTGCCATCAAAGGGTTGAGCGGTGAGATCGAACTGAGTGGATTTACCGATCCAAAGGGCAATGCCGATTACAATAAGAAACTGTCGGAACGACGTGTGAATAGTGTCGCCGACTATATGAAAGGCCAGGGATTACAGGAAAGCAGGATGAAACTGTATTCATTTGGTGAGGAAAAACCCAGATTGCCATCCAGCTACCCTAATGCGGATGCGATGAATCGTAGAGTAGAAATTAAAATCCGTAAATGACCAAACCCCAAAACGTGCACAAAAACTGTTCAAGCATTTGTTTAGGTCTTTAGGGATAGCTAATATTGCAGCAATTACGGGATGAAAGGCAATTTTTCAGATATTTTTTTGAGAGGAATTGGGTCTTTGTGGGCTGCTTTGGTGCTCGTTTTTATGTCCATTAATGTGCATGGCCAAAGTGCAAAAAGAAGCGAGGCCTATCAGGCATTGGACAATGGCGACATAGAAAAGGCACAGGAAATTTATCGCGAACTTATTGAAACTGAGGGTGATAATCCCCTTATTTGCTTTGAGGCCGGTATCGCTTTTTTCAAAGGAAATTCTGATGATCAGGCGTTGGCGAAGGAGTATTTCGAAATGGCCCATCGCAGAAGCGAAAAAAACGATACGATTCGCGAACTGTACTACTATCTCGGAAGGGTACAGCAAAGTGAACACTTCTGCCAGGAAGCTTTGGACTCGTACGAAAAGTTCAAACCCAAAATTCGAAACAACCAGCACGGTGAGGAATTAAGGGTCGAGGTGGAAGATTATATCAAAATGTGCCAACACTGTATTTACCATCAGCAGTTGAACGAGGTTGACCCAATGACGCGCTATGAGCGCAGGAAGGACCAGCATAAGTACTTTATCAATGAAGATGAGTATTACCTGCTTGAGAATTTGGGTGATGGCATCAATACCTCTCATTCCGATTATGCTTCGATCTTTTTTGAGAATGAGACCAATATGCTCTTCACATCAAGAAGGCATGAGTCTGATGCGGATACCAAGGATGACGACGGAAAATTCTATGAGGACATTTACATTACTTTTTTGCAAAATGCGCGCTGGGCAAAGCCTACCGAAATAGATCACTCCAATCTATTTGCCTCGGACTTTATCAGCCACCACTTGCATGATGCGACGGTATCGATGGGCCCCAAGGAGGATCACATGTATCTATACCAAGACCATCAGATTTGGGTTTCAGATCGTAGGGACGGTATCTGGGAAGCCCCTGTTTTACTCGGACCAACCATCAATGAACCCAGCGCCAGGGTCTCCAGTGCTTTCCTAAATGAAACGGAAGACATGCTTATCGTGGCGAGTGATAGGGAAGGTGGATACGGCGAACACGATCTGTACATTGCCAGGAAGCAAGGTGATGGATCATGGGGAGAGCTTGAAAACATGGGTGCTGTGCTCAATACGGAAAAGGATGAAGAATCTCCCTGGCTCAGGCCAGACGGGAAGAGAATATACTTCTCTTCAAGAGGACACTCTAGTATAGGCGGGTACGATGTTTTCTATTCCGATATGAAGGATGATGGTAGTTGGTCCACTCCTGTAAACCTTGGCATTCCTATCAATACGGCCAATGATGAGCTACACTTTCTGATTAGTAAGGTGGATACACAATTTGCTTACTACTCTTCGAACCGGGCTGGCGGTTATGGCGAATTTGACATTTATAAGATTTCTAAAAACCTGGTTTCCAAAGAGAAAGATCTGGAGATGGAGCAAATCATTTACGAGGATTCAATCTTCGCGGAAGTTGAAATGCGACGTGGGAAGGTCTACACCGACCGCATTGAACAACTGTATGAAGAGGGAAAAATCACGCTGGAGGAAATCATTGCTGAAAACCTCACCGGTGCCTACCCTATTTTGGACAACGAGCAACTTGACGCATTAGATTCCACTGTATTGGCAAGGAAGGGTATGACTATGGATGAATACCTTACCAGCCTGACCGTTGAGGATGATAAATCAGGAGGGGCGGACGGAACCTCCCCTACCCTGGATACCACTGGGACTTCGGGAGGGCAGATCGCCGGCGTAGATGGTGCTGATGGCGCCGACGGCACTTCTGCAGGAGGCACAGGTGGCGGAGCAGCCGTTTCCGGTGAGGACGACTTGTTTGCCAATATCGAATTTGCTTTTAATCAGACATCTATCCCAGCAGCACACCGAAAACAGCTCGACGGACTGGTGGCATTCATGAAGGAAAATCCAAACTATATCATGGACTTGAGTGGCCACACGGATGATGTGGGTACGGAAGAAATCAATGTGGAATTCTCAAAGCGTCGGGCGTTGGTGATCTACAACTACCTGATAGATCAAGGTGTGGATCCAAAAAGGATCAAGTACCACTTCTACGGCGAAACCAAACCACTGGTTCCGAACACCACGGATGAAAACAGAGCAAGAAACCGTCGTGTCGAACTCGAACTCCAGAAAACCCTATTCTATCGTCACGTCAACTTTGGTATTGCTTCACACTATATCACCGATGAAGGAATGAAAACCCTCGACGCTGCGATTCAGTTCTTGCAGAATAACCCGGGCAGGAAAATTCAACTGAATGGTTATACCGACATCACGGGTGCCGTAGCGTACAACAGAGCCCTCTCTCGCCGCCGTGCCGAGGGCGCCATGAAATACCTGATAGGTCGTGGTATTGCAGAAAGTGATATCGAGTACAACTACTACGGTATCGAAAGTCCCGTGAGTCCAAACACAACCGAAGCTACACGTCAGTTTAACAGGCGTGTGGAGATCGTGATCGAGGATCCTTCTGCGAGAATCTCGAGATCCCAGGCTAAATAGTGCCCGGCTATCATTTAGTTTCCGTAATTACCCTTCCGGACAAAATGGGTATAATTCGTTAATTCGTATTATGAATCTGAAACTGGAAAAACCCATTGCATTTATTGACCTGGAGACCACTGGAACGAGCATTGCCCACGATAGAATTGTAGAGATTTCCATTCTTAAAGTCAACCCCGACGGAAGCCGGAATGTGAAGACAAGGCGTGTCAATCCAGGCATTCCTATTCCCAAGGTTGTAAGTGAAATTCATGGCATTTATGACGAGGACGTGAAGGACGAACCTTCCTTTTGCCAGCTGTCCAAATCCTTGGCAATCTTTCTCAACGATTGCGATCTTGGCGGGTTTAACTCGAATCACTTCGACATCCCCTTGCTCGAAGAAGAATTCCTGCGGTGTGGAGTGGCCTTTACAACCAAGGATCGCAAGCTCGTGGACGTACAGAATATTTTTCACAAGAAGGAACAGCGTACCCTGGTGGCAGCTTATAAGTTTTACTGCGATAAAGACCTGGAAGGCGCGCACGGTGCAGAAGCAGACATTATGGCTACCTACGAAGTTCTGGAGGCCCAGTTGGATCGATACGAGGACCTTGAGAACACGGTAGACTTTCTTCACGATTTCTCCAAGCGCGGAAATAGCCTGGATAGCATGAATCGAATTGCCCTTAATGCCGATGGTCAGGCGGTCATCAACTTTGGAAAGCACAAGGGTCGCCCTGTATTTGAGGTATTTGAACAAGAACCATCCTATTACAACTGGATGATGAAGGGAGATTTCGCGCTTGGAACCAAACGCGTACTACAGGAATTGATGGACGAATACAAGAGTTCGAAATGAAAATCATCTGCATTGGACGCAATTATGCCAAACATGCTGCTGAACTGGGTAATGAACCGCCCACGGAGCCATTGTTTTTCCTGAAGCCGGATTCGGCCATTCTCCGGAAAAACAAGCCTTTCTTCCTTCCCGATTTTTCGGATGATATTCACCACGAACTGGAATTGGTTATCAGAATTAATCGCCTGGGGAAAAATATTCAGGAAAAGTTTGCTCATCGATACTATGATCAGATAGCGCTCGGCATCGACTTTACTGCCCGGGATTTGCAACAAGAATGCAAGGAAAAAAGCTGGCCTTGGGAGAAGGCAAAGGCGTTTGACGGCTCTGCTCCACTGGGTGACTTTGTTAAGTTGTCCTCCCTCGGAAGTCTCGAAGATTTGAATTACGAGCTCAAGATCAATGGTGAAATGAGGCAGAACGGTACGCCAAAAGACATGATTTTTCATCCTGATCAGATCATTGCCCATGTTTCCAGGTTCATGACCCTCAAGATCGGAGACCTGATCTTCACTGGTACCCCGGAAGGGGTTGGCCCGGTGAAAGCCAACGACAATCTGGAGGCATTCCTGAACGGCGAAAAACAATTTGGATTTAAGGTAAAGTAGGAATGATACTTGTTGTTTATTTTTAATGACTCGTATGAAGCACCTCCTTGTTTTCTTCGCCCTAATCTTCTCCATTTCAGTACTTTTTGGGCAGGAAGTCAATAAAAAGGACAGCCAGGGACGCAAGCAAGGTCCATGGATCGGGAAGTATGAGAATGGCAAAAAGAAATATGTAGGAAGCTTCCTAGACGATAAGCCTGTTGGGGAGTTTAAGTACTACGATGCATTTGGCACCCTGACAAAAATCGTAGATCACAGAGGAGATTCGTCCCTAGCTACCTTCTACCATACTACGGGCAAGGTGATGGGCACCGGGAAGTATTTCAAAAAGGAAAAGGTTGGGATTTGGAAGTATTACGACGAGGAGGGTGACATCAGCCTCGAGGAGCCCTACGTCGCTGGTAAATTGGAAGGTCTATGTATTACGTACTATAAAGATGGCGCTGTCACCCGAAAACAGGAATTTGTAAATGGTGAGAAGCATGGAAAGTGCACCGATTACTTTAAGAATGGGAAAATGAAATTCTCGGGAAAATTCGTCGACGGCAACCTCGACGGTTATATCGTTCACTACCACCCCAACGGTTTGGAATGGCAACGAGGAAAGTACAAAGCCGCCGTAAAAGACGGAAAGTGGCTGTATTTTGACGAAAAAGGAAAACTCGAAGCCATCGAGACCTATAACTTAGGGGAAAGAATCGCGTCCGAAAAGCCCAGCGAATAAGCTGTCATGCGCCCATTTGCCATGTTCGCCATCATCATCACGCTGATGTCTTGTGATCGCACCAACGACTACAAGCCTTTAAACTATGGGTACAACTACTACCCAATTGAGACCGGCAATTACGTCATCTACCATGTCGATTCCCTTGTCTACAACGACTTTACCCGGGAGACCGACACTTTTCGATACGAGCTCAAGGAAGAAATCGGTGAAACTTTTACGGACCTGGAAGGCAGAACAAACTACGTTTTGCGTCGTTCCTTTCGTCCTGTCGGAAGCAACTCCTGGCAACTGGGTGACCTATGGTCACTACACAGGAATGATTTCGTTTTGGAGCGCCAGGAGGAAAATGTGCGATTGGCGATGTTGGTGTTCCCACTGAAACTGAATCTATCCTGGGATGGCAATGCGTTTAATTCGGATGAATCCGAGGCCTACCAAGTGACCGGCATAGATCAGTCGTTGGCCTTCAACGGCAATTCCTTTGATAGTACCCTTACGGTACTTGAATATGAAAGCGAAAACCTGATAGAACGTCGCTCATCAGAAAAAGTCTACGCCAGAGAAGTTGGTTTGGTCAAAATCTCCAAAGAGTATATTTTCACCCGCACGGATGGAATCAACCCCGAAAACGACGTGGACTCAGGATTTACCTACGTGGCGACGATTATCGACTACCATGTCCAATAGTTTGCTGGTTTGCCTGGTCGCGATTTTGTTTTCCTCCCCCGCCTTGGCCCAATACCATTGGGTACAGTTTACGAATAAGATCGGCACACCCTACTCCATCGATCGCCCGTTTGATTTCCTTTCTGAAAAATCAATCAGCCGGCGAGTTTCGCAAGAAATAGAGCTAAACGAAACAGACCTTCCAATCAATCCTGAATACAGAAGGCAGGTATTATCCGTTGCCGACGTCGCCATGCACAATCAATCTAAGTGGCTCAATGGCCTGTGTATCATCACAGAAAATCCGAATTCACTGGATGAAATACGTACCCTCTCATTCGTTGACTATGTGGAAACACTTAGGGAGAAGATCACAGGCAAGCACAGGGTAGCATTGGATTCAAAATTTGAAGCACTTGAGGCAAGTGAGGAGGAAGTATCTCAATTCCATCACGGTGTTGACTACGGATCCAGCTTCAGGCAGCTTGAGGTATACAACCTTCTTCCCTTGCATGAAAAGGGCTATACCGGCAAGGGGCTGGTGATTGGCGTGATGGACGCCGGGTATAATCAATTATTTGAAATTCCGGGCTTCCGGCCTATGATAGAGGACGGCAGGCTATTGGGCCAAAGGGATTTTGTGGATAATCAGCACGAGGAGATTAGCGGCAGCTTTCATGGAATGAGTGTAATGAGTTGTATGGCGGGAAATTCCGAAGGCAAAATCATCGGAGCGGCACCGGATGCGTCTTATTGGATTTTCCGAACTGAGGATGGCGGCTCGGAGACAAGGGTCGAGGAAATCAACTGGGCAGCGGCGGCAGAATATGGCGACAGCGTTGGTTGCGACATCTTCAATACTTCGCTTGGTTATACCCTACTCTATGACGATACGGGGGCAGTAGACAGCCTGAGAAGCTATTACTGGGATGATCTTAATGGAAATACTTCCTACATCACACGAGCCGCTGACATGGCCGCACAAAAGGGAATTCTGGTGGTTAACTCCGCCGGTAATTCCGGACAGCGAACCTGGAAGTATATTGGTATGCCTGCCGATGGTGATAGCGTAATGGCCATTGGGGCTGTAGACTCATCTGTCGCAAAAAACAAAACTGGTTTCTCGTCCTTTGGACGTGGGAGTGATCCAAGGGTCAAGCCGAATGTAATGGCTCAGGGTTCGACGGTTGCCTTGCTCGGACTGGATAGCACAGGTAATGACCTCGTTGTAAGGGGAGGTGGAACTTCCTTTGCGGGCCCATTGCTCGCCGGGGCCGCAGCATGCCTTTGGCAGATGGACAAGTCCAAATCCGCCTGGGAGATCAAAACGTTTATAGAAGAGTCTGCCGACAGATTTAGCAATCCTGACACAGCGTATGGCTATGGTATCCCGGATTTCAATAAAGCTGGAAATGCCTTGGTAAAGGGGAAAAGCGAAGAAGCAATCATTGATGTCTTTCCAAACCCCATTGAAACCCAAGTAAGCCTTAAGCTCTATAGCCCGACTGCTACAATGTTAACCGTTGAGATTTTCGACCCACGTGGTCGCTTAATCCAGGAAATGGACTTTGAACTCTCCGAGGGAGCCAACACGATCACCGCACCCGTTGGTGATTACCTCGGCCTTTTATTGCTGAGAGCTTATTCCGAACATCATCAACTAGAGAAAAAACTCCTGCAACTCCCACACAAGTAATCGAAACGTATTTTTGCCGCCCATGGGTCGCAAAAAGGGATTTGAGATTGAGGAGTTGCTTGCTGAAGATATCAGCTCCGATGGTCGTGCTGTTGGAAGGTATGAAGAACAGGTAGTATTTGTAGAAGGAATGGTACCCGGCGACAAGGCCCGGGTCCGGGTGAAGCGCAAGCGCAAAAAATACCTGGAAGGGTGGTCCCTGGGGCTTGTAGAGCCTTCAGCGCATCGCATAGATCCCGTCTGTGATCACTTCGGTGTATGTGGTGGATGTAAGTGGCAACATCTCGCCTACGAGAAACTTGTGACCCTCAAGCAGAAGCATGTTTCTGATTCGTTTCGGAAAATTGGCGGTATCGAAATCGATCCCGAAGAAATCCTTCCGGCACCCCGCGTTTTTGAATACCGAAATAAGCTGGAGTATACTTTCTCCAATAAGCGATGGATCACAGAAGAAGAAGTTGCCAGTGGTGTCGAAATTGAAGATGGCCGGGCTGTAGGTTTTCACATTCCAGGAAGATTTGACAAGGTGGTTGATGTAAAGAAATGCCATCTTCAGGTTGATGTCTCAAATAAGATAAGGAATGGTATTCGGAAATTTGCCCTGGAGAATGGCCTGTCATTCTACGATTTGCGGGAACACAAAGGCCATTTGAGAACGCTGATAATTCGCACTTCCAGTTTGAATGAGTTGATGACGGTTGTCGTGTTCGGAGAACCAGGAGATCACGTGGATTTGGTTATGTCCTACATTTCGGGAGCATTTCCCGAGATCACCTCGCTCAATTATGTGATCAATCAAAAGAAGAATGACACAATATCGGATCAGGAAGTAATTTGTTACAAAGGAGAGCCCTTCATTTGGGAGATCATGGGTGATCTGAAATTTAAGATCCGCCCAAAGAGTTTCTTTCAAACAAATAAAGAGCAGGCCGAAAACCTCTATGCAATAGCACTGGAGTTTGCCGATTTGAACAAGGAAGACGTGCTATACGATCTGTATTCTGGCACAGGCACTATTGGGCTTTCCTGTGCCAATCATGTTCAAAAAGTGGTTGGTGTGGAGTACGTAGAAGACGCAGTGAAGGACGCCCATGAGAATGCAGAAACCAATGGTATCAGCAATGCAGCTTTCTTCAGTGGCGACCTCAAAGATTTGCTCGATGAAAGCTTTGTCGCCGAACACGGCAAGCCCAATGTGGTAATCTGTGATCCGCCAAGGGCGGGAATGCATGCAGATGTTGTGAACCAGTTATTGAAGATGGCTCCTGAACGCATTGTTTACGTGAGTTGCAATCCAAGTACACAGGCCAGGGATGTGGCCCTGATGTTGGGAGCATTTACCATTGAACGGTCCAGAGCGGTAGACATGTTTCCCCAAACAGCCCACGTAGAAAATGTTGTTTTACTCAAGCGAAATGGAGCATAAGGAAGCATACTGGACTGAGCGTTGGCTCAATGGTCAAACGGGTTGGGACATTGGTTATGCCTCTACCCCACTTGTAGAATATTTTGATCAGGTTGAGGACAAAGACGTCAAAGTGCTGATTCCTGGCTGTGGTAATGCCTATGAGGCCGAAGCGTTCCTGGAAATGGGTTTCAGGAATGTGTTCATTTTGGACATTTCACCTGAAGCCATGAAGCAATTTCAGCAACGCTGCCCAGAATTTCCAGCTGAGCAATGCATTGTACAGGACTACTTCGATCACCAAGGCCAGTACGACATTATCGTCGAGCAGACCTTTTTCTGCGCCCTGCACCCAAGCGGGAGAGAACGATACTGTAAACACACCAGGGAGTTGTTGGCACCAGAGGGAAAGGTAATAGGCTTATTATTTGACGATCCCCTGTTTACCGATCACCCTCCATATGGTGGCAATGAATCGGAATACCGCGCATTGTTTGAGAAACATTTTTCCGTTCGGAAATTGGAGCTTGCCACAAATTCCATCAAGCCCAGACAGGGAAGGGAGTTTTTTATCATTTTTGATCGCAATGACTGACACGCGCTCTCTGATACTAAATGAAAATCAGGTTTCCAAGAAGCTCGACCGCATGGTTTATGAGGTTCGCGAGAATTTTTTTGGTTCGGATCGGCTGTTTGTTGTAGGTATTGCGCGGAGAGGTTTCACACTGGCCAAGGAGATTGCGGCTAGGTTTGACAAAAAGGATCCGGACGTGGAACTACTTGAGTGCACCGTCAACCCAAAGTCCGGAGAAGTTGATCTCTCGATGGATATCCCAAAAGGGGCTTCGGTGCTCTTGGTAGATGATGTGCTCAACACGGGCAAGACGCTAATGGCAGCCGCTGCCAGTCTGTTCAATTTTCTACCCAAGGACCTAAAGACCCTGGTGCTGGTCGATCGACGACACCGGCAGTTTCCCGTTCGTGCCGATATTGTTGGCATGACGCTCTCCACCACTCTGAAGGAACACATCGAAGTGGAATTCAAGGCTGGAAAAGCGAAAGTTTATCTAAAGTAATCGGAGATCTTTTCGAGAAGATTATCCATAGACTTCGACGAAAAGCCTGAAGCATGGTGGATGATATCCGCTTGCTCGTACACAGGAGCCCTTTCTTCAAACAGCCTTTTAAGTTTCGAGAGGTCCTGGGCCAGGGGTCTGCTGCCCTTGTTTTGCTCTAGCCTGGATTCCAGTATCTCGAATGGCACGTCGAGGTAGACGACGCAAGACTTATACTTCATTAAGCTTAGATTATCCATATCTATCGGAGTCCCACCACCGGTTGAGACAACCGTTGGGCCGGGCATTTTCAAGGCATTTTTGAGTAGCGCTGATTCCAGTTTTCGAAAAGCCTGCTCTCCTTGTTTTTCGAAAATGGCGGGGATATCCAATTCCGTAAAAAGTTCGATTTCCCGGTCGAGATCGATGAAGTTGGCATCGACCTTTTTCGCAAGCTGACGTCCGATCCTGGATTTACCGGAAGCCATGAAGCCAATGAGGCATATTTTGAAGGATGCAGAATCTTCAGACATGTAGGTGTGGCGCTCTTTTCAGGCGCTTAAAGTACATCTTTTGATTTATTGAAAATCACCTTTGCGCGCTTGCTCAATCCTACTATATTTGCAGCCACTTTTCCGCAAGGAAAGTTGGAGATCTGATAGCTCAGTTGGTAGAGCATCTCCCTTTTAAGGAGAGGGTCCAGGGTTCGAGCCCCTGTCAGATCACAAAAACACAAAACCTCATCGCCTTTGATGGGGTTTTGTGTTTTTAGAGCGTCGCTGGGCGAGATCACTTTCTTAGCATTCAGGCGGTTAAAAACAGTCACCCCTTCCGAAGTGAGTTTTTGAAATGTCGCTGACATTCCACGAGAAATTCGCTTATCAACTTTTAAAGGCCCAGAAAACAATATGCAATTTAGCTCCGACTAACAGGCTTCCTGCATGCAGGCATAAACCTTTACAGATGATAGAAACTCTGATACGTTTTTTTAAGAGACCACCAAATGAAACAAAGGGAGAGGCGCCCGAAGGTTTTTGCCCCAACTGCTGGGGTGAGCAGGAATATGACAACATCATCCGATTGATGTATAAAGACAAGCAAATTGAAGTGAACAATCACGCAGCCAATTATGCCTTTATCCAAAAATTTGTCGTCACCCAACTTGATGGTATTCACCTCAAAAAGGGAAACAACGGCTACGAATGTCCGACGTGCAGAACAAAGTATCCTACAGAATGACTACCTACACGCGCACAGACCAACTGCTCCATTGGCTTTGCCAGGTAATTACAAAGGCTAATCGGACCTATGTTCCTGAAAAGGAAGATGACGGTCACACCAACTTGGCCTTTGACGCCCTCGGTCAACGGTTGGTCGGCAGGTGGATCAAGACAAAACAAGGCAATATCCTATTCACTTTAAACCTGCATAATCTGACTTTCGAGATTATATGCCAGTCCCGAAAGGTCAAAGCATCTGTTCCTACGGCTGGCCTCCATATCAATGAAGTAGAACAGAAAATCGAGGAGCTATTACCCGACCTGAGTCTGGACCCCGTCGGATTCTCTAAGCCGCTTCACTTTGAGATCCCGGAATACGGTTTTGAACTTATTCCTCAACACCTTCCCGAGGAGCGCATTGCAGAATGGAAATATTATAGACAAATGGCCAACAAAGCTTGCAGCTTACTTTTGGATCACGCCCAGTCCGATGAAGAAATACGGATTTGGCCTCATCACTTTGATACCGGTATTTATACAAATGTCAAAGACGGACTCGGGCTTGGATTTGGTTTGGCCATGGAGGATACAATGGCTGGCGCACCTTACTTCTATATGTCAGGCTACCTGGAAAACGGCTCCCTTGTTTATGATAATCTTCCCAGGCGTAATGAATGGTTATGGAAAGTTGAAGGACCCTGGAAAGGAGTCATTTTGCCAATAACTCATTTGACCAGCATGTCGCACCAGGAACGCTCAGAGGTGCTCAATAGCTATTTGCTTGAAAATTTTAACTGGTTTATCAATCAATAATGAGAAGAGCCCTTCCCGGAAGCTTCCTTTTTACTGGCTTTGGTAGTAGTCAGCGCGTAGATTGGGGCGCAAATAACCCGAACCACACCTTGACCTGTAACATAAAATAAATGGAATCAATGCAACTTGTTTTGGCAATCATTTCCAAAATCATCGATATGATTGGCATCGCCATTCTCCTTTATGGCTTCTCAAAATCATTAATTAAGTATGTCTGGATCGAATCGCGGAACTTGCGTAGCACCCCCGTTCGCGCGCTGCAATCCATTCGCTGCGAAATCGGTATCTACATCCTGCTTGCGCTTGATTTTCTCATTGCATCGGATATTCTGCACACCATTATACACCTAAGCCAGGAACAACTCATAGAACTCAGTGCGATGATTGTTTTAAGGACGGTCATCGGGTATTTTCTCGGAAGGGAAATACAAGAAATCGAATCACACAGCAAAAAACAATAACCATGGATTGGTACGCCCCACTAACCATTTTACCGGCCATAGGTTTGATCATTCTCTCAACAGCCAATTTCCTCATCTCGCTAAACAATGAGATCTATCAACTGGAAGGTGCCGGTAAAAAGAACGATTGGATCATTAAGGAAAAAATTGGACAACTCAAAAGGCTCGGTATTGCCAATGCTCTGCTGTACACAAGTGCATTGTTCTTTATGGTTTCCTCATTGACCAAGGCCTTGATTCAAGACGAATTTCTTTTCAAAGTGCTTATGATCATTGCCGCGGCAATTGTGACATTAGCCCTGATCATTCTCTTTATTCATTCCATAAAAGCCATATCCATAAGGCAAAAAACGCTTCAACCATGAAAGCCAATCCATTAAACAAACTCATTGGTATTTGGACCGGAAATAAAGGCATGGACATAGCTCCTGAAGATGGAGGGCAGGAAGAAAACCCCTACTATGAGACCCTGACAATCGAGCCCGTAGATATCGAAATTGAAAATGCTGATGAACAGAATCTCCTGGCTGTACGATATCATCAGGTCGTAACGGAAATCGCCGATGAGGAGGTGTCACATGATGAGTCAGGCTACTGGATTTGGGATAAGGACAAAAACACGATAATGAACTCTTTTAGCATACCCAGGGGCATTTGTGTCCTTGCAGGGGGAACGCATAAGGAACCGACAGAGAATAAACTAAGCATAGAAGTCTCTGCAAATTTGGATGACCCCGATTGGGGGATTACGCAGTCCCCATTTATGAAGCAAAAAGCCCGTTTGCTTGCATTTACGCGATCGTTAAGCATCGATGGTGATGTGCTTGTCTATAATCAGGAGTCTACAGTTGATATTTATGGGAAGGTATTTAAGCATACCGACAGCAATACATTGAGTCGTATTTGAAATGGATATCAGAGAGATAAAATTTTCTGAATCAAACGCTTTGAAATTGGAGGACTTTAAAAGCATGGATTACTATGCGGTCGAAAATTACAACCTCCCGATAGAATTGATGATGGAAAATGCCGGACTCGCGTTGGCAAAAGTGATTGCCCTTTCAACGACCAAAGAAAACACGATAAACATTGGAGTGGGCAATGGAAACAACGGAGGCGGTGGGCTGGTAGCTGCAAGGAGACTAGCCGCTTGGGGATATCGTGTTCATCTTGACTTGATGACTGAAATCACCAGAGCATTACCAGCGATCCAACTGGAAAGAGCCAAGGCATTTGGAGTAATCCCTGAGCCCATGATGGAGACAGACGTATGGGTAGATGCATACCTGGGCTTTTCTCAACGCTTGCCCCTGAACGAGTCATTACTCCAACGCATTGAAAAAGTAAATAAGAGCAACGCATTAAAAATTTCCCTTGACCTTCCTACAGGATTTACAGGGGAGCCCTCAGGAACTCACTTCCAAGCCGATAAAGTGCTCACCTTGGCAGCCCCCAAAAAAATGCTATTGAACCTTGACGAAAAAGTTGAAATATACCTGGCAGATCTCGGTATACCGCATCAGGTATACAAAAAATTTGATCTCGGGATATTCCCATTTGAGCAATCCGGAATACTGAAATTAAGACGACAAGATTATGAGTGAAAAGACTGTTTGGCACAAAGTGCTCGACAATCAACATGAGTTGAAAGAAGGTAGAGTAATGACCGTTGTGGCGGGCCACAAGGATCTATGCCTGTCTCACTGGAAGGGGAAACTAACGGCCCTGGAAAATAAATGCCCGCACCAGGGAGGACCGTTGGGTGAAGGTTCAATAGAAAATGGATTATTAAGATGTCCATGGCATGGCTGGGATTTTTGTCCACACGGTGGAAGCTCAGAAGATTTTGATGATGGTCTGGAAACCTTTCCCCTTAAGTTGGAAGGCGATACTGTTTATGTTGGACTGGCCGGCGAGCAGCCCCACGAACAAACCATCACCGATGTAATGGCGGAAACCATGGTGAACTGGGGAGTGGATCGTGTTTTTGGAATGGTTGGTCATTCCAATCTGGGCCTTGCAGACGCATTAAGAAGGCAAGAAGAAAAGGGCAACCTGAAATTCATTGGTATCCGCCACGAGGGAGCAGCTGCCTTTGCGGCCTCTGCATACGGAAAGTTAACCGGCAAGCCAGCAGCTTGTTTTGCCATAGCCGGCCCGGGAAGTACCAACCTGTACACTGGCTTGTGGGACGCCAAAGTTGATCGTGCCCCTGTATTGGCACTTACGGGCCAGGTAGCTACCCAGGTGGTCGGAACCGGAAATTTTCAGGAAGTTGATTTGGTCAGGGCTTTTCAAACGGTTGCTGAGTTTAATCAACGGGTAGAACAACAAAGTAAACATGCGGAACTCATGGCATTGGCTATCAAACACGCCATACTCAAACGCGATGTTTCACACCTTACCTTCCCTGACCAGGTACAGGTATTGCCGGCCGATGAAGCTCAAGCACAAACACCGGAGGGAAGAATGGCACCCATGACCATTGCTCCGCCAGAGGAAAGTCTGAATGAGGCAATAGCCAAAATCAAGGCCTCCAAACGCCCGGTGATCATAGCCGGACATGGAGCCCGATTCCAAATGCAGGAGATAATAGCCTTTGCCGAAAAATTGAACTGCCCGGTCATGACCACTTTTAAGGGAAAGGGACAAATTTCGGATACTCACCGCCTAGGGTGCGGAGTATTGGGTAGAAGTGGAACCCCGATTGCTTCCTATTTCATGAATGAATCGGACCTGATTATTGTCATCGGTGCGTCCTTCTCCAACCATACGGGCATCACGCCCAAAAAACCCATCATTCAAATCGACTTTGACCCACTCGCAATTGCCAAGTTCCATAAAATTGACGTTGGCGTGTTTGGAGAGATTTCAAGGACCCTGGGGCTGCTTAATGATGTATCAGACCAATTAATCATAAATAAGGTCAACCAGGAAAATGAGATCGCGGAGAGGTGGAAAATCTGGCGAGGGGAAAAGCAAAGGAGACTCGCCGATGACAGGGGAAAAGGAATCAGCTCCATTGCAGTGTTTGATGCCTTAACACGCCATGCTCCCGAAAATGCAGTGATGTGCGTTGACGTTGGAAACAATGCCTATTCCTTCGGCAGATATTTTGAATCCAAAAACCACAGCTTCATTATGTCGGGTTACCTTGGATCCATTGGCTTTGCATTACCGGCTTCCATTGGCGCATGGGCCGCCGTAGGTGATACCCGGCCAGTGGTTGCCGTTGCCGGTGACGGAGGCTTGTGTCAATACCTGGCTGAATTTACTACGCTGGTGAAATACGATATCCCTGTAAAGTTGATCGTTGTGAATAATAATGAACTCGGTAAGATAACCAAGGAGCAGAGAGCAGGTGGTTGGGACAAGTGGGCAACCGACCTTGTAAACCCTGATTTCGCTTCCTATGCTGATACTTGCGGAGGGTTAGGTCTAAAGGCGACAAATACAGGGGAGCTTGAAGATGCGTTTAAGAGGCTTTTTGAGCATAATGGCCCAGCCTTGCTGGAGGTCCAGGCTGATGTAAAACTGATCTGAAAGAAGTAAACTCAGCTGGCAGAGCATCTCCCTTTTAAGGAGTGGGTCCGGGGTTCGATCCCCTCTACCCGACATAAATAGTGTATTTTCATTGGTGTAATCAGTTTACAAATCAATGCCCAATTCAATGGAAAGAAAATATGAATACAATCAGTTGATGAATGTAAAGTTCGGTCATCATGAGGTGATTGATTTATCTGAAATAATCGAGAAGTGCGAAGACAAGTGGTTCAATCAAACCTTAACCAAGGTCAACGACAGTGTGGTCCGTATTGGAATAGTGGAAGGAGAATACCATTGGCATAAGCATGAAAATGAAGACGAATTCTTTTTTGTATTGAGCGGCAAATTATTCATCGATTTGGAAGACAAAACCCTCGAACTTAATCCCAACGAAGGAACCACCATTGGCAAGGGAGTAATGCACCGACCTCGCGCTCCCCAAAAAACCATCATGCTCATGGTGGAAACAGATACTATAGATCCCATTGGGGTGGACTAAAGTTTCATGTATGAAGTTGGCAAAACCAACCAGCACATAAATTCTGCGCTTTTAAGCTCCAAGCAAGCCAGAAAATTATTTTTGCACCCCTACTCAGTCAAGCAAATCATAGATGGCAGATCACAAGATTATCTACACCAAAACCGATGAGGCACCTGCACTCGCAACACAATCCTTCCTCCCGATTATAAAAGCCTTCACTTCTAAGGCGGGGATCGATATTGAGACGCGCGATATCTCATTAGCAGGACGCATCCTGGCCATATTTCCCGATTTCCTCAATGAGGATCAGAAGATAAACGACGACCTGGCCGAATTGGGCGAATTGGCCAAAAAGCCGGAGGCCAATATCATCAAGCTACCCAACATCTCGGCATCCATTCCTCAGCTTAAGGCTGCCATCCAAGAGCTTCAATCTCATGGGTATGCTGTTCCGGGTTATCCGGAGGAGCCAGGCAATGACTCGGAAAAGGACATTAAGTCGAGGTATGACAAGGTGAAGGGTAGCGCTGTGAACCCCGTACTTAGAGAAGGTAATTCGGACCGGCGAGCACCAAAAGCCGTGAAAGAATACGCGCGCCAAAATCCACACAACATGGGCGCATGGAGTGCTGATTCCAAGTCTCATGTCAGCAGTATGTCCAGCGGCGATTTCTTCGGAAGCGAACAAAGTGTGACCGTCCCGGAAGCAACATCCGTCGACATCATTCACGAGGATGAGCACGGTAATTCGACGACACTCAAATCCGGAATTGCACTGCTCGAAGGAGAAGTGATCGACTCTGCTGTGATGAGTAAGCATGCTTTGGTCGAATTCCTGAAAGAACAACGCGGAGATGCCAAAGCAAAAGGAGTGCTTTTTTCCGTTCATCTCAAGGCGACGATGATGAAGGTGAGCGATCCAATCCTCTTTGGTCATGCGGTAAAGGCTTACTTCTCTGAAGTGTTTGAAGAATATGGACGAGAAATGGATGAGGTGGGAATCGATCCCAACAACGGCTTGGGAAACCTGCTGACCGACATCAAAAATTTGCCAAATGGAGATGCTATCGCCCTGGCATTTGCTTCAGGATTGGAATCCGGACCAGACCTGGCCATGGTCGACTCTGATCGGGGTATCACAAACCTACATGTTCCCAGCGATGTGATCATCGACGCTTCAATGCCAGCAATGATCCGCAATTCCGGGCGCATGTGGAACAAGGATGGCAAGCCACAAGACACCAAGGCGATTATCCCGGATCGATCCTATGCAGGTATCTATCAAGCCACGATTGACGATTGTATTGCCAATGGAGCACTGGATCCGGTGACCATGGGAAGCGTTTCAAACGTTGGGCTGATGGCTCAGAAAGCCGAGGAATACGGATCTCACGACAAGACTTTCGAAATGTCCTCTGCCGGAAAAATGAAGGTGGTCGACACAAATGGAAACGTGCTGATGGAGCATCATGTAGAGGCAGGTGATATCTTCAGAATGTGTCAAGCCAAGGATGCTCCGATCCAGGATTGGGTGAAGCTGGCCGTCAACCGAGCAAGAGCCACAGGAAATCCAGTCGTATTTTGGTTGGATGAAAACAGGGCGCACGATCGCCAGATCATTGAAAAAGTCAACACCTACTTACCAGATCACGACACATCCGGTCTGGAAATTCACATTATGACTCCTGCTGATGCCACGAAATTTTCGCTGGATCGCATTCGCAAAGGACAGGATACTATTTCCGCTACGGGCAACGTACTCAGAGATTACCTGACGGATCTCTTCCCTATCCTCGAGGTAGGAACCAGTGCCAAAATGCTCAGTATCGTCCCGCTCATGAATGGCGGTGGCTTGTTTGAAACAGGTGCCGGAGGTTCTGCTCCCAAGCACGTTCAGCAGTTTCAAAAAGAAAACCACTTGCGCTGGGATTCGCTCGGCGAGTTCCTGGCATTAGCTGTTTCCTTGGAACACTACGGAAGGGTCACAGGCAATGAAGCCGCTGTGATCATGGGTGAATGCCTCGATGAGGCAACCGGCAAGTTCCTGCTGAATGACAAATCGCCGTCCAGAAAGGTCGGAGAATTGGACAATCGTGGAAGCCATTTCTACCTGGCCATGTATTGGGCTGAAGCTTTAGCCTCACAATCGAAAGACAATGAATTGAGTGCCGCATTTGGCCCCATTTCAGAACAGTTGAAAGCTGCTGAACAGACCATTACAAACGAACTTAATTCCGCCCAGGGAGTTCCCATGGATATTGGCGGGTATTATCACGCTGACGATTCACGCGCGGGCTCGGCAATGAGACCAAGTACAACACTTAATGCCATCATTACCGGGTCTTAGGCAATGTGAAGACGTGGGGCTAAAAAAGTTCGAAGTCCGAAGTTCGAAGTTCGAAGTTCGAAGTTCGATACAAATAAACACACCACCGTCGTGACGTCTGGCTTAAATACTATCTGTATCTCAAAGCCCAACACCTCACTTCATCCAGCTCCAGTTCAACAAACCCAAGCCTTTTCATGCTGCGCACAAGCTCAACTTCATTGAGGTTTAGGTTTGTTCCAAACCGGATCAGCAGTCGCAATTGCTCGCTGGTATAGCAAACATCACTTTCTTCTACTGGACAAGTTTGAAATCTGGAACGGAGGAAACGATGGACCCGTTGACGAAATTGCAACGTTTTGGGACGGATATACGGTTCTGAATTCATAATTCAAAATTTCCGTTCCCTAGTACAAAGGCAGCTAGCGCTGTCTGAGCACTAAAGTATAAAAGATTTGAATAGGTTCGCTGGTAGTTGATCGAAATGATTCCCATTTGATTAGGATTTATAAATTCGAACAAACTCCTCAATGAAGGCGGCAGCTACGATAACATCCATCCTACTCTCTGTAGTTGTTTGGGCTCAACCAAAACAAGCTGATCCCGGCATCTGGGTTAGAGGGGGGTTCAAGTTGGAGGTTGTGGCAGAAGTGAAGGCGGCCAGATTTCTTCAGTTGGACGACAAAGGAACGCTCTACGTTTCATTGCCGACCAAGGGGGAGATCAAGTCCTGCATGGACAAGAACAAGGATGGTTATTACGAAACCGTCAAAACCTATACATCAAACCATCAAAAGGTACATTCCATGCAGTGGAAGGATGGCTGGTTGTGGTTTGCAGAAACAGGGCGCATATACAAATCGAGGGACAAAAACGGCGACGGAGTTTCGGATGAGGAGATTGAAGTCGTCAAAGCGGGTCAAATACCTTCCGGAGGAGGTCATTGGTGGAGACCGGTGCTGATTCATAACAACAGAATCTATACAGCCATAGGCTGTTCGGGAAACATAACGGACGAGACCAATACCGAAAGACTTAAGATCTATAGCTTCAATATGAGCGGTGGAGACAAGAAACTTTTTTGCGGTGGATTGAGGAATACCGAAAAACTAGTGGTGAGGCCGGGAACAGGTGAAATATGGGGTATGGATCACGGCAGCGATTGGTTTGGACGTGTGATGGAAAAAAAGGAAAGCCAGGGCCAACCCATTACCGATCTCAACCCTCCATGTGAAATGAATAAGTATGTCCCAGGTGGATTTTATGGCCATCCCTATATCACGGGAAACAGAGTCCCCAGGTATGAGTACATGGATCGACCGGACATTGTGAAATGGGCTAAAAAGACCATCGTCCCGGAATGGACCACAGGAGCCCACTGGGCGCCCAATGCTATGTGTTTCTACGATGGAAAGCAGTTTCCAAGATCTATTTGGGGAGACGCTTTTGTGGCCTACCACGGAAGTTGGAATCGTAGTGAGCCCGGGGGTTATGCTGTGACCAGGGTTTTGTTTGACAAAGGCAAACCGTTTGGCGAACTCAAATACGTGAGCTTCTTAAAGGGAAAAGATGACATAAAAGGAAGGCCGGTAGATGTGATGACCACACCGGACGGATCCTTACTCATCTCAGATGACTGGGGTGGCAAAGTCTACAAACTGACTTATCCCAAATAGAATGGATTGCCAAAAGCATGTATTTCAGCTGGACGAGGGAGTCCACTACCTCAATTTTGCGTACAAATCTCCATTGCTGAAAAAGGCTGAGGAGGCGGCCAGGCAAGCACTTGAGCGAGAAAGAAACCCATTCCGTTATAAGCCGGATGACTTCTTTGCAAGAGCGCAGAACATTAGAAATCTCTTCGGTCAAATTGTTGGTTGCAGAGGCGACGAGGTGGCGTTGATACCATCGGTATCCTATGGCCTGGCCAATGCCTTCAACAACATCAATCCCAGGCCCGGCCAACATGGGATTACGATCCAAGGTGCGTTTCCGAGCGACTATTTCGGAATTGAGCGTTGGTCGAAAGACAACAATGCAGAATTGCGGATTATTCATGAATCAGACCAGTGGAATCAGGATGTTCTCAATGCCATTAATGAGGACACTAGCGTAGTAGCCATTTCGGAGGTGTATTGGATGCATGGTTATCAATTCGACCTGGAAGCAATTGGTCGGAAATGCCGATCCGTTGGTGCTTATTTGGTAGTGGATGGAACACAATCGGTAGGAGTATTGCCCACGGACGTTAAGTCCAAAAACATCGATGCATTGGTCTGTGCATCCTACAAATGGATGATGGGTCCTTATTCAACCGGTTTGGCATATTATGGTGAACGTCTGCAAAAAGGAAAACCGATAGAGGAATCCTGGATGAATCGAACGAATGCAGCCAAATTTGCCGACCTTTCGAATTACGACCCGGTTTACAAGCCGGCTGCACATCGCTATAATGTTGGCGAACAAAGCAACTTCGTCCTCTTGCCTATGATGGAGGCCGGACTTCAACAGATCATAGATTGGGGAGTGGACAATATTGGCGAATACGTTGAGCAATTGACCAGGGGATTTCGATCCTTCCTTACGGAAAACAACATGACAACTTCGGATTGCGGAGCGCCTCACCTAATAGGAGTTCGATTGCCCGACGCCATGGATGTAGAATCCTTTATCGCAAAAATCAAGGCCAGCGGAGTTATCGTATCACAAAGAGGGCAAAACTTGCGGGCCTCATTCCATCCACTAAACGATGACAGCGATGTTAATGCCCTGCAAAACTTACTGAATAATTCTCATGGAGGGTAGTCGTAGTCCTATAATCCCTTATGAGGCTTCGACTTCAAAGTAAATGAGGATGTCGTCCCCTACGGCTACGAGTTCGTCCTCCTTAAACAGGCAAGGAAACACGTGCATGTAGATCGGAGGTTCTTTCCCGCCTTCATCGACGTTGTGGTGCTCGAATGATATTCCGGAATTCTTGAGTTCGTCAAGAACACGATCGCAATCGTGACAGTTATTCGCCAGATACAAGGTGTAACTCATTCTCTAAATCCTTGATGTCGTGAACCAAAATGCTCTTCCGGTCAAAGTTAATGAGTTCACGCTCTCTCAATTCATTCAAAGTAATGGTTACAGTTTGCCTGGATGTGGCAGTAAGGTTGGCAATGTCCTGATGGGTCAGGCTGTGCTTTAGTTTGTACCCGTAGCCAACCTTCATTCCTTTTTGGATGGCATTGGTTATGATAAAATCCAAGATACGTTGTCTGGCATCCTTGAATACAAGATTCTCAAATCTGCGCTCCATACGAGCTGCTCTTTCGCCGATATGCTTTGTCAATTGAAAGCCGAGGTTCGGATTCTTACGCAGCATCTCAACCATCTCATCCGATTTAATGGCACAAATCCTCACGTTATTGTCGAGGGCTTGCGCAAAGTCCTTTCGCTTGCCCTGGCCTGTGATTGACAATTCACCAAACACTTCACCGGGCTCGAGAATGGCTTTGATGATTTCCTTTCCATTTTCAGAATAGGTCCCAATCTTTACCCTTCCCTCCTTTAGTAGGAAGACTACGTTTGACGGATCCTCCGGAAAGTAGATATACTTTCCTTTTTCCATTGTGCGCATGCTCGCCATGCGATCCACTTCCTCTAACTCCTCCGCTGGTAGATCCTTAAACAAATTGATGCGCTCGAGATACCAGAGCTTGCTTTCCGTTGTCGCCATGATGCAGAAATAGTACTCCTAAAGGTAAAAAAGAATTGGTCGTGTCGTCAATATGATTGAAAGGACAATCTGAATTGGGATTTGTTCGATCCGCGACAATTCCAATTGTCTATTTTTGGCCGTATGAGAACTCGCAGCATCACGAATCCAGAACCACCCTATGATGTCATCATATTCACTTGTACGCTTAAGGAACTTACACAGGACTTTGAAGATGCGAGCAAGCAGTTGGTTGATCTTATGAAGGATCAGGAGGGGTTCTATGGTGTGGAAACACTCATCAACGAAGAAGGGTTCGCTTCATCTATATTCTATTGGAGGAATTTGGAAGATATCAACGTCTGGCGAGAAATCAACGACTTCATGAATGCCAAGGACGGTGAAAAAATGAAGTGGTTTCATCACTACAAAATGCGTGTGGGAAGGATCATGAGAGAATTTGAAGTGAACGACCCGGACTGGCAGGAAGCAAATGGATAACGGTGGAGTACAATATCAGATTGAGAATGGTGTCGCTACTATTGAGTTTTGGCATCCCAAGAGCAACTCCCTGCCGGGTCATGTCTTGGCGGAATTAGCTGCCACTATCACCTCCTTGGGAGAGAATGACGACGTTTTAGTACTAATTCTCAAAAGCCGTGGCGATCGCGCGTTTTGTGCCGGTGCCTCATTTGACGAATTGATTGCCATTGAGAATTTCGAGGAAGGCAAGGAATTCTTTTCAGGGTTTGCCCGGGTGATCAACGCCTGCAGAACATGCCCCAAACTTATCATAGGCAGGGTTCAGGGCAAGGCCGTAGGAGGTGGGGTTGGAATGGCGTCCGCAGTGGACTATTGCTTTGCTACTAAATTCTCTGCGGTCAAATTGAGTGAACTGGCAGTTGGTATCGGACCATTTGTAGTGGGACCTGCTGTTGAGCGTAAGATCGGCACAAGTGCCATGAGCGAATTGGCCATCAATGCGAGCGAATTTCGAAATGCAAAGTGGGCCAAACAAAAGGGACTTTACGCCGAAATCTATGACACAGCAGAAGAGATGGATGAAGCCATAGATAAGCTGGCCGGCAAGCTATCCAAAAGCAACCCGGAGGCCATGCTCCACCTCAAACGTATTTTCTGGGAGGGAACCGGTCATTGGGACACCCTGCTTATGGATCGTGCTGAGACGAGCGGGAGGTTGGTTTTGTCGGAGTTTACCAGAAACGCGATCAATGCATTTAAGAAAGGCTAGATTCTCTGAATGACTAATGATTAATTATCAATGATTAATTGCGGCTTTTGAGCTTGTTCAGGTTCCTCTTCGAAGTTGTAATGATCGATGTAAGAAGTTTAAGAAGCTCTGTTGCGTTGGAGTGTAATTCTTGAAGTCCTACTTCTCCTTCTGGCTCTAACTCCATAAACAGATCAATCCAATACAAAGTCTCGTTACACTCTTTCTGAGCTACATGCAATTTGTGTATAAAGTCGGCTTTGCTTTCGGCATATTCCGATTCCCGAATTAGAGCGCCGATCGCCGTTCCACTCTTTAGCAATTGTCTCGTCATGTCGTATTCCTTATGTCGCATACGGAGTCTTTTACAGGCTTGTAGAAGACGAATTGCAAATTCAAAACTCTTATCCTTTACTACATTTCCAGGCATCCTGATCTCAATTAATCATTGATAATTAATCCTTAATAATTTTGAACGGGATCAATATAAGAAACCTTCAGGAGTTTGCTTAATATGTGGATAACTCCTCCATCAATCTTGCCAGGTCCCTCTTCATTTCACTTCCAGGCCGTTTAGAATTGATAATGAACGCAAAGGCCAAACTCGTTCCTCGCTCAGTAGTAAGATAGCCAGCATAAGCCCTCACCTCTTTCATCGAACCGCTTTTGGCTTTGAGCTTGCCTTCAACCTCGGTGTCGACGAGCATGGATTTTAGTGACCCAGATCGGCCAGCAACAGGCAAGGAGCGTTCGAAGACCTTAAAATGTGGACTGCGTGTCATGGAGGAAAGCCATTGATTCATCTGAGCTGCATTGGTCTTATTCTCTTTAGACAAGCCGGACCCGTCAAAGATCCTTAGTCCCACGGTGTCCACGCCATTTCTCCGGAGGTGGGACTTCATCCTGGCACACGCCTCCGGATAACCCCTCACATTGGTAGATTCAAGTGCTGTATGAAGCATCAACTGTTCCGCGAATAGGTTAATACTCTTCTGATTCGTATGATAGATAATACTGTCCAAGGGTACTCCCTCAAACTCCGTGATGAAAGTTGATTCGCCCTCAGGAAAGGCATTGTTCATTTCGAGTATGCGCCGCGTGGTGGCTGGTTTGAACAGCTTTATTCCGCTCTTGGCCAACTCCTTCTGAAATTCCATGGCAACATGATAAGCGGGATCGGGAATGCTTCCCTTGACCATAAATGCAGCACGATTGGCAGGAATGCTTCCGGTCAGCTTTCGTTGGAAGACATAAGGACCTCCGTAGATATAACAATTATCCCTTGAGCTTTTTGCTGCCTTGACCGTGCCGAAAACTTTGACATAAGGCATTACAGGCTTGATACTGTCAAGCGATGCCTCGGTTCCCACCTTCCCGGTGGAGAAATATATTTCGAAAAGGTTGTCGTAAACCGAAAGTCCTGAATTTCCAGTTGCATAGTAGTTGCCAATGTCCTTCTCGGACCAGGTAGAAGGTATAATGTCGTATGAAAAATGAGAGGCATCAGCAATCACCCCACCCTCTATGCTTTTGATCCCAAGTTTTTGGACACTTTCCGCCCAAGTCCCGTAGATGTTCCGATCACCAAAATACCGCGAACCTAAAGTCATATCTCCTCCTCCCAGGACGATGACATTACCTTTCAGTGTTGAATCCTGAATTGCACCGGTGTACAATAAACGCGTCTCAAATCTCTCCATCGGCGAAAGACGCCCCAGGGCGAAACCGGTGGAGTACAATTTGTGTATAGAGGCTGGCGTGAGCACATTAAACTCATTAAAGGCAAACAACATTGAATCCGCATTAATGTCTCTCACAGCAATGGACAATTGGGCGGTGTCGTACTTGGTATCCTTAAGCCATTTTCCAAATGCCCGATCGAAATCACTCTGACTGTGAGCAACAAATCTAAGGAGCAGAAATAGCGTTGTTAGCCTTATCAATGTATCGTAAGTTTAATGTCTTTCATTCGAATGGTGGCCTTCTGAGGGTTGAAGAGGAACATCTGCACATCCTTGTCCTCCGGCCATCCAATCCATATTCGATTTGTGACCTTTCCATCTTTCACGATATGCTGAAGATGCTCAAAGCCTTCTTGCTTTACTGCAAAAAGCAACTCAGAGAAATTGGATTCTTCGAACTCGATTTCAACGAGAACATGCCTTCTTCCCTTCAAATAGTCCTTATCAAAATTCAAATTGAGTCCGTATTCTAACTCTACTACCTCCATGGAATCACTCTCTTTCAAGAACCTTTCCAATTCCTGGGAGGATAATTGCTCCCCCTTTGTCGCATTTAAGAAAGATTCGAGTGAGCGATTGGAATTGTTCCTGGTATATAGAGAGAGAACTCCGTTATCTGCCTTTTTCTCCAATTGTTGCATGACCCCACTGTGAACTCCAATAATATCGCTGAGCAAATACCGGTTTTGGATCAAAGTGTAGTCAAAAGGCAATCCAAGGCAGGAGTCAAGCCGAAGGCTATCGGTCCAGACAAGAGAATGCCCTTTTCGGCCGGTGAGCATCATTGCTGCGTTGGTCGATATTGAATTCGGTATAAACAATGTCGCCGTCTCCGGGACCGTTTCATTATCCAGAAAAGATCGAGCTCCAATAAAATCGTTGTAAAGTGTCTCATTTTCATTCCAAAACCCACCCGCATTGCGTTCCTTCTGGACAACTTTAGCATTGATCAGCCACATGAAAGCAGCCACCATGCTAAATCCTATAAATGCCTTGCCCCATTTCCTTGAACGTTCGCTGAACGAGGGAAATATGAGCACTACTAAAAGTACCGATGGCAGGAATAAGGTATCCACAAAGTAATAATCGTGGTGGATGAATTGCGCCGCCAACATAAAGGCAGCGATAAATCCCAGTCCAAACCAAATAAGCGCCACATACATAAGTCGTTTATCCCTGGTCTTCAAGCCCTTACCTTGCCAGAGGGCCGCGGTAAAGACAAGTACTATCCACGAGAATTGCAGTGGGGTGAAGTAGTCTGTATTCCAGGATTTGAAGGCTTCAACGAGGTCTACCATTCGGTGTGGTGAAGCGCCGGGGACATTGGGATTCATCAGAAAAGCTGAACCGTATTCTGCAGCCATCAATTGATCCCTCCAAAACAAAAGCACTATAAGAACCGGAGCCACCAAGAAAGGGATTTCGCTAAGTCCAAACCTGCGTTTACCCTTGATCACTTCCGCAGCCAAAACCGCGAGCATGGCAATAAAACCTACTCCAAATGTCCACCTGTTGAGGGTAGCAAGGAGGGCGAGCGATGCGCACCATAATCCGCTTCTCAAATCAGGTGATCGCAAATACTTCTTGAAATAGTAGACGGACCCGAGCACCAGGCCAACGGAGGAAATGGTGGGTAGAATACCACTACCATAGTACGACAGGATGGGAGAGAAGAGAAAGAAGCACATCAGGACCGAAGAACCGGCTCTGCTAATGTCAAAGGATCTGGCTAACGAAAACAAGAAAACTGCCGCCAGCCAAAGAAAAAATAGGTATGTCAACCTAACCCAAACGACCGACTTTCCGAAAAGCATCATCGGTATAGCGGCAATGTATTCCGCCACCGGCCAACCCGCCGGCGTAATGCCGTCCACCGTTGCAAGGTCATAAGTACATGGATGAAAAAGATCCAGGCCATTGTCTGCGAAACAGTAGCTCAATGCAAGTCGATCAGTCTGGGTCCAGGCATGAGTATATACAGGAAACTGATCCAGGCTTGTTGAATACATGAACAAGGCATGTACTATCAAGACGTACCCAAGGGGGTGCTTAAGAAGCTTGGAAAAATCGAATCTCATGCTATTCTTCCGATTGGGTAAAGTCGGAAATATCGAACAATTCAGCGTAGTTTGTCAACACCAGGTTCTCGTTGGTGGTTTCGATCCAATATATATGTCCCAGCCCAATCCGCCGCCAAACCTCAACATATAGTCCTTCAACAAAGTGTAGGTCGATACGGAATGATTCAAACTTTCTACTGCCTAAGTAGTGCTCATTATTCTTGATGAGCGTCCACTTCTGTTCAAAACTGAGATGCCTGAATTCTGCCCTGGTCACGACAAAAGGAATTTATAAATCATCACGGCCACAGCGACCAAAAAGATGATCATAGAGATACGATTCATGCCGTGCATCATCTTGAGGTTGATATTGTCGTTGTCCGATTTTCGGAACAAGGTCATCGGGTTTGCATAATACAACAAACGCTGCCAAAACGATTTTCCACGGGTCATGAACCAAATTTAATCAAAGCCTTTCATCATCCCTGCCAAGTCCGAAAAATGACTTAATTTTCACCAAACGACCGCAGTGTTTCACATCCTGCATTACCTCAAGATCCACGCCGACCCTAGCATCATCTACACAGCACTTACGATGCGCGAAGGAATCTCAGAGTGGTGGACCAGGGATTGCGATATCCAGCCAATAGAAGGCTCACATGCGCACTTCAATTTTGCTGAGGCATATCGAAACATCATGCTCATCAAGAAGTTGGTCAAAAACGAATTGGTCGAATGGGAATGCCTGGAGGGAGATCGGGAGTGGGTTGGCACCAACATAAAGTTTATGATTGAAAAAGGTGGCGAGTGGACGCACTTGAGATTCATTCATGACGGATGGAAAAAGGAGACCGATTTTTTTGGCAACTGCAATTATCACTGGGGTCATTATCTTTTGAGTCTGAAAAATTATTGTGAAGTAGGAAGAGGAAGTCCTTATGTCTGAAGAAAAGTTACTTTGGGGAACCCTGTTTTGCGCCTCTGTCGCATTCGCACTTTTTATGTTCAGTGTGATGAATCGAAAGCGGCTTGGGCTTACATGGAGTCACCCCAGGATTTGGGTAGAATTTATCGCCTTTGCCACATTCATGGCTATTGCCATCTACATCAAGGGTGGTTTTCAATAGTGTCGAACAATTAAAATGAACCTATGAGCAGATATTCAACAAGAAACACATTTGTCCGCAGCGGGGTTGGGTTTGGCACCGCCCTCGCCATTGCAATTTCATGGTCGGTGAACAAATCGGTCCTTTGGGCTGTCATTCACGGAATCCTCTCCTGGGTCTATGTGATATACTACATCATCGTTCGATAGTGGATCGGGAGTGGAACCTTGATCGCATTTTTCGGCTCCTTCTGGGAGCAGGGATCGCTGTAGCTCTTTTTCTGCTAATCGACAGGTTGAGCGGCGTCTTGCTTCCATTTTTGGTGGCCCTCCTCCTTGCGTACCTGCTCAACCCCATCGTTGATTTTTTCCAGAAGTACGTCAAAAAGAGGGTACTCGCGATCATTTCGACTTTCATCATCCTCACAGCGGCTCTCGTCGGAATTTGGTTCTTGGTTGTACCAAGTATTGTGGAGGAATTCAGGGTTGTGCAGAAATTCCTGGTCGGTTATACCCAACAGATCGAACAGAATCCGGGCTTCATGGAATTCGAGCATAAGATTCTCAGCTATTTCAATCAGGATGAACTAACCCAATTGCTCAGTTATGAGAACATCACAGCTGTATCTCAGAAGCTGTTACCGGAATTATGGTCGGGAATCGGAAGTATTTTCTCCTGGCTCATGGGTTTGGTCGGTATTGTGACCATCACGCTCTATTTCTTCTTTATTTCGATGGACTTTAAGAGTTTCAAGGATCGCTGGCGGGACTATATTCCTCCAAAATGGAAAGATCATATTACTACCCTGGCCATGGACCTCGAGCAGGGAATGCAAGGTTACTTTAAGCAACAATCAAAAATTGTATTGATCGTCGGCATCCTGTTCGCAATTGGATTTAAGATTATTGGCCTGCCATTGGCGATCTCTCTTGGGTTGTTTGTGGGACTACTCAACTACGTTCCCTACCTCCAACTGGTCGGTCTCATTCCCTGTACTTTGGCGGCTGCCTTGCTCAGCCTGGACAGCGGACAAAATTTCTGGTGGATCATGCTGTGGGTGGTTGTTGTATTCTCGGTGGTTCAACTAATACAAGAGGCGGTACTTGTACCCCGCTTTATGGGAGACCTTACGGGGATGAACCCTGCCATCATTCTACTATCCCTTTCCATTTGGGGAAGTTTGTTAGGCGTTACGGGAATGATCATTGCCTTGCCCATTACCACTATTATCATTTCGTATTACCGGCGAATTGTATTGAAGGAAAATGACGATTGAGCTCGTTTCTCCGGATAACTTTGGTCAGCTTGAAGCACTGTTTGGCCCACGAGGAGGGCTCGGGGGTTGTTGGTGCCTGTGGTGGCACCAGCGTGGAAAAGAATACGACCAAAACAAGGGCGAAACGAACCATGGCCTGCTCAGGGAAATGGTTGAACGAGAGGAGAAACTCGGTGCGATCGCGTTCGATAACGGTAAGCCTGTCGGTTGGTGCTCGTTCGGGCCCAAGGACAGTTTCAAAAGGCTCAAACACAGCCGCAACTTTGGTGGCGATGAACCCTTTCTCTCCATTATCTGCTTCTTTATTGACAAGGATAGCCGCCGGAAAGGAATTGCTTTTGAGTTGCTCAATTGGGTTTCAGATTGGGCAAGAAAGAAAGGCTTTAGGACTCTGGAGGCCTATCCGATCGATAGTCCTAACCCAAATTATCCTCCTGCCTTTGCCCACACAGGATTTCTTTCCATGTTCTTGAAAAATGGATTTGAAGAAGTCGAACGACCAAGTCCAACTCGACCACTCGTTAGAAAGATTCTCTCCTAGCCAACCAATAGGTGTGGGGTCTATCTTTACAATGTGATAGTACAGGAAGAAAAGACTTATCCCGTCGAAGGCATGACTTGTGCCGCTTGCGCGCAAAAAGTGGAAGATGCACTTGCCAAACTGCCGGAAGTTGAGTCTGTAACGGTAAACCTGGCATCGAATGAAGCGACAGTCGGCGGCATGAAAACCTCGCTGCAAAGCCTCAATCGCCCCTTGGAAAAATTAGGATATAAACTGTTAAAACCCGAGCTGCACGAATCGGTAGAATCGCTTTTTGAAAAACGGCTCCATGAGGCAAGACGAAACTTGATTGGAAGCGCAATCCTCTGCATTCCTATCATCGTGCTCAGCATGTTCGTGGCACGCTCAACCAATCTGGGTTGGATGATCGCTGGCATGTCTCTGCCGGTAGTTTTTTATTTCGGCCGCAATTTTCACATCAGGGCATTCAAGCAATTGCGTAACGGTTACACTTCGATGGATACGCTTGTATCACTGAGTACGCTGACAGCATTTTTCTTCAGCCTGTTTAACGTGGCCTACTCAGAGTATTGGCTGCAAAAAGGGCTTGAGCCTCACATTTATTTTGAAGCCGCGGTTGCAATTATCACATTCATCCTCCTTGGAAAATACCTCGAGGAAAGGGCCAAACACAAGACTACATCCTCCATTAGAGGCCTGCTAAATCTCACACCCAAAGAAGCAATCCGGATTACAGATGACGGGACAAGAGAGAGCATACTGTTGAGTATGGTGAGACCTGGAGACAGGTTGTTGGTCAAGCCAGGCGAGCATATTCCCGTTGATGGCTATGTTGTGACGGGCGACGGATACGTCGACGAAAGCGCTATGACCGGTGAGTCGAATGCGATTCACAAATCATCGAGTGACAAAGTATTGGCAGGAACATTGAACCAATCCGGTGCTTTCGAAATCACCGTTCAGAAAACTGGCAAGGAGACTGTGCTGGGAAATATCATCGAGGCTGTGAAAAAGGCACAATCATCGAAGGCGCCCATCCAGGGCTTGGCCGACAAAGTTGCTGCGATCTTTGTTCCCGTCATAATCGTTATCTCCGTTGGAACATTCGCTTTTTGGTTTTTCTCAGGAATAGAAAATGCCCTTGAGCAAGCGGTGATCACATCTATCACCGTGCTCATCATTGCCTGTCCCTGTGCTTTAGGATTGGCGACTCCAACAGCCATTACCGTTTCCATGGGAAAATCGGCGGAACAAGGTATCCTGGTGAAGGATGCAGAAGCACTTGAGCGATTCTCCAAAGTCACCGATATTATTCTGGACAAAACCGGAACGCTTACCAATGGTAAGCCAAGTCTGGTGCATCACGTTGCCGAAAAAGATATCGGAATAGCAATTTCGATCCAACACAACTCTACACATCCACTTGCCAGGGGCATGACAGCTGCTTTTCCAGAGGCCGAGTTGAGGGAAATCCAGGACTTCAATGAAATGGCAGGGCTTGGTGTTTCGGCTAGCCACAATGGGCAACGTTACTTCATCGGGAGCGAAAAATACGTCGGGAATATCGTAAACCTGGAAACATTCCACAAAGCGAATGAACCACATACGGGAAGCCAGGTATACTTTACGGACGAATCAAGCGTACTGGGCTATTTCGTCTTTAGGGACGAATTGAGGCCCGAAGCAAATGACGCCATTCGCACGTTGAAAGACAAGGAAATCGAGGTTCACATTCTTTCGGGTGATAAGGACAAATACGTTTCGGAAGTAGCAGATGAACTAGGTATCCAGAAATATAAGGCGGAGCTCATGCCATCGGAAAAAGGCAGCTATGTACACCGATTGAAAGATAATGGGGCCACCGTGGCTATGATAGGCGATGGCATCAACGATGCCGAGGCGCTGGCCAAAGCAGATGTGAGCGTAGCCATGGGCAAGGGAACAGATGTCGCCATTGACACCGCTCAAATCACCTTGCTAGGAAATAAACTCAACCTCTTGGCGACCGCATTTGAATTTTCTGCAAGGACGATGCGCATTGTGAAACAGAACCTTTTTTGGGCTTTTATCTATAACGTCATTGGAATCCCAATAGCAGCTGGTGCTTTGTATTACTATAACGGCTTCCTCTTAAATCCAATGATTGCAAGTGCAGCGATGGCATTGAGCAGCTTTTCTGTCGTCAGCAATAGTTTGAGACTCAGGTAGGACCACTTTCCGACGCGTTCGTTGAACAAATTAATACTCAGTAGGTTGTGTTGATCGATGATAAAAGCTTTTCAGCGAATGGTTGGCCGTTTTGTGCCCAAGGGCGTGATTCTGTCGCCTGCGAAGTACTTCTTTTGTCACGCTCAAACAAGGGGATAGTTTGCATCATCATTCGAAGTCAGTTTTAGGCACCATTTGCCTTGGAGTGCTAATGTCCATTGCTGGAATCCACACACGTGGACAAGAGTCGAAGGCTTTCGAATTATTCTCAGAACACGATTATACCAAGGCAGCCGATTTGTGGCAGAAGGAATTCAAGAAGGAGCCATCTTCTGAGACAGCCTATTATATCGCTGAATCCTATCGCAAGTTGCGCTTATATGATCTGGCTACCTCCTGGCACCAACGAAGTCTGAGTTTTGAAAATCCTCATTCGTTCAAGGGTTATGTCCTTACGATGGTTCAATCCGGAAAATCCACTGAGGCTTCGTCGTATTTGGATAGCGCCACAGCGGCCAGGCCTGATTTGTCTGAATTGTATTCGATCAAGCAAATTGTAAATCGAAATCTTCGCTCTACATCTCCTAGGGATTCGATGTGGTTTCTTTCCGATGCTGAAGTTGATCCGTTGTTTCGAAATACGAACCTTGAACATCATACCAACAAGGAACTCCTCAAGGATGAAGATCCTTCAATTATCGTGAGTAGTGTATATCCCGAAAGTTTACCATCGGAAAAGATCCTCAGGCAGCATGAGACGGAAGACCTCTCGAGTGAGAATTTCCGGTTTTTCGGAATGCAATACAAAGACAAGCCAATCGGAATTAGGGTCCTGGTAGACAACAACGACTTTTCTTATTACGTCTACGACGACTTCTTTGAAGAATATGACTCCCATGAACATCTAACTACCGTTGAATATGTTGAAGGCTCGATCATCGACGGCAAAGTTGAAGACCTGAATGTTAGACGACTATTTAAAAATGAACGAACCATAAAATACCCCGCACTTTCCATTGATGGCAGAACACTTGTATTTGCCAGTAAGGAGCTCGGAGGAAGCTACGGTCAATATGACTTATACATGATGCTCAATAGATCTGGCAAATGGTCCAATCCTCAGAACATGGGCGGAATCGTAAATACAAAAGGAGATGAGATTTATCCTTTTATTGATGGAGACAACCGCCTTTACTTTAGCTCAAACGGAAAGATAGGATACGGAGATTTGGATGTGTTTACCATTCATTTAGACTCACTCAATCAAAGCATTCCGAGATTGCTGTCACCTCCTGTGAATTCTGCTTTTGATGACTATGGATACATCGTGCATTCAAAATCGGGTTTGGGTATCTTCAATTCAAATCGAAATGGAAACGGTGACCAAAACCAATTCAATTTCCAGAAACTAATTCCAGATTGCAAGAGTTCCGAGGCATTTGCTATTAGCCGGCATTTCTATCCTTGTAACGATTCTCTTTTTTGCATTGAGGTAGACGCTTCCGCATCCAGAGACCCACAAGGAATTCAATTTGAATATATCTGGGAAATGGGTGATGGTGGACAAGGAAAGGGCGAGAAATTCACCTATTGCTATTCCGAACCCAAACAATATGAGGTTTCGCTGACTGTGAAGCTTCTCACCAAGAATGGGGCAATCATGACGAATGAATATCAAATGAATGTGGACCTTACAGAAAAGATTGCCCTGAAGGTTGAAGAAGTGAAGTCGGCGGGTAAACAAGCTTTGACAGCAAGTTGTATCAATTGCGCCCCAGATGCTGAAGTCCAATTTAATTGGAAACAGGGGAATGAACTAGACTGTGGGGTGATCTTCGAACCAGGAACAGTAGAGAGGCCCGTAGAATGCATCATGATATCCAGCCTGGGCGAATCCACCACGTTCAAGCAATGTAGAATTACAATTAGACCGTGAAGTACAGAACTCCATACCTATTGATACTGTTAGGGGTTTTCTTCTGTGAGAGCGTCCGTGGTCAGGCTGTTCCTAGTGAATTGGAAAGTGTGGACTACCTGGTAACATTTGGTAAGGGAGGAGAAACAAAATGGGGCGACGACGATTTTTCACAAGTGTTCTTCTTTTCTGTGCCTAACGAATTGAAGAGCTCTTTTTACATCCGGGTATTCGATCCGGACTGTGGTGGTGGAATCGATGAGGACAACAAGGGATTTAATACGAAAACAAAGTTCTCAGTTTACGGAGGTGCAGGCGCCCATTCCAACCCTGATTCCAAAAACGTCGATCCTAAAGGAAACTACAAAGCAGGAACTTTGCTGTCCACCAAAACATTTGGAGTAAGTCCTGCATACGATGGTAAATGGTACAGCTTCGGACCTTTCCATGCAGAACAAGGCGAAGACTTGCAGGGCACGAACTCCAAAGTCTTTAAGCTAATTGCAGACGGGGTAGTCGGGGATGATGGAAATCTTTACAAGTACTTTTTGTCCTCAAAGGCAGATGCCAATGTGAGTGTTACAGGAGGAAACGCCTTTACTTACGAATATGCAGTGAGGCTGAGATCTCGCAAGGGTGCGGTTACCCACCTTTACCCTCACATCGACAAGACGGTCGCAGCAGTGATTCAACACAACTTTGACGGTGACAATGATGTTGACATATTGGTGTATTCCGTTGCGAAGAATCGTCACGTCGGAAAAGTGTCAAACGAAAACATCTGGGTCCAATCGAGGCATAATGTTGTTCCACAGGAACGCAATACCTCTTATGATTTACAAATAGTGAAGAAGAGTTCATTTGATAACGACATAGTGATCTATGTGACCAACCAATACAACGAGCCCATACCCTTTTATTCAGTTCCCATCGGAGGGCCGCCAAAGTATAAATACAAGGTGAAATTGAACTATAAATAATGAGCAGGATCAAGTCCATTACCCTGCTCCTTTTCACGATTCTTGGGGTTCAATTATTTGCAAACCAGTTCTCGGTCAAAGGCTATGGATCCTCTGAAGGTTTGACCGATGGCTATATCTACGCAATAGATCAGGATGATGCCGGATTCATGTGGTTTGGTACTTCCAACGGGCTATTTCGGTTTGACGGTTATCAATTTCAACTGTACAATGAATCTAATGGGTTGAGTTCAAAATTTGTGAAGACGATTTTCGCCTCACCGGAGGGAAAATTGTACGCTGGGCACGATGACGGCACGATTTCTATAGTTGAGCATGGGAAGGTAACCACCCTGAAAAATGACAAGTCTGAAAACCAGATAAACGGTTTGATGGAATATGAGGGCCGCCTTTTTGCATTATCCAGCAATCAAGGAATTTTCAAATACACAAGTGACAGTGTCTCCTGGATTGCCACGGAATTGAAAGACAAGCTTTGCTATGAATGGGCTCGCCAGGGGTCAAATATTTACGTAGCCACAAGTGAAGGATTGTTTGTCGTTGACCTTAGTGATGCCAGTTATGCGACTACCCTATATTCAGAGGAATTTGATTATGTCAATGTTTCGAGCATCATCGAGGATGCATCCAAGGATTTTTTGTGGGCTGTGACGGATGATTTCGGCTTGATCAAACTCAATCCAAAGGAAAAGTCCTTCGAACCAATAAAGGGATTACCTCCTTATCAGGTTAAGAAGCTTATACAATCTGACACTTCGCAGTTTTGGATTGCGACCAAACTCAGCGGTGTCAAAAGAGTAAGGATCGGGTCTGAAGGCAGGATAGACCAAGTATTGGATCACGACCTGAAGCAATACGAGAGCTTTAGAAACTTCATCACTGTTTTTCAGGATCGGGAAAATACCATTTGGGCCGGATCCTTTGGAGCTGGAGCATTTCAATTCATTGAAAATGAATTTGTGTCATACAGTCTAACCTCCTTCATCGATTCCTCGGAAATATCTACTGCATGCATGGTGAATGATAGCATATATTTCTTCGGAACGCCCAATGGCATCTTATGGGCAAGGTACCACGCTTACAATGGCACTTTTCGATATGGCAGACTGAAATCATCCAATTCCATGGATGTTAGCTGCATGGATCTTGTCGATGATCAGATATGGGTTGGAACCAGTGATAGTGGACTTTTCCGCCTTGACTTGAGGTCATTAAAAATAAGCCCGGTTGTACTTCAAGGAATCCCAGGAGATGCGGCCATTCGTCATATCTCACATAGTAGTAATGGCGCAGTAAGGGTTTCGATAGTCAACTTTGGTATTTATGAAATCCGCACTGATCGCCGCGTCGAAATCTACAGTTCATCGACAGGCTTTATTCACAATGAAGTTTACTATTCTCACGAAGATTCAGATGGAGTGCTATGGCTAGGTACGCATATGACAGGACTTGCCAGAAAACATCCTGATTCTACCGACTTTGAATACCTGAATCGCGAAAACCTATTGCCCGCCACGGACATAAACTTTGTAGCTGAAGGTGAAAACAATTCTATTTGGGTTGGAACGGATGGAGAGGGAATTTTCTCCTACAGCAATGGGAACTTCGTTCAGTTGACAACGCGCGAAGGGCTCTTATCAAATTTCGTCAATTCTATTCTTGTACAGAATGATATGATTTGGGTAGGTCATCCAAATGGAATATCCCAAATTCGCAGGTCTGATTTGATCGTCGAAAATCTATTCCTGTCTGAAAACTATTTTGGGAAACGAGAGCTTATCTCAAACGGATTGATTGCGGATTCTAAAGGCAACATTCTTATTCTTCAAAAGGGACTAGACTTCTCCTTGTACTTGATAGACAAGCAAAGGAAAATTGCGGATCATCTCAAACCGGAGGTCACGGCAATCTCCATTTTTGGCAAGCAAGATCTCGATCTCAATTACGACCTCGGACGAACTAAAAGCGTAAACCTGTTGCACGATCAAAATGAAATCAAGTTTGACTTCCGTGTACTCACTTTTGTTCTTCAAGATAAAATTGAATACTTCTACCGATTAAAACCGTACGAAACCGAATGGAAGTCGACGTCGTCCGACTTGTCAGCTACCTATACCAACCTTGACCCGGGGAATTACAATTTCGAGGTTCGCATTGGCAATGATTCAGAATCGAAATTCTCTGCTTCCTCCCTGGTAGGCATATCAATAGCCAAACCATATTGGGAAGAATGGTGGTTTTACATCGCGCAATTGCTCTTTTATGCACTCCTTTTCTTGATAGCCTATCGATTAAATCTGGGCTTAAAATTCAAGAACCTCAGCTTGTTTATGACATTCGTCGTAATCTTCATTTTGTTTGAATTTGCAATGGTGACTATAGAGCCGTACATAGATCGTCTCGAGTTAGGTGCTCCTTCATTTAAGGTATTGATCAATCTCTTCTTCGCCTTGTTGTTTTTCCCAATCGAAAGATTGATCAAGCTTTTTTTCAAGCGCAAAGCAAGCACTGCGAAATCTTGAAAACCGTATTTTGCCCCGGTATTTTCTTTCGAAAAGGAATATGCCCAAATACGATAGCATTTGAAATTCGAAGTTCATTCTGAATTTAAACCGACGGGCGATCAACCCGAGGCCATCAGGCAATTGGTGGAAGGCGTGAATGAAGGTGTACCACACCAAACCCTCCTTGGCGCTACCGGATCGGGCAAAACCTTCACAATAGCCAACGTGATCCAAGAAGTGCAAAGGCCGACATTGGTGCTGAGCCACAACAAAACTCTGGCGGCTCAACTGTATGGCGAATTCAAAACTTTCTTTCCCAACAATGCGGTGGAATACTTTGTATCTTACTACGATTACTACCAGCCGGAAGCATATATTCCGGTCACCGATACCTATATCGAGAAAGACTTGTCCATCAACGACGAGATCGACAAGTTGAGATTGAGTGCTACCTCCTCCCTCCTATCCGGACGACGTGATGTACTTGTGGTTTCCTCGGTTTCCTGTATTTACGGTATAGGCAACCCAGCGGCATTCAGTGAGAATGTCATTACCATTGAAGTAGGCCAAACTATCTCAAGGAATAAGCTACTTCACCGATTCGTAGAAGCCCTCTATTCCAGGGCAGGAAATGAACTTGGACGCGGTACTTTCCGCGTGAGAGGAGATACCGTGGACATTTTCCTGGCCTATGCGGATCACGCTTTCAGGATTACATTCTGGGGAGATGAGATCGAATCCATCGAATACCTGGATCCATGGAACAATAGGACATCCGAGAAATTTGACAAGATCAATGTATACCCGGCCAATATTTTTGTGACTTCCAAGGAAACCATGCAAATGGCTATGAAGGAAATCCAGGACGATCTTGTCCATCAGGTTGATTATTTCGAGAATCTAGGGAGACAGTTTGAGGCAAAGAGGATCAACGAGCGAACGAACTACGACCTCGAAATGATGCGGGAATTGGGCTACTGTTCTGGAATAGAGAATTACTCCAGGTATTTCGACCGAAGGGATCCGGGCACAAGGCCCTTTTGCCTGCTCGATTACTTTCCGGATGATTACCTGATGGTGATTGATGAAAGCCATGTGACCATACCCCAAATACGCGGAATGTATGGTGGTGACCGAGCCCGTAAGGTTAATCTTGTTGAATACGGCTTTAGACTTCCGGCAGCACTGGACAACCGACCACTAAAATTTGAGGAGTTCGAAGGGCTACAAAATCAGGCCATCTATGTGAGTGCGACTCCAGCGGATTTTGAATTGAATAAAAGCGAGGGAATCATTGCAGAACAAGTCATTCGTCCAACCGGACTGCTCGACCCCGTCATCGAAATAAGACCCTGCATCAACCAAGTGGACGACCTGCTGGAAGAAGTTCAACAAAGGGTTGAGAAGGATGAACGGGTTCTTGTAACCACCTTGACAAAGCGAATGGCTGAGGAACTATCGAAATATATGTCGAAGCTGGGGTTCCGGTGTCAATACATCCACTCCGACATCGACACCTTGGAACGGGTAGAGATTTTGCGCAATCTAAGACTCGGAATGTTTGATGTGCTCATAGGCATCAATCTTCTCAGGGAAGGTTTGGACTTGCCGGAAGTTAGCCTGGTCGCCATCATGGATGCGGACAAAGAGGGATTCCTTAGGTCTTCGGTATCATTAACGCAAACCGTTGGCCGAGCTGCAAGGCACCTGGAAGGCAAAGCAATCTTGTACGCTGACAAGATCACGGATTCTATGCAAGAAACTATCGACGAAACAAACCGTCGTAGAGAAAAGCAACTCAAATACAACGAGGATCACAACGTTCAGCCAAAGGCGTTAAACAAATCGAGGGAGAAAATTTTGCAGCAAACGAGTGTTGCCGGTCATCGCGAAGTAAAAGTGAAGCAACAACCGGATGCTGCTGTGGCTGCAGAAGACCGAGCGAAGTACTACAGCAAGGACGAGTTGAGGGATCAAATAACCGGCCTCAAAAAGGAAATGGAAACGGCCGCCAAAGCGCTGGACTTCATCGAAGCCGCCCGCTTGAGGGATGAGATGTTTGAATTGGAAAAGCTTCTCGGCAGAAAGTAGTTCAGGCAAGTTAAATCGCCGCGCTTGGTTTCTATTTCTTAACGAATCTACTTTGCTTAATATAAGTTTCACTTTCAATCTCGATCAAGTAAGTTCCCGAGGATAGCGAGGAAATGTCAAGGCTAAATGCTCCATGTTGAACTCCGAAAGTTTTGGAGCCAGGCAAGACTCTTCCCGAAATGTCAAGTATGCTCACAGATCCTTTTACAATGGTATTTGGCAATTCGATATTCAGGGTCTCAGAGGCCGGATTTGGGTACACGGAAAAAGCTTGATCGCCAATTTCCTGAAGCCCAACAGCAACATTACTAATCTTGATGATCCGATCGTCTTCCACCACTGGGAAGCCGCCATTTCCCCGACCATCCCTGTTGCTTGTCGCGATATAGATATTGCCTTGAGGGTCCACACAAACATCACGAAGCCTGCCGTAATCATTATTAAAAAAGACCTCTTCCGAGTCGATGGCATCTCCTTGCGAATTCAAATGAAGTATCCTGAGATCATCTTCCTTAAGGTTCGCCAGCAAAACTGAGTTGCGCCACTCGGGAATGGCATCTGAATCATAAAAGTCTATTCCACATACCGCCAATGTAGGGGTCCAAGCCTCGATAGGTTCCACGACATTCGAGTCATTGCAAAAGCCCATTTCCCAAGCCTGGTCGCAGAAACCATGAACGTTGGGCCAGCCGTAATTAGCGCCTTTAATAATGATGTTCAACTCATCATCGTTTTGTGGACCATGTTCCGAACTATACATGATGCCATTGGTCCCGACAATCAAACCTTGTGCATTTCGATGACCCCATGACCAAATCAGTGATCCGGGAATTGGATTGTCAGAAGGAATCGAACCATCGAGGTTCATCCTAAGGGTTTTTCCTCCCAAATCCGACAAATCTTGCGACGACGCCGTATTGATGTAATCGCCTGTAGTCATATAGAGTTTGCCTTCGTGAATAAGCAACCTCGATCCGTTGTGGTTGTTGGCGCCTGGAAGGCTATCGAGTAAAATCAGCGGAGAAATCAAGCTGTCGTTGTCGTAGGTATAACGAACCAACCTCTCCTTTAAAGTGAACGCGCCGGCAGAGAAATTATAGACCAGGTACACATATGGGCTCACCGAAAAATCCGGGTGAAGTACCATTCCCAGCAGCCCTCCTTCCCCCCATTGGGCAACGTCGTCGATGTCCGCAACTGTAACGGCACTGCCACTGGTGGGATCCACCCTCTTTACAAGTCCATCGCGTTCGGTAACCCAAATATGATCATTCGGACCCCACAGGATTTCCCAAGGCACTTTGAGATTTTCGGCCACAACATTCATTTCAATGGTCGTTGAATCAAGGGTAATTTGCGCGCTAAGGGCCACGGGAGCCAGCGCAATCAGGAGGATTAACTTCTTCATGTCAGGCAAGATAGTGAAACGGAACCTTCAATTTTTATTGAACCGCAGCGTTCGCAGCGGTTAAACCTTAGTCTATACGGAATGAAGTAGCCAGTGCTGCATTAAACTCGTCAGCAATCGCGACAGTGGTCGAATCGCCGGTCGTATGCGTCTGGAATCGTTGTGTGAGATCGAGTTGAGTGAACAGCACGTCCAGGTCGATGATCAAGTCGACATACTGTTTCTGATTTTCAGCCAGGGTGACGTCAACGGATATTGGACTAACATTCTTAAACAAGGCGGCCGTTCCGGTGTGGAAGAAGATCGACCTGTCGTCTACTTCGAGCACTCCATCTCCATCGATGTCGTACACACCGTCAATTTCCACAAACTTCCTTTGTGCGGCCCATCCCCACCACATTGTCTCGTCGCTCAGAGGGTGGCCCAAGTCGTAATCTGAAGGAAGGGTTTCGTTTTCATCTTGATTAATCCCAAGATCAAAGTCAAGAGATGTATAAGTTCCGGAAGGAACCTCCATGGCTGCAACATTGTAGAATTTGTTGGCGTTGGCCGATTCAACGGCATTCGAATCCATATCAAAAAGAGCGACACTGGAAAGACTCTGTGATCCTCCACCGGAAGATGTCGCTTCGAAATTCGACAAGTAGAATTTGAAATTGGTGATCTTTAATTTGTTGATTCCAGGGCTAACGAATTCGTCATCAATCTTCACCACCTCCCCGTTGCTTTCCATGGAAACCCGGACTACGATTTGAGTACTCGGATCGGGATATTCACAGTTACCGTCATAAACCCTGGCTTCCGGATCGTAGTTTAATGCATTAGGATCCAGACATCCCTTGGTACGACACCCGGAAAACACCGCCACGACGGTCATCAAAAAAAGAACACCAATAAAAAATCTCTTTTGCTTCATCATATCTTTAAAGATAACAGCCAAACGGTTCTGCTACGAAAGCCGCGCTGTTAAAGTTATGTTAAGGACATTGAACGGTATATTTTGTGGAAAGACATTTGATAGATTCATATAATTGCGCAACCAATCTCTATGAAAAAAATCACATTTCTCATTGCCCTGTGCTTCTTCTTTTTGGGCATTTCTAATTCGGCAAATTCCCAGGCGAAAGACTACAAATTCAAATTCCAGGTTGATGGTTTGAAGGACACTATCGTATTCCTTGCCAACTACTATGGCAAGAAGCAATACTACAAGGATACCGCGGAAGTGGACAGCAAGGGAAATTTTGTCTTTGAAGGCAAGGAAATCCCGGGAGGTGTTTACCTGATGGTGATGCCTGACAAAAAGAGCTATTTCGAATTTGTTATTTCCGGCACCGAAAACGCCTTTGAAGTCAGCACTACCAGGGGCAACTTCATGAAGACCATGAAGGTGAAGGGTTCACCGGAAAATGAAGCTTTCTTCAACTACCAAAATTACATCGGCGAAAAGGGAATGATGGCCCAAATGCTCAGCGATAAGATGAAGGCCTTTGAGAATAGTGGGAAAGAAGACAGTGTAGAGGTCTACAAAAAGAAGGTCGAAGTTATCAACGATGAGGTAAATGCCTTTAAGGAGAGATTTATCGCTGATAATGAAGGCTTACTGATCTCCAAAATACTCAAGGCTTCAGCGGACCCGGTAATGCCGGAAAAGATCGAACCAAGAGAGGGCGAAACAGAAGAACAGGCCAAATTCAGGATCTTCAAAGCGCAGTACTTGCAAGGTTTTGATTTCAGTGATGACCGACTGCTCAGATCACCGGTATTTCACAGAAAGCTCGAATACTATTTGACCAAGTTGGTTGTTCAAATTCCCGATTCGATCACAAAGGAAGCCGACGCTTTGGTTAAGCGAACCAAGGGCAATACCGAGACATTCAAATACGTGGTTCATTGGACTACCAACCACTATGAGAAATCTAAGGTTATGGGTATGGATGCGGTCTTCGTTCATATGGCGGACAACTATTACGACTACGAGAAGGTTTATTGGATGGATTCCACCAAGATTGACAAGGTGAACGAAAGGGCTGATGCACTAAGGCCACTCCTTCTTGGCAAGGTAGCCCCAAATATCATCCTTCCCGATACCAATGGCGAAAGCGGGGCCTGGTACAACCTGCACAAGACAAATGCTAAGTTCACCATTCTATATTTCTGGGATTCAGGTTGTGGCCATTGTAAGAAGGCTACGCCAAAACTGAGGAAGTGGTACAATGAAGAGGCTAAAGGGAAAAACGTTGAGGTGTTTGCCGTAGGAACCGAGCTTGAGAACAAGGAGTGGGTTAAGTTCATTAAGGACAAAAAACTCAATTGGATCAACGTTTCCGACACGCCGGAAATCAATAAAAATGCGGCGAAGTATATCCAACGGACAACGCTCAACAGTCTCAATTTCAGAAGTATCTACGACATATACTCTACTCCTGTTGTTTATGTCCTTGACCAAAACAAGGAGATCATTGCGAAACGATTGGGCGTGGAACAACTCGGCGATTTCATCGATCGATACGAGAAGGAAGCAGCCAAAATGGCCGAGGAGCAATTGCATTAACCTCAAGCGGCGAACCAGTTGTAGTTCGCTCCCCAATACGTTACATTTACCATTCTTATGATAGAGTGGTTTAAGAGTATCAACATCAGCTATGGTACATGGCTGTTTGTGGCAATTGTCATCATTGGCGCACTCATTCTCACCCGAGCAGTGCGATGGGCTATCGACAAGTTCATGAACACCGCAACGGACAAACTTGATGTCGATCCCACCCGTTACAAGTTTTTTAAGAATGCTGCATCCTTTATCATCTGGATATTTGCTCTGGCAACGATCGTCTATACCATTCCGAAATTAAAGACGCTCGCCATAACCCTTTTTGCAGGTGCAGGTATCCTTGTTGCCATCATTGGGTTTGCCGCCCAGCAAGCCTTCTCCAATATAGTGAGTGGAATCTTCATCGTACTGTACAAACCATTTCGCGTTGGAGACTTGATCCGGGTTGGACCGGAAGAGTATGGGATCGTAGAAGACATAACGCTGAGGCATACAGTCATCATCAGCTTTGAAAACAAGAGAATCATAATCCCCAACTCAAACATCAGTGCACAAACGGTGATCAACGACAGCATTGACGACGCTAAGGTGTGCAGATTCATAGAGGTGGGCATCAGCTACGACAGTGATGTTGATTTGGCTATCGGCATCATGAGGGACATTGCCGAAAATCACCCGCTTTGCATCGATGTTCGAACGGCTGAAGAAAAGCAAAAAGGCACGCCCAAGGTAATTGTTCGCCTCTATGAATTTGGTGATTTCTCGCTTAAACTACGTGCATTTGTCTGGACTAAGGATCCGCTTCAGGCAAGGGAAATGCACAGCGATATCAATAGGGAAATCAAGAAACGATTTGAGCAGGAAGGGGTTGAGATACCATTTCCCTATCGCACCATTGTCTATAAAAACGATCTGAAAAAACCTGCCACAAAAGACGGCTAGAATCGAAGCACAAAGTGCTCCTTTTTCTGCCCCGGCCTCTTCCAAACCAATCCCATCCTAAATAGATCGATGGACACCTGAATTTTAGGATTTGGAATAATATCTTCCCATGCCGATGCCATTCCGGATGACCAATTGATGTCATCGAAAATGATCACTCCCCCATCTTCAAGTGAATCTATCAATAAGTTGAAATATTCTATCGTCGCCTCTCGATCGTGGTGGCCATCAATAAAGATCAAGTTAAATGTTCCGTCCCCGTACCTCGGTAATACTTCAGAAAAAATTCCCTGAACTACCTCCACACTTTCCAGCCCCAGGCTTTCCATATTCTTCCTTGAAATGAGCACCAGTTCGGGATCTCCTTCGATCGTTGTCACCTTTGCCTTGGGACTACCCATGGCGAGGTATGCAGTGCCCAGGCCAAGGTTTGTACCCAATTCGAGAATTCTTTTGGGCCTGTAGAACCACGATATGCGATGCAATAATTGGCCGTACTTCTTATTGGAAGAAGCCTGCATTGCAATGGACTTGATCGTCCTCCTCGATTTTCCTGAAATCCTCGAACCGGCACCGTGGTCTTCTATCTCAATGGACGAACTGTCCCGGAGTAGTTGCGCCCGGAGGTTTTCAACCAAAGAATAGGCATACAACTGATGCTCGTTGTATAGCACTCGCTCAGCAAATTCATAAACGAAAGGGGAATGTGTCCCGTGAAGGGTCCTGGCCCTTAAACGGTACTTGAGGTACTGAAGGAGGCGGGAATACACCCTACTCCATCATCTTGTCCATTACTTCCTTGCTCACACCGGTACTTGAGAACCCACCGTCGTGAAAGAGGTTTTGCATAGTGACCATCTTCGTGAGATCGGAGAACATGGCGATGCAATAGTTGGCACAATCTTCAGCCGTAGCGTTACCAAGTGGAGATAATTTGTCGGCGTAGTTGATGAAGGCATCAAATCCCTTCACGCCGGTACCAGCAGTTGTAGGTGTGGGAGATTGAGAGATGGTATTGATACGAACATTCTTGGCCTTTCCGTAATGATACCCAAAGCTCCGGGCAATACTTTCCAGCATGGATTTGGCATCGGCCATGTCGCTATAATCCGGAAATACACGCTGCGCAGCGATATAGGTGAGGGCAATCACGCTCCCCCAATCGGCAATGGCGTCTTGCTTCATTGCGACCTGTAGCACTTTGTGCAAGCTCATCGCACTCACATCCATGGTCTTGTGATAGTAGTCGTAGTTGAGGTCATTGTATTCTCTTTTCTTTCTCACATTGGGAGACATCCCGATCGAGTGAAGGACAAAATCTACCGGACCACCAAGAATCTCTACCGACTTTGTAAACAGGTTCTCCAAATCCTCTTCGGATGTAGCATCTGCCGGAATGATCTCTGCATTGCAGGCAGCAGCCAGATCATTAATGGCACCCATTCGCATAGCGATCGGTGCATTGGTCAGGGTAAATGTGGCGCCAGCATCTCTTGCTTTTTCAGCCACTTTCCAGGCAATGGAATTGGGATCGAGCGCGCCAAAAATGATTCCCTTCTTTCCTTCTAAAATCTTACTAGACATCGCGATAAATTGTTGATTCGGAGTTGGCCAAAAATAGAATTTTGGCGCGATACTATGCCCCGTATTTCAGGACTTTTGCGTTGGATCGGGCCTCCACCGTAGCTTCACTTCCGCTTAGCATTTTAGCCAATTCCTCCAACTGCTCCTCTTCATTCAGGGATTTGATCCTGGTCTCTCCGTTTTGCTTCAATACTTCGAAATGCGTACTCGCCTTCGCCGCTATCTGCGGTAGGTGAGTAATGCAAATAAGCTGACTTGATTCAGAGGCATTAAGCATAGTCTCACCAACCCGATGGGCTACTTCGCCGGATACTCCTGCATCAATTTCGTCATATACCATGGTCGGCAACGAGGTCAATTTGGCCAGGACACTCCGTAGCGCGAGCATGATACGTGAACGTTCTCCACCACTTGCAGTCTTCGCTATGGAGGCCATCTTGCCGGTATTGTTGGCGTCAAACAGGTATTGCACCTCATTTTTCCCGAAGACCCCAAGGTCCTTTTTCAAATCAAGATTCACTTCGAATCTGGCATCCTCCAATTTTAGGTTTGAGAGGACTTCGGTTACTGAATATTCCAATCCTGCCTTCGCCTTCATCCTTTTTTCGCTGAGTTCATTTGCGAGTGAATTCAACTCAACTTCCTCCTCCACAATTTGCTTTTTCAGCACCTGAATTTCCTCATCACTAGTTGCAACAGAGTCCAGCTTCCGTTGCAACTCGTTGCGAACTTCCAGTAATTCAACAAGGGAAGACTTTTGGTGTTTGTGGAAAAGTGAATTGAGCGCATCGAGTTTGTCCCGAAGCATTCGAATTCGATCCTCATCGTATGCCACGTTACTGTTAAATCGCTCCATCTCCCGGGCCAGATCTTCTAGTTCGAGCAAAGCCTGATTCAACCTTTGCTCAAACGAATCGAGGTTTTTATCCATACCCGAAATCTTAGACAACGCAGATGCCATTCTCCTCAAATCTGAAACAATGTTTCTCTCGTGACCGGACAGCTCACCTTCGGCCTGGTAGAGCACGGATTTGACCTCTTCTGCACTTTCCAGTAGTTTGAGTTCCGATTCGACATCCTCACCCTTCAGAGACTCCAGACCTGCTTCTTCCAACTCGTTAAGCTGAAATGTCCAGAAATCTCGATCGAGCGTCTCACTAGCCAAGCGGGATTCAAGGCTGGCCAATGCCTTTCTGTTTTCGTGGTATGTTTTGAATTTGCTTGAGTATAGCTCTCGAAGTGAAGTACATTCCGCAAAGGCGTCGAGCATCTTCAGCTGAAAAGTTGGATCATTTAGACTGATGGTGTCATTTTGGGAATGGACATTAATCAGCTCAGAAGCAAGCTCATTTAGTGTTGAAACCGAGCACGGAGTATCGTTCACAAATGCCCGTGATCTTCCATTTATGTGAACCTCTCTACGTACAATGCAAGTGGCGCTGTAATCGAGTTCGTTCTCTTCAAAAAATCGTTCCAGGTCCAAACCTGCGATTTCGAAGGAACCTTCTACGACACACTTTTCGGAGTCATGGCGCACCATTGATATATCGGCCCTTTTACCAAGGATCAGGTCTAATGCCCCGAGAAGGATGCTCTTTCCGGAACCGGTCTCTCCTGTAATTGCATTAAATCCTTGTCCGAATTCGACGGTTAGAGAGTCGATCAGGGCAAAATTCTTGACGTAGAGGTGTGAGAGCATACTTAATCGCCCCGCAGGATATCGTTGTACTTGTTGGAATTGGCGGGGTCGATACTCGAAAGTAAAGAAACAGCCTTTTGCTGCTCCTCTCGGTCTGCTTTTTTGAAGATTTTGATAATTTCCTGGTGCTTGGCGTTGAAGAAAATCCTGAGGTTGATATTGTTTGGTCGATATTGAAACACAGGCCGCAACTTCTCAAGGGAAGCGAGAATGTTTTTTCGAGCTTCTTCCGGGTTGGATTCCATGAGGTCCAATCCATTTCGATGGTATTCGTAAAGGCACTCCCGAAAACCGACGAATCTTGCGTTGAGGTGGTTCTCCACGATCCAATACCTATTCTTCTCTCCTTTCTCGTCGGCCTTCCATCCCCCGAATGAGGCAGACTGTGCATTGTTTACAATGTTCAGGGCCTTTTGGAGATGCGGGTCACCTCCCTTGAGAGAAAATGAGTCGTAATCCATGGCCAGGACCATGTATACATAAAAAGCCAGTACGGAGGTCAGGTTAGACAAGAACTGCGTTTCGGAGTATTCCAGGTTTGCAAACTGGGAGAACGTAAAGGCAAAATCAGCATCCTGAAAACTGATCATACTCGTGTTGTATGCAGTGTTGTATACCGGGCGCCGACTTTGGATCTGAAGGGTAGCGATATAGTTTTCCGTTCCTTGTCGTTCTTCGAGGTTGATCAGGATAGAGAATTCGATTTTCTCGTGGTCCTTGAAGGCATCACCCGTCCATTTTTTTGAATTGATGAACTCGGTGATGGATTGTTTCATGGTCTCCACCAGGTTCATGTCCATATTGTTGATCTGGGCGACGTTCAATTCTACATCGGCCTGAAGTTCTTGCCCAGGCGAGACAATGGACAGGAAGAGGATACTAATTAAGATCGAAATGTGCTTCAACATAGTCGATGATATCTTTTGCCACTTCGGACTTGTCCTTCAACTCGTATACAGCCTGATTATTGTCCCTGTCCAGAATGGTTACTTTATTGGTATCGACACCGAAACCGCTGCCTTTATCTTCAAGGCTATTTAGCACGAGTACATCCAAGGCCTTGCCTTCCAGTTTCTTTTGGGCGTTGGCGAGGCCGTCGTTTGTTTCAAGTGCAAATCCGACGATGATTTGGCCCTTTTCTCTACTGGAAGAAAGCTCCTTGAGAATATCCTTTGTTGGCTTCAGGTCCAAGTGGAGGGCAGCATCTTTTTTCTTCATTTTCACGTCACTCACATCGTCCGGGCTATAGTCGGCCACGGCGGCTGACATTACAATGAGTGAAGCTCCATGGCGGTGCTGCATGCAGGCATCGTACATGTCCTGGGCACTCTGAACCGAAACAAAGTCCACCAGGCCGGAAGGCTGCTCGAGGTTGGACGGTCCTGATACCAGGGTTACTTCCCCCCCTCTCTTAATGCATTGCTTTGCGATCGCATATCCCATTTTTCCTGAAGATCGATTGCCGATGAACCTAACCGGATCGATCGGTTCGAAGGTAGGACCAGCAGTGATCATTACCTTCTTTCCGTTTAGCGAAAGCCCTTGCTTGAAGAAAGTTGTAATAGCGTCTACAATCTGTTCTGGTTCCGCCATTCTACCTTCGCCCTCAAGCCCACTGGCCAATTCACCGGATTCCGGTTCGATCAGGATATTGCCATTACCCACCAACTTTTGGATGTTTTCCTGTGTGGTGTTGTGCTTGATCATGTCCCGATCCATAGCCGGCGCAAATGCTACCGGACACTTTGCCGATAGGTAGACCGCCATCAGCAGGTTGTCACAAATGCCAGACGCCATTTTGGCCAGGGTATTGGCCGAGCAGGGGGCAATGAGGAATAAATCCGCCCAAAGCCCAAGCTCAACATGATTGTTCCAAGTTCCTGCCTCCTTGTCATCGACAAATTCCCATTCGACAGGATTCTTGCTGAGGGTACTCAAGCTGAGTGCACCAATAAAGTCCTTGGAGGAGGGGGTCATCACAACGCGTACCTCAGCTCCGGCTTTTACTAATAATCTTGTAAGAAATGCGGATTTATATGCTGCAATACTGCCAGTGACTCCCAACAGTATTTTCTTTCCGCTAAGCATTCATTCTATTCTTCTTCCGCTTCCGGAATTCTGTGGTAAACCTGGTCAGCTTCGAGTTCTTCGATGGCAATGGCTGTTGGCTTTGGCAATCTTTCGTAGAATTTGGAGATTTCGATTTGCTCCCTGTTCTCGAAGATCTCCTCGAGGTTGTCCGTAGCAGAGGCAAATTCAGCCAATTTGGCCACCAATTCTTCTTTGAGATCCTGCTGGATTTGGTTGGCTCTTTTTGAGAGAATCGCAACGGCTTCGTATACATTGCCCACACCTGATGATAAATCAATCAAGTCTCTCGTTTCGGTTGTAAGGGGTGCTTGGCTCTTTTTGTAATCCATTTCCTAGTTTTCTTTGATCTTCTTCAATTCCATCTGTGCCACCTCGTAAAGGTCTTCGGCCTTCTTCATATTCGGGCTCTCCGGAAAAGAATCTGCAAATTTAATATAAGCTTTGATTGTATTCTCAAAGCGCTCTTGTTTTTTCAGTTCAACGGAATTGGCCGCCAACTTGTAGTGAGCACGCAACAGGTAGTATAAAATCTCCTCCTTATAGTCCGTATCGGGAAAGTCGTTGAGGGTATTGTTGAAGGCAACAATCGCCGATTGATAGTATTGTGTTTTGAAATACAGCTTGGAATTTTCGAACGACTTCTTTTCGAGTTTGATCCGCAAATCATCCAAAAGTGCGCTGCACGAATCCACCCTGGGACTCTCCGGGTAGCGCTGGATGAAAAGGTTTAGTTCGTCTATGGCCTCATACGTACTGGTCTGGTCAAGCGAGTACCTCGGAGAGGTCAAATAGCTGCAATAAGCCGCCATGTAATCGCATTCTTCGAGGTACTTTGAATTTGGATAAGTTCTTGAAAAGTTCTCGAATCTGTAATTGGCCAGGATGAGATCACCAAGGTAGTATTCGCAGAATGCGTATCGGTAATAAATGTCCTCAGCCTTGGAAGTCCCGCGATAGATGGCAATAAGCTCTTCGTATATAGGGAGCGCTTTCAAATACTTGCCTTCATCATAGTAGCTATTGGCCATCTTGTACTTGTAGTCAAGGTCGGTGCTTTTCAGCACTTTCTGATACTTCGAACAAGCCGACAGCGAAACGATGAGAACCCCTATGAATACTAGAAAACGCATTGATTTTCGGTCGGCAAATATAGCCTTTATAAATAATGATTTTGCGCTCTGTTGAAGCGCGCAAATAATCTTAATTTTGTCGCGGTTAAAAACGAATTTGACGTGGATATATTTGAAAAGATTGCACAAAATCGCGGGGCTTTAGGTCAGCACGCCGAATATTCTCATGGATACCTGATGTTTCCAAAGCTTTCTGGGGAAATCGGCCGAAGAATGACCTTCCGCGGGAAGGAAATGCTTGTTTGGAGTTTGAACAACTACTTGGGAATGGCCAACCATTCCGAGGTGAGAAAGACGGACGCCCAAGCAGCAGCGGATTATGGACTGAGTTATCCTATGGGTGCGCGTATGATGTCCGGGAACACCAACGAGCACGAAAAACTCGAAGAAGAGCTCTCTTCATTCGTCGGCAAGGAAGATACCATCCTTGTGAACTATGGATACCAGGGGATGGCTTCTGCCATCGATGCCTTGGTCGACCGAAACGATGTAATCGTTTACGATTCCGAATCTCACGCATGTATCCTGGATGGAGTCAGAATGCACCAGGGAAAAAGATTCGTATTCCCACATAACGATATTGAGAAGCTCCAGGTGAATCTCGAGCGGGCTTCTAAGATCACTGCAGAAACGAACGGAGGAATCCTCGTTATCACCGAAGGTGTTTTTGGCATGGCAGGAGACCAGGGCTTGCTCAAAGAGATTGTTGATCTCAAATCCAAGTATGAATTCAGATTGTTTGTCGATGACGCTCACGGTATAGGGACATTGGGTTCTACCGGAGCTGGAACCGGTGAGGAACAAGGGGTTCAGGACGGAGTTGACGTATACTTCGGGACATTCGCTAAGGCCTTTGCCAGCATCGGTGGATTTATCTCCTCCACAGAAAACGTGGTGGAATTTCTTCGATACAATATGCGCTCGCAGATTTTCGCAAAGTCTCTCCCAATGCCCTTGGTCATTGGAAACCTGAAGCGTCTCGAATTGTTCCGAAATGACGACTCATTTAGAAATGACTTGTGGAATATCACCAATGCTCTGCAAAATGGTTTGAAGGACAGAGGCTTCGACATTGGTGTAACAAACTCCTGTGTGACACCCGTATTCCTTCAGGGAGGGCCATTTGAGGCCGCCAACGTGATCATCGATCTACGGGAGAATTTTGGAATCTTCTGTTCTATGGTGACCTACCCTGTAGTACCAAAAGGCGTCATTATGTTGAGGTTGATTCCTACTGCAGCTCACGAGCTGGAAGATGTGGAAATGACATTAACGGCCTTCGAAGAAGTGAATCGTAAACTTGCTCAGGGCGAATACGACAAGACCAAAGTTATCTTCGGTTAAGAACTGCTAATAAGATCATATGGAAGAAGCCCGGACTACCGGGCTTTTTTATTGGACCTTCTTGTATTCGAAGTCCTCGATCCGGATCAGGTGCATGCCCTGATTCTCAAACCCATTCTTGAAGTCGTAGTGCTTGAAATCGTAGTTGATCACCATGCCCTGATAGTCAATATTTTCGATTTCCTGCATAAGATGGTTTGACTCAAACTTCGTGAACTGCATGATCAATTCGTACCCTAAAAAGCCGTACTTACCCGGTTCGGTTCCATAACGATCCCTGTACCGAGCCAGGAATTGAGTGACATTGGTATCCGAATAGTCAACAAAGTAGGGTGTAGCAAAGTGCATATTGAGTGCGTTGAGGTAGTCGAGATTCAGGTTGTCGTAGCCCATCCACTTACCAGGTGCAAAAACGGTGATGTCGTAGTTCTCTGTCAAGGTTTGAATCGAATTGACCAACTGCGTTACAAAGCTCTGGTCTGTGCTGGGGACATACACGAAGTTGATGGTGGAGTCGAGCATACCGGTGATGCGGGTGGTGTCTATATTGTACATCTCTACAATCTTGGTGGTATCGAAAGTGTAGGACGAATCGTTTAGGCTCCTAAACATATTCACTAGCGCCTTATCCTGGTATTTGTTTGAATTGATCACCAGCGCATTCACGTATGGAGAACGCCGCTTATAGTGTCTTGAAAGGTATCGCACCTCCGAGGCCGTAGATGGTGTTAACTTAATCACAACAGGATTATCGAGCAGAATCTTATTGGACTGCGGAACGGGTGTCACGATTGGTATTCCATACTTTTTGGCCAGGGGGCTCACTTTACCGAATGTGCTTCGGTAAAAGGGCCCTATGATCATATCAGCATCAACAAACGATATTTTGGCAAGTGTAGAATCAAAGTCATTGGTGCGAGTGTCGAAGACATGCAAGTGGACCTTCTTTCCAAGTTTGGTAATGGAGTCCACCGCAAGCCGCACTCCTTCGTAGAATTCAAATGCAATCCTGGACCTTGCATGAATTTGGTTCCTGAAAAACAGCCCACCCTCTTCCTTCGTAGTGAAGGAAGTATCATTGAGGTCCAGATGCAGAGGCAGGAAGAGATAGAGATGCACTTCGTTGCTATCCCTTTGCTTCTTAACCATGAATAGCGAATCGGCTTTTGGATTGTACTTAAACCTTATATAATCCTCCCGGATTTTTGGGATGCGTAGCACCTGCCCAGTTTGCAATCCTTTGGGCAATCCCCCATTCACTATTCGGATCGAATCCATATTGACGTTATACTGCTTGGCCAGTGAATAAAGCGTCTGCTTTGCCTCTACTATATGATGCACCAGTGAATCCCGTACCGCTGGCACAAAGACCGTTTTCACCTTCTCGATTTCTATGTCGACCCTGCGCTCCCTAGTGGTTTGGATCCTCAATTCCTGGCCTATCTTAAGGCCCTCTTTCAGGATTGGATTGTCGCGGATAAGCTGCGGAGCCGGAATGTCATATTTCTTTGAGATAGAGTAGATCGTCTCTTTGGGTGACACCGTATGAACCAGGAAACTTCCATCCATCTTCAGCTCGTTCACATCGGCCTTTTTCTTGACTGACTTCTTGAACGGAATGAGCAGCTCTTGCCCAATTCCGATTCCTTCCTTTGCTGTTGGGTTGAGTTCCAGTATGTCTTCCAGTTCGGTGTTGTATAGCTTTGAAATCCCATAAATGGTATTCCCCTTTTCAACCACATGGACGTAGTACTTCTTTCCGTCCAGTTCGCGGATAGTTTCGCTTATCACTGCCTCCTGGGCGCGGCTGGTGGTGGCAATGAGCAGCATCGCCAATATGGTGAGTGTATACCTCAAATTATTCCCATTCAATTGTAGCGGGGGGCTTGGAGCTTATGTCGTACACAACCCTGTTTACCCCCCTTACCTGGTTGATGATGTTGTTGGACACCTTACTCAAGAATTCATAGGGCAGATGGCACCAATCTGCGGTCATTCCATCTGTGGATGTGACCGCCCTCAATGCTACAGCATTCTCGTATGTTCTTTCGTCCCCCATAACTCCTACCGACTGAATTGGCAACAAGATAGCACCTGCTTGCCAAACGTCGTCGTAAAGACCTTCGTCTTTTAGTGCCTTGATGAAGATGTGATCCACCTCTTGCAAAGTCCGTACCTTTTCCGCGGTGATGTCTCCGAGTATCCTGATTCCCAATCCGGGTCCGGGAAACGGGTGCCTTCCGAGGATCTCATCCGGGATGTTCAGTTCTCTCCCTACCCTTCTCACTTCGTCCTTGAAAAGGGCATTTAGCGGCTCTACCAGTTTTAGCTTCATAAAGTCCGGAAGCCCACCTACGTTGTGATGAGATTTGATGGTGGCCGAAGGTCCTTTCACAGATTTCGATTCGATCACATCGGGGTAGATGGTGCCCTGCCCAAGCCATTTTACATCCTGGATCCGGTGTGCCTCCTCGTCAAACACTTCGATGAACTCATTTCCGATGGCCTTTCGTTTGGCTTCTGGTTCCGTGACCCCTTCGAGCTTTTTGTAGAATCGTTCCGAAGAATCTACCCCGGTCACATTGAGATCGAGTTCTTCGTATTGCTCAAGTACTTGTTCGAATTCGTGCTTTCGCAGCAATCCGTTATTGACGAAAATGCAGTGAAGGTTGTGGCCAATAGCCCTGTTGAGCAGCACTGCCACCACTGAACTATCAACTCCACCTGATAAGCCCAGCACTACCTTATCATCTCCCAATTGCTCTTTGAGTCTTGCGATGGTTTCTTCTGCGAAGTGAGCAGGCGTCCAGTCCTGGCTGCAACCACAGATGTGAACGGCAAAATTTCTCAGGATGTGAAGCCCATCCGTACTATGGTATACCTCCGGATGAAATTGAATGCCGTAGCTTGTTTCGCCGTCCACTTTAAATCCTGCAAATTCCACCGACTCTGAACTGCAAATGATATGATGTGATGCCGGTTTTTCAAGAATCGTATCCCCGTGCGACATCCAGACCTGTGAACCCTGCTCTACTCCATGTAGCAAGTCCGAGTCGTGTTCGATATGGGTGAGGTTTGCGCGACCGTATTCGCGGTGGGTGGATCGTTCCACATTTCCACCGTCTATTTTGGCAAGGTATTGCGCCCCATAGCAGATACCCAGTAATGGAAGTTTGGTTCTAATATCATCCAGATTGGGCTGCGGAAAATCGGGATCGTTTACGGAGAAAGGACTACCGGAAAGTATGACTCCTTTGCAACCGTCATTGGGCGCTGGGAAGTCATTGTAGGGGTGTATTTCGCAGTAGATGTTGAGCTCCCGTATCCTTCTGGCAATGAGTTGGGTGTATTGCGATCCGAAGTCGAGAATGAGGATATTTTCTTCCATGGGCAAAAATAGTACGATCGCTCAGGTGGCAAGGAAGAGAGCCGGAATTATTGATCCTACTTATGCACATGCTTATGAACGTTGGCGCGAGTTACACCACCCTTCGGCTCGCTAAACTCGCACCGACTCTAGGACTTCAGAACAATCATATCAAATCCAAACGGATCAATGTGCTCGGGTAATTGACCAACCCATTCGATACCAAACTGATCCGCTCCTCGCTCAAAACCCAAAACCCTTTCCTGGAGCTTCCCACCAGGCTTTACTTCTTGCATAAGGGCATCGAGTCGGTCCAACGCGATCCGGTTTTTGACCTTGCGGGCGCGATATACCTTCTGATCCAGTTTGTCGAAGGCTTTGTAGATTCCCTTAAATTGGGCTTCGGCCGAGGCAAGCAACGTTGGATCCTCTTTTTCCATTTTGCCTTTGACCTTCTCCTCCATTCGTTCGATCGAACGTCTTTCTTCCTCAAATAGGTTGTGGTCACCATCACCCATCGAAATGTGTTTCTCCAATTCAGGATAACCGCGGAAAAGGTCCTTGTCGTCCAATCCAAGCTGATCCCTTTTCTTAATGGCCTGGGGAGAAAGCAGCGTGAACGATACCCGTGGAATGAGTGTTGGGTAGGGTAAATCGTAATGATCAAAAACCGGCTTGAGCAACAACCAATAAGCAAGCTCCGCCCCACCCCCGATATAGGCAATGTTGGGCAAAATACATTCCTGGTAAACGGGTCTGAGAATTACATTGGGACTGAATCGTTCGGGATTTGATGCGACCTCTGATTTCAGATCTTCCTCCTCCCAGGAATACCGAGCGTCGGTCGTTTTGAAATGATTGCCGTCAGCAACAATTCTTTCTCGGTACCCCTCTTCGAGGTAAAACAGGTTGACCTCCCGCGGATTGACCTGGTTCTTGTATCCGAGCGACTTGACACCTTCGATAGATTGCTTGACAAGGCCAAAGGCAGTTTGATGTAACATGTCGTCGAGCATGACATCCTCAAAATGCTTCTTGAGCATTTGCGAATCGGCGTCGAGACATAGTAGCTTATATCCAAAAATGCGATGTACAAATTTCATGGTGGCCTCTGATAGGTTCTTGCTACCAGCATAGCATTCTTCAAACAACTCTGCCAAACTGCTGTCGTCTCCGCCCGTCAGTTTATCGAGTTTATCTCGAACGGATTCGATCCCGTCCATTTGCATACGACCAACGGCACCACCTTCTTCCCTACTCCATGAAACTTGCTCGCCCTTAGCCACAAAGTGGTTGATTTCGGCAAAGTCATGATCCTCTGTCGCCATCCAGTAGATGGGAATAAAGTCGTGATCCGGATACGCCTTCCTCAAGTCACTTGCAAGCCTGATGCAATGAGCGATCTTGTAGAAGAAGTAAGCCGGCCCACCCATCAAACACAATTGATGGCCGGTGGTAACGGTAAACGTATTTGGCTTAGCCAGCCTTTTGATTAAACCGCTGGCTTCCTCGGTAGAAATGGATTGATATTGATTAGTAAGTGCCTGTACAAGGTCCTTTCTCTTCTCAGGCTCAAGTCTGTTCGAGTCTAGGAGTTCTTCCATGCTCTCCATCGACGGTGTGGTATTGTAAAGCTTCCTTAGGCCCTCCTCGCCCTTGAGGTAGGCTTGAACCAAGTCATTCCACTGCCTCGAATCCTGCCAGGAAACCCTACTTACCTTCATTACACCAATTTGCCGTACAAGTCATAGTGCTCCGCCTCTTCTATTTCTACCATGGCAAAGTCACCCACGCGAACATAACCTTCCTCGGTGGAAACCAATACCTCATTGTCCACCTCAGGCGAGTCGTATTCCGTTCGGCCGACGTAATATCCCCCTTCCACCCTGTCAAAGAGCACCTTCATTGTTTTACCGACCAGATTCTGATTCTTCCGATTGGATATTTCACTCTGAACCTGCATGATCTCCTCCGCTCGCCTTTCCTTTTCTTCCTTCGTAACGTCGTCTTCCAGGCTGCAGGCATGGGTATTTTCCTCATGACTGTAGGGAAAAACACCCAATCGGTCGAATTCGTTCACACCGACCCATTCCACCATTTCTTCGAAATCCTCGACAGTCTCTCCGGGATAGCCTGAAATAAGGGTAGTACGGATCGCAATGCCCGGCACTTTTTCCCGGATTTCATCCAAAAGCTTATGTGTACCCTTTTTGGTGATTCCCCTTCGCATGGACTTGAGCATTCGGTCGGAAGCGTGCTGCAATGGAATATCCAGGTAGTTGCACACCTTGGGGTTTGACTTCATTTCATCGAGCACGTCCATTGGAAATCCAGCTGGATAGGCATAGTGGAGCCGAATCCATTCGATACCTTCAACTTCCGAAAGTTTGCGAATCAATTCTGCCAGGTTCCTTTTCTTGTATAGATCCAGTCCATAATATGTCAGATCTTGTGCAATAAGTATCAGTTCTTTCACTCCCTTGGCTGCGAGATTTTGGGTCTCCACCACAAGCTCTTCCATTGGTTTGGACCTGTGCTTACCGCGCATGAGAGGTATTGCGCAAAAGGAACACGGACGGTCACAGCCTTCGGCAATCTTCAGGTAAGCGTAATGGGTTGGCGTTGTAAGCAGACGTTCACCAACCAATTCGTGTTTGTAATCCGCCTTGAGGGTTTTGAGTAATTGCGGAAGATCCCGGGTTCCGAAAAATGAATCGACTTCGGGAATTTCACCCCGTAGGTCATCCGCATAACGCTCGCTCAAACAGCCGGTCACGTACAGTTTGTCAACATGACCATTCTTTTTGGCTTCGGCATATTGTACAATCGTATCAATCGACTCCTGCTTTGCATTGTCAATAAAGCCGCAAGTATTGATGATCGCAATGTCGTACTCGGACTTCTCTCCCTCGTGCTCCACGTCGAAGTTGTTGGCGTTGAGTTGGGCCATCAGCACCTCCGAATCGTAGACGTTTTTCGAGCAGCCCAGGGTGACCACATTTACCCGATTTTTCTTAATGGTTTTCGTCTTCATTTGGTCGAGGATAAGCGTAACTGGGCGATTGAAAGCAACATTAATCTCATTCAGGAGTAAGAAGTGCCGCAAAGGTATTTTAAATGTCCTGAGCGTTAATATCAATATATTTGAGACATGGAAACAGTAAAACTTAATCCTGCAGGTAAGGCCATTTATGGTGTAAGCGAGGTGAACAAAGACGCCTTGAAACTATATGGAATGGCGTTGCTAGCTATTGCAGGAGCGGATGACGAGGTATCAAAACCCGAAATGGACTGGTTTCTTGAGGTGTGGACGCACAATGTGGGCGCATCAGACGAACTCGTTGAATACTGGAAAGCTTTTGATTATCGGAGAGCCAACCTGAATGAAATTCTTGATTCAATCGGGAGCGACTTTCCTTTGAATTCGTCTAGTACATTGATCTATGATGGGGTCAACATGTCGTTGGCAGACGATGAGTACGCCTTGGAAGAGCGAGATGCCGTGATGAAAACTGCGGCCTTTCTCAACATCGACAAATACACTGTTCAGAATATCGAAGGCCTGATCGACATGGAGCGCGCTGCGGCAAAAATCCGCCACTCCATATTTAGGCACGACATCTAAGCCTTAAACAGGCTATCGACAAATTCTTTTCGATTGAATATCTGAAGGTCCTCTAAACCTTCGCCTATTCCGATGTATTTCACCGGAATCTTGAATTGGGTGGATATCCCGATGACCACGCCGCCTTTGGCCGTACCATCGAGCTTGGTAACGGCGAGTGCGTTGACGTCCGTGGCCTTCACAAACTGCTTGGCTTGTTCCATGGCATTCTGACCGGTAGATCCGTCTAGTACAAGTAGGATTTCGTGAGGCGCAGTGGGCACTATCTTTTGCATCACATTCCTGATCTTGGTGAGCTCGTTCATCAAATTTACCTTGTTGTGCAGTCGACCTGCGGTATCGATGATGACTACATCGCTACCTTTTGACTTGGCCGAGCTCAAAGTATCGTAAGCCACCGAGGCGGGGTCGGCGCCCATGCCCTGGGTGACGATAGGAACATCTACCCTTTCGGACCATATTTTCAATTGGTCTACTGCCGCTGCGCGGAAGGTATCTGCAGCTCCGAGCACCACACTCTTCCCAGCCTTTTTAAACATGTTGGCCAACTTGCCAATAGTGGTCGTTTTACCCACACCATTTACGCCAACAACCATGATCACATAAGGGTCACCATTGGAAGGCAAATCAAATTCCTCCGCCTCACCATTGCCACTTTCTTCAAGCAGGTCTGCAATCTCCTCACGAAGAATGGAGTTGAGTTCTGTGGTACCCATGTATTTGTCGCGCGCCACCCTCTCCTCTATTTTTTCGATGATCCGAACCGTAGTGTCTACCCCCACGTCTGAAGCTATCAATACCTCCTCGAGTTCGTCGAGCACCTCATCATCGACCTTGCTCTTACCAACTATAGCTCGTGAAAGCTTGGAGAAAACACCTTCGCGTGTCTTTTCCAGGCCCTCATCCAGCTTCTTTTTCTTTTCCCTGTTGAATAATCCGAAAAGTGCCATGGGTATCTATTTGAGCAAAAAAAAGCTCCAATTCCCAGAGGGTGTTGGAGCTCCGATTCTTTTGTTCGTCAAGCTTATTTTGAGAGGAAGTCTTTCACTTTATCCTTGGCCACAACTTCGTCTTTGAAGACATAGCTACCAGTCTTTTCAGACTTAACCATCTTGATTACCCTGGTGAAGTCTTTTGCACCACCTTTTGCCAATCCGGCAACTGTTTTCTTAGCCATGGTCTCTTATTTTATCTCTTTGTGAATGGTGTAACGCTTGAGAATGGGGTTGTACTTCTTAATCTCCATCCTATCCGGCGTATTCTTTCTATTCTTGGTTGTAACGTATCGCGAAGTACCAGGCATGCCAGAGTCTTTGTGCTCTGTGCATTCAAGAATTACCTGTACCCTGTTTCCTTTCTTGGCCATGATCTAGTGTCTTATCCTTTGTAAAATCCCTGAGCTCTGGCCTCTTTGAGGCAAGCTGTGATTCCTTTTTTGTTGATATTCCTGATACCAGCAGCAGAAACCTTAAGGGTCACCCAGCGGTCCTCCTCCGGAATATAAAACTTCTTGACCTGGAGGTTTGGATAAAACCTGCGCTTGGTCTTGTTGTTTGCGTGTGACACATTGTTCCCTACAATGGGTCTCTTTCCAGTTATTTCACAAACGTTTGCCATCTCTTCTAAATTCGGGCGGCAAATATAGGTATTTAATTAGTTGTTACCTGCGCTTTTTTCAATGAAATTCTGAGTCGATTTAAGGCAGTGGTTGTAGACCTTTCAATGTTCTCTTTTCGCAGCTTGCCGAAGTGAAATTCCTTGGACCACAGGTCTTCCTCAGGCCCCACCAACGCTATCCAAACGGTACCGACCGGTTTCTCATCCGATCCACCTGTGGGCCCCGCAATTCCTGAGGTCGCAAGCGCATAATCCGTCTTGAAAGCGCGCTTCGCACCAATGGCCATCATTTCCACCGTTTGTTTGCTTACCGCTCCGTGTTCCTTCAATACCTCTGGTGGTACATTAAGTTGGCTCATTTTAACTTCATTGCTGTATGCCACAATGCTTCCGAGGTAGTAGTCGGAGGATCCCGGAATAGACGTCAACCGATGAGCAATATTACCCCCGGTACAGCTTTCGGCGGTACTGACGGTCATCCCAGCGCCCTTGAGCAAAACACCAACCTCTTCGGCTAAATCCGAGACATCCTCGCCAGTAATGTATGACGGAATGAGGTTCTTCAACTCCTCAACCTTTTGAGCAATTTTAGTTTCGAGGTCCAATCGGTCCTGGGACCTTCCCGACAGCCTCAACCTCACACGTCCAAGAGATGGTAAATAGGCCAATTTCAAATGCATCTCAGCCAAACTATCCTCCCAAGCTCCAATAATCTCCATCAATGAAGACTCTCCGATACCGGCGGTATGGATCGTTTTGTGCACGTTGTGTTGAAGGTCGTACTTCTCTTCAAGCAAGGGCAATACCGATTGCTTCATCAATTCCCTCATTTCATGGGGAACGCCCGGAAGGCTAACAACAACCTGCTTATTTTCAAGGTCAAACCACATCCCTGGTGCGGTACCGTGATTGTTTTTGAGTGGTGTGCAATTTTGCGGAATCTCAGCCTGGCTGAAACTCGCTTCTGGAACTTCCATGCCTAGACGAGCAAACAACGCCTCCACTTGCTTGTAGACCTCCTCACTTCTCACCATCCCAACTCCGAAGTACTTCGCCAAGGTCTTTTTGGTTATGTCATCTTTGGTTGGGCCAAGGCCACCGGTGAAAATGACGACATCGCTATTATTGAGTGCCTCATCCAAGGCAGTCACAATGTCTTGAGCATCGTCGCCAATGGAATGGATTTTTCGAACTCTAAGGCCGTGATGATCCAAGCGATCCGCTATGAATTGCGAATTCGTATCCACGATCTGACCTATCAGAATCTCATCGCCAATGGTTATAATCTCGGCATTCATTCGGATTCAAATTAACTAATTAATGCAGCAAGTCGAGAAGCGAAAAATTTCGGTGGTTTTATCATTGTATTACATTTGGGCTGCTGCAAATTTTTCATGTTGAACCCGAAGCTGATTAAACCCCTGAAGGGTCTTTTTCTCATTCTGCTATTGCTCATAGGGCTAGGTGCAGTTGGTCAGAACCAGGCTTTCGAAAAGGGTCTCTCCTACTACCACGATCGCGACTACGACAAAGCTTTCAAGTACTTCGACATGAGTTACTTCAAGTACGGAAATGCAGAGGCGGCCTACTACATTGGGGAGATCAAGCGAAAGAAATATGATTACGAGGGTGCGTTGAGGTGGCACAAAAAAGCTATTCATCAGAACGCACAACACTCTTTCTGGGGATACTGCATCACACTCATACAACAAGGCCGTGTACACGAAAGCCGTCGATACGCCAAGCAGAAGCTGCTGCTCAATCCAAACGACAAGGACCTGCCCAAAATTATCCAGGCATGTGATCAGGTACTTGCCGGTAAATTCGGTACGGATTCACTCAAATTTTTGAGCACCAAGGACATAGAATGCCTCACTCCCGAACAGGACTATGGATACCACACGGAGAACGACATTATCAAAGGCCAGGAAGTGAGCTATATTCTAAGTAGTATCTACCCGGAAGGAATGGATACGACGCGCATCATCCGGCAAAACCGAAAGGTGATGAATCGCCGAACCAAGGACCTCATGCTATACAGTGTAAATCACAAGGAAGACCACCTCGGTTACGCAACACTTGTTGACGGTAAGGAAGTGAGCTATGCCATCTTACCCGATTTCTTCCTCGAACATCTTCACGACGTGCACTATGACGGGGCCGAGAATTTCTATGCAACAATCGTAGACGGAAAAGCTACAGAATTAGAAGAATCGGAAATCTTCAGGACCAACAGAAACATCAAGTATCCAGCGATATCTCCAACCGGTAAGGTGATGATTTTTGCCTCCAACCAGTTACGGGACAGCTACGGTGGGTATGACTTATACAAGGTTGTCTACCGGTTTCCAAATTGGACAAACCCGCAAAATCTGGGGCCTGAAATCAATACGGAAGGAGACGAAATCTATCCCTTTATTTCCCTCTCAAATAGGCTGTATTTCAGCTCGGATGGGCTCGGTGCATATGGTGATCAGGACATCTACTCCATCGACCTGGATCGGGTGGGTCATGCCAAACCGCGACATCTCTCGCCACCGATCAATTCGGTCTTCGACGACTTTGGGTATGTCATCAATGAGAAGTCGGGCTTGGGTTTGTTTATGACCAACAGAAACAAGGGTCAAAATATGGATCGTATTTTCTTCCAAAAAATTCTGGACAACTGCAACGCAAAGGAGGTACTTAGGCGAAACACACCAACGACGGAGTGTAATGACTCGCTCTACTGCGTTGACCTCAAACTGGGCGGACCTGACTCCCTGGGCATACCGATCGAATACGAATGGTATATGGGTGACGGATCCCAGGTTATGGGAAATAATCGAAAGTACTGTTACGAAAAAGGAGGGCTATACAAGGCCAAGGTTCTCATGAAGGTTCAGTCGCGTACAGGCAAAATCATGGAGCGCAGCTTCGATGTTGATTTTGACTTGAGGATTCGCGATGTACTCAACATCCATCAATACAAATACTCAATGTCGGTATTGCTAAGCGCCGAGAATACCATTTGCAATGGATGTCATGATATACGGTACTATTGGAAGGTGGGAGATCTCTATCGCTGTGGGGAAACAGTGGAGATTTTTGAACATGCACCAGGCACTCCCTATGAAGTGCTTATGACTTACAACAAATCCGGTAAGCAGTATACCAAGTCCTGCTCGGGTGTTGTTATCGAATAATCAAAAGATAGATTTTAACTCAATCAGATCGCGAATCTCATGATTCGGAACAAACTCATGGGCTTCGCTATGAGGATTAAAGTGTATGGTCGTCATACCAACATTGTGCGCGCCTTGAATATCGGCTTCCATATTGTCACCCACCATGGCACTCGCATTCGGCTTTGACCCTGTTTGATCCATGGCGTACTCAAATATTTTAGGATGCGGCTTTTTCACTCCAACATCCTCAGAAACGAATGGGTTCTGAAAAAATCTGTCCAAGCCACTACTCTTTAGCTTGATAGCCTGCACCTCCTTAAATCCATTTGAAATCAGGTGGAGTTGGTATTTCCCTTCAAGCCATTCCAATACTTCCACTGCATTTGGGAATAGTGTCTGCTTCCGGGGGCCTTCCTCAACATAGTAGTCACATATTTCTACTACCAGCGTGGGATCCGTTATACCAAACTCCCCAAGTGATTTCTCAAATCGTATATTTCTAAGCACTTTCTTTTCAATTCGACCATGTCTGTATTCAGCCCAATAGTGCCCATTGATTCTCTCATAAACCGGAATGAATGCATCCGGCTCTATGTCTAAGTCGAAATGGTCAACGATTTCTCTGATCGTAGCCCTCGAATTGGATTCAAAATCCCAAAGGGTATGGTCGAGGTCGAAAAAAATATGGGTGATCGCATTCAAGCTACGATGGACTTGAAGCCGAGTGAAAAGAAGGTGAGCAGGGTTACCCAGAGCACAATGGACATACTCAGGACATATATAGTCTCAGGCCGGTGCCGGAAATAACGCGCCGCCAAGAGCCCTGTGAGCGGGATGGAAATTACGCCGGAAACCACGCACAGTCCGACGAGCCCATATCGATTGATAGACTTTACTATCAGCTTGTTCTTTTTGGTAAAAACCTTTTTCTTCTTTGTACGACTGCGCTTTCTGGTATCAAGCCACTCAAATATTTTTCCTCCACCATAGAAAAAGAGGTAGAATCCGACCAGGCCTCCCAGTGAACAGACGAGCAAGACCGGAACTACGCCATATCCGACAGCCACCATGGTACTGGGTGCCACCACAAACTTGACGATGCTAAAGAGCATCCATCCAAGTATTTCTATGACTTCATTCAGAATCAAGCTTACCTCCATATGCTAGGTCCCCGGCATCTCCCAGGCCGGGAATGATGTAATATCTTTCGTTCAACTCAGGATCCAAGTCTGCTAACCAAACGCTGCAGTCTTCGACATTGTCCAGGACGTGATCCATCCCCTGCTGACTTCCAACTATAGATACGAAATGTACCTCCTTGGGCGAGCCATATTCGAGCAACAATCGATAACAATCGACCATCGACTGTCCGGTAGCCAGCATCGGATCCGAGAGGATCAAAACTTTGCCCGAAAGATCCGGAGTGGCAGCATAACTCAGGTTGGTTCGGACACCACCCTGTCCGTCCGACTCTCGGAATGCAGCGAGGAATGCATTTTCGGACCTGTCGAAATAGTTAAGCATCCCATTATGGAACGGCAAGCTGGCCCTCAAGATTGCACCCAAAACCACTGAGTCTGTAAGTTCTTTGGATTTTTTAACTCCGAGGGGAGTCTTGACATCAACCGCGGCGAACTGAAGTTCTTTTGAGATTTCGTAAGCCATGATCTCACCGATCCTTTCAATATTGCGGCGAAACCTCAAAGGGTCGCTTTGGATGTTCACATCCCTGAGTTCATTCACGAAACTCAGCATGACCGAATCGTTCCTGGACAATATGTTAACATGCTGGCTCATTCGATCAATCCCCTTCCAATTTTAGTGATTTCGCCGTTGGCCTTCATCTCGATCAATAGGTTGTCGAGAATCCCGTTAACAAATGAGCGGCTGTTGCGTGTGCTAAAACTCTTGGACAATTCAATGTATTCGTTGATGGTGACCTTTGTTGGAATTTCGTTCAGGTTTTCAAATTCGCATAAGGCCATCTTCATGAGAAGCTTGTCGATGAAGGCAATCCTTTCTGACTCCCAATTCTTGGCTTTCTCTGAAATGCGTTCCTCATAACGATCACTGTTTAGGATAGTCTGTCGATACAGGGTACGAATAAATTCCAAGTCGTCCTTTTTGTCCTTGTAGATCGAGCTCAGGAAATTGTGATAGGGCTCAGTCTTTTCCTGAATTGAAGAAAGTGTCTTGGTCACCGCTATCGCCGCAACTTCATGGTCGTTTGTCCAATAAATACTTTTCTCTTCCAGATAGTGAAAGCTGAGTTCGTCTTCCAGGATGAATGTTTTGAAGATGTCGATCACGAACTCTTTGTCCGTTTTAAAATCTGTTTCTGCAGCGGTCATATATCGACCATATGCGTCCGATTCCTTGATGAGTTTCCAGAGTTTTCTATTGTTCTCAAATTCAGACACCCAATTGATCTTGTTCTGATCGAGTTGCTTGGTCAATTCGGCATTATCATCCAGTTTCCCAATCAATCCATTGTCGATGAATCGAGTATTGGGATTCAGGTCTTCCTGTGTCGGGAGTCGTTTTTGCTTGTTCTGATCTATTTCCTGAACGGCTATTTTCCAAATGTCCAGAATGAGATCTAAAAGGTAGAGGTAGATATGAAAGACACGATCGTTATTCTTACTCATTTCCTTTTCTCCTTTGGCCATGTCGTCATAGCTTCCAGAGAAATATCCGTAGAGGGCTTGAAGAACTTTTATACGAAGTATTCTTCGATTGAGCATTACCAGTTTTTGTTGAGATCGGCCATTTCCATCACCCGTTTTTCGGCCAGTATGTTGGCCGACTTGTAGGTTGGGATGCCATTCTTTTCTGAATGATCGAATATGGACAAGGTAGTATTGTAAATGTTTTCGGCCTCCGCAAGGGCTCGATCTCTATTGTAGCCTTCGAGTTCTGAGTAGCAGTTGATCAGACCGCCTGCGTTGATCACAAAGTCCGGCGCATAGATCATACCCTTGTCTCTCACGGACTGTCCATGAATATCCTCGTTGGCCAGTTGGTTGTTTGCTGCTCCTGCGATGATACTGCACTGAAGTTTTGGAAGCGTGTCGTCGTTTACCGTGGCTCCCAAGGCACATGGAGCATAGATGTCCATTGCCTCATTGTAGACCAATTCCGGGTCGACAACTTCAACGTCGAATGACTTCGTAACCTTGGCGATTCTATCCTCAAAGATGTCCGCCACCTTCACATTGGCGTTTTCCTTTTTCAGGTATTCTACAAGGTAGTAGCCCACATGTCCTGCGCCCTGTACCATCACAGTCTTGCCTTCCAAGGAATCGTTTCCGTATACTTTTTTGGCAGATGCCTTCATACCCATATAGACGCCATAGGCGGTTACCGGGCTGGGGTCTCCACCACCTCCAAGGAAGTCCGGCAAACCCGCAACATGATCGGTTTCCATGTGAATGTATTCCATGTCTTTGGGAGACATCCCAACGTCTTCGGCTGTGATATACTTTCCTCCGAGACTGTCGACAAATTTCCCGAAGCGGCGGATTAGCGCTTCGGATTTCATGGTCCTGGAGTCGCCAATGATCACGGCTTTTCCTCCTCCGAGGTTCAATCCGGAAATGGAGGCCTTGTAGGTCATTCCTCTTGAAAGCCTCATTACATCTCTCAATGCTTCAACCTCATTTTCGTAGGTCCACATCCTTGTTCCTCCAAGCGCAGGCCCGAGTACGGTATTGTGAACAGCAATGATGGCCTTGAGTCCCGTGGCATTATCTTGGCAGAATACGATCTGTTCATGATCCTTCAGAGCCATTTTCGAAAGAACCGGATTAAACAGTTCGGTATCCAGAGTGTCTATACTATCCATGGTGTTGTTCGTAGTTCAGATTCGGATTGGTTAATCCATAAATTTGGCAGCCGTTCAGCACCGGCCGATTAAAGAGCTGCGAAATTAGCTAATTAAGGCAGACAGCACGCAAAAGATGAAGTCTCTCGCTTACCTCAATAAGTTTCTGCTCAAGTACAAATGGCGCTTGGGTATTGGCATTGTATTCGTCGCAATATCCAATCTCTTTGCAATTTTCCCGGTCCAGATCATAAGGAATGCCTTTGACATTGTTGTAGACAATATCACGGTGTATAAGCTGATGGATGGTAGTGCATTCCAGGAATCCACATTCTCTTCGATCACTACTGTGCTAATGATCTTTGCAGGACTGGTACTCATTATGTCTTTCATGAAAGGGCTGTTTCTATACTTTGTTCGGCTTACCATTATCATTGTTTCGAGGTTTATTGAGTACGACTTAAAAAATGAAGTGTACGCCAAATACCAGGATTTGCACCTCGGTTTTTACAATGTGAACAAGACGGGTGACCTCATGAACAGGATTAGCGAGGATGTAAGTCGGGTGCGCATGTATCTCGGTCCGGCCATTATGTATACGATCAACCTGGCCGTTCTATTTCTGCTGGTGATCATCACGATGATCAACATCAATCCCGAACTGACACTATATGTGTTGACCCCACTTCCTATCCTCAGTGTGGGTATCTATTATGTGAGCCACATCATCAATCGATCTTCTGAACGGGTTCAAAGACAGCTTTCTGTACTATCCACCTATGCCCAGGAAAGTTTTTCGGGAATCCGTGTTCTGAAAGCATTCAATAAAAACCACCTGAAGGAATCCTTCTTTGAAGAGGAATGCGAAAAGTACAAGGACGAATCACTGAAGCTGGTGAAAGTCAACGCTATTTTCATGCCCCTGATGATCCTGCTAATTGGTCTGAGCACGATCATGACCATTTTTATAGGTGGTAGATTGAGCATGGCCGGGCAAATCAGCCTGGGAAACATCGCGGAGTTTGTGATTTATGTGAATATGCTCACATGGCCAGTTGCTTCATTGGGATGGGTAACATCGTTGGTACAGCGTGCCGCCGCCTCACAAGAGAGGATCAACGAATTCCTCAAGACTCCAACCGAAATCAAGAATGAAAATCCGGACCCCACACCCGTTTCCGGTCACATTGAATTTAACAACGTAACATTTCGCTATCCCAATGCCAACTTCGACGCGTTGAAGAATGTTTCATTCTCGGTAAAGCCCGGAAAGAGTCTGGCCATCATGGGGAGAACCGGATCAGGCAAATCTTCGGTGGCCAACCTCATCACGCGTATGTACGACATCGATCAAGGTAGCATCACCATTGATGGTCGACCGGTTCGCGAATTCAATTTAAGTGATCTGCGCAGCAGTATCGGCTACGTACCACAGGAGGTATTTTTGTTCTCAGAAAGCATAAAAAACAATATCGCCTTTGGTCATCAGGACGACCGGGCATCTGATGAGCGAATCGAAGAAGTAGCCAGGCAAGCTCATGTCTATGACAATATTATAGCCTTCCCGGAAGGGTTTGACACCATGGTTGGTGAAAGAGGAATTACCTTATCCGGAGGACAAAAACAGCGTATATCCATGGCCAGGGCCATCATGCACAATCCACAGATACTCATCCTGGACGACAGCCTTTCGGCTGTTGATACGGAGACGGAGGAGATCATCATCAACAACCTTCAGGAGATCATGAAGGGCAAAACAAGTATCATCATCTCCCACCGTGTCTCGTCCGTGAAGCATAGCGACTGGATTCTTTACATGGAGGATGGCGAGGTCCTGGAGCAGGGAACCCATCAGGATTTGATCAATAAACAGGGGCATTATTTCAGCCTTTACCAAAAGCAATTGATCGAAGAGGGAAACTCAGCCAAAACGGCTTCCTAGCCGCTCATCAAATAAAATCTGTACAGCGCTTTTTTCATTAAGTTTGTATACACTGCTGGGCGATTCAGAGCTTGACTATGGAAGAAAAGGATTCGAAAGGGAGAGATCGGCAAGAGGAAATTTACGAAAAAGCGGTCCGGGCCGGTAAGAGAACCTATTTTTTTGACGTACGCTCTACGCGTAATCAGGACTACTATTTGACCATTACCGAAAGCAAAAAGCGCTTCAACGAGGACGGGACCTTCTTTTACCAAAAACACAAACTTTTTCTGTACAAAGAGGACTTTGAGAAGTTTAGCGACGCATTGAGCGATGCCTTCAAAAAAATCATCGAATTGAATAAGGAAAGTGGTCAATCGCTCGAGTCTAATCTCGAAAACAAATTTTCAGACGTCCAGTTTGAAGACCTCGGTGTAGAAACCGAAGGCCAAAAGGAGTAATTATCCTATAAATCCATCAAGCTGCTTATCGATCATCCTCACAATATGAGGGTCGGCAATCTCGTGATTTGAATCCAAAACATGCTCTACCTTCATTACATTGACCTTTGTTGGATGCACCGGCATATTGAGGTAATGGAAGACATTGGTCAATTGGTCCAAACCTCGAACATTCCCAAAACGACCTGAGGCAATGCCGACTAAGGCGACGGGTTTCGTCTTAAAATACCTTGGCTTGACAGAATCGATAAATGCCTTCAACACGCCTGTGAATCCACCGTTGTATTCCGGTGAAATAACAATGAATTTCTCGGCCGGCTCCACAAACTTTTGAACGATATCCTCCAGCTCCGGGTTACTCCTGTCGAACACCGAGTTCCTAAAAATAAAGTCCTTGGGAAGATGCTCCAATGACAACAATTGACTGGAAACCAAGCGTTCATCCAAGCATTTTTTGTAGTGCATTCCGAAATGCTGCGAAAGGTTTTCCGGCCTGTTTGAACCGCTGATAATCGTGACCATGCTTTTCAACAAAATTCTGTGCAAAATAAGCTTATAAATTATAGACCTCCCCCTGGACCCGACCTACCTTTAAGAGGTACTTTTGAGACGCTAGAGGGCCGACCAGCAAAATCATTCAATTAAAGACACCTATGGGAAAAGTAATCTGTGTTGCCAATCAAAAAGGAGGAGTAGGAAAGACGACTACGGCGATCAACTTGGCTGCGGCCCTGGGAGTGCTTGAGAAAAAGGTCCTGGTGGTCGACGCGGATCCGCAAGCCAATGCCACATCTGGCCTTGGGTTTGAGCCAAAGAATATCAAGACTAGCATCTATGAATGTTTGCTCAGTGAAGTCTCCCCTAAGGATGTGATCCTGGAGACCGAATCACCCAATGTGGACATCCTCCCCGGACACATAGACCTGGTTGGTGCCGAGATCGAGATGATCAACACGCCAAACCGCGAAAAGATTCTCCGCATGGCCCTGCAAAATGTACGCGATGACTATGACTTTGTGATCATTGATTGTAGCCCCTCCTTAGGATTGGTAACACTCAACGCACTTACAGCCTCTGACTCTGTCATCATCCCAGTTCAGTGTGAGTATTTCGCTATGGAAGGGTTGGGCAAACTGCTCAACACGGTGAAGATCGTTCAGAATCTACTCAACAAGGAGTTGTCGATCGAGGGTATGCTTTTGACCATGTACGATCGACGTTTGAGGTTGGCCAACCAAGTAGTGGAAGAAGTGAAAATGCACTTCCAGCAAATGGTGTTCAATACGATCATCCACAGAAACACCCGACTCGGTGAAGCGCCAAGCCATGGAGTTTCTATATTCGTTCACGACATCAACAGCACTGGGTCCGTCAACTACCTCAACCTTGCCCGCGAAATGTTACAGAAGAACAACATGACGCGCATCAAGGAAGAAGACAAGATCATAGAAGTCAACTAATTCGATGGCTCAAAAAAAACAAGCACTTGGCAGGGGCCTGGGAGCGCTTCTGCAAGATAGCGGTAGCGATATCACCCCCGACACCTTCGTTGGTGACGTGAAGATGCAAGGTGGTATCCACGAACTTGATGTATCGAGCATCGATGTCAACCCATTTCAGCCCCGAAAACACTTTGACCGGGATGCGCTGATCGAACTCGCCGAATCGATCAAAATTCACGGGCTGATCCAACCGATCACGGTCAGGAAAATTGACGAGGGCCGATACCAACTCATCTCGGGAGAGAGACGATTCAGGGCTTCTCAGGCCGCGGGAATGACATCCATCGCTGCCTATGTCCGTGTAGCCGATGATCAAGCCATGCTGGAGATGGCGATCGTGGAAAACATCCAGCGAGAGAACCTGGATCCAATTGAAGTGGCTATAGGATATCAAAGACTCATCGAAGAGTGCGACCTTACCCAAGAACAACTCAGTCAAAAGGTTAGCAAGTCGAGGTCCAATATCACCAACTATCTGAGACTCCTAAAGCTTCCACCTGAAGTGCAACTGGCACTGAGGGAAGGAAAGATTGACATGGGTCACGCAAGGGCCATTATCAACCTGCCGGACCCGAACATGCAATTGGGCCTACTCGAGAAGATGATCGCTGAATCTCTTTCCGTCCGTGATGTGGAGTCACTCGTGCGCAGCGAAAGTGGTGGAGGCAAGAGAAATATTGTGCCTCCAAATCTCTCCTTCGACGAAAAACTGAAATACAACAAAGCCTGTTTGGCCGTCCAACAAAAGATTGACATCAAGAAATCTAAGAGTGGGAAAGGAAAAGTGGTGATACCTTTCTCTACATCTGAAGAATTTGACCGGATTCTCGATCGCCTGATCGGGGATTGATCACCGACAATATCACCAAAGGCATCATACTTGTTGGGAACAGGTAAATTTGCATCCATGAGGATCGTGCTCATCGCAACATTTCTGGCTTTTTTGAGCTCCGCATACGGACAAAATACCGAAGCTGACACCTCAAAAAAGAAATGGATTCCCAACCCTAAGACTGCCAGCCTTCTATCGGCGGTAGTGCCGGGAGCAGGCCAGGTCTACAACCGCTCTTATTGGAAGTTACCCCTGGTCTATGCAGGTCTGGGCGGTGGTATTTACTTCTACACCATCAGTCAAAACGAATTCAACCTATACAAACAGAGTTACAGAGCCAATTACGGAGCTCAAGACGTAGAAGACCCTCTGGCTGACCAGGGAACACTTGCCGCCTCCTACCTGGAACAGCAGATGGAGATCTATAGGAAGCGCAGCGAATATGGAATTATTGCTATCGCAGGCGTATATGTAATTCAGATACTTGAGGCCGCCGTAGATGCCCACCTCACAACTTTCGATGTGAGTGAGGATTTGTCCATCAAGGTGTCTCCAGGAGTTGTTCAGCACCCATATGGGCAGATGGCTGGACTCAGTGTAAAACTCAATATCAAGTAAATGAAAATTGCCCTTGTAGGATATGGACAGATGGGGAGAGAAATAGAGTCCATCGCGATCGACCGCGGACACAAGATCGGAGCAACAATCACTTCGCAAAATGCCGATCAAATGGAAGAATTGATCCGCGAATGCGACGTGGCCATTGAATTCAGCAGACCCGATACCGCAATAGCCAACATCAATGCTTGCCTGAATGCAGGAATCCCGATTGTGGTGGGAACCACCGGATGGATGGAAGAACTAGATAGTATAAGGGAGCATTGTGACTCGCTCAATGGAAGCCTGCTTTACGCCAGCAATTTTAGTGTAGGTATGAATATCTTCTTCGATATCAATCGAAGGCTTGCCAGGCTCATGAACGATCAGGAACTGTACGATGTCGCTATGGAAGAGATTCACCACACCAGGAAGGTGGATTCTCCTTCTGGAACAGCCATTACTTTGGCAAACGACATTCTCGACAACATCCAACGAAAACAATCCTGGAGCGAAACCGAAAACGGAGATGATATTTTGTCGATCGAAGCCAAGAGAGAAGGCGATGTTCCCGGTACCCACCAGATATCGTATTCCTCTGAAATCGACGATATCACCATCCGGCATGAAGCAAAAAACCGCAGAGGATTTGCGCTGGGAGCAGTGCTTGCTGCTGAATGGCTTCCCTCCCACCCCGGTGTCCACACCTTTGCTGAAGTATTGGGTATTTAAAAGTTCGGTTAAAGGATGTTAACCGCGTACGCCTAAGTATATATTTGCGTTCCCGTCAAAATTTCTATGAATGGAGATTAAGTTGATTATCTATTTGCTCATTGTCGGAGCGTATATGTACAGCTTCTACAAGTTGTTTCCTTTGGCGGGTAGAAAAGCCTGGGAAGGCCTCGTTCCCTTCTACAATATCTACGTTTGGCTCAAGGTTGCCAAACGTCCGTGGTGGTACCTCATTCTGTTGATTTTTCCTGGAGTGAATGTGCTGATGCTGATGATCATGTCGGCGAATTTGGCCACCGTTTATGGAAAGCGATCATCCAAAGACCTACTACTATATTCATTGCTTCCATTCATATTCTTCCCACTTCTAGCGATGGATTCCAAGACGGAGTATGTAGGTCCCATCGACCGTACCAAGTACAAAAAGACATCCATGCAGGAATGGCGTGATGCCATCTTGTTTGCCATCGTAGCCGCTTCGTTGATCAGGACTTATGTGATGGAAGCTTATACCATTCCGACGGCGTCGATGGAGAAATCCTTGCTTATTGGAGACTTTCTTTTTGTGAGCAAAGCGGCGTACGGGCCCAAGATTCCACAAACACCTCTTTCATTTCCATTTGCGCATCACTCGCTGCCCTTCACCAACAATTCGGTGAAATCCTATTTGGAATGGATGGACTTACCTTATTTCCGGCTACCCGGTTTGGGTAAGGTAGAGCGCAATGACGTAGTGGTCTTCAACTATCCTGAAGGAGATACGGTTTGCGTGGAGGTACAGAGCAATAAGAGCTTCAATCAAATGCGCAGAGAGTATCAGCTGGTTTTTGGTGATGTGGAAGGTGAATCCTATTTGTGGAATGGTATCCCTCAGAATAAACGCGGGACAAATGCCATTGATTACCTTGCCCAAATGCTCTATAGCATGGGCTTGGATGGTAAAACCGTCGCCAAGGTTGTCAACGAAGGGTTTGACAGAACCGTCAGACCGATCGACAAACGAGAGAATTACATCAAGCGGTGCGTAGCAATTCCGGGAGATACTTTGCGTGTAGAAAATGGTGTGCTGTACGTGAATGGTGAGACGGCTTATATCCCTCCAGAATTCCAATGGAACTATGTTGTGATTAACAACGACCCACTTAGACGGAAGCGCTTAAAAGAAGAGTTCGGTATCAGCCTTTCCGATATTCAACAACGCCAGGACACTGTGGGTTATGTTATTCCGCTAACACTTGAGTCGTACAAGAAACTCTCAAAGTGGAAGCCTATCGACGATATCAGTCCTATGTTGAACAGGCCCGGAACTGTGGATGTGTTCAGCAGGATATTCCCGAACGTTACGGGCTCTCCCTGGACAGAAGACTTCTTCGGCCCCATCATCATTCCAAAGAAAGGTGAGACGGTGGAGTTGACATTGGCCAACCTTCCGATATACCGAAGACTTATTACAATCTATGAAGGGCATGCGCTGTCTATCGACAACGACCAGATCGTGATCGATGGGCAAAATGCGGACAGCTACACCTTTGAGATGGACTATTATTGGATGATGGGAGACAATCGCCACAATTCGGCGGACTCGAGATTCTGGGGCTTTGTTCCGGAGGATCACATTGTAGGAAAGGCTTCCTTTATCTGGCTTTCCTTAGACCAGGAATTGGGTTGGTTTAGTGGTAAAATCCGCTGGGACAGGTTCTTCAATACAATTGAATAGTTGACATTTCCCCTTCTCTTTTTTGGACCAATAGAGTATTTCGCTGCCCTGACCAAAGGGCATAGTTCTCTGGAGATTCACGAACATTACAAAAAGCAAACCTACCGAAACAGATGTGTGATCGCCGGGGCAAATGGCCCTCTCAAGTTACAGGTGCCTGTTCATAGGCGAAATCACACACCGATGTCTCAAGCCTTTGCCCAAGGCGCCCACGACTGGAAGCAATTGCACCTGAAATCCCTTCGTTCCGCTTATCGCAGTTCCCCCTACTTTGAGTATTATGAGGACAAGGTTGAGTCGTTCTACGCAGGTGAGCACAAACTTCTTATCGAGTGGAACATGGCTTCGGTTAAACTAATCTCCGATCTGCTCAAGCTGGATTTGTCCTTCGATTTGACAACTGATTACAAGGACTTGCCTCAGGATATGGATTATCGCCTGTTGATTTCTCCGAAGGAAGTGCCAATCGCTCAGACACCAAGATATATGCAAGTATTTGAATCCCGAAACGGATTTCTTCCCAATCTGAGCATTCTGGACGCTTTGTTTTGTCAAGGTCCGTCTACCAGGTCCTACCTCCTCGAAATAGCAGATCAAATGGAACTGCGCGAAGGCTGATTTTAAGCCAATAGTCTTACATTTAGCCCGATGACCGATCGACGCGAATTTCTTAAGTCCTTCTCATTGGCTTTTGGTGCCGGTTTGATGTCTACAGCTACGTTGGCCTTGTCGAGTGATACACTGAACTCACTGGAAGCCTTGACTTCGGAGCTTCCAAATGGCGAAATGGACAATGAGGATTTTTGGAATCTGGTTGCACGAAATTACAGCTCCTCCGGTGCCCTGCTCAACCTCAACAATGGAGGTGTAAGCCCTCAGCCAAAAATTGTTCAGGAAGCCTTTGTTGAGTACTACAAGATGTTCAACCAGGGACCCTCTTATTATATGTGGAGAATCCTGCAACGGGAAGTGGAAGGTGTTCGATCCAAGGTTGCACAGTTTGCTGGAGTTGGTGCCGATGAATTGGCTTTCAACAGGAATTCAACGGAAGGCCTTGATACCATTATCAACGGGCTCAACCTGAAAAAAGGAGACGAGGTAGTCATCTCCAATTTCGATTATCCCAATATGGTTCAGGCGTGGAGGCAACTTGAACAGCGCATCGGCATTGTCGTAAAAGAAGTCAAGCTCAAGCTCCCTTCAGACAATGAGGAAGACCTCGTCAATGCTTATTCCAACCAGATTTCGTCCAGAACAAAGGTGGTGTTGATCACACACCTGATCAACTGGACCGGACAAATTCTTCCTGCAAAGAGAATTGCCGATTATGCCAGAAGCAAGGGTGCATTGGTTATTGTAGATGCTGCGCACTCATTTGCCCAAATCGAATTTCTGATTCCCGACACAGGTGCCGATTATCTGGGTTCCAGCCTTCACAAATGGCTATGCGCTCCATTTGGTTCCGGATTGCTTTATGTGAAGCAGGATAAGATCAAAGATCTGTGGGCAGGCTTTGCACCTGTGGATCCAAAGTCGGATGACATACGGAAATTCGAAAACCTGGGGACGCGCAACCGAGGAAGTGATTTGGCCGTTGGAAAGGCCTTGGATTTTCACCTGATGATCGGTTCCAGGAGAAAAATGGAAAGACTTCATTTTCTCAAAAAGTACTGGATCAATAAGGCTTCGAATATCAAGGGATTTGAGCTCTTTACCCCTTTAGATCCTAACTTCTCCTGTGCGTTGTCTACCTTCAATCTCAAAGGTGTTGATGGACTGATGAATATTTTGCAGCGTGATTACAATATCCATACAACGCAAATCGGCAAGGAAAACGTGAACGGCATTCGAGTGACACCACACATTTATACCTCGATAAGTGATCTGGACAGGTTTGTCGACGCGCTGAATGACATTCGCAAACGAAACCCAATAGAGTAGCTAGATGGCTAAACAAGATCTGGAATTCAACAAAAATGAGGATGCCATGAAACTTTTGGTTTCGGCCATGAATAGAAAACTGGCCAAAATCAGGGAAGGTGGTGGCAAAGCCAAGATTGAGAAGCATCACCAAAAAGGCAAGATGACCGCTCGTGAGCGTATCGACTATTTGCTCGATAAAGAAAGTAAGCGCATTGAGATTGGTGCCTTCGCAGGTTATGAGCAATATGAAGAATATGGTGGCTGCCCAGCCGGCGGTGTGGTTGTCGTGATAGGGTATGTCTCGGGCAGACAGTGCATCGTGGTGGCCAATGACGCTACGGTGAAGGCCGGTGCCTGGTTCCCAATTACGGGCAAAAAGAATTTGCGGGCTCAGGAGATTTCCATTGAAAACAACCTGCCCATCATCTACCTCGTTGATAGCGCTGGTGTATTTCTTCCGATGCAGGACGAGATATTCCCCGACAAGGAACACTTTGGACGAATTTTTAGAAACAACGCGGTGATGTCTTCCAAGGGTATCACACAAATCGCAGCGGTGATGGGATCTTGCGTCGCAGGGGGAGCCTACCTGCCCATCATGTCCGACGAAGCGCTGATCGTAGAAAAAACCGGAACCATTTTTCTGGCGGGTTCCTACCTCGTGAAGGCGGCCATAGGTGAGGACATTGACAATGAGACACTTGGTGGCGCAACAACACACAATGAGATCTCGGGCGTGACCGACTACAAGGCCAAGGACGACAAGGATTGCCTTGATCGCATTCGATACATCGTCGACAAAATTGGCAGCCAGGAATCGGCTGGCTTTAATAGGAGTGAAAGTGCTTCTCCAAAAGAAGACTTGGAGCGAATCAATGGCATTTTGCCCGCCAACAGGGCCAAACCCTACGATATGAAGGAAGTCATTCGATGCCTTGTTGACGACTCCGAATTTGAAGAGTACAAAGCCTTATATGGCAAATCGATCGTCACGGCATACGCACGCATAGATGGATGGGCGGTGGGGATCGTTGCCAATCAGCGCAATATGATCAAGACAAAAAAGGGAGAGATTCAAATAGGTGGAGTGATTTACAATGACTCTGCGGACAAAGCCGCTCGTTTTGTGATGAACTGCAATCAAAAGAAGATACCCCTGGTCTTTCTCCAGGATGTCACAGGCTTTATGGTAGGCTCAAGGAGCGAGCACGCGGGCATCATAAAGGATGGAGCCAAAATGGTGAATGCCGTAAGCAATTCTGTTGTGCCTAAGTTTACCGTGATCGTGGGAAATAGCTACGGCGCGGGAAACTATGCCATGAACGGAAAAGCCTATGATCCACGACTCATCGTGGGTTGGCCCACGGCTCAAATAGCGGTAATGGGCGGAGAGCAGGCAGCCAAGACATTGGTGCAAATTGAAGTTGCCGGCCTGAAGGCAAAAGGAGAGGAGATATCTGAAGCCAAAGAAAAAGCGCTGCTCAAAAAGATCATGGATCGCTATGATAAGCAGACATCTCCTTACTATGCCGCAAGCAGACTCTGGCTTGACGCCATCATCGATCCGGAGGATACTCGAAAATGGATAAGCATGGGAATTGAGATGGCGGACAAAAAACCTATTGAGAAGCCGTTTAATGCCGGAGTAATCCAAACCTAGCTCCTGTAGTCCACTGATGTAGATTGCACGTCGCTTCCTCGTTGATTAACCTAAATTTGAATCATGCAGGGCAAAGGTCTTTATTGGATTTGCCAATTGGCTGGGTGGTCCTCCTACATCCTGCTAGCCATCCTTTTTACCTTTCTCAGCGGTGAAGAACTCAATTTTGCCGCGGCGGTAACCCTGTTTTCGATCTTTTCACTGGGTATTCTTCTCTCCCATGCCTATCGATACACCATGCTGCGATTGAATTGGCTCCGGTTGAGGATTGCACAGATTATTCCTAGAATTCTGCTTGGCTCGATCTTTTTTGCCTTTCTCCTGGAGGTGACCTATGCCAGCATCATTCGCCTCGCGCTGGGAGTTAATCCCATGGCCCAATTTGGTCTGGTTGTACAGGACTATGGTAGCTGGTTTATTCTATTCCTTCTCTGGTCCGTAATCTACTTTTTCTATCACTTTTTTACCAACTACAAAAAGGAAGAGATCATCAACCTGCAATGGCAGGCGGCTGAAAATGAGATGAAGCTCAAACAGCTTCGTTCGCAACTCAACCCGCACTTCATATTCAATGCAATGAACAGTATTCGGGCGCTGGTAGACGAAAACCCGGCCAAGGCCAAAAGGGCGATCACCCAATTGTCGAACCTGTTACGGAGCAGCTTGCAGGTGGATCGAAAAAAATTCATCACCATTGGCGAAGAGATAGCTTTGGTAAGGGATTACCTCGAAATAGAAAAGGCCAGGTACGAAGAACGGCTTCAGGTGGAATGGAATGTCCCCGAATCAATGGAAAACGACAGGATTCCTCCCATGCTCATGCAAACCTTAGTTGAGAACTCCATCAAACATGGCATTTCGAAGCTGCCTTCCGGAGGACTGGTCAGGATCACAGTAACAAAAAGCGAGTCGGGCCTGGATCTCTCCATTGAAAATTCCGGTTCCTTAAAAAATGGATCCACACCAGGAACAGGATACGGCCTGAACAGTACGCGTGAGCGGATAAAAATCTTGTATGGAGAGGAAGCAACATTTGAATTAACCGAACAAAACGAAACGGTGGTCGCAAAACTCCACCTACCCAACTAAACCAACAATCATGATCAAATCCATCATCATCGACGACGAAAGACTAGCGAGAAAAGAACTTCGATCCTTGCTGGAAAATGTAAAGGACCTGGAAATCATGGACGAATTCGAAAATGCCGATGCCGCCCTGGAGGCTGTAAATACACTAAACCCTGATCTCATTTTCCTTGACATCCAAATGCCCGGCAAGTCCGGATTCGACTTCCTGGCGGAACTGGACCGTTCGCCTGAAGTCATCTTTACAACGGCCTACGATGAATATGCCTTGAAGGCCTTTGAGGTGAATGCACTTGACTACCTGATGAAGCCCATCGAAGATGATCGCTTAAAGGAGGCAGTAGAGAAGGTTCGCCAAACGCTTAAGGACAGAAAACAATCCAATCGGCCCGACGTACTCGACGAGGAAGATCAGGTATTTCTAAAGGATGGAGAGAAATGTTGGTTTGTGCATTTGAGGGATGTAAGCCATTTTGAATCTGTAGGAAACTATGTGCGGGTGTTCTTCGACGGCAACAAACCCCTTATCCTCAAATCGCTCAACAATCTGGATAAGCGCCTAAGCGATAAGAGCTTCTTCCGGGCAAACCGCAAACACATCATCAACCTCAAATGGGTTGACTCAGTTGAGCCCTGGTTCAATGGAGGCCTGTTGGTGAAACTCAAGACAGGGGACGATATTGAGATTTCAAGGCGACAAGCTGTCAAACTCAAGGACCTGATGAGCCTCTAGCAATGGTCGTCCGGGAGTTTAAGGAGCAGAGTATCTACCGGATGCGTGAGAGTCTGGAACGCATCGAGCGGTGTGTTGGCATGCTCAACAATGACCAGGTATGGACCAAACCAAATGAGTCCTCGAATAGCATTGGAAACCTGATCGTTCATCTGGAAGGAAACATAACTCAGTACGTACTTGCGGGTCTCGGATCTAAAGAGGATGACCGCCAACGGGATCAAGAGTTTGCAATGGAAGGAGGGCTCGCGAATGAAGAATTGCTCGAAAAAATTGGCACATGCATACAACAGGCAAATGAAGTGATTGAAAATCTGCCGGAGCGATCCATGACAGAAATGCATCATATACAAGCCTACCATTTGTCGTCTATAGGCGTGATTGTACACGTCGTTGAACATTTGTCCTACCACACCGGGCAGATTGCCTTCTTTACAAAGCTCCTGTTAGACAAGGACCTGGGATTTTATGCGGGAGTAGATCTCAATAAAAGACAGTCGTAGTCTTTGCTTAACTTGGTCAGATGGAAGCAACGATTTCATCTGCGAAGCAAAAGTTGTACAGGGATGTCGTTTGTCCGGTTGAACTCAGCTTAAGAGTACTTGGGGGCAAGTGGCGTGGTTCGATATTGTATCAATTGCGTGACCGCCCTCTGAGATTCAATCAACTCAAATACTTTGTTCAGGACTCAGTTGTGAGTTACGACGATGAGGATCACTTTCTTTCGAATAAAGTGCTCAACCATCATCTTAAAGAACTCATGGAGTTCGAGTTGGTTGAAAAGACCACTCGCGGCTTGAATGGAGATTCGGTCACGCTATATGGATTGACAAGCGAGGGAAAATCAGCCATACCACTTCTCCTCGACCTTTTTGATTGGGGTGAGCAGCACCTTAGGTAACCGCTTGGTAACCAATGATCCGAGGGTAAAGGGCTATCTTGCTTAAAAATCAGATTATGAAAAATCCCTGGATTGCTGCAGTCTTAAATTTCTTCTTTATGGGACTCGGATACGTTTACAATGGTAAGCGTACTGCGCTCGGCATTTTCTGGACACTTGGAGCCATAGGACTCACCTATGTTGAGTTTGGAATCCAAGAGCCTATGCCCGATCTCTACATGATCATGTTCGCAAGTGTGTTTGTGGTCAACACCTGTTTTGCGATTGACGGTTATAGAGAGGCAAAGTCGATCGGAGGTTGATGTTAGTCTGCTAAATGGTGCTTGGCATCAACTGGCTTGATCAGCCGGTTGCAAACAAAACCTATGATCAGCAAGCCGGCCATGATGTACATGGTCGTGCTGTAGACCTGCGAAGGAGGCAAAGCCATTTCTTCCAGTTGATAAGCCCGTATGTAATTGACCAAAACCGGGCCCAGGATAGCTGCCATACTCCAGGCCAAAAGCAATCTTCCGTGGATGGCACCTACCTGATAGGTTCCGAACATATCGCGCAAATAGGCAGGTATGGTTGCAAACCCTCCTCCATACATTGATATGATTAGACAAAATGCTATGATGAATAGCATTACGCTTCCCATCGCACCGAACTGGGGGACGAGGAAGTAGAGCAGCGCGCCTAAAATAAAGAATGTGCTATAAGTCTTCTTCCTCCCTATCCGGTCCGAGAGTGAAGACCAAAAAAATCGACCGATCATATTAAACAGACTGAGCAACCCAACGAATGCTGCCGCCGAGGCAGCAGATATGCCTCCATCATCACCAAACATCTCCTGGATCATGAGTGAGGCCTGTCCGAGAACTCCAATTCCCGCCGTCACATTGAGCATTAGCACAAAAAACAACAAGTAGAATTGTGGTGTTTTGATAGCCTCATCTGCTGCAACCTGGTGTGTTGTAATCATTTCGTTTTGTTCTTCTGTCGTTGGAATAAATCCCTTGGGAGACCATCCCTCCGCAGGAACACGAACGATGTACATGCCAAACATCATTATGAGGAAGTAGATTCCTCCAAGCACCAGGAACGCTTCTCCAACACCCGTTGAATTTTCGGACTGAAATGCCTGCATCAGTTCAACACTTAGCGGTGAGGCGATCATGGCCCCACCCCCAAATCCCATGATGGCCATACCGGTGGCCATACCCGGTTTATCAGGAAACCACTTGATCAAGGTGGAAACCGGTGAAATATATCCGAGCCCCAGGCCTATTCCTCCGAGCACTCCATTTCCGAGATAGACCAACCATATTTGATGCGTTTTGACCCCCAAGGCAGCTACCACAAATCCTCCGGCGAAGCAAATGGCGGCTGTAAACATGGTCATTCTCGGCCCTACCCTTTCAACCCATTTGCCAAAGACGGCAGCCGAAGCACCCAGGCAAAACAGGGCGATAGAGAATATCCAACCGATAGTGGTAATAGACCAATCTTCTGGGAGTGAAGAGTCGATCCCGAGGATTCTAGTCATAGGTTCATTAAACACGCTATACGCATAAATCTGACCAATGCACAGGTGAATAGCCAAGGCGGCTGGGGGTACAAACCATCGATTAAAGCCCGGTTTGGCCACTGTACGTTCCCGTGAGAAAAATCCCATGAGTGCGCAAAATAGAAAAGATTGTCAAATGAGCCTGGCGAGCATCATGTGGTCCAATATGACAAAAGATGCCAGGGCTTCCACTATCGGAACGGCCCTTGGAACAACACAGGGATCATGTCGTCCTTTGGCGCTCAACACGGTGGATTCACCACCAGAAGTGACCGTTGATTGTTCCTTGGAAATCGTAGATGTGGGTTTGAAATGGACTGTAAAATTCACGGGCATTCCATTGGATATCCCGCCCTGAACACCACCGGAATGATTTGATGTTGTTTTCAATTTGCCATCGTCGTTTGTCCACTCGTCATTGTGTTCGCTCCCCTTCATTGAGCTGGCACCAACGCCGCTACCAATTTCGAACGCCTTTGACGCGGGGAGGGACATCATAGCATGGGCAAGAGCGGCTTCCAGCTTATCAAATACGGGCTCTCCGAGCCCAACGGGTAAGTTCGATATTTCACAACGGATGCGCCCTCCTACGCTATCTCCTTCCTTCCTTATACCTTCAACCAATTCCTCCATCTGATTGGCCAAATCGACATCTGGGCACCTCATTGGATTATTCCAACGCTTGGCATAATCCATACTTTCGCCGGAGTCCAATTGCAATGAGCCCACCCCACTTACGAATGCATTGACTGCGATCCCCCTAACGGCTATTACCTGGTTGGCCAGTGCACCAGCTACGACCCAATTGACTGTTTCCCTTGCCGATGCCCGCCCTGAGCCGCGATGATCTCTGATGCCGTACTTCTTTTCGTACACCATGTCGGCGTGCGAAGGTCTATATAGGTCCTTAAGCGAATCATAGTCCCCGCTTCTTTGATCCTTATTTTGGATCTGAAATCCAATCGGTGCACCAGTGGTAACACCATCCAGCAAACCACTGAGGAATTCTACAGCATCCTTTTCATCTCGCTGGGTAGTAACCTTGGATTGTCCGGGCCTTCTTCGGCTCAACCAAGTGAACAGATGGTCATAATCAATTGCAACATTGGATGGAAACCCATCCAATATGCCGCCCATGGCCTTACCATGAGATTCGCCATAGGTTGTGAGTTTCAGAATATTACCCAGTGTATTGGACACGCTGCAAAATAAGGTTCTTTTGACGTACCGCGGCCATTTGCTCCAATACGGCGGGAAAACAAACAATAATTTGAGATCTTCGCCGTATTGAACGCCAGATGAAACCAGTTCTTTCGACCATAGCTGCGATTTGTATCGCGATGACGTCTTTTGCTCAAATCGGAGGAAATGCCGCGTATCCATTCTTGTCGCTCCCTTCGGGCCCGGCTAGCGTAGCCATGGGAGGGTCCTACATAAGCCAAAAGGACGGAGATATCCAGAATGTACTCGAGAATCCGGCGTTGTTGGATTCCAGAATGGACAAGAAGCTCTACTTCCACTACAGTCCATTCATGGCCGGTATCAATTATGGGGATTTTGTTTATACCAGAACCCATCAGAAACACGGAAATCTGGGTGTGGGTTTTCGATTCTTTTCCTATGGTAGTTTCACCGAAGCTGATGAAACGGGAGTTGTAACAGGGTCGTTCACAGCCGGAGACTTTGCGCTCAACCTCCTTCACAGCAGAGACATTCGGGATAGATTGACGGTTGGCGTAAACCTAAAGCTGATCTATTCAGCGTTGGGTGAAGTCAATTCTGTTGGAGCAGCTGCTGATTTGGGCATGGTATATACAGGCAAGGACAGCTCTTTCTTCGCTGCCCTAAACGTCAAAAACCTGGGAGGTGAAATTGCCTCCTATTTCGAAAGCAACAGAACTGCCCCGCTCGACATAAAGCTTGCTCTGTCGAGAAAAGTGGCAAAAGCACCGTTCAGAATTTACGCAGAAGCCTCTAATCTCCAAAAGTGGGACTTGAGAACCGCTGTTGAATTGAATGAAAAGGGCGAACCGGAGTCCTCGCTGACCGTCGACAATCTGTTTCGTCATATTACCGGCGGGCTGGAGTTCATTCCTTCCGACAAGTTTGTTGTGAGGTTGGGTTATAACTACCGGCGACAGCAGGATTTGAAGCTGAGTAGCTCACCAGGTACAACCGGGTTTTCGTTTGGATTTGGACTACAACTCAAAAAGATTTCGCTGTCCTATGCTCTGGCTGCTTATCACCTCGGTGGGCGTTCAAATCATTTGGGTTTGAGCCTCGATCTGAGTAAGATTGTAGTTCGCCGAACTCCAAAAGCAGAGGAAGGCTAGCCCGTTTCATTCCACTATTTTTGTGCATCATAAGCCTATGGGTAAGATCAACATTGCCATCGATGGATTTTCGTCCTGTGGAAAAAGCACACTAGCCAAGGACATGGCCAAGGAGTTGGGATATGTATTCATCGACACGGGTGCTATGTACCGCGCTATTACCTTGTTTGCCCTGAGAAATGCAATCGATGTATCGACGGAGGATGGAAGGTCGGCTCTTATTTCTCAATTGGACGAAGTTCAAATTGAATTCCAGTTCGATACGGATAGTAAGACCTCAAGTACCTATCTGAATGGGGAGCTTGTAGAGGAAGAGATCAGGGGAATTGAGGTTTCTCAAGATGTGAGTGCTGTGAGTGCCATCAAGGAGGTAAGGACCAAAATGGTTTTGATGCAACGGGCTATCGGCAGACAGAAAGGAGTGGTGATGGACGGCCGGGATATCGGAACGGTTGTTTTCCCCGAAGCTGAGCTCAAAATCTTTGTAAAGGCCGATCCGGAAATTAGAGTACAGCGCAGATACCGGGAAATGCTTCAAAAAGGACTGGCAGTGGATATCGCCATCGTCCGCAAAAACCTTGAGGAACGCGACCATTTGGATACTACAAGGGAGGAATCCCCACTGCGTAAGGCAGACGATGCTATGGTGCTGGACAATAGCAAGCTAAACCGAGAAGAACAATTACAATTGGCTCTGGGGTGGGCACATGAAAGGATTAACTAGCATAGTTCTTTTGGTGCTTTTGGCCCTGTCTTATTACGGGCAAGCCCAGAGGATATCAGGGGTTGTACGCGATGCTCAAACGAACAACCCAATCCCGGATGCGAATGTTAGTATTCGAGGGACCCACATAGGAGCAAGCACGGATTTGTATGGAAGGTTCAGACTGGATGTGAACTTCAGAGACAAACCATTCTTCGTCGAGTTGGTCATCAGCCATATCCAATATAGGTCCGATACCATATCCGTTTTTAAGGAGCAACAATTGGATATACTCCTTGAGCAGAATGTCGAATTGCTGACCCCTGTGGAGGTGACAGCGGAGCACATCGAATTGTACCGCCCTGTTCAGGGTTCACTACTCGATTATGAAATCTGGAATAACCAACTCTTCACCTTGGAAAAGCTCAATAACAAAACTCTGCGCGTTCGAAAGATGAATATGAATGGCTCTCTCGAATCTGAGAAGGTAATGAGCATAAAGGCTTATTCATTTTTTAGAGACTGCTCCAATGCGATGTTCATGGTAGGAGAAAACTTCTCCTACGAAATAAAGTCGGACCTGACTTATGTAGAAGCCGACGAGTCATTTGCCTGGCGTATTAAAAATCCGTGTCGTGCCAAGGGAACGGATTTCATCCTATTTGAAACAGCCGATGAGGGAAGGTTGGAAACGATAATTAGCATTACCTGGAAGGAAAAGGATGACGAACAGATATTCTATTCAGTGGCCGATGAGGTGAGCCTGAAAATGGCGCATGAGGAAATTTCGAGGTTGGAGGCAATCTACGGGCCTGAGTCGGGCATGGATCCGATACGGGCCAATTTTCACAAAGAATTCGATAAGTACTTTGCCAAGACCGTTTTCTACAAAGAGGTTTATGTCCCTGTATTTATCTTCAACGATACCATTTATCTCTTCGACCATGTCACAGGGTATGTCAAGCGCATGCTTCCCAGCGGAGACCTGATTGACCAAACCGAAATTTCGTACCAGAACCGGCTGCTCTGGGACCGTAAAGTCTATCAGGACCTGCGTTCCAATACCTACTACACTTCATTTCATCAAGGTGGAATTCACAGTTTCCATAAAGTCGATATTGCTTCGGGCCAAGCCAGCAAGGTGTTTGAGATAGATTATCCATTCCCCGAAAAGATCAGAATCCACGACGGCAAGCTTTATTACCTGTACAGAAAGGCCGGCAATGCAGAGCGCAAGGCACTGTTTGAAAATGCCATCAGGTATTAGTTCACATTTTGCGTTTCGCATTTTGCGTTTCGCATTTTGTATATTTTTTACATTTGCTGTATGGTTAATCCGTTTGCATTAAAAGGATATACCTCGGCCTCTTTCTTTTGTGATAGGGAGCGAGAGACGGGATTGCTCATCGACAACGCGCTCAATGGCATCAACACTACCCTGCTCTCCATAAGAAGAATGGGGAAGACCGGGTTGCTTCATCACGTACTTTCAAAAATCAAGCGAAAAAAGGGTTGGAAAGGAATTTACGTTGACATATATGCCACGCAAAATGTGGGAATGTTTGCCGAAAAATTGGCCGAGTCTATACTTATGGCATTCCCAAAGAACAAAAGTGTAACTGAGCGATTCATGGATGTATTGCGAAAGTTCAATCCGGTGATAACCTATGACCCCTACACGGGGAGCCCCGAAGTTTCCTTCCAATCGGCCAGGCGAGAGCAGATCAAGCATACATTGGAGGGTCTGTTTTCATTTCTCGACAATCAAGGAGTAAATGTCCTGGTAGCCATCGACGAATTCCAGCAGATCAGATCTTACAAACAGACCAATACAGAGGCAGTATTGAGAACGATAATCCAAGGCCTACAAAATGTTCAATTTATCTTTAGTGGAAGTCACCGGAATATGCTAGCGGACATGTTCAACAATCCCGGGCAGCCATTCTTTTCCTCTACCCAATCCGTCTTCCTCAATCCCATTGACAAAACAAAATACAGCCGTTTTATCCGGAAGCATCTTGAGTCGGGAGGAATACAAATTGAGGATGAAGCATTGGAGTTTCTGCTCAATTGGACAAAATCTCACACCTACTATACCCAATTTGTAGCAAACAAGGTCTTTCAATCGAAGCTGAAAACCGTAGACAAAGCAGACCTACTAAGTATCCTGAACAGCATACTCAAAGAGCAGGAAATAGTCTTCTATCAATACCGCAATCTCTTAACGGAAGCACAGTGGAATCTGGTTCGAGCTGTCGCAAAGGAAGACGGGGCGTCAAGAGTGTACTCTTCCGGCTTCATTCATACCCATGGATTGGGGAATGGCTCGAGTGTAAAGCGCTCGCTGGAAGCCCTTCTTGACAAAGAAATGCTCTATGAGAAATTTGAGTCGGACTCAAAGGAATATCATGTGTACGACTGCTTTCTTTCCAGGTGGTTGGAAAGATATTAGAGTGTTTCAACTACCACAGCAGAAGCTCCTCCTCCACCATTGCAGATACCGGCAGCGCCAATTTTAGCGTCGTTCTGCTTCAAAACATTGAGCAGGGTTACAATTATCCTGCTTCCAGAAGAACCAAGCGGGTGACCAAGCGAAACAGCACCACCGTTGGCATTAACCCTCTCGGGATCGAGTTCCATCATTTGCGTATTTGCAATTCCTACAACCGAGAATGCTTCGTTGAGTTCGAAGTACTCGATGTCCTTCATCTCCAGTCCGGCCTTGGCAACGGCAATTGGGACAGCCTTGGCGGGCGCTGTGGTGAACCATTCCGGCTTCTGGGCGGCATCCGCGTATGAGCGGATCTTTGCAATTGCCTGAAGTCCCAGCGACTCCATTTTTTCCTTGCTCATCAGCACCAGGGCACTTGCACCATCATTTAGGGTAGATGCATTTGCAGCGGTCACACTTCCTTCCTTATCAAACACCGGACGAAGCTTAGGAATTTTGTCCATGATGACATTCTTGTATTCTTCGTCCTCCGCTACCACTACAGGATCTCCCTTGCGCTGAGGAACCTCTACCGGAACAATCTCATTGGAGAACCTACCTTCTTCCCATGACTTGGCACTGCGGTTATACGATTCGATTGCAAAAGCATCTTGGTCCTCGCGTGAAATATTGCATTCCCGGGCGCACAACTCGGCCGCATTTCCCATATGGTAATCATTGTAGACATCTGTAAGGCCATCGAGGACCATTCCATCCTTCATACTTACCGGACCCAGCTTTGTAGAGTTTCTGGCATTCATATAATGTGGCACACTCGACATATTCTCCATGCCGCCAACAACAACACAATCCCTGTCCCCTAGCGCGATTGACTGTGCTCCGAGCATCACCGACTTCATTCCTGAGGCGCAAACCTTGTTGATGGTGGTACATGGAACATTCTCAGAAATTCCAGCAAACATTGCAGCTTGTCTGGCCGGCGCTTGCCCAAGTCCTGCCTGAAGCACACATCCCATCATGACCTCCTCCACCTCCGAAGGGTCAATTCCAGCTTTGGACAAGGCACCTTTAATCGCCGTTGCTCCCAACCTCGGAGCAGGAACGCTAGACAATGAACCCATGAAACTCCCCATTGGAGTCCTTACTGCTGAAACGATGAATACTTCTCTCATGATTGAATATTTAGGATAGACGTTTTCGCCAATTTTTGAGAATGCAAATGTAATCGATTGTGCCTTCTGGTAAATGTTGACAGATTGCTTTAAAAGTCTTTAACCATGTTAAGGTCGATCAGGATGAAGCACTTATTTTAGTGTCTTCAAACCGCTACATGTCAGACCTCCTAAAGGAACTTAGAGATACGCCCCTTCTCTGGCTCAAAAGCCTGGTAGTAGTGGTTTCCATTGCATTCCTGGTTGCACTCTTCCCAAGAGAAGTTAAGTTTCAATACGAATTTCAGAAGGGCATGCCTTGGCTACATGAAAAACTGATCGCTCCTTTCGATTTTGCCATTTACAAGACGGAAGAAGAGCTCAAGGCAGAAGAGCAAGAGATCAGGGTACAGCATTCTCCTTACTTCTATTTCGCGGATTCACTAACCGAATGGATGATCCACGATTTTGAAGTTGCCTACGTCGCTTCCTGGGACAGTTTGAACTATAACGAAGAGGAAGGATTTCCTGAATTCACCCACAGAGAGGAGCTCGATTTTGGGCTAAATATTTTGAGGGAAATCTATACAAGCGGCATCATCGAAAGTCACGAGAGCATACAGGGGAAAGGACGTGATTTTATCATCAATGTCAGCCGAAATGAATACACAGAACAGAAGGAATTACTAGATGTATATAAGATATCCGACGCTCTTGATTATATTGATATTCAGTTAATTAGAAAAAGTCAGTTAAATAAAAGGTTTCTTACTGACCTGCTACGAGCGCACCTGCAACCTAATCTCTTTTTTGATGCAACAAGAAGTGACCTGGTGCTAAAGGAAAAGCTCACTAACATCTCGCTCACATTCGGCAAGGTTTCGAAGGACCTCAAGATTGTCGACAAGGGAGAAATGGTGAATGACGACCTGTACAAAAAGTTGTTGTCGCTTAAAAGGGAATATGAACTTCGATCGAACCAAACGGATAGTTTCATCCTGATCATTGGGCAGACACTGATCGTGACATCCAGCCTGCTGGTACTCCTTCTTTTCCTCACGGTTTTTAGGAAAGATGTGATCAACGAAAACAACCGATTCTTCTTTATCATTCTCGTATTCAATCTCACCATTTTCCTGGCGGTAATGCCGCAGGTCTTTGAGGACCTCAATTTGTTTATTCTCCCCTTTTGCATTTTACCAATTCTCATACGGACCTTCTTCGACACACGCCTCGCTATCTTCACACATGTTATTGCCTGCCTTGTTATTGGCTTCTTAGCTCCAAATGGCTTTGAATTTGTCTTCGTGCAAACATTGACAGGCATTGCAGCCATCTTCAGTCTGGCTAGCCTGAGGAAACGATCTCAACTATTGACCACGGTGGTAATCATCTTTACCGTTTATGCCATCACTTATACCGGCTTGTCTATTCTGCACGAAGGAGACCTATCCCGGATCAATTGGAGTAAGCTTCAGTGGTTTGGAGTGAGTAGCATACTTACATTGCTCGTTTATCCGCTAATCTTCATTTTCGAAAAGCTATTCCGTTTTGTTTCCGATGTGACCCTGATCGAATTGTCCGATACCAATGCACGTCTGCTCAGAGCCTTGAATTCTCGTGCACCCGGAACATTTCAACATTCGCTTCAGGTAGCAAATTTGGGAGAGGCAGGCGCGTTGCTCATTGGGGCAGATTCACTATTGGTGCGAACCGGTGCCCTGTACCATGACATAGGCAAAATGAATGACCCCAGGTACTTTATTGAGAACCAGGTTGCGGGACAAAATCCTCACGATGAACTTTCAAATCATGAAAGTGCTGAGATCATAATTCGACATGTAACAGATGGTGTTGTAATGGCCAGAAAGCATAATTTGCCGGAGAAGATCATCGACTTCATTCAGACCCACCACGGAACCACAACAACCCGCTACTTCTACTATCAAGAGGTCAAGGACAAGGGCATGGAGAACGTGAATGTCGGCGATTTTCAATATCCAGGACCGATTCCATTCTCGAAGGAAACAGCCATTCTCATGATGGCAGATTCTGTGGAAGCCGCCTCAAGAAGCCTTCAGGATTACTCGGAAGCCAACGTAGATCGGCTTGTAGATGCTGTGGTGGATAACCAGGCCGGGGAGGATCAATTTGTGAATTCGGACATTACGTTCAAGGATTTGAGCGCCCTGAAAGAGCTCTTCAAGAAGATGCTCAAGGGTATTTACCACGTTCGGGTAGAATACCCTGAAAAGGAACTCGAAGATGTATAAGCTCCTCATTCTCATCCTGAATGTGCTCGCCATCATCATTATCTATAACTGGATTCGGCGATCCAAAAAACGGGCTGGACTCTCTTATGTCAGGTTCTTTCTTCACCAGCGCACATTAAAGTATTTGCTTTCGTTTATTGGCATCGGCGGTCTATCATTTTACGTGGTAAATAAGGTGATCAAGGATCCGGATCTCAGTTCTCCCTACGCCAAGATTGAGCACTATACCAAGGTCCATGAGTACGAAAAGCTATCCTATCAATACGGCAATATTCTTCGGTTCGAGGACCTGGATGAGACGGCAATGGACGATCATTTTCAGTTTGTTCATCAAATGCGAAACCACCTCCGTGAAACGTATGGGCCTGCGGACACCTGGTGGGATAAGGAAAGTGCTTCCCGTGTATTCCTTCGCTACGATGCGGAGCCAGAAAGTGATGTAAGCAATTTGTTTAAAGGCCTTCATTTCATCAATATAGGTAGAGAGGATTCGGGTAAGTTCCTGTTGGATAAAGTTCAGGACAAAAGTTTGAAGTATTACGAGTATGCTTTGGGCCGTTACTTCAAAGTGATTCAGAAAGTCGATTCGGCAGAAACGCACTTCTTTAATAGCATTGCCAAAGGATACGCTGCTCGAGAAAGCTTTTGGGAATTGTCGTTGTTCTACTACGCTGCAGGTGAATACCAGAGACTCAAGGCCCTGGTCCACATCGATGAGAATCGCTACATCCACCCATACTTGAGACGACAGGCATTTTTGTGGAGCTTGGAACCCGTCTCCTATTTGTTGACAGGCGTCTATCTGGATATTGACAGACTAAACTGGTACGGCTCCCTGGCGGCATTGCTCATTTCTCTCATCTGGATTTTCTACATATGGAGACTAGATGTATTTGAGCGAGAGAAGTGGTATTGGGTAGCATTCACTTTTGCTGCCAGTTGTGCCTTGATTCAATTGGTATATCCGCTTACGGATATGATCAACCTCGTGGGGTTTTCGCTCAATAATAGCCCCTTCAATGACTTCATGTATTCTTTCATTGGCATTGGTATGGTGGAGGAATTTGTCAAAATGTTGCCCGTGTTCATTATGCTCTACTGGACAAAGCAAATCGACGAACCATTTGACTTCATCCTTTACGGCTCAGTGAGTGCCCTGGGTTTTGCCTTTGTAGAAAACATTGGGTATATCGAGGCAAACGAACTACAAAACATCAGCGCAAGAGCTTTTATGGCCTCTGTTGGGCACATGATGTGGACCTCAACCATTTGTTATGGTTTGATCCTCAACCGGGTCAAATGGAGGAAGAACAGGCTTGTCATCTTCCTAATTTTTCTAACAATAGCTTCACTGTGTCACGGGTTTTATGACTTCTGGCTGATCAATGGCTGGGCAAAACAATTCAGTTGGCTGACCCTCATCTTCTTCCTGGCTTCCGTTCATGTTTGGTTTGTAATGAAGAACAATGCCATCAATATTTCTAACTACTACTCACCAAGAATCCAACTCAACAATGACCCTGTAAAGTATTTCCTGCTGGTTTCCTTTCTTATCATTTTGTCCTTTGAATACGTCGGTCAAGCCATGTGGCTCGGCGCGAGTTATGCCAACGTGGACTTGGCTGGTAATGTGATTTACTTTGGATATTTCATTGTCTACCTCGCCTTCAGTTTTAGCCGTTTTGAGATCATACACGGATACCTGGCACCTATAAGGGTTCCATTTAATTTTCTCGTTCCTCAACTTTTACAACTCCCCGATTATTCTGGAGCTTCCGTCCATCTCGAACTGGATCAATCCAGGCTCGACTATGACCTGGGCAACAGACTGAAACACTTCTTTCCATTGAGGGTTAAGCTATTGAGAAGAAGGGCTGTTTCAGGCGAGGCGAACTGGTATGTGGTAAAGCTAGCGAGAAAGATTCCCCTACCTCACGGCACAGCGGATACAGTATTGCTCTATCAACGGGACCCTTACCACAAGTTCTCAGAAGTGTATAATCAAAAGGTCTTCCTCGCAGCATTTCAGAACGAAGAAGACCTTTATGATGTGTTTGTATGGAGGCGTGAGTTACACGCCATAGGCTGGTGCAATGCCCGGCTTATATCAGAATAATATCAGCTTTTCGGTTTTGATTTCTTGCGCTGATTCAATAACCGCAATGTATGTACCGACAGGCAGCGCATCAATTTGGATCACCGATTCATTCGACTCGAGCATCAGTTGTCCACTAAGAGAGAATAGTTTGACAGAAACTACTCCCTGGCCAACAAATACTTCGTTGTGCGCCGGGTTAGGATATACCAGCGATCTCCTTTCGGCCAATTCGTAAAGACCTGTTGGCGATCCAGGATCCTGGCTAACCGCGTGACTCGCCTTGTAAACGATATCACCCGATGTCTGGCCATCGTCGTTTGTAGCATTTACCGCAGCATAAAATGTAACATTGCCAACACCACTGGACGGAGCAGTCCAATCCACAGTTACATCCAAACTGTCGTTACTTGGTGAAATTCCTCCACCGTTGTGTGTAATAGAAGAACCAGCTGTTTTTGTATTGGTGGCATCGATCACCGCGAAGGTCCCAACCTTATTGTCGTTATCGTCTTCGGCATTGATTTCAAATCCGAATTTCCCGACGGAGGCATGTACTCCCACCAGGGTTACTTGGTAAGTGGTTCCCGGAACATAACCTGAGGAAGGAATGTTCGTAGATATCCAGTCTTCGTCGGATGGTGTACCACCGTGGCAGCCGGAGCAAGTTTGATCACCATCTCCTGGAGATCCGGTTCGCCCCCCAGGCGTTCCGCCCGAGTTATTTAGGCTCAAAGCGCCTATAATAATAAAAGAGGTAATGGTAAGTAGATTTCGCAGCATAAAAGTTTGATTTAGATTGACATCCAAACTTAAACCTTCCGAAACAATTTCGAAAAAATATTTGCTGAACGATTGGTCAGTTAAAAATTCTATTTTAATTTTGACCGGTCGTTCAATCAAAAAAATGTCACCCAGAACCAAGGAACAAAACGAAATAATCCGCACCGGGCGTAGGGAAGAGATCCTCGATGCCGCCATTCACCTATTTGCAGAAGAGGGCTACCACAATAGTTCTGTTAGCCGGATTGCCCAAAAAGCAGGCATCAGTAAGGGCCTGATGTACAATTATTTTGAAAGCAAAGAAGACGTACTCAGGGCCATCATCCAAGGCTTATTTGACCATGTGATGAGCGACTTTCATTGGGATGAGATCGACGCGATCAACGATGAGACTTTCGAAAAATGGATCGATTACAGCTTGGATGTTGTCCTCAAGGATCACAAAAAATGGAAGCTATACGCAAGCTTGAGTATGCAGCCAGATGTGACGCCGATTTTTATGGAGGCTGCCTCAGGCCCACTCAATGAGTTTAATGGGAAACTACTCCAATACTTCAAATCCAAAGGAGTGCTCGATCCCGAATTTTGGATTCGCCACCTCTCGGCACAGTTAGATGGAATTCAAATGCACATCATGTTGGATCCTGAAAATTATCCTCTGGAGAAGTCCAGAAACGCATTAAAATACCAACTCAAACAACTCTTAAAATGATTCGCTTAGGATTAGTTATTGTCTTTATACTTCCGGGATTCTTATTTGGTCAGGATGCCAAGGAGATTGTGTCGAAATCAGAGGAACGAGCGCGAGGAAATTCCTCGAAGGCAGAAATCACCATCCAGATAGTAAGACCCAAATGGAGTAGAGAGATGAAGATGAAAACATGGTCCCTGGGCACCGATTTTGCCATGACCTACATCCTCTCACCGGCCAAGGACAAAGGAACGGTCATGCTTAAGCGCGACAAGGAGGTCTGGAACTGGATGCCTTCTATTGAGAGGTCTATCAAGTTGCCGCCATCCATGATGATGCAAAGCTGGATGGGTACGGACTTCACCAACGATGACCTCGTCAAGCAGTCGTCCATTGTCACCGATTATACCCACAAAATAGTTGGAGATAGTACCATAGAAGGCCGACCGTGCTATAAGATCGAGTTGATCCCAAAGGAAGACGCGGCAGTTGTATGGGGTAAGGTCAACCAGTTTATTGACAAGAAAGACTACTTACAATTACGTTCGGAACTTTATGACGAAGATGGTTATCTGGTCAACATTATGAGCGGATCCAAGGTTCGGGAAATGGGTGGCCGTCTCATGCCTACTTACATGGAAATGATCCCAGTGGAAAAGCCTGGCAATAAGACCATTTTCATCTACAACAGTTTGGAATTTGAAGTACCACTGGAGGAATCATTCTTTTCGACCCAAAACATGAGGCGCATTCGATAAATAGAGGATTATGTTATTGATCAAGCTGGCTTGGAGAAACTTGTGGCGAAACAAACGACGCACCGCCATTACATGGGCGTCGATCTTCTTTGCTGTCATTCTTTCCACCCTGATGATGAGCGTGAAGAACGGGGTCTATGACAACATGATCTCTACAACTGCAGGAGACTTTTCAGGCTATGCACAAATACATGCTCCGGGATATTGGGAAGAAAAGACCATCGACTACAGCTTTGAGGTAACTCCTGAATTAAAGGAAGAACTATCTAAGGAAGTGAAGGTTAAGGCTTATCTACCCAGGATTGAGAGTTTTGCACTTGCCGCCTCCGACAACGTAACAAAAGGCTCATTGGTTGTTGGAGTCGACCCTGACAAAGAGGACAAATTCAACGGCTTAAAGGATCGAGTATTCGAAGGTGATTATATCCCTACGGAAGGGGGAGGTATTCTTGTTGGCCAGGGCCTGGCCGATTACCTCAAAGTTGGTGTTGGTGACACACTTGTGCTTCTTGGTCAGGGGTATCACGGAACGACAGCTGCGGGAAAGTATCCCGTGTCAGGGCTGGTCAAATTTGGATCTCCCGAATTGAGCAAACAGTTGGTCTTTATGCACCTCACCGACGCTCAGATCATGTACGGGACAGGGAGCCTTATCAATAACCTCATTCTGCAGGTGGATGATGGGGACGATGGGATCGCCGCGGCCGCCAACCTGTCCAAGAGCCTCGGTGAAGAGTATGAAGTAATGGACTGGGTGGAATTGAATCCGGATTTGATCCAGATGATTGAATCGGACAAGGTGGAAGGTTATGTTTTTATGTTTATCCTCTACCTCGTGATCTCATTTGGAATTTTTGGCACCATGCTCATGATGCTTGCTGAGCGCCGTCACGAATTCGGTGTGCTAGTCGCCATCGGAATGAAGCGTATCCAGTTGTCAACACTTGTATTCATCGAAGTCATGGTTATTTCCGTTATGGGCGCCTTCCTTGGAATGTTTGGAGCATTCCCCATCGCCTATTACTACTGGGCCAACCCAATCCGTTTTGCCCAGGGTGAGGAAATGGCCAAGATGTATGAAGAATTTGGAATCGAAGCCGTGCTTCAATTTTCCATCGACCCAATGATTTTCGTTCAGCAGGCCATTGTGGTCGCAATCATCGCTGTGTTTATCGCGATTTATCCATTTGTGAAGATTCTGAGCGTGAATGCCATTGAAGAAATGAGAAGTTGATGACTCACGCAATTCAAATAAAAACCAAAGAGCCATGCTGATAAAAATTGCCTGGAGGAATATATGGAGAAGCCGTATTAGGACTTCGGTTGTGATAGCCTCAATCGGACTTGGATTATGGGCTGGTGTCTTTGCCTCAGCATTTGTTCAGGGAATGATGAAATCCAAGGTGAACATGGTGATAGAAAAGGAGATTTCCCATTTCCAATTTCACGATCCATCCTTTCGCAATGAAATGGAAGTACGGCAATACATGGCCGAGGGAGAAGAGATCGTTCAAAAATTGTCCGAAGACCCCAATGTTGTCGCTGCCAGCGAACGCCTGATTTCTATGTCCATGCTTGGTTCCGCAAACCAGAATGGTTCAATCAAAGTCTTGGGAATCAATCCGGATCATGAGGCCATCGTTACCAAATTGAACGAACGCCTTATTGAAGGCGAATACTTCGAAGGGGTTAAAAGGAATCCAATCCTCATCAGCAGGGAGGTGGCTGACAAATACAAGGTCAAGCTTCGATCAAAAATGGTGCTTACCCTTCAGGATTTGGATGGTGAGATCACGGCTGCGGCCTTTCGGGTGGTGGGCATCTACCAATCGGGAAACAATGTGATCGATCGCATGAATGTTTACGTGCGCGACGGTGACCTACGACCACTGATGGGCGTCGAATCAGGCTACCATGAGATCGCCGTAATGCTCAACAATCATGAGATTGCAGAAGATGTTGCTGCCGACTATCAAAAACAATATGCCAACCTGGAAGTCCTCCCGTGGCTGGATTTATCTGTCGGGATGCGATATATGATTGAAGCGTTTGACATCTACCTCTACATCATTGTTGGAATCATTCTACTTGCCCTGTTGTTCGGTATTGTTAATACAATGCTCATGGCAGTCCTCGAGCGAGTCAGAGAACTTGGAATGCTCATGGCCATTGGAATGAACAAGGGTCGTGTGTTTGCTATGATCATGCTGGAGACTGTTTTTTTAAGCATGATTGGCGGTCCGCTTGGATTACTCCTGTCGTGGATATTTGTTACCTACTTTGGAAACGCCGGCATTCATCTCGAGGGGGCTGGATATGAGAACTTCGGATTCTCCAGCCATATTTATCCCTACCTCGACCCGGTGAGTTATGTGAATGTGACAATCATGGTACTGGTAATGGCCATCTTAGCGGCCATCTACCCGGCTTTAAAAGCACTTAGATTAAAACCCGTCAACGCAATTAGAAAGATATAGTCATGTCAGTTATTACAACCAAGAATTTGATGAAGGTTTACGACGAAGGTGTCGTTCCGGTTTATGCCGTCAATGGAGTTGACCTGGATATAAAGAAGGGGGAGTTCACCGCGATTGTCGGCCCTTCAGGGTCTGGTAAAACCACGCTGCTCAACATCATCGGTGGATTGGATCGTCCGACGAGCGGTAGTGTCAAGGTGGGTGAAACCGAACTAGGGGAAATGAGCGACAACCAACTCATCGACTTCCGGTTGAACAATATTGGCTTTGTTTTTCAATCGTACAATCTCATACCGGTACTTACGGCGGAAGAAAACACCGAGTTTATCATGCTGCTTCAGAAGAAGAGCAGGCGGGAACGGAATGAGCGCGTCAATGCCCTGCTGGATGAGGTGGGTTTGTCTGACAGGGTGAAGAACAAACCGACCGAACTCTCCGGCGGTCAGCAGCAAAGAGTTGCTGTCGCAAGGGCACTTGCTTCCAAACCACAGTTTATCCTGGCCGATGAACCAACGGCAAACCTGGATTCCAAGTCTACGGAAAACCTTCTCGACATCATGCTGCAACTCAATCAGGAGGAGGATACAACCTTTGTTTTTTCCACACACGACCAACGGGTCATCGACAAAGCCAGAAGGGTGATAACCCTTGAAGACGGCAAGATCATTTCTGATGTTACGCGCGAGTAAATACCTGCTCCTTTTCATACTTCTACCTTCCCTGATTTTTGGTCAGGAAACAAAAAAGAAGACCTGGAAGGACGTCGTTGAAATCAGAGGATATCTCAAGGACATGCACATCCTCAATGTGATGAATGCAGACTCCGCAATTCAGGATAATTTTCTTCATAACAGATTGAATTTCAGGGTTTATATGAACCCAAAATTAACTGCTGGTTTGGAACTCAGAACACGTTTCTTTTATGGCGAAACCAAGAAGTTAAACCCATTCTATTCCGCCGCAATTGACTTCGACCCGGGATTGGTCGATGCCTCATTTAATGTCTACGAATCGGAGGCGTTTTTCCTACACGCCATGATCGATAGATTTTGGATTGACTACACGGACGACAAGTGGAATATCAGAATTGGAAGACAAAGGGTAAACTGGGGGAAAAATCTCGTTTGGAATCCCAATGATCTGTTTAATGTTTACAATTTCTCCGACTTCGATTACGAAGAGAGACCTGGGAGCGACGGAATCAAAATCACCCGTTATCTCAAGAATATGAAGAGCCTGGAATTTGTGTATAAGAAGGCCGAAAAATTCGAGGATGACGTGATTGCACTCAAGTACGAATTCAATCACAAAACCTACGACATCCAACTTATCGGTGCTAAGTTTATGGAAGACATAGGACTGGGCCTTGGTTGGGCCGGAAACTTGAAGAATGCCGGTTTCAAAGGAGAACTGGGGTATTTCCAACCCTATAATCAGTTGGATACGGCAGGATCGGTCAATTTCTCCTTCAGTGTGGATTATACTTTCAAAAACTCCATGTACGTGAATGCCTCAGCTTTGTACAATAGTGCGGGCATCACGGATGTCAGTCAACTCACCAACCCTGCCCTGTTTTCCAATACAATGACCGCCAAAAACCTGATGCCCAATCGCTTCACCTACTTCGCTCAGACAAGTGGCCAGTTCACCCCATTATTCTCCGGAAGCTTTGCACTGATCTATGCACAGGGAATAGACATTGTTTTTGCCATGCCTTCCCTCGCCTATTCGCTGAGTGAGTCATGGGATCTGATGCTTGCCGGGCAATCCTATTTCGGATCTCTCAACGGCAACTTTGGCATGCTCGGGAGCGGGATATTTTTAAGGGTTAAGTGGAGCTTTTAGTTTGCGCGTTTGGCATTGAATGTTAATTTTGTGCCCCCGTTCAGCGGGCGTTTCGCTGAGACGATGGAGAGGTGGCTGAGTGGCTGAAAGCGGCACCCTGCTAAGGTGTTATACTCGTGAGGGTATCGGGGGTTCGAATCCCCCTCTCTCCGCAAACTTTGGACTGAGTCCAACAAGACTATGAAAAGGTTATTCCTCTTTTTCTTCATCGCTTTTCTCGTGAGCTGTTCCGGAGGTCGCGCACCGGACCAACCTCAAATCGATTATTCTGAAACCGATACGGCAACAGCAATCGTTATTGAAGAGCTACGGCATGTCAAAAAGAATCTCGATGAGGTAATTCGGTTTTTTGATATTCTCTACAGCAAAGGATACAAGTACGATGAATCCTTTGTTTTGCCTTTGGACGCTCCAACCGAAACTAAACGTAAGGAAGCTCTTGCTCTTGGGGCTTATGGTACAGACATGAGTTATGCATCCCTATTTGGTCAGGAGCAAATGGCCATCCAATATGCAAAACGCATTTCGGAACTAGCTGAAAATATGGGCCTTACAGGGGCTTTTTCAAACGAAGTATTGATGCAACTCGCAGAGAGCGACAGTAGTACCAACAAGATGAATTTACTCACCAACGCCTATTTGGATGCGACGAACCAATTGCACGACGAAGACCGGTCGCAATATGTTGCCTTGATCATTGTAGGTGGTTGGCTTGAAGGCCTACATCTGAGCGCTTCAATGCTGGCCGTTAGGCCTGGTGATAGAGAAACCACTTTGAACATATACGACCAGATCTACAACTACCATACTTCTAAAAGAGTACTTGAAGCTTTCCCGGATAATGCTGATTGTCAGGCATTGCTGGAAGGGTTGAATGCAGATGAACCGATATTCAGAGAGCTATTGCATACACGTGGTAATATGGGAACCAGGGACATCAAAGACCTAAACGAACTAATGATTCGTTTACGAGATGGATTTTTAAGTTCCAAGCTCGAGAGTGCGGAATAATTTTACATTTGCCGCTTCAAATTTACGGGGTGTAGCTCGCCGATGGCGGACAAACATGACCCGGTAATCGCGCAGGCGCGAGACCAAAGGTTGTCTAGCCTTTCCAAACAAATAGATGAAAAACATTTTCGGGGTGTAGCGTAGCCCGGTTATCGCGCCTGCTTTGGGAGCAGGAGGTCGCAGGTTCGAATCCTGCCACCCCGACAAAATGAAAAAGGTTCTGCCGCAGGTAGGGCCTTTTTTATTTGGTGACTGATGAGAACCTGGTTCGACCCGAGCGTAGCGAGAGCATGAGCCGCCATCAGGCGGTGAGTAATCCTGCCACCCCGACAAAATGAAAAAGGTTCTGCCGCAGGTAGGGCCTTTTTTATTTGGTGACTGATGAGAACCTGGTTCGACCCGAGCGTAGCGAGAGCATGAGCCGCCATCAGGCGGTGAGTAATCCTGCCACCCCGACAAAATGAAAAAGGTTCTGCCGCAGGTAGGGCCTTTTTTATTTGGTGACTGATGAGAACCTGGTTCGACCCGAGCGTAGCGAGAGCATGAGCCGCCATCAGGCGGTGAGTAATCCTGCCACCCCGACAAAATAATAGAAAGCCTTGCGGTGAAACTGCAGGGCTTTTTTCTTGGATGTCAAGCCAAACTCGTTTGAGCGAGGCATCAAAGGGAAAAGGCATCGGCACGAAGTGCCAAGGCTTTCAATCCTCTTAGAGGATCAAGGATCACGAAGTAATCCTGAGTTTATTCGCTTGACTGAAGCTCCAAACGAAAAAGGGCTTCGGCACGAAGTGCCAAGGCTTTCAATTCTCTTAGAGGATCAAGGATCACGAAGTAATCCCACCCACTAGTCGCTTACAAGTCCATCAACATCCAGCGGTCAACCAACTGGTGCCCTGTAGATCCAAGTGGTTTCTCAAGAGATTCAAACCCCATTTTAAGAAACAGACCAATGGCTTCCCTTTGGTGGGAAGCGGTTTCCAGGTACATCTGTTGATAGCCATCTTTTTGCGCCTCCTCGATGCACTTCTCCAGGAGGGTCTTCCCTATTCCCCTTCCCCGGGCATCGGGAAGAAGAAATGCGCGCTGCAATTCGCAGATGGCCTTCTGAGCACGTTTCAAGGGGGCATAGCCCATCCCACCGTAAAGAATCTTGTCTCCCTGTACCACGAAGTAAGCCGAACCATCCTGACTGAATTGTTCATTGAGCATTCCCAGCATCAGTTCATCGTAAAACCCCCTGGCCTGAGGGCCGTCTATTTCAAGCAGGACCTGACGGATCAATTGCTCCAGGAATGGATTGTCCGACTTCCGAATTCTTCGAATCCTGTAATTCATTCCACGGAAACAGCTTCGAAACGCGAGCGCAGGTCATCCGGAATGGTGGTACTCTTTCCCTTCTGAAAATCGTATAAAACGATCACGTCGTGCGCCTCGGCAGCGATCACATTGTCGGAAAGGTCAATGATCTCATGTTGCAATCCGAAACTTGAATTTCCAAGGAATTCCAGCTGCGAATGGCAGCGAATGCTTCCCGGATATTGCAAGGGTTTTTTAAAATCGCATTTGCAGGAGAGGAGAATCGGGCCTATGTTCTCTTGTTCATAGAAATCGAAAAGGTTGATGCAATTCAAGAAGGCAATCCTGGAACTCTGAACGAAACGGAAATAAGCAATGTTGTTGACATGTCCGAAGACATCCAAATCCGCCCAATCCAGTCTAAGGTCTAGTTGATTGTGGAAACCTGGCTTCAATTAATCGAGAATTAGGTCATATCGCTGTTCCTTCAAAACTTTGCCAAATGCTTTGGAGTCTTTTTCCTCGGTCAAACGAAATCCATGTCGCTGATAAATGGACGCGGCAGCTTGCAATTCGTGGGTTGTCCACAAATATGACCTTCGGTAGGATTTGGACCGCATGAAGCTCATGTAGAGCTCCATCAGTTTTTTGCCCAATCCAATTCCACGGTACTCCGGTAAGATCAGAAAATAGCGCAGTTGGGCTGTCGAGTTGCGGTGCATCAAAAGGAGAAACCCAACGATCTTTTCCCGGTGTTCGCATATCCAAACCCGGTCAAGTTCAGGATCGTAGGAAGTGTAAAATTCATGCAAACCGCTTGCAACATAAGATTCGAAGGAAATGCCGTAGTTGTATTCTGCCTTGTACAGCTTACCATGCAGATGAATGATGAAACCCATATCACCTGGTCGAAGTTCGTTTCGAATGCCAATGTCCTCAAGCGACACTCCTGCCATTGGATTCCTGCATGATGTTTAGCCTTCGGAATTCCTTCAACCCGTCTTCCGTTAAGTGAGGAAAGAGGATCTCCCATATGTGTTTAATGTCGCTGCCCGACTTGATAGCAGGATGGTTCTTGCCCAAAATGTGCTCTTGTTGCAGCCAAAAAGTAGACATCACCCAAATGGCATGGCTTAGTGAACGATAAAAGCCAATCTCCGGTTCTTCGGCGATCAAACCCTTGGCTATCAAGGCATCGAATAGTTGAACCGTTTGGATTCTCCGAATCCGGATGGTTTCGCGATATCGCTTGATGACTTTTGGAAACCTCCTTGAGATTTCGAGCATGTCCATGTAGAAAAACCGGTGTCGACTTTGGAATTCGCTAATCCGGTGCAACAATCGATGGCAATGAAATAGGTCCGCCTCTTCAAATCCCGGGAAAACCGCATTGGACATTTCCTGGTCCATCCGCGTGTAGATCTCCTGGATAATCACCGACTTATTTTTGTAGTGATAGGCCAGGTTACCATGACTAATTCCCATGCTGTCGGCTATCTGTCGCAGAGAAACCGCGGTGATACCGTGCTTGTTGAACAACCGTATGGAAGTGGCCAATATGCGATCCTTGGTTTTGATCATTGATCGAATAACTTGTAATCTTCTCTCGCCGGGCGGAATACGTCCACCACGAAACATTCCTCCAAGGCTCTTCCGGAGTGTTTCACATTGGAGGGTATATAAACTACGGTACCTGGGTCCATCACTTGTTTGTCCCCATCAACCTCGAACTCCAGTTTACCTGAAAGCAGGAATGTCCATTGTTCGTGTGGGTGGTTGTGTTCAGGGACGATTGAATCCATCGGAAGGCATACATGTCCGAAGGTCACCTCGTCGGAATGTTCGTAGGCGGCCATGATACCATCGCTCCATGGCAGCTCTGTTTTGTTTTTGTCGGTCAGTTTGTGGAAACTCATTTTTTTAAATTTAGAACAGTTGGACTAAATTAGTACAAATGTTCTAATTTCCAAAAAAGAAATCTTTTACATCTGAGGTAACTCTATCGCATCCTATCTCCCGGTCGGTCTAAAAGCCCTTAGGACTTTTGTTCCTTGACGAAATGAAAAAGGACAACGTGGCACATGATGAACACCAATTGGGCTCAACAAAATCGATATTATTCTGCATTTTTGCATGCTAGGATGGCTTTAAACACTTAAGCAAAATAGCCTGTAGAAGTTGGTAGAGGCATTGGATAGAAATAAGTACCCCATTTCCAATTGGTGCATCGGTAAGGGACTGCCTTACTTAAAAGAATTGAGAATATATTATTGAGATTCCAAGTTTAAGATGTGTTTATAGATACTGACAGGGTGAAGGAGAAAAAAAAACACATACAATTAAAGGCTGTTGACTTCTTCTGCGGAGCCGGAGGAATGACATATGGCCTGCGCAAGGCAAAAATCCGGGTCTTGGGCGGCATAGATAATGACCCCAACTTAAGAGACACTTATGAGGTTAATAATAGAGGCTCAAAATTCATTCGAGCGGATGTTTCCAAATTATCATTTGGTGAACTATCGGAACAACTAAATATCGAAAGGAATGATGATAAACTGATTTTCATCGGATGCAGCCCTTGCCAATACTACACCACTATTCAAACCGAGAAAGAAAAGTCGAAGAAATCCAAAATGCTTCTTGTGGATTTTCAACGCTTTGTTGATCATTTTAGGCCAGGATATATCATAATTGAGAATGTTCCAGGGCTGGAAACAAAACCTGACAGCCCCTTACAACGGTTTAAGAGTTTCATTTCCGGATTGGGGTATTGTATTGATGATAAGGTGCTGAATGCGGTTCAATACAACGTACCCCAAAATCGTAAACGCTACCTGCTTATTGCCACACGTGTTCAGGATACAATCTATTTACCTAAAGGTCGCAGGCAAAAAAAACTGACGGTTCGTAATTACATTGGTAACTATCAAACTTTTGCGCCGGTAGCGGCTGGCAATAAGGACAGCTCCAAATTCATGCATACTGTTTCAGGATTGGAAAAAATCAATCTGAAAAGAATTCGAAGAACTTCACACAATGGAGGTACCAGGCTTGAATGGAAAAATGACCCTGAATTGCAACTCGCCTGTTATGTTGGCAAGGATTACCTGTTCTATGACGTTTATGGAAGGATGTATTGGGATAAACCGGCTCCAACTATAACCACCAAATTCAACAGCATTACGAATGGCAGATACGGCCATCCAGAACAGGACCGTGCTATTTCGATAAGAGAAGGCGCAGTACTTCAATCCTTTCCCTTGCATTATAAATTCAAAAGCGATTCCATCTGTACAATAGCTAAGATGATTGGAAACGCGGTTCCTCCTGAACTCGCTCGTTGGATAGGAAAAACACTTGTAAATCACGCGCAGAATGGCACAGTTTAGAACAAAAGCACGAGCTGTTGACTTGTTGGGCAAAGGGCAGATTGCGGATTTACCAACTGCAATTACTGAACTATGGAAAAATGGATTTGACGCCTATGCAGATGTCTTAACTGCTGAAATTTACCTCACGGGCTACAAGGATGCGAAACAACCATTATTCCTTATCACCGATGATGGCAGAGGTATGTCTAGGAAGGAGATATTCGAGAAATGGTTGGTGCTTGGGACTGACTCCAAAAGTCGAGGCGATCATGAACAAAAGGAGAGTGAACATACTCTTTGGAAAAAGCCGAGAATCAAAGCGGGAGAAAAGGGAATTGGCCGACTCTCTGTGGCGTACCTGGGTTCTCCGATGTTAATGCTTACAAAAAAGCAAGGTAATCCGTTACAAGCATTGTTTTTCGATTGGAGGTTACTGGAAAATTACAACCTCTTTTTGGAGGATGTCCAAATTCCTGTCTGTGATATTCAATCATCAAAGGAATTTGAAAAATCACTGGTCAAATTACGCGATGAATTCTTGAAAAACTTCAAAAAAGGGAAAGATGCTGATGGGCATCCTATTTGGGAAAGTTCGCAAATAAGGTTGAGAGACCGAATTATTGAAGATTCACAGCAGCTTTTTATTCCGAGTTTTTTGAGAAGCGAAGTAGTGGAAAATATGGTTGATTTGAAGAACGGTAATGGAACCAAGTTCATTATTTTTCAACCAGAGGAGCAAATTCTAGGACTGATCAGTAATGATCCTGACAATACAGGTAAAGAAGCAATTAAATCAAGTTTGTCTGGTTTTACCAATCTATTTAAACCTACCCCACTACCTATAGAAACCAAATTTCCAATTCACAAGGAAGTTGGTAATGATTATGACTTATTTACAAGTAGCGGCAAATTTTTTGGGCCAGATGATTTCGATATAGGGGATATTATCATTGAAGGTGCGTTTGACGGACAAGGCTTATTTACAGGAACCGTTAGTGTATACGATGACGAACCATTTGACTATACCTATACCAACCCCCGTAAGAAAGACGTAAGGTCAAATTACGGAAAGTTCAACCTTAAGTTAGGCTACTCGATGGGTAAACAGGTTGAGTCCAAACTTAAAAAAGAGGTGTGGGACAAACTATATAAGAGGTTAGCCGACTATGGTGGCTTGTACATATACAGAGATGGTTTCCGCGTGCTACCCTACGGGAGAACCGAGTACGATTTTCTTGAGTTCGAAAAGAAAAGAACCAAAAAAGCCGGCGAAGCTTTTTTTAGCCATCGGAGAATGTTTGGCTATATCGAACTTTCGAGAAACACCAATTCCCTGCTAAAGGACAAAGCAGGTAGAGAGGGGTTAATAAACAATGCTGCGTATAGAGCGTTTAAAAGCGACTTGGAAGGTTTGTTTGGCGACTTGGCACTCCAGTATTTCGGTAGTCATTCAAAAAACCCTCTGTTTGCTAAGCAGAAAGAACAACTACGACAGCAACATGACGAAATAACCAAGGACAAGGCCCGGGAGAAGGCGGAAAAAACCGCATTTACAAAAAGCCTAAAGGAATACCCGAAGCGTTTTGACGATTACCAAAGCAGGTATCAGAATTTAATTTTGGAGTTACGACAAAAAATAGAAGATGCACGAGTTGTTTATTCCGAAATTGAAGAATTGCTTGCCGAGATCAACCAGTTGGATGTTGAATACGAAGAATTACTTCCACAAATCCCTAAACGATATAAACCAACGGAGAAGCAATTGGATCGCCTCTCGAACTTTGAAGAGAAGTTGCAAGTTTTTAACGAAGAAATAAAGTCTCAGCGTGTTATACTTTTTGAGGAGGTGGAAAAAAGACTTGCTGTTCAGGAGTTAAAAAAGGAATTTGCGAAAAACCATCAACTTTTCAGATCGGATCTAGAAAACTCAATGTATACGGCAAAAGAGCGTCTGCAATCCAAATTGTCTTGGTTGATGCATGAATATGGAGAGCGATCACTAAGAATCGTCAATGAACTTGATTTCGAAAAGGATAAACTCCTGGCCGGGATTGAATCCAAAAAAGACGTAGTTGATGCGATGAAAAAAGTAAAGGCAAAATTTGAATTCCTTCGGAAACAGTCTGCCAAAGAGATATTCCCGTTGGTTGAGCATGTGGAGCGGCTTGATTTCGACATTGACGAAGAACTTTTGCAGGGAGCCTATAAAGCCGAATATGAAAATATTAAGTACCAGTGGGAACAAACGAGAGAAACAGCACAACTGGGTATAGCGGTGGAGATTATTGACCATGAGTTCAACATTTTGTATTCTCAAATAAATAGCTCCTTGAAGAAACTTGATCAAGATTTGAGTGACAAGGAATCTGTTGCTTACCAGCAGGTCAAAAAAGCATTTAGTCAGCTCGAGGATAAGTATGAACTATTATCACCTCTTTACAGAGTATCGGGTGCTACTCCCAAAAAGGTAACGGGCAAATCCATTGATGCATACTTAAGAAAGTTCTTTACTGCCAAGTTCGAGGAAGAGGAAATATCACTTCAATCAAGTGAGGAGTTCAAGCGGCATTCGATCGAAGCAAAAGAACCGGCTATTCACACTGTCTTTCTTAACATCATTAATAATGCCATATACTGGCTAAGGAATACCGACAAGAAGAGAATTAAGCTTGACTTCTTGCCCAAAACCAAGGAGATCGTCATTCTTAATTCGGGTCCTGCTATCGAGGATCACAAGCTGGAAAAGATCTTCGAGCTCTTTTATTCCAACCGGCCCAATGGTCGAGGTATCGGACTTTATTTGGCAAAGGAAAGCTTGCAGGAAGCGCATTTTGACATCTTGGCAACAAATGATCAAGCTTATAATACGCTCGGGGGTGCCTGCTTCATAATAAGCCCTAACAAGAAATAAGAACTGGAATGGAAGCCGTATTAAATGCATACAAGGAAACATCTATCCAGATAATATCCGAAGCTATTAAGTCGGCTGTTTTCATTGACGAAAATGCACTACCTCCATATAATCAAAGGTCGAAGGAAGAAATTAAAGAAGAGGGATTGTCCATTGACCTATATAACAGATTCAAAGAGAAGGAGGTTTCCTTATCTGTTCATCATTTCAAAAAAGATGATTTAACAAATGAATCGACCAAAAACTATCTTTTTAACGGCCGGGATTTAGTATTGCTGGATTGGCGCCTAGATGGCAATTCAGGGGAGGAATATGCCTTGGAACTATTACGTGACATTGTTGTTGATAAACCACATATTCATTTCTGCTGCCTCTATACCACCGAAACTGACTTGGATGGAGTATTTCACAACGTACTTTCCTACTTTTCCGGGGAAACAAAAGAATACTACGAACAGCTTGCATTGGAATTGAGCGGAGAGGAAGAGGAAGTCAACAATATCCTTTCCACTATTAGGAACATTAGTGTAAACAGACACAATAGCTCCTCTGGAGAAGCTTTAATGAGACTATTTAAAGAACATGGTGCTTTAATAAGTAAAATAAAGGAAGTTGTTTCTAACGCGAATGATACCAAGTGTGCCTTGATCAAAGCTGGGATTGCATTTGATACCACAATTAAATCTGATAAAAAACTTCCCTGCCCAGAAGTGGTGTCATTTGATCAAAAAGTTCTGGTCATTGAAAGCACCATTGTCGTCATCTTAGATAAGAAATATGAATCCGACCCAGCTGACCTTATAGACCGAATTGCTCGGCACGTGGTGGATTCCAATAAGAGCTATACGCAATTGTTGGGATTGGAAATGCAGAATATATTTGATAAAAGTGGTTCATTTATTGATGCCAACTTGCTTGAAGTATCAAAGGACGCTTTATTGAAGCATCGGGAACAGCTAAAAAAGGAAGGACTGAAACTGCCGTTTAAGCACTTTATCAAGGAAGTTCTTTTTGTCCAGGCAAATCTGAATGTTGCTGTAGAAAATCTGAGATTGCTAGATGATGATTTGTTGGATGGTCTATTTGATCCGAATGCTAAAGTGGATCAGGCAGAGTTGATGTCAATGAATGTGTTTTACAATTCAATTCAACTTCCCACGGAGCAAAGAATTGATTTTGGATGGGTCTTTAAAAGAATAGATAAAGAGGAGTATTTCATTTGCATAACCCCCAGAAGTGATTGCTTAAGGCCCAAAGAAAAAATCCGAAACTCATTCCTATTTGCAAAGGGAGTACCAGTGGACAAAAAACGAGCTCTTAAGTTGGGTGATATGGGAGTTATCAGCTTTCTATCCAAGGACAAGGCTGTCAATTGGACGGAAACAAATTTAGGAGAAGACGATTTGGTAAAATACCGGCCTATATATGCCAAGCCGGTCTCATATACAGTTCCTCAACCTGGTTATGGTGATGAAGGTAAAATCGAGTTGATTAGGCTCGATGATGAAGGCAACCCAGAGAAATTCGAAGCCACATACGTTACGACTATTAAACCAAATTATGCGCAGCGCATAGCGAATCATGCTTTTAATCACCCTGCGAGGGTAAGTGTGAATTTCGTGAAAGAGAGTACGGAGGTTGTGGCTGATGTAGCAAAGGACATTAAAGACGCACCAAAGTCTAGTATGGGGGGAGGGTAGTGCAGGAAGAAATTATGTTTAACCCTTACAGCCTCCAAAAGGCTCTTTGGAGATGCTTGATAAATATCTTCAAAAGGAATGGCTGATATTTACTCCAAATCCAAGCGATCTGAGATAATGTCCAAAATTACTGGCAATGAAACTAAGCCGGAAATCACTGTCAGGAAATTTCTTTTTTCTAAGGGTTATAGATACATAAAGAACGATAAACGACTACCGGGAAAACCTGACATAGTATTACCTAAATACCACACCGCAATTTTCGTTCATGGGTGCTTTTGGCATGGCCATGTTTGCAAAGCCGCCAAGCTACCTGAAACTCGCAAGGAGTTTTGGACTAAAAAAATTGGTGATACGGTCGTACGCGATAACACCAACCAATGTGAGCTGCAAAAATTAGGTTGGAGGGTGATCGTTGTTTGGCAATGCGAACTAAAAAACAAGAAAGTCAAAGAAAAAAGGCTTTTTTACTTGTGTGAGCAAATTATACAATAGTTACAAAGTAAATCCTACCTCACACCTCAAACCCATTGTAAGTCTCAAACTGCCATACCTCAACGATGGCCTCTTTGAGAATGGAATAGGGTTCATACATTGGATTGGCCGATACAAGCAGCAAGAGGCCTTCGGCTTCGATGCGGTTGTAGACAATCTTGAAAACCACACCGTCTTCCTGAGTCACCACGATACAAGGCGTCCCGCTTTTTATCTTGCTCCAATCCTGGACATAGGATGCCGTTACCCACGAGCCATCGGCAACCGGTGGCATCGAATCACCTTGTATTTGAAAGCAACGGTATGTCTTGTTTTGAGAAAGGAAGGGAAGTTGGAACCGGGGGAGGCTTTGAATAAATTCGGGATCGCCATACCCTGCTGCGTATCCCGCCTGGGCTTGCTGGCCAACCATCTCGATATTGCTTTTCCCCTGTGCATCGGCCGTTTCTACCAGGAGCCTCAACTTGCTCCCGGTGATGTCAATCTCAAATCCCTGCTCTATCCTCGCAAGTTCATACCCTCCGAGTTTTGACAGATCATAGCGGAGCATGGCATCGACCGAAACACCAAAATAATCCGACATCCGCATGAGTAAGGGGAATGGAGGCTGCACTCCCCTTTCATACCCGATCAAACTTGTCCGCTTTACTCCCAACTCGTCCGCTACAGTCGTCTGAGATTTCCCCTTTCTGGTTCTGAGGAGTTTTAGGTTTTTGGCAAAAAACATAAGCCTGGGTGGATACAACAAAAATAATAAATGTCTATATTATCGACAAATTATTGTCAATAATATCGACAGTCCATGAAGTCAATCCTCCATCTCGACTTAGATAGCTTCTTCGTTTCGTGTGAACGCCTTCTCGACAGCAGGCTTAAAGGGCGGCCGGTACTGATCGGTGGTACATCCAATCGCGGCGTTGTAGCCTCATGCAGCTATGAGGCGCGTCAGTTTGGAATACATTCGGCCATGCCCATGAGGCTAGCCCGGAGGTTATGCCCGGAGGCTGTGATCATTCGCGGAAATAGTGGCATATACAGTAAGTATTCGGATATCGTTACGGAAATCATACGATCGAGTAGTCCCTTATTCGAAAAAACATCCATCGATGAATTCTATATCGACACTACGGGAATGGATCAATTTTTTGGGACTTATAAATGGGCCCAGGAGCTGCGCCAAAACATCATAAAGGAATCCGGGCTACCCATTTCTTTTGGATTGTCTACGGGAAAAACAACCGCTAAAATCGGCACCAACGAAGCCAAGCCCAATAACCACATCGAGATCAGGGGTGGCCAGGAAAAAAAATTTCTGGCTCCCCTCTCTGTTAAGAAAATTCCCATGGTGGGCGAACAAACCCACCGCAAGCTCTACCTCATGGGCATTCATAAAATTCAAACACTCCAGGAAATGCCATCCGAATTGATGGAGCACGCCATGGGAGTGCATGGCCTATCCATATGGAAAAAGGCTCATGGCATCGATCATTCTCCGGTCATCCCATACCACGAAAGGAAGTCCATATCTATCGAACGCACCTTTGAATCGGATACGGCCGACATTGTCAAACTCAAAAACATCATCACAGCCATGGCCGAAAATCTCGCTTACCAACTCCGCAATGGCAATAAGCTGACTGCATGCGTTAGTGTTAAGATCCGATATGCCGACTTCACGACTGAGAGCAGACAAAAACATATTGCATACACTTCCCTGGATCATACCCTGATACCTACTATACAGAAGCTTTTTGACGATCTCTATTCTCGGCGGGTATTGATTCGCCTGGTAGGCGTGCGATACAGCAAACTCGTGGGAGGAGGACACCAAATCAACCTTTTCGAGGACAGCGAACCTCTGATCATGTTATACCAAGCCATGGATAAAATGCGTAATCGCTACGGTCAGGATGCTGTAAAGCGCGGTGTTACCATTGAATCGAGAAATATCGGCAGACATAACCCATTCAATGGGCAGCCGCCCATTATTCCAGCACACAGGAGGGCCTAATGTTGCTCAACTGCCATAGCTATTATAGCCTAAACTACGGCTGTTTGTCCGTAGAAGGAGTACTGGACACCGCCCTAAGCTTAGGGCATTCCTCAGTGGCTATAACCGACATCAACAATACTTCCGAAACATTCCGGTTCTTGAAGTTGTCCAAAGAAAAAGGGATCGACCTAAGTGTAGGTATTGATTTTAGAAATGGCGTAACCCAACAATATATTGGCCTTGCCAAGAACAACGATGGTTTTTTTGAACTCAATCAACACCTATCCATACATTCCAAAGAAGAGAAATCATTTCCCAAAAGGGCGCCGGAAATGCAAAATGCATTTATCATTTACCCATTCAAGCCCGAGTGGAAAACATTGCTAAAATCCCTAAGACCGGATGAGTATGTCGGAGTCACGCCCAGGGACCTGCGGCAAATTCGCTTTGACCAATACTACAGCCAGTATAAGCACAAGATGGTCGCGCTGTGCACAGCAACCTTCAGGCACAAAAGGGATTACAATACCCACCGGCTACTGAGAGCGATGGGAGATAACACCCTACTCAGCAAACTCAATAAAGGCAGTCATGGCGACGAAAGCCAGGTATACCGGGATTCCTCAGAGATAAGTTTGATCTATGACTCCTACCCAAAAATTCTGGAGAATACCCGAAAGCTCTTGTCGCAAAGTCACATTGAATTTGACTTTAACAGCCCCAAAGGCAATAAACGAAGCTATGCCGGCAGCCAGCAAAAGGACATAAAGCTTTTGAGGGAGCTCAGCTATCTGGGCTTACCCTATCGCTATAAAGCCAACGAACACGGAGCGTTTGACCCAACGATCATTCAAAGGCTTGAGAACGAATTGAAATTGATCGAGTCCTGCGAATTCTGCGCCTATTTTCTCATCAATTGGGATCTTGTAAAGTATGCAGAAAGCCAGGGCTTCCCATACGTTGGAAGAGGCAGTGGCGCCAATAGTATGGTGGCTTACTTACTCAAGATAACGAATGTAGATCCGATAGACCTCGACCTTTACTTCGAGCGTTTTATCAACCCGTATCGAAATAGCCCCCCCGATTTTGATATTGATTTCTCGTGGACCGACCGCGATGCAATTACCAAGTACCTTTTTGATAAATACGGAGAGGATAAGGTTGCCTTGCTTGGATCCTACCAGACCTATCAGCACAAGGCTGTTGTGCGAGGCTTGGGAAAAGTATTCGGATTACCGGACGAAGAAATAAGGAGTTTACAGCATGGCGGCACGATGCCAAGGGATGAGTATGGTAAACTGGTCATGAAGTACAGCAAGCATATACGTACCGAAGGCTTTCCAAGTCATCTGAGCATCCACGCCAGTGGTATCATCATCTCGGAAAAGCCAATTTCTTCATACACCGCTGTTCACTTCCCACCGAAAAGTTATCCGACTACCCACTTTGATATGCAGGTTGCAGAAGACATTGGATTGTTTAAGCATGATATCTTAAGCCAGAGAGGGCTTGGAAAGATCAAAGATGCCGTCGAGTTGATCATGCTCAATCGCCGGCAAAAAATAGATATCGACCAAATGGACCTCATCAAACGCGACAGGCGCATTAAGAACCTCTTGCGCAAAGGTGATCTTACTGGTTGCTTTTATGTGGAATCGCCAGCCATGCGCATGCTTATGACCAAGCTCAAAGCCGAAGACTACACCCGCTTGGTCGCAGCCAGTTCCATCATCCGGCCTGGTGTTGCGAAAAGTGGGATGATGAGAGAATACATCCTTCGATTCCAGGATAAAGGGCGGCGCGAACAGGCAAAAAAAAGCCTCCCGGAACTATACGCAATCCTGGAAGAAACCTACGGTGTGATGGTTTACCAGGAGGATGTCATCAAAGTCGCTCACTTCTTTGCACACCTTACCCTCGCGGAAGCAGATATCCTAAGGCGTGGTATGTCCTGGAAATTCCGGGAAAGGAATGAATTTCACAAGGTCCGCCAAAGATTTTTTGACAATTGCTATGAAAAGGGATATCCCGAAAAAACTGTCGCATCCATCTGGAATCAGATAGAAAGTTTTGCCAACTACGCTTTTTCCAAAGGGCATTCCGCCAGCTATGCGGTCGAGAGTTTTCAGGCCTTATATCTGCATGCATACTTTCCACTGGAATACCTGACGGCAACCCTCAACAATGGTGGTGGATTCTACTCTCGTGAAGTTTATGTGCATGTTGCCAAAATGAAAGGGGCAAAAATAGCCCACCCCTGCATCAATGAAGGTGGCAGCCTTGCCAGCATAAAAGGCGATACTATACGACTGGGGCTTGCTTTTATTCATGCAGGTTTTGAAAGCGGATCAGTAAAGCTTATTCTTGAAGAACGAGAGCAAAATGGGCCATATGCTTCCTTCAGAGACTTTGTGAAAAGACTGCCCGAAATCTCACTGGAGCAACTCATAATTCTCATTCGGGCCGGGTGTTTTAACAGTCTTGAACGCGATAAAAAGAAGCTTCTTTGGGATGCTCATTTCCTGGTAAACAAGAAGCCTGCCCGGCCCATACGAAAAGCCGAACTCTTTGAGATGGATGCACAAAAATGGGTATTACCCAGATTCGAGTACGACGTATTTGAAGATGCTTATGATGAAACAGAACTTTTTGGATTCCCTATTAGTATGGGTCGCTTCGATATGCTTGAAAGTCCATCTGAGCTACCCGAATTTTATGCAAAGGATCTCCCTGGGTGTATCGGTGAAGTTGTGACCATTGCCGGGTATAAAGTTCATGTCAAGGCTACCCAAACAAGCAATAAAAAAGAGATGTATTTCGGTACATTCATAGACCGAAAAGGAGACTGGATCGATACGGTTTCCTTTATTAATGAGCAAAGCACCAGATTCTCAAGAGCTCCCGGCTGCTATCTTATTACCGGCCTTGTAGAAGAGGAGTTTGGCCACATCAGTATCCGGACTCATCAAATGCAGCGTTTAACCACCAAAGCCTTGATTGAGGAATCGGCTTAGAGTCGTTTAAAACAAGACCTGTACACTAGTCCAACAATTTGGTCGCTTGAAGAAAGATTTCAGTTGTTCAGCCTCACGGTCTATTTTTACGCCTTCGAAAACTGACCATGAGAAGAATCGCCCTGATTGCTGCTTTAGTTTCACTATTTGGACTCTCAACCGCCCTTGCTCAAAACAACGACACGGCCCTGGTTCCCTACTGGATCGAGATGATGCAGGATCCGGGTGTGAATTTCCATTCTACCCAAAGGGCTTTCGAAACTTATTGGGCAAATCGAACCCAGGAAAAAGGGAATGGATACAAAGCCTTCAAGCGATGGGAGTGGTTTATGGAGCAAGAGGTGAAGGCCGATGGAAGCTACCAAAAACGAAGCGACCTCGACACGGAATTCAAAGCGTTTGACGCCATTCACGGTCCATCCCATGGCTCAGGTGGATTCTCGGCCCAATCGGTGAGCGGGACATGGCAAAGCCTTGGTCCTATTCAATTGCCGAACAACGGAACAGGTCAGCCAAATGGCTTGGGTAGGATCAATTGCGTTGAGCCCCACCCCACCGACACGGGAACCATTCTCATCGGGGCGCCCAATGGCGGAATCTGGAAGACCACCAACCATGGATTCACATGGACGAGCAATACGGATACGCTCGTCAGTATGCAGATTTCTAATATCCGATGGAACCCAATCAATGACTCCATCGTGTATGCCGGAACAGGTGACCGCGATGCTGGTTCACGTTCACAAAAGGGCGTTATAAAAAGTATTGACGCGGGAAACAGCTGGTTTACAGCCAATACAGGAATGGGTAACCGTACGGTTGCTATGCTTGCCATACACCCAGATCATCCGGACACCATCCTTGCTGCGTGTTCGGGTGGCATCTACAAGACTATCAATGGTGGAACAAACTGGTCCCGAAAATCCTCAAACACTTCTTACTACAAAGACATCGTCTATATGCCTGGAAACCCAAGCATTGCCTACGCCACCGCTGTTGGTAATTTTTACCGAAGCGCGGATGGAGGTGAAACCTGGACCAATATTACCAATGGAATTGGATCGGGAAACAGGGGAGTCATTGGCGTAACCCCTGATGATTCACTGTACGTCTACTTCCTGCTTTGCCAGGGAAGCGCATTTGCCGGCATGTATCGCTCCGTGGATGGCGGGCTCACCTTTAGCACAAGATCCACCACTCCAAACATCATGGATTGGAGTACCACCGGAAGTGGATCGGGAGGTCAGGCATGGTATGACCTGGATGTAGCGGTGGACCCTGCAAACAAGGACATAGTGTACGGAGCTGGGGTAAATGTCTTTAAGTCAACCAATGGAGGAACAAACTGGGCGATCAATGCCCATTGGGTTGGCTCAGGGGGAGCTTCTGCTGTTCACGCCGACCACCATGCACTTGAGTTTTCTCCGGATGGAAAACGCCTCTATTCGGGAAATGATGGTGGAGTCTACTATACCCAAGATGGGACCAACTGGACCGATATTTCCTCGGGAATCGGGATAGCGGAGGTTTATAAAATCGGGCAGGCACGCTACAATGAAGACCTGGTCATCAACGGATATCAGGACAATGGAACGGCAATCTATTATGGGCCAAACACGTGGTCGACCGAGATCGGTGGAGATGGTATGGAATGCATCGTAGATAAACTGGACAACAACTTCATGTATGGTGCGCTGTATTTTGGTGCTATTCGAAGGTCGACGAATAATGGAGCATCTTTTGGAACCGTTGGGGGTAGCGGAGTAAATGGAATTACCGAGAGCGGCGCATGGGTAACTCCTTACATCCTGGGCGTGGACGACGACTCGGTCATGTTTGCGGGCTATAGAAACCTTTGGAGGTCCACCAATATAAAAACGGGTTCCGTCTCGTGGGCAAAGATCTCAAACAGCCTTGGCGGTTCCAATAGTTCGACCCTGAGGGTAATCGAACAGTCTCCTGCTGATCCGGATGTGCTGTACATGGCACGAGCAGATCGCAAGTTGTTTAGAACAGATAACGCCTATGCTGCAAGCCCTACCTGGACTGACCTTACTTCATCCTTACCCAACAATTCCGTCCCAACTGATTTGGAAGCACATCCGGTGCTCGATTCCGTAATTTACATGACTCAGAGCAATAATATTTATGAGTCGACCGACTTCGGCGCGACTTGGACGGACATTAGTGGAAACCTTCCGAATATTAGCCTCCGAGCCATTGTCTTTGATGAAAATAGCTATGACGGAATCTATGTAGGTGGAACTCCAGGTGTCTACTATAAGGACAGCTCGATGACCGACTGGACTTCATTTTATGATGGCCTGCCGACCGATGTATCGGTGACGGAGCTGGAAATCTTCTACGACACCCTTCAGCCAGCGCTTAGCAAACTGAGAGCATCGACTTATGGTAGGGGGCTATGGAGCAGTGACCTCTACGACGACGGAACGTCCGAGCCTATCGCGGACTTTACAGGCAATACTTCGGCCTGTGTTTCAGAACAAATTGAAATGCGCGATCGATCCGCCTACAATCCAACATCCTGGTCATGGAGTATCAATCCAGGCACATATACCCTGGCCTCAGGAGCTTCCTTGTCCGACAAAGATTTGTTGGTGTCTTTTGATACCTCAGGATACTATACGGTTACCCACACGGCAACAAATGGAAATGGAACAGATACGGTTGTCAAAATCAACCTGATCCTTATTTCCGATACCAGTAGTGCTAGTTGTCAAACAACTACACAAAATGGTGCCGGTTACGGTATTGGCATCCAGCGTGTATTGATCGCCGGCTTGGATCATAGATCATCCGGATTTGACGGAATCAATTCCTATCACGATTACACATGCCAGTCCGTGGCCTACCTCCAACCAGACACCTCCTACCCCATCGATGTGGTGGTTGGCGCCTGGAACGACGAGGATGTCGAAGTGTATATCGATTACAATGGAGATGGAGATTTTGCAGATACCTCAGAGCACGTCTTGTCATTTGCCAGGGGACGCAACACGCGCTCCGACACACTCACCACCATTGCTAACCCGCAACTCAATACACACCTGCGTATGAGGATTGTATCAGACTTCTGGTCGCTGAATGGCAATTCGTGCAAGGGTCTGGGTTATGGAGAATCCGAGGATATCTACGTATACTTTGATGTTCCGAGCGTGGAAATATTCCAGGACACAACGGCCATTTGCGAAGGCGACAGCGTCGAATTCTGGGCTACAACAGACGGTAGAATTGATAGTTTGAGCTGGGATTTCGGTTCAGGAGCTTCACCTGCTTCGGCAATCGGAGTTGGCCCTCATACGGTACTCTATTCCGGGGGATCAAATGCGGATGTGACTGTTCAGTTCAATACTACGATATCAGACGATACCTTAAGTGTGGCATCTCATAAGTATCCGACTCCCAGGGTCTCATTGGTCTCGAACGATTCCATTTGTCAATTTGATACCTTGAAGCTGGAGTATACCGATAGTCTTTCCTATAGTGCTCTACAGTATTCATGGTACAGAGATACGATAAACCTGAACAACACAGACACCTTGTATAACCCTGTGCTCCAAAACCTCACGGACTCCGGCGACTATTATATCATAGCAGACAACAACGGATGCGTTGACACAAGTAACAGCTTGAACATTTACGTTAAGCCTGTTCCTACCGGATTGTCGATGCAGCGATGGACTCCTGTTGTACAATGTTTGAATGGCAATCAGTTCTATTTTGAGGACGCAACGAGTACAAACATTCCATATACAAGGGTATGGGAGATGGGTGACAGCACGACCTATACCTCCGACACTGTTACCCACTCCTATCAGAGTGAGGGTGTATACCTGGTTTGGCTGAGAACCACAACCAATCTGGGGTGTGAGGCCTCGGCAAATTTTCAGTTCTTGGTTGACGCTAGTCCTGCGGCGGGTTTCACCCTTTCTGATACTGCCCTATGTTTTGACCACAATTCATTTACACTTAGAGACATCTCCACCATCACAACCGGCTCGATTGGCAGGGTTTGGAATTTTGGAGACGGAACAAGCAGTTCTGTTGACTCGGTTGTGAAAACGTATGCCACGCAAGGAATGTATCAGGGTCAACTCGTTAGCCTCTCAAACAAGGGTTGTACGGACACAGCCACCTTCACCATAGATGTTTGGCCGAACCCTGAAGCGATGATTGCTACCACGGATACGGTGTTATGTGAACCCGGAAATTCATTTGAATTTTACAATCAAAGCACGATTGCCAGGGGAACATCCACGCCTTCATGGGAATTGGGAGACGGGGCACAATCATTTTCAGACACAGTGCTACACCAATATGCTTCAGGTGGGTTGTATACTTTAAAATTGGTAATGACATCGGACAATAACTGTATTGATTCAAGCTCGGCGACAATCGAAGTGCTCGACGGTCCTGTGTTGTCCTACACCGTCAATGACTCAGCGCAGTGTTTGGCTGGCAATGCATTTGAATTGGAAGATCAGTCACGGTACATGTGGTCGGTTTTCCAAACGCGCATTTGGAAATTTGGAGATGGGGATACATCGAGTCTGGATTCCTTGGCCAAATCATATGCTTCACCAGGAACTTACCAGGCTTGGATGATCTCGACCAATCAAGACAACTGTACGGATTCCGTTCAGTTCCAGTTGGAGGTATTCGCTCAGCCAGACGGTCTGTTCAGCTTTTCAAGCGGACTTCCTGCTCAATATAGCTTCGAACCGGCAGATACTGCGCTTGTAGCCTATTTGTGGGATTTTGGTGATGGTGATACAAGTACAGCGATGAGACCAACCCATGAGTACACCTCTAACGGCACGTACACGGTGTGGTTGACAGTGGACAATTCAAATGGATGTGTAGATAGTACAAGTCAGGATATTACGGAAACCCAAGTAGGAATTTTGTCCTTGGACCCCATCAGGTATTTGATCTATCCCAACCCCAACGATGGCAATATGACGATACGATTTGCTACCCAAGCACATCACTCCATCCTAATGATCAATAATCTTGGACAGGTCGTCCGGTCACTACAGTTGTCCAAGGACCAACGGGAGGTCCAAATAGAGGGATTATCGTCCGGTGTGTATCACCTGAGCGTTGAAGAAGCCGGGAAAAAGTCCGTTTCCACTGTTGTAGTTAAATAGCAATCAAAGCTCTCTAACTTCAAAAGTTGGTGTGCCTCGATCCCCATTTTCATCATGAAAATCAATGAATCGAAGTGCAAAATACCGCCCTATTTCGTCGCGAATAACATAGAGTCTGTCGGAATCGATCACATATAAGTCAAGATCGAAATCATATTCTTTCCAATCATAACCGATTGCATCGATCCGTGAATCAAAGTCCAGTTCTTTTGCATCTTCCCGCGTAATGCGATCCAGGGATTGGTTATTTACAATTGCCACAGATAACCTGGTTCGATTGGTCAAAACTCCTGTGACCAAATAAGAGACCGGTGGGTCAATGAATATCTGCGTGTATTGCGTGAACAACAAGTCCCATTTATCTCTTTCAGGTTGAATTTCCACTACTCCCGTCTCGAATGAATAGCACACAAAATTTCTTGATACATCCTTTTCTATGATCTTGGTGGTCTTATTCGATCCGTCGAGGTCGGACACTGTGATTTGGTACGTAGAATTCGAAATCGTATCAATAGATAACCGGTAGTAACCGGTATGCGCCCCGGAAGGTTCATATCCCCTATCAACCACGAACACTTTGTCGGCATAGTCTGTTAAGGCCGTCGAATCGAGTTCACCGCTATGTGCATCCCAGGCCCACTCCAGGTCATTGAGGTTGACCTCGCTATTGAATGTCAATCCCGAAACATAACCTGCTGCCCCTCCCCTTGCCGTGTTGAGTATCACGTGCCAGCCCGTGTCAGAACATTCAAATCCGAGATCCCAGGCCAGTTTTTCGTTCTGGCTCACGATTTCATTGTCGGCCAAATTGTAGAATATCTGTGACCCGTAATCCACACCCATCGTGATCACCACCTCCTCCAACGATCCAGGTTGACGTTCCCGCACGGGAATCTCTTCCAGCTCGCAGGCCACTGCAAAAAGTACAAATGATATGATCAGATATCTACTCATTTATTCAGTCCCAATTTGAGCGATGTGAATACGCTTCTACCCCAGGCCACAGGAACAGCATTACCACCGCCGTGGGTGCTTCCACTGTTTCCATTAAGCGCGATGTTTTTGACGTCCAAAAGATTCTTTCCGCCAATACTCCAAATGACCTTGTCGCCCAGCCATGACTTCGACGCAGTGATATCCAGCATTTGGAACGAACCCACTCGTGTGGTAGTAACGGCATCTGAAGGAGCAGCAACAAAACTTATCGCCTGTCCGGTAAACTTGTAGAATGCGGATAAGGTAATGTTCTGCTTGTGAAATTCAATCATCACATTCGATTGGATTTCCGGGGACCAAACCCAGCCTTCGGTTTCATAGAAGACACCCCTTTCGTTGAAACCCAGGGTCCACTTTAGGTGATTTATGGAGAGTTCATTTCTCACCGTAAATCCTGTCGTGATTATGTGTCCGATATTTCGATATGTGTATAGTGTGTTCGAACCCTCTTGAGCCAGCGATATCTGATCATAAACATCATTGTAGTAACCACCAACTCTGGTTTTGTTGAGTGTCATACCCCTAAGTATTGTCCTCGAAATGTTTATTTGGTAATTGTTGGAATTCTCGGCCTTCAGCTCTTCATTTCCTACAATATTGTGGTTGATGTCAACAAATTCAAAGTGAAGTTCTTTTAATGTTGGAGCCCTAAACCCCCGGGCATAAGATGCACGAACCTTATACTCTCCTGAGGTCCACAGTATATTAAGGGAGGGAATTATCGGCGCGTCATAAGATGTATTGTACCCATATCTCAATCCCGGTTTTAGAATGAACTCTTCCAGAGGGTGCCATTCTGCAGTCGTGAAAATAGCGTACTGCCCCTGCTCTGCCATTCCATTGGATATGCGCTGACCATGTGACTTGGTGTAGTTGAGATCGTACCCCAATTCACCTCTTATTTTTCCGGAGTCAGGATTCCATACCAACGACCCCCGGCTCATCCATTGATGAAAGACTGTGGTGTCCAAATCACCTTCAATGGGTGTGGTTTCCAGATTGGTCAGATCCTTCACCACTACATATCTATTGCGGTCGTAATAATTAAAGGCCGAAACAGTATGGATTGAAAAGGCCTTACCTATTGGTGATTGAAGGTCCAGACCACCATTTATCCTCGTGGTGTTGAAATAATCGTCGAAAGCTGTTTCATAATATGGAAGCCTAGGAGAGCCGCGATCAGTCACCTTTTCCTGAAAGTACTCCGCGTAAGGCCGAATATCCAACTTGCCCAGGCGCGTTGACCATTGCAATTTTCCAAACTTCTGTTCTTTTGGATTCCAGGAGGATATCCTATTTGTATCCGCCAGCCTGGGCTTTGGAAATCTGAAAAATTCGTCAGTATCCGACCATCCGTCGAAATAGTACCTACCTGCATTCAGATTTACGTTTTGCCCACCCTTGTTGAAGCCTACAGAACCATCCACATTGTACTGCCCGATGGATTCATAATAGGACTGAATGTTGCTTTCGATACCCTCGCTCAATTCCTTTTTGGTAATGAGGTTTATCGTTCCTGCCAAAGCATCTGTTCCATATGTAACGGAAAGCGGGCCTTCAACAATTTCGATCCGCTCCACATTGGAAAGGTTGAGCTGGCTCAGATCAATATTTCCGTCAAGGCGACCCACAACGGGAACCCCATCTACCAGAATCTTGACATTCTGCCCGGACAGGCCCTGCATACTCATTTGACTTCCCAAAATATTGTCTTGGTAGACCCGCAAATTGGTTTCATTCGTCAGAACATCTCTCAGGTTAACGGCTCCCTGGGCGTCGATCCTTTTTCTGTCAAGCACTCGAATTTGGTGCACTGACTTCTCAGGGCTTTCAGGTGCATATTGGGAGGTAACTACGAATTGGTTCAGAGTGACATTATCCCGCTTGAGTAGGTAAGACTTATTTGAATTATCGTTTAGTGTATCCGAAATGCTTTTGTATCCCAGATAGCTTATGTAAATACTTATGCTGCCTTGAAGATTGGATGGAAGACCAAACTTGCCAGAGGCATCCGTGAGGCCAGTCTGCTTTTTGAGCTTTGGTGTTGAATACGATATGTGCGCAAACGGAAGTGGATTCCCATCAAAATCCAAAACCTCCAGTGTTTGGGCAAACAAGGAGGTTTGAAAACAAATAAGAAATAGGAAAATCCTTCCTCTCATAGGTTAGACCTATCTCACGACCACCTTCCTAGCCTCAAGTTCACCCACCATCAATAGGTAAATACCAGCTTCGAAATTTGACACATCAATTGTATGCGCTTCAAAACCATTACCGACCAAATTGGCGCTGTAGACTACCGAGCCCTGAAGATTGGTCATCATCACATCTTTAGAGCTGGCCTGGCTTGGTAGAATCACATAAAGTTCATCGGTGGCTGGGTTGGGATATACCGCGTATTGGGCTTTGATATTCTCCTCATCTCCAACGGCAAAGATTTTTTCTTTTTGGAAAGTCACGTCTCCACTGCTGCTTCCGACAAATCCAGTCATCACCAACTTCCAAATGTCTCCATCCTCCTCTTCTACGAAGTATAGAAGTGAATCTTCGATATCGAATTGGAATGTTCCCATGTTGAAGGACTTCCAGTCGTATCCAATCACATTGATATGTGATGAGAATGAGTGAAATCCGTGGTCGTTGTAGCCTTCAATGTCTCCGACATTAGAAACTTGGGCAACGCTTACTCCATTATTGGTCAAAACTCCGGTAACACCATAAACAACTCCAGGTGCAATTTCTCCGGAGTACTTGGTGAAGACCATATCCCAGGCATCTGCCGGTTCGCGATCCACTTCCTGATCATCCTGCAGAGAATAGTACCCGAGTACTTTTCCATCAAAATCTGCCTTATCCAAGGTTGCACTTACTTCATTGGAGCCATCCAGGTCAGCATACCTGAATGAGAATACCCCTCCCACAAGACTTTCAATCCACAACTTCTTATAACTGCCATCGGCCAATGCAATGACAAATATGGAGTCTCCAAAAATCTGGTGCGTGATGACGTTGTATTGCCCCCAGCCTACATTAAATCCTTCTTCTTTTATGTTGAATGCTCCTGTATTCCACGCAGTGTCAGAATTGTTCAAACCACTCCATGAAGCCATGCCCGTTGTATCGACAGAATTCCAGGCGCTGGTATCGCCACCGGGATACTTAAAGAGTTCGGTACCCGACGCACCATTTATCCGAATTCCATATCCCAATCCCGAAACGCTAAATCCAATATCCCAATTGGAATTGTCGACGGAAGAAAGCTCACCATTCTCAAGACTGTAAAAAGTCTGGTTGGCATAGCCTGCACCTAGACTGACGGAGTCAGTTGTCAATTGAGCACATGCCCGGCTTGCAATGGTGACAGATAGTAAGAAGGTAGAAATTGTTCTGATCATGGCAATATGAATATTAGTTGATTATGGGGGCCAAAAGTACCGGCCATGAATATTCCCTACAATCGCCAAAAACAGTCAATTTTTGCTTCCCAAAATCATGGTAGTCGTATACCATGGATAGGGTAGGAACTGCTTATTATATTACCCTATTCCAGCGATAGTTAAAACGCTGGTTGGAAAGTACTTTTGTCTCTCATTCAAGCTATGAAGGGGGTACTGTCGTTTATCATCGTTTTATTGCTGATGCCCATCGGCCATGCTCTCATGGTCTTCAACGAACTGACCTTTCCGGAGCACATGTATCTCGGTGCTTTTGTGATCGGCGGCGTTGGTGTAGCCCTTTTGGCCCTTGGTGTGAAACTCCCAAGGAAATATGCCTCCATCTCCACTTTGCTAGGCTTGCTTGCAGGGGTACTTGTTTGGACCGGGTGGGTCGAATTCTCCTTTGTTTGGATTGCACATAAATTGAGTGTAAGTCCCCTTATCGAAAATGGTGAAGTAGCAACCAAGCCCGAATACCTGGTGATGATGTCCTCACTAGGCCTGTTGGGCAGTATCGGGTTATTCTTCCTGTATACACCAACCAGGTGCCAATTCATAAACTGGTTTCAGAGGCTATTTGGCTATAAAAAGCTTGAAGAAGCCAAAACCAAAATCTCAAAGCCGACGTCGGTAACAACCTTTATTGAGACTATTTTCATTACATGGACTTTCTACCTGGTCCTGCTACTTGTATACGATAAGGACATAGCCGGTGATCGTCATCCTCTAACCTATGTCGTGGCTTATGGCTCTCTAATCTGGGCAGCCTACCTTTTTATCCATCTGCTTAGCATCAAACAATTCGATTATGCCATTCGATATGCGGTTCCAACCGTAATAATCTTCTGGAACTTTATTGAGATCCTGGGGCGATGGGATACGTTTAAGGAGATTTGGGTTTATCCTTACGAACACTGGATCGAAGTAACCTTGATGTGTTTTGTTTTTGCAGGATTTACGGCCTATTATGTCGTATCCAACTTCAAGTCCAAATCCAAGTATCCGAAGCTCGCTAAATGAGGATATAGACTGACATCAATGCGTCAGTATAAGCTTCTCAACTTGAAAAGAATCACCTGCACTAAATACAATGGAGTAAATTCCCACCGGGAATTCAGATAAATCGATTTCCCTGCCTAAAACACCCTTTAAAATCATTCTACCTGTATTATCCTTCACAGCATATTCCACAGGTTGGTCAGCAGTTAAGTGTACAACCCCTGTACTTGGGTTTGGGTAAACCTCCACCAGGGATCTGAACCCGGGCTCTCCAATATCCAAAAGGGCAAAATCCTGGTAACGTTTGGCGCTTACCTTTTCGTTTTGGGCGTTATCGGAATAGACAACCCATGGATCATTTCCATCCCTTATTGTCATTTGATGTGCTCCAATTCCAGGGGTGAATCCCGGAATACCGAGATTTCGCCACTCCGTACCGTCAAACTTTTTAACGCTCAGCCTATTTCCATTGTCGAGATCCTTAAAACTAACAAAGAGATTTCCGTCCTTGTCAATATCGAGGCTTACGTCGTCTACAGCTCCAATATTCAGATCTGTCGTATGGACCTTCCAAAGCACTCCGTCAAATTCGTAGACATTGATGTTGTTTGAAGAATTTAGTGGAATTGCGGCATATATTATTCCGTTGGCATCTGCGGCAACGTCATGGTCGAATGCTGTCGTGCTGGAAGATTCGATGGCGCCACCTCCAATGACATTCCAACTGGTCCCGTCAAAAATTGCTACCTCTGAATTGAATGACCATGGCCCTCCATTGCCATAGATTACTATTGGAATCCCGTCGGTTGACACTTTCAGTCTTGGCCATACCATGAAATCGTCTCCTATGGGGCTCGTCATTACCCAGTCCGATCCATCATACTTAACGCCTTCGGGTAATGTACCACTGTTGAATCCAACTGCATGGATCACTCCACCGTTGTCTACCACGATTTGATTTCCGTGCTCTAAACCTATATTTCCCAGGTCATCCCAGTTGTTCCCGTCAAGCTGGGAGACGTCACCTTCTGAAATCACAAAGACATCGCCTGAGGAAGATACGGCCAAATCGATATTGAAAGCGGAGATATTCTTCACATTTTTTCCAAGCTTTTGCCACTGGTCATCGACCAGCTTATAAAGCTCAGCTTCATCCTCATCGGAGTTGGCTGTTAACACATAAGGGATTCCTGAGCCATCAAATTCGATATCGACGAAGAAAGGGGTAGCCTCATCACAAAATCCTGGATTTCCTACTTGTACCCAGTCCTCGATCGGTTCGTCCACCACAATGGTAAATACTTGCTGAACTGTAGAATTCCCATCGGATAGTTCCAATGTAACATCGAAGGAACCCAGAGCCATTGGTATCCCGGACAGAACACTCACACCTTCTCTTTTGTCTATTAGTGATAACCACGAGGGGCCTTGACCAATTGTAATTTGAACGGCGTCATGATCCGGGTCATGGGCTACAACTTCATATTCATATTGTTGATCTCTATAGCCCTGCGTCTTGGCATTTGAGTGAAAGAAGGGCTTGGCATTGGTAGACCCGTCTATATACGTGCTGATATTTGCATTTCTCACTTCTCCTGAATTCTTATCGACGAATACCCCCACAACCGTCATATAATCTGCATTGAAATCGGTTGGCACCGTCCATGAAAATGTATGTCGGTAAGTCGTTCCACTATCCAGCGGATTTGGCAATGAGTCCGAGCTCCCACTAAATCCACCCAATAATTTGCGAGGGACATGATTGTATGACATATAAGAAGCAGGAACAGGGCTCGGCAAGTTTTCAAATCCTCCCATTACACCATTGTTTCCTCCACTATAGGCGTTGGATTGGTCGTAGGCTGGTGAAGGTCCCGTTATTCCACTTTCCAAAACAATGAGTCCGACTCCGTAATTTCCAGTCAACTGTTGGTCAGGCGTGATAAAAATTGTCGCCGAAAGCAATCGGCTTGAAGGTTCGTAGTCCGGTACGATATCAACATCAGCCATTGCCGGGTTGCCCAATCTAGAATTAACATCGCTTGAAATGCCGGAAGGATGCATTGAAGATTGACCTACACGATCAATTTTTCCGCTTGGAAACGAACTGATGCCAAGTGAATCTATGTAGTCCGGCATATTCATGGGCTCGCTCGATGATCCTCCATGAACGGAAATGAAAACTGCTTCTGCCGGAAATTGTTTATGAATCTCTTTTGCATATACTTCTCCCCTTGTACACCACTGACACCATGTACCTGTCCCCTCTTCTACCAGGACCCTTTTTATCGCCTGAGAGTGAACCATGAGCGGTGATAATGTGACCAGAAAAAGGATGATTCTTGTTGATTTCATATTAAACAGATTGATTTTTTGAAAGTCTCATTTTGTATTGCTTTATCGATAGCGCCGCGGCCCAATGAAGCTCAAACAGCTCGCTCAACGCATTTGTTAGATCTGAATGATCGATGACCATTGAAGTAAGGTTGAAACGGTCTTCTTTTTTGTGGCGTAGAGAAACCATTGCTTTTTGGCTGTCCACCAACAACATCTTTAAAGGCAGTTCTTCCGATACCCGTACTTGTTCTCCAATGCTTTCATAATACTCCAGCATGGCAATAAACTCTTCCCGGTCGTTTTCTTCAGTCTCAAACAAGGCGCGGACTTCTACCTTCCGAGCAATTGCACTTTTTAGTGGGGCGCTTGCTGCGTCTATTTCCTTTCTTGACCTTTTGAATCCGGTAGCGTATGGGCTTTTATTAAAAGAATACAGCGTATTGTTGGTAGAATGGATCAAATCGTCAAATTTTCCAACTTGAGATTGCTTAGAAGTCAAGATTTGCAGGAAGTCGAATGGATCACTCGAGCTTGCCCTTGATTCGAATTGCTTCGACAGGGAAGTTTTTAAAACGGATAATTGGGCCAAGGATTTTTCCTTTTCGGATATGAGTTCTTCGAAAGCTTCGTTTGGATCTACTGCTTCATAAGACTTGACAGAACCTGGAAAGACGGTACAAAAGCCGCGCTTTTCTAGCGCCTGAAGAACAGAGTAAACCCGACCTTGAGGAATTTGCGCCAGTCGCGCTATGTCGCTAGCAATGAGACGTTGATGCTCGACCAGTACCATGTAGGCACGCGATTCATAATCTCCGAATCCATATTGCTGGAGGTTTGTTTTGTTTGAATTGGTCATTTACAACAACTATAAGTTGTTGCGAATTTATAATAATATGCCATGAGCTCAAAAACATTTTCGAGGATCAGTTATGTCGGTCATGTACCCAAAGAGCCTTTTGGTCGAAAGTCGATGCTCATTTTTTACCTTTGAATCTATCTTAGTGAGGATGAGGAATCTATTGGTCATACTTTTTGTACTAGTAGTCGGCAATTCATTTGCTGCAACAGTAAATTATATCATTCGAGATTCCATCGAAATTGTTGGGAGCTCCGTCACGTATACATTTTGTGACGACGTTGACACTTCCAAGTCAATTTTGATATTCTCGGTTAGCGTAGATGATACAGATCCCAGCGACGTTCTAATAGCGGGCTATTTCAGTGCAACCGATAGAATCACCTTTCTCAGAGAAGGTACAGGTGGCGATGCGATGATCTATTTCCAGGTCGTGGAGTTTTCCTCAGGAGTCAGTGTACAACACGGTGTCAGTACCGTGAATTCAGCAACGTACAATGAGACAATTCCCGCAACGACCTATCAGAAGTCATTCGTGCTCTCCAGTATGATGAACGTAGGTGGAACCTTTGGAAGCGACGATGGTTATGCTGCATATCTTACTTCGGCAACCAACTTGCAAATTCGCTGCGACGGCTCTGGTTTTGATGTTTACTGGCAGGTTGTCGATTACGATAGCTGCACCGTACAGTTATCAAGTTCCAATATGAGTGGCACCAGTTCCACGGGAACAATTGCCACCTCGGTAACAACTACCAAAACGATGCTAATCAATGGACACCGCAATTCAGGAAACGTAAATGCCGATGACCTCCCTCGTACGGTATTGACCAACGGAACTACGATCACCCATACCCGTAACGGTTCGGCCAGTACTCTAAATCATGTAACACAGGTTGTGGAATTTACAGATCTCACAACCGTGATTCACGGAAGCACAAGTTTTGGATCCGGCGATGGTAATAGAGTGGCAACCGTTGCCGCGGGCGGCCTGGATAGCAGCGTTGTAGTCTGTCAGGGAAATCTGGGACGGCAAGGGAGTACCGCATATAATTCAAACGACAACATGAGTTATGGCTGGTTTAGATATCAGTTGAGCTCAACTACTGAGCTCAATATCGTAAGGGACAACACCGGTAGCACTGCGGAAGCTACTTGGCAGGTCATTCGATTTGAATATGACCAGACCGACCCTCCGTCAACAGTTGATGCAGACCCAAGCGGGCCGTATGATGACATGTTGGTTAGAAGCATTCAAAGGGGTACAGCGACAGTGACAGGAACGACAACGGACGTTACCGTAAACTCCGTGGACATGTCAAAAAGCTTCCTAACATTTTCTACCACCTGCGATGATGCGGATGTAAGAGATTTTATGTTGTCTTGTGCTCTAACCTCTTCGACCAACATTCGATTTCAACGGGTTGGAAACGGAACTACAGCAGATGTTGCCTACGAATTGATTGAATTCTATGGTGATATCACCGTACAACACGGTAGCCATACCATTGCCTCGACTACGGATAACATTACTATCTCCAGTGTCGACCTGGATAAAACATTTGTCGTGGCTACGATCCGAAGGACAGGTACCGACTATGGTAGCGACGATGGTTTTATTGCCGACCTAACTGGTCCCACGAATCTTCAGATCAGGGCTGGCGGAACAGGTGCTGTAGTCGAGTATCAAGTTGTACAATATGATGACAGCCATGTAAGAACACTTAAAACAACGCTTGCCGCAGGAGAAACAAATGTCACAAGGGATTTTACCGCAGGATGCTCCACCACCAATGGTGTTAATACAAGTAAGACATTTTTGATAAGTCAACACACCCAAAGCGGCTCCACAAGCGCAGACGACTTACCCAAGGTCACCTTGGAAGATAGCACCACCGTCAGGATTCAACGAAACACTGGTAACCACGATTTGGAGTACATCATTTATGTGGTTGAAACCTTCGATTCAACAAATGTTCAGCAGGTTGAAGTAAACTTTGGATCTGGCGAAACAAGTCGTAGTGAAACAATTACATCTGTGGATACATCAAAATCGATTGTGTTCGGAACAGGTGCCTTTATGCGCGAAGGAATGACAGCCTATACTACAAATGATAACACTGGATACAATTGGGCAACCTTCCAAATGGCCTCACCAACATCGGTTACTGCTACCAGGGCCAATTCAGGTGCGACAGCCACTGTGCCTTTTCAAGTCATAGAATTCCTACGGGGTGAAGAACCACTTCCCATAGAATTTGGTTCGTTTGATGTGATCCCAATTCGAAATGACCGGCGTATCTTCTGGACTACCTATTCTGAGCACAACAGCAAACACTATATCGTTCAGATTTCCTATGATGGAAAGAAGTTTGAAACGATTGGAACAGTGGATGCTGCGGGATTTTCAAATGAACTGATCGAATATTACTTTGAGTACAGGATTCAACGGCCATTCGGCGACGAATACTACCGCATTGTTGAAGTAGACAATGACGGGCAGAAGTTTTACTCCAATATCATTTCCATTGAGGGAAATGATCTGGATGCGCGATTCAGCTTCCCAAATCCTGCAAAGGACATTTTGCACGTTTACAATCCTGCGAACGAAGCTGGCTGGTACCTTATCCGATCGCTTGACGGAAAGATCGCTGCCGAAGGCGCTCTCACTCCATCTGAAAATAATTTGGATGTTTCCAATATCGCAAAAGGAGTCTACCTCATCGAGATAAGCCTACCAAAGGAAAACGCTATCCAGGAGCGCCTGGTTATTGAATGACGTTCCGTTTAAGGGACTTTTCTCATTAGCTCCCAATCTTTTCTTTGGAATACTACAAGGCCTTTTCAGGTTCCCGAAACACCATTTAGCAGATCAAAAAAGCCCCTCAGATGAGGGGCTCGGATGAAAACTAGCTGTAAGCTACTTCTTAGTGATGGAAATGTAACATCAATTTGTCCGTCGTCATTTTGTCCTTGGCGTCGGTTACTTCAAAGTGAAGCCACGCAACCATATCCCCGCTATCGGGAACATGGACCATGGCTGAGTACTCATATGAAGTACCGCTGATGTTCGCTTCATCTTCATGATGAAAAGGGTGAAGGTGCTCACCACTTTCATCCCCATAAAAGACCTTGTAATGGGCCAAATCGCGATCATCGGTAAATGTTGCCTTCACTTCAATCATGCTTCCATAGTCATGTTCCGAGTGATTTGCAGGGGTAGTAATACTGATCAGTGGGTCTTCCTTGTCGGTTTTGCAAGATGCGAATCCCACGGCCAGCGCCAATATGATTAATATGTTCTTATTCATGGTTTAAATTAAAATGTCCAGGTTAATAATGTTCTGATTCTCACGGAGCTTTCATTCTGAAAGCCCTTGAGCCTTTCTTCGAGCGGCAGTTCGGCCCACAATCGGACTCCTACCGCATCAGTAATGTTCAGACCGCTACCAACGACTGCGAAATATCGCCTGTATCCGGTATTTATTATGTCATCGCCCTCACTTTTTTGTGTGCCGAGCACATCGATGCTACCACCTGCAAAAAGTGAAGGAGTACAGATTACCTTGCAGCAAGCAGCTGTATCTGTAGTACAGCAAGCGTCCTTGGCAAAGCTATATTGAACAAGCCCTCTTGCATTCAGGAAGTTGCCCATATCAACTCCTCGACGGTTTTGGGTCGTCATCTTATAGTTGGCACTGGCAGTAACATCCCACTGATTCCAATTATTTGAAATGAGCACACCCGCGATTGGATCAAATGATTCTGATCCTATGGATGCAGACACAGCAGCGTCCTGATCGTTGACGTATCCGGTGGGCAATTCCACTCCACCGAGTAAGCCAATTTGCGGCCATCTCGGATCAAGTGGCAATCGGTAAATCCCGAGCACTGAGGCATCACCCAAACCTGAATTGATCGAAGGATTGATCTCCATGATGCCTTCAGTATTGTATTGGTACAACTCCGAATTCATCCTGAGATAAGGTACGTTGGCCGCAAGCGTCCATCGATCCGACAGCCCATAGTAAATGGACATTCCAGCAACAGAAACACCTGCCACATCTGCAATTGCATTGGCCAGGGACATTCTGTCTGCCATGGACTCAAATCGCCAGTGGAAGGTATTGAGCTCGAACGCGAACTGCCCCTTACTCAAGGTCATCCCCGATGATTCCGTGCCGAGGTTAACGCTAGCAGAACCTCCAGTACAGCAACTCTGTGCTTTTATGTTGGTGGTGAGCATCAACGCCCACGCAATGATCAATAAATGCTTCATGATGTCTTTTTATCGTTGGTAATGGTCTGAACCTTTGGCCAATCGGCCAAACACTCAAGCCCTGGGAGGGATAAAAAGACGACTTGCGGTGGTAGATTCTTTACCCATTACCCAATGCGGTAAATAGGTGAATTGAATTTGATCTGTATTGGTTTCGTTTTGCGTATCAACTGTGGTAATCGGCAAATCCTTAACCTCAATTTTCACCGTTGGTGGCGTAAATGGAAGCTCCTCGTCTTCGGCATATGCCTTCAATTTCTTTGCAAGGACGCACTTGCCCTTACAATTCAATTCCAAATCGGATTTGTTCTCGCAGAGCACTTCCGAATAGTATTGATACTGCACCACATACTCGAGTAGCGGGTACATGGGCTTGATCATGGCAACCATGTATAGCAGTAGGAATACGAGAGCAAAATGAAATCTCACGGTACGAATGTATAACCGGACAGTATCCGAAAATCTGACATTTATCAATAGGACGGATTACATGCATCAGGTTGCCGCTGCGGTACTGATGTTTGTCTAAGCGGTAATTTGTATTTTTCCATACCCAATGGCTTTTCACTCCAGTGAAACTTAATTCCCGACTCGACGCTATCGCCCTTACCGCCCAGATCGTTCAATACCTGGGCAAAAAAGCAGGAATATTTCCATACACGGTTTACTCCGAATGGAAGCATCTCATCCCCGACATTCACTTCCAGCAATTTGATGAAACGGATATCCTCAATGCCATCGATCAATCCTTTAAAAGGAAATGGACATTGGACATTTTGCATGAAGGGGTGGCGGCACTGGGTGAGGAAGACCAAAGGCTTTGTGCAAAGCTGATATACACCTTCCTGATCATGGTGAAGGATACGGGCAACGCCATCGCCTGGCAGAACCTCCGGGAAGAATATGTCCAGTTTTCCAGCCCCACAGACCTTACGAAGATCGAATACGAATCAGTAAAGGACGAAATAGAAGATTGGATTGACAAGAAGGAGCGCAACTCCTTTAGGCCAATCATTCCGGTAAGGGTGAGCCTCTTCCTGGTAATAGTGGACTTCGTCGTCCGTCTGATCATCATAGGGCTTGTCAACCGCGGGCTTTATATAAATTCTGAAGGAGACTTCTGGTTTTGGATGCTTCCGCTAGCCTCAGGCGTGGTCTTCTTGTTTGCCGTGCTCTATCGCGCCATTACCAAGCGAGTGACTGACAGAAAACTCAAGCGGCTCCAACTGCCACACATTCGGCTTATACCGCATGTTTCGTCCTGGGACTACTTCATATTGGCCATACTGGCATTCCCTGGGAGTGTCTATTGGTGAACTTAGTGATGGAAAATCTTTCAAACAATTTCGGTCCTGCTGTTTGCCATCATGGTATTGAGTGTTTTCGTTTGGCATACAATCTTATTGAGATCGTTCTCGATCCCCGTACCATCCTCCAAGGTGATTTACCAGAAACTCAAAGAGCGAAACCAAATTTGACCTCGGAGAGGAGATGGATAGTGACGACAACGATGTAAGAGATTGTCAACCTTGAAGTGAAGCTGCGTTCCCTCAACGACAAAATGAATGCCTTTGTACTGGAGGCAGCTTTGTTTGGGGCTCTCGCATTTTCCGGATTCATACAAATCATTTCAGCTGAGATCTTCACCCTTGAGGCGTTCTCGGATTTCAACTTTGCAGTGGTTGAGATGTTCCGAAATATCATCCTGTGGAACCCGGACGAAGTGGCCTTCTTTTTTCGATCCTTACTTCATCGGGACAACTTCTGCTCAGCATGCTCTGTTATGAAAGTTTGTTCTGCTCTCATCTCCTTCCTTGCCGTGATATCCTCAAGGCTGAGATTCAGTGACCTTACCGATGTATTGGATCCGTGCCCTGCAAATGAGCAAGAACTTCAACAAAAAGGAAGAAGGGCTCATCCTGCACCAGGGAAAAACGAAAGAAGAAAAGGAAGTAAAGGAATACGGACAAAAGATCCGTTACAATATCCAACAGGGGCTCAAGGACTATCGCAGGCTGAATCCTGTGTTGACCTATATGCGCTTCTTCAGAACTCTGGGTATTGGAACATTTTTCGTAATCATTATCAACTGGAGGATTATTCATTTCACCCCCTCAATTTCATCTCTGTTCATTGCTATCTTCTTGCTGTCCAGACATCTACTTCCGATTTGAGGCGATTCGATTGAGTTTCTTTCACGCAAGAACCAGAATTCAAGAAATGCGCGCAAGGACAGAGCGGGCGGTCACCATTGGATTTTTCATATTCGTATTTGCCGTTTCCATATACCGATCTTTCTACCTATCCGGAAGTCAGTTCCTCGGTTTTATGGTATTGGTGATTCTCGGGCTGCAATCAACTCACATTGCTGGTAGAGGGGTAAGCGCCTTAGGTTTACGAACCAGGTATCTACGCGAATCCTTAGGGTTGCCGGACTGTTCTTCTTCCTGGGGATCGCCTTCAAATGGATGCACTACTTTGGCGCAGGCCCCCTTCTCATTATTGGAGCATTCCTCATCGTTATGTTCTTCTTTTTCCATTACATCAATGCTGAGGAAAAATTCACGATTCGGGTCGTTGGTATTGCTCTTGGTCTCATCATAATTGGAGCCCTATTTAAGATCCAGCACTGGCCCTTTGCAGATGTTGCAAAGACGCTGGGAACCATTGGTCTGATTGGTGCTGCAGCTGTAGTTGGGCTCAAACGCAACTGGAAGCGATTACCTTCCTTTCATCAATGGGCTATGGTTATAGTCATAATTGCCGGAGTTCAAGCCTACGCTTTTCAGGGTGTGACGTTCAGGATGATTTCGAAACTTAACTGGAATTTTAAGGATGCCATGAAGGAGGCTCGATATGGAGAAGACAGAGACAGTTTTTATAGTGAAGTATACCATGCCGGCTTTGGAACTGATTCACTTGATATGGCGGAGATGTCAAACGTCTTCAAATTTCATAGTGATTCGGTTTTTGACTGGGCGAGAAGTGAGCCAATCTATGGTTTCTGGCTTTCGGGAAAAATTGGATCATTGGCCAATCATCTTTATCAAGAACAGGGTAAGACCTTATCCCCGGAAGCCTTGAACTCGATGATACAATTTGATCTGGATGTTCTTCGATCTGTGCGAGATGCCAACCAAAACTACCTGGCAAGCACGACTCTGATAAGAGAAGAGATGGAACAGGGTCAACTGTATTCGCTCGCCTATTACAGTGCCTTGCTTGGAGAATACGACCAGGCCTTGGAATTCAGTTCACTCTCCAAATTTACTTCCCAGTCAGATCACTATGTCGATTCGGACGACTATGAGTATCTGGATTCTCTACTTCTGACAATCGCTCCACCGGATATTGCAAATCGTGATTCGACCGACATTTAAGTCTCATCACCTGAGCTTTTGACTTAACCGGATACCTCTCTGGAGATCGTTAACAGAACAATTTTTAACTTGTGGGGTTATACACTTCGATTATGAAAGCACTCACTACTATATCTATCGTTGTGCTGATGGCAATACTCCACGCCTGCAACAATGAGCCCGCCCAACTTCCGGAAAAATATGTGATTCAGTCCGATGAATCTGTCAACGCTGATTTTGATGCCGACCTTCAAGCGAAGGCATCCAATCTCTTTGGAAGACTTCCGGAAGCTGGAGACCCGAATTCGCCAAAAGCCTTGTTGGGCAAAAAACTCTATTTCGAAACAGCTTTGAGTGCCAATAATGAGATAAGTTGCAATTCATGCCATAAGCTCGACGCTTACGGGGTAGACAATGAACCCACTTCTCCGGGACATGAAGGAAAGCGGGGTGATCGCAACAGCCCAACGGTCTATAACGCTTCATTGCACATAACTCAATTCTGGGATGGTCGGGCAGCAGACCTAAAGGAGCAGGCCAAAGGCCCTATCCTCAATCCGGTTGAAATGGGTATTGAAAGCGAAGCTCAAGCATTGGAAAAACTCAAGGCTGTTGGTGGATATGAAGACCTTTTTGCAGCGGCTTATCCGGGGCAGTCGAATTCAATGACTTATGAGAATCTCGCCGATGCCATTGGTGAATTTGAGAAGTCATTGCTCACTCCGCATCGTCTTGATCGATATATCGGTGGTCAGAAGGATGCGCTCACGGCGGATGAGAAAAGAGGATTAAACACCTTCATCAATACAGGCTGTACTGCTTGTCATACTGGTCCTGCCATCGGTGGAAACATGTACCAGAAATTCGGACTGATCAATGCTCCTTATTGGGACTACACGGGTTCTGAATCGCGAGATGAAGGCAGAAAAGCGATCACCGGAAAGGAATCAGACCTCTACTTTTTCAAGGTCCCTACCCTGCTCAATGTCGAAAAGACCAGCCCATACTTTCACGACGGAAGTATCTCAGATCTCAAAAAGGCCATCGCCATCATGGGAGAAACACAGCTGGGCAAGAAGCTGAACGACGATGAAATTCAGTCTATTGAAGCATTTTTGAATAGCCTGACCGGAACCATCCCAAGCTACGCACAGATGGAAAACTAGCCTTCGAGGTTGTTCTTCTTGTTGGCATCCTCCTTAACCATCTTAAACAGATTGGATATATGTCTGAATAGTCTGCTTCCTGTTATTACTCCTGAATACCGTCCGGGTTGTGAATTAATAGTCCAAACTCGGTGGCCAGCCAATAATTGCCCTTGCTATCGTGCAGAATGTCATACACGTTGCCTTCATCCATAAGTATTTTGGCATCGGGATGAAAGGAAAGCAGTTTATCCTTCACTGGTTCTGGCAACTTGTTTAATCCATCGTTGTGAAAAAGAGGAATGAAATTACTTTCATCACCTGACTGATCCATGGTGTAGATTCCACTATGGCCTGTAATGATTACGGTGCCATCCTCCTTAGTCCAGGTTGTTCTTTTGGAAGCAACTATAATTTTTTTGCCATCATTGGAAAATGCCATTGCGCTGGGTGCCATCTTAGTATTCGTTGACTTTTGGGAATAAATTTCCCAGTCATTCTTCCCACGACAGGCAAAACAATCATCTGCCCAAATACACATTTTATCACCATTGGAACTGGACCCCAATGCAATGCCGGATAACAGTTCTTTGCTCATCCCAAAAAGCCCCTTTTTGTGCTTGATAAACTCGGTTCCATCGTATTCAACTATGACCCTTTGGCCTCCAAAAAAATAGTTGTTAGCTTGACCCACGCAATACAAATAACCATTCTTTAAGCCCTGTTTTTTACCCAAAAAGGTCCATTCATTGCCGTCATAAATGGCAACACCACCCGCGAACTGTACTGCAACAAGTTTTCCGTCCCTGTCGATCATGGCATCTGCTATATTATAATTGGTAAAGGGGGCATTACTTTTATCCCACCGCTTCCACGATCCTGGCTTGCCATCCAAAACACCGAGGCTCGTTGCCAGCACCAGCCTATCGCCTTTTATATTGATCGCGTTGATTGTTACGTCTTGATCGAATCCCAAATCTGCTCCTGAAAAAGACGTCCATTTTCCATTTTTAAACGCATACAACCCTCCTTTTTGCGATGGACCATTATTGTATTTGTAGTTTGCCGTTCCTACCCAAATTGTTCCATCTTCGGCCTCTTTAACAGCATTTACCTTGTGACTAAACGGCATTTCTGCACTTCCCAAAATAACCCTCCAGGTTTCTTGACAATTGGCATTTCCATATGTATAAATAAGGGTTAGAAAGGAGAGAAGAAGCGGTTTCATTAGGTTAATTTTTGATCAAATTTATAGCTCAACAAAGAATTTAACAAGTAGACCCTGGCATGAATAATGGCTAACTTTAAATTGTGAAACGAAAGCAATTCGTAGCCCTGACCGGAATTACTTCGTTGGGCATTCTTTCAGGACAAAGTTTATTAGCAGGATATCATATGAACACTTCAGTAAAAATGCCCGTGCTATTTCTAGGGCACGGAAGCCCAATGAATGCCGTTCAGGACAATGCCTATACAAGGGGATGGGCCGAACTCGCTAAGGGAATTCCAAGACCCAAAGCCATCCTCGTTATTTCTGCCCATTGGGAAACTTCTGGCGGAACAAAGGTTTATGCAGGGGTGAAACCAAAGATGATCTATGATATGTATGGGTTTCCACAGAACCTATACCAGGTAGACTATCCATGTCCCGGCAGCCCCGAACTTGCGGAGGAAATAGCTTCAAAAGTCGATTTTGACAACGTTGCTCCTACACACGATTGGGGGCTGGATCATGGCGCATGGAGTGTCTTAGTTAAAATGTTTCCTGATGCCGATATACCCTGCTTTCAAATGAGTCTCAATCGCACGAGAGATATGCAGTGGCACTATGAGATGGGCAAGCAGCTCGCCTTCCTCAGGAAGAAGGGCGTCTTAATTCTCAGCAGTGGAAACATCGTGCATAACCTGCGCTACGCAATGTATTTTAGTGGAACTGCACCGGATTGGGCAATCGAGTTCGACGAGAAAACAAAGGAGGCTATGGAATCTCGCGACCATCTGGCCATCATTAAATATGAGCGATTTGGAAAAGCAGGCTCAATTGCCGTGAATTCTGCCGAACACTATATACCTTTACTATATGCATTAGCGTTACAGGAGGAAGATGACATGATCTCATTTTCCAACCACAACATCGCCGACACTCTTGAAGGTCGCATGATGCGATGTGTTAGGATTGGTTAGACAGTACATACACTGCTGATCAATCGAAATCGACAACTCATGGATTGAGACCGCACCTTTATGAATAATGAAGGGATTAAACATGAAGGCTGATTTAGTTTTAAGGTCACAAAACAGCAGATATGAAAGTGCTTTGGATCTTCGGCTTAGTGCTAATAGTTAGTTTTCAAAATGATCTCGGGGCCCAGAATTGTGTTCTTGCAGAATTTCGACTAGACGGAAGTGCAGCGGATAGCAGTGGAAATGGATACCACGGAACCATTTTAGGCGCATCCCCGACAACCGACCGATCCGGCATGGCCAATAGTGCCTATATGTTTGATGGCGTAGATGATTACATCGATGCCGGGACAAATCTTGGCAATTTTGGCAGTTCGGACTTTACTGTTGAGTTTTGGATTAAAACAAGTTCGTCAGAAAACATGCGTATACTGGGAAAGCGAGAAATATGCATGCACTCCAATTTCTGGAACATTGGTATACGTGATGGGAAATTTGAGGCTGAGTTGGATCAGAATTCATCAGGCAGTCCTTATCACGTTATAAAAGGAAAAAACAATTTCGATGATGACAATTGGCATCTGGTTCAATTTGTGCGCGATTCCAATATCTTAAAGCTATACGTAGACTCTGTGCTGGACACTATGGAAGTATTTACCTCGGTCGTCGATCTATCAAATGTTGGCAATTTTAGATTAGGACATGAAATATGCGCCAATGGAGGATTTACGGAATCCTTTGATGGGGTATTGGATGATGTGAGAATCTATAACTGCGCAATCGACACAAATACAGTCCCTAATTCAACCCTGCACTCCAGCGAAGTTTTGGCTTGGGATGTGCACCTTTATCCGAACCCCGGATCTGATTTCATAAGGTTCGACACACAAAATAGATTGAAATCAATTGAAATCATAGACGCGCTTGGTTCGAAGAAGAATGTACCTTTAAGTGGTTCTGAACTGGATGTTCGTCAGTTGTCCAATGGCGTTTACTTCGTAAAATTCGAAAGTGAAAATGGGTTAATCCTGACGAAAACATGGATAAAGAACTTTTGATCTATGAGGCACAAAATCCTTAGTCTATAATCATATGATATGCGCAAGGTCTTATTGCCTGTAATCCTTCTTGGAATTTGGCTTTTGACTTATGGACACAACCGACTTGCTGCTCAAGGTTGTTTAGAAGCCGACTTCCGACTCAACGGAAATGCAGCGGACAGCAGCGGAAATGGATTTCACGGTACGATCTCTGGCGTCACTACCGCAACCGATAGATTTGGAGTTGCCAATGGGGCCTACAGCTTCGACGGTATAAACGATTACATCGATGCCGGAACCACGCTGGGCAATTTTGGATCGTCCGACTTTACCATCGATTTCTGGATGAAGACTTCCTCCCTCCAAACGATGCGGATTATTGGAAAGAGGGTTACCTGCCTGCACTCGAATTTTTGGAATTTGGGAATCAAGAACGGAAAGATTGAAATGGCGCTGGATCAGAATAGCTCCGGGACCATTTATCAAGTGCTTCGAGGTGTGACCAACCTGGCAGACAGCGCCTGGCATCATATCATTTTTGTGAGGGATGCCGGAGTCCTTACATTCTATGTCGACGGTTTATTGGAATCAACAATCAGCTATACGTTTACGGTTAATCTCAGCAATACTGGGGATTTTCGGCTGGGATACGAAGTATGTGTACCTGCGGGGTTTACGAGCTCTTACGACGGCCTATTGGACGATGTGAAAATATATGATTGTGTCCACCTGGAAACCATGTACCAAGCTACTTCCAAATCTTATGCAATATGCCATGGTGAATCCATCAACGTAAATGGAAATAGCTATGATACAACAGGAATATATGTCGACACCATCTCCTCTACTACTTCCTTGACAGATACCGTCCAAACGACCTCTTTGTACGTACACCAGGTCAATGCTCAGGCCAGCCTGATAGGAAGTGACACCCTGGTGGCCTCTCCATCAAATGCCACTTACCAATGGTGGGATTGTACCTCGGGAATCCCAATATCCGGTGCAACGAATCAGAGCTTCATACCAATTTTCACTGGAAATTATGCAGTCATTGTCACCGATAGCAGTTGCTCGGACACCAGTACATGCTTGAGCGTGGTAATCCCAACTACCTATGTTCAACGAACAGTGAATTACGATTTGTGCCAGGGAGAATCCATTGCCGTTGGAGGTTCATTATATACTCAGACCGGTACTTACATCGATACATTAACCGGAACCTTAAATACCGACACCATCCAAACCTCTGTTGTATATGTACACCAGGTTAACACCGGAACTATTGTAACCGGAACACATACCATAAATGCTATTCTGAACAATGCAAGCTACCAATGGCTTGACTGTGGTACGGGCGCAATTATTCCGGGAGCCACATTGCCGTCATTTACTCCGGTCGCAAGCGGCAGTTACGCCGTAATTGTTGATGACGGTGAGTGCGCTGACACAAGCCACTGCGTGCCTGTGGTGGTACCTCCAACTTACCAATACATTACCATTCACTACACAGCATGTTCCGGAGATACCGTTGTCGTAGGTCAATCAATGTATACTGAAACCGGAACTTATACAGACACATTAAGTGGAGCTGGAGTTGACACGATCCAAACCTCGCTTATCACCTTTAACGTGGTGGATACGGGGCATATAGTGTCGGGTGATACGCTCGTGGCAACTGCAAGCAATGCGAGTTTTCAGTGGATTGAATGCAACATCGGTCCTATTACAGGTGAAATCAATCGACACTTCGTGCCTACTGCCAATGGTCATTACCAAGTAGAGGTCACTCAGAATGGTTGTGTTGATACCAGTGATTGTATTGAAGTGAAAGGTGTTGGGGTCGAGCAATTCACAAGCGATCATATTCGATTGAAGCTTTGGCCAAACCCAACAAACAACTACCTGCATTTGACAAGCTCAGAATTATGGACATCAATCAGGATAGCGAATTCGCTTGGAGCTCAATTTGACGTTCCAATCAACGGGTCCGTTTTGGACATCCGTCAACTCTCACCGGGCTTATACTTCGTTCAAATAGAATTTGAACAAGGCTTGTTCGTAACCAAGCCGTGGATCAAAACCAACTAGGGTTTACGTTTTGACGGGATGCAGCTGTGGCTGAATCACCCGAAGCCTGAAAATGAGCCCACACTTTCCTCAGGCTTAAATTGCAAACTGTATATTAGTGTATTGTAAACCTGACTATTCGAAACTGTGACAACCCAATTCGAATCTCCTCTGGGCACTTTATACATCACTACCGGTAATGCAGGTATCCGGTCTATCCAATTTGCTACCGAGCGCGAAGTATCGACACAACGCGACAGGTTGCATATCGAAGCTCACAAGCAACTGCGATCGTATTTCGAAGGAGACATTCAGGAATTTGATCTACCCATTACCTATAAGGTCAGTCCATTTACCCATGCTGTCCTCGAGTTTGCATCCAGAATTCCTTTCGGCAAGACGGTGACCTATGCCGACCTTGCGAAGCAAATGGGTGACCTGAATAAAAGTCGGGCAGTTGGTCATGCCCTTGGCTTAAATCCAGTGCTCATTGTAGTACCCTGTCATAGGGTTGTCGGGACGGATGGAAAGCTTCATGGCTATGCCGGAGGTATGGAACGCAAGAGGGCACTGCTCAAGCACGAGCACAAAATTCACAGCGGCCAGCTTGCCTTGTTCAAAAGCTCTACCTGGCCAGAATAATCTTCTGACTTATTCTTTGTTTACCTGAAGTAGCAATGAGCTGGTAAATGCCATTGGGTAAATCAAGGTGCATGACATGCTCGCCATTTCCGGATATTTTTTGCCTTGCGACAATTGCGCCCAAGGCATTGATCATTTCAACTTCCACAACATCATCATTCGAGTTGTGGACATAGATCACTTTGGAGGCTGGGTTGGGATAGAATGTGATGGCATTAGAAAAACCAGTACCATTTTCAACACTCTTAATGCCTTCTATAAACTTATTTCCATCGAAGTCAGCGCTGGAAAGTCTATAGTAACTCACTCCGAACAAGGGCTCTGAGTCAATGGTTGCGTAGTGCAATGCTTCATTATTGCTACCAATGGCAGGAAGCTCATCGACCTGCTTCCAGTTAACCAGGTCTGCTGAACGCTCAATAATGTAGGACTGTACATCCTGCTCACTTGCAACATCCCAGGTAATCTCCACGTCCTTGTCTATCAATCGTACTTGAAAGTCCAGCAGCCGGATTGGCAAGGCAGCATTGGGTAGGTTCGGAATCATGCCAGGAACAAATTCTCCAAGGTCGTCGATTGATATATCGAGGCTGTGTCCGGACGAAGTGAATGTATGGTTGGTCGGATCCTTTTGATTGGCAGAAACTGCACCATTGTCAAGAGGATCGAGGTTGATGGAAGCAGGTCTTGTTTCTGTCACTTTCAAGCTGTCGTCCAAAAATGCCTGGTTGTTTGCACCATTTCCAAATCCATCGTCATTGAGGGCTGTTCTCATGTCCGTAACTTCGGTGGTGAGCACGTAGAACTTCAAGCTAACATTTGTGGATGGCTGCGTTGTAGGTGTGATGAAGAAATTCCTGTTAAGTATGTATTCCGGAAATGAATTGTTGGTGTCCTTTCTCACATTACCGGATCCACTCAAAATCCTCACACCCCAGCACGTAGCACCGAGGTTGTTTCCGTTCGGGTTGATACTGTATACAACATCGTCATTATCATCCACCACATCGATCCAACTTGACCCGGATAGTGTAGGACAACTACTTGTTACGGAATAATCTCCTGTTCCGGACCTTATATCCAACCGTGCTTCTCTCCAACTACGCTCGGCCGTTGTTGGATAAGTATCTGGAAATGAAGATGGTGTTTGGTCATTGTCGGCTCCGGCCGAGTTGGTTGTACCCGCTCCATCGCCGTCATAGCTATTGTCCATACCATCGCTGTCCGCATCAGATCCCGAAGGTGCGGTATCCACAACGTCGTTGTAGTCATCATCGTAGGCTTCCACATTGTCAGACACGCCATCATTATCCGAATCGGTATCGATGTAATCCGCATCGTCGGACCCGTCTGTATTCGTTGCTGTTAGCACTGAACCTGTTATTGTACTACATGGGCTACAATCGGTATCGTATTGATCGTCAATACCATCATAATCCGTATCAACACCACTAGGTGCCACATAAGCAGCAGTAGTCTGTATTTCGATATTGTCCGGAATCCCATCTGCATCCGAGTCGATGTCTGCCCTGTTTGGGTTGCCATCTGAGTCGGTATCTGTATCGGCTAAATTGGTTCCGGAATTATCGGTATCATAAGTATTCACGAATCCATCGCCATCGGTATCTGTTGTGCTATCTCCCTTGCCATCGTTGTCTGAATCCGTACCACCTGCTTCAATAATATCGGTGAGTCCATCGTTGTCACTGTCTAGATCTTTTCGGTCTTTAATGCCATCACCATCCGTGTCCGGGTTGGCAAGGGGCGTCCCTCCATTGTCGGAATCAAACGTGTTTGAATATCCATCTCCATCCGTATCTGCGAAGGCTCCATCGACTACCCCATCACCGTCTGTATCCACACCACCGGCCTCTACGATATCGGCAATACCGTCACCGTCGCTATCCACATCCAAACGGTCTATCAAACCGTCCTGATCAGAATCCGGGTCGTTACATGCACCCGCAGATTGGACGAGGGTCATATCGTATATCGACCAGCGTATTTGCGCGGGATCCGAGGTAGAAGAAGAACCATATGTCTGGGCGATTCTCATGCTATCTATCGGCGTATGGAATTTGATGGTAGCATTTCCATTGCTTGAGTTGAAGTTCGAGACTGTCGTCCCTTCGATGGTATTGTTCACAACGGTGTTCGATGACGAGCCAGTGATAGAGGTGGGCAGAACTAAAGCTCCATTCAAATAACCTTCTATAATTACAAGCTCCGGAGTGGAGGTTCCGGTTCTTAGGTCAATATCCCAAATGAGGAATTCAACCGTATCCATATCTTGGGAAAAGGAAAAGAAGTATTCAATGGAATCTGAATTAGAAGCGGCATTAACGTCAGTCATCAACGCCAGTTGACCGCCGAACCCTCCTTCCTCAGTATTATCGATTGAAATGGTACCGGTCGTTCCAGTCCACTGAGCCGTAACATCAACGCGACTTTCTTGCAGATTGAATGATCCTGAAGTCCCTGACCAATTTCTAAAGCCCCAGTCAAGGGTGTCTCTATTATAAGCTTCTGAGCAAGACTCATCCGCATCCAGGATTCCATCGTTATCGTCATCGAGGTCCGCCAGATCTGCTACCCCGTCTCCGTCGGTGTCTGTACAATCCTCGTTGTCGGCATCACCCCTATATACCGTGAGTGTTTGATCCGTCAACCTGCTTGGGACCACAGTTTGGGTTACGGTATCTACGGTGCCGTTCGAATCAGGGAAGAATACTATGACATTAATGGCTTTATTGTTACCATTCGTACCCAATCCAAAGTGGACGGTGCTTGGTTTCTGCGAACCATGCCCCCTACCACCGCTTACTTCCTGGATCAATGAATCTGCCCCAAGGCATTCGTGGATCATGATATTGGCTCCAATAGAAGCCCGTGATTTGCCTCCCCCTAAGTCTTCAAGTGCCCGAACTTTGATATAGTTCAAGTCGTTTTGAGCGTTCATCCACAGCTGGTTAGCTCCGTTATTGATATTCATGTACAGGTCCATGTCCCCGTCTCCATCAAAGTCGACGAATTCAGCTCCTTCTACATCTGCTCCAGGCGCGATACAATCGTTGTCCTGAGAGAATGAGAACCCTCCCGCGTTCTTGTACAAATAACTGTTACCTGCATCGTCCCCGAAGAAAATATCAAGGTCGCCATCATTGTCAATATCTGCGCAATCACATTCATCGATACCTCCATCCGTTAGCACGGTACTCTCAAGAGCAAAGGTTCCATCCTGGTTTTCGTAGATCTTGTTTGCCGTACCGGTTCCGGCAGTCCACACAAAGTCGAGGTCGCCATCATTGTCAAGATCACAAAATGTTACTGCACCCTTGTTGCCGCCATCTCCCTGGATATTCGGTGAAGTGATGTCATCGTAGCGATCATTGGTAGGGTCGTATTCCCATATATCAACGCCATCTGAATTGGTTGCATCTTTTCTGATGACGAGGTCCGGATAACCATCGTTGTTGTAGTCTCCAACCGTCATGTAGTCACCATTATCACCGAGAGAAGCCGGGAATCCGGTTTCACCTGCACCTGTTCCCGGTGTTTGAAGCGTAAAGGTTCCGTCTTTGTCGTTTTCGTAAACTTCGGATCCGTTGTTGTCGTTGTCCATCACGATGTCCAACCAACCATCATTGTTCCAATCGGCAAACACAATCCCCTCGGTGTTCATACCGCCACTGATGGATGTTATCACAATGTTGGCCGCCTGGCTGGCATCTCCAAATGAATATGCCGGACTCGACCCCGGACCCTGGTTGTACCAGATTTCGATCCTATTGTAGTAGTTTCTCAGGAAGTCAACGTATCCATCGTTGTTCAGGTCACCAGCGATTGCAGTCCTCCTGCAATTATTCGATAGCAAGCCGGCAGCGTTTGTTGAGGTGACGTCTGTGAAATCCAGTGCACCACTACCATCAGCAAAATACAGCCGACTATCATTGGTTGTGTTTGTCGTGTTGACCAAGACATCAATATTTCCATCATTGTTGAAGTCGGCCCAGGTCAACCCACCATCTTTCACCCCGCCCAGATCGAGGTTAAAATTACTCGCTACTTCTACAAATTGACCGCCCGCACAGGTTACCGTCACGTATACCCTACCGATGTCGCAAACATTGGTCGAATCACAAAGGAGGTATTCAAATACATCTACTCCGGTGAAACTAGCGTCTGGCGTGTAAGTAACCTTTCCTGTCGTGGCATTGAATGCTGAAAGAGTCCCATTTTGGGGATCCAATACTCCCAAATTGGTGAGCGATCCTACGTCCAGATTGTTATCTGCATCGGTGTCATTGGCTAAAATGTCTACTTCGACAGCTGTATTCTCCGTAGTAGCGGCAAAATCATTTTCAGCATCGGGGGCATTTCCGCCACATTGAATGGTTACCAGAGCACCTCCAACGATGAATGAATCGCCCTGACCGGAGACAGAAATTACATCAAGTGTCAGTTGCGTTGTATTCGCCGGAACGTCTTCCAGGAGGACGGTAAACACCTTGATAGAATTACCAAGGTCCTCTGTGAATGTCTCAAGGCTCACCGTGGTAGTTCCATAACTGACTTTGACGATAGCCGAACGGCCATCGTTATTTAACTCCGAGATAGGCACCCGCACTATCACATTTCTCGTTGTACTTCCGGACGGAATATTTAGTGTGTGGGTTGTTGTGTCTTCGTGAATGAAAACGCTAAAGTAATTCTGGACCGAAATCACCTGTTTGCTGGTCCCGGTTCTATAGACATAGGCCGTAAACGATTGTGTGGTCGAGGTATTGGTAGTGGTGGCCGAAATACTGCTTGTAGCTTGCATGCTCGACCTGAATACACCTCCACTACCGTTGGTTGATACGACCGGACTGGAGTTAACCTTGGTTTCAACTGTAGATGTAAATGTCACCGACGCTGGGGCCGTTCCCTTGTACGTGGACTCGACAACGATACTGTCGATCTCAGCCGTATCACTGATGGCTAAAGTCGTCGTAGCAGTGCCATTGGCACCATCGGCCAATAATTCTATGTATTCTCCGCATTCTATCACAAACACCACGACCTGCACCGTATCTTTTAAGGATTGCTCATCGATCAGTACGTATTTGAATGTATCGGTGCCTGTAAAACCGGTTGGCGGTGTGTAGACTATGTAATCATCGTCCGTATTGGATGCGGTTCCATTGTTGTTGATGGAAAGGGTTCCACCCTGCGCCGTATTGTTGTCGTTGAACGCAGCATTATCACCGGCGCTATTAATTCCCAGGGTATCACCATCCTGGTCGTAGTCATCGGTACCGGCGTCAAGTACGTCCAAATTGGTTCCGGTATTCTTTGTAGCGGTTAAAAAATCGGCGATTCCAATTGGGGCAAATCCTGCCGGTCCCGTTCCTGCTTGCACTAGCGTGCCGCTGCCCGAACAAGCAGCACCAGAGCCGCGATAAATACTCACATTACTGCAGATGTTGGCAGCACTGGCACCATTGGCATAGGTTAAGGTATTGTTGGTAACACTCAAATTTATACTGGCATCACCCGAACCGCAGATATAAGCATTGTCTTCGATCTGGAGGTCATCGTCTATTTCCACGCAGATATCCGGTTGCAAGTAAACAAAACTCTGATCTCTAATAAACCAATCATCCGCCAGGTAGATATATGCCCCTGAATTCACTCTAAAATAAGCATCGTCTTCAATGTCAAAGTCCCGAGGTGCAGGGCTTCCGGTACCGGGCCCCTCTCCATCGATGGCAATCCAAAAATTTCCATCTACTATGATGTATGCGTCGTCCACCATGACAAACCCGTCTGACGCCCCGGAACCTGAACCACAGTGGAAAACACCGGTGGTATCGATCTGCATATAACCTTGAAATTCGTAGTCATTTCCATTATTGGTCAGGTCGAGGTATACAGTATCATTTTCGTTGATATATACGGTGTCGTTAGGGCCGGGATAGGAAATGCCTTCAATGCCTCCGGTACCTCCTCCCAGTATCCATGTGCCAGCTTCATCCCAATCACCTGAAGTGACGGAGCTAAATACCTTTTGAGCTGAAACGCCGAAGCATAACCCCGCCATCAGTGCTACAGTAAGTAGCAGGTTCAACAGAATTCCTCTTGGTTTCGTTTCCATTCTATTTTGACCAGACATGGGGTGCCGGGTAATTTTGCTATGGCAAAATTAATCGTGATGTTGAGTGTCTATCCCAGAATCGGTAAAATGCAGGGTTTGCCGATTCACCACCGAAAATACGTCGGAAACTGGATTTTTGAGTCAATTTTTTTTGATTATCAACATGGCGTGCTTTAAGACTTTTTAGCTCTTAACATTGGTTTAATACAAGCTTAAAATCCAAGCGACATTACCGAGATACTTTTGCTCTCAGAAATGAACAACTGACTCAATGAAATCACTATTTCTTCTAGTATTTTGCTCGATTCTCGGTCTCTCTGCCGCTATGGCGGAAGGCGCACAAAAAGGAATGATCAAGGGCCAAGTCACAGAGAAATCGGACCAAGGTAGCACCGTTGCTGTTCCATTCGCAAATGTATATGTTGCAGGGACAACCGTCGGGGTGACAACGGACATGGATGGGAACTATACGCTCTCACTCCAGCCTGGAAAGTACACCATCGTTGTTTCATTTATCGGCCTTATTCCGGATACGAGCTATATCGAAGTTGAATCTTCGGATCAGGTAATCCACAATGTTCGGTTGTTCAACAATGCTCAAGTGCTAGAGGCATTCGACGTCGTCGCCAAGGCCGACAAAGAATCTGAAAATTTCCTTTTGATGTCTCAAAGGGAGTCCAGCACAATTAATCAGAGCATTGGAGCCAAGGAATTGTCTCAGAAAGGAGCTTCGGATGTAGCCGAAGGCCTTACCAAAGTTGCCGGAATCTCGAAGGCATCAAACGCCAACGTATTTGTTAGGGGAATGGGCGACAGATACAACAACGCCTTGCTCAACGGAATGCCGGTGCCTTCTCCAAATCCGGATTTGAAGGTTATCCCACTTGACATTTTTCCAACCAGTGTGGTTTCCAACCTCAGCATCGACAAGACATTTACATCCGATCTCTACGGGGATTTTGCCGGTGGAACCATCAATATCACTACCAAAGATTATCCTGAAGATAAGGTTTTCAAAATGGGTATCGGAACCAACCTGAATACAATGACCACCGGACAGACCTTTTACCAAGCACATGGTGGCAGCCTTCAATACCTCGGGTATGACGATGGAACCAGGGACCTTCCAGAATCTATCAGTAAAGGTCGTTCACAATCAACAATATTCGACGATTCAGGAGATAGCGAAAGTCCTTTCACCAATCGATTGAATGACACTCAACGAAAAGGCGGAATTCCTGTAAATCTTTCACTCCAGTATGGAGATTACAAAAAACTCAGTGGTCAAAAAGAGCTTGGATTCCTTATCACTGCCAATCATGGTAATGGCTTCCAGTATACCAATGGTCGATACGCTATTCCTGATAATACCGGAACCAGAACCCTCACCGACTACCAGTTTGACAAGTACGCATACACAACCAATAGCGCTGCGCTTGGAAACTTCTACTTGAGGTTGAATAAAAGGAATAAGATCAACTTCAACACACTGTATGTACATGACAGCAAGGATGAAGTAGCCCACTACGATGCCAACATGGCTGACTGGGATAGAGAAGTATTTCTCTTTGTCACCAGAAATACTTACCGCGAAAACCTAATGATTTCAAACCAGCTGTTGGGTGAGCATGAGTTGTCGAACAGTTGGACACTCAACTGGGGACTTGCATACAGCGCTGCCTTTAATAAGGAACCTGACACCAAACAGCTTCTGTATAAAGCTATGGATGATGACAAAACTGCCTACACCATTGAAGGTCTGAACGCCTCTGACAACCTAAGGTTCTTTAGCTACCTCGACGAGCGTGAAATCTCAAGCAAGGTTCAGTTCGAGTATCGATTCGGTACTTACACCAATGCCATTGGTGCAGAAAAGCCAAAAGGCAAACTTCAGTTTGGTGTCAATACGAGGTACAAAAACAGAACATTCTACTGGAGACAGATCAACATGAACATTGATGCCCTGGAGAATGAACTCGTTGACAATGGTATCGCGGTAGATCCATTGAATCCCGAGCGTGTATACAACGAAGAGAACTACAGCCGCGGATTATATCACTACAAGGAACAAATCGATGGATCCAGAATCCACTATATGAATGTACCAATCGTTGCGCCGTTCGTTCAGTCAGAGTACAACTTCAGCAAGAAATTCTCCATTATCGCTGGTTTTCGCGTAGAGCAGTCCACTCAGAATATTCGATACAAAAAGATTGGCGACCGGCTCCGCGGACCATTTACCGAGATCAATTATGGAAGCATCATTCCAATGCCGAACTTGAGTGCCCGGTATAGGCTGAATGAATTGTCAAACTTGAGATTCGCCGCTTCACAAACGATCTCCAGACCAAATTTGAAAGAGCTCGCGCCGTTCCAGTACCGAGATGTTTTCGGTGGAACACTTGTAGAAGGAAACCCTGCTCTTATCAATGGTATTAACTACAACGCAGACTTAAAATATGAGCGCTTCCCTAACGGAGGAGAATTGTTGGCAATCTCAATTTTTGGAAAATACCTCGAAAACCCTATTGAAAGAGCTCAGATCCCTTCTTCCGGAATACTTTACAGCTTCTTCAACATGGGTACTGCGGTTGTTGCAGGTGTGGAATTGGAATACAAAAAGAACTTGGGCAACCTAATCTCACAAAGGGAAAGTGAAATTGACGAAAAGCGATTTATTGATCGCATCGATATTGGGTTTAATGCATCGTTGCTTTACTCTCAGATTATGTTGGGAGAAAATGCTTCTGAGTTGGAAACCAACAAAGGAACTATTCTAGCCACCAACCTGAATCGTCCTATGTATGGTGCATCTCCCTACCTGGTGAATGCCGATATCTCCTACAATCTCGAAATTGGTCAAGTTGAAAGCAAAATTTCAGCTATTTATAATGTCTTTGGCCGCAGACTTTATGCAGCGGGAACGCTTGGGGCTGGAGATGTTTATGAATTGCCCGTTAACTCACTGGACGTCATTGTGAGGAACAAGATTTCAGATCGCCTAAACGTAAACCTCTCTGTTAAGAACCTGCTTAATCCGGAAATCAAGGTCATCCAAGAGTTTGCCGGAGAGCCTGATTTTGAGCTCAACGCTTACCGAAGAGGAAGGTTTGTAGGGCTTAGCCTTACCTACGATTTGATCTCGCGATAGATAAGTAACATTCACGTTATATAAGTTTCATTCAATATTTAGATCATCTTAAACCCAACGACATTTTTGATGTATTCATTTGTGGCGTTAACCAATACAAATCACATTAAAAGAAAAATGAAAACAAAAATTTGGACCCTTGGCCTTGTGGCCTTACTCGGACTAACACTTGCATCTTGTTCTAAAAAAGGATGCACAGACGAGGTGGCAACGAACTACGACTCGGAGGCAAAGAAAGACGACGGAACATGCGAATATGCTACATCTAATACGCTTAATGGAGACATTACCGAGGACATGACGCTCGAAAAAGAAAACCCGAATGGGGAGACCATCGAATGGACACTGTCCGGTGGTGTACATGTTAAGGACGGAGTAACGCTGACCATCGAACCAGGTGTAACCATTTCTTCCGACCCAAATGAAACCGTTGCATACTTGTTGATCGAGCAAGGTGGCAAGATTGTGGCTGACGGGACGGCCGATGAACCAATTGTTTTCACATCCGGCCAATCCAATCCTGCGCGGGGAGACTGGGGAGGAATCATCATCTGTGGAAAAGCTCCGATCAACAAGGGAACCACGGCTACAGCAGAAGTTGGCGACGTTATCTACGGAGGAAGCGATGCAGCGGACAATTCTGGTACGCTCCGATATGTACGTGTAGAATACACCGGAAATGCGATTAACGACGAGAAGGAGCACAACGGATTTACCTTCAACGGTGTTGGAAGCGGAACCACCGCCGAATACCTTCAAGCTTATATGGGTGGAGACGATGGATTCGAATGGTTTGGCGGAACGGTTGACTGCTCATACCTTATCTCTTCCGGTTCCAAGGACGACTCGTTTGATTGGACCTACGGATGGAGCGGAAATGGAAATGAGTGGATCGCTGAGCAGGCGTCTGACGAAGGCGACCGAGGTATCGAAGCCGACAACCAAAGTGGTGCAAATGCCGTGACTCCTTTCTCCAACCCTACCCTTACCAACATCACACTTTCCGGTCGTTCTAATTCAAACAGCGACGGAATGAAGTTGAGAGAAGGAACAAAAGGAAACATTTCGAACGTAGTGATCACCGGTTTCAAAGACGGTGTTGAAATCCAGCACAACCAAACTGTGAGCAATGCGGCTTCTGGTTCTCTAGTTCTTTCAAATCTTTCAATCTCCAATGTTGGTGGTCAATTTAAGATTGACACACCTGCTAACGCAGCCGACAGTACAGCGGCCGCTACGATGGTAGAAGGTGCCATCACCGGAAGTGCGACAGGCGCCTCCACTTCCTGGAGAGGAACTTGGGCTAAGAGTCTGTAAAGGCTTAGCCGAACCAACCTTAGAGCCCTTGCATCGTGCGCCAAAACCTTGGCAGCGGAGCAAGGGCTTTTTATTGCTTAATTAATTTGAAGCTCACCGTTGATGTGCCTTGCTCAACCTGAAACAGGTAGATACCGGCCTCCCAATCTGATGCATCGAGCGTCAATCGATCTGACGTTATTTGGCCGACCCAGATTCCGGAGCCCAGTATTGAATAGACCGATACATTCCGGTCTTTTTCATCCTCAAACTCTATGAGGAATTTGTTGTGTGATGGGTTGGGAAAAACACGAATCTTCTGCTCGGATAATTCCTCTAGTCCAATCGTCAAACTTGACTGCGACCAAACCGTAGCGCAATTCGCTGTTTCCACCCAAACACGATAATCTGCGGTTGGATCAGGATTTGGAAAATCCCTTCCGTTATGACCAATCACGATTGAATCCTTATACCAATGGTAGGATAGACCGGCAGGGTTTGCTCGCAGATCCCCATTTGGCAATTGAGTCAAATAAGCCGTATCTGAAACGTCACAAAGGAAAACAGTCGTGGTGTCGCCAGAGGCACAAGCAAACCCGGGCGCCAAGGTATCTTCTGTAGTATACCACGTACGATACTTTCCATAACCATTGGCCATGACCACGGCGCTCGGCAAGAAACGGCATTGCAATGTAAATCCCATCCATGGTGGAGTACCCTCAGCCCCCCAAACGCCTCCCACCGGCGATGCGGTGATATCTGCAATACTGGTGAAGGTCGAACCACCATCATCGTAAAAAACCTCCGGATCCTGGATGATAGGATCGAATCGGGCCTGCGCTACCCAAATTAGTGCGGTATCCGAATTTCCACAGAACCCTGTAGAATCGTACTGTATAATATGCATTCCCACTCCTGCAAGGGAAGGAAGAAAGGATCCATTTGGGCCAATAACACCGGGACCACTCCAATGACCTCCTCCGTTGGCTCCTGTTAGCTGAACCGTATCATTATAGATACACTGGGGTGCAATATTGTCGATCGTCGCATCGAATTGAGCCTCCACCTTGACCTTGATCACAGTATCAGACCAGCAACCATTGTAAACATATCGTATGAGATCAAATTCCCTATTTGAGTTGATTTGAGCAATAGCGGCATTGAACAGAAAATTCGCCGAATCGACCACCCCTACTTGTGCGGAGGAATAGTAAGTCCTGATAAAGCTCGTATCGCCTGGAAGGGAGTTAACTGAATCCAACTCGCAAAAAGGTCCAACTGAAGTATACGCATTAGCCGGCCCAATGACGGTGAACAAGGCACTGTCCTTAGCCTGGCATTGATCGCCGGTCACCTCGTAAGCTATCCAATGCTGACCAACACCCATAAGGGCTGGCTCAATCAACCCGAGTGAATCATTCACAACGCCCAACCCGGACCAACGCCCTCCTCCTGGTCTTGGAAGTATATTCCATGGCGTTGGGGAGGTCACAATTTGAAAACCGGAATCGATGCAAAATGGATCTCTTGGATTGGGTTTTACATTGTATTTGGTCACAACATCCACGTCCAGGTATAGCGTATCAAAGCATACCGATGAAGTATCGGATAGGTAAACCACGAACTCCTTGTCTGTAGACAGGTCCACAAATGCCCTCGTTGACTGTGCAGATGCTGAACCCTGAAACTGTGCAGTGCCGTTGGGCATAGATGCCCACCGAATGTTGTATCCAGCCGGATCAACACCTTCGCACATGGTGAATCTTGTAGCAGGTAGCGACTGGATCGGTGCCGCAAAATACCCTGAACCTATTCCGCACATATCAATGTTCCACCCGGCATTAAAGTTTGTTGAATTGTAATTTGTACCGTCATAGCGCATTGTAGGATTACTGGTACGCTGAGGGGAGCTCAATGCATTTGAATAACACACCTCCACAAGGATGTTGCTGGTGCCATCCCAATTAAAATCATTCTCAAACTCATGTTTATTCCATCCGGAAGTGATCACATGCGTGTGTGGTGATTTAGCTTCTAAAAGTCCGTGCTCAAATGACTGGGTCAAGGATTGGATTGAGGTACACTTAATGCGAATTGCAAAATTGTTTAAGAAGGGGCCAGCATTGTTTAATGCCAAAACGTTGAAAGAAATTCCGGTAATTCTTCCGGCCTTCATTCCCTTGGCTTTTAATTCGTTGGCCTTGTAGAGAAATTGCCATTTGACACTCGTATAAGCATTGGCATATGGGTTTGGTTCAAGGGGAACCGCTGTAGAACCTGTAGAAGAAACCCCCTGGACGACATCATAGTCCATGCCGGAGCCCTGGCAAGGACCAGAACTCATAGAGCAGCCACTCCCATAGTCAACAGAGCCAAAGGCTAGACTCAAGTCTACTGTATCTGAATTACATAAAAGTGTGTCGTCCGAGAAGATTGAATTTTGTGCCGGAAATGGAAGTGAAATGTTGACTTCAAATTCTGCTGAACGAACGCATCCGGAGTCGTTCTCGATTTGCGCAGATATCCTGGAGAAGTCTTTCAATTGATTTGTACTTGCCCAATTTGAAGAGGATGAGTCAATCAAGCTCGCAGGACCCCATTGAATCGAGTATTGCTGACTGGTGTCAGGTAAATCAAAAGACAAGTTCGTCGAGGTGTTATGACATATAGTGTCCAAAGGATCATATGCCACTGAAAAGTCTTTGCGCACAAATACGGTTACCGTATCGATGTACTTGCAAATTGAAGAGTCATAATACTCTATCGCATAGGACGTCGTATGGCTTGGTGAAACCCAGGTATTCAAACAGGTCTCACAGCCGAAGTTTACTCCCAGTCTTAATGGACTTCCCCCGGGAAGGGCAGTCCATACCACAGAATCAGGGGCGACTGCGTTCAATTCAACTGTATCTCCACGACAAATCGAAATGTCTTCCCCAGCGCTCACCCCTGGCCCAACCTTGATAAGGAAACTTCTCTGGAGAAAAGCAGGAAACGGACAGCCTTCGTCTGTAATATTTACCCAAACAACCCTGGTACCGCTTTGAAACTGAATATTTGGTAACCGTACTTCGTAAGTCACTGTGTCGGCAACTCCATGGCTATAGGTTTTAGTAAATGTTGCATGTGGGAACAGGTTCACAGCATTGGACCACAACATGAGCGTATCGGCAGTATCTGTATCGTATATTTTTTCCCGGATCAAAATGGTATCGCCAATACAGGCCTGAATGACCCCAGGTGTTTGAACTGGAGTTGGAGAGCCATTGACAAAGATTTGCGTAGAACAACTGTTCGTATCACAGACAGTTTCGGGATAGTTGTTTGTACAATTCTGAACTACGATCAAGAAATCCCTCAACACAAATCCGATCAGTTGACCTGACGAGCGATCGTATTGTTCGACCTTGACGATAACTACCCAGTTGCCCGTTACGGTGGGCGTTACAGTCATCAACCCAGTTGAGGGATTGAGTTGAGCCCCTGGAATAGGAATTGGATTGGTACAAGAGAACCCAGGTAAGGGAGTACAGACATTTGGCCAATTACAATATCCACAATCAAACTTGTAGACCAAGCTATCGGCTTCTGGAGTTGTCGTTGCAAATGAGACATATGCGGTTTTCCCGGCACATAAATACGGGATGGCATTAAAGGCGAATTGAGGAGAAACATTGCACCTCCTCCGCTTTGTATTGACCGTTGCAATCGCTGTAATACTAGACGAGGTTGTGTTCAGGTTACTGTTTCTGCAGCAAACAATGTTTCTAATAAAGGTCCATTCACAGGCTGCCGGCAATACCACGGTACCGCGAAAAACGTATAGTTCTATCCCTGGGTAAGAGGATACTCCACTACACCTCGTTTGCGTCTTCAGGCTTGGGCAAATTGGAGTTACATCATATGCCCCATTTGAGTTTGCATATAACGTATCATGTCCATTAAGTCTTGGTGAGGTGACTTTGCTAAGCGTAATTGATAGATTAGGTGCGGTAGAATTAGAGCAATTTACTCCTACACCCGTTACGGCTACAGTAGTTGAAGAATATGCAATTCCGCCACAATCACGATAAATATGTAACTGGATCTGGTAAGTATCTCCTCCTAAACATTTATAGGACAGATCCGCTCCGGCTACGTGGCTAGCTCCAGCATTCGAAAAAAAGAGTAAGAAGAAGCCGAGGGGTAGGAAGTATATTAATCTCCCTATGCTCATTTGTGTGTTTTACATAGAGACGCACTTACCCAGTATTGGTTGCTTTATTCTTCGGGGTTTTCTGAGGCCAATTTGAATTGAATTGGTAGGATCATTTCCACTGCCACAGGCTTGCCCTTGTTGGTAGCGGGTTCCCAGTCTGGCATTCCTGAGATGGCTGTAACGGCAGCATCCTGAAAAGCCTGATCCACATTTTTGTTGCGCACCGCAACATTGAAAATCTTGCCCTTGTCGTCCACCACAAACTGAACAAAGACCTTGGCCTCCTCGCCCGATTCTTTCATGGATTCAGGATATTTGATGTTCTGACCCAGGTAGGCATACAGCGCTTCCATACCACCTGCATATTGAGGCATGACCTCCGCAATTTTGAGTACCTCCACGTCTCCCGAGTGTGATGGAGGAGTTGGTAGATCTGTCAAACTCTCCTGCTCACATGAATTGAACCAAAGGACTGAGAGGAAAAGAGGAATGAAGAGTAGATACCTGGTTTGGGAAATCTTCGACGATGATTTGGACAACATGGTGATTCGTGATTTGATGGTTGATTTGGAATAGAATGAATTGGACATGGAAAAAATCGAAGTGCCAAAAGACCGGTTGAGCATTGTCGCCCGGTAATCCTCGTCAGCGTTTAATTCACGGTCGGCGAGGTACTCATGGTTGAGTTGAACCTCCCGCAAAGCCCAATGAATAAAAGGATTAAACCAAAACACAACTCCCAATATCCGGTAGAACAGCACGTCCAAAGAATGCAGTTGATGCACATGGACGCGTTCGTGTCTAAGAATCATTTCCCGGTCAGATTCCGAAAGCTTCCTCCCCAAAATAATGTAGGTAAAAAACGACCATGCTGCATCACCGTCCGCAAGACGATACTCTCCCCTATCCTCCGATGAGCGGATGCCATGGATGATCTTTCGGAAGGAGGAGATTAGCAAGTAAAGGGCAACCACAAAACCTATTGCGTACAGCCCTTCAAAAAAGCTCCAGCCAAATGCAATCGAGGGGTCGATGTGCTGTCCAACCTCAACGATTGACAAAAAGACGGTACCCAACACGGGAGCCACTTTCACTGAATCGGGTATGGTTAGCCATGGTAGGGCTATTGCCACGATAGCTGAGGCCAGTAAATAAACCCTATTGAAAGTATAATGCGTGAGCCCTCTCAAAAAGACCTTATAGAGCAGAAAAAAAAGAGCGAAGCCAATGTTGATGGTAAGGAATGTAATCATGGTTTTTTGGTTTTGGTTGATTTGAGGTCTTTGAGCATGTTGTCGAGGTCCTTGACATCGATCTGCTTGTCGTTGACGAAAAAAGAAACGAGGTCTTTCACGTTGTTGTTGAAGTACTTGGTCAACAAATTTTGGGCTGAAAACTTGGAGTAGTCTTCCTTGGAAACCAATGGATAATAGCGGTGCGTCTTGCCGAAAGCCTCGTGGCCCACAAACCCTTTCTCTTCCAGGATTCTGACGATGGTGCTCACGGTGTTGTAAGCTGGTTTTGGGTCAGGGAAGCGGGCCAATATTTCCTTTACAAAGGCCTGCTCCATATCCCACAGTTCCTGCATTACCTGCTCCTCTGCCTTGGTCAATGACTTCATTTCATTTTTCATGATGTAAACATATAACTAATTTTTTAGTTATATAACTATATCTTTAGAAGATTATTATTCGGTCCATATAATAACCATGATTTTCACCTGCGTATTCTTCTATTTTTGATTCGTGAAACCAACGCCGGCCATATTACTCCTGGTCCCTCTTCTCTGGACGTGTGCTGTACCGATTGAAAAACCGGTAACCTCGGAAGAAAAGTCTCAGCCCAATGTCATTTTTTTGATTGGAGATGGAATGGGGTTGTCCCAGCTGTCTTCAGCCTATTACTTTGGTGAAAAGGACCCCAACTTTTCAAGGCTATCAACCATCGGTTTGATGGAAGTTAGGTCCGCCAGGCAGAAAATCACCGACTCGGCTGCCGGAGCCACAGCATTCGCCTGTGGCAAACGATCCTACAACGGCGCGATTGGAGTTGACGTTGACGGTAATTCTATTCCCAACATTACGGAATTGCTCGGCGAATTATCGACAAAAACAAAGATCGGATTGGTTAGCACATCTTCCATAACACATGCAACGCCTGCAGCATTTTATGCCCATGTTGAGAAGCGCAGTATGGAAAACGAGATCGCAGATCAAATGGAAAGTTCGGCCGTTGACTTTTTCGCCGGAGGTGGGATCGAATTCTTCTACCGACCCCATTTGATCACGGAATCATTTAATATCGACACTGCGGGCAATTGGCCCGAAAAATTCGACTCAACGAATCGATACGGATTCCTATGGGCCAAGGACGGAATGCCCAAAGTCCATGAAGGGCGCGGGAGCTTCCTTGAAAAGGCCACATCCAAAGCACTTGAATATCTCAATGGACCTGAACCCTTCTTTCTTATGGTTGAAGGCTCGCAAATAGACTGGGCAGGACATGAAAATGATCTCGAATACTTAATTGCCGAAGTCCTCGATTTTGACAAAGCAGTAGGAAAGGCCATGGATTATGCATCAATGAATGAAAACACCTTGGTAATCGTCACTGCGGATCATGAAACTGGAAGTTTTGGATTGTCCGCAGCCACCATACCAACCGAGGAAGATCCATATGAGTCGAATTATGATTCTATCGCTCCCTCTTTTAGTACACACCACCATTCCGCCACGTTGATTCCCGTTTTGTCGGCCGGTCCGGGATCAGAATTGTTTTCCGGAATCTATCGAAATGACGAATTGGGTCTGCGAATTATGTCTGTCCTGGGAATTGATCCTTCAAATGAACAATGATGGACCCTTCTTCTAAGCCACTTTATTTTTACAAAAGAGAAGAATGGCGCCAATGGCTTTCAGCGCATTTTGAAACCGAATCCGAAGCCTGGTTAGCCTATGCAAAAAAGGGAAGTGGCAAGCCCCGCATTCTATACAACGACGCTGTTGAGGAGGCCTTGTGTTTTGGGTGGATAGATAGTACAGTCCATGCATTGGACGATGACTATTTCCTGCAGCGATTCACTCCAAGAAATCCCAAAACCTCTTTTGCCCAAACCAATAAAGAAAGGCTAAAGTGGCTGTTGGACAAAGGCCTCGTACACCCTTCCGTTGTGCCGAAAGTGCAAAAGGTTGCTGAAGAGAAATTTGTTTTTCCGAAGGATATCCTCAGCGAGATAAAGAAGGAAAAAGAGGCCTGGAAACACTACCAAGGCTTTTCAGACTCATACAAGCGACTGCGCATTGCATATATCGACGATGCCAGGGCTCGCCCTGAGGAATATGAGAAGAGGTTGAGAAACTTTATTGCAAAAACCAGGGAGGGAAAACTAATCCCAGGATTTGGTGGGATTGACAAGTACTACTAGTACATTTTAGATCGCTTGATCAAATAAGCGAGTAAAACCTGATCAAAGCCTTCTTTGATGTCCGCTTCGACCAAATCAATCTTGTACTGAGCACATTTTAACTTGAGCTTGGACCAGCGCTCCTCCATCCTACTCTTGTATTCCGCCTGAACATCCTTTGGGTTGACTTTGACACGCTCACCGGACTCCATATCCACAAAAGTATAGGGACGATTTTTGTATTCCAGATCGAGTTCCTTCTCCTTGTCCGTTACGTGGAAAAGTACGATCTCATGCTTATTGAATTTGAGGTGTTGCAGGGCCCTGAAAAGTTCTTCTTCGGTGTTCTCATCGCTGTCGAGCATGTCAGAAAACAGCAGGACCAGGCTTCGCTTGTGGATGCGCTCCGCTACTTCATGGAGTGTCTTTACGGTATCTGTTGCTATACCGGGCTCGTAATCAGATAGCAGCCGCTCGAGCTCGGTATAAATTGCTTTTTGCTGCATGGCAGTTGACTTTGGCGGAATAAACTGCTCCACATGATCGCTAAACACAGAAAGGCCAAATGCGTCTCTTTGTTTCCTAAAGAGATTGATCAGCGCAGCGGCAGCATGGATGGAGAAGTCGAGCTTACTCTGCCCCTCCCTTGGAAAATACATGCTTGAAGATCGGTCGAGCAGGATCTGACAGCGGAGATTTGTTTCCTCCTCGTATTTCTTTACAAAGAGTTTATCGGTCCGGGCATAGAGCTTCCAATCGATAAATCTGGTCGACTCTCCTTTATTGTACTGACGATGTTCGGCAAATTCGACAGAGAAGCCGTGGTAAGGACTGCGGTGCAATCCCGCAAGAAAGCCTTCCACAACCTGCCTGGCAAGGAATTCCAGGTTGCCAAATGCATCGATTTCTTCTTGTCGGATTTTCGCCATGATTACTTCGTGAAAATAAAAAACCCCGGATCACAAGGAAACGGGGTTTTCACAAAATATTGTTACTGGTTGGTTATCCCATCTGGGCTTCCAGTTTCTGAGCATAAGTCGCCTTGGATGTAGCTCCAACTTGCTTGTCAACAACTTCTCCGCCCTTCAAGTAAAGAACAGTTGGAATACTGCGGATTCCATACTTCATAGAAACCTCAGGATTCTGATCCACGTTCAACTTTCCAATCACTGCCTTTCCATCATAATCTCCGGCCAATTCTTCGATAATAGGCGATACCATGCGACATGGACCACACCATTCGGCCCAAAAATCAATGATTACAGGTTTTTCACTCTTAATTGCCAACTCCTCAAAGTTCGCATCTGTAAATTCAACTGCCATTGCTCTTGTGTTAGTGTAAAATTTTGTTCTGCAAAAGTAAACATTCAAACGCCTGATTTATGTAATTGTTCACACACAAAATCAAATTGCAAGGCTCATGACAATGGTTTTCCGAAAGGCCTGAAAACATTGACTTACCTGAATTAACTTTGTGCTCGTGAGCCTCAACTGGATTAGATATACGGCCGTTTTCACCATACCCATTCTCACCTGGATGTCGTTTACCGGAACAGGTGTTTGGACCTATGTCCCCATCCTCGAAGCCTTCATTCTGATTCCATTACTCGAAGTAGTGATCAAACCCGATCCGTCTAACCTGGACAAGGCGGAAAAGGAACTCGCCGCCCGGAATAAGATCTACGATTTTATCCTCTACCTCATGCCGGTTGTTTTGTTCGGAGGCTTGTACCTATACTTGGATGGAATTGACGCTAAGCTAACTTTTGTCGACTGGATCGGCAGAACACTAACCATGGGATTACTGATTGGTACCATTGGGATCAATGTGGCCCACGAATTGGGTCACCGCACTACTGAATTTGAACGTTTTCTATCGAAGGCTTTATTGACCCCGGCACTGTACATTCACTTTCACATCGAACACAATAAGGGTCACCACCGCAATGTTGGCACCTACGACGATCCTGCTACTGCGAGAAAAGGTGAGTCCGTATACGCGTTCTGGCTTCGAAGTATATGGCGCAGCTATGGTTCTGCATGGGGTATCGCGTCCGCTGAATCGAAGAAAAAGCATGGATCCGTTTGGACGTTTAAGAACCCCATGATTCAATACGCCCTGGTTCAGGTTATTTTTTGCGTGACCATTTACCTCGCGTTTGGGCTATTCGTCTTTGCGTCCTTTCTCTTGACCGCCATCATTGGTGTACTTCTGCTCGAGTCCATACAATATATAGAGCATTATGGACTGGTACGGCAAAAAGTGACCGAGCGCCGCTATGAAAATGTTGAACCACGACACTCCTGGAACTCCAATCATGTTTTAGGTCGTGTATTCCTTTTTGAACTCACGAGACATAGTGATCATCATTTTCAGCCATCGAAGAAGTATCAATTACTGGACAACATGGATGATGCCCCGCAGCTACCGACAGGATATCCAGGCAGTATTCTGCTCAGTCTCGTTCCTCCCATCTGGTTCAAGGTTGTGGATCCGATTATTGAAAAGGTCGAGGCTCAGTAGAACACGATCTCTACACGTCTGTTTTTGGCCTTGTTTGAGTTGTTTGTGTTGGGCACAAGTGGCACCTCTTCTCCTCTTCCGCTGGCAGATAACTTAGATTTTGCAACCCCCTGTCCAACTAAAAAATCGCTGACAGAATCCGCACGTCTTTTGGATAAGAGTAGGTTGTAAGTCGGTTCACCGGCGTCATCCGTGTGTCCTATAACCATAATGCTTCCGTCATACTGCCTTGCATACATGCTCAATGTTTCAAGTAATCGCTCCTGCCCATCTCCCAATTCGTGACTGTCGTAATCAAATCGAATATGGAGTTGTACAATCAGGCTATCGCCTTTTCTCTTGACCAGCTCTCCTGGGAAAAGCGTTTGCAGTTTGGTTTTCTGTGTGTCTTCCCTCCTGGATTTGAGACTTCCCCCTTTCAGAAAAACGGCTGAGTCGTACAGGTTGTCACCAATATCGGAGATGGCGATTTCCAGTCTATACCTTTTGCCTGGCGTCACATTGGATCGAGCCTTCAGCGGAACCGTCATCCCGTCAAACTGAATGAGGTTACTCAGTGTAGCGAGGTCGAGATTCCGCTGCCAAAACTCCATTTGAGTGGGATCCCAATAACGATTGGGTTGATAATAACGATGATTTCGTTTTTGATTGACATTGTCAATAGTGATTGGGTCCAAGGTACCCGGAATCAAGGCAATATTGACACGCTCTTGTGATTCGAGGTCCGTTAGAAAGAATGCGAATACATCATTCACCCCCCGATCGACAAACTCCGGATACTCTTCAGAGGCAAAGACAAAATCGAACTCAATGCTATCGCCAGCCGTTTCAAACTCAAACGAAAGGATGGCAGCATCCATGGAAAGATTTCGAGCCATTCTCCCGAGCAATCCCCATCCACGCTCGCCCACTCCAATGCCACTATTGTTGGTGTTATTTGGCCCTCCAACGTCTTCGAGTCTTCCTGTGGTAAGCACGATGCCTCGCTGGAAGAAATAGGTTGAATCGACGTCGTTTGAAAATCTGCCGATCGCATCTTTGCTACCCTTGTACCTGACCCTGGTTACATCAAGTGACTTGCTGTCTCCCAGAAAATACCTCGAAACCAATTGTTCCATAGAGTCCACACGCTGTACCCGCAATTGGAACTGAGCCAGCGACTGTGCCGAAAGAAATAGGGAAATGATGATGAGTTGAAATCGCACGCCCGGAATATAGGATTTCAGGCGAGCAAGATACTTCGCGCGTTCACCGACTCCAACTCATGCAATAATTCAGTGGAAGGCTTGAACCGAATATCCTTGGATACCACCTCGGTGTGAATTTTCTCCGATTCGTCCAATATGCGCAACTTGAGTCTGCACTTTCCATCCTGCCCCTCGAATTTGCTTTTGAAATCCGCAATGAACTCCGGGTTGATCTGACTCAGAGACAAGTCCATCCTGACCTCCTTCACCTTCTTGTTCATAATGTCGGATAGCAGTTCAAGGTTGGATATCTTGAATTCCAGGTCCTGGTTACCCCATTTTTTCCTCCATACCGACCCTTGAACGAACAACAACAGGTTGTTGGACAGGTATGGCTTGAATTTCAAGTATTCCTCCCCAAATAGTGAAACGGACACGGTGCCGTTATAATCCTCCAATTGGAAGGTAGCAAAGGGGTTTCCATTCTTGCTTACACGATGCTCGGTATGCGTAATGATGGCTCCAAAAAAGAACTCTTTTCCTTCGAAACGTTCCATCTGTTCGAGCAGCCCAATATGAAATCCGGGTGTCCCAAAGCTCTTCATTTCCAGTCGGAAGTCGTCCAGAGGGTGGCCCGAAATGAATATTCCCACCACGTTCTTTTCGTGCTGAAGCTTCTCCATGGTACCCCATTCGTCACATTGTGGTAACGTGGGTTCAGGAATGCTCGCCGCAGAATCCTCTCCAAACAATGATGCCTGGGAAGAATTGGCGTTGGCCTGGTGTGTTTGACCAAATTTCACTGCCTTTTCGAGGAAGGTCGAACCGTGTTCTTCGAAGAAGTACTGGGCACGGTGAGATTGTTCGAAGGAGTCAAAAGCACCTGCATATGCCAGTGCTTCTAGCGTTCTCTTGTTGGCCGCACGCAAATCAATTCTGCATGTCACATCGAAGATGGAGGCATATACGCCGTTCTCCTTGCGCTCATCAATGATGGAGTCTACCGCCCCTTCGCCGACTCCCCTCACAGCACCCAACCCAAATCGGATATGTCCGTCCTTATTGACTGCAAAGTCGTAGGCCGATTCGTTGATATCCGGTCCAAGCACATTTAGTCCCATTCTGCGACATTCCTCCATAAAGAAGGTTACCTTCTTGATGTCGCTCATGTTGTTGGTGAGCACAGCCGCCATGTACTCTGCGGGGTAGTTGGCCTTGAAGTAGGCAGTGTGGTATGCAACGAGTGAGTAAGCAGCTGAATGCGATCGGTTGAACCCATACATCGCAAACTTGGCCATGATCTCAAAGATCTTGTCGGCCTGTTCTGCCCCGATGTTGTGCTCCCTCTTGCACCCTTCGCGAAATACCTCCTTTTGCTCAGCCATCACGTCGGCCTTTTTCTTACCCATGGCCCGCCTGAGCAAATCGGCTCCTCCCAGCGAATACCCCCCCAGGACCTGTGCTGTCTGCATGATCTGCTCCTGGTATACCATTATGCCATAGGTGTCCTTGAGGATGGGTTCCAGTAGTTCATGTGGGTATTCAACTTCTTCCCTGCCCTGCTTTCGAGCGATGAACGTGTCTATAAACTGCATCGGACCGGGCCGATACAGGGCATTCATAGCGATCAGGTCTTCAATATTCGTGGGTTGCAGGTTCTTGAGATGCTTCTGCATGCCAGCAGACTCAAACTGGAATGTCCCATTGGTGGCACCTCTTTGATAGAGTTCGTATGTTTTTTCGTCGTCCAGAGGGATATCATCCGGATGAATGTCGACTCCATGTCGCTCTTTAACCAATTCCACGGCGTGCTTCAGGATCGTCAGGGTCTTAAGTCCAAGGAAGTCCATCTTTAGCATGCCTGCTTCCTCCACCACCTTATTGTCGAATTGTGTTACTAGTAGCTCTGCATCCTTGGCAGTACTTACTGGAATCAGATTCGTCAGCTCTTCAGGTGTGATAATCACACCACAAGCGTGAATGCCAGTATTCCGGAGTGATCCTTCCAGGATTTCAGCCTGCTTCAGGACATCAGCCGCCTGCCCTCCGTCCTTCACAATTTTCTGCAACTGCTCGGCTCGCTGAACCTCATCTCCCTGGAGGAAGGCCTTGAGCCCCTTTGAGTCAGCCTTTAGGATTTTTTCAAGGGACTGGAAGTCGGGAACCAGTTTGGCAATTCGATCAGTATCCGGCAGTGGGAAGTCCATTACCCTGGCTACATCACGTATGGCGGACTTGGCGGCCATCGAACCATAAGTGATGATTTGTGCTACCTGCTCCTTTCCATATTTACCCACTACATAGTCGATGATCTTTCCTCTGCCCTCGTCATCGAAATCGATATCAATGTCGGGCATGCTCACCCGTTCCGGATTTAGAAATCTCTCGAAGAGCAGCTTGTACTGGATGGGATCTATGTTGGTGATCCCGATGCAGTAGGCCACCGCCGAACCGGCAGCTGAACCCCGACCAGGCCCAACCCAAACGCCCATCTCCTGTGCCTTGGATGTAAAGTCCTGTACGATGAGAAAGTAACCTGGAAAGCCCATATCTTGGATAACCTGCAGCTCATGGTTCAATCGATCCTCAACTTCCCGGGTAAGTTCCGGATATTTCTTTTTGGCGCCTTCAAATGCCAAGTGACGCAGATAATCGTCCTGGGTTTCGAACCCTTCGGGAAGGTCGTAGGATGGAAGGAGGATATCCCTTGAAAGCTCATAGGACTCTATCTTGTTTAAAATTTCGTCGATGGTTTCAAATCCTTCAGGCAAATCGCCGAAGAGATTTTTCATCTCCTCCTGACTCTTGAAAAAGTACTGGTCATTTGGCATTCCAAATCGGTATCCGCGACCACGCCCAATGGGAGTCTGTTTCAATTCACCATCCTTGACACAGAGCAGAATATCGTGTGCTTCGGATTCTTCCCGGGACAAATAGTAGCTGTTGTTACTTGGAAAGAACTTTACTCCATGTTTCGTCGCAAGACCCATCAGCACCTCGTTGACGTGATCTTCCTCCTCTAATCCATGTCGAATGAGCTCGACATAGAAGTCCTCGCCAAACTGCTCCTTCCACCAAAGGAATGCCTCCTCGGCCTGAGTTTCACCTACGTTGAGGATGAGGTTGGGTATCTCACCCGACATGCCACCGGTGGTGGCGATAAGGTGCTCCTTGTGCTCTGCAATCACATCCTTGTCAACCCTGGCATACCCGGCATAATAACCTTCTGTATATCCCAGTGAGCATATCTTAGTGAGATTCTTGTACCCTTCCTTGTTTTTGGCCAGTAAAACCTGATTAAACCGACGATCCGGATGGTCTTTGGTAAACTTCTTTTTTAGTCGTTCCTCAGCAACATATAGTTCACAGCCAACGATTGGTTTAATGTTGTGGATCAGGCATTCCTTTACGAACAGAAATGCGCCAAACATATTGCCGTGATCGGTTATGGCGATGGCCGGCATTTCATCTTCAATAGCCTTGTTGACAAGCGCCTTGATTTTAGTAGTACTCTGCAGGACGGAGAATTGGGTATGGTTGTGCAGGTGAACAAAGGGATATTGGATGTCCGATTCGGCCGTCTTCTTTTCACTCTTTTTAGTTGGCCCTTCGGCATCGGCTTGAGGAGCGATGTCGATCTCTATTCCCTGAATCACTTCAGGGTTGGCGGCCTTAAACTGACTTATCTCTTCATCCGAAAGACCTAATGTGCTTGGCAGGATGACGCCAATCCGCACCAATTCAAGAAAGCACCGGGCAGTCGCGACCACGTCGGCAGCGGCGTTATGGGCCTCGTCAAATCCTTCGCCAAACAGTTTATGATGAAGTTCGGTTAGCGTGGGCCACTTGTACCCTCCGCCCCTTCCGCCAGGAATGGCACAGTACTCGGTTGACTCATCCTTGGTATCAATGGATGCGATCTCGAGCAGGTTGGTTTCCATCTCAGCCCGGATGTACTCAGCCCCGGCGATGTTGATGTCGAACTCGATGTTGTGACCCGCAATAAATGACGATTGGTCCAGTGCCCTTTGAAATTCTTCCAGTGCTTGCGACAGAGGTATTCCTTCTTTCTCTGCCTTCTCGGTGGTAATGCCGTGGATCTTGGCTGAGTTGAAGGGGATGGTAAACTCGCCATTAGGATTGATGATGTAATTCTTGACTTCAACGAGTTTACCTTCAAGGTCATGCAATTGCCAGGCAATTTGCACCATGCGAGGCCAGTTGTCCAGGTCAGTGATTGGGGCATTATAATTCTTTGGAAGCCCAGTGGTTTCGGTGTCAAAGATTAAGTACATGTGCGCTGATACCCCCTATTTTCCTTTGGAATTCTGATGGAATACGAAAGTCGAAATGTAGGACTTCAAGCTTATGCCTACCCTAAAATCCGGAAGAAGTTTTAAAATATAGAGGGGGCTCCATTTCTCAAGTTCGGCCAGGCAAGCCTATTAATGTTGAAAACTTAAGTACTTCTATGTCGGTTAAGCATAAGAAGGAACGAGTTTGCTTGTGCCCTTGGTTTGGAAGAGGAAATCCAGGTAACGGATTATTAACCTGGCAAAGCCGTTTGTACACTTAATACACAAAACTCACCGCCAGCCTCATGCCCAAGTGATTATCCCCTATAAATACCGATGATCCCTCAGACGCCGGACCAAGCAAATTCTTCCGGTATAATCCCGACAAGCGGATATTCCAATGATTGTTGACAAAATAGACCGCCGAAACACCTCCAATCGCTTGAAAGAAATTGGGAATGCCGGGTGATTGCTTATAAAGTGCCCTAAAATCAGGATCGGCTCTGTTGGTGAAACCGGTGCGAATATTGGCTATCAACCCACCGGTCACTTCAAGGCCTGCCCTGCCCTTGATCCATCGATAATTGACTAGCAATGGCAGTTCAATATATCTTGCCTCCAGATCAACTCTACCACGAACTGTGGTGTCCTGCTCTTCAACTATTTCGACGGTATCGAAAACCGCTACAAACATTGTGTCGTAGTCGTAATTGGTCTTGATGATTCGGTAGTAGTTCGCACCATTTTCATGGACAAGCCCCACTTCGTGAGAGCTGACCACACTATCGATCCCTGCAATGTTCTGATGCTCTATGATTTCAAATGTGGATTCCAATCTGGAAAAGAGCCGTTCGGCTATGTGCGCGGACTTTTCTACACGTCTAACCATCCCAGACTCAAGTGAGAATCCCCGCTTGTGATAGGAAGCGAGTAATCCATAGGACAAACTACTATATCCGAATGCATTTGAATTGGCGGGTGAAACATCGGAAGAAGGCGCAAGATATCCTGAAGTGAAAACAGAGAACTCCCACCAATGTCCGCGGAATTTTAATGGGTCATATAAGCTACCCAATAATGAATTTCGGGAATCAATATCTAATTCTACCGAATCAACATAAGGCATGTCTTTTAACGAAATGGCCATGTCTTTTTCGATCGGGCCCAATTCGGTGCGTTCACCTAATACTGCAAGTTTTCTCACCTGCACATCGTCCGCCTTGAGTTGGTGCGAAATAGTATTCGGGCTTGTTGGAAGCTCAGCTGGCGGTTGAAAACGCAACTCCGATCCCGGATCCGGATCAACTGGGATCGATACCGATTCCATAGACCCTGAAGGACTAAGAGACTCATTCAATGGGCTTATATTGTCTTGGGTTAGGCTTTCATCCGCCTTTTCGTCGCCGGGCTTCTGTTCGCTAGATTGCACTGAGGCATTTTTAATCGAGCCCAAGGAATATGGTGTTGGCATCTGTGCAGAGCGCAATTGATTATCTCCATATAAGCCACCCAGAAGTATAAGGCCCAAACCGGCAAACCAGATCCAGAAATAGCGACGCCTGCCCTTTTTCAGGTACTCATTTTCAAACGACGTCCAATCCGTGGGCTCAAACCGGAACTTCTGTCGGGGAAACGCTTCCTTAAATTTTTGGTCGATGGGGTTACTCATATGATCATGGTTAGTAAGCTGGATAAGCTTGTGCGTAATACTTTTCTTAGTTTCTCACGGGCTTGATGTAGCCTCCATTTCGACGTGCCTTTGGGTATATTCAATATTTGGCTGATCTCATCGTGGCTGTATCCTTCGAAGACATGCAATTGGAAAATCTCATGGGTCAGGGGGTGAAGATCATTCATATGCACTCGCATTTGTTTGATCAATTCTTCGTTTAATTCCACCTGATCTATATCGTCGTCCGTTATTCCCGCATAATATTCCAGGGTCTCTTCTTCGTCAATTAATTGAACTACATCATGTTTCTTCTCTTTTCGGAGCACTGACAAACAGTGGTTGATCGTCACTCTTTTTGCCCATAAATCAAATGGAACGTCCTTCTTCTTTTTTGGAATTCCAGTCAGGATATTAAAGAAGGCCCCGTTGAGGAGGGCAACCGCGTCCTCCCTATTCCTTCTATACCTAAAGCAGATATTTAGTAAGGGTTCATAACACTTTTGGTACAGCTCGAATTGTGCTTCGCGCTTCTCATTGACAACGTCATCCAAAAGTTGATGGGCTATGTTCTTCATGCCATCCGCGCCTTACATCTTTATAAGTTTGGAGTGATGGATAATTCCGGAGGGGCCCTTGGTGCGAATCCAATAGTTGCCAGCCGGCCAGTTTGAAGTATTGATTCGATGCTCGCCTACACCTATCACCGGTCCATATACCCGACGCCCATCGACTGAAACGATGCTCACTTCTTTTGCTTTATCCAACACCACTAATAATTCAAGCACACACGGATTGGGGTAGACATGTATAGTTTGCTCTTGAGCTTCTTCAGCTCCGATGAAAGTTCCATACGATACACCGGCCTGATTGATTTTAATATGTATGTCGCTCACTGTCTGGCCTCCGGCAACGGTGATCAAAGGCGCATCCGTTGGTAAGCCAGGATAGTCGAGGTAGACCAAATAGTCCCCATCTGCGACGTTGTCAAACCGGTACTGACCATCCATATCCTGTAGCGCGTAAGAAACCACAGCAGAATCAATTTCTCGAAGGAGGTATAAGGGAGCATTAGCCAGTTCTTCTTCCATCTCACTCACCCAGGTCACCTGCCCGGAAATGATTCCCTGGGCACTCGAAGGCAGTATTTCATCGATGATCAAATTGGGTAGCGTCTGACCACCTTGCAAGAACATTACAGGTTCCCGGTTCCAGAACCTGGCCTGATTGAAGTATACCGGTGCTGCCAGTGGTCTGCCGATGAAATTGGAGGGCGGAAGACAGCGCAGTAAATAATTGGCCTCGGGGACGTCCAATAACTTGAAGTTTCCGAATGCATCCGACAACACGGTTTGCTGGACGTACAACTTCGCAGTAATGCTATCAAAAGCAATAAGCTGGAGTCTATAGTTGTTTACGGGCTGTTGACCGGGTGAGACGATCTGCCCAAAAACGGAAGTCGTATCAACTATGGAGCAAGATGAGATATTCAGATCAACCGTATCACCCAATACGTAAAAGAAGCTATCAATTACCGTGGATTGATTGCAATCCAGGTATCGGTATTGCATCCACCCTGACACCTGATTGGGAATAGCAATAGGCAGGTAAAACGTGCCCAAGAGCGACGTCGTACTGGTGGCATACACACTCTGAAAACGGTCGAGTGAAAAGTCGACCAGCTTGAGTGCCGCAGGCAGGCCATATTCGGTTACGAGGGCATTTACATGTAAGAGTGAATCGAGACAGTAGCTAAAGTCAACATTGGTGAAAGTGGTTAGGAAAGTATTGTAGTTCAGGTTGACCTGGCTCACCATTCCGTCACACTGAATTACGCTGACAATGATATTACCACTGTTGAAAGTGGTTTGGATGGATTTGGAAAAAAGGCCAAGGCTATCCGTATAATCATCAAAGACCGTTAGGGTATCAACCTCCATGCTTACCCTCACGTTCTCCATAGGAATACCATACTTGGTGACCTTTCCGGAAATGTCAACGTTTAGGGCATAAACAGATGTGGCAAGGCTTACAAGAAGCCCTGCCATTAACATCTGTCTGAGGTGAGAGAAATACTTTCTTAAGGTCAACCCACTTACTCCTTGATAAATTTCATATGATTCGCTTCACCATCTGCAGACACTGTGTATAACAAATATTTTCCTGGTGAAAGATCACTAACATCTACGGAATTCTCCAGCGCAACACCTGAAAGAATCAGTTTTCCCGCCAGATCCGTAACCTCGAAGCTAAAGTTTATGTCTTCAAGATTCAAGAATATCTTCGTAGTGGTAGGATTTGGAAACAAGCGAATTGATTCCGAAGTCATATCTTCTGCGACAGAAGTAGCATCGGTAATATTTGCCATATGCTCTTCGATCAGGATTTTTAACCCGTCCATCCTGGTTTGGCCGGACAATACAACCTCGTAGAATTCCATTTCTACACCGGGAATATCGACCAAAAGGTAATAGGTTCCGTCAGCCAGGTCGGCAAATTCGTATTCACCATCCTGATCGCTATAAGTTTCGTCGATGATGACTTTATTGTTGTCATAAAGTAGTACTCTTACGCCTACTTCCGGCTCAGTTCCCCTGGTAACCCTGTAGCTTGCACCCCCAATGTAATTATTGCCCTGTACGGTGCCCAAAACATTGAACAGTACTGCATTATTCGTATGAAAACAAGTGAGCGAATCCGCAGTTCCAAACGTGGATGCATTTGTTGTATACGTGTTAATGAAATAACCGTAACTCATGTCCGCAGGAAGAAGTCGGGCATAGATCGAATAAACGACAGTTGAATCGAGGTTATTCGGATTAAATGCAAAACCGCCCAACGAATCACATAGGGTACTGTCTACCAAAAAGCCACCACTATTGTCGTGCTCGTAGAGATACACCATGGCGTCCGTTACGGTTGCGCCCGCTGCGAGAAGTGCTCCGGACATATTAGAACACTGGCGAGGTGTACCCGAACCCAACGGACATACCTGGAGGTTCTGACCCGTAAAGGTGTTGATAAACGTGGAGAAGCTCATGGTAACGGCAATAGAGTCGTACCTGCAATTCTGGACAATAGCATAGAGTATTCCCTGCGTATTGTTTGTTGTGTAGGTTGCTGTGTAGTTACCCTGTGAATTTGTGGTAACCGCCACGTTGCTCAGGCCATAATACGACTCGCCCACCCATACCGTATAATTGGCCAGCGGATTGTTATTGGTATCTGTCACCTGACCGGATACCGTGATAGTCACGGCGTAAGAGCTTGCGGAAAACAAGATCAACGCCAAAATGAGGTTTAGTTTTTTCATGGTTTTTGTTTGTTGTGAATAGATGATTCTACCCACTAATACTCCAAACTTTTGAAGGGGTTGGGATTTTTTTCGGATTTAGATCAATAGCTGCGAAGATTTCTATCACTTCATGCGATTCGGATCTTCCTACTCTTTCAGTGGTCGGTAATGGAAGATGCTCTCATCTGAAAAATGAGATTACCATTATACTCGTTGGTTTTTCGTGAAGCATACAGCGTGCAGCATGCAGCGTAAATTCACTTAATTTGTCCTCCCAAACACTACCAATGGCGGACGACAAAAAAATCATCTTTTCGATGGCTGGTGTGGGTAAGACCATCCCGCCCAACAAGCAGATTCTCAAAGACATTTACCTATCCTTTTTCTATGGAGCCAAGATTGGAATCATTGGCCTCAATGGTTCCGGAAAGTCAACTCTTCTGAAGATCATTGCAGGAGTCGATAAGTCCTACCAGGGAGATATCTCGTTCTCTCCGGGCTATACGGTTGGATATCTCGAACAAGAGCCCGAACTGGACGATGCCAAAACGGTTATCGAAATCGTTCGGGAAGGCGTTGGTGAAATCGCATCGCTCCTGGAGGAATACGAAAAGATAAACAACGATTTTGCCCTTCCCGAGATCTACGAAGATCCTGACAAAATGCAAAAGCTGATCGATCGGCAAGGTGAGCTGCAGGAAAAGATCGACGCAACCGGGGCATGGGAAATCGATACCAAACTCGAGATTGCCATGGATGCGTTGCGCACTCCACCCGGTGATGCTAAGATTTCAACACTTTCGGGAGGTGAGCGACGAAGGGTGGCACTTTGTAGGCTCCTGCTCAAGCAACCCGACATCCTGTTGTTGGATGAGCCGACCAACCACCTCGACGCCGAGTCGGTCCACTGGCTGGAGCAACACCTACAGCAATATAAAGGCACCGTAATTGCCGTGACACACGACAGATATTTCCTGGATAATGTGGCCGGGTGGATTCTGGAACTCGACCGGGGTGAGGGCATTCCCTGGAAGGGAAATTATTCCTCTTGGCTGGATCAGAAAAGCAAAAGACTCTCCCAGGAAGAGAAGGAAGCCAGCAAGCGACAGAAGACACTTCAACGGGAATTGGAATGGGTGCGCATGGCACCAAAGGCACGGCACGCCAAAAGCAAGGCAAGGCTTGCCAACTACGAAAAGATGCTGGGTGAAGAAGGCAAGGAGGCACTCAAGGACCTTGAAATTTTCATTCCTCCGGGACCGAGACTCGGAAATGAAGTTATTCATGCCGAAGCCGTATCGAAAGCGTTTGGAGACAAGCTGTTGTACGAAGACCTCAATTTCAAACTTCCCCCGGCTGGCATCGTGGGGATTGTAGGACCAAATGGAGCCGGAAAAACAACGCTGTTCAGACTGATCATGGGGCTGGACAATCCCGACAATGGAACCTTCGCAGTCGGATCTACGGTGAAAATCGCATACGTTGATCAGATGCACGAAGAAATTGATCCGTCGAAATCGGTTTGGGAGGTCATTTCAGGAGGAAACGAAAATATCGAGATCGGCAAGCGAATGATCAATTCGAGAGCCTATGTAAGTCGCTTCAACTTTGCAGGGGCTGACCAACAGAAGAAGGTCGAGGTGCTGTCGGGAGGTGAGCGAAACAGGCTCCACCTCGCTATGACGCTCAAACAGGAAGCCAATGTGATCCTGCTCGACGAACCGACCAACGACCTCGATGTCAATACACTTCGTGCTCTTGAGGAGGCACTCGAGAATTATGCGGGTTGCGTTGTGGTGATATCTCACGACCGATGGTTCCTCGACAGAATTTGCACCCACATCCTGGCATTTGAAGGAGACTCTCAGGTAAAATACTTTGAAGGTTCCTATTCGGAGTATGAGGAGAACAAGATGAAACGATTGGGTGACGAGGGCCCCAAGAGGATTCGTTACAAAAAACTCATCCACGATTGATGGCTCTCCATCCCGTGCAATTGATTTATTTTACGGCTGGATAAGGGATGGCCAAACTCAATACACCGAAGGGAACAAGGGATTTTCTACCAGCGCAGATGCGCAGGAGGCAGTGGATATTTTCCACGCTGCGCAAGCACTTTGAAGGCGCGGGATATGCACCCATCGAAACCCCTTCGATGGAATCGCTCGAAACACTGCTTGGAAAGTATGGTGAAGAAGGAGATCGCTTGATCTTTAAAATTCTCAACAGTGGTGACTTTTTGGCCAAGCATGATGCAGATGCCCAAACTTCTGGCAATAGCTCAAAGTATGCTTTAAGTATTTCCGAGAAGGCCTTGCGCTATGACCTCACCGTTCCATTTGCCCGCTTTGTGGCCCAACACCAAAATGACATCATCTTCCCATTCAAGCGCTACCAGATCCAACCTGTGTGGAGAGCAGACAGGCCGCAAAAGGGCAGATACCGTGAATTTTTCCAATGCGATATCGATGTGATTGGCTCGGACAGCTTGTTGAACGAAATTGAGATTCTCCAAATCGTCTATGGTGGATTCTCCTCCCTTGGATTACCGGATGTCACCATCAAGGTCAATAACAGGAAGATATTGGTGGGACTGGCGGAATACCTAAATGCTTCGGATAGATTCACAGATCTCACTGTGGCAGTTGACAAGCTTGATAAGATCGGCATGGAAGGGGTGGCCAGGGAGTTGGAAGGGCGTGGCTTTGGCCAGGAGCAGGTGAAGAAACTCACTTCACTATTGAGTTCAGACATCTCAACTGAAAACCTGAAGAGTGCCATGTCGTCATCATCTACCGGTAAGCAAGGCCTGGAGGAGATGGATTTCATTCTGGAAAACACCAAAGGGCTACCAGTCGAATTTGACCTCAAACTTGCCAGGGGGCTCAATTACTACACCGGAACCATCGTTGAAGTGGTTCATCCGGAATTCAACAGCAGTATCTGTGGCGGCGGACGTTACGACGATCTGACGGGAATATTTGGCCTGAAGGACGTTTCCGGCGTCGGGGTGTCTTTTGGCGCAGACAGGATCTACGATCTATTGGAGGAAAAGGGGCTCTTTCCATCAACCTTGGCAGAAAGCGTGGATGTGGTGTTTGCCAACTTTGGCGAAAAGGAGGCGATCCGAAGCCTCGAGTTGGCAACTGAGATGAAGCAAAACGGACTTCGTTGCCTGGTGTATCCCGATGAAGCCAAGATGAAAAAGCAATTTAAGTACGCCGAGCAAATAGGTGCCAAATACGTGGCCGTTATAGGGTCCGAGGAGCTGGATTCGGGAACAGTTACCGTCAAGAAATTGGAAACAGGGGAGCAAAAGTCCTTTGAGCAAAGCACCCTGATCCATTCCATCAAGGATTACTGAGCATGTTGGATCAGGACCATCTTACCGTTGCCGACCTTGAAGCCTTTGTGGATTCGGGCAAAAAGGTGGTCATTTCCAAAGACGTCAAGCAAAGGGTTGTTGCCTGCAGGGAATTCCTGGACAAGAAACTCGAAAAGGAGGACAAGAGTTTCTACGGAATCAACACTGGCTTTGGGGCGCTGCACAACACCAAAATCTCAAACGACGAACTCAGCAAACTCCAGGAGAACCTTGTAATAAGTCACGCTTGCGGCATTGGTGACGAGATTGATCAGGAACTGGTTCGCTTAATGTTGCTGCTGAAGATCAAAGGGCTTTCGCTCGGCCATAGCGGAGTTCAGCTTTCTACTCTTGAGCGTTTGGTCGAATTCTACAACGAAGGTATCAGCCCTGTCATTTATGAAATGGGTAGCCTCGGCGCAAGCGGAGATCTTGCTCCCCTAGCCCACCTTTCGCTACCCTTGATCGGAAGAGGCGAGGTGATCTGCAAAGGAGTCAAAGTAAAAGGGGCCGAATTCGGACAGATTTTCGGCTGGCAACCAATCACACTAAAATCCAAGGAAGGTCTTGCCTTGCTCAACGGAACCCAGTTTATGAGTGCCCATGCCGTTTGGGGATTGATCAGATCACAAAGGATTGTCGAAAAAGCCAACTTAATCGCCAGCGTTTCGATCGATGCCTACGATGCCAAATTGGAACCCTTCGATCCCAAGTTACACAACATCCGTTCGCATCCCGGACAAATTGCGGCGGCCAAAGCAATCAGAGATAACCTCAAGGGCAGCAAGATCATCGTACAGGAAAAGGCACATGTCCAGGATCCATACTCATTTAGATGCATACCCCAAGTTCATGGCGCATCTATGGAAGCAATAGACCGGGCGGGACTTGTATTCGAGCGCGAAATCAATGCCGTTACAGACAACCCCACCATCTTTCCAAAGGAAGATGAAATCCTCAGCGGAGGAAACTTTCATGGTCAACCTCTAGCCCTTCAATTGGATTTCCTCAGTATCGCCTTGGCAGAATTGGGGAGCATCTCTGAGAGAAGGATTTATAAAATGGTTGGCGGAGAAAGAGAATTGCCCGCCTTCCTCGTGGCGAATCCAGGATTGAATTCGGGTTTTATGATTCCACAATACACGGCTGCCTCCATGGTGAGTCAAAACAAGACACTTTGCACGCCTTCGTCTGTAGATACCATCGACTCATCCAATGGACAGGAAGATCATGTGAGTATGGGTGCCAATGCTGCGACCAAATTCAAAAGAGTTGTGCAGAATGTGGAGCGCATCCTGGCCATTGAAATGCTGGTTGCTGCCCAAGCTCTTGAATTTCGCAGACCAGTCAAAAGCTCCAAGATTGTAGAGGATGCTGTGAATTCATTCAGGAAGGCGGTGCCATTTGTGGAAGACGACACGGAGATGGCACCGTTGATGAACACCGCTCACTCCCACTTATTCGCATAAAAAAAGCGCCTCCAAATTGAAAGCGCTTCCTTTTAATTTTTTTGTTGTGCTTAGTACTTCACAAACTTCTGACTTGTCAGAACGCCCTGAGTGCTCATGTTCACAATGTAAACTCCATCCGGTTGGTCTCCAAACTCAAAGTACTTGCTGTCGGTAGACTGGCCGTTGAACGTAGTTGAACGTTCCATTACGACTTGCCCGGTAAGATCCATGATCTGAACGTCCACCTCAGTTGAAGAGCTAACACCCTTGGCTACAACGAATACCTTTCCGTAAGAGTAGAAGGCATTCAGCGAGGCATCGGCGTTGATCAATGCATTGATTCCTGTACCACCGGTACTTCCCGTATCATGCACAATGACGTTCTCACAATGCTCTTCCGAGGGGTCGGGAGATGGCGTGGAGCCTGAAAAGTTGTACGTATTTACAATACAGTGTTCTTCCGTTGCTACCGTCGATCCGGTGAAATCATCAATCAACGCAATCCAAGTGGTTCCCGCCTGTTGAAGGCCACTTTGGAGAATAGCCGAGCGGTCTGGCTGTGCATTACCACCAATAGTCCACCTGAAGACAAGACTGTCGTCCATCGGGACATCATTTCCCATTCCGTTTGATACATTGATGAGGATGAAATGCGTAGATCCTACAGGGACCGAGTCAACAGCCGAGCCTTGAGCACCAGATGTAGCAGCGGTCAGATCCGTAACGGTAAGTACATCCTGTGCAATAGTGCCAGCGGCAAAGAACATTGTACAGGTAAGTGCATATAGAAGTTTTTTCATCGTGTCGTATTTAGGTTATGAAATCAAATTTAACAAATTCAGTCATTATTCCCTGATAAAGGACATCCTGTGAAATCCATCGGAGGTTTGAATTATCAAAAAATAACACCCAGACTCCAATTGAGCAGCATCAATAATCGCGCCCGATTCATTTGTCTCCCATGTCCTGTTTTCCACTGTTCTTCCGGCAGCATCTGTGATCGAGATTTCCTTCACATCGCTATTCAGTCCAGTGAGCATGATGACGTCGTGAACCGGGTTGGGATAAAGTGTGAGCGCCCCAACTCCATTTTCGTTCAAGGAAGTATTGTCGAACACGGTGATTGGCACACACATAGTATCGTTTGAGCCATCCATATCACCCGTCAAACCAACGGCTGCACATACGTCATAGCTACCTACCGTACCTGGAACCGCAAGCAATCCAGCTAAAGTCACGGACGCCGTATCACCTGGCTGCAAGTTTGTCCATAGGGAATTGGTTGTAAATGAGGTCATGGCACCTTGCAATCCATGCGAGATGGTGAGTGCCTGAGTACCACTCACATCCTTGTTTCCGCTATTGATTATTTGGAAATCGATATCGGTCACGGTATTGATCAAATGCGAAGAACCGCTCGCAGGACTGGTGATCTGCCCGATCGACAGGTCGATGGTATCCGGATTGGATCCGGAAACAGGTCCCAGCACAGGGAATACTCCAAAGGCAAATTCATCTACATAAGACCAATTACTCATAGGCGTATAGGTAGTGGACCCTTGCCACAGTTCTCTTACATAATTTGTATCAGTGAACGATCCCGGCTTGGTCGTTTTCAACCAGCAATAGTCATGGTTGATGTAATTGGTACTGAGTAATTGAACCCCTGCCCAAAAGCTTTGGTTTGCGGGCACCTTGATCGGTGTGAGTAGTTCACAAACCACATTGTACCATGCATTTCCGCCAAGATGCGTCAACCCCGACGGTGTGGTATCCACATCAAAATACAGAAAGCCGTTGCCTAGCAGGTTGCCCGGCTCACCATTCGGAAGCGTTCCCCAAACAGCGCCAAAGGCATAAGGATTGGCCGTGGAAATCTCCTTGGCTTCTACCCAAAACAGCAGGGATTTGATGTAAAAACTTGTGTCGTCGACTCCGTAATTAGAGTCAAACTTCTGGAGCTTCGCCTGATCGAACCAGAAGTTGTGGCCGGAGACATAACCCCATCCTCCCTGCGAAGGAATCCCCGCATGAAAGAGCGTATCGGAATAGTCAACAAAATGGGAGGTCAGTGTATCGTTTTGTGCTTGAGCTGCCATGCTCATCAACAAAAGAGCAATTGCGTAAATCTTTTTCATAGTTCACATCTGTTTTACCTAAGACGAAGAATCGTCGTTTGGTTGTTTGATCATTACCAGATCGTTTCCACAATTGGAGCAGAAGTTGTCTTCTTCTTCAACAAGCGATCCGCAGCTGTCGCAATATGAATGATGCTTGTGTTTCGCTGTTTTCTTCATGGTGTATTCCGCCGTCACTATACCTGTCGGTACGGCGATTATCCCATAACCGATGATCATCAGCACAGAGGCAAAGGCCTGGCCCAAAACCGTTTGGGGTGTGATATCTCCAAAACCCACCGTAGTAAGGGTAACAATGGCCCAATAAATACTTCTCGGTATACTGGTGAATCCGGATTCGGCATCCTCGATGATATACATCAAGGTACCCATGATGACCGCTGCTGCGAATACGCCTACAAGAAATACCGTGATCTTAGCGCGGCTGTCCCTTAGAGCCTGGAGCAAATTGTCGGCTTCACTGAGATACCTCGCCAATTTCAAAATCCTGAATACCCTCAACAAGCGCAGGATTCGGATGATCCTGAGGAATTGAGGGCCTTGAATGAACAGCCCTAGAAAGGTCGGCAGGATTGACAGGAGATCGACCAATCCAAAAAAGCTGAAAATGTATCGGAGTGGTCTTCTGGCAGAAAGGATCCTCAGGAAGTATTCGATGGTAAAGAGAATAGTGAATACCCATTCGATCCATTCCAACAGCGGTCCGTAGTCTCGACGGATATGGTCGACACTTTCCAGCATGACTCCGAGTACACTCAAAATAATGGCCCATAGCAGGATGATGTCGAACATCCGCCCTACACGGGTTTCATCTGAGAACATCACCTTCCAGATGGCGTCGCGCCAAGGACTTCTTGTGGGTAGTTGATCTTTACTCATTTGATCGCTGGATTTTCTCCGCTAAAAACGTAGGACAATATATTGGCACCCATCCTAAGTGCTTGCAACCTCTTCACCTGTGAATCGTTGTGAATGGATTGATCCTCCCACCCATCTCCAAGATCTGATTCATAAGTGTATAGGCATACCAGTCTGCCATTTTCGAATATGCCGAAGGCCTGCGGACGCTCGTCGTCGTGTTCGTGAATTTTTGGCAATCCTTTGGGGAAGTTGTATACCGAATTAAAAATTGGGAAGTCGGATGGCAATTCGCTTAGCTGACGATCGGGAAATAGCCTTTCCAATTGGGTTCGGATGTAGACGTCCATTCCGTAATTGTCATCTATATGCAGAAAACCACCCGCAAGCAGGTAATTTCTCAGATTCTCCAATTCCGCCGTAGAGAAAATCACATTGCCGTGACCAGTCATGTGAACAAAGGGATACTGAAATATATCGGCGCTTCCAGCTTCAACAATTGCTTGCTCTGCAGCGAGGTTCATGTCAAGCTCCTCGTTACAAAATTCGATGAGATTGGGTAGCGATGTTTCCAGGTTGGCATACCAATCCCCTCCTCCACTGTATTTGAGCAGGGCCAACTTGGTTTTGCTCTGCTGCGCGTTGAGCGCACCAGCATACAGCAAGAAGAATACGACTACAATTCTCATTGGTTTAATGTCCTTAAACTGGACACAACGTACAATCCGGCAGTTTCGGCTCGCAGGATAGATTGTCCCAAAGTTATTTCATTAAATCCACAATTTCTGGCAGCTTCTATTTCTTCTGGTGTGAAGTCACCTTCTGGTCCGATAAGCACCGAGAAAGACTTTTGATCCCCATAATCCCCGATCCGCTTTGATGTTTTGTCGAACTCACAGTGAGCGATCAACTTGCACCTACCTGTTGCCGAATTCACATAATTCTCGAAGTCCACCGGTCCCTCAATTTCCGGAAGACTCGCCTGCCGAGATTGTTTTAATGCTCCTATCGCAATTCGCTTTAATCGATCGTGATTGACCCTTGAGCGTTCTCCTCGCTTAGTATTCACAAAAACCAAACGATCAATGCCAATCTCTGTTGCCTTCTCCAGGAGCCATTCATACCGCTGGGCATTCTTGGTAGGCGCGATGGCCAATTCGATGTTGTAGCCCCTTCCTGTTCCGATGTTGATTTCCTCACTGATTTCCAAGGTCATGGACTTCTTTCCTACTTCCCTGATTTTGGCCTTGAAAATATGGCCCGTGCCATCCGTGACCTCCAGCTCCTCTCCTACACCCTTTCTCAGTACCTTGGTGATATGCCTTTGTTCTTCTTCAGAAAGAATAAGTTGATTTCCGGATCGTTCAGCGCAAAAGTGCATGGCCCAAAAATAAAAAACCCCTCTCTCCGGCAAATGATGGAAAGAGGGGTTGTTTGTACTTTAATACTCTTGCTAAACCTCGGCGCTCACCTTTGGTGCACCTGACATGATTTCTTCATTTGCATAGGACTCAAATTTTGCGAAGTTGTCGTTAAACAAGCGCGCCAGGTGATTGGCTTTTTGGTCGTAGGCTGCCCCGTCCTCCCAAGTGTTTCGAGGATTCAAAACCTCGTCCGGAACATTGGGGCAAGTCACCGGCATAGCCAATCCGAAGATTGGGTGGTTCTCGTAATCCACCGTTTCCAAATGTCCTTCCAAAGCCTCCGTAATCATAGCTCTGGTGTATTTCAGGGACATCCTCGATCCAATTCCATAGGGGCCTCCGGACCATCCTGTGTTGACCAACCAAACGTTAACGCCGGCCTCCTGCATTTTCTTTCCTAGCATCTCAGCATATTTTGTCGGGTGCAAGGGCATAAATGGTGCTCCAAAGCACGCGGAGAACGCCGTTACCGGATCGGTAATCCCGGCCTCAGTACCTGCAACCTTGGCCGTATATCCGGAAATAAAGTGAAACATCGCCTGACCCGGTGTCAATTTCGAAATGGGAGGAAGTACCCCATAAGCATCACAAGTGAGAAAAAAGACATTTTTTGGATTCTCTCCGATCGAAGGTTGCGCGATATTGTCAATATGATACAAAGGATAGCTCACTCGCGTATTCTCGGTGATTTCCGAATTGTGGAAGTCAACCACATTTGTTCCGGGCTCAAATTTGATATTCTCCAATAGCGCTCCGGGCTTTATTGCATGGTAGATATCCGGTTCCTTTTCTTCACTTAGGTCAATGCACTTGGCATAACAACCTCCTTCAAAGTTGAAAATGGTATTCTCAGGAGACCATCCATGTTCATCATCACCGATCAGCTTTCTGCTTGGGTCTGCCGACAATGTGGTTTTTCCGGTTCCACTCAAGCCGAAGAACAATGCTGTGTCACCATCTTCTCCAATATTCGCACTACAGTGCATCGGCAATACTTCTCTTTGGTGAGGAAGGATAAAATTAAGGGCAGAAAAGATTCCCTTCTTCATTTCACCGGTGTATCCGGTACCACCTACCAATGCAATCTTCCTAGTGAAGTTCAAAATAGCGAAGTTGTGTTGTCGGGTTCCATCGATTTCCGCGTCGGCCGTAAATCCCGGTGCGTTGATCACAAGCCACTCAGGATTGAAGTCTTCAAGCTCAGACTCGTCAGGCCTCAGGAACATATTGTAGGCAAACAAATTACTCCAGGGCAATTCGTTGATCACACGAAGGTTCATTCGGTACGTCGGATCTGCACATACATAGGCATCCCTTACATAGATTTCCTTTTCCGACAGGTAGGCAACTACCTTGTCGTAAAGGCTGTCGAATTTGTCCGGATCGAAGGAGATGTTGATATCACCCCACCAGATAGAATCCTTTGTAATATCATCGTATACCAGGAATCGATCCTTCGGCGAGCGACCGGTAAATTCCCCAGTGTGAACTGTGATGGCGCCGAAGTTTGTCTCTTCTGCGAGTCCTTGTTCTACACTTAATCTTGAAAGTTCATCCGGAGTAAGGTTCCAATTTTGTTTCTTGCTGTGAACCCCCAAAAGACTCAGGTCAGAATTACCTGATCTCTTCCCTACAATTTCCATAATTCAGCTTGAAATTTGAGGCTTCAAAGAAAGGCAAAAAACCCGCTTGGCGCGTGCCGTTCAACGAATTTTTGTCAACCATAGAGAGCGACTAAAAATGCCCAAAAAGCCCGTAACTATTGATTAATCCTTGTTTTGATTCTTTAGGTATTCGTCGAGCTCTTCCACCGTACTCTCAAAGGTGAATCCGTCGTTGATCTGAAAGTAGTTGCCCTGATCCAGTGTGCTCTTATAAGCCATCTTGGCGAATTCGAGTTTATTGTCCTCGAATGTGAACAGGCCCATTAGTGTCTTCACCTGGGATACCTTCAGGCAATTGTTGCTCAGGATTTGCCTTGCTACGGTCAACTTACTATCCTCAAACGATTTGTTTTTGATTGAGTTCCTGGCATTCATAAAATCAATATCACTCATTGGCCAGTCACAGCCATAGGGTCCACTATAACCCGGCATTTCATATCGGGCCGGTTCCTCTTCTACCGACTCCACGCTTTCTTCCTGAACCTGAATATTGCCCATCGACATATTCATAGTGGTTGTCGCACTGCCCAATTGTGGCTGTTGAGCGGGCGAGGCCGTAGTAGTAGTCGTGGTTGTGGTGGTCGTGGTTGTCACGGTTTGAGTTTGGGTTCCTTCGTTCAACTGGACACCAACATCCAGACCTTGGTCAGTAACCCTCAGTGTCATTTGTTGAGTTGGCGTTGTCGCCGTCATTTCATTTGACAAATCGTTGGTTCGCGTCATTGTATTTGGCTGTGTACCACTCATTTGCATATCGAGCGGTGAGACCACTACCTCTTGCACAACCCTCTTCTTGAATACATAAGAATTTGGGTCGCCATATATTGGTGGCGCCTGGGCTATTGGAATTTCACTTTGGTATCTCAAGGTGTATTGACCGTTTGATCGGCGGTTTACTTGGAATACTGTTTCCATGCCAGGATTGAACTGAATTGTTCTTGTCATTCTGGGCAAGCGGCGATCGGCAAACACGAGTTTGACCTTGTAGTAGTTCTTTTCAAATTGGGTGATTCTCACATTCGGAGAAGGTCTTGTATTCTGTGCAAGGTCATCGATGTAAACCGTAAAGGCCTCACCTGCAGGTGCGTAGAATACAACGTTGGATCTCACTTGTGCGAATACAGGAATCGTAATGGCAATGCATGCCAGGAAGCTTAATGCTTTTTTCATTTTGTCGGCTTGTTTGAATCAAATGTATGGATCATTTTTCTTCTTTTGATGTCCATAGACAATTGCGATGAAACGTATCACCGTACTCGGCGCCGGACGCTCTTCCCATACTTTGATCGAATATCTGTACAAGCACAGCGCTGAGGACGGATATGAATTGCTTGTCGCCGACAGGGATGTCCAAGACCTTGCCAAACATTTTCCTTCGCTTTCTATGTCCAACTTCGACGTCCACGACGGCGCAGCACTTGAGTCCTTCGTTTCCGAAGCAGATGTGCTTGTTTCCATGCTCCCGGCCAGGTTCCACCCTATTGTAGCTAAGGAATGTGTGAAGCAATCAAAGCACATGGTCACCGCCTCGTATGTATCTGATGAGATGAATGCCCTCAACGACGAAGCTACCAAGAAGGGAGTGATGTTGATCAACGAGGTAGGTGTTGATCCGGGTATTGATCATATGAGTGCCAAAAAGGTAATTGACGAATTGCAGGGGAACGGAGCCCACATACACAGTTTTGAATCATTCACCGGAGGTCTGCCAGCACCGGAATCAGACAATAACCCCTGGCACTACAAGTTCACTTGGAATCCGCGTAATGTGGTCTTGGCCGGACAGGGAGGCGCGGTGAAGTTTATCCAGGAAGGCCGCTATAAGTATATTCCCTATCATCAGTTGTTTCGCAGAACCGAGATTATCCACATCGACGATTATGGAAAATTCGAAGGATACGCCAACCGGGATTCACTCTGGTATCGAACGGCATACGGATTAGAAGATGCAGGAACCATATACAGGGGTACGCTGAGAAGACACGGATTTTGTAAGGCGTGGGATACATTCGTGAAGATCGGCGCTACGGACGATAGCTACGTTTTGGAGAATACAGAGACGATGACAAATCGCGAATTCATCAACACCTTCCTGCCTTACAACAAACACGATTCGGTCGAACTCAAATTGATGCACCTGCTCAAGATCGATCAGGACTCGGTCGTAATGGCAAAATTGGAGTGGCTTGGAATCTTTGAGGATACGCTTATCGGGTTGAAGGAGGCGACTCCTGCCCAGGTGCTTCAACACATCCTGGAACAAAAATGGTCGCTCGACGAAGGCGACAAGGACATGATCGTGATGTGGCATCGCTTTGGTTATGAGATTGGCGGAGAAGAAAAGGAAATTCACGCATCAATGGTCTGCATTGGCGACGATGAGTACAATACCGCCATGTCAAAGACCGTTGGACTACCAGTTGGCATATTCAGCCGGGCGATTATTCAAGGCAAACTGGATGTGCCTGGAGTACACATACCTACGAAACCCTCCCTCTACAATCTGTGCTTGGGAGAACTCGAAAAAGCAGGAATTCTCTTCAGGGAAAAGCAGGTTACCCCAAGGCATTACTAGAGGTCGATCAATCCTTCCGGCAGATCCATGATCAGTCGCTTCTCATCCGGATCGACTCCCACCACATACTCTTCCACTAATGGGATCATGATCTCACCATTGTTTCCTTTGAGTACGAGCAACTGCTGTGGTCCATTCTCGATGACATTTGAAATCTGACCGATGATGTTCCCGTTTTTCTCCACAACATTGAAGCCGATCAGCTCATTGACGGTTTCCTCCTCCATTTCCAGAATATTTCCCGGGAGATATAATTCCTTTTTGATCAGTATCTCACTTTTCTCTATGGAATTATAATCGTCAAACGAAATGGAAAACTGACCGTTGCCCTTCTCAGCAAACTGGTCAACAAAAAAAGGGACCAAAAGTCCCTCAATTCTTACTTTGACTACCGAAGGTTGTTCCCTAAGAATTGTACTTGAGCTGTGAACCTTTCCGTTCAGTTCACCTTGTAACCCGCGGTGTTTTAGAATCCACCCGTAAGGGACGAATTCTTCCAAATCAACCCTCTTTTTCTTCCGAAGATTCTTCAGCTGGAGCATTGGTAGCTTCAGGCGCCGACGACTCTGCTGGAGTTGTCTCCTCAACTGGAGCTTCCACGGCTGGAGCTGGTTCTTCAGATACGGCCTCGGCTTCCGGTTCAGCAGGTGCTTCTGCCTCCGCGACTGGTTCCTCTGGAGTAGCCTCTGTTTCAGCCGGTGCTTCCGCTTCTGTGGCCGGCTCTTCAGTTTCTGCTGGAGCTTCTGCCTCTGGAGCGACCTCGGCAACTGGTTCTTCAGTTGGTGCCTCTGCTTCCGCTGGCGCATCTGTTGTAGCCTCAGGAGCCGCTTCTGCGGTTGGAGCTTCTTCTGCTTCGGGAGCTGCCTCAGCTGCTGGGGCTTCAGCTGCTGGGGCTTCGGCTGCTGGAGCTTCCCCCGACGCCGACGACTCTGATGGAGTCGTCTCCTCACCTTCACCAGCTTCGGCTTGTGCTTCTGCTACCTCTCCTTTAGCCTCGGTAGCTTCTGCGGCCTGAACGGCAGCAGCGGCAGCGGCCTCAGCTCTCGCTTTGTTTACTTCTTGTTCAGCGGCCAGACGTTCTTTCTTGGCCTTTTCTGCTTCTGCGGCCAATCCATCGGCTTTGGCCTGGATCTTCGCATCTTTTTCTTCCATCCATTTGGCAAATCGCTTGTCGGCTTCCGTCTGATCAAAAGCTCCTTTGAGCACGCCTTTGTCCAAATGATTTTTGTGCATGACTCCCTTATAAGAAAGCATCGCCCTCATGGTATCGCTCGGCTCAGCACCGGTCTTCACCCAGTGGAGTGCTCTGTCGAAGTCGAGGTCTATGGTTGCGGGGTTGGTGTTGGGATTGTATGAGCCGATTCGCTCAATGTATCTTCCGTCCCTTTTTGCTCTGCTGTCTGCTACTACGATGTAGTAATAGGGTTTTCCTTTTTTACCCTGTCTTTGAAGTCTAATTCTTGTTGCCATCTCTTAATAGTTTGTACGTGCTAAACGCCGGTTAATTAATTCGGGCGGCAAATGTCGTTTTTTTCTTTCAATAATCAAACACTTTTTGCGGGCTAAATTCATAGCGTTTTTGACTTGAATAACAGGCCATTAGACAAAGGTGTCCGGCACATTATTTTAAATTTGGTACGGCGGTTTATCCCAGTTGGACTCATGAGATCATTTTTTAGGGTAGTATGTACCGGCATTTGTTTGCTGGTAATGAATGGTATCCACGCCCAAACCCTTACGAATAAGGGGACGGACTTTTGGTTTGCCTTTCCACATGTGATCGATAGCACCAATGCCCTTTTCTGGGTAAATGTGGCTTCCAATGTAGCTACGACTGGAACGGTGGAAATTCCGGGTACGTCATTTAGCCAAGCATTTTCTGTAGCGGCCAATGGTATAGCCAGAATAAACCTTCCCAGTACAGATGCCAATATCCGTGGCTCGATGGTTCAAAGAAACCGTGCTATCCATGTCACCAGTAACGATGATGTGGTAGTCTACGCCGTGACGTATCGCCAATTCCGACACGAGGCTTCACTCGTTTTGCCCACCCATGTCCTTGGACAAAAATACCGTGTGATGACTTACAATTCGGAGATTAAAGGCGGAGTTCTATGGCGGTCGGAATTTGTGGTAGTGGCCACCACAGATACGGCCTATGTCGAGATCAACTATACCGACAGTGTATTGAATGGTGGTGGTCCAAGCACACCAGATACGGTAAGCATCCTCCCCAACCATGTTTACCAGGCGCAAGCGCATGCTGTAACCGATGATCTTTCTGGGAGTTTTGTCAGGAGTTTGAATGGAAAGGACTTCGCCGTATACTCCGGCAATGAATGGTCAACCGTATTGTGCACCCCAAACAGCGACCCACTTTTGGAAGTGATGTACCCTGTGGAGAGTTGGGGCCAAACTTACTTTGCCGTACCAACTTACAGTATCAATAAGGACTACATCAAAATCGTAGCGCACGAGGACACCACGGTAATCTTCAGGAATGGTATTGCCATGGATACCATCGACGGAGGAGAGTTTTGGGATGACACCATCACGACAACCCGGGTATACAAGGGAAGCAAACCCATAGAGGTTGGGCAGTTTTTAATCACTGGTCAAAACTTCTGTTCACCCAACAATTGGCGCACAGATCCTTCTATGATCATGCTCAATGCAGTCGAGCAAATGTATCTGGACAGCATCACCTTCTTTGCGGTCGATACCAATCAGATTGACAGTCATTTTGTGAGTATCATCACCAGGACATCGGATACTGGAAAGGTCTTTTTGGACAGTGTGAAAGTCACGGGGTTCACGCAATTTCCTTTGGCGCAATCCTACTCTTACCGATGGAAGACCATCGACCCGGGAACACACAACCTGTGGACAACGGGTTGCGGTTTCCAAGCCTATTCTATGGGCGTAGGTCGTGCGGTATCCTACGCATATGCAGCCGGTGTGACCCTACTTGACCTCGAAAACGCCATTCAATTCAAAAACTTCATTGACGGTAGCGATACGATATGTTTAGGAGACACGGTTCAATTTGAAGCCATTACCCGGGACAATCCCCTTTCCATTCATTGGGACTTGGGCGATGGCACGACCGACACCGTGCGGGACCCCGTGCACATATACCAATCAGTTGGATCTTATCGTGTTGAAGCTATCATTGTATATGATTGCCTCACAGATACCTTGGTGGATACGGTAAATGTTCCTCCCCCGCCCATCATAGACCTGGGGCCAGATACGACGCTTTGTAACCTGGATACCCTTTCTTTCACAGTAAACACTCCGACTTTTAACGTAAGATGGAGTACTGGTTCTACCCAAAAGTGGATCAAGATTGCAAGACCGGATACCTACCATGTCGAGGTTTATAATTTCTGCGGCTTCGATCGGGATACCATCGTGGTCGATAGCCTTTATCCGGACACAGTGAACCTCGGCCCCGATACGCTGATTTGTGTTGGTGATTCTCTTTACTACAACATCCAAACAATCAACAATACCCATTACCTGTGGTGGGATGGGGACACGGGCTTCATTAAGGTGCTCGATTCCACCGGACTATATTGGGCGGAGGTATCCAATGCCTGTGGGGTTCGGCGGGATTCTATTGACCTAATTGTGGAGAGCCCCCCGCTCGTGGACTTTGGGCCGGACACGGCCCTTTGCACCGGTACGATCATGTTCCTCAATGCGACCAATTCTAGGGCTACCTATCTGTGGCAGAACGGTAGCAATCTCGGTGGGATGAACGTGGTCACACCTGGCGGTCTGTATCACGTTCGGGTGACTAACCCATGTGGTACAGCATTCGATTCCTTGTATGTTCACTACGATTTTCCACTAAACCCAAACATTGGTCCGGACACCTTGCTGTGCGATGGCGACACACTTTCCATAGGTGTTTCTCCTTCGGGAGGCATTGTAACCTGGGACAATGCTTTGTCGGATAGCATTCGTGCGGTGACCAGCAGTGGACAGTATTGGGTCGCCATTGAGAATCTGTGTGGCATCTATCGGGATACGATAAACATCGATAATGAGAACACACCATTCCTCAAGCTACCGGATGACACAACATTTTGTCTTGGCGAGTCCATCGACGTGGCCGTATCTTATTCCAGATCGACCTATTTGTGGAGCACAGGATCGACTGACTCGTCCGAGACTCTCGGAACGGATGGCACCCACTGGGTAAAGGCAAGCAATGTCTGCGGCGATTATACGGATAGCATCAAGATTATCATTGACGAACCTATCACGATAGACTTTGGGCCTGATTTGGATCTGTGCAATACCGATACTTTTTTACTGGATGCACGCATTACTACCAATGGTATTCACTTCTGGAGTCATGGAAACTTTGCCGATACATTGGTTGTGAGAAATTCCGGCATCTATTGGGTAAACATCGAGAATACCTGCGGTGAATTTGGTGACACCATCCACATCTTCTACGACTATGCACCCAAGCTCGACTTCTTCGACGATACAACTCTCTGCAGCGGAACCCGATTTGTGGTCGAGGCCCCTCCTGTTGCTGGCGCTAGCTTCAATTGGAACGATGGAAGCCGAAATAGCATCTATGAGGTCTTCAAAGCCGGTGATTATTGGCTGGAGGTATTTAACCGGTGTGGAGAAGATGTCGACAGTTTTACGATTTACTACCAACCCTTCCCCCCACTCGACCTCGACCAGGATGATATCATTTGTCCAAGAGAGACACGGGAATTGGATGGGTTTGTTGAGGGCAATTACACCTACGAATGGACAGACGGCAGCACGCATCCAGTTCTTGTTGCTGAGGAACCGGGGGTTTATTATCTCACTGTAACTGACGAATATGACTGTGCTTCTATTGACTCCATTGTGCTCACGGAATGCGAGCAGATTATCTACATTCCGAGCGCCTTCAGCCCTAACCTGGATGGGATCAATGAGCGCTTCGGTGTGAAGGGAGAGCGATTGCGAGATTTCAGGCTAGACATCCGCAACAGATGGGGTGAATTGTTATATCAAACCTATCGCCTCAACGATTCATGGGATGGCAAGTACAAGGGAGAGGATTGCCAGGTTGGCACCTACACCTACCAGGTTCACTGGAAGGACTTGAAAGACCAGCAGCAAATCCGGACAGGGGTTTTTCAGTTGATTAGGTAGTTACTCCTTCACCCACTTCACTCTTTGGATGGAACCATCATTCTGTTCAATCTTCGTAAGGTAGACTCCAGGTGGAAGGGATGAAATGTCGATTGCGCCATTTTCCAAGCGGGAATCCAATGGTCTGCCGGAAATGTCGCTTGTAGTTGCTTTTACGACCTCCGAAACGGAAAAATATAATCTGTCTGAGGCTGGATTTGGAAATACAAGTGTGGCCTGATCTCTTGTTGTGACACCCTTACTTCCCAAGGTCGATCCTACCCCGCAATTATCGCCCAGCGGTATGTATTCTATCCTACCCAGAGACACGTCGTCGTATACATCAAAAATACCACTGTCGGGTTCGTTATCGTCTATACACCAGCAGTTACCGGGCAATGAAATGTCCTGATTTGAATTGTTTTTGATATCAATGTCGTTGTTGCAAAACAGGGTGTTGTGCAAGGTGTTTTCCGGATAGTCATAGCTCACAATTTCAATGGCGACTGTATTATTCCAATATTCACATGAACGAATAATCAATGACGGCCTGAGCCACATTCCAGCCGTACAACTTTCGATCAATGAGTTTTCCATTGTACCTCCAATTTGCAGGATCGGTTTCCTGGACAAATTGGAAAAGACGCATTCATTGATGTATACACCAGGTCCGTCAATGCCTCCATAAATTGCATATCCCCACCCCTCAAACCTGGTTTTGCGGACATCGAGATTGTTGGTGTTGTAGAGTGCCGCATTGTGATTTCTAAATCGACTGTTAGTGATGTAAACAGGAAAATCATCCGGTGCATTGTCGCAGTATACTGCTGAATAGTTTCTATCAAAATAACAATGATTCATTGTCAAGCTTCCCCCATCCTGGTCAATGTCTATGGCTTCTCTTGCATTCTCGATCTTCAAATACTCCAGCACGATATCGGAATCGTGTCCTGCTTCAAACACCAGTCCCTTCCATTGAGCACGACTCGTATCGCTGCCATTCATTTTGATGGTCACAGTGTCTTCGGGAGCGCCAATGATCTCAATTTCACCTCTGATGTAAATTGTGTAGTCACCATCGACAAGAATGCTGACGCCCGGTTCGATTGTTAGCTTGGAACCATTCATCACCACCAGGTCATCTATCAACTGATAGGGGCTAGACGCCCGATATAAAGTGACGTCACGATCCACAACACCTTTAATCGTATTCTGCGCATACAAAGTACCTGCAGAAAGTAGGAAGAAGATTGGGAGGGTTATTCTAAACACCAAGCGCTGCATAACATAAAAACTCTCAAGTTTAGGACTAAGCTGCCAATTAACCTCTCCTGGCAGCAGCCTTCAGCGTATTGCCCAGCAACCCAACAATGGTCATCGGGCCTACTCCGCCGGGAACCGGGGTGATATAGGAACATTTCTCGGCAACGTCGGAGAAAAGCACATCACCTGCTAAACGAAAGCCGGACTTCTTGGTGTCATCCGGGAGTCGGGTGATTCCAACATCCACCACCACGGCTCCATCTTTCACGTAGCTCGAGTCCACCATCTCGGCGCGGCCCAAGGCAACGATAAGGATGTCCGCCTCCTTGCATATCTCTTTGATGTTTTTCGTGCGGCTGTGCACCATGGTCACTGTGCAGTTCCCAGGATAGGAATTCCTCGACATCAGGATGGTCATTGGGGTACCGACGATATTCGACCGTCCCATCACCACGCAGTGTTTTCCTTCTGTTTCCACCTTGTAGTGGTTGAGTAACTGGATGATACCATATGGAGTTGCAGGAACAAAGGTCTCTAGCCCGATGGACATTCGACCGACATTCTCAGGGTGGAATCCATCCACATCCTTCGAAGGATCGACGGCTAACGTTACGTTCAATTCGTCGATGTGGTCGGGCAACGGAAGCTGCACGATAAATCCGTCAATGTCGTCATCATTATTGAGTTTGTCGATTTCGGCCAACAATTCTGCTTCTGTGATATCTGCCTCAAATCGCTTGAGCGTCGAATTGAATCCGCATCTTTCGCAGGCCTTTACCTTGGCGTTGACATAGGTCTGGCTGGCGCCATCGTCACCTACCAATACGGCAGCCAAGTGGGGAATCTTTCCTCCTGCGGCTTTGATTTCCTCTACCTGCCTTGCCAGGTCATCCTTGATAGCGTTTGAAGTTTCTCTTCCGTCTAGTATAACCATGGCTTTTCTTTTTTAACGACGGGGCATGTTGCGCATTTGCCCCATCATTTGCATCATGTTCTTTTTGTTGGACATCATCGACATCATCTTGCGTGTCTGGGAGAACTGTTTGATCAGTCGATTGACCTCCTGTACATCGGTTCCGCTGCCTTTTGCGATTCGCTTCCTGCGGCTACCATCCAATATATTCGGTTTGGCTCGCTCTTCCTTTGTCATACTTCGAATGATGGCCTCCACACTCTTGAAGGCATCGTCGTCGATATCGACGTCTTTCATCGCCTTACCCATACCCGGGATCATTCCAGCCAGGTCCTTGATGTTGCCCATCTTTTTGATCTGCTGAATCTGATTGAGGAAATCATCGAAGTTGAATTCGTTTCTGGCAATCTTCTTCTGAAGCTTTCTGGCTTCCTTTTCGTCAAATTGTTCCTGTGCCTTTTCTACCAGCGAGACGATGTCACCCATGCCGAGGATTCGGTCGGCCATCCTGTTTGGATAGAACACGTCCAGTGCCTCCATCTTCTCACCAGTACCAACAAACTTGATAGGCTTGTTCACCACCGACTTGATCGATAGCGCTGCGCCACCACGGGTGTCACCATCGAGTTTGGTGAGGATCACGCCATCAAAGTCGAGACGCTCGTTGAATTCCTTAGCGGTATTCACTGCATCCTGGCCGGTCATCGAGTCGACGACAAATAGTGTCTCATTCGGATTGATGGCCTTCTTGATGTTCTCGATCTCCTGCATCATCTGCTCATCGATGGCCAGACGACCGGCGGTATCGACGATGACGACATTCTTTGAATTGCTCCTGGCGTGTTGGATTGCATTTTTGGCAATCGCAACGGGATCTTGGTTCTCGCGCTCGCTGTACACCTCTACACCAAGCTGCTCTCCGAGGACATGCAGCTGATCGATCGCCGCGGGACGATAGACGTCACAGGCTACGAGTAGAGGATTCTTACCCTTTTTTGACTTAAGCCATTGGGCGAGTTTACCCGAGTGGGTTGTCTTACCAGAACCCTGCAGACCAGACATCAGGATGACGGCTGGATTTCCCTGGATGTCAAATTGGGCCTCTTCGCCACCCATCAACTCGGCGAGTTCGTCGCGTGTAATCTTGACGAGCAACTGACCGGGCGAAACCGCATTCAGTACATTTTGACCCAATGCCTTTTGCTTCACGTCGTCGGTGAAGGTCTTGGCAATCTTAAAATTGACATCAGCGTCGAGCAACGAGCGACGTACTTCCTTCATCGTTTCGGCCACGTTGATCTCCGTGATCTGGCCCTGTCCCTTGAGGACTTTGAATGAACGTTCTAACTTCTCCTGTAAATTCTCAAACATCTGTTACATTCTTTGTGGGACGTCTATCCCAAGCAAACCTAGTGAAGATTTGATTACCCTTCCGGTCATGTCGGACAACACCAGCCTGAAATTGCTTTGGTTTGGGTTGTCGTCTGTGACGATGGGAACCGATTGATAAAATGAATTAAATGCCTTGACCAATTCGTAGGTGTAATTGGCCACCACTGCTGGACTCATGGCATCGCCCGCTTCGCGAACCACATTTGGATAATCATGTAGCAGCGCAATGATGTCTTTTTCCTTGTCTTCGAGTTCTACCGAAGCCCAATCCGGCTGATCGACATTACCCGCTTTCCTGAGTAGCGATTGAATTCGCGCGTATGCATACTGGAGGAATGGCCCCGTGTTCCCATTGAAGTCGATGGACTCCTGAGGATCGAAGAGCATACGCTTCTTGGGGTCAACCTTGAGCATGAAGTATTTGAGTGCTGCCATGCCGATCTGTTCGAATAGATCGCTCTTTTCTTCATCTGACATGCCCTCAAGTTTGCCAAGTTCTTCGGTTTTGCTCTTGGCCGTATGGTGCATCTCACCCATAAGGTCGTCCGCATCGACCACGGTTCCCTCGCGAGACTTCATTTTGCCGGAAGGCAAGTCTACCATACCGTAAGACAGGTGATGCAATTGATTGGCCCAGTCGTATCCAAGCTTTCCAAGGATAAGGAAGAGCACTTTAAAGTGGTAATTCTGTTCGTTACCCACCGTGTAGATCAGGCTTGAGGACTTTGGAAAGTCTTCAAAACGCAGGATTGCGGTCCCTATGTCTTGTGTCATGTACACGGCGGTACCGTCACTGCGAAGGAGGATTTTCTCATCCAAGCCATCGGATTCCAGGTTGATCCAGATGGATCCATCGTCTTTTTGAAAGAATATACCTTTCTTGAGTCCTTCGGCGACATTTTCTTTTCCTAACAGGTAGGTATCGGATTCGTAGTAAAGCTTGTCGAAGGACACTCCCAGGCGAGTATAAGTCGAATTAAACCCGTCGTAGACCCATCCATTCATGGTTTCCCATAGCGATCTCACCTCAGGGTCCATGGCTTCCCATTTCCTCAACATCTCCTGAGCCTCTTGAAGAATGGGCGCCTGTTTTTCGGCCTCTTCCTGTGCCAATCCGCCTTTAAGCAATTCTGTTATCTCCTTCTTGTATTCCCGGTCGAATCGGACGTAGTATTTTCCTACCAGTTTATCTCCCTTTTCTCCACTCGATTCTGGTGTCTCTCCACCTCCAAATTTCTGCCAGGCGAGCATCGATTTGCAGATGTGAATTCCGCGGTCGTTGATGATTTGAACCTTGACCACCTTATGTCCGTTTGCTTCCAGAATTTTGGCCACTGAATAACCGAGCAGATTGTTTCGGATATGACCGAGGTGAAGGGGTTTATTTGTGTTGGGCGAAGAGTATTCGATCATAAACTGTTTGCCCGATTTTTCGGCAAATCCGTATCGCTCATTTCCCAGGGTTTGTTTGACAAATTCGAGCCAGGTCTGAGCTGTCAGACTAAGGTTGAGAAATCCTTTAACAACATTAAACTTAGAAATAAACTCACTTGATTCAACAATCTCATTTCCAATAGTTTCTCCAGATTGTTCAGGGCCAGTTTTAGTGGTCCTTAGAAGTGGGAAAACGACTAAAGTATAGTCCCCTTCGAACTCCTTTCTGGTCTTCTGAATTTGCAGCTCGTCCGGGCAGGAACCATAGAGTTTGGTGATGATTTCTTTAAGCTCGGATTCTATGAGATTTACGATATTCATTTCGATTCCAACCCTTCCACAATTTCCTCCAAAATATCAAAGGCGGTCTCCGCCATTTTATTTCCTTTTTCGTCCAGACATGGATTGATTTCAACCATCTCAAAACAAACCAAATTTTCCTTGGCCGCATAGTGTTTTAAGATACCCTTCGCCTCGTCAGGAGTCAATCCGTTTTTGACCGGTGTTCCGGTTCCATTACTGACCAATTCAGGGTCCATTGAGTCGACATCAAACGACACATAGATCACCTCACAATTTGCCAGGTATTGATCCGCCTCATCCAGACAGGATTGAATGTTGTTTCTAATCTCTTTAACCCCGAAGTTTTTCATGTTGTATTCGGCCATTAGAGCTTCCTCTTCCGGCTCGGTACTCCGTACGCCAAAAAAACAGATGTCCTCAGGTTTGATCTTACCGGTCACACCATTCAAACCTTTGATCTCATCCCACTGCTCCACAACACTTTGATCGGGCTGCCTTCTGCCATTCGACTCATTGTCGACACCCAAGGAAGCGCCAAGTGGCATCCCATGCATATTACCAGAAGGGCTTGTATAGGGTGTATGGAGGTCTGCGTGGGCGTCGACCCAAACAATACCTATTCTCCTATCCGGGAAGGACTTTCTCAACCCAGCGATGGTGCCCCCTGCAGAGGCGTGATCGCTCGAAAGTACAAAGGGGAATTCACCATTTTCGAGGCTTTGTAAGACCGCATCGGACATATCCCGATAGACCTGAAGAATCCCATCTATGTTTTTTGCCTCCTTGGATTGATCCCAATCCAGAAGTCGATGATTCTGATTTGGTATCTCTGACGTCGAAATCCTGGTAAACAGCCCACTTTTTTTCTTCCAGGCCGCAACATTCAAAGCAGGGAAGGACAGGCTGGAACCCCTTGTTCCCGCACCTATTTCCGACCGCTGAAGAAGAAATTTCAGGTTGTTCATCGTCTTTTTTGGAAGGTGGCAAATTTATTAAAGGGGGCGGATAGTGAGGCGACTATTTTAGCGGCCAAATTTTGGTTCATCTCTTAGGGAATTCATGACGACGAGAAAAAGTGTTCAGGTAGCTCAGTGGGCTATGGTCATCGGGGTCTTTTTGTTGGCAGGAGGTGTATTTTCCATCGACCTGCTCAAGGAGCACGTAATGGATTCCAACCGCTTTGACGAGGGTATCATCGTGTACGATGTAACCTATCCCGACATCAGCGACAATCACCTGCTCAAGCCATTTCTCCCAAGGAAAATGGAGCTTTGCATCAAGGGAAACGCAGCCAGGTACGAAACCAAGGCAGGCATTGGGCTCTTCCATACCGGATATGTCCTGGACAACAGGAAGGAAAAGTTCAGCCCATTTCTCAAACTCATCAACGTCAAGTACTTCACTTCGCTCGAAAAGGAAGAATTGGATTCCGTCCTGACGGAAGTTCCCGGTTTTGACATCATCAAAGAGAAGAATCCATTCACTTTCCAGGGGTATCCCTGCATTACAGGGGTCATCAAATACGACAACAACCTACCATCCTCCAATATTGTGTGGACCAAAGACCTCTATTGTGAAAACCTCAATTGGCATTCACAGTACAAGAACATAGAGGGAATACTGCTCGAGTACGACATTTTCAGGAGCGGCATACGAATGCACCTCAAGGCCGTGAAAATTGAGCGCATAGATATCCCAAAGAAGACTTTTGGCTTTACCAAGGATTTTGTTCGGCTCAACAAGGATGACTTCCTTACAGAGATGGATCAGACCTTCGCTGCGCTACATTAAACTGTTGATAACTCCCCACCAGCGCGGATTTCACCCCCTCTTATACTAGTACTTTTGGTTAAAACAACCATACATTTCTACGTTGGGAAAAAACAGATTGATATCTGAAGAGACGGAGGAATTGGAAATTGAAGAAAGTAAGCCTGAAAAGAAACGGCGGTTTCGAATCAAGCTGTTAAGGATAACTCCAGGGGAACGAACCCAGCAGATCATTGGCCTGGGTCTGATTCTCATTAGCTTCTTTTTGGCCATTTCCTTTATTTCTTTTCTGTTTACCTGGAAATACGACCAGGATCTACTCTACGGCTCATGGATCGACTTGCTGCTGGACAGTGAGATCACCGTAAAGAACTGGCTTGGGAAATTTGGAGCGCTTACCTCTCACCTGTTTATTCACCAGGGATTTGGTATTTCCTCCTTCCTATTTGTGGCGGCCGCATTTATGCTGGGCATAAGGGTATTGTTTAAGGTAAGTCTTACGCGCTTTGGCCCTGCATCGCGCATCATGCTTTTCTCCTTGGTATGGGTTTCTACCCTCATGGCCTATCTCTTTTCTTACAATTACCTCTTCCTGGGAGGACGATTTGGAAGGGCCGTTAATCAATGGCTGGAAGCGACATTCGGTGGCCTAGGAGCCGGATTGTTCCTGTTCTTCGTGTTAGCTGCTTTTATCATTGTGAACTTCAGAATTCCTTTCGATCGCATTCGTCAATGGATCAACAACCTGATGACTGTGGATAATGAAGAGGCTAACAACGATGAGGAGGGATTTGATCTAGTGGCTCCGGAGACGACTCCGGAGGAGTCTTCAGCACCAGAAGAGGAAGTCATAGAACCGGAAGTAGAAGAGCTTGAAATAGAACAAATTGAATCCGCTGTGGAGGAACCTCAGCCCGAACCCGAAGCGGAAGAAGATTCCTCAGAGGAACTTGAAATCAAAGAACCAGAGGCGGTGGAGAGTAGCGATGAGGATGTAGAACTAAAGGTAGATGAATTTAAGACCGAGGAAGAGGTCCTGGACCAAAAGAAGATTGACGCGCTCCTCAAGGAGCAGGGAGAATACGACCCAACCATAGACCTTTCGAGTTTCAAATTGCCGCCCGTAGACTTATTGGAAAGCCACGGAGAAGGCAAGGCACAGGTTAACCGTGAAGAGCTCGAGCAGAACAAGGACAAGATTGTCAACACCCTTCGCAATTACAACATCGAAATTTCCAAGATCAAGGCAACGATTGGCCCAACCGTAACGCTCTACGAAATTGTACCTGCTCCCGGTGTGCGCATCAGCAAGATCAAGAACCTGGAAGATGATATAGCCCTGAGTCTATCCGCTTTGGGAATAAGGATCATCGCACCGATTCCCGGAAAAGGAACCATCGGGATTGAAGTGCCGAATATGAACCCGGATGTGGTTTCCATGAAAACGGTCATCTCCTCAGACAAATTCCAAAATTCCGACATGGAATTGCCCCTTGCACTTGGAAAGACCATTCAAAATGAGACGTACACAGCCGACCTGACGAAGATGCCCCACCTACTCATGGCTGGTGCAACCGGGCAAGGAAAATCAGTTGGGTTGAATGCCATTTTGGTTTCGCTGCTCTACAAAAAGCACCCTTCACAAGTGAAATTCGTATTGGTGGACCCGAAGAAGGTAGAACTCACACTCTTCAACAAGATAGAACGACATTACCTGGCCAAGCTACCTGGTGAAGAAGATGCCATCATTACAGACACCAAGAAAGTGATCAATACCCTGAACTCACTTTGTATTGAAATGGATCAGCGCTATGATCTGCTCAAGGATGCCCATGCGCGGAACATCAAGGAGTACAACGCGAAGTTCAAGCAACGTAAACTCAACCCCCAAAATGGACACCGCTTCCTCCCATACATCGTACTTGTGGTGGATGAGTTTGCCGACCTCATCATGACAGCAGGCAAGGAAGTAGAAAGCCCAATTGCCCGTTTGGCGCAATTGGCAAGGGCGATTGGGATTCATCTGATCATTGCCACGCAAAGGCCTTCTGTCAATATCATTACCGGCCTTATCAAAGCCAACTTCCCATCGAGGATTGCTTTCCGGGTGACGGCGAAAATCGACTCAAGAACCATCCTCGATACCAGCGGAGCCGATCAATTGATCGGTCGTGGTGATATGCTCATCAGTTTGGGGAGTGAAGCCATAAGGCTTCAATGTGCATTTGTGGATACACCGGAAGTTGAGAAGATCGTCGATTTTATTGGTGCTCAGCAAGCTTATCCCGAGGCATTCCTATTGCCGGAATATGTTGGTGATGCAGACAGCGGTCCGGGGAGCATCGACGATATGGACCGCGATGCCATGTTTGAAGAAGCGGCGCGTGTGGTGGTCACCCACCAACAAGGATCGGCGTCCTTACTTCAGCGAAAATTGAAGCTCGGATACAATCGCGCCGGGCGAATTGTTGACCAACTGGAAGCTGCCGGAATTATTGGCCCATTTGAAGGTTCGAAGGCGAGACAGGTATTAGTCCCAGATGAATTAAGTTTGGAACACCTTTTGAAAAGCCTGGACGAAGAACCAGAAAACAATTAGTACATGAAGCGAATTTTTACCCTGTTGTGGTCTCTGACCGTGGTTGCAGTTTTGACCGCTCAGACTGATGTGAGTAACACCACTCCCCAGGACCCCAAGGCCAAGGCCGTGCTCGACAAGCTGAGTGCCAAAACCAAATCCTATAAATCGATGTCGGCAGGATTTGAGTACAAACTCGAAAATAAGGAGGCTGGAATCGACGAGACTCAGAAGGGCAGTATCCTGCTTAAGGGAGAAAAGTATAAGTTGAATCTAGCCGGGCAGGAAGTCGTCTGCAATGGGAAAACGGTTTGGACCTACATTGAGGATGCTGAAGAAGTACAGATCACGGACAACGATGAAGAGGACGAGGAGGGTTTGAGCCCATCTAAGTTGCTCACTATTTACGAGAAAGGCTTTAAGTATAAGTACGACAAGGAACAAACCATTGGAGGTGTTCTGGTTCACACAATTTATCTATACCCAATGAAGCCCGGTGAAAAGAACTACCACACCATCATATTGAACGTGAATAAGGCCAAGTCACAGGTGCACTCCATGGTTGTGAAGTCAAAGGATGGCAACCTCTATACATACACCCTGAGCAATTTTGTCGCCGATCGCGCCATCTCGGATGATACGTTCAACTTCAAGACACCGGACGGTGTTGAGGAGATCGACCTGAGATAGCAGAGATCGATGAAGATCCTTCTGACTATTCTATTTTCCTTCTCAATCTGTACTGCCTCGATGTCCCAAAATATCGAGAAAAGCCAGATCATTGGTGCCTGGCAAACGGTATTTGACTTCAATCCGACCAATGAACCTATGATGAACGATGATGGACGACAGGTACCCGACAGCGCCCTCAAGATGCTGGAAGGAATATTCAATAAGCTTGAAAATACTCAGAAGTTCAACAAAGACGGAACGGTTCAATTCAGCGCCAACATTGCGGGTAAGTCTGTATCCAAAATGGGCACTTGGGAGTTAAAAGGAGATACAATCATCACTGCGGTAGGAACCGTAATTGAGAAGGACGTGATCGAGAAGTATGGAGAAAGTGAAATGATGATCAATCGCAATGGACTGGGACAATTGACAAAATGGGTTCGAGTGAAGAAATAATGAGTGACTTAATTCTTATTCCAGATCACTTGTCTTTCAAACCGCAATGTCCGCAGCGCCTTCGCGGCGATCGCAGCGGTTTCAATCCAACTATTCTCACACAATTTCCGTCTCGTTAAGTACCCATGTCATTTCATCGGTCTTTTTACGACTACTTGTCCTCCCACACGCTCACTGGGATCAAGGGCGGAACACAACGAGATAATTTCCTACAAATCTGGATGGTGGAAGTGAACTCTAGAGTCTTCGCTCGATCCTGGAGCAAGAGTGCTAGAAGCTGGTTCACGTCATTTATTCAGGAAGGTCGAGGGCAAATTCAATTTGGGGAAAACGTGATCGACGTTCGAGGTGTAAAGGTTGACCCTGGTGACCCCATTCAATCCGAGATCAACGAAGCCTATCTTTCAAAGTATACCCAAGAAGGGAATGTTGAATATGCTGAGGGTATTGTGAAACCAGAATATGCCAACTTTACTATGGAATTTCTTCCATTATGAGTGAAGCATTTGAATTGGAAACCCCTCGCCTATTTCTTCGAAAGGTGACAATGGATTCCTATGACGACATCTTTCGAGAATCGGTTGCCGAACAGATGAAATTCTTCGGAGCAAGAACCGATAAAGATCTCGAGGTCTGGGTCAACAGATACGAAGGAGGAATGACCACCTTCAATAAAAAATTCCTGATTTTTCACCTGATCGATAAAGAAGCTATGATCAACATCGGATGGTGCGGCTACCATACATGGTACACCGATCACGACCGAGCGGAACTTGGATATGTAATGGAAAACAAAGCCTATCGCCAAAGAGGGTTGATGGGTGAGGCCTTGGAATTGATCATCCGGTATGGCTTTGAAAAAATGAACCTCAACAGAATTGAAGCCTTCACCTTCTATGAGAACATAGCTTCAACAAAGCTCTTACTTCGATTTGGATTTCAAAAGGAAGGGGTAATGCGCGAACATTACGTTGCAAATGGAATTGCCGAAGATTCGGTGATATATTCGCTGCTCAAATCTGAATTTAAATGAGATTTCTTTTCCTGATTTTCACCCTGGCCGGACAAGTTACATTGGCGCAAACTTTCGACATTCATGATTGTGGGATCGATGCTAATGCCAAGCTCAACAAGGACGAAGCCGCCTACTTCAACGAAATATTTAAGCGACAACGCAAATCGTTTGACTTCAACGATAAGAAGATTGGATTCGCACATGGCGACGTGGGAAAGGACATTATTACCAAGAAAGCATACTTCGACCGCTGGGCACGAGAGTACTACAACAAAAAGAAGCGAATGCCCAATCAGCTTTTGATCTGCACCCTGGATCAAAAAATGAAGTCTGGCGGCTACGACGCACTCATAGTTTGCTTCTCCAACGAATCAATCGGGGACAGGCAGCGCATGCGTATCCTAAAGAGGCTTGAGTAGGCATCACGCTTCACGCTGAACGCCCAATTAATCCTTGATAATTAATCATTAATCATCGGCGACCTCCGGTCGCAATGGCAACTTTTTCTGCTTCCTCTCGTCTAATAAATAATAGCTGAACCAAATGCGCCTATTCACAACCATAATCGCCACATTCATTTTTACCATGGCTAATGCGCAGATCGCTCAATCCAGTTACGGATTGGAAGCATTGCCCGGATGTGCAGTATATGTACCCAACGCGTTCACACCAAACCAGGATGGAGACAATGATTACTTCTTTCCGGTTTCGAATTGCGACTACAAATCGTACGACCTGGAAGTATACAACCGATGGGGCGAAACTGTTTTTCGCACCAACCACCCCGAAGTGAAGTGGGATGGATCCGCACGAGGCACCAACTGCGTCGACGGTGTCTACTACTATCGCCTCGCCTATGGCTTTGAGGACTATCGGGAGTATGAATATGGGATGGTTACACTCCTGAAGTGAGCTGCAAGCCACAAGCCCAATTAATTATTCATAATTCATCATTAGTCATTTACGCCTCCAGGCGCAAAGGCAACTTTCTCTGCCAGATCTCGTCTAAACAATATAGAGGAACGTTAAATCGTTGCTTTATGTGAACCTTCAATTATGAGTCGGCTTTGGGTGCTTCTTGACTTAATCATGTTGACGTTGCCAGCCAACGCCCAGAACCAAATTTCCAATCCCGGTTTTGAAAACTACACGAATTGCCCGATGGGGGTAGCTCAAATCCTGGTAATCCAGGATTGGGCCAATGTTTTTGATCATACCGGTAGCGCCGACTATTTCAACACATGCACACAATCCACACTAATTGGTGTTCCGAACAATTTTTGGGGAACAGAAATGCCAGCAAGCGGTGAAGGATATATCGGACTCAATCTTATCTATGAAAGATACCCTGAGTTTAGGGAATACGTTCAAACCCAATTTGTAGCTCCATTGGTAGCGGGGAATCAATATGAACTTTCATTCAAATACTCTCTGGCAGACAACTCGCAATACACCACCAATGCACTTGGATTCTATTTCTCTCACAACGCTGTAATTGGTAGCAGCACATGGGACCCCCTGCCCGTAACTCCGCAAATTTCTGTGTCGACCGACCTCGACCAAACCAACGGGTGGACGACTATCACCTTGATATATACAGCCTCCGGTGGCGAGGAATTTCTCACAATTGGAAACTTCCTTGATTACAACTCCACACCCAAAACAAACCTCCCTGGAGCCGGAGCCCACCCCGGTGCCTACATATATCTCGACGATTTTTCGGTCAAATCAAAATCCTGTACCGTTACACTGGGAGATGATAAAGTGCTGTGCGAAGGAGAAAGTATTACCTACGATGTAGGCAGGCCCAACTCAACATATCTGTGGCAGGATGGATCCACATTACCTTCCTTCACCATTACGGAACCGGGAACCTATTGGGTGGAAGTCACTACCGGCACCTGCGTTTCCAGGGATGAAGTAGTTGTCGACTTCAAGCCGGCTCCAAAATTCGAACTCGGAGACGATATATCAATGTGCTCCGGAGAAGCAAGGGTCTTGCAGGCCCTCGTTGACAATGCATCCTTCCTATGGAGCGATGAATCCACGAAGTCATACATAAATGTCAGCAAGGATGGTATGTATTGGGTCGAAGTAAGCTTGGATGGGTGCACGGCAAAGGACACGGTTTACGTAGAAGTTCTGCAAGCTCCGGAAATTGACCTTGGTGAGGATACGACCATTTGCATTGGTGAGGAATTGCTTCTGGACATCTATACTCCGGCGGCACTATATAATTGGTATGACAATTCGAACCTCTCTTCCAAGCTCATCAAAAATGACGGAGTCTACTGGGCTAAGATCACGGTTGAAGGTTGCGATGCAACTGACACGATTCAAGTTTCTACAGACAACTGCAATTGCCATGTATATGTGCCCAACTCGTTCACACCAAACAAGGACGGCGACAACGACTACTTTTTCCCGGTTTCAAACTGCGATTTTGAGCAATATGAACTGACCATTTATAACCAATGGGGCGAAGCAGTGTTTATGACAAACCACAGCGATGTTCACTGGAACGGACAGTCCAGAGGTTCCTATTGCCCCGATGGTACCTATCTCTATTATCTCACCTATCAATTTGAGGACTATACCAAATTGAAATATGGCACTGTCACGCTCTTGAAATAGATGCGCTGCTACCGCCTAAAGCAGGGACAATCAATCATTAATCATTAATCATTAATCATTAACAATTAAAATTCTATAGATCCAGCGTGATCTGATTCCCGGCAGAAAAGCTATCCTCGTCTTTGGGTTTCTTGTTCTTGGTAAGGACCTCTTTGCGCTCTGCTGCTACCTTTTTCTGAAGCTCTGCTTTCTCAAGGCCGTCTGTAGAAGCCTTTGGCGCAGGCTCTACTGATTCGTCATCGCTTTTTTTTACCGACTTGGGCTTCGCACTTTTTGTAGCTGGCTTACTTTCCTTGGTAGTAGGTTTCTCCTTTTTTCCTTCCGCTTCGGGCTTATCTTCCTTTTCCTCAACTTCCTCCTCCAACGCGTCGGCTATTTCTTCTTCTATTGGTTCGGGCTCTTCCTCTATTAATGCTGGTGCAGTGACAGCAGGTGGCTCGGGCTTGTTGCCGCTTTCTACCAATTCGATGTTCTTAATCTTATGGGCCGAAAGTCTGTTGCCCATGGCTTTCATTCCCTTCACGGCGATAAAATCGTTTACCACGATCTCCTCATCTGGCCTGTCGTTGCTGCGCTTATCAAACTTGAGGATGAGCTTCGGGTCGAGGTCGTTGGTTATCAATTCGTATTTCGATCCCTCGTGTTCGGTCATAAGCGATTGACGGGCCGTAGTAGATTCTAATGTAAATCGTTTCACGTTGTACTGTTCCTTCTCCCCTTCCCAATAGACCAAGGTAAATACAGCTTCAGGATTGAATTTCTCAATCAGCACAAAGTCCTCATCAAATCGCGTAGAGAGTGCAAATGGTGACAGTTTATACGTGCCATCCGGATGCACAGTGAGTATCTTATCCTCTGCGCCAAATTCTCCAAGCAACTCACCGCGGCCATCGCCATTCAAACGATTGACGCTATCGTCAAACCAAATCTGTCGAGCTCCAAGCGTAGATACTCCCGCTTCTTTGAGTTCGATTTTATGGACGGTGTTTCTTGTCAATATATTACCCTTTGTACCTCGCCCCTTGATATCGATGTCCTGGAAGTCGTAGTCGAACTTCAATTTCTTGAGCTTCGGCTTGGCTCTCAGGATAACGCGAACTACTTCAGCCTCACCATTTGGATTCACGCTCAAATAGAGCACCTTGGATCCAGCTTGTCCGCCAGCGATATTGTATTCCTTATCCCTTGTGATGCTATTGACCGGGAATCGCTTGACCATGGCGCGCCCACTCTTCCCATCGCGGTAGATCATGTTGTAGATGGTACGTTCATCACCCTTCTTCCAAACCCCGGCATGCAGGATGTCCTTTCCGAAGAAAGCCTTGTCAGCTATTCTCGACACCTGCATGATACCGTCCTTGCGGATGACAATAATGTCGTCAATATCCGAGCAATTGGCCACAAATTCACCTTCGCCACGCTTCAGTCCCTTTCCTACAAAACCCTCTTTGTAGTTAACGTATAGCTTGGCATTGGCAACAGCTACCTTGGCCCTTTCAATTGTCTCGAAGGATTTGATCTCCGTTTTTCGCTCACGACCCTCACCAAACTTCTTCTTGAGCTCCTTGAAGTAGTCGATCGCATAGTCGACTAAGTTGCTTAAGTGATTTTTCACCACTTCTAATTGGTCTTCCAGCTTGGCGATATGTTCGTCCGCCTTGATGCTGTCGAACTTGGAGATACGCTTGATTTTGATCTCTGTCAGTCGCGTAACGTCTTCATCCGTTACCGGCCTGAGCAGATGCTTGATGTGGGGTTTTAAGCCTTTGTGGATATTCCCGAGTATCTCTTCCCAGGTCTCAGCCTCCTCTATGTCACGGTAGATGCGCTTCTCGATAAAGATCTTCTCAAGTGAAGCAAAGTGCCATTGCTCCTCGAGCTCTCGTTTGCGAATCTCCAATTCCTGCCTGAGCAGTTCCTTGGTTTGCTCGGTTGAGAGACCAAGCATTTCATTGACGTTGACAAACCGAGGTTTGTCATTTTCAATCACCACGGCATTGGGCGAAATACTCATCTCGCAATTGGTAAATGCATACAGCGCATCAATGGTTTTGTCCGGTGATACATTGGGGGCCAGCTGAATGCTGATTTCCACCTCTTCCGCCGTGTTGTCCTCAATCTTCTTGATCTTGATCTTACCCTTATCGTTGGCTTTGAGGATGGAGTCGATCAAAGATGATGTGGTCGTTCCAAAGGGAATTTCCTTGATCTGAAGTGTCTTTTTGTCCAACATGTTGATGCGCGCCCGCACCCTTATCTTTCCTCCTCTTACCCCCTCGTTGTAATTGGCTACATCGATCATCCCATAGGTAGGAAAGTCTGGATAAAGTTTGTATCGTTTCCCCTGGAGATGCTTTATCGAAGCGTCGATGAGTTCGTTGAAATTGTGGGGAAGAATCTTGCAAGAAAGCCCTACCGCAATTCCCTCTACCCCTTGCGCAAGCAACAATGGAAACTTAAGTGGAAGCGTGACCGGTTCCTTATTTCTACCATCGTAACTGGCCTGCCATTCGGTCGTTTTCGCGTTGAAAGCAACCTCCAACGCAAATTTCGAAAGGCGTGCTTCGATATACCTCGAGGCCGCTGCCCGGTCCCCGGTGAATATATTTCCCCAGTTACCTTGAGTATCGATCAGCAAGTCCTTCTGGCCCAATGACACCATCGCATCTGCAATGGAGGCGTCCCCATGTGGGTGATACTTCATGGTGTTACCCACCACGTTGGCCACCTTATTGTAGCGACCATCCTCCATCTCCTTCATGGAATGCAGGATACGACGTTGAACGGGCTTCAATCCATCATACAAGTGGGGTACCGCCCTTTCAAGGATCACATAGGAGGCATAGTCGAGAAACCAGTCCTCGTACATACCGGATACCTTCGTAATATGCGATAAATCCTCCTCCTGGCTGGAGTCAAATTCCTCGTCGTGTTCTTCTATGTTTTCGTCTTCAGCCAAATTATGCTGCTGCTACCTCCTCTGAATCCTCTGCGGAAGTCTCCTCTTCCTCTTCTACCAGATCCTTTTCAACTTTCAAATTCTTGATGATAAATTCCTGCCTTTCAGGGGTGTTTTTACCCATGTAAAACGACAGAAGATCCGCGATCGGAGAGTCCTTGCCAACCACTACCGGGCTGAGTCTGATATCTTCACCTATGAAGGCTTTAAACTCCTCCGGCGAAATCTCACCGAGGCCCTTAAATCGTGTGATTTCAGGATTCTTGCCAAGTTTATTCATCGCGTCCATCTTCTCTTCATCAGAGTAACAATAGATGGTTTCTTTTTTATTCCTTACCCTAAACAAGGGCGTCTCCAACACGTGTAGGTGACCGTTCTTGACCAAGTCCGGAAAGAACTGCAGGAAGAATGTGATTAGGAGGAGGCGGATGTGCATTCCGTCAACATCGGCATCTGTTGCTAGAACGATTTTGTTGTACCGCAGGTCATCCAGTCCATCCTCAATGTTGAGCGCAGCCTGGAGCAAGTTAAACTCCTCGTTTTCGTATACGATCTTCTTGGTCAAACCGTAGGAATTGAGTGGTTTACCCTTGAGGCTGAAGACCGCCTGTGTATTGACGTCTCTCGCCTTGGTGATGGAACCGGAAGCCGAATCACCCTCAGTGATAAACAACATCGATTCTCTTTTGCGATCGTCGTCCTTCGGGTCATTGTAATGGATTCGGCAATCCCGCAGTTTCTTATTGTGAAGACTGACCTCCTTGGCGCGTTTTCTAGCGAGCTTCTTGATACCCTGTAATTCCTTTCGCTCCTTTTCGGCGCGCAGAATTTTTTTCTGTAATGCCTCGGTTGAGGTCGGGTTCTTGTGCAGATAATCGTCGAGCGCTTTTGACAGGAAATCATTGACGAAGGCCCTCATAGAGGCACCGCCTGGCTCTACTTCCTGTGAACCGAGTTTGGTTTTTGTTTGAGACTCAAACACAGGTTCTATCACTTTGACGCTAACGGCTGCTACAATCCCTGATCGGATATCCACCGCTTCATAATTCTTTCCAAAGAAGTCACGAATGGTCCTCACGTAGGCCTCTCTGAATGCCCCTTGGTGCGTTCCGCCCTGAGTCGTGTGTTGACCATTGACGAAAGAGTAGTACTCCTCACCATAGGCGTTGGTGTGGGTAATGGCCACTTCAATATCGTCTCCCAACAGGTGTGTGACCGGGTAGAGTGGCTCAGCCGAAATATTTTGCTCCAGCAGATCATGCAAACCTCTTTCGGAATGAAAGTTCTTTCCATTGAAGTGGATGGTGAGACCCGTATTGAGGTAGGCGTAATTCCACAGCATAGTCTCCACGAATTCTTCGCGGAATCTGTAGTTCTTGAAGACCGAATTATCCGGTGTAAAAGTGATGCGCGTTCCTTTCCGGATGCTGGAAGCCTCGATAGGGGCATCTTCCTTTAAAACGCCTTTTTCGAATTCTGCTCTTTTGATTTTGTCTTCACGGATCGACTCGACCTTAAAATGATCCGACAGGGCGTTCACAGCTTTCGTACCAACCCCATTGAGTCCAACGGATTTTTTGAATGCCTTGGAGTCGTACTTACCACCGGTATTCATCTTGCTCACACAGTCCACCACCTTGCCCAATGGAATACCCCGACCGTAGTCACGCACTTTGACCATGCCGTCCTTGATACTGACGTCGATGGTCTTTCCATTACCCATTACAAATTCGTCGATCGAGTTGTCTATAACCTCTTTGAGTAGAATATATATCCCGTCGTCGGGTGCTGAACCATCTCCGAGCTTACCGATGTACATACCAGGTCGCAAGCGCACATGCTCCTGCCACTCCAGTGATCGTATGTTGGATTCGTCGTAGTTTACCTCGGCCATTTCCTCGATTGTGGCGTAAAAATAACTATTGACCTAGGGGCTTGATCGTATATTTATGTTAGCTTTTCCACAGGTTTTTCAACCGTTTGAAATGATTTCAAAAGTGTCATTTGCTGCCAAAATTTGACTATGAAACTGCCCGTATCCGGACTTGTACTTTTTCTATCTCTTTCATTTTTAATCGCTTGCAACACTCCGCAAAACAATCAAACTGATGAAATAGAATACCCTCCCGAAGAAGGGTCCGGTTTTATCCCTGGGCCCGAATGGGAAAAATTTAACCGGACTTATTTCGCAGCGCAACTTATGGACGGAGCATTTGCCACCGTAGAGAATTGCTGGACTCAACAGGTAGATGGAATCGATATGGGACGTGGTAGTGAGGATGAGCCATGGTTCCTATCATTTGGCGGTCATCATTCCTATTCCTACGATATCTATGGAGGGCGGGTTGATGGCGACACACTTTGGATGACTTGCGTGGCAATGGATGGAACTGCTGTTTCCTACGATACAATTGAATTCAAACATTACAAGGTTCGAGACCATGTGATGGCCATAGAGGCCGACAACGGCGAACCGAGTTACATGATTGAAGTAGGATATACCAACCTCTACCAACATGTGGAATGTCTGGATGAAGAAACGGTAGATCGCGACTTGGACGGCTATGGGGAGGAAGAAATTGAACCCGCGTTCACCAAGGATGAGATGAGGGACTACATTGTCGATGTCCTCGCAGCAATCGATTACGGAAGCTCTGGGGACGAAAACTACATCCCTCCTGACGGGGTTCTATTGGTTAAACCCGGTCCGGGAATTTATACTCAAAAAGAAGCACTAAACTCTATGGCGGACATAAATGCCCTGCCTGTATTTAGAGACGACAACTACGTTTCCTTGTTCTTGGGTATTAGTGAGAACTATGACAGCGACAAGGGAGGCGGTTCCATCATTGAAATTGACTTCCCGTTCGACATCTGCATGCCTCCAGGACCAGGATTATACATTGAGTATATCGACGACATGGGCTATGGATACACCAAGGCGCGTGCCTATGTGGTTGTTGAAAACACGATGCTTGAGGAGTACTATACCCATCTCTCCATGATTTTCGGCTATTGGGAAAACAAACCCAAGCTGTTTAAGCTGGATATTACCGGGTGCGGTAATTAAAGTGCGAGGTGCGGAGTTCGAAGTGCGAGGTGCGGAGTTCGAAGTGCGCGGGATAAGTTAATTCCCTTGTAGCCTGAAGCTTTCCTAGACGTTAAATCTGAAGTGCATCACATCCCCATCCTGCACAACGTATTCCTTGCCTTCGGTCGCCAGCTTACCAGCATCTTTCACGGCCGATTCTGAGCCCAATTGGATATAATCGTCGTAGGCGATAACCTCGGCGCGAATAAATCCCTTTTCAAAATCGGTATGTATAACTCCTGCTGCCTGCGGTGCCGTATCTCCTCGGTGGATTGTCCATGCACGGACCTCCTTTTCACCAGCAGTGAAGTAGGTTTGAAGTTTGAGCAGTTCATATGCTGCCCGTATGAGTCGATTGACCCCGGGCTCTTCCAATCCCAATTCACCCAGAAACATGGAACGCTCATCCGGGTCGGTCAATTCAGTTATTTCGGCTTCGATCGATGCTCCGATGACCAGCACTTCCGCATCTTCGTCCTTGACCGCTTCGCGTACCTGTACTACGTATTCATTACCGGACTTGACGGAGGCCTCGTCTACATTGCAGACGTACATCACAGGCTTGTTGGTAAGTAGAAACAAGTCATCCACGACGTACTTTTCTTTCTCCTCCAACTGGATCGATCTTGCCGATTTGCCGGATTCCAAATGAGTTTTGTACTTCATCAGGAGTTCGTGATCCCTGCGTGCATCCTTGTCGCCAATCTTCACAAGGCGAGTCAGCCTATCCAGCTTACCTTCTACAGACTCCAGGTCTTTTATCTGTAGTTCATAATCAATTACCTCTTTATCACGAATGGGATCAACAGTACCGTCAACGTGAACCACATTTGGATCTTCGAAGCAACGCAGAACATGAAGGATGGCATTGGTCTCGCGAATATTACCGAGAAACTGATTTCCCAGACCTTCACCTTTGGATGCTCCTTTGACCAGGCCTGCAATGTCAACAATCTCCACTGTTGCTGGCACTACCTTAAGGGGGTTGACGAGTTCTGCCAGGGTATTCAGACGATCGTCCGGCACGTTGATCACACCGATGTTTGGTTCGATAGTACAAAAGGGGAAGTTGGCCGACTGCGCCTTGGCATTCGAAAGGCAATTAAATAAGGTGGATTTACCCACGTTGGGCAAGCCGACAATTCCACATTTTAGAGACATTAGCGCGCTTTGAAATTCGGGGCGAAAATAGCCATTCCAAGCGGAATAAAAGTTTTCAAAGTTTTCAACAGGAAATCGGCTACAGGTCGCAAATACTCTAATTTCGCCGCAAACGAGAAACCCCATTATGGCCGACATTTCAGAGCTAGAAAAGCTCGCCTCCCAAATACGAAGAGACATCGTGAGAATGGTCCATGCCGTCAACTCAGGACACCCCGGCGGGTCACTTGGATGCACCGAGTTTTTCACCGCACTTTACTTCGAAGTAATGGACTACAACAAAGGGCAGTTCAGTATGGAAGGAAACGGTGAAGATGTATTCTATTTGTCCAATGGGCACATCTCACCGGTGTGGTACAGCACATTATCATTTGCCGGTTTCATCGACCGATCCGAATTGGCGACATTCCGCAAGTTGAACTCCCGACTCCAAGGCCATCCTGCGACCGAAGAGGGCCTGCCTGGGGTAAGGGTCGCATCAGGGAGCTTGGGCCAGGGAATGAGTGTGGCAGTTGGTCATGCTCTGTCCAAAAAGCTGAAAGGTGACGACCACATCGTTTACAGCCTTCATGGCGACGGGGAAATGCAGGAAGGGCAGATCTGGGAAGCGGCCATGTTTGCCAGTCATAACAAGGTCGACAATTACATCGCAACCGTCGATTGCAACAATAGACAGATCGATGGCGACGTTGATAATGTGATGAATATCAATAGTCTGGGTGAGAAATTCAGCAGTTTTGGATGGGACGTAATGGAAATGGAAGGCAATGATCTTCAATCTGTGATCGATGGTCTGGCAGAAGCTAAATCCAGACTAGGCAAAGGCAAACCTGTGGCCATCATGATGAAAACCGAGATGGGTCAAGGGGTTGATTTTATGATGGGCACCCATAAATGGCACGGAGTTGCTCCAAATGACGAACAGTTGGAAAGCGCTCTTTCGCAGTTGGAAGAAACCCTCGGAGACTACTAGTGGCCGGGTATTTGATTTGTTCATGAAAAAAGGCATGCAACATATCCTTAAGCTGTGTATTGGACTACTGCTTGTGTCCTTTGCACATACTTCTTTTGCCCAACCCAAAAAGAAAGAACCAAAGACGCGAATCCTTTTCATTTTTGATGCATCCAACAGCATGAATGGTCGTTGGCAGAGCGCCAATAAAAATGAGATCGCACAGAACCTTTTGTCACAATCACTCGACAGTCTGAAAGATGTCGAGAACCTCGAATTGGCGCTAAGGGTTTACGGACATCAGAAGTATTATCGCATGGGGCAGGATTGCGACGATACCAAGCTCGAGGTACCCTTTGGAGCCAACAATGCCGGGAAAATCAAAGCCAAACTTAAAAAGATTGAACCCAAGGGAACAACTCCCATCGCGCAGACACTCGAAAGGGCTGGACAGGATTTCACCTTTTGCGCCGACTGTCGCAATATCATCATCATGATTACCGATGGAATCGAGGAGTGTGACGGTGATCCATGCGCGGTCTCCAGGGTACTCCAGGAACGCGGCATAGTTCTCAAACCATTTGTGATCGGAATTGGACTGGACCTGGAATTCAGAAAGAGCTTTGAGTGCATCGGAAATTTTTTCGATGCTGCTGACGAAGCGACTTTTAAGACCGTGCTGAATGTGGTCATCTCGCAGGCCCTAAACAGTACAACTGCCCAGGTAAATCTGGTTGACGCCAATGGCAATGCCTCCGAAACCGACGTGGGCATCACCATGTACAATCGCCAGAATGGAAAGATCCTAATGAACTTCATGCATACTTTGAATGCCAAAGGTTTTCCGGATACTATCACCCTTGACCCTGTTGACGAATACAGCATGACTGTACACACCATTCCTGAAGTGAGTATGGATAGTTTCAAGCTCATACCGGGGAAACACAATATTATCGGTGTCGATGCACCTCAGGGCTTTCTCGAGGTCAAGGCAAGCGATTATCGCGAACGCAATAAAATAAATGTGCTAATAAGGAAGACCGGAGAGGCCAAGACATTGTACGTGCAAGAACTCAACGAGAAAGTGAAATTGCTCACAGGGAAATACGACCTTGAGATTCTGACTTTGCCCAGGATCTACCTCGAAAAGGTAGACGTTTCCCAATCGCACACTACTACCATCGAAATTCCAAAGCCAGGACAGGTGACAATCATCCGCGGAGGATTTGGCCCTTGCTCGATTTTGCTCGAAAAAGACAATCAGCTTCAAAAGGTCGTCGAACTCAATCCCAAAAGCACCAAGGAGACAATTTCTCTGCAGCCCGGAAAATATAGAGCCATTTACAGACCAACCGGAGCCAAAAGCATTGTATTTACTCAGGAAGAGAAATTCACCATTAAATCCGGGGCATCAACCTCAATCAATTTTTAATATGAAAGCGTATATCGATTCTGGAAGCAAGGATACGAGATCAGGGTTTGGAGCAGCATTGAGCGAACTGGGAGAGGAAAATGACAAGGTTGTTGCGCTCTGCGCCGACCTTACCGGATCGCTAAAAATGAATGACTTTGCCGAGCGCTTCCCCGATCGTTTCTACCAGGTAGGTATCGCCGAAGCCAACATGATGGGTATTGCGGCCGGACTTGCCACCGGAGGCCAGATTCCATTTACCGGAACGTTTGCCAACTTCAGTACGGGAAGGGTATACGACCAAATCCGTCAATCGATTGCTTACTCTGAGAAGAATGTAAAAATATGTGCCTCTCACGCTGGCGTGACTCTCGGCGAGGACGGGGCCACGCATCAAATCCTAGAAGACATAGGCCTCATGCAAATGCTGCCCAATATGGTGGTAATAAACCCGTGTGACTATAATCAGACCAAGGCTGCAACCAAGGCCGTTGCAACGCACGAAGGACCCGTATACCTGCGATTTGGAAGGCCCAAGGTTCCAAACTTCACCCCGGAGAACCAACAATTCGAAATCGGGAAGGGAGTTCAGCTTCAAGAAGGTAGCGACGTAAGTATTATCTGTACAGGCCATCTTGTTTGGGAAGCCCTGGAAGCTGCAAAGACTTTGGATGCCGAAGGTATCTCAGCCGATGTGGTCAATATCCATACGATTAAACCTTTGGACGAGGATATCGTCTTAGCATCGGCGGCCAAGACCGGTGCGGTGGTGGTGGCTGAAGAACACCAAATTGTTGGTGGACTCGGAAGCCGCATTGCACAATTACTTTCAACCAACCAGCCTACCTCAATGTCGTTTGTCGGCGTGGATGATCAATTTGGTGAGAGCGGAACACCCGCCCAATTGATGGAGAAGTATGGGCTATCGGCTCAAGCAATTGTAGAAAAGAGCCGAGGTGTACTTCAGAAAAGAGACGTACAAACGCAGACATGACACATTTATCGGACGAAGAAATACTGGAGGGATTTGCCAACGAAGATTCCAGAAGGTATAGCTTCAATCTGCTCGTCCGAAAATATCAGGAAAGAGTCTACTGGCAAATAAGGCGATTAGTACTCGATCATGATGACGCCGATGACATCACCCAGCAAACCTTTATCAAAATATGGGAAAAGCTCGACTCCTTTCGCGGAAAGAGTAAACTGCATACCTGGATCTATCGGATCGCGCACAATCAAAGCCTCGACTTCCTCAGGAAGAAGACCCGGTTCCTTTTCATTCCAATTGGGGACATGACCAGTGAGCTGGAAAATCGACTCACAAGTGATGCTTACTTTGATGGAGATGAGATTGAAGAGGCCTTTCAAAAGGCATTGGCAAAACTGCCTGAAAAGCAAAGAGCCACATTCCTGCTCCGCTATTACGACGAGTTGAAGTTTGACGAGATAGCTGAAGTGCTCAATTTGAGTACCGGTGGTGTAAAGGCAAACTATCATCTCGCCAGAAAGAAGTTGGAACAGTATTTAAGGGAGGATTAAACCATTGGACACTCACTGCGTCGAAGTAACGTGACAACAAAAGAGAAATACCACCAGCATTTCAAGACACCGGAAGGATATTTTGAGTCGCTGCCTACTAAAATCAGCGAGAAGATTCCGCTTGAAGCGAAATCCCAACCTGCACTCAGGCTCTTTCCTCGGTTGGCATATATCATCGCAATTGTATTTCTGGTATTCTTCGGGGTTCGATTTTTTAATCCCGTTACTGAAGATAAAAGCCTCGATGCAGATAGCATAGAAAGCTACCTGGTAGAAAATGCAGATATGAGTCTTGTTGTCGAGGCTTATATAGAAGATTACGAACTGGAAACGACCGACGAAGACATCGATTACCTGATCGATAATGATATCGATGTCAATTCAATCATATTAGAATTATAAAAACAACCAAAATGAAAAAGAAATGGATTTCGCTGTTTGCGGCGATTGTGATTACGGGCTCCCTCTTTGCACAGGGACAGGGTAAGATGGCCGATGAGAAAAGGCAAAGGATTGAAAGCGCAAGAGTCGCTTTTATAACGTCGGAATTGGGACTAACGACAGATGAGTCGTCAAAGTTCTGGGCTCTTGCCAACGAGAAACGAAACGAAGAAAAGGCATTGAGAGAGTCTATGAAAGACAAGACAAAGGGTGTTCGCAAAGGAAGCCTAGATGAGTTTTCCGACGCGCAGTTGAAAGCTGCCATGAAGGCGAGACTGGATATGAAGGCCAAACATCTCGACATCGAAAAGAAATATATGGATAAGTTTATCGACGCGGTCGGTGCGAAGAAAACTGCCAAATACTACCGAGCGGAAGAAAAGTTTAAGAAGGAGCTCCTACAGAGGATGAAGCAGCGCAATAGAGGAGGACGAGGAGAATTCTTCGATGGACCTGATCGGTCACCGGGCTCACGAGCCAGATAACAAGCAATAAAAAAAGGGGCTTTCGCCCCTTTTTTATTTCGTCTCATTCCTTTTAACCTCCGATGTCGTAGGTCTTGCCGTCAATCGTTACGGTAATCTTGCTGTCGCAGGTTCCATCCCCATAATCAATAGACCTGGTTTTGAGATCCTCAGGAGTGATTTCCAGAATCCCATCAGTCACATGAGCACATCCGGCTTTTACAATCAAGGCCTCAATGATTTCGGCATCATAAGATCTTCCTTCTCTGTTCACGCCACTGGCCGTCCCTGTAATTGAATACACGTTGTTCCAGAAATTGAAATCGCTCGCACCTTCAATCAACTCATGATTCCTGGTACTTTCCCAGTTTATCGTTTCATTTTCGGGAGTAGTTATTTGTCCATTGGACACTACAATATCCCAATTCTGATTTCCACTTGAGTTCAGACCATTATAGGTCCATGATTTTGTTCCGGAAACGCCATATCCATCAACCACATATCCGTCAGGAGCAACGGTCAATTTGGCTCCGGCCAACCAGGGCCAGTTCGTAAATGTTCCCGCTACAATTCCACTTCTCGTTTTTCCATCATTTCCCACACAGCCCGTTCCGAAATCAACGGTGACAGTTTTGGGGAATGACCAGAATCCAATCCAGGTATTCCATTCCGGTGACCAGGTCACAGTCGGACAGGCGCCGGTAGCTGCAGTGTCGAGGTCCGCTGTATCGTTGATGGCAGCAGCATTGCTCTCCACAGAAGCAGACAAGTCTTCGAAGATGCTCTCGATCATGGCATTGTCTTCTGTGGTAGTTGTTTCTTTATTCAATTGTGCTTTCTCACAAGAAGCAAACACAATCACTAAAGCACTCAGGTAAAGGAGTTTATTCATGATTCTTTTGATTTTGACCAAAATTAACGAATAAGCCCGGCAGTTTGTTCCGACTCGCAGGTTAATTAGGTCCGATTGTCGAAAATCTAAACGTCGGTGAAGATGCCCAGGAGAAGTTCCACCACGAAAAGCACCAGCCCTACATAGAATATCTTTCGCCCATGGTTTCTGATCTCCTCGGTATAGACATGGACCTTGTTGCCATCAGGAAGTGTGTTTTTGGCAGACATCAAGGAATATCCAATAGCCACACCGAAAAGCCCACCTAGAATTGCGAAGAGGTATCCCACTAAAATCCAGCCTTTCTGACCTCCTTTGGGCTCGGCCAGTACCTCGAGCCTTTTCTGCTTCAATTCCTCAATTTGCTCATCCGATATAGCCTCTCCCCTTTCTCTCAGGATCTTCTGACTCAGTTTGTAATCGAAGGCGCTCCACTCATCGTACTTGGTGAGTACCTCGTGCAACTCTTCATTGCTAAACTGGTACAGGTAGTGGGAATCATCAACCTGGTCGATCATGTCGATGGATTCCTGCTCCATCACTTCGAGTGCCTTTTTGAAATGCCCGACGAAGACGGCGATTTGGGTCTCATTCATGGCCTCGGCGCCACCGGTGAACGTCAAGTCGACCGACGGAGCGGTGTCGAGAACCTTGTACTCGATACCCGCCTCGTCCAGGCGTTCGGCCATTCTCTTGGCCTCCTCCTCATTGTGATAGCTTTTGAAAAGGGCGTATTGCCGCTGTTCAGCCATTAAATGTGATTCCTACTTGATGATCACACCATGTGCAAGAAAGCGCATGGTTTCTTTTGGCTCTGTGATGGCATCGATCTCCTCTTGGGATTTACCAGCGTCCTCAGCATAGTGCTTGAGTTCTTCCACTCCCACTACATCCTTGTATGCGATACCTTCTACGATCGTTTCCTTTCCGTCAGAGTCCATGGGCACAAAGAATCCATAATCCTTGAACCTGACTTTCATTTCAGGATTGTCTCCCATGTCCAGGTTCATCCAGCAGCCCTTCTTTTGGCAGCATGAATTGATCGTCGTGCGGACCTTGGCCTTGATTGTGTCCTGACCTTCGATGGCGGCTAAAAATTCATCAGGCGTCATAGCACCCTCCTCCGTGATTTCTTCACCGAAAAAACCGGCCTGTTCAACAAGCGCTTCGGTAGTGTCCGTCGCCGGAGTTTCGTCTTGGATTTCTTGATTTTGTTGGCCACCGCCACAGGCTGACAATAGAAAGATGATGGCGAAAAGGTATACTAGCTTATGCATTGCTTTGATTTTGTGCAAATGTAGCAAGTGAAATCACATATCCGTGACTTTGAACTCGGTTCTCCGGTTCTTTGCTCTGCCTTCAGGAGTAGCGTTGGAGGCGATGGGCTTGGTTGGCCCAAACCCTTTGAAGGTCATGCGATCCTTGTGTATGCCTTTGCCTTGCAGATAGGCCATGACAGAAAATGCCCTGTCGGCGCTCAGGCTCATATTGTCTTGCATCTTTCCAACGTTGTCGGTATGTCCATGAATAGCTACCTTGATGGTTTCATGTTCGGTCAGGTAATCGGCAAATTCATCCAAGATCATGGTCGATGACGTGTCGAGATCAGCCGAGTTGGTGAGGTAATTGATATCATCGATGGTGTATGAGCTACCCACATGTACAGGTTCGGTGGTGATATTGATTTCCTTCACAATCTCGCGCTCCTTATGCTTTACCAACCTCGTTTCAAAACCCATATCCTTTCCCTTGATGTTCATGATCACATCGTCGTCGTCATCCTCCAGGGTAACAATCGCTGCATAGTTTCCATCTACGGAATCTACTGTAAATCGGTTGACCTCCTTGGTCTTCATATTTTTGATTTCAATAGTCGCTTCTTTGATCGGTTTGTGATTCTTATCCTCCAGCTTTCCCTTGAGGAGCATAACCTTCCCTGGCCGGGCTTCAGGATACAATTCGAAGGAAAGGATGTTTAGCGGAGTCCGCTTACCATCAAATTTTGCAGAGGAGTAGTATACTTTCGACCCATCGGTGGAGATCACAAATCCGTGCTCATCTTCTTCGGTATTGATGGGATAACCTATGTTGACTGGCTCCGACCAGTTCCAATTCTTGTCGTGTTTGGTATAGTAAATATCAAATCCTCCAAATCCGGTATGACCTTGTGATGAAAAGTAAAGTGTCTTCGAATCGGAGTGCATAAATGGCGACTTGTCGCTGAACTCTGTGTTGATTGGCTCGGGCAGTCGCACAGCTTCACCCCACTCTCCGTTGTCCATCCTGTCCGACTTGTAGATATCTATCATCTTGCTGTCGGCCCGAGCTGATGCAAAATACAGGCTGCGACCATCACCGCTCAAGGAAGGTTGAGACTCAAATCCATCCTCGGTATTGATGTTTGGCCCTAGATTCTCGGGATCGGTCCAGTACCACTCTTCTTTGTTGCTGTGATAGTTGAACCCATAGGTGTAGTGGGAATAAAAAATATCGCAATTCTTATAGGGTCTCCCTGTTTTTGCCAGGAATACCTCTTTGCACTTTGTGAAGTACAGGTGCCTGTTGTCAAGCGAGATTGTGGCTCCTCCATAGTTCACATTCTCCTCCATATTGAATGGCTCCGGCAAGGGAGAGCCTTCGTCAAAATCATCTCCATGACTTCTGGCCTGCACGAGTTGCTCGATATAGTGAACGTCATGCGAGGCGAATGGCTTGTCCATTTGGGCGGTCTTATCCTCTGTTTTTCTGGTGAAGAACATATACTCATTGTCCGGAGTAAGAAGTGGAAGGTATTCTTGATTTTCGGTGGAAACACGTCTCACTACTACAGGATCAAATGGTACTGGGTTCTTATATGAGTTGCTATAGAATTGAGCGTATTCTATGTTGCTTTTGACCGTGATGCGCTTTTCGTCGTAGTCATTTGGGTATCCGCGCTCATCCTCCGAGTTGTAATCAAGGAATTGCTGATAATAAGATATGGCGTTGTCCCAGTTGTGCTTGCCCAACTCCATCTCTCCCAGGTAATAGTAGGGGTCGCAAGAAAATTCCGGGCATTCTTCAATCACTTTTTTGAAATACTTCAGCGCCCCGGCATACGAACCGCCCATGGCCTTGGCCGTTTTGATCTTTTCTACACCGGTTATGTAATTGGCGGCAACGTAATCCGGCTCCATCTCGAGCACCTTTCGCACCATGGCCATGCGCTCGCTTTTGCGCTTGATCGCCATGGCTTTTTCGAAAGTCTTTTTTGCCTTGGATGAAACAGCGTCGTCGCAGTCTTCCTGGGCAAAAGATGAAGCACCCGAGGCCACCACGAGCATACATAGCGTCCATAATTTGATCCGGAAAACGATCATGATATTCTATCTCTTTTTGAAGAGATCCTTCACTCCTTCCTTTGCCTTTTTCTTTAGTTCTTCTTCGGCCTGCTTCTTTTTCTTTTCTGCTTCTTCTTTGGCCTTTTGCTCCGCCTCTTTCTTCAATCGTTCTGCTTCTTCCCTGGCCTTCTCCTCTGCCGCTTTCTTGGCTTTTTCTGCCTCCTCACGCGCCTTCTTTTCGGCTTCTTTCCTGAGCCTCTCTGCTTCTTCCCTAGCCTTCTTCTCAAGTTCCTCTTTTTGCTTCTTAAGTTCGTCCTTTATATTCTCTTTAACGGCTTCCTTGCCGCCGGCAAATACTGGTGTCACATTGGGGTCGTTCACGTCACCGGTAACTTTAAGATCGACCTTCACTTTATCTGTGCCTTTGAGGTCCACGCCAACTTTGCTGGCTTGCTTGGCCAGTATGCCGGTTGCACTTTCCGCAGCCTTTCCAAGATCCTTGGTTGGAATTTCAGTTTTGATCAGATAATCCATCGTGAGATCGAAACCATTGGATCCTGAGACCGTGGCCTTCGAATTGCCCATTTTGATGTCGAACGGTTCAACATTCACCCGGCCATTTTCAAACTTATAGGTCAGATTCACATCCTTTAGGTCCAGCCTGCTGTACCTGTCATTCTTGAGGACGGTGGCTACCTTCTTCAGTGAATTGGATCCATCAACGACGATGTCGTGAGATTTCAGCTTCCCTCCTCCCGTCAGGGTGTTCAGTTCGGGGTCCATCATGGAATCAAGCGAACAGACAAACTTCAACGATGTCGAGAATCGACCTCTGGCGCTTTCGGCTATTGGTGCCAGTTTCTGCACCGTATTGAAGGTCTCAAACGTCTTTGCTATATCCCATTGCGAAAGGTTCATATCGAAGTCTATCTTGGGGTCTGAGATATCGGAAGCGTCGTAGACTCCGCTCATTGCCATGCTTCCATCCATCATATTGAAGCTCAGATCCCTCATATCAACTTTGGAGTCATGAACCCAAATGGTGCCCTTCATATTGGTCATTTCCAAGCCATCGTAGAGTACCTTGCCCAGGTTGGAGTTCATTCTGAAGTTAATGTTGCCCGGTACCTCAAGCACTTCGAATGGTTCTTCGTCCCCTTCCTCCACTTCGGCTTCTTCCTCTTCCGGGCCCATCAATTGATCCAGGTCGAGGTTTGTTGAGGCGAGTGTGAGATTTCCGCTGATGGTCGAATCATGAAAGTAATAGGGAAGGAAATTTTCGATCTTACCAGATGCCTGGATGTCCGAATCCAGAATTTTTAGCTCCAGGGTGCTCATATCAACAAATTGTGGTGAGAAGTCGAAATAGGCCTTCTTGATATTGACCACGTAGGGCAAAGAACTATCACTGTAGTCCATATCGAGAATAATAAGTTTCCCATCGGTATTGAAGTCCTCGTAACGTTCTTCCTCAATGGCTGACAGCCTGCCCTCCATTGAGATGTCAGCCGTAAGCGACCCGCCGTACTTTTCACCCATATCCATGGGATATACCTCTGCAACCGTTGCCATGGATATCTGCGCTTGAATCTTGCCTTTCAGCTGTGGATCCGAGACCGGGGTTTTGACATTCATTGCAATATCCACTGGATTCTCAGCCATTTCTACATGAAATTGCCTGAGGTCTATGACGGTATTATCTTCAGAGCCCCCTGCATTACTCACTTTGAGTCCTACCTGGATATTGGTAGCTGACTTTGGCATATCCGGATAATGGAAGGAAGCATCCTTCACATTTAACTCCAAATTAAATGTGGGCAGTGCGTCGTCGGTATACCTTCCCTTAAATGTTCCGGCAAAATTGAAGGTGCCATCCGTTTCGACAGATTCGAAGTCCTTTGCGTAAACCGCCGGAATCATCGACAGGATCGATTTGAACTTTGTATCGGGAGATGACATGCTCATATCCATGTCGATGTCCTCATCCGGCATGGCGATCCAACCGGCAAAATTCAAGTGAAGGTCATTTAGGGTGAGACTGTTGTCGGCAAATGTGTATTTCGAATTGGGCATGTCCATACTCATTCCAAGATCGCTCGACAGGCTTGCATTTTTGAGATAGTGAATCCCTTCGGAGCGGTAGGTAAGCGACTGGATAATTGTTTTGGTGGTCAGGTCGAAAACATCCTGGGTAAAGTCCCCATTTCCTGAATGATCGAGGCCCTTGATCCGGGCATACATATCACCTTCCTGGTCATCATAGGTGAGGTTGACATTGCGCAAGTAGTACTCACTCAATCCCAATTTGAAGGCAGTTGTCCCTTCTTCCTCTACTTCCTGCTCTTCGTCCTCGTCTGACTCTACAGCAATATCGTAGTTGGCTTCACCATCCTCGTTGACGATAATGTTCAAATCCAGATCCGATATCCCAAATTTCCTGACGTTGATTTCGTCACCCTTGATCACGCTCATCATATCGACCGTGGTTTCAAGCCTGCCCAGTCTCAACAGTTGGACACCCTCAAAATCATCAACTCCGTTGACGGTGATGTCTGAAATCTCAAACTGAAAATTGGGAAATGAAGAGATCAGCGAGAGGTCAAACTCACCAAAATCCACTTGAGCGTTCAAATTGGCATTGGCCTGCTCTTTTACAAGCTCGACGATATTGTCTTTGAAAAGCACCGGTAGCAGTACTAGCGCCAACACAATGAGTATCACTAATCCTACTAGAATGCGGAGTATGGCTTTCATGGTTTGACCTTTCAAACAAAAATAAAATTATGGCAGGTCGGCGATCGTTTTAACCGCTTAAACTTTGGGAGCATTTCCCGTCCACTTTGCAACAACCGTGCTAACGGTCGCATCACCTGTTACGTTTACAACGGTTCGACACATATCGAGTATGCGATCGACTGGAAATATGATCGCTATCCAGGCTGGATTCAAGCCAACACTTTGCAGCACCATGATCATCATGATAAGCCCTGCACTTGGGACGGCGGAAGTACCCACACTCGCAAGTGTTGCCGTGAGGACGATGGTTAGTTGCTGCGCCGCTGAGAGATCGACCAGGTGAAACTGTGCGAGAAAAACAACCGCAACAGATATGTACAGGCTTGTGCCATCCATATTAACGGTAGCACCAATGGGCAATACGAAGGAGGTAACCTCCTTTGGCACTTTAAAATTGTTGTGCACGCAGTCCATGGTAACAGGTAAGGTCGCCAGTGAACTGCTCGACGAAAATGCAAGTGTTTGCGCCGGTCCTATGCCGCGGAAAAAATTCGCGTACTTCATGGATCTGACGAAGAGCTTCATGATGAACGGATAGATCAAAACCACCATCACGGCGAGACCAATAAACACGACAAGGGAGTAACTCCCCAACCCGAGGAATATCTCTAGCACCGCGGCCGGATTGTCCCCTGCCATTTCAGAAACTTTGCCCGCCAACAAGGCAAAAACGAAGAATGGAGCTGCACGAATAATAACCCCTACCATCTTTATGAAGACCTCGTTCAACCCTCCTACCAAGTCTATTACCGGCTTGCCTATTTGCGCCGGAACCATAAGTAAGCAAGCGCCAAAAAAGAAGGCAAAGAATATGATCTGTAGCATGAAGGTATTGTTGGCCAGTGAGAAGAAGACATTGGATGGAACCATGTCGACCAGCATTTGAAGGGGGCTCTCCTCCTTGCGTTGCCTGGCCACGGTTACCTTCTCTTTTATGAGATCGTTTGACTGTCCCTCGGCCAATTTCTGACTAGCAACAGGAATCAAGTCACTGTACCGCTCATCGGCGAGGTAATTCTTGCCATCCATGAGCTCCACACCTTCTGTTTGAGCTACCCAAAGTTCGTAACTGATGCGGTTCACCGTCCGCAGGTCATCGCTGACATAATTACCGGGTTTGATGGTATTTACCAGTGTAAGCCCCAAGGTAACGGCAAGTATTGTTGTTGCGATATAAGCGAAGAGAGTTTTGTACCCAATATTCCCCAGGCGACTGATGTCCTTGAGGTCGGAGATGCCTTTGATAATGGAAAAAAGTACAAGCGGAACCGCAATCAGCTTTAGTAAGTTGATGAAGATCACACCAAAGGGATTGATCCAATCCATGGTAAACTTGCTCCATCCAAGATGGGCGCCCACGATGGCCCAAATGATGCCGAGGACAAGTCCTATGATGATTTGCCAATGGAGGGGCAGCCTACGCATTGGCCAATGATAACAATTCTGTATGGATTGAATGAACTTGTGGTATTAGCTCGTCTCCTACATCATTGGATATGATGAAGTCGGCCATATCGCGAATCCTTTCACCGGGCCATTGATTGGCCATTCGTGACTTTACTTCTTCCGGGCGACTGCCATCTCGCTCAACCACACGTGAAATCCTCAGATCCTCAGGGGCGTCAACCACGATTACCTTGTCCAGCCCAAGATTACTTCCGGACTCAAATAGAATTGCCGCTTCCTTCAAAATGTACGGCGCACTTTGTTCTTCAACCCAACGTTCAAACGCCGCCGCCACCCTCGGGTGAATGATCGAATTGAGTGAATTCAGCTTGGACTCATCTTCAAATACAACTGCGGCGATGGCCCTCCGATCCAATCCATCTGGCCCTTTGACCGCCTCTCCCAAAACTTGAACAACCAACTTTTGTACTTCTCGGTCTTCCAGTAGTTGTCGCCCAACGGCATCTGCTTCAAACACGGGCACCTCGTAGGAACGGAAGATTTTGGATACGATAGACTTACCAGAACCAATACCACCCGTAATGCCGACCTTCAACTTCATTTGCGAACGATTACTTCAACCTTGTTGGGTGAAAACCTTTTAAGTTTTACAAAGGGAGGAAGCGATTCAACTTCTACAATCAAGCTGGATCGCTTCGCGGTGTACTCATCATAATCGACCACGAGTACAACCTCTTTCTTATTCATGGTCTCGAAGAGCGACAGGGGCAGTTCGAGTACGACATTCACCTTGGTTGGAAATAGCATGAGCTGTAGTGAATCCGGCACATTGCGCTTTTCGATGGGCAGCTCGAAACTCATCTCCGTTGTTTGATCCACCGGAATATGTACTTGTGCAACCTCCCTGTCTATAGACACTCCGTTTACGCCAAGAATCCTGGCTTCCAGGTGAATGTCGTCGTTGAGGTTTTCGAGCGAAATACTCTCCAACAGAACGGAGTCAATGCTTTCCACAATCGACTTTGGTCCGACCACATTTACCCTGGCAGGCTCTATGGTTATGGGGCCGGATTTGACATGCTGGCGCTCAAATGAGAGATCAAGCTGGGCTGCGAGCTTCACGTTCTTACTCCATTTTGATTCTGCCTTGATATACAATGTGTCCTCCCAGAATTTTTTCACCTGGATATTGGAAGAAATTTCATCAGCCAACGATGGCAAAGACGCCTTGGTTGGGATTTTATAAACCTTCAAACCACCGTCTATGGAGGTTGTAGCCCTGTTCAAATTCATCGAAACCGAGTCCTTTTGACCATACTTGTTGAAGAACAGCAGGTTGAAACCATAGCCCTCAATCTCGGTGGCAATTGAGTTCGGCAGGTCCTTCTCGAAGACAAAATTTTCCGGAAAATTCTGGTATCGAATGGGAACCTGGACGCTTGTAGAATAGCGCTTTGTAAGTGCATTGAGCGTCCAGAATATCGACGCTATGAGCACGCATACAAGATAGATGCTAACCTTTCGGTTTGCTCGTAATTCTCCTCCCAAGCCCTTGAATCTGGATTTGGAGGTATCGTTCAAATCGGCTTATTTTTTCCCGGGTTGATTGAGTTCGCTCTCCCCTGAGCCAGTCGTATACTCCATAGATACGGCCGACTTTTCGATTCTCATTTTCTGTCCGGATTCCACTTCCACGAGCACGTTGGTGTCCTTCACGTCGGCCACGCGCCCATGAATTCCTCCAATGGTAATTACACGATCGCCCTTCTTGAGCGCTTCGCGGAATTTCTTGGTTTTCTTGGCTTTTCTAGCCTGAGGCCTGATCATAAAGAAATAGAACACTACAGCTACCAAGGCAAACATGATGAGTGTTCCATAGCTGTTAGGCTCCTGGGCCTGTAAAAAGATCGAAAGATTCATTCGTAGTTTTTTATTCTTGAGTTTCTGGTGCAATCACATTTCCGGATATGGCAATCACGTTTTGACTTGGTTGGGTGTTGGCCACAACAACAACCTTCTTGTGCTGTTTGCCATTCTTCCCCGAGCTGTTGAATTCGACCTTGATCACCCCTGTTTCACCGGGCTTGATGGGTCGCTTTGGCCAGTCTGGCACTGTACATCCGCAGCTTCCTTTTGCAGAAGCAATCACCAGATCGGCTTCACCGTTGTTGGTGAAGGTAAAGTCGTGATTCACCCTTTCTCCTTGTGTGATATCACCAAAGTCGAACAAGAGCTCGTCAAATTGCATGGCTGGTTGTGGACCCGCTTCCTCATTCGATGCTGTATTGGGGTTGTTTACAATTTCAGTGGTAACCTGATCGCCGTTGCCCCCGCAGGACGCAAGGAAAACAATCATAATCGCGAATAAGGTATATCTCATGGTGTCGAAATTTTGGCCAAATGTAAAATTCTGCGCGCTTACCGGGGACGGAATTAACGAATAATTGAGCATTCTGTTTATCACGCAGATAGACGGACCTGATATTTTCCAAACCGCCGTGTCCGCAGTGCCTTCGCGGCAATCGTAGCGCTTCGATTCAGGTTGCTAAATCATATTTTCATCTGCAAAACTGAAGTAGGATTCATCCCCGATGATGAGATGATCGAGAACCGGTAACTCAAGCACTCGTCCTGCCTCTACAAGTTTTCGGGTGAGTTGCTTGTCTGCCTGGCTGGGTTTGAGACTACCACTGGGATGGTTGTGCGCTACTATGATACTGCAGGCGCCCTTGTCAATGGCTTGTTTGAATATGGTTTTAGCATCCGCCACCGTGCCGCTCAGCCCACCCTTGCTCAGGCAAGCCAGCTGAATCACCATATTGGCCCTATTGAGTAAAAGAACCCAAAACTCTTCGTGTCGAACATCCGATAACGCCGGATAGAATACCTCGTAGGCGTCCGAACTCGATCTGATGATCATTTGTTGTGACGATACCGATTGCCTTCTTCGTCTCCCGAGTTCCAGGGCTGCAATGATGGAGATGGCCTTTGCCTCTCCTATTCCTTCAAATTGGGTCAAATCCCCTACGCTGTATTTGGCAAGGCTTCCCAACCCACCACTTTCCGAGAGTATTCGTTTGCAAAGATCAACAGCGCTTTCGTTTCGATTGCCTGAACCAATGAGAATCGCCAGAAGTTCGGAGTCACTCAAAGCATTTCTGCCCTTCAAAAGGAATTTTTCCCGAGGCCGGTCGTCTTCAGCCCACTGACTAATCGGAATGTTATTTACCAATGACATGAAACTAATATATATTTTATACCGTTCCATTTTAGAATTGGGCAAAAAAAAAGCTCTCCATCGGCCAATGGAGAGCTTAAAGTTTCGTTTGTCTTATCCTCAGAGGCTGTTTACATGCTTTGAAAGCTTTGCCTTAAGGTTAGAAGCCTTGTTCTTGTGAATCACATTGTTCTTTGCCAATTTGTCGAGCATGCTCAAAACTCCGGGCAAAGCTTCTTGTGCTTTCTTCTTGTCGGTCATCTCGCGAAGGTCACGAACAGCATTGCGCGCTGTTTTGTGGTAGTACCTGTTGCGATCACGTCGAACAAGCGTTTGGCGGATTCTCTTAATCGCTGATTTGTGATTTGCCATTCTTTCTCTTTCTTCTTTCTAAAACTTGCAGTCCGTAGGGGATTCGAACCCCTGTTACCAGGATGAAAACCTGGCGTCCTAACCCCTAGACGAACGGACCATTTTACCCTCCGAAAAAGGGACGGCAAATGTAAATATTTTTAATTCAAAAATGAAATATCCCAAATCGAAAAAATTAGGCGTCTAATTTCTTATCCCGGGCCGAGAATTCAAAGCCAAGTCGTTTGTCAGTTCTGAGTTTCAGATTCTTGCTCAATTCCTGGATTTGTGCGAGTGTGACGAACTTCACACGCTCAAAGTTTGGTGTAAACATATCGAAGTCGAGGCTAAACTGGATGCACTCTTCCACAACTTCCAGCAACTTGTTGCGATCGAGGATGTCGCTCTCAAAATGATTGTAAAGGAAGCTCAACCGTTTCTTGCCTTCCACAAAGAAGTGATTGTCCTTGTTGATGAAGATCCTCGCAATCAAGTATCCCGCATCATTTACCCGGTTGAACTTAAAGCTGTCTGATAGGAAATTGTATACGTGAATCACTCCGCAGTACGACCTCAAATAGTCCTCCTTGATATAGCTTGTTTGCCACATCGGGTGCGATCGCTCAAACATGAAGACATTGGTGTGCATGTGGAATACGAGTGTATCGCCGCCAAATTTGAACTGAGCTTCGTATTTGCTTCGGGATTTAAAGCCGAGGCTGATTCTCGGATCGATTGGGTCGATTTCCTCCCGATAATCGCGACATATGACTGAAAGGATGTCCTTCAATTGCTCGAAGTAGTCCGTAGTCAGATCAAAGACGTCCTGCTTAGTAGAACTCTTTTCCTTGAGCGTGGTTAGAATCTTTTTCCTTCTTTCTTCCATCAATATGCTTTGGCGAAGATTACGCGTCCTTTACTTTGATTGCCTGTGAGTACGCACTTTCCTTCGCCTGAATTGTTTTCCAAAGGAATACAACGGATCGTTGCTTTTGTTTGCTCCTTGATCTTGTCTTCGGTCTCTGCCGTGCCGTCCCAGTGAGCCCACACAAATCCACCAGCGTCGATCTTCTCCTTGAAATCATCCCAGGTGTCCACGTCGTGTGTGTTTTCGTTTTTGAAATTGCTGGCTCGGTGAAACAGGCTTTGCTGAATCTCTTCCAATTTGTCTGGAATGAGGTCGGCGAGTTCATCCATCTGGACAACGGTTTTCTCCAGTGTGTCCCTACGAGCCAGCTCTACGGTGCCATTTTCCATGTCTCGTGGACCAATGGCAATACGCAGTGGAACACCTTTAAATTCATATTCCGAAAACTTCCACCCGGGTTTGTGGGTGTTGCGATCGTCGTATTTCACTGAAATTCCTTTTGAGCGAAGTGACTTTGTAATCTTGTCGGCCTTCTCACCGATTGCCCTGAGCTGCTCTTCGTTCTTGTAGATTGGAATAATCACGACCTGGATGGGAGCTAGCCTCGGAGGAAGTACGAGTCCATTGTCATCCGAATGCGACATCACCAATGCACCCATCAACCTGGTGGAGACACCCCATGAAGTAGCCCAAACATGTTCGAGTTTTCCTTCCTTGCTCGTAAACTGAACATCAAATGCTTTAGCAAAATTTTGCCCGAGAAAGTGGGATGTTCCGGCCTGCAGCGCCTTTCCGTCCTGCATGAGGGCTTCGATGCAATAGGTCTCGAGTGCTCCGGCAAATCGTTCGCTCTCGGTTTTAATTCCCTTCTCGACAGGCACAGCCATAAACTCCTCCACAAAAGCGGCGTAAACATCAAGCATACGTTCGGCTTCTTCAACCGCCTCCTGTTTAGTAGCATGTGCCGTATGACCTTCTTGCCAAAGGAACTCTGCAGTTCTGAGGAATAGTCTCGTGCGCATTTCCCAACGCACCACATTGGCCCATTGGTTGACCAGGATGGGTAAATCACGGTAGCTCTGAATCCAGTTTTTGTACGAATTCCAGATGATTGTTTCGGAGGTTGGCCTCACGATTAACTCTTCTTCAAGTTTGGCCTCGGGATCGACGACAACTCCTTTTCCGTCATCGCTGTTCTTGAGACGGTAGTGTGTGACCACTGCGCATTCCTTTGCGAAGCCTTCCACGTGATCGGCTTCCTTCGACAAGTATGATTTTGGAATGAAAAGCGGGAAGTAGGCATTTGAATGACCTGTTTCTTTGAACATACGGTCGAGCTCGGCCTGCATCTTCTCCCAAATGGCATAACCATAGGGTTTGATCACCATGCAGCCTCTCACATCTGAATTTTCGGCCAAGTCTGCCCTAACCACCAATTCATTGTACCACTTCGAATAATCTTCGCTGCGTTTTGTAAAATCCTTTGCCATCTACTTCCTCTTGAAGTGGGCAAAAATAGGAATTAAAGGGGCGTCTGAGAGTTGGGTTTTACCGATTTAGGCAACGTTTGAAAGGCGGTTGAAAAAGCCACCCAAATGGTGCTTGGCCAGCGCCCAATTTCGTTCGTCGATGGTGTAGGACATCCGGGGTCCGTCTATTCGAGCTGACACGATCCCGGCGGACTTCAATTCGTTGAGGTGCTGGGACACAGTGCTTTGTGAAAGTGGAAGGGCATCAACAAAATCGCCACAAATGCATTGTCCCTTTTCGAACAACAATTTGAGCACGGCTACCCTTGCTGGGTGCGCCAGAGCTTTTGCAAATCGTGAAATTTTGATTTCGGGATCTTTGAATTGGTCTTTCTTGCTGTATGCCATTTTCTGTTGGTTTTGTCAAAGTAAGGGCATCGTGTGTATCGTTGATTGACGCTAAGAGAGTAGAAATCAACAGCTCATTGTCAAAAGGCGATGGATTCAGCTTCTGCGTACTGCACGCTACATGCTCCGTGCAAGGCTTAATATGAATTACCCAATCAATATGACTACGCACCCTCAACTAACTCATATTCCTATTTCTGTTCCTTAGGCTTACATTTATTTCTATATCAAAATGCGATAGGGTCGAATTGATGAAAAAACTCCTGGTAACCTTGTTTCTGACTTCTCCACTATTAACAATAGGCCAAGAATCCAGTTGGGTTATTGACCCCATTTCGACCAACCAAAACCCGTTCCAGGTAAGAGTCACTGCGTATTCTGATTCTCTTCCACAATACTCATTTGAGACGACTGTTGTCGATACCATCACAGGTGTTCAACGTTGTGGATTCCTTAGGACCAGAAAATGCGCATGGACTACATTTCTGTTTGGAGAAAAGAAAAACTTCCAGTCAAACCAGGGTTTCGGCTGGCGCATTTGCTACGAAATAAATAGCATCTCAACCATCGAGAGGTTGGAGAATTAGCCTTTCTTCTGCTCCTTCTCCCGGTCCTTCTGCATCTTGCGGAACTCCTTCAGCTTATTGGGTTTCTTTTTCTTCTTGGATTTGCGCTTCTCTGGATCTTCGTGGAAGAAGTAACGTAAGTCGAGGGTGGCATACGAAGAATTGAGATTGAGGTAAAAATCGGTCCGCTGTTTCGGCTCTATGTACTGTAGCGCCGAAACGTACATGTTGTTGAACGGTCGGTGGAATGATCCTCCAAAATAGAAGTAGCCGTTCTTCTGTGTCCTCCATTCCCAACCCAGGTTGGCCAATCCGGCAACCTGGATCCAGCTATTGCGATTAGATACATGGATGAAGTCGTTGCCGGCGGTAGCGACGTCGGAAGGATAGAAATCGAAACTCGCTCCAAAGGCGGCATTCATGTATATCTGTTCAGAGAGACGAATGTACACAAGTCCCAAGATTGGGGCTTCGTAACCTACAACACCAAAATCACTCGACACCTCTTCGGCAGTATTGCTGTTTTGAAAGACTATTGAATAATTGCGCTTGACATAATTGATTCCTCCCTCAAGCGACCACTGCTTGTTGAGTCCGCGTCGGATGACCATTCCAGCTGCATAACCAAACTGGTTGTCTATGCCTGCTGTTACATGACCCTCAACAGCCTGGGTTTGGCGCGTATTGAATAGCCCATTGGAGACCATGGGTTTGAATTGCAGACCGACGGTGGTAACGCGTTCCTGGGCCGTAGAAGCGATCCACGAAAGAAAAAAAAGGAAGGCAATGGTGATACGCACGATGCAAAGTTATGCAGCCAGGGGCTTTTTAGCCATTGACCAAGTAACCGGCAATGGCCAGAATAAGAGCGGTCAATCCGATGATAATGACAAAAAGCCTAAACCACCTGTCGGGGATGAACTTATTGCGGTACTTTCCAATCGCCAGATTGTTGAGACCCCTCAGGGTTTTCATGTCCTTTCGCCGGGTGGCAAAGAGATACCTTGTTCCGCGTAAGGCATCTGTTTCGTCAAATCGTTCGTATTCGAGTTCGTTTTCCTTCAGCAAGCCTTCAAAGAAGTTTGCCTGCTCGAACCTTCTGAACATGAAGACCACATAAGTGGGGTCAGCCGGATGATCACGAAAATTGGTGAAGTCGAATTCTATGGCCACTAGATGATCCTAATGCGTTGCCCTACCCTCAGGAAGTTGTTGCGCCGAATGTTGTTGATCTCACAAAGCCGGGCAATAGAAGTCCCATACTTCTTGGCAATTTCGTAGAGCGAGTCTCCTGCCGCAACGGTATGGAATGGAACACCATCCGGAATACTGGCATATCCATACTTGTCCTTCTTCAAGAGGATTTTGTTGGACACGAGTTTCTTTTTCTTAAAGTCGATAAAGGTGCCCGGATCGAGCGCAATACCTTTGTACCGGCACTCCAGATGCAAGTGGCTTCCCGTACTATGCCCCGAGCTCCCTCCCAGACCAATGACATCTCCGGCCTTTACTTCCTGTCCTTTTTTGACCTTGAATCGGTGAAGGTGTGCATAGAGCGTCTCGAGTCCGTTGTAGTGTCTCACAACAACAACACGACCGTATCCACCATAGTATCCGGCGAATCTCACGACGCCGTCAAATATCGAGCTGACGGGATCCCAAACCTGTAAATCCAAGTCGTATCCACGGTGAGAACGACCTTCGCGCCATCCAAACTTGGATGTAACAACGATCTTCTCAAGCGGGCTTGCGTAGTCACCAAACTCATCTCCTGTCAGGTCCAGGCTTTCGGTCAAGTCATTCCTAAAAAGTGAAATCGGATAAGGGTGCGGTTTGCTTGTATTCCACACAAGGTATCTATCGTGAGCCGGGTAAGGTAAGAGTATACGTTGGTTGGGGCCCTGGATTGCTGTCTCATCAAGCTCTTCCGGCGGATGATTGATGATGTACATATTGATCTGGTTGATCAGAGCATACTCCACTTCATCCGCCTCGAACAATGAATCCATCAAAAAGGCTACCTCATCCTTGCTCATCGACTTGACAGAAAGGAAGAGATCTATCTTGCTCATCAGGTCCAGAGGAGGCACACTCAATCGGCTTAGGCTATCGTATATATTGCTGATGCGCTCGTCGGAAAGGTTGTCGATGGATGCAAAAAGCATCTCCTCACCGTAGAGAACCACCGCCTGAACTGTGTCCTTTTTCTTGCGTTCGCCGCCTTCTTCTTCAAGCTGGACAGATGCAGACATTGAAAAAAACGCTGCCAGGAGTATTGTTAGAAATACAGTTTGTTTTTTCATTCGATTCAACCAGATGCTTGGGCCGGATCACAAAAATAGGTCATTTCAAACAGCCCTCTTATAGTTAGTTCGTAAACCTTCCAACGCCGATATCAACAGATTGTTTCCGCTTCTAGATTAACTACTTTTGAAATCGCCGAACAGCGGAATATGAGGATCATCAAGTATATCATCATTGGGTTTATCACCATTTTTGTTGCGCTGGTAACGGTTAATCTCTTTGCCCCCACAAAGCTCAAGGTTTCTAAGTCCATCGTGATAAATGGGTCACCTGAAAGGATCTATGCATCCATCAGTGATTTTGAAACATGGAATCGTTGGGATCCTATTCGAATGAACGATACAAGCTTCAGCGAAACGATCTCTCAACCTTCCAACGTCATAGGAGCATCCAGAAGTTGGACAAGTAGTCAATCCGGAAACGGTGAAGAGAGCATACTCGCCCTCCGACCGAATGAATACATGAAGACCGGCTTTCCTACCGGCGACACGGTTTCGAATATCGCAGAATGGGAATTCGAAGTTTTCGACAAAGGCGTAAAGGTCTTTTGGGTATTTACCGGATCGGACCTGCCCTTCCTAATGCGCTTCTCCAACCTAATGTTGGGGCCGATGATCGAAGACCGCTTTGATGAGGGCCTTCTTTCGCTCAAGCAATATGTAGAATCTTCTGAGTCCGAAGATCAATCAAGCCAAGCCGAATAGACCTTGAAAAGAAATGTATTTCTAAGGCTAGGTTGGCTAACATTGGTTGGATTCAGCCTGTTGGGATTCGCCATACTCTACTTTGCTTCCGATGTACGCCCCATCGAATTGTTTGAGCACGGGATAAGCCCGACGCGTCAAACGATATACGGGATTCTATTTGGCACTACTGCGGCTTTTATCGGATGGTTGATCCTCCGTCTGCCCATGATGCAAAATGTGAGGACTTTCTATAGCAGGCTTATTCAAAATCTAAACCTGCGTTTTGCAGATGTGGTCTTCATCTCCTTTTGTGCGGGCTTTGGCGAGGAGATATTGTTCCGAGGTGCTGTTCAGTACTATCTGGAGCCGTGGAGTACGGCAATTATTTTTGTCGCCATCCACGGATATCTCAATCCGATGAACTGGAGGTTGAGTCTCTATGGAGTCTATATGACCATCGTTATTGGGCTGATGGGAACATTCTACGAATCCTGGGGAATGATCTTCGCCATCGTCGCCCATTTTGCGATCGATTTGGTCTTGCTTCAAAAAAGCCTGAGGGATTAGGTAAGCCCCATCTTTTTGAGCAGGAAGGTCGCATTCATATTTTCACAAATTCCTGGCTTGAGGGTGTAATCAAAGGAGAGCTCATCATCTACAATCTCTGCATCGAAATGATAGTTCACGATTCTCGGACTGTGCTCATCCTCTAGCTTACACAAGCTCAGGTCGTGGGTTGCAATGATTCCCTTTGATTCGGTGCTTAAGAGGTTCTCAACAAAGAGATAGCTACCTTTTGCTTTATCTTCTGAATTGGTGCCCTTTAATATTTCGTCCAAAAGGATAAACACTTCCTGCTTCTCAGCTTGGGTCAGTATCTCCTTCAATCGCTTCAATTCAGCATAGAAATACGACTCGTGTGCGTGGAGCGAATCGTGTGTTCTCATGCTCGACAACAGAGGCAGCGGCCGCCATTGAAAAGTTTCGGCACATACCGGACAGCCATTCGCACCAAGAATCATATTGGTGCCCAAAGCCCGAAGGAATGTTGACTTTCCAGCCATGTTGGCGCCGGTGAGAATTACAAATCTTTGGTCCCCTCCAAGTTCAAAATCATTATCAACACGCTCTGCCTTGTCTATCAAAACGTGACCCATGCCCTCGCTTTTCACTAGGCTGGATTTGGAAGAAGTCGGCTCGGGGAAGTTAAGGTCGGGACGATTGAAATGAAGGAAACCATAGGAGACTTCCACCTCGAAAAAGGAAATGGTATCGATCCATTTGATCAGGCTATTTCTATGTTCTTCTTTCCATTTCTGCAGTTGCAGGCCATATCTGATGTCCCACAGCAGCATACCATTGAGGATGGCTGCCCCTACGAAATTCAGTCGATTGTCAAGGCTGTTGGCGATTCTTGTGATACTCTTAAATGCCGAGGAAGCGCCCATATTCATCAGGCTTTCGCGCTCCCTGCGCAGGTGTTCGGATTGAAATTCTTGTTGCTCAATCAGTTTGACAATATCGTTGTACTTCTGCATCATGGGCTTGTATAGTGCAAGCTTGCGATGCTCTTTGTTCATTGATTTGATCCGACTAATGACTACGAGGTTCGGAAAGAGCAACCAGGTGAGCAACCACTCGACCGGAAGCCTGCCAATGACACTTAGCACAAGCATGGCCACCGAAATGAGTGGCAGGACCTTGAGCATGGTCTTGAAGAAAACGGTATCGTAAACCTTACTGTCTTCCTTAAGCCAGGTCTCGATCTCATCCTTTTCGGCATATGAACCCTTGAACGTAGAACCACTGCTCGCAAATACCTCACGCCAGTTGGAAAGTCCAGCCAACTCCTTGACTCCCGACTGACGTTCAACAATGCGCTCAACATCCGTGGTAGGATGCTCTAAGGAATGTCCCAGTCTGTCTCTGCCAAAGCTTGAAAAAGTGCGGTTGATGTATTGAAACAGCGAGCCTTCTCCGTATAAATCCAAATCGGAAGCATACTCGTCCTTGTCTACCGATATCCTTCGTCCGGGATCGAATGAACTCAGGTCTCCGTCCTGCCATTGCATTTCCTTTTCGAGCAGGGCGAGTAAACCCATGTTGAAGACAACTTGCCTATCTACCAAGAGGTGCGTTCTTACAAACACGAAGAAGAGGATTAGCAAGGCCATCGCGACAATGGCCAACAGCGTTGAGCCTGTATTAAATCCATACAGTGCTGAAACAACACTCAGGAGGAATGCCACAACACGGGCCATCGAATGGAAGCGAACCCGGGTTTGTAGCCTGTCAATTTCTTCCTGAACTACACCTACCCGGCCTTGGTAGTATTCCTTCTTTTCCATGCTCACTCTTCGACCCATTCTGTGAAGAGCCTTGGCTCATTGCGAAGGGTTTTTCGGGGCCAATCGCCCTTGGGGTATCCGATATAGAGGAAGCCAAGGCATCGATCTTCTTCATCCAAGCCGAGAAACTTTTTCATCGACTCTGATCTCGTCATTCCGCCACTACCCCAGTAAAGACCTATGCCGTAAGCAGTAGCTGTAAGATGCATGTTTTGAACAGCGCATGCGACGGAACAAACCTCTTCTTCTTCAGGAACTCTGTGTTCGGGATCTCGTTTCATAATTATGGCGATCACAGCAGATGATTGCATCACGTTGAACCTGATCTTCTCGTACTTGCGCTCCAAAAACTTATCCGGAGCCGTTTCACCCTTATACGCTTGAGCATGAAACTCTGCAAGCTTTGAGCGACCGTTACCCATAAACACCTTAAATCTCCAAGGTTCGGTCATCTTATGTGTCGGTGCCCAGCGGGCGTTCTCCAGGAGCAGCTTTATCTGCTCCTTATGCACAGGTCTGTCAGAGAATTGCTTTGGATAGATAGACCTCCGATTGCGGATGACTTCATTTATTTCACTCAGACTGTACTTCATGAGTTCAGATCAGTTGCAAAACCTTGTCAACTGTTTTTTTAGCGCCAGCACGTATGTCGGCAATATTGGCCTCCATCATATAACAAGGGCAGGTCACAATCTTGTTGGCTTCGTCCACGTGAATTTCATCCACAACCACCATTTTGGCATGGGCTCCTATACTCTCCATTCCCTGGGTAATGGCTCCAATGTCATAAGGTGATGCTTGCTCTGTAGTTCCTACAGTCAATTCAGTTTCGATGGTATCCTCCTTAAACGCTCTCGAAACCACGGTGGGTGACATACAAAGTGCTCCGATAGGCTTTGATTCTCTGTGAAATTCACGGATTATTCTTTTGACTTCCTCATCGATAGTGCCTTCCGGCCCCTCAAAAGCCCAACTAGACCAGTTCTTTGCTGCTCCAAAACCACCGGGCATCAGCAGGGCATCATAGTCGGCTGAAGTAACATCCTTGAGGTCCAGTATTTCTCCCCGCGCAATGCGCGCCGACTCCACTAGTACGTTGCGCGACTCTGCCATTTCCTCCCCTGAGGTATGGTCGATGACATGATGTTGGATAATATTGGGCGCAGCGCATTGATAGGTAGCACCTGCTTCCTGAATCGCAAGTAAGGTCAATACGGATTCGTGAATTTCACTACCATCATAGACGCCACTTCCCGAAAGAAGTACCAATATTTTATTTTGACTCATGACTTAGGAATTGAGAAGTTGTTCAACAATCTTTTCAGTGCTATAACCTTCTGCTTCGGCCTTATAGTTGCGAACGATGCGGTGCCGAAGGATGGGAAGTGCAATTGCCTTCACATCTTCAATGTCCGGAGAGAATTTTCCATTGACAAGAGCATGGCACTTGGCGCCGATCACGAGGTATTGGGATGCCCTGGGACCTGCTCCCCAAGACAGATATTCCTTCACAATTTCAGGGGAACCATTTCCATTTGGCCGGGTCTTCGAAGCAAGGTTAACAGCGTATTCCATGACGTTGTCGGTCACGGGAATCCTTCTCACCAACCCCTGGTAGAAACGAATTTCATCGGCGCTCAGTACGTTGCTGATTTCCACTTCGGTATCTGAGGTAGTAGCCTTCACCACATCGAGTTCCTCCTGCAAGGACGGGTAGTCGACCCATATATTGAACATGAATCTATCGAGTTGCGCTTCGGGCAAAGGGTAGGTACCTTCCTGCTCAATCGGATTCTGCGTGGCCAACACAAAGAATGGCTCATCCAGTTGATATGTATGACCAGCCGCCGTGACCTTTTTCTCTTGCATGGCCTCGAGCAAAGCCGATTGCGTTTTTGGCGGAGTACGGTTGATCTCATCGGCCAGGATGATATTGGCGAACAATGGTCCCTTAACGAATTTGAAATGCCGGTCTTCACCCAAAATCTCGGAACCAATGATATCCGAAGGCATGAGGTCCGGTGTAAACTGAATTCTATTGAAGGAAAGCCCCAAAGAATCGGCGATTGTATTGACAAGCAAGGTCTTGGCCAACCCAGGGACACCGACTAAAAGGCAGTGACCATTCGAGAAAACCGAAATCAAAACTTTCTTGATTACCTCTTTTTGGCCGACAATGCGTTTTGAAATTTCCGCGTCGAGCTTGCGGTAGGTTTCACCAAACTTCTCTATGGCTTCTACGTCCTGACTCATGTTCTATGGTTGTGTTTTCCAGTTGTATTTGAACTCGCAATCGGTAAAACCCGATCCGGTTTTGATGTAAAAGTCGGTGTTTGATTTGGATATCCACTTCTCCAACTCCCTTTGCTGTTTTTGAGATAAGGCAAACTCGCTGATGCGCTGATAATCCTGGCCCAGATTGGCACGGTGGGGAGAAGTATAAGAAACCAACTTCACGATACGATAACCTTTCGAACCGTCATCCAATTGGGCTACCTCCGGTTCACTCATGTCGCCGGCATTCATCTTCTCGATGACCACATAAAGTGTAGGGTCAATCTGGCTTATCTGATCCATTTCAAATTTAGTACCTCCGGTTACAGGATTGCTGATCAATCCGCCGTTGTACTTCGACATTTTGTCGTCGGAGAAGAGCTTGGCCGCAAGGTCGAAAGTGAGGGTGTCTATAGAGACCACCTGTTTTTTAATGCTGTCGACATAGTTCTTGGCTTTGAGCATGTCACTCGGTTGGACCTTTGGAATGAGTAGTATATGTGCTATGTTCCGTCGCTGTCCTTTTTTGGCAATCGGCTTGATCAGGTGAAATCCAAATTTGGTCTCAACGATGTCGGAGACATCTCCGATGTCCATTTTAAATGCAACACCTGCAAACTCGGGCACCAGCTCATCCCTGGACATAAAGCCCAGCGATCCGTTGCTGGCGGCACTGCCCGGATCTTCCGAGTATAGGTATGCGAGCGTGCCAAAATCCTCACCCCTGAGTATTCTATCTCTGATTTCTTCGAGCTTCTTTCTGGTCTTCTCTTTTTCGCGGTCTCCTACAGGGGCCTTCCTCACAATTTGGGCTACTTCGATCTCGGCATTGATGTAGGGCAGGCTATCCTCCGGAATAGATTGGTAGAATTCCTTCACCTCTACCGGGGTGATTTTGATTTCCGCCGTAAGCGTTTGCTGCATTTGTGAGATCACCATCTGATCCTTGATCTGCGCTCTAAATTCCTCCTTGATTTCTTCGATGGTCTTGTTGTAGAATTCCTCCAACTTCGCCTCATCGCCAAATTGGCTCACAAAGTAGCGCAATCGTCTCTCCATTTCCATATCAACCTGAACTTCACCGACCTCCACTGAGTCGACCGCCGCTTGAGCCAAGAGAAGCTTTTGAAAGAGTAACTGTTCATAGAGATAGCACCTTGTTCCTTCTTCTACCTCGTATCCCTGGGAAATGAATTGAGCATATTGTTCCTCCAACTCCGACTTGAGAATGAGTTCCTCCCCAACCAGGCCTATCACGCCGTCGATCATGTTGTCCTGGGCCGGTACAACATGGTTGAGTATTGTAGCGAAGAAGAAAATGCCGATTAACCTCACTCGAAGAATTCTATTTGGTTTTTACTCAACGCATCGTTTACGATGTTCTTACGTGTGTTCTTGATTAATTCCAATTTCCTGTTGTTGAGGATAATGGATTTAATTTTTTCCCTTACGATGGGCAGCGGAGTATCAGCCCCTTTGAGTTCATAATCGGAAATGTACAGAATGTACTTGTACTCAGCTGTATCCAACTCATAGAAGTTCGATTGAGACAGAAAAGCCTGCCGGTCCATCGGAGAAAATGGCAATACCTGGAGCAATTCACTCAGGTAGATCCACTTATCGTCGTCGAGGGAATAGTTCAAGCCAAATTGCAGCATATAGTCATGCAAATTCTGGGCATCTTCAAACTCCGTTGATTGAATCCATTCCGATACCTTTTTCATCTTCGGGCTGTTGAGGTCGAGCTTGGCGTAACGAGCCTTTACAATATGATCCGGCAAGACGAACGTACTCTTATAATTGCCATAGTAGCTGGCTATTTGCATGCGCGTGACAACTGTATCGAGTTTCTGCCGCACCAATTCCTTCTCATAGGAATAGATGAACAGTGAGTTTCGGTAATCCTGAACGTTCTTTTCCAGCTCGGGTAATTCATCTCCGAGGTTGTAGCGTGCGCGATCGAGCATCACCTGCTCTTCAATCCACTTGTCGATGATGTTTTGAGCAAAGGTCAGGCTATCTTCTCCATGAATTTCCTGAGGAAATGAGGAAAGGACATCCGATTTGTAGAGGTAATTCTCCTTAAATCGTGCAACAGGTATCTCTTCTGCTTCCTGAAGATTTAGCAGCCATTCGCAAGATGAGAGAGCGACTGCAAGGCATATCAGGCAAGCGAGGCGAGTGACCATATCACTTTATTCCTTTCTGAAGCTTCAGACTCGACAGTGCTTCCTGGCTCACAGAGTATGCGTATCGATCTCTCAGGGTTTTGATCCATTCCTTTTCAAGGTGATCCTGGTAGGCTGCAGTGATCAAACCTCTTGCTTCGGTAATTTCCTTTGGACGGGATTCCATCACTTGCTTGATCCATACAATATAGTCTTTGTCATTGGCATTCGTCCTGGTGATTGAGCCGGCTTTCCATTCAACAGCGTCCAAAACCGAATTCGCACCCGTTTCAAAGACTTCGGTCTTTACGGCAAGTTTCAACTGAGAGTCGGTGTTGATCGACTCCAGGATCGACTCTTCAGAATTGCCTTTTTTCTTGGCCTTCTTCACAAGCTTGTAAGATGCGTCGCAGACCTCGGTTGATTCGCAAGCAAATACAGAAGCATGCGCCCTGCGCTTCCACATATAATTGTTTTTGGTTTTTTGATAGAATGCCTCCAGCCCAGTGGTATCCTTCACGGCTTTGTTCCAAACTTCATCATTCATCAATTCAAACAACAGTACTCCATCACGGTATTCCTTCATCAGATCGGCAAAGGCTTTGTGTTTTAGCTCCAAGCGCTCATCTTCAAACTTTGTAATTGACTCCTCAACCCACAGTTTGTAGAGATTGTTTACGATGTCTTTTGGCGGCTCCGCAGGACGCCGTTGGTAGCGTTTGTTCACCTCCAGAAACGCAGCGAAATCTTCCTGGGTATATTCCTTTGTCTCAGCTTTGTATTTTGCATCGCTTAGTGTGAACATTACTGCTTTCAGGCCAGCAACTTTTTCAGCTGCCTTCCATTTCCTGTCGTAATAGGTATCGTCTACTTTCTTGTAAAATGCATTGCGTTTTCCGAGGTCTTCCCGGAATGCATATTCAACCTTTAACCTTGCGATAAACGAAGCCTTCGACTTTTTTCCCCGTCGATCGCGCTCAACCCGACGCTTGAGGTCCTTTGAGTTGATATCCTTTTCCGAAAGCTCCTTCTTATCAATCCTTTTGATGATATGCCAGCCATAAGGTGTCATCACCGGTTTTGAGAAGTCTCCATTGTTCCTTAGTTCGAATGCCGCATCCTCAAACGAACGCACCATTCTTCCGGTGCTAAACCATGGCATGGCCCCTCCATTTTGCGCCGTCCCCTTGTCATCCGAAAATTCCTGGGCCAGCGTTTCAAAGTTCTCTCCTCGCTCCAATCTTGTGTAGATCTCATCCACCTTTTTCCTGGCCTTTGCCTTGCTATCCGGGTCGTCGCTCTCCACACTGCGCACCATGATGTGGGCACATTTTACCTGGCCCCTTGCAGGACGTCGATCCTTGAGATAGATCAGGTGGTATCCATAGCTGGTTCTCACTGGACCCGAAACCATTCCAACCTTGGCATTGTATGCTGCCGATTCAAATGGATAGATCATGTCGAAGACCTTGAAGTAGCCCAAATCACCATCGTTTGTCTTGGCGGAGTTGTCGTCCGAATATTGACGAGCAATTCTCCTAAAGTCCTGCTCGTTCTTGATTTTCTTTTTGTATCCAATTGCCTTCCTGTAAGCTTTGGTCGTATCCGCTGGCTCGGCATTGGCGTCCACCTTGATAAGAATATGCAGTGCATTCACTTCTTCGAGGCTACGGGCAGCCGCTTCCTGCACCAGGCTTTCGGTCACGTCTTGATCCGTGAGGTATGGCTGCGCCAACTGGCGTCGATAGCCAGCAAGTTCGGTTTGCAGCCTTTTGATGGTATCGTAACCCAGGCGCTCCGCCTCTTTCACTTTGAGCTTGAAGTTGATGTAGAGTTCCAGGTATTCATCCACCGATTTTGGATCGATGGCATTTGCATTTACATTGTTTTTGGAATAAACCCTCCAAAACTCCTCGCTGTCGACTGCCTCATTTTCTACATTGAGCAGGATGGGTTTATCCACCACAAACAAATCCTTGCTTTTATTCTGTGCCAATAGCGAGCCAATCAGTGTGCAACCAATCAACGTTAGAACTACTCTTCTCATAGTCAAACTGAAACTTATTGTCTTATTTTCTTGTATAGTTTGGTGCTTCCCGGGTAATAAACACATCGTGAGGATGGCTTTCCACAACACCAGCTGAAGTTACTCTGACAAACTGCGCCTGCTTCAATGCAGCGAGGTCGGCCGCTCCACAGTAACCCATTCCCGCTCTCAAGCCACCTGTCATTTGATAAATCACTTCTGCCAATTTTCCTTTGTAAGGAACCCGGCCGGAGATTCCTTCCGGCACCAGTTTTTTAATGTCTTCTTCCGTATCCTGAAAGTATCGATCCTTGCTACCTTTTTGCATGGCTTCAATGGACCCCATTCCCCTATATGCCTTGAACCTTCTTCCTTCATAAATGATGGTTTCACCAGGGGACTCTTCCACTCCTGCAAACATTGATCCAGCCATAATAGAATCGGCACCTGCCGCTAGTGCTTTCACAATGTCACCGGAGAATCGAATCCCCCCATCACCGATGATGGGAACTCCACTGCCCTTAATGGCATCGTAAACTTCCATGATAGCTGTCAGTTGAGGTACACCCACCCCGGCAATGACCCTTGTAGTACAGATTGATCCCGGGCCTATCCCAACTTTCACTCCATCAACACCTTCATCCAGCAATTTCCTGGCAGCTTCGCCTGTTCCAATATTTCCAACAATGATATCCAACTCGGGGTGATTGGCTTTGACTTCCTTGAAAGTTTCAATCACCCTCATCGAATGTCCGTGTGCTGTATCGATGATGATGGCATCCACTCCAGCTGCCTCAAGTGCCTCCACCCGCGCTTCAGTATCCGCAGTTACACCTACCGCCGCTGAAACCCTCAACCTTCCGTATTCATCCTTACACGCATTGGGTTTCACCCTCGATTTGATGATATCCTTAAAGGTAATCAGCCCTTTGAGGTTGTAGTCGTTGTCCACAACGGGCAGTTTCTCGATCTTGTGTTTTTGCAGAATCTCTTCTGCCTGATCGAGGTCAGTAGTTTCGTTAGCGGTCACAAGCCCCTCTGAAGTCATCACTTCGGCTATAGACTTGTTCATGTCTTTTTCAAACCGCAGGTCCCGGTTTGTTACAATACCTACCAGCTTTCCTTCTACGCCTTTCACAGGGATACCACCGATAGAATGTTCCTTCATCAGGTTTAGCACTTCGCCTATCGTCACCCCTTCATTGACGGTAACCGGATCTTGAATCATTCCACTTTCCGAACGCTTTACTTTTCGTACCTCACCGGCTTGCTGCTCGATCGGCATATTCTTATGCAGTACACCGATACCGCCTTCCTGGGCAATGGCAATGGCAAGGTTGGATTCGGTAACCGTATCCATTGCAGCGGAAACAATGGGTGTCGGAAGGGCGATGTTTCTGGTGAATTTGGAACTTATGGAAACGTCCCTGGGAAAAATCTCCGAGTAACTGGGAATCAAGAGGACATCATCAAATGTTAATCCTTCTACCTTGATTTTGTCTGATGCTGCCATACCCAGTTGAAAATAAAATTGGGCAAAGGTAATATTTTGGGTGCTCCATTTACCCTCAAAACCAGCGGCTGCGTTAAGAAATTTAAAGGTCTATCTCAAAAGGGAGAAGGTGCCCTTTTGATTGATCACGGATCCTTCGTCTGTGGTGATCATCAGATGGTAAATGTAAATGCCTTGAGGGGCAGGATTTCCTTGAGCATCATTCCCATTCCATCCTCCAAAACTGCCCTCATCAATGGTATGAATCTTCTGGCCCCAACGGTCATAGATATCACATATATAATTCGCCGGGTTGATGTAAGGAGTGACAGGTTTGAACAAGTCATTGCGAGCATCTTTATTTGGCGTAAAGGCATTGGGTATAAAAATGTCTGTTTCGAACGTTACACAATACACGTTACTCCTGCTGGTATCGATCCTGCCAAATTGATTCCCATCCAATTCGACTGCCTCAACGTAATAGCAAAACTCGCTACCACTTTGATGGAGGTCGTTTAAGATGTCATCAAACGAATAAATATCGGCCGGTGTACTCGCAAAGGGTATGGAATCAAAAACACCATTCAAGCCCCTGTACAGATAATACCTCCTCACTCCATTTCCATACTCTTTCCAGTCGGTGTATTCCGTCCAGCGCACTTCATTTTGAAAGGCTCCCTTGTCGGGAGAAACATCCAGGTGAATGGTCCTGGCAACATTTGATCGTCGCAGAACCTGATCGCAATTGTCGATTGCGTCTACCACATAGTAGTAGGCAAACTTGTCCGGGAATGAAGTGCTGTCGGTATATTCAAAGTATCCAACAAATCTGTCGAAGTTGAAGGTGTCCAACTCAATGAAGGGGCCCTCCGGCGTCATTCCCCTCGAAATGGAGTAATAAGTGACGGCAGCCTCAGACAAAGTGTTATCCAATATGCAGGACAGGAAAACCTTATTATCCTCAGTGACAACTGCTCGATTGAGGTATTGATGTGCCGGATACTCCAATGCCGGAAATGCTACACATTGGAGGTTGGAAGTGGAGGTCGAAATTCCCTTTGACCCTGCACCGCTACCAACGATCACGTAGCAATAGATCTTAGAAGCATCAATGCCTTCGTGCACGAATGTTCTGTCATTGGCATTGGTTGTCCCCAGTAGCTGAAAATCCCCGCCATCAACTCTGTAAAAGACTGTATATCCGTTTACTACATTCCACCCGCGGTAAGCCGTCCAATCCAGTGTTACGGATCGCGCGCAGAGGTTGTTCGTGGTTTGAAGGTTTATCGTGTGGTGGTAAATCCCCGCGGCGCTTTTGTTGCCACATGAGTCAACTGCTGCTACCGAATAGCTAATCGAGCCGGTGAAAGGGTCTGCTGCGGGGTCGTCGTCCTCGAAATAGGTGTCGAATCGGTCAACCGTCTCCCCGATGGAATCAGTCCCCCTCAAGACAACATATCGCACAACATCCGCATCCGGATTGGACTGCCATGAGAGTAACATCTTACCATTGACATTGTCTATCGAAACTGAATCGAGATCGGGAATGGGAGGCGCAATATTGTCAAACAAGGTATCGACCGCCAATGAGGATATGGAAGTACATGCGATATTGTCCTGCATTTCTATCCGATATTCAATCCCCTGTTTACACCTTGAGACGGAGTCATTAAATGTCTCTGTTCCATAGGAGGTCGTTCCAATGGAAATCCAGGCACCTTTCCACGTGAGCTTTCTAAATATCTCATAGTCCTTGTTGCTCGGTATTTTGTTGGGTGTATGGATGGGATTCCATGTAAGGATGCCTGCAAAGTCGTCCTGATACTTCGTCAGGTTGAGAATCATTGGTGTGATAGTATCCGAAGGCAGACTCTGCTTAGGAGTCCCGTCATTGAAGTTCGTAATTATGTAATAGTACCGCGTGCCAGCGGTGGGGACATTAGCACCGACTTCCGTATAGAATCCGGGAGAAAATGTCGTGAGGGTTGCGAGCAGTGTATATGGGCCGGCAATATTGTTTGCACCGTACACCTCATATGATACAAACTCCGAAAGGGGATCGAAAGGCGGGAACCAGGTAATGTCTACATCACCATTATCCTGAACGGTGATGCACCTCACAGTGGGAGGGTCCAAGGCTTTCAACCCCTGGAAAAATAACAAGCATACAAGCAGTAGTACTAGGGCCCTCATGGAAATGGGAACGCTAAAATTCTTGCGAAATTATGAATATTAGGTGCTGGTTGATTGAGTCAGAAATTAAAGTTATCCAACGATAACTGTGATTTTGCCTCCCTGAATTCGGCCAAAATGTTTTCCAAAATCTGCTTTGCCGGAAGAACTTCATCGATCTGGGCAGAAACCTGGCCTATCTCCAGCTCTCCCTGATTCATGTCACCTTCAAACATGCCTTTTTTGGCTCTACCCCTCCCAAGCAGGGCTTTTAAATCGTCTATACTTGCGCCTGAATGATAGGCGTCTTCGACCGCTTGAAAGAAGTCATTTTTCATCATTCTTACAGGGGTTATCTCCTTCAGGGTCAGTTTGGTATCTCCTTCAACGGCCCCCACCACCCTATCCTTAAAATTTGGGTGTGCTGAAGATTCTTTCGAAGCGACAAAACGACTACCAATTTGGACACCATCAGCACCCAAAGCCATCATTGACAGCATGGCCTTACCGGTCGCAATTCCACCGGCCGCGATCACCGGAACAGATACTGCTTCCAAAACTTCCGGAACGAGGCATAAGGTGGTTGTCTCTTCCCTCCCATTGTGTCCCCCGGCTTCGAAGCCCTCGGCAACGACGGCATCTACCCCTGCATCCTCCGCTTTTTTGGCGAACCGCGCACTCGATATTACGTGGACAACGGTGATTCCCGCTTCCTTTAGTCTTTTTGTATGCGTTTGGGGGTTCCCAGCGGACGTAAATACGATTGGAACCTCCTCTTCAAGAATGGTGTCAATGTGGGCCTCAATGTCAGGGTAAAGTAAGGGCAGATTTACCCCAAAGGGGGCCTTGGTGGCAGCCTTGCATTTCTGGACGTGCTCTCTCAGTATTTCAGGATACATAGACCCTGCCCCGATTAGTCCGAGCCCGCCTCCAGCCGAAACTTCCGACGCCAACTGCCACGGCGAACACCAAATCATTCCCGCCTGAATTATTGGGAATTTTATTTGAAATAAGTCGAGAATTCTGTTCATTTGGCTAATGATCGCTCCAAAGGTATCAATCGAAAATTTCTTCCTTAGAAAAAAATGTACATTTGCCAGCGTCTGAAAATCGATTCATTCTTGCGTCAAATCCTTATTTTACTAGTATTCGCGACGTGGACTTCTTTGTCTCACGCGCAGTATCATTGGGACTTTGGAGTAAAGCTTGGAGCTGCCAATTATCTGGGTGATATTGGTGGCGGAGCTGGTCCCGGGCAAGACTTTATTTACGATATGAAACTGGAGAAAACCAGGTTTAATGTCGGGGGATCGATGCGGTATTTTATCAATCCTTCTTTGGCGGCATCCGTGCATCTGACGCAAGCACGTTTGTTGGGTGAGGACAACGCTTCACAGAATCCGGAAAGATATTCGAGAAACCTCAGTTTCAGGAACGATATCATTGAGCTTTCAACAAGACTTGAAATACATTTCTTCAAGATCAATGATGTTGGTAGGACTTTTAGGTATCGATTGGACTTTAACATCTTCGCCTGGGGTGGTGCAGGAGTGTTCTTCAACAACCCCAGGGCCCAATACCAAGGGCAATGGTACAGCCTTCAACCTCTTATGACTGAAGGCAAAAAGTATGGAAGGCTTCAGTTTTGTGCTCCTGTAGGGTTGGGATTACACTACCGGTTCCTCAAACGCCATCTTTTTGGTTTCCAAGCGGGATGGAGATTCACCTTGACCGATTATCTCGATGATGTTTCATCTTTCTACAAGAACCCCGACGACTTTGAGGATCCTATCGCGAGGGCTCTTGCAGACCGAAGTGTGGAATTGAGCCCTTCTGACCCACTTAATATTGGGTCTGAGTTTTTCGGAAATGGCTCAAGATCAAACCCTGCGGAACCGTCTAAAAGAGGTAATCCCCAAAATAACGATAGTTACCTCGTTGCGAATTTCACTTATAGCTATTCCATCAGAGGTAAGACAAGCTTCTCTCGAAGAAAGTACAGCTTTGTAAGGGGTAAACCACGCCGAAGAAGAAGTAAGGCTAAGTTCTAAGCCCTGCGCTCTCTAATTTCTCATCAATTTCCCAAGAACTGCCCAAGCTTGCGAAGCGGCTTCATGACCGTCGTTAACGGGCCGGGATTTAAACCGTTGAGTTTCCAGGCCAATCGATCTTGTTTGTTGGCCTCAATGCGATTCCCCAGAGATCGATTACTTTCTCCTCCGACTCTCATTTTAACCAGAACTGACGGTATGTAAGCAAGGGTGATCTGATGCTTGTGGATGAACCTCAGCATAAGCTCATAGTCGGCCGAAATGGAGAGTCCCTTGTTGTATTTTCCGTATCGATCAAACAGTTCTGTTCTGGCAAAAAAGGTCGGGTGAGGTGGCATCCAACCCCGCTTGAACATCCCGTACTTGTACCGACCGGAAACCCACTTTCTCCTGACCTTTTGGAGATCCTCAGAAACATAGTTTAGATTACCGTAAACCGCATCAACTCCACCGGAGAATTGATCTGCAATCAGACTGAGAACATTTGGTGATTCGAAAACGTCGTCCGAATGAAGCAGCCCAACAACGTCTCCGGAGGCCATAGATATTCCTTTATTGATAGCATCATAGATGCCTTCATCCTTTTCGCTTACAAAGTGATCGATGCGCCCACTGTATTCGGATATCACATCGCCCGTACGATCTGTTGATCCGCCGTCAATTACGATATACTCAAGCCCTGAAAAGTCCTGCCCCAAGACAGATTCAATGGTATCTCGGATATGTTTTTCGGAATTGAAGCAGGCGGTTATGACACTAATCTTCAATGTTCCTGGTTTTAACGGCGGTGGCCGGATTTCCTTGGTAAATGGTATCTCGGTCAAGCTCACCACTCCCAACTGAGTTGGCGGAAAGCACCGAATTTTCTCGACAAATTGTTCCCGGTGCTACGATAGCATGTGCACCGATCCACACTCCGTTCTCCAGGGTGATATCCCCTACGATTAAATCGAATGTAGACTTGTTGTAATTGTGATTGCCACAGAGGAGCATGGATCCCTGAGAAAGGCAAGCGTGATCTCCGATTGTTACTTTTCCCAGGTTGTCAATCCAGACCTTCTCTCCAATCCAGGCATGATCTCCGACTTCGAGCTTCCATGGATATTTGATATTGACCTTGGGTTTGATCACCACCCCTTTTCCAATACGTGCCCCAAACAACCTTAAAATGCCGGTTTTCAATCCCGAAAAGGGTAACCAATAGGCGTTTACAAATGCATGATTCACCAAATACCATATTCCTCTTACCAAGACATTGCTGCCCGGTTTATACCAGGAATTGTTGTACTTGTCCAGTCTTACTTCACCCATGATCCGTAAACATCTGTATATAGGCCTCCACAGACTTCGGGTCAGTGGATAGCTCTTGAGCAAATGAAAAACAATTTTCTACACAATCCTCGTATTCCCTATCCGGCATCTCAAGGCAATGCCCTAGCACCGTGCGCCAGGATTCCTCCTCAAGAGCAAGGTCCCACCCAATCTGTTTTGCCGCTAATCCTCGCCATGGTGTTTTGTCCGATATAATGACGGGCACCCCATACGACCAGGCTTCGACCACCACATGCCCAAAGTTTTCACTCTTCGAAGGCAAAACCAGGAAGTGACTTTGCTTGATCAATTCACTTACCTTTTGAGGAGGGCCTTCACCCAAGTACTTCATCGATACGTTTAATTCCACTGCTGTTTTTTTGCAAGTATTGAAATACACCTCATCCTCAATCGGCCCAAAGAGCTGGAACACATACTTACCTGGATCGAGGCCTTCGAATTGGCGGATCAAAAAGTCCAGATTCTTGATTGGCGCAATTCTACCCACAAAACAGAACTGAACAGGTGCCAGGCCCATTCTGTGGAGGGGTTCTCGAACGAATGGTTTCATCAGATTGGGGGCAACAACAATTGGTGTGCTGGGATTTATCCCCTTGATGATCTCGTTTCTCTCTTTTTCATCGGTCGCATGCCAAACCACTCCCTGAAAGAGATTGGAGAATTTGGCATATGAAAAGAACAAGCGCTTCTTGAGCCGCTTGATTTTGAGAGCCGCTTCACTCAACATCCCGCGAGGAGCTAGTACAACCGTAGGCTTTGGTTGGATTCGTTTAAGAGCCCGAAGCGGATAAAGTGTATATGTCGGTGAAAAAAGACTATTGAGGTATACACTGGAAAAGTGACTTCCCTTGACTACTCGCTCAAATTCGGCCCTCGCAACGGAATCCGATGAAGCATAAAACAGCCTTGCTCCACCCTTTTCGATCCAGTTGTTCGTCTCCACATCCAGGTCTTCAGATTCACCCAAATCTTTGCTCCCGGTAAGGACCCAAACATCCAAGTGGTCCTTGAGCTGCTCCACAAGGTTTACTACCGACCGGATAGGCCCACCGGCCTTGTAAGCCGGTTCATACCATTGCGCCACAATGAGTACACTTGGTTTAACTGATTCCATTCTTTTCCATCCAATAGCCGAGTACCACCAAATGCCAGAGCCTTGACCACGTGTATTTTGTAGAACCCTTGAGGAATGCGCTCCAAGCTTCATCGATGTGACCCTCATCCATCACTCCGACCGATTTGAGATATCCAAGACCTGTCTCACATTTGGCCTTTAATTCGTATTTCATCCAGTGCTCCCATGGAAGCACAAAACCCATCTTCTTGCGATTCACAAGTTCTGCAGGCAAAAGATCTCCCATGGCATCCACCAATAACTTCTTAGGGGTGTGCGGATACTTGACATCATCCGGAAGGGACATCACGTATTCCACCAATCGATAATCGAGGAAGGGTACACGAATCTCAAGTGCGTGGGCCATGCTCATTTGATCCGCATCCCTGAGCAGGACATTTTGCATATACGTAGTGATATCACGTTGAGATATCGTTCCAATGGTGCCGAGCTTTTCGCTGGTGATATTACCAACTTCTGCAGGGTCCATGTCCAAATGCCTCAGCATATCGTCGGTCCAAACTTTGCGAAAAATGGCATGAAGATCTGCCGTATAGTTGCCTATCGACATCAACTCCTTTAGTTTCTCACCCCTCGCTCCCTTCATGTACATACTTAGGATATTGACCAAAACCGTTCGCCAGGTCGAAGGCAATGCCTTGCGCAGCCTGGATTGCTTTATTTGCAGAATCTGCTTAAAGAATGGGTAACCAGCAAATAACTCGTCGCCTCCTAATCCGGAAAGCGCAACGGTCAATCCGGAATTCTTACACGCCTGAGAAACAACATAGGTATTGGGACCATCACCGCTTGGATGATCAAATGCATCCAGAGCATCGGGAACAAGCTCAAGGAAATTCTCAGCCTTCAGAAACACCTGATGATGATCCGTGTTGTACTTCTTAGCGATCATATCCGAATACGCTTGTTCTGAGTAATCGGCTTCGTCAAACACCACCGAAAAGGTGGAAGGGCGCACAGCCATCACCTCCGACATGATTGCGACGATAGAGGAGGAATCGATGCCACCTGAAAGGAATGCACCAAACGGGACATCTGATACAAGGCGCTTTTCCACCGCGTCGAACAATAGCGCTCGAACCTTGTCAACAGCATCCGATCGATCTTCCTTGATGCCTTCGGTCGGCAGTTCCCAATAGGGGCGAATCTCAACATCCTCCCCTACCTCCATGTAGTGTCCCGGGGGTAGCATATAAACATCCTCAATCAGTGTGTTTGGAGCATTTACGGTTTGATACTGAATGTATTCTGGTAATGCAGCGCGATTCAATTTGGGTTGAATCCATCCTACCTTTAGTAGCGATCTGATTTCTGACGAGAAATACAAGGAACCATTTTGCTCATGATAGTACAGTGGTTTTATCCCAAGCCTATCCCGGGCAATAAAGAGTTTATCCTCATGCGTATCAACGATGGCAAAGGCATACATGCCTTCCAATTTGCCAAGGGCATCCTTTCCCCACTTCTGATAAGCTGCCAGCAATACTTCGGTGTCGCTTTGGGTGTGGAAAGTATATTCCCCCAATTGCGCTTTGATGTCGCGGAAGTTGTATATCTCACCGTTGAAAACGAGTTCATATCGGCCATCTGATGTTCGCTGTGGCTGATTGGCCTCATCAGAAGTGTCGATGATCTTAAGCCTTCGATGGCCCAGGTATATGGTATCTCCAAGGTATTCACCCTCTGCCTCCGGTCCGCGATGTTTCAATTCATTTCGCATTAGCCTTCCATGATCGGCCAATCTTTGAGCATCCATCTGGGTACTGTGTATGCCACATATACCGCACATTACAGAAGCTTATCGGATTGCAGCAATTTCTCGATTCCCGAACGCAGGTCAAGCAAATCCCTGCCCAGCAATTGTTTCATCTTGGCGTTGTCGGGTTGTCGCCTGGTCATATCTCCTTCTTCCAGTGGAGGGAGGTGCACAATTTTGGAATCGGAGCCTGTGACTTCAATAACCAATTTGGCTACATCAAGGATCGGCCAAATGATGTCACCACCAATGTTGACCGTATCGTTTACAAACTGATCCCCATAAAATGCTCTCAAACAGGCCTCCACGTTGTCGTCCACATAACAGAAAGTCCTTGATTGCAGTCCGTCGCCATATATGGTGATGTCCTCACCCTTCAACGCAGCCTTTAAGAATTTGATGATCACAAAATCCTCACTTTGATGGGGCCCATAGGTATTAAAGAATCTGAAGACGGTATAATTCAGGCCAAATTCGGTATGATAGGTTTTGAAAAATGACTCTGCCACGTTTTTTACCACAGCGTATGGCACGCGCGAATTGAGCGGTGTCCTCTCCTCGTGCTGCGGGATCTCAACAGGTTCTCCATAGACTTCTGACGATGAAGAAAAAAATACTCTTTGAACCTTTGAATTGATCGAAAGATTAAGCACGTTTTTGATGCCTTCTATATCCTGAAGCACCATGAGCGGGTTGGCTTGCGTTCGCTCCACACCCACAAGGGCGGCATAGTGAAAGGCAAAGTCGAACTCTCGGTCATGGAATACTTTTGAAAAATCCTCATAGATGTTGACATCGCACTCAACGAAATTCCATCCACCTGTCTCTTCGGTTGGAAGCTTCTCTCGAGATCCGGTGATGAGGTTGTCGACAATGGTCACCTCATTTCGGGGATCCTTTAGCAGGCCTTGCACCAATGCGCTCCCAATATTTCCTGCCCCTCCGGTTACAAGTATTTGCCTTTTCATCAATTCAGTAAAGAGAGAATTTTCTCCGTCCAGGACGAAGGTGTAATTTGCCCTCCCCTCTCGTTGCTTTTTTTCGACATTTCTATCAATTCGTCGTCTTTCCTTTGGGTGGCCTGGAGCATGGCTTCATACAATTCCAAGGCGGAATTTGGTTTAACCACCCACCCATTGTCGTCGCCAACAAATATATCAGATGAACCAGCGGCAGACGACACGATCATTGGTAATCCTGCAGCGGCAAATTCATGTACAACCAGACCCCAAGGTTCGAATCGGCTTGGCAGGACAAATACCCCGGCTTTTTCCACCACGGATTCCATTTCGTGTGGCTGAACAAAACCCAAATGGTAGATATCACCTTCGCTTTGATATTCTCCCACCAAAGGTCCTGTGCCACAGCAGTATAATTTCCAATCGCAGTTTGTTTCCTTCTTGAGTTTTTTGAAACTGTCTACGAGCAGGTCAATGCCCTTCTCCTCAACATATCGGCCAACAAAAAGGAATGAGTGCGGATATCTTTTCCTCTTTTCGGCTGCAAATTTTTCGTAAAGCGCGTTGTGGTAAGCAACATCCGCTGAGTAGTAACCCAACATGATCTGCTCATCGTCAAACCCCAATTTTCTGGCGTATTTGGCCTGGGGTTCGCCCGGAACCCAAATAAAGTCAAAGTATTTAAGCAGGGTCAGCCTGGCTACCAGGCGGGCCATGTTTTGTCTCACACCACCGTGCCATTGGTTGTCCATAGTGAGTACTTTGGTTGCGGAAACGCCTTTGTCCCTCAATGCAGCCACGTAATCCCTATCAATCCAGCCGGAGCATAGGATGAGCTGCGCGTTGTGTATGAGTTCTGCCAATTTACCCTCCTCGAGTCCGACTTTGTTGATCAATTGTACGCCCTCAGGCGTTGACTCAAATTTGAAAGGAGCCTCTGGATTGATTGGCCAGTGGACCACGGTGATCGACACATTTTCCCTGGTGAGATCAGAAAGTGTCGAAAGAAAGTAGCTTGATAATTCGGTGTGGAGAAAGAGAATTCTAGGCTGACTTTTCTGGGGAGATGGCACTGTCGTTTTTCTTTGTTTTATGTTCCAAGGACAGGAGCACAATGATAAAAAGAAATACGGTCGTAAATGGGTTCAGGGAAGCACTCAGCCAGGACTCAAAATTCATCGAAAAAAGTAAGGCAAAGAGGATAGGGATTGCCAAAGGCGACTTGCGTGCGGCCCTCAAAAAAATGGCCAAAATTCCACCGATAAAGGCTATCAAACCAACCAGTCCGGTATCGAGCCAAACGGTGAGGAAAGTATTGTGCGCATTACCCTGGTGACCAAGTGTTGAGAGGTATACATAGTACTTTCGATAGAGGAATTCAGTATAGGATATTCCGCTCCCAATGAAGAAATTCTTCTGAATATTCTCCCAGGCAAAATCCCATGCAACAAGCCTACCCGACCCTTCTTCCAAGGTTTCCAGCCGAAAGAATTCCTCCAGGCCCAATGCGACAATCCACTTTGGAATTTGTGTCAGAATAAAAGAATAGGAACCGAGGATGATGATGAATAGTATCCACCCCGAGATCTGCGACCGTGCATATATTGCCTTGAAGACATAGAATAGCAGGAATACCGCAATGGCATTTCTTGACTGGGTCAGGAGTAAGGCCAGAATGAAGCTTATTTCCATCGCCCTCCGTAGGTTTTTTGAGAACTGTACCAGCTTGCTTCCCATCGTAAATTGATAGAACAAGAATGATACGATCAGGAAAAGTCCAAAACCATTGGGATTGCCAAATATCCCGCTAAGTCTTTCCGCCTTCACCCCATATTCAGGCAGGAACACACGAAGGATGAAACTCGCTATGAAAATCACAAAGAAGAAGAGTATCCAATCCTTGGCAACCTTGTCTCCCCTCTTGTGATAATCGTACAAAAAGAAACCCGGCATACCGAAAAATATCAAGATGTAGGATAGGGTTTTTTGGATGGACATCTCCAGGTTGGGATTGAAGAAGAGCGCAACCACGGCAATGAGAAAGAACGGGATCATGGCCAGGGTGGGCATCTTATAGGGAACCTTGGCCTTGGTATAGAGCACTATGCCAATCACAAAGGTCAGCAGGGAGATGATAGGTTTGGCCTGAACAGCAAATGGAAACAGATCGAAAGAGTCGCTCAATAAGATAATCACGTAGTAGTAAAAGAGAAGCAAGGTGTATTCCCGTTTGTACAACAGGAAGGCATAACCTACGAGAGAGACACCAAGGCCAACCGCGTTACCCACTAGGCCTGCCGCCACAGTGATACCCACCAGGATGTAAAAACTCATATACTCCCTCATATACTCCTTCACGTCGCAAGCGATTTTAGAAGAAGTCTGGCGGGTTCGGGCCAGACGAATGATTCGATTTTTTCCCTTGAAGCGGCCTGAAGCTGCTCAATCTCCTCCGAAGGAAGAGCTGACATTCTCCGAATCTCACCCATTAGTTCGTCAACATCCTTGGGCTTGATAAGCGCCCCGTTCGACCCATCAACCAAGAGCAGTGACGCTCCAACGTCGGTGGCAATGACGGCCAATCCTCTACCCATTGCTTCCATGATGACATTGGGCATTCCCTCCGAATGGCTCGGGCAAAGCAGGATGTCGTGTTGGTCATATACCTCCATGATTTCCTTTGGGTCCGACATCGATCCAAAGAAGCTTACCTCATGTCTTTGGGGCAATTCGATGTTTTCCCAAGGCCCAAGAAATCCTATCGTTATTGGTGCTTCAATCCCGTCCAGGGCTTGTATGAGTTCGTCTGCACCCTTTCGCTTTTCGTTCCGTCCAACGAAAAGGAATTTTGGTTTCGTTCCTACCTTTTTGGTTTCCGCGCGTAACCATTCAGAGCCAATGCCCCCATGATTTTCCATGATCTTTTCGGGTGGAACACCAAGTCCGAGTAGCAAATCGGTAATTCGACCACCGTAGGAAATCAGGATGTCAGAACCCTTCATAACCTTCCTGGCTATCGGGCGTAGAATTCCCTTTTTAATACTCTGAACAATGCCCGAATTGTCCTGGAACATTTCATACCCATGAAGCATTGTGATGATCGGCGCCTCGATCCCAAGTTCTTCCTTCCTCTTGATAATGTGAAAAGCGGTAAAACCTTTAGCATAGATAAAATCGTAAGACGGAAGATCGGGCTTCACAACCCGATAACACGATTTGGAATAGCCCTTTGACGCCCTTACATAGTGCCCGGGAAGCTTTCCGGCATCCTCAAATGAGACACAGTGAATTTTCCCGGCTTTCAATCCCTGAGGTAGCAAACCCCGGACGTCTTGATCGGAAATGGGTGCATCCTGCGTGAGGTGGACCAAATCAACTTCATGGCCAACCTCGATCAACGACCTCCACAAATTGAACGAGTGCCGCTGCATTCCTCCCATTACGAAAGGTGTAATTCCATCTGTAATCAAGAGTATTTTCATAGCTCTACTAAAGACAGGGTTCGTTCAGCTTTTACTTGCCAATCGTTGGCATTTGCAACATCCAATGCCCCTTGTCCTATTCGCCCGCAAAGATCTTTGTTTTCAATCAGCCTCAACATGCATTTGGTCAGTGCATCCTTGTCGGCATCGGTGATGAGTGCCGAAACCCCATCTTCGAAAACTTCGGTAACAGGCCCTTTATTTGGAGCAATAATAGGTTTAGCCAAGGCACCGTATTCAAACAGTTTCACAGGCGATCCATAAACATTGGAATCCGCCATGACGCAGGCATCCATAGCCTGGATATAGCTCGCAACCTCTTTTGGATCAACGGGTCCGGTGAAATGCACGTCGTTTTCAACCCCGTGCGACTTAGCCAAACCCCGAGACTCATTGAGCATACCGTCACCTACAATCAAAAGCTTCACAGCAGGGTACTTTTCCCTAACCGATGCAAAAGACTTCACAAGTATGTCCACACCGTGGTATGGGAATACTGACCCCACAAATCCAAATACAAAGCTTTCCCTCAAAGCAAATTTCGATTGGATTTCCGCAGTCAGTTCCGGTCGGGAAATAAATGACCCAATATTCACCCCATTCGGCTCAATGTGAAACTTGCCAGGATCGGCCTCCACGTAGTCAACAAAATACTCCTTGAGGTTGGTCGATACACAGACTACCCTGGAGGTCATGGAGAGAATATTTTTCAATTCCGGAACTACGTCGATGAAAGACGATCCCTCCATATTTCTTTTTTCCTCGGGAAACGGTGCATTGATTTCGAGGAGATGGGGAATATTGTTGGCCTTCGCCAACCTCACGCCTACACTGCTGAGGTAGTGCGCTCTTTCATACACAATATCGGGTTGAAACTTCCGAATCCGCTTTGCAATTGCAGCACGGTGGGCCGCATGGGATTTGAGATAGCGGTAATCGCGCAAGGTTCCCCATACCACTTCGGGCACCGCGCCTTTTAGAAAGGATTTTATCCCCCCCGCCTTAGGTTCGTTTTGCGATGATTGGCCCAAGTTGTACTCGTATATCTCAACCTCGTGACCAAGCCTCCTGAATGCCTCGATCATTTCCGACATATGCCTACCGTACCCCGTTGGATGGGTATGATGAATGTTTGGATTGGTCGATAAATAAAGGATTCTCAAGTCAAGGTATTTGACAAGGACGAAGATAGATTAAACTGCCTTCTTGCCTACCGGTTGGTAGACTGCGTAAAACTTTTCCGGATCAACATCGCTGCCGGAGTATTCCTTCTCCCAGGGAACCTCGCTCATCCCGAGTGGGGCGGCAATTCCATCGCGCGCCATCTCTTCCGCATATTGAACAGCGCTGGGGTGGAACAATGTATAGTTGATCAAGCCCGGAAATTTGAGGGCGTCGAAGAGTGTAGTGGAATAGATAGAGATGTGAATGTCACTTACCTCAAAGCATAGATTGAGGTCCGCCTTGGTGACAATGACATTTTCGTAATAGAGGATTTGTTCGTATTCCCGGACATCATTTCGCGGATGAATTTTCACCAGGAAGCACCGTTTATCCGAACCATCCATTTTGAGTAAATCATCCACATAATCACAGTAAGCTTTGACCATCCATGTTTGAGTTGTGATGAGGACAACGGATTCGTATTGTGATTTAAGATCTTTGAACTCGGATGCTGAGACGTCAGCTTCCGGATAGTAGAAATAGTCTCCCTTTACGACAATACTCTGCTCGGCAAATTCATTTCCCTGATTGAGCAGCCTATGCTTCCAATACTCTCCATACACGAAGATTTTGTCAGAGAAGAGGGCCTTCGATTTGAATTCCGACACATATGCGGGATAACAGTAGTATAAGTCTTCGGCGGAGATCAAACCGTGCTGGCAATCAATCGTTTCGATGCCGCGCTCCCGACAAGCTTGAATCAGGCCCTCATTGTGGTAATGGCAGACGAGCATGCATTTGGATGGCTTCACCTCGTCCAGCATCTGACCGTACATGCAATACTCCGCGAAATGCACCATAAGCCAGTAGTCGATGCATTGCTGCTCTTCTTGGGTCAACCCTAAACCGTCCCAAGTGCTTCGAAAAAGCAAGATTTCCCGATAATAACTCATCTCTGAAGACCGAAGGGTTCTTAACTCAAAGGCGGCCATGCGCTTGTCGATCCGTTGTAGGGGATAGGGAAAATCTCCCTTGCTATCCACGGCATAAACTACATCATTGTCCAGCTCTTCAGTGATCATTCTATGAAACAGCTTGGACACGAATTTGTCACCAATCTGCTCTAATCGCGGCCCTGGATCGGAAATGAGAACTCTTGCTTCCGGTGCTCGAGAAAGCGGTGGAGGAGAATTCTTGAGTCCCTTCAAACGGCGAATTAGTTGGAATTGCCAGGGCGATTTACCCCACTCTTTTTTTACGCCCGGTCTCGATGGTTTGAGCTTGACATCAATCAGTCCATGCTGGACAACCTTGTAAAGGTTGTGCCCTGCAACCTCAAGGTGCGAATATCCAATTTCGGAAACGCGCTGCTCGACGTAGTCATTGATTTCCTGGTAATTGAAGCTTTTGCCTTCGCTCATTCAATCATCCCAGCTTGTCTCATTTCATTTAGCAGATCTTTGTAATTCAATACGCTTTCACCACGTCGCTCCGCGATTTCAAGCATCTCGGTATCACCATCTGCAAATGACAAGAGGTGCATTTTTCTGTGTAGTTCCACCCTATTATCCGCAGGATTGATCGAATCAGGATACAATCCTCTTTTGCCCAATTGGGGCTCTCCATAAAGAACAGTTCCTTTCGGATTTTCATTGAGTTCCAGCGCCTGGCACACTTTGAAACTGAGTTCGACGGTCTCAGATAAATTCTCAAAATCCATCAAAGACTTATCATCATGAGAAGTATGGTATTCGGGGTATTCCTGATACGGTGTTCTCATGATAGATCCCACGGGCAAGTTAAATCCCGGACTGCAGTACTGTCGCTCATCGCTACCGCCAACACTGAAATCGCGAACACCAAATTGGGAGTACTCAAATTCTAATATGTGCTCCGCAGCTCGATTGACGATGGAATTTGCATCCTTAGATCGTTTATAGTTGAACATGCCCCTATCGCCACAGCAAGTCATCACATAGCCTGCATCCAAATGATCTGCCAAGTGCTGGCCCCAATCAGACAGGAAGCAAAGTATGCCGATAGTTTCCGGGGCAAGTACAAATCGATAGGAGAATTTCCTTTGCTCCATTTGCTCCAATTTCTTGTAGAGAAAGGCCATCGCCAACGGACCACTTAGCTCGTTATTGGCCATACTAGGATGACACAAGTACGATGAGAACAGAATCTCTCGATCAGATTCTCCTTCGAGCAGGCACTGCCCTACTGTTACAGAACCATCCCCGAGTGTACTGTCGATTATGACCTTATACTTTCCTTCTCTCGGCATGGAATCATACACGTTCTGTGAAACGCAGAAACCCCACTTCTCTTTGTAGTAGGAGGTGATGTATGGAATGGCATCTGGTATATCGGTGAGGGTGTGTAAATGAGAGCTCAACTCATTCCAGTCCATTTCGGCATCTACAGGAATACTATAATTGACCACATGTAAATTGTTGGTCTGGAAATCAGCATATTTCTTTCCGTCAGGGCCAAGGATATGTGCATCCTTGATGTTCCATTCCTTTGGTACAGTCCAATCAAAGACCTCTTGACCAGATTCGTATTCCTTTAGTTCGAGTGGAATGAGCTCCTGAAGAATTTGAAATGACTGCCTCAGTCCATTTCCAGAAATGCTTCTGCAAATCGGCCAAAGTCGGTCAAAGTATTTTTCGAGGTCTTCAGTCATCGAGCATCGACCATTTCACGACTGTGTCTTCCGGAATTGCACGGTTCGCCTTTTTGCCAATGACACTGGCCATGTCAGCAGGGCTAATGCCATGGGCAGGTCGTTTCCAAGTCAGATCCTCTCTCCTCACCTTAGCACCTTCAGCAATGTCAACAGCCGCGACAAGACTGCGGCGCGCGTTTTGCCTCGCAGGTTCTTCATCTGGTAATGCACCTATTTCAAACGAACCCAGAATTTCTTTCTGGAACTCCCAATCTGCCCAGAATTTTTTGAGATCCTCTTTGTCCATGGCATGGTAATGATCGTTTCCGGGAAGAGATTTATCGTGTGTAAAGTGTTTTTCTATGACGGTGGCACCCAATAGCACAGCCGTTTTGACTACTTCCATTCCCTGCGGAAGGGTATGGTCGGAGTAACCCGGTACGGCTTGAGGGAACTTGTCCATCAGATCCCAAATCATTCCCAGGTGTGCATTTGGATTTGGTGTTGGATAGTTGAGTACACAATGCATCAGGCAGAGAGGATTGCCATGTTTTTCGATGACTTCTACTGCTCTTTGAATTTCCCAAAGATGGCTCGCCCCAGTACTCAGGATAATGGGTTTGTCAAACTGACATTGATATTCAATAAATGGAAGGTTGGTCAGATCAGAAGAGCTGATTTTGAAGACATCCATTAGATCATTTAGAAAGTCTGCAGAGGCGGTGTCAAACGGCGTGCTCATGAATTCAATACCAACCTCGTCGCAATACTTTTTGAGCTGTTCGTATTCGCCCTTCCAAAATTTGTCGTACTTCTTGAAGAGTTCGTACTGGCTCTTCGTTGGCTCCTTCGAAATGTCCCAGTAGTATGGGCTGTCCTTCGAAGCAATGGTCTCGGCTTTGTACGTCTGAAATTTGATGGCATGAGCGCCTCCTTCAGCTGCCTCGTCGATCAATCTCTTGGCAAGATCCATCGAACCCTCGTGGTTTACTCCTGCTTCGGCTATGATGTACGGCTCCTCAATCCTGCCGGGCAGATAGTCTTCCAGGTAATGTGTTAATCTCTTCATTTTCTTTCTACCAAACGGTCCACCCTCCTTCTACCAAAAGATTGTCTCCTGTCACGTAACTTGAGGCTTCAGACAACAAATAGATCACGGCCGGTGCCACCTCGTGGTTGTAGCTCAGCCTTTGCAGGGGTGAAAACTGTGCGAAATTCTTTTCGAATGCGTCTTCGTGATTGTTCCACACGCCATGCGGTGTAACCATGTTGACGTGTACTCCTTTCTCGGCCCAGTACGAGGCAAGGTATCTCGACAATGCATCGATGCCACCCTTACTCGCGGAATAAGCTGCAGGGCATCCAAGTGACGTGCCCTTGTATAGGTTCTGGTTTGGAGCGACCACAGAGTAAGTTGAAGGGAAATTGACGATACGCCCTCCTCCATTTTCGGCCATCCAGGACCCGAAGACCTGGCACATCAAAAAGGTCCCCTTTAGGTTGACGCTCACAACTGTATCCCAATTGTCTTCCGAAATTTCTTCGAATGGCTCAAACTTCAAGTGACTCTTATTCTGGTGGGCGTTGACCAATCCGTCGACCTTGTCCTCAAAATCCAGGACTTTGGAAAGGGATTCCACAACGGCTGATTTATTGGCGACATCCAGTGAAATGCCCAAAGTTTTGATGCCATATCGCCCGGCTAATTCCGAGGCCAATGAATCTGTGCTGTCCTGATCAATGTCCGCAACTACCACATTACCACCAAACTGAGCAACGGCTTCACAAAGTGCTCGTCCAACCAAACCACAAGCACCGGTGATGATTATGGTCTTGCCCTCCAGCGAAAACTTTGCTTTGAAATCAATGGCTGATGGATCCGTAGTGCGCTTAGTCATATCAATTGTACTTTCTGAAGACAGGTTTTATTTCATCACCAACCAAATATCGCTCATATCCCAATTCCAAGGCCTGCTCAAATACTGCACAACTCTCGTCGAATGCCTGAAGCATGTGGTCTATATCTTCATTGGTATGCGAATAGCATGGAGACAGGATGCCTTGATACAATACCCCTCGCTTGATCATTTCCTGCATAAAGAGCGTGCGAAAGAACATATCTGGCTCCTTTTGAGCATTCTTCACGATGAGTCCTACACTCCAGTTGAAGCCGGTAAGATCAAAATAGTCTTGTAGGTTTCTAGCGTCTAGAATTCGGTTGACCCCATGGATGAATCGATCACCGATTCGATGATTGTGTCCGATCACGTCTTCGTTCTCAAATATTTCAATTGTAGCCAATCCGGCCGCTATGGCATGCGTCTCTCCACCATGCGTGGTAGACACCAAAAATACTTTTGGTTTGCCTTCCCGCTTGATGCCACCGTAATCCATGATTTCCTTTTTACCAGTCAGAGCACAAAACGAAAACCCATTGGCAATTCCCTTGCCCCAAGTCGCCATGTCAGGCTCGGCATTGAATTTCTTAATGCTCCCTGGGAAGTCGGTCTTAAATCCCGTGATCATCTCATCCATGATCCAAAGGGCACCGTGCTTGTGAGCCAGATCAATTGCTTTCTGATAATAGCCATCAGGGATTTCATTCCACTTCTCCGGCTCCGAAATGATGCAGGCTATTTGATCCGGATATTCGTTGAACATACGTTCCAAGTCCTCCAATGAATCCGACTTGTAGGTAACGGTCATGTTCTTAATTTCTTCCGGCACCCCGAAGTCGCAATCTGTTGAGCCGATAAACCAATCGTCGTAGCTATAAAACGGGTGATCCGCCGGACGGGCGACGATATTTCTACCGGTATACGCTCTGGACAGTTTTACTGCTGCGGTCGTTGCCACTGAGCCATTCTTGGAAAATTTGATTCTGTCGTGTTGAGGAACCAGGGAGAGAAATTTCTCTGCCATCTCCATCTCAATGATCGATGGTCTCGAGAAGTTCACCCCTTTGTCCAATTCCTGCTTTACCCGGTCGAGCACTGGATCATAGGCATGTCCTAACGAAATGGATGTGAGCCCCATCAAGGTATCGATGTACTCGTTGCCGTCAATATCCCAACATCGTGATCCCTTCCCATGCGTAATGGCTGCAGGCGAAAGGACTGGAAATTGATCGTCTCCCTTCGAATACGTGTGCGCTCCTCCAGGGATTAAGTCGTGAATCTTGTTCCGATAGAGATCCGAATTCTTGAAGTTGGTTATCTCTTGCAAACTCATACCTTCTTTAATCATCTTTTAACGATTTGTGATAACCCGCATTGATTACACTGTCCTTGTTCAATTCTAGTATTTCTGGTCTCTCCGACACCAATTGCATCACTTCGTCGATTCCAAAATCATGGTTTGAGGGATACAATGATTTGTAGATCTCAGCCACTGCCCGCATGTCATTTTCAGTATCCACAGACAACTTGTAATGATAGTCTTTTCGGTACTTCTCCCAACCGCATTTAAACTCATCCGGTTTTTTCATGAAGGGGCAAACGTGCTCGCGATCCGAAGCCAAGGTAGCCTCGGCCCAAGCCTTCTCCAGCAGCCAATAGCGGAAGACTTCAACGTCATATCCATCCTCGAGGAAATCGGGTTCATAATTTGAATTTGAGAAGTAATCGTATCCTCCCTCATCGAATCGGCCTAAGACAAAATCCAGCACTTCCTTATGGTGCAGGGGGTTGTCGGCACAAATCCTTACAATGGCATCCTCCCTTTCAGGATTTAATGACTTCGCCGCTTGATAATATCGATCCAAAACATCGTCTTCAGATCCCCTGAAGCTCTTGATTCCATTTTGCTCCAAGTACTCCACCAATGAATCATCGGTCGGTTGATCCGTTGTTGCGATCAATACTTCATCTATTTGTTCGGATGCTGAAAGCCTGTTGTACATTCTCTTGATGAGCGGTTCTCCCTCAATGGACATCAGCACCTTTCCGGGCAACCTTGAGGAACCCATCCTGGCTTGGATAATTAGGAAGTGCTTACTCATCGCAAAATGTATTTTCCGATTTTGAGACCAGAAGGGTCGAATGGATTATAGTCCTGCTCAAGGGTAGATAGCTCTACGATACTGCCAGGTGCGTAGCAAAACAAACTTGAGTCGGACTTTCGGAAAACCAGCCCATACGAAAATGGATGTGGCGTGGCATCGTGGAATCGAATGTCGTGAATGTGGATTTTCTGATCGAGGTACTCAATCCATGCTCCTTTATAAGGGTAGCTGAAAGCCCGTACGAAGAGCTCCAGTTCTGATCGATCCCATTCATAGATATCCAGACGTCCGTCGCGATCCGTGTTGAGTCTCGGGTAGTACGCGCTGACAGATTCATCTTGCTGTGGTCCATCAAAATCTGACGCCTTCAGCTTGTCCACAACCGACTCAAAGAGCTCTGGCAGTTTGACAATTCTAGCCTTGAAAATGTCCAGCGGTCGCGCATCTGAATCTATGTGATATTCAGCCGTGGCCAACACTTTGCCCGCATCTATTCGATGGGCAATTTGATGGGCGATCGCTTTTTGATCCGACCCCGAATGTCCCTGCAGGATATACCAGGAGTCTATCCCTGCACCTCTGAAATAGGGCAGATTAAAGGGATGCAGGTTAAACAAGTATTCGAAACTCGAGATGAAGTTGTCCTTTAGAATGTCGCGGCATCCAATGGTCACGATCACGTTGACCCCACTAGATTTAATCTGGTCGATAGTCTCTTGTGAATTCAGGTCTTCGTATTCATGCAAAGGGACACCATAGCCGTTGGTAATGTCGAAAACATCGTAAGCGAAATCCCCAAAGTGATCTGCCCTTTTTTCGAAGATCTCGAGATCAGCCGCGTGATCTGTCTTCGGGTGCGTCCAAACACCTGCAACCTCCACGCCCAGTTCCATGGCCTTTTCCAGGCACAACTTCACCCCTACCGTATGGCCGATGAAGGCGTACTTCACGAGTGTTTCTTTTTTAGTTCCTTCTCAAAATGATCCATGGCCTTCTCATCCTTGGTGAGGTTGTTTTCGTGCATCCTATATCGATATAGCGGGATAGGAAGGTTGTAGATCGCAAACTTCTTGGTGAAGCGGAACCTGAGGTCTTCTTCCTCCCTGGCACGGAAATCCTCGTCATAGAGGCCTATATCAAATAGGTAGTCCTTTCGGAACATGATACCGCATGCAATTGGTTTTTCAGAGGCATCCACATGTTCGAGGTGGTTGCCTTTTTCATCCACAAGAAAATAATCCGTGGACACCGCATCAAGGTTGCTGTTTTGCTCAAGGAACAGGTGCTCCACATAAATAAGGTCGTGATGGATATAGTCGTCGGCATCAAGGAAGATCACAAATTGACCCCGGGCTTTTTTAATGCCGAAGTTTCTCGCTGCCGCTAAACCGACATTTTCATCCAGGTTAAATATCCTCGCTACATCTGCGAAATTGTCGAGGATTTTGGCAGTGTTGTCGGTGCTTTTGTCATTGACCACGATGATCTCGTACTTCCTGGGATCGTAGTTCTGTTCCATTGCAGAGCGCAGCGCTCTTTCAATGTATCGATCGTAGTTGTACGCGGTGATGATGAGGGATACCATGACTCAAATTTCTACTTTAAAAACGGAATGGCACATACGGTCATTTCCCAATTACTTTTTTGGCGACGGATGTAAGGGGTTTGATCCGCTTCATAAATCGTTCATGTTTAGGCCAAAGGCCCGTCACATAAGACTTGTAGTGTGTATGGGGAACCTCATCAGCAGCAACGATGGCGTCAAATTCAGCACGTGTCAATCCCATTTTCTTATTGAAGTATTCGATATCCTGTTCGATGTCATCCACCGGGTACGGAGGCGTCTTCAATTCTTCGAGCGCTTCTTCCCTGCTGATCTGGCCAGCGCAAATGAGGTTTGAAAGGTGCGCCCGACGCTTGTCCACACCGAACTTATTTGGCAGGATGTATCCTTGGTAGAACTTGGTGAAAAACGACTCATAGTGCTTGCCACCATAATCCCTCCACTCCAACTTCTCAATGATCTCCTGCTTGGCCTCATCCTTCACGTATCGAACTAACTCGAGCGGATCAAAGCGGTCGAACCCAACCACAAAGTCGTACCAGGACAGGCGATAAAATGAAAGTCTGGGGAAGGACTTCAGCCGAATCGACCCAAAGCTCCGGTGAATGTCTTCGATGTTGGCCAGGTCCTTTTTGGACCACCGCATTTGTTTCGGCAAGATGGCCTCGGTTTGGTAATTGGCTCCTGTCAGGATGTACTTGATCCGCTTTTTGTAAGCGAGTTTGTATAAGCTGGCGTAGAATCCGTGATCCGTTGGCAGTTCCCAGTCGATGACCGACGCTTTGATGAATGATAACTGAAGGTTCTTGAACTCCTCCCAATCCACTACATAGGTGAAAAGGTCAAACCCGGTATGCTCTATGATCTTATTGATGTTGTGCACAGCCAGCTCACTGTTCCAACCATTGTCGAAATGAACCAGGAGTGGTTTGAGTCCCCATCGATGCGCAAGCAAGCAGAGGTAAGAACTATCCACACCACCACTTACACCTATAATGCAATCATATTGTTTGCCCTTGCCGTATGATTTGATCTCGTTCAAGCGCGCTTCGAGCTTGGCTTGCTTCTTTTCTTCGGTTAGAGCGTTTTTGACGTACTGCTCTTCAAACGACGTACAGTAATTGCATACGCCTTCTTCATTCAAAGTGAGATCCCGGTCGTCGTCCGATGTCAAGACGCAGTGATTACATTCCAATTTTTCGCTCGCCATTATGCTGCCCCTAGTTTTCTTGGGTAACTTATCAATATTGAATCTCTATCCCTTTTTTGAAAAACCATCATGCTCGACGCCGCCACCGCATGAATGCCGGTTTCCGCAACACATTGCTCGGCATCGGCCAAGTCGATGCACCCTCCAGCTGCAATCACAGGTACTGAGGCAATCCCGACAGCTTCCAGGCAGAGGGTTCTATCCAGCCCTTTGAAGGTGCCTTCTGACGAAATGGAATGCAGGAATATCTCTCCTGCCCCTGCCGATTCGAAGCGCGGAATCCATTCGTCCAATCCCCCCTTGACGGCATTTTTTCCTGAACGCGTGAAGAGTTTTCTCTTTCCAAGCCAGTTCTTACCAACGTCAATTGAAACAACCACGCTTTGGTTTCCGGCCATGTTTCCAATCGAAGTGATCAGATCCAAATCCGTAAAAGCCGCAGAGTTGATCACTACCTTTTCAATACCCAGATCAAAAACCTTCTTTGCCTGCTCAAGTGAACCAATGCCTCCGGCATAGGCCAATGGCATAAAGGCTTCATTAGCTACATTTTCAATGAGTTCGTAATTCGGTTCCGATGCTCCTGTACTACTCCTGCGTATATCGCTAATCACAAGCTCGTCGACATATTTGTCGTTGAAGATTTTCAATGCATTGATCGGATCACCGAGGTATTTGGGATCCTTAAATCCTAAGGTTTTGACGAGCTTATTGTCAATAGTGGAAAGTATGGGGATAAGACGAAAATTTCCCAACTACGATGCGATGAAATGTTTCAAAAAAGTCATGCCAAAAATATGACTTTTCTCAGGGTGAAACTGAACACCCATAATGTTTCCCTTTTGTACACCAGCCGTGAATTTCCCGCCGTAATCGCATTGAACAAAAGTGTCTCCAGATTCGGTATTTGACACGTAATAGGAATGCGAAAAATAAAACCTCGGCAATTCCGGATATCCGGACTCAAAATCCATGTTTTTCGCAAATGAGACATCGTTCCAACCGACATGTGGAATTTTGAATTGATCGCTATCGAATTCAAACTTTTTCACACCTCCCTTGATCCATCCCAATCCTGGCCTCTCACTTTCCTCACTTGATTCAAGCATAAGTTGGAATCCCATACAGATCCCCAGGATTGGAATGTTCTTTTCAAGAACTGCCTCGTTCAGGACGTCAATGAGGTCATATTGATGCAAATTCCGCATTCCCTGGTCAAAGTTCCCGATACCTGGAAGGATGAGCTTTTCTGCACTCAGTATATCCTGGTGATCCGCAGATAGGATGGACTTCGCCCCAATCTTTTTCAGCATGTTCTGGACAGACTTGTAATTGCCCAGCTTGTAATCAACAACGACTATACTCACGCATCTTTTGTTTCGTCAAAGAAAGTATAGCGAAAGCCTTCAAGCGTATGTCTTTCGAAGAATTCATCAACAGAATCGTTCAATGATGTAGCGATGAGTGCTTCCAATTCATTTGCATTCTCAAAACGAATTGCACCCAAGGGGGACTCCGGTTCGGGAAAGTCCTTTTGCGGCAGGGCACCTACGATCGTTTTGTACCCTGAAAAGAGCCGGTCATACAGGATGGTGGAAAAGGCAACAATGGCAAGGTCATTTCTTCCGAATTGCTCGTCAGTTCGTATATCTGAACCATGAATGACCACGGCATCACCGAGCATTTCCTGGTAATGTGATTTGGTCTCTTCCATGTTCTTCTTCTCCCTTGGGTGTGGATACACTTCAATGACCGTGTCTTTGTTTTTGGCATACCTGCCGAGCAAATCCATCACCATCTGTTCGGTTTCGTAAATATTCAAACCGTCGTCGCTATGGTGTTCTGACTTTCGAAGCCAGCTACCATGAGAGTAAAACGCAATGGAAGACCCTTTTGAACTGATGGTCTTCTTTTTCTTAAGTAATTCGAATGCATTCTCCTGAGGCTTCAATGCCATACTATTGACCTGGATGGTCCCATTTTGTAATAGTCCGTCGTATTCGTATTTCTGATACGGATTGCACAACCACAGTTCATCTGAGATCACAATGCTATTGTGCGTTGTCAAGGGTCCAGGGGATGGAATTTTGGTCATGCTTATTCCCTGCCTGGAGAGGAACATCGACATCAGATTGGAATCCGTTTCGTAGGGTATGTAATCGTAAACCCTGTTTACTCCCAGACGCTTGAGTTTTTTTGCCAGCAGTGCAGTTTCAACTGCCTGTATCCCCAGCAATGCCCATCGATCTCGTTTGGCCGACAAGCTCATAAAAACAAGGAAGAGTGACTGAAAGCTGTACAACAGGATTCGAAAGAACCGCGTTAGGAATCCCCCAGAGGACAAAATTTGCTCGCGAGCGATAAAAACCCGGGGCTTACTCCCAACTATTTTCTCGATGTGCGTCGACTCCATTTCAAAAAAATTGAAAGTACCATCGAGTATAGCGTATGTTCCATTTTGGTCCACTTTCCGGAATGCCTCAGACGGTCTAAGCATTCGACCAATACCTCTTTTCCACATCTTGAGGACGATGAAGAAGTCTCTGTCTGCCCCAGCGAAAACACGATAGGTTAGGAAGTCAAAGAGGTTTTTGAGAACTAGTTGTCCCCGGTCGTTTCGAAAGAAATAGAGCCGCTTGAAGTGGATTACATACTTGAGCCAATACCAGAGCACAGCCTAATGAATTGCTACAAACTTGAGCCGATCCGCTCCATCTCGCTGGTGATGTTTTTGATCATCTTCAGTTGCTCAAAGTCCATGGACCCAACATGAGCCTGCTCTGTGGCATATTGCATTCCATGGCTAGTGGTATAGTGCTTTTCCAGGTACCTGGCCCCATGTGCTGCAGCGTATATGGCTCCCGAAATACCAATCGAATGATCTGAAACACCTTCAAACACGGAGGCTGAGAAATCTGGAATTTCAAATTCGTCTAACCTTGTCGGGTACTTCACAATGCAATGCAGATAAGTTGCGTGGTCGAATTTAGGCACTTCGTCCGGGTTGAGATCCGAAGGAATCGAAACAAATGTCGGTACGTTCTGCTCCATGATTTTGGCCACCAAGTCCGGAGATTCACGATGCATTCTAGCCGCTACCTTGAGGTAGGGAAGTTCCAGTTCCATACACCAATCCAAACGATCCATGGTAAATGGCGTTCCAAAAAGTGGAATGCACAGGTTGTCGGCATAGTCACGAAGCCTGCGCAGCCCATCGATATCAAGTTCAAGATAAGCCCTCTCAGATCCGAATTGATCTGCCGTATAGAGTTGAACTTTGATGGCATCTGCTCCGGCCATTTTTGACTGCAGAATCATTTGCTCTGCAACCTCGAGGGAGCCACCATGCTGTGGGAATATTTCGGAAATGATGAACATGCTTATAGTTTATGTTGGCAGAACAAACTAAGGACAAAATATCATGTGATTTTCAGCCATTGCAAGAATAATTCAACGATCTCGCACTACCCCCAGATAAAGTTCCTTACCCTGACTGATCTCAACAATTTGATCCACCAAAACGGTCTTGGAAGTAGTCTCCAACATAAGGTCCCCGATGTCCCGTACTTCATCGTTCATCATGCGGCTCTCGAAATCATAACCTTGTTTGAACGCTTTATTCCTGATAAAACACAGGGACTGAACCGAACCAGATTCAACACTGTCGATCAAAGCACTTTCGTAGCCATCCTCACCAAGGTTGTTTGTCAGATACGAAGGGAATGCCGGACTAGCGCCATGTATGGCCAAGGTTTCAACATAATCCCCTGCCATAGCCGGATTTGCCTTGATATCTTCCGAAAGTTCCATCGACCGCATTTTACTCGTTCCATTTAAACCATAGTAATACCAAGTCAGGGAAAGGGATGGAATCAGGAGGAGGAATAGCGTCCATTGCCTAAACCAATTCCACTGCCAACGGAGGGCGAATATTGCCACAGCGATAAACAAGACGATCACATTGATCATATTAAACCAGGTGGGAGTATTGCCTCCCCATCGCTCCGCTTCGTACCAATCAGAAGTTGTGATATTCCATGAATAAAGTCCAAATAGAAGTCCTACGACCAAAGCACTAAGAACTATGAATGATGCCCGTCTGCTTGCAGAGTTTTGAATCAAATCGCGAATGGACAGGTATCCACCATGTAGGAAAAATGGCAGTAAGACTGTCAGTTTTTTCTGCGCATGTAATGGTTCAAAGAAGGTTTGGACATCTACCATAATGAACAGCATTAGGTAGAACAAAGCCCATCCCGATGACCGGAACCTCAAAACGGACCATACCAGTGTAAGAATAAATACCGGTATTAAAAACAGATTGAACCGAAAGACATTGATAAGGAAAAATCCCCCAATCAGGGTCTTTATTTTGGTCACTAGTGGCACTTCCAATTGGTCGGCCACCCTGAGCTGACCCCCTCCCGAAAACGTCTCGAGATTGGCGTATAAATCGAAGATGGTTTTATCAAAAAGGATCCATGTAATAAATGTACAAAGCAGAAGACCGGCTCCCGCTCCACCCGCATAGAGCAAAACAGATTTATACCTGTGTTCCATGATTGACCTCACAAGTATGAATGCTCCGATTGCAGCAGCCAGATATGCATTGAATACATATACCAACAGTACAATAGCCATCGAGAAAACACCCAGCCAAAACGAATCTCTTGAGTTGTTATCAGATTGCAACCAGCGATGTATCAACCACATTGCGATCACTGAAACAAATACAGAATAGACGGTTGGGTTCTGGACAGTAGACGTCACCAAAAACATAAATTCCAGCCCGAAGAAACCAGTGAGTATCGCGGCAACTTCGTTCGAAAGATGACGCTGAACAACTTTGTAAAAAAGCCATAACGCCAGCAGGGATAAAAGAATCGCAGGTAGCTTAAAGGAGAAGAACGATAATCCAAAAATCCACAAAAAAGGAAGTGTCCATATATTGAGAAAGACATCAAAAAGGATTCGCAGATTTTCTTCCCCTGGTGGGTAAGGGCTGTACCAGCTACTATATGTTGCCATATTGGTTGCAGGCAGTCCATAATAGTATTGATCCGTCTCCGTATGTTCGGTAATTCTAACACTGGGTATGTCAAATCCTGAGATCGCCACCCGAACACCCAAAAGGACAAAGAGCAATATGACAAACTGCTTATTCACTTTAAGCTCCAATACTTAAATCCAAAGAAGTTGATCAAAACGACCAGGGGCAGGATGAAAAACTGCGTCCAAAATGGATCGAGGTCATATGAATCGACTAGCCATTTCAGGAGGCCAATGTTGATCAGATAACTGGTGGCGTATACTGCAAAGTACTTTGGAAATCGCCTCCGGAATTCGAGTTTATCCTCCGGTTTAAATACCCAAATAAAGTTGATGATATAGGTAAGGAGGATTCCGTAAATCCACGTCACGGTAAACGCGATCTCGTATCTCACCAAGAAGTACTCTAACAGGATAAGGTAGAGTACCAGTGAGGTCAGAAAATTTATGAAGCCAACAATCCCGTATCGAAAAAACTGGACAAAGAAGAGCTTCACTTAGTCGTAGATCTTTTTGATGATATAGCGAGGCCGTTCCTTGGTTTCCTCATAGATACGCCAGATATATTCGCCGATAATGCCGAGCATCATCATGGTCAGGCCACCGGTAATGAGTATGAGCACCATGATCGGAGCCCATCCTTCGAAGGGAACATAACCTTTCAACCATGCATAGGTGATGGAAATAGCATATAAAAAACCTATCAACGCAAAGCTGAATCCCACCCACATGATCATGCGAATGGGAAGGTATGAAATGCTTATAAAGGCATTGATAAAATCATTGAGCCTTTTGAAAAAGGAATACTGACTCTTACCATGTTCCCTTTTCTGCCTCTCGTAGGGCACATATGTAACCTCAAACCCCAAGGAGAGAATGTCGAAGTGAAGGCCGCGAATCCGGTCATTGATCAAATTGAGTGCGTCTGCCGCAGAGCGGCTTAGAAGGAAATAATCGAATCCGCCGGTTGGAATATCCTTTTTCACATGGTACCTTACCATGGAGAAGTAAATGCGCGAAGTGAGTTTCTTGATAAATCCTTCTTGACGCGCTTCACGATAAGCGATGACAATATCCTTTCCATCCCTGTGATGCTGGATCATATTCTCCATAAGATCGATGGGGTCCTGCAAATCCGCAGACACGCTGATCACCACATCACCCTTGGAATGCCTTACACCCGCAGCAATTGCGGGAATTTGACCAAAATTTCTTGAAAAGTCGAGAACCTTGACACGGCCATTCCCGCCGTGAATCCGAAGTAGTTCCTGCATGGAATCGTCACTCGAACCGTCATTCACAAAAATGAGTTCAACCTGAAGTTGGAGGCGGTCGAAAAGACCAAGCACCCGCTTACAGGTTTCTTCGAGGCTACCCGCATTGTTGTATACAGGAACAACTACAGAAACAAGCCTCAGATCACTCATAAATTTCTCCTGTATTCTATATTGAACAATCCAGCCTCATTTGGCACTTGCTGTCTACCAACCTCGTGTAAGCCTGCCTCGTTTAAACCACCGACGATCTCTTCAAATGACTCATCGTCAACCTGCAACTCTATCATGATCGATTTCATCCGTGGATCGGCCAGGGTCTGCTTTGCCCCTTCCATAAAGGCTTTTTCTGAACCGTCGATATCCACCTTCAGGTAATCAGGAAATGGAGCTTTGTTTTCGGCCAAAAACTGATCCAGGCCCCAGATTTCTATTTCTTCATATTCGGCAACTTCGAAGGCCAGATCCGCCCGCCCGGTACCTTCTTCTACTACCACCTTCTGATGTCCGCCTTCCCACGGCTGTCCGACCATCATTTTGCCTTGGTGCCGATGGCTTCCCAAAGCTACATTGTGCAGGTGAAGTTCAGGCCCCAGTTGATTGAGCTCCTGGTTTTCCCTTAGTACTTTGAAGTTGTATTTGTCCGGCTCAAAGGCGTGAACCCTTACGTTCTTTTTTGCGGCATAGATCCCAAATCGCCCTTCACATGCACCAAGGTCGTACATCACAGCTCCCGGTTCGATTCTGTCAATGAAGTCGAGTACCTCTGTCTCATAATTCATGCGCGCACACAATTCCAGATTTCTGGTATAGGTGTACAGGCTGAAAGAAGTTCCTCTGACGTCTATCTCTTTATGCTCTTTCTGTTCCAAATTGCAGGTCGGATTTTACATGATGTGCTTCAGGGAATCCTGAAGTCACCAATTCTTCAATGGGTTTATACAAATAGGGATTGGGATAGCCTCTGGATATGAAGCTTTTATCCTTCATGTCATTATACCTGAAATGACAAGACCACCTGGGCTTGTCCGTTATGTTGTTACCGGATTCGTGGATAAGCAGGGACGAAAAGACCACCACATCACCCACCTCGGCATTCACCGAAATTAGTTTTTCGCGCTCACGGTCGTTTAGTTCGACCATTCCAAATCCCTTTTCGACATGGTCGGTGATCAAACCTTGTTTGTGACTTCCCGGCAGCACTTTGATGGTGCCAATGTCTTCCGTAACCTTTACCAGGGGCAGCCAAACGACCACCGAGTTTAACGATCCCTGCATGGATCTCCAGTCCTGGTGAGCAGTGACCGAATTGTACAAGGGGTCGGTCGACAACTTCGGATGATTGAAGAACATGACCGGCCGCGTACAAATGTTTGGTTTACCCAATCCAATTTGCTTTAGAGCCTCTTCCAACTTCTCATCGGTTCCCAAACGGTGCAAGGACATCAGATGCTGCACTTGCTTGCCGCATTGGATAAACCGCTGCATGTGGCTTGCGAAGAATTCGTACATCGCCTCATTGAACGACTCTTCGTCCGAAAGTTCATCCATAGAGGACCGGATGCTACAGTCGAGGATTTGATTCTTAAACAACTCCATCGCCTCAGCCCGAATTCCAGCAACCCTTTCCGGTTGAAAGAAGCCTTTCAGATGACAAAAGCCATCGGTGTTTAATTGACTTATGTGATTAGATTCAATCATGATTCATATTCAGCATAACCAAAACCGGTTCTTCCAAATCCGTTTCCGTTATAAAACATGAGTTTCCGTTCGTTGAGTTCCACCACATACGGGTAGGATATCATTTCTGAGTCCCACCCATCCTTGGATGGCTCAATGCCGGCAAAATTATCCTTTCTTTCCCACTTCAATCCATCCGAGGACTCGGCGTATCCAATTTTGTAGCTTTTACTGCTATCCTCGCGATAACCATGGTCTTTGCGCACTCCATACCACATTCTATAGGCGTCATTTTCTTTGACCACCGCCGCACTGACCAAACCTCCTTCATCGCCTTCCAAATCAACAGCGACATTGGCTTCTTGCTTCCAGGATACACCATCATTTGAGAGCGCATACTTTATGTGATACAGGGGTTCAACTCGATCGTCCATCGACTTCCATCCTATGCAAGACAGGTAGTACATAATGTAACCCTGGTCCAAGCACATCACATATGAAGTGCCACTGAAATGGGCTTCCAAGGCGGTAACCCCGATAATGGGCCCATCGAAGGCGCGTCGGAACGTCTTCCCACCATCTTCACTGGTGGCGAGGCCTACGGAGTTGTGATACGGGACTGATCCCCTCGTGGTCCAGCCTACATAATACAGATGCTTCATCCCATTAATCTCAATGATGCATGATGGCATTTGACCAGAATCGTCAAATGTTCCCAGTTCACCGTGTTCGAGTATCAACCGATCGTGTTCGTATAGAATGGAAGATGGATCATCGAGATCTGTTTCGATGTAGGATATGCCACTCTTGCCGTCTGAGTTACGAGTAGCATAATAGATCCTGAGCCGATCTTCTAGAACGTCCACTACCGGAACCTGTGCATGGGTCTTATTCCACGCTCGATCGCCCTTGACTGAAAATATGCGGCCCTTCTTTACCCACATGTCTACATATCCTTGGTCGATCTTTCAGATTTCTGTGCTGGATTACCCTTGTAGAAGCCCCATGGTTCGGTATCGCGCGTAATCGCGCAGGCCATTGCAACGAAGGTGCCTTCGGCCAGCTCGATCCCATCCCGAATGGTAGCGTTCACTCCAAGTGTACAGTATTCGTTCACTACACAATGGCCAGAGAGCACAACGTGACTGGTAAACATCACGTGATCCTTGATTTGTCCGTGATGCCCAATGTGATTGCCACTCCACAATACCACATTGTTGCCAATTGAGGTAAAGGGCTGGACCGTATTGTCTTCCAGGATAAAACAATTGTCCCCTATTTCATTGTCGCAAATGGTCGCCTTACTGCTAACATAGCTCACCAGTTGGTAGCCCTTATCCTTGATGCTTTGATAGACTTCGGCTCTCACCCGGTTCATCTTGTTTGGGGCCATAGGAGCAAAAAAGCTGTATTGATCTGCCGGATAAACATCCTGAACCTCTTCGAAGGGAACAACAGGAAGCCCTTTGAACTCTACCCCATCCATATACTCTTTGTTAACGGAAAAAGCTACAACCTCATGCTCCGAGTCACAGGTAAGGTAGTAATGTGCCAATTCTGCAAAATCGTTGGTGCCAAACAAAATCACTTTAGCCATATCAACTCCTTTTTAAAACATAAGTGGTGTATTCATACAAACCATAATCGTTGCGGATGATATAGTCACGGCTTATTTCATCGCACAGAAAGGCGGTGAGCATATCGTGAGGAAGGTGAAATAGGTCCTCGCGTTCCCAGTCCACGTTTTTGGACATCACGTTGAAGGCAATACCCCTGTTGCAACTACCAAACGCCCATTTGATCATGGACTTAAAGTAATCCCACATCTCTTCAAATGAAAGGTCTCTCTTCTCCGTAAATACCCCATTCATCACGATGAGATCCGCGTCGGTTGAGTAAGAGTCTTTCAGGACGTCTGCTACGTGAAACTCGAGGTCAGGAAATTTGGATCGTGCCAATTCGACAAACTTTTCGGAAATGTCCATGCCCTGGTACCGGAGGCGATCCCATTGACTGTTCCTTCTCATGTATTCATAGAGATGGGCTGCTCCACAGCCGAAGTCCAGCATTTTTAACTCACCTGTCGATGGTGTGAATTGACTCAAACCGAGCATCACTTCATAGCGCTTTTCGGCGTCTTCCCTGTTTGGCCAATCGACTCCGAGATGGCTGTCGCCGTGTTCATCAAGACATTTCTCGTAGTGGTCGACAATACTTTTATAGTTGGTATTTTCTTCGGGCATCTATGCGTTGATAAAGTTGGCTAATTCTTCGACTTCGACAAACATCAGGGCGTCAATTACCGACAAATTTGGGATGAAATCTTCAGACGAGAATTGAAGGTAATTCACATTGGTCTGCGGCATGAAGTACAGTTCGATTCCTGCATTGCTGAAAACCCCCGGATCGTAGAGCTCTCTGCCATTAAATGGGTTGAAGTATGATGTGGCGCCAAGATTTTGGCAGATGCTCAAAATCTTGTCCTGACCTGAGCCCGTTCTATCATATTGCAAATCCGATGATCTTGTAAATTCCGTAGTAAGATTGGTGTAAGCACAAACCGACTCTACACTCCGCTGAGCCAAATCGGAGATACTGTCGATTGGTGGACTCAAAACTTTTTTGACGAGACCAAGTGCCTCTTCATATCTTGGAGCCTTTTGATAGCAGTGTGTAAGCGTTTTCAGCCAACCGGATGTCCAATCTGCATACGAATCGGAAAGTGCCTGGTCCTTGATAAGATTATTCTGACTTGCTTTTCTAAGTGGCACCGAAAAAGCCACCTCACCTGCTTTGTCTCTTATCCGATTCCGATGAATCCAGCCTTTTTTTATGAAGTTCACATCATCGAAGAACACAAATTTGTCCACGGCTGATACCAGTTGCATATACCCCAAATAGGGGAAAAAATAGGGCTGCATGATGGCGACCTTCATTTGAGATTGTTCAAAGCCTCCTTCAGGGTATTGATAACAAGTAAACCCTCTTCTTTAGAAAGATCAAAATAATGCGGCAGGCACATAACCCTGCTCGCGACATCTTTGGCTACCGGGATCTGAGCATTTTCCAAATAAGGTAGTGCATCCAGGGTAGGATAGAAATATCTGCGGCCATGAATACCTTTTTGCTTTAGGTATTCGAAAACGAACTCCAAATCGCTCTCACTTTGAAACAGAAGCGGCATGTATCCAAAGTTGTGTTCAACTCCTTCGGGTATTTCCTGAAACTGGAAATAGTTGAGTGGTTCGAGTCCCTTCAGATAGGTTTCATAATCTGTCTTTCGTTTCTTGATGACGGCCCCTACGTATCTCAGGTTGACGAGACCCATGGCCGCATGTAATTCTGAGTTTTTTCCGTTAATCCCCAGTCCATCAAATTCGTACGGGCCCTTGATTCCAAAATTCCGCATATACCTGAGTGCAGATCTCTTTTCAACATCCCGGATGGCCATACCCCCTCCTTCAACGGTATGAAAGAGTTTGGTGGCATGAAAACTCACCGTAGATATATCTCCATATTCGAAAACCGACCGGCCTTCTATCTTTACTCCAAATGCATGAGCTGCATCGTAGATAATGCTCAAACCATGGTTGTGAGCAATCTGCTCCAGACGCTCCACGTCGCACGGAATTCCAAAAACATGTGTGGCCAATATGGCCGTTGTCTCCTCATCTATCAGCGATTCAACAGAGTTCGGGTCAACATTCCAGGTATGCTTATCGATGTCGGCAAAAACAGGTTGACACCCCTCCCAAACTGTGCTACTTGCGGTAGCCACAAAACTGAATGGTGTCGTGATCACTTTTCCCTTGACGCCCAATAACTTGATGGCCATTTGGATGGCGACGGTTCCGTTGGAAACCAGGGCCATATGATCGATACCCAAATGATCTGCGAGTTTGGCCTCCAACGACTCGGCAATAGGACCCTGATTGGTCAACCAGCCTCGATCCCATGCTTCGCTCAGTAACTGAAGGTATTCTTCTTGCGGGGGTAGAAATGGCCGATTAATTTCTATCATCGAGTACGAAGTAAATCGATTTTAATGAGCGCTACGGTTGTTCCAACCATATTTTGGTATTGATAAAGTTGAAGAGAAATTTCTTGAACGAATTCGGATATTCTCCTCTCTTCAGGAGGGTTTCAATTTTCGTTTTTTCCACCAACTCAAAAATCTTCGAATCGTCCAGTAGGTACGCAATGTGATCCTGGTTATCGAAATCAACAAATGAATTAATAGATGCATTGAAGCCTTTCTTCTCGCGCGACAGCCTTACCTTATCGTTGAGTATTCCATTCATGGCACTTCTAAGGAGGTACTTGGCATATCCATCATTGATGAGATGCCGTGAAGGGATACTATAGGCAAACTCAAACAGATCCTTATCCAGGAACGGACTCCTGTTTTCAATCGAGTACTTCATGGAGTTGAGATCATCCTCGTGTAAGATCACCCTGACCACTTCATGAAACAACTCGTTCATCATTCGATTTCTAAGAAGTGAATCGGAGTATTTCGCCTCAACAAATGGCTGGGCAAAATCATTCTTCAGATAAGACCCGAACTCATCTGAATTCAGGTAGATGTGATCTCTTATTGTAGGATCATCGAAGTACAAGTCGTGTTTCCTAAAAGACGGGTGGCGCACATACCCCAATTGATGCTTCTCCCATTCCGAAATCAATTGCTTTAAGTCCGGATGATTCCGCATTTCGTAGAAGTGAAGTACGAAATGATCATAGTACCCGGTGAAAAGTTCGTCGGCCGCGGTTCCGCTGATGGAAATTTTAAATCCATTAGCCTGAATGGCCTTGCTCAGCAGTGAATGGACAAAGTATGAGATCGTAGCTACAGGAGCATCGTGGTAGGCAATAAGGTCTTCGAGCTCATTGAGGTAGTTGTTGGTTGGATCGAGGTGAACCAGGTGGTGATTGCACCCGGTATCTCGGATTGTTTCCTCGATATTCTCTTGCTCATTGTAGCGAGTGTCCGAATCGATGATGGAAAACGTGTTGACCTTGGCATTCAATTCCTTGGCAGCAATGGAAACCAAAGACGAGGAATCAATTCCGCCACTCAGACAAAATGCGAGCGGAACATCCGAGCGCATACGCAATTTTACCGCGCGCACCATATTTTCCCTTATGCCTTGGATGGCTTCCACCTCAGTCATCGATTCTTGCGGTTGGAATTTCGGATTCCAATAGGACTCTTTACGTTCTTCCATATTCGGATGAACGATGAGGTTGGTATGCAGGTCCAACTCATCCACATCATGATAAAATGTCGATGGCTGTTTGTAAAGGCTTTTGTGCCCATTCACCAGGAGACGTTTCACCTGGTCTAGATTCTTTTCGAATCGCTTACCAGAGAGAACTTTAAGTGTTGACGTTTCACTCGCAAAGTACACACCGTCATCCTCGCGGTGCAAATAGAGCGGCTTCTCACCAAAACGATCTCTTGAGAGTAAAAGGGTCATATCCCTTGTATCGAGGATAGCCAGGGCCCACATACCTTCAAAACGCTCGAAGCATTTCAGACCTTCGTCTTGAAATTTTCTCAGGAGCACCTCAGTATCCGACTCAGTTTCGAACGGGCCTTCCAATTCCTTTTTGAGCTCCTTGTAATTGTACAGCTCCCCATTGAAGATCAAGATGAAGGGACCCAATTGCATCGGCTGGTGAGATCTTGGGTCAAGATCGATGATGCTCAGTCTTGCGTGCAGGAGGTAGGCATTTACAGATCCTCCTTCCTGTTTCCACAACTGACGGTGATCGGGTCCACGTTGGCGCATGGAATCCAGCGCTGCATTCAACCTCTCCTCACCTATATTCTGCTTTCCGAAATAACCCGCAATCCCGCACATCAGGACATCAATTCCTCTAGTTTCTTAATGTCTTCAATGGTATGAACATCGATCATATCCTTGATGATGAATCCGCAATGTGCGCTCAGAAATTCGTTGTACAGCGCATCCTTGGTCACGATCCTGAGTGCCGCATTCTGAATGCCATCCGCATCGGCCGACATCAACTCCCACAACTTGTATTCGGCAAACTTGTCGTACGATTCATTCAGAAACTGAGCGGTGAGTTGTGGACTGTTTGCCTGGACAATCGCCACCGTATCCATTTCAACTCCTCTTTCCGCCAATTGGTTTACCGCCTCGCGAATCGCGATTATCTTGGGTGTATGGTCATCTGCCAGTTCGGCACTTCGTTTCAGTGATCTTGCTCCATACGATTCCGACACTTCGAGGATCCTGTCGTCATCCGAACTCACATAAACTTCGTCGATTGCCTTGCTCTCAAGGCAAGCTTCGATCGAATAAGCGATCAGTGGTTTACCGAGAAGAGGGTATATATTCTTGTCCTTCAATCGCTTGGAGCCACCCCTTGCCGGTATGATCGCAATGTTTTTCATGCAAGTGAATTTAGTATTTCGCGGGCGACCACGTCGGCCCCGTCAATGCCCATTTCGTGGCTTTGCATTCGTTCGCTTATAACGGGATATTCGCTGTCGATGAAGGTCTTCAATGTTCCCAAGGCATCCTTTTCAAGATGCTCCCTTGCAACAAATGATGCCAATCCCTGGCGTTTCAATTCCATAATGTTTTCAAGCATCTCCGGGTTGTTTGCTTCACCAAGGAGGAGCATTGGGGTTCTGTAAGCGATACATTCCGAAATTGTATTAAATCCCGCCCTGCCTATCACCAAATCCGCTACGTTGATATAATCAACTAAGAGATGCTCCCTGGGAATAGCATGGAAATACCTGGTTGATTCAGGTAGTATTTTCTCGCTTCCAAGTGCGAAGAACTCATCTGAATTCTCGAGGCTTTTTATACACGATTGAAAGGTGCTCTGCATGATCCCGGCCCCGGAATCAATGAAGAGGATGGTGAATTTATCCGAGGGTTTCTCAAGCTTCGGTGAGGTTTCGAGATTTACAATGAGCGGTATCTGGACTGAGTTCTTCTTGAAGCGCGTGAGAATTTCGCCAGGAGTAAACGGAGGAAAAAAGAGCTTGGTCGCCTTATCGGCTGAATTCAAAAAGGTGTTTATCAGGTTTCGACTGAGAGGAGGTGGATAGAGCTTGCCAAAGAACCACTCCCAGGTGAAGTGGGCTACACCAAACGAAGGAATATTGCGCTCAGCGGCAATGTCGAATGCTTCGTAGACGAAGTCCGAAATACTCAGATCGTAATGCTCATCCTCCGACTCCTTTAGGAGATATTCCCTTTTTCGACTCTCATAGTCAGAGAAGTACTGAGAAATTCTTTCGTTGTTTGGCGTACCGTCCCCATTCTTCTCCCATACGATATTGTTGAACCGATCACTGTATGACTGATCGGGAAGCAGGTGCTTCAGTCGCTCGAGGTGATGCGAGGTTTGAAAGAGAAATTCCAGTCCCGGTTCCTTCGCTATTAGTGCTTTGTGAATAGCTACCTGCCGAACCAAATGTCCGTAACCTTCATCCGACAAGTATACCTTGATCTTACTCACGCGGTTTGTTCCAATTCCTCGTACTTGATCTGGCGATGAATCTTGCCCTTCTCTAATTCGATAATTCGGTCTGTATATTTCAGCGTGGAATATCGGTGAGCGATGATGATGACTGTGATTCCACGCTCTCTCAAATGCAACACGGTTTGATTGATTTGCCGCTCAGTTTCGGGGTCAAGGGCGGATGTTGCCTCGTCCAAAACGAGTAGTTCAACACCCCAGTACAATGCCCTCGCTATCCCAATGCGCTGCTTCTGGCCTCCGGACAGATTCTTGCCCCGTTCATCCAGTACGATTTCAAACGGGTCTCGTCCTCCGATGAGCTTCTCGAGTGAGGCCAGTTGAAGGCATTCGTGCAATTTGTCTCGATCGATTTCGGATCGCTCAATTCCAAACGCGACATTTTCCGCGAGAGTCCCATCTAAAATGAACTGCTCTTGCTGGACATATCCCACCTGCTTTCTCCAGGAATGGATATCCATATCTCCAAATTTGAGGCTGTCGATGGACAGCTCCCCACCCTGAGGGTTGTAGAACCCCAGGAGAATATTGACCAGGGTGGTCTTTCCGGAACCGGAAGGGCCAATCAACCCCAAAACCTCACCCTTTCTAATGTCCAAGCTCAGGCCATTGAGTACGTGCTGGTCGTTGTTGTCGTAACTAAACGACACATCCTCAAAGCGGATGATATCACTAAATACGGCTGGTTGCCCTTCTCTTCTGGCTTCCTTCAACTCCTTTTTCTTTTTAACCCTGATGGGATCGAGGATATCGTACAGGTAACTATACCTCTCAATGGAAAGCATGCCTGGAACCAATCTACCCAAAGAAGGAATGACCCGGTAGGCAGCGCCGAGAAAAACGGTAAGTGTCAGAAAAAGGGATTGGGCATTAGCGAGGAAGAAGGTCCCATAGAATACAAGGATGACCAAGCCCATAATGCTAATGACCTCAAAGATCTTGCTCGGCAGAATCTGAACCACGGAAATCTTCACATTGATGTCGTTGATCTTGTCGAAATTGCCAGAATAGTCATCATGGATCTGCTTCTTATTTCCTCTTAAAAGGATATCGATGAAACCAAGCGAGAGCACCTGGGCAACATTCATGAGTAGTGGACTGATGTCATTCTGGATAATTCCATAAACCTTCATCTTCTTTTTGAAGAATCGATGCAGGATAAAGGCCGTCGGGCCCAAAGTGATACCGAGCAGGACAAAAACCTGGAAGTCGTAGGCAGCAACACCCACAATGATGGTTCCTAAAACAATAAGCTCGGAGAACACAAAGAGCAACTCCATCACAATCCACTTGGAGAAGTTCTGAGGACCTGCCGTCAGCTCTCTAAGTACAATGGCCGAGTGCTGCTTCTTGAAACTCTCGAGGTCCATCGAGAGAAAGTAACCGATCATTCGATTGCCAATATTCTTGGCCAAATCAAAACTGAATCTCGACTGAACGTACCTGGAGAATATGATCGTCCCGGTTCTGACCAGAAAAAGTCCAAAAGCGATGAGTAAAAAAGCAAGCGTGACTTCGCTGACGTCCTCATAGCCAAGAACACCCTGAACCTTTTGAAAGAGGGTACTTTCAGCGGCTTTGTCGGGGTATATCAGCCAATTGACCGGTGGGATAAACATGACCAGGCCGAATACATCGATTGCCGAGGCAATAATGATAATTCCGACGGTGAGTAGCGCCCTTCTCTTTTGACCGGGATCAAGGAATTGAAGAATAGAGCGTGCAGCGGTAAAAAAAGTCTTGATCAACTCCTTCGATATTAGCTGGGTTCAAGTATAGAGATTGTTTCAACAGCAGTATCAGCGCTGTTCAATCTTTTTTAACGCCTCCTTGTCCACTTTTTGGACAAGGTCTGAGGTCACTTTTGAGAACTCGAAGGCGGAGGCATCAAAATGAGATTCCAGTCCATGGAAATCTATCGCGAACATTTTCTCAATCCTTCCCGGATTCAAAGCGTCTATGGGTATAAAGGCGCCCAGGTTGTTTTCGAGAATGAACCGCGACACAAGACCTTCGTAACCAACCAAAACAATAGGCAATTTCGCATAAGCCAATTCAAAAAACTTGGTTGAGATAAAATCCTTGAATTTTTCAGGAAAGAACACGAGCGCTGCGTCAGAATTCATATACGCTTCAAAAAGCGCCTTCTCATTTATCCTGTTGTGGAATAATATCTGAAGCGTGCTTTCTTTTAGATTCCCATGATCCGAATGGTCATCACTATATATATCCAAGTAAACACGCTCGTTGACCTTACTCTTTTCAACAGCTTCAATAAAGCTTGAAATGAATTCATCAAAACCTTCGTAAAGTGTCCCGGCGTAAATGAATTTCAGTTTACCGGACTCCTTTTCTTTTTTTCTGCTTAGCCCATCGAAACTCTCCTTTTCAAAGGCATGAGGTAAATGGTAGAGTTTGTTTGCGCTATTTGGATACAACTTCTTGATGTCATCCAATATGACTTCCGAAGGGGTGGTGATCAGGTCCGAAATGCTCATCACCTCTGCTTCTACATTCTTGTCATAACCCTTACGAGAATCTGACATGAGGCTATAACCATAACCCTTGCCCCATGTCCATGGATCCCGAAAATCTGTCGTTAGGAAAAAACTCGTTTGCTTCTTGAGCTCACCCAAATAGGACGCAAGGTAAAATGGCGCGCACGTCACAAAGACCTTTTGGATGTTGTGGTTCCCGATGATGCTGGAAACAAGATTTTGAACAGCGGTTTTGGCAAACACGGAACGATCATATTCCCCCCCTTGGTGCCGCATTCGGATAATGGCGAGCCACATTCTGTACATGAGCTTCGACCATATTCCAGTGGGCTGTGAGTTGAGCACCGAGGGATAGAAAGCCTCGTATTCATGGACGTTTAATCCTCCGTCATCATTCTGCCCCTCGCGTTTGAGGCAGGCGACATGAACGTCGTAGCCCTGATTGAGCATGTGACGAGCAAACTTCGACCACCTCCTCCCGCCGATGCCTTTGTTTGGCGGGAACGTGTGGCAAACAATAAGAACAGACTCCTTAGTCACGATTTTTTGGATGGCTCCTGGCCATACCCGTACCCATAGCCGTACCCATAGCCGTAGCCATAACCATAGCCGTAACCATACCCATAACCATAGGAGTAGTATCGAGTAGCCCTGGATTTAACTCCGTTGAAGATAATCCCTGTATTGCCAAGCTCCTGGCGTTCGACCAGGTTGGTCAAGACTTTCACACTCCTTGTAGATGCGTTTTTGGCGTTGAGTACAAAGAGGTTCATATCGGAATATCGCGTCAAAACGAAGGCATCGCTGATCATACTTACAGGTGGCGTATCCAAAATGATATACTGATAACGCTGACGGAGTTCATCAAAGAGTTGAGAGACTTTGTCCAGCATAACCAATTCTGAAGCGTTGGGCGGAATTGGTCCAGCAAGGATTGTGTCGAAATTGTCGTGATCCGTCTGGATGATGGCCTCATCCAATGAAATATTGCCTGAAATCACTTCACTCAGACCAGAGGCATTTTCTCTTTCAAGGACCTTGTGTACACGTGGCTTGTGCAAATCAAAGTCGATCAACAGGCACTTCCTGTTAGCCGCAGAAATGATGGTTGCTAAATTCGATGATACGAATGTCTTACCCTCACCCGGCAACATGGAGGTGACCAATATAATGTGCGATTTGTCCTGATTTTTGTCGAGCGCAAAGTCAAGATTGGTCCGGATCACGCGAAACAATTCCGCCTGCATTGACTTGGGCTCCTGGATAATCTTGAATGGGCTAAGATTTTCAGATTTGATCAGGCTGACTGCACCATAAACGGGAAGTGCCGAAATATCAACCAACTCCTGTATGGTCTCAACTTTTTCAAAGAACCAGAATCGCACCAGCGCAATGATCACGGCGATCAAGAATCCGATCAGCGTGAAGATCGTATTGATCCGATTCTTATCGGGAGAGATCAGGCCAATGGAATAGGGCCTCTCGATTACCTTGGTCTCAGGAATGATACTCGCCTCGGTAATAATCGTTTCGGCCTTTCTTTGAAGCAAGAAGAGGTATAGGTTCTCGTTCACTTCAAGCTTCCGTTCAATGTTCAAGAGCTCGCGCTGGTTTTTCGGAATGGCCTTGATCTTCGATTGATATTCTGCTAGTTTTCCTCTCAATTCACCAATCTGCTTTTGCAAGGCTTGATTGGCATCATTGAGATAGACGAGAATACTCTTTCTGAGTCGTTCGCGCTTTTCGTCCAGCTCTTCGATACCTACACTTTGCTCGGTAGTTTGGAATAGCTGATCAGTTCTGTCAACCTGGAACTTATAGTAGCTCTCGAGAGACTGTTTGAGGTATTGGTCGTCCGGAGAAATGTAAACCGCCGGAGGCATGGAGTTGAAGTCCTGCGACCCGACCAGATAATCCTTGAGCGCATTGTTGGAATTGATGCGCAGCTCCAATTGACTGATTTCGGTTTCCTTGTCGACAATCTTTGAGAAATATTCCTGCTCCTCCTTGTCGAGATTCATGATGGACTTTTGCTCCTTATACAGTTCCAGCGTGCCCTCTATACTCCCCAGAATTTCCTGCACATCGGCAATCTGCCTGTCAATAAACTGTTGGGTATTTCGGTTGACATCAAACTTGTTTTGAAGTGTATTCTCGATATAAACAACCGCCAGCGTATCGAGGAACTTCATGGCTCGATTCACGATCTGATCCTGGACCTGGATATCCAGTACACTTGTCCAGTCTAGTGACTGTATCTCAAGATTACTTTGATATTTCCGAACGAGAGACTCTATTGGGTTTATTACAAACTCATAATTAATGGATTTTGCCTTCTCAAGTGCCCCGTCCTCCGGTGGAAGGCTGTTCTCAATTCTAAAATTGAGCTCTGGCCCCCCAATGGTATCTCCAAAATTGAATTCCTTTTCCCATACATTACCATCGAGTTCCGTTTTTAGGATGTATTTATTTGAATCAATGAAACGGAATTCGAAAAGACGATTGAATGATTCATATCCAAAATTCTCGCTTTTCACATGAAAAGGCATTCCCCCATAAACCTCAGATCGTTTTACCCTCCCTAAGATGAAGTATGAAACCTGAAAATCGAGACGCTCTATCGCTTCACGGATAAGGTTTGACGATTGGATTACCCTGATTTGGCTCTCTACCTGGTCGTAGTTTCCATAAGCTCCTTTTACGCCCAATCCCTGAAACAATCGGCTCTGGTAATCGTAGATTTCCCCCGACTTGAGGATGATTTGCATTTTGGAGGCGTACAACTCCGTGAGTCGGTGAGTGTAAACAGACGAAATGGCAATGGAAATCAGCGGCAAAAGAACGATCAGCCACCAGTTTTTGCGGATAACCTTCAGAAATTTTCGAATGTCTTCGGAGGAAATGAGCGCGTTTTCCATAACACGGAGGATCGACGATTAAACGATTAATTCGTCGCAAATGCAAAACAAATAAATTTTAACAAGGTATGATTCCTTAAATTTGTCAAATAAATCTGGCCACACATGAAAAGACTTGTATTTACTTACCTGCTCATCTTCTCGGTAGCATTATTTCAAAGCCTAGACAGTTGGAGTGCTACAAGGACATCCGTTGGTACCGGTAATTGGAACAATGGAGGAACCTGGGATACTGGAATCCCAGGAAGTGGAGACGTTGCCATCATCGCCCAAGGCGATACGGTTACCCTTACCGCAACTACTACCATTACCACCCTGGTAATGCAAGGAAATGCGGTATTGATCATCAACAATAGTCAAACACTGACCGTCACTGGTGAATTTTGGATCAATCCGCAATCAAACTCTCAGACTACGGTAATCCAGAACTCCGGCGCAATGTCAGCCAATAAGTTGACCTTCAAATCTTTCGGTAAGTTAGGATTTACGGTAAACCTCGAAAACGGCGGTGCCATCTCGGGGCTGTCCGGAACGAGCCAGTTTCAATCAACGTCAACCGGAGGGATGACAGTCAACATCGGTTGCCCACTTATTGGATCCGGGCGTCTGTTTATCAACGGTTCTACCAGGCCTATACAAGTAAATCTTACCGATAGTGTTGATATAGGAACACTGGAGATTTCCGGTGGTAATGCCGACCTGGATATGGAAGACAACAGTGCCAAGCTCAGAATGGGCGATATCGACTATACTTCAGGATCCATTACAGCAACTACCGCATTCACCAATGCATTTTATTTTGACGGTATCACTTCCATTCCGGATAATGCCAACCTGGGTTGGACGGATTGTACATTCCAGGGAACCAATACCCTGGGTAATGACTTTACCGCTGCCGACGTCACGATCGAGTCAAGTGGTAGCCTTGCAACCAATGGCAATGACTTGGACATGACGGGTAATCTTGTTGCCGCCGGAGAACTCACTATGACAACGGGTGACAACTGGACGTTCAACAGTACCGCAGCATCGGTTCAAACGATTTCAGGTTCTGGGGCCAAGAATTTCTCAAACCTCACAATGGACTGCTCTAACGCATCTGGAGGTGTTACCGTAAACAGCGCAGTGAGTATCATCGACAACCTCATTCTAACAGATGGAGCCTTCACAACAAACACCAATGTGACACTGGAGTCCGACAGTACCGGTAAGACTGCCAACTTTGGAACAAAGGGTGCCGGCGCAACCATTTCAGGTAGCCTGGTAATGGAAAAACACATTTGGAGTATTGGTGCGCTCTCAGATTGGAGACACTTGCACGCACCAGGTCAAAGCACTAATATCAATCAATTGCAGGATGGAGTAAGTCCGGAAGGAATTTACACGTTTGGATACACAAACTCCAACCAACCTTCGGCGAGTGGATTTGTTTCCACGTATTCATTTGACGAATCGGCTGATTCCGATTTTGACAATTGTTGGGTGGCTGCCTCAAATGCCACTACCGACCAGTTTAGTCCATTCAATGGATACATTTGGTTTATGGGTGGCTCTGCTGGAAGTCAGTCAAAGGCAAACTACGAATTGCAAATTACAGCACAGCCCTTGATCGGTTCGCAAACATTTGCCGGACTTTCATTCGGTAATACCGGGTGGCATCTGTTGGGTAACCCATATCCGAGTGCGGTAGACCTTACAAACGTCACTATGACGAACATCCAGGGAAATACATTCTACTGCTATAGTTCTGGATCCGGTAGCTACCAAACAGTTACCAAGGCCGGGGGAGGTATCCTTCCAGCATGGCAGAGTTATTTTGCCAATGCAACGGCTTCAGGAACTATTGGATTTGCAGAAACGGACAAGTCTACCAACTCTACAACGGATGTCTACAAGCGAGCAAGAGAACACGACGAGTTGATGATTAGGATCACAGAAGACTCTGCCGGAGTTTATACAGAATTGACATTGTCCTTTATAGACGATGCGTCTGTCGACTTCGATATTCACGATGCTTATTCCCTGACCAACCCATTCCCAACCCCGACGGTTTGGTTCCAGGTTGAGGACAGTTTTGACGTATTGGTGAATCGCTTGCCCACATCGGCTCATGAAGTAAGCTACCCGATCGTAGTGGACGCGACCGTCACGGGAGATTATACGCTTTCGTTCTCTTCAATTCCTGAATCACACGCATGTTACATCGTTGAAGATTTGGAAACCGGAGATAAGTTTAGCGTTGCCGAGGGCACGGAATACAAATTCTCAGTCTCAAACTTAAATGCTCACGAGCGATTTATGTTCCATCTGTCAAACCCGGTAGCTGGTCTTTCGGCCACACCAACTTCATGTAATGGAAGTGATGATGGCCAAATCGTATTTGAATACGAAAGTGCTAGCCTCACCTTTGATGTTGTCTGGCAAAATGAAGCCGGAGACATTGTGAAGGAGGTATTTGGAGTTACCAGTGGTGATACATTGACCAACCTTGCAGGCGGAAATTATACTATGACTATGTACGAGATTACCGGTGCTTGCGAAGTAATTGAAGAAATTGAAGTATTCGAACCGGCCGAAGTTGTCCCTGACTTTGAAGTCTCAACAATTCAACCGGATGTTTATATCAATGAAGCTGTTGACTTTACAAATACCTCTAGCGGTGCATCTGATTTTGTGTGGGACTTTGGAGATGGAAGCGCCGCCAGTACGGACGTTAACCCAACGCACACATTCCCAATGGCAGGAACTTATGTAGTGAAGCTCACTGCCTCTAATGGAAATATGGATTGCGATAACGAGAAGATTTCATTGATCCAGGCGATCAATGGTGCTCCTGTTTCGCTAGAAGATGCTGAAGAAGAAATTCTTTTCGAAACCTATGGTACTGATCATGTCGTATTGGAATTCCCAGATCTATATGAAGATGCAAAAGTGAGAATCACAAATGCACTTGGGCAACCTGTATACGAGTCTTCTGAGCTGGTTTATCCTAGAATGGAAATCCCGGTGAAAGAGAGTGGAATGTACCTCGTATCTTTCCGCGTAAATCAAGAAGAGTTTGTTGAAAAGGTAAATGTGATCAAGTAAGTCTCTTTGACTACTTTTGCCGAGATTTGAGATGAGATGAAAAAGTACCTATCGATTATTGCGTTTGTTGGCTTGCTGAGTTTGCCAGCCTTTTCTCAAGGTCCGCCAAGTGGTGGCCCGCCAAGTGGTGGTAACTGCATTCCGCCTCCTTGTATTCCAATTGATGGGGGCATGAGTTTCCTTCTTGTTGCCGGAGCCCTATACGGAGGCAAGAAACTCTTAGATCAGAAAAAGCATTAAAAATTGAAACCCCGAATCCCGGGGTTTTTTTATGAGGAAGATTCTCCAAAATCCATTGTACGCATTCCTGCTGAAAGCCGGAGGGTTATATGTGCTTTGGCTCTTTGTATATGAGTTATGGTTGCACCCGATGCAGGTAGTGGACCTCGCAGTGATAGACAACATTGTATTCTTTGCCGGAGGTATTCTGAAAATCTTCGGATTCGAAATCACCGGAGAGAATCCATTTTTCCAGGGTCTTCGCACCCTGGGTGTGGAAGGAAGTCAGGGTGTTTGGATAGGTGACCCATGTAACGGCCTTACACTCTTTGCCCTTTTCACTGGGTTCATCCTCGCATACCCCGGACCTATCAGGCGGAAACTGTGGTTTATTCCCATTGGCTTGGTCGCTGTTCACTTCATCAACATTTTGCGAGTGGTGGCCCTTGTTCTTATTGAGCGCTATTATCCTGAAAGTCTGGACTTCAACCACACCTATACCTTTACCATCATCGTATACAGCCTGGTATTTTATCTCTGGTACCTCTGGGCCAACAAATTGAGCAAGACTTGAAACGGATTGTCATTATCCTTTCCATTGTTTTGTTTGTGGTCATCGGTTTTGTCCGAGAGCAGGTTTTTGAAGGGATTAACCTTGTTTTGAAATGGCAGGTACCAGATCACGATTACGGATCTGGTCTTTTGAACTTTCTTAACGGTTTTGATTATCAACTTCTATATTGGGCCAAATGGCCACTTACAATCTTCACATCGGTAGTCTACCTTGGGATCACGCTCTTACTTGTTCGAACCCTCTTTGCAAACGGAAAATTCATACGATATACCCTCGTGTTGTTTATAAGTGTGTATGCGATCGCCATAGTCGCTTACGGCTTGGGTTGGATGATCACTGATGCTCAAAAAGGGTATACCCTAGCCAGGACCATTATGGATAGCCTTCAGTCCCCATTGTTTACCATGATGGTGATACCCGGACTTTGGATTGCGGAAAATCGGGGGGTCAGATAATCATTCCGGCCGCAACGGTCTCGTTGGTGTTTTCGTCGATGAGGATAACATTGCCTGTATTCCTATTCCTGGAATAAGCATCCCACATTACCGGTGCCTTTGACTTAATCTTCACCCGGGCAATGTCATTCATCTTGAGCTCCGCCGTCCCTTCCTGACGATGCAGCGTATTGACATCAACTGTATACAGGATTTCAGTCATGATACACTTTGAGTGTTGGGTAGAATGCCTCAATGTAAACTTGGACCTTGCCGAGGTAGGCCGGTCATTCATCCAGCAAAGCATCACATCAATCTCATTGGTTTGCTTCGGCATATTGTTGGCCCGGACAAGCATATCGCCTCGCCCGATGTCGATGTCGTCTTCCAACTCGATCACAACGGACATTGGAGGAAATGCCTCCTTGACCACTTTGTTATAGTTGTGGATTTCCTTGACCGTAGATTCAAATCCACTGGGCAATACCGTCACCTTATCTCCCTTTTTGAAAATTCCTCCTTCAATACGGCCGGCGTAACCTCTGAAGTCGTGGTATTCCCTTGTCTTCGGGCGAATTACCGTTTGGATTGGAAAGCGACAATCAATCAGGTTGGCATCACTGCCGATATGGATGTTTTCGAGCAGGTTGAGTAAGGTGCCTCCCTCATACCAGGGCATATTCTTCGACCGATCGACAACATTGTCACCTTCGAGTGCAGAAATTGGTACAAAACGGAAGTCTTTCGTTTCGAGCTTCACCGCAAAATTCCTAAATTCCTCCTTGATGGATTCGTAAATGGATTCGTCATATCCGACAAGATCCATCTTATTTACACAAAGTACAATGTGAGGGATCTGCAGGAGCGAAGCTAGAAAGGCATGCCGTTTTGTTTGCTCCACCACTCCATTTCTCGCATCGATAAGCAATAAGGCAAGATTCGCTGTTGAAGCCCCGGTAACCATATTCCTGGTATACTGGATATGACCAGGACAGTCGGCAATAATGAATTTCCTTTTTGGAGTAGAGAAATACCTGTAGGCAACGTCGATGGTGATTCCTTGCTCGCGTTCGGCCTTTAGACCATCCGTCAACAGGCTCAAATCCACCCGGTCATGACCACGCTTTTTGCTCGTCCGTTCAACTGCAGCAAGTTGGTCTTCATGAATGGTCTTCGAATCATACAGTAAGCGACCAATGAGGGTGCTCTTCCCATCATCTACACTTCCGGCTGTGACAAAACGAAGTAATTCGCTATTTGCTTTTAGATCCATCAGAAATAACCCTCCTTTTTTCTTTCTTCCATAGCTGCCTCCGACCTGGCGTCGTCTGCTCTTGAATTTCTTTCGGTAACACGTGTTGTCGCAACTTCATTCACTATCTCTTCCAACGTAGTGGCCGAGGATTCCACCGCTCCGGTAATGGTCATATCGCCAATCGTTCTAAATCGCACTTGCATCATTTCAGGCGTTTCGTCGTCCTTGAGTGTGATATATTCAGAATTGGCAAGTATTGCTCCTCCCCTTTTGACACACTCGCGCTGATGGCTGAAATACAAAGTCGGCAAGTCAATCTGTTCGCGCTTGATGTATTGCCATATATCCAATTCCGTCCAATTGCTCAACGGGAACACCCTGAAATGCTCACCAAAGTGCTTTCGCGAATTAAATAAGTGCCAGAGCTCCGGTCTCTGATTTTTCGGATCCCATTGCCCAAAGTCATCGCGGTGAGAAAAGAATCGCTCCTTTGCCCTGGCTTTTTCCTCATCCCTTCGGGCGCCACCCATGGCTGCATCAATTTCATATTCTTCCAATGTATCCAACAACGTTATGGATTGTATTCTGTTCCGGCTTGCATTGATACCGGTCTCCTCCCTTGCCTTTCCATCGTCAATGCTCTTCTGCACGGAACCAACAATAAGGTTAGCGCCCAACTGCGCAACAAGATCATCCCGGTACTTTAACGTTTCCGGAAAGTTGTGCCCGGTATCTACATGGATAAGCGAGAAGGGTATTCTCGAAGGGTGAAATGCCTTTTTGGCCAAATGAGTCAAGACAATGCTGTCCTTCCCACCGGAAAAAAGAATGGCCGGGTTTTCGAATTCAGCGAATACCTCTCGAATTACATAAATGGCCTCCGACTCAAGCTCGTCCAGATGTTCTAAAATATATCGTTCCATCACTCCTTGTTTACCCCAAAGCCGTGTCCGAGTTTATACCATGCCCTTTCGTGCACATAATACAAAACCATTTTTGCGAAGAATTCCCACCCTCCAACTTGCAATCCTATCCATGGATCTCCGGAAACGATCCATGCGAGGATTATTGTAGTGAGTGTTGCTAAAATTCTCCATGTGAAGGTCTTGGCCAAGTGGCGTTTATGCGATACATCCGACATTCTACTTCCTTTAGAAATCGTCTGCAAAGAAAGGCTTTCTTTGTAGCATTAGGCACACTCTTTGCCCAATTTGACAACAGCATAAAATTGATGAAGTCTGCCATTTTTCTTGTGATCCTACTTGGTTCTATGCCATTCATCGCTGATGCCCAATCCAAAAGGCAAAAGGAATACGATGCCTATTGGGCCGAACAGGCCAAATTGGAGTCGTTTGAAAACAAATTGGACAGTGCGCACAAAGCGTTTCAGGAGGGCAACCTGGAGCTCGCCATTGAGCGATACCAACGAAGTCTCACAGTGTATCCGGAAGATCAGTTTGCAAAAGCCAAACTCCAGGACCTTGAAGTCTTGCTCGCTGAGATCGACCGGGACATCATCAAACTATTGATGCCACCACCAACCATTGACATCAACCTCGAAGAGCGAAAGCGATTTCTACTTGAGCATACGGAGGAGATTCCACAATACAAAGCCAATATCGACAGCATATCTGATGACCAAAATGAAGAGGTGGTCTTGGAAGAAGAAAAAACTGAAGTAATTCGACCGGAAGAAGTCAAACCCAAAATGGAGAAAACGCCAGTGGAAAAGGCTCCGACTCCTGAGAAAACCTTCGATGTTGTTCAGTTTAGGAAGGACCTTGTGGCGAGCTATAAACCAGGCGTAACGGAAGAGATCCTTGAATACCCGCGCAAGAAGATCATACGCCGTATCGTGGTGGGAGAATCAGGAGCAGACGAGTATCTCAAAGTGATCCACGCTTATGGAGCGACATTTTACTTCAAAAACAAACAGTCGGCTTCCCAAAATGTCTGGCTGAAAGAAGCCTTCCCCAAACAAGACTAGAGGTCGCGGACCAGGATATTGTGAGGTGACTTTTTGAACTCGCCGCGCAATTTCTCAATGACGGAACTGGCCTTCGTCAGAATTTCGCTCTCACCCAAGGGTATCTGTTGTCCGGTCTCAGAAAGTGAATTGAGTAGGTCCGCCAGGGTAAGGTCATGGGTATCGGTAGCCAGAATATATCTGTCTTCCTCCATAGCTCCACTCCCGGCAACTCTTGCAACGAACTCGGCTTGTTCAAGTCTGTCCAGAACCGTTCTGATCAGCCGTATGGGTGATCCAATCGACTTGGACAAATCCGAGGCCGTTATTGGCTTGTGATGATGCTGGAAATTATCGATAAAGGTCTTGACGATCATTACGGATAGCAAGGTGCGCTGCTTGTCGTTAGCATCCTCTACCCCGCTCTCATACTGATAGTAGTCTACATTTTGATGAGCGAAGGACAGTTCTGCACCAAATAGTACCAGCAGCCAACTTACCTGGAGCCAGAGTATGAACAATGGCAGCGCTGCAAAACTTCCGTAAATCGCATTGTAGGTGGATACCTCTACCTGAAACCATATATAGGCTTGCTCAAACCATTGGAAGAATGTCCCGGCTATGATCCCGGCTATGAGGGCAGGCACCAACTTCACCTTGGTATTCGGCATGATGATATAAAGCAAAGTAAGCACCACCCATATGATCAAATAAGCGAGGTAGTCCAGTGAACTCGTAACAATGGTTTTCATGAAGGACAGCCACTCAACTGACTCCAAAATGTTGATGGCATTGGCTGAGGCAAACCCCGTAATGCTGCTGGAGAAAACAACAAGCAAGGGCGCGACTAATATGATGGTGAGATAATCGGTGAATTTTCTGAATAGACTCCTCGATCTTTTGATTTGCCATATTTCATTGAAGGAGCCTTCGATATTGGAAAGCACCCTCATCACTGTCCAAATCAAAACGATGACCCCTACCCCGGCAACAAGGCCGCCCTTTGTATTTTGAAGTGCCGAATGCGCAAAATCCAACAAAAAGGATGCGATATCGGGGTTGGCCGCAAAAGCCTCTTGTATTTGAACCTCCAGCGCTTCTTCCAACCCAAAACCTTTGGCAATTCCAAATGCCAACGCCAATACGGGAACCACAGAAAGAATAGAGAACATGGTAAGAGCCGATGCTCTCAAAGAGCAACGATCCTCATTGAATCCCCTTACGGCTAAGACCAAAACGCGGAGTTGCTTAATGAAGAATGATCTGTTCCGTGGAAGTTCCTCCAGGTTGAACAGCCACAAGTCCTTGGTGAAGTATTTGATCAGCTTTTTAAACATCTGGGACCTATATGCTAGTACTCAAATAGGAATTTCATTTTTTCCAGGACCTTATCGGCGTTTGGAATCATGGTTTCTTCCAAGGTAGAATTAAGTGGGATCGCAGGGAGATTTTCCGATCCGATTATTTCCACAGGAGCGTCGAGGTGTTTGAAATTCTTTCTCTGGATTTTTCCGGCCAAGGCCATCGCAAATGAATTCTCCAGTGTCTCTTCAGTCACCACGAGACACTTGGAGTGCCTTTGCACAAGCTCATCGACTGCCTCCTCATCCAAGGGATTCAGTGATCTGAGATCCAGAATTTCAACCTTTCCTGCATATTTCTTCGAAGCCGTCATAGACCAGTAAACACCCATGCCATATGTCACCACTCCAATTGAATCACCAGAGGCGATGTTGCTCTCGTCTGCCTCTTGGACAATCCTTGCTTTGCCAAACGGAATCACGTATTCCGCATCTGGTTCAATGGTCTTGGCACCTTCGGTCCCCGGGATCTTGGACCAGTAAAGACCCTTGTGTTCAAAGATCACCACCGGGTTTGGGTCGTAGAATGCTGCCTTCATCAAGCCCTTGAGATCAGCACCGGTTGAAGGATAAGCAACCTTAACACCTTTGATGTTGCACACGACACTTTCAACCGAGGAAGAGTGATAAGGCCCTCCACTTCCGTAGGCCCCAATCGGAACCCTGATGATGTTACTCACAGGCCACTTGCCATTAGACAGGTAGTAAGATCGACTCACTTCGGTAAACAACTGGTTCAACCCCGGCCAGATGTAATCTGCAAACTGAACTTCCACAATTGGCTTACAACCAACACAGGACATCCCAACCGTAGAACCAACGATGAATGCCTCCTGGATAGGTGTATTGAACACTCGTTCGTCCCCAAATTTCTGTGCCAGGGTCGCTGCCTCGCGAAAAACTCCTCCGAGCCTACCGCCAACGTCTTGCCCATAGAGCAGGGCTTCCGGATGCTTCTCAAGGATTTCCTGAACCGCAAACAGTGCGCTGTCCACCATTACGGTCGGCTCCTTGCCCTTTGGCTCTCGCTCGCCCTTCTCCTCCGTGATAGGAGTTGGAGCATAGTCGTAATCAAAAAGGTCCTCGGGTCTTGGATCTTCAGCATCGGAAGCTCGATCGTAATCGGAGTCAACCAACTTTCTCGATTCTTTTTCGATAGCCTCCAAAGCGGCGGGATCGATTCCTACTTCCATCAACTGGGATTTGAATTTGGGAAGCGGGTCTCTTTGCTTGTGCTCATCGAGATCATCTCGGTACCACTCCCTGCGAACCCCGGAAGTATGGTGACCTAGTAAGGGCACACTTGCATGAAGCAGGAATGGTCGACGCTCCTTCCTAATCGCATTGAGGATGTCCTTCAATTCGTGATAGCATGCAAAAAAATCATTGCCTTCAACGCTCCGAACTTCGATACCTTTAAATCCCCTGGCATACTCTGCGGCATTTTGTGCCCGTGTCTCTTTTGAGTTTGCCGAAATATCCCATTCATTGTCCTGGATGAAATATAGAATGGGATACTGCTTGAGCGCAGCCATTTGGAACGCCTCAGCTACTTCACCTTCCGTAACGGATGCATCTCCTAGCGAACAAACCACAACCGGCGCATCTTTACCGGGCTTGTCCAGCCCCTGGCGCTCACGATATTGAATTCCCATGGCCACACCCGTTGTGGGAATGGCCTGCATTCCGGTGGCAGAGCTCTGATGGGGAATTTTGGGCATATCCTCCCGGTTGAGGCTAGGGTGGGAATAATAGGTTCTCCCGCCTGAAAATGGATCGTCGCGTTTGGCCATTAATTGAAGCATCAGTTCATATGGCTCCATCCCGATCCCAAGCAAAATACTATCGTCGCGATAGTAGGGTGCTACCCAATCCTGATTTTTTAGCTGAAGTCCAAGCGCTAACTGAACTGCTTCATGCCCTCTGGAACAAGCGTGAACATACTTCGAGGTGATCTTGGCATTCTCCTCGTACTTGTCGGACATCGACCTGGCCGTTGTCATGAGCTTGTAAGCCTCGAGAAGCGTCTTCTCGTCAATAGTTGTCTTCTTCAATTCCTTTACCTCACCGTCCGCCATAACTATTGTTGTCTTATTTTTTTCAGAGTAAGGTCAATCGTCTTGATTCTCTCCCTAACCTCGTTCATACTGTTGTCAATAGATTGGATTTTGTCCAATACCTCTTTCTTCATGGGGTTGGTATCCTCAACATGAGCAAAAAATCCCAGGTTGTTTTCGTACTGCAGTTTGCTACTGTTTAGTTTCCCCAGTCGATCTTTGAGCGATTTGGATTCAGATTTCAAATCCTGATCGACATTGTCCCCTGATTGTATTCGCTTGAGCTTGATGTCGTATAAGTGCCTTTTGCGTTCCTCGTCATCAATCTTCAAGGCATCATATACTTTCTTTCTCGCTTCTACAAAGGCTTTAGAAATACTTTCCTGCTCTTCATTTGGCACTGGTCCTATGTCTTGATATGCCAGGATCAAACCTTCCAGTGTTTCCTTGCTGGCCGACTTGCTTTTGGCAAGCTTGCTCAATTCCTGGATCACATCTTTCTTCTTGGACACATTTTCTTTTTTTCGATCATCGATCGTCGAGAAGTACTCCTTTTTACGGTTAAAAAAATGATCGCACGCCTTTCTGAAGGAATTCCACAATTTGCGTTCCTCCCTAGGATGAACAGAGCCAGACTTCTTCCAATCTTGTTGGATCTTCAGATAAGCTTTGGTTGTTTCTCCCCACTTCGTACTGTCCTTCATACCTTCTGCCTCGGCAATCAAACGTTTCTTGATGTCGATAATCTTGGATTGGCTCTCTTTGTTGGCATGGTAAAAGGTCTCTTTTTGTTTGAAAAACTCATCGCACACTGCCCTGAATTCTTTCCAGTCCCGCTCGTTGAAGCGTTTCCCGCTAAATCCTGAGCTTTTCCATGCCTTTTGGATATCGATCACCTTTGAAGTATTCTTCTCCCAGTTCCTAAGCCTGTTGGATTCCACACTTCTAGCGGTAATGTCTTTTACCTCCTTGATAAATTCTGCCTTGGCTTCATGGCTTTTCTTCTGGTCGTCGCGAAGAGATTTGTAATGCTCCTTGATGCGCCCGTATTGCTCTGACACATTTTTCCTGAATTCGTCCCTTAGTGGTCCCCATGCATCACGATGAACCGGACCGATTTCATCCCATTCGGCAATAAATGCCGGGAGAAGGATTTCCAACTCTTGAATAGAAGACTCATCCTTTAGCGCTGCTATCTTGTCAATGAGTGATTTACGCTGTTCGGCATTTTTCTTTAGATCATTTTCCTGGAGCTCCTTGTAGATATTGATGTTGTAGAAAAATGATTCGATAAGTTGACTATAGTCATGCTGTGTTTCTCGTGCAACCGCCGAAGGAACAGGCCCGATGGATTTCCACCTTTCCTGTGCTGCCTTAAACCGCGAAAAGGCCCGACCTATATTTTCCTCCTCCTCGACGATATTTTCTATCTCGACCAGAACTTCCTTTTTAGCGAGAAGATTTTTTTGCTCTTGCGCTTCTCTTTTTTCCCTGAAAGCCTTTGCCTTATCTCTAAACTTGGCAGTCAATTCTTCGAATTCGACATCCTGTTCTGATTTTGGAGCAATGAAATCGGCGCGCTTACCGCCTTCTTCGAGAAAGGAGTCCAGTAGTTTATCTGACTCTATCTTCACCAGGTTGAGATAGTCTTCCCTCAAAGGTTTGAAAGCACGAGCAGATTCAGCGCTGAGCTCTGCCTGAAGCAGTTCTTTTACCTTGCCTATGATGTCCGCCTTTGTCATAATCGAGGCCCAAAATCGGGAGGAGTGCAAATTTAATCGAGTTTTCCACTTGAATTGGAAATTAAACCGTCCTCAATACCATTTATAGAGCGCTTCTGACAATCGTTTCATTAAATTTGGCCCCTTCAATTTGAAGCGAATAATGGCCGAATTATCAAAACAATACGACCCCAGTCAAACCGAAACAAAGTGGTACTCATTCTGGTTGGACAACAACTACTTCGTCTCAACGCCGGATGAGCGCGAACCGTATTGTATTGTGATTCCACCACCCAATGTTACCGGTGTGTTGCATATGGGTCATATGCTGAACAATACCATCCAGGACGTCCTTATTCGCAGGGCAAGATTGAATGGATTTAATGCCCTTTGGGTTCCCGGAACCGACCACGCGTCTATCGCAACGGAAGCCAAGGTTGTTGGCAAATTGCGCGATCAAGGGGTAAGGAAAACTGACCTCGGCAGAGATAAGTTTCTGGAAGAAGCCTGGAACTGGACACATGAACATGGAGGTATCATACTCGAGCAGCTTAAACGGCTAGGTGCATCATGCGACTGGTCCAGAACGAAATTTACCATGGACGACGATCTCTACGAAAGTGTGATCCATGTTTTTGTAGATCTGTACAACAAGGGTAGGATATACAGAGGTTATCGCATGGTTAATTGGGACCCGGTTGCGCTAACAGCAGTGAGCGACGAAGAGGTAATCCACAAAGAAGTACAAGGCAAGTTGTATTACGTGAAGTATCGCGTTGTCGACTCCGATAAGATCGTAACCATCGCTACCACGCGGCCCGAAACCATCATGGCCGACACCGGGTTGGCCATCCACCCCAACGACGGCAAGTACGATTGGCTTCGTGGCAAAAAAGTCATCGTTCCATTGGTAAACAGGGAGATTCCAGTCATTGAGGACGATTACATTGATCCCGAGTTTGGAACCGGAGCGCTGAAAGTAACACCAGCTCATGATAGCAATGACTATGAGTTGGGTAAGAAACACGATCTCGAATCGATTGACATTCTCAACCCAAATGGTACCTTAAACGACGAGGCACAGGTGCTCGTTGGAATGGATCGCTTCAAGGCGCGCAAGGAAGTTGTCAAGCTTCTGGAAGAGGCTGGAAATCTTGAAAAAGTTGAGGACTACGATACCAAAGTGGGTTATTCGGAAAGGAGTGATGCAGTAATTGAACCTCGCTTATCACTCCAGTGGTTTCTCGAAATGCCGGAAATATCTGAACCAGCATTGAAAGCCGTATTGGGAAATGAAGTGGACCTCATCCCCGGCAAGTTTGAGAACACCTATCGCCATTGGATGGAGAACGTTCACGATTGGTGTATATCGCGACAGCTGTGGTGGGGACACCAGATTCCTGCATACTTCTATGGCGACGGCGACGATGATTTTGTAGTAGCAAATACAGCCGAAGAAGCATTGAAATTGGCCCACAAAAAGTCGGGAAACTCTGACCTTCAGGTAGCGGATTTGAAACAAGATGAAGATGTACTGGATACCTGGTTCTCATCTTGGCTGTGGCCAATCAGTGTATTCAATGGTATTCTCGATCCGGACAACAAAGACATTGAGTACTACTACCCGACCAGGGATTTGGTAACCGCTCCGGAAATTCTGTTTTTCTGGGTTGCCAGGATGATTATCGCCGGGTATGAATATCGAAACGAGAAACCCTTCAATAAGGTCTACCTGACCGGCATTGTCCGAGACAAGCTGGGACGCAAAATGTCCAAACAACTGGGAAATTCTCCCGACCCGATTGGTTTGATTGAAAAATATGGTGCCGATGGCGTTCGCGTGGGCATGCTCCTTACATCACCAGCGGGAAATGATCTGCCTTTTGATGAATCCCTATGCGAGCAAGGGCGCAATTTCCTGAATAAGATCTGGAACTCTTACCGCCTGATCAAGTCGTGGAAGGTGGAAGACAAGGAAGTACCAAAGTCAAGCGAAGAGGCAATGCTCTGGTTTGAGCATAATTTGAGCAGTACACTGCAGAAACTCGAAGGCCAGTTTGAGCAATATCGTATTTCAGAAGCATTGATGAATGTGTATAAGCTCACATGGGATGATTACTGCTCGTGGTATCTCGAAGTGATCAAGCCACCCTTTGGAGAGTCGATCGACCAAAAGACCTACGACAAAACCATCGAATTTCTCGAATCTCTACTTGTGATTCTGCATCCTTTTACGCCCTTTATCACAGAGGAAATCTGGCAGGATATTTCAAAAAGGGATAGGAAAGATGCACTTATCATTTCCTCCTGGCCTGTGGCCAAGACAAGTGATGCTGCTCTCCTCAAAGGCTTTGCGAAAATTCAACAGATCGCTTCCGAAATTCGGGTTGCGAGGTCAAAAAATGGCCTTTCTCCCAAAGAAGCGCTGACACTTGTATCGAAGCAAAATATTGGCGGCATCAAATCTTTCGGTGAGGCTTTGAAAAAGCTCACAAATCTCGAAGAGATCATCGGTTCGCAAGGCGATGGAAGTCACTACACCTTCATGGTGGGCCCTCATGAATTTAGCATCCCTCTTGGTGGAGACATTGACCTGGGTGACCAGGTGGAGAGCATCCGATCTGAGCTGGACTATACAAAAGGCTTTCTGAAGGGGGTGATGAAAAAGTTGTCCAATGAACGGTTTGTGCAAAATGCTCCTGCACAAGTGGTTGAACTAGAGCGCAAAAAGCAAGCGGACGCCGAAGCCAAGATCGATGCACTTGAAAAACAATTGGAAAGCCTTACTTAGCGGATAGAAAACCTCCAACCGTCTTTCTTTTTCATCTTTCTCCTTGCAAGTACTTTCTTTCCTCCGTTGTGGAGATGGGAGACACCGTAGAGAAAAATCCCGGTACCAATAGTCATTCCTAAAGCCGACGCGACAACAATTGGAGAATTAGGGTCAATTTGATCATAGGCGAGTTTCACACCCAAGGCTCCAGCGACCATAATCGGAATTCCAAGACCAATTTGCGCATAGCCTTTACTCTTACTCTTGAGTTGTGAAAAGATCTTCGGGGTGATCTCAGTAACCTCGGATAATTTGTATTCGATACTGTCTACGGTGAATTTGCCCGGTTTGATCTTCATGATCTTCCCCTTGATATTGGTCTTTTCGTCCTTCATCTTAAATTTGATCCAATCCCCTTCTTCGAGCTGAACCTTGCGCTTCAATTTGCGATGTTCGCTCACGATCACCCGGGACTTTGGAGCAAAGACCTTGGAGTTCTTCTGCGACTTTTCAACCTTGACCTTTTGTCGAAGACTAGGGGGTTTAACCTCTTTTTGCTGGAGCTTGCCACCCTTTTTTCCACCCGGCTTTTCCTGAGCGATCCCCGGGTTTAAGAACAACAGGGCTGCAAAAAGCAGGAAGGTCGAAAAGAGCCGAATCCTAAACATATCCAAGTACGAAATAGACTCCATAACCAACCCATTCATGAATCAGGCCATTCCATTTTTTGAGCACCTGCCCATTGGGAATAAACAGGTGGTCAAAATGAAATCGCCGCGGACCCGCTACGGGATCTACGGCATAGGACGTGGTTACAACCCCCAATTCGGAGAAACATGACTTCGATCTGCGCATATGAGTCGTTGAAGTGATCAATAACACGGAGCCGGAAAAATTATTGCCTTCAATCAACTTCTTCGCATTGATGGCATTCTCTCGCGTATTGTTTGATTCGGCGTCGATCAAAATGTCCTCATCCGGAATGCCAATGTCGATCAAATAACTTTTGGCGTATTCGCTTTCCAGCAAATCCCGATATATCAGCGAGCCCGTTCCTCCAATCAATGCGATCTTCTCGATCTTACCCAACTTGTATAGCCGGATGGCCTCTGTAAGACGATCTGCGCTTTCATACATGTTAACCTGCTCCTTCTTCGGGTTGTAGAAAGCATAGCCACCCAGGACCACTCCCACCTTGTAGCTCCGGATGTCCGCCAATTTCTTTTGCTCAACTTCCCAAGGCCTGGAGAACTCATCGAAGATGAATTCATTGGTGAAGAAGAATAGTAGGAGAACCGACCAGAGCAAACGCCTCTTTCTCTTGACCTGATTCTTTGCCAGGAGCGCAAACAGGCCGAACCCAAATATCCACACCACAGGGGTGGTAAGAAAATATAAGATCTTAGAGGCAACAAAAAAGAAGCTCATCGTTCAGTTTGCTGCAAAGGAAATTAATTCACGACAACGGTGGCAGCATGCTCTTCTCCACTGACCAACGTGCGAACGATGAATCTTCCCGATAGTCCCGAGAGATCAAAACTTCCCTTGTGAGACTCGGGATAGGACTTCACGACACGACCAGCCATATCGTAAATTTCCACCGCCCCCTTGTGATCCGATAAGCGGAATTTTCCCTTCGTGGGGTTTGGATATATCCTCAATGTCTTGGATTCAGCTTCGTGCTCAATGCCTGTTACCTGGGCCAGGTCGTTGAATCGCATAGAAAAGACACCTGAACCGTGCGTTCCAATTGCCAAGAAGCCATCTGAAGCCCTGCTCATCATAGATTGAACAACGGCGTTGCCCAATGCATCAGCGGACTGCTGATACCAAATTGTATTCGTGTCCTCGAGTAGCGTCGTGGCATAAAGTCCTATAGTGGTTCCGACGAGATATACGGTCTCCCCTCCATCCAATGGGATGATTGCTGAGGAGCGAATACTAGGTCCGGCACCGATACCCAGCAGTTGGCTCGGAACACCCACAGGCAGTGGTTCTTCGAGATTTCCTGCAACGCGACTCCAGTTGTCACCATTATCATCCGTAAAAAAGATGGAGTAGGTATTGTAGTTGGAAGTAGTGACCAGCATCTTGCTTCCGTCATAGGGATGTATCGCAATGCTGCTGACGTAGCGACCCGCATTCAAATTGCTTATACTGATATCGCTCGCTCCGCCAAAACCAGTGTTGGCATTTTCCATTCTGTACAGCTTACCATCGTTGGTACCTACTACAAGCGTATGCTTGGGATTTCCTTGGGAAACGGCCATGGAGGTAATCCTATGTGAGGATCCTCCACCGATATTGATGCCCAACTGCGACCAGCCCTGATCGTAAGCTCCGGTCGAATTGTCAAGCGGAATACTCCTAATGTCGGTATGACGGATTACGTTGTTTGCCGCCGCCATATACAATACATCAGCGTCATTGATGTCCGTCGCAAATGGGTTTACGAAGTCAAATCCGTTGACATCGGAATCCGGGGAAACCCTTCTGAAGCCCTGGATATTTCCATTGTCATCCAATTCATATCGGTATACGACCCCGAATTGAGAAGAAAAGTAATAATATCCGGCTCCATTGGATCCCGTCTGACTCTCTACGCTGGTGAATGCTCCATCGGATGCCGAGGTCGGAATCCAGTCGATAAAGGCGTTGTTTGAACTAGACCACGCGCAGCCATTATCCTGCATACCACCGATAATCACATCATTTTCGGTTACCTGGTCGATGGCAACCGTGTAGAATTGAGTTGTTTGATATCCGTAATTGTGGATTTGCCAGGTAACCGTACTGCTAAGGCAATTGCTTGTCGAATTAACTCCACCGTCATGAGCAGAGAAAAGTTTACTGGAATTCGAAGGGTGGAATACAAGTTCCTGTTGGTCCGGGTGGTGGTTCGGATAGCGATAGGTATTTCCTCCGGTAAATTCAGGATTGTATCCCCCGATCTGCTTGATCTGCTGATTTGTGGCAAATCCATCCATTGATCTAAACAGGTTGGTACCTCCCACAAAAACGATATCCTCGTTGCCAGGGTGTACACGCACGGTCATATTGTATCCTCCGGAGCAATCGGTTGTGAGGTATGGGTCTTGGTTACTGGGTAAGTTCAGCGATCTGTTCTCCCACTGACCTCCAGTTCCCGATCCATCACCTGAGACGTAGGTGTATTTCCAGAAGCTGGACCACTCAGATCCCGGATCTACGGGGTCAGCTATCACTCCGGTACCAGGCGTATTGGCGAAAACATATACCACGTCCTCATTACTGGGAGCGTAGTCTAATACCATTCTTCTGTACGTCGCGGGAAAGCCTGACGAAAGAATCTTGGTCCAATTGATCCCGTCCTCACTTCTCCATACACCGCCATCCTGTCCGTTACTTCCGAGTGCAGCGTAAACAATTCCGGTTTCCGTGACGATAACATCCGTATGTTGCATGTTGAAGTAGGATCCCCCATCACTCCCTAGCACACGCGTCCAAGTCGATCCTCCATCGGTGCTTCTCATAATACTGGCGGCCCTGGCGGCGTATACTTCATCTTCTATCGTGTTGGAAGGGTCGGTCGCAATTCTCCATACCACATCCCAATTGTTGAATTCATGAAGCGTATTTGATTGGGTTGAGGTCAGAGGTGTCCAAGTATCACCATTATCCGTCGATTTGAATACACCGTTGCCGTAGTGAATTGCTGCAAAGTGCGAACTCGCCGAGTTGCCCTCACCTTCACCGGTACCGTAATACCAAGTATTGGTTTTTCCAGACCTCCTGTCTTGCTCGATACACGAGATGGCAAATACCGAATTGAGGTCGCTGGTAATGTTCCATGAAAGTCCGCCATCCTCACTCTTCCACACAGACCCCGAAACCCCACCTGCGAGCAACACCGAAGCATTTGCGACGTCGATGCCAAGTGCTCGTGTCCTGCCGCCTATGTTGAAGGGCCCTACTGGCTTAATTTCTTCAGCAGCAGAACGGGCAGCGGGCAATGCCTTGGGCAATTTCTGCGCGAACTGCCATTCTCTTTTTCTAATAGCATCAGGAATATGGCCCTGATTGTCGGCGGTCATTTCAAACTCCCATGCGTTCCTCTCCAAATGAGCCTTATCCAATTCCCTTTCGGATGTACTGGTACATCCTGTCAACAAAACAGCAGCGCCTAAAACCAGCTTCAATAAATTACTTCCTAACCTCATAATGTTCGACCGACAAAGAATTCGACCCTCCTTTTTCCACTTTCCCCACAAAGTTATCACCTACAGACAAACCCGGGTATTGAACCGACAAATTGGGGAAATTGTGCGGTCCTGTTGGGTTTAATGAAAACATAAAAAATGCTCCTATCTCATCCCCCCCTTCGAATGAATGATCATAAAATCGGTCAATCATGATGACTTTATTGATTTTTATCCTTGCCTGGCAAGGCACCTTGGCACATGGATGATCTTCGGAAGGGTGGCTCGCAGGCAAAATCTCGAGAATGGTTCCATCGATCTGCGTGTACTCACCCGAAACGGGGCCCTGAGTTTCCTTTTCAACAGGAGTTGGATTTGTAGGCGCCTCCGCACGGGAGGTCGTTGGGGTTGTTTGCCTGGATTTACAAGCAGACATCGCCGAGACAAAAATGAAAAGGACAATCAACCTAATCATTGATCATCACTTTTCTTACTGAGGAAATGGAGGGACCATCAAATTTGAGTAAGTAGGTGCCTGTACTCAATTCAGATGTATTGACCGAACCAATTTGCCCCGAAACACTCCATTTTTTCAGTTGTCTTCCATTCAAATCAAACAATCGAACTTCGGTGACACTTGAAGGAGCCCTGAATCGAATTTGTCCTTTCGACGGATTAGGCCACACTTTGACAACCCGCGGCTCCTCGTGCTCATCTACCGATGTAATGTCGTAGTAGTCATCGACGTAAGTGGTATACACACCATTGCCATGCGTTGCGATGGCCATAAACCCATCAGACACCCGGTAAATAAGTTGGTCAATAGGAATATTGCCAATGCGGTTAGGCGATTCCTGAACCCAAACTGTTGTATCCCCCATTAGTTCGTCGGTAGAAAACAGCCCAACACTTGTCCCAACATAGTAGCGTGTGCCATCCACAGTCGGAACTATCACACATGAGGTAACGGAAGGCCCATCACCCAATGCCAGTGTTGGCGGGGAGCCTGGGGCTTGTTCTGCTTCGAGATTACCGCTTATCGGCGTCCAGTTTAGCCCGGCATCCTCAGAATAATACAAGCTCTGGGTCTGGTAGTTGGAAAAAACAACAATGACTTTGTCGGCATCTCTTGGGTCCACTGCAATATCTGCTGTGTAACCTCCGAAACTGATATTGTTGGTTATCTGAGTCGGAGAAATGACCCCACTATTTGCCCCATCTTCAATATAAATTCCCTTGTTTGTGGTTCCAAAATAAACCCTGTGTTTAGGGTTATCGTATGAGACCTCAATGGTCGAGATATAGGAATTGCCCGCATTTCGATACTCTTCCCACCCATAATTGGTCTTTTCATAAGAGCTGTCCAGCACAAATTCATCCAGGCGTGTATTCCTCCACAAGCTTCTGAACTCACTTAAATAAATGGTATTTGGATCATTCGGGTCGAGAACGAATGGATTGATGAATAAATATGAGCCCGCATCCTCGGGGTCAATGCGGGTGAATTCCAGGAGGTCACCGCGCTCATCCACCTTTGCCTTTACGACCCTCCCATTTTGACTTGAAAAATAGAAGATATCTTCATCTTCGCCGGCAGCACAGAAAGAGCCATCTCCGAGCCAGGGGGAAACCCACTCATTCATGGGGTCGCTATTGGGCGTGAAGAAGGTCCCATTGTCCTGAAGACCACCAAACACTACTTCCCTTCCTCTTCTTCGTTGATCGATGCCTATCGTATAAAACTGAGTCGTATAGAACCCTGAATTCAGATTATCCCATACAATGTTGGTATCGTAGATGTCATTCAGGCGATAGACACCACCGTCGTTGGCATTGTAGAGCACATTGGGGTCAGAAGGGTCAAAAAATGACACGTGTTGATCCGGGTGGTGATTGATCCAACGATAGGTAAGAGGTATCTCACCACCAGGCCTGTAGCCACCAATTTGCACTGTATTGGAATCCGATTTGAATGCATCGTAAGACGCGAACAGATTAGTTCCACCCACCAGGACAATGTTTGTATCGGTAGGATGAAGGGTCAGTAAAATATCATAGCTACCCTGTGTCTTAAACTGGCCCGTGAATGTTGTGTCATAGGGTAGATTTAAGGAAAAATTCTCCCATCTACCTCCACCTCCTGAGCCATCTCCAGAGAGATAGGTGTATCTGAGCAAGCTATTGTATTCGGATCCGTTGGTATCACCCTTCTGGCCCGAACCGGGAGTCTCTCCCAGGAAGTATATCTGATCCGGATTGCTTGGCACCTGAGCTATCACAAGCCGGTCGAGGGCCGATGGTACTTCGGAAACACCTGAACCTATGTTTACCCAGTTGATTCCGTCTTCTGACCGAAACAACCCAGGTGATATCCCACCGCTACTTACGGAGGCATAGGCAATTCCGTCTGAGGTTACAATAACATCCGTGAAATTGGAAGTAGAAAATCCATTGATTCCTCCCAAAACCATATTCCAATTGACTCCACCATCTTCTGACCTCATAATACCACTTCGGATAGCAGCGTAAAGAATCTCGGTAGTGTCCACAGTTTCATCCAGTGCGATATTCCATACAATGTCCCAATCATCAGTCAATTGTGGAGTCTGTGTATTGGTTGAATCCAGGTTCATCCATGTTTTTCCGCTGTCTTCCGATAAATAGATTCCTGTACCTGGATAGCTAAGGCTTGTTAGGCGTCCTGCAGAATTGCCCCTTCCCTCTCCCGTGCCATAGTACCAGCGATGCGACTTGCCAGGTCTCTTATCCTGAATCAAGCAGGACACACTCGGATGCTGATCCTTTCCTGTAACACGTTGCCAGGTGGCACCTCTATCCGAGGATCGATACATACCTCCGGAAACACCCCCTGCCAGTAAAACATTTGAATTGTTGATATCGATAGCAAATGCCCGCGTTCTACCCCCAACGTTGTAAGGCCCCAAATGCAAATATTCATTGCCCCGGGCAGCTGCACTCTTCTTTGGCAGCTTACTGGCAAAAGCCAATTCCCGGACTCGAATGTTGTCTGGAATTTCCCCAGTGACCGGGTCCGCAAGCCTCATGAGGATGTAATCAACCCTGCCGAGTTCACCCATCTCTTCTGATGTTACAGTCTTGCTATCTTCCGAACAAGACCAAAATACGGCTGCAAGCCCAACAAAAAGTAATTTCCTCAAAGTAGTGTCTTTTCCTCTTATAACGATGCCCAAACCTCGAAGGATGGGCTCTACACAAGGGTTCGCTAAAATACGAATAACTTGCCTCCAGCTTGTAATAACGCTTGCATTTAGACCATCTGAAATTTTTTTTTACCCCTACCAAACCTTATTTGGGTCGTCTACGTCTTTGTTATTGTAAAACGGCCTTTCAGTTTTCATTTGTAGTAGTTAGTTGTTGAACCCCGACCCTCCGTCGGGGTTTTTCATTTTCCATAGCCTCCAATTCAATACTTTTGCAATCCAAGGTATTTGAATGAAAGAAGAGGTCCACTACGTTCCCAAGAACAAGATCAGAATTGTAACTGCCGCTTCCCTTTTTGACGGCCACGACGCCGCCATCAATATAATGCGGAGGATTATCCAAAGTACGGGCGTAGAAGTCATTCATCTGGGACATGATCGAAGCGTAGAAGAGGTTGTGGACACTGCCATTCAGGAAGATGCTCAGGCCATAGCCATGACATCCTACCAAGGTGGTCACGTGGAATACTTCAAGTACATGAAAGACCTCCTCAACGAAAGGGGAGCCGATCACATAAAAATCTTTGGAGGAGGTGGTGGAGTTATCCTTCCCGACGAAATTGAAGACTTGCACGCTTATGGCATCACCAAGATCTACTCTCCTGATGATGGGCGGGCCATGGGATTGCAGGGAATGATCAATGACCTTGTAGAAAAATCTGACTTTCCATTAGGCGAAAACCTTAACGGTCAAGCGGACGAGATCGAAGCGAAAAATGCCAGCACCATAGCGAGGCTGATTTCAGCTGCAGAGAATTTTCCGGAAACCTCTGAGAATACCCTGAAAGAAATCCGGTCGAAATCAGCCGAGAAGAATATCCCTGTATTGGGAATCACCGGCACAGGTGGCGCTGGAAAGTCCTCACTTGTCGATGAATTGGTGAGAAGGTTTCTTCTCGACCAAAAAGACAAGACGATTGCCATCGTATCTGTAGATCCTTCCAAAAGAAAAACAGGAGGAGCCCTCCTGGGTGATAGGATAAGAATGAACTCGATCCGAAATGATCGGGTCTATATGCGCAGCCTGGCTACACGACAGTCGAACCTGGCCCTGTCCAAACACGTCGATGAGGCATTAAACATTCTGAAGGCTGCAAACTATGATCTTATCATACTGGAGACTTCGGGAATTGGACAATCGGATACAGAAATCCTGGATTATAGTGATGTTTCGCTCTATGTGATGACTCCGGAGTATGGTGCTGCTACTCAACTCGAGAAGATCGATATGCTTGATTTTGCCGACCTCATCGCCTTGAACAAGTTCGATAAGAGAGGCGCACTGGACGCACTTCGCGATGTTAGGAAGCAATACCAACGCAATCACAAATTGTGGGACAGTGATGTAGATGACATGCCTGTATATGGGACGATTGCCTCCCAGTTTAATGACCCGGGAACAAATGCCTTGTTTAGAAAAGTGATGGACACGATCTCCGAAAAAGCCGGAGTCAATTGGAAGTCTTCTTATGAGATCACGGACGAGATGTCGGAGAAGATATACATCATTCCACCCAATCGTACCCGATACTTAAGTGAGATCACGGAAAACAACAGGAATTATCGCTCATGGGCTGAAAAGCAAAGCGAGGTTGCCCAGAAGCTATACGCCATTCACACAACAATCGGATTGCTCGATGGCAAAGCCCATGAACCGGTAGAAAAGATCAAGTCCGAGTTGGAACTCGAGCTGGATCCTAAGAACAAACAACTGATAGAGGAATGGCCGTCCAGGGCCGAAAGGTACGCCTCCGACGAATTCAAATTTCAAGTCAGAGGCAAGGAATTGAGCATGACTACCCATACCAAGTCATTGAGCCATTCACGCATTCCGAAAGTTTCCCTGCCGCGCTATACGGCTTGGGGCGATTTGTTGCGATGGCTTCTTACCGAGAACCTACCGGGAGAATTCCCTTTCACCGCGGGCCTTTTCCCATTCAAGCGAGAAGGTGAAGACCCAACGAGAATGTTTGCTGGAGAAGGTGGACCTGAGAGAACTAATCGACGCTTCCACTACGTTTCCCTCGATATGCCGGCCAAGCGCCTGTCTACCGCGTTTGACTCTGTGACACTCTATGGAAATGATCCCGATTACAGGCCTGATATCTATGGGAAAATCGGAAATTCAGGCGTTTCGATCTGCTGCCTTGATGACGCCAAAAAGCTCTACAGCGGTTTTAACCTAATCGATCCAAAAACGTCGGTTTCAATGACCATCAACGGTCCGGCTCCTATGATGCTTGGCTACTTCCTCAACGCGGCTATCGACCAGCAATGTGAAGTCTATATCAAGGAGAATGGATTGGAAAAAGACGTTGCCAAAAGAATAGATGCCTTCTTCAAGAAAAAGGGAGTCAAAAAGCCCGAGTATCAAGGCGAACTTCCCGAAGGAAATGACGGGCTTGGGCTTATGCTGCTTGGGGTGACAGGAGATCAAGTACTACCGGAAGATGTTTATGCCAAGATCAAAAAGGATACCCTTGCGCAGGTAAGGGGGACCGTTCAGGCAGATATCCTAAAAGAAGACCAGGCCCAAAACACATGTATCTTCAGTACCGAGTTTGCCCTTCGCCTAATGGGTGACGTTCAGGAATACTTCATCCAAAACCAGGTAAGAAATTTCTACTCCGTCTCGATCAGCGGATACCATATCGCAGAGGCTGGAGCGAACCCGATTACCCAATTGGCTTTCACCTTGGCCAATGGCTTCACCTACGTTGAATACTATCTCAGCAGAGGAATGAAGATCGACGATTTTGGACCAAATCTTTCGTTCTTCTTTAGCAATGGTATCGATCCTGAGTATGCTGTCATCGGTCGGGTAGCAAGAAGAATCTGGGCTACTGCCATGAGAGAAAAATATGGCGCTGGCAAGCGAAGTCAAATGCTGAAGTATCACATCCAAACTTCCGGAAGATCTCTTCACGCACAGGAAATTGACTTCAACGATATCCGTACTACCCTACAGGCTTTGTACGCCATATACGACAATTGCAATTCGCTCCATACCAATGCTTATGATGAAGCCATTACAACACCCACAGAAGGATCGGTAAGGCGTGCTATGGCTATCCAACTCATCATTAACAGGGAATTGGGATTGGCAAAAAATGAGAATCCCTTACAAGGTTCCTTTATAATAGAAGAGTTGACTGACCTGGTTGAAGAGGCAGTTTTGATGGAATTCGACAGGATAACTGAACGAGGAGGTGTGCTGGGAGCCATGGAAACGATGTACCAGCGATCAAAAATCCAGGAGGAGTCGCTGTATTATGAAACCTTGAAGCACACGGGAGAATACCCAATTGTTGGTGTAAATACCTTCCTTAATTCCAAAGGCTCACCCACCATTATTCCTGAGGAAGTAATTCGCGCTACGAAGGATGAAAAGGAATACCAGATTAGCATGCTAGGTGAGCTCCATGATTTACACAAAGGCGATAATGATCATTGGCTTCGGGAAATTCAAAAGACAGCCATCCAGAATGGCAATATTTTCGAAACCCTAATGGAGGCATGCAAGAAATGTTCGATTGGTCAGATCACCCATGCACTATTTGAAGTGGGAGGCCAATATCGCAGGAACATGTAAAATCTTGAAGCGGTGAGTCTTTTCAGGAAAGACATATTCGGCAACTTCTACATTACCAAGAGAATACTTTACGTTCTTTTTGGTACGGTGGCGCACTACAGGTTCAAGAAAGTGAACAAAACGGCCATAAAGGGAACGGAAATCGTGGAAAAATTGCCCGAGTCCGGGGTGTTGTTTGTCTCTAATCATCAGACGTATTTTGCGGATGTTGCGTTTATGTTCCTATTATTTGCCAGCATCAATTCCGGAAAGAAGAATGATATCGGCAATATCTTCTGCTTATTCAGGCCAAAACTTAACGCCTATTTTGTTGCTGCCAGCGAAACGATGAAAACGGGATTTCTTCCGAAGCTCTTTTCTTATGCCGGAGGTATTCTCATCAAGAGAACCTGGCGTGAAGCCGGTAAGGATGTCAACCGGCAGGTGGATATGCGGGACATCAGCAAGATCAACGAAGGCATCAAAGACGGCTGGGTAGTTACTTTTCCTCAAGGGACAACCACTCCCTATAAGCAAGGCCGTAAGGGCACGGCTCACATTATCAAACAGAACAGACCTATCGTGGTTCCGGTAGTAATTGATGGTTTTAGGAGGGCCTTCGATAAAAAGGGATTGCTCATGAAGAAGAAAGGCGTTACGATCAGTCTCGAATTCAAGGAGCCAATCGATATAGATTTTGACGCTAGCAATGAAGATATTCTTGCCCTGGTAATGAAGAACATAGAGCAATCTGAGGAGTTCGCACCTGGGAACAACGGTGCTCAGATAAGCTCGAGCAACTCTGCTTGATTCAGAAAACCACCCATCGTTGAGTTTGACAAGATCACAATGGTAATCTCCCGCTCAGGAATTCGCAGAAAGTACGATCGGAATCCGCGCCACCAACCATTGTGGAATAGAAGTTTGCCATACTCCGTTTGTTTGATGCGCCAACCCAGGCCATAGACATGTTTTCCATTCCTGCTTTTGCTATGCTCTTCATGCATCTGGGCACATCGTAGTGAATCGAGAATAACACCGCTATTCAAGGCCAAGTCGAGTTTGAGCAAATCGGTTGTTGTGGCGTATACTCCTTTGTCACCCAGACATCCATTCAGATAGAAATTCGAATACGGTCGCTTGCGGGCGGTATATCCAATGGCTGTATTCGGCAGTGTGTCGTTTCTACCACCATTATAGCATCGGGTATCGTCCATTCCCACACGGCCGAAAATGCGTTCCTCCAATACTTGATCAAATGACTTTTCGGTTGCTTTCTCACAAATCGCTGCAAGCAGCATGTAGTTGGTATTGCTATAGTCGTATCGTTTGTTGACTGGAAAATACTGACCGGGAAAGTACTTAATCAGACTGTCAACTGCTTGCTGGTTCTCCATCGGAAGGGATTTATCTTCCCAGAAATCGTCTGATATATACATGTAGTTTGGAAGCCCGCTTCTGTGAGAAAGAAGCATTTCGATCGTAATGCCGTTGACAGGAAACTCTGAGTAGAATTGTTCGACCTTGTCTTCCAGGGAAAGCACACCTTCCTGGATTAAGGACATTACAACGATGGCCGTGAGCGGTTTGCTTGCCGAGGCCAATTGAAATGCCGTACTGTCGTTGATTTCTTGCCTCGATCCGAAGTTGGATTTTCCGTACGACCTTACAAAAAGAGAATTTCCCTTGCGAAAGAGGGCAGCCCCGTTAAATAGATTGCTATTGGCCTTACTATTGAAGAAGTTGTGGATACGAGTCTCGACCTTAGATGGAAAAGGTAGCATACCCGACAGGTCCGGTTTTTGTGGTAATAATTCATCCTTTTCAACCGTTTGACATGAAAAAAGAATGACCAAACTCATGGATCGAATCAAATTAGTCACGAAATTTGCACTCAACCTCATCGGAATTCCATTTGCGCTGCAAAGAAAGAAGAGTCAGGATAACCACCAAGTCAGGAGCATAATCGAGTCCATCCATGTCTTATAGGAAACTGTCAACCAAGGAGAAGGCATTGTCAATTAATCTTGACAATAGTATCTATGGCGCCTTTTCAGAAATTGGAGCAGGACAGGAGGTCGCCAACAACTTCTTCAAGGTTGGAGGGGCCAGTGGGACCATAGCCATAAGCCTTTCAGCTTACGATAAGGAGATTTCGGATTCGATGTACGGAGGTAACGAGCGCTACGTTTCTGAATCCCGGCTAAACAAAATGCTCGACTTCGGTTACCTCGTCGTCAAGAAGAGATTGATCTCGAGAAGGAAGACAGCCAAGTTTTTCAATTTCGCCAACACGGTACAGACCATAAACTACCAGAAGACCAACTATGGTCATGGATGGATTGGGCTGAGATTTCAACTTAGACCTGAATCGGAGCCAAATGAATGTGTGATTCACGTTCACCTTCACGATAATGAAGCAAGACTACAGCAAGAAGCCATCGGTATCTTAGGTGTCAATTTGCTCTACGGATGCCACTTTTATCACCACGATCCTGAATACCTGTTAAACAGTTTACTCGACGAAATCTCCCGTGAGCGAGTTGAAATCAATATGTTCAGACTATCGGGACCTGATTTTGAAACAGTTGACAATCGCTTGATGGCGCTCAAGCTTGTGAAGAACGGATTGACCGAGGCGACACTCTTTGGCCCTGACGGTGGAGTACTTCAACCATCGGAAGAGCTCTACAAGAAAAACGTATTGCTCCTCCGAGGGCGATTCCGGCCGGTGACCCATGTCAACCTGGACATGCATGAACAGGGCATCGAACAATTTGGGGCGGACCCTGATGTGGACCCGGAGAAATTAAAGGTCATATTCGAACTGACGCTAAAAGACTTGAGCGACGACGGTACCATAGACGAAAAAGATTTTCTTGATCGTGTGGATATTCTCTGTTCGCTCGGCCATACGGTGATGATTTCAAACTATGTGAAGTACTACAAGGTTTGCAATTACCTCTCACAGTTTACCAAAGGCAATAAGATCGGACTCATATTGGGAATCTACAGCCTGCAGACCATATTCGATCCGCGCTACTACGATAACCTTCAGGGTGGAATCCTGGAGGCCTTCGGACTTGGGTTTGGGCACAACGTTAAGATCCTCGTATATCCGGCTCAAATTCCGATGTCGGATGAGTTCTACACGACCGAAAATTTCGATGTGGAACCTGAGTTGGCCGGGCTACTCCAATACTTTGTTGCCAACGGAATCCTCGAAGACATGAAGAGCGCCAAGAAGGAGCACATGCATATCTATTCTGATAATGTCCTCAAGATGATTCGGAATGGCGAAGAGGGCTGGCAGGATATGGTTCCTAAAAAAGTTGCCAAGGCGATCATCGAGAATAAACTGTTCGATTACAAAGCCAAATCAAACAAGGCTGAGGTAGCGGACTAATCAGCTCCCTAAAATTTTCAATAACGCATTCGGGTAAGTGAAGTATTACTTACTTTTGCGTAAAGATGAATTGCACAAAATTTGGCCGTAAGATTCCAATTTCATCGACCAAATTCATTCAAATGAGAAATGTGCATTTTGTAGAAATGAAACACGAAAATCAACCGCGTTGTAAGACTTTTACTTCGTGAAAATGATCAGTTAAACACTGAGAATTCTAACATGAAGATGACCAGCACCATAACAGCCCTGTTTTTACTGGCGGGGCTGTTTTCTTTTGCCCAACCCAACGACATCTTGGTTTCGGGTAAGATTTACGAGCAGGGCGTTCGCCTAAAGGGAGCTCGGGTGCATATATATATGGATGGTATTGAAATGAAAAACAGAATTGCCAAGGATGGCGAGTTTGCTTTTCACCTTGATTATGGGCGCAATTATGAAGTTGAGTTCACTAAAAAGGGATACATCACTAAGACAATTACCGTGGAGGGAGCCAAGGTTGCCAAGTCCATGGTAAAGGAAAACCAGAAGTACAAAACTTGGGTCGTACGAATGGAGCGCAAGCAAAGAGGCGTTGACTACGGCTTTGGTCCAAATCTGGTTGGAAGAATATTTTTTGACTTCAACCGAAAAGAATTTGACTGGACGCTGCTCGACGGCAACATTGGTGACCTTACTGAAGATGTGGTACTGGAATCGCCAAAGAAAAAGCGCGTTGTTCAATCGGCCGTTGTTTATTCCAACGCAGACGTCAATGTTGCTTCGACCAACAAAATAAAGCAGGCCTACATGGACGACAATCCGGGAGATCGTTTCAAAGAAGAAAGACTGGATAATGAGTCTGATGAAATTCGAGTTCAGGAATCATCTGGAGAGCGATCAGACATTGAAGTACGACTGGTGAAAGTTGGAGATCGTACGATCGAATACAAAAAGATCAAACATAAATGGGGTGGCGTACACTACACCAAAGATGGTAAGGCCAGCAACGCCCACATCTGGCACACGGAAGCCAAAGGACTATAGCATATTGCTAAACTCCTGATCCAGCTCTATTTCCTCCCATTCCTTCATCTTAAAGAATTTGGCAGAATGATGTCCCTTGACGAAGTGCTTTTCTCCTTCGACAAGGATGAAGCTTGCCTCCCTCAATCCGACCACAGGAACCACTTCATTGAGTACCATAAACTCGGATAGACGCTGATCACGGGTTTCTCCCCCATGGCCTTCTATCTTCTTGTCTGTGTAATGAGGGTTGATTTGATAGCCAATCAAATTGAGGCCATCGAAACTAGGGGGCTGGACGATAGGCATATCGTTGGACGTATACAAGCCCGGGCACGCCAAATTGCTACCGGCACTCCATCCGATATAAGGCACTCCCTCTTCTACCCTTTTCCGGATTGGGGCCATCAAACCGTTTTCTTGTACTTCCTTGTAAAGGCTAAATGTGTTTCCACCTCCAACCACGATCGACTTTGCCTGTTGTACGGCCTTCACTTGATCGTCCTCTTCGTGTATACTGGTCATTTTGATGCCCATCTCAGCAAATGCACCCGCCGCCAATGAAGCATATTCGTCCCAACTCACTGCTACACCAGCATAAGGAATGAACAATAATCCATCTTTGATATCTCCCAAAAACTGTTGAATATAAGCTTGCGGCCACAGAAGAAATGGCTCTCCAGACATGGTCGAATTACTCAGAAGTAATAGTCTTTTCATCGGTTCGGCTATTTAAGGGCTAATGTACAATAGCCCTGTAGAACATTCAATAGCTGACAGATTGATCGTCGTTTATTGGATATTGAGTCGAATTGATTGCGTCATTCGGACAGCATGTCAGCATTCTGTCGTTGGTACGCCAATTGACTTGCAGGGTCAAACTACAGCAAACTATGTCTAAAGGAAAAATAAACGTCCAAACGGAAAACATCTTTCCGATCATCAAGAAATTTCTTTATTCAGACCATGAGATCTTCTTGCGCGAATTGGTATCCAACGCAGTCGATGCGACCAGCAAGCTGATCACACTTAAGAAAATTGGTGAATTCAAGGGAGATATCGGGAACACCCTAATCGAGATCAAGGTTGACAAAGACAACAAAACCATCCATGTTATCGACCGAGGAGTGGGAATGACCGGTGAGGAAACCAAAAAATACCTCAATCAAGTGGCCTTTTCGGGGGCAGAAGAATTTTTGAAGAAGTATGAAGGTCAGGCGAAGGACGCTGGAATCATCGGAAACTTTGGACTGGGATTTTATTCCTCGTTCATGGTTGCTGAAAGCGTCGAAGTTCACTCCAAATCTTTTCAGGACAATGCTCCTGCAGTAAAATGGGCATGTGATGGGAGTCCGGAATATACCTTGGGTAAATCGACTCGCGAAGAAAGGGGGACTGAAATTATCCTCCACATCGCCGAAGACTCCACAGAGTTTTTGGAAGAGTCAAGGATCGGAGAGATTCTGGACAAGTACTGTAAGTTCTTGCCAGTTGAGATCCAGTTCGGTACACGAACAACTTCCATTGATGATCCTTCCGGAGAAAAGGATGATGATGGTAATGTGAAGAAGGTTCAGCAGGAGGTTAACAACATCGTAAACAATCCAAACCCCGCATGGAAGAAGAAGCCTGCAGACCTGAAAGATGAGGACTACGCTTCATTTTATCGCGAGTTGTACCCAATGACGTTTGAGCAGCCGCTCTTTAATATTCACCTGAATGTGGATTACCCGTTCAACCTAACTGGAATCCTCTATTTCCCAAAACTCTCCAAGAATATTGAGTTGCAGCGAAATAAAATTCAGCTCTATTCCAATCAGGTATTTATTACGGACAGTGTAGAAAATATAGTTCCCGATTTCCTCACCTTACTTCACGGTGTGATCGACTCACCTGACATTCCGCTGAATGTTTCACGTTCTTATCTGCAATCGGACGGAAACGTCAAGAAGATCTCGTCGCATATCTCCAAAAAAGTCGCGGACAAGTTGATCGAGATGTTCAAAAAGGATCGAGCAGATTACGAATCCAAATGGGACGATATCAGGATTTTCATCGAATATGGCATCTTGACCGACGAGAAGTTCTACGACAGGATCAAACCTGCCATGCTTTTCAAGAATACCGAGGGCAAGTATTTTACGCTCGACGAATACAGAGACAAAATCAAAAAGGAGCAGACCGACAAGAATGAAAACGTTGTAGTGCTTTATACCAGTAATCCTGAGGAGCAACACCAGTTTGTGACAACAGCCAACAACAAGGGCTACGACGTCGTGGAACTGAACAGCCCTCTGACAAGTCACTTTGTCCAGAAGATGGAAATGAGTGAAGAGAAGCTCAAGTTTGCCAGGGTCGACGCTGATACCACCGACAAGCTCATTGAGAAGGAAGACACACCTGAATCAAACCTAAGCGAGGAACAACAAAACACTCTTAAACCAATTATCGAGGAGGTTGTTGACAAGGAGAGATTTAATGTGGTATTTGAAAGTTTGAGCGAGAAGGACATGCCCATGATGATCACCCAGCCCGAGTTTATGCGCCGGATGAAGGAGCAAGCCCAAACAGGCGGCGGTATGTTTGGAATGAGCAATATGCCGGACAACTACAATCTCGTTGTAAACGCAAATCATCCATTGACGAGCAAACTCTTGATCGAACAGGACGCATCAAAACGAAATCAGTTGGCCAAACAAGCGGCAGATCTTGCCCTTCTTTCTCAAAACATGCTCAAGGGAGAAGAACTAACCCAGTTCATTCAACGATCTGTCGAAATCATCGAATAAGGAAGTGGGGAAATACACAAAGTGGTTAACTGGAGGATTGGGATGGGCCCTGGGCGGGCCGATCGGAGGTTTGCTGGGCTTTTTCTTCGGTGCTATGATGGAGGATGTCCTCAAGCCTGAACAGGAATCGGGTAAATCCAATTACAAAACTTATCAAAATACGACACAAGCCGATTTCGGAATCAGCCTGGCCGTCCTCTCAGCCGCTGTGATGAAGGCCAATGGGACTGTGAAGAAATCCGAACTCGAATTCGTCAAATCCTTTTTCAGGAAGCAATTTGGGCAGGAGAAGGCGAAGGATTTGATCCTTGCACTTCGCGATATCCTAAAAAAGGACATTCCATTGAAGCAAGTGTGCGGCCAGATTCGATACCACATGAGTCATTCGATGCGCTTGCAACTGATCCATTACTTGTTTGGCATAGCAAGGGCCGATCAGCATGTAGACAAGGCAGAAATGAATGTGATCAAGAAGATTGCCTACTATCTCGGTGTGAGTAGTGCAGACTTCAGTCGTATCGGCGCCATGTTCTACAAGAGTGTCGATCCAAGTTATGAAATTTTAGGAGTTCCAAAGAATGCCTCCGACGACGAAATAAAAAAGGCCTACCGCAAGCTTGCGATCAAATACCACCCTGACAAGGTAGCATCGCTGGGAGTGGATGTTCAGAAGGCGGCCAAAGAAAAATTCCAGAAAGTGCAGGCTGCATACGACGCCATTTGCAAGGAGCGAAACATAGCCTAAATCAATTGGGGTTCAGCTCAATTGCTATTGGTATAAACGTATCTTCGCCATTCGAAAATTTCAGAAACATGAAACGAGCGCTTTTCTTCGGAATCATTATCTCGACCATTGCATGGTCATGCCAAAACACAAATCAACAATCAGCTACAATGGATACACAATTGGACAGTCTCAGCTACAGCTTCGGTGTGAGCTTTGGACATAATTTGAAACAAAGCAACTTCGAAGGCCTAAATATTGAGGCAATGGCCCAGGGACTGCGCGATGTTTACTCCGGAGACGGAGAGGTCACGATGACGAGGGAAGAAGCCGAACAAAATATTCAGCAGCATTTCATGAAGGTTCAGGAAGAGCAGCGCGCGGCAAAGTCCGGCGAAGCGAAGAAATTCCTGGAAAATAACGCCAAGGAAGCGAATGTTCAAGTATTGCCTTCCGGGTTGCAGTACATCGTATTAAAGGAAGGAAGCGGCGACGTTCCGAAAATCACCGATCGCGTGACCACACATTACCACGGTACACTGGTGGATGGCACAGTGTTCGATAGTAGTTACGAAAGAGGTGAACCCGCAACATTTGCTGTGAACCAAGTAATCCCTGGATGGACAGAAGCACTTCAACTCATGACCGTAGGGTCCAAGTGGAAGCTCTTTATTCCATCGGAACTGGCATACGGTGACAGGGGAGCAGGCAATATCATCGGCCCGGGTGAGACGCTCATCTTCGATGTTGAATTGCTTGCGATCGAACCAGCGGAGCAACCATAATAGAACTTAAACAGGATACTATGAGAAATGCATTGATTTTAGGACTTATCGTCCTGATGTCATCTCCTGCTGCCTTTGCGCAGAAAAAGGGGAAAAAGAAGAAGAGTAAGGGCGCTACCGAAGAGCCATTCGTGCTCAAAAACTTTACGGATTCATTGAGTTATGCCTTCGGGATCAACATGGGTCAGGGATTGAAGAATGACTTTGACAGCATCAATTCGAAAGCCGTGGTTCAAGGTTACCTGGATTACATGAAGGGTGTTGACTCGATCATGCTCATCGATCCCCAAATGGTCCAGCAGCAAATCGCTCTATGGGTCAGGGACATCAAGGCCGAAGAGGGGAAAAAATTCCTCGTGGAGAATGGCAAAAAAGATGGCGTAACGACAACGGCAAGCGGACTTCAATACATGGTGCTCAAACTAGGAGATGGCCCGAAACCTACTCCTACGAGTAAGGTGAAAACGCACTACCATGGTACGCTCATCGACGGTACAGTCTTCGACAGCTCTGTCCAAAGGGGCGAGCCAATCAGCTTCCAGTTGAATCGAGTGATCAAGGGATGGCAGGAAGGCTTGCAACTGATGAATGTCGGTAGCAAGTACCGCTTTTTTATTCCTTATGACCTGGCTTACGGCGAGCGTGGAGCTCCTGGCGGGAAGATCAAACCCTTCGCTACCCTGATCTTCGACGTAGAACTTCTCGGAATAGAATAATTAACCGTTTTTCCCTTGTGAGGCACCACTGCGGATAATCCTGTCCGCTAATCTGGCAAAGGGCAGGCTTTGCAGATAGACCGTTCCGGTACCTTGCAACGTTGCCAGGTATAAGCCTTCACCCAGAAAAGAGGATTGCATGTCGGCCTTGGCGATGCTGTATTCCAGCGAAGATGAAAATGCTACAAGGCATCCGGTATCAATTCTCAGGACATCGTCTTCGAGATGCTTTTCCACCAGCGTACCTCCAGTATGAACAAATAGCTGCCCATCTCCGGTGAAACGCTGCAGAATAAATCCCTGTCCGCCAAAAAAGCCGGCGCCCAGCTGCCGCATCATGGCTATTTCTATCCTGGTTCCGAACGCCGCGGCGAGAAAATTATCCTTTTGGCATAGGATCTCCCCTCCTATCTCGGCCATGTCTATAGCCATGATCTTTCCGGGATAAGGCGCAGAGAATGCAACTCTCTTCTTACCTTCTCCACTATTGGTGAAGTGGGTAATTATAGAATCCCCTGAGATGGCCCTTCGGCTTGCCTCAAGAATTTTCCCGAAGAAGCCGGATGCCGGATTGGAACCATCTCCCTTCTTGGCTTCGAAAGTGATACCGTCGTCCATCCAGTTCATTGCACCTGCTTCGGCAATAACTGTTTCTTCCGGATCGAGCTCTACCTCCACCGTCTGAATGTCGTCGCCAAATATCTCGTAGTCTACTTCGTGTGCTTGCATGGGGAAGTCTGTTCAAATATAAGCGAGAAACCCTGAATCCTCTATTTTCGTCGGGTGCCTGCCAACAAATACGCTCTGCTCAGATACCGGATTATTGACAAGTGCTTGCGAAACAAGTACAAACCCTTTCCCAATAAGGAAGATCTGAGACAGGCCTGCGAAGATGCGCTGTACAACAGCTCAGGCGAACACATCTCCGAGAGCACCATCGACAAGGATCTTTATGCCATGCGGAATGACCTCACACTTGGGTTTGAAGCGCCAATCAAATACTCCAAGTTGGACAAGGGTTACTACTATGAAAACCCGGATTATTCAATCGAGAATATTCCACTTAATGAGGACGATGTTGAGGCCATCCTTCTTGCCGTTGGGACATTGGAACAGTTCAAAGCAAATCCGATCTTTAATCAGTTTGGTGATGCCATCGATAAGCTGATAGACCGGGTCAACCTCTCACCTACGCTCACGGATGACAAGGTTCTGCAAATCGTGCAATTTGAATCAACCCCTAAGGCTTCGGGAAGTGAGTGGCTGGAAATACTCTTTGAGGCAATCAAGGATCACATTCAGATAGAAGTCAAATACAAGAAGTTTCAAACCGATGAGGAGCGTAATTATTTGCTCGACCCCTATCTCCTGAAGGAATACAGAGGTAGGTGGTATCTGATTGCCTGGCACGAAAAACGAGGACATTTTATCACCCTTGGCCTTGATCGGATAGTGAGGGCTTACAAAAGCGACAAAGTGTTTGTACCATCTGAATCATTTAAGCCTGAGATATTCTTCGAGCATAGCATTGGAATCAGTGCGCCAAACGATGGGAAGCCGGAGGACATCATTTTCAAAGCGAATCCGGTACTTTCCAAATACCTCAATTCGCAACCTATCCATCATTCCCAGTCGGTGGTTGAAGAAGGCCCACAAGGAAGCATTTTCAAAATTCGCGTCGTGCAGACTTACGAATTGGTACAGCTATTTCTGGGCTATGGCGACGAGGTTGAAGTCCTTGAACCGCGTTCCTTGATCGCTCAATTGGTCGAAACGATGTATAAGGCTAATTCGAAGTACAAGTAACTATTCAAAATCCGGATACAGCAGGTATTTGGAACGAACGGATGATTTGAACGTGTCTACATCGTCCTTCCAGCTCTCCTCCATCTCTTTGACGGACGCACCATTGAAGATCATCTTCTGAATCCTATCAGTACCCGATAGCAGATCGATGAAGTTGTTCTTGAGGAAGAATTTGTCGGAGTCGATCTCGTCGTAGGCAGCCTTGAGCCAGTTCAGGTAGACCTTTCCGAGTTTTGGCATTTCTTGCTGACCAAATTTCTCTAAGTCGAAAGCATTACACTTCTTGCCTTCCAATTTGGGCGTAGTGGCGCCTGGCATACTCTCCGGTGTAAATGTGTAACCAGTGTTTCCAATATCGGGGTGACCAAACTGTTGGAAGGGTTTTGTCGTTCCGCGGCCAACACTTACAATCGTTCCTTCAAACAAGCCAAGTGAAGGATAGAGATAGATGCTGGACATATTGGGCAAGTTTGGACTTGGCTTGATCGGTATCTCATAGAATATCTTGTGATCATAACCCTTGCAAGGAACAATGGTGAGTTCGCATTGTATCCCACCATCCAACCACTTCTCTCCGTTGATCATGGCCGCATATTCGCCGATGGTCATTCCATGGACAAGGGGAACAGGGTGCATTCCTACAAATGAGCTAAAGCCCTCTTCAAGTACCGGCCCATCCACATAGAATCCATTGGGGTTAGGCCTGTCCAGAACGATGAGCTCTACCTCGTATTGGGCGCAGGCTTCCATGACATAATGCAAAGTGGAGATGTAGGTGTAGAATCGCACGCCGACATCCTGAAGGTCGAATAGGATAACATCCAGGTTTTCAAGGTCGGTGTATTTGGGTTTTTTATTGCCGCCATACAAGGACACGATCTTCAACCCTGTCTTGGGATCTCGGGAGTTGGAAATGTGGGAACCGGCATCCGCTTTTCCTCTGAAGCCGTGTTCGGGTGAAAAAACCTTCTTCACATCTATTTCCAGTGCGATCAAGGTGTCAACCAAATGAGCGCCGTATACCGTGCTCGTTTGATTGGCAACCACTCCGACCTTTTTGTCGGAGAGCGATTCCAAATAGAGGTCGAGTCTTTCAGCTCCTACGTCAATATCAGCATCGGTCTTGTAGGTGGGTTGTCCTCGCAATCCAAGAAACCACAGGCAAAACAGAGCGAGGAGATAGAAATTAATACTTTTACGGAACCCCATACAATTCACACAAGAAGGCGTGCGATTTGATCTTTTTATAGCGTACAAAATCATCCGATCTGGCAAGAACTCCAACCGAAAGGGAGGTACGAAGGCCATCCTGAACATCGCAATATTAGGAATTAGTTTGGGACTAGCTGTCATGATACTGTCCATCGGAATTGTCACCGGATTTCAGCGTGAAATCCGGTCCAAAGTGGTGGGTTTTGGGTCCCACATCAAAATCACCGATTTCAACTTTGAAGACCCTTCAAAAAGCAAACCAATCGATCAGGGCCTGCCCTTTTACGAACGAATAAAATCGATGCCTGAAGTTCGGAGTATACAGGCATACGCTGAAAAAGAGGGCATCATCAAGACCGATGACGAGGTAAAGGGGGTAGTGGCCAAAGGTGTTGATACGGATTACGACTGGGAATTTTTTGAGTCAAACCTGATCATGGGTAACAGGCTCAAACTCAGCAAGCAATCCAGGAGCGATGATGCTCTTATCTCAAGGGTTATAGCCGACAAGATGCAACTCAGTGTAGGAGACAAATTCTACGTCTTCTTCATCCAGAATAACCGATCGAGGCCCCGGAAATTTGGTGTGGCAGGCATCTATGAAACCGGAATGTCACAGTTTGACAACAACGTGATTCTCTGCGACATCAAGCATATTAGGAAGATTCACGGATGGCAGGAGAACAAGATTGGCGGTTATGAAGTTGTCTTGGCCGACTATGGTTCGCTCATGATCATGGATCAGCTGTTTGCCAGTGTCATTCCCCCCAAGTACAATGCCACAACCATTACAAGTAGCCACCCTGAGATATTCGGTTGGCTGGAACTTCAGGATATGAATGTGATCATCATTATCTCCCTTATGATATTGGTTTCGGGTATCAACATGATTTCCGCTCTACTCATTCTAATTTTGGAACGCACGAACATGATTGGATTACTCAAGGCCTTTGGAGCCCAAAATGGATCTATACGCAACATTTTTTTGGTCAATGCCGCCTACCTCATTTTGGTGGGTTTGTTTTGGGGAAATTTACTGGGAATCGCCCTCTCGAAAATCCAGCAAACTTATGGTCTGATCAAACTACCTCAAGAACAGTACTATTTATCCCAAGTGCCCGTAGATCTTGATTTCTGGAGCATTGTTCTGGTCAATTTTGGCACGATGACCCTTTGCTTATTGATGCTGCTTTTGCCATCGCTTCTGGTCGCTAAAATCTCCCCGGTGAAGGCGATAAAATTCAATTAAAATTTACCTTTGGCTCCCTCATGATGCAGTACCACGAAAATGTGCTGGGGAGCATTGGAAATACTCCTCTGATCAAGATAAACAAACTGACCGTGGACATCCCCGCATTGGTTTTGGCCAAGGTTGAAACCTCCAATCCAGGCAATTCGGTAAAGGACAGGATGGCCCTCCAAATGCTTGAAGATGCCGAGCGAGATGGCAGAATTTCACCCGGAGGTACGGTCATAGAATGTACAAGTGGAAACACAGGAATGGGGCTGGCCATAGCGTGCATCACCAAGGGCTACAAACTCATTTGCACCACCAGTGACAAGCAGTCGAAAGAGAAGATTGACATTCTAAAGGCAGTTGGAGCTGAGGTGATTGTTTGTCCTACCAATGTGCACCCGGATGACCCACAGTCCTATTATAGTGTCGCGCGTAAATTGGCCGAGGAAACGCCAAATTCGGTGCACATCAACCAATACGACAACCCCGGAAACGCCCGCGCACACTATCTTTCAACCGGCCCTGAGATTTGGGAGCAAACCGATGGTAAAATCACACATTTTGTTGTTGGTGTAGGAACGGGGGGAACGATTTCTGGGGTAGGAAAATATCTCAAGGAGCAAAATCCGGACGTCAAGGTATGGGGTATTGATACCTACGGATCGGTCTTTAAGAAATACCATGAAACCGGCGAATTTGACGAAAACGAAATCTATCCGTATATCACTGAAGGCATCGGCGAAGACATCCTTCCAAAGAATGTTGACTTCGACGTGATCGATCACTTTGAGAAGGTCACGGACAAAGACGCAGCGCTGTACACCCGCCACCTTGCACGGGAAGAGGGAATATTTGTCGGCAATTCTGCGGGAGCAGCGATGGCCGGAGTAATGCAGATGAAAGAACAACTTACGTCCGAGGATGTATTGGTGGTATTGTTCCACGACCACGGAAGTCGATACGTTGGCAAAATGTTCAACGACGACTGGATGAAGGAGCAGGGATTCCTATAACCATGATTTCACTGGAAGACCAACTGGGTTATCCGGTTTCGATTCCTTCAGAACCAAAGAGGATCGTCAGCCTCGTTCCTTCTCAAACCGAACTGCTTTTTGATCTCGGGCTTTCCGAAAAAATTGCCGGTGTGACGCACTACTGTGTTCATCCTCAGCCTGAGGTCAGATCGGCCAAAAGAGTTGGCGGTACCAAAAATCCTAACCTCGACATCATTCGTTCGCTCAAACCCGACCTCATTATTGCCAACAAGGAGGAGAACAACAAAGAAGATATCGATATGCTCCGAAAGGCGTTTCCAGTGTACACCAGCGATGTAGACCACCTGGACAGCGCCAAAGAAATGATCTCTGATGTGGGTACCATGACCGGAACCTCCAATTTGGCCGTCAAAATGGTTGCAGAAATAGAGGATCACTGGAATTGGCTCACCGACAAATTCCATGGTCGCAATCAAACAGTGCAATATCTTATATGGAATGATCCCGTCATGGTCGTGGGTCGCGATACCTTCATTGGGGATCTGCTTAAAAGGTTGGGGTTTGTTGTTCCAGCATCACAGAAGCGGTATCCGGAGCTTTCATTGGAAAAGCTAAAGGCCAATCCCCCAGGCTACTTGATGCTCTCCTCAGAACCATTTCCTTTTAAGGAAGAGCACTTGAGAAGCTTCACTGAATTATTGCCTCATACAAATACCTGGCTTGTAGATGGTCAGATGTTTTCGTGGTATGGCTCAAGACTCCTTAAGAGCCCTGAATATTTTTTTAATTTGCTCAGACAACCGTAAACCTCGCTTTCTGAGAGCACTTGCCTGCATTTTCCTATCCTTTTTTCTGGTGAACCTGTCCTCCGCACAAAAGGTTGGATTGGTGCTCAGTGGTGGCGGTGCCAAGGGGATCGCACATATCGGAGTACTCAAGGCACTTGAGGAAAACGATATTCCAATAGACTATATCACAGGATCGAGCTCCGGAGCCATCATTGGTGGGATGTATGCTTCGGGGTACAGTGTAGAGGAAATAGAAGGTTTCTTTCTCTCCGAAGAATTTACCGAGTTGTTTCGTGGAAATATCGAGGAGCAATACAACTACTTTTTCAAGAAACCAGAGGAAAATGCTGCTTGGGTGAGCCTACCATTCTCGCTACAGGACATTCGAAGGACTACGCTGCCCACAAATCTGATCTCTCCTGATGGCTTGAACTTCGAATTGATGAAGGCTTTTGGACCGCCATCAATAGTATCCGGGGAAAATTTCGACAACCTGATGGTCCCGTTCCGTTGTGTCGCGAGTGATATCGAAAACAAGGTCAACATCACCTTCCGCGATGGAAATCTGTCTGAAGCCATCAGAGCGTCAATGAGCTATCCATTTTATTTCAGACCGATCACCGTAGAAGGAAAAGTCCTTTTTGATGGTGGTTTGTACAACAACTTTCCCACGGATGTTATGAGGGATGAATTCAAGCCTGGTTACATCATTGGCAGCAATGTGTCATCCAACGAAGAACCGCCCGAAGAAGACGATGTAATCAGCATCCTGAGAAACATGATGGTGAGCAAAACCAATTATGCACTGGACTCAACGCAAGGGCTTGTCATCGAACCTGAGGTCCTCGCAGGCACATTTGACTTTGAACATTTGGCTCCTCTAATCGATTCTGGTTACCAAGCCACACTGAGAAATATTGACTACATCAAGGAGCAGGTAGGCATGTCACGTACCAAGGATGAGGTCAACCGGAGCAGGGTTGCGTTCAGACAGAAAATGCGTGCGGTGGAAATCGACCGCATCGAGGTGATGGGAGTCACCAAAAATCAAGCAAGGTACATCAGGGCTGTTCTTCAACCGGGAAAAGCGGCTCTTACCCTGGATGAGGTCAAAAAGCGATACTACCGATTGGTAATGGACAAAAAAGTTACTTCGGTCTTTCCCAAATTGGTGATGGTCGACAGTTCCTATGTCTTGAGCCTTGATGTAGACCTCGAAAAATCATTCACGGCAGAATTTGGAGGAGTGTTCTCAAGTCGCCCAATCAACACCGGATACGTAGGATTGAGGTACAGCTACTTAGGTCGATTCTCCTATTCCCTGGAAGGAAGCTCGTACTTTGGCAAGTTCTACAACAATGGTGAACTCAGGGGAAGGGTCGACTTCGCCAATCCATTTGTGCTATCGGCCCAGCCATATTTCAAATTGAGTCGATTCAATTACTTTCAGTCATTGTCCACTTTCTTCGAACTGGATAAACCTTCTTACCTGATACAAAACGAGTTATACTACGGCCTGGACTTGAGTTTTCCAGTTGGAAGTAATGCCAAGCTGACGGTAGGCGCATTGAACGGAAACTTAAAAGACCAATATTATCAAACACAGAATTTCAATGCCCTGGACTTTCCTGATGAGACGGACTTCGCCCCTACCTCCTTTTCCTTGAAGTTTGAGAAAAACACACTGAATTACAAGCTCTACGCTAACAAGGGAATGCGATGGTATGTCGGATTGAGGTACAGCGACGCGGTCGAGGAATATCGACCGGGTACCACTTCTGTTGGGCAAAGCTTGTTGCAAAGAAACCATCAGTGGTTGGACTTCAAGTTCCAGTATGACCATTACTACAAGCAGACTGGGAATATCCGCTTTGGGGCCTTGTTTGAGCTTGTTTACTCAGGCCTTGGACGAATGAGTAATTATACCGAAAGCTCGTTGCGCAGCCCTAGCTTCAATCCGATTCCGATATCACAAACTATATTCCTGGAATCCTTCCGAGCGTACCAGTATGCCGCGATCGGTCATAAATTCATCTTCGATATCAAAAACAAATTTGATGTTCGATTGGAGGGTTATCTTTTCCAACCCTATCGTCGATTGAACAGGATCAATATCTCCGACTTTGAAATCATTCAGAACTTCGAAAAGCGATTTACGATGGCCACTGCCAGTTTGGTTTACCAATCTCCTCTCGGCCCTTTGAGTCTGAGTGCCAACTACTACTTCAACATACCGGAAATTGGGCTACAGGATGAGCCAGTGACCGTGTTGGTACACTTTGGTTACCTCATATTCAATAGGAGGGCTCTGGATTAGGCCTGCCCTGTAGGCCCCCCAAAATTCATCGGAAATGCCGCCGTATTGGGCTCCGTCTCCTGGATAGGCCCATTTACCTGCTCGTACTTCTGGATGTTGTCCTGAAGCGCCTTCACAAGACGTTTGGCATGCTGGGGAGTGATAATGATGCGAGACTTCACCTTGGCCTTTGGGACGCCCGGCATGGCCTTGATAAAGTCCACCACAAATTCCGAATTGGAATGGGTAATAATCGCCAGGTTGGCATATTGACCATCGGCCACTTCTTCAGCCAATTCTATATTGAGTTGCCCCTCTTGAGGCTCTTGATTTTCATCAGACATAATACTCGTCTTTAAACAAAATCGCCCCATCGTGATGATGAGGCGATTCCAAATTTTATTGGTTGACTTCAACCTCCTGGTCGAGCTCTTCGTTCTGAGCATTGACCAGGGCTTCATACTCTTCCTTGGATCCAACCAATAGGTTGTCGAAGTCCCTCATTCCCGTACCGGCAGGAATTTTGTGACCGACAATCACGTTTTCTTTCAAACCAAGCAAGTTGTCCACCTTACCGTGAACGGCTGCTTCGTTCAACACCTTGGTTGTTTCCTGGAAGGAAGCGGCTGAAATGAAACTATCTGTTTGAAGTGATGCCTTGGTAATACCCTGAAGCACTGGTTCAGCCGTGGCCGTTACCGCTTCGCGAGCCGTCACCTCTGTGAGCTCTTTTCTGCTCAACATGGCATTCTCGTCCTTGAGTTTTCGAGCGCTGATGATCTGACCAGCTCTAAGATTCTCCGAGTCCCCGGCATCTTCCACGATCATCTTACCAAAGATGAAGTCGTTTTCGATGGTGAAGTCGCTCTTGTTGATGACTTGCTTCTCGAGGAACTTGGTATCGCCCGAATCCACAACCATCACCTTTCTCATCATCTGTCTTACGATCACCTCAAAGTGCTTGTCATTGATCTTCACACCTTGTAGGCGGTATACCTCCTGAATCTCGTTCACGATATACTCTTGAACCGCAGTTGGTCCCATGATGCTCAGGATGTCGCCTGGGCTGATGGCCCCATCCGAAAGTGACATACCGGCTTTCACGAAATCATTTTCCTGAACAAGGATGTGCTTAGACAGCGGACAGAGGTAAGTTCTCTTGTCGCCATTTCTGGCTTCGATGATGATCTCACGATTACCGCGCTTGATCTTACCAAAGCTCACAATACCGTCAATCTCAGAAACAACTGATGGGTTGGATGGATTCCTCGCTTCGAAAAGTTCGGTTACCCTTGGAAGACCACCGGTGATGTCACCAGTCTTACCAGAAGTCCTTGGAATCTTCACAAGGATTTCACCTTCCTTAATCTTCTGTCCTTCGTCCACGATGACGTGTGCTCCAACAGGGATGTTGTAAGATCTAAGAATCTCTCCTTTGTTGACAATGTGGATGGTTGGGTTTTTCTTCTTATCCCTCGTTTCCACGATTACCTTTTCCTTAAACCCTGTTTGCTCGTCAGATTCTTCCTTGTAGGTAATCCCTCTTTCGATATTCTCGAATTCGAGTTTTCCGGCGAATTCCGATACCATCAAGGCGTTATATGGGTCCCACTTACAGATCAAATCACCCTTCTTAACCTTCTTACCAGAAGTCATGTGCAATTCTGATCCGTAAGGAATGTTGTTGGTAGCCAACACAGTACCATCGGTATCGAGGATGCGCATTTCTGCCGATCGTCCGATCACCACTTGAACATTCTCTCCCTCGGCGTTCACTTTCTTCACGGTCTTGAGTTCGTCGATCTCAAGCTTTCCGTCAAATTTCGCCTCGATTTGAGATTCAGATGCAATGTTGGATGCAGTACCACCCACGTGGAATGTACGAAGTGTAAGCTGGGTACCTGGCTCACCAATTGACTGTGCAGCAATCACACCAACCGCTTCGCCTTTCTGAACCATCTTACCGGATGCAAGGCTCCTACCGTAGCATGAAGCACATACACCGCGCTTAGATTCACATGTCAATACCGACCGAATCTGAACCTCCTGGATGTTAGATTCTTCAATCTTTTTTGCCAATACCTCGTCTACCTCCGAACCTGATTCGGCAACGACCTCACCGGTTTCGGGGTGCAACAAGTCATCAGACAATGTCCTACCCAGGATTCGATCATAAAGTGGTTCAACCACCTCCTCATTTTTCTTGAGGGCAGTCATGCTCAATCCTCTGAACGTTCCACAGTCCGGTTCACTGATCACAACGTCCTGAGAAACGTCTACCAGACGACGAGTAAGGTAACCGGCATCGGCTGTTTTGAGGGCCGTATCCGCAAGACCTTTACGTGCACCGTGCGTAGAGATAAAATACTCGAGGATCGAAAGACCTTCCTTAAAGTTCGAAAGGATCGGGTTTTCGATGATTTCTCCGCCTGAAGAAACGGCGCCGGATTTCCTTGGCTTGGCCATCAGACCTCTCATACCTGAGAGCTGACGGATCTGTTCCTTGGATCCCCTCGCACCCGAGTCAAACATCATAAAGATGGAGTTGAATCCCTGGTTGTCGTTCTTCAATCTGTTCATCAACGCAAACGTCAACTTCGAGTTGGTATGCGTCCAGATATCGATGATCTGGTTGTAGCGCTCATTGTTGGTGATAAGACCCATGTTGTAGTTCATCATCACATTGTCAACTTCTGCGCTTGCATCGTCGAGAAGTTTTGTTTTCTCTTCCGGGATGATCACGTCTTCAATGTTGAAAGACAAACCTCCCTTGAAAGCCATGTAGAAACCAAGACCTTTGATATCGTCAAGGAACTTGGAAGTAACGCTGAAGCCCATTTGCTTAAGCACTCGACCAATGATATCCCTAAGCGATTTCTTGGTAAGCAATTCATTGATGAATCCTACTTCTTCCGGTACATGCTGGTTAAAAAGCACCCTACCAACCGTAGTTTCAACAACCTCAGATTTTCCTGCATTGTCGATCTTCACCTTGATAAAGGAGTGAAGGTCAACGCGCTTTTCGTTGTGAGCGATGATCACCTCTTCAGGAGAATAGAAGGTCATGTCCTCACCACGCATCTTCCTTGATTCGTCCGATCGACGGCCCTTGGTGATATAGTAAAGACCCAATACCATGTCCTGTGATGGAACTGCAATCGGTGCTCCATTGGCAGGGTTCAAAATATTGTGAGAAGCCAACATCAGGAGTTGCGCTTCGAGGATCGCGGCATTACCCAACGGTAAGTGTACTGCCATCTGGTCACCATCGAAGTCGGCGTTGAACGCAGTACAAACGAGCGGGTGCAGTTGAATGGCCTTACCTTCAACGAGTTTGGGTTGGAATGCCTGGATACCCAATCGGTGCAGGGTTGGGGCCCTGTTCAATAGAACCGGGTGCCCTTTCAATACATTCTCTAGAATGTCCCAAACAACTGGTTCCTTGCGATCAACAATTTTCTTAGCCGATTTCACGGTCTTCACAATACCCCTTTCGATCATTTTGCGGATGATGAATGGCTTGTAAAGCTCAGCTGCCATAGACTTAGGCAAGCCGCATTCGTGAAGTTTCAATTCCGGACCAACGACGATTACCGAACGAGCTGAATAGTCAACACGCTTACCAAGAAGGTTTTGACGGAATCGTCCTTGCTTACCTTTCAAAGAGTCACTCAATGATTTCAATGCCCTGTTGGACTCAGTTTTCACAGCACTCGACTTGCGAGAGTTGTCAAACAAAGAGTCAACGGCTTCCTGGAGCATCCTCTTCTCGTTTCTCAAGATCACCTCGGGTGCCTTGATTTCGAGAAGTTTCTTGAGCCTGTTGTTTCGGATAATTACCCTTCTATAGAGGTCGTTGAGGTCAGAGGTCGCAAAACGTCCTCCATCTAGTGGTACAAGTGGACGAAGTTCTGGTGGAATGACAGGAACCACCTTGACGATCATCCATTCGGGCCTGTTTTCGATTCTGGAATTTGCATCCCTGAATGCCTCAACTACTTGAAGTCTCTTGAGTGCCTCGTTCTTTCTCTGTTGAGAAGTTTCAGTCGCCGCTTTGTGACGAAGTGTGAAAGACAATTCATCCAAATCCAAGCGCTTCAATAGATCGTGCAATGCTTCTGCACCCATCTTGGCGATGAATTTGTTTTCGTCGGTATCCTCAAGATACTGGTTGTCTTTTGGAAGTGAGTCGAGAATGTCGAGGTACTCTTCTTCTGTAAGGAAGTCGAGGTATTCAACTGGTTCTCCTTCTGCATTCTTGGCATTTCCGGCCTGAATAACCACATAGCGCTCGTAGTAGATGATAGAATCGAGCTTCTTACTCGGTAGTCCAAGTAGGTAACCAATTTTGTTTGGAAGTGATTTGAAATACCAGATGTGTGCTACCGGTACAACCAATGAGATATGTCCCATTCGCTCCCTACGCACCTTTTTCTCGGTAACCTCTACACCACATCGGTCGCAAATGATTCCCTTGTAGCGGATTCGCTTGTACTTACCACAGTGGCATTCGTAATCCTTGACCGGACCAAAGATTCTCTCGCAAAACAACCCATCACGTTCGGGCTTATATGTTCGATAGTTGATCGTTTCCGGCTTGAGCACCTCGCCCCTTGACCTTTCCAGAATCATCTCCGGAGAAGCAAGGCTAATGGTGATCTTATCGAAATTACTGTCGGTTATATTGTCTGTTCTGATAGCCATGATATCAATCCTTGATCTTTATTAATCTAATACGATGTTTAGTCCGAGTCCTCTCATTTCGTGCAGGAGTACATTAAACGACTCCGGAATTCCCGGCGTCGGCATGTTTTCCCCCTTGACGATCTTCTCATAAGCTTTCGCTCTTCCCATCACGTCGTCGGACTTAACCGTCAAAATTTCCTGAAGAATGTTGGATGCTCCGAAAGCTTCCAATGCCCATACCTCCATTTCACCAAAACGCTGACCACCAAACTGGGCCTTACCACCGAGTGGTTGTTGCGTAATGAGTGAGTATGGTCCGATAGATCGGGCGTGCATCTTGTCATCTACCAAGTGGTGTAGCTTGAGCATGTAGATGATACCTACAGTGGCAGGTTGGTCAAACGCCTCTCCCGTTCCTCCATCCACAAGGTGGGTACGCCCGAATTTTGGAAGTCCGGCTTTTTCAACCCACGACTCGATCTCTTCGATGGTAGCGCCATCGAAAATTGGAGTGGCAAAGGTCTCACCCAACTTGTAGCCAGCCCATCCAAGTACGGTTTCATAAATCTGCCCGAGGTTCATCCTTGACGGAACACCTAGCGGGTTCAATACGATATCTACCGATGTTCCATCTTCCATGAATGGCATGTCTTCCTCACGGACGATCTTGGCAACGATACCCTTGTTACCGTGACGACCCGCCATCTTATCACCTACCTTCAGCTTGCGCTTCTTGGCGATGTAAACCTTTGCCAACTGCACGATTCCCGTTGGAAGTTCGTCACCAATTGAAACGGTAAACTTCTCGCGTTTGTACGCTCCAACTTCGTCATTCACCCGGAGGTTGTAGTTGTGTAGCGTCTTTTTAATCAACTCGTTTTTGGCGCTATCCGTTGTCCAACCAATAGGATTGATGTCTCGATAGTCGATTGAGTTGAGCAGTTTGAGGGTAAACTTGGTACCCTTCTTCACGATTTCTTCTTTGAAGTTGTTGAACACCCCTTGAGCTGTCTTACCATTCACAATGGTAAAGAGCTTCTCAACCAACTTGGATTTGAGCTCCGCGACGTTCTTGTTGTGCTTCTCGTCCAATTCCTCAAGGATTGGCTTCTCTTCCAACTTCGCTTTTCTATCCTTGATCTTTCTGGAGAACAGCTTCTTGTTGGTTACCACACCTTCTACCGACGGTGGCACCTTCAATGAAGCATCCTTTACGTCACCGGCCTTGTCACCGAATATTGCACGAAGCAGTTTCTCTTCTGGTGTAGGATCGGTTTCTCCTTTTGGAGTGATCTTACCGATGAGGATGTCACCTTCTTTCACCTTGGTACCGATGCGGATCAATCCGTTTTCGTCCAGGTTCTTCGTCGCTTCCTCACTAACGTTTGGAATATCAGCAGTTAACTCTTCAAGTCCACGCTTGGTATCCCTTACCTCCAGTGAGAATTCATCGATGTGAACAGATGTGTAGATGTCGTCCTTTACAACACGCTCGGAGATCACGATGGCATCCTCGAAGTTGTAACCCTTCCAAGGCATGAAAGCCACCTTCAGGTTCCTTCCGAGTGCAAGCTCACCACCTCTTGTAGCGTATCCTTCACATAGGATCTGACCTTCAACAACGCGCTCTCCTCTTTTCACAATCGGTGTGAGGTTAACGGTAGTCGATTGGTTGGTCTTGGCGTACTTAAGCAGGTTGTACTCTTTAGAATCTTCGTGGAAGCTCACCAATCTGTCCTCATCTGTACGGTCGTACTTGATGATGATTTTGGTAGCGTCAACGTATTCTACCAATCCATTTCCTTCTGAATTGATCAATACCCTTGAATCCTTGGCAACGCGCTCTTCGAGACCTGTACCAACGATAGGCGCTTCGGCTTTCACCAATGGAACTGCCTGACGCTGCATGTTTGATCCCATCAGTGCTCTGTTCGCATCATCGTGCTCCAGGAATGGGATCAATGAAGCCGCAATAGACGCAATCTGGTTTGGTGCAACGTCCATCAACTTCACTTCCTTTCCTTCCACTACTGGGAAGTCACCTTCGAACCTAGCCTTGATCTTGTCAGATTCGAATTCTCCTTTGTTGTTGATAATGGCGTTGGCCTGTGCGATAATTTTTTCGTTTTCTTCTTCGGCACTGAGGTAAACCACGTTGCCTTTGAGGTCAACCTTTCCATCCTTCACGTGGCGGTAAGGTGTTTCGATAAATCCAAGCTTGTTCACCTTGGCATAAACACAAAGTGAGGAAATCAAACCGATGTTTGGTCCTTCCGGTGTTTCGATGGTACACAAACGACCGTAGTGAGTGTAGTGAACGTCACGCACCTCAAAACCTGCGCGCTCTCTCGAGAGACCACCAGGTCCAAGTGCAGAAAGCCTTCTTTTGTGCGTTACCTCAGAAAGTGGATTCGTTTGATCCATAAACTGAGATAGCTGGTTTGTTCCAAAGAATGAGTTGATCACAGACGAAAGGGTCTTCGCATTGATCAAATCGATTGGTGTAAACACCTCATTGTCCCTCACGTTCATACGCTCACGGATGGTTCTGGCCATACGCGCCAGCCCCACTCCAAACTGGTTGTAAAGTTGCTCACCAACGGTACGAACACGTCTGTTGCTCAAGTGGTCGATATCATCCACGTCAGCTTTTGAGTTGATGAGTTCGATGAGGTACTTGATGATGGAAATGATGTCCTCTTTCGATAGGATCTTGGTTTCCATATCGATCTCGAGGTTCAGCTTTTTGTTGATCCTGTAACGTCCAACCTCTCCCAAGTCATATCGCTTGTCGGAGAAGAACAACTTGTCGATCACGCCCCTTGCAGTCTCCTCATCTGGTGGCTCAGAGTTACGGATCGTACGGTAGATGTGCTCAACCGCTTCGATCTCAGAGTTGGATGGATCCTTCTGAAGGGTATTGTAGATGATCGCAAAGTCGGCCGTATTGGTATCCTCCTTGTGCAGAAGGATAGTCTTAGAACCGGACTCCAAAATGAGTTCTACGTGATCCTTTTCGATGATCGTTTCACGATCAATTAGTACTTCGTTTCTTTCGATGGATACAACTTCACCGGTATCTTCATCCACGAAGTCTTCAACCCAAGACTTCAGTACCCTTGCAGCCAGTTTTCTACCGACTACTTTGTTGAGCTGGGTCTTATTGACTTTGATTTCATCCGCGAGGTCAAAAATCTCGAGGATGTCCTTATCGCTTTCAAATCCAATCGCTCGTAGCAACGTGGTTACCGGAAGCTTTTTCTTCCTGTCGATGTATGCGTACATCACGTTGTTGATGTCCGTTGCGAATTCAATCCACGATCCTTTGAAAGGAATCACACGAGCTGAGTACAGCTTGGTTCCATTGGCGTGGAAGCTGTGCCCGAAGAATACACCAGGAGAACGGTGCAATTGTGAAACTACGATACGTTCCGCACCATTAATGATGAATGACCCTTTGGGAGTCATGTAGGGAATGGTCCCCAGGTATACGTCTTGAACGATGGTTTCAAAATCCTCGTGTTCCGGGTCTGTGCAGTACAGCTTGAGTTTTGCCTTCAATGGCACACTGTAGGAGAGTCCCCTTTCGACGCATTCCTCCATGCTGTATCGAGGCGGGTCGATAAAGTAATCGAGGAACTCGAGCACAAAGTTGTTTCGAGCGTCGGTTATCGGGAAATTCTCGCTAAATACCTTAAAGAGTCCTTCTTCTTCCCTGTTTTCGGGCGAGGTCTCTAACTGGAAAAAGTCCTTGAAGGACTTCAGCTGAATTTCGAGGAAATCTGGATACTCCAAATTGTTTTTGGAGCTTCCGAAATTGATTCTTGTTTTCTTTTTTGTTGCGACAGCCATTGAATTCGAACGATTGTGATAATTGAATTATCTATAAACGCAAAAAGGTCTAGTCCGCCAAACGGCGGACTAAACCAAATATTAATTTGTTGCAGTAAGAAGCTTACTTAATTTCAACTTCCGCTCCTGCTTCTTCCAATTGAGCTTTAAGAGCTTCCGCTTCGTCTTTAGCTACTCCTTCTTTCAAAGTGTTAGGAGCGCCATCAACTAGATCTTTGGCCTCTTTGAGACCTTGACCTGTAAGTTCTTTAACAAGCTTAACTACTTTCAGTTTTTGAGCACCACCGGACTTGAGGACAACGTCAAATTCTGTCTTCGCCTCACCAGCATCACCACCTTCACCTCCAGCAGCAGGACCAGCAGCTACAGCAACCGCGGCAGCAGCAGGTTCGATACCATGTTCTTCTTTTAGGTAATCGGCCAATTCACTTACCTCTTTTACTGTGAGGTTCACGAGTTGATCACCTAGTTCTTTGATATCTGCCATTTTTATTTGAATTTAATTATTAGCTATTGTTTTTAGTTTTCTCTCTCAGCAAGTGCTTTCACAAGGTTTCCAATCGTCGCTTTACCACTGGTAAGACCAGAGATAACATTGCGCGCCGGAGATTGAAGAAGCACAATAACCTCGCCGATAAGTTCGGTCTTCGATTTCAGAGAAACCAAAGCCTCGAGCTTGTCCTCGCCGATGTACACCGACTCTTCAACATAGGCCGCTTTCAATACCGGCTTGTCCTCCTTTTTTCTAAACTCTTTAATGAGCTTAGCAGGAGCATTCCCGGTATCGGAAAACATGATTGAAGTATTTCCCTTCAGAACATCAAAAAGCTCCGAAAAGTCCTTCTCCTCCACCTTTTCCATGGCCTTCCTCAACAATGTGTTTTTCACCACATTGAGAGAAACATTGCGGCTAAATGCGAGTCTTCTCAACTTGTTTGAAGTCTCGACGTTTAGCTCTGCTACATCTGCCAGGTAAATCACATCGTTAGACCTCAGCTTTTCAGCGAGATCGTCGATGGCCTGGTTCTTTTCATCTCTATTCATATAAGCACTTTTTAATGTGAGAACCTCGTCTTAGGAAGCGATAGATTTGGTTTCCACGTTGATGCTTGGACTCATTGTACTTGACATATGAATACTCTTTACGTAAGTACCCTTTGCCGAAGTAGGCTTGAGTTTGATAATGGTTTGTAACAGCTCAGATGCATTTTCATAAATCTTATCCGCGTCGAAGGATGTTTTTCCCACGGCAGCGTGAACAATTCCAAACTTGTCCACCCGGAAGTCGATTTTACCTTTTTTGACATCGGTGACGGCTTTACCAATTTCCATGGTAACCGTACCGGTTTTTGGGTTTGGCATCAATCCCCTGGGTCCCAAAACGCGACCCAAGGCACCAACCTTGCCCATCACTGCTGGCATCGTGATGATCACGTCAACATCGGTCCACCCTTTTTTGATTTTCTCGATGTAGTCGTCAAGACCTACGTGATCGGCGCCAGCAGCCTTGGCTTCTTCCTCCTTGTCAGGAGTACAAAGCACCAATACCTTCATGTCTTTTCCAGTTCCGTGAGGAAGTGTCACGACCCCTCTCACCATTTGGTTCGATTTTCTCGGATCAACACCCAAACGGATAGCCAAATCAATAGAAGCGTCAAATTTTTCTGACGATATCTCTTTGAGCAGCTCAGAAGCCTCCTTCAAGGAGTATGCTTTTTCTCTATCGACCTTTTCGATAGCAGCCTTCCTGTTTTTTGTAATCTTAGTCATTCCGATTATCTTACGTTGATACCCATACTACGGGCTGTTCCTTTCACCATTTCTTCAGCTGATTCCACCGTGAAGCAGTTGAGGTCTGGCATTTTTTCTTCTGCAATTCTTCTCACATCAGCTTTCGACACGGTTGCCACTTTTCTCCTGTTTGGCTCCGGAGAACCGGACTTGATTTTGGCAGCTTCGCGAAGCTGAACCGCAACTGGTGGGGTCTTGATGACAAAGTCGAACGACTTGTCTCCATAAACGGTGATGATGGTAGGCAATACCTTTCCTGCCTTGTCCTGGGTTCTTGCATTAAACTGCTTGCAGAACTCCATAATGTTCACACCCTTGGCACCCAATGCTGGTCCAACCGGTGGTGCTGGGTTGGCTGCGCCTCCCCTAACTTGCAATTTGATGATCCCTGTGACTTGTTTTGCCATGATCCTTACTCTTTTTCTACTTGCATATAACTCAATTCAAGTGGTGTTCTTCTTCCGAAGATTTTCACCATCACCTTGAGTTTCTTTTTCTCTTCGTTGATCTCTTCAATCACACCGGAGAAGCTATTAAATGGCCCGTCGATAACCTTAACAGACTCTCCGATAATAAATGGAATGTTGATTTCCTCGTCGCTTTCGGCCAATTCGTCAACCTTACCAAGTATTCTATTCACCTCATTGGCCCTCAGTGGCATTGGATCACCACCTTTGGAACCACCTAGGAAGCCAATTACGTTAGGAAGGTTTCTCAAAATGTGAGGAACCTCTCCCACCAAAACAGCTTCTACTAAAACATAACCTGGGAAGAAGTTCCGTTCCTTACTAATTTTCTTCCCATTGCGGATCTGATATACTTTCTCGGTCGGAATGAGTACTTGGAAAACGTAAGGTCCAAGGTCCCCTTTTTCGATTTCGAGTTCAATCAGCTCCTTAACTTTCTTTTCCTTGCCGCTAATGGCTCGAACAACATACCACTTCTTCTCCGCTACACTGCTTTCCATGGCTTAATTGAATATGTTGTTGTAGATTAATTTCATCAGCTGCCCAAATGCAGAGTCCATGGCATAAATGATGGCCGCAATAATGAAGGTGGCTACAAGCACCAAAACCGAGCTGGATTGCAATTGATTCCAGTTTGGCCAAGATGTCTTGTGCATCAACTCATCCCAAGAGTCTATTATATATCTTCTTACTGCCTGCATTCTTTTTTCTTCTCTTTTACTGCCTAGCACGGGTGGAGTGACTCGAACACCCAGCCTGCAGTTTTGGAGACTGCTGCTCTACCAATTGAGCTACACCCGTATGACCTTGGGTCGGGACAAGTCCCAACCCAATGTCGTACCTTAATTATTTCAAAATCTCAGTGATCTGACCAGCACCAACTGTACGTCCACCTTCGCGGATAGCGAATTTGAGACCTTTGTTGATAGCAACTGGAGCAATCAGGTTCACTGTGATTGTCAAGTTATCACCAGGCATAACCATTTCCCTGTCTTCGGGAAGAACGATTTCACCTGTTACGTCTGTCGTTCTCAAGTAGAACTGAGGTCTGTACTTATTGTGGAAAGGAGTGTGTCGACCACCTTCTTCTTTCTTAAGAATATAGACTTCAGCCTTAAACTCAGTGTGTGGAGTGATGGTACCTGGTTTACAGATTACCATACCTCTTCTGATATCCGTTTTTTCGATACCCCTAAGGAGAAGACCGACGTTGTCACCAGCCTCACCTCTGTCGAGGATCTTTCTAAACATTTCAACACCAGTGATGGTAGACTTGAGCTTTTCAGCACCAAATCCCAAGATGTCAACTTCGTCACCTGTATTGGTTACACCGGTTTCGATTCTACCGGTAGCAACAGTACCACGACCTGTGATAGAGAATACGTCCTCGATTGGCATCAAGAAATCCTTGTCGATGTCACGCTCTGGAAGTGGAATCCACTCGTCAACAGCCGCCATCAATTCCATGATTTTCTCAACCCATTCAGCTTTTCCTTCAAGACCACCAAGAGCAGAACCCTGGATGATTGGAGTATCATCACCTTCATACTCGTAGAAATCGAGCAATTCGCGGATTTCCATTTCAACCAGCTCGAGTAGCTCGGCATCGTCAACCATGTCCACTTTATTCATGAACACAACGATCTTAGGCACACCAACCTGACGTGCGAGAAGGATGTGCTCCCTTGTTTGTGGCATAGGACCATCCGTAGCAGCAACTACGAGGATAGCACCGTCCATCTGAGCGGCACCAGTAACCATGTTCTTTACGTAGTCAGCGTGACCTGGACAGTCAACGTGAGCGTAGTGACGGTTATCTGTTGCGTACTCTACGTGCGCCGTGTTGATGGTAATACCCCTTTCTTTCTCTTCAGGAGCATTATCAATGGCATCGAATGCCTTACTTTCTGCCAGTCCTTTTTCTGCCAGAACTTTTGTGATAGCCGCAGTCAAAGTAGTCTTACCATGGTCGACGTGCCCAATGGTACCTATGTTAACGTGCGGTTTGGAACGGTCAAATGTTTCTTTAGCCATGGCTATTTTGTTTAAAGTGAATTTGTGTGATTAATAATTACCGTTAATAAACCTAGTTTAATTTATGTCTGAGCCAATGACGGGAATTGAACCCGTGACCTCTTCCTTACCAAGGAAGCGCTCTACCCCTGAGCTACATCGGCTTGAAGCCATAAAATAGAGACAGCGAATTCCAATGTACTTCATACACTGGAAGCTCACCGTTCTCTGTGAGCGGGAGACGAGACTCGAACCCGCGACCCTCAGCTTGGAAGGCTGATGCTCTACCAACTGAGCTACTCCCGCAAAATTTATTTTAAATGTCATGTGGGGAGAGCAGGATTCGAACCTACGAAGGCGTAGCCAACAGATTTACAGTCTGTCCTCGTTGACCGCTTGAGTATCTCCCCAGCACTATTTTTTCATTCAAAGAACGACGAGCCGATGGAGGGATTCGAACCCCCGACCCGCTGATTACAAATCAGCTGCTCTGGCCAACTGAGCTACATCGGCAATTTTCCCCTCAGAACAAGGCTCTAAAAAGGCTTGCAAATGTATAAAAGATTAGCGTCTAAAACCAAACTCTGTTTTTATCTTTTTTCAAAGTGGTTTTAGTGCCCGAAATAAAGGCGGGAAAAAGGGGTGGTATTATTTGCTTTTTTGCTTCTCCTTATATTTTCTGACTTGTCGTCTAAGTGCCTCTACAGCAGTATCTGTAGCTTCTTCGAAAGACTTTCTCTGGCGTTTCGCAAACAGATCATTTCCAGGTAATCTCAATTTGATTTCAGTCACTTTATTTTCATGATTGGATGCCTTATCCAATCTCAAATAAACTTCACCTTCGATTATGCCGTCGTAAAAGACGTCCAACTTTTCAATTTTGTCATGAATGAAATCGACCAATTTAGTGTCGGCATCGAAGTGGATTGAATGGATTTTGATCTTCATAATTAACCTCCGAATTTATGCCCTTGGGTGGGCTTGTTTGTAAACAGACTTTAGTTTCTCAAAACTGGCATGCGTATACACCTGAGTTGCACTCAGATTTGCATGACCTAAAATTTCTTTGATCGCGTTGATATCTGCTCCATTATTGAGCATGTGCGTAGCAAAGGAATGACGCAGCACGTGTGGGCTCTTTTTCTCTTGGGTTGAAACCAAGCCTATGTAGTGGTTGACTTTGCGATAAACGAACTTGGGATATAACGGCTTACCGCTATCGAGTACTAGTAAAGAATCGGATTGGGTTTCCAGGCTTCTTTTCAAATCAAGGTAGTCTTGTAGAGCGTGAAGTAGCTCTTTAGTCAACGGGAGAATTCTGACTTTGTTGCCTTTACCCAAAACCTTCAGAGTGCTGTTTCCAAAATCAATGTCCGATTCCTTGAGTCCCACCAGTTCAGACAACCTCATGCCGCTGGAATACAGCAAGTCCATCAGCAGCCGATCACGGCTACCTTCAAACCCCGCCGGAAATTCAATCTTTTCGAATAAATCCAGAAGTCTGGCGGATTCCACAAAATGGGGAAGGCGCTTACTCACTTTGGGTGCGATGATCTTCTGCATCGGATTCTCTTCCAAACCATGAAAAGATCTCAAATACTTAAAGTATCCTTTCAACGAACTGATCTTCCGATTGATGGAGCGTGGTCCTACACCATCTTCCGACAACTTGACGATCCAAGATCGGACACAGATAGCATTTACTTCAGCCGGTTCAGAGATCTCAAATTCACGTTGGAGAAATTCCGCAAACTGAGCAAGGTCGCTTTGATAAGATTTGATGGTATGTTCTGAATATCGCTTTTCCTTTCTGAGGTATTCGAGAAAATCAGCAACATTCATTCAGTTCCAGCTTTTGGAACTTCTAAAGTTAAAAGAAAAGTGCTAGAAAATCAAACGGCCACTTAAGACTTGTCGGCCATTTTGTCGCGGTATACCGCCTTGAGGATCTCTTCTCTCCTCCTTACAGAAGGTTTGGTAAACTTCTGACGATCGCGAAGCTCACGAATAACTCCAGTGCGCTCAAATTTCTTCTTGTACTTTTTGATCGCTCTTTCGATATTCTCTCCTTCTTTCACAGACACTATAAGCATAGTCTTCCTTTCTTTTTTCGGGCTGCAAATGTAAGAGTTAGAATTTATAACGGCAAACAATTATTTCAAGATTTCTCTCGAAATAACCAGCTTTTGGATTTCTGAAGTGCCTTCCCCAATGGTGCAGAGCTTGGAATCGCGGTAAAACTTCTCTACCGGGAACTCTTTTGTATAGCCATAACCCCCGAAGATCTGTACCGCCTCCGTCGAAACCCTCACCGAAGTTTCGGAGGCATAATACTTTGCCATAGAAGACTCTCGGGTCACCTTTTCACCTCTATCCTTCATATCCGCCGCCATGAAGGTGAGCAACTCCGAAGCTTCTATCTCTGTAGCCATATCGGCCAATTTGAAAGCGATACCTTGGAAGTGGCTGATTGGCCTGCCAAACTGCTCCCGTTCCTTGCTATACTGAAGCGCTGCTTCATATGCTCCTTTGGCAATTCCTAACGAAAGTGATGCAATGGAAATTCGACCTCCATCGAGCACACCCATGGCTTGAATAAAGCCCTCCCCAACATCTCCTATGACATTTTCCACCGGTACACGGCAATCCTCGAAAATCAATTCGGTCGTTTCCGAGGCGCGCATGCCCAACTTATCTTCCTTCTTGCCGGCAGAGAAACCCGGCGTTCCCTTCTCAATGGCAAAGGCGGTCATGCCATGCGCATTCCCCTTTTCTCCCGTTCGGGCAATCACTACTGAAATATCACCTGACTTTCCGTGGGTAATGAAGTTCTTTGATCCATTAAGTACGTAGTGATCACCGTCAAGAACGGCCGTGGTCAACATACCTCCAGCATCGCTACCAGTGTTTTGCTCTGTTAACCCCCAAGCACCTATCCATTCGGCAGTGGCAAGCTTTGGCAGCCATCTTTTCTTTTGTTCCTCACTCCCATACTGGTAGATATGCCCAGTGCACAGTGAATTGTGCGCGGCCACACTCAAACCAATAGATCCGCAGACCTTTCCAATTTCGGTCAACACACTTACATACTCTCGGTACCCAAAGCCAGAACCTCCGTATTCCTGAGGAACCAATACACCCATAAGTCCAAGCTCGCCAAGCTTCTTGAAAACAGGAACAGGAAACTCCTGCGACTCATCCCATTCCATAATGTGCGGTCTGATTTCGGCTTCGCAGAAATCCCGCACCATTTGGGTGATCAGTTTTTGATTTTCGTTCAGTTCAAAGTCCATAACTCAACTAGTATGACACCATGCAATTGATGTTGTTTGTGTAAGGTTTGATTTTTTCCAAACCTCCCAGGTCGCTGAGATGAATGATGAAGTTAAAGCCATACAATTCTCCACCCGTCTCACCAACCAACTGAGCCGTTGCTGCGGCTGTACCTCCAGTGGCGAGTAGATCATCATGAATCAGCACCCGCTGGCCGGACTCAATGGCGTCAACGTGAATTTCGATTTCGTCCTCTCCATATTCCAACCCGTATTTTACAGACTTGGTTTTATATGGAAGCTTTCCCTTTTTTCGAATGGGCACGAATGGTATCCCAAGACTTGCCGCCAGGGCAAATCCAAAGAAGAAACCCCGGCTTTCTATTCCCACCAACACATCCACATTCCCCTTGTACTTTTCTTCCAGGTATTTGAGCACGTCAGCTGAGAGACGTGCGTCCTTTAATATGGGGGTGATATCCTTGAAAGCGATACCTGGGGTTGGAAAATCTTGTATCTCCCGGATCGCAGACGATAGCCTATGCTCTAAGTCGTTTTCCATTTTTCAGCAGCGCTAATATAAGTACAAAGCGCATAGATTTTCCGCGGGCTATTCCTTCGGTGAAATGACCAGATAAGGGGCAATTTTCTGGTACAAAGAGTCGGGCAGAATCGGCATTTCCCGGAGCTGATCTAATTCTTGCAGGTTGTTCTTTTTGGTGTAAAGCAACATGGCTTTTGTCAATTTGAAGTCGAGGTAGGGATGGCGTAGCAGTTTTTTGAAATTACTGTCGGCCAGGGCGATGCTTTGCCATGACTTCGGTTTAATGGTAGTATATCGTTCCAGTTTTTCCCTTTCCCAGTCGGCCATATCATACACTTCGATGAGTTGCTCGTAATTATTGAACCCACCCAGCATTCTTCGATACTTCAAAAATCTTTTTGCAATGAAAGATCTGATTCCCAAATCGGAAAGTTGGCCTTCAGACAATTCATTGAGCTCAGTGATAGGAATCGAATCATCGCTCACTTTCAGCTCATCGTTGAGATTATCTCCAAGCGGTTCGAATGAAGGATCCGGTTCCAATTTCTTTCCGGCAATCACAATGTCATTACGGTGCCTGTAGAACCACGCCGTATCTATTCCGTACATCTTGAGGAGATCGTCGGCTCCCTCGATCCTACCACCTTTTTCCCTGTATTTGATAAGGTTTCGGACAGCCCTCTTGCTCATCCCCGTACTCTCCAACACGTTCTTTCCGGCTAGATTGGGATCAAATTCAAAATAGAGTTCAGAGGCCGATGGTATCTGCTCCGAAGACCGGATCGAATCTGCCTTTCTCAGCTGCTCCTTCACAGCTAGCGTATCAATTTGGGAAGTCCCTGTTTCGGGAGAAATACGGTCAAAAAAGCTTATAACCGCAATGATAGCAGCAACCAATATGAGCGAACCAATCGCTTCACTTCTGCGGAAATAGAAATAGTCCCTTATTTTCCGCAGCACGATCTATACTATTTGTATTTGACAATCTCTCCCGACTTGATCTTGCCCATATAGGTTTTCAAGTCCTTTCTGATTTCGGGTGCCAGGATGTATAACCCCAAGACATTGGGGAAACACATTGCAAATATCATCGCGTCCCCAAAGTCGAATACGCTCCGGGCACTAATGGCAGAGCCAACGATGATCATGAAGCAGAAGAATATTTTATAGCTGTTGTTTGACCACTTACTCTCTCCAAAAAGATAGGTCCATGCCTTCAATCCATAGTAAGACCAGGAGATCATCGTAGACAAGGCAAACAGGATTACAGCAAAAGAAAGCACAACTGGAAACCAGCTCAATGTCTGTTCAAATGCAGAAGAGGTAAGCGCAATACCGGCAGCGTTTCCACCTCCTGAACTTGCACTGGCAAATGCCGCCTCCTGACCGATGGTTCCGTAACCGGAGATCACAATCACGAGTGCAGTCATCGTACAGATTACAACCGTATCGATGAATGGCTCAAGCAATGCCACAACGCCTTCACTCACCGGCTCATCCGTTCTGGCCGCCGAGTGGGCAATAGATGCTGAACCGATACCTGCTTCATTTGAGAAGGCAGCCCTCTTAAATCCGAGAATCAACACTCCTACGAATCCACCATACATGGCATCCGCACTAAACGCCCCACTAATGATACTTCTGAAAGCGTTCGGAATTTCAGTAAAGTTTCCAAAGAGAATGATGAGGGCGCTAATGATGTAAACACCCACCATCAATGGAACGATCTTGTCCGTTACTCTTGCAATCGACTTTATTCCACCAATAATGATCACGCCAACGACGATGGCCATAATCAATCCAAAGATCCATCCCTGACCAAAGAAAATACTGTTCTCCCCACCGGTGACTTCGGTGAGCTGCAGTGTGGCCTGGTTGATTTGGACCATGTTGCCACCACCTAGCGAGCCACCTATACATGCGATGGCAAACAAAATTGCAAGCACCCTGCCCAATCCGGCAAATCCCTTGGCCTTCAATCCTTGGCTCAGGTAGTACATTGGCCCACCGGAAACCGATCCATCGGGGTTCTGCTTTCGGTATTTCACACCGAGGGTACATTCCACAAACTTTGACGACATTCCTAACAGTCCTGCAAGGATCATCCAGAAGGTGGCACCCGGGCCACCAAGTGAAACGGCCAGAGCTACTCCGGCTATATTACCAACTCCAACAGTACCACTCAAGGCTGCGGTCAAAGCCTGAAAATGGGATACCTCACCCGGATTGTTCGGATTGTCATACTTGCCCCGTACCACATCCAATGCGTGCCGGAAACCCTTGAAGTTGATAAACCGAAAGAATATCGTGAAGAAGATGGCACCCACGATCAACCAAATCAATACAAATGGAACGTCCCCAGAACCGGGTACCGGAACCATAAAAAAGATGATCTGTCCAATAACGTTGGAAACAGGAGTAAAAATGTCATTGATCATGCTGTCGATCGACCCTTCTTCCTGCGCGAAAGTGGATAGCGGCTGGACCAAAAACATCGATAGGATTGCAAATAAGCGGGTGATCTTCATTAAGCTAATATTGAGAAGGCATCAAATATATGCGAATTCGTACAGGCTGAAATCTAAACTCCTACGAGTATACTATTGAGCTTTTTTATTTGCTCTGAATTGCCCAAAACGAACAACTTGGAATTAGGAACAATCTCCAAGTCAGCGGGTGGATTGATGACGTATTCACCGCCATCAATTTTATAGCCAATGATCTTGGCACCCAATTGAAGTTTGCTTTCCAATTCCTGGAAGGTCTTGTAACGAAGGTTCTCGGGTATGTTTCTAAACTGAACTTCCTCCAGGTTGATATCGGCGGACCCCGTAATCGAAATTTTGTCCAAAAACTCCATCACATCCGGAGTCACAACCAGAGATGCCATATGGCTACCTCCAACCTTATCAGGCATGATCACGTTGTTTGCACCTGCCATTCGCAGCCTTTTCTCCGCGTGATCTTCCGAAGCCCTTGAGATGATGTTGAGCTTGGGGTTGAGTGACCTGGCAGTCAAAACGATAAACACATTGTCCGCATCATCTGGCAATGCACAAATAATTGATCTGGCCTTGGTAATTCCCGCCTTGTCAAGAACTCCCTCCGCGGTCGCGTTGGCATGGATGTAGGGATAGTTGGTTTTGAGTCGCAGCTTTTCAATTGTCTCTTCACTCTCTTCAATGATCAGAAAGGGAACTTCGTGGGCAATCAGGGTATTGATAGCCTGCTTTCCATTGCGACCATATCCACAAACAATTACGTGGTTATTCAGTTCCTTAATTGTCTTATTCACTTTAAAATCCTTGAAGTAGTTCTTGTACTTACCGGTTACGAGGTATCTGGTGATGGAAGATACGGCATAAGCAAAAATACCAAAACTGGTTATTATCAAAAAGGCCGTAAACATACGCCCCACGTCGGATAGCGGACGGACTTCCTGAAAGCCCACAGTCGACACTGTGATGATGGTCATATAGAATGCCTCAAATAAGTTATATCCTTCCACAAGCATATAACCCGACGTTCCGATTATGATGATGGCGATCAAGGTGAGAACGGCATAATAGATCTCCTTAAAGTAGCGTACGTTAAACAACATCATAGCACCGCCAAATTATAAATCCCAGATAGATTTACGTTTCTTTTTGATGAGGTATCGGTGCTCTATAAGGAATGCCATGATCAGGTAGATGATGATGGGCGATCCCAAAGTGAGGAATGAGATATAGATGAAAAACATGCGAATCTTATTGGAGTCCATACCGAGCTTCCTGCCCAGGTATGTACAGACTCCGAAGGCCTGTTTTTCAAAATACGCCTTGATTCTTTCGATCACTGCCCGCAAGATTTGCAAGGCCAATCGCGCAATCCAAGCAACGTTTCTGACTACAATGGCTGTCCAGAAGTTCCATGAGTGCCTGTGATTCAAAGTTGCTCTTGGCCTCGAAACCCAAAGATGACCATTTTTTCACTTTGGAATTCATTTCGGGCCTGATCATTCTATAGTAATCCAGTACACGAACTCCTTCACTTCCGTGCGCCTTTTCGTACGCAAATATGAATGGCAGGAAGACATTCGTAATGATCCTTTCAACTGATTGCGAACCCATCCTTGGCACACGGGCATCGCTTTGTTTTGGCTGAAGTAGTTGTCGCAATTCGCCTATTTCCTTCGATTCCAAAACGGCAATTGCAGGCTCTCCAATACGATGGTAGAAGGAAGCTAGTTGGTCGATCCTCACGCCGGGAAAGTTGGCAGGTCTCAACCTTCCTTTCTTCCATGCCCCCATAGGGATTGAACGGAGGTCGTATTTTCTTTTGAGGGCTTCAAATCGAAGATTGACAGCTCCATGATCAATGCCTTCGTGCCCTCCGAGATTGGCCACACCTCGCAGCAAGGCAAGCAATTGCTCGAGGCTGGTTCTTTCTCTTCTAATGATGCCGTATGGAACTTTGCGGGACAACATCTCCATCGGAATCTCATTGGTTTTGAATCCCATGTATTTGAGTAGGATCCGATGAAAGATCTCGGCCCAATCCCCAAACAAGTCCTGGTGAACTTTGCGGATGTGCATCGTCCTCCTTTCAAGGCGTTGGACCATCATGCGTTCCAGCCAAACGTCTTTTGTGAGATCGTCGACCTCCAGAAATCCGGAACCGCAAGGTATGGAGTCGTCTGAATTTTGCAGTCGTCTCCATTTATCGATAAGGTGTGTTGGGATTTTGCCGAAAAGATTTAGCGTTGGCATTTCCGCAATCACTTCCGGCTGTTGCTCGCAGACCACGTGGAGTACTACATTGTTGTACGCTCGATCCTTGTCGTGCCCATGTTCAAACCACTCCTTGCTTTGGACATGAATTTCAACAGGTCCAACCCATTGAATACCCCCTATCTCAACTTTAGCATCAAGGAAATCGGGTCCGGCACCGTGGTTGTGATCCCCCGGATCGACGACAACCACAGACTCTCCTTGATTTGTGATCAGGGCAGAAGGGTCATACAAGCGGTACCTCCATAGCCAGTGGAGAAAAAATTCCGGAATACGTTGGTCTGTCAATTCAAGTGAACAATAGGTCTTTCATTTTAGCCGCAGTGATCTCAGCTTCATGCCGAGCTGCCTCAGCAAAGTCATCACCACTCGAGGCATAGATAATGCTCCTCGAGGCATTGACTATAAGACCGCATTGTTCGTTTCTACCTTTCCGATAGATTTCTTCGAGGTCTCCTCCTTGTGCTCCGATACCCGGGACAAGAAAGAAATTCTTTGGAGCCAATTCTCTGATATCGCCAATCTGATCTGACTTGGTGGCTCCAACCACATACATGATACGATCAGAAAGTTCTTTTGTTTGCGAAATAACGTAATTAAATAGTGTCGATCCGCTGTCTAGTTTTTGCATCTCAAAATCGGCAGCTCCCGGATTGGAAGTTAGTCCCAATATGATGGTCCATTTATCCTTGTATTCCAAGTACGGTTCAATTGTATCCAGGCCCATGTAAGGAGAAACCGTTACAGCATCAAAGTCAAACGTTTCGAAGTAAGTCCTGGCGTACAAGTTGGCTGTATTGCCGATGTCTCCCCGCTTGGCATCCGCAATGGTCATGATGCCTTCCGGGATGACCTCTAAGGTCCTTGCGAGAGACTCCCACCCCCTGGGACCCATGGCTTCGTAGAAGGCAATGTTTGGCTTGTAGGCAACCGCATATTCATGGGTCGCCTCAATGATGGTTTTGTTAAATTCAAAGACTGGATCCACAGATCCCTTGACCACCTCAGGCAAATTCTGAATGTCTGTATCCAAGCCCACGCAGAGAAAGGATTGCTTTGATTGGATTTGCGTATATAACTCCCTGACGTTCATTCTTCGGTACTTCCCTCCTGTAGTTTCTCTGCATTCTCTGCCATCTTGAGCTCCTCAATGATGCCTCCTATATCACCATCCATGATGGCAGACAGGTTATACAATGTCAAGTTGATTCGATGGTCGGTCATGCGTCCTTGTGGAAAGTTGTAGGTACGAATCTTGGCTGATCTGTCCCCTGTTGAGACCATAGACTTGCGCATGGCAGCTTCCTCTTCATGCCGCTTGCGCATTTCGATCTCATAGATTCGCGAACGAAGTACCCCCATGGCTTTTTCCAGGTTCTTCAGCTTTGATTTCTGATCCTGACACTGAACCACTATTCCTGTCGGAATGTGCGTTAGCCGGATGGCAGAGTAAGTCGTGTTTACAGACTGACCTCCCGGCCCGGACGACATAAACTCGTCTCGCTTTATGTCCGAATCTTTGATCTCTACATCAAATTCTTCAGCTTCGGGTAAGATGGCCACTGTGGCAGCGGATGTGTGAACCCTACCCTGGGTTTCTGTTTGCGGCACCCTTTGCACCCTATGCACTCCGGACTCATATTTCAGTACTCCATAGGCATCAGGTCCGGAAACATTAAACACGATTTCCTTGTACCCACCAGATGTTCCAGGAGTATAGTCAACCAATTCGGTCGACCACTTCATGCTGTCGCAGAACTTGGTATACATCCGGAATAAATCTCCGGCAAATATGCTCGCCTCATCGCCCCCCGTTCCGGCCCTAATTTCTACGACTGCATTCTTGGAATCTTCAGGATCTTTTGGGATGAGTAGAATTTTTATCTCCCCTTCCAATGTCTCTCTCCGCTCTTCCAATTCCTGCAATTCGGCCTTGGCCATATCCAGAAATTCCTGATCGGATTCAGTCTCAATGATCTCCTTGGATGAGTCTATGTTGTCCAAAACATTCTGGTATTCTTCCGCGGCCTTCACAATGGGTTCGAGGTCCTTGTACTCCTTGTTGTACTTAACATATTGCTTCATATCCGCAATGACGTCTGGATCAGTAATGAGCTTGCTGACCTCCTCAAAGCGATCCTTAATGGCCTGAAGTTTAGACAGCACACTCATCCTACCTGGTATTCAAAGGTTCCAAACTCACTTTTGATGGTGAGTTTCGGCTCGTCCGATTCCTCTACCCTACCAATAACTTGCGACTCAACCCCCATTTCTTGTGAAATCGAAATGATTGATTGCGCCGCTTCGGGCTTCACGTAAAGCTCCAATCTGTGACCCATATTGAAGACCTTGTACATCTCACTCCATTCTGTTCCCGATTGTTCCTGTATCAGCCTGAATAACCTCGGCGGTGAGAACATGTTGTCTTTGATGATATGTCCTCCCTTCTGGAATTTGGTCACCTTGGTTTGGGCTCCACCTGAGCAGTGGATCATTCCGTGAATGTCTTTTCTGCTGACTTTATCCAAGACCTTGCTAATGATTGGCGCATAGGTTCTCGTTGGAGATAATACCAGCTTGCCAACGGTCAACCCCGTCTCCTCATCCAATTCGTCCAACTTCTTACTACCGGCGTAAATAAGAGATTCCGGAACTGCAGGGTCGAAGCTCTCCGGATACTTTGAAGCATAACTATGATCGAAGACGTCGTGGCGGGCTGAGGTCAGGCCGTTGCTGCCCATGCCTCCGTTGTATTCGTTTTCGTAGTTGGCCTGCCCGAAGGACGCCAAACCGACGATAACATCGCCGGGCTGGATGTTGACTTCAATGATGTCTTCTCTTTTAGCTCTTGCAAATGCTGTAAACCCGACGTCAAGGGTGCGAACAACATCTCCAACATCTGCAGTTTCTCCACCGGATAAGTAGATCCCTACACCCCACTTCCGCAGATCTTCAACGTACTCGGCTGTGCCTTGAATGAGATACTTAACCACTTCTCCCGGAATCAAGTTTTTATTTCGCCCGATGGTGGAAGACACTATAATATCATCAGTGACCCCAACACATATCAGATCGTCGATATTCATGATCAGTGAGTCCTGAATGATACCCTTCCAGACCGAATCATCACCGGTTTCCTTCCAATAGAGATATGCAAGTGACGTCTTGGTTCCAGCCGTATCTGCATGCATTACGTTGCAATAGTCATCATCCCCACCAACCATGTCTGGCAGCACCTTACAAAAGGCATTTGGATAGAGGCCTTTGTCGAGGTTTTCTATCGCCCGGTGTACGTCTGTTTTGTCAGCTGAGACTCCTCTTTGGTCGTATCTCATATCAATTTGAAAAATAAAAAATGGCATCCCAGGTTCCTGGAATGCCATTGCAAAATATCGTCTATAGCTACAATGAATTCATTGTAGCTATCCTTACGGAGCCTTTGGCACGTAGTCGTCACGCAATACTTCAAATACTGTTCGACGGTTTGTCTGGTGTGCGTCCTCAAATGCCTTTGATCCTTTTCCTAAACTGTTGATCCAAGCCTCCGTATATACCTGTCCAGTGTTTGGATCCCGGTAAGGCTGGCTCTCGCCTGCTCCTCTAGGAACCATCCTGTCTGCTGGGATACCTCTTGAAATAAGGTAGTCCACACAAGTTTTTGCCCTTTTGTCAGAGAGGACCTGGTTGTTCTTTTCGCTGTCCCTGGAGTCGGTGTGGGCGATCAGCTCAATAACGATGGTTGGGTTATCAACCAACGTCTGGTAAAGGAAGTCCAGTGAATCTTTTGAGTTTACCTGCTCATTCACGAGAAGGTCCCACTTAGCCAATGGGTAAAGTACTTTTGGGAACTTGATCTCACCACAGTTAGAGCATTGCAATTCGAAGTCGTGAACAAACGCCGTTGACTTCTCGTGTCCGATGGTAGTCTCCTGGCCGCGACCATTCAGGTAACTTCTGTTGGCGATCTTGGTCTTCTTACAGTCGGGAGTTTCCTTCTTCACATTTCCATGCTTGGATACCACGATGGTATAGGAGGTATTCTCAGCAATGTATCGATCACCGTTCTCCATTTCATCGAACTTATAGAATCCGATTTCATTCGTTTGCGTTTCAACACTCGAGCCATCGGTTCCTATCAACTTAACTGTAGCACCAGGAATAGGCTTCTTACAATCCACGTCGGTAACCTTACCCTGCATTACGAAGATGATCGGTGGCTTCTTGAAGCTGTAGATGTCCGAGTATCCCTTTCCGTCAGAACGAATGGATGAAAAGTACCCCTGATCCTTTGGCCCGTCGAAAACAATTCCAAAATCATGGCCGGCACCGTTGATTGGGGCTCTCATATTCTCAACATTACCCCAGTTGTTGTTGCCCATGCTCTCAGCACGGAAGATGTCCAGGCCACCCATTCCCGGATGTCCATTTGAAGCGAAGTACAGATCTCCATTTTCCCTTGCAAAAGGATAGAGATCATCACCGTCGGTATTGATCGACTCAATGTTCACAGGCTCACCAAAAGTTTTGGCTTTCTTGTCGTAAGGCATGTAGTAGATATCCTTACCACCTTTTCCCCCGGGCATATCTGATGAGAAGAAAAGCATGTTATCCTGTTTGTTCATGCATGGATGCCCAACACTGAAAGTATCGGATCCCATTTCAAGTGCCGTAGGTACATCCCAGTCCTGGCCTTTGAGGCTGGCTTGTAGAATTTGGCAGGCCTTGATTTGATTCTTTTCAGACTCACAACGTGTGAAGAACATCATAGTCTTCCTCGAGTTGAAGGTTGGAGAGCCATCGTTTCCATCTGAGTTGATATCGCCCTTAACGGGTTTAGGTGTGCTCCACTTTCCTTTTCTGTCTACAGTAGTTTGAAAGATGTCGGTAAACGCCTGACCTTTATTCGGGTCGATCGTTTGTCCGCTTGAACCAGGCCGGCTCGAAGAGAAATACATTTCTGATCTCTTCTTGTTTCTAAATTCTGGATCGAAGTCGTGGTATTTGGAATTTACTTGAACCACGTTTCTTACTTCATACCCTGAAGGTTTGGCAATCCACTTCTTGGCGAGGTTACATGAGTTGACTCCAGCCTGACCCCTTGGATCTGAAGGCACAACTTCCTGATAAGACTTGTATTCCGCCAATGCCTGGTCGTACTTGCCTTGCATCTTAAGTACATTGGCGTAGTTGAGGTGAAGTTCTTTTTCGGGATATTGAGCTTTTTCAGCTTTCTCGTACCATTCTGCGGCTTGTTCGTATTCGAGAAGGAAGCGATAACATTCACCAATGCGGTAAATAATCTTCACTTTCTCGTCCTTTTTGGTCTCCTTGGAAAAAGCCTTTTTGTATAGATCAACGGCGTTGAAGTATTGTTGATTCAGATACGCTTCGTCTGCCTCCTTAGTCAAGTTGTGCTGAGCATTAATTTGCCCAAAGCTTATAACAAGTCCGAAGATCAACAGCAACCGAGTCACTCTCATGTTTTCATAGTTAATAGCAGGACGGTAAAATTCCCCGTTAATAAAGCGGACAAAATAAGCAAATATTTCTTACTTATCAAAGTTGGATTGCCCGCTCCAACCTTTGTTCCTACTTGTTAAAGAGCATTTCGCGGTACTTTGGCAAGGGCCATAGATCGTCATCCACAAAGAGCTCCAATTTATCAACATTATAACGGATCTTTTCGAAGTATGGTACAACCTCGTCGCAGTAGCGTTTTGCCTGTTCCTTGATATCCTCAATGCTATTCAGGGCTTTTCTCGCTTCGATCATCGCGTACACATCATTGCGAATATTGTCAACTCGCTCTGAGATCTCAGAAATAATTTCCATGTGTGATTTCGAGCTGTCCTTGTAACTATCGGGCATGATATCCTTCATTCCCGTGACATTTTCGATCAACAACCGCTGGTATTTCATGGCAGCCGGAACGATCTGATTCAGGGCCAAATCCACCATTGCCCGGGACTCGATCTGGATCAGCAATTTGTAGTTCTCCATGTTGATCTCGTGTCGTGCCTCTAGTTCTTCTGCAGACATGATTCCAAATTCCTTGAAGAGACTTTTGGCCTTCTTTCCTGTAAATACATCCTGGGCGTGGGGCGTTGTCTTAATATTACTCAAGCCTCTTTTTTCAGCTTCCTTCACCCATTCATCGCTATATCCGTTTCCTTCGAATCGAATGGCTTTTGAATCCTGGATGTATTGCTTGAGAATGTGGAAAATGGCGTCGTCCTTGGTCATATCCTCATTCTTCATGAGACCATCCACATCCTTCTTAAATTGCTTGAGTTGCTTTGCCATAATGGTGTTTAGCACGATCATGGATTGAGCACAGTTTGCTGCAGAACCGACTGCCCTGAATTCAAATTTGTTTCCAGTAAAGGCGAATGGTGATGTCCGGTTTCTGTCGGTGTTGTCGAGAAGGATCTCAGGAATCCTCCCGATCTTAAGTTTGAGATCTGTTTTGGATTCAGGACTCATTTTTCCAGCTGAAACCGATTTCTCTACCTCATCCAGCACAGCAGAAAGTTGAGATCCAATGAAGATCGAAATGATCGCTGGAGGAGCCTCGTTTGCACCCAGTCGGTGATCATTTCCTGCCGAAGCAATAGCGGCTCTTAACAGATCTGAATACTCGTGAACAGCCTTGATGGTATTAACAAAGAACGTGAGGAATCGCAAGTTGGTCTTTGGAGTTTTGCCGGGGCCAAGAAGGTTAACGCCGGTGTTTGTAGCCATCGACCAGTTGTTGTGCTTACCCGATCCATTCATCCCTGCAAAAGGCTTCTCGTGGAACAGGACATGTAGATTATGCCTTCTGGCCACTTTTTCCATCACATCCATTAGGAGAAGGTTGTGGTCGTTGGCCAAATTGAGCTCCTCAAATACAGGAGCACATTCAAATTGATTTGGCGCGACTTCATTGTGACGAGTTGTTACAGGTATTCCCAGTTTGAGTGCTTCAATTTCAAAGTCCCTCATGAAATTGTAGGCTCTCTCTGGAATGGATCCGAAGTAGTGATCGTCGAGTTGCTGTCCTTTTGAAGAGGAGTGGCCAAAAAGTGTTCTTCCTGAAAGAATGAGGTCTGGCCTGGCCTTATAGAATGCCGTATCCACCAAGAAGTACTCTTGCTCCCAACCCAACGTTGGATGAACGTGCGTTACATTTTTGTCGAAGTACTGGCATACGTCAACTGCTGCTTTATCGACAGCAGCCGCCGCCTTCAACAAGGGTGCTTTGTAATCCAGGGAATGTCCCGTGTAGCTCACAAAAATGGTTGGGATTGTGAGCGTGTTGTCATAAACGAATGCAGGTGAAGTAGGGTCCCAGGCAGTATATCCTCTAGCCTCGAAAGTGTTCCTCAATCCTCCAGACGGAAAACTTGACGCATCCGGCTCTTGCTGGACCAACTGGCTGCCACCAAACTTGTCTATTGCTCTTCCATCCCCTGTAGGCTCAAAGAAGGCATCGTGCTTTTCTGCAGTACGACCCGTAAGCGGTTGAAACCAGTGTGTGTAGTGCGTTGCTCCTTTCGACAATGCCCAGGCTTTCATCGAGGCCGCTACCTGGTCCGCCATTTTACGATCGATACGTGTTCCAAGACGAATGGCCTCCTTTACCATCTTATATGCTTCATCCGATAGAAACTCACGCATGGACTCGTCATTAAAGACATCGGCACCATAGATTTTGGAGAGATAAGGAGTTTCTAATGTTGGCTCAACAGGTTTCCTATCGAGTACTTTTTGGAGGGCTTGAAAGCGCGATTGGGACATTTCTGCGAAATTTTTGAAATATTTTGGCAAAAATGCGTCAAATCGAGGGGGTGGCAAACAAAAAAGGGGATGAATTTTACTAACACCCCCCTCTTTTTTGTTAATACCGTAAACTATTCTTCTTTTTTCTCTTGATCGATCGTTTTTTTCACGTCTTTGACGCTATCTTCAAAATCCCTCTGGATGTCATTCGTTGCGTCTTTGAATTGGCGGATTCCCCTGCCAAGCCCCCTGGCTATTTCGGGAATGCGTTTGGACCCGAAAAGGATGAGGACCATAAGCAATATGAAGAAGATTTCTCCACCGCCTAAGTTGAAAAATAGAATGGTCACGATCGACTGATAATAGTGCTATAAAATTAGCCTATTCTTCCTCGCTCACCTTGTGCAATTCCTTGCGGCCAAAATCCATTAGGATTGGTGTGGCAACACAAAGTGAAGAATACGTTCCAACGGCAACTCCCACCATAAGGGCGAAAATGAATCCCTGAATGACCTCACCACCGAAGATGAAGATCATGAATAGTACAAAGAACGTACTTAGCGAGGTATTCACCGTTCGGCTCAGCGTACTGTTTAGTGCCTGGTTTACCACTTGATCGTATCGGCGATGCTTATAGAGACCGAGGTATTCCCGAATGCGGTCAAACACAACCACCGTGTCGTTGATGGAGTAACCCACCACCGTGAGTATCGCCGCGATAAAGGCCTGGTCAATCTCAAGAGAGAATGGCAGGATGCCATAGAATATTGAGAAGACTGCCAAAACAACCAATACGTCGTGGAACATTGCGATCAGTGCACCAACACCAAACTGCCATCTCCTGAATCGCAGGAGAATGTAAAGGAAGATGATGACAAGTGAGAAGAGTACCGCCCATACCGCCGATTGTTTAATATCGTCCGCAATCGTGGGTTCTACCTTTTGAGAACTCATGATCTCGTAATTGTCACCCATTCGTGCCAATCCTTCATTCAGCTTGGACTCAACCCGATCGTCTACGTCCTGTCCTTTCTGATCGATAAGGTACTTGGTGGTAATCTTCACTTGGTTGGACGTTCCAAAGATTTTTACTTCAGGACGTTGCTTCAATCCATCCTCGGACTCGAAGCTATTTTCCAATGAGGAAGCAATTCCCTGCACATCGGCAGGTTGCTCGAATCGAACGATGTAACTTCTTCCTCCGGTGAAGTCCACTCCGTAGTTTAGCCCTCTTGTTGCAAATGAAGCCACCCCCAGAAGGATGATCAACCCGGAGACGATGTAAAACAATCTACGCCTTGGGATAAACTGGATGTTTAGATTCTTGAACGCTCCATCCGTAAGTTTTGTAGCGAAGTTGATCTTCTGCTTCCTTCCCATTTGCCATTCGAAGATCAATCGCGTGATGAAGATGGCTGAGAACAATGAAGTTAGAATACCAATGATCAAGGTAGTCGCAAAACCTTGAATCGGACCTGTTCCAAATACAAGTAGGATAATACCTGTGAGCAAGGTGGTGACATTGGCATCCAGAATCGCTCCCATGGATCCTTTGTAGCCATCGGCGATAGCCAATTTCAGACCCTTCCCGGCGGTAGTTTCTTCCCGTATTCGTTCGAATATCAGAACGTTGGCATCTACCGACATACCAATGGTCAATACGATACCTGCAATACCTGGTAACGTGAGGGTTGCCCCTATTGCGGTCAATACTCCAAAGACAAAAAAGATGTTGGCAAACAACGCAACATCAGCTACGATCCCAGACCGGTTGTAGTAGAAGATCATATAGATAAGGATGATCATCAAGGCCAGGATAAATGAACGAAGCCCACTATCAATAGCCTCTTGCCCAAGTGATGGGCCAACCACAGCTTCTTCAATGATGTTTGCAGGAGCCGGGAGCTTACCCGCCTTCAGCACGTTGGCAAGATCATCAGCATCTTCCGGAGTAAAACGCCCAGCGATAGAGGAACGACCACCCTTGATTTCGCCTTGCACTGTAGGTGCAGAATAAACCATATCGTCCAATACGATAGCGATGCTCTTGCCGACATTGGCAGCGGTGAGTTCGGCCCAAGTCTTAGCACCATTAGAATTCATAATGAGCGTGACCTCCGGATTACCCAATGGATCATTGTCGACACGCGCATTGGTTACAACATCACCTTCCAGCGGCGATTTTCCGTTCCTATCGGAAATCATGATTGCGTAGAGCTGGACAAACTGTCCTTCCTCGTCATAGGGTTGTGCATCCCAAAGGAATTTATACTTCGTAGCGCCGGCAAATTTCAAGAAGATGTTTTTGGCTTCAGGTGTCTCCAATAATGCATTGATCTTTTTGACATCCTTGACGTCTGCAAAGCCCACCACAGGTCCTTGCGCTGCGTAGTACTGTCCTGAACTTGGATCCTGCTGAAGTGCCGGCCTAAGCAATCCAAAAAGTGGATTTTCCTTCACAAAATCTTCGTAGGTAGCAGCTCCGGTCGAGTCGGCAGATGAAGTGTCATCAGATGTACCCAAATCCTCAAAAAGGTCTGCTGCCAATTCACTCGTATCAGTGCTGGAAGAGGTGTCAACGCTCGCATCTGCGACCTCCACGGCGGTGGTATCCGAATCTGCCAGAACGTCTGCCTGCGATGTGTCATCACCATAGCCCGCCTCGATTCGGTAATATTCATTTACCGCATCTAAAGCATTGAACATTTCGCTGTTTTCAAAAGTCTCCCAGAATTCGAGTTTGGCCGTTCCCTGAAGGATCTTTCGCACACGCTTTACATCCTTGATGCCCGGAAGCTCTACAACGATCCTATCGGAGGTCGTGAGCCTTTGGATTTTTGGCTGAACAACACCAAGGCCGTCAATTCGCTTTCTCAGAACTTGTTCAGTCCTCTTAACAGCATCTTCCGCCTCCAGACGTATGATCGAAATGATCTCCTCGTTGGTTGCTTCCCGTGGAAACTTCTCCCTGTTTTCCCTATTGTGGAACACAGCTGCAAGCTTGAATTCAGGATCAATTTCCTGGACAGAAGATGCAAACAGGGTAACAAAGTCGTCTTGGCTATCCGTCTGTTTATCGACGGCCAAATCCAAGGCCTTCCTAAAGGTTGGGTTTGGGCTTTCTGACGCAAGTGCCAATATCAAATCGGGAACCGATACTTCCATGGTCACGTGCATCCCTCCTTGCAGGTCGAGACCAAGATTAATTTCCTTTTGCTTGGCTCTTTTGTATGTGGTACCAATGATTGGGTAAACCTCGTCGTTGGCGTGCTCTGCAACATACTCGGATTCGAATGCCTGCTGGAAAGAGTCGGTCTCGGAAACGCTGAGGTCCCGACCGAGTTCTACTGTGATCGAATCAATTTTTTGCTGAGCAACAACTTGAGCTTCCTTTTCAATTCCTCCGGTGAAGAACGAGAAGGACATCTCATAGAGACAGGCCAGTACCAACAAAATGGTGAAGAACCAGATAGCGGTTTTGTTCTGCATAATATGCTGCTATTGTAATGATTTTGAAGCCTGCAAATATAGAATTTCAACCTGTTCAAATACAGGTGTTTTACAGGAAGAATATTTAAACGCTTCTAACCTGGAAAATATGCCCGGAAAATTCTCGTAAAATATTGATTACGAGTTGGAAATCTTAGGTGAGAACTGAGTCGAGCAAGCCGTTTGTCTTGCTTACACCCTCTGCACTTTCTTTCAGTTTGGCCAATTCCGCGTCGCTTAATTCGACTTCAACAATTCGCTCGATTCCGTTTTTGCCAAGCACACAAGGAACCCCGATCGAGATGTCATTGAGCCCAAACTCACCTTCCAACAATGCAGAGCAGGGAAATATTTTTTTCTGGTCACAACCGATGGCCTGAACCAATCCGGAAACCGCCGCACCCGGTGCATACCAAGCAGATGTTCCCAGTAGTTTCGTTAGTGTAGCGCCACCTACCTTGGTGTCTTCGACCACCTGTTGCATCCTATCCGCTGACAAAAACTCCGAAACAGGAATACTGTTCCTTACCGCTTTATCGATTAGGGGAACCATGCCTACATCACTGTGTCCGCCTATCACCATACCGTCTACATCAGAAGTAGGGCATTCAAGTGCTTCGGCAAGTCTGTACTTGAATCTCGCACTATCCAATGCGCCACCCATACCGATAATCCTATTCTTAGGAAGACCCGATGTTTTATGGACCAGGTATGTCATTGTATCCATGGGGTTACTCACCACAATAATGATGGCATTGGGAGAATGTTTGAGAATGCTCGATGAAACTTCTTTGACGATTCCAGCATTGATTCCGATCAATTCCTCTCTTGTCATTCCCGGTTTTCTTGGAATACCGCTGGTAATCACTGCGACATCGCTGTTGGCCGTTTTTGTATAGTCACCAGTCGTACCGGTGATCTTGGTATCAAAGCCATTCAGAGAAGCGCATTGCATAAGATCCATGGCCTTTCCTTCCGCAAAGCCTTCCTTGATGTCGATCAATACAACCTCGGAGGCGAAATTTTTAATGGCAATATACTCTGCACAGCTTGCCCCCACTGCTCCTGCTCCAACTACGGTGACTTTCATTTTATTAGGAATTTTATCGGTTTAGAATTGCGACAAAAGTATCATTTTAGGGCGCTAATTTGATAGGTTTGTGCGTTAGATTAACTTATCAGAAACACTCTCGTAAATAACTGAGAAATAAGTTCTTGCCCCTTTTTTGTAATTTTAGCTAAAGGCAAGGCAACCATTTTCGGTAAAACCGTCTTAGATTAAAACGTGATGTACCAATCGGATTCACTCGATCTATCACAGATCATCAAGGGCTGCATCAAGGGTGATGAAGCCTATCAACGAGTGTTGTTCGAGCGGTACTACGGACAATTGATGGGAATCTGTATGCGGTACGCCGCAAACAGAGCGGAAGCGGAAGATCTTTTGCATGATGGTTTTCTCAAGATCTTCAAAAGAATCCAAGGCTATAAAGGCACAGGATCATTTGAAGGTTGGATGAAAAGGATTGTGATCAACAATGCGATTGACGTCTGTCGGAAAAAATCAAATACGACCGTCTACAGTATTGACGACGAACACAGTCACGAGTTGGAGGACATGGACAAGGTTGAGTCTGAAGACGGTGCTGAGTGGATCAAGAATATTGATCTGCATGTCTTGCTAGGAGAAATTCAAAAACTCTCCGATGCATACCGGACCGTTTTCAACTTGTACGTTCTTGAAGATTATTCTCATCAAGACATTGCCGATGAACTGGGAATCAGTGTCGGCACCTCAAAGTCCAATTTGGCCAAGGCCAAGAAGAATTTGAGAAAATCATTGGAAGCATTAATTGAAAAGAAATATGTCGGTTAGGAATATGGACAGCTTTGAAAATAACATAAAGGAGGCCTTCGAAGGTTACAAGGAGCAATACAGCCCCGCAGCCTGGGAGCGTATGAAGGCAAACCTTCCTGCAAATCAGGGTGGTACAGGTATATCTGGTAAGGTGGCAATGATCGCTGGAGGAGCGGTTCTGGTAGCTGGACTTGCTGGCTTGGCTTATTGGGGGGCATCGGATGCTCCCGTTGAAGCTGCTGTAGAACCGGCGGCTCTTACTATTCCTTCTGAAGAATTTGTTCAGGAACCTGCTCCTGTTTCGAACGACCTCGTATTGACTCAAGCTGAAGAAGAGAAATCAAATTCAGATTCCCCGGAAACAAAGGCTGAAGAACCTGCTCTGGCTCAAGTGGCTGTAACTCCGGAGCCGGATGTTGTCAAAGCTAAATCTATTCTTGCCGCGGTTCAAATGAGCGCCGACAAAGTTTGTATTGGCACTGAAATCTCCCTTAATGTTGGACAAAACGGAAACATCCGTTGGGAAATGGGCGATGGAGTTCAACTTCACGGAAACGCAGTTCGACACAGGTATTCAGAGGCTGGCACCTATACTCCAGTTGCCTTGATCATCGACAACAATGGTAAGGTACTCAAACAAGTTAAAGGAAATGCCTTAACGGTTCATCCGTCGCCAAATCCGAAGTTTGAATACCAGCGATATAATCCATACGAGAAGCCGGAAATTGACTTTTCGGTTCTTGAAGCGAGTGAACAAAATGTGTGGTCATTCGAAAAAGGAACTTCCGGCGACATTGGAGCCGAGGTGTCGCACATATTCATTCGAGCTGGTCGATACCCTGTCAAGCATATAGCGATTAATGAGTTCGGCTGTAAGGATTCGAGCATCAAGAATGTACTCGTTACAAGAGGGTACAACCTGATGGCTCCAACGACTTTCAATCCGGATAAAGAGTCCTGGATTCCGATTGGACTTAAGCAGGCCGATTGCAAGTTCGATCTTAAAATCGTCGACGAAAACGGAAATGTTGCCTTCAAAACGACCAATTGCAACTTCGAGTGGGATGGTGTAAACCAATCTACAGGAGAGATGAGCAAGGAAGGTCAGATATACGGTTGGGCTGCTGTTGTGAAGGATGAAAATGGTCGCAAAACCGAATACGGCGGAGTGATCAATATCCTCTCCGAATAAGGCGTGTTCCGTATCCTAAACGACGGAATAAACTTTTCTTTATTTCTTACCTTTGAGGGTTATACCCGTTGCTAATGAGCATGTTGCATGGTAGCCATATGAAACTCCTGCTCTCACTGGCCCTGAGCGTATTCGCTTTTACCGCCGGTGCGCAGACCTTGTTGTATGGTGAGGACTTCAGCAGCGGTAGTCCATTGATGACCCTCAATACCTCAGGTGTAGGTGCGAACAATGGGCAGAATCAATGGACCGTAAATAGTACCTATACGGGGAATGCAACTTATCCCACTACGACGGCTCAAACGAATACCGTTGCAGGTACCATTACCAATGCTGGAGGCAACTATTTGCACATTGTAAATTCGAGTGCCACAGTTACAAATGCGAACTATTCTGCGTCCAATGCCTCGGACAGATTTGCGGTGACAGACAACATCTGTACGATTGGATACACTGCGGTCACATTTTCATTTTTCTACTTGTGCGAAGGCCGAGCAGCCGATTTCGGTGAAGTGTATTATCGCGTAAATGGCGGTGCCTGGACACAACTTGGATCTACTTTCAATAATCAGTCAATCTGGAGGTATCAGTCGTTTACCAATCCAGCCTTCAACAATGTTTCGAACCTTCAATTTGGATTCAGATGGAAGAATGGAGGATCCGGAACCAACAACTTACCCTTTGCCATTGACGACATTCTGGTGAGCGGTACACTGAACGTCACACCTTCCATCACCATTACCAGTGTGCCTACCCAGGTGTGTCAGGGTTTGAACATGACCTTCAGCTTTCAAATTACACCACCATTGTGCGCAGGCGATTATAGCATCAGCCTGTTGAATGGAGCAACTACCGTCCTCAGTTGGCAAGTGACCAATATGACTACAACATCCGGCGCATTCTCCATTAATATCCCTACCACAGTTCCGATTGGGAATTGCTACAGAATCAGGATGGCCAGGGTCTCGGGCTCTAATCCACCGAAACCGCCCTTCTTTATTGGAACCCAAAGTGCGTGTATACGTGTCGTGGCGTGCCCCAATACCATTACGACGCTACAACCAGTAGTTACGATCGGCAGTACTCCTGGTGCAGGTGATTCAGTGTGTGTTGGTAGTGTGATGGATGTTCCATTTTGGTCGACAGGTACATTCAACAACAATAATGTGTACACGGCTATGCTGTCCGACAGCGCTGGAAATTTTGGTACAACCGGATCCCTGATGATCGGTAGCAATCCAGATCGAAACACCTACGATCCTACGATCGTACCAAGCCCCGGTTCGGTAAGTGGTGTTGTCCCCAATGTTCCTGAGGGATGTAATTACTATATCCGGGTTGAGAGTTCAAGCCCTATCACACCAACAACATCCATCACGGTGTGGGGACCGTTCTGTATTAAGAACTGTGACATACGGACCAACCGGATCATAGACTTGTTTTATTGCATTAGTACTGTTGCGGCGGACTCATCGGTGATCAATATCGACATCAATACACCTCCAAAGAATGTCTCCTACGGGGCCAACAACCAATTTGAGGTTGAGGTGCTCGATATGATGTTCTTCGCCAGGGTTTACAAAGGGACAGGTTTAGGCTTTTCAGTATCTCAATCGTCCACGACTATGCAGATCAGGATTCCTCCGCTTGCCCAATTGAGAGCTTTGGGGCTGGATGCAGGAGCTTATTATTTGAGAATTGTATCGACGAACCCGGCTTTGAAGGGTTCGGTTATCCGCATGACGATTGGGGCACCATATGTTACCGATCCATTAGAAATATGGTCATCTGATACCGTAATGTGCTTAGGGGGGGCCGTTTTTTTCAACGTAAATCGATTCAGACCACCAATGTATAATCGCAACAGCGACTATCAGTGGTTCCTGGGTATCAATGGTGCGACACCGACACCATTCCCTGCCCCACCGCCATCGCCGAGACCATCTCTTGGGGTAAGGTTCAACATCACGGGTACATTCCAGGTCCAGGTTCAGGAAACGAACTACGGATGCGTGGGGCCGCTGTCTCCGGCAGTGACGGTCAGTGTGACAACCAAGCCAAACTCGAATCTGAATGGACAGAATCTGAATGTTTGTCTCGGCGATACCATCAGGTATACAGTGCCGTTCTTCCCGGTCACCCAATACAACTGGACCCTCGAGGGAGGGGGCAAGATTGTCGACACGTCCAACAATCAAATACGGGTTGCCTGGGATAGTCTTGGCCTGTTTAAAATGAAGCTCGCCGCAACTAACTTTTGTGGTAACGATGTAGATAGTGTCAACATCCGGGTGCATCCGAATCCTGTGGTCGATGCTGGCCTGGACATCAATATTTGTATTGGAGAGGATACCATGCTCAACGGAACGGCCAGCGGTCAGATCTCGCAGACCTGGATCCCGCTTAACGGACTTTCCAACCCTCAGCAACTCGATCCCACGGTAAGCAATCTGACAGATACGACCAGGTATATACTTAGTGCCACAGGCCTCTTTGGTTGTCAGACGCAGGATACGATGTATGTAAACGTGGCGCCTCTGCCCATCGCCTATGCCGGTGAGGACACTTTTATATGTAACTACCAGCCCATTCAACTCAACGGGGGAATTGGTCCGAACAATATTTACGAATGGTCAGGTCATAGAGGCACCTTGAATGATACGACCATACCGAATCCGACCGCTAATCCGGTATCGCCCATCATCTATTATCTGAAGGTGACCGATCCGGTAAGTGCTTGTTTTGCTGAGGACACGCTGCATGTGGCAGTGTCATCCCTGCGGCAAGAGACGCCAAAGTATTATCAATTCTGTCGCGGTGATTCCATCCTATTGACGAACGTCATCGAAGGTTATGATTTCACCTGGAATACGGGTTCTACTGAAAAGTCCATTCTTGTCAAGGAAACAGGGACATTCTGGGTCGACATCTGGGATATCATCGGTTGTGAGATCACCAATGAATACAATGTTTTTGTGACCGATCCTGTATTCGAGCCTATGGGTCACGACACGCTCATTCTATGTATTGGTAATATCGACACCTTGATTGGCCGACCGCTGGAAGCACGTTATAAATGGAGCACCGGGGAAACTACCCAGATGAAGGAAGTCAATACCGATGGTACATATTACCTCCAGCTGTTTGACGAGAATAATTGCGCAGCGGTGGATACTTATCATGTGAAGATGCTCAACGATTGTGACCTGATATTCTACATGCCAAACACATTTACACCGAACAGGGATGGTCGCAATGAAGTGCTCGCACCTAAGACCCACAACATCTCAGACTTTGAGTTCTGGGTATTCGACCGATGGGGAAATCAATTGTTCTATACAGACGAGAAGCAAGGCTTCTCCGGAAACTCTGAAACAGGAGAGCCATATCCGATCGGCACATACTCCTGGAAGGTGACCTACAAGGACCTCAAGAACCAGACGCAAATACACGTCGGGACATTTAACCTCTTACGATAGCCAGGAATTATTAAGCGTCGATGTTTGCGTACATCGCATTTCGCTCGATGAATTCACGCCTTGGTGGTACATCATCACCCATGAGCATAGAGAATGTGTGATCTGCTTCAGCAGCACTTTCTATGGTAATCTGACGCAATGTGCGTGCTCCCGGATCCATGGTTGTTTCCCAAAGCTGATCGGCGTTCATCTCACCAAGACCTTTGTAGCGCTGGACCTTAATTCCGGTCTCGCTTCCATTTTTCTTCCAGTCGGAAATCAGCTCATCTCGTTCCTGGTCGTTCCAACAATACCGCGCCTGTGAACCCTTCCTTACCAAGTACAGTGGCGGCGTAGCGATATAGACGTATCCATTCTCAATGAGCTCTCTCATATACCTAAAGAAGAAGGTGAGGATAAGCGTCTGGATATGACTACCATCTACATCGGCATCACACATGATGATCACCTTGTGGTATCTCAGGCCCGAAGTGTCGAGTGCTCTTTCGTCCTCTTCGGTTCCGACTTTGACACCGAGGGCTGTATACATGTTTTTAATTTCCTCGTTTTCGAAGATCTTGTGTGCCATGGCCTTTTCAACGTTGAGGATCTTACCCCTCAATGGCATGATAGCTTGGAAGTTCCGGTCTCGGCCTTGCTTTGCTGTACCACCCGCGGAGTCTCCCTCGACAAGGTAGATTTCGCAAACCGCCGGGTCCTTTTCGGAGCAGTCCGCCAGTTTTCCCGGCAACCCTGATCCGGATAGGACATTTTTGCGTTGGACAAGTTCCCTGGCCTTCCTGGCGGCGTGCCTGGCCTGTGCGGCCAATATGACCTTTTGAACGATCGTCTTAGCGTCCTTGGGGTGCTCCTCCAGATAGTTCTGCAGCATCTCTCCCACAGCTTGAGACACGGAGGCAGTTACCTCCCTGTTTCCAAGTTTTGTTTTTGTCTGTCCTTCAAATTGAGGTTCTGCTACTTTAACCGAAATTACCGCCGTAAGACCCTCTCTAAAGTCGTCTCCGGAAATCTCAAATTTGAGTTTGCTAAGCATCCCCGATTCGTCGGCGTATTTCTTCAGCGTTCTGGTCAACCCTTGTCGGAATCCAGATAGGTGTGTACCCCCTTCGTGGGTATTGATGTTGTTGACATACGAGTGGATGTTCTCTGAAAAGGAGTTGTTGTACACCATCGATACCTCTACGGGGATGCCATTCTTTTCACCATCCATATAGACAACGTCTTCTATGATCTTTTCCCTGCTCTGATCGAGGAAGAGTACAAATTCCTGTAGCCCACCTTCCGAATAGAAATGATCCTGGAGATTCTTTCCTTCTTCATCCTGGTGCCTTTTATCCTCCAGGTTAAGTCTGATGCCCTTGTTTAGAAAGGCCAATTCCCTAAGCCTGCTAGCGAGCGTTTCGTAGTTGTATTCCGTTACTTCGAAGATCGATCCGTCCGGCTTGAAGGTGACCTTGGTTCCGGTGACATCCGTTTCACCAACGACCTCTACCGGGCCTTTGGGCACCCCTATTTCGTACTCCTGAACATGGATCTTTCCACCGCGGTGAACTTCTGCTTTCAGACTCGTAGAAAGCGCATTTACGCAGGAAACACCAACACCGTGCAGACCACCAGAAACCTTGTACGAGTCCTTGTCGAATTTACCCCCGGCGTGGAGTACCGTCATGACCACCTCCAACGCCGACTTCCCTTCCTTTTCGTGCATATCGGTTGGTATACCCCGACCATCATCCTGAACGGTAATGGAATTGTCTTCGTTGATGAACACATCGATCTTGGAACAATGCCCGGCCAAGGCCTCGTCGATGGAGTTGTCCACAACCTCATATACCAAGTGGTGCAGGCCTTTTGGGCCGACGTCACCAATGTACATGGCGGGTCGTTTCCTGACCGCTTCAAGTCCCTCTAAAACCTGTATACTATCGGCTGAATAATCCTTCTTCTGTCCCTTCTCTTCTTCGCTCATAAATGATGGTTTTTTCGCCTTTAAACAAAAGTACTATTTCGGCACCCTAAAACACGCTGAACACCCCATAATCACTGGGGTTTTATCAACATTTAATTAACAAAAGACTTGCTTAGAAAGGAGAAGCTGACACCACCTAAAATTGTGATGCCTTGCATGCGATAATCGTTGTACAAATTGTACTTGGAATTCGCAATATTATAGAAGGAAATGAAGGCACCGAGGCGTTTTGAGTATCGATACTCAGCCGTGAGGTTCAAATCGAGCAACATTGGCAATTTGATCCCGTAATAATTGCTTCCTACATATTCGCCTTCCCATGGAAGAGGCGACCGTGCGAATCGCTCTGAGATGACAAAAAGATCTCCTCGGAATACCAACTTATCCCTCAGGTCATAAACAGCGCTTAAAGTAACCTTATAATCCGGCATATGCCATGCTTTGTGCTCGTTGTTGAGTCGATAAGTGAAATAGTCCGCTTTGAAGTAAAAACTCATCCTTCCAATTTCCTCAAGGCTAAATTCTGCACTCAGGTTGAATACTTTGGCCGTATCATATATCATCTGGAATTCGTTGCCTATGACCTGGCCGAGGAAGGATTTCGAATAGTCGTTAACAAACATCGGCATATCGCTTACCCATAGGTGTTCGGCACGAACATTAAACGACGTATTGCGCGAGAACTGACCTCGAATACCTCCAAATACCCTAAGCTCCTTTGAGTTGACCAAAGCAATGTTGCTAGAAATAAAGCCGTTGGATAACCGCAAGCTGTTGAAGCTATTTCGGCGGATCTGCCCTGTGGCTCCCGCATACGGAATGAGCAGGTTGCCCACTACATTGTAACGGGCAAAAACCTCGGGATAAAACTGAAATCCGGTTACGGTGTCAATGTTCTGGTATGCGTTGAGGCCAACTGTCAGCTCCCAATTCTTTCCACTCCCGGATCCGTGCAGGAGCTCACCAAGTATGATATTGTCTTTGTAGGGATTGTCAATGTCCAACCTTCTGAATAATTCAGGGTCATAGGTATTGTAATCCATGGTAATCTTTGGCTTCAGGAAGAAGGTGTTCTTCTGAGCCCACCAGTCGAGGCTGAAGTCTGCCAGCGCACTTTTTTCCCTCGATCCATAGGTCCCCTCTGTCTGCCTCAGGGTCAGGCCAGCATCAAAATTGATCTTTGACGAATCCTTGTAGAAACTCTTGAAACGAGCACTGGCCCCGTAATTCTGATATCTCTGAATGGTTTTCTCCCTGCCCAGATCGTTGCTGATGGTCGCATTGTCAACCGTATCCGGGTTGAAGCCATACCGATGAAGTACGTTGCGATCATAGAATACCGAACCGGACAAAATCTTGTTGTAGAAAAATCGCTTTCCGTGCAATTCGAGTTGGTTGTCATTAAATCCGCTATAGCTGGCATCAGGCACACGTCCGTTCGAAGCATGGTGGTGATAGTTGAGGCCAAAGGTCGCCTTCCTGCTTCTGAGATTATTGATTTGAACCGTGCCATAGGTAGTGGCATAAAGTCCAACCCCGAACTTGGCCAATCCGTTGTACAGTTTGTCCAAAGGCTCACCTTTAAGCTTAGCCGCCTTGAGCGGATTCGGTTTGAAATTGGTTTCAACCGACTTTGGAAGAACGTTGTATTTCATTTCCCCCATTTTAATGTCCACTGTATCGCTGATATTGGGAGAGTTCTTGTATTTCTTGGCGTCCGAAATGGTCGGTTCGTAATCTTTAAAGATCAGAATACTTCCTCCCTGGAGGGTATCCTGAGCGATCAAGCTGAATGATCCCACCAATCCAATCAAGAGTGTAAGAGCCTTTGTTTTCATCGTTCTTCCTCCTCCTCTTCCGGTTCGAATAAACTTTCGTAATCGATATCATCCGTCATATCAATATCGACTTCCTCCTCTTCCACCTGGTTTTGTCCTTTTTCGAATTCTTCGATCTTCTTCAGATTGGCCTTTGCAATGGCCACCAAGTCTTCTCCTTCATAGTTGTTGATGATGCTTTCAAGCGTGGCTTTGGCCTGGAACAAATTATCGGTTGCCATGTAGACGTCGGCCAATAAAATAAGTCCCTTTGCTGTCCAGTATGGATAGTTTGGCACTCGATTGACCAAGTCGTAGATCAAATTCTCAGCAGCCGTGAGGCTGTCATTCTTGAATTTGATTTCCGCCATGTGGAACATCGACTCAGCACCCATTTCATTCATGGTGGTGTCATTTACCAACTCGAACATCGCATAGGCACTGTCCAGGTTGTTTTCCGCAAAGAGTGACTTCGCAATCACAAATTGAGATTCGATGTAGACATCCGGATCGACTTTGTCTGAAGCAAGCACTTTTTGAGCATATGCCATGGCACTTTCATAGCTCATCATCTTAAACAAGCACTTCATCTGTCCATAGTCGGCTACAAATCGATTGGACGCCGAACTGGCTATTTTTTCCAGATTCGAGTAATGGGAAAGGGCGGCGTCATATTCTTCGTTTTGGAAGTTTATTTCAGAAGCGTACAGCAATGCGCGTTCGGTAAATCCACCAAACGGTCGCTCGATCACCCGATTGTAGTATTCAAGCGCCTTGGCTTTGTTTCCTCCCCGGTTGTAGCAATCGGCCAGATAGTAGCTAGCGTTCATGTCAAATAGCGCCGGGTCGAATCGAGAGAGGTATTTTTCCAATTCAGGTGCAGCAACTTCGTACTTGCCTTCAAAGTATTTTATCTCCGCAGCAGCGAAAACCGCTGAGTCCAATTCTGCCTCATTGAGGTCAACAAAGTCAAGTCCATTGATGAATTCCGAGTATGTCTCAAACTGGCCCTGCTCGATGTAGATATTCTTGATACCAAGAAGTGCCTCTTTAGAATCCTCGTAGTTGGGATAGTCCGCCACGATGCGCTTAAATACTTCAAGTGCTTTTCCGTTTTCCGAGTTGTTGTAGTGGATCAACCCCTTATTGAGCAGGCCACGCTTGACAAATGAGCTGTTGGGATAGTTCGCAATGATATCGTCGAACAAAGCGATTGACTCTTCGTCCTTCCCGCTCTTCATCAGTGATGTTCCTAGGTCGTACTTGCTCGCTTCTACGTATGATGAGTTGGGAAAGGAGTCGACCAGTGTAGATAGGAAGCGGATTTTGGAATCCTGGTCCTTGGTCAATCCCTTGCAAATGGCCATTTGATAAAGGGCGTAGTCCTGATCCGATGCACCGATCTGAAAGGACGAGGTGTAGTAGATCAAAGCATCCTCGTAGCTTTTGGTCACGTAGAAGCAATCGCCAGTACGGTTGTATGAGTCGGCCAGTCTGGTACTGTCCGTTTCCTTTTCGTAGTAGAAGAATTTCCTGAACCATTTCTGAGCGTTCTCATAATCCTTGAGCTTGAAGTAGGCATAGCCCAGGTTGTAATTGGCCTCGTTAAACTCAGCCTGTAGTATGGCTGTAGGTTGGAAAATGAACTGCTTGTACGCCTCTATCGCCTTGGCATAACTATTCTGCCGATACTGGGCCTCCCCTTTCCAATAATAGGTTTGGGCATTCAGATTTTTGTCGACCACGTACTTTAGTGACATGTCATAAAACTTCACCGCTTCCGTGTAATTTCGGTTTTGAAATAATTCGGTCGCTCTATTGTATGTGATCAATTGATACGCCCTTTTGATCTTGTCATTTTTCGTTTCCAGTTGCTCGATGGACCTGAGCGCCTGTGCATAATTCTTTGTAGTGAGGTAAACTTTGACCATGTAATCATAGACCTCTTCCTTCTTCTTAGAGTCCGGGTATTTCTTCAAGTATCTCTTAAAAGCTTTGATGCTTTGGTTGTAGGGATCAAACGCTACTTCGTATGAAAGCTTGGCATAATTGAAGAGTGCGTCTTCGGCAATTTCCGGATCAAATTCCATTTCGGAGGCTTCGAGGAAGGCATTCTTGGCATACTTCTTCTCCTCAACTCTCAAGTAGCAATCGCCAAGCTGATACATGGAAGTTTGACCCAACTTATCTCTTCGAACCGACAACTTTGAAAACCCTTTGATCGCCTCGTAGTACTTGCCCATCTTGTAATGAGAATAGGCCAGTTGATACTCTCCCTCCTGATCCAGTTTAGATGGTGGCCTTCTGGCCAACTCCAAATACACTACTGCATCCTTGTATTGCTTTGACCTGTAGAAAGCATCGCCAATGAGACGGGCAATCTCGCTCTTGCGTTTGATCTTGGAGGAGTCTAGTCGCGGCTTGGCATAACTCACCAACTCATCGTATCGTTTCTGATAATAGAGGATCTGCGAGATATAATATGGCACAATTGCCTTGAATTTTTTATTGTTTTCAATCTTCCTGAATTCCTTCAATGCGGTCTGGTAGTTTCCGTTGGTGAATTCAATGTGGCCATAGTAATAGCGTGCCGCTGGGGCCAACACATGGTCCTCTTCCTTTACCTCATAGAACTTCTTGGAGGCATCTGTGTATTTTTTCTTCCTGAAATAACTGTAGCCATACTTGAAGAGGTATTCATTTTTTTGGTTCGGGCTTAGTTCGAATTGGTCGACCTTACCAAACCAATGCAACACCTTGTCCCATTTCTTTTTACGGTAATTGTATATCCCCAATTGAAACAGTGCCTCTTTGACCTTGGGGCTTTCCGGATTCATCCGGATGAATTCCCTCAGCAATAGATCCGCATCGCGGTTAAACAACTCAATACCACACAGTGCTGCATAATATTGGGCGTTGACGGCTACTTCCGAATTCTGACCTTCACTCTCCTTGATGGCCTTTTCAAACTGTCGTTGAGCTGAGCCGTATTTTTCCTTGTCGAAATACTCCAATCCCCTTTCGTAGGCTAAGATTCCGGAAGCATGGATGGCGGTTTTTTGAGCCAAGGCACCGGAAACAACAAATAGCAAGAGGAAGGAAAGCGTTTGGATTTTCCGCATGAATTGACGTAAAGTGGAGGCCTTTCCTCCTATGGGCTAAAATTAACATGACCCCAAGGGTAAGCTTCTGAAGCGAGGTCAAGTTTTCAACGCGTTTGTGTTAAAACTATTGCCCCAAATTCCCTGTAAAATCAGGCGTTTCAAAAATACCTTCGCATGGTGTTCTCACCATATTTTTACCTTTGACCCAATAGCGATTTATGGATTCTGAGGCGATCATTAAAATTGAAAATGCAGATATTTTTCAGCAGGATCACCTGATCTTGTCGGATGTGAATCTGGAGCTTAACAAAGGTGAATTTGCCTTCCTTATTGGCTCGACGGGTTCTGGCAAAAGCAGCTTGCTTAAGACATTGTACGGTGAATTGCCTTTAAAAAAGGGTACTGGCACGGTAGCGGGATTCACCCTTCACAAGCTTCGCTCAAAAAAGATCCCCCACCTGCGTCGAAAGTTGGGAATCGTGTTTCAGGACTTTCAACTTTTGCACGATCGCTCAGCTATAGAGAATCTGCTGTTCGTCATGAAAGCGACCGGGTGGAAGGACAAAAAGGCCATCAAAGCCCGGATTGATGAAGTGCTTGGCTTGGTTGGAATGCCGACCAAAGGATTTAAGATGCCGCACGAATTGAGTGGTGGTGAACAGCAACGTATTGCCATTGCACGCGCATTGATCAATCAGCCGGACATTATTTTGGCTGACGAGCCAACTGGCAATCTGGATCCCGAAACCTCCGCCAGGATTCTTCACCTGCTCAAGGAAATCAGTTTGCAGGGTACAGCGGTGATTATGGCCACGCATGACTACGAGCACATGCAAAAAATAGAATCCCGCATCCTGCGTTGTGAAGGAGGAAAACTTGTTGAGAAGGCCATGATGCCTTCTTAATTGCCATGGTCAGCATCCTTGTCCCTATCTACAACTTTGACGTTCGAGACTTTGTTCAGGAACTGAGCAAGCAAGCGTCTTCAATGGAACATGAGATCCTGTGCTATGACGATGCTTCAAGTGACGAATTCAAATCGATCAACCGTGTAATTGGAGGCATACCAAACGTTGAGTATGTCGAACTGGAAATCAACCACGGCAGATCGAAGATCCGCAATGTGATGGGATCTTCAGCCAAATACGACAACTTGATCATCGTGGATTGCGATTCCTCCATTCCCTCAGAGCATTACCTGGAAAATTACCTACCTCACTTTGATAAAGGTACCGTTGTGTACGGCGGGCGGGCCTACACGGCACAGGAGCCAAAAGATCCGGGATTAATTCTGCGATGGAAATACGGCGTGGAGCGCGAAACCGTTCCCGCAGCTGATAGGAATAAGGCTCCTTATCTCTCCTTTATGACCAATAACTTTTTGATACCAAAGAGTGTTTTATCCTCGGTTCAATTGGACGAGTCCCTTGTGGGCTATGGCCACGAGGATAGTGTCCTGGCTCACAGCCTGATGTCGAACGAGGTGACCATCTTGCACATCGACAATCCGTTGGTGCATATTGGCCTGGAACAGAGCCACGAGTTTTTGGATAAGACCCTTCAGGGATTGGACAACCTGGTAAACATTGTGGAAAAGGGAAAGGCCCTTGACAAAAACCGACTTTACAAAACCTATAGAACGCTAAAGTCGATCCGGATGTTGAAAGGGTTTGAACGGACATATCGTTCTCAGGAAAACACCATTATGAAAAACCTTACCTCTTCCCATCCGAAAATGCGCTTCTTCGACGCGTTCAAATTGTATCACTTCGCTCAGAAAATGAACTAGTGTACCACTTCCTTAAAAGTTTCACCCTGCTTTTAATTCCGAGATCGTTGCTCCTGAAAATGGAATGGCCATTTCGGCGTGCTCTGGCATCGATTTACACCGGCAGTACCTTTGTAGACCCATTGGATGGCAGGGGTTACAGCCGATTTATCGAGATCAAACGAAATGACTTCGTCGATTGGCTTAGCCCGGGGACGGCAAGCTTGTCACGGACCAGATTTCTCTATTTGTTGTTTCAACAAAAGTTCAAAAACAGGGCAGGTCTTAGGGTGCTTCATTTTTCTCCTCAACGCTATTTGAGAAAGAAGTTTCGAGGCGATTCGGGAATAGAATATTGGGATTCCAATTATGAAGATCAATCATGCTCACACCAATTTGACATTCAGAACATCGCTGCCCCGTCAGATCATTTTGACGTGGTGATCTGCTACCACGTTTTCGAGCATATTCCAAATGATCGCAAAGGCATGGGTGAGGTATTTCGAGTTTTGAAGAAAGGAGGAATCCTGCTCAGCCAAGTACCTTGGAGAGACGGTGAGACCTTGGAAGACAGCTCCGTCAAAGACCCAAAGAAACGGCTCGAAACGTTTGGCCAGGAAGACCATGTTCGGTTCTATGGTCAGGAAGATTTCGTCGAAAGATTGGAGAATATTGGTTTCTACTGCGAATCGATTTCACCGGCCGATCTTTTGAGCGATGAGGCCATTCAAAAGCATTGCCTCAACTCGAACGAGCAGGTGATTTTAAGCACCAAGTAGCCCTTGGTAAATCTCGCCAAGCCTCTCAGCCTCATGCTGCCAGTTGTATTTTTCTCTCGCCAGAAGCGCATTGTCACGCAATCGATTATAGTAAGCCGAATTCTTCAATAAATGATTGAGTGAAGAAGTGATAGAACTCACATCAATGGTATCGAGCAGCGTAGCCACTTCATATTCCTTGTTGAAGGAGGCATATTCGGGGTAATTCATGGCAAGCTGAGGAACACCGTGCTGCAAGTAGTCAAAAAACCGGTTGGCCAGCGAATACCGATTGCTCACCCCCTCCTGGGTGAAGAGAGTGATCCCGATTTTTGCTTTTCTTGTGTAATTCTTCAATTCCTCTGGAAGGACATATCCTGTGAAAGTGATCTTGTTTTCCAAACCCAGATTTTTCACCTTTTCTTTTAAATCGAGGTATAAATCTCCTTCCCCGCAAATCACCAAGGAAGCATCTACCCGATGCATGGCATCAATGAGTTCATTCAGCCCGCGTCCAACATTTACCGAGCCTTGATACAGGATGATGTTTTCTCTTTTCTCCTGCAGCCGGCTTTCTGGTTTTCTGGCAATGTTTCGAATGATGTCGAAGCCTAGCTTGTACTCCTTTTCGAAGAGTTCCGCATAACCATTAGAGACCGTGTACCGCTGATCTGTCAGGGGCACGCTCATTTTCTCTACGCTTTTCCAAATGGATTTGACCAAGGGGCGCTTGACGACTTCCTCCAGTTGGGTGAAGTACTCGTGTGCATCGTACACCCATTTGAATTCGCGATTACTTCTCCTTTTTAGCAGGTAACCCGGAAGCATTGTATCCAGATCACACGAACAAAGTGCGTCAAACGCATTTTCCTTCAAATACCTGTAGAGTCGATAGTTGTACTCCAGGTAGAACAGTTTGCCCTTTTCGAACCTACACTTGATACGGTGTTGCCTGAAGGGTTGACTTTGCAGTGGTTTGGAATTCCTTTTTTCGCGCCCTACCAGCAAAACGTCATAACCCATTTCACTCAGCGAAGAGCAAATACGAATCATCCGTTGGTCAAAATTCAGATCGGTGGTGACGGTGCAAATGATTCTTTTTTTCAAAGCGAATTATACCAATCCAGGTCGAGTTCCTTACCACTTCCCTTTATATAGGGCGGATCATGTGGCGGAAAATAGCAGGCGCGAAAATGTCTTTTTTTCTTTTCTATCGGCCAGCTGTCGTCAATCTCTTTCAAGTCATTTATCTCCTTTCTCCGATGGAATCCAAATTTGCGTTCACCCTGAAACGAATGTTGCGGTGTGAACGTATAGTCACCGGCAACAATTTTTGGCCAGGCGTACTCAAATAAGCTGGCAGATCTGGCAACGGTCTGCGCGTACAATTCCTGGACAAATATTTCCGAAGAGATGTCAAACCGGTCTTCAAAAATGATATCACCACCGTCTACTGATTCGTCCAATCGATGAATGGTGGTCCCAAATTGCTTGGCCCCTTCTGCGATGGCAAATGAAAACTGGTTACTCCCTCTGTACTCCGGCACTGGTGCCATGTGCAAATTGATGGCCAACAGTCTCGCCTTTGCTATTTGATTCCCGCTGAGGATCTTATCGTATTGAACAGAGACGATATAATCAACTGAATCCACCTCATCAATGGATGAGAAAACCAGAATGTCATCGGTGACAAAATCGAAGTCATTTTTTGAAGAAAGAAAGCTCGACGAAGATTTGACAATGCCAACCACCTTGTAGTCGTGCTGTTGATGTTCAAGCAAAAACCGTAGGCATTGAGCCCCAATTTCTTTAGCACCTAAGAATAAAACTGATTTCACAGGGTTGGGCCAAAACTAATTGGATCGGCTCTATCTGAGGAAGAATTTCTCAGTTTGATCGATGTAATGACCTTCGATTTTGATCACATACAGACCACCATCCATTCCTCTCAGGTCAAATGGAAGGGTATTGAGTCCGGATTCGATCATGGTCAATTTATCCAGAATAGGCTGACCAAGCCCGTTGTAAAGCGTAATCATCACTTCGTCCTCGACCATAGAATTTAGCTCGACTTCGAACTGCCCATCACTTGGATTTGGCATCATCACAAAGCTCATGCACGGAATAACCGTGATCGTTACAGTATCACTACCCCAACAAAGTCCACCATCCCTTGCCGAGATAATCATCTGGTTGACCCCGATATTCAATTGCTCAGGGCCAAATGTTCTTGATGAATTTCCTGGAATGAGATTCCAAACGACATCCGTAAGATTAGAATCCAACACAATCTCGACAGCGTTTGCAAGGCAAACGGTCGTATCGTGATCGAAGGACAAATCAGGAAGTTCATCCATGCTCACCGTCGTCAGGATAGTGTCTGCACACGTGCCGTCATGGAATGTATAGTTCACTGAATATACTCCTCCAGTTTTCTCTCCAAAATTGGAGTCGAATAGTGTATCCTGAAGGATGTGCTCTCCAAAGTAAACTCCACCCAACGGCAATCCTATACTCAGTGTATGAGAACCGGAATAAGGACAGAGCTGAGCCGTATCTGTCGACGAAACAAACGGTTTGCTCAAAACGCTTATCACTGCAGACGAGGTGTCAGCGCCGCAGTAATTGGTTGCCACATAGAAGGCGGTATCCATTCCTATGGACACAAGGGAAGGGTTGTAAATTGAGTCTGAAACAGCCACTCCTCCGAAATAAATTCCACCCACCGGTGACCCTCCACTCAATGTAAACGAGGATTCATTTTCGCAAACGGAAAAATTGGCTCCCCAGGCACTTGTCGGATCAGGATGTATCTCAAGTTGGACATCTGCACTATCAATGCAACCATTCAAATCCGTGAAAACATATGTAATGGTCTGCAACCCTACTGTGGTTGATGACGGATCAAAGATCGAGTCGAGTGAAACACCTGTACCCGTATAAATTCCTCCAAGTGGTAGTCCGGAACGAAGTGTATCCAGGTCAAAGTTTCTACACACGGTATCGAGGTAAGTGAAAGTTACGATTGGCAGGGTATCTACTCCAATTGTCGCAAAAGCCGAATCACTACATCCATTGCCATCGGTGAACACGTAGGCCAAGTTTGATGACGCAGCTCCTACACTATCAGGATTAAACAGCGTGTCATTCACCATACCAGGACCATAGTATATTCCACCGCTTGGAAGGCCAGCTGTCAATACCACATCTCCTGATTGCTCGCAATATGATCCGAGTGCTCCAATGCTTACGGACGGCAGTGTATCTACAACGATGGCTGTTGAAGCGCTATCCGAACAACTATTGCCATCCGTGAAAACATAATTGATGGTTTGAGGACCAATTCCAATTGCAGGATCAAACATACCAGCACTTACCCCAACTCCTGAATAGGTTCCACCGGAAGGAAGTCCATTTGTGAGCAACATGGTTGGCTCCTGGAAACAAACGTTGGACAAAGCCGAAAGTGTGACTGACGGAACAGAATCAACATTGATGGTAAGCGATGCCGAATCCGTACATCCATTTAAGTCAGTGAACAGATATTGTATACTGTCAGTACCTGCTCCAGGCAACATTGATGCATCCAGCGAATCATTGGTCACGGCCAGGCCACTATAGGAACCGCCAACTGGTAATCCATTGGTCAATTCAAATTTTGGTGTATTCAAACACAATGCACCAAGCGAACTGATCGAAACGGACGGAAGCGCAAAAACATTTGTGCTGGTATTAGCCGAATCCGTACATCCGTTGCCATCCGTAAACGAATACCTGATAGTTTGAACCCCAGCGCCCGCCATTGAAGGATCGTATAAGCCTGATACAACTCCTGGTCCGGCATATATACCACCGGCAGGCGATCCACCGCTAAGTGAGATCGGCGTTGCTCCGAAGCACATGTCGGAAATGGTCGCGAGAGAAACCAGTGGAATTGAATCAACAGTAATACTTTGGGTGACGGAATCCCGACAGCTGTTCAAGTCGACAAACGCATATTGAATCGTATGTGTTCCTACACCTGCCGAAGCTGGGTCGAAATTGCCAGAGCTAACTCCGGTTCCGGAGTATGTTCCTCCGGCAGGTAGTCCTCCGGTCAAAGAAAATGAGGCAACCCCATCGCACACATCAGTGAGGCTCGACAAGGATACTGTTGGCACGGTATCCACCGTAATAGATTGTGATGCCGAGTCAGAACATCCTGTCCCCGCTGTGAAAGAATAGGTAATGGTATGTGCTCCTACACCTGATGCTAATGGATCAAATGTACCACCACTTACACCAGTTCCAGTATAGGTTCCTCCTGCGGGCAGTCCTCCGGACAAGGCCAAGGTATCAGAGTTTCCACATAAGTTGGAGAACGATGACAGCGAGACAGAGGGTTGTGCGATAACCGTGACGGTGGTCGATGCTGTATCCGTACAAGTATTTCCATCTACGAATGTGTACCCAATATTGTGCGTGCCAACCCCTGCGCTCGCAGGATTTAGTGTATCGCCTGTTACCCCATTTCCAAAGTACGTTCCACCCGAAGGAGAGCCCTGAGTGAGTACAACCGGATCGCTTCCAAAACAGATATCGGAAATGCTGGAGATGCCAACTGTTGGCAAGGTGTCAACCCTCACCGTCTGAGTGGCTGTATCTGAGCAACTGTTGCTATCTGTAAAATCGTAGGTAAGGGTGAAGACCCCTGTTCCACTCACCGCAGGGTCGAATGTTCCACCGGACACACCAATACCACTGTATGTACCTCCTGATGGAGCTCCTTGGTTGAGCGTTATGACATTGGCGTCAGCACAAAGGTCACTTATGGCAGAGAAGGTGACCGTAGGCAAGGCAAATACTACCTGCGTAGCCGTTGCAGAATCGGTGCATGAATTTGCGTCGGTAAACACATACTTCAAAGTATGCGATCCAACCCCTGCTGTGGAAGGATCAAAAGAACCACTGGATATCCCTGCTCCGGAATATGTACCTCCGGAAGGTGAACCACCAGTGAGCATAAATGATCCATTGTCGAGGCAAACACCACTCAAACCTGAGAGTGTAACAGTAGGTTGAGGGTCAACCGTGATCGTTGACGTAGCCGTGTCGGTGCATGTATTTCCATCCACGAATGCGTACCCTAAAGTATGCGTTCCAGCACCAGCGACGCCGGGGTCAAAGGAGGAGCCGAGAACTCCGGTCCCGAAGTATGTTCCACCTGCCGGAGCACCTCCGGAAAGTGTAAATGAATTGGCTCCAGCGCACACATCAGCAAATGGTGCAAGCGAAACATTTGGCAACGTGTCTACTGTGACCGTCTGGTTGGCCGAATTTGAGCAGCTGTTTCCATCGGTAAAGCTATAAGTCAAGGTGAATGTTCCGGTTCCGCTTGTCGCAGGGTCAAAGGTAGAACCGGAGACTCCCGTACCACTGTAAGTACCTCCAATAGGTGAACCTTGAGTCAGGGTAAAGGCACTCGCATCGGCACAAACCGCTGGAATGGTTGAGAAGGTGACAGTCGGAAGTGTGTCAACCACTTGAACCTGACTTGTAGAATCAGTACATGTATTGGCATCCGTAAATGTGTAGGTAATGGTATGAGATCCAACTCCTGCGATGGTAGGATTGAAATTTCCACCGCTGACCCCGGTCCCTGAGTAAGTTCCACCGGAAGGCGTACCACCGGTCAAGGCAAAAGTTGATGCATCCGCACAAACCGGGCTCAAAGCAGAAAGTGTAACGGTCGGCAATGGATCGACCGTGATGGTTGTCGAAGCAGAATCCGTACACGAATTACCGTCGGTGAATGTGTAACCTATGGTGTGGGTTCCCGCTCCTGCTGTGGTTGGGTTGAAAGTCACTCCAGACACTCCTGTTCCAAAATAGGTTCCACCAGATGGGCTACCACTGGAAAGTGTAATTGGTGTAGCGCCAAAACATAAATCGGATAATGTCCCAATCGTCACGTTTGGAAGGGTGTCAACTGTAACATTTTGGTTAGCTGAATTCGAACAGCCATTGCCATCAGTGAAACTATAAGTCAAGGTGAAAGTTCCAGTTCCACTTGAGGAAGGATCAAATGTGCTTCCCGATACTCCCGTTCCGGAATAACTTCCGCCACTCGGAGCTCCCTGGGTAAGGGTAATAGGGCTGGCATTGGCGCACAAATCTGCAATCGCGGAAAAGCTTACAGTAGGGAGACTGTCCACAACCTGAATTTGACTGGCACTGTCCGTACAAGAATTACCATCGGTAAACGTATAGGTGATAGTGTGGGATCCCACTCCTGCCACCGCAGGATTGAAATTTCCACCGCTCACACCCGTTCCGGAATATGTTCCACCGGAAGGAGATCCTCCACTTAAGGCGAATGTGCTCGCATCCACGCATACGTCAGTCAAGGCAGAGAGCGAAACTGAAGGCAAGGGATCAACAGTGATCGTTGTAGTTGCCGAATCCGTACAGGTATTTCCATCCGTGAAGGTATATCCTACGGTATGCGTTCCTGCTCCCGCGGAAGTCGGATTGAAGGTCGTACCAGAGACTCCTGTTCCGAAATATGTTCCTCCTGAAGGGCTTCCACTCGACAATGTAATCGGGCTTGCTCCAAAGCACAGGTCACTGAACGTACCGATAGTGACATTAGGTAATGTATCAACCGTTACGGTTTGATTGGCCGATCCCGAACAGCCATTCCCATCGGTAAAGCTGTATGTAAGGGTAAAGGTGCCCGTTCCGCTGCTCGTTGGATCAAATGTTGATCCCGAAACTCCGGTACCTGAGTACGTACCTCCTGATGGTGATCCTTGCGTGAGCGTAATTGGTGCAGCATTCGCACACAGATCAGCAATCGCCGAAAAGCTCACAACCGGCAAGCTATCCACCACCTGGGTCTGGCTGGCAGAGTCTGTACACGTGTTGGCATCTGTAAAAGTGTAGGTAATCGTATGCGACCCCACACCCGCACTGGAGGGGTTAAACATTCCAGCGCTCACACCTGTTCCGGAATAAGTTCCACCAGAAGGCGATCCACCGGACAGTGCAAATGCGCTCGCATCTACACAAACCGCACTCAAACTCGAAAGTGTCACTGTTGGCAATGGATCAACTGTAATAGTAGTTGTGGCCGAATCCGAACATGTATTACCATCCGTGAATGTGTACCCAATGATATGGGTTCCAGCTCCAGCTGTGGTCGGATTGAAGGTTGTGCCCGAGACTCCCGTTCCGAAATAAGTTCCGCCAGAAGGAGATCCGCTCGAAAGTGTGATCGGAGTAGCTCCAAAACACAAGTCTGAGAAGGTTCCTATAGTGACATTTGGAAGGGTATCAACCGTTACATTCTGGTTGGCTGAATTCGAACACCCATTTCCATCAGTGAAGCTATAGGTTAGGGTAAATGTTCCAGTACCACTAACAGCCGGGTCAAACGTTGACCCCGAAACTCCGATTCCAGAGTAGGTACCACCTAAAGGAGATCCTTGCGTCAACGTAAATGACGCCGCATTTGCACAGACATCAGGAATGGTTGAGAATGTCACCGTCGGAAGGCTGTCTACCACCTGGGTCTGACTGGCAGAGTCGGTACAGGTATTGGCATCCGTGTACGTATACGTAATGATATGTGATCCGACTCCTGCTGTAGCCGGGTTAAAATTTCCTCCGCTTACACCAGTTCCTGAATACGTTCCACCGGAAGGTGATCCTCCGGACAAAGCAAAGGCACTTGCATCGACGCACACTGCGGTCAGGCTGGATAGCGTAACTGTTGGAAGCGGGTCAACCGTGATGGTAGTCGTTGCAGAGTCCGAACATGTGTTCCCATCGGTAAAGGTGTATCCAATGGTGTGCATTCCGGCTCCAGCGGTGCTTGGATTGAAAGTCGTTCCAGACACCCCGGGCCCAAAGTAGGACCCACCAGATGGGCTTCCGCTTGAAAGGGTGATAGGACTAGCTCCGAAACACAGATCTGAGAATGTACCGATAGTAACATTTGGCAAAGTGTCGACCGTAACGTTTTGGTTGGCTGAGTTCGAGCAGCCATTTCCGTCCGTGAAGCTGTATGTCAAGGTGAACGTTCCGCTTCCACTGGTAGCTGGGTTAAATGTTGAACCAGACACCCCGGTACCGGAATACGCCCCTCCGGAAGGCGAACCCTGAGTAAGGGTAAATGCCGGAGAATTGGCACAGACATCCGGAATTACTGAGAACGTCACCGTCGGTAAGCTGTCGACTACTTGTACCTGAGAAGCGCTGTCCGTACATGAGTTGGCATCCGTATAAACGTAAGTAACGGTATGAGATCCTACCCCAGCTGTCGACGGTGTAAACATTCCACCGCTTACTCCATCTCCGGAGTATGTTCCTCCCGTAGGTGAACCACCTGAAAGCGTAAATGCACTGGCATCGACGCAGACATCCGTCAAGGCTGAGAATGTAACCGTAGGAAGAGCCAGAACCTGGACCGTAGTACTTGCGCTGTCTGTGCAGCCCGAGACGTCCGTAACGGTATATTTAATGGTGTGTGTTCCAACCCCGGCGGTTGTAGGGTTGAAAGTTGTGCCCGAAACACCTGGTCCACTATAGGTACCACCTGCAGGCGAACCCTGATTGAGGGTTATTGGAGTCGCACCATAACAGATATTGGAAATGGCTGCCATTGAGGGGTTAGGACCTGCAGAAACGGTAATTGTCTTCGCTACCGAGTCGGACTTACAAGCATTCGTATACTTATACTGAACAATATGGCTTCCCACTCCCGCAGTTACAGGGCTGAAGATAGAATCATTGATAACCCCTGTTCCTGAGAATACTCCGCCAACTGGAGTTGCGGTTAGGGTATCATTTGGATCACCCGGACAGAATGTGGTGGTTGGATTAAAGCTAATGGTGAAATTCGGATCAACAGTGATCGTCTCGACATCACTACCGTCGCAACCGTTTCCATCTGTGAAGGTATAGGTGATATTGTAAGTCCCTACTCCACCTGCAAATGTGGGGAAGAAGTTGCCAAAGGCCACACCCGGCCCCGAGAATGTCCCTCCGGATGGAGTCCCACCTGATAACACTATCGATGGTGTGGTAACACAAACATCAGCCAGCGGACTCAGGCTCACTGTCGGTGCGGTATCTACGTGCAGTGTTCTAATCGCTGTATCGGAACAACCACTTGCCGTTACAACATACCAGATGGTGTGATCGCCTGCTCCTTCTACACTTGGATCAAAGGTCGTTTTGCTGACCGCATTGACAAAAAAAGTTCCACCAATTGGGCTACCACCCGTCAAGGTAATGGCAGCGTCCTGCTCACACATATCGGCAAATACAGCTAAAGTGGCGGTGACACCCGTAACCACTATCTGTCCAAATGTGGAATCTTTACATCCGGTACTTCCATCCTCATAAACGTACCAGATCAAGAATGATCCCTGACCAGATGTTCCGGGATCAAAGACCGTATCGTTGATCATACCAATCCCCTTGTATACACCACCGCTTGGAGATCCTTGCGTGAGAACAACGGTCCCACCGTCGACGCATACGGTGTCCAGGCTAGCAAGTGAAACATTAGGCAAGGTATTGATGGTCACCGAAACGGCCGAGGATGTGTCGAGACAGCCATCGTCGGATACTGCAACCTGATAAGAGCCTGAAACAAATGCGTCGTAGACCGTATCGGTTCCGAGGAAGATCGGACTTCCGTTGTGCAACCATCTGTATTCGAGGTTTGGATTTCCGTTGGAAGACAGTGTTACTGTATCACCCTGACATCCGGTAGTAACCGTTGGCGCATATATTTCTGCCGTATCTGCTTCGCTACAGTCGGAAATTTTTATGATGAAAGCATCCCGAAGGCCACCGCCAGAGGCCCAGGTAGTATTGTCAAAAACCAAGGGCGGGTCACCCTGACCTGTGGCGTACAAGTTTTTAGCAGAGTCAATAGAAAGATTGTTTCCCTGATTGAAAGCAAAGCTGGAACCATATCCACCAACTGCCCAGGTGAAGTCCCCAAGCGAATCAGAAAGGGCAAAGTAGACACCTCGGAGTGATCCATTTCCGGGTACAATATGAGACCCAAAGGTTGCGGCCGAACCACCACTTTGTCCTGTGATGGCCACATTACCTCTATCATCGGTATCCATGCCATAGCAGTAATCCCAGTTGGCATAAAATCCGGCAGTGCCTCCGCAAGCCTTACCCCATATACAGTCACCATTGGTATTCCACCTTGAGAGGAATATATCCTGAACATTGGAGGCCGGAGCCTGGGCGTTGACTGTGACGGTATCCAAAGTTATGGAGCTTCCAAATCGTCCCGCCAGGTATAGGTTATCGAATCGGTCAATGGATATACCATAACCTTCATCGTAATAGGCAGTACCAAGCTCTGTCGCCCATTGCACCCTCCCCGTGTCATTTAACTTGGCAAAGTAAACGTCGTAACTACCACTACTACCCCCCAAGGTAATGGTGTCAATGGTCATTGATCCATTGAATGATCCGGAAACATAAATACTTCCATCATTTCCTGAAGCAACGCTTCCTGCAAAGGTCCAACCGGCGCTTCCCGCGAAGGCTTCCGCAAACTGCCAGTTCCCACCATTATCGATTTTGGCAATGAAACCATCATAGTCTGTAGCTGTACTGGCACTAATGGTATCCGTTCCGAATATACCCTGGCCCCTGAATAGGCCTGATATCAGGATATCTCCACTGTCATTAACAGATATAGATGGATTGTAATAGCGATAAAAAGGATAAACAAATACCTGGCCTAATGGTGCAGTCTGAAGCCATCGAATCCCTCCGGAAGTATCAAATTGGGCAACAAAAAGGCGCACATTGGCAGTACTCGCCGCGGGGCCATTGAGTGTGTCGAAAGTTGCATTGGAGCTATTGTATAGTCCGGCTATTACAAAAGTGGTGTCCGAGTCCAACTCGATCGCAGTTCCTACCTCCGCTCCCGTTCCACCAACTGACGTAACCCATCGGCGATTGCCCTGGATATCGTGTTTGATGATATAGGCCTCATAGGACCTGAAAGTCCCTGCGTGGATCGTGTCATCACCAAATCTTGGATAAGAAGTTGCGGAACAATAAACAGTACCCGTTGCATAGGAATAGCCCGCTGCGTCCGCGGTAATGTCGGCCCCGACGTCGTAGAAGGTTCCTCCGCCTCCATTGAGCCAATCGACTTGTTGGCCGTAAAGCACAGCTGGCGCCGTACACAGGGCTATGAAAAGGGTAAATAATGACCGTTTCATACGGGATGTGCGAAGATACGAGGTTTTGGCTTTCGGTAGTATAGACGCAAATAATATGAAAAGGTTGTGTTCAAAGGGAAAGTTTAGTTTTGAACCACTCAAGTTGAGGCATGAAAATAGTCGTTACAGGCGCTACGGGATATATAGGTTCGCATACCTGCATTGAGCTCCTAAAAGATCCCAATATAGAGGTGATTGGCATCGATAGCTTGATCAATTCCGACATCAAAACCCTCGATCGAATCGAGACGATTGCAGGTCGTAAAATGACCTTTTATGAGCAGGATCTCTGTGAATTGACAGGGACACTCAAAGCCTTGGAGCAAGAGGGAAGCATCAATGGAATCATTCATTTTGCTGCGCTAAAGGCAGTAGGTGAATCCGTCGAAAAGCCATTGCTTTATTATCACAATAATATTGTCTCACTTGTCAACATTCTCAAAGCATCCAAAATCTGCAACATTCCCAATTTCATATTCTCCAGTTCATGCTCCCTTTATGGCAATGTGAGTACCCTACCGGTCAACGAGGAAACTCCCCTTGCCCAGGCAGAATCGCCTTATGCGCATACCAAACTCATCGGGGAGGAACTTTTAAGGGATTTTGTGAAAACCAATACGCTGAATGTAGTTTCACTACGATACTTCAATCCCGTCGGAGCGGACCAAAGTGGGCTAAATGGCGAGAACCCAATCAACAAACCAAATAATCTGGTCCCGGTTATCACACAGACGGCCTCTGGAATCATTGAACAAATGACAGTGTATGGTACAAACTACCAAACCAGGGATGGTTCCTGCATCCGTGATTACATTCATGTGACCGATATTGCCGAAGCGCATATTTTGGCTTTAATGGCCTTGCAAGACGGTAGGGTGAAAAATCAGTTTGAGATATACAATCTTGGATCCGGTAATGGGGTGTCGGTCATCGAAGCGATCGAAGCATTTGAAAGGGTTACCGGGCAAAAGCTCAATTATGTCCTTGGTCCGCGCAGAGCTGGAGATGTAGCAGAAATCTACTCCGATAGTGCAAAGGCGAAAGATGAACTCGGCTGGGAGCCAAAATACTCGCTTGACGATATGATGTCCTCTGCCTGGAAGTGGCAGGAGCACCTCAATCAATCATTGTGATAAGGATGACCATGGATGATGGTCACGGCCCTGTATAGTTGTTCCGCAAAGATCAATCTGATTAGTTGATGGGAAAAAGTCATCCGGGATAAAGACACTTGCCCATTGGCTTTACTTCGAACCTCATCCGAAAACCCATGTGCTCCGCCAATCACAAAAACGAGCCTTGCGGCAGAAGCGTTCTTTTCAACAAACTGTGCGAACAACCTGCTCGAATATTCCTTTCCTTTTTCGTCGAGCAAGTATATAATGTCCCCACGCTTGATGTGAGCCAATACCAATTTTCCCTCCCTTTGTTTCCGTTCTTCCGAATCGAATTTGCCTTTGATATCCGGAATAGTCTGCACCTCAAACTTTGCAAACCTTCCTATTCGTTTGGCGTATTCTGCGAACCCGGATTCGACAAATTTCTGGCTGGTTTTTCCTATTTGGATAAGGAGTATCTTCACGCCCCGAAAGATAGAGCAATTGGCAGATTTGGACATTTCGGATATCCTCAATAATGAAGGGGTGAAGCACCACGTTCGGCTCGCCCTAAGTGAAGATTTAGGCGATGTCGGAGATCAGTCGGTCAAGTCGACCCTCTCAAAGGAAACCGAGGCAAGTGCTGTACTCGTTTCGAAGGACAAGGGAATTATTGCAGGCATCGAGCTGGCAAAATTGGTTTTCCATGCTGTCGATCCGGAAGTAGTTTTTGAACCATTGACCCGGGATGGGACTTCGATAGAGCACGGTGACAAGATTTTTGAGGTCAAAGGCTCTGCCCGTTCTATTTTGACTGCCGAGCGACCGGCGCTAAACTATCTCCAACGGCTCTCAGGAGTTGCGACCAAAACATCACAATTTGTAAGCGCAATTGAAGGTACGAAAGCCAAAATCCTGGATACCCGAAAGACAACTCCCGGAATGCGTCTGCTGGAAAAGTGGGCGGTAAAAATGGGCGGAGGAGAAAACCACCGCATGGGGTTGTATGACATGATCATGGTCAAGGACAACCATGTAGATTATTGCGGAGGAGTGACGGAGGCCTTGGATCGGGTTGAGGCCTACAAAAAGGAAACCGATACGGTTGTTCCAGTGGAAATAGAAACACGGGATATGGACGAAGTCCGACAAGCCCTCGACCATCCGGTAACCGATCGCATCATGTTGGATAACTTTTCTGTGGAGCAAACCGGGGAAGCAGTACTATTGATCGATGGAAAGGTGGAAGTTGAATCAAGTGGTGGCATCGGAATGCACAACGTGCGAGACTATGCCGAGTGTGGGGTTGATTTCATTTCCATCGGCGCCCTCACCCATCAGATATCAAGTTTAGACCTAAGTTTAAAGGCCAAAATTCTATGAGATTTATTACCGTTCTTCTTGTCCTGTGGTCGGGATTTTCGTTTGGGCAATCCTATGATCCTCTGGCTCCTCCCAACTCTTATCAGAGTCCCGAAAATCCAAACTACTGGAAGAACAAGATGCCCCATGGTGCCTACTGGCAGCAGGACGTGCACTACACCATCAAGGCCTCGCTCAACATCAATAATCATCAACTCTCTGCCAGCGAAACATTGATATACACCAACAATTCTCCGGATGATCTGAAAGAGTTGTTTTTTCACCTTTATCAGAATGCCTTCCTGCCTGGTTCATACTATGACAACCTGCAGATCAACAACAAAAGGAATAACCGATACGGGGAAAACGAATCCCAGGGCTTGGGTACGGTAGTGTCGAACCTCACGGTGAATGGTACTCCGGTGAAAACAGAACTCGATAACACAATCATGAGGGTCATCCTTAATGAGCCGCTCAAATCAGGGGAGTCTGCCGAGATCAGTATGAACTTCGATACTTACTTCGACCCCGATGGAAATGTTCGCCGCCGAATGAAGGTCTTTGACAGTTGGGGAAGTAAGCACTACGATGCGGTGCACTGGTATCCAAGAATCTCGGTATACGATGCCAAATTCGGATGGACAACCGACCAACATCTGGGTCGAGAGTTTTATGGTGATTTTGGATGTTACGACGTCGAACTTACCTTACCCCACAACTATGTTCTGGATGGAACCGGATTCATGCTCAATCGCGATGAGGTTTACCCCGCAGAATTGAGACAAAAGCTGGACGTTCGAAATTTTGCCCGTAAACCATGGAACTCCAAACCTTCGGTCATCACGGAATACGACTCCACGAAATTCAAAACCTGGAAGTTCCACGCAGAAAATGTGCATGACTTTGCCTGGACAGCTGACCCCAACTATCGGATCGCCGAGGCAGAGTGGAATGGCATCAAGTGCTATGGTCTGGCCCAGGAACCGCATGCCGCAGGTTGGCAAAATTCAGCGGCCTACACCACTCAGATCATCAAAACCTTTTCGGAGGATTTTGGTCAGTACGTATATCACAAGATGATCGTGGCAGATGCAAGGGATGGTATGGAGTATCCTATGCTCACGCTGGACGGTGGATACGATCCCAGCTATCGCGGACTGTTGGTTCACGAAGTTGGACACAACTGGTTCTTCGGTCAGGTGGGTAACAACGAAACCTACCGGGCTTCTATGGATGAGGGATTCACCCAATTCCTAACGGCTTGGGGCCTGGAAAGAATTGACGGAGACACCATCGTGTCATTTCCCTATCGAGCCAAGTATCATCGGCGGTTTAAAAAACCACAGATTGCCCGGTACGCTAAGGTCTACAACGCTTATTTAAGAGATGCGCTTGTATACGAGGACGCGGTGCTCAACACTCATTCGGATGGATTTGGCGGTGCCCTCAGACACGGAGGTGGATATGGTCACGTTTATTATAAGACGGCGACCATGTTGTTTAACCTGCAATACGTTCTTGGCGACAGCCTGTTCTCCAAAGCCATGAAAAATTACTTCAATCAATGGAAGATTGCGCACCCCTACTTCGAAGATTTTAGGGCAAGCATCATCAACTACACCGATGTTGATTTGAACTGGTTCTTCGATCAATGGTTTACGACCACGAAACGCATCGATTACTCCATTGACAAGGTGAAAAAGGTTTCAGGCGACCATGAATACGAATTCACCTTAAAGCGAAAGGGCCGTATGCAGATGCCCCTGGATCTCACAGCGGTGGATGTAAATGGAAAGAGGTACCAATACCATGTACCCAATTCGTGGTTTGTGAAAGAGGGCAATTTTGATACGCTACCCAGATGGATAGGATGGGATAAATTACAGCCAAGCTATACGGCGAAGATCAAATTGGATGACAAGTTGGAAGTTCTCCAGATCGACACGAGTATGAGGCTTGCGGATGTGAATTTGATGAACAACAGCTCGGACGGCAATGTCTCCTTCTCTTTCGATCATCGGTTGTACAACGCTCCGAGTTGGGACAAGTACGAAGTTTTTGTCCGACCTGAAATCTGGTGGAATGCCTACGATGGGATCAAGGCGGGCTTCCATTTTAATGGTGATTATATGGACAGGATCCACTTCTTCGATCTAACCTTCTGGTACAACACCGGCCAACTACAAGACCCTTCGCACTATCCCGATGCCGACCGTTTGTTGTTTGACGACTATTCCATCCGAATCAACTATCGGACTCCTACCAATAAGTTTATGAAGAAGAGCATGATCAGACTGGGTGCCAAAATGCTCGATGGATTTTGGGAAAACATGGTGGCCTTCCAGAAGCGCTCAGATGACAACCGCTCTTCATTTAATGTGGATCTCAGGACGATGATTCGCCCGAATTCAGGTGGCCAGAATTACTTGATTTACGCAAACGACTGGAATGTCAATCGTTGGAACAACCATGTGAACGTGACCATGAAGCACAACTACAAGTACAAAAAGGGCAAAGGAGAAATAGAAATGAAATTGCGTTCCTCAACACTCTTAAGTGACTATTCCTATGCCTACGCCCGGCTCAATGTGACCAACAACAACAGGCTCGGAAAACTGAATTGGAAAACCAGGGTATTTGTCCAGGTTGGTTCAGGTAGTAATTGGGCTCCTGAGTCAAGGCTCTTTCTCGCCGGAGGTAATCCGGAAGACATGATGAACAACAAATACATGAGATCAGTAGGTTTCGTCCCACCGTTCAGCGATGGTCCAGGCGGAGGAGTCACATCATTTACGGGAATAGGTGGAGGGCTCGGACACCTGCACTACGGAGGCGGTCTCAACGTCCGGGCTTATTCAGGATACCTTGCTCCTACCGTTAATAGTGATGGGTACATCACAACAACTTATGCAGGAGAATCCGGTGCTTCCTTCAACATTGAAGTGGATTTCAATAAGTACATCGGTTGGAAACCCAAGCTGTCGAGAACATTCCATGTTGCGACTTATTTGTTTGCAGACGCTGGAATCATCAATCGCTCTAATAGCTCTTCTCAATTTGAGTTTGACAACCTGAGGGCGGATGCTGGCCTGGGAACGGCACTCACCATCAAACGATTCTGGAAGCTGGAAAAAGTCAAACCTCTTGTGATCCGGTTTGACATGCCATTCGTGATCAACAGAATTCCATCAAACGAGTCCAACTTCGTTGACTTCAGATGGGTAGTTGGAGTAAATAGAGCTTTTTAGCGAATCACTGTAATCGAGCCATTCGCCTCGATCTTGTCTCCTACGATTCTGTAGAAATAGACGCCTTCTTTTACCGGCTTTCCCGAGTAACTTTGTCCGTCCCAATAGTTACCCTGAACCTGGGTCGTGTTGAATACCAACTGTCCCCATCTGTTGTATATCCAGAGTTCGATGTCCTGACATCGGTCGTCGGTTTGAATGACAAATTCGTCGTTGATGCCATCGTCGTTGGGCGTCATGACATTGGGAATCGGTCGCGCTCCGGGAGGTAAGTCTACGTAGATCGTGTCTGATGAAAAACATTGTCCAAAATTGGCGAGGACGATATACTCTCCGGTTTCCATCACTTCAATCGTCTGTGAGGATTCACCTGTGGGATCCCATAAATAATCTGCTCCTTCATTACCCGCGTCAAGCAAAACGGTATCGGCAAAGCACAAATTGGTATCCAATCCGAGGTCAATATCCGGCACACGGACAATCGAAAGGGTGTCGCTCACTCCAAAAACGATGGTATCGCCATTACATAAATACTCCGGCAATAATTCGACTATGAAATCACCAAATGAACCGTAGGTGTAGGAGAATTCAAAACCACTCGTGAACCGGGTCCCATCTCCAAGAGACCAAGTATGTCCCAGTACATCTCCCTCCGTTGACCCAAGGAAGAAAATTTCGTCACCCACACAGATGTCGTCCCGATCGGTAACCGATTTGAGGTATTGAAATTCGGCTCCCTTGATCGGAACCTCCACAGAAATAGTATCGAAGTCAAAGCATATCGCGTTGCTCACAATCACCGATACATCTTGGGTAGTATCCACGACGATGGTTTGTGTTGTGTCTCCTGTCGACCATACGTGTATCATCCCCGGATTGCCGGCATCCAGCGTTATTTCATTGGCCGTACAAAGTACGGTGTCATTACCCAGATCCACGATCGGCGTTGGTGTTACCTCGATGGTTCCCGATATGGTATCTTCAAAGCACTGGTAGGTGACTATGACCTCATAATTGAATGTTCCCGAGCTCTCATATTTCTTCTGGACAAGCGGGGCGGAAGAGAATGTTCCATCCCCAAAATCCCAACTGTAGGCAATGGGCGTACCTCGCTCTTGAAGAAAGAAGAGTAGGGTATCGCTTATGCAAATCGTGTCAGAGCCCGTAGAGATGTTTTGGAATTGAACCAGGTTGTCCGGATCATTGAGCAGGACACCGGCCGCGTAAGCATAGCTGATGATATTTCCCATGCCAATGCTATAAGCAAGAAATCCACACCCGGTAGATTGAATGGTGTGTTGGCCCCTCGATATCTGCATCGAAACAAAGGAGTATGTGGGGTCAATCGTTAGAACCTGGAAACCCGTCAGCGGGGCTCCGTCAAAGATCATGGTACCCGTATCCGAAGTCCTGGTGAGAATGTGGACAAAGTGCCGGTCGATCACATTGGTCGTCGTATCCAGCGCAATGAATGTGATGCTGTCGAGAAACATTTGCTCATTTGGATTGAGCATGATCATCGAAGGATCCGTGTTTCGAATTCCGGCGCAGGTTGTATTTCCAGTCACGAGGAAAAGCCCCACTGAAATCCTTCTGTTCGCCCTATAGACCATTTCCGAACTGATGGTGTCTTCAAAGAATTCGCCTGCCATCAGGGTATCGACAATTGTTCCGTTTCGCATGAGCAAGGTGGTATCCTGATCAGCCATCACCCTTACATAATCTATGTTGACCGTAGGTGTAGGCAACGCTATATATTCCTTTCCCCATCTATCCGTGGGGAACATCGCTTCGTACAACTGGTCTTGAGTTGCAGTACAGATAATTCGGCTCCACTCATTTCCTGCAAATACGGCAAAAGGAACGTTGGGATCGATTCCTTCCACCAGCGAACCTGTGAGGTCATCCTGCAAACTATCACCCTGTATTTGGTATACATGGCCGGGAGGTATCACAACATTATATGGAACTCCTGCCGGACGGCCACCTTCCAAATCCCCGGTTGGTGTGATAGTGACCTCTACCGTGTCGTTTTGACCTACCACCATCAACTCAGAAGCATAAAGTGTAAATCCCGATTGAAATGCGGGGCCCGTCATGACGCGATATCTTGTTCCAACGGCTGACATCGGCAAAACCAGTGAAGCTTCAAGTCTGACATTACCTTGACAGACCGCATAGACCACCACGTCTGAGTCTGAAACGATGTGAATGGCCCTCTCGAACAAAGTATCCGAACCCGGAATGTGGGCGAGATTGGCCGGTATATTGAACCGTTCAATGGTGTTTGGAAGTAACTGCCTTGTTTGGCTAAAAGCTGAATTTGGTATCTCCACCGTGACATTAGTTGTATCGGTGCTCGAAATGTTCAGAAAGTATTGGGCATTGGTCTTATCGAAGATCTCAGTATAACCCATCCAAAACTCCTTACCCTTATTGGTAATACCCTGGGCAAACCCAGCGGCAACCATACACGCAATGAGCACCGCGAGGGCAAACAATCGGAAGAATAACCTTTTCAAGTGCTTGTGGTAATTCACCAAATTTAGCGATTCGACCATTGTTCAGGCGTGGTTAAAGTGGGGGTTATGGACAATCCATCGTTAAGAAATCCAACGCGATTTGATGCGAATAACCTCCATGCAGCATAAGAATCTATATTTGGCCTGAGCAAAGCGGATTCATGTTAAAACAGTATCAAGATCACATCATTGCAGTGGCCATATTCATTGGCCTTGCACTGGCATACTTCTCCCCCATCCTGAATGGAAAAACCCTGGCCCAGCACGACGTTGTCCAAGCCCACGCCATGGCCAAAGAGATCATCGATCACAAGGAAAAAACAGGGGAGGTCACACGCTGGACAGGCCGGATGTTTAGCGGAATGCCCGCCGATCAGATTTGGTCTACCTACCCAAACAATTGGGCCGGTGCGGTGCTCAAAGCGATTAAAACTGTATTTCCGAGACCGGTCAACGTGCTCCTACTCTACCTGATCGGAATGTACGTTCTGCTCATTGCGGTTGGTTGCAATTCCTGGCTTGCAATTCTGGGGTCCGTAGGCTTTGCCTTTTCTACCTACAATTTCACCATTATAGAAGCAGGACATCTATCCAAGGTCAAGGCCATTGCTTTTATCGCACCCATCTTTGCGGGGATCTGGTTCAGTTTTCGGAAAAAATACCTGCTTGGCCTCGCGCTTATTGCACTTTTTGTCGCCCTTCAGCTCAGATCCAATCACCTCCAGATAACGTATTACATGGGCTTGCTCATCGTCCTTTGGGGTATCTATGAATTGATAGAGGCATTGCGCGATAAGGGCATCCTCAACTTCTCAAAAAGCGTTGCTGTCATCACGATAGGATTTGTCCTGGGGGTTCTTCCCAATTTGTCGATCATCTGGCCGACCTATGAATACTCCAAGGAGACCATTCGAGGTAAGCAGGAATTAACCGAGAAGAAGATAGATGGGGATGGTCTCGACAAGGGATACGCGCTGAGTTGGAGTTATAGCAAAACTGAAACGATGACGCTGCTGGTTCCCTACTTTATGGGTGGAAAATCGTATGAGTCACTGGACAAGGAATCGGCAAGCTATGAGGCCTTGACGGATCTTGGAGTTCCAAGAAGGCAGGCCGAGAATTTTGTTCAGCAAATTCCAACCTATTGGGGGCCACAACCCACTCAAAGTGGGCCCGCGTACTACGGGGCGCTAATGCTTTTCCTGATGGTTTTGGCCCTGTTCATTGTCAAAAGTCGCTTCAAATGGTGGCTTCTTTCAGGAGCCTTGTTCTGTTTGTTTTTATCTTGGGGTAAGCATCTGCAGTGGTTCTACGACATCTTCTGGAATACTTTGCCGATGTTCAACAAGTTCAGATCTCCAACGATGATCATCGCCGTCGGGAATGTCTGCGTGATCTGGTTATCCGCGCTGGGAATTAAGGAGTTGATGGATCGGGAATTGAAGTGGAATGAATTCAAGAAACCATTTCTGTACAGCCTCGGAATTGTGGGTGGTATTTGCCTCATTCTGGCCCTAATGGGCGGCGCACTATTTGACTTTACAGGTCCTAGTGACGTGAGATTCAGCCAGCAATACGCCAACATGGCCAAGAATCAGGCATTTGCGGATGCGTTGATGGCTGGGATTATGGAGGACAGGGCTTCTATGTTGAAATCTGACTCATGGAGGTCTTTAGGATTTATCGTCGTAGGTGCCGGTCTGATTTTCTTCTGGGTTCGCGGAAAGATCAAAGCCAACTATGCTTTGATGGGACTGGCATTTCTTGCCCTCATAGACCTTTGGGGAGTTGATAAGAGATACCTCAACAATGACGATTTCGTGAAGAAAACAACTAGAAAGGCCACCTACAATACGACACCTGCAGATCAGGCCATCTTGATGGATACCGATCCACATTTCCGCGTGCTCAATTTGGCCGTCAATACCTTCAATGACGCAATCCCGTCGTACCACTATAAGACTATAGGAGGTTATCATGCCGCCAAGCTCAAGCGCTACCAGGACCTGATAGAAAGACATATATCACCGGAGATGCGGAAGCTGAATCAAGGTTTTGAGAATACGCCTGTACTCAATATGCTCAACACCAAGTATGTGGTCACGGGAGAAAGTCCTGAGCAGATCTTCAGCAACACAAGCAACTTAGGCGAGTGTTGGTTTGTTTCGGAAGTAAAGTGGGTCGACAACGCGGATGAGGAAATCGATGCATTGAATGGATTCAACCCGGCAAAAACCGCCGTAATAGACAAACAGTTTGAAAGTCACGTCACCGGAGTCGATTTCAACCAGCAGTTACTTGGGTACATCAAGTTTGAAACCTATGCACCAAACAAGGTGACATATACTTCAAACAGCAACAATACACAACTGGCCGTTTTCAGCGAAATCTACTACAAGGCCGGTCGGGACTGGAAAGCTTACATCGACGGTGAGGAGGCAGAGTTTATCCGTGCCAACTATGTCTTGAGGGCCATGGTCATTCCGGCCGGTGAACACAGTATCGAATTCCGTTTTGAGCCCGTGGCTTATGTGATGGGTGAGCGCATCGCACTCGCGGGAAGTTTACTGATTGCGTTGCTTCTACTCGCCTACCCGATGCGTAAGCGAATACCTGGTTTGAAGAACATTGATTAGTACTGCTTTTTAGCAAATAAAGACCTCATTGTAATCATCGCATGATTGAAGAGGTTCGGCAAGAATCCATAATGTCGTTTCAGGATATCGTATCGATCCCAAAGCGATTTCCGATGGTGTTGTTTAGAAAACCCTCCCATCAGGTACTTTGAAAGAATGGCATTTGCATTTTGGGCCAATTCAGCCTTTTTAAGGCACTTGATCACCCAGTCGATGTCTGCAGAATAAAGGTGGTCGAGAATATAGGGGGGTGCAATGGATCTCCTCACCAAAATACTCTGGTGACAAACGACCATTCCTCTTTTCAGGCTTTTCCAGGTAAGGTCGTAGGGCAGCCTTTGGTTTGTGACCTCGGATCGAATGCCTACTTCTTTCCGTTCCTCATCGATCATCATGGTTTCTCCAAAATAGATGTCCGGTATACCACCGGCAATGGAAATTATCATCCGGGTTGTATCCTCGTGATAAATCTCATCACCAGCATTCATAAACCATACATAGTCACCGGTTGCCAGGCCCAAGGCCTTGTTCATGGCATCGTACAGGCCCTCGTCCTTTTCTGAAATCCAATAGGACAATTCGTCGCCATACTGTTTGATCACTTCGAGCGTACCATCGCTGGAACCACCATCAACTACCACATATTCGATGTTCCTGTAGGTCTGATTGATTACCGAGGGAATGGTAATTGCGAGGTCGTCCTTTCGGTTGTACACTACAGTAAGCACGGTTACAATTGGCTGCTCACTTGAGGAAAGCAGGTCGTATGTTCCGGCAACTCTTTTACCTCCTTCTTCCATCACCAATTGGAAATAGCATTTTGATATTGGGCCACATATCGTTTAACAACACTCTGCTCATTGTAGTCTCTAATGACCTTTTCCCGACCGGCCTTTCCCAAGTCGGCTTCCGCTTGAATCACCCATTCGATACCGGCTGCAAGGTCTTCGGCGTCTTTGTATTTGGCCAGGTATCCATTCACCTTATGGTCGATCATTTCGGGTATTCCTCCGGTTGCAAAGGCTACGACGGGGCATTCACAAGACATCGATTCCATGATGGTATTAGGTAGGTTGTCCTCCAAAGATGGGATAACAAATGCATCGCTCAAGGCATAGACTTCTTTCATAGAATCAAATGGTACCGATCCCAACTGAACGTAGTCGATTCCGATATCCTTGAGAAAACCTTCGTCTCCCTTCCCAAATACCACCAATTGGAGTTCATCCTTTCGACTAATAGACTTCAGTGCCATTTTGAGATGAGCCATTCCCTTTCGCTCGTCCTCGAAGTTAAATGCTCCAAACAAGATGATTTTCTTGTTGGAAGATACTCCCCATTTAGACCGCAACGCTGACTTTGATTCCTTCCTTGCGTATGCATCATAATCCAATGGATTTGGCACAGCCTCAACCGCAAACGAATTGAGCAAAGAACTCGATCTCGCCTCGTAACGCAACCACTCCGAGCATGTCACAAACCTAAGCTTGGTGTAGATATCTCTTTTCACGAGCCATCGCTTGTGCGACATATCATTGGGTCCCGAATCTCTGAGCATTATGCTGTATCCCGATTCCTTCCGGTAGCTGCCATTACCACTGGAATAGTGCTCCCCGCCTGTGAAGGCCCACATGTCGTGCAGGGTCCAGACCACTGGTTTTGGGCCGGCCTGCAACTTCTCAATGTTCTTGAGACTCAACATACCCTGATTGATCCAATGCAGGTTGACGACATCACACCAATCGTAAGCTTCTGTCTTGGTGATGTCGAATCCGTACCTGGCCACGGAGAACTGAAAGCGATACTTGGCATCACTTTCGATCTTTCGAAATTCCATCAGCTCACCTGCCTGGTGGGATTTTACCTTCACTTTTCCGGCCAATCCGGGAGCCACCGAAATCACGTTTGTGTCATCCGTCTGCTTGTCCATCACCAGCATCTTCGCTTCGTGACCGTGCTTGTTGAGCGCAGTCATCAATCGCTTGCAGGCGATGGCTGCGCCACCCTTCGTCTCAAACGTGCTGACGAGCAAGATCCTCATAGTATGCCTTGTATGATCTCTACATACCCATCCATGGTACGCTTGAGCTGTTCGCGGTCAACGCCAACCCTGGAAGATAGATCCAACTTATCCGGTGGTGTAGCCTCTTGAAGGTTCACGTAACGATTGCGATAAACCTCTACCAAATTTAGTTCATGCAGGAAACCTGAGATCTTACCCTTGCCGGGTTCGGTGTAGTCTAATATGGCGTTCCTCCCATTGAGTAGGGTCTGGAAAACAACCGAATGAAACCTCATGCCGACGCACTGTTTGGCTGCGTAGAATGCCATGAATGTATCGTAGAGGTTGAGCGGTTCATTCTGAATCTGAAGGTCCTCTGTTTCAAGGTCAAATTTGATCTTGTTCATGAATTCGCGATCGTCTCCACCCACATGGAAGTAGTGCATGGGAATCAAGCGGACCGGCAATTCCGGGTTTCCGATTTGCTTTTGGATAAAGTCCGTCAGAGCTTTGTTGACATGATCCCTTACTTCCCTTGAATATTCTCCGGGAAAGGCCCTAAGGTTTATCGCCTGATACGGCTCAGCTTCACTAATTGGATTTGTGTTCAGGAAGGACAGCAGTGCTGCTATAGAAGGATCGGGCAGTACTTTGATTTCGTCGAGCTCCTTTTCTGAAACTTTGAAAAGCCCCTGAAAATATTCCCTGGATTTGCCATCGCGCAGCACTGTGGCTTTTGCGCTCCGTACAATGTTGCGCACAGCCTTTTTGTGCCGGCCTTTAAATAAGGGGCCGACACCACAACCAAAAATCATGGAGGGTTTATTGAGTTTTTTAGCCTTCTTAAAGGCGTACTCCACCATAAAAATATCATTGATGTGCATCAAGGGACCACCACCCATGACCAGCAAGTCGGAACCGGTGATCGCTTGATCCAATTCAGCTATCTTCTTTGAATTAAAGATCGTTAGCGAAAACGAATTGATGCCTTGAACCTGTTCGTAAAAGTCTTTGTCTTCGGCAATGGTTCTCTCGGAAAAGAATGGAAACAGGCTACCTAACTTTACTTGTTCAAGGCTACCTGTTTTATGGAGCAACTCGAAGATACCCGCGAGTATCGCACGATCTCCCAAAGTTTCCGTACCGTACCAACCAATGATGCAAACCTTCATGAAAAACGGGCCTTCCTAAAATACGTGAGCCAGTAAAAACGCTCGTGAAGATACGTCTTCAGGAAGAAGACGAGGTGCTTGATTTGAGGTTTGCCGTTGTAGTCATGGATGCAGTCATCGCACTTGTTTTCAAGGATTGAACTACGGTATTTCAGATTGTCCTGCTTGAAGAAAATGTCCTCGCCCTGCCCTTCTCTCAGGCTGCCAATCTTTTCGCTCTCCACCGCACAGTAATACAAATCACCACGGGAGTCCATCGTGATACCTTCTTCCTTCCAGTCGCATCCCAGGAGACGCTCACGTTTTGGTGCGGTGAGGAAGTGAAACAATGCGAAGTATTTGAACTTGTCCAATAATCCCTGCGCTTTGAAGTATCGGCTGTGGAAGAACTCCGACGTGCTCTGCACCGTCTTGTCCTTGAGTACTGAGAACTGATCCATCAGCTTATTAGATTCTATCCTTTTGTTTTCGATGCCAACCCGATACTTGATATTGAAATCGTTTTTCCTGATATACTCATCAAGCTCGATAAGATGATCCACATTGTGTTTGATCACCGTACAGCCGAGGTCGAAGGAATCGCAGTATTCGTCCATATGCTCGTTGATCTCGCGAATCGATTGATCGACCTTTCTGAACACATTCTTTCCTCTAACTACATTGTGAATCTTGCCATAGCCATCGAGCGAAATGGAAATGTGAAACTTCACACCCTTCTCCTGGCAAGCCGCATAAATCTCCTTCAGTGCCGGAAACATTGGCTTGTGGTTGAACCCGTGGGTGATGATATTGAGGTGTTTGAGCGAAGGAAGTTGCAAAATGATCTTGGCATATTCAGGCAACTTTTTTACCAAGGTCGGTTCTCCGCCGTTGATCCCCAGTGCCCTTACCTTCTTAAAAATCGGATCCGACATAAACTTCCGGAATTCATCCAGGTCAAATTCATTGGAGTAGTCCATCTTCCAGATATTGCACATCACACAGCGAGAGTTGCACAGGTAGGTCATGGGTAGTTGAACCACCCTAGGGTAATTTCTGGCAAACCCTGTTTGGGGCTTGCGTTTGGCCTTCACCACATACTTAACTGCTCTAAGCGAATTGATCAGCATCCGTTATCCTTATTCGGTTTCCTCGGGGCTACTTTTTCAAACCAAATGTGAAGATAACGGATCAAATTGATTCTATGTTCTCTTTGCCTTTGAAGGTCAATTTTTATACTAATAAGAGATGTATTAGTTTTATCAAGCTGAACTTCTAAAACCTGCATTATGAAGATGTTATCTCACATTGGATTCCTCTCGACACTTCTGTTGTCGATCAATGTCCTCCAACTCAACGCTCAAACACCTGTATTTCATGTGACTGTCGACGGCGGTCAGGCCACGGAATTAATTCAAGGCTTGACCGTCACAAATAACGCTGTGTCTTTTGATGAAGGTTGCGATCCCTTGAGCGATTCTGCGTTTGTATTTGATGGCAGCACTAGCTATTTGACCGTTCCCTCTCACGACACGATCAAGTTTGATACTTCTGACTTCACCGTCTGTGTTGTTGCGAAATACGACACCAGCTTTTCAGGAACACAGAATGCCCGTGTCTTCATTCAGAATGGTGAATCGGGTACAAATACGCCCGAGATGATGTTGAGATATGCCCAGAATAGTGATATCCTTCAGCTACTCACAACAGATGTCAATGGCTCCCACCCTACCTCAAGTTATGATGTGAGTGCTGGCAATTTTACCAATGGAGACTGGCATGCGATTGCAGGGGTAAGGACCGGAGGCAAACTCATCATCTATATGGATGGAGCTAAATTGGGTGAGAAAACAACGCCACCTGTAGATATCAGCTCGACATCCAGAGTCATCATAGGCGCCCAGAATCCGTATGCTGCGGTTCCCGAAAACAACTTTTACCCTGGTGAAATTCAGAATATTAAAATGTTCGATGTAGGGCTCACGGAAGAACAGGTGAATTCGGAATGCAATTGTCAGCTGAATGTTGCTCCGTCGAGTCATACGATGGCCTACAATAGAGCTTATCTACATTCTTTCATTGCAGAAGACGAGTTGGTTGTAAGAACCCACTTCGGTCAAAAAGTAAGGATACTAGATGTACTGGGCAATGAGATCGTTTCTTCTAAAAGTCATCTTTATCAGACATCACAATCTGACTTTATAAGCATGAATCCTGGAATTTATATCATCGAGTCCAGCGGTCAGGTAAGAAAGGTCGCGAGTCCGAAATCCCTGAACGGATACCGGATTATTTGGGAATAAATAAGGTCGTTAGAAAAACTACTTACCTAAGGGACCTTGAAATCGCCCTCTTCAAGAAGGTGGGATTAAAAATGGTGTTGTAACTCTTAAATGACGTGATTAGATGTTGTTTGATTAAGGGGTATTGATCATTGGCATCAGGAAATTTCAACTGCACTCCTTCGCCTACCTTGCGAACAACCAAGGTACATCGCTCGTTGGAATACACAATCTCCAAACCTTCTCCGGAAAGGAGGTCTTGTAAATACTTTTCGTGATAGAAATTGATCACGTGGGCAAATTGGTGGTACGCCCCGGGATATCCTGTCGAAGCCTTCATCGAGGCAAAAACACCGGGAACTTCGAACATCAAATACCCGCCTACCTTGATTCTGGAGAAAATATCTTCTAATGTTCCAAGGGGGTCTTTCAGGTGTTCGTAGACATGCGCCATGATCACCAAATCCACCGAGCCTTTAGCGGGAAAATCATCCTGCATTTGTCCGTGAACAAGGTTCATTCCTTGCTTGCGACCGTAATTCAGATAGTCTTCCGAATAGTCATTCCCGGAACAGGAAATTCCCGCTTCATTGAAGTAGTGCATTACACCTCCCGCTCCGCAACCAAAGTCATAAACCGACGATACCGACTCGATCAAATTGAGCTCTGTAGCCAAATCAAAAAACTGCTTTCCACGCGCGAGCTGCTTCTGATAATATTCTTCTGCCGTAGCCTCTCCCAGGTTGTAATTGATGGGCTTGTAGTCCTCTTCGTAGTATCGATCCAGGGATTCATCGGATAACACAAATTCACTTCTGATCAATCCACAATTGGTGCATAGGATGTTCCGATTGGGGATTCCAAACATGTCTCGCTCCACCACAACCTCCCCATCTTTGGGATTCTGGCATTGACATGGATTCTCGACCAACTCGTATTTCCCATCTAGCTTATTGGCCAACAGTTTCACGGCCTTCCGCTGATTTCGACCGATGGAAATTATTGGTCTTCCTGTATTTCTAAAAAGTGGAAAAACCATCAATTCTTCAAACTTGAGACAACATCGTCGTAAGAACCTCTCTCAAACACGTCCAGCAAACCACCTTCAGTGAGATTGATAATTCTGCGATTGTTTTTTTCGGCCCATGTTCTAATCAAGTTGAGCTGAATCCATGTATTCCATCTATTAAAATAGGCCCTTCCACTGGAATACTGGATGTCTTCAATCTGCTTTTCCGCGTTATTTTTAGTAATGACAGAATTTCCGTAAAAACGCATGTTGTCCCGATCGTACTTGCAGATCGCATCCATGTCCTGTCCGGTGAGATAAATGGTATCAAACCCCATGAATAATGCTGCAACCAAACATTCCGTCAATGCCGTTGGAATGTTCATAATTCTCTTTCTCATATCGACCTTCGCTTTATTGAGAAAGAGCGGGTTGTGCCCTGTTTTCACATAATAAGACCTCTCTCCGAGGCTTGTGTGCCGATCGACCAAATTCTTTGAATTTTTTCCAAAAAAGAACCGGCAATCTCCAGGCAGCGCATCTTCCATTTGCTTCAGCCAGGTGACCCAATCGTCGTCATAATCATCACTTTGATACTTGGGAACGACGACATGGTATTTAGGAGAAATTAACTCGACGTCCTCGTGAACAAAGAAATTATTCTGGGTAATGACCGTTTCGCCTTTTAACCTGGTAATATCTTGTTTTACGATCGACCTTCCACTACCTAAAATGAAGCAGTGTTCGCCTTTGTGATAATCCTTGAGCTTGTTATTCTCTTTCAACACGCTGTCTTGCCCCACATCCCTTAGTGCGTTAATGATGTGGACGGCATATTTCCTCAAAATGAAGGGTAAAACCATAGAATGTCTGCTGAAATGGATTCCGTAAAAAAGTGTTCGAAACTAACTCAAATTGGCGTATGGTATCATTTACAGACAGTGTATTTTCACGCGATATTCATGTACCATAAGGGGTAATTCACCGAGTATAATTTCATGGGAATAGTAATTCGGCAAAGTCTTAAGAGTACGGCTATCAGCTACATAGGCGTTGCCGTTGCTTACCTCAACCTCATTGTCATTTTTCCCTATGCCCTCGATCCCGGGCAAATAGGGGTGGTTCGGCTGGTTATCGAAGCCTCTGTTTTTTTCGCGCTCTTCTTTCAACTCGGAGCGCCCTATCTTCAGATCAGGTTTAAGCCAATATTCGAATCTCAAAACAAAAACCCCAACAACGCATTTGCCGGGGCGCTCATATTTGGCTTGGTCGGAGCTCTGATTTTTGTTGCTTGTTTTCAACTGCTCAAACCCTATGTTGTCGAATACTACCAAAACAAAAGCTCACTTTTCGAAAATCATGTCCACGTCGTTGGAATACTCACTGTCATCGTGATCGCATTAAACTTCTTCGAGAAGTATGCTCATAGCCACAAGCGAATTGTCGTTCCCAATTTTTTCAAGGAGATTCTTATCAGAATCATCCTTGGCCTCACCGTGCTGCTATATGTCTTCAACAGTTTGACTTTCGACGAAGTGGTCGTGGGAATACTGGTTGCGTACGGTGCGGCGCTCGCCCTGATGATTGGCTACTCTTATCAATTGAAGCCTTTTTCCGCTTTGTTTGACGGAAAATTACCCTGGGCACCATTTGCCAATTATGCATCGTTCATCACCGTTGGAGCCATTGGTGGAGGACTTGTAGGCAAACTGGATATGCTCATGCTTGGCACCATGTCAACCATGGAGAGCCTGGGAATTTATTCCACCATGTTTTTCATCGTGACGGTGATTGAATTACCCAAAAGAGCCATCATGCAGATAAGCAATCCGCTCGTTTCAGAGCACCTGGCCAACGATCAGATGGATGAGCTCAGGACACTGTACAAAAAGACCTCCCTAAATCAAGTGCTGTTCGGATCCTTGGTTTTCCTCTTGATTTGGATAAATGTAGACTCCCTCTTTCTCCTGATGCCAAAGGGTGAAATATTCTCGACTGGAAAGTGGGTCATCCTGATCATCGGAATTGCAAAACTCTTTGACATGTTGACCGGAATCAATGGTCAAATATTGATCAACTCAAAATTCTACAGGTTTTCCTTAATCGCAATATTCGGATTGGGGATTATGGGTTTCGGAACGAATTACCTGTTGATCCCAATCTTCGGCATGAACGGTGCTGCAACAGCAACCCTAATCTCCGTATTGGTTTACAACCTGACGTTGGTGGTCTTCATCTATATGAAATTTAAGATGCACCCTTTCAGCTTTGATCATTTGAAAATTTTATTGGTCATAGGCATTACTTTGGGCACTATATATCTGCTGCCTTCCACGGACAATGCCTTTGTCAATATAGGATTGTCTATTGTAGTGTGTTTGGCCGTCTTCACAATGTTGGCTTACAAGCTCAAAATATCCACAGATTTTAATAACCTTGCGCGCTCGTTAGTTGGCAGATTAACTGGCAGAAATCAATCCGAATAAGACGACTTGTGAATTGTCTTTTTGAACTCAACAATTAGGGTATGACCGTTCTCCTTACCGGTTGCGCCGGATTTATCGGATCACACTTATGTGAGTCACTGCTCAGTGATGGTCATCGCGTAATTGGCGTTGACAACTTCGACCCTTTTTACCCCAGGAAACAAAAGGAAGCCAACCTCCAGGTATCCGTGCAATCTGAGAATTTTGAATTTCACGAACTCGATTTCTATTCAGATGACTTAAACGATCTTCCGGAATTTGATCTGGTCGTTCACATGGGTGCCAAGGCAGGCGTCCGGCCATCCATTGCCGACCCACAGGCTTATATCAATACCAACTACTCAGGAACGAATAACATCCTCGAGTTGATGAAAAGACGAGGGGTGAAAAAATTGGTTTTTGCATCGTCAAGTTCCGTATACGGAAACTGCCCAAACATCCCGTTCGATGAGTCCGATCCACTCGAAGAGCAAATCTCACCCTACGCCTTCACCAAGAGGGCTTGTGAGATGATGAATTACACTTATCATCACCTTGAAAACATGGACGTTGTCAACCTGAGATTCTTTACGGTATATGGTCCCAGGCAACGACCCGACCTCGCCATTCGAAAGTTTACGGATCGCATTCATAAGGGCACCGCCATCCAAATGTTTGGAGACGGCTCATCGGCTCGAGACTACACTTTTGTGGCGGATACGGTTGCTGGAATACGGTCTGCCATCAATTGGATAACAGATAACGACGGGGTATTTGAAACCATCAACCTGGGCAACAACACCCCCGTCAAACTCAAAGAATTGATCGAGGCAATCGAAAATACGCTTGGAAAAAAAGCAATAGTCGAAGAGTTGCCTATGCAACCTGGAGATGTCGACATAACTTTTGCCTCGATCGACAAGGCCAGGGACTTGCTGGGCTATGACCCACAGACCAAACTCAAGGATGGTCTTAAGGCATTTGCCGATTGGTACCTAAATTTGGAAGAGTGAAGGTCGTAGCAATCATACCGGCAAGGGGTGGTTCCAAAGGCATCAAGCGCAAAAACCTTGTGGACTTCGCAGGAAAACCTTTGGTTGCTCACTCCATTCAGCATGCATTGGATTCAAAGTACATCGACCGTGTAATTGTCTCCACCGACGACAATGAGATTGCCAAGGTTTCAAAGGAATACGGTGCGGAGGTTCCATTTATGAGGCCTGCCACACTTGCTGAGGACCATGTGCTGGATCTTCCGGTTTTTGAGCACGCACTTGAGTATTTGTTCATGGACGAGAAGTACGAACCAGACGTGGTAGTTCACCTCCGGCCAACTGCACCCTATCGCAAGGCCGAATGGATTGATGAAGCCATCAACCTGCTGATTTCTAATGAGGAGGCAGATTCGGTTCGTTCCGTTTCTGAGCCGGACAAGCACCCATATCGAGTATTTGAGATAGGCGGAGATGGATACCTCGACCCTGTGATGGGTCATAGGCACGATGAGCCTTACTTGCTTCGCCGTCAGGACCTGCCAAAGATGTATTACTACAATTGCGTTATAGACGTTACGCGGCCTTCCACCATCATCGACAAACACTCCATGACGGGTGATCGTATGGTGCCATACGTCATGAATCCCGACGATGTGATCGACATCGATTCACCCCGTGATCTCGAAATAGCCAAGGCGTTTTTCACCTGATCTGCGAGGTTCATTTATTGTATTTTCGCCCAAGCTCATTATGAAAATTCTCATCGTTGGTGCGGGTATGTATGTCACAGGGCGAGATGGCTCCGGAACGGGCACCATTTTATCTGCGATAGCTCAATATTCGAAGACTCAGACAGTGCATGAGGTGACCGTAGTATCTCCTTCGGAGGGCAACGCTGCAGTAGTAGAGCAAGAATCAAAGCGCATCAATGAAACCTTGGGGACTTCTTGCAATGTCACGTTCAAACAAGTATCGAATACCGACGATCTCGATGATCTCCGATCATTTAATGAATTTGACGCCGCCATCGTTTCAGTCCCTGATCACCTGCACTTTCAATATGCTGCCTATACACTCGAAGCGGGTATCCCGACCCTCGTAGTCAAGCCCCTCACCCCTACCTTGAAGGAAGCTTTGCAGCTCAAGTCGATACAGGATAAGTCAGGTGCCTATTGCGCTGTGGAATTTCACAAACGATGGGATGAGACAAACCTCATCACTAAAAAATACATCGAGGAAGGTAAGCTCGGTCAATTGCTCTACTACGACGTAGGATACAGCCAGAGGATTTCAATTCCGCTCGAGACATTTAAGTCTTGGTCGGATCAAACGAATATTTTCCAGTATCTCGGAGTACACTATGTCGACCTCTACTACTTCCTTACCGGCTACCAACCGTTGAGATGCATGGCATTGGGAACGGATGGAGTATTGAAGAAGGAAGGAGTGAATACCTGGGACAGTATCCACGTGATGGTGGAATGGCAAAATCCGAAAGACGACTCGAAGTCGGTTGCCAACTTCAATACCAACTGGATCGATCCGAGGAAGACCTCGGCTATGTCAGACCAACGATACAAGATCATCGGTACAAAGGGCCGTTTGGAGATCGACCAAAAGCACAGGGGTGTGGAGTTTGTTTCCGAAGGTGGAACAGAGCACCTGAATCCATACTTCTCTGAATACCTCGAAAATGTGGATGGAGAAACGGACTTTACGGGCTACGGGCCCAAAAGCATCATTCAATTCCTCGAAGATGTTGCCACCGGTACATCGGATCTCGACATGAAGCGGCCATCCTTGCTTGAATCCCTGGTGTCGACGGCAGTGATTGATGCGGTGAATCAAAGCCTCGAACAAAATGGAGCCTGGGTCGACATCGATCCCCTAGAAATCATCGAATGGAAGTAGTACACCTGGATCATGAGAAGCTGAGAACGGAAATGGAATCCGTTTTTAGAAGTCAGGGAGTGGCTGAAAGTTCAATCGACGCAGTTTGCACATCATTGATTCAGACATCATTGCGTGGTGTGGACTCTCATGGTGTACACCTGTTTCCGCACTACACAAGAGCCATCAATTCAGAACGCATCAGTAGCGACCCGCAACTCGAGGTTGAAAATACTTCTGCCTCTACTGGGGTTTTGGATGCCAAGGATGCCTTCGGGCATTATGCCGGAAAAGTGGCCATTCAACATGCGATGAAGCAAGCCTGGGAATCCGGAATGTTTGCAGTTAACGTGCGCAATTCGACCCATTTTGGAGCGGCCGCCTACTTCGCCTTGCAGGCAGCCGAAGAGGGATTGATCGGCATGTCCTTCACCAATGCCGATGCTTTGGTTAAGGCTTCGGGAAGTACAAAGGCATTTTTTGGAACAAACCCTATCTGCTTCTGTGCACCGCTGGCCAATGAAGACCCATTCTGCTTGGACATGGCCACGTCGCTTGTTTCGTGGAATAAGATCAAAAACTACCGGGTCGAAAACGAATCCATCCCGGAGCACTGGGCTTATGATGGTGAAGGTTCCTCAGTAAGCGATCCTCATGACGCAAGAAGCCTCTCCCCTGCCGGAGACTACAAGGGATTCGGACTCGGTATGATGGTCGACATCTTCTGTGGCATTCTGGCCAATGGATTTATAAGCAAGGACATCCTGGCGATGTACGATTCCCCGATCGAAGCCAAGCGTAAGGTGAGTCACTTCTTTATGGTGATCGACCCGTCGAAATTTCTGCCCATCGAAGCCTTCAAGGAGAACATGCAATCGATGGTAGATCGTATTCGTGAGATGCCTCAATTAGCCGACGAGCAACCGATGGTTCCGGGCGACCCGGAAAAACGCACCAAGAAAGAAAGACTAGTTACGGGAATCCCGATGCCAGCCGTGGTATTCGACGAGTTTGTGTCCATCTCCGGGGAATTCAAAAACTGCGTGAAGCATGGCTGATGTGATCGATGTTGTCAATCTGAATGCCGATGCCTCCTGCCTCACTTCAAGGCGTTGGATGTCGCAGTTGAATGGAGGAAAAGAATCGGTGCTCTATCAGTGGCTGCAGCTATACGTGGACCTCGACAAAAAAGTGAGTCTCGGTTTGCCTGGAGCAACCCTAGCGGACATCTCCACCTACAATGCGGAATCGATCGAACTCATACACGACAACCCATCGATCTTCGAATTGGTCTTGCGGCCCTTCTCTCATGATAATGCCCTGCTTAGAACACGCTATGGATATAAGCGGAATCTGGAGTACGGCATCGCCGCAGTGAAAAAGCTATTTGGTCAAAGACCGAAATTCTTTTTGCCTCCGGAATTTATGTGCAACAGCGAGCAAGTAGCGCTAATGGCCGAGTCCAGCATCAAAGGAACATTCATCAACCCTGTTCGGTTTTCGAAGGAAATTCAAAGCAGAATTCCTTCGATTCCCTACAAGGTCGTTGGAACAATGGGTAATACGCTCAACTGCATTCCATTCGAAAGCCAACTGACCAAGAGTTTCCTTGACGGCATCCATCATTTTAATGCCGATGCCTGGAACAAATCCCTTTCGGACGACAACCTTCATTGTTCGTGGCGAGATGGTGAGAGTGCATTTTTGCTTGCAAATACGGTCGAGAGGGAAAAGGCCTGGCTCGAAAACGAATCGGAAAGCATTACTCGACGTCACTTGAGCGAGGTTGACATGGACTATTCGACTGTGGACGATCAGGATGACGCGGTATTCCGTTCATACCCATTCCATTCATTTGCTCCCTGGTTGAAGGAGATGAGGATGCTGGGTTTTACGAACAAGGTCCAGAAGATCGAAGAGCTGCTCGAAAAATTTCCGGAGGAAAAGGTCCATCATTGGTTGATGATTATCAATTCCGACATCCTATCGTCTGCCGAAAAAACATCACCTGTGATCATGGTTAAACCCAGTGCAGACCAAGACCCGGTAGAAGTTACGCTTTGGAGATCCGAACGCGGATTTGAAGGAGAAGAATACCTGAATCTTCTCAAAAAACTGGGAACAGAGTCCTATGCCAACTTCCTCAATGGAAATGAAGAGCCGCATATTTTGAAGTTTAAGGCGAGGATGCAGTTTCTTCAACGATTGACTTAGTAGCGATGGTATATCTCAGAAAACTATCACCGGCTTTCCTATTCCTGATCATCGCTGCAATTGGTATTTCATGCTCTGCACGGAAAACAAGTGAATCTAAGAAGCAGAATTCAGGAGTTACAAAGAGCGAAAAGAATTGGCTTGACTCCATTTCTAGTAGCGTTGACCTTAAAACTATTCAAGAGTTTGATTCCTTAAACGACTATAACCCTCTCAATGACTCAACTGATTACAGGGGTATTGCCACTGTTTTGATTTCAAGAGGAAATTATGATTTAGCAATCGATAAAATAGATGAAGAGTTGCGCCTGAATCCTAACAATGCTGATGCCCTGCATTTAAAAGGACAGGCGTTGGACGAGGGTGGATATCCGACATTAGCAATGACATTTTTTAATAGGGCAATCGCCATAAATAATACCGTTCCAGAATTCTTCTATAACCGAGGCTTAGTTTTTTACAAGTTGGGATACAACAAGAAAGCAATTGAAGATTATTCAAGGACCCTTGAGCTCAATCCTCGAGATTCTTGGACTTATTATAATCGAGCAAAAGCTTACTCGGAATTGCGGGATTTCAATAGTGCTATCGAAGATTACACTAAAGACTTAAAGATAAATGGAAAATCTGTCAGAACATTAAACAATCGAGGTAATTGTTTCATGTCAATGGGCAACTACGAAAAGGCTTTGAATGACTTTAATTTGGTCTTAGAAATCGAACCAAACAAGGCAAATACCATTTATAATATAGGCATATTGTACCTGAAGCAAGACCTATTTGAGCAAGGCTGCCCATATATTGAACGTGCTGTAGGGTTAGGTTTTCCTGGAATAAATGTCCTTAACGATTATTGTAGATGAGATTGTAATTAGTTGGCGCCGGTTACCCTTTTGTTGGTGTGAGTTCAACGAAGTGTAACTCGCACCATGATTTCCCAGCCAGGAATATTCTAGCAATCAATCTTTGACTTCCTCAAAGTCAACATACTCTCCACCCTCAAAGTCCTTCTTTGGTCCGGACTTGGGTTTTGTTTGTTCGATGGTCACCTCACCTTCACGAAAGTCCTCAGGAGGACGCTGTTGTTGCTGATTCATCTGATCCATGAAGTTCTGCTGGGCACGTCGAACAAAACGTCCCAAAAAGTATGGAATGACCAAACGAAAAATGAACCTGAATCCAAAGTAGATCAGGGCGAAAATCGCCAGAAACTTGAGGAGGCCCATTAACGGCTAAGGTAGAGATTTCTCTCAGAGTAAACCTTTCGGAACATAGGATCGCGCAGGTCGTTGATGAAGTAGATCTTCTCTCCCGTTGACTTCATCTCTGGTCCCAATTCCTTTTGTACCTCTGGGAATTTCTCATAGGAAAAGACCGGAATCTTGATGGCGTAACCCTTCTTTTTCGGATCGAATTTGTAGTCCTTCAACTTCTTGTCGCCGATCATGACCTTTGTAGCGTAGTTCACATATGGCTCGTCGTAGGACTTGGCGATGAAGGGAACTGTTCGAGACGCTCGAGGGTTGGCCTCGATCACGTAAACGATCTCATCCTTGATGGCAAACTGGATATTCACCAATCCAACCGCACCCAATGCAAGGGCAATCTTCTTGGTGTGATCCTCGATCTGCTGCATCACAAAGTCACCCAAGTTGTAGGGAGGAAGCACCGCGTAGGAGTCGCCACTGTGAATTCCAGCAGGCTCAATGTGTTGCATCACTCCAATGATGTATACGTCTTCTCCATCGCAGATGGCATCCGCCTCCGCTTCAATTCCTCCAGTAAGGAAGTGGTCAAGCAGGATTTTATTGTCCGGCATATCGCGAAGGATGTCAACCACATGGTGCTCGAGTTCCTGTTCGTTGATCACGATCTTCATTTTCTGACCACCCAATACGTACGACGGTCTTACCAACAGCGGAAATCCCAATTCTCTTGAAAGTTCCACAGCCTGCTCGGCACTCTGCACTGCTCCAAACTCAGGGTATGGAATGTTGTTTTCCTTGAGCAAAGTCGAGAAGCTTCCTCGATCCTCAGCAAGGTCAAGAGACTTAAACGGCGTACCCATGATCTTGATGCCATAGCGGTCGAGTTTCTCGGCCAACTTCAAGGCTGTTTGCCCACCGAGCTGAACGATCACTCCTTCTGGTTGTTCGTGCTGGATGATGTCGTAGATGTGCTCCCAGAATACCGGCTCGAAGTAGAGCTTGTCCGCCACGTCGAAGTCCGTGGAAACGGTCTCAGGGTTACAGTTGATCATAATGGTTTCGTACCCAGCCTCCTTGGCAGCGAGGACTCCGTGCACACAGCAGTAGTCAAATTCGATCCCCTGACCGATACGATTCGGACCTGAACCAAGTACTACAATCTTTTTCTTGTCTGTGCTTACCGATTCGTTTTCGTATTCGAAAGACGAGTAGTAATAAGGAGTCTGGGCTGGAAATTCTGCAGCACAAGTATCCACCAGTTTGTATACCCGTTTGATGCCAAGACTTGTTCTTTTCTCGTGGACTTCACTTTCCAAAGCGCGCAACAAGTGCCCCAGTTGCCTGTCGGCGTAACCCTTTTGTTTTGCTTCGAACAACAGTGGCTCCGGAATGGTGTCGAGTGTGTATTGTTCGATCTCACGTTCCAATCGGATGAGGTCGTCGATCTGCTTGAGGAACCAAACATCGATCTTGGTTTTATCCTGGATCGTCTTAAACGGAATACCAAGTTTGATGGCGTCGTAGATATGGAACAACCTGTCCCAGGAAGCGTGTTCGAGGCTACTGAGGATCTTGTCCTGATCGCGCAATTCCTTGCCGTCCGCTCCAAGCCCATTCCTGTTGATCTCCAGTGACTGACAGGCTTTCTGAAGTGCTTCCTGGAAGCAGCGCCCGATGCCCATCACCTCTCCTACGGCCTTCATCTGAAGTCCTAGTTCGCGGTTAGATCCTTTGAACTTATTGAAATTCCAACGTGGAATCTTCACGATCACGTAGTCGAGCGTTGGTTCGAAGAATGCTGATGTAGTTTTTGTGATCTGGTTGTCGAGTTCGTCCAGAGTATATCCAATCGCGAGCTTGGCTGCGATCTTGGCAATCGGATAACCGGTTGCTTTGGAAGCCAAAGCAGAGGAGCGCGAAACCCTTGGGTTGATCTCGATGGCAATAATGTCTTCTTTTTCGTCCGGGCTAACCGCGAATTGAACATTACATCCGCCCGCAAAATCACCGATGCTGCGCATCATCTTGATGGCCATGTCGCGCATCTTCTGGTAGGTCTTATCGGAGAGTGTCATGGCTGGCGCTACGGTGATGGAGTCTCCAGTGTGGATTCCCATTGGATCAAAGTTCTCAATAGAACAGATGATGACCACATTGTCGTTGGAATCTCGGAGCAACTCCAATTCAAATTCCTTCCAGCCCATCATGGCCTGGTCGAGCATCACCTCGTGTATGGGTGACATGTGCAAACCACGGTTCAGCAACTCCTCAAATTCTTCCTGCTCGTATACCAAGGAAGCTCCTGATCCACCCAGTGTATATGATGGGCGAATACAAAGTGGAAATCCAAACTTCTGCGCCACTTCCTTTCCTTCAAGGAATGACTTGGCTGTTTCCTGGGGAGCCATCGGAATGTTGATTTCCTCCATGAGGTTGCGGAATGCCTGGCGGTCTTCTGTGATGTCGATCGCTCCGACGTCAACACCGATCATCTTCACACCGTTCTCTTCCCAAATTCCTAGCTCGTCGCATTTGATGGCGAGGTTGAGCGCTGTCTGACCGCCCATGGTTGGGAGAACAGCATCAATTTCATTTTCGTCGAGGATCTTCTCGATGGACTCCGGCTCAAGTGGGTCGAGGTATACCTTGTCGGCCGTGACCTTATCTGTCATGATCGTCGCCGGATTGGAGTTGATCAGGACTACTTCAATACCTTCTTCCTTCAGGGATCGGGCGGCTTGTGATCCGGAGTAATCAAACTCGCAAGCCTGGCCGATAACGATTGGGCCGCTGCCGATGATTAGAATTCTTTTTATTGAAGCATCTTTAGGCATAGGCTTGGTCCTTTTCGTATGCGTTGGTACAGAATAAATTCCGGCGAAAATAGTCACATTTGACCCGGGAAAACCACCAAGACAGGGAAAAACTTTTAACAATATCCGCAATGGATGTTCAAAAGCACAAAGTCGGAACTAACTCACTGCAAATGCATTACTTAAAAGCGGGTAATGGATCGAGACAAATGGTCGTTTTTCATGGTTATAGCCAATCATCAGAGCAGCTCCAATTTCTAGAGGAATGGCTTCCCGATTATACCTTGTACATGCTTGATCTTTTCTTTCACGGAGACAGTCATTTTCCATCTTCCCGGATCCCGAATCAACCATTGCTTAAGTCCGAGTTTAAAGAGATCATGTCCCAGTTGATAGAAAGAGAAGAATTGAAGGATATTACCGTCCTGGGGTATTCTCTCGGAGGGCGTTATGCCATGAACTTTGTCACACAATTTGGGCATACCGTGGACAAGCTAATCCTGATCGCTCCGGATGGAATTCTCAAACAGTTTTGGAACAGAACAATGCTCAACGTCCCGCCTATGAGGGCCGTATATCGATGGGTTATCGGATCCAATAGGCTAACAAATTTTTTGACAGGCTTTGTAAGAGTTTTCAAACTGGCTCCACGCTCGCGAATCAAGTTTGCCAAAAAGCACATGGAAGGTGACAGGGGGAAAAACCTGGTATTGGACAATTGGTTGGCCCTATCAGAATTTGATCCCGATCTGGCGAAATTAGAATCGATTCGCACAGAACATCAAATAGGGTTAACCCTGGTTTTCGGCGAACACGACAAAGTCATTGGGTTGCCGGTGAGAGAAAAGGCAAATAGGGCACTTACGCCAGATCAAATTGTGATAATCGAAGGCAGTCACAATCTACTCAAGCCAAAGTACCTGAATCAGTATTCGTCAGTTTTCGAGTAAAAAAAAGCCTCCCGGATTGGGAGGCTTATCAATGCTTTTAGTTGCCCTTTTTCGGAATTTCATCCGAAACGGTCAATCTCTTGCGGCCTTTGGACCTGCGACGAGCCAATACTTTCCTTCCGTCCTTGGAGGCCATTCTCTCTCTGAAACCGTGCTTGTTTCTTCTTTTCCTATTCGAAGGTTGAAATGTGCGTTTCATTTTGACTGTCTTTTTGTCCCAAAATTTGGGTTTGCAAATGTATTCTTTTCTAATCGAATATGAATGCAGACTTTGAAAAAATATTTTGGCCTATGAATCGACCAATCAAACGCCAGCTATCTTTGGCGCCCCAATGGAAGAAGAGGAAGAAAAATCATCGAGACCGGGTATCAAGCGAATACTTCGTTTGTATAAATACCTATGGCCATATAAATGGACATTTGGTCTGGGATTGATGTTCCTTGGCCTTTCATCGGTTACAATGCTGGCCTTCCCCCTGCTTATCGGAAGAATCTTCGATGAATCGAGCCTGGAGCGTATCAATGAATTAGGGCTGGTCTTACTTGGCATCTTTCTGCTCAACGCTATCTTTTCCTTCCTGAGGATATACCTATTTGAGTATGTATCGCAAAAGACATTGGCGGATATGCGCGTGGCGACATTTTCCAACTTGGTCACCCTCCCAATGACCTTCTTCAACAAGCGACGTGTAGGTGAGCTCCATTCACGTATCTCAACCGACCTAAGCTTGTTGCAATCGGTATTCACAACAACCTCCGCCTCGTTCCTTCGACAAGCCATCACCATCATCGGCGGTGTTGTGATGCTTTCCTTTATTTCTGTTCAGCTCACGCTGTTCATGTTGGCGATCGTCCCAATCATTGCCATTGTGGCCGTGGTCTTTGGACGGTATATCAGACGGCTGTCAAAGGAAACCCAGCAAAAAGTTGCGGATTCCAACATCATAGTTGAAGAGAGTCTCCAGGGCATCCAGAATGTGAAGGCATTTACCAATGAGTCCTACGAGCGCGATCGTTATGGAAATGTTGTCTCAGACATCGTAAAGGTTGCCATGCGTGCAGCCATTTATAGGGGAACCTTCGTTTCCTTCATCATCTTCGGATTGTTTGGTTCGATCATCGGGGTGATCTGGTACGGACTTCTGCTCAAAGAGGGAGGTGACATCTCGGGTGGAGACCTGTTTTCATTTGTATTATATACGGTCTTTGTTGGGGGTTCTATCGGAGGTATCGCTGAGCTATATTCCCAGTTGGTGAAGGCCGTTGGCTCCACTGAGCACCTGGCAGAGATCATGGAAGAAAAAGGCGAGGCCATCGACTTTGAAGCCAATGGAGGTCAGCCGGTCTTGGGTCACATCGAATTCAACAATGTAGAATTTGCCTACCCTACCCGATCGGACATAGCAGTACTCAATGGTCTTTCCTTTAGCATCAAAGAGGGGCAGATATTGGGCATTGTCGGACCAAGTGGTGCTGGTAAATCCACCATCGCTGGATTGATCTATCGATTCTACAAAGCGTCTTCGGGAGCCATAACCATCGATGGAAAAAACATAGACGAATTTGATCTAACTGCCTTGAGAGGGTCTATGGCCTATGTTCCGCAAGATGTGTTGTTGTTTGGTGGGTCGATCCGGGAGAATATCCTTTATGGAAATCCCAATGCGTCCGAGGAAGCAGTGGTTCAGGCTGCTGAACAAGCCAACGCAATGGAGTTTATTTCCAAATTTCCTGAGGGCCTCGACACCCTTGTTGGTGAGCGCGGTGTTCAATTGTCTGGTGGTCAACGACAGCGCATTGCTATCGCAAGGGCTGTATTGCGAAATCCAAAGATTCTGATTCTGGATGAAGCCACCTCTGCACTCGATTCAGAATCTGAAAAGCTTGTTCAAGATGCCTTGCACAAGTTGATGAAGGGCCGGACGTCTATTGTCATTGCCCATCGACTTTCCACTATCCGCAATGCCGATCACATTATCGTGATGAGTCATGGAACAGTTGTGGAAGAAGGCACACATCAGATGTTGATGGGATCATCGGAAGGAGTCTACCGGGAGATGGTTACACTCCAGGAAGTCTAGGGGGCAAAGGAGATGATCTTTTTTGTCTCAAAGAATTCCTCTTCAAACCAATCACTCAAAGCATATTCCTCACATTGCTTCGGAAGGACTTGTTTTTCTTCCGTCAAGTCACCCCCTTTAAGCGCCCACACTTTCCTTATGGATTTCATACCCCGCGTCCAATGATGAAGTTTGAGCAGTGGAGCAACAGCCCGGGTAACAACAGAGTCAGGGCTTGCCTTTAAATGTTCTACCCTTGAATGCAGTGCGCGTGCATTTTTTAGTCCAAGTGAGCCGATCATCGATTGAAGCGTGTCGACCTTCTTTTTGATCGAATCGACCAGCAAAAACTCGACCTCCGGATATGCGATGGCCAATGGAATACCTGGAAATCCTCCGCCCGTTCCGAGGTCGAGAACAAGGTTTCCGGATTTGAAATCCACCGTCTTCATCAGGCTCAATGAATGGATCAGATGTCTCACTTCCAAATTGTCTTCGTCCTTCCTGGAAATGAGGTTGACCTTGGCATTCCACTCCACGATCAACGCACCAAACTGCTCCAATTGGCCGTGTTGTGATCCCGAAAGATTTGGAAAGTAATGCCCGATCCGCGGGTAGATCATATTTTTTCTCTTCGATCCTTGAGAATCTCAAAAAGCAATTCCTTGGCTCTGAACAACTGTGCCTTGACCGTTCCAAGTGGGATATCCATTTCCTTGGAAATCTCCTCGTATGAGAACTCTTTGAAGAAGCGCAATTCGATAATCATGCGATACCGAGGCTTCAGGGTAGCAACTACTTCTCGCATGAGTTTTATCTTCTGATCCTTGATCGCCTTCTCTTCCGGGGTGAGTCCGGAATCCTTGACTTCTATTCTCACATGATCGCCATCATCATCGGTGTATTCTCCCTCAATGCTCACGGTTTTGGCCCTATTCTTCCTTAAAAAGTCAATGCAGTTATTGGTTGCAATCTTAAAAAGCCAGGTACTGAAGGCATGGTGAGGCGTATATTGCTCAAGTCGTTTGAAGGCTTTTCCAAAAGCCTCGATGGTCAGGTCTTCGGCATCGACATCATTCTTGACCATTTTTCGCAGCATGAAGTACAAGGGGTCTCGATAAAGCCCCATAATCTCCGAATAGGCCTGTTGGTCTTTATCGTCGAGGGCACGCCTAACGAGTTTGTAGTCTCGCTTGGCCTTGTCGGAAAGGCGGTCGATCAACTCTTCCACATATTGGTTTTAAAGGACATCGATCTGAAGGCAAATATCGGATAGAGCGCTAAAAGTATGTATTCGGCGACAATCGTGAAAGGCAAAATATCCAGTGATTGAAATCGCTTCATTGGACGGTATAAAATGGCCATCCAAATCAGCCAGTAAAGCACATAACTTCCAATTGCAATGTGATTCTGAGGGTTAAACAATATGAGTACGATGAATGAAAGGTGCAGCCCATACTTGGTGAGCGACTGAAGCCCTAGGAGCATTTGGATATACCATTTGTATCGTACGGAGGTGGTGAGGTGTCTTGCCTTTTGATCCTTCCACTCCGTGAAGCTCCTTTTGGCCTCACTTTCGGTACTGGCATTTTCATCAAACAGAACCGCCACTTTAGACTTTGGGGCCACTTCGGAAATGAAAAGATCGTCGTCGCCAGATCGAATGTGCTGGTGGCTCGCAAATCCCTTGTTGTCAAAAAACAACTGCTTTTTGTAAGCCAGGTTTCGTCCCACACCCATGTATGTTAGCCCATTGAGCGCAAACCCCATGTAGTTCATGGCGATCGACAGTGAATCGTAGCGTATCAATTTATTGAGGAATCCCTTGTTTTTCTCATAAGCCCCCATGGCCAATACGATGTCATTCCCTACACTGAATTGGCCTGCCATGCGCTTGAGCCAATCGGTGCTGTTCGGTTTGCAATCCGCATCCGTGAGCACGAGGTTCTCGCTTCCCGCCGCTTTGATTCCCAAAGTGAGGGCGTATTTCTTACTCAGAAGAAAACGTTCGTTTTCTAGAAGAGTAACCACGCGAAGATTTGGATACTTTACCTGGAATGCCTTCAATATCTGCGGTGTGTCATCGGTGGATGCATCGTCCACAACGATGACCTCAAATGGTTCGTAGTGTTGATCCAGAACAAGGGGCAGATTCTTGAGCAAGTTGGAAGCTTCATTTCTTGCACAAATGATCACCGAAAGTGGAAGACCAAACTTGATTTCAGATTCCGAATGCTTCTTGATCGCAAGTCTCAATCCAAATGCAATGAGCAAGACCAGTTGAAAGCCAAGAAAGGCATAGAACACGATTTCAAGAATTTCCATAGCCGAAATCAAAATTGACACGAAATGGCGCCAATGGAAGCATGAAAATACCAAGTTATTCACAAACCGCACTGCAATCAGCCTACAACCATTCCAAGAGAGTAGATTGTCCCTTCTGCAAAAACTATCTTTGGCACCTTGAAATTTGAGATAGCGCATAAGGATTCCGGGTCGAACGCCAGGGTAGGCTCACTGCACACTGACCATGGTGTGATCCAGACTCCGATCTTCATGCCGGTTGGGACAGTTGGTACCGTGAAAGCTGTAGAGCAGTCGGTTCTTCTAAATGATATTAAGGCTCAGATAATCCTTGGGAACACCTACCATCTGCTATTGAGACCCGGGCTTGACTTGCTCGAAAAAGCGGGCGGACTTCATCAGTTCATACATTGGAATTTGCCCATCCTGACCGACAGTGGTGGATATCAGGTCTATTCCTTGGCCGAAAAGAGAAAAATCACCGAGGAGGGAGTCAAGTTTCAATCACATATTGATGGTACACGCCATTTCCTTACCCCGGAGAATGCCATAGAGATTCAAAGAACAATTGGTGCCGACATTATTATGGCTTTTGACGAGTGCACTCCCTACCCTTGCGACTATAAGTATGCCGAGCGCTCTATGCATCTGACGCATCGATGGCTGGACAGATGTATCACAGCCTTCGAAGACGGAGAATCCAAATACGGATATGCACAGGCCCTGTTTCCCATTGTTCAGGGTTCGACCTATTCTGACTTGCGAAGGCAATCGGCAGAGTATATCGCATCCAAGAATTGCCACGGCAATGCCATCGGTGGTTTGTCTGTGGGCGAGCCCGAAGACGAAATGTATGCAATGACGGAAGAGGTTTGCGGGATTCTTCCGGAGGACAAGCCTCGATATCTTATGGGTGTCGGAACTCCGGTCAACCTACTCGAAAATATCGCCTTGGGTATCGATATGTTCGACTGCGTGATGCCAACCCGAAACGCACGCAACGGCCAGTTATTCACCTGGGAGGGTATCATCAACCTGAAGAATAAAAAATGGGAGAATGACCTCAGCCCTCTCGACCCCCATGGCACTTCCTTTGTGGATAGCTATTATTCAAAAGCCTACGTGAGGCATCTTTTTGTGGCCAAGGAGATGCTTGGCCCGCAGATTGCCAGCATCCATAACCTGTGTTTCTATCTTGAATTGATGCGCGTAGTACGTACCAAGATCGAAGAGGGCACGTTTAGCGATTGGAAAAACGAAGTGCTTAAAAAACTCAAGCGACGGCTTTGATCAAAAAGCTCGACATATACATCATCAAGAAGTTCCTGGCGACCTTCTTCTTCATCCTGAGTGCCATCATGATGATCGCGGTCGTCTTTGACGTGTCGGAGAAGATTGACGACTTCATCAAGCACGATCCAACGCTTGGGGAAATCATCTTCGACTACTACCTAAACTTCGTCATCTATTTCGGGAACTTGTTTAGTCCGCTCCTCATCTTCATCAGCGTGATCTTTTTTACCTCCAAGATGGCCAGCAACTCCGAGATTGTGGCCATTCTTAACGGGGGTGTGAGTTTCAATCGAATGTTGAGACCATATTTTATCGCCTCTACTTTGCTTGCTCTTACTGCATTAGTGCTGAATCACTGGATCATTCCACATGCCAACCGAGACAGGATTGCTTTCGAAGAACTCTATATCCGTTCACCCTACAGAAACTTTGAGCGTGACATCCATAAAATGGTGAAACCAGATGAGTTCATTTATTTCGAATCCTACAATGCCGACAAGGATATCGGACAGAAGTTCTCTTATGAGATTTGGGAGGACGGTCGCCTGATAAAGAAGATCTTGGGTGATCAGGCGAAATGGGATACTTCTACCAACCAGTGGATCATTCGAAACTACCAGACCAGGATATTTGATGGTGAAAAGGAGTTGGTGGTTGAAGGGCCAAAATTGATGGACGGGTTCAATTTCTCACCGGAGGATCTTGAGCGCCGTATAGACTCTGATACGCAAGTGATGGACTACGATCAACTCAATGACTACATCGACAAGAAACGCAAGGAAGGCTCGCAGTATGTAGCGTACTATGAGATCGAAAAGCATACCCGATCCTCTCTGCCCTTTTCAACATATATCCTGACTTTAATCGGCGTATCGGTTTCGAGTCGAAAGGTTCGCGGCGGTTTAGGTGTTCACCTTGCCTTTGGGCTACTTGTAGCTGTGACCTACATCATGTCGATGAAAGTTAGCTCTGTCTATGCTACCAATGCCGGTGTAAATGCCTTCATTGCTACTTGGATCCCAAATATCATCTTCACCTTCTTGTCCATCTACATCTTTACCCGCGCTCCTAAGTAAGGGGGCGATGCCAAGTGAATTTGGCAGGAAGAGAAAGATTTCTTTGCTCTTCGAATATTCCGTAGATGCAAGAACCTGTTCCAGTGAGCGAGGCATAAGAAGCTCCCTGATCGTAGAGACTCTGCTTAATATCACTCAACTCAGGATACTTCGCAAACACTCCCTTTTCGAAATCATTTGCAAAGTGATCTCGCCATTCTTTCAATGGCGGCAATGGATCAAAAGATGGGAGCTCCTCTCTTTGGTCTATACCCTCAAAAGCCTCTCCGGTACTGATATGGATTTGGGGTTGGACAAGGCAAATGTCGATTTCATTCAGGCCTTTTATCCTTGTCACCTGTTCACCTCTTCCTTCCACAACTGTCCAATCGTTTACCACGAAAAAAGGGCAGTCACTGCCCAGTTCTGCAGCATGCTCCATCAAGGTTTCACGACGTAAGTTGAGATTAAAGTGGTCATTCAACCCAAGCAAGGTGAATGTTCCATTGGATGATCCGCCCGCCAGTCCCCCACCCATTGGTATGCGCTTCACCAATGAGATTCTCACCGGTGGTATTCCGTATTCCCTACTCATCAATTCAAATGCTTTTGTGATGAGATTGTCGTTCGCGGGCCCCGAAACCTCGACATTCATAACCTGAAGTTGGAATTCGGCGGAGCTTGTAATCTCCAAAGAATCATGCAGGTCAATCGGAATGAAAATACTCTTGAGATCGTGAAAGCCGTCGGGCCTTTTCCGACCTACAAAAAGGCCGAGGTTGAGCTTGGCATTTGGGAATAAAAGCATGATCTCAGGTGGCGAAAAGTAGTAAAATGGCCAATACCAAAAATTATAATTTTGCCGACTACTCAAAGTTTGAAGCATGTCCAATTACCTCGATTTCGAAGAACCGCTGAAAGAGCTTCAAGATCAGCTTGACAACGCCAAAGAGCTCAACGCAAAAAATGATGATGTCAATGTAAACGACATCGTCAAAGGGCTCGAGAAAAAGATCATAGAAACCAGGAAGAAGCTCTACAAAAAACTCACTCCCTGGCAGAGGGTTCAGGTCTCCAGGCATCCGGATCGACCATACTCCCTGGCATACATCGAAGCCATTACAGACGGCAACTTCATTGAGATGCACGGCGACCGCAACTTTGCGGACGACAAAGCCATGGTTGGAGGTTTTGGCATGATCGACGATCAGACAGTTATGTTCATTGGACAGCAAAAGGGTATCAACACCAAAATGCGCCAGTACCGAAACTTTGGAATGCCAAATCCGGAGGGTTACAGAAAAGCACTCCGCCTTATGAAATTGGCCGAAAAATTTGGCAAGCCCGTGATCACGCTCATCGATACTCCCGGGGCTTATCCAGGCCTCGAAGCTGAAGAGCGAGGGCAAGGCGAAGCAATCGCCAGAAACCTGTTTGAAATGGCACAACTCGAGGTGCCAATCATATGCATTGTCATCGGTGAAGGAGCATCCGGAGGTGCTTTGGGCATTGGAGTTGGTGACCACATCGCCATGCTCGAAAACTCATGGTACTCTGTGATCTCACCGGAAAACTGTTCGACCATACTCTGGAGAACCTGGGATTATAAAGAAACAGCCGCCGAAGCGCTTAAGCTTACGGCCGAAGACATGCTCAAAAACAAGCTCATCGACGGCATCATCCCCGAGCCTATAGGTGGAGCACACACAGACTACGACAAGACTTTTGCTAATGTAAAAGCCGACATCCAGAAACAGCTCAAAAGGTTGGACAAACTCACCACCGAGAAGTTGCTTGACGAGCGGGTGAAGAAATATTCGAAAATGGGCGTGGTCAAAGAGCGCTAATGTGAGCTCCAACGATCTTGTTGGAGGCACTGTAACGGATCAATTCATCCATATTTTCTAAATCGTACAAGGCTACCTGGGACTGGTTCCAAACCAAGAGTAGCTTATCTCGTACCTGGAAGTCCCCAAATGATATCTGAGGAGTATAGCTCACCGTGGCATTGTTGACATAATCGTAGTCATAGATAATTTGGGAACTCGAATACCAAACGTTCTGCTCGTAGAGGTTTTGATAGTCGTCTATCTCGCGGGCAATCGTCTTAAAATCCAGGAATTGGTCCTCGGAAAAATCGTACAATACCACTTTTGTTGACGAGCCGGACTTTTCGAAGATGAGAACATCCTCTCCATAAGGGGCGAACCATTCTGAAGGATTATTCAGAACACGCTCGGAAATATATCCCGAAGTAGATGCGTTGGCAATATGCAAATAAGCGTCAGTCCCTACGGTTTCCTCTCTCCTCAAGTAGACAAAATCGTCTGCGAAGCAGGCCATGGTTGCTATCTCGTTCAGCAGAAAGTTTATGGTGGTAAAAGGGAGTCCGGTTGTTCTGTACGACGAGTACCTTCCATCCCTCGTTGCGTGATGTATCATTCCATTTTGGGACCTGACGAATGTATGGTATGGGCTGGGTGCTAGATCACTCTGAGATTTTTCCCAGGCGATTTCATTTTCCTCATAATCATAACACGACAGTCGATAGGGGTCTTCATCTACGAAGAAAATGAGGGGTTCATCCTGCAGACATTCGGTGCTCTCTATTCTTTCGGTAAATGAGAAAACGGTTTCTTCACCCGCTTCCGTTATCTTTTTGACCGTCGTATTTGATGTACCGTCTTCCATTACAAATACGGTAGGAGGTTCATCAAAGCCACCGGTGACATATATCCTAAGAAAATCATGTGATGTCTGCTTCTCGTCTTTGGCGCCAAGCCTTATGTAGTATAGCCCGGATTTTGTGACCGTTTCCGGAATGATGTAATCGGCCTCATACGTCTGCCCTGCTACCAGGGAGGATTTGTCAATCGGCCCAACAGGAGATAGATTGTTGTCATCAAGGCGAAGGCTCATTTCGAGCGTTTCGGCGTCATCTACCACATTTGCGACAATATGAATGGTATCACCAACGTTGTATTCGAGTTCGCTCTGTGGCTGGAGTATCTCAACACTTGGAATCAGCCCCTTGTCCCGGCATGAGAAAGCCCATAATACGGTGAGTATTAAGAGTATGATTGTGCGAGTTCTCAAAAAAGCCGTGTTTATAAAATGTAACGCGTGATACTCCAGAAAGTGACGACAGCGTTCGATTCTATATATATTTGTACAAATTTATCCGAATGAGGAAAGCTGCTTCTATATTCTTATTAATCGCATTTTGCGCCCTCGTCCTCAGTTCATGTAAAAGCCATGAGCGGTGCCCGGCTTACAGTAAAGCAGAACCAACCGAAATTGATCAGCGCGGATAGTCCGTCCTTTTCTTCTCATTTTTCATTCTTATCACCCAACTTCCCAGCGCAATGGCACATTTTGTGCTCATTACACGATGCGTGCATTGAAAATGCTAATTTCGAGGCGCGTTTCTAATTCAACATTAAACAGACGATAATGATTCAAAAAATTACAGCCATTTTGATGGTTTCTGTGGTTGCTACATGGTCATTTGGCCAAAACAATAAGGTCACCAATGGAAGCTTCGAAGAACTCGACAGCAAGGTGAAATATCTCGGTCAGTTTGACAATGTCACCATGTGGAATGTTCCCGAAGGTTGCGAAGACGCCGACTTATTTACTTCCAGCGCCAAAAAGGAGGTAACGGTCCCCGACAATGTCAAAGGACGCAGTGAAACAAAAGACGGAGAAAACTATGCAGGAATTCTTGCATATAGCGAAAGGGAAAAATCTCCGAGGACCTTTATTCAGACCAAACTCATGAAAAAACTTCTTCCCGGTAAGAAGTACTGCATCAAGATGAATGTGAGTCTGTCGGACATTTCAAAATACAGTGTCAATACGGTGGGAATGTATCTCTCGTCCAAGGCTATCAAATTGAAGGATATTGAAAACTATGATATCAAGCCTCAACTGCTTCCATCCAATGGGGTGAAAATTGAGGAGACATATGATTGGGTAACAATGTGTAATGTCTTCAAAGCAGAAGGTACAGAGCGCTACGTGACCATTGGAAACTTTGCTCCCCAGAGTTCTATTACTCCGGGCAAGATGAAGCGCTCCAGGGAATACACTCAGCCGCAAACCAGGGACGCTTATTATTTCGTGGACGACGTGAGCATCATTCCTCTTGCGTTGCTTAGCGAGGGATGCGACTGTCAAATCAAGAAAGACGATGGACCGCAGTTGAATATCGTTTATACCAAAAACGTTTCCGAAGGTCACGAAGGAACGGACGCCGAAAAAATCGAGTTGAAGATCCTTCACTACAACTACAATGTATCCAACCTCGATGAAGATCACAAAGCAGACCTCGAAGCAATTTCAGCTCTGATGTCGGCCAATCCCGAATATAAAATAGAGGTGAATGGTCACACGGACAATGCAGAGAATCCTGCAGTTGCCGATGAGAGAGCCAGAAAGGTATATGCATACCTCACTTCACTGCTTGGAATCAATGCCAACAGGATCAACTATTCCGGCAAGGGTGGTGACGAGCCAACTTCCGAAAACGCCACTGCAGAAGGAAGAGCTCAAAACAGAAGGGTAGTCTTTAGAGTGCTCTAGCATTGCGCCTCGTAGCCCTCTTCCTATTAAGCACAACGTATATTCAAGCTCAAAATCTGGTTCCAAATCCGGGTTTTGAGCTTTTTTATGACTGCCCAACCCAGATCGGTCAATTCAGTTTGACAAAGGATTGGTTCTCTGCCAACTCAGGCACTCCGGAATACTACAATGCTCAGTGCCGCGGATCATGGAATCTGGCCAAAGGTGGGCAGGGATATGCCGGACTGATCAATTTTGGCCACTACAATAAAGTGGTGGAATATATCGCCGCCAAGCTCACCGATAGTCTTAAGAAGGGCCAAACCTACTATGTGGCTATGGATGTCCTTGCCGACAACAGCCCATACTTCACCGATCGTCTTGACATCCATTTAAGTATGAATAACCCAAGGATACGCGCTTGGGAACCCTTGTTTCGCAGTACCTCTATCGCCAACAAAAAGGGTATTCTGGACGATATGGATGAATGGGTAACGATCGACGGAGAATTTGAAGCCAGGGGTGGCGAGCGTTATATTGTCATCGGAAATTTCAGCAGGGCAGACAGGGTAAACAAAATAGCCAACCCAAATTTTACCGGCGCCATCCGTCCTGGATGGTACACCTACTATTTCGTCGACAATGTGATTGTGGTTCCACTTGAAATGAAATCACAGTTGTTAGAGAGAGACACCAGCGACGCAACAATACTCCGGAATGAGGATTCCATTTCCTTGAGGCCGGTCTACTTTGGTTTTGACAAACATCGATTAATGAAACCCGAACTGACCTACCTCGATTCAATCAGCGATATCGAAGGTATTCGATCATACAATGTCTTGCTTACCGGGCACACGGACTCCCTTGGCTCCGACGCTTACAATTTGGACCTCTCGAAAAGGAGGGTGGAAACCGTTTCAAAATATTTACTTTCGAGAGGCTTCGAGTCAAATTCGATTCAACGTGAGTTCAAAGGAGAATCGAGACCGATAGCCACAAACAACAGCAAAAAAGGACGAGCGGAGAATCGAAGGGTAAGCATCTCTATTCATGGAAAAAGGAAATAAAAGGATCATCAACTCCTGGGCGTTCTATGATTGGGCGAACTCATCATACCCTCTTGTGATCACCTCGGCCATCTTCCCAATATTCTACAGCAACGTTGCGGTTCATTCCAGCAGGTTATTGAATGGGAAAATGACCGATTTCGTCTACTTCTTTGGAAAGGAATTCATCAATACGGAATTCTATTCCTACGTTTTTGCGGCTTCTTTCCTGGTTGTTTCAGTGCTCGCCCCACTTCTTTCAGGAATTGCAGATTACTCGGGGCGAAAAAAGCTCTTCCTTCAGATCTTCTGTTACCTCGGAGCTACTAGTTGCGCCGGACTCTATTTCTTCAATATGGAGTACTTCGAATGGAGTGTGCTACTCATGTTGCTGGGCAGTATTGGCTTCTGGGGAAGTATAGTATTCTACAATGCCTTCCTGCCCGAAATTGCAGAACCAAAAGACCACGACCGGATATCCGCCAAGGGTTATACTTTGGGATATATAGGTAGTGTTATCCTGCTTGTGAGCAACCTGGTTGCCATCCAGGTGTTTGAAATGAATGCGCGCTGGTCCTTTCTGACTGTTGGAATATGGTGGGCCGGATTTGCACAGTATACCTATTGGAACCTCCCGGAGACAAGGCGCGTACACAAGGAGGCGGGAAACATCCTTACAAAAGGATTTCGGGAACTTTACAAAGTTTGGAAGGAGTTTAGGACGCTTATCAGGTTGAAGCGATACCTATGGGCATACTTTGTCTACAGCATGGGGGTTCAGACGGTCATGCTCATGGCCGTGATCTTTGCCAATGCAGAAATCGATTGGCCGGAAGGCGATAAATCCGGCCTGATCATAAGCATTATTATCATTCAATTGATTGCCAGTGTTGGGGCATATTTCTTTTCGTGGATGTCCAAAAAGACAAATAATCTGACCGTGCTAAAAGTGGTTCTTTTCATCTGGGTATTCGTTTGTATGCTCGCCTACTTTATTCATACGCCGGTTGAGTTTTATATACTCGCTGCAATTGTGGGATTTGTCATGGGAGGGGTCCAATCCATGTCCAGGTCAACTTATGCCAAATTCCTTCCGGAAACCAAAGACACAGCCTCCTACTTCAGCTTTTATGACGTGCTCGAAAAGCTCGGAATCGTTGTGGGCATGTTCTCATTTGGATTCATCCAGGGGATCACCGGCGATATGCGCAACTCCGTACTGGTGATCATCCTGTTTTTTGTGGTGGGATTTATCCTACTGCTCATTGTACCAAAAAACGAACAGGCGTTAGCCAACACGGCCTCATCCTAGGAACTATATTTGCACAAATTTTCGAATGTGGGAGAGCATCAGACCCTCTATGATGTCATTGTCATCGGAGGAGGTATTGTAGGACTCGCTAGCGCCTACAAAATCCAGAAAAACAAACCTGATTTCAAGGTACTGGTCCTCGAGAAAGAGGATGTCCTTGCCCCGCACCAAACCGGAAACAACTCCGGGGTGATCCACTCGGGAATCTATTATAATCCCGGATCCAAAAAGGCCAAGAACTGTGTAGAGGGAAGACGTGAACTGGTTGCCTTTGCCAAGGAACACAACATTCCACACGATATCTGCGGAAAGCTCATAGTCGCTACAAGGGAGGACGAGCTCGAATTCATGGAAAAGATCTACAACAATGGTATGGCCAATGGTGTAGAGGATATCGAGAAGATCGGACCAGAACAAATCAAGGAGATAGAACCCTACTGCGAAGGCATTGCCGGATTGAGGGTTGGATGTACCGGCATCATCGATTTCAAGGCAACCACTCGGAAGTTAGCCGAACTGATCCAGGAGATTCAACCTGATAGCAAAGTATTGGTGAATCATGAGGCCAAAGGCTTCGACCGAAAGGAGGGCATCAATATCGTCACGGTAAACGACACCCATTTCAAAGGAAAAAAACTGATTTTTTGCGGAGGACTTCAAGCCGATCGCCTGGCTCACAAGGATGGGGTAAAAATCAAAGAACGCGTGGTAGGCTTCAGAGGAGACTACTATGAATTAACTGAGAAAGGCAAGAAGAAGGTCAAACACCTGATCTATCCTGTTCCCAATCCGGCCTTTCCATTTCTGGGCGTGCACTTTACCAGGATGACTGACGGGGAAATTGAATGTGGCCCTTCGGCTGTTTTTACGTTTAAAAGAGAAGGGTATAAAAAGACGGACTTCAGCCTGCGGGATACATGGGATGCCCTGAGTTACCTCGGAACATGGAAGTTGTTTTTTGGCAATATCTCATTTGGAATTGAAGAGCAAATACGCGCCTTTTCAAAAAGGAGGTTCCTGAAAGGGCTTCGTCGTTTGATCCCAAGCCTCGAAATGGATGACATCAAACCCGGTCGCTCAGGGGTGAGGGCGATGTTGCTCAACCAGCAAGGAGATACCCGGGACGACTTTCGCATCGAGTACACGGAGGATTCGATCCACGTGCTCAATGCACCTTCACCAGCAGCCACGGCAGCGCTGGCCATAGGAAACGAGGTTTTCCAAATGGCAGACGAGCATTTCAGCTGGTCCTAGTCTAAGAAACGATCTTGTATTCGCTTTGGATTGCCTCCCAATCCCAGATGAAGTTGGAGATGATGTCATTCATCCTATTGAGAAAAATTGGATTCGGCGTATTCATCTTCTTAAAGTATTCATCCTGGTGATCGTTTAGGTTATACTTAAAGAATACAGCCTTCGACATGGCGTAGTGAACGTTCTTGGATGGGTGATTGATCTTGGAGAAGAACTTCTGATAGGATGAGATCACCTCTTTGAGCTTGTCATTGGCTACTCCAAAGGATGCGGCCAACAGCTTTGTGATAGAATCCATGATGCGCACATCCTGGTAATCATGGAAGTGCTTGGGTACGTACAACAGGTTACCCGAAACCACGATCAACATGAATTTGTCGTAGTCTTCGGCAGAAATATTTGGTGAAGTTTCAAACTCGGGATCCTGATTGACGAGGTCGGCGATGTCACCGAACCCCTCTTCTACCATTTGGACGATGTGCTGAACAAAGTGAGCCGCAATTTGCTCTTCAGTAACCTTCTTTTTAATCAGAAATGATAACATCCCCCTTCGAGTTTGAACAAAGAAAGAGGACAGCGACCCTCTCTGGAACCTAGGCCAGTTCGAATTTTTAACAGAGATTTGTTTATCCAGATGACGTTGAAACCCAATATTATACTTGTCCGACATGCAAAATCTTCCTGGGATCACCCCAATTTGAGGGACCATGATCGGCCACTTTCGAAGCGTGGAATTAGAAATGCTCATGAAATGTCCGGGCGTATTGCAAACACCGGGTTTATGCCGGATATCATCGTGAGTAGTACAGCGAAAAGGGCCCACGAGACAGCCAGACTCTTTGCACAAGGCATCGGATACGACGAGCATGGAATTCAAGTGAATCCGGACCTCTACTTATGCGACACTTCAGAAGTTGTGGAGACTATTCGCAATTTGCCGGATGATGTGGGTAATGCCATGATCTTCTTTCACAATCCGACGATCACCTCGATGGCCTATGATCTTGGGTTGACTTGGGTGGCAAACGTGCGAACTTCCTGTTGCGTGTCATTCACATACGAAAAAGCCTGGAGCGACTTTAGCGTCGACCAGGCTTCAAACGTTATGTTGTTAGATCGATAGTTTTTCCTTTAGAAATTTTCCTAAACTTTCTTTTGGGGCCGTCAAAAAGAAAGTTTGACAAAGAAAAATCTCGTGGCCTTGGATTCGAGGGTCTGAGGACTGCCGTGGGATCTTAGCGAAACCGGGAAGCTCTGAGCAGAGCGAAGAGATCACCCGGCCGAGGTTAGATCGCACAAGGAATCGCAAGACCTAAGAATCCCTAGCCTTGATTTTCGCTCCTTTGCATCAAGGCAAAGGAGAAAGAAAGTCGATTGGACTAATCCATGCAAGAATTACAGTATGCCCGCTTTACTCCAGGTTCCTCAAGCAACGATATTCCTAGAATTCCACTTTTCATTGTCGCGCAAAAAATGTCTTGGTCAATTTTTGAAAAGGTCTTTAGCATCCGAACCAGATCAGAAGATTTATCATAACCCCCAGCCAGATAATTCGCATAGATGCAGACAGCATATATACGTTCTCTCCACCATGGGGCAGTCGCACCCTTTTTTTTGGGCATTTTGTTTTTCACAAACCGATTCATAAGCTCCGCCGCTTCGTATGGCCTGTTCATTGACAAAAACTTCTGCGCCAACAGCAGAACATCCATCGGACGGTTCACAGCTTTTGCCAAAGCTTTTACAGTTGAACGTGTATTCTCTTCGGAAGTGAGATCATTAGCAAGAATTGAGGCTTTAGCCAACAGATTTCCTCTCACATTCTGGGGAATATCTTCACTGTCTTCAGCTTCTTTTATCAACGCTAAAATTGATTTCAAATTAGATCGAATGTCATAATTGTCCTCCGTTTTGGCCATGATTAGTTCATTTAGTTTCACAGCCGCCAAATTCCATCGTATCACTGCATGATTAGGTGATAGCTCAAGCAATTCCTCAAATCGCCTAATGACATTAATTTGAAGGTTCTCCCCATTCAGAATGTTGAGATAAACTGAAATGCAAAAGTTGTTTAGTACATCTACAAAATTTGAATTAACTGGTACTTCATGGGACAGAAGAGCCTCACTAAAGGGATTCGCTTGCATCAAAAGGTTTTGAAAGATCAAAGCATTTCGATGATTATTTGTCTCTAATGCTTTTATGTATCCTAGTGAATAAAATTCTTCTGCCGAGACTTTCTTGAGATCTTGTTTGAGTACAATCTTCACTTCAGAGAATCTCGTTTTTGCGAGAATCGGAGTTAGGTCCTTTTTTAACTGACGGTCAATTGAAATCAACCGAGCTATTTCTTCAATTGAATACTTGGATAATGAGTCAAACCGTGAGTTTTCGATTAGTTCCATAAACTCAATATCTGCCAATCTCGATACCGATTTGAATCCGAACGTTGTATGTTGTTTGTTCTTAAAAAACTTGAGAACATTACTAGCCCTCTCCTTATGCAGTTTTTCGTTTGAATCTTTCAATCCTTCAATTGATGAAAAGGAGAATACATTTACAGAGTCTATTGCAAATCCTAGCTCGATTAGAGAATCGAGTTGTGGAGTCTCGAGCGCATTGAATGAAGTTTGATTCGGCACGTATGTTATTCTGTACTTCCTTGTGATTTTGGCCTCCTGATCTCGAATCTTCGTATAAAACCCAGGAGGCGTCCTTATGAGCGGTTCGATATTAAGAGCGACTTTATTAAAAATGTCATCAATTCGCTTCTTTTCAATATGCCAACCAATCGTACAGCAACAAGCTCCATCGCATCTAGTCTTTTTAATCAGATATACCCTGAACTGAATACTCCCGACTGGAACCACCGGCAGCGTTCCGATGAAAAGATCACCAGAGTCTTTCCGCATTTTGTTTCTGAAAACCGGTCTCATTAAGCGACCTCTAGAACTTAAGCTCTTGTTAAATCTATTCGGTTCCCCACATTGGTATTGGGCGTCTTGAATTACGTCTATAACGATGTATTCATTCAGCCTTTTGAGATGATCATTTAGCTTATTACGGTGGTCACTTTTGATAAAAACGCTGTCATCCTTTAAGTACACCCCATTCAGACTTGTTTCTGCTAGTGTTTGAACCTGAGATGAAAGCATGCATTCCGGCTTTTTCCAGGTCAAGGCACTCAAGAAGAACCTCTTAGGATAGAAATCTCCATCCAAATGATATTTTCTTTTGTTCGCGTATTCGAATTCAAGGAATTCACTCTTTGGTTGGGACAATGCAACAACTGATGGTATTACCAAGAGCTGAGTTAAGAAGGTTACATGTGCTGCATATCTCATCATATTCAATGACGAGTTTATGAAAACATTCAGAATATAAAAAAGGCCCAATCAATTTGATCAGGCCTTTTCAATTAATAAGGTTGGAGAAACTTACTTATCTCCCAGGATAAGCGGAAGTCCCTTATCTCCACCACCCACAACAACAACTTTCGAGTTGGGTGATTCTGAAAGACGGATCGTCGCCTCGATTCCTTTTTCGGTCAAAATCTTGTCGGTGAGAGAACGACTGATAATGTCGTTTGCTTTCGCCTTACCTTCAGCTTCGATCTTTTGACGTTCTGCCTCTTTGGTAGCCTTGGCAAGTCTAAACTCATACTCCAGCGTCTCCTGCTCTTGTTTAAGTTTCGTCTCGATCGCATTCTTGATGGTTGGAGGCAACTCAATTTGACGAATGAGAATTCGGTCCACAGTGACGTACTTGTCTTTGAGAATTTTATCAGTTTCCTCAAATATCTCGTTGGTGATTGCATCACGCTTGGTTGAGTACAATTCCTCTGGGGTATAACGGCCCACAACGATACGGGCAGAAGAACGAATGGCTGGGATAACCACCTTGTTCACATACCCTTCTCTAAGTTCTCCGTGCAGTTTTCCAAGCTCATCGCGTTTTGGTCTGAACCACATGGAAACGTCCACCTTGATTTCCAATCCGTTTGACGAGAGGACATTCATCACTTCTGCCAATTGCTGTTGAGTCACATCATAAACGATGATCTTGTCCCAAGGGAGTAAAAGGTGAAATCCTTCACCGTAAATGGTTTCCTTGTCTAGTCCGCTGAAGTACTTAAACTTCACACCAGCATGACCTGCGTCGATTGTTTCGGTCATCCTGCTCCACGATCCAATGAGGATAAACAACGCCCCCACGATGATCGCAATAGGAAGTATTCTCCTAAAGTTGAATTCTTGATTTTGTTGATAGTAGTCTGCCATGACTGGTCGATTTTATGAATTGATTTTTATCTGGTTTACTTGAAATTCTAGATCCTTCATTTTGGCTATCGAGGTGCATTTGTCGCCATCGGTGCCGGTGATTCTAACCGTTAGGGTATCTTCCTTGGTTAGACTTATAGATGCTGGTTTGGTCGATTCGATGAACACCAGTTGGTAGGTGCAATCGTCCAACCATATAAGCTCAAATTGATTCTCGTATCCGCCAATATCGCTGCGTTCGTATTGGATATTTCCCTTGCGCTCCACCACAATATCCTGAGACTGAGGTCCGTCAAGCTTAAAGCTTCCCGACTGAAAGTCCTTGCAGTTTGGACCGCAAGCGACAAGGGCCGGAATGGCCAACAACACTGTCCATTTCATACTAGGCACTTCCCGTATAGTTGTGAGGGGTTATGGTACTGAGTTCTTCCTTCAGGTCATCTGAAACATCGAGGTTGGATATGAATGACTTAATGGCCGATTCGTCGATCGACTCATTGGTCCTCGTGAGTTTTTTCAGCTCCTCGAATGGGTTGGGAAATCCTTCCCTTCTGAGTATAGTCTGAATGGCTTCCGCAACTACTGCCCAGTTGTTGTCCAAATCCTTATCAAAGGCGTCCTTGTTGAGCAGCAACTTGCCCAATCCCTTGTGAATAGAATAAAACGAGATCAAACTGTGCGCTACGGGAACTCCAACATTTCTCAAAACGGTGGAATCGGTAAGGTCACGTTGCATCCTTGAGATGGGTAGTTTGTTTGAGAAGTGCGTGAGCAGGGCATTGCTTACCCCTAGGTTGCCCTCCGCATTTTCGAAGTCGATCGGATTGACCTTGTGCGGCATGGCCGACGAGCCAATTTCTCCTTCCTTGATCTTCTGCTTAAAATAATCCATCGATATATAGGTCCAAATGTCGCGACAGAGGTCTATGAGAATGACGTTCACCCTTCGGAATCCATCGCAGAGCGCTGCGAGGTTGTCGTAGTGCTCAATCTGGGTAGTCGTCTGATATCGAGAAATATTGAGTTGCTCCTTCAAAAAGTTATTGGCAAAGGCCTTCCAGTCGATATCCGGATAAGCTACGTTGTGGGCGTTGAAGTTTCCAGTGGCCCCTCCAAACTTTCCAGAAATAGGAATCTCAACCAGCATCTGACGCTGGTGCTTTAGGCGTTCAACGAACACCCGTACTTCCTTACCAAGCATGGTTGGCGACGCTGGCTGTCCGTGGGTTCTGGCCAGCATAGGAACATTCTTCCATTCCTCGGTGAGCCTTTCGAGCTTGCCGATGACGTGGTCCAGATGAACCAAATACTCGTCGTGCAATGCATCTCTCAATGAAACAGGTACGGCGGTATTGTTGATATCCTGTGACGTGAGACCAAAGTGTATAAACTCCAGGTAGCTTTCCAAGCCAAGGTTCTTAAATTTCTCCTTAAGGAAATACTCGACGGCCTTGACATCGTGGTTGGTCTCCTTTTCGATTTCCTTCATACGCAGCGCATCTTCGGGCTTGAAGTCGGAAACCAGACTTCTTAGTTGTCCATGTGCTTCGTTTGGAACGTCCTTCAATTCTGGCAGGGGAATCTCACAGAGCGCGATAAAATATTCCACCTCTACGTGTAGTCTGTATTTGAATAGTGCGTACTCGGAAAAGTAGCTCTGCAGTTTTTTAGTTTTGCCTGCGTACCTGCCGTCAATAGGCGAGATGGCAAGGATTGAGTCCATAGTTTCGAATGAGTCGCGAAATTACAAATAAAAGAAGGGTAGCATGACGAAGGCGAGCTTCTTTCACAACCTGTCGAATTCCCTTTCGGATTATGGCAAAGCCATGACCTTTATAGGTCGTCACAGACTTGGTATCTACTTCCTCTATCCCCTCATCCTCAACATTGCACTTTTCTCTTTCGGAATTCTTGCGGTTGGGGCCCTCAGCGATATGGCTACCAATTGGGCTATTGAAATCATAGGCGGCTGGTTCCCATCCCTGGCCAATGAACTCAATCAATTCATTTACTGGTTCCTGTGGGTCGTTTTTAAAATACTTTATTTCATCGCCTTTGCCTTGATCAGCGGGAGTGTAATACTGGCACTCCTTTCCCCTGTTTTTGCCTTTCTGAGCGAACGAGTCGAAAAGCTCAGCACCGGAGCGGACTACCCCTTCATCTTTCGCAAATTCGTCAAAGAAGCCATTCGGGGATTGATGTTGGCTATTCGCAACGGAGTGCTTCAGACCATTGCGATGATCGTCCTGTTTTTTATCGGACTTATTCCCTTTATCGGATTGGCTGCGCCGTTTCTACTCCTCCTTGTTGCAGCCTACTTTTATGGCTTTTCCTTTATGGACTATTACAATGAAAGACGCGGTTACAATATCGGGACAAGTGTGCGATATATGCAGCAAAACCGGGCAACCGCGGTGGGGAATGGGCTTCCTTATGCTCTACTCTTGCTCATACCCTTGGTCGGGGGTTTGATCGCTTCTTTCTTTTCCATCGTATCCGTTGTGGCTGGTACACTCACAATGATCAGGAAGCATCAGCAGGCATAACCATCGATCATTCTGAAGAATCGTCCACCGTCAAAAAAGATATACGCCAGGAATACTGTACCGATGAAAACGGTCAGGAAAAAGAACATGTAAAAGCGGACATTGGGTTCTTTGAACAATAGGTTGAGGAAGGGAATCAACATCAACATCGGTATCAAGGGAAAAAGCGAATAGATGGATTCCCTGGGGTAGAGTGTGCGCTTCACATCTCCCTTCTCGTATTGCACGCGCATGACATCGTTAAACAGAAACGAAACTTCCAGGGTCACGGGGTCACCTCTCTTAGCTGCAAGGAACGTAGTAAGATCGACCTGATAGGATGCCCGGCAAATATTGAGAAAGGCCTTGTCTTCTTCAAGGTGGTAGTAGTAGAGCATATTCTTGGACTGAATGCTCGCATCAATTTTCTTGTAGGGCATGAAGAAATTGAGGATAACCAGAAGGGAAAGGATGAGATAGATGAACGAAACGCCGTTGGCATATTTCATCATCAGGCTGGTGGAAATCCTGGTGTAAAAAGCGTGCTCTATAGCCTTTCGCTCGCGATAGATCTCCCATGCAACCTCTTTGGCTCGTTGTACCTTCTCCTCCTCTTCCCTGGCCTTCTGGCGAGCGGAGATTCCTCGCCTTCTTCTGGGTTTATCATAATAGAGTACATCATAGGCATCCAACACCTCCTGAAAGCGCTGTGCACTATGTGGATCTTGCGGGTTGCGGTCGGGGTGGTACTTGAGAACCTTGGTACGAAATGCCTTCTTGATTTCGCTTTTCGAAGCACCAGGCGAAAGACCTAAATACCTGTAATACTGCTCATTCAACTCCCTAGTTTTCAGGAACTACCACAAAGTTAAACGGAATGTCGACGATCAATTCATAATCTTCACCTGCTTCGTGCATATCGTCGTCACCGTCTTCGTAGTACCAAACGATTTCAGCCGTGGTTCCCGATGGCAATCCTTCGAGTTTTTTGAACATCTCCAGAAGGCACTTACTTGAGCTGGTATTGATATAATCCAGGTTGATTTCAACATTGGTGTGACTTGCTGGATCGTTGATGTAATCTTCCACCCATTCCAGGATGGGCCTGTAGAAGGATACCGCATTGTGGGGTATGGATCGGCCTTCGATTTTGAGTTCTCCTGTAACTTTATTGAGCATCACACTCGGCGTATCCTGGGCCGAATGAATTTCGAGCTTTTTGTGGTTTGAGGGCTCACCAAACGTTACTTTAAGAATGTAGAAACTGTATTCGGGTGACTGTTCGATAAACTCATACTTGAATTTGTTGCCCGTCTTTCGGATGATCTCCAATAATCCCAGGCCGGCACCCTTACTCGACAGCTCTCCTTCGTTGAGTTCACTGAGATAGGATTCATCTGCCTCAGCCCTTTTTAGCTGATTGACCTTGCTCAGTTTGTTGTGCAAGTCCATCATATCGGCCTTCTTCAATGTATTTCCGGAAATCAGGACGTATTGGTCGCCATTCTTAAAGAGAAGGAACAGGACATGGCGATAAGGTTTATTGAGTTCCGAGTTCTGAACGTATTTCAGTGAATTCTGCAAAATCTCAAGCGAGAGTTTACCAATGCGCTTGGCTCGATTGGTAACGTGCTCCTTGCCTTCTAGGTTTTTCTCGAGCTTTTCGAAAAGGAATGGGATGATCTCATTTTGAAGCTCACCGTAGTACTCCAAAAGCAGTTCGCCCTCACCTAGGTTTCCCTTGATATCCTCTACATCCAAATTCATCTCTCTCTACCTGTTATCCCTATTAATGACCAATATTAATTTTTTTCAAGCCTCACTTTTCAATCTTTTTAAGTTTGCCAACTAATGAAAACTCATCGTATGAAAAAATTTGTAGTAGCTGTTCTGGCTCTTGCATTTGCGACTCCTTTTGTCCATGCGGACGAAGGTATGTGGCTTCCAATGTTTGTGAAGCGACTCAACTACACCGACATGCAATCCAAGGGATTGAAATTGACTCCCGAGGAAATTTACGACATCAACAATTCTAGCCTCAAGGATGCCATCCTTGGCCTGGGAAACCCGGGAAGAAACTTCTGTACCGGTGAGATCATCTCTTCCCAAGGGCTCTTTCTTACGAATCACCACTGTGGATTTGGAGTGATTCAGTCCAACTCAACCGTGGATCACAATTACCTGAAGGACGGATTTTGGGCCATGGAAAAGAAGGACGAGATCCCAGCAGGATTTAATGTATCCATCCTCGACTATATGGATGACGTAACTGCTGATGTGCTTGCCGTTGTCAAAGACGATATGGATGCCGATACGCGCCAAAAAGCCATCGGTCCCGTGGTTGACAGTATTGCCAAGGCCAATACAAAAGGCTCAAAAGTGGCTGTGGTAAAAAGCTTTTACCAAGGAAATGAATACTACATGTTTGTATACAATGTGTACAAGGATGTACGCCTGGTAGGTGCTCCTCCTTCGTCCGTCGGAAAATTTGGCGGAGACACGGACAACTGGATGTGGCCACGTCATACAGGAGATTTCTGCATGTTCCGGATCTACGCCGACAAGGACAACAATCCTGCTGAGTATTCTGAAGACAATGTGCCGCTAAAGCCAAAACACCACCTTCCGGTCAACATCAAGGGAGTAAAGGAAGGCGACTATGCCATGATCTTTGGGTTCCCGGGATCAACAACCCGCTACCTTTCTTCTTATGGGATTACCCACAAGATCGACAAGGAATATCCTACCCGCATCAAAGTTCGTCGCAAGAAGCTCGATATGTACGAAGTCGGAATGAACCGCGACGATGCGACTAGAATCAAGTATGCCAGCAAGCATGCCCAGGTATCCAACTATTGGAAGAACTTCATTGGTATGACGAAGGCCCTGAAGGCATTGGACACCAAAGGCTTGAAGGAAGCTGAAGAAAAGGCATTTGCCGAGTGGGTTGCGAAAGATAAGGGCCGCGAAAAGAAATATGGCAAGGTGCTCGACATGTACCAGGAAGGATACAAGGAATTGCTAAGCACCCAGGTTAAGAGAGACTTTTTCGTGGAGGGTGTTACCGGAATGGAGATGGTGATGTTTGCCGGAAACTTCCAAGGGTTAGAGCCCATCCTAAAGGCGGATAATGCTCCAGCTGAAAAACTCAATGGAATGATCCAAAACCTCAAAGGGGCGGCTGAAGGTCACTACAAGGACTACGACGCAATGGTTGACGAAAGTGTGATGGCATCTATCCTCGAAATGATGTTCATGGACGTTCCAAATGATCAGATTCCAACTTACATCAAGGAACTTGCAACAAAGAATAAAAACGACTTCAAAAAGCTCGCAGCGGCTGTGTTTAAGAAGAGCGTATTCTCGTCAAAGGAAAAGCTAGATGCCTTCTTGACCAAACCATCAGCCAAGGCTTTGACAAAGGATCCGGCTTACAAGATGTTCAGCGAATTCTATGGCGACTACATGGCGACGACCTATCCCCAGCGTTCGGCCGCTGCCAAGAAAATCACAACTGCGGAGCGGCTTTACATCGACGCTTTGCGCAAGATGAATCCGGACAAGGCTTACTATCCCGATGCCAACAGTACGCTCAGATTGACATATGGTAATGTTGGTGGATATGTTCCCAAGGATGCGACTTACTACAAGTACTACACAACGGCAAATGGGATCCTCGAGAAGTACGTGCCTGGAGATCTCGAATTCGACGCACCACAGAAGCTGCTCGATTTGCTCAAGGCCAAAGACTATGGACGTTATGGCACGGATGGTGATTTGAACATTTGCTTTCTGAGCAACAATGACATCACTGGTGGTAACTCCGGCTCTCCTGTCATCAATGGAGAAGGTCACCTCATCGGTACCGCATTTGACGGAAACTGGGAGGCTATGTCTGGCGACGTGATGTTCGAAAAGAACCTCCAACGCACCATCTCAGTTGACATTCGCTACACCTTGTTTATCATCGACAAATTTGCGGGTGCTGGCCACCTTGTGGAAGAAATGACGGTGATCGAATAAGCGATTCGAAAATATTTTTCGCGAAAGCCACTCAAAATCATGTATTTGGGTGGCTTTTTTTAGGTGTCTATACCTAGTTGCACGTAGATGATCAAAAAGAAGGGGCCTGCACTTTCTGTAAGCCCCATTCCTTTGTGAGTTATTTTGATCGAATTTTTGGTTTAAGCAACGATCTACTTTTTCTGGTGGTCTACTTCCACAGTTTCCTTTTTCGTTAGTTCAGCGTAAGTTATTTGAGCCGAATCAAATCGACGAATAGTATCATCAAAACGGTCTTTGGTAGCGAGATCCTTGGCGTTATATCGATAGGCGAATTCATCGCAGTATCGTTGTAAGTGTTGTGGCGAGACATAATGGAATGTTCCAATCACACCACGTTTGAGCAAGGACCAGAATCCTTCAATGGAATTGGTATGAGCAATTCCATCTACATACTGACCTGAAGAATGTTTTACTATTTGATGAGCATGAGTTTTGTGCAGTTGATTGTAAGCTGCAAATTCATCCGTTACCAGTAAAGCACTTCTATCGACCTTCTCATGAATAATTGGAAGAAGGGTTTTGGCTTTTGTATCTCCAACTACAATAGCATCGACTTTACCGCCACGTTGTAAGAGTCCAAAGACGGGTTTCTTTGACGCAGTACCACGTCCCTTTACTTTCTTCTGGCGCTTGTTGAGGTGTTTATTGCTCTCACGCCCACCAAAATAGCTTTCGTCAGCTTCTACCATTCCAGTCAAAAGTTCTGGTGCAGTGTCCTTCAGCATTGCCCTGAGCTTGTGGTTGATCAACCAAGCTGTCTTTTGACTGACTCCGATCCGTTCTCCAAGTTCAACTGAACTGATTCCTTTCTTACTTACTGACAACTCATAGGCGGCCTGGAGCCATTTCTTCAATTCCACTTTGCTTCCCTGAAAAATGCTTCCGGTTCTTACGGTAAAAGGAAGATCACATTCCTTCTCTGAACATCGGTAGGATGGAATGTCTTTGAACTTTCCCCTGGGCTTCACATTATAAGGTTTCTTCGTAGATCCACAATGCGGACACACTGGGCCTTCTTCCCAGCGTAAGGATTCAAGGAATTCGTAGCATATACGCTCATCCCTAAAGTGTTCGTGAAATTCTGTGATTGTTTTGAATGCGAAATCCATCGTTGTTCGTTTACAGTACAAATATATTCGACATTATTAGTATATACAAATATATTCGGAAATAGTTGTAACATTGAAAGGTGGTTACCTACCGGGAGAGAAAAGACAACCAGCAATATTTTGTGCTTACCCACAAGGGAATGGTACTTGCCACATTTGGGAACCTCAAAAAAGTTTGTGAGTTTATGAAGGGAAAATCTTTCCCATCATACCACACACTAATTAGGAAAAAAGATTTCCCGTTGACATGTGGAGAGTACGAAGTATGGAGAGTCAAACATTACTAATATGTTCGACATTTGTAGTAGACAAAGGAATTCCCTATATTCGTTCAAAATCAAGCTCCACCGAGAGCAGAGCATATGTTACTCTCGGTTTTGCTTGACCCCTCCCCACGCCGTGTGGGGCTGTTAAACACCGTAGGCGGGTTGAGTCTACTAAACTCGATCTAGGTCTCTGGCGGCTGCCACCACCAGGATTTAACACCTAATGGGAGCGACTTCGACCCCCGCCGTACATCTTAGAGCCCCGAAAGGGGCTTTTTACTTTCTTTATAGCTCATCTATTGCCTTTTGTCTGTTTATAATAGTATAAACCCTACCATCTTTCTTAGACCTTGATTTTGCCCTTCCCTCAAGTATCCCTCTCTTTACAAGTTTAGACAGGTGATTACTTGCTTGACGTCGTACTACTGTATCTTTAATCTTAGGGTTTGAACGTATCATAAGATCAAAGATAGATGCTGTATTTGCAGTACCACCAAGAGAATCTAAAGCTTCATACGTGTACTTAGGCCAAGTAATATCGCCGTTCTTAGAACTGAACTCAGAAGTATGTTTATCGTCATCTGATTTATCACTATCATCCGAGTTAGCCACAGCAAGTATTTTGTCAATAGCATCAATGCTTTCTACTAGTGCCTCTCTCTCTTTCCTCAGTAGTCTTAATAGCTCTTTGTTCATCAGCTTGTGTCGTTAATGGTGACACACAAAGATAGAAAGGATAGATGCTGAGGTTGTTTTCGATTTGACTGGAAGTTTTCCACAATATGTGCTATTTATTCACAGATGGTATCCAAATAAGCCTTCGATGATAACGTACCACAGAATTCCTTTATCGCAAAAAGTCAAAGAGCTTACTCCACTTGCGATACATATGAAGGTGAATAATATAGGCTGATGCTCATCTCCAAAACCTATGTTCAATTTGACTTCCCTAACCCCCCAGAATAATGCAGAATATGCATATCCAATTGAACATATAATTATGACTAGAAGCGTACTTAGAAATACCATAAATGGCAGAGCAACTAATGTTTCCAACATAATCGTAAGTACCTTGGTTAGAATGTTTTCAGAGGAACCCATGACCTCTAATGTGTGGTTAATGGAATATCGGATCGTACTCAGAACACAAAGAAGATATATGAATAGCATTCCCTTTACTGATCTTTTGTTCATCGACTGTGTTGTTGCTCCCACAGGTTCCACGTGGGACATTAAAAGAAGAGCGTGGAACCAAATACCACTTCCAGCCAGGTATCGCCAGACACCCTCAGCAAAATGGAATTAGCCCACGCTCCATGGCGTGAACGTAATTCCCGATCCTCCTACTGATTAATGAAACTGGCGATTTCGGCTGAAAAGAATGGGATTACGCCCTGTATGTTTTCTCCTATCAAATGTATAGAATATCAGGGGCTTAGTGTCTAATGCGTACTTTTGAATAGATGAACAAAAAGCGAGAGCGAAAAGGCAGTAAGGAAGACCAAAAGCCAGTAAAGGGATCTTTCCTGGATATCATGAAGGCCGCTGCCAAAAATGCTAACACCAAGAGCGATAATAAGAGCAGGAAGAAGGTTGGCAAATGAGCGACAAGAGCGAAAGGTTTGTGAGATGGCAGAGCAATACTCTAACTCAAATGGGGCATGTGATCCACACCTTGCTTTTGACTTCCGGGGCGGTCATAGGATTTTCAGTAGGATATTTACTCAACAAGGAGATTGGATCCTGTACTGCGATTATCATTAAATCTGGAATAATATCAAATGGGATAACATTTATTCTACTGTTGGCTGCAAACTTTACTCGACTTATAGATTTCAGGTTAACCACTAAAAAGCTCCGCAACTCAGATAATGAAGATCAAATCAAGGACGTTGTTGGAAGATTGGGCAAATTAACTTGGGGCCTTTTGTATGTGGCAACCATAGTGTTCGCAATTGCATCAATTCTAATTATAGTCGGGTTTTGGCAATTACTCTAGTTGATGCTACGTGTATGAAGGTATAGGCCCCTTTTTTTATTCTTCTCTCCTAAATTTGAATCATGCCCTCCACCCGGCCTTGGTATGAGGAATGGTTTGATTCGCCTTACTATCACCTACTCTATGAGTATCGTGACAAGAAGGAAGCACGTGCCTTTATTGACAAACTTCTGGACAAGCTGAATCCTGAATCTGGTTCAGAAATTCTGGATCTCGCGTGTGGCTCTGGAAGGCACTCTATCTACCTGAATGAATTGGGCTATAAGGTTTGCGGCTGCGACCTGTCTAAGAACAACATCGAACGTGCTTCGAAACACATCAAGGAGGGGCTCGACTTTCGCATACACGATATGCGCTTTGCCATGGGTATGGATCAATTCGATTACGTATTCAACCTGTTTACAAGCTTTGGATACTTCAGCGAATTTCAACTAAACGTGGAGGTAGTCAATTCAATTCATAAGGAGCTAAAGTCAGGAGGCGTCCTTGTACTGGACTACCTCAATGTTTCACAAGTAGATTACTCTGATGAAGGAGACTTTGTGAAAGATGGTGTCCACTTTGAGACACGCAAGCGCAGCGATGACCGATTCATATACAAGGACATACATGTGGAAACAGCTGAAGGTGAATCCCATGACTTTACCGAACAGGTTTCCAGAATATCATTCACGACCTTCATGAATATGTTGGCCAATTGCGGCTTCCGGGTGACGGATGTTTTGGGCGATTACGATCTCAATTCATTCGACGAAAAGCAGTCGCCGAGAATGATATTCATTGCCCACAAGGAATAACCTTTTTAACGCTTATGGTATCTGCATTTATGCCTGTTTGCATGAAGGTCATTTTTATAAATTCGCAACAGCTTTAAAAAACATTTTTCTACGATTATGGCTTACGATCTAATAGTGTTGGGTAGCGGCCCAGGAGGATATGTAGCGGCAATTCGGGCTTCGCAATTGGGACTGAAAACCGCCATTGTTGAACGAGAATCTCTCGGTGGTATTTGCCTCAACTGGGGTTGTATCCCTACCAAGGCCCTGCTCAAGAGTGCACAGGTTTATGATTACCTGGGTCATGCGGCAGACTTTGGGATCAAGATCGAAAAGTCGACAGCCGACCTCAAGGCCATCGTTCAGCGCAGCCGCGGTGTTGCCGACAAGATGAGCAATGGCGTTCAATTTCTCATGAAGAAAAACAAGATCGACGTCATTATGGGTACCGGTAAACTACTTGCTGCAGGTAAGCTGGAAGTTACCGACGACAAAGGCAAGAAGAGCACTGTTGAAGGAAAAAACATCATTATCGCTACCGGCGCAAGATCGAGAAACCTTCCGGGACTAGAACAAGATGGAAAGAAAATAATCGGCTATCGCGACGCTCTGGTGTTGGACAAGCTTCCGAAGAAGATGGTCGTGATGGGATCCGGAGCCATTGGGTCTGAATTTGCCTATTTCTATCAAACCATGGGAACAGAAGTGACCCTCATTGAGTTCCTCCCGAACATTGTTCCTGTGGAGGATGAAGAAGTTTCAAAACAACTTGGCCGCTCGTTCAAGAAAGCGGGCATGAACGTAATGGTGAGCTCAAGTGTGGAAAAAATCGATACCTCCGGCAAAGGATGTAAGGTAACGGTAAAAACCAAGAAAGGTGAAGAAGTCATCGATTGCGATATCGTACTGTCTGCAGTTGGGATCGTTAGTAACATTGAAGACATAGGACTTGAAGAATTGAAGATCGCGACAGACAAAGGCAAGATCACTGTAGACGACTATTACCAGACAAATGTTCCCGGTATTTACGCGATCGGAGATGTGGTACCTGGACCAGCACTTGCACACGTTGCTTCTGCAGAGGGAATCATCTGTGTCGAAAAAATCGCTGGACAAAATCCGGAGCCACTTGACTATGGCAATATCCCCGGATGTACCTACTGTAGCCCCGAGGTTGCCTCCGTAGGGATGACTGAAAAAGCTGCTAAAGAAGCCGGATACGATGTCAAGGTTGGCAAATTCCCTTTCTCAGCTTCCGGAAAGGCAAGTGCAGCAGGTCACAATGATGGTTTTGTGAAGTTGATATTTGATGCCAAGTACGGTGAACTTTTAGGCGGTCACATGATTGGATACAATGTGACAGAGATGATTGCCGAGATCGTTGCCATCCGCAAACTTGAAACTACAGGACACGAATTGATCAAGACGGTTCACCCCCACCCGACGATGAGTGAGGCGGTGATGGAAGCTGCCGCTGCGGCTTACGACGAAGTGATCCATATTTGATACACAACGAAATATTTTGAAATGAAACGGCAGCCCTTGCAAAAAGTGCTGCCGTTTCTGTTTATTTGAGCCATGTGTGGCATCAGCGCTTGCATTACAACCAATGGCCCTGACTCCAATTGGCATGCTGCCATGGATCGATCCCTTGAGCATCTGCTTAAGCGGGGACCCGATTTTCAGGATAAATTGGCCGTATCCAATATCCTCTTTGGCCACACACGATTGTCGATCATAGACACCTCTGCTGCTGGAAATCAACCCATGCAGATCATGGATGGCCGATATACGATCGTGTTTAATGGAGAAATCTACAATTATCGGTCTTTGAAGAAAGACCTGGAGTCCAGGGGACATGCATTCAGATCTTCGAGCGATACAGAGGTACTCTTGCATTTGTATGCTGAATTTGGAACCGATTGTATTGAAAAGTTAGATGGATTTTTTGCGTTTGCCCTCTACGATAAAACGAAGGACGAATTGCTGGTTGCCCGCGACAGGATGGGCATCAAGCCCCTGGTCTATTCATGGAATGAAGGAAATTTTTGCCTGGCCTCAAACGTTCGGGCATTGCAGCCATTCCTAAAAAACCAGACACTATCTTATCCTTCCCTGTTTGCCTATCTACAACTTAATTATATCCCTGCTCCGCATACCATTTTGGAAGGAGTTCACAAACTGGAGGCCGGGCACTACCTGTTGCTTACCAACGCCAGCAAGAATGTGGAACAGGCCATGCCGGTGAAGTACTTTGACCTGGAATCGAATGTCGCGGGTTTTAAGCCGGTAAGTAGCAAGGATTATATTGCAAGTAAGCAAGAAGTCCGGCGGCTCCTGGATGAATCGGTTCAGCGACGCTTGGTTTCCGATGTACCCCTAGGCACCTTTTTGTCAGGTGGGGTGGACTCCAGCGTCATCACCTACCTCGCATCTGTGCACAAGCCGGACATCATGTCGTTTTCGATTGGATTTGAAGACAAGTTCTTCGACGAAACTGAATTTGCCCTTGAGGCCTCAAAAGCATTTGGCACTCAACATCATGTTTTTCGTGTGGGTGAGGAGGAAATGAAAGCAGAACTGGATTCCATCCTCGATTACCAGGATGAGCCATTCGGTGATTCCTCCGCTATTCCGGTATATGTGCTCTCCAAAAAAACGAGGGAGCATGTCACAGTCGCACTATCAGGCGATGGGGCCGACGAACTATTCAGCGGATACAATAAGCACGCTGCTGAATTCCGGGTTCAGTTTCCCGGGCCTTATGATTTTCTGCTACCATTGGCCAACAGTATAGGAGGGCTGCTTCCCCGGTCCAGAAACTCTTGGCTCTCGAATAAAGTGAGGCAGCTGGATCGTTACGTTGAAGGCAGAAAACTGAGTAAGCGAGATCGCTACTGGCGATGGGCAGCCTACCTCGAGGAGGAGGAAGCCAACTACTACATCCGTGAAATGAAGTTGCCCAGAGTTCACCGCCTAAGTGACGATGCCTATTCTTACAAAAAGTTGAAAGAGGAGTATCTCAGATATCTCTCCAGGGACAAAGGGTTAAACGATGTATTGCTGACCGATCTGAAGCTTGTTTTGCAAAACGATATGCTAAAAAAAGTCGACAGCATGTCAATGGCCAACAGCCTGGAAGTGCGCACCCCTTTTCTCAATCACGAGTTGGTCAAATTTGTATCCCAACTGCCTCAGCAATACAAAATCAATAGCGGTATGAGGAAGCGCATCCTGCAGGACACATTCAAAAAGGAATTACCGGAATCCATATACAATCGACGCAAACAAGGATTTGAAATCCCGCTCCTCAATTGGTTCAGTACAAGTCTAAAACCGAGAATTGAGGATGATTTGTTATCAAGGTCGTTTGTGGAAGAGCAAGGAATCTTCAACCCTGAGGCAATAGAATCACTCAAGCGAAGGCTATTCTCTAAAAGCCCAGGGGAATCTGTAGCCACGACTTGGGCATTGATTAGCTTTCAGGCTTGGTGGAAAAGAAATATGGCCAATGCCTAGGGTACTGAGAATCATCAATCGGTTTAATCTCGGTGGGCCCACGTACAACGCAGCCTACCTGACAAAGTATCTCCCAGATGAGTTTCAGACACTCTTGATTGGGGGTCAGAAGGATGAATCGGAAGCAGCATCGGAATATATACTCGATAGCCTCGGCGTCCAATACGAGATCCTGCCCGAAATGCGAAGATCCGTTGATCCGTCATCCGATTTCAAAGCATACCGAAAATTGCGCCGGCGGATTAAGGAATTTAGGCCGCATATTGTCCATACCCATGCCTCAAAAGCAGGAACACTAGGCAGACTTGCGGCATATCACGAAAATGTGCCCATTGTAGTACACACCTTCCATGGACATGTGTTTCACTCCTACTTCTCACCGCTAAAAACAGCCCTCTACAAAAACATTGAGCGTTTCCTGGCACGTAGGTCTTCGAGTATCATTGCCATCAGCGAGGTACAAAAGCACGAGCTATGTGACATACACCGCATATGTCCTTCGGAAAAAATTGACGTCATTCCGTTGGGGTTCGACCTTGACAGATTTCAGCAAAACCAGAAGTCGCTGAGAGCGGAATTCAGGAGATCGTACGAATTGAAGGACGAAATAGCCATTGGAATCATCGGAAGACTTGTACCCATCAAGGATCACGACACTTTCCTGGAAGCCATTAGAATTCTCTCAAACAAGGTAGAAACCCCCTTCAAGGCCTTCATCATTGGTGATGGAGAATTGCGAGCGGATTTGGAGCAGAAAGCGAGCGACTTAATTCAGAACGGTACGGTGGTCTTCACCTCGTGGATCAAGAACGTAGAACTGGCTCTGGCCGGGCTGGACGTGGTAGCACTCAGCTCGCTGAATGAAGGTACGCCTGTAAGCCTGATCGAAGCGCAAGCAGCGGGCAAGCCTATTGTGAGCACACAAGTTGGAGGTATAGAGAATGTGGTAAAGGTGAATGAAAGTGCCTTTTTATGCCAGAAAAGAGACCCGGAATCCTTTGCAGCCTTACTCTCACAATTGGTCGAACATGGAGAATTAAGACAAAAAATGGGAGACAGCGGCCGCGAGGATGTAATGAGATCCTTCTCCTATCATCGCCTGGTGAACGACGTTTCCAACCTATATAACAGGCTGATCAACGATAATCTCGGCTAGTCAGCCCCCTATTTATATTACTTTTGGGCGAATTTTTTGCCTCTTGGAATGAATAGAAATTTCCTCTTAGTCGGCATCGTGTTATTGGTCATCGGTACAAGTAGCTGTAGCTTGCTAAACCAGAACATCATGCTCAAAACGAAGTCAGATTTTGTGTTTGATCTTCCACCGGACACCATCGACCTCGAATACCGCATCTCCCCCAATGACCTTGTCGATTTCAGGTTGTTCTCCAAGGACGGATTCAAGCTTATCGACTTTTCGTCCATGGCACAGGGAGGAAACCAAAACTTCAATCGGGGATTTGTACAATACCTGGTAGAGCACGATGGAATGGTTAAACTTCCCATCATCGGACGAATCGAATTGGCTGGAATGACCGTGCGCCAAGCGGAACTCTATCTGGTGGAGCGATACCGCAACTACTACAACGACCCTTTCATTCTTTTGAACGTTCTCAACCGAAGGGTTATCGTCTTTCCCGGAGATGATGCATCGGCAAGGGTTATCAACCTTGTGAACAACAACACTACGCTGATAGAGGCAATCGCCATGGCGGGTGGCTTAAGCGCCAACGGAAAAGCGAAGAAGATCAAATTAATTCGCAGAGGAATCGGCCCCGACGAGCAAAAGATCTACCTTATCGACTTAAGTACGATCGACGGGCTGAAACAGGCCAACATGATCGTTCAGGCCAACGACATTATATACGTCCAACCACGACTTAGAATAGCCACCGACGTTATTCGGGAAATTACACCAATCGTTAGCTTGATCACAAGTACGATCACCATAATTACATTTTTCAATTTCATCCAGAATCAACCCTGATAAGGGATGGCCGCCAACGCACCAAATAGTATCAAAGAAGGTATAGCCGGCTATAGAGAGCGGCTTTCGAATTCGAGTAATGAATTCGAATTGGGGCTCTTTCTGGTACTTCTACGCAAGAGTGTGCTCTGGATCATTCTGAGCGTCACCCTGGCCTTGATTGGTGCTTATCTGTACCTGCGATATACCCCACCTATGTATACCGCATCCAGCGTACTGCAAATCAAGAATTCCAATAGTGCGAGCAGCGTACTGCAGGTAGACGAATTATACGAACGCAACAACATTGGGTCGGACCTCGAAATCATGCGTTCCAAGGAATTCATCAAAAGGGTGGTAAGGCAATTGCCATTGGAAATTGGATACTTCACAGAAGGCGAGCTTCTTACCTACGAGAATTACCGCTCAGCTCCCTATAAGGTTACCGCCGTTGTGAAGGACTCCACCGTTTTTGGCAAGCGGTTTTATATAGACTTTCAAGGCCTAAACTCTATCACCCTCAAGTACCAGGATGGTGGCGCACAAGTGGAAAAGGAATTTATGCTCAACCAGCAGATTAATCTGCCCCATGTGGATTTCGAAATTATAATCCGAGATTACGAATTCATTCGAAACCGGGAAGGGCTGATCAACGACGGTGACTATTATTTCACCGTAAATCGCGTAGAATCTTTGGTAGACGGAATCATCGACAACATTGAATTCAGGATCATCAATGAAGCTTCCAATTCGGTTAAGATCAGCTATGTAGATGGGTCTTCCAGAAAAGCCTCGGACATAGTAAATGCAGTGGCCAAGGAATACATTCAATACGACCTCGAAACGCGTATCGAGAGTTCTAATCGCATCCTGCAGTTCATCGAATCTCAGATACAGCAAGTATTTGAAAAACTGAAGACCAGCGAAACTTCCATTCAGGAATTTAAGATTGACAACAAGCTGAGCCAGTCTGAGGATGTAACCTCAATATATCTTGACAGATTGCATGTCTTTCAGGACGAGTTGGTACAAATTGAGCTTGAGGAATCGCTGCTCGGAGAGATTAAAAAAGCCACGCAAAATGAAGGAAAAAGTATTGATGTATACAACCTTCTACCTGTATTGGCAGGTACTCAGTACGAGGGTAATCTGAGCAAGCAGATTGCGGCCCTGCATGACCTGTTGATCGAAAAGGAGCAGCAGGGGTTTGAGTTTACCCAGGAGAGTGGTGTGATTGAGTCGCTTGACTACAGGATCAAGATGCAGAAGAAGCTATTGCTACAAAGTATTAATTCGCTCAAGGGCAACCTTCAAACCAAAAAGACCAACATCCAAGAGCGAATTGGTGAAATCGAGCAAACCTTTAGCGGTCTTCCGGCCAAAGAGCTTATGTACTCCAGGTTGAAGCGGAGTTATGCCATCAACGAGAAATTCTACACCCTTCTGATCGAGAAAAAAGCCGAGTATTCCATTACGAAGGCAGGAATTGTTCCGGAAAACACCCTACTCGAAGTCAGTGTTCCGCCTACCCTGCCAACATCTCCAATCAAGTCCAGGGCATACATCATATTCCTTTTAGTGGCGCTGATTGTTAGCTTGGCTATCGTGGCAGTGAGGTATATTCTGTTCAACGATATCTCCTCGCTCAACGAAATTGTACGCCTTACCCATGCCTCTATTGGAACCCTTGGAATAGTGCCACGATATCGCGAGAACGTTCCGGTATCGCAATTGGTGGTTGACAAAAGGCCAAAATCCGTCTTGGCCGAATCCTTCAGGACGATCAGAACGAACCTTCAGTTCATCAACAACAAGGAGGGATCAAAGACCATTGCCATCACATCCACGGTATCCGGTGAAGGAAAAACGTTTGTGGCCATCAACCTTGCGGGTATCATTGCGTTCTCCGGGAAAAAGGTGATCATTCTCGACCTGGATATGAGAAAGCCGAAGATCCACTTGGGGTTTGGGGTTGAGAATGAAGTTGGAATGAGTTCACTTTTGGTGGGTATGGAGAAGATAGAAAACTGCATCCGGGATAGTGAATTGGAAAACCTTCAATTCATTACAGCCGGCCCTACTCCACCCAATCCTTCAGAGCTGATCATCAATGGAAAACTCGACGAGGTCATCGCAGAACTGCAGGAACAGTTTGATGTAGTAATCATCGATAATCCTCCGGTAGGCCTTGTAACAGATGGAATCTATTGCCTTCAGATTTCGGACTACCCCGTCTATATCTTCAGGGCCGATTACTCCAAGAGACACTTCGTGCAGAATGTGGATCGCATTGTAAACGAAAACAACCTTACCAATTTGTCGGTGATTCTAAATGGGGCCGAAGTAGGACAAGGTGGCTACAACTACAATTATGGTTATGGCTATGGGTACGGATACGGTTATGGCTATGGGTACGGATATGGTTACGGCTATGGTTATGGAGCGGGATATTATGACGAGCACCATGGCAAAAAGAAGAAGGGATTGCTAGCCAGGTTATTTTCGCGGTAGTATGCAGGTAATCAAAGAGCCACTCAAGGGCCTACTGGTCATCAAGCCAAGCGTATTTTCGGACAAAAGGGGATATTTTTTCGAATCATTTAACCGACAGGTATTTGAGCAAGCCGGTATTCCGACGGAGTACGTTCAGGACAATGAATCCCTTTCTGCTGAGGTTGGCGTTTTGAGGGGATTGCATTATCAGGCTCCTCCGCACGCCCAAGACAAGTTGATCCGGGTAATCCGGGGTCGTGTTTTGGACATAGTAGTAGACATCCGCAAGAATTCCGAGACCTATGGGAGGCATTTTCGCATAGAGATGACATCCACTGATAAGGAGATGTTGTTTGTTCCAAAAGGATTTGCCCATGGGTTTGTAACCTTGGAGCCTAATTCGATTTTTTCCTACAAATGCTCGGCCCTGTACAACAAGGAATCAGAGGGGACAATCATGTGGAATGACCCTGAGTTGGATTTGGACTGGGGCGTGGAAAACCCTATCCTGTCTGATAAAGATCGAAAAGGCAGGTCTTTCAAAGACTTCTCTTCGCCTTTTTAGTCAAAGCAAATATTTTTACCGCACAGACCTGAGGTATGCCCAATATCGAAACCCAAATCATCATTCTCAAGTATGCGGTCCTGTTTGGGTTCAACTTCTTTTTTAGCATTCTCCTCAATCAAATCTTGCTCAAGTTTTCGGTCAACCTGGGGAAAAGGACCTACAGTGAAAACCTCATTCGTTGGGCCTCGGAGTCCAAGCCTTCCTTGGGCGGTATTTCCTTCTTCATCATATTCCTGATCACCTATTCGATCTATACGGTTTTCTTCAATTTCGAAAACAACTTTCTGACGATCCAATACCTGGGTGTGTTGTGCGCAACCGGTCTGGCCTTTATCATGGGTCTTTCTGATGACGCTTACAACACCAATCCGGCCTTGAAACTAAGCACACAGATATTCTGCGGGTTGATCCTGGTGGCGACGGGAACGGTGATTTCACTCTTCCCGGTTCCCTTCCTCAACTACGTAATCACTGTGGTGTGGGTCGTTGCCGTGATGAATAGCATCAATATGCTAGACAACATGGACGCCATTGCAACTACTGTCTCCATTTTTGTAACACTCATTGCACTACTTACACTTTATTACAGCCCGGATTTCAGTCACTTCTTTTTGGCACTATTGCTTGGTACGCTTTCTTCCCTCATTGCCTTTTTGATCTACAACTGGAACCCTTCCAAGATGTTCATGGGAGATACAGGCAGTCAATTTCTCGGGATATTCCTCGCCTCGATAGGCATCATCTTTTTTTGGAACAACAAGGGCATTGGCGGTATCGAAGCGAGCGCACAACAGATCTGCATCGTCTTGCTGGCATTTATTATTCCGATTAGCGACACGGCCACTGTCATCATCAACCGATTACGCAGACGCCAACCGCCATACGTTGGCGGGCGAGACCATACTACGCACAACCTTAGCTACCTGGGCTTTACCGATCGACAAGTTGCCTATATCTTTATTCTTATCAACATCTTGAGTTTCGGCCTGGTGTGGATAATTGTTCGTTTTATCCCGGTTTGGAATCACTTTTATACGGCTATCTTTATACTTTACTTTCTAACCGTTTTCGGCATACTTTTTTCAATCACGCAAACCAGAAAAGCCAGGAAAAGATTTCATGAACGTACCAGAAAGGCCAGGACGAAGCGGATGGCCAAAATCTAGGATCTTACAAGTGTCGGTTGCCGTCTTTGCATTGTTGGCGGCATTCGAATTCTTCTCATTTTATTCTGTTCCCGAAAAAGAGGATCAGAACTTTCAAAAGCAATACTCTGACGAGTACCAGATATACGCTCTGGATATTCCAGATCAACTGACCTTCCTGGGTGAGAAGGTACCTCTGGAGCAATATGACGTCCGAGAAAAACTGGATCGAGAACTGTTGGTCAATACCTACTGGCAAAGTCAGACGCTTTTATTCTTTAAGCGCAGCAAGAAGATCTTTCCTGCAATCGAACCCATTCTGAAAAAGAACGGTGTTCCCGATGATTTTAAATACCTGGCCCTGATCGAAAGTGGGTTGATGAACGTGGTAAGCCCCTCCGGTGCTGAGGGTATCTGGCAAATCATGAAAGGAACCGCCAGGGAATATGCGCTCGAAATCACCTCGGATGTCGACGAACGATATCATTTGGAGCTGGCTACGCAGGCTGCTTGCGAGTACTTAAACTTTTCCAATGAGAAATTCAATTCGTGGGTACTTTCTGCAGCTGCATACAACATGGGCATGAACGGTATGGAAGAGGTGCTGGCCAAGCAAGGCGTTTCGAGCTATTACGACCTGCATCTCAACGACGAAACGGCCCGGTATGTCTTTCGGATGATTGCAGTAAAAATGATCCTTGAAAATCCGGATAAATACGGATTCAACTTTAGAGAAAAGGACCTGTACAAGCCAATCCCCTATTACATAGATTCCGTCGACTATTCAATTCCCGATCTGGCTGGGTTTGCACGCGAAAAGGGGTTCAACCTCAAACTTCTGAAGACACTCAACCCATGGTTGAGAAAGAACAGGTTGATCGTTAATCCGGACGATAAAATCTATGGTGTAAAATTTCCGACAGAGGAATACCTGAATAGTATCAACACCGGGGAAAGCAAGTAGAATTTTCACTTGCTTTGCCAAGCCAAATGGAGGATCATCTCGAAGTTTACGGTGCTCGGGTTCACAACCTGAAAAACATTGACCTTAAAATTCCGCGAAACAAACTCGTGGTATTTACCGGCTTAAGTGGTAGCGGTAAGTCTTCATTGGCTTTCGATACGATCTACGCTGAAGGTCAGAGACGCTATATCGAGAGTTTTTCAGCCTACGCACGTCAGTTCCTGGGTACACTCGAAAGACCGGATGTGGACAAGATCGAAGGTCTAAGTCCGGTTATTTCCATAGAACAAAAAACGGTCAATCGAAGCCCGCGTTCCACCGTTGGAACCATCACCGAAATCTACGACTTCCTCAGATTACTTTATGCCAGAGCTTCGGATGCCTACTCCCACGTAACTGGAGAAAAGATGGTTCAGTACTCCGATCAACAGATTCAGGAGTTGATCGAAAAGGAATTTGAAGGGCAACGGATCATGATCCTTGCCCCTTTGGTACGATCCCGAAAAGGACACTATCGCGAACTATTTCAAAACATCCGCAAGCAGGGGTATGTACGTGTCCGGGTAGATGGCGAGGTACGCGAAATTGTGGAACGAATGCAACTCGATCGTTATAAGATTCATGATATCGAAGTGGTGATCGACCGCCTGAAGGTTGGCGAGCCAAACAGCCGAATTGGTGCCTCGATCAAAGAAGCGATGAAGCGCGGAAAGGATGTGCTGATGGTAGTGGATACTGACAATAAGAGCCCGAGGTTCTTCAGTCGAAAATTGATGTGTCCTACTTCCGGAATCTCCTACGACCTGCCGGCTCCAAACCTTTTTTCGTTCAACTCCCCTTATGGAGCTTGTCCGCATTGCAATGGATTGGGTGAAGTGAGCGAGGTGGACATCGACAAGATCATTCCGAACAAGGCAAAAAATATCCGCCAAGGTGCCATTGCTCCGTTGGGAGAATATAAAAACACATGGATCTTCAAACAGCTCGAAGCGCTCGGTGAGAAGTATGGATTTAAGCTCAACACTCCGATCAGGGATATTTCGGAAGATGCCCTAAGGGTTATCCTCTATGGAACGGATGAAGAAGTGACGGTCAAATCTGACCTACTGGGTATATCCAAAACCTACCAAGTCAACTTTCCCGGAGTCTCCAACTATATTACCAGCAGCTATGAAGAAAAACCGACTGCGGGAATCCAGCGTTGGGCGCAGCAGTTCATGAACAAAAAAGTCTGTCCCGAATGCAATGGCGACAGATTGAAGAAGGAATCGCTCTACTTCAGGATTGACAATAAAAACATTGCCGAACTCGCCAATATGGAGATCGGCGATCTGGCCAACTGGCTGGACGGCCTCATCGACCGTATCAGCGAAAAGCAACAAATAATTGCGCGGGACGTGCTGCGCGAAATCGAAAAGCGTGTTTCGTTCCTGCTCGACGTAGGCCTTGAATACCTCTCCCTCAACAGGAGTGCACGGTCCATCTCCGGTGGCGAAGCTCAGCGGATTCGACTCGCCACCCAGATAGGAACCCAGCTTACCGGTGTGCTGTACATCCTCGACGAGCCAAGCATTGGACTCCACCAAAGGGACAATCAGCGCTTGATCGAGTCACTCAAAAAGCTGCGCGATCTGGGCAATAGCATTATCGTGGTAGAGCACGACAAGGACATGATGCTCCAGTCGGACTTCTTGGTAGACATTGGGCCGAAGGCAGGATTGGAAGGTGGTCAGATTGTGAGTAGTGGAGATCCGAAGAAGCTCACCGGACGAAAGTCGATCACCGCTCATTTTCTCGAGGGTGAAAAGGAAATCACAGTTCCAAAAAAGAGGAGAAAAGGAATCGGCAAGAGCCTGAAGCTAAGTGGGGCAAAGGGGCACAATCTGAAGAATGTGAATGTTCAATTTCCACTTGGGAAGCTTATTTGTGTCACGGGAGTGTCCGGCAGTGGGAAATCTAGCCTGATCAATGAGACCCTCTACCCCATCCTGAGCAGGCACTTTTATCAATCTTCCAAAAAGCCGCTCGAATACAAGGAAATTCAAGGGTTGGAACACGTAGACAAGGTGATCGAAATAGACCAAAGTCCAATTGGTCGCACGCCGAGGTCTAATCCTGCGACTTATACCGGAGTTTTCTCTGACATCCGGAGCCTGTTTGCCAGCTTGCCCGAAGCGCAAATTCGAGGATACAAGCCGGGTCGCTTCTCTTTCAATGTGAAAGGTGGTCGCTGCGAAGAATGTAAGGGAGCCGGCATGAAGGGCATCGAGATGAACTTCCTTCCCGATGTTTATGTCACATGCCCCACGTGCAATGGGAAACGGTACAATAGGGAAACACTCGAGGTGCGGTACAAGGCCAAATCAATAAACGATGTACTCAATATGACCATCGAGGATGCGGTCCCATTCTTTGAAAACATTCCGAGCATCCATACCAAACTCAAAACACTCCTCGATGTGGGACTTGGGTACATCACTCTAGGGCAATCGTCCACAACATTGTCGGGTGGTGAAGCTCAGCGTGTGAAGCTTGCTTCAGAACTCGCCAAGCGGGATACAGGAAACACATTCTATATCCTCGACGAGCCTACCACTGGACTACACTTTGAAGACATTCGGGTCTTGCTCAACGTGATCAATCGGCTTGTGGACCACGGAAATACGGTACTTATCATCGAACATAATCTGGACATCGTCAAGGTGGCCGACCACATCATCGAGCTCGGACCTGAAGGTGGTGACAAAGGCGGTAAGATTCTCTATACCGGAACGCCCGAGGGAATGGTGAAGAAGGGGGTTGGATATACAGCACAGTTTCTCGGTCCGGAATTGCAAAACGGAAGTTCTTAGCTTTTGGCCAGAATTATCGCCATAGACTTCGGAACAAAACGCGTAGGAATTGCCGTGAGTGATCCCCTGCAAATGATAGGCAAGGGATTGACCACTGTTGAAAATACAAGAGCGATAGACTTTCTAAAAGAATATTGCGCAAAGGAAGAAGTCGAAGCAATGGTAGTTGGACAACCAAGGAGAATGAGCGGAGAACTTTCCGATGTAGAAAAGGACATCCTGAAATTTGTGGATCAATTGGGAAAGACATTCCCCCAGGTCACCATTCACCGGCACGATGAGCGATTTACTTCGAAAATTGCCCAGGAATCCATATTGGCTGCCGGCTACAAAAAATCCGACAGACGGAAAAAGGAATTGATCGACGAGGTATCAGCTGCTATCATTCTTAACGATTTCCTTGAGTCTGGGAAGGCCTAACCACAGTGGTTAAGATCAGTTCGAAGTCCGAAGTTCGAAGTTCGGTTGGATGAAAACAGAGCAGGCAGGCTTAACCGAAGTGCTTGCAGCGAATACGCAGCATTCGCGGCAGTAAAAAACTACTTTTGCACCCAATGTACAAGCTGCTGATCCGCCCGATACTTTTTCTCTTCTCACCCGAAAAAGCACACGAGATCACCACCGGACTTTTTAAACTTTTACTCACCATTCCGGGAATTCCAAGCCTGGTCCGAAGCATGTATGTCGTGAAACGTCCGAACTTGGAAACAAGGGTTTTCGGAATCAACTTTCCAAATCCTGTGGGATTGGCTGCGGGGTTCGACAAAAACGCGTCGCTGTACAACGACTTCAAGCACCTTGGTTTTGGGTTTATTGAAGTGGGAACCGTTACCCCAAAAGGGCAGCCCGGTAACCCAAAACCACGCATGTTTCGGCTGCCTTCAGACAAGGGGCTGATCAATAGGATGGGATTCAACAATCATGGTGTTGACGCCGCGGTTTCAAAACTTAGGGCCAGGAAGGGTGACATCGTGATCGGGGGCAATATTGGTAAGAACAAGGTCACACCGAATGAAAGGGCGAATGAAGATTACGAAACTTGCTACTTCGGACTCAAGGACCATGTGGACTACTTCGTAGTTAACGTGAGTTCGCCAAATACACCCGGACTGAGAGAACTCCAGGACAAGGAACCGCTCAAGGCGCTGGTTCAGAATTTATCCAACATCAATCGAGCTCAGGCCGATCCAAAACCCATCCTGCTCAAAATCGCCCCGGACCTAACAGACCAACAGTTGGATGATGTAGTAGAAATCGTTCGGGAAGTGGGTCTTGATGGAATTGTAGCTACCAATACGACCATATCCAGAGATGGACTAAAGTCAAAGTCTCGAGTGGAAAGTGGAGGGTTGAGTGGGGCACCACTTACTGAAAGAAGTACTGAAGTGATTCGATATCTGAGGAGCAAAACCGATGTTCCAATCATTGGCGTAGGTGGAATCCGATCGGCGGAAGACGCTCTCGAAAAACTCGATGCTGGAGCCGACTTGCTTCAGATATACACGGGATTCATCTACGAAGGACCGGCGTTGATCAAACGAATAAATCGTGCAATTTTGAATCAGTCATGAGCTCGATGAAGATCATAGAATGTCCGAGGGATGCCATGCAGGGATTGCATGACTTTATCGGCACCGACGACAAGGTGAGGTACATCAATCAGTTGCTCAAGGTTGGTTACGACACCATCGATTTTGGAAGTTTTGTTTCTCCAAAGGCTATCCCACAAATGCGCGACACGGCTGAAGTATTGGGTCGGCTGGATGACAAGGGAAATACAAAGCTATTGGCGATCATCGCGAATGCCCGCGGTGCACAGGATGCCTGTTCCTTCGACGAGGTTGACTACCTTGGATTTCCGTTTTCTATCTCGGAAGAATTCCAAAAAAGAAATACGAACTCTACCATTGCCGAGTCTCTCGGCCGGGTTGAGGAGATTCAGGATTTGTGCGCACAACACAACAAACAACTTGTGATTTACATCTCCATGGGATTTGGGAACCCCTACGGTGAGGAATGGAGTCCGGAGTTGGCGGCAGGATGGGCAGAGCGATTACATAAGGATATTGGGGTGAACATCATCTCACTTGCTGATACCATAGGGGTATCCAACCCGGAAAATATCACCGGACTGTTTGAACACCTCATTCCTACGCTACCGAAAGTGGAATTTGGAGCGCATTTGCATTCTCATCCTGCAACGCGCAACGAAAAAATCGAAGCGGCCTGGAATGCAGGTTGCAGGCGAATAGATTCTGCAATTCAGGGTCTTGGAGGCTGCCCCATGGCGGATGACGATCTGGTCGGAAATATGGCTACCGAGAATCTTTTGGAGTTCTCCACCAGAAATGAAATTGAGACGGGACTCAACCTAAATGAGCTATCTAAAGCCCAGCAAATAGCGAGCGAAATCTTCCCATCGTAAGCTGTCGATCAAGGCAGGAACTACAAAATTTTTAAGCCATACACAATATGGTCTCAAGAAAGGAGTTATCTATTTGCTCTAATTGTATTATGGAACAGTCGAAAGCCCTTCTGACTTTTAAGATCCTCGCCTTTATCGTCTTGACGAGTTTGATTTTTTTCCTGATCTAATCTGGAAAGATTTTCGAAGGATTGAGGATTCCTTTCGGATCAAGCGCTGCCTTGATACTCTTCTGAACTTCAAGTTCTGCTTCACTGAATACAATGTCCATGTACGGCCTTTGGACGAAACCAATACCATGTTCTCCGGACAAAGTTCCTCCTAAGGATTTGCACAATTCAAATATCTCGCGAATCCCCGGTGTAAGTTTTTGGTTCCAGTCATCATCGGACATATCGCCTTTGATGATGTTCACATGAAGATTGCCATCTCCCACATGCCCATAGCAAACGCTGTGGAAACCATATTTAGAACCAATTTCCTTTACCCCGGTGAGCAGGTTGGCCATTTCATACCGTGGGACTACGGTATCCTCCTCCTTGTAAACCGAGTTTGCCTTTACTGCTTCCGCTACTCTCCGACGCATTTTCCAGAGCATTTCCTTCTGAGCGGCTGAATCGGCAAACAATACCTCACCGCAATCGAATTGATCAACAATGCCCAAAATTGTCTCACAGTCTTTCATGAGAGCTTCATCATCATTTCCATCAACTTCTACCAAGAGATGGGCCTGGATGTCGTCGGGTACTTCCAGGGTAATACCATCAACAAATTTCATCGTCCAATCGATGGCATCGCGCTCCATGAATTCCATCCCGGAAGGGGTCACTCCCGCCATAAATATCTGCGGGACTGCCTCACAGGCTTGCCTGGCTTGTCGAAATGGAATCAACATCAGTTGGTCGTACTGAGGACGAGGAATGAGCCTGAATACTGCTTTGGTAATGATACCAAGGGTTCCCTCACTTCCAACCAGCAATTGGGTCAAATTGTATCCCGTTGAATTCTTGAGTGTGTTCGCCCCTGTCCAAATGATCTCCCCATTGGCCAGCACCACTTCGAGGTTTAATACGTAATCCTTTGTGACTCCGTACTTCACCGCTTTTGGCCCTCCGGCATTTAAAGCGAGATTTCCCCCAAGAAAGCATGAACCCCAACTGCTTGGGTCGGGAGGATAAAAGAGACCTTTCTCTTTGAGCGCTTCCTGAAAGACCTGATTGATCACTCCGGGTTCAACAGTTGCCTGAAAGTTGTTTTCGTCGATGTCGATGATGCGATTGAGTTTCTCTGTACTCAACCCTACCCCTCCGTGAATGGACAGCGCCCCTCCACTCAGCCCTGTTCTCGCTCCTAGAGGAGTGAGTGGCACGGATTGCTCATTGCAAATGCCTACAATTTCAGAAACGTGTTGGGTAGATTCCGGAAATAGGATAAGCTCAGGAGGATAGGAAAGATCTTCGGTTTCATCGTGACCGTAGTTCCTCCTGCTTTCCTCATCTGTTTGGATGTTGGCCTTTCCAACTATCTCGGTAAACTGCTCAACTAATTCAGGAGTAACTGACGAATAGGTCATTACCCAAATGTAGCATTAAGGACTTTTGTACGAGTGGTTGGCCTTGGTTTTGATTAAAACATATTTTTATCGCTCCCAAAAACAACGTATGAAGCAACTACTCGTAATTCCAGTGCTTTTTATTGGCCTTACCCTTCTAGCACAGGAAAAGAAAAAGATTACCCTGGAAGACATATGGTCGGGCGGAATGTTCCGTGCCGAATCGGTCTACGGACTACGATCCATGAACAATGGCATCCATTACACTACCCTCGAAGGAGATCGAAATGGACAATCAATCAACAAGTATTCTTATAAAACTGGCGATATGGTAGAAAAACTGGTTGCTGCTTCCGACCTCACCCTCCAGGATCGACCCGGGTCGTTGAGAATAGATGGCTACCAGCTTTCGGCAGACGAGAAAAGAGTGCTGATCGGAACAGAAACGGAACGAATCTTTCGTTACTCGACCAGGGAGATGAACTATGTCTTCGACATTGCTTCAAAGAAACTCACTCCGCTGGAAGAAGGAGAAAAACAGCGATACGCTACCTTTTCTCCAAGTGGATCAAATGTTGCTTTCGTTCGTGAAAACAACCTCTACATCAAATCTGTTGATGGCGGTGAGCTTACCCAGGTCACGAAAGATGGAATGCCCAACTCCATCATCAACGGTGCGACCGACTGGGTCTACGAAGAAGAGTTTGCATTTGATAAAGCCTTCTTCTGGTCTCCAAATGGCACCAAGCTGGCCTACTATCGATTTGACGAAACGATGGTCAATGAATTCAACATGGCCAAGTATGGCGGTCTCTATCCGAACGATTATAGGTTCAAATACCCCAAAGCCGGAGAGGAAAATGCCAAAGTGAAAATCTTCATCTACGACCTGGTATCCAAAAAGACCGTCGAAGCACTGGTGGGAACATACGAATACATCCCTCGTGTGAAGTGGAGTCCCAACGATGACCAGTTAATTGTATTCACCATGAATCGCCTCCAAAACGACCTCAATCTCTATGGAGTGAATAGCTCAACTGGTGAAGGCAAGGTGGTCTATCGTGAGACAAGCAAGACATACATCGAGATTAACGACCACATGCAGTTTGTCGACAAGTCGTCTTTCATCTGGGTTTCGGAGAAAGATGGATACTATCACCTTTACAAGGTGACACCTAACGCTGGTGGTGAACTTAAGATGGCAGCCATCACCAGGGGCAGTTGGGATATCAGCGATGTCTATGGCCTCGACAAGAAAAGGGGTATCATCTACTTCCAAGCTTCTATGAAATCCCCATTGGAAAGAGAAGTTTACAGTGTGTCCGTTAATGGTGGAACACCCAAGCTCCTGTCAAAAAAGGACGGTACGAGCCGAGCGTCATTCTCAAAGGGCTTTAAGTATTTCGTTCACTATAATTCAACCGCAACGAGGCCAAACTACGTGAGCTTGCATGCTGCCTCAGGCAAGGAGATTAGAGTGCTGAAAGACAACAAACAATTGTCCGAGAGGCTGGAATCATTTGAGCTCGGCAATGTCGAATTCACAACCTTCAAATCTGCCGATGGACAAGACCTCAATGCATCGATCATACGTCCAGCGGATTACGACAATGACAGAGCTTATCCCGTTCTGATGTACGTCTATGGAGGGCCCGGAAGCCAAACCGTAAGAAACAGCTGGGGCGGTTCGAACTACTTCTGGTATCAGATGTTGGCAAGCAAAGGTTATATCGTCGTGTCTGTAGACAATCGAGGTACAGGTGCTCGCGGATACGACTTCAGGACTTGTACCTACAGGGAATTGGGCAAGCTGGAGACCGAAGATCAGATTGCCGTTGCCAGGCAGCTTGGTGAAATGGAAAATATCGACAAGGATCGAATCGGTATTTGGGGATGGTCCTACGGCGGATACATGAGTTCGCTCTGCCTCTTTAAGGGTGAAGGCCTGTTTAAGATGGCAATTGCAGTGGCCCCGGTGAGCAACTGGAAGTACTATGACACGATCTATACGGAGCGTTACATGGACACCCCTCAAAACAATCCAGGGTATGAGCAAAACTCACCCATCAACTATGTCGACAAGAAAACAGGAAACTACCTGCTTGTTCATGGTACCGCCGATGACAATGTACACTTTCAGAATGCGGTAGAGATGGCGGCCGGACTTCAGCGGGCCAACAAGCAGTTTGACCTGATGATCTATCCGGACAGAAATCATGGGATTTACGGTGGAAACACACGTCTGCACCTGTTTACTCTACTCACGGATTACGTCACCGAAAACCTTTAGGAAGCAAGCAAAAAGGCTTCCTGAGAGAATTTATATTTTAGCCACTCTAATCTAAAATTTCCAATATGTCAGATCAAGTCGAATCAGGGCACCCGAAGGGGTTAATGACCCTCTTTTTCTCTGAAATGTGGGAGCGCTTCTGTTACTACGGAATGCGGGTTCTGCTCACGCTTTACCTTGTAAAATCCCTCATGAAAGGAGACGCTCAGGCGTCGTTAATCTATGGAGCCTATACCGGACTTGTTTACGCCGCACCGATCCTCGGTGGGCGCATGGCTGACAAATTTTTGGGCTATCGCTACGCTGTCATGTTAGGTGCCGTTTTGATGGCCATTGGGGAATTCCTCATTCTCGGTGGTAATGAACAGTTCCTCATGGTCGGGATGGGAGCCCTTATCATTGGAAATGGATACTTCAAAGCCAATATCTCGACCATCGTAGGTAAGCTGTACAAAGATGGCGACCCCAGGCGGGATTCCGGATTTACCATCTTTTATATCGGTATCAATATTGGTGCTCTCCTGGCAACAACCATTGTAGCCTATGTCGGTGAAACTTATGGATTCGATAAGGGATTCGGTCTTGCGGGACTAGGTATGCTGACGGGACTGTTCATCTTTTGGTCCGGAAGAAAGAATTACTCCGCTGCTGCAGGATTGGACGTGACGGAAGAGGGAAAAAAGAAGTCATTCGGACCGCTCACCAACGCCCAAACCATTACAGTGGGATCACTCCTTCTCATCCCATTGTGTTATGTGCTAATCCTCCAGAACCAGGTGCTCGACTACATCTTGCTTGGACTTTTCCTTTACGTGTCCTGGCAGCTGATTACCGCTGGAAGGAAGGCCGACCTTACGGAAAATGTTTCGGTATGGAAGGACAGAATGGTGGCGCTCATCATTATGATGATTATCAATATATCATTCTGGGCGTGCTTTGAACAAGCCGGAACTTCTTTAACCCTCTTTGCAGATAGGAATGTGGACAGGGACATCATGGGCTGGATCATGCCGGCCTCGATGACGCAGTTTTTCAACCCTTTCTTCATCATTGTATTTGGATCAATTTTCTCAGTGATGTGGGTACGGTTGTCGAAGATGGGTAAGAACCCAAGTATTCCCTTGAAGTTTGCTTTCGGAATCGCTCAACTGGCAGCAGGATTCCTGGTCACCCAGGTTGGATTGATGTTCGTAGACGACGCATTCCAGGTTCCGCTATTAACGCTTTTCTTCCTCTATCTACTTCACACTACAGGTGAACTCTTCCTCTCTCCTATCGGATTGTCGATGGTGACGAAGCTCGCGCCAAAAAATATTGCTGGAACCGCCATGGGTGCATGGTTCCTGAGTTTTGCGATCGCCAATTATGTCGGTGGTAAAATTGCAGCACTCACAGGTGGCCATGGAGGGGGTGAAACACTAAGCCCTGCTGAAGGGCTTGATAAGTATATGAGCGTATTTACAACCATAGGATTGGTCTTAATCGGTATATCCTTGTTGATTGTACTCTCCAACAAGGCGCTCAAAAAGCTCATGCACGGCGTGGAATAACGGCCTAAAACTTGTTAATTGTAAAGGGCTGAACGGTAGTTCGGCCCTTTTTCATGTTACAAATCGGTATCTTTGACCCGTTAACAACCAGACCATGCGCATTTTATTCGCCTTTCTCCTTACCTCATGCTTCGCTTTTACGTCCTTTTCGCAGGAATCCATCAATTGGATGACCTGGGATCAAGCGGCTGAGGCTATGAAGACTCAGAAACGCAAGATCTTCATTGATGTTTATACCGACTGGTGTGGATGGTGTAAGAAGATGGACGCAGGCACGTTCAAGGACCCTTCTGTCGTGGCTTATATGAATAAGAACTACTACGCCGTGAAGTTCAATGCCGAGATGAAGGACACCGTTAAGTTCAACAATGTGAGCTTTTTCAATCCGGTTCCTGGTGGCAAGAGAGGAACGCACACATTTGCTGCTTCTTTGCTCGATAGCAGGATGTCGTATCCATCGTTTGTGATTCTCGACGAGAATTTCACCCGCCTGCATATCATGGCTGGTTACAAGAAACCCGATCCGCTGATGGGTAATCTGATGTTCTTTGGCAGCAATCAACACCAGCAGTACAATCAGTATTTCTACAAATCGCTTGTCCAGCAACAACAGGAACAGCAACAGGCGGTTCAACAGCAAACAGTTCAACAGCAGCCTAAGAAAACACCATAAGGATGTCCTTCTCTACCGGACAGCTGGTTTTCATCATATCGTTTTTTATTCTTTTCCTCATTGGCATGATCTACTCCTACAGAAGGGATAAGTCTGTCACGAGAACCCATTACCGAGGCGCTTATAAGGTGCTCATCGCCTTGGTGGTCATCTTTGTAGCTTTGTATGCATTGATGAGATCCCTGAGTTGAGATTACTGCTTCTTTTCTTTTTACTTCTCCTCCTTTCGTGTAGCGGAGGAGATGATCGTTCCAAAAAGGAGCCGATGCCATCGGTGAGATTGGATGAAATTCTCACTCAGAAGAAACTTGTCGCCCTCGTCGACAATAGTACCACCTCCTACTTCATCTATCGCGGACGGCCCATGGGGTTTGAGTTTGAATTGCTTGATCGATTTGCCAATCATTTGGGTGTTGAACTGGTTATCGAAAAGATCGACAACCTCGACAGCGTGGTTATACGATTAAAAAGGGGGGACGCTCATTTAGCTGCTGCGAATATTACAGTGACCAAGGAGAGAGCCGAGCTGCTCAATTTCTGCACTCCGCACATGCTCAGTCGACAGGTTTTGGTTCAGCGTTTGCCGGAAGGATATTGGAGAAAGACATTCGAGCAGGTAGAAAATCAATTGTTGCGCAATCCAATTGAGCTCGCAGAGGAGACCGTTTACGTGAGCAAAAGCAGCGCATTCTACAGTAGGCTGCTCAATTTGTCGGAGGAGATCGGTGACGACATCACCATACTGGAACCGGATGGCCCAAAGGATCCCGAATCGCTCATCCGGCAAGTGGCCAAAGGAGAGATTGGATACACTGTTGCCGATGAGAATATCGCCAAGATCAACAAGAAATATCATCCCAATATCGACATTAAAACGGCGATTTCCTTTCCTCAAAAGATCGCCTGGGCTGTTGCAAAAGATGGTTCGGACAACTTGCTGGATACGCTAAACTCCTGGATAACACAGATGAAAAAATCGAAGGATTATGCTGTGATCACTGGCAAGTACTTTAAGGCAAGAACACAACACACCAGCAAGGTGATGAGCGAATTCTCTTCGGCCAATCAGCGCATATCGCCCTATGATGACCTAATCAAGCAAACAACTAAAAACTCGATGTGGGACTGGAGGTTGATCGCGGCTCAGGCATACCAGGAATCCAATTTTGACTCTCTGGCGGAATCCTGGACCGGAGCAAAAGGCCTGATGCAGATTATTCCCGCCAACGCTGATTCAGGCGAGAATTTGTTCAACCCGGAGACGAACCTTAGAATCGGAGTGGACTATTTGAGTTGGCTTTTCGATCAATGGTCCAAGGTCATTTCTGATACCACTGAATGCATCAAATTCAGTCTCGCGTCCTACAACGTTGGACTTGGACACATTCGGGATGCACACAGACTTTGTCAGAAGTATGGCGGTGATCCGCTCGTATGGGATGGCGAAGTGGCTGAGTACATCCTGAAGAAGTCAGACAAGGAATATTACCGCGACGAAGTGGTAAAACATGGGTATTGTCGCGGACGCGAACCCTACAACTACGTAAGGGAAATCCTTTCGCGGTACGGACACTATCGGAATCACGTGGGGCGTTAGTTGTCAACAATGGGTCAAGCGAAAAATTCCCTCAAAACCAATTTTCACCGCCGCACCATCCACTAGTTTTACATCGATGGAAATTCTTCAGGATTTTTCGCTGTATGAGCACAACACCTTTGGCATGAATGTCAAATCCAAACATGCTTGCGAAGTGACGAGCATGGATGATCTGCGCGAAATTATTGGAGACGGGCATTTCCGAAAGTTGGACAAGCTGGTGCTTGGTGGGGGTTCCAACATCCTTTTTACCCGGGACTTTGACGGGTTGGTACTGCTCAACCGTCTCAAGGGTATCGATGTATTGGAAGAAGACGATCAGTCAATACTGGTTAAAGTGGGAGCAGGTGAGGTCTGGCACGACTTCGTGATGCATTGCATTGATAGAGGATGGGGAGGCGTTGAAAATCTTTCGCTCATTCCCGGAAATGTGGGTGCCGCACCCATGCAGAACATCGGAGCATACGGTGTCGAGTTGATTTCTGTTTTCGAGGAGCTCGAAGCCGTACACCAGGAAACCGGGGAAATCAGAATTTTTAAAAAGGGCGAATGCGAATTCGGTTACCGCACTTCCATCTTTAAAACGCATGAGAAAGGCAATTACGTCATCGCCGGTGTCACAATGCGCCTTACCAAACAACACAAGATTAACACCAGCTATGGAGCCATTGAGCAAGAGTTGGAACACATGGGTGTTCGTACTCCAACCATCAAGGATGTAAGCGATGCCGTGGTCTCCATCCGGCGATCCAAGCTACCGGATCCGTCTGATATTGGTAACGCCGGCAGTTTTTTCAAGAATCCGGTGATCGATAAATCTCTATATGAAGTCATCAAGGGAGAACATCCCGATGCTCCGTCCTATCCTGTAAACGACACCAAGGTTAAGGTACCGGCCGGTTGGTTGATCGAACATTTGGGTTGGAAGGGTAAGCGCTTTGACCATCATGGAGTGCATGCTCGCCAGGCGCTGGTATTGGTGAACTATGGTGGGGCCAAGGGTTCAGATGTTTACGACTTAAGTCAGCGCATCATAGATTCGGTACAAAAGCACTTCCACATAATCCTCGAGCGCGAGGTCAATGTCTTATAAAAAAGAATCCCGCCAGGCTGTGCCCGACGGGATTACTACCCCAAAACTGAGACAATCCTTTGATAGATATCTCAGGAAAGTGCTTCTGCTATAATAGACGTAAGATATTTTGAGGGTTGCCTTTCGGTACCCTCTGATTATGAAAAAAATTCCTGTAGGCTGATTATCAGTCTGTTAACGATGAAAAATAAAAAAGCGCCTCTTCCCAGAGACGCTTTTCATAAAACCCCAAAAATGAAAAGGGTTTATTCTTTATCGCCTTCAGGCTCCTCACCAACCGAATCAGCATTGAGGTAACCTGTTTGCACCAAGAGATTGTACCACCGGATGACCTTCTTGATGTCGGAAGCGTAGACACGGTCTCGGTCATAATCCTCTACAGCGGACTCAAACAATGCTTTGCCATCCTTAGCATCCACCTCATTGCCACCGTTCTGCTCGAACATGCTGGCAAGAACATCCGAAAGAGGAATGTCTCCGTTGTCGAGATAAATACTGATCTCGCTCAGGAGGCTGATCTGCTGGCTCGAATAAGCCGGAAAACGCTTTTGGTCTTCCAGAGATTCAACGAGCACCCCATTCTTCATCTGCCCCACCATTTTGTACAATCCGGGTTTACCAGTGATGGCCAAAATCTTGCTCAAATCCATTTCTCGGTTTTGACCGCGAAAATATCATTCCTTCACCATCTTGCCAAAGGAGATTTCACCTCCGTGCAAAACGCGATAGAAATAAACACCCGGAGCTAATCTAGCGAGGCCAACGGCCGTAGTTTGTCCGTCCGGTGACCGTTTGATGGCATCATCGATGTCAATTGTAGCGCCGCCGACAGTCATCAGCGTTATTTCTTCAATTTCACTTATCGATCTAAACGAAATCTGATCCCGAGCGGGGTTTGGAAATACCTCCAAGCCGTCATTGCGTGAGATGATTTTCAAGGAAGCGGGCAGCTCTCCATGGTAATGGTTATAAGCTGAGTCTGCCGCCATTTGTAATGAATCCAAACTCCTTGCTGCCATAACCGCGAATATGAAAGTCTCCGTTTCGCCCGAGTCTGTATTGGCGGTCCGTCCCGCTACTACCTGAAACACATCTGTACCACCATTCGTTCCTGCCTGATGCTTGCCACCGTCCATCACCTGGCGTTTCTCATCATCGGTAAACCAATCTGCATCGCCGATTTCTATGCCACCTTCTCCGCCGTCTTCAGCGCTGATCAAATAGGTGTGAAAAATGGACGGTTCGATGAGTTGAACACCGAGGTATAATCCACTATCTGCTACTTGTCGCGAAAATGTATAGGTCATAAATCGCTGACCATCATAACGTCCTTCGTTCTTCTCAAAGTCACCGATATCGAAGTCCATAAATAATCCTCCATAGACATTGCTCAACCCAAACTGCCCGATATTGGTGACATCATATCTGAGAAAGATTACAGACTCAAGGCCGGGTTTATCGCATGTCCAGACAGTTTGATCAACAACGATTTCGATCGGCTCAGGCGCACCTACATCGTTGAAGGATCCCTTGACCACAATATCACAGAGCGTATCGTTTACTTCGCGGTGAATACTTTCAGTTGAGACAAAATCCGTTTGTCCTACATCGTTAGCCCCACGCAATCGATCCGACACAAGCGAGTATGGTCGCTTGTAAGCCGTGAATGCAAATCCCCCCTCGTAGAGCAGGGACGAGCCAGACTCGAACACCAACCCATTACCCTGAATCTCAGGATAGATATTATAGCCGACCAGGCCATAAGAGGTCACGGTCAGAGTGAGATCTTTTGAGGACACATCAATGTAGTTGGTATTCAGGTCAAGCCTGATGAAGTGCCGGCTAGTTCCTTGATCCGATGTTAATTCCACCTCGACTCCTGAAATGTGATTGATCGGAACCGCTGGGTCGACAAAAAGAATAAGGCTGTCAATCTGAACCGTCTGATCCTTGTTAATAGACCCAAGGGACTTATTCGGATTCAATACTACAAGGTAGTTGTCGCGGCTTATAAGCTTAACGTCAACATTGGAAGACGGCCCAATGATAGATCGTATATCAAGTGAAATGCTTACCGTATCGATCGGTCCGAGCCACTGATCGTTGTTGTCGGTAATGGAATAATCCACCATTTCTATTTGTGCAGAATCAACGCGCTGTAGTGCGCGCTCAACATTTAACCTTCCATTTCCAAGCATCATCCTGTAAGGTTGGTTGGCGGTGACATAGTCTATTGAATCAGACGTTTGCTTCAGAATTGCTGCAATCTCATTTTCCTGTAGCGTCGGACGATGGGATTTGAGCAGTGCGGCCGCACCTGCAACCATGGGTGCAGACATGGAAGTTCCGCTCCGCACATTGTATTTGTGGTTGCCCACGGTTCCGAGCACCTGTTGTGCCGGTGCACTGATGTCCATATAGAATCCATAGTTTGAGATACCTGCCTTGGAATCGTCCGGTGAGGAACCCGACACCGCGAGAACCCCATCGTAGGCGGCGGGGTAATAGTCGTCGATTCCTCCTTCGTTTCCACCAGCCGCAACAATCACGGATCCTTTTGATCGTGCGTAGTCGACGGCATCCTGTCCTGCGTGACTTGGATAATAATTTCCCCACGAACAATTGATTACACTGGCGCCGTGATCGGCTGCATATACAATGCCTTCAAATCCATGCGTGATGGTAAGACGATCACCAGACTTGATAGGAAGAACTTTACAATTGTAACCGACACCTGCTACGCCAGTAATGTTGTTGGTAGCTGCTGCGGCCACACCCGCAACATGCGTTCCATGGTCACTGTCAGAATAACTCGGATCGCCATCATTGTCTACAAAGTCCCAACCCAGGTTATTGTCCACATAGCCGTCGCCGTCATTGTCGTTACCATCAACCGGATCCGCGGTATTTACTACAATCTTGGTCTGAAGGTCCGGATGATCGGTTTCAATGCCGGTATCCACAATTCCTATCACCACACCCGAACTTCCCATTTCTATATCCCATGCCTCTTTGGCTCTGATAATGTCCAGAAATGATTGTTGAGAGATCAGTGTGTCGTTTGGAGTATGCGTCAGCCTGTGGATTGGCTTTTGCTCCACATATTCGAAAATGCCCGTCTGTTGATAGTAATTGATTGCCTTCTGTATAGGAAAATCTTTGGAGAAGTGAGCGACGTAAATGTTCCGCAAACCATGTGTTTCGCGAGCTAGATCTCGAATTGGAAACATCAATTCGATTTCATCCAATCCATACCGATCGCTAAAGGATTTCAAATCTGATCGAATGAAGGCTCCATCTTTCAATTCGTCCTCAAACCCAGCCTTCAGCTTGAAGACAAGCGTATTTGGCACAAAGTTCTGCCCTTTGCTTAAGGTGGTCAGGCATAAGAAAGCGACTATAATCACCAGCCACCTCATGGTTGAAATGAAATTTGGTGGACATCAATCCTAGCTCCATCACTCAATACGACTGAATAAATTCCTGGCTGCAACCGCCGGAGGTTAAGTCGATTCACATCTTCCTCCGACAGGCACATTCGACCTCGAGCATCAAATACCTCGACATCGTATTTACCTTCAAGAAATAGCAGGCCTGTAGATGGATTGGGATAAATCAAAACACGCTTTTCTCCTAAATCGTTCAAACCAGCACAGGCGTCTTTTGTAACGACAATCTGATCACTTCCGGTGCATCCATTTTCAGTTGTTACAGAGACAGAATAAGTACCGGGATTGTATACAGTCCGAGTTGGCGTGTTTATATCGTCATTCCATTCATAGATTGAAAATGACCCCGGATTTAGAATGATGGATTGGAATGAGCATAGCTGGGTATCGGGGCCCAAATCGGGCATCGCCGGAGCATAAATTGAATGAACATCGAATGTATCGGAACCAGCACATCCAAACGCATCTGTTACGGTGACAATGTATGCTCCCGAATCTGAAACAACAATGGTTCGACTCTGTGAACCTGTGCTCCATGAGTAAGAGCCAAAACTTCCTGGGTCAAGCGTGTAATTGACACCAAAACAAAGCCCGGTATCCATCGGGAGAAAATCTTGCGGAGCAGCTATGATACTGAAGTTAGCCGTGTCCGTTGAACCAGGGCATCCGCGATCATCCCAAACCGTGGCCCATAGTGTTTGTGGGTGCGATCCATTGATCGAATCGGAGGCCGACCCCGAACTCCATAAAATGGAATCGACTTGCATGTCAATGTAAATGGTAGCCGAATCCATATCGCAATGAGCCAAGTTGGTAGGCGATCCAATGGGCACTTGGTAGAGTAATGCCTCCAGAGCAGCTGTGGCGTCTGCCTTACCATACCCATACAATTTGGAAAACGAAGTACCGGTAAACTGATCGGATCGAGTATTGTCTCGAATCAGGTCCATCACCTCCTGAAAGTCCAATTTTGGGCAATGCTCAAGCATCAGTGCCGCCATTCCAGCCACAACCGGACAAGCCATGGACGTACCTCCCTGACGAATGTGAAAACCACCTGGTGCCAGTCTGGGGTGAAGACTTGGAACATTCTTCATAATGTTCATGTCGACAAACCGTCCCGGGCAAAACGTTCTATCTCCAGGGGCGCTCACTTCTGGTTTCAATACACCCGTACGTGTTGGACCACGGCTACTCGACAGGGCAATGGACCCGGCCGCTTCCGGAAATGTTTGTGTGTTTCCACCATAGTCCATATACTGGCTTGTATTGTAGTAGTTGCCTACGGTAATGACCGATTCAAGGCATGTGAACGACGATACCATAGATTGGTCTACATCGGGGAATCGGTAGCTTGCAAAATCGGATCTGAAAGACGGACCAGGCACTCCAACATAAACCATATCGCTATGCCCTAGGTTGGAGGTGGACCAAGTGTCAAACTCACCAATGCCCCGTGTGAGCAAGGCAAAATTGTAGTGGCTCGAATCCGGATTAGGCAAATAATACTGAAGCAGATAATTTGGCCCCTGTCGTTCAGCCCAGGTAAGCACGGTCGCTGCAGTACTTCCCCCAACCATGAGCGGCTCACTGACGACCATATTGAGCCTGCCCTGAATTGTACTATACGCAGTTTGACCATGCCTGGCAAAGGAAGTAGGATCATCCCCGCCCATTGCAAACTCGACCTGGTTAAATTGACCTGTATCTGCCCAGATCTCGATGAAAACTGAATTATTCGAGCTATTGTGAAGAAACCATGTGAAGGCTGAGTCACCATTGAGGGTGGTTCTCATGTGATAGGGCCCCCAGTTTCCAGAATTTCCCGCAGCAGCCACCATCGCCCTGCCCTCCTTTGCACGAATCATACTATCGATCCGTTGAGCTTGGACGTCCTTGCCATCATGCGACCCAAGATAGCTTCCAAGGCTGGCGTTGACTACGCAAGGCATACCAAGGCTATCCGCCAGGGAGAAAATGTACTCGACACCATCGGCAACTTTTTCCGTGAAGTTTGGGGCAGAGAAATCGATCGACACCATAGCGATGCTCGCCTTGGGCGCATATCCGCTGAAATCTCCGATGGTATCGTGAACAGACAGACCATTTCCAGCGGCAATACCAGCAACCCCACTACCGTGACCGAAGTATGCATTTTGGTCGATGTGTGTGCAACTACCACTGTTTATGGAGGTACTATCCCAAACCTGGCCATAACCGAAAGACGGTGTTCGGAGTGGATCTACCGGTTGTGTTTGATCCCAAATGGAGACTATCCTGGTTCTTCCGTTTTCATCCTTGAAATCCGGATGCTGAATTTCGATGCCGCTGTCGAGAAACCCTATCAATACTCCTTTACCACTCAGTCCACCATTAAAGAAAGTGGAATGAAGTGCTCTGACATTCGAATTCGATTTTGAGCGCTCAATGAGAGCCCTCCCGCGATTGGGCAGCAAGCTGATCTTTGAAATAAACGGCATTCCATCCAATTCCTCCATCAGTTTGAGCTCTGCCCTAACCACAATCCATCCATCTCGTATGTATTTAACCTTGAGACCATGTGCGTCAATCCAAGTCAGGATAGACTCAGACTCTCCGGCAATAAACAGTTCGTGAATATCATTGAGATTTGCATTCTGTAAATACCGCTGAGAGCCCAGATCCATTTTAGAATAGCTCTGCGATTGCACTACAAAACCCGCCGTGAGGGCACAAAAAAACAGCACTAAACGCCGCATTATTCAAAGGTACCAATTCAATCAGTTATCAGAATTCAATTGCCCGAATGGTGGCAATTCTCTGATAAACCGCACCTCCCTTGATTTGAGGTCGAGGAAAGCATAAATGTGGTGAATGCCATTGGTTACCATGAGGTAAGGCACTGAAAATGCTATGTTGTATCTGGAAATCTGGTCGAAAACTTTTTGGCTGATTTTCTCCTCTGGCCTCTTGCATTCCACCATGAGGATGGGCTGGTTTGCTTCAATTGAACACAAAATGTCGGTTCGCCGCTTTAGCTTGCCGAGATCAAATTCCTTTTCGACTTCCATCAAGGTCAAGGGATAATCCAATCTTTCGTTGAGGTCTTTGATGACATGTTGGCGAACCCATTCTTCCGGTGTCAACTTGATGTATTTCTTTCTCACGGGATCGAAAATGAATGGTCCGTCATTGCGCTTCTGAAGGCGCATTTCGTAGCTCGGAAAGTTTAATCGATCCAGTTGCAGATTGTTCATAAGTCGGCAGGGCTAAGATGCGCATATTTCTAATTTTACATTTCGATGCTGGAGGCACTCAACATATTGGATCATGCTAAGAAGGGAGACGTGCAGCCAATCTATTTTCTTGCCGGCGATGAACCCTATTACATCGACCTTATCTCAAACTATTTTGAGAAGGAATTTCTTCCCGAAGCGGAGCGAGACTTCAACCAGACTGTCCTCTACGGAAAGGACACAACACCTGAGCAATTGCTCGAAACGGTTAAGCGGTTTCCGATGATGGCCGAAAAGCAGTTGGTCGTACTGAAGGAAGCGCAGACGCTTCGTGGCTTGGACAAATTGGACCCATATATTCAGAATCCGAGTCGGTCTACGGTCCTGGTAATTTGCCACAAATACAAGAAGCTGGATATGAGGACATCCTTTGGGAAGTCTGTCAAAAAGAATACGACATTCCTTGAAAGCAAGAAGATCTATGACAACCAACTGCCGGATTGGATTCAGTCATTGGCCAAAAGCAAGGATCTGAAGATTAGTCCGAAAGCGACCATGATGTTGTCAGAGTATATAGGCAACGATCTCAATAGAATTGCAGGAGAAGTTGAGAAGCTTGAAATCAACCTGGAACAAGGCGAGGAGATTTCCGACGAACACATCGAACGGTATATTGGAATCAGTAAAGACTATAATGTCTTCGAATTCGTGAACAGTATCAACCGAAGGGAAGCTGAAAAAGTATTCCGGATCGTGTCATATTTCCAAGCCAATCCAAAGGATCATCCCTTGGTTGTGGTCTTAAGTGTCTTGTATAACCATTTTTCCAAATTACTTTCTGTTCATTACATGACCGACCGGTCAGTCAAACATATTCAAAATCAGCTGAAGACCAATATTTTTGTGGCTCGTGAGCTGAACAGCGGAGTGAAAATGTACTCAGGAAGACAGTGCGCAAGAGTTATTTCCCTGTTGAGGGAATACGACCTCAAATCCAAAGGAGTCGGTAATGTAAGCATCAAAGAAGGCGAGTTGCTCAAGGAACTCACAGCACGTATTCTGCAGTGACCATTCATCCCTAATTATGCCCTTTGAATAAGCTGTGAAGCAACTCCCATATTTGGTGGATTTTGGCATCCTGCATTGATTACATTTGGCCGCTGAATGAGGCAGACATATTCTTTCATCGCATTTGCACTTTTTCTAATAATCTCGACTCCCGGTTGGGCACAGTCAGGAACGGTGCGTGGTTTTGTCTATGAGGAAAGTAATGGTGAGCCCGTGATCTTTACCAACGTCTACCTCAAAGGAACGACATACGGTTCAACCACGGACGAAAACGGATTCTACAACATTTCCAAAATCCTTCCGGGAAGCTATGAGTTGATGGTGACTTATCTGGGGTACGATACAGCCCGATTCAAGATCGACGTCAAGGAGGACAAAATTGTCACCAAAAAGATTTTCCTAAAGAAATCCCAGGTTCAACTTGAGACCTTCAGCATTTCCGCCGAGAAGCAAGAATACAGAACCGAAGTGAAGATGTCGGTGACCAAGCTTACACCAAAGCAAATCGACAAGATGCCGGCAGTTGGGGGCCAAGCAGACCTCGCACAATACCTTCAGGTCGTACCGGGTGTTATTTTCACAGGTGACCAAGGTGGGCAACTCTATATCCGCGGAGGGTCACCTATTCAAAACAAGGTATTGCTCGACGGAATGATTGTGTATAATCCATTCCACTCAATCGGGCTTTTCTCCGTTTTCGACAACGACATCATTCGAAACGCGGATATTTACACCGGTGGATTTAACGCAGAATACGGAGGTAGGATTTCCTCTATCATGGACATCACAACCAAGGATGGCAATCGCAACAGCCACAGTGGTAAGCTGAGTGTCAATCCATTCGGAGCCAAACTCCTGGTGGAAGGACCTCTCAAAAAACTTGAGGAAGGTAGTGATGCGAGTATTAGCTACATTGTTTCCGGTAAGACTTCATACCTCGAGCAAACTTCGCAGTTGCTATATACCTACATCGATACAGCCGGCCTGCCATTCAACTTCAATGATTTTTATGGAAAGGTCTCCGTCAACACTGAGAGTGGGAGTAAATTCAATGTTTTTGGTCTTCATTACAGAGACCGTGTGAACTTCACGGACTTCTCCAACCTAAACTGGCAGAACAGCGGAGTAGGTTCAAATTTTGTGTTGGTTCCATTGGCGAGTAACATCCTGGTAGAAGGTGACTTCTCTTATAGTTCATACGACATTGAATTCAGCGAGGGAGGTTCAGCAGGAGTAAGAAGAAGTCACATCGGAGGGTTTAATGCGGGCATGAGCTTCACCTACTTCCTAGGAGATAACGAAGTAAAATGGGGATTTGAGGGTATTGGCTTTGAGACCGACTTCGAATTCTTTAATACCCTTGGTCGCAAAATCGAACAACAGCAATTTACCACCGAAATTGCGGGATATGTCAAGTACAAGCACATCCTCTTCGATCGCATTATCCTCGATCCATCGTTCAGGATTCATTACTATGCAAGCCTGACGACTCCGTCGTTTGAGCCAAGGCTTGGCTTGAAGTACAATATCAGCGATAACCTGAGATTTAAAATGGCGGCCGGTATGTATTCTCAAAACCTGATCGCTGCCAATTCTGACCGCGATGTGGTCAACCTATTTTATGGATTCCTGTCTGGCCCAGACAATGTTCAGTCAACTTATGTTGATGAGACTGGAAGGGTGAACGAAGTCACTCACAAATTGCAGAAAGCGGATCACCTCATCGGAGGATTCGAATACGACCTCACGGACCGGATAAGCTTGAACGTAGAGGGCTACTACAAACGCTTCAAGCAGTTGACCAATATCAACAGAAATAAGATCTACACCGATACTCCGGACAATGCCGATAAGCCGGAATATCAACGAAAGGACTTCATTATCGAAACTGGGGATGCCTACGGGGTTGACTTTGTGTTCAAATACGACTACAAACGAGTCTACTTATGGGCTGTTTATTCCCACGGTTATGTCAAGCGGTGGGATGGTATTAGAACATACTGGCCTGTCTTCGACCGTCGACATAATGTGAACTTACTCGGAACTTTCACATTTGGTCAAGATTTGAACTGGGACCTTTCATTCCGTTGGAATTTGGGAAGTGGCTTCCCCTTCACTCCAACCCAGGGCTTCTTCCAAAAAGAATTGTTTGACAACGGCATCTATACGGACTACACCACCAGCAATGTCAATCAAGTTGGAATCTATTACGGGGAGCTCAATTCTAAGCGCTTGCCCTACTATCACAGACTTGATATCAATATCAAAAGAACGTTCTTCATTTCCGACAGGAGTGAAATGGTCGCTTCGATTGGTGTGACCAATGCATACAACAGGGAGAACATATTCTACATGGACAGGGTTACCCACCAGCGTGTGAATCAATTACCAATCCTGCCAAGTGCCGGTCTGAGTATTACCTTCTGATCCAGAAAAGAAGGAAAATTTATCCCTTCCGCCTCTCTTTATTTTCCTAACTTTGAAGCCCGTAATCAAAAACCATTTTAAGGGCATTTTGATGGCGGGAAATACCAAATATATCTTCGTAACCGGAGGCGTTGCCTCCTCACTTGGCAAAGGCATCGTATCTGCCTCCTTGGCAAAGCTGTTGCAGGCTCGCGACCATACCGTGACCATCCAGAAGCTTGATCCATACATCAATGTTGATCCTGGAACCCTCAATCCCTATGAACATGGGGAGTGCTACGTAACCGACGACGGCGCCGAAACGGATTTGGATCTAGGACATTACGAAAGATTTCTAAATGTTCCGACGTCCCAAGCCAACAACGTCACAACAGGTCGGGTATACCAATCGGTGATCAATAAGGAGCGAAGGGGAGATTACCTTGGAAAAACCGTACAGGTTATTCCTCATATCACAGACGAAATTAAGTCGAGCATATGCAAGCTGGGCGAAACGGGTGATTACGAATTTGTCATCACCGAAATTGGCGGTACTGTTGGTGATATAGAATCCCTACCGTATATAGAAGCCATGAGGCAGATGAAATGGGAATTGGGCGAAGACGCACTTTGTATTCACCTCACCTACATTCCTTTCCTGCAGGCTTCAGGAGAATTGAAAACAAAGCCGACCCAGCACTCGGTTAAAATGTTGTTATCGTTGGGTGTTCAGGCGGATATCGTAGTTTGTCGTTCTAGCTACGAGGTGACGGAAGACATGCGTAAGAAGATCGCGATCTTCTGTAATATCAAGCAGCACGAAGTCGTTCAATCCCTGGACGCAGAAACCATCTATGATGTTCCGATCATGCTGCGGGAAGAGCGGTTTGACGAGGTAGTGCTCAACAAGATGAATGTAGGATTTGAAGGTGAGCCAAATCTGGACTCCTGGAATGACTTTTTGAGGAAGCTCAAGAATCCGGTCAGAGAAGTCTCCATAGGGCTTGTCGGTAAGTATGTAGAGCTCAAGGATTCTTACAAATCTATCGCAGAATCCTTTATTCACGCAGGGTCTGTAAACGAATGTAAAGTGAATCTCAAGTGGATCCACTCTGAAAAACTTGAGGCGGGAAATGTGGAGAAGGACCTAAAGGGACTCAATGGCATACTGGTCGCTCCCGGGTTTGGAAAAAGGGGGATCGAGGGAAAGATTTCAGCCATACAATATGCACGTGAGAACAACGTCCCATTCTTAGGTATTTGCCTGGGTATGCAATGTGCGGTTATCGAATTCGCGAGAAATGTAATCGGGCTGCAGAACGCAAATTCTACGGAGATAGATGAAAATACACCTGACAAGGTGATTGACTTGATGTTGGAGCAAAAGGAAATCATAAATATGGGAGGCACTATGAGACTTGGTGCGTATGCATGTGATTTGAAGGAAGACTCTCTTGTCAAGTCGGTTTATGAGAAAGACAATGTCATGGAAAGACACAGGCATCGTTACGAATTCAACGATGCCTATCTGGACCAATTTGAAAGCAATGGCATGAACGCCACTGGAACGAATCCGGACAACAATCTTGTAGAGATCGTTGAATTGCGGGATCATCCTTGGTTTATAGGAACACAATTTCACCCCGAGTATAAGAGTACTGTTGCTCAACCCCATCCGCTTTTCAGTTCGTTTGTGGAAGCCGCTACCATTCATTCCGGGTTGAAAAAAGTAGCAGTAGAAGCATAAGCAACAGTAGTAGATGGATCGGAATACGATTACCGGATTAATTCTTATTGGCGCCATCCTTATTGGGTATAGCTGGTGGACCCAACCAAGTGCCGAGGAGATAGAAGCACTGCGAAAGGAGCAGGACTCATTGCGGCTGATTGAACAGGCAAAGGCCGAAGCCGAAAAAACTACTGTCAACTACGATACGAGTCTCGTAGTTACCGAACCTGTCATCGAAGAAACCGATTCTATGAAGTTGGCCCGCCAGACTTCGGAATATGGATCTTTTGCCACCGCATCCGAAGGCGAGGTGGGCTATTCTACCCTCGAAAATGAGAAGATGATCGTCACCTTTTCCAACAAGGGTGGGCGGATGGTCTCGGTAGAACTCAAAGAGTTTGATACCTATTCGACTTTTAAAGGTGAGTCGGACAAACCATTGTTGTTGTTTCACGAGGATTCGTCCAGGTTTAACGTTTCATTCCTTGAGGGAGACAAATACATCAACACGGAAGAGCTGTACTTCGAAGCCGACCAGGCTGAAGTCATGGTTTCCGGAGAAGAATCCGGTGTGATTTCCTATAAGCTTTATGCCGGAAGTAAGGACAAATATGTAGAGCATCGTTACGCGCTGAAAGGCAATGACTACCTGCTCAATTACAGTGTGAGCTATGTCGGCCTGGCCGATGTGGCCGCTGCCAACGACAACGAGGTTCGAATGTCCTGGAGTATCGCCTCCATGTCACATGAAAAGGGTATAGACAATGAGAATCGCTTTACCACGATCTTTTGGCAGTACCAGGACGATGACGCCGATTATATAAGCGAAACCAGTCCCGAACGGATTGATCTCGAAGAGCCAATCGAATGGATCTCATTCAAGCAGCAATTCTTCTCTGTTGGTCTCATAGCAGAACAACCTATTTCTCCAAAGAACGCCTACATTGAGACCAGGGACCTGACTCCAACCGGTGAATATGTCAAACGAATGATCACAGACATCCCGGTGACCCTTGATCGCACGTCCAACCCTTCTGCCTCCTTCACATTCTACATGGGTCCAAATCAATACAAGGTCCTCAATCAATATGGAATAGGGCTCCAAGACCAGATCGACCTCGGCTGGGGGATCTTTGGGTGGATGAATGAATATGTGATTATTCCAATATTCAATTTCCTCGAAGGATTTAATCTTGGGTATGGATTGATTATCTTTCTACTCACGATCATTATCAAGTTGATCCTCTCCCCTATTGTATGGAAAAACTACATCAGCTCGGCCAAGATGCGTGTGCTCAAGCCAGAGATGGATGAGCTAAATGCCAAGTTGAAGGATGCCGACCCGCTGAAAAAACAACAAGAAGTAATGGCCCTGTACAAGCAGGCTGGAGTAAATCCATTGGCTGGCTGTATCCCGGCCTTGCTGCAGATGCCGATCCTGTACGCATTGTTCCGGTTCTTCCCTTCGTCCATAGAATTGAGACAAAAGGGATTCTTGTGGGCAGATGACCTGAGTACCTACGACGCCGTCGTTACCTGGACGACCGACATTCCATTGCTCACGAGCATTTATGGAAATCATATCAGTCTGTTTACCGTACTGATGGCTGCTTCGCTGTTCTTCTATACCCGCTACAATATGCAGATGTCCATGTCGTCGGGGCCACAGGCCGGGCAGATGAAGATCATCATGTACCTCATGCCTATCATGTTGCTCTTTTTCTTCAACAAGTATTCTTCGGGATTGAGTTACTATTACTTCACTGCAAACGTGGTATCGATGTTGCAACAGTTGGTGATCAAAAAATGGTTCATCGACGAAAACGCTATACACGCCAAAATCCAGGAGAACAAGCAGCGGCCAAAAAGCAGCAAGAAGAGCCGCTTCCAGCAACAAATGGAAGAAATGGCTAAAAAGAGAGGTTACAAGCTCCCAAAATGATCAGACAATTTGTTTTTCTAACCCTGCTAGGACTCGCAATCGTCGGTTGCAAGGCCAAGAAAAATGTTAGTACCGCCCCTGCAGAAAAAAATCCTGCAGAGGAAATGGCGACGGATTCGGATGAAAAAGTCGATGTTGCCAAACAGATGAAAATGTACGGCATCGTTGAAAAGGAATACAACGATAGCATCGTCATCTCAATCGAGAGAACCGCCTGCCTTGGTTCTTGCCCAACCTACAAGTTACAAGTCAATAGTAGTGGCGAGGCATACTTTAATGGAATGAACTTCGTGGACCGAATTGGTGAATACAGGGCCATGGTGAGTCCTGATGAATTGCAGGCGATATTCAAGCGCTGTGACGAATTGGAGTATTTCAAGCTCGACAATGTCTACTGGGCACCGATGACAGATGTGCCAAGCACTTACACATCTATCGTCAAAGGCGGGAAGCGAAAATCTGTCACGCATCAAAGCGACGGCCCGCAAAACCTTCAGGATTTCGAAAAGGAACTCGAGGAGATCCTGTTTGGACTGGACTGGAAAATGGCAGGTCAATGAGCATCTGGCATCAAGACGTAGATCTAGCATTTTGGAAGGAGCGCACCGCGGATACCATTCACGACTCGCTCGGAATCGAAATCACCGAAATTGGAGATGATTACATCAAGGGAACAATGCCTGTTGACTCCCGTACCGTTCAACCTATGCGCCTGTTGCATGGAGGAGCATCGGTAGTCTTGGCAGAGTCGCTCGGCAGCATAGCTGCCACCATGGTTGTAGATCCTGACAAGTACTTCTGCGTTGGGCAGAACATTTATGGCAACCACCTACGACCGGCCACCAAGGGATTGGTTCACGGCATAGCCAAGCCCATTCATCTTGGTCGCAAGACACAACTTTGGGAAATCGAGATCACAAACGATGAAGGCAAGGTGGTACACCTGAGCCGTCTAACCATGGCAGTGGTCGAAAAAGGTTAATTTTGGCCGCATTATGGCAGCAGTAGTTGGAATCATCATGGGCAGCAAGTCTGACCTTCCTATTATGCAGGAAGCCGCCGACGTGCTCAGAGAACTCGGAATCGAATTCGAAATCGATATCGTCTCTGCGCATCGCACACCGGAGAAGATGTATGACTACGCTAAGCAAGCACACACCAAAGGCATCAAGGTGATCATAGCTGGCGCTGGTGGGGCAGCGCATCTTCCGGGAATGACCGCATCGGTTACCCCTCTACCCGTGATTGGTGTTCCCATCAAATCCAGGAACTCCATTGACGGATGGGATTCGGTGTTGTCCATTCTTCAAATGCCCGGAGGTGTTCCGGTTGCAACAGTCGCACTCGACGGAGCCAAGAATGCTGGGATCCTGGCAGCTCAAATCGTTGGGTCCTCCGATGCCGATGTGCTGGAACGCATCCAGAAGTACAAGGAGAACCTTGCTCAGAAGGTGCACGAAAGCGCTAAAGACCTGTAAGGTCTTAGCTTCAAGCTACACGCTTCACGCCTGAACAGTTTTCATTTACACTCGACTTTTGAATTTCTCGACGACTTAACCACTGTGGTCACTGTGGAATCCACTGCGTTCACTGTGGTTAAATACTTCCAGGTACGTTTGACTGATTAATAATGTGACTTTCATAACTTGGGCGTATGAGATGGATGTTGGCGTTGAGCATATTCGTTTCGGTCCAATGTTTTGGTCAGGTCAGTGAGTTCAAAGGCCCCGTTTCTGGTGCCATGGGCGGAACGGGTCTTGCGATATCGTCGGCTTGGTCTACGGTGATCAACCCTGCAGGAATGACTGATATTGCCGGCCTGCAGGTGGCCACGGCCTATCAAAGTCACTTTCTGCTTCCGGGGGTTTCATCCCAGGGTTTGGTCTTAGCGACACCCCTGGAAAAGCACGCCGTGGGACTTTCACTTCAATCATTCGGATATAAATACTTCCGTCAAAGCCACGTCAGAGGGTCGTATGCTTTGAAACTATCAGATCAGGTGAGCATGGGTTTATATCTAGGGGCATTTCAATTCGCTCTTGGAAACGATTATGGCAACCGAACTCTGATCAGTGCAGGAATAGGATTGATGGCCAAGGTCACCGAAAAGACCACACTCGCGGCCACCATCCGGGAACCTATGAATCTCACGATAGACGAGAATGAATTAGATCGCGTGCCTGCCTCGATCGAAGTTGGGCTATTGCATAGATTTGGAGAACACCTCACAACTGCGCTTGAAGTAGAAAACAACCTTTCAGATGCATTCAGGATCAAAGGTGGTATGGAATACGATTACGGAAACTACCTCGTCTTGAGATTAGGTGTCTCTACCAATCCAGCCCAAATGGCCTATGGATTTGGAGTCAACCTAAGCTCATTCCGCGTTGATCTTTCGAATACATACAATACCCAAATGGGGCACATGCCTCAAATAGGCATTCGCTACATGCGATCTAAATGAAGCGGGTTCTCATCATAGGAACTTTGCTCATCATCACGAAGTGGTCTGCGAGTCAGACTGGCCAAAACATCGTCGAAGACCGGGTTGAATTTGTCGCCCAGGAATACGAAGGTGAGGAGCTTGACCTCACAACATTGACGGAATATTTCGAAGCGCTGCTCGACGAGCCAATCAACCTAAATACCGCAGGCCTTCCGGACCTTGAGCAAACCTACCTATTGCGAACGGATCAGATCAAAAACATACTACTCTACCGAGAGCGCTACGGACCATTTCGACACATCCATGAACTGAAGGCAGTTCCAACGCTCGATGCCCTGAGCATTCAGCGCATCCTTCCCTTCGTGGAGGTCGGCCCCTCGGAAGTGGTGAAACGATCTCCGCTGAGTCGGCTTAAGTACTCCCGCCACTTCATTATGCTGCGGTTTCAGCGTGTTCTGGAAGAACAAGATGGCTATTCGTCCGGTGACTATTTAGGAAGCCCGGATAGGCAGTACTTGCGCTATCGACTCACTGCCGGCAAATCCTGGAGCATTGGCATAACGGGAGAAAAGGATCATGGAGAACCTTTTGGAGGTGAATCCAATCGATTGGGATTTGATTTTGTATCAGGCCATATTGGCTATAGTGGAAGGGGGCGTATAGAAAAAGTTGTGCTTGGCGATTTTCAAGCACAGTTTGGGCAGGGCTTAACTATTTGGACCGGTTTCGGTTTTAGGAAGTCTCCGCTTCAGGTACTCAATGTCCAAAGGTTTGCAAGGGGATTTGTTCCTTATACATCTACAGATGAGAACAACTTTCTACGGGGTGCTGCCATTACAGGTAGGGTAAGCAAAAGAATAAAGGCACACCTCTTCTACTCAAGAAAACAGGTCGATGCCAACCTTGAAGAATCTGACACATTGAATGAAAACAACAATGGGTTTACTTCGATCCAAACCACTGGCTTTCACAGGACTGAAAATGAAATTGCCGACAAGGATGCCATTCGCGAAGAGGTTTTGGGTAGTGGACTGGAATTGAGGCTCGATAAATGGACCATTGGTATCAACCATGTTTTCTCCAGGCTTGATGGTTCATTTAATAGAAACCTGGGCTTCTACAATCAGTTTGAATTGGATTCGAATTTTAATGCGGTGACCGGATTACATTACCAAGGGCTGCTGGGCAGGCTCATCCTTTTCGGGGAAGCTTCCAGGTCCCTGCATGGAGCCTGGGCTCACATCCACGGTGGACAGTTGCCGGTACATGAACAGCTAAATTTGCTTCTTGTATTCAGAGATTACGCTTTTGATTTTCAAAATCTCTACTCCAATTCGTTTGGTGAAAAGTCGAAGACGGCCAACGAGCGATCTATTTACTTCGGCGCACAGATACTCCCAACGCCGGGACTTGAGCTACAGCTATTTGCTGATCTCTACCGTCACCCGTGGCTAGCCTACCGGGTGGACGCACCTTCAAGTGGAGAAGAATACAGTATCATGGCCAAATATTCAATATCGAGATCCTTTGAAGTCACGGCAATATTTAGGCATGAATCCAATGCGGTCAACGATGGAATTGGAGAGAGCAGAATGAATGCGGTCACGCAAAAAGCACTTTCACAGGGTCGGTTTCAAGTCGATTATAAGATCAGTGAAAAGTGGTCGTTTCGCAATCGAATTTCCTACCGTCGATTTCGAATTGATGATATCAAAGAGGGTTTTGGGATATATCAGGACCTGCGCTTTGCTCCCAATCCCAAATTGAACTTTCGTGCGCGATATGCACTGTTCCGAACTGACTCCTATGATACCCGCATTTATACCTACGAACACGATATGCTATACCAATTTACCGTTCCAGCCTATTATGGCCAGGGTATCAAAACCTATCTACTCATGAATTGGAAGCCATTCGATAACGTGAGCGTTCAGGCAAGGATTGCCCGCCTGATCCGAAACGACGTGGATGAAATTGGGTCTGGAAATGAATTGATCGAAGACAACCACCGAACGGAGTTTAAGGCACACTTGATCTGTAAATTCTAGCTATTGCAGATAGCCAAAGTTCTTGAGGCGATTCTGATTGGTGCGCCAGTCCTTATCAACTTTGACGTATAACTCAAGAAATACTTTCTTGCTCACAAATGCCTCGATATCCTTCCTTGCGGCAGTTCCCACTCTTTTAAGGCCCTTGCCTTGATGGCCGATGATGATTCCTTTCTGCGAATCGCGCGATACATAGATGATGCTACGGATTCGGATGATGTCTTCCTCTTCCTTGTATTCTTCTGTTTCTACCTCGCAACTGTAAGGCACTTCCTGTTTGAAGTTGAGGAAGATTTTCTCTCGGATTATTTCCGAAACAAAAAACCGCAATGGTTTGTCCGTCATCTCGTCTTTGGGAAAATAAGGATCGCCCTCGGGAAGGTGTGCCACAATTTTATCATGCAGCACATCTACAAATGACTTGTGAAGGGCAGAGATCGGAATAATCTCAGATTTTGGAAACAGACCCTGCCACTGCTCTACCCTTTTTGCCAGGATTTCTTGATCTGCCAGGTCTATTTTATTGATCACTATGAGAAGCGGAGTATCCATTCCGCCGATTTTCCGAATCAATTCCTTGTACTTCTCCTCTCCCTCGTTTTCTTTATTGGGATCAATGCCAATTTCCGTAATGAAAAGGATGATGTCGGCATCTTCCAGCGCGCCATACACAAAATTCATCATGCCCTCTTGCAACTTATAAGCAGGATCAAGCACTCCCGGTGTGTCGGAGTAAACGATTTGGTAGTCGTCCGTATTGACGATTCCCTTTATTCTATGCCTGGTCGTTTGGGCCTTGGCGGTGATGATTGAAAGCGGTGCATCTACGAGTTCATTCATGAGGGTAGACTTGCCAACATTGGGTTTTCCAATGATGCTAACGAACCCCGATCTGTGTTCAGATTCCATTTCGCGAAGTTAAAATAATGCTATCTTTGGCCACGCAAATCGCGGGGTGGAGCAGTTGGTAGCTCGTCGGGCTCATAACCCGAAGGTCGCAGGTTCGAGTCCTGTCCCCGCAACAAAAGAAAAGAAAGGCTCTTCGCTAACGCGAAGGGCCTTTTTTCATTTGAGGACTGTCAGAAGCTTGCTTCTGTAAAGACGTCAAATGGAAAAAGCACACCCGCCTTCCGGCGGGTAGCTTTTCTTTTCTTCTGTGCACCTCAGGTCCAGCGCGCTTTGCGCGCTAATCCTGTCACTTTCAGCCCGGGACTTTCGATTGTTTTGTGCCACCAAGGTCCAACGAGGCTCACAAAGTGAGCCGAGTTAATCCTGTCTCAATCGGCTGAATACTTTCTTTCCATTTATGCGTTTCAATACTTAGCTTAGTATCAAACCAGTGCTTGATAGATGATTGAAAAATACTTTGAGCTGAAGACGGTTCTTTGTTTCAGTACGATTCTATTCTCTATGCAATTAATGTCCCAGGATTTTGACCTTAGTAGACATGAAGCTCGAGCAGGAGATACTCTACTGACAAGAAGCGTTTTTTGGGCTCTTGGGAAGTGTGAACTGATAGATTTTGAGCCCGAGAACAAAGTCCAACAGCTTATGGATAGCCATCTTGATTCTTTGGTTTCTTTCCTTTATAGAAATCCTGAACTAGGTGTTCATATAGTTCGTCAAGAAACAAATATGGTTCGGCAAAGTATGCATCCGGCCCAGTGCAGGGCAGAGAAACTAATGAACTTTCTCATTTCTCGCGGCATTAACAAGGAGAGGATCTCTATAGAAGGAAAAACTATCCTTCTTGAAGAATATGGAGAGGACAAGGAAATGTTCCTGCTGAGAAAAACTGTGTACAGATTGTTTAAATATGAGTAGATAATGAAGTTCATCAATACACTTGGGCCCAGCGCGCTTTGCCTGCTAATCCCGTCACTCTTCGCCAAGTACTTTCTTTTTTGGGTTTATTGATAGTGACTTAAGTATGAAGGATCGATCCGGGTAATGAATCAATATTCTTTCCCCGATTAGACTTTTTGCATTGTTTTTTTACCCCTCTTTTTAATACCGGAGTAGTTTTATTCATTTTTTACCCTGACGTGATATAAACAATAACATTTTACCCATATTATCGCTATTCGGGTAAATATTCACGTTTTTTACCCTGAAAATGTAATTTCAAGAGAAATTACCCCTATAATTGCATTCTGGGTAATTATTTAAACTTTTTACCCCCATTAACGTGAGGCCATGCCATACGATAGAAATGTACCATACAACGAATTACCTCTTCTTCCTCCATCAGAAGAAAGAATTAACGATATCGAAATCCATCAAAAACTGGTTACCGCAACAAGGGCAATTGCCACGCTAAACGGTATAACAAATACTTTGGACGATCCACAAATAATGGTGAACACTATTGCCCTACAAGAAGCCAAAGAGTCCTCCAAAATTGAAAATATAGTCACAACGACTGATGCCCTCTATGAAGCAATTGCATTATCGGCGGCAGAGAAGAAGAGTGAACCTGCAAAGGAAGTCCTAAGATACCGCGAGTCACTAATGGAAGGGCTCAGTTTAGTAAAAGCATCAGGTAGCTTGAATAAAGATATTTTCATCAGCCTATTCAGAATAATTAAAGATTCAACCGCTGGAATAAGAGTGGACCTACAAGAAGCATATCTTACTAAAAGAGGATCTGGAATTGGTGCAGGAGAGAGGGTTTATACAGCTCCAAGGGGAAACGCCATACTAAATGAAAAGCTTGATAATCTACTCGAGTATTTGAACGATGATGAAAAGTTTAAACACGACCCACTAATAAAAATGGCAATTGGTCATTATCAATTCGAGGCTATACATCCATTTAGTGACGGTAACGGTCGGACAGGAAGAGTATCAAATGTGCTTTATCTAATTGACAAAGGAATTCTTAAATACCCAGTAGCATACTTTAGTCGATACATAAGTGAAAACAAAGAAGACTATCAACATTTGATCAAGGGTGTCACGGAAAGGCATGCCTGGAAACCTTGGATATTATTCATGTTAAATGCGGTTGAGTCAACGGCGAACTACACCATAGAAAAGATCGAGCAAATAAACAAACTAAAAGAAGAAACAATTGCTTACGTCCGTGATCGAAATAAGAAGATCGATAAGGAATACATTGAAGCGATATTCATTCAGCCATACATCAAATCGGTTCATCTAAGCGATAATGCTCGCTATAGGGTTAAGACTAGAAAAACAGCAACGGGGATTTTAGACAAGTTGGTTGAAATAGGAGTCCTTGACCCACCTAAAAAGATAGGAAGGGAGATCGTGTATATTAACTCCATACTTATCAATATTCTTGCTGAAAACGAGGACTAAACTGCCGATATTTGCCTTAGTAGTTTTTGCTAAAAAAAAGAGTTGTTCCATCTATAGAGGACGGGATTTTTTATAATATCCCTACGCAACTCATCTCTTTTATCCCGTCGAGTTCATCCTACCTGATTCCATATCTTTAATACCATGCACGCCTTCTTCTACGGCCTTTTCATGGACGAAACCATCTTAGAACAAAACGGAGTCAATCCGTCCAATCCGAGAATGGCTTTCCTTGAAGACTATGCCCTGTTCATCGGGAACCGCGCTTCCCTCATTCCCAAGGAAGGAGAAAGATCTTACGGCATTTTGATGACCGTCGAGCAACACGAAATGGATCAACTGTATTCAGAACCTAGCGTTGCGGATTACATCCCCAAGGAAGTTGTGGTTACGACCGAGGACGGCGATTCAGTCGAGGCAGTCTGTTACAACCTGCCCTTGGACATGCTCGAAGGCACCAATGAATCTTACGCCAAGTCATTGTATGAATTGGCTGTGAGATTGGGTTTTCCGGCGGATTACCTTGAGAAGATCAGGAATCTCACTTGAAACTGCCACTCAGATCAAATTTCTTGCAACGCTGTTGCACAACTGAAATTAACCTTACCTTCGCCTCGTGAAACGGGCTTGGTCTCTTCTGGCTTCATACCTGCTGGTATTCAGCATGTCGCTTTCTTTTTTACCGACAAACCTGCTGCACCACCACGAAGAGCATGATCATTGCGATGATCATCACCATACTCAAGCCGCCGACTTGTGTCATTTCAGTGTTTACCATAAACTTTCTGACGAAGAGAAGTGTGAGCATAGTTCACATTATGCTGAACTGGAACACAGCTGTGACTATTGCGCCTATCTCACAGCAAAGAGGAACGAATTTGCTATAGCGTTTGAATCTTCATTCGCAGCTATTGAGTTTAACGCACCTATCACAACCAAACCAAGCGCGGTTCAAATCCATAATCGTGCAAACCCAATTCTAGGCAGGGCCCCACCTACCTGCTAATCCCATCCTACTGAATTATTGCGCTTCGTACGGAGATATTGCTCCGCGCGTATGCATGTCAACCATTAGTAGCCAGCACTGAGGCTGCTCAACACGATTCATATAAATCATTGTGCGCTTGCGCCACTTACATAGACATCTATTTGTCCTTTTATCACTGTTGTCATTCGCCTTTGCCGGTATGGCCCAAGACACTTGTCGTGCTTCTCTTTCAGGAAAGGTAGTGGACGAACACGACCATGAGCCGTTGTCTTATGCCAATATCTTCATCGAAGAACTGGGCATTGGCGCCATTTCCGATAGCGCTGGCAACTATACCATAAGCGAACTTTGCGATGGTGAATATACTGTCCAAGTCGGCCATATTGGTTGCGAACCAATTCTAAAGACCGTCAAGGTGCTAGGGCCCACTGTCCAGAATTTTTATCCGGAACATCATGCAGAACTTCTTAACGCAGCGACCGTTGTCGGTGAGTCTCCAAAACAAGAATTGACTCAAGGCAGTCAATCCCTTAGCGAAAAGCAGATAAGTGAGACTCGGGGTCAGTCACTTGGCCAGAGTCTTACCAAGATTTCCGGAGTGAGCACATTGTCAACAGGAAACAGCATTGCCAAACCCGTCATTCACGGGCTTCATGGAAATCGCATTCTTATCCTCAATAATGGGATCAGGCAGGAAGGCCAGCAGTGGGGCAATGAACACGCTCCCGAAATCGACCCATTTATTGCGGACGATCTCACCGTTGTAAAAGGAGCCAACAGCGTTCGATTCGGACCCGATGCCATCGCTGGAGTCGTATTGGTGAATCCAAGGTCTCTACCAAACGATTCTTCAGTAAAAGGTGAAATAAATTTTGTGGGTTCAAGCAATGGTCGACAGGGTCTTGTGTCCGGGGTGGTCGATGGAAACTTTGCCAAAATTCCCGACCTAAGCTGGCGCCTTCAGGGGACACTCAAACAATCTGGAAACATCAACTCTCCGGACTATTTTCTCAAGAATACCGGACTCAAGGAATACAACTTCTCTTGGGCTGCAGGATACAGCAAACCCAGGTATGGGATCGAAGCCTTTTACAGTCAATTCAATACAGACATTGGGATTTTTTCCGCTTCACACATTGGAAATCTCACCGACCTGCAACGGGCTTTCGAGGCAAATGAACCCCTCGAATCCGCCAACTTTACGTACGAGATTGGACGACCATGGCAGCACATCGAACATGAGCTGTTCAAAGCCCAGGGTTATGTTCGAACCGGAAATGCAGGCAAGCTCAATGTCACGTTCGCGCGCCAATACAACCGGAGGTTGGAGTACGATAAACACAAACCGCTCAACGATTCTCTTGCCGCCCTGAACCTATCGTCTTTGCAGTTTGAAATCACAACTAGTACAACTGACATCGTCTGGGAACACAACCGGGTCAATTCACTTAAGGGAAGTATCGGAGTTTCCGGAATTCATCAAGGGAATACCTACGAGGGCAGATTCTTCATTCCCAATTTTAGGAAATACGGGCTTGGAGCCTTTTGGATCGAACGATGGAAACCGATTCATTCCAAGTTGCAGTTGGAAGCAGGGATTCGCTTTGACTACGTTTTCCAAGAAGTTTTTATGTGGGAAGGCGACGAGATTGTATCGCCAGAATACACATTCAACAATTTGTCCGGCACCCTGGGAGGAATTTACAAATTCAGCGACGAATTCCTCATGCGTGCAGACTTCAGTACTGCCTGGCGCCCACCTAATGTGAGTGAGCTATTCAGCGATGGACTACATCATGGTGCCGCAGCTGTTGAAATTGGAGACCCAAACCTAGACCGTGAACAGGCCTACAATTTTTCTGTATCGGCAGAGTATACTTCGAGCAAGATGCGAATCAACCTGGATGCTTACTACAACTACATCCACGATTTTATCTATCTGAAGCCGGAGCTACCTCCTACCCTAACCATCAGAGGTGCATTTCCAACATTTCGATACTCTCAGGTTGATGCTTCGCTCAAGGGAATTGATCTGACTTTCACTTATGAATTGCCGTACAACTTGGAGATTACTTCCATGTCGTCTGTCATAAGGGCACTGAACGAAACAGCCGAAGAGTACTTGGTGCTGATGCCCGCAGATCGGCACGAGCAGACGCTGAAATACAACTTAAAAGACGGGGACAGGCTAAAGGACGGTTATCTGTCTTTTTCGATGCTGAATGTGCTTAGGCAGAACCGCGTGCCGGACAATAGCGACTTTGCGCCCCCACCTGGTGCCTATACCCTTTTTGGATTCAATGCAGGAATCTCGATCAAAATGGGTAGTGACAAAATGAATATCGGTATCGGGGTCAGCAACCTCACGAATGTCAGATACAGAAACTATCTCAATCGATTCAGATACTACGCTGATGAAATGGGGACGAATGTCTCACTAAGAATAAAAATACCCTTCACCATTGTCGGGAACAATTCGAATCAATCTAAACCAATAACCACAAACAATTAAATATGAATGCAATCAAACAAGCAATGAAACCCATGCTTCTTGCAAGCCTGGTAATCGTGTCTTCTTGTAAAAAGGATGACGACCTGGTACCCGTACCTCCACCCGTCCTCAACGAAACTGAAGTCATTACAACTATGACTTTGACTTTTGTGGATCAGGCGGGAGTAGAACCCACAGTGACCGCCACATTCCGCGATCCAGATGGTGACGGGGGCGATGCTCCGGATGTACATGACACCATTGTATTGATGGACAGCACAACTTACAATGTTTCTATCGAGCTCCTGAATGAAACGGAGAGCCCTGCAGAAGATCTGACTCATGAAATTGAAGACGAAGGAGATGAACACCTCTTTTGTTTTACGGTGTCTAGCGCAGATGTATCTATTACCAGAACTGATTCTGACGGAACCTATGAAGTTGGTTTAGAGAGCGCATGGGCCACAAGCGCTGCTAGCAGTGGATCAGTTCAGGTGGAACTAAAACACCAACCGGATGTAAAAGACGGATCGTGCAGCCCAGGTGAAACTGACATTGACGTCACTTACCAAATTGAAATTCAATAATCTAGCAATCGTAAAATCTAAGAAGATGAATAAGATACTAAAACTGATTCTTCCTACAGCGACCATCGTTTTGTTGTTGTCTGCTTGTAATAAAACAAACGTCAATTCCAATCGATTCATCGATGGCGGGGAGTGGACAGTAACCGAACTTTCTGTAGATGGAACCAATGAAGATGAACTACCAAGCTGGCACATCGAAGAATGTGATGTCTACGCAGAATCTTGCCACGGTGAGTGGGAGAATGAAGAGGGTGGTCATGCGGAATTTGTATGGCAATTTCGCGATAAGGGCCAGACCCTTGAAATTTCAAGACAAGCCGGTGAGCACGAAGGGCATGATCACGGACATGATCACGCAGAAGAAGAGGCCAATGCACAGTGCTATGCCTTCAGCGGTGTGTACGATGTTGTCGAAGACGGTAAAGACATGATGGAGTTCAAAAGCGTGGCTACCCTTGGTCATGCTGGAAGCGCCGTCGTGATTAAGATTCAGAAGTAACTATAACCTAAGTTCCCCTTCACATCTGCCTGCAGCGCTCGCTGTGGGCGGATGTGATATGTTAAAAACTCTCGGCCTTTTACCCGTTAATAAGGCCATTCATAAAAATTAACGTGCCGCCCGTGGGATTTAACAAACGTCCTGGGCTTTTACATCGTTCATTTGTTTGCCTTTGGTTTTCATCATAGCTTTTTATGATGAACATGTCCCGGACTTTTGGGTTAGTCCGGGACTTTTTTTTGGCCTTTCTTTGCAAACCATTATGAGCAACATCCTGGCCATCGTCGGACGACCAAACGTCGGCAAGTCAACCCTCTTCAATCGACTAATCGGAGCAAAAAAGTCCATCGTAGATGAATACTCCGGTGTGACCCGTGATCGCGTATACGGCGAATCGCATTGGGGTGGTCACGACTTCAGTGTGGTAGATACCGGCGGCTTGGTGGAGAACAGCGAAGAACTCTTTGACAAGGAAATTGCCAAACAGGTGATGCTGGCAATAGAAGAGGCTGGTGTGATTGTATTTCTAGTGGACGTTCAGACCGGGATCACAGACCTCGACCAGGCCATTGCTGACCTTCTGAGAAAATCCAAAAAGAAGGTGATTCTAGCCGCCAACAAGGTGGACAACTTTGATCTCATAGCTGAAGCCAGCGAGTTCTACAGCCTTGGCCTTGGTGACCTTTACACGATCTCTGCGACGTCTGGAAGTGGCACAGGTGAACTATTGGACAAGGTGGTCGAACTACTCCCTAAGGACCAGAAGGAAGCTGACGAAGATGACTTGCCAAGACTAGCAGTTGTCGGTCGACCAAATGCGGGAAAGTCCAGTCTGATCAATGCCCTCATTGGTGAAGAACGAAATATCGTTACTCCTATTGCCGGAACTACTCGGGACACCACTGATGTGGTTTACAAGAGCTTCGGATTTGAATTCAGACTTGTAGACACAGCTGGAATCAGAAAAAAGGGAAAGGTCCAGGAGGATCTGGAGTTCTACAGCGTAATGCGGGCGATACGTGCCATTGAAAGTGCGGACGTTTGTCTGCTTATGGTTGACGCTACGGAAGGTTTTAGCGCACAGGACGTCAACATATTCCACTTGGCTGAGCGCAATAGAAAAGGTGTGATCATATTGGTCAACAAGTGGGACCTGGTCAACAAGGAAACATCTACTTCCGAGAAATTTACTGCACAAATCCACAAACGCATCGAGCCGTTCAACGATGTAGATGTTGTTTTTATCTCGGTGCTTGAAAAACAACGCATCCACAAAGCCCTCGAACTGGCCCTGAAAGTCTACAAAAATCGAACTCAGAAAATCAAGACCCGAAAACTCAACGACTACATCCTACCCATCATTGAGAAGACTCCACCGCCTGCCACGAAGGGCAAGTACATCAAGATCAAGTTTGCGACCCAATTACCAACACATGCCCCTAGCTTTGCTTTCTTCTGCAACCTACCTCAGTATATCAAGGAAGGTTATCGCAGGTTTATCGAAAACAGGTTGAGGGAAGAATTCGACTTCACGGGAGTCCCAATCCAGATTTTCTTCCGAAAGAAGTGATCAATCGTAGGCCTTACTCTCTTCCCAAATGGCGTCCATTTCTTTGAGCGTCATATCTTCCAGCGATCTTTGTTCTTCCTTTGCACGCCGCTCGAGAAACTGAAAGCGTTTGGTGAATTTCTTGTTTGTGTGCTCCAGGGCCGATTCCGGGTCAATGTCCAGGAAGCGAGCGTAATTGATCATCGAAAAAAGGAGATCGCCAAACTCATCGTTGATTTTTTCTTCCGATTCCACAGCGAGGGCTTCATTAAACTCGCGGAATTCTTCGAGGACTTTTTCAGCCACCTGATCCCGGCGATCCCAATCAAATCCTACACCACGCACCTTTTCCTGTATCCGATTGGCCTTGACCATAGCTGGAAGTGATTTTGGCACTCCTTCGAGCACAGAATTTTTGCCTTCCTTGAGTTTTAGCTTTTCCCAATTGGCCTTGACTTCTTCCTCATCCTTCACTTCAACATCACCATAGATATGGGGATGCCTGTAGATGAGCTTTTCGCAAATACCATTCAATGCATCCGTGATGTCGAAGGCGCCTTTCTCCGATCCAATCTTTGCATAAAACACCATGTGTAGCAAGAGGTCGCCTATTTCATTTCGGACTTCATCAAGGTTATTCTCCAGAATAGCATCGCCCAATTCATAGGTCTCTTCGATGGTCAGCTTGCGCAATGATTCCATCGTTTGCTTTCTATCCCATGGACATTTTTCACGAAGATCATCCATGATGTTGAGTAATCTTTCGAATGCTTCAAGCCTTGGGTCCATGATATTCAAAGAAAGGAAAAAGTGCGCAGGGTGGATGCCACTTAAAACGTCACAAAACAGACCAAAGCAAATGGCATTCGATGTATCTTTGCTTTATGCTTTTGATGGTGATGACAATTGGTTTGATGGCCTTGGCCTTTGCAGGCATTGCGATCAAAATACTGATGAAAAAGGATGGACAGTTCGCTGGGACATGTGCGTCCAACAGCCCTTATCTCAATGAGGAGGGAGAACCTTGTAGCTTCTGTGGGGCATTGCCCGAAGAGAAGTGCAAGGCTTAATTATTTGCATTCGCCACCAAGCAACTCCACGCTTCTGATATATGCAGTGTACTCAGATGAGCTGATGAACTCATCCTGGCAAACTTCTTCCTCAATTCCGTTCAAGGTACAAGTTTGGCACTTACTGCATGCGCTGAATGTGAGCAATGCAATGACCGATATGTATAGTAGGTTTTTCATGGTATGAAAATAAAAAAAGGGCACGAAGCCCTTTTTTTATATCGTTAAAACAGCAACGATTACTCGCAGGTGTATCCAAGAGATTCCCAACCAGTAATAGCGGCGTTGTAAAGGATTGTTGATCCGTAATCGTCTTCACATACTTCTTCTGAAGTAAGAGTATCATGCGTACAAGTCTTACACTTTTTAGCGCAAGAAGTGAAACCGATCGCCAGTGCTGCAATAGCTACAAAAAGAATGTTTCGTTTCATAGTTTATAGGTTAATCAATATTGACCCGAAGATACAATAATTATGATGTGTACACAGCGTAGCTGTTATTGTCCTTCCAAAGATGGGGAACTCACCGTATTCAATGAATCGCCTTCCGACAGGATAAAAACGTACTTCAAATTCGGATCGTTTGATTGAATCCATTGCATTGACTTCTCATAGCCCATCACCATAAACGCCGTGGCTAGGGCATCAGCGGAGGAGCAATAGTTTGAAATAACGGTCGCACTCAATAAATTGTGTTCGACGGGAAAACCAGTTTTTGGGTCAATGGTGTGGGCATATTTTCGACCATCTTTAACGTAAAATTTACGGTAATTACCGGATGTAGCCAATGCTCCATCCACAACTTCGACCGTTGTCTGGATCGCTCTTTCACCCGAAACAGGTCGGTCGATGCCTAATTTCCATGGTAATTCGGAAGTCCAGGGCAGCAGGCCATCTTTTTTCCCCCCCTTGGCAAGCATTTCACCTCCCAATTCAACCAAAAACTGTTTCACTCCCCTGGAATCGAGCATGGCCCCCAAAACATCAACTGTATAGCCCTGGGCAATAGCATTAAAGTCGAGTTCGAAGCCGCTTAGCGGCTTATAAAAAGCAACTTTCTTCCTGCCTTGGTCGATTTCGGCTGTCATCTGGCCAAACCTCAATAATTCCTTCAGGCTATCAACCCTTGCAGAATCCATTTTTTCGGCCTTTTTGAGTCCAAATCCCCACCCGTCAACCAAGGGTTTTACACTGGGGTCGAAGGCATAATCCGTCGCCTCATAAAGATCCTTTGACAGTTCCAAAACTTTGAGAAAATGCCCGAACGTATCCGTGAACCAAAACAACCCACTGTCCGCGCGGTTAAACTGACTAATGAGCGAATTGGCTTTATACGTAGAAAGGCTATAGTCAATGTCTTGCAGCACAGAATCAATCTGAACCTTAAGGCTGTCACTACTGAAGTACTTAATGGTATACGTTGTGCCCTGGGCCTCACCGCGGTCAACCATTAGAGGATCACAACTCGAGAGCAAAAAAAAGCCTCCCAAAAGGAAGGCTTTCAAACTCTTTGGTATCGACTTAACCACCGAAATCATCAAATGAAACATTCTCCGGTGGTACACCCCAGTCGTCGCACATCTTAAGCACAGCTTGGTTCATGAGTGGTGGTCCACAGAAGTAGAACTCGATGTCCTCAGGAGCGTCATGCTTGCTCAGATACTGATCTATCACAGCTTGATGAACAAAGCCTGTAAATCCATCTCCTTCCGGGTCATTGACATCTTTCTTGTCAACCCAGTTGTCTTCTGGCAAGGGCTCAGAAAGCACTACATAGAAGTTGAAGTTGTCGAATTCTTCAGCGATTTTCTGGAAGTGATCCAGGTAGAAGAGCTCACGCTTCGAGCGGCCTCCATACCAATAGGTCACTTTCCTACCAGTCTTGAGTGTGTGAAATAAATGGAAGAGGTGCGAACGCATAGGCGCCATTCCGGCACCGCCACCTATGTACACCATCTCTGCGCCAGTATCTTTGATGAAGAATTCACCATAAGGTCCGGAGATCGTCACCTTGTCTCCTGGTTTGCATCCAAAGACGTAAGAGGAACAAATTCCTGGATTCACATTCATCCATCGGTTGTTTGCCCTATCCCATGGCGGAGTTGCAACACGAATATTGAGCATTACAATATTTCCTTCGGCCGGGTGGTTGGCCATGGAATATGCTCGGAAGATGGGCTCGTCGTTCTTCATCTTAAGATCCCACAATCCAAACTTGTCCCATTCCGTTTTGAAATCCATTGGGTCGCGACCGTGCAGGTTCACCAAGTCTGGGTGGGCCGTGATGTCGATGTTCTTATAATCAACTTCCGTGACTGGAACGTCGATCTGGATATAACCCCCAGCCTGAAAGTCGAGTACTTCGCCTTCGGGAAGCTTCACGACAAATTCCTTGATAAACGAGGCAACGTTGTAGTTTGAAACTACTTCGCATTCCCACTTCTTGATGCCGAAGATCTCATCCGGAATTTTGATGTCCATGTCATTCTTGATCTTGACCTGACATCCGAGTCTCCATTTATCGGCGATTTCCTTTCTGTTGAAGTATGGCTCTTCGGTTGGAAGAATTTCTCCCCCGCCTTCCAATACCTGACACTTACACATGGCACAAGTACCTCCTCCACCGCAGGCGGATGGCAAGAATATCTTGTTGTTACCCAGCGTACTCAGAATGGTGTCACCAGCATCGACCTCAAGGGTCTTTTCACCATTTAGCACTACTTTGACCTTACCGGAAGGAGAAAGTTTGGCCTTCGCATAAAGCAATAGCGATACCAGCAACAGTATAACTACGAGGAAAACTATGATTGTTGATATGATCGTTGTTACCATGTTGTGCTCCTATAATTCAATACCCATAAAACTCATAAACGCTATTCCCATCAACCCCGTAATGATAAAGGTAATACCAAGTCCTCTCAAAGGTGCTGGTACATGAGAATAGCGAATCTTCTCACGGATGGCTGCGATGGCAACGATTGCCAAAAACCATCCTACTCCCGATCCCAACCCAAACGATGTCGCTTCAGCGATGGTTGCATACTGCCTCTCTTGCATGAAGAGTGCGCCACCCAGGATGGAACAATTCACTGCGATAAGTGGAAGAAAGATTCCAAGAGCACCATAAAGTGCGGGGGCGAACTTTTCAACGATCATCTCTACAAGCTGTACCATAGAGGCAATTACAGCTATAAACAAAATGAAGCTCAAAAAGCTCAAATCGATGGCGGCAAATTCCGGCGAGATCCAGCTTAGCGCTCCTTCTTTCAATACATAGTTTTCAAGCAAATAGTTGATTGGCACGGTGATTCCCAACACGAATATGACCGCTGCTCCAAGTCCAACTCCTGTCTTCACGGTTTTGGAAACCGCAAGGTAGGAGCACATCCCGAGGAAGTATGCGAAAATCATGTTCTCCACGAAAATCGCCTTGACAAATATGTTTACGAGTTCCTGCATGATCTTCTAATTAGTGAGTTTCAATTAATTCGCGGTTCTTGCTTCGCTGCACCCAGATGATAATTCCCACTACCACCAGCGCCATGGGAGGCAGGATCATCATGTTGTTGTTCATGTATCCGATGGAGAACAATCCCGTTTCCGCTCCGGCTGTTGCCGTACCAAACAATTCGTATCCCCAGAATTTGCCAGAGCCCAGGATCTCTCTTACGATAGCTACCGCCATCAAGATCCAGGCATAACCAAAGGCATTTCCAATGGCGTCCATAATTGATGGGCCTGGTTTGTTGCCCAGGGCAAATGCCTCAAGACGACCCATGATGATACAGTTGGTGATGATCAATCCCACAAATACCGAGAGGGCCTTGCTCACGTCATATACAAAGGCTTTGAGCACCTGGTCCACAAGGATCACCAGAGAAGCTACAACGACAAGCTGAACAATGATCCTGATTCTGTCCGGAATACTATTTCTCAACAAAGAGATGGTAAGGTTGGCCATGATCATTACAAACAATACCGATACCGACATCACAAAGGCCTGCTTCACCTGAACTGTAATTGCCAACGCCGAACAAATACCCAGTACCTGTACGGTAATCGGGTTTGAATCATCCAAAGGGTCCGAAATCAGTTTTCGATTCTTCTTCGAAAACAGAGGCTCCTTGACCTTTACTACTTCTGCTGTTTCTGTGCTCATAGATCAGCTATTCACTTTTTGAAAATAATTTTGATACACCGCCATGGTTCGTTTGATCATCTCATCAACCCCGCGGCTGGTGATGGTTCCACCTGTGATTCCGTCTACACCGTATTCGTCTGCAGAACCTCCGCCTCCCTTTAGCACGGTCATTTTCACAGACCCGTCCAAATAAATCCTGTCTCCTGGAAATTGATCGGACCAGTTTTTCTCCTTTATCTCCGCTCCCAATCCAGGCGTTTCCGTTTTGTGATCGAAGGTGGCACCATAGACGGTATTGAGGTCAGATTCGAGAGCGATGTATCCCCAGATCGGGCCCCAAAGTCCGGTACCAACCATGGGAATCACATAGTATGTTGAGCCTTCCTTGTCGCAGACAAACAAAGGATAGTTGATCTCTTCGGGCGCCCTGGCATTGGCCTTCCATTCCTTGTATTCTTTTTTCACGTCCACGTCGAACGCTGCAACATCACCTTCAACAATTCCACCGGCGGAATTGATTACGAGTTGTTCCCTGACGTATTGATCAAAAAGCTCGGGAGCTTCTTCCCGTTCACACTCAACATTGATGGCGCTAAGGATGTTCTGCTTCTTTTCCATTTCGATATTCTTCTTCTGGAAAGGCTTTAATCCCATGGCTGCCAAAGACAAAATGGCTCCTACGACAACCACCATGGCCACCGCAAACCCAAATGTCACTCCATTGCTATTCTTATCAAATGCCATCTTAAGCGCTTTGTGTGATTAAACGTTTTTGTCTTTTCTTGATATTGCTCTGAATCACGTAGTGATCAATGAGGGGTGCCATCACATTCATAAAAAGAATGGACATCATAATTCCTTCGGGGTATGCCGGGTTAAAGACGCGAATCATGATTCCAAAGAATCCGGCGAAGAATCCGTATATCCATTTGCCCGTCTCGGTCTGAGCAGCCGTTACCGGGTCAGTCGCCATGAAGACCATACCAAACATAAACCCGCCGATCATGAGCTGATGGATGGGGTCGAGGGTCATAAATGCATTAACACCTGCGAGGTTGAAGATGTAAGCCATCGACAATCCTCCGAGGAAGAAGGAAGCCATCACCTTCCAGGAACCGATACCGGTATAGATCAAAACCGCTGCGCCCAGGAGACACATCAATGCCGAAGTCTCACCGACAGAGCCAGGGATGATCCCCAAGAAGCTATTCCACAAACTGTACACTCCATCCGGTCCGAAGTTTGACATAACGGCATTGGCCGCTTCGCTACCTTTTTCCATTGAGACTGTAGAAGCGAGATCTCCAAGTGCCGTCGCTCCGGAAAATCCATCAATGCTTCCACGGATGGTTTCCGAGTCCGCTATCCAAACGGAGTTACCACTCATTTTGGTTGGATAGGCAAAGAACAAGAATGCTCTAGCCGTCAATGCCGGGTTGAGGATGTTCATTCCTGTTCCACCAAATACTTCCTTGCCTATTACCACAGCGAAAGCGGTAGACACTGCTACCATCCAAAGCGGTACATCTACAGGCATGATCAGAGGGATCAACATTCCCGATACCAGGAAACCTTCCTGAATGCTGTGCCTTCTAATGATACAAAAGAGGAATTCGATTCCGAGTCCTACACCGTAGGATACAATGACCAGCGGTAATATCCTCCACGCACCCAGGAAGAATTTATCCCAAAGACCATCACCCATACCGAGGTACATGCCTTGAGCAATGTAGTGCTGATGTCCGGCATTCCACATTCCAAAAAGCAGACATGGAACCATGGCCAAAACCACGGTAATCATGGTGCGCTTCATGTCTATACCATCGCGGATGTGCGAGCCAGAGTGGGTCGCGTGTTTTGGCACAAAAGCAAATGTGGCGAAGCCGTCGAAGACGGGCCACCACTTTTCGTACTTGCCTCCTTTTTCGAAGTTAGGCTCGAGTTTTTCTACTATGTCTTTGAGAAATTTCATTCGCTTCTAATTCTTATCCTAACTCATTTCTTTTACCATCAGATCAAGTCCGTCGCGTACAACTTGTTGCGAATTGATCTTAGAAGTACATACATATTCACAAAGAGCAAAATCCTCAGGGGCCACTTCGTAAATTCCAAGGTTTTCCATCAATTCGATGTCTTCCACCATGATACTCTTGAGCAACTGAACGGGGTAAACATCAAATGGAAATACCTTCTCATATTGTCCCGTCATCACAAAGGCACGTTCTTCACCATTTTGAGAGGTATTGAGGTCGTATTGTTTGTTTGGCGACAACCAGGAAAAGAAGGTTCTCGACACCGAAAATTTGTTGAACCCTGGCGCGATCCACCCGAAGAACTCGCGATCCGGCACTTCGGGAATCAAGGTCAGTTGTTGGTGATATCTCCCGAAAAAGCCTTCTGCATTAATCGTTTCACCAGTAAGCACATTTCCGGAGATATACCGAGCGCCTTCCCCGACCTGCTTACCGTTCAAAAGCCCTTTCACCGAAATGCCGTCAATGACTCTTGCATACCCAGGCGAACTGAGCAAGGAACCTGTGAGGGCGACCACCTTGCGCGCATCGTATTTGCCTTCAGAAAACAATCGGCCGATCATAATGACATCCTGTGCGCCAACGGTCCAGACTGTGTCGCCCTTATTTATTGGCGATACTTTTTGGATCATCACACTGGCATTTCCCACCGGGTGTGGACCACTGAGGTAATGTGTCTCGACGCCGGACAGGTCCCCAAATTCGCTCATGTTTGCATTGGCCGGCACACCAACATGAACTTTGCCTTCAGTCATTTTTGAAAGCACCTTGAGCCCCAAACCAAAGTTTGCCTTTTCCTGAGAGATGATATAGGGCAAGTCAACGGGCAGCGGTCCCGAATCGTGAGCAGAAACAAAAATCTCTTTAGGCTTTGAATCCGCAGATGCAATCACATCGTATGGACGTTGTTTGATCGAAGCCCAAAGCCCTGAGGCCATCAGGTGGTTCCGCACGTCGTCATCACTCATGGTGTTGATGTCCTTCTGGCCAAACGACTCGTATCTGATCTCCTGATCAGGAATGATGCGAATTTCGAGAATGCGACGCTTTTCTCCCCGGACAACCTCCGCAATTTCTCCGCTCACCGGAGAAACAAACTTGACGGCTTCGTGATATTTGTCGTGAAAAATGGCTGTACCTGCCAACACTTCGGCACCGGCTTTCAACTCAAGCTTTGGCACCACCCCGTGAAAATCACCGGGCTTGACAGCGTATACATCCGATTGTAAATCTTTGATCTCGCCTCGCTCTACTCCACCTTGCAGTTTGATGTCGAGTCCCTTCCTAACCTTGATGTCCAATCCCTTGTATTTTAAGTAAGTAAATCGATCCGAAAGCGTCGGCAAAATTATTCAAAAAGAGCATTCCTGCTAGCCCTCATCAAACAATTCCAAACGCTTTTTTCACGGCGTCTACATAGTCGAGCTTCTCCCAAGTGAAAAGCTCCACGTTTTGAGTAATTGATTCGCCAGAACCATTCTCAAATGTCTTCTCTACCACTTCGTATTCCCTCCCCATATGTCCATAGGCAGCAGTTTCTGAATACATAGGTTCACGAAGTTTTAGTCTTTGTTCGATGGCGGCCGGTCTCATGTCAAACAGCCCCTTTACTTTGTCGGCGATTTCGCCGTCAGTATTCGATACTTTGCTACTTCCGTAGGTGTTGATGTAAATATTGGTAGGCTCGGCTACACCGATGGCGTAGGAAACCTGTACCAATACCTCGTCGCAGACTCCAGCTGCAACCAAATTCTTTGCGATGTGACGTGTAGCATAAGCAGCCGATCGGTCAACCTTGCTAGGATCCTTACCTGAGAAGGCTCCACCACCATGAGCCCCTTTGCCACCGTAAGTGTCAACGATGATTTTCCTTCCAGTAAGCCCGGTATCTCCATGTGGCCCACCAATCACAAATTTCCCGGTTGGATTGATGTGATAAACGATGTCGTCGTTGAAGAGTTTTTGGGTGTCTTCGTCCAATTTGGCTATAACCCTCGGCATCAACACGCGCTTCACATCCTCGCGAATCTTTGCCAGCATTGTATCGTCTTTGTCAAATTCATCGTGCTGAGTCGAAACAACAATTGAATCTATTCGAACTGGCTTATTGTCGTCACCGTATTCGATGGTTACCTGCGACTTCGAATCTGGCCGGAGGTATGTCATTTCACTTCGTTCCCTACGTAGGGCGGCCAATTCCTTCAAAATGAGGTGCGCTATTTGCAACGCCAGCGGCATGTAGTTGTCCGTTTCGGAAGTGGCATAGCCAAACATCATCCCTTGGTCTCCAGCTCCTTGTTCTTCATCCTCACCTCGGTCCACACCCTGATTAATGTCAGGTGACTGCTCATGGATGGCAGAAAGCACACCACATGAATTTGCCTCAAACATATATTCTGACTTGGTGTAACCAATCCTCGATATCACATCACGGGCAATCTTCTGTACATCCAGGTATGTTTTGGACTTGACTTCACCTGCCAACATCACCTGTCCGGTAGTAACCATGGTCTCACAAGCAACTTTTGAATCCCGATCAAAGGCAAGGAAATGGTCGATCAGGGCATCGGAGATTTGGTCGGCTACTTTGTCAGGGTGTCCTTCCGAGACAGATTCTGAAGTAAAAAGGTAAGGCATGCTCCCAAAAATTAGAGGGCGAAAATAAGAAATTATTGCCCTTGAGTGGTCAGCGACTTGAACACATCTTCAAGCCTCTGTTCCTCACGCTGCATCGAGAGGACAGCCCATTTTTGTTCGACTGCCAAATTGAATATTTCGGGACGCAAATCGGTTTTGGCATCAGAGGTGATTTTCCACCTATTGTCTCCAATTGATTCAATGCGATTTACATTGTCCAATTTCTTGAGGGCATCAGCTTCGATTTCTCTATCAAATTCGACCACAATTACGCTTTCCGCACTTCCCATATTCTTGATGCTTCCAGCGCTTTGATCGGCAACCAATTCTCCCTCCCGTATTATTAGAACGCGATCGCAAATCGCCTCAACCTCTTGCATGATGTGAGTGGACATCATGACCGTTTTTTCTTTTCCCAATGACTGGATAAGGGATCGGATTTCGATAATTTGATTTGGGTCGAGGCCGGTAGTAGGCTCATCGAGAATAAGAACCTCAGGATCGTGAAGCATCGCTTGAGCTAGGCCTACCCTTTGCCTGTATCCTTTGGATAGTGATCCAATCTGCTTGTGCATTTCCGGGTCCAGTCCCACCCGCTCTATGATCTCCATAACCTTAGGTTTTGCCTTGGGCACCTTGTGAAGTCCTGCGACAAAAAGCAGGAATTCCTTCACGTACATCTCCAGATAGAGTGGATTGTGTTCTGGCAGATATCCAACCTTTTGTTTGACCTTGAGCGGATGTTCGAGCACATCAAACCCACATACTGTTGCCACGCCAGAAGTTTGAGGGACAAATCCGGTGAGGATTTTCATCATGGTTGATTTTCCGGCTCCATTTGGCCCAAGGAAACCCACCAATTCACCCTTACCTAGCTCAAAGGAAACGTCGTTGAGGGCTTTTTGGGAGCCGTATAGTTTCGTTATGTTCTCGACCTTGATGGACATGGCAGCACGGCGAAATTAGAATTTTAGCCCTGTCAGGAGGGCTGGGTGCTTTCCTTATTTTTGAACGCGCATGTCCCAGAAAGGAAGGATATTCAAATCGACGGGTAGTTGGTACACGGTAGAGCTTGGTGACCAACTCATTCAGGCCCGGATCAGGGGCAAGTTGCGCATTCAGGGATTTAAGGCTACCAATCCGGTGACCGTAGGCGACATCGTCGATGTGGAGCAGGATGCAGGAGGTGACTACCAGATCACAGGGATCGATGACCGAAAGAATTTCCTGCTAAGAAAGTCAATCAACCTTTCGAAGCAACTCCATTTTATCGCTGCCAACATCGACCAGCTTGTACTGATGGTTTCGCTGAGGGATCCGGTCACCCAATTGGGTTTTATAGATCGAGTTTTGAGCGCGGCAGAATCACAAGACATCGTATCCCGCATCCTGATCAACAAGATCGACTTGTGTACGGAAGAGGAACTGGAGGATATTACAAATCTGTATCGCAATGTTGGCTATGAGGTTTGGCATTCCAGTCTGACCTCCGATCAGCATGTTGAAGAACTTAAATCCAAATTGGCCAACCAAGTCTCTTTGCTTACTGGTGTCTCAGGCGTTGGAAAATCGACCCTGGTCAACATGCTTGAGAACAAGGAGGTGGCCAAGATTGGGGACATTTCCGATGCCCACCTGATGGGTCAGCATACCACAACTTTCGCCGAGATGCACCCCTTGACAATTGGAGGTTATATCATCGATACACCTGGAATCAAGAGTTTCGGAATTACTGAGATCGACATGCCTTCCTTGTCTCACTTCTTTCCGGAGATGAAGGAGATTCTGCCGAATTGCAAGTTCAGCAATTGTCAACACCTCAACGAACCGGGTTGTGCCGTGTTGAAAGCGGTAAGGGAGGGCAAAGTAGCACCTTCCAGGTATAGAAACTATGTTGACATTCGAACCGGAGAATAGTCATGAGGGTTGTCATTCAGAGAGTGAGTCAGGCAGGTGTAGATGTTGAAGGTCGCAACATCGCAAACATTGGGTTGGGCTATTTGATCCTGGTTGGCATTGAAGCGGAGGACACAAATGAAGATGCCGATTGGTTGGCCAATAAGATTGTTGGGCTCAGGATATTCCCGGATGACGCAGGGCTTATGAACTTGAATATCCAGGATGTACAAGGGAATATTCTTCTGGTGAGTCAGTTCACACTCCACGCAAAAACAAAAAAGGGCAACCGGCCTTCCTTTATACAGGCTGCCCGACCCGAACAGGCTGTTCCCCTACTCGACCGACTTCAGGACCAACTCGAATCTACCCTAGGTCGACAGGTCTTCACCGGCGAGTTTGGTGCGATGATGGACGTTTCATTGGTGAATGATGGACCGGTGACAATCATCGTAGACACGAAGAAGAAGGAGTAAGCCTTAGGTTTTCAGCAAGCAAATTTTTCATATCCTTTTGGGTTAATGTTGATTTATGAATTTGAATCAACTTGGAACAGAAGTCCTTGACTGTGCATTTAAGGTTCATACTAATCTCGGACCTGGATTATTAGAATCCACTTATGAAGCCTCATTGGTGTATGAAATCAGAAAAAAAGGGATTAGTGCTGAACACCAAAAAGCACTCCCATTGGTTTATGAAGAGATCAGGTTAGAAGTAGGATATCGAATAGACATTCTCGTTGAATCTCATTTAGTAATTGAAGTAAAGGCAATCGAATCAATAAATGATGTTCACCTAGCACAAATCCTCACCTACATGAAGCTGTCAAGGTGCGAATTGGGATATCTGCTCAATTTCAACGTAGCTCGGCTTAAAGAAGGAATTAAGAGGGTAATTATGAGCTAGATATGCATGCTTTTAACCACAGTGTACACTGTGGATTCCACTGTGATCACAGTGGTTAAACAAGAAGTTCGCATTTCAAAGGGGCTCGCAAAAATCTTAGTGACCTTGGTGTTAAGACTTTGTGCCCTTTGCGGTGAAAAAACAATCTTTGTAAAGTAATCGATGTGAGCGCTGCGGTTAAACAGATGACATGACAATAAAAGAAGCACAAAAAGAGGTAGACAACTGGATCAACACCGTTGGTGTAAGATATTTCAATGAGTTGACCAACATGGCTCAGCTGACAGAGGAAGTGGGTGAAGTAGCCCGCATCATTGCCCGGCGTTACGGGGAGCAAAGTGAAAAAGAATCCGATAAGGACAAAGATCTCGGCGAGGAATTGGCCGACACCCTATTCGTACTCATTTGCCTCGCCAACCAAACGGGAGTCAATTTAGAGGATGCATTCAAAAAACGAATGGAAAACAAAACCAATCGGGACTCCGATCGACACAAAAACAACGAAAAACTCCAATAAAAAAGCCCCAACTCATTCCTGAATCGGGGCCTTAGATTTATACTGTTCCGGAGTGCTTATTCAGCCAATACAATCACTTTATTCTTCAGCACTTCAACCACGCCACCTTTGATGTCAAAGGCTTTTTCTTCACCATTCACTTTCAACTTCAACGTCCCCTCTTTCAATCCTGCAATAATCGGAGCGTGGTTATTCAAAACCCCAAACGATCCATCCTGCCCGGGAAACTGAACGTATTCAGCTTCACCTTCAAATAGCTGTGCATCCGGAGATAGTATCTCTACTTGCATAGTCCTTTATTATAGGGCTTCCATTTCGAGCATCGCCTTACCCTTGTCGATGGCTTCTTCGATAGAACCAACAAGGTTAAACGCCGCTTCTGGGTATTCGTCGACCTCACCGTCAAGGATCATGTTAAATCCTTTGATGGTGTCTTCGATCGGAACCATTACCCCTTGAAGACCTGTAAACTGCTCCGCTACGTGGAATGGTTGAGACAAGAATCGCTGTACCCTACGTGCGCGGTGTACCACCATCTTATCTTCTTCAGAAAGTTCGTCCATACCAAGGATGGCGATGATATCCTGAAGTTCCTTGTAACGCTGCAATGTTTCTTTTACCCTTTGCGCGGTGCGGTAGTGCTCCTCACCTACTACGTCCGGCGTCAAAATCCTTGAGGTGGAATCCAGTGGATCCACCGCTGGATAGATACCGAGCTCGGCAATCTTCCTTGAAAGTACGGTAGTCGCATCCAGGTGAGCAAAGGTTGTCGCGGGAGCCGGGTCGGTTAAGTCATCCGCGGGGACGTATACCGCCTGCACGGATGTGATCGATCCTCTCTTGGTCGACGTAATTCTTTCTTGCATGGTACCCATCTCCGTGGCAAGTGTCGGTTGGTAACCAACAGCCGATGGCATCCTTCCCAAAAGAGCCGACACCTCTGAACCTGCCTGAGTAAATCGGAAGATGTTGTCGATGAAGAAAAGGATGTCACGACCACCACTCTTCTCGTCACCATCGCGGAAGTACTCGGCCAATGTCAAACCAGACAAGGCAACGCGGGCACGTGCACCTGGAGGTTCGTTCATCTGTCCAAATACAAGTGTGGCTTGCGATTTGGCCAACTCTTCTTTGTCAACCTTCGACAAGTCCCATCCTCCTTCTTCCATGGATTTGGTAAATTCTTCTCCGTAGCGAATAACGTTTGACTCGATCATCTCACGGAGCAAGTCATTTCCTTCACGAGTTCTTTCACCAACACCGGCGAATACCGAAAGACCTGAGTATCCCTTGGCGATGTTATTGATCAATTCCATGATCAGTACCGTCTTACCTACTCCAGCACCACCAAATAATCCAATCTTACCACCCTTGGCATAAGGCTCGATAAGGTCGATAACCTTGATACCGGTGAAAAGAACTTCTGTAGATGTAGTGAGGTCCTCGAACTTAGGCGCTTCACGGTGGATTGGGTATCCATTTTCTTTGGTAGTCTCACCGATACCGTCGATGGCTTCACCAACAACGTTGAAAAGACGTCCATTAATCTGCTCTCCGATAGGCATGGTAATCGGCTGACCGGTTGCCCTTACTTTCATCCCTCTCTGAAGTCCGTCACTCGCGTCCATCGCGATGGTACGCACGGTGTCCTCACCAATGTGCTGCTGACATTCAAGAACGACCACGGTGCCGTCTTCTTTGGTTACTTCAAGTGAGTCGAGGATTTGAGGAAGCCCGTCCTCAGTGTCGAATGAAACGTCGATAACCGGGCCAATCACCTGTGTTATCTTTCCCACGTTTGCTGCCATGTTTGTATTTCTTTTTCTCGTTTAAACAGGGGTGATTTTTACCCCCCTAAAATCGTCGGCAAAAGTAGTCGTTTTAGTGTGAAATAATAGTCCTAATCCAAAAAATATTTCGTGTGTTTTTGGAAGGGGCTACATGGCCCATTTTGGCTGAGATTTGATCCTTCGAAACACACAGTAAGAATCGCACGTTGAACACATTTATATAGCTTTGCAATCTGCATTGAAAACGCATTTCACCACACCTTGAAAATTCACTACGGACTCGATTCCTTCGAAGCCACATCCAAAGTTGTACTGACCACCGGTACATTTGATGGTGTTCACCTGGGTCACAAAAAAATCATCGAACGCCTCACCGAGCTGTCCAAAAAACTCAACGGTGAATCCGTATTACTCACCTTCACCCCACACCCTCGTTTGGTTTTGTTTCCGGAGAACAACGACCTGCGATTGCTGAACACACAGGAGGAAAAAAATCAATTGCTGGCCAAAAGTGGAATTGATCATCTCATCATTCACCCTTTTACAAGAGAATTCAGTCGCTTGTCTTCGCTCGAATTTGTTAGGGATCTTCTCGTCAATCAGGCCAATATTCACACATTGGTCATTGGCTACAACCACCATTTTGGGCGGAACCGCGAGGGCGGATATGAGTCACTGGAAGAATTTGCCGAGGTATTCGGATTTCATTTGGAGGAAATCCCGGCCGAAGACCTCGATAATGTCAACATCAGTTCCACCAAGGTCCGCGCTGCGTTGGAAGAAGGAAACGCCTCCCTGGCAAAAGATTACCTGGGTTATGAATACTCATTGACCGGAAAGGTTGTCGAGGGAAACAAAATTGGACGTTCGCTGGGATACCCTACAGCCAACCTCGAGGTGCAGGACAGGAATAAACTAGTTCCATGCAACGGTGTGTATGCGGTGAAGGTTTCCGTAGGTCCGGATGAATACAAGGGAATGCTCAACATCGGCTTCAGACCGACCGTGAACGGTGATGTTGGCAAACGGACCATCGAAGTTCACCTGCTGGATTTTGAGGGTGATTTATACGGAAGAGAGATAACCGTACGTTTTGTGAAGAGAATACGCGAAGAGCGAGAATTCGAATCGGTGGAAAGGCTGAAGGAACAATTGAACATCGACTTCAACAATACACAACAGATTTTTAGATGAATCGTCTACTTCTGATCGTATTGCTCCTAGTACCTGCAGTCATTAGTGCCCAGGGTGACCCATCACAAGTCTACGAGTCCCTGGATGACCTGCCAGAGGATCTCAAGGAAGTTTATCATCTGAAACTGCGAAATGACAAACTGGAATCTTTTCCTGAGCAGATCGAGCAAATGAGTAACCTTCAGACGTTGGATTTGCGCAAAAACCGGATCGACACCATTCCAAATTATATCTCTTCATTGTCCAAACTGGAGACACTCAATCTATCGAAGAACAAAATAGAGATCGTGAATCCTGAGGTCTACAAACTGAAAAATCTCAAGGAGCTGAGGATGTCAGAAAACAGCATCCTGAGCATCTCATGGCGAGTTGTCCAACTCAAAAATCTTGAAGTGCTCGACTTGTGGAGCAACAACCTCTCAGGATTGCCAGACGAAATCTCAGACCTCCCAAAGCTGACGCTGATAGATTTGAGGGTAAATGAGATTAGTCAGGACAACCAAAACCACCTGAGCGACCTGCTTCCAGATACCAAGATCCATTTCTCCAACAGCTGTCAGTGTGACTGATGAACTTTAACCCCTTAGACATTGTTGAATGGGTGTCCGTTGCTTCGGGCATTGTATACGTCATCCTCGCCGCCAGGGAACGGAGGGCGGCATGGCTCTTCGGAATTGCCTCCACTGCCCTTGCGATTGCGCTCTTTGTCAATAGCAAGCTGTATTCCGAATCGATTCTTTATACCTATTACGTGATCGTGGGATTCTATGCTTACATCACGTGGGGAAAAGCAAACGAAGTAGTCATTCGAAAAGCTACAGGGTCGGATCTCGTCAAATTGCTCTTTGGCGGAGTAACGGGAGCAGGGTTGTTGGGTTATGTCTTTAGCATGTATACTGATGCAGACCTGCCCTGGTTTGATGCACTTACCACAAGCTTTAGCTTCATAGCCACTTTCATGACCGCGAAAAAGTTGATAGAAAACTGGTTGCTTTGGATCGCAGTAGACATTGCCACAATTGTACTCTACAGCATGAAAGAACTATATTGGATGAGCGGTCTCATGGCCATCTACACCATCATCGCAATCTATGGATACCTCGAATGGAATAAGCGCTTTCGTACTATGCGGGCCTGAGTCTAGTGGCAAATCATTTCTCGCCGAACATTTAAGAGATATACGTAATCTGCCAATGGTTGGGGAATATGCGCGTACCTACCTCAACAACCGGAGTGGTCAATATGACCAACAGGATCTGGTGGCAATGGCCATGGAACAGGAAAATCGGATTCGCAAAAACCACGGCTGCATTGCGGATACCGATATCCTCAATTTCTTAATATGGGCTGAGGTGAAATATGGCCATATCCCCGGCGAATTGACGGAGCTATGGACAACTTCGGATTCCAGAATCTATCTGCTGTGCAAGCCCGACATTCCTTATGTGGCGGATCCACTTCGGGAATCGGAGCACGAACGGGAAATGCTGTTTGAAAGGCATTTGTCCGGATTGATATCAGGCAATAGAGTCTACGAGATCATTGAAGGGAATTTTGAAGAAAGAACAGTCCGTGCAGAGAAAATTCTGTCTAAGTATTTGACCCAATCAAATAACTCCTAATTTCGTCCCAAACATTGGGGTGCCCAAAAAGGGCTGAGATCATACCCATTTTTTCTCAAATGGAGAAGAAGGAACCTGATCCGGGTAATGCCGGCGTAGGAAAGTGTACCCCAGAGATATTTTATTGGATGAAATCTATCGGATTATTACTCGCAGGAGCACTGTATCTGTCAATGGCCCATGGCCAGGCAGTGATCAAAGGAAAAGTTAAGGATCAAAATGGACGTGACCTTGCAGGAGCAACGGTCCTGGTCGACGGAACATACATCGGAACATACACAGATGCACAGGGCCGTTTTGAGCTAAGCGGTTCGAAGGATGTTGATTCGGTTTTGCTCAAAATCTCCATGGTTGGCTACAACACGAAATCACTTTGGGTTACCACCAAAGGAGTAAAGGATCGTTTTGAAGTCAGAATGGAAGGTGCGGAAATCCTCATGGACGCTTTCGTAGTAGACGCGGTTCGCGCATCGGATCGAACACCGATGACAAAGTCCAATGTCTCCAGAGAAGAAATCGCGAAAATGAACCTAGGTCAGGATCTTCCAATTCTGCTGAATATGCAACCATCCCTGGTCACAACCTCCGACGCGGGTGCGGGAATAGGATACACCGGAATGCGCATACGTGGATCGGACGCAAGTAGAATCAATGTCACGATCAATGGCATACCATTAAATGATGCGGAATCACAGGGAGTTTTTTGGGTCAATATGCCCGATTTTGCCTCCTCGGCCAACAGCATTCAAATACAGCGAGGTGCCGGGACATCGACCAACGGTTCAGGGGCTTTTGGTGCCAGCATAAATATCCAAACAGATCAGGTCATTCCCAATGAATATGCCCAGATTAGCTCATCCTTTGGCTCGTTCAATAGCCAAAAATTCACCGTCAAGGCTGGGACGGGTTGGATTGGCGACGATAGATTCGCCGTAGATGCCAGGGCGTCGAGGATCAATTCAGACGGATATATCGACCGAGCGACTGCCGACTTGGAGTCCTACTATTTATCAAGTGCATTGAGGTTGGGGAAAGGAATGTTGAAATTCATCACCTTCTCAGGGCATGAGCGAACATATCAATCCTGGTGGGGAACACCACAAAGTCGAATTGAAAACGATGTAGCCGGCATGAATGCCCACGCCGACAACAATGGACTGAGCGATGCCCAAAGAGCCAACCTCTTACGATCCGGCAGAACATACAACTACTACCAGTACGAGAACGAAGTTGACGATTATGGTCAGGATCATTATCAGTTGCATTTGCATAGCCCGCTGACCAACGATTGGCGTCTGAATGCCTCACTCAATTACACGCTGGGGGCAGGATACTTTGAGCAATTTAGAGAAGACGATGACTTTGCTGACTATGGCTTGACAAATCCGATTATCGGGATGGACACCATCACAAACACGGATCTCATTCGCCGTCGATGGCTCGACAATGAATTCTTTGGAGGGTCTGCCAATGCCACGTACAAAAAGGGTAAAACGGATTTCACCCTAGGTCTGTCTGCCTTCCAATATGAGGGGCGTCACTTTGGGGAAATCATTTGGTCGGAATTCGCCGGCAACAGTGAACATCAGGATGAATACTATTCCAACATGGGATACAAGTTTGATGGCAACGGTTTTGCCAAACTCAATTTCAACGCTACTTCTGACCTCCTGCTCTACATCGATTTCCAGGCAAGGCATGTACAATATTCTACCAAAGGAAAAGACAACGATCAACGCCGTCTTAATGAAGACACTTCAATGACCTTCTTCAATCCTAAGTTTGGAATCAGTTATACCATTGATCAGGGTTCTAGCATCTATGCATCTTATGCAAATGCTTCCCGCGAACCCACCCGAAATGATTTCATTGATGCGGTAGCGCACCCCTTACCGGAGACACTTCATGATTTGGAATTTGGATTTACCAGGAATACCAGCCGAATGGCCTTTTCGGCTACCGTCTACTATATGTTGTACAACAATCAATTGGTGCTCACAGGTGAATTAAATGACGTGGGAACGGCAATCAGAACCAATGTGAAGACAAGCTATCGACGAGGGCTTGAACTATCGTTGAGCTATCGACCATTGGATAAACTCACGTTCAATTCGAACTTCACCTTGTCTCAGAATCAGATTTCGTCCTTTTCCGAAACACTCTACGACTATACCAATGGGTTTGATGTGTTGACCAATGTATATTCCAACAGCAATATTTCCTTTTCACCCGGACAAGTTGGATTTATCGGCGTAGAATTCACACCTGTGAAAAAGTCTAGTTTGGGGCTAAACTGGAAGTATGTGGGCAAGCAATATCTTGACAATACTTCAAACGACGATCGGTCCATCGATGCATACAATACCTTGGATTTTGTGGGAAGTTATACACTGGAAACAGTAAGAACCGGTAGTTGGAGGTTGCAGTTGCTGGTCAACAATTTACTCAATTCACTCTACTCCTCAAACGGATATACATACAGCTATGTCGTTGGCTCAACCATAACGGAGAATTTCTACTATCCCCAAGCAAGCACCAACTTTCTCGTTGGCCTTACCTGGGATATTGGGATGCCATAGCTACATGGAGATCTTGACTGCCTTATACTCAAGATCAGGCCTCACGTCATCGTCGAGGGCACACGCTTCTCGCACTGCATCATAAAATTCGAACCTGTTTTCGTGCTTGTTCCAAAAGGTGGCTTGAAGGGCTACTCCATTGAATCCACATGTTCTGGCCATTGCAACCCTTTCGGGCTTGACGCCTCCTAGGGCTAAAACCTTGTGTTTTGTTTTTTGGAGAACCGTCGTCAATTGTCGTTGACTGAACAGGCTGGAAAACAACCTCGTTCCATGTCGGTCAAAGACCGGCTTCAGGAAGGCATAGTCGTAGTTTCGAGTATCTGCTATGAGATCATGGATGTGATAAAAAGAAGTGCTCACCTTGATACGCGGTCTGAACAACCGAACAATGCACAAGGTGCAGAACGTCCTGAACCTCTTACTTCTTTGTCGTTTACCAATGTGGATGCCACGTACCTTGAATTTCATAGCGAGGAGGTGATGACTGTGCAACACAAGTCTGTCGTGGTATGGCGATGGGATCGCTTTGAGGTAATCCTTCATTTTGGAGGTAGACCACTTGGATTTCTTCACGTGAAAGATGTCCAGACCTCGTTCGAAAAGCTTGATGAGCGTCGGTATTTCAGATTTTGATTTAGCGCTATTCGATATGACGATTAATTCCAACAGTGTTCGGGTTTTTCGTTTTCTGAAACGTATGCAGGAGCTCGGGGTCACGCTCAAAGGCATTACCCACAACCAAGACATCCGCTCCGGCATCAAAGGATTGGTGCAGTTGATCCACATTTCGGATGCCTCCCCCTACAATCAAGGGAACAGAGAGAGTTTGCTTTAAACTATGTATGACCTCTTTACGTACAGGTGTTTCTGCTCCACTTCCAGCGTCTAAATAGATGATCTTCAGACCCAGTTGTTCTCCTGCAAGTGCAGTGCTTTTGATCAGGCTCAGATCCGATTGAGGTAATGGTCTTGTTCCACTCTTGTCGAGCACACTGGTTTGGCGTCCCCCATCTAACACCATGTAGCCGGTTGGAATAATTTCCAATCCCGAACTATATAGCCTGAAGGCGGCTTCAACATGCTTGCCAATCAGAAAATCGGGATTGCGACCTGAGATCAGCGAAAGCAGCAGAATGGCATCTGCACGCTGATCCACCTGATCGCTATCACCCGGAAAGAGTACCACGGGCTTGGAGGATTCCTTTTGCACGATCTCCATGCAAATGTCAAAGTCATGATCTTGTACAAAACTTCCCCCAACGAATACCCAGTCTGCCTGGCTGTCATTTACAATTGGAATAAGTGCTTGGAGCGTTTCCCTTGTAGATGAGTCCGGATCGATAAGTACCGCAAGCCCTTTCTGGCCTCTTTCCGCTTTCTGGCGGATAGAATCATAGACCATAAAACAAATCTAGGTTATTGTACCCGGTAACAGAGGACGAAATCGTCGAAGGTTTTAAACATTAGAGGAACGCTGAACTGAACGGTCGGTTTTCTGATTTCCACAGACATATTTTCACCATCCCCCCGGCTTACGAAAAGGTGCTTTCTGAAATCCACCGATCCTTTGCGGTATATCTTAAACGCTACTTCCTTGGAACACCAAATTCTGTACAGATCCAATGCATTCTCCAGGTCAAATTGAGCGGATTCAAAATCGTTGACAAATTTGTGGTGGATGCGATGAATTCTGGATTCACTGAGTTCGATATCGATCCCGGGCGGGTCACCCTCCATGAGCTGAATCGCGACGAATTTTTTTGAGTGGCTGATCGAAATCCTCCACGCATGATCCTCCAAAACGGGTCTACCATATTGGTCATAGGAAACAAATTTCCGCTCTCCGAAATATTCGCTCGCCATGATGCGACTGGCCATCCATTCCTTCCTGCGCCAAAGAGCTGTTATCCCCTTAAGGAATATCTGCTCATGCGGCCTCGGGTTAAGCATGGACTTCAACTCAGATTCAGCTTCGTCAATTTTCCAAATGGACAGGTAGGACGAAGGCAAATTCCTTTCCCAAACTTTAGGCATGGCGTTTAAATGATTGGATTAAATGGAAAGGAATGATTCATACTTTTGCAAAAATTTTTGGAGAATATGAGCAATGCAGAAGTTGGGTCTAGACCTGCGTACAAAGTAAAAGATATTTCACAAGCCGCCTGGGGACGAAAGGAAATCGAATTGGCCGAAGCGGAAATGCCAGGGTTGATGTCTCTCAGAGAGGAATACAAGGATGAAAAGCCCTTGGAAGGTGCTAGAATTGCCGGATGTCTTCACATGACCATCCAAACAGCCGTGCTCATCGAGACGCTTACGGAACTTGGTGCACAAGTGAGCTGGTCTTCTTGCAATATCTTCTCCACCCAGGATCATGCTGCCGCCGCAATTGCTGAAACCGGGGTACCGGTTTATGCTTGGAAGGGCATGAATGAACAGGAGTTCGACTGGTGTATTGAGCAGACATTGTTTGCCTTCCCGGATGGTCAGCCACTGAACATGATCCTCGACGACGGTGGAGACCTCACCAATATGGTTTTTGACAAATACCCGGAGCTGGTTGCAGGTATCAAAGGGCTTTCAGAAGAAACAACTACTGGCGTTCATAGGTTATACGACCGCGAGAAGAACGGAACGCTCCTTCTTCCGGCAATCAATGTAAACGACTCGGTAACGAAATCGAAGTTTGACAATAAGTACGGATGTAAGGAATCGTTGGTGGACGCTATCCGAAGGGCGACCGACGTTATGATGGCCGGAAAAGTTGCCGTAGTGGCCGGATATGGTGATGTTGGAAAAGGCTCTGCGGCCTCTCTGCGAGGAGCAGGCGCACGTGTTATCGTTACTGAGATCGATCCAATCTGTGCACTTCAGGCCGCGATGGACGGTTTTGAGGTAAAGAAGATGATTAATGCGGTTGAAGAAGCCGATATCGTTGTGACCGCCACCGGAAATAAAGACATCATCTCCGGAGAGCATTTCAAAAAGATGAAGGACAAAACGATCGTTTGTAACATCGGACACTTCGACAACGAAATCGACGTTGCCTGGTTGAATAACGAACATGGTGATACTAAGGAAGTGATCAAACCGCAGGTCGACCTATATAATATAGACGGCAAGGACATCATCTTGCTCGCGGAAGGAAGACTGGTGAATTTGGGATGCGCTACCGGACACCCATCGTTTGTAATGTCGAATTCCTTCACGAACCAAACGCTGGCACAAATCGAGCTTTGGAACAACAACGACAAATACGAAAACAAGGTTTACACCTTGCCAAAGGTTCTTGACGAAAAGGTGGCGAGACTTCATCTTGCCAAAATCGGCGTTGAACTCGAAGACCTTCGTGAGGACCAGGCGGAGTATATCGGTGTTACGGTAGATGGTCCATACAAACCAGAGCACTATCGCTATTAAGATAGGACTCTAAGCACCTACTTTTCTACCACGAAACACACAAAGTCTTCGTGATTTCGGTGTCTTCTTTGTGACTATAACTTAGTTGAAGATATGAAGGACACCATTACTGAATTCGTAATTATACGATTTCAGTGGAGTGATGCCCGGGCCTGAGAGGACGGTGCCATCGGTCAAAACATATGTGGTCTCCGAGCAGGGATCGACGGCAAGTAATTGGCCCGGATCAACATAGGCCACTGAACAATCTTCCGTCGGCGAATAAGGTGTGTGTCGCTCGAAAATACCGAATTGATCCTGGGTGTTTCGATAGACGATGATGCCTTTCGACCCTCCTTCCACGTAGACCCATCCACCAACGATGGTCAGATTGATATAAAGTGGATCGGTAGTGTATACATAGAGGTCGATCGGAACATTTGGGATATTCTGATACGGGTCCGTCCGATCACAAGAAATCAAGGAGAGGCAGAAGGCAAACAACAAGATTCTCGACATGGTATAATTGCTACTTTTACGCCAATGGCAAAGGTGCGAAAAAGAATTGGTCAACTGTTGCTCATCCCCCTCCTCCTATTCAGCGTGACCAGCTATTCCCAGGAACAAGGGAATGAAAAAAAGCGCATCAAAAAGCAATCAAAGAAGAATCAGCAAAGCGGTGATAAGCAAACTGAAGAAGATGCGGCATATGCCAAGTATTCTCAGGAACTGCACATGAAGAATCAGAGCAAAAAAACCCGCAAAATGATGAAGAAGGCCAAGAAGAAGGCCAAACGAAACAACCTGCACAAAAGGGAATTTTTCCTTGTGCGCCTATTCAAAAAACGAAAAAAGTACTGAAATGGATTTTGACGACTTACTCTATATCTTGTTCCTCGTCGGAAGTATCGTCTACGGAATCATAAAACGAAACAAGGAGAATGCACGGAAGCGTGAGGCTCGCGAGAAGGAGACCTACGAATACGAGGAGTACGAGCAGGAACGACCATCATATTCCACGCCCGAAGATATCCTCCGTGAGATTGAAGCCCAATTCAAAGAGCCCGAACCGGCCCAACCTGCCCCTACCGTTCAAAAAGAAATCAGTCAACCCGCGGAAAAAAAGGAGCCAATTAAGCAAATGTATCAGGCCAAACAAGAAGACCAATCATCACTTCGTAATTTAGGTGACGATTTTGGCGAAAATGAAGCCTTTAGTTTGGAGCCAAAAATGGAACGAAAAAGTCGCGTTTTGGAGCAGTTCAATTTACGCGATGCGATCATTTATGAAACCATTTTAAACCGCCCTCAGTTCTGACTTTCAGGCGCCGCGAGTTTATTTTGGTTGAGTGGTTTGATTTCCTATTTTTGGGGGCTTTTACCAAAGGGGGTTAAACTTCGTTAAAACTTAAACTAAGACTAATTATGTTGAAGAGACTCGTTTGCTCGTTGGCAATACTCGTTTCCCTAGTCCAGGTGGGAATGGCACAGGTGGGTGCCAGTGGGATCAAAGGAAAGATTTTGGACTCGAAAAGTGGCGAGGCTCTGCCCTTTGTGAATGTCGCAGTTGAAAAGAATGGCTTAAACGTTACAGGAGGTACCACCGACTTCGATGGCGTTTACAACATCAAGCCAATTCCCCCCGGAACCTATGACCTCAAGGTAAAATATGTCGGATACAAACCCATCCTCCTTACCGGGGTGGTGGTTAATGCTAACTCTATCACGTTTAAGGACATCAAGATGGAAAGCTCGGTCGTAGAGATCGAGGAGTTCACCGTTGTAGAGTATACAGTTCCGCTCATCAAGAAGGATGGTGGTGCCAGTGGTGGGACTGTTCTTAAAGAGGATATTACCAGGATGGCCACCAGGTCTGCAGCCGGAGTAGCTCAGACGGTCGGAGGTGTTTACTCTCAAGAAGGTAGTAGTGACCTCAGTATCCGTGGTGCGCGTACCGATGCCAACTTCTACTACATCGACGGTATCAAGGTTCGTGGATCAAACTCTCTACCTCAGTCCTCTATCGAACAGATCTCCGTAATCACAGGTGGTGTCCCCGCTCAGTACGGTGACGTAACGGGAGGTGTGGTAAACATTACAACAAGGGGTCCTTCAAGAAAATACAATGGTGGAATCGAATACAACGGGTCCGGTGTGAAGATTGGTGACAGGGTTTATGGTCTTGATCAATACGGTTACAACCTACTCGAATTTAGCTTGACTGGTCCACTGCTGAAAGGAAAGGACTCAACAGGTTTTGCCGAACCACGATTGGGATTCTTCGTTGCAGGTAACGCCCAACACATTGTAGAATCACGCCCGTCTCAATTGGGATATTGGAAGGTGAAGGACGATGTGCTCGAACAACTAAACAACGACCCTTTACGCTTGAGTGTATTCTCTCAAAACGCTGTACAAAATGCAGAGTTTACCCGTCTGCCGGATTTCGAAAACCGCAAGTGGAGGCCAAATGTTTGGAACAGGGGATTCAACCTCCAGGGAAAGGTCGATGTCAACACAGGCGAAATGACCAACCTGACCTTGGGTGGTAACATCAACTTCAACAACCGAAGACTCACAAGCTACAACTCTCAGCTTTTCAATTTCGACAACCTGGGTGAGCGCACCGACATGACATGGAGGGTTTTTGGAAGGTTTGTTCAGCGATTCGGAGAGGCAGATCCGGACAAGGAGGCGAAGTCAGCCAGAAAGCTGAAGAATGTTTACTACACGGTGCAGGCCGACTACACACAGTTCCATAGAAAGATAGAGGACACGCATCACAAAGACAACTTGTTCGCCTATGGCTATATCGGAGAATTCCGAACATTCCAAACCATCGACTATTCCAATACTATGGGTCGGGATTCGGCAACGGGCCAATTGGCATTCATTCACGAGACCTTCCTGGATACCCTAATCGGCTTCACCCCATCCGATGAGAATCCCGTTGGAGCCGCATTTACATCGACCTATTACGACATCTTCGGATGGCAGGGTTATGACACGCTTGACGATGGAACAGTCGTGGGTATTTTCAACTCGGTGCTTTCCGACGACCCAACCACAGAAAGAGAAAATGACTTCTTAAGCGACCTGCTCGCCATGAACACCTTCGGTGGATTGAGGAATGGTGACGCTCCAAATTCCGTTTCCAATATTTGGACAAGCCCGGCTTCGAGGTACAATTCGAATCAATCGTTCAATAATAAACAGTTCAGGTTTACCGCTTCGGGTTCTGCCGACATCGGAGACCATGCCCTGAGTATCGGTATTGAATATGAGCAACGAATCAACAGAGCATGGTCGGTGAACCCGCTTAGCTTGTGGACACTGGGTAGACTGTATACCAATAATCACATACAAGATCTGGACAAACTCAATCCGGTGATAGATTTCTTCGAAGAAGAATCCGGGCGCCAGGGACCAAGGATCACCTATCCCAGGTTGAATGCTGCGCCAGGCGATTACAATGGAGATGATGCTCAATTCTTCTTTGACTACAACTTGAGAAATGCCCTCGGCCTGGATCCTGACGGAACCGACTATGTGGACTTCGATGCATTGTCTCCGGATCAGTTGGACATCAACTACTTCAGCGCTGACGAATTGCTCAACCAGGGACAGCAGCGTGTATCATACTATGGATACGATCATCATGGAAACTTGCTCAAGTCCACACCTAGCTTCGACGACTTCTTTACACAGAAGGATGATCTTGGAAATTTCACCAGGCCAATCGATGCATTCCGACCTATATATATGGCGGGATATGTTCAGGACAAATTTGCGTTCGACGATTTGATCTTCACCTTGGGTCTGCGTGTAGACCGATACGATGCCAACCAGCAGGTTTTGAAAGATCCATGGGTACTCTTCCCAACCATCAAGGCAGGAGAGGCTCAGGCTTTGGCATTGGCTGATGGATCTCATCCTCAAACGATTGGTGACGATTTTGTGGTCTATGTAGATGACCTCAAAAACCCAACTACGATCAAAGGATATAGGGATGCCGGCACATGGTACAATGCAGAAGGGTCTGAAATAGCGGATGGTTCTTCCCTGGCAGGTGCAACCGGTATCGCACCGCTTTTGGTAAACAAGGAGATCATCAATACAACCGACTTGACTTCTGAATCCTTCGAGGACTTCAAGCCGATCACTATTCCAATGCCCCGTATCGCCTTCTCATTCCCAATTTCTGAAGAGGCAGTGTTTACGGCTCACTACGACGTGTTGACCAGAACTCCTAACTCTGGTTCGCTGAACCGCTTGGATCCAACCGACTACCTGTTCCTTGAGCAAAACACAAATACAAGAAACAACCCTAACCTCCGCCCTGAAAGAACCATTGACTACGAGATGGGATTCCAGCAGGTACTTTCCAAGACATCTTCTTTGAAGATTTCTGCATTCTACAGGGAGATGAGGGATCAAATCCAGATCGTGAACATTGCCGAGGCCTTCCCTCGTCAGTACAGGACGTATTCGAATATTGACTTCGGTACGGTTAAAGGTCTTACCATTTCCTACGACTTGAGAAGAACCGGAAGAATCTCCATGAGAGGGTCTTACACATTGCAGTTTGCCGAGGGTACAGGATCGAATACGGACTTTGCGGCTGCGCTTATTCGTGCGGGTAAGGACAACCTGAGGGTGACAAACCCATTGAACTTCGATCAGCGTCACACCTTCACCGGTACTGTTGACTACCGGTATGGTGCTGGCAAGCGATACGATGGCCCCATCGTGACACTTTTTGGAAAGGAAAGAAGACTGCTTGAAGCGACCGGTGCAAACGTCACCTTCAACGCGGGTTCTGGTACTCCATATTCCGGACAATCACTTACTACTGGTACTGGTCTCCTTTCCGGAGCTGGATCAGCCTTTTTGGAAGGTAGTATAAACGGTGCCAGACTCCCTTGGTCATTTAGAACGGACCTCAGAATCGATAAAGAGCTCGTTAAAACATTCGGCGAGGGCGACAAAGCGCGAACAATCAACTTTACGGTGTATTTCCAAATACTCAATTTGTTGAACAATAAGAACATAATCGCAGTTTACAGAGCCACCGGAAACCCTACTGATGATGGTTACCTCGCTGATGCACGATTCCAAAACGATATCATCGCTCAGCAAGACGAGCAATCGTACCGCGAACTCTATAATTTGAAGATTAGCAACCCAAATAATTTCAACCTACCAAGGCAAACGAGATTAGGTCTTATTCTAAGTTTTTAAGATTATGATGAGAGAGATTTTGAATAAAAACATGTATTGGGCCATCGCAGGAATATTCCTGCTCACTGCCGTGTCTACCGACGCCAGAGAATGGGTTGGTGCCGGAAAGAAAAAGGCCTCAAGCAGTGCTTCCAGCCTTGCTGCAGGTTGTGCTCCGGCAAGTTCGGCCACGGAGTTGAATATCAACAATACGCGCGCCCTTATCCAAACTGGTGGTGACATGTGGTGGGATTTTCAAGCAGCGCAATACGAGATCCCAAGAGGATCAGGACGTACTGCCCTTTTTGCCGGTTCACTTTGGCTGGGAGGAAAAGACGTTTCAGGTCAGCTCAAAGTTGCAGCCTTGCGCTTCCGACAGGTAGGTAATGATTACTGGACAGGGCCACTGAGCACGACCAATGCCGAGATCGATGCTGAGACCTGTGCCGAATACGACAAACACTACGTTACAACCCGATCTGAAGTGGAGCAATTTGTGGCCTGGTACGAACTAGGGCTCGAGGACGCTGCCAACGGTACTAACAAACAAAGGGACAACTTCCCGGATTACGACATCCCAAAGATCATTCTTGAATGGCCGGCCCACGGTAGGAATTTCCCGCCTTATGATGAGGACTTCTACCTCGCTCCGTTTAACGACAGAAATGGCGATGGAATCTACAACCCTCTGGATGGAGACTATCCAGGTTACGACCTCAAAGGAGAAGTGGATTGCCGCGAGAGAATCGTAAATATATATGGTGACCAGAACCTCTGGTGGATATTCAATGACAAGGGTAATGTGCACACGGAAACCGGCGCCCAATCGATTGGTATGGAGATCAGGGCCCAGGCTTTCGCCTTTGCCACCAACGATGAGGTCAACAATATGACCTTTTATAACTATGAGCTTGTAAACCGATCAACGTTTACATTAACAGATACCTACTTCGGTGTTTGGGTTGATGCCGACCTCGGATGTTCTCAAGACGACTTTGTTGGATGTGATGTTCAAAGGGGTCTTGGTTTCGCTTACAACGGTGACGAAAATGACGAAGACTGCCAAGGTGCAACGGGCTACGGAAACCTGCCACCGGCGATCGGTGTAGACTTCTTCCAGGGACCATTCCAGGACAACGACGGAATTGACAACCCGGGACCTGCTACCAATAATGAGGCGGATGCCCTCCCATTTGACATTGCCGATTCCGATGACGGTATACCTTATAAAGGTCTCGGTGTGGGATATGGTGATGGAATTATTGACAACGAGCGATTTGGAATGTCTCGATTCCTGTATCACAACAACAACCAGACTGTAACCGGAGACCCACGTACCGGGGTTGAATACTACAACTACCTGCGTTCGATCTGGAGAGATGGCTCAGGAATGGTTTACGGCGGTACCGGACACAGCGGCTCTGTTACAGCTCCGTATATCGACGCCAAGTTTATGTTCCCTGATGAAACGGATGTTGTTGGATGGGGTACTGGTGGAGTTCCACAAGCAAAGTGGACCGAAGTGACTGAAAGTAATACCCCTGCGGATCGACGCTTTATGCAATCTGCAGGCCCATTTACACTCGAACCGGGAGCCGTAAACAACATTACGTTTGGTGTTGTTTGGGCAAGAACGAAATCGGGAAATGCAGAAGCATCTGTATTCGCCATGAAGAAGGCCGATACCAAAACGCAGGCGCTTTTCGACAACTGCTTCCGCGTATTGAATGGTCCTGATGCTCCAGACCTGACCATTCAGGAATTAGACAAAGAGTTGATCCTCTACATCGACAACAAAGAGTTCTCAAACAACTTCGGAGAGCAGTACGCTGAGGTCGATCCTTCTATCATTCCTCCGGATTCGTTGAATGGTGCTCCAATTACCGCCCAGCAGCAATTTGATTACCAGGCATACAAGTTCCAGGGATATCAGATCTACCAGGTAAAAGACAATACCGTCTCTGCCTCTGACCTTGGAGATATCGATCTCGCACGATTGGTTGCACAATGTGACATCATAGATAGTGTCAGCAAGATTGTCAACTTCAACTTCGACGATCAAATTGGTGCCACAGTACCAGTAGTAGAGGTAGATGGAGCAAATGAGGGAATCAAGCATTCATTCCAAATCCTCACGGACCAATTTGCCGAAGGTGATAACCGATTGGTAAACCATAAGTCGTACTACTTCATTGCCATTGCTTATGCCTATAACAACTACATTCCATTTGATCCAACTTCTGACGACTCGCAGAATGAACCTTATATCGGTTCCAGAAAGGGATCAACTGGACCTATCCGTCCTGTGACCGGTATTCCGCACGATGTATCGGTAGAAAATGGTGGTACTATTCTCAACTCCATGTATGGAGACGGTGTGGAAATCACCAGAATAGAAGGACGTGGAAACGGCGGAAACGCATTGGATCTGACAGATGAAACGATTGCTGCAATCCTTGAAAGTTCGGATTCTAAAGCCAAAGAGCTTACCTACAAAGCTGGTTTTGGACCGGTTAATATCAAGGTCGTTGATCCGCTTAACGTTAAGCCCGGAACCTTCTCATTGAGATTCTTAGATACCCTTACCAATGGTGACTTGACGGATGCAGCGTGGGAGGTATTCGGAACAGGTATCGATACGGTGAAGTCTCCAAACACCATCGAAGTTGAAACGGAACACTTGATTCCTGACTTGGGAATTTCTGTTTCTATCGGCCAATCTCGCAGCCCTGGTCACCTCGATGCGGTGAACAATGGATTCATTTCGGGAGAGGGAATTTTCGAGAATCCGGAACAACCATGGTTGATTGGATTGCCCGACGGTGAAACTCAATCCGGATTTAACTGGATCTTATCCGGTACCCAGACGGACGACAATAACCCTGATTGGGATGATTGGAAGGAAGAGTGGACGAACTCAGGTGGAACAAGGTTGGTTTATTACTACGACGAGCAAGAGGTTTATGAGAACATCCTTGGTGGTACAGTAGCACCTTTCTTCTTAACTGCACAATCAACCGGACATGGTCCAAAACCAGAAGATCCGGGGCATGAATATATCTACCAGCTATTGGGTAATTCCCATCCCGGTGATACAAGTGTGTTTAACCTGCTCAACAACGTCGACATCGTCTTTACGAGCGACAAGAGCTTGTGGTCCAGATGTCCGGTACTTGAGATGAGAGATACCGTTGGCGAATCACAAGGTGGGGCCATGAAGGGTCGCCTGAGGGAAACATGGTCGGTTGACAAGGATGGTAATGTGGATACTACATCATCATTGACCGATCCAGATGCATCCAACTACATCGCCAAGCGAGGTATGGGCTGGTTCCCGGGATATGCCATTGACGTAGAGACCGGTGAGCGCTTGAATGTGGCCTTCGGTGAGGATTCATACTTCATCAAAGAGAACGGTCGCGACATGATTTTCAACCCAACAGGAACCTTTACCGAGGGGCCTGCAGGTAACTTCCGCGGTGGTGGAAAACATTATGTATTTGTGTTCCGCAACAATGACGTGGAGGATGACAGGAATGCATTCCCATTGGAGTTTGACGATCCGGAACACAGAATGCCAGCATACGATGCAGGAGCATTTATCGCCGAGCGCCTTCAAACAAATACCAATGTAAGTGTTAGAGATGTCTACAGGGCCTGTGCCTGGACAATCTTCGCGATGGGCAACCCGGCGATTCCTATGTTGAGTGTTGAAGAGGGCTTGGTTCCAAGCAAACTCACCGTGAAACTTAGGGTAGCTAAGGAATATGAAGCTTACGGTACACAGGACGCACTCTCCGAGGGAGATGCACTCACCGTAGGTGATGATTACTATGTGCAGTTTGGACCTGTTGAGCACGATGGGGTGACCTACGAAAGAGGTCAACACTTTACAGCTAAGACTGCTGGATTTGTTACTCCCGGTTCTGACAAGAACGACGTGCTTGTGCCTACGGTCAATTCGGGCTTGCCGTTATACAATTTCGACTTGACCGACTTGGCAGCTTTGACGGATCAAGACACGATATTTACCGATGCACTTGGCAAGATCAACGTGGTGCCTAACCCATACTATGCGTACTCGCAATATGAATCCGACAAGCTGGATACGAGGATCAGGATCACAAACCTTCCACAGAAGTGTTCTGTCAGAATCTACACCGTAAACGGAATCCTGGTGAGGACATTTGAAAAGGATGATCCAACGATTACTTCCCTCGACTGGGATCTTAAGAACCAGTCAAGGACACCAATCGGATCCGGAGTTTATCTAATCCACGTGGATGTACCAGATGTGGGACAGCGAGTACTGAAGTGGTTCGGAATTTTGAGACCAATCGACCTCGATAACTTTTAATAATGGACGTGATGAAGGAAATGAAACGATTCGCCCTACTCTTTCTCTGCTTGCTGGCCATCAATGCCACGTTTGCCGGAAATAAGAATCGAATTGGGCAGGCAGGAGCTCAGGAATTGCTGTTGAATCCATGGGGTCGTTCCAGCGGTATGGCTGGAGCCAATATGGCCAACTCTGTTGGACTTGAATCGATTTTCCTGAATGTATCGGGATTGGCATTCATAGATAAAACTGAACTCTCATTTACCAGAACAGATTACCTGAGCGGTTCTGGAATGAATATCAACGCCTTTGGCCTTGGCCAAAGGGTCGGCGAAAGTGCAGTGATAGGGGCATATGTTAAAAGCGTAGGCTTTGGAGACATTGACCGAACTACTATCGAAAACCCAGATGGTGGTTTGGGAACCTTCTCTCCCCAGTTCTTGACACTGAATATTTCCTATGCGCGTGCCTTCTCCAATAGTATTTATGGAGGTTTTACGTTGAAGACCATTTCTGAAACCATCAACGATGCCAAGGCCAACGGCGTGGCTATCGATATGGGTATTCGTTATGTGACCGGTGCAAGGGAAAATCTCAAGTTCGGAATTGCCTTGAAAAATGTTGGCCCTAAGATGAACTTCAACGGTGATGGATTCTCAACCAAAGTTTTGATCGACGGTAAGGAAATGACCATCAATCAGAGACGTCAGGCATTTGAGATGCCTTCGACCCTGAGCCTTGGCGCGAGTTATGACCTATTCTTCGACAACACTGTCGGTGGATCTGATTCGAGCGCTGGGAAAGCCCTCAATCACAGGGTAACGATTTCAGGAAACTTTGTTTCGAACTCCTTCGGAAAGGACATGATCATGGTTGGAGCCGAGTATGCCTTCAATGAAATGTTTATGGTGAGAGGTGGATACCGCTACGAAGAAGGTGTTCTCGACGTCGAAACAAGGGAAGTAGCCTTCACAGGGCCTACCGCCGGTGCAAGCGTGGCATTGCCCCTCGGAAAAGGTAGCGACAATACCATCGCCATCGACTATTCGTATACGTTCAGTAATCCGTTCAACGGCTCACACGCCTACGGCATCAGACTGAATTTCTAGGCATTTAACAACACTTTTTATCTTTGTGAACCCGGCATTGTCGGGTTTTTTCTATTCTCATGTCCAACGTATCTTACTACACTGAAGAAGGCTTGCAAAAGCTCAAGGACGAACTCCATGATATGGAGACGGTCCAAAGGCCTGCTATTTCAAAGCAAATTGCCGAGGCCCGCGACAAGGGAGACCTCTCAGAAAATGCAGAATACGACGCCGCCAAAGAGGCGCAAGGACTGCTGGAGTTGAAGATCTCCAAATTGAAGGAAGTTATTGCCAATGCCCGAATTGTCGATGAATCCCAGTTGGATACTTCCAAGGCCTTGATCCTCTCTACAGTTAAGATCAAAAACAAGACAAACGGGATGGAATTGAGTTACACCTTGGTTTCTGAAAAGGAGGCGGATCTCAAATCAGGAAAGATTTCCGTTCAATCCCCGATTGGTAAAGGACTGCTGGGCAAATCGGTGGGAGAAGTCGCCGACATCCAAACGCCGGGTGGCGTGATGCAGTTTGAAATCCTGGAAATTTCGCGATAATGGCTTCGATTTTCAGTAAGATCGTCGCCGGAGAAATTCCTTCACACAAGATTGCTGAAAACGAACATTGTTATGCCTTTCTGGACATTTTTCCACTGGTAGAAGGACACACACTCGTCATTCCTAAAAAGGAAGTGGACTACCTCTTTGATCTGGATGATGGAACTTATGCTGAATTGATGTCATTTTCAAAGGTTGTTGCTGCTGCCATCAAGAAAACTATCCCCTGTAATCGCATAGGTGTAACCGTTATCGGATTGGAAGTACCGCATGCCCATGTTCATCTTATTCCAATCAATGCAGAGCGTGATATGAACTTTTCGAACCCAAAGCTTCAGCTTGAGCCCGAGCAGCTAGCGGATATTGCTAAACGGATCAGGGCAAACCTTTAACGAACCCTGTCCTGATTCTGCGAGGCGAATGCGGCCCAACCAGAATAGGTCTTTTGATTTTTGGCATCGTTGCGCTGGAAGTAGTGACAAAGAGCTGCAGCCAGACCATCCGTGGCATCCAGATCCCTGGGCATATCTTTGATCTTGAGAATACTCTGAATCATCGATGCCACCTGCTCCTTAGAAGCACTACCCGATCCTGTAATTGATTGCTTGATTTTCCTGGGAGAGTATTCGGTTATGGGTATTTCGCGATTTAACCCAGCTGCCATGGCTATTCCCTGTGCCCTTCCGAGCTTGAGCATGGATTGGACATTCTTTCCAAAAAATGGAGCCTCAATGGCCAATTCATCCGGTCCGTACTTATCGATCAACCCCTCAACGCAAGCGTAGATACGCTTTAGCTTAAGGTAGGGATCTGGCACCTTTTTGAGGTTTAAAACATCCATATCGAGCAATCGCATATCCTTACCATTGACCTCCAACAAACCATATCCCATGATCGTCGTTCCGGGGTCTATACCGAGAATAATTCGCTCTTTTTCCTGCATTATCTTTCTTTGCCAGCCTTGAGGTGGACTAAAACATACGGCCCTACTATCTCAAAGGTAATCAAGACCATAGTGCTGGTCCTGGCGCTATACTTTATTTATGAAAAAGTTTTTAAGCCAGTAGGCACACAAGAATGGAGTGATCGATTCTCTAGCTATGGAAGCGATGCCGGATTGTACGGACTTTTGTTTTGCGTATTACTTCTTGTTCCGGTCAATTGGGTGCTCGAAGCTGCAAAATGGAAAATCCTCGTTTCCAAGCTTGAACGCGTTAGCCTTCGAAGAGCAACAGTAGGTGTACTTTCCGGGCTTTCTACTTCGATCGTGACACCAAACAGGCTTGGGGAATTTCTCGGCCGAATATTCTATCTGGACTTCAGTCACAGAAAGCAAGGAGCACTACTCAGCTTTGTTGGTAGTGCAGCCCAGTTGTCGATCACGTTGCTGATGGGAATGTTAGGGTACCTGGCGCTGAAATCCAGCTTGTTGGTTGAGTTTCCGGATTGGGCGCCTTTCTATTCCTACATGGCGTGGTTGCTCATCCTCTTGTCAATTGCCGCGCTACTAATCTATTTCGTTAGCCCATGGGTGATGAATGGAGTGATCCGGATCCCGTGGATGAGAAAGTGGAACCCCGAAGAAGATCGGTTGGATTATCCGGGTGCGACAAACATGGTTTCCATATTGGGACTGAGCTTCAGCCGGTATGTGGTCTTCACGACTCAGTATATCGTACTCCTTACGGTTTTCTGTTCCGATGTCAACCTCTCCCTGGCATTTCTAGCCATTGGATTGGTCTACCTCAGCGTGGCCCTCTCACCATCGCTTTACTTTTCGGAGCTTGGGATACGCGAATTCTTTGCATTGAGCTTCATATCTCTTGCCAGCAACGACAACCAAGGGATTTTTATCGCATCTACTGTCCTCTGGTTGTTCAATATTGGCTTGCCTTCTCTTATAGGATCCTTGTTACTTTTCTCCGCCAGAATCTTCAAGTCATGAGTTGGATTCTACTCTCAGTGGCCTTACTCTTTGTGATGTATACTGGCTTCCTAATCTTCATTGGGAGAGGAAGACCAAAACGACTCGCCCCCGCTGCAGATATTGACGCTGTGAGTATGGTGATTCCATTCAAAGATGAGTCGGAAAATCTTGGCAGGTTGGTAGAACAACTCCTCCAGATGCATACATCCAGGATTCGGGAAATTGTTTTCGTCAACGATCATTCGACTGATAACTCGGTGCAAATTCTCGAACGACTTGGGAGCCACCCACTACCCTTTGATACACTACTGGTTCACTCGCCGGAAGAAGGCAAAAAAGCAGCCGTGAGGTATGGTGTTGAGCATTCCGGTTCAAAGTGGATCATTCAAACAGATGCGGATGTACACGTTCATGATGGTTGGATCGATGCGATGTGCGAGTCCGCTTCTCATGATACCGTGTTAATTGTTGGGCCTGTCAGGATGACTTCGGGCAATTCACTTCTGGGAAAATTCCAGGCCCATGAATTTGATGTCCTCAACTTCATAAGCCAGCAGAGCATTCTGCATGGTCAACCCACAATGGGGAGTGCTGTCAATCTGCTATATCAAAAACGGGCGTTTCAGGAGAGTAAAAGGAAGGATTGGAGTATTCCTTCCGGGGACGATGTCTTCCTAATCCAGGCGGTTCAAGAGTCATTTCCAGGAGGAATCAAAACCAGCTTTGATCCAAAAGCTATAGTGAGTGTGGAAGCGGAAAACAGCCTGACGGGTATGATTCGGCAGAGAATTCGATGGGCATCTAAGAATACTGAGGTTCCCTCCATCTTCTACCTTGTTTTTTCATTTACGGTCTTCCTGTTTAATGCGTCTTTGGTCCTGTTGACGATATTCTGCTTCTTCAACCCTCTGATTGTATCGCTCCTTTTGGTATTTGGAATATTGAAGATCATTGTCGATACCTGGATATACGTTAAATCCAACAGGCGCTACGGTGGGAAATTCGACCTTCCTTTATTCTTCATTTTCAGCCTGTTGTACCCATTCTACGTAACCTTCGTGGGCTTTGCCTCGTTTGTACTAAAACCTAACTGGAAATAACAACTGCCTCCGCGAGGAGACTTTTTACAGGGAACTCGAAAATGGAAGCCATCAGTGTATGCTCGGCGGTAATTACCTATATACGTAGGTCCTCGGCAAGACGTTCTTCAAAACCTTGGGTGAATTGGCGCGCAATGGTCTCGGAATTCTACGAACAGTTTATGGACCGATCGGAGATCAACTTGCACATCAACGAAGGGGTGCGCTATGCCAAGAACATCCATTCAGTGGAAGAAATGACCGAGTTGATCCGGTCGAAGTCAAAAGAAAAAGTCGAGATCCTAAGGATGCTCGATTCCTTTTTTATACTCGTTAAGCGTCATAACGAATTCCTGGCAGAAAAGCTCTTCAGAACCAAGTGGGAAAAGCTGCTCGAAGACCTTGACGTAACCAAGGAAGAGCGAGAGCTCATGGAGAGTACCAGCCTCGATGTGGTAGAGAAATTCGAGGACAAGAACTTTCATATTCAGGTTACGACAGGGGCAAGTCTGTGGCTCTTGCTCATTGATTTCTTCGTGCGCTGGGGATTATTGGCCCTGTATCAGACCGATCAACTGTATGTGATCAACAACTATACACTTGGGTTCGAAAACATCATCGGTTTCTTCTTTGTCGTGCAGATATTCTTCATTCCATTTGTCCTCATTCTGGCTGGGATATTCCGCAATCGCTATGTCGCTCAAAAACTGCGGAAATTCACCCAGCAACTGGGCCTCTGGAATATCCGCTTTGAGGTCAAACACAACGCCTGGGAATACTCGTTGATCGTATTCTTCATGCTCACCGGTATCTATATCACCTACTCCTTAATGCCGGGAACCGAACTCGACAAGATCGTTGTCGCTACGCTGAGCGGGGTATTCTACCTGGCCTACCTTATGGTGATATTGAGGTTGTTCTCTAAGAAAGTTCCTTCGATCGACGGACTGAACAACGAGCTCAAAAAGCAAGAAACAAGTGGTATCGCAAAGGAACTGGATCCGGACGAAAACGATGAGGAGATTGTAAATCTCGAGGTAAAACTCCGGTCGGTAAACGAACGGATGAATGCCTATGTACTTGAGGCTACCCTTTTTGGCGCCTTGGCATTTAGTGGGTTTCTTCAAATTGTTGCCTCCGAAGTATTTAGCATCGACGACATCAAGGTCTTTACCCTCCAGCTTTTTGCATTCCTGGATGGTATCATAGCCTTCAACCTTGGTCACTATCAAGATTTCCTTTCGGTGCTTAACTCAAGGGAAGGTTTACTCGCACTGATCTGCTACGAAACGCTTTTTTGTTCGATCTTCTTCCTATCTGTAATTGCATCCCGTCTGCGATTCTCAGACTTGACGGATACGATCGACAAGGCCTTACAATTGTCCAGAAGTTACAATGTAAAAGAAGAGGACCTACTGAGCCAGGACCGAAGCGTGGACGACGCCAGGGTGATGAAGTTCAACCGGCAGATCCGCGAGGTACTTAAGGTTGGAAATCTAAACCAGAAAAAGATCGCCCCAATTATGGAATACATGGCCTTCTTCCGAAACCTCGGAGTAATCTCTTTTTTCATCATCATTATCACAGCCGGATTATTCATATCGGTTGAGCTGGCATTGATCTTCTGCCTCATCCTCTTGTTGTCGTTCCTCTATTTCAAGTTCGACAACATCATCTTCTACTTCCGATCTCTATCCCTCAAGATTGAGGAGTTTTATTACAACTACCACAACAAGGTCAACCGCATAGCATGGAGTATCATTTTGGTCTCGTCCATCTTTCGGTCTTTGGGGTGGGCCGTCGGAGAGTTGTTTCTGCTTGTCGGTTTCTTGAGTTTGATCATTCACAACTTACTCAGGCTGTTCGTGCCGGAATTTGAAGAGGGGCTTACAGACATGGAAGAAAAGGGATCGAACCTGTCCCCTTCATTGGATAGGATCTTTAAGATCGCACTTTCGGTTTTCTTCCTTGGCTGGTATTTCAACATCCAACATTTTCCGGGTGCCGAGGCGGTATTTACCGTGGCAGGTGCCGCATTTAGTATTTACTTCCTGTTTAGATCTCTTAATCCTTCTGCACCAAAGGGCCTTAGACTCATGACCAATTTTAGCCTGGGCCTGGCCCCGATACCTTTGATCTTCCTGGTGAATGATATTGTCTGGAGCGAATTGCTCCTAATGATCGTGATCCCTCTCTTAGGCATTGTCATCTTCAATTCCTTCACCCACAAGACTTACTTCAGGCCTTTCATTCGCAATAGTGCCATCCTGTTCCTGTTGCTATTTTCGGTACACTACTTCGACTATTCAAGTTATGCATTTCAAACGCTTAGGGTGGATCCGAGAGGCTATGAGGAGTTCTATACAATGAACTTACTCCGCGACAAGATTGACCGTTATGATGAGCCGCAAACAAGATCCGAGTACGATTCTTTACTGACCTATAAGATCAAGTACTCATTTGCTTCGATCGGTCAAAAAAGCGCTGCAGATATCAACCAGGAGGCCGAATCATATTTCGTCTACGGAGCCCAGGACGAGCGATTTTTGATGGTTGCAGACAGGCTTTTGACCATGTCGATGGAGCGTAAGAAATTTTACCACAATTACGTAAATAGATTGGAAGTTTTAATAGATTTGGAAAGATTCGCAGAGGCAAAGCCGCTTGCAGAGGAGTTTCTGGAGCATGCTTTACTCTTCGAAAACAGGACCAAGCAAGATGTGGCTCGTCATTATTTGGATCGGGTTAATGGAATGCTTGCTTCGAGCAAAATGATAACTGCCTCGGGATGACAAACAAGCCAATGAGTGGAAGAGAGCGGGACAGACTGGCCAGGATGAAAGGCCGGAAACCCGCCGCCAGAAGAGCAGCTCCACCAAAGGCCACCCCACCACCCGAAACAAAAGAAGAAACGAAACCAAAAGAAGAAGCGCCAGCGACTCAAGCTGCTGCTCCGCCTCCACCACCACCGAAGCCGGAACCTGCTCCTGCCCCACCACCGGTTGTGGAAGACAAGAAAGCATCGCCTACGCCTGTGGCTTCAGCGAGCAAGGAAGAAATTAAATCGCCTTCGTCCGAGGCTTCGGCGATTAATAAAGAAACGCAGCCAGCAGCGCCACCTGCCATTGCGACTCCTGTTGCTGCAAAAGAACCTCCAAAGGAGGCACCAAAGGTTGAACCTCAACCTGCGGTTTTATCATCAGAAACCAAATCAAATAAAATGGCAGAAAACATGGAGAATACGGAGAGTTCTTCCAATGGCCATGCTGAAAGAGATACTTCTCATCTCGTAGAAAATGTCTCGAAGAAACCACTGTTGTATGCCCTTTTGGCTACGATTGGTGTGTTGGCCGTTGTTTTCCTCAGTCATACTTTCGGACCCTCACATGGTGGACACGAAGAAGGAGCAGAAGCTGCTTCTGTGGAGGCCGTAGAAGGTGCGGAGGCGGCGTCGGAAACTGAAGAGGCGCCCATGGAAAATGAGTCCGCTCCGGTATCTGGCGAAGAGGAATCAACTTCGGAAGGAGAGCAAGAAGCCGCTCCTGCCGCTGAAGAGGAATCTTCGGACCAGAACGAAGAAGGTGCTGAAGCTACTTCCTCTGACGAGTCAGGGGAAGTGGCTCAAGCCACCCCAGCCACCTCTCCGACTACTGATGGTAAAATCGCTACGCCCTTTTTTGGAATCGCAACAGCTGCGGTCGACCAGGAGAACCTGGCGCAAAAAGCTGTTCGTGACCTCGAAGCCAAAGGCCTAACCGCCAGCTACATTTTCATTCCAGACTATGTACCGAACGGCAAGGAGATGTACCGCGTATTTGTCGGACCCTACCCGACGAAGGATGTCGCAAACACGATGATCCCAGAGGTACAGGCTGCAGTTCCTGGTTCGTACCTCTTCAAGGTCAAGTAATTGACTACCAAGCACATCATTTTTTTTGACGGCTCCTGCGTCCTTTGCAATGGATTTGCAGATTTTCTCCTAAGGCGTATAGGCCAAAGTGATCTGAGGGTAGCACCCATCCAGGGTGAGACAGCAAAGTCAATACTCACGCAGGAGCAGCTCGATAAATACGACTCTATCATTTACTTCGACAACGGACAAGTGCTCTATAAATCGACCGCCGTTCTCAGAGCCTTGGAACACCTCGGAGGCGGCTGGAAATTGATGCGAATCTTTTTCATCATACCTGGATTTCTTAGAAACCTCATTTACGATTTCGTCGCGCGCATCCGCTATTATGTATTTGGCAAAAGAGATACCTGCCGTCTGCCTTCCGAAAAAGAAAAGGGACTTATGTTGCCCTAAGTTGCTCCCCACGGCGCTTTGATTAAATTTGGGTGCCTAAAGACATTTTCATGAAACGTATTGTACTGCTCTCCGGCCTAATGGCCCTGTCACTTTTTGCCCTCTCCGCGAAGAAAGCATCCGGTTCTTCCTCTTCGGATAAAATCAAAAGCGCTGTTGTTTCCGGCCTTAAATTCAGAGCCGTCGGTCCCGCACTCACTTCGGGAAGGATCGCGGATATGGCTGTCAATCCAGACAACAATAACATCTGGTACGTGGCCTCGGCTTCCGGTGGAGTTTGGAAAACCTCAAATGCAGGGATCAACTTTAAGCCAATCTTCGATGCACAGGGATCCTATTCCATTGGCTGTGTTTCTCTCGACCCGCAAAATCCAAATGTGGTCTGGGTTGGTACCGGTGAAAACAACAACCAGAGAAGTGTTGCCTATGGTGACGGCGTGTATAAGTCCGAAGACGGTGGCAAATCCTGGAAGAACATGGGACTAAAAAACTCTGAGCACGTAGGTATGATCAAAGTACACCCAAAAAATTCGAATGTTGTGTTTGTAGCGGCATATGGTCCGCTTTGGTCCGATGGAGGTGATCGAGGGTTGTACAAAACAAACGATGGTGGACTAACCTGGAGCAACATCCTGCCGATGAATGACTACACCGGCATAAATGAAATCCACTTTGATCCCCGTGATCCTAATGTGATTTACGCCACCGCGCATCAGCGAAGAAGACATGTATGGACATACATTTCCGGTGGTCCCGGATCAGCCATATACAAGTCTACGGATGGAGGAAGCAACTGGAAGAAGCTCGAAAATGGAATTCCCAAGGACGACAAAGGACGTATCGCATTGGCAATCCCGCCAAGCAATCCCGACATCATTTACGCCATGATCGAGGGAGGAAAGGATGTCGGCGGAACCTATAAAAGTACTAATCGCGGTGCCAGCTTTTCCAAGCTCAACGACTACAATACCTCGGGTAACTACTATGTAGAGCTTATCCCTGACCCTGTGGACGAAGACAAGGTATTCTCCATGGATACCTGGTGTCATGTTACCCGCGACGGCGGTAAGACATGGAAGAAGATCAATGAGAAGAACAAGCACGTGGACAACCACTGCATGTGGATCAATCCAAAGAATACGAACCACTACCTCATGGGTTGTGATGGGGGAATTTATTTAACCTACGACGACAACAAAACCTGGCACTTCTTCCCCAACCTGCCGGTCACTCAATTTTACAAGGTAGCTGTGGACAACGACAGACCCTTCTACAATATCTACGGCGGTACACAGGACAACTTCAGCATTGGTGGACCAGCGCGTACAACCAATGCAGCTGGTATTGTCAATTCCGACTGGTTTATTACCAAGGGAGGTGACGGATTCGAATCGGCCGTTGACCCAAAAGAGCCAAATATTGTCTATGCACAATCACAATACGGATGGCTTGTTCGCTATGATAAAAAGTCCGGAGAAAAAGTTGACATAAAACCGCAACCGCGAAAAGACGAGGCGGCCTATCGGTGGAATTGGGATGCACCATTGGTGATCAGTCCACACAACAACCAGCGGCTCTATTTCTGCGCAAACAAGGTCTTCAAAAGCGAGAATAGAGGAGATACCTGGGAGGTGATCAGTGATGATTTGAGTCGCCAGATCGACCGGAACGAATTGTCAGTGATGGGGCGCGTCTGGGGAGTCGATGCAGTTTCAAAAAACAGGAGTACTACTATCTATGGAAATATCGTTGCCTTCGATGAGTCTCCAAGGGTTGAAGGATTACTCTATGCAGGCACGGACGACGGGCTCATCCACATCAGCCAGGATGGTGGGGCAAACTGGACCAAGGTGGAATCCTTTCCCGGTGTCCCGGCCAAAACCTATGTGAACGCCATCTCCGCTTCAAAGCACGAGGACAATGTGGTCTACGCATGCTTTAACAACCATAAGATGGGTGACTTCAAACCCTACGTGATGCGTTCGAACGACCGCGGCAAGACCTGGACATCCATCTCGGGCGATCTTCCCGATCGTGGTTCGGTATACGATGTGGTTCAGGACCATAAAAGCAAGGACTTGCTCTTTGCAGGAACTGAGTTTGGGATCTTTTTTAGCCCGGATGCAGGCGGCAGCTGGACGCAACTCAAGGGAGGTATGCCTACTATCGCGGTGCGCGATGTGGAGATCCAGGAACGCGAAAACGACTTGGTGCTCGCCACCTTCGGGCGCGGATTTTACGTGTTAGACGATTATAGCCCGCTTCGCACCTTAAGCAAATCGATCATGGACAAAAAGGGGCACTTATTTGAAATCAAGGCAAGTTGGATGTATGTTGAATCAATGCCCCTTGGACTTAGAGGTAAGTCTTTCCAGGGAGATCAGTATTTCACTGCACCCAATCCGAAAGTCGGAGCGACATTTACCTATTACCTCAAGGGCAAACCGAAAACAGCCAAGGAAATGCGCCGCGAAAAGGAAAAGGAGACCGCCAAGACCGGTGGCAACGTATACTATCCGACGTTTGACCAGCTGCGTAAGGAGGACATAGAAGAGAAGCCCTTACTCATCTTCCTCATCTCGGACAACGAAGGTAATCCGGTGCGAAAAATGACCAAGACTCCGAGCACAGGGATAAACCGAATCGTTTGGGACTATCGTTATTCGACCATGAATCCCATCAAGTTGAAGCAAGCTTCTTCCGATAACCCATTTGCGGGTCGCGATGTAGGACACATGGCAGTGCCCGCACGGTACAAGGTCCAGATGTTCCTATACCACCGTGGTAAGATCGACACATTATCTGGAAGCCAAGAATTTGATGTGAGCCCCCTGGATAATATGACCTTGCCTGCGCCTGATGAAGAGGAGTTGCTCGCCTTTAAAAAGAAGGTGAAGGATCTGCAGCGTGAAGTATCGTTTGCCAATAAGAAGCGAGCGGGATTCGAGGAGAGGCTGAAGTATGTTCGGCAGGCATACCTTGACTTTGAAAGTGCGGACATCACCTACCTCGAAAAGGCCTTTGAGATCAAGCAGCAACTGCAGTCGATCTCGATCAAGCTAAATGGTGATAGGGCTATTGCCAGACGCGAATTCGAAACTCCCCCGTCTGTCAATTTCCGTATCGGATTGGTTGTAGGCGGATTGTGGAATCATCGTCAGAAGCCTACGGATACGCAGAAGATGAACATCAAGATCGCCTCGGAAGAATTGGAGATCCTCAACAACGAATTGGTAGAGGTAGCGTTGTCGCTTAAGACACTGGAGAAGAACCTGGATGAGATTGGGGCACCGTATACGCCTGGGCGCTAAGCTTTACGCCACACGCTGTATGCTTCAAATAAATACCCTAGTTTTAAAAGATGAACTTGCTACTCATTTGACAAACAATTCAAGTAGTTTGACCCAATGAAAGATATTCCAGGTATTGATGAAAACGGCAATCCTAAGAATGGCCCCTTTAAGACGTACTTCAAGAATGGTCTAGTCTCTTGTGAGGGTGAATTCGACAACGGAAAAAAGTCAGGAACGTGGAAGTACTTCCTCAACAATGGCCAGATGCAATCGTCTGGCAGCTACAAGGACGGGAAGATTGCTGGTCGGTGGGAATGGTACTATAAAACTGGCGAACCCAGAGGTTTCGGGGGCTTCGACGATGAAGAGCAGAAGCACGGTGAATGGAAGCGTTACCATCCAAATGGCCAACTCTGGGACGAAGGCATCTTTGAACACGGTAAGAAGAAGGGCACCTGGAATACCTACGACGAGGCGGGGGAGCTCCTAAAAACTCAAAGGTTTAAGTAGTTGAGCCAATCCGTCTTTTATCCAAAAGAAATCCAGGCTGGTAATCAATCTTTGGATTATTTGCTGCGATGGTCGCAGGAAAACTTGAGGAGAATCTAGATGAGATTTAGCCATCTGATCCAGCAAAAAAAGATACTCCCGGCTTCGAGTTGGCAGTTTGAATTCAAATGATGAACAAAATTGTAAAGGTTGGCGTCACCATATTTTGTGGCGCATTTCTCATCTTGTATCCTTTTCAAGGTTTGGTTGAACACGATTACCCGGAATATTTGACGACGTTCCAGATCCTTTACCGCTCAACACAGGTATTGCTTTTGATAAGCCTGATAGTCGTTCTGGTTGACCTATGGACAGTTGGGTCGTCGGCATTTGGATACAAGCTTTTTTGGACTATCGCTCTGATTGCCCTTCCACCGGTTCTAATACTTCTCTGGATACATTTGTTTAGGGCAAAGTGAATTCCCTGAAAAATTTGGAAGCATTTCTAGTTGAAGTCATCCACTTGACGCTTAAAGGCTTAAAAGAGCATCAGTACACCTAAAAAGATTGCCCCTCCTGTTAAGAATAAAACGAAGGTATAAGGCAACACTTCCTTTGCCTTTAACCCTGTGATACCTAGCAAGGGCAGCGCCCAAAAAGGCTGGAGCATATTGGTCAACTGGTCGCCATAGGCCAGGGCCATGATGCACTTTGGAAGGGAAATTCCGAGTTCGTGTGCGGCTTGAACGATGATGGGGCCCTGCACAACCCATTGACCACCTCCACTTGGAACGAAAATGTTGACCAGGCCAGCCGAGAAGAAGGTGAAGATCGGGAATGTGAAGTCGTTTGAGATACTCACAAAAAAACTGCTGAACATGTTGACCAATCCCGACGAGGACATGATGCCCATGATTCCAAAGTACAATGGAAACTGAATCAGGATGCCTGACACCCCGCCTATCGCTTTTTCGATGGCGTGGAGAAAATTGAAAAAACTGCCATGAAGCAGCAGGCCCAGTCCAAGTAGAAAGAAGTTGATGTTGTTGGGTGTAAATACAGAAAGAAAGCCCTTGTCGTTGAGGTAAAAGGCCTTCACCAATGTAGCGCCAAGGATCACCACGGCGAAGAACATCGCCAACCACTTTGAATGATCCAAGCGCTCGGCACCCTCTATATTCGTTTCCTGTTCCTGTTTTACTTCCGGGGTTGGCAAAGCAATGGGTGCGCTTTCAAATCGCTTTCCAACCATGTACATTACCAGGGGCACAACAATGAGCAGGATCAAGGAAGCTGTGATGTTCATTCCTGAAAACACGGTTTGACCAAAGCCAATGGTGTCCGGTAGCGTCGCAAGCAATTCAGGAGAGGCCGTGTTACTCAAGAGTTGATTGAGATGCCCTGGTTCGGCAACCTTGATCAAACTCGATCCGGAAACACCCCCGTGCCACGCCATCAAACCGACATATCCTGCAGCTGCCACCAAAGGATAATTAAGGGCCATGCTTTTCTCCTTGGCGTACTCTCCAATTTTGCGGGCGAAGATGGCCCCGAAGATCAGGCCCAATCCCCAGTTGAACAGGGCTACGAGTAGCGTGGTAAATGTTAGAATAGCCACTGCGTTGGCCGTCGAATTGCAATAAACCAAGGCACGTCGAATCAAGGCATCGACCGGTTTGGTGAGCGCCAAAACATGCCCTAGCACGAGCATCAACATCATTTGCACTGCAAACACCAAAAGTGAGTTGGTCCACAGACCGGACTCCCAGAAAGTCATGAGTTTGATGCCGTAGTCCACCACACCAGCTTCAGCCGGTTTGGTGACAAAAAGGGCCAGGAAATAGGTAAAGATGCTCAGCAACACCGCGATGGTGAAGGGAGCGGGTAAAACGGCTTTAAAGAACTTGATAAACCGTTCCGAACGATCCATCAGAATGGCAAGTCGTCTTCGTCGCCAATAGATTCTGGTTCCTCGGGCATTGGTGGCACGGGAGGAGGTGCACTTTGTCCTTCAGCGCCTCCGCCTCCTTCGAGGGTGCGCATTCTCCATGCTTTGACGTCTGTATACCAACGGCCATTGTATTCACGAGAGCTCAAGTCGATATCTACGTGGAGCAGGTCGTCTGTTTTGTAATTGGCCAATTCGTCGACCATGTCAGACCATACCGTGATGCAGATCTTCTTGGGAAAGCGATCAGTGGTTTCGATCACAAAGTCCTGCTTGCGCCATTCGCCATTGCGACCCGTCCCTGACTGGACCGGCAATACTTCTACTAGTTTTCCTTCTACTTCCATTGCTACAGATTGTTGAATGATAATAATGTCTTCCAGGCCTCTTCTACCCTACCTGCTTCGAGGTGGTCGTGGGCCAGTTGGTGTAATTCGGTTTCGAGTGTCTTTGCGTCGTCTTCGTACTTCACAAAGAGTTCTGCCAATTCATCGAGCTTGTAATCGTTGACTTCCGTTTCATTGGGCAGTGATTCAACATTTCCCAATCTTCCCAGGTCGTTGCCGGTGAGGATGTTGCTGTTTCGAATGTCTTCGGGAATGGAGTCTACCCCAATGCCGTGATTTCTAAGTGGCTTTTCTATTTCGAAGAGCGCATCTCCATGAGCTCGGGCATAGTAGTTACCTCCCATACGTCCTACCAGGTCAACCTTGGTAGGGTCGATACGTTGGTCGTCTCCCAGTATTTCTGTATTGATATGGACCTTGACGATCTCACTAACAATGAGGTTTCCGGCGCCACCCTGATCTCCGAGCTCGATCACTTCATTGACCTTACACTCAAATTGCACCGGCGACTCTGCAACACGGTATGGCTTGACCTTTTCTGACTCTATAGGTGTAAGTCCAGCCTTGACAAATTCGTCGACCTCCTCCGGATATTCCGTACTCGACAAACTCATTTGTTCCACCATGGCGTGGTTGACCACATTGATGACCACCTCCGGTACTTTCTTAACGTTTTCGTAGGTGTGCTTGGTGGTGTTGTCTCTTGCCCTTCTTGCCGGCGAAAAAATGGCGATGGGCGGGTTGGCCGAGAATACGTTGAAGAAGCTAAAAGGGCTCAAATTCCTCACCCCGTTTTCGTCGATGGTGCTGGCAAACGCAATGGGTCGAGGTCCGACAGCGCCGAGCAAATAACCATGCAATTTGGGCGTTGGAATGTCGGCTGGATCGATGGTGAGCATGTCGGCCATAATGTGCTGCAAACTTATGTAAAATGGGGTCGGGCAAAGTTCAAAGTTTTCAAGGATTGCGCTTCGTTTTGAACGATTATATTTGCACCCTCCAAAGCGGGCGTGGTGGAATTGGTAGACACGCTAGACTTAGGATCTAGTGCCGCGAGGTGTGAGAGTTCGAGTCTCTCCGCCCGCACGAATTAAAGGCCACTTTCTTGGAAAGTGGCCTTTTTCTTTTTCCGGCCTAAGCGAGGCGAGCTCCTGCGGCGAAGTCTTCGACACAGACGCAAGGTACTGCGCACACTGCGGTTGAATTCTCACAATATGAACATCTGAACATTCATCTGAATGAAGAGTACTCCAAGGAATACGGCACGCAACCATAGTCGCGGCCATATGGCATTTACCAAGGCGAAGGCAACGTAGAGCATCTGACCATATCGTGCGATTTGTCCTATTTCGGTGTCGAGGAGAAGTTCTGCCAGTAGCAGTGAACCGATGAAACATGCCAGCAGATAAAATAGCGGTTTTACAATGCTGAGAAAATGTGCCTTAACGTCTACGGGGCCTTCTCCCTTGAGGCTCGGGAAGAACACTGCAACAATTAAGAAAACAAAGAGGTTTGGCATGCAGAGCAGCACAAAATATTTGAGTCCCAGATCAAGAAAGGGCATTCGCGTCCATTGCACATACCATGTGACGATAAACAAGTCGAGCAGCACAAAAAGCCACAGGTAGAATTCCCAATAGAAGTTGAACCGGTGTCGGTCGCGGATCATGTGACCCACCGTGAGAAAGAACTCGGCCACAGCCAGGGCGAAAATGAGGCCCATAAAAACCGCTAAGTATTCTGTGAAACTGAATCCATGAACCTCACTTGGGAAGCTCAGGTCCCTCAGTTTTTGAATCCATTCCATTTAGCTAAACTAAAGATGTTGGATGAATTTATTTTAACCACAGAGAACACCAAGGCGTTTTGCAGGCGCAAAACTTTGCACGGAGGTCACAATGAGTAATTATATGAAAATCGAGACAACTACCGTCAGCGCAAAAACGATCAGGATCGTCCATGTGACGGCATTCTTCAAAATGAGCTTTTCTCTCTCAACTATGGATTTCCGAATCTGAGCCAATTCTTCCTTTGACGCAAATTTGAGGTTGACGGATTTTGACTTTGCTTCTCTTTTGTACAATGTATGAATCTCTCTATAGGTTCTTCTCCGTTTTAACAGGCTTCTATTCCTCTTTAAGGATCCTTCCCCATCTATTGCAAAGCCTTCGCCAACCATCTTTGGAAACTAATTTACAAAAGGAGGGCATTGAAGCCGAAGGTGCGAGCACCGAAATTGAACCCTAGCGAGACCGGGAAGCTTCGAGTTGGCGAGAAGATCACCCGGCCGAGATTGGGTTGAATGAGGAAGCACAGCGCCCGAGACTTCCAGCCTTGATTTTTGCTCCTTTGTATCAAGACAAAGGAGGGAAAAGGGGTTTTTGGCAAATAAATTTTTCAAACTCCACTGAAAATCCAAAAAACGATCGTTCCTTTGTACCAAACATTGAATCAACACATTGGGAAGATCACAAGAGACTTTTAACAAGAAAGAAAAAGAGAAGAAGCGCCTCAAGAAGCGCGAGGAAAAACAAAAGCGCAAGGAAGAGCGCAAAGCCAACTCCGAAGGGGGAGGCTTGGATTCAATGATGGCCTACGTCGATGAGTTCGGTAACATCACCGACACGCCGCCGGATCCAACAGCTAAAAAGGAGGAAATAGACCCTGAATCTATCAGCTTAGACTACCGCAAGGAAGAAAGCGACGACGATGGTATCAAATCAGGAAGGGTAGACTTCTACAACGACGAAAAAGGATTTGGATTTATCAAGGAAAAAGGAAGCCAAAACAGCTACTTCTTCCACATCAACGGTGCCTATCCGGACATTCGCGAAAACCACCAGGTGAAATTCGAACTCGAAATGGGTCCGAAGGGCATGCAGGCGGTCAACGTGGTCGAAGCTTGATCAACTGTCTGTCAACCCCTTTTCATAGAGGATACCCGCCGACCACAACAGTTTTCCAATAGAACGGCCGTACTTGGCTTTTAACTCAATGAGTTTGAGTTGACCTTCGAGGAGTTTGTTCTCCCGACTATTGATCAGGAAGACCGAACTCTCACCATTGTTGAACTTGATCTGCTCGGCCTCAAGCATTCGCCTGTAGTTGGAAACCACCTCTTCCTGCCTTGCGATCATCTCTTCCATCACCACCACTTCGTTATAGCTCTGGTCAATCTTGTTGTCCACTTCCCTGGTCTTCCTCCTCAGCTCCAGATTCGTTTCCTGCTGTTTGATCTTCACCAATCCCAGCTTGGCGCGTTCCTTTCGAATCAGCAGCGGAAATGCGAAGTGCGCACCGAGCTTGTAGTTGTTGTCGTACAGTGGCGTTTGAATCTCCGGATTGGTCTGCGTTAGCAAAAAATTGTAGTTGACGTTAATCACCGGCTTCAATTGCTCTACCCTCAGTTTTCGTTCTAATTCCAGGTTATTTCCCTTTAAGGCCAATTTGCGAACATCAGGATGTGCTCCGACAAGGGTATCGAGACGCGCCTGGGATATTTCAACCTGGGCATCAAACTGCTCCATTGGCTGCAAGTCGGAGGCCGTAAACTCTCTATCCCATAAGAAGTTCTGCAGGAAGATGCCGCTGTTGACCAGTCTCATAGCCGCCTGATTGAGTCGATTGGCGCGTTGCTGAACCTGTATGAATGCCTCCACTGAGTCGATGGCTGCGTTGTCACCGTTGATCACCGCCTGGCGAACCAATTCAAAACGGTCTGTGATCAGTTGGAGGCTGTTAGACACGATTTGATTTTTCAGGTAAGCCTCATACCACAGCCAGTAGGCGTAATTGGCATCCAACATCAAATTATTGAGCACAGCCCTCGCCTCGTTTGCATAGCTGCGAGAAGCAACCCTGCTCTGCCTGAGGTTCACCAATCGCTGACTGTTGATGAGGCCCTGACCCAGTGGGACCGAAACTCCCGCATAGAACAACCCACCTTCGGGAAGCGCTTGCTCCGGATTGAGAAAGTCCCCGCCATTGCGTTCATAGCCGGCTTTGAGGTCTACGTTGAGGAGGGTAGGAACACGCACATAGGAATCCCAGGTGTCGTAGTAGTTTTTACCGTCAAATTCCTTTTGATTGAAGTCGGACACAAGCTTGGGATCGAAACTGCCCTTGGCCTGCCGGATGGTAAACTTTCCCTTCTGTGTCAACAAAGCCGCCTGACGCGCAATTGGATGATCGGAGCCCACCCTCGTGTAGAATTCCTCCAGCCCCATCACTGCTTTTATTTCCTGGCCGTGGGCGGGAGGCACGAACGCAAGCAAGTAAACGATATATAGGTATGTCCGGCGCATTCGATCAATGTTTACCTGCGGTTCCGAGGATTCGTTGTTCGCCGGTATAGAAGTCGGGTGGGAAGCCATTGAGATTTCGCCACAACTCGTACCAGACCGGCACTTCATTTAGCAAGGCAATGCCCGATGCTCCACTTCCCAATCTCAGAAGTTCAGGCCATGGTCGCGCATTGGGATGAGGTGCTACCAATACCCTGAACTGATTGTTTGAACTGGAGACCTTATCGTATGCCACAATTTGTCCCGAATACGTTCCAAAGGACAGTCCCGGCCACCCACTGAAGACCAGGGCCGGCCATCCATCGAATTGGAATTGAACCTTTGCCCCTTCCTGGATCAACGGGAGATCCAAAGGACGCACATACATCTCTACTGCCAGCTCGTAGTCCGCAGGAATGAAGGTAAACAAGGGTTGTCCTTCTTTCACCGTTTCTCCAATACCCGTTGTGAGGGCCTTGGTCACATACCCATCCTGTGGAGCGCGGATGTGGTAGAACCCGGAGCGTTGTGAATAGTTCGACTGTTGGATCGAAAGCTTATTGAATTCTCCCTGAGCTTCGAATGATTTGGAGATGGCCGAGGACTTTTCCGATTCCGCCTTGGCAATTTTTTCCCGGTACTCAAAGTCCACAGTACTCAGGTTAATCCTTGCATTGATGAAGGCATTCTTGCTGGCAAGCCATTTGTTTTCGGCGGAAATTTTCTTGTTGATCGCACCTTGTAACTTTTGTCGTCGTTGCTCTAGTTCGGTAAGCGACTTCAACCCCTGGTCGTAGAGCTTTTGCTGACGATCAAACTGCTTTTGTGCAATGCCCAGGTTTACTTCGGCGGTCTCGAAGTCAATGCTATCCGAGATCACCTTCAGCCTGCTTTGCTCCAGGTAGTTCCTGGCCTGAGCCAGCTTGAGTTGCTGGTTCGTCTTGAGTGCCTCAATCTGGTTGGCCAATGCATTGGCTTTGTCCTGGTATGAAACCGCAGAAGAACGCTTTGCTTCCGTTTGTGACTTCGCCTTTTGGATGAGGTCAGGATCAAGGTATTCCGATTTTACCTCGGAGATGCGCACAATGGTATCACCCTCGGCTACGAGTTGACCCTCACGTACAAACCACTTTTCCACCCTGCCAGTGATCATGGAAGGAATGTTCTGCTCCCGCATTTCAGGGTGCAGCGTAGTGAGTTTGCCACGAGCGCGTATATTCTGTGTCCATGGAAGGAAGAGAATCAAGAAGCCGATAATAAAAAGCACGGTCAGCAGTATCAAAAGCTTCTTCGCAGCTGTGGATCTCATCACATCCTTGTAGGACGACTGGTTCTTGAGCACCTCGTCCCGGTTGATCGAATTGTTTGAAATATTCAGCATACTACTGTGGCTTAGGATTATTTGCGATGTCCACTACCTTACCCCGGTCGAGTGTCACTACCTTGTCACAAGCCTTCATCATGAGAGGGTCGCTCGATACGGCGAGCAATGTCCATTGTGCCTCCGGGTCGGCGAGGATGGAAGTGATATTCTTCCTATCCTCGAAGTCCAATGCCTGGATGGTATTGTCCATCACTATAATCTTAGGCTTCTCCGAAATTGTTCTCGCGAGTATGATCTTTTGCTTGATGCTCGCAGAGAGTCCAAGACCTTCGGGCTGAATCATGGTGTTAAAACCCTCGGGCAATCGCTTGAAGAAATTGCTCAGTCCGACTTGCTCTATGGCCCAAAGCATATCCTCCATGCTCACATCGTCCTTGCCAACAGAAATGTTCTCGGCAAGTGTTCCGAAGAACAGATCCTGTAGTCCCAAGTTGTCTCCCACCACAGATCGGAAACTCATGATGTTGATGTCTCCTAAAGGAATTCCGTTGTACAGGATAGTGCCCTGATAGTCGTGATAGAGCCCGGAAACAAGAGCGAGCAATGTCGATTTACCGGATTGGTTAAATCCTGTGATGCATACCTTCTCCCCTTCGGCGATGCTCAGGTTGATATTGTCCAGCGAAGGCTTGGACTTACCAGGGTGGTAGTAGGTCAGGTTGGCCAATTCGAGTGAAATGCCCTTGCCTTTCGAGATCTCTTCGAGGTCGATTCCCTCTTCGTTTTCCGTTTCGATGTCCGTCACCTGCCCAAGTTTTTCAAGACCGGTGAGGACGTCGTAGACGGTTTCCATGCTCAGGATGAGCTTTTCCGCCGAGTTCAGTACCAGAAGGATGATAATCTCGGAAGCTACAAACTGTCCGAGGTTGATCTCCTGGTTGATCACAAGGATGGATCCAAGGATGAGCAGCCCTCCTGTAATGATGGTTTTGAATCCAACAATATTTGAGAACTGAAGGATGAGGATTCCGAAATGCTGCTTGCGAAACTTGAGGTAGTTGCTCACATATTCGTTCATCTTGTTGATGGGCAAGTCGGTCTTGCCGGCGAGTTTGAATGTACCCATCACCCGTGCCAGCTCTTCGAGCCAGTGCGCGACCTGGTATTTGTACTTGGACTCGAGGATGCTCGTTTTTAGTCCTTTGGGCCCGGTCACAAAGAAGATCAGCGAGATCAATCCAAGCAGGACGATGCCGAAGATGATGAAGAATGGGTGATAGAGTGAGAGGAGTACCAGCCCAAATACGATTTGCAGCGACGAAGTGGAAACGTCGATCAAGATCTTGGATAGCCCCTTCTGAACATTGAGTGTATCGAAGAAGCGATTCATCAATTCCGGAGGGTAGAATCCGGAAACGGATTCCATCTTAAAGCGTGGAATGCGGTAGGCAAATTCAAAGGAGGCCCTTGTAAAGATTCGTCGCTGTAGTAATTCCGTAAGCGAAAGCTGCAGAATCTGGATAAATCCTGCCGCGGCAACCCCGATGACTACGATTCCGATGAGCAATCCCCAGGAAGAAGAGTATTCTGCCGAGATCACAAAACCAATGATGGCTTGGACACCCAAGGGTAATGAAAGGTTGATCAGCCCGTTGAAAATGGCGTAAGCATAGATCACCAGGATCTCTTGCCTATCCAGGGAAAGCATCTTAAACAAACGCCTTAGCGGAGTAAGTTTAATATCACTTTGGATATCAATACTCTCTATGTTAATAGTATTACTATTCATATCGGGCGAAAATTTTTTACTTCAACAGCGTTGAAGCAGTATTGTTTAGAAAGTGAAAAACTTGATGTTCGATCGGCATGTTGACATCCCTCGAAACCTCCGTGAGTGAGGGCAGGTGCAGTGCAAAGAAGGCCTGCTGATGTGAAGCCTCCAGCATGGTGCTCACCAGGGCGTGCGGGTATTTGTACTTTGGATTTATGTCCAGGAGCACAAGAGCAATCTTGTGGCATAGGCCCTTATATCCTTTGAAAAGTCCTTCCTTATTGATCTCGTCAACCTGCTTTGTTAGATAGGTTTTATCTGATTCCGCGCCTACCACACGGCGCAGGCTGGCCATATTGATGCCGGGCAAATCGAAATTGTCTGCAGATTGATCCACATTGCAGATAATGCGCAGAATTTCCTTGAGCTTTTGCTCGCTGTCATGGATATGGTGCGTCTTGTAATCGATGAGGTATTCGACCCACGCCCAATACCAGGTCGTGAGGTATAGCAACAATTTCAGCTTATTGTCGAAGTAGCGATAAATAGAGGCCTCCGTAGAGTTGATCTCCATGGCCAACTTCTTAAAGGTGAACTGCTCAAAGCCCAATTCGTCCATCAATTTGATACCTTCAGACACAATGCTTCGGCCCAAATCAGAGGATTGAGGATCCTTGTTGTAGTACTTCTCTCCTATGACAATATTGATCACAGACACGGAACGAAAGTAATAATTCTTTTTGTAATAGTATTACTATCAGTAAAAAATCTAGGATTTATTCAGATTCTGGATGGTTTTCTGGATTGATTCCTTGCTCAGGTACTTTCTCAAGATGCCACCACGCACGTTGTTGACATCAAATTCGATGATGAACGCCTGTTCGTCAATTTGATCGATCAGGTTATAGGTCCTGCGTATGTCGATGCGGTTGATCACGGTGTGCAGAATTTGTTTTTCGGATCCCACGCCGCGTTTACCGTATCCCTTCACACCTTCGTACACTGTCATTCCCACCCCAATGTCTTCTATGAGCCCGGTCTCTATCTCTTGGATCTTGTCCGAAACGATCATGAGTCCAACGTAGTCCTCAAATCCTTCGATCATGAGGTCGACTACCTTGGCGGTTACGAGGAAGGTGAGGATGGAATACATAGCTACTTCGGTGGAGATGAGTACGGCTGTGAATCCAAACAGGATCACGTTGAAGATCAGGATCACCCTGCCAATACTGATTCCCCAGTTTTTGTTGATGTAAACGCCCAGAATCTCCGACCCGTCGAGCACCGCTCCATTTTTGATGGTCAACCCCACCCCGGCGCCTTGAAACAATCCGCCGAAAATCGCGATGAGCAGTTTGTCATCCGTGATGGGTTGAAAGGTCTCGAGTTCGATAAAAAGGGCCAGACCAAGTATCACGATGATGGACCTCCAGATGATCTTTTTGGAAAGTGTAAACCATGCCAGGGCGATAAAGGGTGCACTGACGATGAGCAGTAACACCGAAACGTTCAATCCAGTAAGGTTGCTTACCAGAATGGCGATTCCGGTGACGCCTCCATCGAGGAAACCATTGGGAAGCAGAAATCCTTTAAGTCCGATACTGGCCAAGACGATTCCCAGAATGAGTTGCGACCATTCCGAAATAAATCGCCCTATAGACTGGCTCTTGAGCATAGCGTTCTAACAAAAGTATTAATTCTTTGTTCAATAGTATTGCTATTGACTCTCGCTTGTTTTACCGAGCATACCGTCAAAGGGTTCGGCATTGACCATTTTTGACCAATTTTAGACTGCTTTGCTTAAAAACGATGCGTTTTTAATTATTTTTTGCCTGTTTTTGACAAAAACAGGCGATTTTGGAGTCTTTTTGATTGATTTTAGATAAAAAAGCTTGGTTATTACGGCACGAGTTACGCTCGAGCCAGAGGCTCGCTCTGAACTCGCGCCAACTTCGTTGTTTTTTGTCGTTTTCGTGGATTTCGAGCAATTATTGGCCAGAATTGAATCAAATTTGGCCGAAATTGATGTGAAATGGCCTCCATTCAACAAATCTTCCATCCGATAAAGGCGTCTTGAATCTTACCCGGTCAAAATTTCCAACATTCGACCGAAATGAAACAAAATTTACCGGAATTTGCTCGAAATGGTTCAAAATTGACCGAAAATGAAGCGTTTTTATCAAAAAAATGAAGTTGGCGCGAGTTCGGCCAGATCGACGCTGTCGATCTGCGTAACTCGTGCCCGAACATCTATATCTCATCCAACTCAATCAATCCAGGAAGGCAGGCACTACTGTATCGCCAATGCTCCGGTTCGCTAACGTATCCGGCAACGACCGGATTCATATGGATATAGTTGATCTTCTGATCGATTATGGGATCGCTCCACAATTCAATTGGATGATTGTTTTGTTGCCAGAATTGTCGAAATCTAACGTTGCTGTTATTACTTCCCGCCTCTTCCATCATCCGCAACAGCCAAAGCCTTCGGCTTTCTTTCGGATTAGACTCGATAGCCCTTTGGATGTCCTTGGATGAATTTCTTTTTAAGTCTCTCATCAAGTCCGAGGGGTTGCCGTTTTCAGCTTGGAAGACAAGGTGCACGTGATTTGGCATGATGCACCAGGCATAGATTTTCATTCCCCGGTGTTGATGAGAATGCTTAAGGTGATCGACCAGGATGGTGCAATACATTTCCCGGGTAAAGACATCTATCCACTTGATAACAGCAAAACTCACGAAGTACATTCCTTCCGGATCCAGGAATTTGTATTTGCGACTCATTGGATGGTTTAAATGTTACTTCAAAGGTGACGCTTCTTGATATGTATACTTTGATTGTTGATAAGTAGAGGCACGAGTTACGCACGAGCATTCGGCTCGTGTTGAACTCGCGCCAACACGTTTTTGGTTGAGATAGGAAATGGTTCTTTTTAGCCGAATTTCTCTAAGAATGGACCAAAATGCGCCGATTTTGGTCAAAAATGGATCGATTTTGAACCGTTTTGAGTGATTTTTCGCCGGAATCCTTTCAAAATCGTGTCGATTCACCCGCCGATTTTGCAGGTTCACAGCCAAAAATGACGGGTTCAGCCATTTTTCCGCTTTTCTCCAAACTACTCATAGCGTGCCCCGTAGATTGGTCTAAACCAAAATTTAAACGCTATGAGACATCTCCTCTTCACCGCCACTTTTTCCGTATTTACCTTAATAACATTTGGCCAGTTTTCATTGAATTTAGCCAATGGGCATTTGATAAATTCTAACGAACCATACAATGTGGGGATCGGCCTAAATTCTCCTTCCGCCAAACTCCATTTAAGAACGGCCCTTTTGAAAGATGAGCTGTCTGGCTCGTCGGATGACCCTTGTTTGGGAAATGTTGCGTTCAAAATCACTGCTGACCTACCAGACATGATGATGATGCCTGAGAATTGCATTGCTGGAAATATCATCGAGGCAGAAAGGGAAATCAATTTTCTGAGCGGGGCAGTAACCGACAGAGTCTTAGTCTTGAATGCTGAAGGAAAACTTGGGATTGGTAGTAATATAACCCCAACAGAATCCTTAGATGTAGATGGTAGAATTCGAATGAGGCAGGGCGCTAAGAATGGTTATGTCCTTGTATCTGACGCACTGGGCACCATGAAATGGGTGGATCCTTATCACGGTTTGAACCTAAACTGGAGCAGAAAAGGCGATCATGTTTATAACACTAACCCGGGTTCAGTATCTATTGGAACACAAATTCAACCGTCTCCAGGGTACTTGCTAAATGTCGGAGGAAAAGTAATCTGTGAGGAATTGAAGGTTTTGCTCTACAAAGACTGGGATGCCGTTTTCCAAGACGATTATCACCTTCTAACCATTGAAGAGGTGGATGAATTTGTTACCAAAAACAAACATCTTCCATGGATTGACAAAGGGGTAAACTATCGAACTAATGGCATTAACTTGAGTGAAATGAATGGGCTGCTCTTGAGAAAGATTGAAGAGCTGACCCTTTATGTGATCCAGCTGAATGATAGAATTAAAGAATTGGAAACAGAATAATTTCAAAATCATGAAAAAAGTACAAATCGCCCTTGTTTTCATTTTTGGATTCCTATGGTCCTATACCCAAGAAAAGCATGCAAACGAGTCTTCTGAAGAGGTTGCAGGTGTAACTATGAGTTTTTCGGAATTCCAGCAATGGGCATACGGAGATCTATATCCTCACCTACCAACTAATGTATTGATAGATCAGGTTCCAAAATTTGATTCAGAAAAAGAAAATTTTGACAGTCAATACACGGATATCATGTCCGATTATGCAAACTTTTTACTCGCCTTTGCACAATTGCGTTCCGGCAGCATACATGAGAAGCCAGAGTTGTCTCTATTTGAAATTGACAGCATTGGAGAACAGTCATTGAATGAAGAAGGGATTATTGAACTTGGGTTGATTGATTTTAAATACTCGAAGATCTCGCAATCTGCCTTCGATAACGGTTATGTTCAACTGGACAATGATCGGCTGATCTGGAATGGTTATGATGCTTCAGGTGTTTTTGAAGTAGGCAATGTTTTTTTGCTCAGCCCTATAGCTGAATTCCATGCCGAAGGACCTATTACTGTCAGACTCAGAGAAGAGTTGATTTTTAGCGATAATACCAATGAGTGGTTGGATCTCTATGTATCTGTTGGAGACACCAATAACTTTCAATTACTAGTACCTGGTCAACAGCTTGATTTGGATTTGAATTTAGGGATTCAAAAAAAGCTTTATACCAAAGCTGTATATTCCACTGGGCCAGTGAAATACAGTTGTGCCGCCCTTTCTACTGATGACACTGATGTTGAGCAGGTGTCAACCAATCATAATACCGTAGGCTCTGCTGCGCGTGGGTCCAAAATGACATTTATCAAAGATGGTGACTATAATGAAATTGTCCCGGATAGGATTGAGCGTCAAACTGTGAATGTTCCAATTTCAAATCCGGATAATGGAATTAATCCTGATGCGCATGTCACACTTGGAATATATTATGGTTGCGGTAATACATCCGGCAAAATCCTGAAGCCTTACATTGTTAGCTCAGGGTTTTCTCCATTTTCTCCATTTGGTAGAAGGCATATTGGCCCAAACGCTTCTGTAAATGGAAATAGCTTAACTATAAAAAAGGGCAGTACGCACTTTGAATCCATGAATGGTATTCTGGGACAGGACGGAGCGGACCAAAAAGGTGGAGCGGCTGAGCACTATGACAACAATGGTGCAAACCTTCTTTTTAAATTGAGGAATGAAGGGTTCGATATAGTAATTATTCACTTTGATAATGGGGTAGATTACCTGGAAAACAATGCTGCCGTCATCCGACAGGTAATCAACTACGTGAATGCGGAAAAATTCGCTGAAGGCAGCAAGCATGAAAATGTGTTTCAGGGAAATAGCATGGGTGCTCTTGCAGGCCGTATCGCATTAAGACGTATGGAAATTGCACATAAGGCTGATCCCATTAATAACCCACATCATCATACCCGAGCATTTGTGTCCTTCGAGGGAGAAATGCAAGGTGCCACAATACCACTTGGCATTCAACATGTAATTGCTTTTCTGACCAAGCAGGTATCTGGCGCAATGGCATTGGGGTTACTCGCTAACCATAACTTAAAACCAAAGATCGCACTACAATACATCGATGATCTTACATTCTACAGAAAGCAATTGCTTGATAATCCGGTGGCCAGGGCTATGTTGATACATCATTATTCGGCAAATGATAAAGCCAACGACACCAAAGTCAAGAGTCATCCATATTTTGATCAACTAATGACTACCCTTGACCACTTGGGCTACCCTGATATGCGGCTCATTGCACTTGCTGATGGAAGCAACTATGACGAGAAACCCGTGACAACGGGATATGGCCAATGTATTCTTGACATGGTTGGAGTTTTCCCACTAATCAGCGGTGCACATAACTTGTTCTACAGAATTAATGTGAATTTGGAGAAGCCAGGTTTAGACAAGGTAGTGTTCGAGGGTACGGTCGGGGTAAGTTCTGCAGTTGCCATATTCATACATAAGAAGATTATTAAGAAAAACTATGATATCCCGACCAGTTTTATCCCAGGTGCCTATGAACGATTTTATAAGCACATTTTTTACGCTTTCTTAAAGAATTTACCTGGCACTTCATGTTTAAGTTCTGAATACCGGGCCCCTTTTGTACCGACGGTCTCAGTGTTCGATATTAATCCGAAATACCAAACCGGGTATATGGAGTATGATGCTGTGAGTAATTTGTTTTACAATAAACCTGGCATTTTTACTTCAAAAGGAGAATTTGGCTACCCCCATAATAGCCCGTCAATTAATATCCCAAATGTTATTAGTTCCAAGGAGATTACTCCTTTTGATGCTCTTTTTGCTACAAAACAAAATGAGCGACATTTAGATAATCCTCCTCAAGAATTGGCAAATTTCCTTTTGTCTGAAATTACCCCAAAAGACCTAATTATTCAGAATAGAACCATTTCAGCCACAAAGGGTAAATATGCTCATTTTGAAAGCCGAAATAGCATCCGTGTTGTTACTGACGAGTCGACTAGAACTCCAGAAGGGCAGTTCATTCTTGAAAATGGAACGGATGTCTTACTTGGAGCCGGGAATCATATAACATTTAGGCCGGGTTTCATGACTTCTCCAAAAAGCAAACTTGAAGCCATAATTTCCACTATGGCCGATACGTGTTTTGGATTTAATAGAACAAAGCGCGCAAAGCGTGATATATCAGTGAACATTCCAAATTCTGAAGAGACCTCAAATGTGCATCTTCAGGCAAGTCTTGACAAATCCGTAAGAGATGCGAGAATAGAAATATTCCCTAATCCAAGCTCTGATAAGGTTACTATTGAATTGTCATACAACAATGTTGGAATGAAATCTTGTCAGCTGCTAAATAGTCAAGGCGTCTTAGTTCTCTCATTGAACTCAGGAATAAAAACGATAGATGTATCCAATTTACCTAGAGGTGCGTATACACTAAGTATTCACTTTGACGATGGTTTACGTTCGACCAAAAGAATAATCAAACTATGAGACGAATCTTATACTTGATCATTATTCTTGTGTCGGTCTCTTGCGATACTGAAAAAGACCCAAATACAATTCTTAATGTCCATGTCAAAGAAATGTCGGAGAATAAAAATTTGGAAGGAGAGACTGTCACTTTATATTATGACGGATTCTCGTCCAGATATGCCATCAACGAGACCAAGGAACTTGGACCTGATAATCGAGCTTCATTTGAATTCTTAGCAGATGAAAGCGGCGGCTACTGGATAAAGTTCGATGAATGTTGTCGTTCATGGACCGGTGGGCCCGAAGTACAAAGAGAAGAAAATGTGAAAAGTGGTGTTCAAAACGATATTGAGCTTGCCGTATATGCCTCTGGATATCTGTTTTATACCCTTGAAAATTGGGATCACATAGATGGATCACATGAAAGTGACTATTGTCATCTCACTGTTTCGCATGCCCTTTATACATCAATGGTAGATCACGAAGGGAGGGGTAACAGTCCTATTTCAAATTTCGAAGAATGGTCGGGTTGGTATGATTTCGATTGGTATGTAGTAATTAATGGTGACACAACCTATCACCACGACTCTAAGTATTTAGAACAAGGTGGTAATTTAGAGTTTATTGTTAAGTACTAGTACTGAAGGTTAGATTCCCATGGCAATGGGTAGCACTATTGATGACGATAGTTCTTAGTTAAGATCTCCAATTCATGACCCCTAAGTATCTTATGAGGTTTCACCTTTTATTGCTGGTACTATTTGCTCTTCTTTCCTGCAATAATGAAGGAAGGGAAACTACAATCCTCAACGTTCACGTTAAAGAATTAGCCGAGAATAAGAATCTGGAAGGAGAAACGGTCACACTATATTATGACGGCTTTTCATCCAAATATGCAATAAATGAAACTAAGCAGTTGGGGCCAGATAATCGAGCGTCTTTTGAATTTATCGGAGATAAAAGTGGAGGATATTGGATAAGGTTTGACGATTGTTGTAATCTGTGGATTGGCGGCCCAAGCGAACTTCGTGAACAAAATGTTATCGCAGCGAAACAAAACGATATTGAATTAAATATCTATTCAGCTGGAAGATTAAGTTACCGTCTCGAAAACTGGGACAATATTGATGAAAAAGATTATTGCCATCTTACAATCACTCACGCATTAATCTCGCATACAATTGACAACGAAGGTGCAGGATATAGCCCTTACGTAGACTACGATAGGTGGTCAGGCTGGTACGATTTCGACTGGTATGTAGTCAAGAATGGCGATACCACATACCACCATGATTCAAAGTATCTAGAACAAGGTGGTAATTTAGAGTTCATTGTCAAGTACTAGTACTGAAGATTAGGTTCATAAAAGTTGGCGCGAGTTCAGCCGGCGGCCTTCGCCGAAAGGCTATGGCCGACAATGAGGCGTAACTCGTGCCCGAACCTCTCCATCTCATCCACCCAATTCAACATTGGAAGGCAGCTATTAATATCCACTCCTGTCAACTTCCGGAACTATTCTCCTGGTAGTGAATCCTTTTTAGAATCTAATCGTACATTTACGATAACTCGTTGCAGTCCGCAACATTTGCCTAGTAGGGGTCCTGGTTAGGGTTTTGGATCCCTACTTTTTTGTTTAGCAATTATTGGATTTTTATACATTTATCCGTGATGATGAACGTTGCGTGATAATTTCGATATGAAAGCCTTTCACAGAATCCTATTATTGATAGCATGTTGGCTCTTATCAATACATATCCTTGCTCAGCCTCTAAGGCAAGGACTTTCAGGAAAGGTTAAATCCATCGAACAGACCCTCGCGTACGCTTATCTCCAAAATGGAGAATACAAGAAGGTAGAATTCGAAGGGTGGCCCACATCTAAACGTTACAAACTGTACAATAAAAAGGGAGAATTGATAGAAACAAGATGGGCGCTAAATGATGTGGTTGGAACAGTTGTCAAATTCAAGTACAATTCTAAAGGCATGGTGAATTTGCAAGAGCATTTCGATCAAAACGGCAATCTAAAAAGCACTGTAAGAAGAACATCTGATTCAACTACTGTTCGAGAGACTATTCGTGGTACAGGCACCGTGAATACTACTGAAAAATGGTTATCACCTAACTGCTTTAAATTCATTGAAACTAACGAGCAACAGAAGTTGTTGACAATAACAACTCAGTTCGGAAACGAGAAAGGATGGACCGACAGTACCCATGTGTTGTCCGTCTTAAGAGGAGATACTGCTATCAACAGTTGGGAATATCGCCGGTATAACCAGATCGACAAGGAAGGCAACTGGACGGAATGTTTGATTTCTGAGTCAAAATTGTTCGATAGCGTTCAAGTGAAAACACGAGTGATAGAATATTATTGAGATTTACAGGTAACAAGTAGGTGCGAGTTCAGCCAACATTGTTGGCGTACCTCGTTCCTGTGTATCAAAGTCAGTGCGACCCGTTTCGCGTTAAAAAACACAGGAACGAGTTACGGTCGGCCTTCGTCCGACCTGAACTCGCTCCAACCCTGGGTCCTGGTTAGGGTTTTGGATCCCTACTTTTTTTGTGCTTTAGGTGTTCAGCGGTCGATGAATTAACCAAATTCTAATTTGAACCGGCCAGATTCTACCTCATAAGCCCCGGTATACACCCGGCCACATACATTTAGAAAATTCACAATCAAATTCTAAATGTTATGAAGCAATCTGTACTAATCATCTTATGTATGCTGAGCATGGGCTCATTGTTCGCTCAGCCCAATGCCATCCTGATCCACAACCATACCTCTTGCTGGACCAGTATTTCGTTTGACTATACTCCTCTTTCCGGGGGTTGTACGCTTACAACTTCTACTAAGTATTCAGTTCCGCCAAACTCGTCCGTAACACAAATATTCTCATCAACGCAGCGAATAGAGCGGGTCCTGGTCACCGATTTGCCCGTCTCGTTTTCGGCCACAGTTTATCCATCGTTTGCTTTGTGTCTTTCCGGTCCATATCAGGCCTCTGGAAATTCCGCCTGCAATAGCGGAACGATCAACGTGGAAGTGGGAGGTACACCGCAAATGACCCTGCTGGAGATATTTCCGTAGAAATAAAATCTATCTGCGTTGGGGCGAGTCCAGCCATGATCATGCGGAATTCTAACTACGCTTGACGGAATCCTAAATGGCCGATCCATGAGCGGGTGAAACGGCCAACTTAGTGATATAACTAAAAATTCTTGTCATGAAAACACCTAATCTTTTGTCGATGATTGCAGTCGGCGTTTTCCTGGGACTTGGTTCTTTGAACGCCCAATCTATCATCAACAATACCTCGTGTGCTTTGGAAATCGACTTCCACTGTGCCAATACAGATTACAACTGTACCTCGGCCTGTAATTCACTGATTTGCATTCCGCCGAATTCAACTTCAGGTTTCCCGGCGAAATGTTCTCCAACCTGTGGCTACTGGGCCTGGGCAGATGTACATCCCGCAACCATGAGCCTGGACTATATCAGTTGCACTCCTTGCTCCGGAACTTTTTTTGTTGTGTATTCGGATCCCAATTGCGGGAATACTTCGGTGCCGTCTACACCTACAGGGGGAACCTGTGCTTGCCCGAATATTTCCGCAAGCTGGAGTGGAGGCAACCTAACTTTTAATTAATACTCATGCGTTGGAGCGAGTTCAGCCGAGCGACCTTTGTCGCTCGGAGGTAACTCGTACCATAGGAACGAGATCCGCGCGGGCAGTCCGCCCGCGTTGAACTCGCTCCAACGAAAAAAGGGACATCAAAACAGCATCCCTTTCTCCAAAATAGATTTTTGAAGCGCTACTTGATATCGCTCTTCTTGTACACCGCAGTCTTGGCAATCATGTCGTGGAAGGCCTGGCGAGCAGCACCCAATACCACAAAACAACCAATGAAGATGATCACCGAACCCACTGTTCCCACCATCATCAAAGCACCAATACCGGTAATGCCGGCGAGCAAGGCCATGGCGTAATAGATGTTCTTGAGCACGGCGCGCAAGAGCAACTTGCCCACACCCGCCTGAGTACCATCTGCGTTGGCTATCTTAATACCCAAGATCATCTTGCCCGGTGTCTGTCCCATGAAGGCTTCAAGCAGTAGGAAGATGATATACATCAAATACATGCCGGCCATGGCACCCAAGGCGCCTCCGATCATCGCACCAAGGCCGCCCATCATGGCTTCCGCTTCTGATCCGCCACCTTCCGCCATGCCCATACCGAAGAGGCCTAACAAAGTTGCGCCTGCAACCATTCCAATTCCGGCTCCTACTGCGTAGGCAATAATGATATCTAGGATGTACGCACCCAAACGCCGTCCAAACCCGGTCCTTTCTGCAGCCCCTTCCGCCTCTGGGGCCGGTTCGGGAGCAGGATCCGGTGCAGGAGGGGGAGGCGGGGGTGGTGGTGCAGCAGCTTCGGGAGCTCCTGCGTCGGCGCCAGCGCCATTGTCCGAGCCGCCATCAAAGCCAGCATCGGCTCCGCCGTCGTTCATTTCTTCATTTTCTTCATTTTTTTCTTCGTCCATAATTGTGGTTTTATCGTTGCCTACTTTGTTGGGATTCGGCTTACCCAGAATGTCTATCGCAATCGAAATTAGATGGAACCCCCAACAAATGCAAGGGCCATGCTGTTGATAACTGGAAGGATATGAACTACTTCCAAGCCCCTGCCCCGCAACCCCGCGACACATAAGGATTTGAACGGCATGATGAAAGCTCCCAATGTGTCGCACTGTGAATAACTCGTTTTATGATGAAGAGTGGAGTGTTGAGAGTGCAGAGTGGAACCGAGGCCCGTAAACTTGGGCAAGCTCACCATCAAGTGGAGTGAGTGGGTAAAGTGACATGCGGAATCCGGGATGGGGACAATTTCGCATTCTCCGCCTGCTAACTTTTAACAAATCTTTTACATGAGTGGTTTGGTAAACATGGGCGCCTTTTTAAATTTGTTGACTCAACAACAGCCATGAAACTCAAGTTGTTAGCATCTGTCCTCTTTGTAAGTCTCGCTTTTGCGTGCAGCAATGCCACAACCGAAGCGGAGCAAAACACCACCGTAACGGTATCCACCACAGCACTTGCCAGTATGGGCATCGATGGAATGGTGTGTGCAGCTGGATGTGCAGCCAAGATTCAAGACGAGCTAGCATCTACGGAGGGGGTAATCAACTGCGAAGTGAACTTTGCAACCGAGCTGGCAAGCATCGAATACGATCCCAAGGTAGTTTCTGAGCAAGAACTTATTGGGGCCATTGAAGGAGTACATGGCGGAGATCAATACAAGGTAACATCCACCGGAGAACCGGTGAAAGAAGAAAAAGGCGGAACTGCCAACTCCGAAGACGACGAAACACTTTTCGAACTTCCACATGTGGAGTTCCCAAGCATCTTCGACATCATCCGAAATTTTAAGAAGTACGAATAGTCAGTGCTTCTACCACGTAAATTTGGCGATCCAATGAGGTCGCTTTTTTTTGCGCTAATTTTTCCATTCATATTGATTTCTAGTGTGGATGCACAGGAAATCACGCAAGTAATCCGGGGGGTAGTCCTCGATCGCGAATCAAAACAACCAATTCCGGGAGCCAATATCATCGTGGTAGACAGCGACCCGCTCATCGGCGCGGTGAGTGACGAGAAGGGAATCTTCAGGCTCGAAAAAGTGCCGGTCGGAAGACAGAGTATCAAGATCTCCTACATCGGATACCACGATCGAAGGATCAACGACATGCTCATCAAGTCCTCCAAAGAGGTGGTGCTGGACATCGAAATACAGGAGAAGATCTACCAAGGCGATGAATTTGTCATCTCCGCCAAGGCCGACAAACGCGAAGCCATCAACAAGATGGCGACAGTCAGTGCACGCACCTTTAGCGTAGAAGAGAGCCAGAAATACGCCGGCTCGCTCAACGACGTGGCGCGCATGGCGCAAAACTTCGCCGGGGTACAGGGCACCAACGACAACCGCAACGACCTCATCATCCGTGGCAATAGCTCCATTGGAGTGCTCTATCGATTGGATGGTGTCGATATACCAAACCCCAACCACTTTGCCTTGATGGGATCCACCGGCGGACCCATCTCCATACTCAACAACAACACACTCAAGAATTCAGACTTCTACACAGGCGCCTTCCCGGCCCAATACGGAAATGCCATCGCCGGCGTATTCGACCTTCAGCTGAGAGAAGGCAATGACGAAAAGTTCGAATTCATTGGACAAATCGGATTCAACGGAGCGGAGATCCTGGCCGAGGGACCATTCTCCAAGAAGAGGCGTGCGTCCTACCTGGTGAGCTACCGATATTCCACACTGGATCTATTCAAGCTAATGGGTGTTTCATTTGGAACCCTTGCAGTACCGGAATACCAGGACATGACTATCAAACTCAACTTCCCACTCAGAAAAGGCAAGATTTCGGCCTTCATGATTGGTGGGTTTTCCGATATCTCGTTTTTGGATGAAGAACAAGGCGAAGAAGAAAATTTCTTTGACGACGACGGCGAAAACCTGCACTACGGGACAAATCTCTTGGCAACGGGTGTTTCCTATACAAGGCTTGTTGGCAAGAACGCATTCCTGCGTGCCACCTTCTCCAGCCAAATCTCGGGATTCAACATCCGAAATGATTCCATCACGCCGAGCAATGGAGAATTCAAACTCTACGAAAACCTCAATAAGGATGGCAAACTCTCAGGCAATGTGCTCTACAACCACAAGCTCAACACACGTAACCTGATCCGGGCCGGGATCTTCGTAGATCAATTGCAGTTTGACTACGACGAAATCAGCTACCGGAGAAAGTCCAACGAATACCGGAACCTTAGGGATTATTCGGGCAATGCCATACTTTACCAGCCTTACTTCCAATGGCAACTCAAGATCTCTGAAAAGTTGGTGCTCAATTCCGGGGTGCACTACCAATACTTCGACCACAATGGAAGCCAGATGGTGGAGCCAAGGTTGGGTCTGAAATGGAATATCAACAACATTAACGCCCTCTCATTGGGTGTTGGTCGACATAGCCAGGTTGCGCCGTCCTCTATTTTCTTCCGCAATCATATTCAGGCAGACGGTACCTCCGTACTGCCAAATGAGAATTTGGGTTTGCTCGTCTCGGATCATGTGGTCCTGGGCTACGATCGATTCCTGAGTGAAAACCTGAGGTTGAAAATTGAGACCTATTATCAAAACCTCTCCAACGTACCCGTGGATGTCAACCCAAGTACCTATAGTTTGCTCAACCAGGGAGCTAACTTCGTCTTTGGTTTTCCCGATAGTCTCGACAATGATGGGAGCGGCAGAAATTATGGACTGGAATTTACACTTGAGCAATTCCTCAGCAAGGGATTTTACTTTTTGATCACGGCTTCGCTCTTTGATTCAAAGTATACGGCCAGCGATGGAAAGGAATACAGCACCGCCTTCAACAGCAACTACAATGTCAATGCCCTGCTTGGAAAGGAATGGGAACTCAAAGGCAAGCACCAAAAGGCGCAACACACCTTCGCAGCCAACTTCCGCGGAGCTTTTGTGGGAGGCCAGCGCTTCACACCAGTCGACCTCACCCTTAGCCGGCAGGCCGGGTTTGCCATCCTGGAAAACGACAAGGCTTTTTCGGGTCAGTACGGCGACTATATGCGGTTTGACATTCGCATAAATTACCGTAGAAACGGAAGGAGGTTTGCCCAGGAAATGGCCGTGGATCTCCAGAATTTTATCGACCGTAAGAATGTGTACTATCAGGAATACAATCCCGATACTGGAGAGATGATGACGAGATATCAGCTTGGCTTTTTGCCGGTAGCTCAATATAGAATCTACTTTTGACCCATGGACGTAATCAATCCGTATTCCAATGAAGTTGTCGGCACCATCGACCTTGCCCCATGGGAAGACGTGGATGGTGTGCTTCAGATAGCTTACGATTCCGGAAAATTTGTGGGTTCTTCTCCTGTTCATAGGCGAAAGAGCGCTTTGAACTCGATTGCCAATGGGGTCCTTGGTCGCCGGGATGAATTTGCCAAAATGATCGCCCGTGAGAGTGGTAAGCCGATGATCTATGCCTTGGGTGAAGTAGATCGAGCCATCCAATCATTTAGGGTCGCATGTGAAGAATGTGGGCGCATTGAACATGAACTGACTGACCTCGATTGGACCAAGGCTGGAGAAGGAAAGGAAGGTTTGGTTCGCTATTATCCCCGAGGTGTGGTTGTAGGAATTTCACCTTTCAATTTTCCCCTCAACTTAGTGGCGCACAAGGTAGCTCCAGCCATTGCGGCGGGTTGTCCAATCATTCTGAAACCCGCACTCAACACTCCACTCACGGCTGTGATGTTGGCCGAATTGATAGCGGAAATCGATCTGCCCGAAGGGGCCTTTCAACTGGTGCTCTGTGAGAACGAGGTTGCCGAAAAACTCGCCATCGATGATCGAACAGCCATGCTTTCCTTCACGGGCTCTGACCGGGTTGGTTGGCACTTGAAGTCGGTGGTGAAAAAGCAAAAGGTAGCGCTCGAATTGGGCGGTAATGCTGCGATGATCATTACCCAAAGTGCAGACCCGGAGACGATTCTGGCAAAGTGTATGGTTGGAGCTTTTGCTTATTCGGGCCAGGTTTGCATTCATGCACAGAGATTCTATGTGCACAGTGATCATTACGATTACTTCCTCGGTGAAATGAAATCCAGATCGGAAGCATTGGTACTGGGTGACCCCACAGAAAATGAGACACAGTTCTCATCCCTGATCGACGAACGATCGGCCGAACGTGTGGAAGGATGGATCAATGAAGCACTTGAGGCAGGAGCCAATTTGGTAACGGGAGGAGCAAGGGAAGGAAGTAATGTGCAGCCCACCATCCTCACCAATACTACGGCAGACATGAAGGTACAAAGCGAAGAGGTATTTGGTCCGGTGGTTTGTATTGAGCCCTATGATGACTTCGAAACCGCACTAAACAAGGTGAACGATTCAAGATTTGGATTGCAGGCGTCGGTCTTTACGGACTCAATTGAGGAGATGAACAAGGCATTTGACGCGCTCGCCGTGGGCGGGGTGATCATCAACGACAGCCCGACATTCAGAGTCGATCACATGCCTTATGGCGGAATTAAGGATTCGGGATTTGGACGCGAGGGTATCAAGTATGCCATGCGCGAGATGCTCGAACCAAAAATCCTGGTGAAACCAAAATGAGTAGAAGGACCGGACTATTGGCGAAAATCGCCATCATCAATATTTATCTTGTGATTCTGGCCGGGGCTGTAGTAAGAATGACCGGTTCGGGCATGGGTTGCCCCGACTGGCCCAAGTGCTTTGGCCAATGGGTCCCTCCTACCGAAGCGTCCCAATTGCCAGCAGATTACAAGAACACCTATGCAGCTAAACGTTTGGCCACGAATGAGGACCTGGCTCGATATCTAAACTCACTCGGCTTGACCGGCATTGCCAGCAACATTCTCAATGACCCTTCGATTTACGTGGAAGAGGATTTTAATGCAGTAAAGACCTACACCGAATACATCAACAGATTGGTGGGAGCCTCCTCGGGGTTGGTTGTATTCCTGCTCCTCATCTCTTCTCTTATCGATTGGGGCAGAACCAGGGGGCCGTTTTTTCTTTCGCTCGGCTTATTTGTCCTGCTGGGATTCCAGGGTTGGTTTGGCTCCATTGTGGTCTCGACCAAATTGCTACCCGGTACCGTCAGTATCCATATGCTCCTGGCCTTTGGTATCATTGCCTTACTGCTTGTCATCATCCGATACAGCAAGCAATACTATATCGGTGAGGTAGATAGGTCCACAAGAATGGTGGCAATGGTGGCGCTTATTGTATTGCTCACACAGGTAGTGATGGGTTCGCAAGTCAGGCAAGACATCGATATTTTAGTCGCATCTGGAAATTTAGATCGCTCCACGTGGATCGGCCTGATGGGCAACATGTTCTACGTGCATCGCAGCTTCTCGATCCTGCTTGTTTTGCTGGTCACGGTTTTGGCTTTCAGAATATACAAGTATGGTATCTCAAACCCGATTACACTATGGTTGATGGTATTTGGCCTGGGCGGAGCCATTTCGGGTATTATCATGGCTTACTTCAATGTTCCGGCACCGATGCAGAGTTCACATCTCGTGTTGAGCACACTACTCTTCGGGCTGATCCTTCACTTTATTCTGCAGACACGGCGCCTTTCCACTCAAACGACTCAATAAGGACATTCATATCCTCTTTGATGTAATTGATCACAGGATCCAGTGAATCTGGATTTGGTGGAAGATTGAAGTACATCGCCCCACGAAAAAAGTTGTCGCTTGAGTCGGTCAGGTAAAATTGAAAATTGGATGCGGTTGATCCTTCAAAGTCAAATACAATTCCATGAACACCCTTTTCCGGATTGGTCACTACCTCCTCGGTATAGTTGCTGGCCTTCACAAGGTGCTTCATGGCAAGTTTTCTGGATTCTTCTATATGCCGATCGAGGTTATCGTCCAGGTTGATATGGCTCATGTGGATGGTAGCCATGTACTGGGGGTAATGCAAGTTGTACCAGCACGGCTGACCCTTGCTTGACCTTGACTCCATCAAACTCCTCAGCGAGTATTGAAAGGTGAAGGGGCAATCGGAATCGAGTGCCACGTATTCCTTCGCCGGGAACTCTACCCGGGGATATCCCTTTCGCTTGGGAACAGGAGGATCCTCACAACTGCTCAACACCAGCAATGCGATAAGGCAACTACTCAGCAGGCTCTTCATCTCCTTCTTCTATGGGATTGACGGTGACCTTGATGGTTGAAATTTTCCTGGAGTCGGCCGCTTCTATCTTAAATGTGAAGTTTTGAAATTCCACTGTCTCCGATTTGTGCGGGATGCGCTCGGCAATTTCGATGATAAACCCGGCGAGGGTATCGCTCTCCCCTTTTCTGTCCTCGAATGCCGCGCCGTCTATGTCCAGGATTCGGTACAGGTCGTTGAGCGGGATCTTTCCATTAAAAATGAAGTTGCTTTCATCCAGTTTGGAATAAACGAGGTCGTCGGTATCGAATTCGTCGGAAATATCACCAACGATTTCCTCAAGGATATCCTCCATCGTGACAAGCCCGGAAGTTCCTCCGTATTCATCTACTACGATGGCCTGGTGAATTTTCTTTTCCTGAAATTCCTCCAACAGGTCGTCAATCTTTTTATTCTCGGGCACAAAGAAGGGTGGTCGGATAAGCTTCTGCCATTGGAAGTGATCACCGTCCTCAATGTGAGGCAAAAGATCTTTGATGTACAATACGCCCTCCACTTCATCGAAGCTGGACTTGTAGACCGGTATACGCGAATATCCCGAAGAGGTGATCAATCGATGGATTTCATCAAACCCTTGTTCGTATTCAGCCGCAACCACATCTACCCTCCCGGTCATGATTTGCTTGACATCCGTATTTCCAAACTTCACGATACCCTTAAGGATCTTCTGTTCTTCCTGGTCGGCACTTTCGTCTGTAGTTATCTCAAGTGCATGGCTCAATTCATCAACGCTGATTGTCTTGCCTTTGGGGTTAGAACCTTGGGTAAAAAAGACGGTTGAGCGTACCAATACACCACTTACCGGTTTGAGAATGCGGCCTATCGTAAAGAGTGGGGTCGACATGAAATGACTTAACCGGATCGGATGAGAGGTTGCGTAAACCTTTGGCAATACCTCGCCAAAAAGTAACAATAGAAAGGTAATTGCGATTACCTGAACGATGAAACCCATGATGGGATACCCACTGAAGTCGAATAGTTCTGTTGTTAGAATGGAGGACATGATGATCACACCGATATTGACAAAGTTGTTTGAGATGAGGATGGTCGCCAGCAATTTCTTCGGATCGTCGAGCAAGCTTTTGATAGAATTGTGGACCTTGGGATGTGACTCTGCAAGTGCGTCCAGGTCTTTTTGCTCCAGCGAAAAATACGCTACCTCAGACCCCGAGATTAATGCAGAGCAAAAGAGCAAGACAAGTACGCCACACAGCAGTAGCAATGCCTTCAGATTAAAACCAAGAAATAAAGAAGAGAGGAATTCTAGGGGAATCTCCAATCAGTTCATATTAGGTTAAAACGGCAGGTCATCTTCCATCTCTCCTACCGCGCTTTCAGGCTGACTACTCTGTTGGGGCTGCGATTGAGGAGCACCTGCTTGAGCCGAACTGCCTGCATTGTCATTTGGACTTCCGAGGAAGGTCATATTGTCGACCACCACCTCGGTAGTATAGCGCGTATTGTTGTTGTCGTCCTCCCAGCTGCGAGTTCTGAGTTTTCCTTCGATGTAAACCTTGTTTCCTTTGCGAAGGTATTGCTCAGCGAGCCCTACCAAACCCGGTCTCCAAATGGTAATGTTGTGCCATTCCGTTTGCTCTTGTCGTTCGCCATTTCGATCCTTGTATGACTCGGTCGTAGCCATCGAAAAACGAGCAACGGCGCGGTTTTCATCAAAATACTTTACCTCCGGATCCTTGCCGAGATTGCCGATCAGAATCACTTTATTTACACTTCCTGCCATAATAATTGTCTACCTAAACAAAGCTAAGACATTTGCGAAATCACTTCGTGGTGACGTTCCAAAAATTTTGTGATCAACCGGGGAAATCCAACTTCCGACAAGTGATCCAAATCTAGCGTCTTACCGCTCATGCTATTGAGGGATGTGCGACCAACATAGACCCGGCAATAAATGTTTTGATGTGTCAGCAGGTGCTTTGGAAGGTCATAAGTCATCATGCCGCTGACTTCATGGGTCTGTCGAAAAAATGTGGTTTCCTCCCAATCCAGGAGCTTTTTTGATTCCTGCAACGGAAAGCTGTACAAGCCCTGCCAGATATCTTTTTGTTCGCGTCTTTGCACAATCGTTTTTCCATTTTCGATGGGCATAAAAATGGTGAAGTACCTATCTCGTTTGGTCGCCTTCTTCTTGGGTCTGGGGATGACAGAAACCTTATTTAATTCATAGGCTTTGCACGTGTCCTTAAACGGACACAGCTCACAATCGGGATTGGAAATTATACACTGTTGAGAACCGAACTCCATCAATGCCTGGTTGAAAGTACCGGCATCATCGGTTGGAATACTCGCATGAAGGAATTTCATGATCTCCCTCTGTGCCATGGTATCCGATGGTTCACTTTCAAGGCCCTTATAGCGTGCAATGAATCGAAAAACGTTTCCATCTAGAACCGGGGTAGGCTCACCAAAGCATATGGAGGCGATGGCAGCACTGGTGTATTTTCCGATACCGGGCAGTTTGATCAGCTCATCGGAAGTTTTGGGAAATTGACCACCTAATTCATAGGCAACAATTTTGGATGTCGCATGCAGGTTCCTCGCTCGAGAATAATACCCCAACCCTTGCCAGGCTGAAAGAATTTCGTCTTCGTCGGCCCTTGCCATGTCGACAATGGTTGGGAACAATTTCAGGAAATTTTGGTAGTAAGGAATCACCTGATCCACCCTGGTCTGCTGCAGCATGATTTCTGACATCCAGATATGGTAGGGATCGCGAGAGGCCCTCCACGGAAGGTTCCTTTGGTGCTTATCGTACCACTGCGTAAGGGTTTTGGAAAAGGGATTCAACTAACTGATTTATAGGCTACAATAAGGAAATAACAGAATGTATTTTCTTTTCATTTTTCGACTATATTTGCCGCCTCTTTTTGGGGTGAAAGTTCACTCGATTAAGTCCTAACAAACAAAAAATAAAAAATGACTAAAGCGGAAATTGTAGCTGAAATATCGTCAAAAACCGGTATTGAGAAAGTAGATGTATTGACTGCCATTGAGGCCTTCATGGAAAGTGTAAAAGGATCTTTGAGCAGTGGAGAAAACGTTTACTTGAGAGGATTTGGTTCATTTATCGTCAAAGAAAGGGCCGAAAAAACAGGTCGGAACATTTCCAAGAACACCAGCATTATTATTCCCGCGCACAACATACCTGCGTTCAAACCTGCCAAGACATTTGTTAGTCAGGTGAAGAACAACGTAGAGGTAGAGGACTAATCTGAATGAAATTTTCCCGAGGACAGTTTCTCATGCTCGGCGGCCTGATGGTTTTAGCCGTTGTCATGTTGTTTCTTCCAACCAAACCAGAGGCAAGTACCGCAGAGCCGGTAGCGTACTCGGAGGTGGACGCGCAAATCGATTCAGCGATTGCGTTGGTCAATGGAGAAAACCCAATGCTGGGCATCATGATGCTCAGAAAGGTTCTTGAGAAAGAACCGGAGAACACCAGAGCGCTTTTTCAGATGGGTATCTTCTCTGTCCAGTCTGGACAATATGAGAAGGCCGTCGAGCGCTTTAAAAAAGTAGTGGAGTTGGACCCTGACAGGCCGCAAGCATACTACTTCCTTGGAGACGCTTATATGAGAGCTGGAGACAAGGAATTGGCGCTTGAAAACTTCCAAAACTTTCTGTCGCGTTCTGAGGACAATGACGCGAACGAACGAGTTAGATCAATCATTAACGATTTAAAAGAATAACTATGCCAAGCGGTAAAAAACGGAAACGACATAAGATTTCCACTCACAAGAGAAAGAAACGACTTAGAAAGAATCGTCATAAGCGCAAGAAGTAGTCGCTAGACTAGCTTAATACTTTTCACTTGTGAGCAAGGAGCTTGTAATTGACGTTACGACCTCCGAAGTAAGGATCGCTCTCACGGAGAACAAACGACTAGTTGAACTCCAGACAGAGCAACCGCAAAATGAGTTCTCAGTTGGGGACTTTTACCTCGGAAAGGTCAAAAAACTAACCACCGGTCTTAATGCGGCCTTTGTGGAGGTTGGGTACGAAAAGGATGCTTTTTTGCACTATTTCGATCTCGGCCCCCAGGTAAAATCGCTGCATAAATACACGGATAGGGTACTGAAAAAGAAGGCCAACTCGGCCACACTCGCCGGCTTCAAAATGGAGCCCGACATCGACAAAGGCGGTAAGATAGATGGGGTGCTCCGTCAGGGACAACCCATCCTTATACAAGTCACCAAGGAACCCATTTCAACCAAGGGACCCAGGATTTCCTCAGAGCTCAGCCTGGCAGGAAGGTTCCTCGTTCTGGTTCCGTTTTCCAATAAGATTTCTGTTTCGCAAAAGATCAGGAGTAAGAAGGAGCGTGACAGGCTTAGAACGCTGATTCAATCGATCAAGCCAAAGAACTTTGGAGTGATCATCAGAACGGTGGCCGAGAACAAAAAGGTAGCCGAACTCGACAAGGACATGCGGGATCTGTACGGCAAATGGGAGCGTTTGTATGACGGCCTCCAGGATGCCAAGCCGCCTAAGAAAGCCCTGGCAGAGATCTCAAGGTCTGCTACCATCCTTCGGGATATGTTGAGCCCCGATTTCAACAAGATTTACATCAACGATGAGGATTTGTTCTTCCACCTGAAGGAATACATCGAAACCATTGCTCCCGATAAAAAGGACATCATCAATCTCTACAAGGGTAGCATTCCGATGTTCGATTTCTTCGGGATTGAAAAGCAGATCAAGGCGGCCTTCGGAAAGCATGTTACCATGCAGTCCGGAGCATACTTGGTGATCGAACATACCGAGGCTCTACACGTGATCGATGTCAACAGCGGCAACACTTCCAAGAAGATCGAAAACCAGGAGGAAAATGCCCTCAAGGTAAATTTGGAGGCCGCAGAAGAAATCGCAAGACAACTGCGCCTGCGTGATATGGGTGGCATCATTGTGATCGATTTCATCGACATGCACAAAACCGAAAATCGCAAAAAGCTGGTTGCCAGCTTGCGCGAATTCATGAAGGAAGATCGGGCTAAACACCACATTCTTCCTCCTTCGAAATTCGGATTGGTGCAGATTACGCGCCAGCGCGTTCGTCCGGAAATGGAAATCAAGACCACGGAGTATATCCCTACAGCAGATGGTAAAAAAGAGGTAGAAGCCACCATCCTCATCATCGACCAAATCGAGATGTACCTGGGTAAGGCATGCAAGAGCCACAAGGGCAAGGTCAAACTGATCGTGCACCCATTTGTGGATGCCTACCTCAAGCAGAACTTCTACAAATATCAGCGAAAGTGGTACGGTAATTATGGCCGCTGGATAACGGTTGCAGCATCCTATGCTCAGCCATTGGTGAAGTTCAAGTTTGTGGACAAGAACGACAAACTGATCAAGTTCTGATGACAGATCCGGCCAGGATCGAAGAACTTGTAAAGATCAAAAATCGCATACTGGGCTATTGCGCCAAACAGGAGCGATGTACCCTAGAGGTAAGAAAAAAACTTGAGGACTATGGAGCCACCGATGGTATGGCTAGCGATATCATGAAATTCCTCCTGGATGAACACTTTGTGGATGATCAGCGCTATGCCGGGATCTATGTCCGCTCCAAGTTTAACCAGCATCACTGGGGTCGACTGAAACTCAAAAACGGGCTTTACCTAAAAGGGATCAAAGGTAGTGAAGACATCATTCGAACAGAAATATCACAGGATCAGTTCGATACAACAATCCTGCACCTGGTTGAAAAAAAGATGAGAGGAAAGTCGATGACCAGGGCGCTCAAGGCTTCAATATTGCGATATTTGGGCTCCAAAGGTTATCCCGCCCCCGAGGTGTGGAGCGTACTAAACAAACACTTCAAAGACCTATGATCAACAAGGATCAACTCGAACATCTAGCGAATCGCCTGGCTGCGTTAAGGGGGCATCTTTGACGTCGACAGACGACGTGAATTGCTGGAAGACGAGGAACAGAAAACCCACGACCCTGAATTCTGGAATGACCCAAAGCAGGCAGAGACAACACTCAAGGAGATTGCCAAGAAGAAGTTTTGGATAGAGGGATTCGACAAGGCCAAGGACGCCCTTGACGAGCTCGAAATCCTGTTTGAATATCATCAGGACGGCGAAGCCGACGAAGCCGATGTAGATAAACAAGAGGCCACGTTAGAAGCCTTGCTCGGCGACCTCGAGTTTAAGAACATGCTCTCCAACGAGGGAGATGAACTTTCGGCGGTACTGGAGGTGAATTCCGGTGCCGGGGGAACCGAAAGTCAGGATTGGGCCGAAATGCTCTACCGCATGTATGTGATGTGGGCTGAGAAGAATGATTTTAAAGTCAAGGAACTTGATAAGCAAGAGGGGGATGTTGCCGGAATTAAATCCGCGACAATTGAAATAGATGGGGCTTTTGCATACGGAAACCTCAAGGGCGAAAATGGAGTTCACCGATTGGTACGCATCTCACCCTTTGACTCCAATGCGAGAAGGCATACTTCCTTTGCCTCCATATTTGTGTATCCGGTGATCGATGATTCCATCGAGATTGATGTAAATCCCGGTGACATCACATGGGACACCTTCCGATCGGGTGGGGCCGGCGGACAAAATGTAAATAAGGTGGAAACCGGTGTACGGCTTGAGCACAAACCGACGGGAATTATCATCAGGAATACGGAAAGTCGCTCTCAGCTCCAGAATAAGGAAAACGCGATGAGTTTGCTCAAGTCCAAATTATATGAGCTGGAACTCAGAAAGCGACAGGAGGAGCGCGATGAGATAGAAGGGAACAAGATGAAGATCGAGTGGGGTTCGCAAATCCGTAATTACGTATTCCACCCCTACAAGCTTGTGAAGGATCTCAGAACAAACTATGAGTCCTCCAACATCCAAAGCGTCATGGATGGTGATCTGAATGACTTCATTAAGTCCTATTTGATGGAATATGGTAAGTCTAAGGAGGTTAACGAATCAAGTTAACCATACCGTGTAGGTTCCGGGTTGGTGCTCCTTCCGGTCCAGCCACTTCATATCGCGACTGATAGGTAATTTCCCAAACGTAAGTTCCAACTGGCAGCGGCGTGCCATCGAAAGAATTACCGTCCCATACACGTTCCATATCACTGGATTCGTACACTACATTACCCCATGCATCGAATACACGGATGTTGAACTCCAGAAAGTCCTCCAGTGAGTAGGCTCGGAAGAACTCATTGTCGTTGTCATCGTTTGGCGTAAATGCATTTGGTACCCATATCTGACTACAGTCTTCAAAGACGACATAAATACTATTTACGTCCACACCACAACCATTCGATACTTCGACTTGATACTCGTCAGTGAATCGAGCAGGGAATAAAGAATCGGTCGAGCCATCCTGCCATAAGAATTCAACTTCTGATTCCGCAAAGCTCGCGTTGAGCCATAGAGTATCACCGGCACACAGTGTGGTATTATCTCCCAGGAACACACTCGGGAAGACATCGTATTCTACGAATGCTGTCTCTTCATAATAGCAGATATTGTTGTTTAACCTTACCCGATATTCTCCGGCAGTATCCGTAACGAATACCGAATCCGATCCAACGATGATAGTGGTATCCGCATAGGAGGCCATGTTCTTCCACTCGTAAACATATCCGGAGTTGGCAGCATCGAGCTTAAGTGTTTTGTTTTCGCAGACCAGTGTATCGTTCACAAAATTGACATTCGGCAGTTTGTGTTCTACGATCGTGTAGGTTTCTTCTGCATCACATTGTGAAGAATCCATCGTCACGGTAACAGTATATGCACCCGCACTCGATACGGTGATTTGGGACGTCGATTCTCCCGTGTTCCATTTGTACCTGTACTCATTATCTACCGCGGCAGAAATGGTAAACTGTATTACGTCGGTTTCACACACATCATGTGAGCCCGCAATGTTGATCAAGGGAACTGGCATGGCATGTACGGTCAGCGTATCGAAGTTGATACATTCTCTGCCATTGAAAATCTCAACAATGTCCACGCGATAACGCCCCGCAGTATCTACAAGTAAAATCTGCCCTGATGTAGCAATGGTATCAGCACCTGCAGGGAGGTCTCTGTTGGTCCATATATGCTTGCTAAATCCAGATCCGGTATTCATCACAAAGCTTATCTGCTCGTCAATACAGTAGAACGTATCCGGCCCAAGGTTGACGGTTGGTTGGTAAACTGCGGTAACGTCAAGGTCGTCCGAGTTTTCACAGCCGTTGAAATCAGTCACTGTAACGGTGAACGTTCCTTGTGTGAGTGCAATTACCGTCCGATGCGATGACTCATCGCCCGACCCAAGTCCATTGTCCCACGCATAGTTCACAAAACCAGGTCCAGCGTCAAGCGTCTCAGAAATAGGTACACCTATACACAATTGTCTATCCGGTCCCAGATTGACAACAGGCAAGGGGTCAATTGTGAGGTTGATGGTGTCGCTGTCCACGCAGCCATTCATATCAATCACACCAACTACATATTGGAAGGCCGAGTCGACCGTAATCGTCTGAACAAGAGGACCGACATTCCAGGCGTAATTTGAATAATTCGGACCTGCATCAAAGGTGATATTGTCGCCGAAGCAGATGGAGGTGTCAACCCCAAGGTCAACTTCAGGTAGGGTATCGAATAAGACACTTATCGTGTCTGAAGTGGTACATTCATTCGAATCAATAACATGTACCCAGTAATTGTTCGTCGTGTCCACCGTCAGGGTGTTCGTCGTACTTCCATTGTTGATCCACGTGTATTGCATGTAGCCGGTCCCCGCATCCAGGGTCGTCGCAAACCCATCGCATATCGAGGTGTCATTTCCAAGGAATACAACCGGCAAGGTGTCGATGGTAAGGTCAAGGGTGTCAAATCCCTGGCAGCCATTGGAGTCGGTAATAACGACAGTGTATGAATTGGCCGTGTCAATGACCAGGGACATACTCTTGAGATTTGTATCCGCATTCCATATCTGGCTAAATAATCCGCTGTAGGTATTGAGTGTGATACTGTCCTGATCGCAAATCGTGGTGTCATTACCCAGATCAATAGTCGGGTTGGTATCAACAACTAAACTGAGGTTATCAGATCCCTGACAATCATTGCTGTCCACCACAAGGACACTGATGGCGGAAGTTGCGGTGAAGACATGCGTCCTATTACCCGAACCGGTGTTCCAGATATATGCTTTGTAATGAGGCCCGGCATCCAGGGAGAGTGTATCACCGACGCAAAGTGCTGTGTCCGGCCCAAGGTCTACCACCGGTAAGGTATCGACGAATATGGTAATCGTATCGAAGCCCTGACACATGTTGGAATTGGTAACGGTTACTGAGTAAGTACCTGCCGTATCCACCACGATCGTTTGGGTTGTATCGTTGTTTGGCAGCCAGTCAAATTCCAAACCTACATTGCCGGCATCCAGATTAACAATTTCCCCATCACATATGGCCGTGTCATTCCCCAGACTCACTATTGGGTCTGCCACGTAGAAGAAGCTGACGGTATCCCTACCCTTACAACCTAGTGAATTGGTAACAATCCCAAAGACCTGGACCGTAGAATCGACCACGAAGGTGTCCGCAGTGGAACCTCCTGGAAGCCATTGATAGGTATAGGATGGATCGGTGGTCATGCGCAGTATGATCGAGTCTCCCTGACATACAGCAGAGTCCAACCCGAGGTTGATCGCTGGTAGTGTGTCCACGGTGAATGCCACAGAAGCTGTATCTCGACATCCCTCGACGTCCTCGACAGTAACAACATAGGTGGTATTGGTATCCGGAAGTACAAAGTGAGTCGAATCCCTCCAGCCGTCATTCCATATGTAGGTGTAACTCGTGGAGTAGCCACCGGTTACGGTTAGCGGAAGCGAAGTTGTATCAAATGCACAGATATTGACATTGTTGAAAGCCAAAGTGGCTGTCACCGAGTCTACTGTGATCCGGACAGTGTCTATCCGAGTGGTACCGCAGGAATCGGTGATGGTAACGGAATATCTTGTGGTTGTATCCGGTGAGAATTGGGGAGATTGTACCGTTGTGCCAATGATCCCCGCAATGGGTAACCAACTATAACTCTGTCCTTGCGAAGAGGACAGCGAAATGGTATCATTTCGGCAAATTAGGGTATCCGATAGGTAATCTCTCCCAGACTCGTACTCGATGCACAATGTCTGCTGATTGAAAGAACCTCCGGTATTTGCCCAAAACCCGATAAATGCCGTTGTAGCCCCAAACAATGCACTATCCACATAGTTGTACATGAAATTGTAAACCGAGTCGCAATCAAATCGAACCTGTAGTATTGAGCTGTCATTGTCCGTAGGGTGTGGCATCCACCAAATGTCGATGTTGTGATAAGCCCCGTCTTCCCAGTTTGGATGAAGTATGGTTGTGGATACACTGTTGGCTGAAGAGTGATCAAAATTTCCAGTTTTAAACAGGCTTATGTGATCTGAAGCAGGGTCGTTTTCCGGCCCACTTTGGTGACAGTCAAACTCGAGCACTGCCAGAGAATCGGCATTGTATAACCCATAAGTTCCCATGTTGCCTGTAGCAGACATGTAGAACTTGATTCCCAATCCTCCGGTCGCATCTTTGTTACCGAAGTTGGCAGAAGCTTTAATGTAGAATGTGTCGGCCAGGTTGTAGGCCTGCGTATTTTGTATGCCTCCCTCTCGTCCGGAAATATCTGGCGTGAGTCGGAAACAATCTCCAGTAGTGTTGCTGGCATTGCCAGACGTCGTCCACTGCCCCAAGCTGAGCAAGGGCAATAGGGCAAGACTCAAAAGAAGATTTAGCTTACGAAGTGGTAACAAAATGCTTATTCTGACTAAAACCCACAAAATTAAGGAATTTATCCGTGCAATAATTCCTCCGGTTATCAAGTGAAGCAAGGGTTTGAGCCCTTCTTGTTTAGGGGTATACGAGACAAAAACGAATGCGAAAGAAAAAGGTTACTCCTTCTTCTCTCCAACCAGGTTCTCAACCAGCTTGGGACTCAACTTGTCCAGACCCAAAAGCCCAACCCAAATTGAGATAAAAGAAATCAGGAAAATCAGCAGCCAGAAGGCCATTCCGAAGATTAGAAAGAAAAAAAGTATCCCGAGCGTTTCCATCCGTTTATTCTGTTTTCGAGGGGTAAAAATAGATAATATTGCAGAGTTCGAAGGATAAATAATTCAATTAATTAAAAATGGATTTTAGGATTGAACACGACACCATGGGTGAAGTGAAAGTGCCGGCTGACAAATATTGGGGTGCACAAACCGAACGCTCCAGAAACAACTTCAAAATTGGCCCATCGGCAAGCATGCCCCTCGAAATTGTTCACGGTTTTGCCTACCTCAAAAAAGCCGCAGCACATGCCAATTGCGAGCTCGGTGTTCTCGACGAAAAAAAGCGCGATCTGATCAGTTCTGTCTGTGACGAGATCCTTGACAATCAGTGGAACGACCAATTTCCCCTTGTCATATGGCAGACCGGATCCGGGACCCAGTCAAACATGAATTGCAACGAGGTCATCGCAAATCGTGCCCACGTACTGAATGGTGGAAAGCTCAATGATGCGGAGAAACTCATCCATCCCAACGACGATGTAAATAAGTCCCAATCGAGCAACGATACTTTCCCTACGGGCATGCATATCGCAGCCTACAAAATTGTGGTGGAGCACACCATTCCTAAAGTCGAACTGCTCCGTGACACGCTCAAAAAGAAATCAGACGAGTACATGGAGGTGGTGAAAATTGGTCGAACCCACTTAATGGATGCAACTCCTTTGACCCTGGGTCAGGAATTATCCGGATATGCGTCACAACTGGACCACGGTCTTCGTGCATTAAAAAACACGCTTAGCCATTTAGCCGAGATTGCCTTAGGAGGTACCGCGGTCGGAACTGGAATCAACACACCAAAGGGCTACTCAGAATTAGTTGCGAAGAAGATTGCACAATTCACTGGCCATCCTTTTATCTCTGCCGAAAACAAATTTGAAGCGCTTGCGTCGCACGATGGAATCGTGGAAACTCATGGGGCATTCAAGCAACTTGCCGTTTCGCTAAATAAAATTGCCAATGACATTCGCATGTTGGCATCAGGTCCGAGAAGTGGGATCGGTGAAATCATCATTCCGGCCAACGAGCCTGGGTCCTCTATTATGCCAGGGAAGGTCAACCCTACCCAGGCAGAGGCGCTCACCATGGTATGTGGAAGGGTGATTGGCAACGATACCGCCATAGCCTTTGGAGGAGCACAGGGACATTATGAGCTTAACGTTTTCAAACCATTGATGGCAGCCACCTTCCTTGAGTCGGCTCGCCTGATCGGTGATGCCTGTCAGTCGTTCAACGACCATTGTGCAGTTGGTATCGAGCCCAATTACAAGTCAATCGATCGCAACCTCAGGAATTCGTTGATGCTTATCACTGCGCTCAACACCCACATCGGGTACGAGAAGGCTGCGAAGATTGCGAAGACCGCCTATCAAAATGATACTACACTTCGAGAAGAGGCTATAAACCTTGGGTATCTCACCGGTGAACAATTCGACGAATGGGTCGATCCGAGCAAGATGACCGGATCACTGGATTGATCCTGAATCTTCCGCCTTCAGCCATTCAACAAGCTTCTTGATTTCCTGCTCTTTGTCCCTTGGTGCAACAAGGAGGGCTTCATCGCTGTCGATGATCATGACATCGTTCATGTGCATCAATACAATGCGCTTGTCCCTTCGTGACACCACCAGACTACCTGCTGACTCATAGAACTTCACCCCTTCTTGATTGGCGCTATTTCCATCGTCATCCTTGTCTAGCTTCTTGTAAATAGATCCCCAGGTGCCAAGGTCGGACCAGCCAAAATCACTCAGGATCACCTGCACGTTGCTGGCCTTTTCGAGTAGGGCATAGTCAATAGAGATATCAATACAGGCATCAAAGGCATGCAATATGTCTTCCCTATTGGAAAGGTTGATGTCCTTGAACTCATTCCAAAGTTCCGGAGTGTGCCGGGCAATGCCTTGCTCCATACTCCGGGTAGACCAAATAAACATCCCGGAATTCCAGTAATAGTTTCCAGCTTCAAGGAAGGACTTGGCTGTCTTAAGGTCGGGCTTTTCAGTAAAGCTATCTACGGCCCTTAAATCTCCTTCTCCATCCGGATTGAACTGGATGTATCCGTACCCTGTATCCGGTCGGTGTGGCTTGATCCCCAAGGTGACCAGATCACCGCTGTTTTCAGCAATTTCGAATGCCTGATTTGCTTTTTGCCTGAAACCTTCTTCATCCGTGATCAAATGATCAGAAGGGCAAACAATCATCGAACTCTGCTCCGATCTATCGGCAATGGTCCTTGATGCGAGAAGCAAGCAGGGTGCAGTATTTTTTCGCTTAGGTTCCAGGATCACATTCTTTGAAACGAGCGAAGTGAGCTGTTCCAGGACCTGGTCCTTGTATCGAGCATTGGTCACTACCAGAATTTGTTCGGCTGGAACCAATTCGGCCAGCCTGTCGAACGTCATCTGAAGCAAGGATCTCCCGGTACCGAGAAAGTCCTGAAACTGCTTTGGATGCTCCTCAGTGCTCATCGGCCAAAATCGGCTTCCGATGCCTCCCGCCATGATGACTGCATATCGTGTCATACTCGTTCTACTTCTGCAAGTTGTGAAAGTGTATACTTTCTTCCACTTGCCTCTTCAACGCACAAATATCTACTTCTATTTTTTCGCAGGATCTTAAATTTCCGGCTGTTGAACAAAAATTCATCTCCCGGACCCAGTTCTTCCAATGTTAGTTTCGGAAATTCATCGTATTGCCTCATGGCCCGTGCGAGCTGAGCATCACCGGCCACGGTGGCCTTTGGGTTTAAAGCGTGTTTGACCCATGCCCGTTCTATGTCTGTTGGAAGAGATAGGTCGTCAATCGAACTCAAAATCAATTGACCATAGGTCCTTTTCCATTCCGTACCGTGAGATTTGACCTTCGACCCGTACTCCTTGTGGACCAGTAGGTGGGCGTACTCGTGTAAGAGCGTGAGAAAGAAATCATACGGATTGAGGTTGCTGTTTACACTAATGCGATATCCCATTTCGGATTTTCGAAAATCGCCATGTTTGGTTCTCCTCCTATTGGTCACCCTCAGCTCAAATGGATTTCCCTCCATCCATCGACTGAGTAAAGCCAAACCACCGTCGGGCATTTTTTCGGCTAGGCTATTGATGCTCACGCCTTATCTTCGGTTATGTCGATTTGACCATGACCATTTCCCGGACAGGGGCAAGGTGGTTTTCTCTTGAGCACACTACAGGCGCTGATCAACACGACGATCAGTGCAAAAGCAAGTGGCATGATTCTTCGGCGCATGCCCAAAGCTATTAATTCAAGGCGTATTGTGTAAAAGTGAAATGAGGGTTTCATCCACAAGATATTCTGAATGGTACATTTGATTTGGTGAGGTATCTCTACCATATAGGAAAGTATTTTCTACTCCTCAAGAAAGTCGTTGAGCGCCCTGAGCGGGAGTCGGTATATCGCGGACTGATCCTGAACGAAATTATGAAGCTAGGCATCGGTTCGCTGGGGATCATTGCCATTATCTCTGCATTTATGGGAGCGGTCATCACCTTGCAGACCGCAGCTCAGATTGAAAGTGCCTGGGTGCCGGAGTATACAGTTGGGTATACCGCGCGTCAATCTGTGATCCTGGAGTTCAGTACTACCATTCTTGCCTTAATCCTTGCAGGAAAGGTGGGATCCAATATTGCCTCAGAATTGGGTACCATGCGCGTTACCGAACAGATCGATGCCCTGGAGATCATGGGAATCAACAGCGCCGGATATTTGATCCTACCAAAAATAGCTGCTTCAGTATTGATTTTTCCCTTCCTTGTAATCATCAGTATGTTCCTTGGGATCTTTGCCGGCTATGCCATTTGCTGGGGGACCGATATTGTGCCTGTGCAGCAATTCGTCTATGGTATCAACTATGACTTTAGACCATTTCATGTGGTCTATGCGTTGATAAAAACCGTGTTCTTCGCAGGTATCATCACGTCCGTATCCTCCTACCATGGTTACTATGCTAGCGGAGGTGCACTCGAAGTTGGTGCCGCCAGTACCCGAGCAGTAGTTTACAGTAGCATTGTAATCCTTATCGTCAACTACGTGATCACTCAACTCTTACTGATTTGATCGAGGTAAAAAATATCGGCAAGGCATTTGGCGATCGCGTCATACTGGAAGGCATTACCTCGTCTTATGAGCAAGGCAAAACGAACCTCATCATTGGAGTTTCGGGCTCCGGAAAGACAACATTGACGAAATGTATCGTTGGCCTCCATGAACCTGACACCGGAGCAGTCTATTACGATGGGCGCGACTTTACCGCAATGACGCTCAAGGAACGCAAAGTCATCCGAAAGGAAATTGGCTTTCTCTTCCAGGGAAGTGCCCTGTTTGATTCACTTACAGTTGAGGAAAACATTGAATTCCCGCTCAAGATGTTCTCAAGGATGACAGCTGCAGAGAGACGCAAGCGGGCGGATGGGGTATTAGAGCGAGTGAATATGGAGGGGGTGAACGAATTGTATCCTTCCGAGTTGAGTGGTGGAATGAAAAAACGAGTGGGCATTGCCCGCGCCATTGCTATGCGGCCAAAGTATCTTTTCTGCGACGAGCCCAATTCGGGTCTTGATCCTCAGACCGCTATCGTTATTGACAACCTCATTAGCGATATAACCAAGGAACTCAATTGCACTACCATCGTAATCACCCACGATATGAATTCAGTCATGGAAATCGGCGAGAGCATCGACTTTCTGTATCAAGGCCGGCTTTGCTGGACAGGCAGCAACAAGGAGATCATGAAAACCGATAGCAAGGAAGTGGTAGACTTTGTCTATGCCAGCGAGTACATGAAATCCATTCGCGAGAAGGCATAAAAAAAGCCTCACCGAAGTGAGGCTTTCCTTTTGATTGGTTATGGTTTTATTTCAAGATCACCCTTGAAGTTCTCTCAACTTCATTGCTCGTAACAGTGATCAAGTATACTCCTTTTACTTCGTCAGTCAAGTCGATAGTAACCTGATCCTGAGCAGTACCGTTGTACACTTCCTGACCGATTACGTTGCGAACGCTAACGTTTGCTTGTCCATCAACATCAACAGTTACAAAACCATTGGTTGGGTTTGGATACACGGTGATGCCTTCTTCAGAGTAAACTTCTTCAACGCTAACACATGCTCCTGGAGCCGAGTTGTCCACATTGAAAGTATGTGAAGTCATACAGTTTCTCAAGTCTGTAACATCCAATGTGTAGTTTCCTACCAAGGTGATGTTGGAAAGCGTTGAGTTTGTTGTCGTCTCAGTTGTAGCATCCGGTTTTGTCCAGAGGTACGTCTTCTGAGCAATGGTACCCGTACCACCCACTACAGATGCAGCGATAGATGCAGTACATCCAACCGGATCGTAGTTGATTTGGCTACTGGTAAGGATGGTCAAAGCTTGCGGGGCTGTAATAGGCACAGTCTCGGTTTTTGTACATCCATTTCCATCGGTTACTGTTACGAAGTAAGTTCCTTCTGACAATCCAGTACGCTCATTTGAGTTGATGGTTCCATTGTCACTCCACACATAAGAGTAATTAGGTGTTCCTCCAAAGAATCCAAGCAATACAGATCCGTCGTTGTCTCCAAAGCAATTCAATACTTCACCAGTCGCATTTGGACCATAGATAGAAGAGATCAATTGAAGTGGAGCACTAGGCCCAGCTACGTTAAACTGTCGAGACTGGATACAAGGCGTTGGGCTGGCATCGAGGATCTCAACTGTATAGCTTCCGCCAGCTACACCAACCAAAGAATCAAGGTCAACACCCGAAGCGATGGTTGATCCAAGACCGTCCTTCCAAGTATAGGTCAATGGAGCTGTACCTCCTGAAACCGACAAGCGGATGGCCCCGTTTGCGTCGTTGAAACAAAGTTCGTCGTCCACATTGGAGCTAAGAATACTAGGAGCTCCAAGGTTACTCAAGTTCACCTGGGCGATGAAAGAACAGTTATTGGCATCGGTCACCGTAACCTGGTAGGTACCGGCTGCAAGGTTTGTAGCAATACTATCCGTTTGGCTACCTGCAGCTGCATCCCAAGCAAACGAGAATGGAGCCTTTCCGTTCAACAATTCCAGCGTTGCGGATCCATCAGAGGCACCACAAGATGCCTGAACTACCTCAATGCTATTGCTCTGAAGAACAGGGCAAGAGAATTTGGTAGTGGCCAACCTCAGGGTTGGGATGAACGATGATCCAAAGATGGTGTTGTTGAGGATCACACGAGATTGAGTAAACTGATCGTACTCACCACTATAGGAGAAGAATATGGTATCAACTCCATATGTTGAAAATACATCCACAGTCACAAGGTAATCTCCAATTCCCAACGTGTCTTCGTTGAATGGATAGAATACCCAGTTTCCGGCATCGCCCGAGTTGAGTACAAATCGTTCCGGGTTTGCGGCATCAGGAGGGTTGGGATTCACAGACTGGTACATAAGGTTCCAGTTTCCTGCTACAGTATCCAATTCATATACATTGAAACTTACGTGAGACGCAAATACCGATGGAGAGGCATTGTTGTTTGAAGCAACATACCACCAAACACCAGTTACAGTATCACGCTCCTTGATCTCAAAAACGTTACCCATTTCATACTCGGGAGAAGTTGGGTAATAGAATCCTTCATTTAGAAGAGGTCCTGTACCATGATCCAAGGCAAAAATGGAATCGGTAACTTCCAATGACATAGTCAACGTGTCGTCGTCGGTTGAAGTAAGTGATGAATCGGAAGTAACAAATACTTCAACATCATAATTACCTACGCCACCGTTAGGGTCAAAGTCAGTGGTAACATCCGACTTCGCTGAACTCGCCGCATTGATGTTTCCTTTGACACTCTGTCCGGACCAGCTGAATCCACTGGGACCGTCAACATTGGCATGGAGTTGCGCTCCTGTCTGAAGGTTGGATCCGTGGTTTTGGATATCGGCACCGAAAGTCAAACTTTGGTGATTGGCCTGGCGTGCAGGTACCATTGTATAATAAGTCCAGGAAACGCTGTCTTGAGATCCACCAGTATAGATGTTGGCAAATCCAAGGTCATTCTCATCGCCTTCCAGCAACAATACGTCGTCCACTTGCCAGAAGTAGTGCGATTCATCGGACCAGTGGAATCTGATCTGAACGTTTGACTCTCCACCGGCAATGTCAGAGATTTTGATTTGCTCTACGAATGGGGCTCCACCTGCACCAGATTGGGTGTTGGTTGCAACATTGTGACGCACGTCGTAAACAGCTGTGTCTGTTCCAACAATCACTTCCACCTCCAAAGTAGAGTTGGAGAATGGACGGAAATAATGCTCGAATTGCAGTACAACCGAAGGATAGTTGGTCAGGTTTTGCGTTGGCATTGCAAGAACAGCGTCAACGTCAACAAAACCACCACCTGGAGTTGGAGAGTTGTGATTATCGGCATCGAGGATCATAAATCCATTCGTACCTGTTGTAGATTGTATAGCCGCTGTACCACCAGCATATTGACCTTGTGACATTTGGTTTGTCCAGGTCCATCCACCAGGGCCCGAAACGGTGGTATTGGTCCATCCCAATGGTAGCGAACCAGAGCCAAAGGTTTCAGTAAAAATGGTGTCACCAGCACCAGCAATAGAGCCGCCTTGGGTGAACTTTTTAGTGGCTTGTATAAACGATTTTGGGGTTTCGTTTGCCGTGGAAAGAACGGCCTCATGTGTATTGAGGTATTTTTTTGTGCTTTCCAGAAGTGTTGCCTGAGCGAAGAGTGTCCCACTAAGGGCAACAAGAGCAGTTAGACTTAAAATTTTTTTCATAATCCTCATTGATTTGTACTTGCTGTGATTTTAAAAAAGCACGCAAAGATAAAAAAGGTTAATTAACGTTATTCGAAATCAGTAACAAATACGGGAGGTTACTGGCAGAGGTTGGCTATTGACCGTTTAATATTTGACCATCCATCATCCTGACGATCTTCTTCGCCTTTTGGGCGATATCGTCTTCATGGGTCACAACTATGACGGTATTTCCTCTTTCGTGGATAAGGTCAAAGAGGTCCATGATCTCGTGTGACGTTTTTGAGTCCAGGTTTCCAGTAGGCTCATCTGCCAGTATGATCGAAGGATTGTTGACCAGAGCCCTTGCCACGGCAACCCTTTGGCGCTGACCACCAGACAATTCATTTGGTTTATGTGTAGCCCGATCTTCCAGCCCAACAGAAACGAGCGCTTCCATGGCACGCTCATCCCGCACAATTTTTGGTATGCCTGCATATATTAATGGAAGGGCAACATTGTCGAGCGCCGTATATCGGGGCAGGAGGTTGAATGTCTGAAATACGAACCCAATTTCCGAATTGCGGATTTCCGCCAATTGATCATCGAGCAACCTGCCTACATTGTGACCATTTAATACATAGTCCCCTGCAGTCGGTGTATCGAGGCATCCAAGGATATTCATTAGCGTTGATTTTCCCGAGCCCGATGCCCCCATCAGCGCGACATATTCGTTGCGCTCTATATCCATATCCACGGATTCTAGGGCACGAATGGTCTGATTCCCAACCTTGAAATGCCTGCTCAGCCCTCTTACTTCAATCACATTATCCACGCGCCAAAAATAATTGGCGGCCCATTTGTGCAATGACTATTTGGATGAGCGGCAAGTCATAGATTTGCCGCCTCAATGATTTCGAGAGCCAACCTTTTCAACTTCGCGATTCTACTCAGCCTGGCCTTTGTCTGGGGAAGTTCCTTTATCCTTATGAAGATTGGCCTCAAGGGGTTTTCGGCACTGGAACTGGGCTCTACGCGCATCCTGATTGCCGCACTTACGCTGTTGCCTTTTGCACTCAAAGCGATGAGGCGTATACCAAAATCTGCATGGAAGTATTTGGTTGTTGTCGGGATGTGCGGTAATCTTCTGCCGGCCTACCTCTTTGCGACCGCCCAAACAGTAGTACCATCGGCCATGAGCGGAATGCTCAATTCGACCGTTCCAATTTTTACGCTGATTTATGGTCTTCTCTGGTTTGGAATCTCAATCAGAAAGTTTCAATACATCGGAATTGGTGTAGCACTTGTTGGCTCAATAATGCTGTTCATACCCGATCTGAAGGATTTCGATGTAAACATGATCGGGTACGGGAGTTTGATCATTGTGTCCACCAACTTCTACGCGATCAGTCTCAATACCATCGCTCGATATTTAAAAGAGGTGCGGGCGGTTGAGATTGCGGCCCTCGCATTGCTTGTGGTCTGCCCGATTCCATTGGTACATCTGGTCTTTTCCGGAGGTGAAATCACCCAGGGAGATTTCGCGCTTGACAGCTTCGTTGCCATCGCCCTTCTTGCGATTTTCGGAACAGCGTTGGCCATTGCTTTCTTCAACGCACTGGTGAAGAGAACATCTGCGGTCTTTTCGTCTACGGTCACTTATCTTATTCCAATTGTTGCTCTGTTTTGGGGTTACTTTGATGGAGAGCGAATAGCCTTGATTCAGTTGATCGGATTGGCGGTCGTTTTGGGAGGAATTGTGCTGACCCGATGGCAAAAAAGAAAATAGCTGAGCCTGTTGGTCATAATATGTTGAATCATTACCTTTGCAGCCCTTTTTTAGGGAAGTAAAACAGTAAACAAATCATCATGTATGCAATTGTAGAGATAGCAGGGCATCAATACAAAGTTGAGAAAGACCAGCTGCTTTACGTACATCGACTGGAAGAGAAAGAAGGCGGAAAAGTCGACTTCGACAAGGTTCTTTTAGTTGACAACGGCGGAAAAGTAAGCGTAGGCGCCCCGGCTATAGATGGTGCAATGGTAACGGCCAAGGTCGTGAAGCACCTGAAGGGAGACAAAGTAATTGTCTTCAAGAAAAAGAGGAGGAAGGGCTACAAGGTGCGCAACGGACATCGTCAGTACCTAAGCCAAATTCAGATCGAAAAGATCGCTGAATCTGGAGCAAAAAAGGCAGCCAAAAAAACTACAGCCAAGGCTGAAGTAGAAGCCAAGGGAAGCGAAGAAGCTCCTAAGAAGACGGCCGCTAAAAAGCCTGCTGCTAAGAAAACTGCAGCCAAAAAACCGGCAACGAAAGCAGCAACTGCCAAAAAACCGGCAGCCAAAAAGCCAGCGGCAAAGAAGCCGGCGGCGAAGAAAGCAGCTCCTAAGAAATCCGATTCAGATAAATCCTAAACTCATAGATCATGGCACATAAAAAAGGTGTAGGTAGTTCAAGGAACGGACGCGAGTCGGAAAGTAAACGACTCGGGCTCAAGCTCAGCGGAGGTCAATTGGCCAAAGCTGGAAACATCATTGTTCGCCAAAGGGGAACAAAGCACCACCCAGGTGAAAACGTGGGAATGGGAAAAGATCACACCCTCTTTGCATTGATCGACGGCACTGTCGAATTCAAGAAGAAGAGAGACAACAAGAGCTACGTTTCTATCGTTCCGCTAGAGACTAAATAAACCAAATCAAAAGGTATATTTGAAATCCCGATCCCGACTTTTTCGGGGCCGGGATTTTTTTTAGGATTTAATCATGATCGAAGTCGCCAAAGTCAGGCAAAATAGGGAAAGCGTAGAGTCTGCTCTTTCCAAGCGTGGAATTCCCGCGAAGGAATGGCTGGACGAATTGTTGCACGTTGACGAAGACAAAAGAACTGTTCAAACCAAGGCCGAAAACCTGCAGCATGAACTGAACGTTTTGTCGAAGGAAATTGGTCAGGCTTTTCAATCCAAAGAGATCGAAAAAGCCGATGAGCTTAAAGCCAGATCGGGATCCTTGAAAGAAGAAATCAAAGCGCTTTCCGATCAATTGGCAGATCAAGAAGATGCCTTGCAGTCCATCCTGCACAAAATTCCCAATATACCTCACGACTCCGTCCCAAGTGGACAAACGGAAGACGACAATGAAGTAGTTTTTGAGGAAGGCGAGGATCCCGAATTGCATACAGGCGCAAAACCCCACTGGGAGGTTGCCCATGAGCACAATATCATAGACTTTGAGCTTGGAGTTAAAATTACCGGAGCTGGATTCCCTGTGTACAGAGGCAAGGGTGCTCAACTGCAACGTGCACTCATCAACTTCTTTCTAAAAGAAGCTAGTGCCCAGGGCTATGAAGAAATACAACCACCCTATCTCATCAATGAACGATCAGGAATTGGCACGGGGCAGCTTCCGGACAAGGATGCACAGATGTACCACACGGAGATGGATCACCTCTACCTCATCCCCACAGCGGAGGTGCCGATCACCAATATTTACCGTGATGTCATTCTGAGTGAGTCCGACTTTCCGATCAAAAACTGTGGATACTCCGCCTGCTTCAGGCGCGAAGCCGGATCCTATGGAAAGGATGTACGCGGACTCAATCGACTACACCAATTCGACAAGGTTGAGGTCGTGCAGATCAGCCACCCTGACCACTCCTACGAAGTGCTCGACAGCATGGTGGAATACATCAAAACGCTCTTGCAGAAGCTTGGCTTGAAGTACAGAATCCTTAAACTGTGTGGTGGTGATCTCGGATTCACCTCTGCCCTCACATACGACTTTGAGGTTTGGAGCGCGGCACAAGAACGTTGGCTGGAAGTGAGTTCAGTGAGTAACTTTGAAACATATCAAGCCAACCGATTGAAATTGAGGTATAAGGACAAAGAAGGAAAAACTCATTTAGCCCACACCTTGAACGGAAGTGCGCTTGCCCTGCCGAGGATTGTGGCGGCCATCCTGGAAAATAATCAAACCGAAAGTGGCGTTCGTATTCCGGATGTCCTTGTTCCATTTACCGGATTTGATCAAATATGAAGTATCTGATTCCCATAACACTGGCCTTTATGATTGGCTGCCAATCGGCTCCGGAAGAGAAGAATTACAGTGTAGTGCTGGACAGCCTAATGGCTGAAGTGGAGCGTGCCGAGGATACGCTTGACCTGATTTTTTCGTTTAAGATCACCGAGATGATGGATACCATCGACTACGATCTGGACTACTTAGAAATCACATATACGGACACCATGGACAAGGAGACCGCTTTGCTTGTGGGAACCTATTTTGACCAAGTTAAGTCACTGAACAAACTTATGAAGGCGTACATGGATCAACGCAAGGAATTGGACAAGTCGACCGAGCAGCTCGAGAGCCTCGAATCCGATTTTGACAATAAGCTGATTCCGGCCGAACTTTTGCAGGACTATTTTGAGTCCGAGACCAAGGCCGTAGGTCGACTGAACGAAACTTCGACCAATGTGTTGGGATGGTACCGGCAATCCATTACAAAATTCGAGTACCTAAAACCGCAAATAGATGAAGTCAAAAAATCAGCTGGCTCAAAAAGTTGAGATTGACTTCAAGCGAATAATAGCTTCGCTCTTATTTCTTGTTTCAATTGGTCTGAGCGCCATGGCTCAGGTAACTGATGAACAGCTGGCCTCCCATTACTTCCAGTCCGGCGAATTCGACAAGGCAGTACTATACTACACCAAGCTGTACAATGAGAATCCAAGCAAGACACATTACGATTTCTACCTCAAGTGCCTTTATGAACTGGAGGATTTGAAGGGCGCGGAAAAGTTGATCAAAAAACAACAGAAGCGATTCCCGAATCTGCTGCACTACAAACTGGACTATGGTTCCTTTTATAAAAGAACCGGTCAAATCAAGAAATCAGACAAGGTTTTTAACGATGTTGTTTCCGACCTGAGGCCACGATTCCAGGAGATCAACAATACCTCAAGGGCCTTCCAGCAAATGGGTGAAACGGACTACGCCCTCAAAACACTTCTAAAAGGCCGAAAGATTCTCCCAGCCTATCCCTTCAATGCCGAGATAGCCAAGATTTATGGTGAGATGAACCGCAAGGAGGATATGATTCGCGAATACCTGGACCTCATCGAATTGAGCGCCAACTACCTGCAGACTGTTCAGAACGCCCTACAGAGAACCATCGGATTCGAAGAGGAATCGGAGACAAAAACCCTGCTAAAAAATGAATTGTACGCGCGAATCCAAAAAGGATCGACCGGTGAGATCTATGCCGAACTACTGATATGGATGCTCATCCAGGAAAAACAGTTTGAGCAGGTATTTGCCCAAGTGGTCGCACTCGACAAACGGAACAGAGAGAACGGATTTCGACTGCTCGAACTTGCGCAGTTGGCTTCTTCAAACCGACAATACGATGTTGCCATTCGATCCTTGGACTACGTAATCGATAAGGGAAGATCCAACGTACTTTACCCCGTCGCAAAAAAGGAGAAACTCAAGGTTTCATACCGCCAAATTGAAGAAAATCCCGATCGATCTCGAGCTGAAGTTCAAGGTCTCATTGCTGAATACAATGAAACACTGGAAGAACTTGGAAGAAAGAGTTCGACCCTGGATGTTCAACTCGACCTGGGAAAAGTACACGCCTATTTCAACAAAGATGTTGACTCCGGAATCAAAGTACTGGAAAGGGCACTGGAATCTCCAGGAGGTTCAAAGGAACGAAGAGCGCAGATCAAATTATTGCAAGCCGATTTATTGCTCATCAAAGGATCGGTTTGGGACGCGTCGCTCCTTTACATGCAGGTTGAAAAGGAGTTTAAGTATGATCGACTTGGAGAAAAGGCCAAGTTTAAGAATGCCAAAATCCACTACTATACTGCCGATTTTGAGCTGGCCAAGGCCCTACTTGACGTGCTAAAGGGGTCGACATCAAAGCTGATCTCAAATGACGCCATGGAGTTGTCGCTATTGATCACCGACAACAGTACGATCGACACTTCGACAACCGCACTTCAAATCTTCGCAGAGGCCGATTTATTGATCTCTCAACTCAATTACCAGAGCGCATTGGTCAAACTCGAAAAGATAGAATCGGACTTCCCGGGACATGCCCTGTCAGACGAAATCCTGGATCGAAAATACAAGATCGCCTATGCGGAAGGCAGATACGAAAACTGTATCCAATACCTGGAACAAATACTCGAATCCCATAGAACCGACATACTGGCGGACAATGCCGCCTGGTACCTGGCCAATTTGTACGACAAGCGATTGGAAGACAAGGAGTTGGCCATGAAATACTACAAGCTGATTTTGTCCGACTACCGGGACAGTCTCTTCGTAGTAGAATCCAGAAGGCGCTTTAGAGAACTCCGTGGCGACAATTTGAATTGAGCATGTATATCTATAATGTAACCGTGAAAATCGACCTTGATGTTGAGACAGAATGGTTGAAGTGGATGAAGGAAGTACATATCCCGGATGTGATGAATACAGGCTTCTTTCTCGAGAACAATATCTTCAAAGTAATGCTCGACGAAGACGATGGAGCTACCTATAGTGTTCAGTACAACGTGGCCAATCTCGAAGACCTGCAGGAATACCAGGACAACCATGCTCCGAGGCTGCAAAAGGATCATGCTGCGAGGTATGCCAACAAGTTTGTAGCCTTCAGATCTTTGCTAAAACAGGCATAGTGGTTAAAGCCAAAAAACATCTTGGCCAACATTTCCTGAAGGATCAGGGCATTGCCGAACGCACTGCTGATGTATTGACCTTTACCGACAAAGTCCTTGAGATAGGGCCGGGAACAGGAGTACTAACCAAGTATTTATCAGAGAGGTGTGCGGAACTCAAATTGATTGAATTAGATGATGAATCGGTTGAATACCTGGAATCTCATCCTTCGTTTTCGCACCTGCACATCCGACACGAGGATTTCCTGAAGGCTGATTTACAATCCATCTATTCCAGTGAATTTGCCATCGCCGGTAACTTCCCATATAACATCAGCACACAGATTATCTTCAAGGTGCTGGAGCACAAACTGCAAATTCCCGAGGTTGCTGGGATGTTTCAAAAAGAAGTGGCCGATAGGATTTGCCACGAACCCAATTCCAAGGTTTATGGCATCACGAGTGTACTTACCCAGTGCTTCTACGAGGCCGAATACTTGTTCACCATCGAACCAGGTGCCTTCTCTCCTCCACCAAAGGTTCGATCCGCAGTGATCCGATTGACAAGGAAACCAAGCCCTCCGGAAATTGACGATGAGAAAGCATTCTTCCATACTGTGAAAACAGCCTTCAACCAGCGGCGAAAGACCCTTCGCAATTCTTTGAAGGCATTGTCAGCAGGTAGGGATTTTCCTTTTTCCGACAAACGGCCCGAACAATTGTCGTGGGAACAGTTCATCGAACTTCATCATTCCTTAAGGGTATAAGGAGCTTTCCGTTCCGCTTGATAAAATCTACTTTTGCGTGAGTTCAAAGCCATGCAACCCGAAGTTACAAGAGATCTGATCAGAGAAATCCAGGCCATCCTCTCGGAAGACAATGAGACGATGCTCATGGACAGGCTTGGTAGTATGCACTCCGCTGATATCGCTGAGATCGTGAACGAGCTCGAATTGGAGGAGACTAAGAAGCTTTTTCAATTCTTCGATGCGCCAAGGGCATCGGAAGTGCTCATCAATATGGACGAAGATGATCGTAATAATTTGATCGAATCTTTTTCGTCCCAGGAACTTGCCGAATTCTTCATTGAAAACCTCGAATCCGATGACGCGGCAGATGTTCTCATGGTACTGCCCGACGAGCAGAAAGAAGAAGTCATTTCCTACATCGATGACGTAGAGCAAGCGAGCGACATTGTCGACTTGCTGCACTACGCAGAAGGCACTGCCGGATCGATTATGGCCAAGGAGTTGATCAAAGTAAGCCAGGAATGGACAGTTTCCACAGCCGTGAGAGAAATGCGCAAACAAGCCGAGAATGTGGAGAACATTTATACGATTTATGTAGTCGACGAAGATGACATCCTCTTGGGTAGATTGTCACTGAGAAAGTTGCTCAACATGGCGGTGAAGGCTAAGATCTCGGAAATCTTCAAACCGGGATTGAAATATGTCAAGACCTATACGGATGTGGAGAGCGTAGCCAATCAAATGGAAAAGTATGACCTCGTGGCCATGCCCGTTGTTGATGAGCTTGGCCGCCTTGTGGGTCGAATTACGATCGACGATATCGTTGACGTGATCAAGGAAGAGGCCGAAAGAGATTATCAGCTGGCTTCCGGTATCTCGCAGAGTGTGGAGTATTCTGACAATATCTGGTTGCTCACCCGCGCAAGACTACCCTGGTTGTTGTTGGGACTCTTGGGGGGAATCTTTGGAGCACAAGTAATCGGTATGTATGAAACCGAGATCCAGATTCATCCCGAAATGGCCCTGTTTATTCCGCTCATCGCGGCGATGGGTGGAAATGTAGGGGTACAGTCTTCGGCTATTATCGTTCAAGGCCTGGCCAATGAGAGTTTTGTTGGCGATGGCATACTCCCAAAGCTCGTGAAAGAATTTGGCGTGGCATTTCTGAATGGCCTGGTTTGTTCACTGCTTATCCTGGGCTATAATCTCTTCATGGCAGATTCACTCAACCTGAGCTATACCGTGAGCGTGGCTTTACTCGCCGTAATCGTTTTTGCAGGACTCTTCGGAACCTTTGTTCCATTGGTCCTCAATCGATACAAGATCGACCCTGCACTCGCTACTGGCCCATTTATCACTACAGTCAATGACATTCTCGGTCTACTCATCTACTTCGCCATTGGGCATGTGATGTACTCTTGATGAGAGTGGAGAGTGGAGAGTGGAGGATGGTGAGCGGAGTGCTCCAAGCTCCTGTATTCCAACAAATTGCTTAATTATAGTTATCATTGCAACTATATATTGCTTGCATGAACTCCTACCTCGAAAACTCCCTTAGCCATCACCTCTCCACAACACATCACGCATTCTCAATCCTGCTTTCCCGCAGTACGGCTGAATCTGGTCTGGACTTGACATCCGAGCAGGGTCGCGTACTGCTTTTCATTGCCGACAATCCCGGAATGAATCAGCAGCGTTTCGTCCACTTGATGGAAAAAGACAAGCCGGGAATCAGCCGTTTGGTGGAAGGATTAGAGCGACGATATCTCGTAAGGCGAACAACTTCTGAAGAAGATCGACGTAGCAAAGTCCTGCACCTTACTGATGACGGTAAAGCAGTGGCCGAAAAATTTAGGACAGTTCTAGAGGATGCATTGGAAAGTGCTTCTGCCGAAATACCGCAAGAGGATTTGCAATTGCTTTTTGAAACGCTCCAGCGGATTAGAAACAACATCGACAAGTCATATTCCTAAGGAAGATACGTTCAGCTAACTTTGGCCCATGCACGTCTTGGTACTGGATAGCATCAATCAAGCCCTGGACCTAGCTTTCGAGGAAGTCGGCTGGACCGTCGAAAATTTGAGTTCTTCAGATGAATACCGATCGAAGCTTCCGAGTGCAGACGGTATCGTCTTGCGTAGTCGCTTCAAAGTGGATCGATCCTTCATCGATGCCCATCCAAATCTAAAATTCGTTGGGCGTAGTGGCGCTGGCTTAGAAAACATCGATACGGAATATCTTGACTCAAGAGAGATTCCGTGGTTCAATTCTCCCGAGGGTAATCGCGACAGCGTTGGAGAACACACACTAGGGCTTCTGCTATCGCTTAGTCACAAAATTGCCCAGGCTAATGCCACCATTCAGGATGGAATTTGGTCACGGTCAGCACACTGGGGTATAGAGATAAAGGGCAAGACCATTGGCATACTGGGTTATGGACAAATGGGATCATCCTTTGCAGAGAAGTGCGCTGGGCTTGGAGCCAAGGTTATTGCCAACGACAAATTCAAGTCGGGCTTTGGGTCAAACCTGGTGAAGGAAGTAACGCTGGATGAATTAAGGTCCGAGGCAGATGTCCTCAGCATCCACATCAACTATTTGCCCGAGAACAAGAACTTGATTGACCGCTCATTTCTGGAATCATTCTCCAAGCCGGTGCTCATACTTAACACCGCTCGCGGGGATGTACTCGACATCGATGGCCTCGTAGCATTGCTAAAAAATGGAAAAGTCATTGGGGCCGGTATAGATGTTTTGGATTTGGAAGGAAGCAGCTTCGAAAAGATCAATTGGGAATCCCGGGCTCTGAGCTTCTTGCGTTCAGCTCCCAACGTTTTGCTTACTCCACATGTGGCAGGTTGGAGCTACGAATCGGATGAAAGAATGGCCACCGTATTGGCAAATAAAATTATCCGACACTTTTCCGCTTGAGTACGAACCGTGCCGTCTCGCGTGTCTTTTGCTCCAACAACACCAGGAACCCTTTGACCAATTCTTTCAAAACGTCTTCACTGTAATGTCGTACTGTGAGAAGTGACAGTCCTTCGTTGTATTTTACCCGATAGGTTCGTTGTAGTTCCCTTACCATGGCCTCAAGTATTCTTTCACTACAATCGAAAATGGCCGTAAAGCTGAGTGCCGAATTTTGCATGATGGCAATCGAAACGCCATGTTTGGAAAAGGTCGAAAATACATCACTTAAATTGTGCTCAACCATGAAGGAATAATCCTTGGGTGATATGGAAATCATGATCTGATTTTCCTTCACAATATAAGAGGGCAATAAACTGTCTTTATCCCCATTTTCATTGATCAGACTTCCCTTTTCCAAAGGGTTATCAAAGCTCTTGACATAGAGAGGGATCCCTTTGTTTTGAAGGGGTTTGACCGTTTTTGGGTGGATAACAGATGCGCCGTAATAAGCCAATTCCGTAGCCTCGCGATACGATATGTTCTTCAGAATTTCGGTGTTGTCAAAATACTTTGGATCCGCGTTGAGCATACCGGGAACATCCTTCCATATCACCACCTCATCCGCTTTCAGAACAGAGGCGAGTACCGCAGCGGAATAGTCACTTCCCTCTCTTCCCAGAGTCGTGATGTAACCTTCTTCCGTTCCTCCAATAAAACCCTGGGTAATCCAAAGTTTGTTTGGTCCTGCGGTTTGAAACGTGTCGAGGATTTTCTTTTCGGACTTGACCCAATCTACCTCTGCGCTTCGATAGTTTTGGTTGGTTAAGACCAAACTTCGAGCATCGAGCCAAATGTTTTTTTGATTTTCATTTTCCAGAAATGCGGAGATGATTTTTGTCGAGCATAATTCCCCAATAGGTACTATCTGATCATAGAGTTGGTCGTAGTTCTCATCGATCTTAGCATCTAGTCTGCTCTTGGCGTAGTCGAAGATTTTGTCGATGATCGTTGTGTCTTTGAGACCAAGCTGGCCGAGTATGTCGAAGTGAAATTCCTTGACCTGGTTCAGTTGTTCCAATGCGTCGGTGTATTGCTCCTTGAATTGAAGGTCCACCACACGCTCCATATCGTTGGTTGTTTTGGCCATGGCCGACACTACCACTACAACCCTGTCTTGCACATAGGAATTGAGGATTCGAGCCACATTCCGAACCCCATCCGCATCCTTTACCGATGCCCCACCAAACTTGAATACTTTCATCAGCGGGTGGAAAGATAAAAATTGAAAGTAAGCCCGACTAGATCAAGATCATCTTGTCTTCAAGTCGCTTGCGGTGCTCCCTCCCCAGCTCAATTTCGTGACCACTGATCATGCGGAGTATGCTTTTTTTCTCACGCCAGTAATTCTCAATGCAGTTTAAATTGATGATTACAGAGCGACCGATACGGAAGAAATAATCGTGAGTGAGCTGTTGGTCTACATCTTTTAGGTAACGCACAAGCGTAATGCGCTTTCCATTTTTGAGGAATATGGTTGAATAATTCCCGTCGGCTCGGGCAAAAACAATTTCGGATTGTTTGATCATAATAAAGCCGTCCGCTGTCTTGACACCTATGATTTTGCCTCCCTTCTGTTTCGCCTTTTTGATGTGATAGTATTCCAGCGCATCGTCCATAATCTGGCAGAACTCACTTCTACCGATGGGTTTCAACATATAGCTGAATGCCTGTTCTTTGAGTGGCTTGTAGGCGTACTGATAGTAGGCTGTGATCAGGACAAACAACCATTGTCGGTCCTGAAATGATTGGAGTATTTGGAGGTTGGCGACCCCGTACATCTGGATGTCCAAAAAGACCAGATGCGGGTTGTATGTTTCTATGTGCTGAAGCGATTCCTGTGCCGTTTTACTCACGGCCACTACTTCTACAAATTCGTCATATTCATTGAGGTTCTTTAAAAGGGCTGCTCGCCCCGCGGGATCCTCATCCGCCACGATTACTCTGAGTTTCATTTCTGTGCGATCAATGTTCTAAAAACACTCCTCGCAGTCCGAAGGGCTCAGTCAGGGTCTGAAATTCTTTACGCAAAAAATCGCGATAGGATTCGTCAATCGAAAACTATTTTCATATTGACCCATTCTGGCTCAACAATCGCCCCTTTTCTCTTGTAGAATTCAATGGCTGATTGATTCCAATCCAGTACTTGCCACTCGAGTCTTTTTACTCCGAGAGACTCCGCCAGTTGTACTGTCCGATCAAATAGTTGAGAACCCAATCCCATTCCCCTGTGCTCTTCATTTACGATAATATCTTCCAAAAAAATGCACCTACCTTTCCACGTGCTGTACTTGGTGTAGTACAATGAGATGCCCTGGATTTGACCATCCAGTTCAGCTACAAACAGGCCATAAATGGGATTGTCCCCAAAACCATCTTCGGTCAATTGTTGCACGGTATTGATGACCTCCCCTTCCGCTTTTTCGTAGATAGCCAGTTCTTTTATCAGATCTAAAACTTGGGGCAGATCGGCCTCTGTACCGCGTCGAATATGGATGTTACTCATGTCTCAAAAATAGTAATCGCCCTTAAGGAGAAATGCGATATTTGCGCCATGCATGGGGTGACCACACTCAGTGAATTCATTCTTCAAAGACAAGCAGACTTTCCTTACGCTTCCGGCGAGCTTTCCAGCCTGCTTCGGGATATTGAAATTGCAGCCAAGATTGTCAACCGCGAAGTCAACAAGGCCGGGCTGGTAGATATTCTTGGCGCTACCGAGAAAGATAATGTGCAAGGTGAAACGCAGCAAAAATTGGACGTATACGCCAACGATATCTTCATCAATATTTTCAAGAATGGAGCTGAGGTTCGTGGGGTAGCTTCGGAAGAGAATGAAGACTACATCGAATTTGACAATGATGTGTCGAAAGCATCAAAGTATGTGATGCTTATCGATCCGCTGGACGGTTCGAGCAATATTGATGTCAATGTATCCATCGGCACGATATTTTCGATTTATAGGCGCAAAACAAGGGATGAAGGCATAGAGCTCGGAGATTTTCTTCAAAAAGGAAGTGAACAGGTAGCCGCCGGCTATGTGGTATACGGTTCCTCCACCATGCTCGTGCTCACCACCGGTAAGGGGGTCAATGGATTCACCTTGGATCCGTCCATTGGCGAATTCTGCCTTTCGCACCGAAACATGACATTCCCGGAGGGAGGTAAGATTTATTCCATTAACGAAGGAAACTACGAACACTTTGAGTCCGGATTGAGGGACTATCTAGATCACTGTAAAAGTCAGTCTATGACAGCGAGATATATCGGCTCCCTGGTCTCGGACTTTCACAGAAATCTGATAAAAGGAGGGGTATACATCTATCCAAAAACAAAGTCTTCTCCAAAGGGTAAATTGAGGCTGCTTTATGAGTGCAATCCACTTGCATTTATTGCCGAACAAGCAGGCGGAAAAGCAAGCGATGGGCATACCCGCATTCTCGACCTTGAGCCTTCGGAACTTCACCAGCGCACACCCTACATCGTGGGCAGCAGTGAAATGGTAGAGAAGTTAGAATCCTTCCTGGGGTAGAACGCACTCCCATGTCTTCCGCTATCTCCAACTTGTTTGAAAAAGCTGCCCTCCTCAACGATCTCGGCTTTTACCTCGACGAAGGCAATCAAGTTTATATCGGTGGCCTTGCAGGATCGAGTATTTCAATGGTCGCTGCGCCTTATGTAGAACGTAATGAGGGCACACACCTTTTTGTCCTCAACGACAAAGAAGAGGCGGCCTATTTCCAGAACGAACTGACCTCACTACTCAAGGAGAAGAATGTGTACTTCTATCCTGACGCCAATCGATATGCCTATGAGCAGGAAATAAGCCAGGACGAAAACATTCTTCTTCGAACTGAGGCGCTGGAGGCTTTGATGAGTTCGCGTAAGATCAAGGTCATCGTTTCGTACCCCGAGGCTCTCAGTGAAAATGTCATTTCAAAGAAGGGTTTTACCCAGTCAAGTGTTGAGGTAGAAATAGGGAATGACGTAGGTATAGAATTCTTGCAGGAAACACTTTTCGATCTCGGATTTGAGCAGACTGACTTTGTCTACAGGCCGGGACAGTTTAGCATCCGCGGGGGCATCATGGATGTATTTTCTTATTCCAACGACGACCCGTTCAGGTTGGAGTTTTTCGGCAATGAGGTAGAGAGTATTCGCGTGTTTGATGCCTATACGCAACTATCAAAGAAGTCCATGCATCGACTTAAGGTCTTTCCAAACCTCCATGATCGCAAAAGCGAAACTCAAATTGTTCCCTTTCTAAAATACCTCGGTGCTCAGGCACATGTCTGGATCAAGGATGTGGCGTTTACCTTGGAGAAGATGAATGAGGAATATGATCGAGCTGCAGAAAAGTACGCTTCGCTCGATAAGGCCGATGACTTTATTCCACCTGATCAGTTGTATAGTACAGGAAGGGTTTTGGAACAAAATCTTGAGGATCACCGAGTCGTTGAATTTGGAATCAATCGTCATCTGGAGCATGCGCACAGCTTGTTTTCAAACCAGAAGCCGCAGCCACATTTCAACAAGAACTTTGAATTGCTTGCCGATGATCTTAAGAAGAATACCAAGGCTGGGGTGAAGAATTACATCTTCAGTAGTTCTGCCCATCAAATTGAACGCCTGCACGCCATCTTCGACGACATCGATCAGGAGGTTCAGTTTGAAACCGTTCTGTTTCCCATTCACGAAGGATTCCTTGACCTCGATCTGAAAGTTGCCTGTTATACCGACCACCAGATATTCGATCGTTATCACCGATTCCATCTAAAAGAAGGGTACAAGAAAAATGAGCAGGCACTTACCTTGAAAGACCTGACCCGACTCAAAAAAGGAGACTTTGTGGTGCACATCGATCACGGCCATGGTCAGTACGATGGACTGGAGGTGATCGACGTCAATGGCAAGAAACAAGAGGCGGTAAGGATCCTGTACTCCGGTGGGGATCTGCTCTATCTGAGCATCCATTCACTTCATCGAATTTCACGATATACAAGTAAGGAAGGCAAGGCTCCAAAAATCAGCAAACTGGGATCCCCGGCCTGGAAGAGACTCAAGGCCAAAACCAAGAAGAAAGTCAAGGAGATCGCCTTCGATCTCATCAAACTGTATGCGGAGAGAAAAGCCAAAAAAGGATTCCGTTACAGTGAAGATTCATTCCTGCAACATGAGTTGGAAGCATCCTTCTTATACGAAGACACTCCGGACCAGGAAAAGGCAACAGAAGATGTAAAGACCGATATGGAAGCGGAAGCTCCAATGGATCGATTGATTTGTGGTGACGTCGGGTTTGGAAAGACAGAAATAGCTATCAGGGCTGCATTCAAGGCGGCCGCGGATGGAAAACAAGTGGCGGTGCTGGCACCAACCACCATTCTAACCTATCAACATTTCAAGACATTCTCCAAGCGGCTTGAAAATTTTCCTGTAGAAGTAGATTACATCAACCGCTTTAAGTCGTCGGCCCAACAACGTGAATCGCTCAGGAAATTGGCGGAAGGAAAGACGGATATCATCATCGGAACGCACCGCCTGGTGAGCAATGATGTGAAATTCAAGGATCTCGGCATGCTCATCGTGGACGAAGAACAAAAATTTGGGGTTGCCGTAAAGGACAAGCTCAAAACGGTGAAAACGAATGTAGATACACTTACACTCACCGCAACGCCAATCCCGCGTACCCTACAGTTCTCATTGATGAACGCGAGAGATTTGTCAAGCATCAAGACACCGCCTCCAAACCGTTTGCCCGTGCAAACGGAATTGAAGGCCTTTTCTGAGCATGTGATTCGGGATGCCATCAACTACGAAGTGGCCAGGAACGGGCAGGTTTTTTTCGTTCACAATAGGATTCAGAATATCCAGGAAGTGGCCGGCATGGTTCAAAAGTTTTGTCCCAATGTGACTATTGGAATAGCGCATGGGCAGATGGAAGGTGCCAAGCTTGAGAAAGTAATGATGCAATTCATACAACATGAATTCGATGTTTTGATTTCCACCAGCATTATCGAATCCGGGCTCGATATTCCAAATGCCAATACCATCATCATCAACCAGGCAAATCACTTCGGCCTGAGCGACCTGCACCAATTGCGGGGCCGTGTGGGGCGGAGCAATAAGAAGGCTTTCTGCTACCTGCTATCACCTCCCCTTTCCAGCCTCACCAAGGAAGCCCGGCAAAGACTAAAGGCCATTGCACAATTTTCCGACCTGGGAAGTGGGTTCAGCATTGCAATGCGCGACCTCGATATCCGCGGCGCCGGAGATCTGCTCGGTGGAGAACAGTCTGGGTTTATCTCGGAAGTAGGATTGGACGTCTACCATAAGATCCTTGACGAGGCCATCCAGGAATTGAAGGAAAACGAGTTTAAAGACGTATTCAAAGAAGAATTGGAAGCCAAGAAGAGACTTGCCAAGGATGTGCAGATAGATACCGATCTGGAGTTTAACATCCCGCATAATTATGTGAATCAAATCGATGAGCGCTTCGAATTGTACAAGGAACTCTCCGGCATAGAAAATGAAAAGTCCCTCCAGGAATACCTGGAACGTTTGGTCGATCGCTTTGGCCCGGCACCTGAGGAGGTTTTGCGTATGGTGAATCTGATTCGACTGAGAAGAGTCGCAAAGGAAATTGGCTTTGAGAAAGTCGTGCTCAAGAAATCCAGAATGATCGCTTATTTCCCGGACGAGGAGGATAGCCCCTACTTCCAATCATCACAATTCCAACATATCCTTGAGCACCTCAAAACCAATCCAAGAGAAGTGATGATGAAGCAGAAGAATCAGAAACTGTACTTGCGCATCGAACGTGTCAATGACCTTGATGTAGCGTTGAGGAAAATGAAAAACTTACGCCGGGAAGAGGCATTAGCGCCTTGACCTTGGGTCGAGATTCCATCTCAGCCCCACGTAGAATTCCCTGCCGATACTTGGGCTGTAGGCGTAGCTTGTGTCAAAGTATTCACTGAATCCCGGTGCTGAATTTGGATCGTTGTACCCAACAAGTGGTGAACTGGGTTGAACGTAACCAAACAGGTTTCTTACCCCCCCGTAAACGGAAAGTCCTTGCTTGGCAAATCCCTTGCTAACCTGCAGGCTATGCAAGGCAAAAGGCTTTGAAATAGTTGCTCTCGAAGTAACCAGGGGCTGTCCGGTTTCATCCAAGTCAAAAACCTGTGGAAGTGTCATGGGTCCGGTATACCTCAGCACATAACCAAAGTTGAGGTCATACTTCTTGAGCCCATACAATATATTGGTCATTATGGTCCACTCCGGGGCAAAGGGAACCGCAGACTTCACCTCATCTTCTTTTTCAAAAACTTCCAGGAAGTTGGCCGTGGCATTCCAACTCAACCCACTTTCGTACTGTTGACCAATGCTTAGGTTTACCCCACGACTCTGGACAAATCCTCCTGCATTAGCATAGAGAATCTTGCCCTCCTGGCTATAGTCCGGAAGGATTTTGTTTGTAAAATGATGAACAAAAACTCCGGCGTCGATGGTGCCCGTGGATTTGCCCATGCTGAAGACATGGAATATATTGAGATCTCCGGACAACGACCGCTCTGGGTTTAATTCCTCCAAAATTTCCACCTGTCGCTGACCTGTCACGAAGGCATGATCCTCGGTAAATAAGTTGACCACCTTGAAGCCCGTTCCGGTATTCAATCGAATATTAGTCCATTCCCCAAGCTTGAGCTTATAGCTCAATCGGGGTGAGAATATCAAACCGTGCTCGCTGTAGTAGTCCAGGCGCAGTCCGGGCATGAATGTGCATTGCTCGTCCATTCTCCATTCGTCCTGAACAAACACCCCAGGTGTGACCTGTATCAGTGGTTTGTTGACCGATCCATCCTCCGTGATGAATGTATTGTCATCGTAGTGATCGGCTCTCACCGTGAGGCCTGAAGTGAAGGAGTGTGATTTTGTTTGCTTGAGCCAGCGGAGGTTAGAGAATCCAAGAATTTGCCTCGCTTCAAAATAGCTGTCTCCGTAGTAGCTGTTTTGGTCATGGAGGCTGGTTGAGAAATCGAAGTGAAGCCCCTTCGAGAGCTGGCTGGTTCCGAATACTTCATATCGATTTGTAAGGATGCTCTCACCATAAATGGAATCGTTGCCACGTATCTCGCTATAGGCTCTATTCTTGAGGTACTCCTCTACCCCGTTTCTGCGATCCTCATAATAGACCTTTCCGTTGACGGTGGTTTTGTAACCCTTTTTACTTTTTCGCGTCCACTTGGAAAAAACCCCGATGCGGTCCATGTTGATCTCATCGTTGAATCCATCTTCATTGGCATCTTCGAAATGGTTGAGGTAGGCCGTGTTGATGCCAGTGTATGTTGTCCATTTACCAACCTTTCCGCGGTGACTGATGTTGGTAAAAGCTTCGAGATGCGATGTACCCATCACATCCACAGCCAGTGTGGGCTGAAGCTCAGGATCCTTGGTAATAATGTTGATCACACCTGCCATGGCCTCAGACCCGTACAGGGTGGAGTTCGGACCTTTAATGATCTCAATCTGTTCGATCATTTGGTTGGAGATTCCATTCAGCCCATATATGCCGGACAAATTGCCATACATTGGGGAACCGTCTATGAGTACTGCGGTATATTGCCCAGGCAATCCATTGATGCTAATATTGTTGGTGAAGCACACTCCACATGCCACCACCTCCTGTACGCCAGGAACCAAGTTCATCGACTCAACCAAGTTAACCGGGTTGCTGAGCTTCCTTAAATATCGCTCGCCGACCACATTGATTTTAATCGGTGCATCATACACAAGGGTTGGCCTCATGGTGCCGGTCACTACTACCTCACCGAGACCAAAAGATTCCTCCTTTAGTCCATAGTCTCCCAGATCTACATCATTGTTGACTTTCAGCTTGAGTGTATCACTCGCATATCCAAGCGCTTGAAAGTAAATGGATTGATCGCCCTTGTCGGTCTCGAGCACAAAACGACCATCGAGCTTGCTTACGGCTCCCGCTCCAGTGCTGGATTGTATCACAGCAAAGGCAATCGGCCTATTTCCAGAAATCAATCTGCCTGAAACAGTCTGTGCATCCAGACCTAAACCACACAAAATCAGAAGTGAAATGATGAGCCATACTCTCATATTTCACAAATCTAAAAAAGATATTAGACTTATCTACAATTTTTTTTAGGCTTGTCTAATTTTTTCGTTGATTCGTCAATACGCTATGGTGAAGTAAGTGTCATTAAGGGGGGCAATTTGCTCTATTTCAAGAGACTCTACCTCAGAAAGCGGTGAGCCCTTTTCGAGCCACTTCATCATTTCAGCGCATGAATCCAGCGACCCTTCAATCTCCGTAGCCACGCTGCCATCATCCAGATTCTTAACCCAACCATTGATTTCAAATTGTGCAGCGGCCTCTTGAGTGCTCTTTCTAAACCAGACTCCCTGCACCCTTCCCAGAACTTTAATTCTAAAGCGGTATGATATTTTCTCCAATTGCTTCTAATTGAACAACTTCTCTAGGTATCGGTTGAGAAGTTACATTTGCCATCAATCATTTACATAAAACTATGAAGAATTTACTTTTTGCCATGATGGGTTTTGGTCTGTTTTCAATGCAAGCTGATGCACAAACACTACCCAAACCCAGTCCTGATGCTGTCATCACCCAAACCATAGGTTTGACTGAAGTGACCGTACGATACTCACGACCTTGCAAGAAAGGGAGGGTGATTTTTGGCGACCTTGTCCCGTACGAGAAGATTTGGAGAACGGGTGCGAACAAGTGCACAAGGATTCAATTCAGCAATGATGTGATGTTTATGGAAAAGCCGGTTCCGGCGGGTGAATATTCACTCTTCACCATTCCTTCCGAACAGGAATGGACCATCATCCTAAATAAGGAAACAGAGCTCTGGGGTACGTCAAAATACGATAGCCTCCAGGACGTGCTTCGCGTGAAAATGCCTCCGATGCCAACTCCGGAGGAAGTTGAATGTTTCACATTCAGTTTTGATCATTTAATGGAAGAAGTAGGCATCCTGAGTTTCAAATGGGACCACCTGAATTTCCCAATCATGATCAAAACCAACGATCATGCGCTAGCCATGGCCAATATCGAAAAGGCCATTTCCGAACTTAAAGAAGGAGAATACCGCGCTTATCAGAATGGTGCAAACTACCTCAACAACAAAGGCATGCACGACGAAGCGATGTCCTACATTGAGAAAGCCATTTCCATTGCCGACTATTGGTATTCTTATTGGGTGAAGGCCAAGATTCAAGCGGCCAAAGGATCCCATGAAGATGCCTTGGTCACGGCGCAAGTATCGCTTGACAAAGGCGAACAGTATTACACCGAAGAGAAACGCCCCTTCAACTTCAAGGAAACGATGATGAAGGACATTGAGAAGTGGCGAGCGCAGGTAAGAAAATAGATAACAAAAAAGCCCTGCCTTTGTCCGCCATAACTTTAGCGGAGAAGAGCAGGGCTTTTCTTTTGATTTAACCTTAAGAGATTACTCAGCTGCCATTTCTTCAGCAGGAGTATCTCCGATGTTTTTCTGAAGGAAGGCTCCCATTGAACGGTAGAATTCAAACCGGTTCTCCTCGTTACGGAATCCATGACCTTCATTGTCTTTAACGAGGTATTCGACTTCTACACCTCGCTGCTTCATGGCTTCAACCATCTGATCGCTCTCGGATTTTTTCACTCTTGGATCATTCGCTCCCTGAGCGATAAACAATGGAGCTTTGATCAGTTCGGCATTGAGCGCCGGAGAGTACTGAGCCAACATGGCACTGTCAGCCTCAGGGTGTCCAACCATTTCATAGAGCATTTCAAGGTATTGAGTCCAGTAAGGTGGAATGGTTTCCATGAATGTGAAGAGATTAGAAACTCCAACATAATCCACACCGCATGCATACAATTCAGGTGAGTAAGTAAGGCCTGCAAGCGTTGCATACCCACCGTAGCTTCCTCCGTAAATGGCGATACGATTTGGGTCTGCGATTCCTTCGTTGATGAGCCATTTTGCACCATCACTCACATCATTTTGCATAGCCTGGCCCCACTGCTTGAATGACTTCTCCCAGAATTCGCGTCCGTATCCAACCGAGCCTCTGAAATTCATTTGCAGAACGGCGAATCCCCTGTTCGCAAGGAATTGCACTTCCGGGTTGAAACCCCAGTAATCCCTGGCCCACGGTCCACCATGTGGGTTGACAACTACCGGAAGGTTCTTCGCTTCTTTTCCTTTAGGCAAAGTGAGGTAACCGTTAATGGTCAAACCATCACGGGATTTGTATTGCACCGACTTCATCTCAGCCATTTCGTCCTCGTTGATCCATGGGCTGACCTCAACCAATTTTTCAAGTCGGTCCTCATTGACGTCGTAGAAGTAGTAAGATCCTCTTGACCTGTCGCTATAAGTGCGTACGATCATTTTGGTTTCGTCCTTACTCATAGATGAGGGAGCGATTTCAACTCCGGGAAGTTTTGCTTCCAGTTTCGAAAACCACGCTTTTGTCTCCTCATCCAGAAACTTGCGGAATCGTTTATCAGTGTAGTAAGAAACAGTGGTCAACACCTTCCTTTTTCTAGAATAGTTCAATCCGCTCACGTCAACTTCAGGATGCTCGAATATCAAGTCAGTGGTCTTGCGGTCGGCAATGTTGTATACCATTATTGCAGCCTTGTCGCGACCTATATTGCTTGATACATATAGGTTTTTGTTGTCGAAGGTGAAGAACAATGGATCCATGCTCTCTTTGAAGTTTGTGGTGAGGATCACTTCAAAATCATCCTGTTCCGTCTCACGATAAAGCAAGGAAGTGTTAACTCCATCAGTAGCTCCCGCCATCCTCAGTTTACCATCGTGGTCGGTAATCCATCCACTGATGTTTCCCGGGTTTTCCGCGAGCATGGTCATCTCGCCGGACACGATATTCAATCGATACGGATCGAAGATTTGCGGATTGCGTTTATTGAGCCCAACCATGATGAATTCATCTTGATCTTCGAGGTCGTCGATCAATTGGGTTTTAACGCCTTCTTCCGCTGTGAGCGTCATGGCATTTTGCCCATCGATGTCCACTCCATAAAGACCGTAGTTTTCATCACCACCATTGTCCTTGAGGTAGAGGATGCGGTTGTTGTTGGCCCACATGTATCCTGCAATATCACGGTCTGTAACGTCGGTCAATCGTGTGCTTTCTTCCGATCCAATTTTTTGAACGAAAACATTCATTCTGCTTTCGTAAGGAGCCATGTACGAGTAGTAGTTCCCGTCTGGAGAGATCTTGAAACTTGTTTGTTCGGAGTTCTTAAAAAAGTCTTCCAATGGAATTTCCCTAATCGTCATTTCTGCTTCGTTTTTTTCTGCTTGGTCTGCACCGCCAGTACACGATCCTAGTGTAACAGCGACGGCCAAGGATAGCCAAGTGATTTTTTTCATAGCGTATTCGTTTGTGATGATCGCAAATGTAGAACATAGAGCAGGTCCAGCTTCCCCACTGGTAAAGTCCACAGACCATCTATCAAACTAGGCTACACGGACCGAAGCCCTGCGAAAATGGAGGAGTAGATTCCAGAAATGAGTGGAAATCAAACCTAGAGCGGCGAGGTAGGAAACAACCTGGAAGAATACCACATCGTGTAATGCTATGGAGGGTACCAGTAAGATGTAGGAAATCCAAAGCATGGCCTTGATCTCTTTCCTGGCGTGCGTTTTGGACACAAACCAAACAGCCAATCCACTGAGCGAAAGGAAGAGAACATCAACCCAAACGTTGTGCGTCAACTCGTGGGCGAGTGAACCACTCGTCACCACCATGAGAGGAATGAGGCAGTGGATCAAACAAAGCACCGAGGCGCCGATACCCAAGAGGTCACCATACCATTTCTTAAACATTATCCGCACCCGTGTCACGGGGCAAATATAGATTTAATCCGGTACTTGCAACTGTGTTGCAAAGATTAGTTTGCGCAGTTGGGACAAACCCCTTCCAAAAGCATATTGGAATCGGTCAAAACATAACCCTTTGGCAACTTAACTTCCGGAATATGAATCTCCTCAATGCAAGTGGAGTTCCCGCAAATGGTGCACTTAAAGTGCACATGCTCATCAGAATGGTGTTCCACCCCACAAGACGAACAGAGCGCGTAAAGATTCCCGTCAACGGGATCGAGCACCTGATGTACAATACCAGAAGATTGAAATGATTTGATAGTGCGATAAATAGTGGCTCGATCAAAGTCCTCCGCAAAGTGTTTGTTGATCTCAGATATGCCTACAGAGGCATTGCGCTGCACTAGAAACTCCAACATTCTTGCCCGTGCTATGGTCGACCTCAGGTTGTGATCTTTGAGTATATGTTGGACATTCATGGCTACAAAGATAAGGCTAAACCATCATGGCCTTGAGTTCGCTCAACATCATTGCAGTGGCTCCCCAAATGATGTGACCATCGACGTCAAAAGCCCTCGTTTTGATCTTGATTTTTCCCAATCCAACCTCGACTTCAGTGTCCACAATTGAGCGATCATCAAAAAGTTTGGACACACTGATAGACAACACACTGGATACTTCCCGGGGGTCGATTTTGAAGACCGGTTCCTGCCTTGTAAGGCCCACAAAGGGTCGAACCAAAAAATTGCTGGGTGGTATGTACAGTTCGGTAAGCTGGCCTATGAGCTCGACCTGCCCAGGTAGCACCCCAACTTCTTCCTTTGTTTCCCTCAACGCGGTATCTTCCAGGGAATCGTCGAAGTCTTCTTTCTTACCTCCAGGAAACCCGATTTGCGCGCTGTGTACACCCTTGTATGAATTGCGCTGGATGAAACACAAATGAGTTTGCGCTTCTACCGGAAAAGCCAAAGCCAGTACAGCGCTGTGTTTCGCCCTCTTCTTCTCTTCGTCTGTAATTCTGGAGCGATGTTGAGGAGCAAGCTCGTACTGAGCGTCTTCACCTGCAGGCCCTTCTGTGGCAAATCGCTTCTTTAGTTTCGATTCAAACTCCTCGAAAATCAAAATCCGGAATTAGGCTAGCACTTCGTAGGACTCCATCGGTGGGCAAACACATACAAGATTTCTATCGCCGTATGCATTGTCGATACGACCTACGGGTGGCCAGTATTTGTTTTCCTTCAACCAATCAACCGGATATGCTGCCTTTGACCTTGAATAAGGGAAATTCCATTCATCTGCCACAAGCAACTCTCCCTTGTGAGGAGCATTTTTGAGCACGTTGTTTTCATCGCTTGATTCCCCACTCTCCACTTCAGCGATTTCCTTTCGGATTTGGATGAGTGCATCACAAAAGCGATCGAGCTCTTCCTTCGACTCACTCTCCGTTGGTTCGATCATCAATGTTCCGGCCACTGGGAATGAAACAGTCGGGGCGTGGTAGCCATAGTCGATCAAACGTTTGGCGATGTCCTCTACCTCAACTTTGGCGGTCTTCTTGAAGTCGCGACAATCGAGGATCATCTCGTGCGCTACATGCCCTTGGCTGCCTGCATAAAGCACTTCGTAGTGACCATGCAGTTTGGATTTGATGTAGTTGGCATTGAGAATTGCATATTCCGTAGATGCACGCAATCCCCCACGTCCCAGCATCTTGCAATAGCCGTATGAGATCAATAGAATGAGTGAGGATCCGAATGGTGCCGCAGATACAGCACTTTGGGTCTTATTGATGTCAATTACGGCGTGGCCTGGCAGAAAATCGACAAGATGTTTGGCTACACCAATAGGGCCTACCCCCGGGCCTCCACCTCCATGAGGAATGGCGAATGTCTTGTGCAAGTTCAAGTGACAAACATCGGCGCCAATCTTACCCGGGTTGGTGAGTCCCACCTGCGCATTCATATTGGCCCCATCCATGTAAACCTGGCCCCCGTTTTGGTGAATGATGTCCGTCACTTCCATGATAGATTCTTCAAACACACCATGGGTAGACGGATAAGTAACCATCAATGCTGCAAGGGCATCCTTATGCGTTTCTGCTTTCTCCCGGAGATCTGCAACATCGATATTTCCATGCTCGTCGGTTTTAACAACCACCACTTGCATTCCTGCCATTACGGCCGAGGCCGGATTGGTACCATGTGCTGAAGCGGGAATAAGGGCGACATTCCGACTATGATCACCTCTGGATTCGTGGTAAGCTCGGATAACCATCAGGCCGGCATATTCCCCCTGGGCACCGCTATTCGGCTGAAAAGAGACTGCATCAAATCCGGTGACTTCGCACAGTACGGATTCCAATTCATCGATCATCTCCTTGTATCCTGTTGTTTGATCGGTCGGAGTAAATGGGTGGAGATTGGCAAAACTCGGATTGGAAATCGGGTAGAGTTCCGTGGCTGCATTGAGTTTCATGGTACAGGAACCAAGCGAAATCATGCTTCTCGTAAGAGAGATGTCCTTGTTCTCAAGACGCTTCATATAACGCATCATTTCAGATTCTGAATGGAAGCGGTGAAACGTAGGATGCGTAAGATATTCCGAAGTTCGCTGTGCAAACGGTGGAATGCTGCTCTCGGCCACAAGGGCACTATTGGATTTGTCTTTTCCGGCATAGGAAGCAAAAGCCGATATCAACCTATTGATGGTTTCCTCATCATGAGACTCGTCCATAGAAATACCAATCGTTTCATCGCCGAAATAGCGCACGTTGATCTCGGCATCAATAAGGACCTGCGCCAACCTATTGATATCACCTTCTACCCTCACCCTTATCGTATCGAAATAGTTTTCGTCGATTACTGTATATCCCAATGCAGCGAGCTGCCCAGCCACCATTCTGGTCTTAGCATTGACTTCCTCTGCTATTGCCCTCAAACCATCAGGACCATGATATGCTGCATACATTCCAGCCATGATGGCGAGCAATGCTTGTGCGGTGCAAATATTGGAAGTAGCTCTTTCTCGTTTGATGTGTTGCTCGCGGGTTTGCAAAGCCATCCTGTATCCTACTTCACCTTGCTTGTCGACTGAGACTCCTATGATACGGCCTGGGATGTGTCTTTTATAGTTTTCGTGCGTTGCAAAAAATGCAGCGTGCGGGCCACCAAATCCCATGGGTACTCCAAAACGCTGGCTGTTCCCAACCGCAACGTCGGCACCCCATTCTCCGGGAGGAGTAATCATGGTGAGGCTAAGTAGGTCACAAGCGGCAACCACTGCGACCTCCATTCCATGACAAGCTTCCGTGAAAGCCTTGTAATCTTCAATGGCACCGGAGTCATTGGGATATTGAACCATCGCGCCAAATGCTTTGTCGCTCAGTGTATGATTGAGCACGTCTACAAATGTGAGTTCAATACCCAGGGGAATTGCCCTTGTTTTTAGCACATCCTTGGTTTGAGGAAATATGCTTTCCGATACCACAAATTCTGTTTTTCCTTCTTTCACAGCTGCCCTCGACCTGCCATTATAAAGCATGATCATGGCTTCTGCTGCAGCAGTGGCTTCATCCAAAAGAGAGGCATTGGCCAATTCGAGGCCCGTGAGGTCACTGACCATTGTTTGAAAGTTTAGCAGTCCTTCCAATCTACCCTGCGATATTTCAGCTTGATACGGTGTATAGGCGGTATACCAACCCGGGTTTTCTAGAATATTTCTTTTTACAACAGAAGGAGTAATCGTTCCGTAGTACCCCATCCCCAGAAAGTTTGCGAACACCCTATTTTTATTAGCAAGCTCATCGACGTGCTTGAGGTATTCGGCCTCCGACATTCCAGGACTCAAATTGAGGTCACCATCGAGTCTGATCGAGCCGGGAATTGTTTCATCAATCAATTCGTCCATCGAGCCCACTCCCACCTGCTCCAACATGGCTGAGGTTTCTTTTTGAGATGGACCAATATGTCTGTGCGCAAAAGATGTCATGGTACTAATATTACAGCCCGCAAATATAGAGCGCTTTGGCTTCTGAAGGACGTTTTGAAGGCAGTCCGGTGATACTCCTTCAAGATTTATACTTTTGATTCCACAAAACCGCTGCAATGAAAGCCTTCCTGCTCTCCTCATTAGTCTTTTTCACTTCATTTTTTTGCTTTTCTCAGGATCAGATATACCTGATTAATGGTGGTATTTTGGAGGGAAAGGTCACCTCAATGGAAGGTGTCTTTTTGCTTTATCATGTCAAGAAGGGAGATAAGGTCAAGCAGAGGAGAGTAGAAAAGGAAAGAGTCTATTCAGTTTACAAGAAATCGGGAGAAAAGAAAGTGCTGTACAAACCCAATCCTGAAATAGGATTGGACTTGTCGGTCGAAGAGATGCAATACTATGTTTACGGAGCCCAGGATGCTATCAAGAACTACAAAGGCCGCGGAAATTTCATTGCGGGCCTGGCTATTGCTGCAGGTGGGACTGCCGCTGGTCGCGGGAGCTTTCCAATCTCGCTTGGTTCGCTTGGTGTTGGGATCCTTGGAGCTTCAATCCCTAAGATTAAGGCCAAGGAAGGTATGGTGCGCGATGCCAATCTGATCAACAACGAGTTCTATGTAAGTGGCTTTGAAGATACAGCCAAAAAGAGAAAGGTACTTCAAGCCGTAGCTGGGGCCTTTATCGGTTGGGGCATCACACTAACAGCCTTTGGAGTGACTGGAAATCTTTAAATCCTTGCTCAGGAATCTGCTGAATTCCTTCATTTTCTCGAACCTCTTCGTCGGGATCGTTCTATTTTTCTTCACACAATACGCGTACTCTTTTTTGCCGTCTGTCGATTGGACTTATTGTCTTCTAATTGGTGTATGTACGATCGCGTTATATGGTATACATGCGATCAGGGGACTCCGGTATGTTGATGAACATTCGAGAACCGGCAGGCATGAATGGATCTCTCGCAATCAACTCGCGATTCGTTGGATGATATTCCTGTCTGGATTGCTTGCTGCGTACATCCTGAGCCGGAATCTCATTTGGATTCAGTTTTTCGTGGCCCCAACGCTGGTAGCACTTGCCTATGTCTATCCCCTTCGTCGAGGAAAAAGACTCAGGGACTTTCACTATACAAAAACATTTCTCATTTCTCTTGTGGTAACCTATATCGCCTTCGTCGTACCTCTGATGCTTGCCCACAAAGTGCTTTCAAACTTCGCACTGCCCATAGCACTGTGCTTCATATTTGTATTTGCCCTTACCATTCCGTTCGACATGAGAGATGCTCAAATCGAACGAAGTCTAAAGGTTAAAACTATAGGTGGCGTTTTGGGCTGGAAAAAGGGTGGCCGATTGGTTATGCTCTTGCTGGCCGTTTTTATCCTTGGCAATTGGATTTTAATCCATGATCCTATTTGGCCAAAAATCGTCAGTACAATTCCCGCCTTTGTTGCGCTCTTGAGGCCGCGCAAAAAATCGAGCGAATTGCTCTATCCGCTTGCTTTTGAATCTCCTTTGTTGTTTGTCGGACTGCTCAGTTGATTCTCATAAATACCGAAGCGCGATAGTTACCCACCAAAAAAGACTTGGAAGCGACTTCCTCAAACCCTTCAGATTCCAGCAGGCTTAAGTAGTCAACCAATTTTGTCACACCTGCTCCGGTTAGTATTCTGAAGCCCCAGTAAAGAAACCCCCGGTATAAACGTTGCAGCCACCCAGCATTCGGGTTGAAGTCTGAGATCGCAATCAATCCATCTGTGGTCAAATGTTGCTTTAGGTGAACAAGCACTTCATGAAGCTGTGTTTGATCATAGCTGTTCAAAACAAATGGAAGAAGGATGACATCGAATTCTCCTTCGAGGATTTTTTCATCACCGTATAGGAATGTTATTTCCTGGGAGCCAAATCTTTGTTGGGAAATTTCAATCATCCGATTTGACAACTCAAGGTAGGTGGTGTGGCCCGATCGCTGGATCAAAGCCTCCAAATGCCTGCCTGAGCCACCGCCCACCACCAGGAGGTTTTTGGGTCGACCAATCATTCGGCACGCGGCCATGGTTGTCCTTCCCACTGCGCCGAGCGATAATATCGAAGCGAAGAAGTCGTAGCTGGTGCTCAGTCGATTCATGCCCTTTGCCAGGTCATATTTGTGACTTTCAAATTGGGCTTTATAGGACATACAAAATCGGCTACTTTTGAGGCAAATCTAAACCCTCCTCAATGACTTTCGAAAATAGTGCAGACTGGGCCCGGCATGAGGACGAACGTGACGAATTGAAGTCATTTCGCGATCGTTTTATCTTCCCAGAGCACCATGCTGGTGAAGTGATTTATTTCACAGGAAATTCTTTGGGACTCCAGCCGAAAACTGCTCGCCAGGCCATCGAGCAGGAATTGGACGATTGGGCCAAATACGGAGTGGAAGGGCACTTTGATGCGAAGAACCCATGGTATGCCTACCATGAGATGTTTGCCCAATCTTTAGCGAGGTTGGTCGGCACAAAGGAATCAGAGGTTGTGGCAATGAATGGCCTGACAAGCAACCTACACTTCCTGATGGTGTCATTCTATCGACCTACCGCAACGAAGTTCAAGATACTCTGCGAGCAAAAGGCATTTCCATCCGACCAATACGCACTCCAGAGTCAAGCACGATTTCGCGGCTACGACCCGGAGGAAGCCATCATTCAATTGACCCCAAGGGATGGAGAACATACCGTAAGACAAGAAGATGTAATTGAAGCATTGGATAGGCACGCGGACGAATTGGCCATGGTCATGATCGGTGGGGTAAACTACTATACCGGCCAGGTCTTCGACATGCAATCGATTGCAGCCAAAGCCAACGAATTGGGCATCATTTGTGGATTTGATTTGGCTCATGCTGCCGGCAATATTCCTATGCATTTGCACGATTGGAATGTAGACTTTGCAGCGTGGTGCTCTTATAAGTATCTGAATTCAGGCCCGGGAAGTGTAGCCGGTGCTTTTGTTCATGAGAAGCACCACCACGAAGACACGGTAAGATTTGCAGGATGGTGGGGACACGATAAAGTGGAACGATTTAAGATGGAACCTCAATTTAAGCCCATGAAATCGGCTGAGTCGTGGCAGTTGAGTAATGCGCCGGTTTTCTCAATGGCCATCCACAAGGCTTCGCTGGACATCTTTGATGAAGCGGGCATAGACAATCTTCGCAAGAAAAGTGTGCTTCTGAATCGATACCTCCGCTTCGTTATTGTTGATGTTGCCAGTCGATTTGATAATGTTGACTTTGAGATCATCACTCCTGAAACTGAAGCTCAGCATGGCTCCCAACTAAGCGTTCTGGTTCACGGACAAGGCAAGGCTATGTTTGATGCGCTAACCGAGATGGGCGTAATCGCTGATTGGCGTGAACCAAATGTGATACGGATTGCACCTGTACCACTTTATAATTCTTTCACCGACTGTTATCGATTTGGTGAGTGCCTGGCAAACTTCCTTTCTTCATGAAGACGGTAATCGAAACGGAGAGGTGCATTCTCAGGGAGCACGCCGTGGAAGATGCCGAAGTACTTTACAACCTGAATTCTGATCCGGACGTGATTAAATACACCGGGGACGGCCCCTTCGCCGACGTTGAAGAAACCAAGTCTTTTATCGCATCTTATGATCATTTCCGGGTCCATGGTTTTGGTCGATGGTTGGTTCAATTAAAGACGACGGATGAAGTCGTTGGCTGGTGCGGATTAAAAAAGAGGAAAAACGGGGAGATCGACCTGGGTTATCGCCTTTTCAAGCACTATTGGAACAAAGGTTATGCAACGGAATGCGCACGCGCTAGCCTCGATTATGGGCTTACGGAGCTGAAAATGAAAGTCATCATCGCGGAATCCGACATTCGAAATGCGGGTTCGATAGAGGTAATGAAGAATTGCGGAATGATCTATCGCGGGAATAGTTTCGACCACGGAAGCGAGACCGTGATCTACGAGAAACGCAGGCAAGAATGATCATAATCAGTGGTGATCTGTCACTTTCTTGATTAATTTGCCAAAAAGCTGGAAATGGAAAAGGTGATTGTTGTAGGGGGTGGTCTGGTGGGCGGCCTGCAGGCTATTCTTCTCGCCAAAAAAGGGTATGACGTACACGTGTACGAGCGACGCGGCGACATTCGAGAAGTCGACTTTATCGGGGGCCGGTCGATCAACCTCGCCCTTTCTGACCGAGGTTGGAAGGCACTCGACATAGCCGAGATTTCGGATGAGATTCGCTCTATCGCCATCCCCATGTACGGCCGCTTGATGCACTCCGTGGAGGGTGAACTTACGCACCAGGCATACGGTAAAGAAGGTCAGGCTATCTATTCTGTTTCACGAGGCGAACTCAATAGAAAGATGGTGCTCAAAGCAGCTGAAATGGGCAACGTTAGCTTCTACTTCAACCATCGCTGCCTCGACATCGATGTAGACACCAACGAACTGACCTTTGAGAATGAACCAGGTGAAATCGTAAAAGCTTCGGCCGACAGAATCTATGGGACCGATGGTGCCTTTTCGGCTGTTCGTCAGCGTTTGCAGAAGATGGATCGCTTCAATTTTTCGCAGACATATATGACCCATGGGTACAAGGAACTTATCATTCCAGCTGGAGAAGGAGGAGAGCATCTTATAGATAAAAATGCACTGCACATATGGCCCAGGGGCCAATACATGCTGATCGCACTGGCCAACCTCGATGGGAGTTTCACAGTCACATTGTTTTTTCCATTTGAAGGAGAGCGTTCGTTTGAGAGTTTGGACAGTGATGAGAAGATCAAGTCATTCTTCTCGGAAATATTTCCGGATGCCCTTCCTTTGATGCCAAACCTGATTGAGGACTATCACAGCAATCCTACCTCATCGCTTTGTATCATCCGTTGTGAGCCCTGGAATTACAAGGACAAAATTCTGCTCATGGGAGATGCGGCCCACGCCATTGTGCCGTTCTACGGCCAGGGAATGAATGCCGGATTTGAAGATTGCTCGGAATGGTGGAGGCTTGTTGGGGCGCATGGCGAGGAATGGGGAACAGTATTCTCGCAGTTCAGCACGATCCGAAAACCCAATGGTGATGCCATCGCCGACCTGGCGCTGAAAAACTACATCGAAATGAGAGACCTTGTAGGGGATCCTGACTTTCTGCTTCGAAAAAAGATCGAAAAAAAGATCTACGACAAGTATCCGGATAGGTGGGTCCCACTATACTCCATGGTGACATTCACACATACGCCCTACAGTGAAGCACTCCAACTGGGATTGAAGCAACAGAAGATCATGGATAAGGTGATGGACATCGAAAACATTCATGAGGAGTGGGATTCCGAAGCAGTAGAAAGCCGTATCTTGAGCATGATTTGAAGTACGCAGTTCTTCTTGCCTTTTTTCTCAGCGCTCAATTTGCTATTGCCCAGTATCAGCGGCATTACAAGGATGTGCTCCCAAAGAAACCCCAGTTTCACCAAAGTGGGTGGTTCGTTTCGCCAGGTTTGACCTATACGGTCAATGCATTTGGCAAAAACAAGCAGACCCTCATGACTCAAGGAGATTCATCCCTCATTGCAGAATCTCGTGGAGTAGGAAGGCTCGGTTGGTATATTGACGGAGGCTGGTATCACATCATCGATCGCCTCAAGTTGATCAAAATGATCGATTATGGAGTGGCCTACAAATCAGTTGCGGGAGTCGAAAAGTTCAAAGACTTCTACAAAATCTCAGATGCCGAAATCCCGTTAGCTGAAGGAAGAAACCAATTCCGCACTCACGAGGTTTCGCTCTTTGGAAATGCTTACGCCTACAAACAAATCAAGCAATACGATTTTATACTTAACGGGCTTGGCTTAAATGTTGATTATGCGATTATTCAGCGCATCACCAATACGCATTCAATCGCCGGTTTGCAACAGCAGTTTCCCGGTCGTATCAGTGCTCAGCTTCATTACAAATTTGGATATGGAATCAAACTGCGGGGAAATTGGATCTTCCTGCCTTCGGTGGAAACGCCAATCCTCAATATATGGAAGTTCACAAGTGGTATGCCGGGTATTCATATGTTCAGTTCACGTTATCAGCCACTGCTCGTCAGCCTTAAACTCATGCGCATAAGGCCGAACAACAAGACCTATTGCCCTCCGGTGGAAAGTATTCCATTGCAGAAACCGGGTGAAGAACCTGAAAACAATAAGTAGTTAATTGAGGAAGGGGTTGGTCCTGCGCTCCTGGCCAATTGACGTTTCCGGACCATGGCCACAGAATACTGTCGTATCGTCCGGAAGCGACATCAATTCTGAGGTAATGCTGTTGATCAGTGTTTGATAATCTCCGCCGGGTAAGTCAGTGCGGCCTATACTTCCGGAAAAAAGGACATCACCGACAACCACCGTCGAGGTTGGTTCATGGTAAAAACAAATGTGTCCCGGAGTATGTCCGGGGCACTGAAGTACGCGGAGCGAGGTCTCACCAAAGCCGAATTCCTCCTTGTCATTCAGGTCGATTTCAATGGGTGGTGAGGTTTCCACTCCCGGGATGCCATATAGGTGGGCCGTTTGCTCAAGATTGTCCAACAGAAATTGGTCTGACTTAGGGCCTACAAGAGAAACGCCGTATTCATTACAAAAATGACCGTTCCCAAAGACATGGTCGATGTGGCAGTGGGTATTCACAACAAAGCTGGGATTCAGTTGTTGATCCCTAATGAACTGATTTAATTCGTTCTTTTCTTCGGCATAATATGTGCCGGGGTCGACAATAACACAATCGGTGGAATCGTCGTAGAAAACATAGGTGTTTTCCTGGAATGGATTGAACGTAAACTTCTGGATTCGCACCTTTAGTAAGCTGTGGCCAAATAAACAATAAACAGTGGGTATTATCGCTATTTTTACGATTCACAAGCGCTTGTTTTGAAAAAACTGCTCTTCCTCTCCATCCTTTTTTGGCTTGGAGCAAGCTCCCTTTCGCTTGCTCAGTTCTACAATGGATCTAACCAGGCCTTTGGAAAAAACCGGGTGCAGCACGATGATTTCTTCTGGTACTACTTCAAATTTCAGAAGTACAACATCTATTTCTACGCCGGTGGAAGGAACATTGCAGAATATACTGCCCGCACAGCGCCAAAAATTCAGGCTGAGCTGGAAAACGCCTTTGATTATACCCTTGGGGAGAAAATTCACTTCATCGTATACAACAAGATCGGTCAATACCACCAGAGCAACGTGGATTATGTGGAAGAGGAGTTTAACACCGGTGGGCAAACCCAACTCTCGGATAGCAAGATTTTTCTCTATTACGAAGGCGACTACAACGAGCTGGACATCCAAATCCGCAAGGGACTCGCAGCTATTATCATGAACAAGATGATGTACGGGGACAATTGGAAGGAAGTCATCAAGAATTCGGCACTGCTCAATATTCCAGATTGGTATGTGAATGGATTGGTTTCATATGCCTCAAGACCATGGGGTCCAGACATTTCAAACCGCATATTCGACGGTTATCAAAGCAGAAAATACAAGCGCTTCAATAGGCTGGAAGGACAAGACGCCGAATTGGCCGGGCACTCTATTTGGAAGTACATCGAGGATGTATATGGTAAGAAGGTAATTCCCAATATCGTGTACATGGCCAGGGTGAGCCGCAATGTGGAAAGTGGCTTCCTGTTCGTTCTTGGACTGTCCCTCAAAAAACTGATCAACGACTGCGACGAACACTATCGCCTCAAAGCAGCAAACCTCGACTTGATCAAGGTCCCTGCTGAGGATAAAATCAAATTCAAAACCAAGAAAAAATTTGTTTACCGAAACCTGATCAAAGCTCCGGGCAGCGATAAAATAGCCTTTATCACCAACCGCATGGGACGGCACAAAGTCCACATCTATGATCCCTCTACCGGAAAGAAAAAGGTGGTTGCGCGAGGTGGTACCAAATTACAGCGGGTTAACGATTTGGCCAAGCCGGTCTTACTTTGGGCTCCCGAAGGAGAAAGGCTTGGGATCATCACAGAACGAAAATCAGATTCGTGGTTGACCTTGATCGATCTTGAGAGAAAGGAGAAAGTGAAGCGCCCGATCTACCAGCTGGAAAAAATCCTTAGCGCGGACTTTAGCCCAAATGGGAAGCATCTGGTCATCTCGGCGATCAAACGAGGGCAGACCGACCTGTACAAATTCACTTATGCCAGTAGCGTGCTCAAGCAACTCACTGATGATATATACGACGACCTCGAACCGGAATTCACGCTGGATGGAAAGTCCGTACTATTCAGCTCAAACCGAAAGAACGATACCCTCCAATTCGGAGTAAAGGCGAACGAAAATTTATTGGGTAAAAAGGACATCTACCTGCTCACCGAAAATGGGAGAACGTCTAGCTTGAGACAAATCACCAATACACCGGATGTGGATGAGCGCCAGGCCTTCGAGGACAAGGAGGGACGAATAGTATTTATAGCAGACGAAAGCGGCGTGGTCAATCGTCACACTGGTTCGCTGGATTCCACCATTTCACATATTGATACCGTCATCCATTATCGCCGTTTCACCAACATTGAGCAGATATCGGATTATACCAGGAATGTGCTGGAGCAGGATTTTGATCCGGCTTCGGGCACCGTCACACAACTGATGTACAATGACGGTCGATTTGTATTTCATACCGAAGACCTCAAGGATCAGATCCAGCGTTCGAAGGAAAAGGCGTCGAGCAAGGAGAACGATGCCCTAAACAATGGACCGATCAGGGATATCTTCCTCGAACTGAAACCAATCGCAGTGAAAGCGTTGCCTTTTAAAGAGAACGTTGGCCCCGATAGCATCGATGTTTCTAACTATCAATTCATCTCTGTCAAGAACAATGCTCCCGTCAAAAGGGGAAACAAGGCCGTGGTCTTTGGCAAACCCAAGGTAACAGAATCACTGCAAATCAATAAGACCCCGCTGGTAATGCCTAACCAGAGAAATTATTCAATGAATTTCACCGCCACCAATATGGTGAGCGCCATTGATTTCAATTTTGCGAATCAACTGTACCAGCCGTTTAATGGTGGTCCATATGTAAATCCGGGAACGGGGATGGTGCTGAAGGTAGGCGTACTGGATTTGTTTGAGGATTACAAAATCGAAGGCGGACTTAGGGTTGGGTTCAACGGACTGAACATCGAATACTTCCTCACCCTCGACAACCGGAGCAAGCGTTTGGACAAGCGATACTCTTTCCAACGTCAGACCCTCACACAAATAGACGCCATCTTAGGAACGGCTGTTGACCTCCATATCAACCACTTCAAATACATTCTAAAATGGCCGTTCAGTGAGACGTTTGCCATTCGTGGGACAGCGAGTGTGCGGTCCGATAGAACTGTATTTCTCTCAACCGAAAAAGCAACCGCTCTTATCAACGATGTGTATGAATTCAGGGCTGGCGTGAAGGCGGAATTGATCTACGACAATGTCCGTGAAAAGGGGCTGAATCTGTACCATGGTACGCGGTTCAAAATCTTTGCTGAGCGCTATCAATTGACCAATCATTTTGATCGTGATCTTAACGTGATCGGATTCGATTTCAGACATTACCAAAAGATTCATCGCGATATGATCTTTGCCTCGAGACTAGCCGCCAGCACCTCGCTCGGTTATGAAAAGCTGATTTATTATCTCGGTTCAGTCGACAATTGGGTTCTATTGTCCAATCGTCCACGGTTTGATACACAAACTCAAATCGCGCAGGATCAGAATTACCGTTTCCAAACCATTGCCACTTCCATGAGGGGATTTATTCAGAATGTACGCAACGGAAATACTTTTGCCGTCATCACCAATGAAATCCGATGGCCGGTATTCCGATACTTCCTTAACCGGCCACTGAAGTCAGAATTCACCTCCAACTTTGCGATTAACTTCTTCAGCGATATCGGGTCAGCCTGGACCGGTTGGAATCCATACTCAAAAAGCAATCAGTTTAATACCTACGTTATAAATGCCAACCCAATGACCATCTATCTGGACAACAAAAAAGATCCTTTGGTGGGAAGTTATGGTATTGGGTTCCGTGCGAAACTTTGGGGCTACTTCATTCGATACGACTATGCCTGGGGAATTGAGGACCGACGCATCCAGAAACCAATTTCTCATATATCTTTCAGCCTCGATTTCTAGATGACCCTTTATCACTTTATTGTTTTGGTGATGATCGGAATCTCAGCCGGCTTGCTCAGTGGCATGTTCGGAGTTGGAGGAGGGCTCATTATTGTACCTGCCCTCGTGTTTTTGTTGGGCATGACTCAACACGGAGCGCAGGGCACAAGCCTTGGACTAATGTTGCTACCAATCGGAATTCTAGGGGCGTATAATTACTACGCTACCGGTAATTTGAACATAAAATATGGGCTCATCATCGCACTCACCTTCGTATTGGGCGCCTATTTCGGTTCGAAGATTTCACTTGCAATAGACCATATTTTGCTCAAGCGAATTTTTGGAGGCTTGATGCTGGTCATCGCGCTGAAAATGATCTTTTTTCCCAAGTAGCTTTTTTCACGAAGCACTGTTAGCAAGTACGATAGCGCCCAAAATCCACGGGTGTTATTTGGGCTAAGTTTGATTGATTACAAGAATTATGGCTATGAAGAAGGCATTTTTAGGGATTTGCACAGTGCTTCTATGTGTTGGATTATCGGCCCAGGTCAACACCGATTACTACAACAAATTCAAGGAAGCGAAGCTCATGATTGCAAGCCACGACGAAGAATCTGCGATTCCACTGTTGGAAACCTTGTGGGAACGGGACAATACTAACGCCAATGTGGCCTACCACCTCGGTGCCAGCTACATCAAGAAGGAGCGGAAGGTGAAGAAGGCCATGAAGCTCCTTGAATTCGCCAAGGAGCACTACACGCCCGACTACGACAGAACCTCTGTTAAGGAAAGAGGATCCTCGGAATACACCTACTACTATATGATCATTGCCTATAGTCTCATGGGCAAGTGCGACAAGACCATTGCCACACTCAATGAATTCTATAAGGTATTCTCATACGAGGATGAGTGGTTTCTCGTGGAAGGGCAGAAATGGCATCGCGTCTGCGGGACAAAAAAACTCAAGGATGCCAAGGAAGAATTGTTAGCCGAGAATGCCGAAAAAGAAATACCTGCCGAACCACCTGTGGATGTGGAGGAGGAAGAAGAGGAAGAGCGAGTATACATGCCAAGATTCCCGTCTTCTTCAGATGTGAAAAAGATTCCTGAAAAGCGATATCGAGACAGACTCACTCCGATCACTGATCCTGCAGAACGCGGCATCAAAACAAAGACGATCGATTATACCACCACACACTCACTCTACGGAGTTCAGGTTGGAGCCTTCATCGATCCAAAATTCACCAGGGAGTTCGACCAGCTTAAAAACGTTGAAGTGTACATGGACCAGAACGGAGTATTCCGATATGTTGTCGGACGGTTGATCCATCCAAAGCATGCTGAGAAATTGCTTGAATATGTCAAAGAGGTTGGTTACACGGATGCATTCATTGTTGACATCAACGGTGGTCGTTACCAGGAAGAGGTAGTCACGCTCGACAACCAACCGATCAAGTTGGATATACGGGGTAAGGTTGACTTCAGGGTTCAGATTGGGGCATTCCGCGAAGAGATTCCAGACGAACTGGTGAGAACCTATCTCAAGATTGACAGAATAAGAGAGAATATCCAGGGTGACATGACCGTGTTGACTGTGGGCTCCTATAACTCCCTCAACATTGCGAGGAAATACTGCGACCAGATCAAGGAAATGGGTTTGCCCGATGCTTTTGTGGTGGCTTATAACTACGAAAACAAAATCACGCTAAATGAAGCGGAAGAGTACCTACAGGAGAAGAGCGTGGCCCGCGAAGACGATAAGAAAAAGAAACGCTGATCTGTGTAAAAATGGTTGGTAAAATGCAGGTCATTGTGAATCAAGACACGCACCGTGGTACCTACCTTCGGTTCCAAATTCACAAAGCATAATTTCTCATGCAAGCCTACCTCGACCTCCTCGACCACCTGCTGGAAAACGGAACTCAAAAAGGAGACAGGACCGGAACCGGAACCCTGAGCTATTTTGGATATCAGATGAGGTTTGACCTCTCCGAAGGATTTCCTGTTCTGACCACAAAGAAACTTCACCTGAGGTCGATCATTCATGAGCTATTGTGGTTTCTCAAGGGAGATACAAACATCGCTTACCTCAAGGAAAATAAGGTGAGGATTTGGGATGAGTGGGCTGATGAAAATGGTGACCTCGGCCCTGTTTATGGTTATCAATGGCGATCCTGGCCAACGGCTGACGGCAAGCATGTAGATCAGATTCAAAAGCTTGTCGACTCGTTGATGAGCAATCCGAATTCGAGAAGACATATCGTGAGCGCCTGGAACGTTGGATTCATTGATGATATGGCCTTGCCCCCGTGCCATTGTCTATTCCAATTCTACGTGGCCGATGGGAAATTGAGCTGCCAACTCTATCAACGAAGCGCGGATACCTTTCTCGGTGTGCCCTTCAACATCGCCTCCTACTCACTGTTTACCATGATGCTCGCACAGGTATGTGGATATGCCCCTGGTGACTTCGTCCACACTTTTGGGGATGTACACTTGTACAACAATCATTTGGAGCAAGCAAGGGAGCAGCTAAAGCGTATGCCAAGAAAGCTTCCAACCATGAAGATCAATCCGGAAGTCAAAAATATTTTTGACTTCAAATTCGAAGACTTTGAATTGGTCGACTACGACCCGCATCCGCATATAAAGGCTGAGGTGTCCGTATAGCATGAAAATTAGCCTTATCGCAGCAGTCGCCGAAAATAATGCCATTGGAAAAGATAACGACCTTCTGTGGCACCTGCCGGACGACATGCAATTTTTCAAGAACACTACTAAAGGGCATACCATACTCACCGGGCGAAAGAACTATGAATCCATTCCAGAGCGATTTAGGCCATTGCCAGGTAGGACCAACATCGTTGTAAGTAAGTCGAATCCCGACTTTCCGGGCGCCAAGGTTGTAAGGTCCATTGAAGAGGGAATCGAAATAGCCCGGCAACTAAACGAAGAAGAACTCTTCATCATAGGTGGAGGTGAAATCTACAGGGAAACCATCGATATGGCCGACACCCTTTACCTCACAAAGGTGAAGGCGGTGTACGAGGATGCCGACACATTTTTCCCTGAAGTTGCTTCAGAAGAATGGAATACCCATGTTATGTCGAACCACCAAAGGGACGAACGCCATGAGCATGCTTTCACCATTGAATTGTGGGACAGGAAATGAAAAAAATGAGGAATAGCCTAAATTTGCACCCCATGAAGTGGATTTCATTCCTCGTCATTGCCCTAATGCTTCTCCTCACCTCATGCAGGGACTCGGTAAGGGACCTCGACACCGATACCTCGGCTGCACAGGACCATCTGTTGTCGCAAACCCTATTTCTGGATGTTTTCAGACAGATTCATCGAATGGCCATTGAGGATTCATTGCTTATCAAGAATGGTTTTCAGAGCGACCTGGAAGAAGATTGTGTGGACACGATATACTTCACGACTTCACCGACTGCCAGAAACAAGGAATTGTGGATTGACTATGGAACGGATACAGCCAAAATCGCGTGTGAAGATGGAAAAACAAGGTTTGGGCGAATCAATGTGACCATCGACGGATTTTACCCCGACGATTTTAACGTGATGACTTTGAATCTGTTTGGATACAAAGTCGATGATTACGAAATCAATGGAACATTCGAATACACCCTGATCGGTACCAATTCGGAAGGCGAGAAAGTTTACAACCTCAAAGTGATAGATGGATTCTCAGAATTTGGCATTAATGATAAGATCGTATGGAATTGCGATTACTATGTCGAACAGATAGACGGGAATGACCTACCAAAGCCTTTTGATGATGTATTCGAATTTAGAGGCGAAGCGGAAGGCCGAGGCACCAAAGGCTCAAATTTCACAGTGGAAGTAAGTGGTAACGTATTTTTCGACCTTAAGTGCATCTACCCCTATGGAGCAGGGGTTGAAGAAATGGACATCGAGAGCCTGACGCCAAGATTTATCCAACATTCCGAAGAATGCGAAGCCGAAGGCCGCATGACCAATGTGAATGTAACGGCGGAGCCGCTTACGATCGATTACTAAGCTACCCGGAGTTTATTGATGGCAGACTTGCCTAACTTATCCTTGGCGTAACTGAGCGTTACCCTAAACTCACTCTTGTTTTTGGCTGAAGGGAGTTCGAACATGGCATCGAGTAGGATGGCCTCGCAAATTGCACGCAAACCACGAGCTCCCAATTTAAATTCCACGGCCTTTTCAACCATGAAGTCCAACACCTTCTTGTCTATGGAGAGTTGAATCCCTTCCATGTCAAAGAGCTTCACGTATTGCTTGATAAGTGAATTCTTTGGCTCTGTTAAAATCCTACGTAGTGCTTGCTCATCAAGCGGATTGAGATATGTTAAAACCGGAAACCGCCCGATTAGTTCGGGAATCAATCCAAATTTGCGCAAGTCCTGAGGGCCGATGTATTGCAAAACATTTTGATCGTCGATGGCAAGGTCCTGGTCTTTTGAACTAAAGCCAAGCGCATTGGCATTCATGCGTCGTTTGATTACTCTATCGATGCCATCAAATGCACCACCGCAGACAAAGAGAATGTCCTTGGTATTCACCTGAATGAGCTTTTGTTCGGGATGCTTTCTACCCCCTTTTGGCGGTACGCCAACGGTGGTTCCTTCCAGCAACTTTAGTAAAGCCTGTTGAACTCCTTCGCCGGAAACATCTCTCGTGATCGAAGGATTGTCACTCTTCCGGGCGATCTTGTCGATCTCGTCGATGAATACGATTCCCTTCTCCGCCTTAGACACATCGTAGTCTGCCGCTTGCAAAAGCTTTGAAAGAATGCTCTCAACATCCTCCCCTACATACCCGGCTTCCGTTATAACCGTGGCATCAGCAATGCAGAAGGGAACGTTGAGTATTCTGGCGATCGTTCGGGCGAGTAATGTCTTTCCGGTTCCGGTTTCACCAACCAGGACAATGTTTGACTTTTCGATTTCAATATCGCTGTCGTCACCCTGTTGGGTAATGCGTTTGTAGTGGTTGTACACTGCAACCGACAAAACTTTCTTGGCCTCTTCCTGGCCAATAACATATTCATCCAGGTGGGCTTTGATGTCGATCGGCTTGAGGAGGTTCAGGCTTGACTGGATTTTCTCCTGAAGCTTAACCGAAACCTCTTCGTGCACAATGTTCTGAGCTTGCGAGATACATCCGTCACAAATATGTCCACTAATGCCGGCAATCAGAATATTGACGTCACTCTTGGACTTACCACAAAACGAACATTTTGGCTCAGATCTTTGCATCTCTATTTCTCTCTTACGAGTATTTCGTCAATCATGCCATATTCTTTGGCCTCATCGGCGATCATCCAGTGATCGCGATCGCCATCTTCCCAGACCTTTTTGTAGTCCTGGCCACTATGTGAAGCTATGATTTCGTAAAGTTCTTTCTTAATCTTTTGGATCTCTCGAGCCGTAATCTCGATGTCCGAAGCCTGACCTTGAGCCCCACCCAGTGGTTGGTGGATCATCACACGAGAATGTTTCAAGCCGGTTCGCTTTCCTTTCGTTCCGGCACAGAGCAATACTGCTGCCATCGAAGCGGCCATTCCAGTACAGATCGTCGCAATGTCAGGACGAATGTACTGCATGGTATCGTAGATGCCCAAACCTGCATAAACCCCACCTCCGGGACTATTCATGTAGATCTGGATATCCTTTTTTGGATCGGTTGATTCTAAAAACAGCAATTGCCCTTGAATGATATTGGATACGTAGTCGTCAATCGGAACACCCAGGAAGATGATCCTGTCCATCATAAGGCGCGAAAAGATATCCATGGAAGCAACATTCATCTGGCGCTCTTCGATGATGGTTGGTGAGATGTAGTTGGCGTACATCGAATTGTAACGATCGAGCGTCAAACTGCTAATACCAAGGTGCTTTGTCGCGTATTTCTTAAACTCTTTGCTGTCGTACATTTAGGTTAAAATTTTACCAGGTTAGATAGGCTTTCGAAGATCTTATTTTTCCCCGATTGCTTATTGGCTAATTTAACAAAATCATCAAAGGAAATCTCCTTCTCCTTCAAGGTCACAGTATCCTTGTAGAAACTGAGTAGTTTGGTTTCAAATACCTGATCATAAATACGTTGAGCCTCCTCTTCCTTAGATAGGAAGTTGTTTGCCATTTCTTCCAATTGGTCGTCCGGAAGCCCAGCCTGGCCATAGACAGACATCTGCTGTCCGATCAGTTCTTTGGTATGCGCGACGGCCTCTTCGCGAGTAACGCTCAGTTCATTTTCCTTGACAATCCTGCTTTCAATGATTTGCCAGGTCATACCCTCCGCATATTTGTCCCACTCCTCGTCTAACTGTTCGGGGGTAACTTCTTCGTTGGTTTCCAGGATCCAGCGTTTGAGAAATTCTTCGGGAATCCTCACCTTGAGCTTGGCCATGAGCTTGTCGGCCAAGTCCTTATGAAACTTACGATCTGCATCCACCTCTAAATTCTTTTCGAGTTCCTCCCGAACCTTCTCATGAAACTCCTCTACTGTTTTCACTTGATCGGGACCATAGATTTTGTCAAAAAGCTCCTGGTTCAGTTCATGAGGAGTCATTTGGTAAACCTTTTCGACTTCCATCAAGAAATTGGTTTTGAGCTTTTCGGCTTTGGACCTGGAAATATTGAGTAGTGCCGCGAGGTCCGCCGGGCCACGGCTCACTTTTACCGGGTCTAGCACCAGACTTTCTTCGACCTTCATGCCCACCAATTTGTCCTTGGTTGATTTGTCCTCTACATATTCGAGGGCAATGGTTGAATGGTTGTGCATGCCACCCTCGACAATACTTCCATCTCCATCTACTTCCTTGAAGCAAGCATGGATCATGTCGTTCTCGGCCGCTTGGTCTACCTCCTTCACCTTGCCGTATCGCTTGGCAACGTCAGAAGAGTATTTGTCGATCAGGTTTTGATCGATTTGGATGTCATAGTAATCAACCTTGTCTTTTGACGAGAGCCCAACGCTGAAGTCCGGAGCCAAACCTAGGTCGTAAGTGTATTTGAAATCCTTTTCATCGAGGTCAATTTTGTTTGACTCATCCGTGCTGGGTAATGGTTGGCCCAGCACTTCGATTTTTTGTTCGGTAAGGAATTGAATTAATTGGTTGCTGAATAGCTTGTTGAGCTCTTCTGCCAAAACTGCCTTTCCATACATCTTCTTCACCATGCCCATTGGGACCATTCCCGGTCTGAATCCAGGCATGTTCATCTTCTTGCGGTAGTCACTCAATATCTTGGTCACCTTGTCCTGATAATCCTCGGGGGTCAACTCGATGGTAACCTGGGCATTAAGTTCGTCGATGTCCGTCTTTGTAATGTTCATTCAATCAATCTTTAATCGTTCGTTTTCCTCGCTTTTAAAAGGCTTGCAAAATTACCTATTTCCATTGGTTTTTATGTTCTTCTCCTGCGTTAATAATTCAAGAACTTCCAACGGCAATCGGCCTATATTTGCCCACATTTTTATCGAATGAGTGAGAATCAAAATGAAATGTCCTTTCTGCAGCACCTCGAAGTGCTTAGGTGGCATATCATCCGGTCGTTTTTCGCCATTCTGATATTTTCCGTTTTAGCCTTCATTTTTAAGGGTTTTGTGTTCGATTCGGTCATTTTTTGGCCAAAAAACGATGATTTTATCACTTTTCGGGCACTTTGTCGTTTTTCGGAGCAACTGTCTATCTGGATGCCAAGTGCCTTCAATGCCGACACCTTGTGTATTGGTCAATCGCTCCCCAAACTTCAAAACATTTCAATGGCCGGACAGTTCACAACGCACATTATGGTGTCACTGGTTGCCGGTTTTATCGTCGCCTTTCCTTATGTTATTTGGGAAGTCTGGAAGTTTATCCGTCCGGGATTGGAAAAAACCGAAAGAAAATATGCGGTGGGAATCGTATTCTTCACCTCCCTCCTCTTCATGTTTGGCGTTTTGTTCGGGTATTTCATCATCACACCTCTGTCGGTTAACTTCTTCCTGAATTACTCCATCAGTGATTCCGTACAGACAATCCCAACCCTGAGAACCTATATAGCAACCATCACGACGGTGGTCTTAGCCTGCGGTTTTGTATTTCAATTGCCAAACCTGGTTTATTTCCTCGCGAAAGCCGGTTTGATTTCCGCCAGAGTGATGAAAGCGTTTCGCAGACACGCATTCGTCGGAGCGTTGGTTCTTTCGGCGATTATTACCCCTCCCGATGTTTTTAGTCAACTGCTAGTATCCTTACCTTTACTCATCCTCTATGAGTTGTCCATTTTTATTGCAAAAAGGATTGAAAAGCAGCCTGCCTAAATTTTTCTTCCTTTCATGCCTCGCCCTGATCTGCTCTCTGAGCTCCATTGCCCAAAAGACAGTGGTAACAGGTGTGGTAAAGGATGCAGAAAACCAGGAGCCTTTGCCCTTTGTAAATGTGGTTTTCAAGGGAAGCAAGATCGGAACAGCTACAGACATTAACGGCAGCTACCGGCTCGAGACATACTATCCAACCGATAGTTTGGTATGCTCCTTTGTTGGTTACAAAACGCTTACTCGAAAGATCAAACGCGATGAATCCCAAGTGGTCGATTTCAACATGGTTGCAGGATCATTTTCCCTTGGAGAAGTGGAGGTCGTGGGCTCAAAAAAGGAAGTAAATCCCGCGTTGGAGTTGCTCGACAAGGTAATCGAATACAAACCCGTCAACAACCGGGAGAAGCTCAATTCATATGAATACGAGACCTACAACAAGATCGAGTTTGACATCAACAACGTGAAGGAGAAAATGGGGGATCGAAAACTGCTCAAACCCTTTGAATTCATCTTTGAACACATCGACACAACTGAAGACAAGCCTTTCCTTCCTTTCTTCATTACCGAAACCATTTCGCGTTTTCACTACCTGTCGGAACCAAAGCGGACCAAGGAGTACATCAAGGCAACGCAGGTTAGCGGATTGGAGAATGAGAGTGTTAGCCAGTTTTTGGGTGACATGTACCAAAACATGAACATCTATGAGAACTACATTCACTTCTTTCAGAAAGGGTTTATCAGTCCCATTTCAGACTACGCCAAGCTTACGTATCGATACTATATTGTCGACAGCGCCTATATCGACAATATCTGGTGTTACAAGTTGGATTTTACCCCAAAGCGCAAAAATGAATTGACCTTTCAGGGACATATGTGGATCTCCGATACGACCTATGCTGTGAAAAGAATAAATGCGGAGATCACGGGTGACGCCAATATCAACTTCATCAACACTTTCCGCGTGCACCAGGAGTATTCGCAAGTCGAAAAAGAAGTATGGATGTTAACCAAGGATGAGTTGGTCGTGGACTTCCAATTAACAAAAGAGGCCCTGGGGTTCTACGGGCGCAAAACATCAACCTACCGAGACTTTGAGATCAATAAGCCCAGGGAGTTGGAATTCTATGAGCTGGGCGAAGATGTGATCATCGAAGACAGCGCGGCCCATCGACAGGCCAATTATTGGGATTCACGAAGGCACAGGGAACTCACAAGTGGCGAACGCCATATATACCAAATGGTTGATACCCTGCGCGAAATTCCCCGTTTCAATACCTATTTGGATATCATCACCATTTTGGTGTCCGGCTACTATGTGACAGGTCCTGTAGAAATTGGCCCCTATTACACCTTCTTCTCCTTCAACCCAATTGAGGGCAATCGATTTAGGCTTGGAGGACGAACGAGCAATGATTTTAGCACACGTGTGATGCCGGAAGCCTACGTTGCCTACGGAACACTCGACAAAAAATTCAAATACGGAGGTGGCATACAATACTTCATTACCAAGAAGCCAAGACAATTGGTAAAGGGCATGTACCGAAAGGATGTAGAACAGCTAGGACAGGGATTGAATGCCTGGAAAAACGACAATATTTTGGGCTCTATTTTTAGGCGAAATCCAGCCAACAAACTCAATGGATATGAGGAAATAAAAATTGAATTCGAAAGAGAATGGTTCCAGGGATTCAGCAACGAGTTTGGATTCAACCGACGCCGGTTGTGGACAGTCTCCGACTTTCTGAAATTTCAGAAATACGACGACGCCGATCAGGTCATCGATGTAGATGATGTGACATTTTCCGAATTCAGCATCCTCACAAGGTTTGCCTACAAGGAGAAGTATGTGAGCGGCGAATTTGAGCGTTTGAGTTTGGGAACCAAGTACCCAACATTTTTGCTGAAGTACAGTTTCGGGGTTCGTGACTTGCTCGGGGGAGACCATACCTACCACAGGCTCTTGCTCAGTGTGAAAGACAAAATCTGGCTCAGCCCATTGGGTTACAGCAACGTTATCGTTGAAGCGGGTAGGATCTGGGGGGATGCTCCTTTTCCCGTACTTGAGTTACACAACGGAAACGAGACCTTTGCTTACGATCCGAGCGCCTTTAACCTCATGAATTTTTATGAGTTTGTATCCAATGAATACGTCAGCCTTTCGCTGACCCACCATTTTAACGGTATACTGTTTAACCGAGTCCCTCTTTTCAGAAAGCTAAAATTCAGAGAGGTGGGAACCTTCAAGGCAGTGGCTGGCCGTTTGCGCAATATGGACCCGGACATCCTCATTTTTCCGGATGGGCTTTCTGCCTTGAACCGACCCTACAGCGAAGCTGGCATTGGAATTGAGAACATCGCCAAAGTTTTGCGGGTTGACGCGGTATGGAGGTTGAGCCATCTGCAGAAGACAAACATCAGTAAGTTCGGAATAAGGGCTATTTTTCAAATTCGTTTCTAGGGCATGCAATTACGGGCTGAGAATCTTGTGAAGAAGTATCGATCACGCAAAGTGGTCAACGATGTGAGTATCGAAGTGAGCCAGGGTGAGATCGTTGGGCTTTTAGGACCTAACGGGGCCGGAAAGACCACCACCTTTTATATGATTGTCGGACTGATCAAACCAAACCAGGGAAAAATCTTCCTCGATCAGGATGATATTACGAGCTTGCCAATGTACAAAAGGTCCAAGGCTGGTATAGGTTATTTGCCGCAGGAGGCTTCCGTATTTAGAAGATTGTCCGTTGAAGACAATATCATGGCCATCCTCGAAATGACCAAGCTATCCAAAACCCAACAGGAGGAAAAACTCGAAGGCTTAATAGCAGAATTCGGACTCAATCATGTTCGGACCAACAAGGGTAGTTTTCTCTCAGGTGGGGAAAGAAGAAGGACTGAGATCGCTCGCGCTCTGGCTGTAGATCCCTCTTTCATTCTGCTTGACGAACCATTTGCCGGTGTCGATCCTATTGCAGTGGAAGACATACAAAGCATCGTCTCCAAACTCAAGGAAAAAGGGATCGGTGTACTGATCACAGATCATAATGTGCAAGAGACATTGTCCATTACGGATCGTGCATATCTCTTGTTTGAAGGGACCATTCTCAAATCCGGAACGGCTGAAGATTTGGCTCAGGATGAGCAGGTGAGAAAAGTTTATCTGGGCAAAAACTTCGAACTTCGAAAACCGCAAAAGACCGAAACTTGATCCAAAAGATCTTCAAGCAAATAAGGGTACATCAATGGTTGAAGAATGGTTTTGTCTTCCTCCCGCCCTTCTTCGCCGGAACATTGAGCAGTCAATGGTTTGAGTCGCTGCTCGCTTTTATTTATTTCTGCTTGATGGCCAGCGCAGTATATGTGTTCAACGACCTGCGCGATGTCAAGTACGACAAGGCCCATCCCGAAAAAAGAAAACGCCCATACGCCAATGGCGACTTGAAACAAGGGATAATGTACGGTTTGGTTCTTGGCCTTTCCTTTTCCTCCCTGATCCTGAGCTATTTTACATTGCCGGATGTATTCTCGGTACTACTCTTTTACCTGGGAGTGAATATCCTCTATTCGATTTGGCTTAAGCATATTGCACTGCTTGACCTGATGATTATTTCCCTTGGATTCATACTGAGAATCTATGCAGGAGGGTATGCAGTGGACGTGGAGATTTCACAGTGGCTCATTCTAATGACATTTCTCCTCTCTGTTTTCATAGGATTAGGAAAAAGGAGGGACGACTTGGTTTATGCGGCAGATGCATCTAAATCGCGCCCAGCTTCCAGGCATTACAACCTGAGCTTTATCGACTCCGGGATGATCTTCATGGCGTCTGTCATGGTTGTGGTTTATATACTTTACACTTTGTCTCCGGACATCGTCGATCGGATTGGCCGCAATGATATATACCTAAGCTCGATACTGGTTGTTGTTGGCTTGCTCCGATATATGCAGTTGACCTTTGTCCAGAAAAAAGGAGGTTCTCCTACCGCACTCATGGTTCGCGACCCGATGCTCGTGGCGGTTGAAATCCTTTGGTTTGGATACTTCTATTTTGCCCTCTATGCCTAAGAGCATTTGGATAAACAACTGGGGGCGCCAACCAAAAATTCGATCCAAGCAATACTCCCTTCAGGAATATGAAACATCACAAAATGTCGGTGACATCATTGTCAGAGGCTTGGGGCGCTCCTATGGCGATGCAGGATTAGAAGAGAATCATATTTCATTGCTCGAGGTTGACGAGGAAATGTCGATCGCAGATGGGTTTCTTCACTGTCATGCGGGCCACACATTGGATCAGGTGTTGAAATTCATAGTTCCCAAAGGTTACTTCGTGCCCGTCACACCAGGGACCAAGTTTGTGACCATCGGCGGAATGATTGCGGCTGACGTGCATGGCAAGAACCACCATGTGGAAGGGTCGATGTCAAATCACGTGATACACTTTGACCTGGTAGACGAACAAAAGCGGATTCATCGGTGCAGCCGTGAGGAGAATGGAGTTCTCTTTTGGAACACCTTTGGAGCCATGGGCCTTACAGGCATCATCACCAAGGTTGCTATTAAGTTGAAACCCATCAATAGCTCCTTCATAACCGTGGAGCAACAAATTGGTCACAACCTTGATCAGACTTTCCATTTGATGGATAGCTCAATTGATTCGACATATGCTGTGTCGTGGTTGGATTGTACCTCTCGTGGAAAGCGGTTTGGCCGGTCCGTTCTTTACACGGGCGAGCATGCCACTGGAGAATCCGGTATTTATAAAACGCATGGCAACGCGTTGTTGGGCGCTCCTCCCATTTTTCCATCTTTTCTCATCACCGGTGGCTCTATCAGGGTCTTCAATGCGACCGTATGGCTGAGGGCTTTGATGAAACGACGAAAGTCCCGGGTACACTATGATCCGTTTTTCTACCCTCTCGACAAGATCAATAATTGGAACAGGGTCTATGGAAAAAAAGGAATGGCTCAATACCAGTTCGTAGTGCCCCTGAAGGTGGGCCGGAGAGCTATTTCTCGCGTTTTGGAAACCATCCAGTCAAACAAGGTTTACCCATTTCTCACAGTACTTAAGCGATTCGGACCGGGCAATGAACGCAGTCCGCTCTCGTTTCCATTCGAGGGATATACACTCGCCATGGACTTCAAAATTTCCAATCGTTCGATGAACTTGATGAATGAATTGGATAACATTGTGGCGCAATTTGGAGGTCGTTTGTATCTCGCCAAAGATGGACGCATGTCTAAGTCATTTTTTCAGCAGAGTTATCCGAATAATCAGAAGGTTGCGTCCGCAGTTTTTTCCTCCTTACAAGCCAAACGTCTGGGACTGAAGAGATGAAGGTGCTGATTACAGGAGGAAACTCCGATATCATTTCAGGAATAGTTTCACACTATCTCAATCAGGGTCATGAAATGCACTTGGCTAGCCGCGACCTCGTTGCGCTGAAGACGAAATTTGGCGAACCACACGAAAAGCTTCATTACTATCAGTTTCTCGCCGACAACCCGGAAAAGGTTGCGGAATTTATCGGACTAATCGACTTCACACCGGATCTGCTGATCATTGGCCATGGATATTTGGGTGACAACGTTTTTGCCCTTTTTGAAACAAGAGAATTCAGACGAATACAAGAAGTGAACTATTTGTCGAGTGTTCACATTTGCCAGGCATTTGCCGAAAAAATGAACGCCATAGAAGGCAGTATGATCGTGGGAATTTCTTCCGTTGCCGGTGATCGCGGAAGGAAGAAGGTGGGAGCCTATGGTGCCGCCAAGGCAGGATTTACCGTTTTTCTGTCGGCCTTGCGAAGCGAATACAACGATCAAAACCTGCATGTGATGACCATTAAGCCGGGAATCGTCCAGACCAAAATGACCCGGGGTGTTGCAAAAATCAAATTGCTGACCTCCACACCCGAAAAGGTTTCCAAGCACATCATACGCGGAATAAAAAAGCGACGCAACATTCTGTACACTCCTGGTTATTGGAAGTGGATCATGTACATCATCCGCCAGCTTCCGGAATTCATTTTTAAGCGAACATCATTTTGAGGCAAATTGCATTCTTTGACCTCGACGATACCCTGGTGAAGGGTGATACGTTCTTCGAGTTCCTCTCATACACCCACGGGCGGAGAAAATGGATCAATTGGATCTTTGTTGGCCCGGTTATAACGGTGCTTTATGCCCTGGGGAAAAGGCAGCAAGCCAAGGAATTTATGTTGAGTACATTTTACAAAGGATGGACGCGCGAAAGGCTAGGCGAACTGGGGGCCTCCTTTGCATTGTATCGCATCGAAGAGATGGTCAACCAGGAAGTGATGGAAGATCTGGAGGCTTTAAAAAATTCTGGTGTGGAAATATTTATCGTTTCAGCCTCTTTGGATTTTTGGATCGAGCCATGGACAAGCCAAAAGGGATATACACTCATTGCAAGCAAAGCCGCCTTCCAAAACAATAGATTCACTGGAAAACTGGATGGGGTAAATTGCTCAGGGCCGGAAAAAGTGAATCGGATCAAAGCAGAAATCAATCTGAATGAAGTGGACATTGTAGCAGGATATGGCAATCATCCAAAGGACGCCCCAATGGTGGAGCTGGCAACAAAAAAAGTCTACATCTAGACCCTTTCGATCATTATTCCCTACCCCGGTAGCAAGCATTCCACCTATATTGCGTTATTTGAACCTAGATGCTCAAGCAGCTCACAACCATCCTTCTTTCGCTGGCATTCCTATCCGCTCTTGGCCAGAAATATACCATATCGGGGTATGTTGAAGACGGTGAATCCGGCGAAAAACTTATCGGTGCAAGCATCTACGATTCCACCTCACTAAAGGGTACGAGTTCGAATATCTACGGATTCTTCAGCCTCACCCTTCCCGAAGGCACTTACGACATTGTTGTTTCTTATGTTGGATACGGTTCAAGTGCCCAGCGAATAGAACTCAAGGAGGACATCAAACTCGACTTTAAGGTAAAACCCGTCATTTCGCTCGAAACTTTCGAAGTGGTTTCAAACAAGCAGGAAGCTGTTCAAAAGCGTACGGAAATGAGCGTAAACGAAATCACGATGAAGGAGGTGAAAACAATCCCCGTGATATTTGGTGAACGTGATATACTCAAAACCCTTCAACTTCTGCCAGGCGTTCAATCCGGGGCTGAGGGCTCCAGCGGACTCTATGTGAGAGGCGGAGGGCCAGACCAAAACTTGATTTTACTGGATGGTGTCCCAGTGTACAATGCCTCACACCTTTTTGGCTTCTTTTCTGTTTTTAATGCCGATGCGATTTCCCAGGTGAAGCTCATCAAAGGAGGGTTTCCGGCTCGTTACGGAGGTCGTCTTTCGTCGGTGATAGACATACGAATGAAGGAAGGCAACAACAAAAAGTTTCACGGCGAAGGCAGCATTGGTCTCATCAGTTCCAAGCTTACCCTGGAAGGGCCCATCATCAAGGATCGCACTTCTTTCATCATTTCTGGCCGGAGAACCTATATCGACCTCCTGGCAAGGCCGCTCATAAAACGCACCTCCGAAAGGCAAGGGACACCTCTGGATGCAGGGTACTTTTTCTACGACCTAAATGCCAAGGTGAATCACAAGGTCAACGATAAAAACCGACTTTTCTTAAGTGCTTACCTGGGCAACGACCGTGGGTTCGCTGATTTTTCCGACTCCTATTCGTACGATGGAGAAACAGGTACCACGAGTTATCAAAATGGATTGCGTTGGGGTAATATTACCACGGCCCTTCGATGGAACTCCAACATCAGCAAAAAGCTCTTCGCCAATACTACCCTCACCTATTCGGAATATGAATTTGACCTGCACACGGCGGTAGCAGAAACTACGGAAACGGCCGACACCACAACCTCCGGCGCTTTTGAACTTGGATATGTCTCTGGCATCAATGACGTTGCCGCAAAAGTGGATTTTGATTTTATTCCCAACCCCTCCAACTATATCAAGTTTGGCGCGTCCTCTATCTACCATACCTTCATTCCCGGAGTGACCGCCTTGGAGATCGGGGAGTCCGGTGATGCCATTATTGACACTTCATTTGGTGAGAGCAAGATCTTTGCCCACGAGTATGAGATGTATATAGAAGACGACGCTCGTCTTGGAAGTCGCATCAAGGTGAACGCCGGACTACACTACTCCGGATTTCTTGTTCGGAAAAAACATTTTCCCGCTTTGCAACCCAGGATCTCGGGTCGCTTCTTGATCAATGACGAACTCTCTGTGAAAGCTTCTTATGCGCGCATGGCGCAATTTATTCACCTTCTGACCAATGCCACTATTGGGCTGCCAACAGACCTTTGGGTACCAGCTACAGATTCGGTGCTACCCGAAGCGTCAAACCAGATTGCTCTGGGTTTGGCTTATGGAGGCTTGAAGGACTTTGAGATCTCGATAGAAGGTTATTACAAGACCATGACCAATTTGATTGAATACAAGGAGGGCGCAAGTTTCTTCGACGTGGGCGGCAGTTGGGAAAGCAAGGTGGCTTCCGGAAATGGCAGATCATATGGATGCGAAGTCCTTGTGAGAAAGCGATATGGCAAGCTCACTGGTTGGCTTGGATATACCCTCTCCTGGACTTATCGCAAGTTTGAAAACCTGAATTTCGGAGATGAATTCCCTTTTAGATACGATCGACGCCACGACGCTGCACTGGTACTCTCCTATGAACTTTCTGACCGGGTGGATTTTGGGCTCACATGGGTTTATGGAACCGGTAATGCCGTGACATTGCCGGTTAGTAAGTATTCATCCGCGCCTACTGTGATACCCTTCACAGGAGAGTCCTTTTCCAATCCGATCAACTATTACAAATCCAGGAACGGATTTAGAATGGCTCCCTATCACCGACTGGACCTGGGCGTGAATCTGCGTAAGCAAAAAAAGCGGTTTGAGCATACCTGGTCTTTCGGCGTATACAATACTTATAATCGTCGAAATCCGTTCTTCCTCTTTTTTGATTACGACAATAGGGGAAATAGAGTGCTCAAGCAACTCAGCTTGTTTCCACTCATTCCTTCAGTTGCATATTCGTTCAAGTTTTGAATAGACTGCTCTATATATCGCTTGTATTGTTTTGTTCTTGTCAGAACATTGTAGAGGTCGACATTCCGGAAGAACCGATCCGTCAGACGCTCAACGGTCTGCAAAACTCAGATTCGACGTTCACAATTTACCTGAGCGAGTCTGAACACGTGCTCGACAAAGACGAGATATTCCAGTCTATCCTCGGAGCCCGGATTGATCTTTATGAAGATTCCGTGCTGATCGGATCATTCTCTGAAGATGCCCTGGAAGGAAGGTATTCACTTGGCCATAAGCCTGCGGTTGGCAAGCGCTACGATGTTTACAGCGAAGCAGATGGTCTACAATCTGTTTTTGCCAGCATGACCATGCCAGACACCGTGAACATCATTGGCTACGACACGACACGTCAGACCATTAGTGACTTCTTCGACGGTGAGAGCGCCACATTGCCCGGATTTGTTCTGGACATTGACGACCCCGAGGAAGAGAATAACTACTATTCTATTGAGGGATTTGTGTTTGGAGACCTTCTGGTGAGTTTGCCAAATGTGGATTTTGATCCTATCCCGCTTTTCGAACCCATTTATATGTATTCCGAGGACCCTTCCATCATCCAGGATTTGCAGGGTTATTCCTCCGAGCTGGTATTCAGTGACGAAATATTCAATGGCCGGGTATATGGCTTCAATATGCTTTACATCGACCCTTACGAGAACGACGAGGATGCACAATTCTATATCGACAAGGAGGATCCCGACCTAATCGAACTGCTGAAGACTTTCGGTGCTACCCCGGATGACCTTGTGATTCGATTTGGAAATCGGCGGGTTGAGTTATCCTTTTCAACCATTTCTGAGGATTATTATTCCTATGAGGTCTCCAGTGCGCTCCAGTTTTTTAATGAAGGCAATCCGTTTGCCCAGCCGACGCAGGTTATCTCAAATATCAACAATGGATACGGCATTTTCGCAGGAAAAAGCGCCATAAGGATGACCATCTACCGTTGAGATAAGCTGATGAAAATCAACCTTTTTCTTCACATTCTTTAAGGCACGGATCATTGATCCGGTCTAACTTGTAGCATTGATTTGCAGCACCAAAAATGAATGACTATGAATAAGAAAAGTATTGCCACTATCTCCAGATGGTTGGCTCGATTGTCCGGCCTTGTATTTATACTGTTTGTTCTTATGATGCTCGGAGTCTTCGGAGGAGATGAGCCCGCCAATGAATTCAACAGCAATTCCGAGATAACCATCTTCGCCTTCTTCCCGATTGGTTATATGATAGGCCTTATCCTCGGTTGGAAGTGGGAGCTCCTGGGCGGATTGATTGTCGTGGGTTGTATCGGTGTTTTGTTTGCCTGGAGTCCCGGCTCGACGATGAGCGGACCATGGTTCTGGGTGATGGCCGTTCCCGGTTTTCTTTTTCTTTTGGCCTGGTACCTTACAAGGTCAAAAGAGTTGGGTGCCTAAGCCTCCTCCAACTCAAACGAAAAGCTCTCCATAATCTCGTTGGCGAGGATGCGCTTGCAAGCGTCTTCAACCAATCCCTTGGCATGACCCTCATCATTGGCCTCTACTTCCAGTGTGATGTGCCGTCCGATGCGTACGTGATCAATTTCCGGTAAGCCTACATTTTTCATGTTGGCACTTACTGCCTTTCCCTGAGGGTCAAGCAAGTTGTCGTTTGGCATCACATCGATTTGAGCTTTGAATTTCATCGGTTCAGTATGGATTTAAGAATGGATAATAATAAGTAAAGTACGAGTATGATCCCTATGGCCAAAAACTGCGGTGCATTGGACCATGGAACCAGGAAGAATACGGCAGACCATGAATAGGCAACTGTTAGGACGGACGCGATAATCAGCATATACTGCCATTTCGATTCCGACCATTTGAGAGACTTGATTTTTAGCGAAAACATTCGAATCGGCAGAACCATCCATAGTCCGAGGGCAAGAGAATAGCCGAGCAGGAAAATTGTGTTCTGGAATGTCGTAATCGACCACGAGTCAAGGCCGTCTAATCCTGGATAAAGACGCATGAGGTTGGTCCACATAAGCTCATCGATCACGATAAAATAGTTGAAGGAATATTGGAATCCCAAAACCATTGGCAACATTGCAACACCAATTGCTGCTGCGGGGCTCGGAAGCCCGCTAAATGATGTTTTCTGGGATGTATCGACGTTGAACCTGGCCAATCTGTAGGCCGCAAATGCAGAAAACAGGAATCCCAGTCCGGAAATGACGATGCTTGTGATCGGCCTCTCAGCAATTGGCGTAAAATAGTCCCCTTGTGCAATGGATAACAATTGAAAAAGTATCGAACCGGGAAGCACGCCAAAGGTTACCAAATCAGCCAATGAATCCAGTTGGGCACCGATGGCGGATTGGGCATTGAGCAATCTGGCAAAAAAGCCATCGAGAAAATCAGCTGCTGCCGCAATCAAAATCATAGCCCCGGCCCAGGCCAAATTGTCGTTGAATGCAAGTGCAATTCCAACACACCCCAAAAGGAGATTTATAATGGTAAAAGCGTTCGGAATTGCAGATTTCACGGGATTTGTCGAAATTTTCGCAAATATATCCACAATACCCCCTTTAACTAAGGGATGTTACAATTTTTGGGTAGATTTAAAGTTATTGGCTTGCTCGTTCCATAATTTTGACAGCAATGACACGCCTAGCCTCTATTTTGACCTTGTTTTTGGCTATTTCTTTTTGCGGTGAATCATTCGCCCAAATCAGGAAGTATTCCAACGAATTTCTCAATATCGGTGCAGGAGCGCAATCCCTTGGTCGGTCCAAGGCGGTGGTAGCAACCATAGACGACAATACAGCAAACTACTGGAATCCGGCAGGCCTGTTGGGGGTACAGAGTGATCTCCAGGTATCCGCAATGCACGCGGAGTATTTTGCCGGGATCGCCAAATACGATTACTTCTCCGTTGCAACCGGCCTTAAGGACAAGGGAGCCCTCGCAGTGGGAATCATGCGATTCGGTATTGATGACATTCCAAATACAATCGACCTCATAGACTCGGAAGGAAACCTCGATTACGACAGAATCGAAACCTTTTCGGCAGCAGATTACGCCTTCTTATTGTCGTATGCGCGCAAACTAAAAATCGAAGGACTTCGGTTCGGAGCCAACGCTAAGATTATTTATCGCAATGTTGGATCGTTTGCCCATGCCTGGGGATTTGGCCTCGACGCCGGGCTTCAATATAAAAAGGGTAATTGGGACTTTGGGTTGATGGGGCGCGACATCACCTCCACCTACAATGCATGGACTTACACCTTGGACGATCGAACGATCGAGGTATTCCAGATCACCGGCAATGAAATTCCGCAAAACGGGCTGGAGATCACCCTGCCGAGGTTGGTCTTAGGGGCTGCGCACACCTTTGACATCAAGGAGAAATTTGGAATTGTTGCCGAATTGGATCTTGTTACCACTTTTGATGGACAGCGCTCAACCGTGATCACTTCCAACAGCGTATCGGTGGATCCCTACTTTGGAATTGAAGCAGATTACAAGAAGCTGGTCTTTCTCAGGGGAGGACTCGGCAATTTCCAACAGGTAAAAGCACAAATAGGACAACAGGACGTCACGAGTTTTCAGCCCAATATTGGGATAGGGGTGAGGATAAAAAGGGTATACCTCGATTATGCATTGACCGACATTGGCGATCAGTCAGTCTCGCTCTACTCAAATGTTTTCTCACTGAAAATCGACTTTGTCAAAAGTGAAAAAGAGTGAGATCAGCGGCAGCCATACTCATTGCTTGTATTTACGGGCAATTTTCCTTCGGGCAAAACCATGGCAATGAATGGATCGACTACAGCTCGAAATACCTCAAGATTGAGATCGCTTCGGACGGGATCTATAGTATTGATCAATCCGTTCTTTCTTCCGCCGTATTAGCAACGGGCGACAACCTTTCGGGCATTGACCCCAGGAACATTCACCTTTTCTTTAGAGGCGAAGAGCAGAAAATATACATCGAAGGTGAATCTGACGGTGTATTTGATGCGGGGGACCGACTCCTGTTCTATGGCCAAAAGAACGACGGATGGCTTGACTCGGCACTGTATCCTCAAGGCGGGAATCCCAACGCTTATTACAGCCTGTTTAATGACACCTCAGCCTATTTTTTGACATGGAACACCACCGCTGGAGAGCGATTGAGCCTGGTCCAAAATAAACCTTCCGGCGGTAGAACAGCGTTGAACCACGTATGGATGCAACGGGTGGATGACTACCACAGTTCTTATCAAATTGGTGAAAGAAATACCTACGATTCAAGCGATCCCGAGTACGGTATCGGTGAAGGATATCTAGACGGTAATGCATCGGGTTCATTTGGCTACCTGGGCTCCAGGACCAAGTTCATTGCAACCGAGGATGTATATACGGGGAACCCCAGCCTTCAGGCAGAAGTACACACCGGGGTTGTCGGGCTCACAGCATCCCAGCACCACATCGAGATCCAATACGGAAGCAGTTTTACACCGATCAACGACAGGCTGTATTGGGATTTTCAATTTGAGCAATTCCAATTTAATATCCCCTTGAGCTCCTTGGGTACAAGCACCACGGCCATTAAATATGTTTCGCTTGCATTGGCGCAACCGCCAACCAACAACAACGAACGAACATCCATAGCCTATTTACAGATAAAGTACCCTCGTTTGCCTGACCTCAACGGAGCGTCCTTCCTAGAATTTCTGATTCCTTCAAATTCAGATTCTTCCTATCTCGTTTTGAACGGCGCTACAACCAACTACAGCTACACGTTTGATATGAGCAGGGGATTGGTCTACGAATTAAGTCAAACCGGCAGCCAGGCAGAAGTGCTAATAGAGGATGGACCCGAACGAGGTTTGAAAGTGGTCTCGGACAACGGCATAAATGCCGTCACAACCCTGTCCCCTGTAGGCACTACCGGGCAGTTTCATGATGTTCCTTCGATGATCTTCGATTCGGCTTTTGTCATCGTTTCCCACCCAAGATTTGACAACGCCGTAAGTCAATATGTGACCTATAGGTTGATTCAAAATCAAGCGGCATTCAGTGTCAATATCACAGATCTCTACGACCAATTTGCGTATGGCATCAAGAAACATCCCTTGTCCATTCGCAATTTCTGTCGATACCTGATTGATAATGGTCAAAATCCACAGTATCTATTTCTGGTCGGTAAGGGCATCAGCGCGAGATTATCGAGGACCAATCAGAACAATTACTCCAATAACCTGGTACCGACAATGGGCTTCCCGGCGAGCGATAACCTCTTCACTGTTGGATTGGATTCAACTGTTTATGAACCCCGCATTCCAACGGGCAGACTGGTGGCACGAACAGATCAGGATGTGCTGGACTACCTCAACAAAGTCGCAGAGCACGAATCGACCATTAAGAATCCAACAGACCTGATAGACGAAAGGCTCTGGATGAAAAACATCTTGCACTTCGCTGGAGGTGGAAATGAATCGGAACAAAACGTGTTCTCAAACTACTTGGACAATTACAAATTGATAGCCGAAGACAGTGCCATGGGCGGGAGCGTCACGACGTTTTACAAAACCAGCTCAAGCGCGGTTCAGACTCAGATCAGTGACTCGGTCAAAATCCTGATAGACGCCGGGGTAAGCCTTATGCAGTTCTTTGGACATGGTGCAGGGGGTCAGCTTGGCTTTTCAATTGGTAATCCAAACCTATATGAAAACGGCGGACGGTATCCGCTGATCATTGCAAACTCCTGTAACGTAGGGGATGTGCACAATGAAGACGTTGGAAGCCGAACCCTGAATGAAAAGTTCGTTTTGGCAGCAGAAAAAGGTGCCATCGGATTTCTGGCAAGTGTCGAGAACGGATACCCGAGCTACCTAAACGATTATACCTATTCCTTCTACAATCATTTCGCTAAGGACAGCTATGGACAGAGTATTGGGAAGATCATGCAGAATACGGTTCGCGAAATTCAGCGACCGAATCAATTGGTGAAATGGACTTGTCTTGAAATGTCACTGCATGGAGATCCTTCCATCGTACTAAATGCTCATGAGAAGCCAGATCTGGCCATCGATGCAGAATCTATCTTCACCGAACCTTCCAATGTTTCTGTGGATCTGGATTCATTTGAATTGAAGATCGTTCTGCACAACCTGGGCAAGGGAACCAACGAGCCGTTTGAGGTTACGGCGACTCAACGGCTTGTGGAGGGTACTGAAATCGTTCACAGAGCAACTATACAGGGCCTTCAATACAGGGATACTGTCGGTCTCAACATTCCAATAGACAAGGAAGCTGGATTAGGGGAAAACAAGTTTACCGTGGAGGTAGATCTACCCAGCGATAACGTCAGTGAGATCTTTGATTTCTCCAACAATACCGTTTCACAAACGGTTTTCATCACATCAGACGAATTGATTCCAATTAGTCCTTGGGACCTGGCGGTAGTGCCGACTAAAGACATCAAACTGATGTGCTCGACCGCAGACCTCAATGCAGAAGCCAGGCAATACATATTTGAATTGGACACTTCGATCAGCTTTGACAGCCCCTTGTTGATCAAGACCCTCAAGAGTGCTCCCGGTGGAGTTATCGAATTTTCTCCCAACCTCTCGTTCATGACGGACTCGATGGTTGTTTTCTGGCGTGTATCTCCAAACAACTTTTATGCAAAGGACATGAAATGGAGATATCGATCCTTTCAGTACATCCCCGATCGTACCGGTACCGGTCAAGATCACTTTGATCAGTTTGAATCCGACGACCTCCTTTTTATCAAGAAGGATGAAGATCGCAGGCGATTTGAGTTTACACCGGTCAAGCGGACCATTGCGGCGCAAAACAGGGGTAATCCAAGCTTTGGTGCCAACTTCCAGGAGTTGTACGACATCAACTTCAGGCTTGACGGGCAAGCTATGGCCCAAGGGGTTTGCAATGCAAGGCGGTCCATGCATGTTGCTTTCTTTCATCCAATTGATCTCGAACCTATCCCTTACGATTCCTTCAACCTGGGCCATTGGAATTTGACCGTTCCTTGTGTTTTGAAGAACCACTACATGTTTGATGTAGAAGACCCCAACGAAATGGACAGCCTTGCCCGTTTGGTTAGAGATATAATCCCGAATGGAACCTATGTGCTGGTATACAGTGGCATGAAGGCTCATTTCCAGAATCCGGCTTATTGGGAAGAGGATCACTACCTGGCATTCGAATCATTGGGATGTGATAGCATAAGATATGTTGGTGACGACCATCCCTATCTTTTCTTTATTAAGAAGGGAGATCCGACTACCAAACAGGAAATCCTTGGCAAGCATCCAAAGGATGTGATCAGCCTGTATGCGGAAATGGAAGGAAACAGCCCATACGGTAGAATGACTGCTCCACCCATAGGGCCCGCCAATGCGTACAGCGAATTTCACTGGTATGTGAATGAAGTGGAGTCCGGTGATTCGATAGCCCTAAAAATGTCGTGGGACAAGGACACCATCGTCGGTTCGGCACAATACGATCCATCCATTCTTTCGGACCTAAATCTAGGTGCGGCGATACCCGATGGAGCCGCCGTAAATATGAACACAGATTATTTCGACAACTCCTTGAGGACGCTTGCCCAAAAAGACAGATGGCATATCCTTCACGATTATATTGGTGAGGTAGCCATTGATCCTTCCATCGAATTGTCGCTTTCGGATACGATTGTGCAACAAGGTCAGGAATTGTTTCTCCGCATAGCTTATCACAATGTCAGTACCCAGGATTTTGATACGCTGACAACACTGTACAGCCTCAGGGATGCGTTCAATCAACTAACACCATTATCGGAAAACCGTGATCGCCCCCTCGAAGGAAAGGAAGTGTGGATCGATACGCTAATGATCGAAACCCGATCGCTCGAGGGAGACTACCAGGTCCTTGCAGAAATCAACCCCCTCGGCGAGCATTGGCAGATCGAGCATTTTTCGTTCAACAATAAGGCGGCATTGAAGTTTGAAGTTGTGAAGGATCAATCGAATCCTCTGCTGGACGTAACCTTCGACGGAATCCATATCATGGACAAGGACATTGTATCGGCTCAGCCTAACATCCTCATTCGATTGAAGGACGAAAACTTATTTGTTGCGCTGGAAGACACTACGAGTATGGATGTATACCTGACAGGCCCCAATGGAGATCAGGAGCGCATTCCGTTTGTAGATGCGCGGGGAGTGGAAATTCTTCATTTTGAAAGCAACTTCACTTCAAAAAAGAACGAAGCTACCATCGAATACAATCCCAGTTTTAACCTCGATGGGATTTATGAGTTGCAGGTGGTGGGAAAAGATGCAACGGGAAATAGTTCCGGAAACCGACGTTATGGAATCCGCTTTGAAGTGGTCCGCGCCTCTACCATCACAAACCTGATCAACTATCCAAATCCATTTTCTACGAGTACCCGGTTTGTATTTGTTTTGACCGGTAGCACCTTGCCCGAGGAACTAAACATTCAAATTATGACCGTTTCCGGGCAGGTAGTGCGTGAAATTGGAATAGAAGAACTCGGCCCGATAAATATTGGCCGAAACGTCTCGGAATTCAGGTGGGATGGGACAGACAGCTTTGGTGACCGGCTTGCAAATGGCGTCTATCTGTATAGAATGAAGGCTGTCCTGAATGGCCAGGAGATGGAATTGAGAAATTCTTCAGTCGATCAGTATTTTCACGAAGGTTACGGCAAGATGTTTCTTATTCGTTAAGCAAATCTTATTCACAATTCCTTCATTTTTCGTTCAGGTAAATTTTTCAAAGGCCTGAAAAACGGGAATTTTTTGTCCGTGGATTTCAACATTCCGCTGTTGATGTCGCATTATAACTTTTACTGCATTCCATATCAACATCACCTACTTTAGGTCTACTCTAAAACGAAATGCCATGAACGAGGTAATCACTACAAAAGACGATTTGGAAGCCGAAATTGCCGACCTTAAAAAGCAACTGACTGGTGACATGTTTAAGGACATGGAAATTCGCGACCGAATCCACAATTTGGAAATGAAGCTCGCTGGCGTTAAGCCTATGAATACACACATCGACTGTGTGGGCTGCGGCAGTTAAGACTCAGATAACATTCTAAAAACACGGGAGCTTTTATCATTCAGGGGATTCCTACATCCCTTGGTGAAGGTGACTCGCCTTGCTTACATTTGAGGAGACACTCGTGAGATCCTCAAAGTACTTTCCCGCGCTCGACATCTTTCGGTTTATTGCATTCATGGGTATGTTTTGTGTCCATTGCTTCGACACCAACGATCCAGCTATGCAGGCAGAGACCGTTGTTGTCATTGTCCAGGAAGCGCTCTCGGTGGGAAGATTGGGGGTCGACTTTTTTTTCTGCCTGTCCTCCTTTCTCATCACTTATTTACTTCTCAAGGAACAATCCCGCAATAGCTACAGCCAGATTCGTTTTATCATGAGAAGGATTCTGAGGATATGGCCATTATATTTTCTTGTGGTCATAGCTGGCTTTGGACTGGTCCCTGCGCTTGCGGATGTATTCTCATATGACTTAACGCTGCCTCCCCTACTCCCCTTCCTTTTGTTTTATTCCAATTTCTACATGGCGGTGGCGGGGGTTGCCTTCTTCTTTCCACTCACCTTTTTGTGGACCATTGCGATTGAAGAGCAATTTTATATGACCTGGAGCTTTGTATTCAGATGGTCCAGGAAAGCGCTGTGGATTACCTTGGGCGTGCTCATGTTGTTGCATTTTACATCAAAGATCCTCGAATGGCACAGTTACTTCAATCCACTTACCTACCTCCCCTATTTCGTTTTCGGTGCAATCATTGCTATCAATCAGGAAAGGCTGTCCAAAGTACCCGGATACTTCAAGGCGCTTCTGTGGATCGTTGTGGTTTCATCAGTATTTCTGAATCATCAGCTATTTGATGAGGGGATGGCTGTATACTTTGAACAATCATACTACGCCCTCCTATTTGCCTTGATGATAGGACTTCACACCATGACCTCAATACCTAACTTCCTAAAACCATTTGCCTATCTCGGAAGGGTATCCTATGGTCTCTACCTGTGGCACGGGTTTATATTGGTCCTGATCACCTTCATATGGACATATTTTGGGCTTGTTGAATCGCTCTCGTCAACATTATTGTGGAAACCACTGTTAGAATTATTGATAACCATCTCCATCGCCAGCCTTTCGTACCAATGGATAGAACGACCGTTCCTGAGAATCAAAAACACTATCTACCAACCTCATGAAGCTTGATCTAAATATTCATCGTATCCCTACCTACTTGCCGTGGTTGGACGAACACGATGTATTTTGCTTTTTGAGAAGCGACCAGGATTCGGGCAGGGCATTTCTTGCCATTGGTGCGGCGGCGGAAATCTCTGGAGAATGCTCTCTCAAAGAGCTCGACGCATGGCTCAGGGAAAGAAAGAAACCTGTTTTTGGATACCTCAACTACGACTTGAAAAACAGAATCGAAAAACTCAAGTCCACCAATTCTTCAAGTATCGGTTTTGAAGACTTCTTTTTCTTCGAACCCAAGGCGCTGTTGTACAAATCCGATTCCGGAACCATTACCCTGGAGTCTGAAGACAAGGCCCTTGCTGAGTCCATTGCAGATCATGCTACCAGACAATCCGAGCTAAGTAAGCAGGAATCCATCAGGTTAAATGCAGGCCTTTCAAAGGAAGAGTATATCGACTCCATTAAGAGAATTCAGCAACACATCCAGAGGGGGGATGTCTACGAGCTTAACTTCTGCCAGGAGTTCACCTCTTCAGGAAAAGCGTGTGATCCTTATCGGCTCTTCAGCCGCCTTATGCAAGATAACCCGACACCATTCTCCTCCTTTTTGAAGCTCGGTGATCGATATGTGATCGGAGCCAGCCCGGAGCGGTTTATGCGGCGCATTGGGAATCGGCTGTTCTCAGAGCCTATGAAGGGCACAGTGAAGCGATCGTCCGACCCGAAGGAGGATGAAACGCTCAAACTTCAACTGGCTATGAGCGATAAAGACAGATCTGAAAATGTGATGATCGTGGACTTGGTGAGGAACGATCTTTCGAAGGTTGCGGCACCCGGTAGTGTTAAGGTAGATGAGTTGTTTGGAGTTTATAGCTTTCCAAAAGTCCACCAGATGATTTCAACCGTCTCCTGTAAGCTCCGAAGGGATACCAGCTTCTCACAAATAATTGAGGCAACCTTTCCCATGGGCTCTATGACCGGTGCACCCAAAATCCGCGCAATGGAATTGATAGAAGAATTCGAGCAATTTAAGCGGGGGCTATTCTCCGGTAGTATTGGCTACATCATGCCAAATGGCGACTTTGATCTGAATGTAGTCATCCGAACCCTCTTTTATGATCGTAAAGAGAAGTTGCTATCTGTTTCTGCCGGAGGAGCTATCACAATCAAGAGCGAACCCGAGGCTGAGTATGAAGAAAGTTTGCTGAAGATCGAGGGGATTCAGAATATCCTGAACAAGCCCTAGTCCTTATTTCGGAAGCGGAAGCCCACCATCAATTCATGTGAACCGCTGCTTACCTGGCTTATGCCATTGATAGGATAGTCGTAGGAATAACCCAGCATAAAGTTCTTTTTGAATTCATACCCAAGGAGTGCTCCTACCGCGTCTTCACTTCTGTAGGAAACACCTAACCAGATGTTGTCCTGGTATATACCACGCAGTGTGACATCCACCTGTAGAGGTAGAGGATCTATATACTTCATGAAGAAGGATGGCTGAACGTCAATGTCGTCGGTGACGTGGAAGGTGTAACCAGCCGACATGAAGTAATGGCTGCTTAGTCTTGACAGTGTTTGATCAAAATTGTCGAAGAACTGGAGTTTACTTCCCACCAGTTGAGGAGCACTAACGCTGAAAAACCAGTCGGGATGATACAAGTACAGCCCTCCTCCGATGTCCGGAACAACCACAGATTGTATGGAGTTACTCAGTACAAGGTCATTGAGGTTTTCGAGATTTACCTTTCCGCCATCCACAAGGAATTGAAGGATACCGCCTGAAATCCCAAAAGACAACTTGATAGACTCAGTCACCTTGACCCGGTAAGAGTATGAAAGCTGAAACCCAGACCTCCGTGTAGGACCTGTGAAGTCAGTAAAGACATATCCCCCAACACCCATATTCTTCACGATGGGTCCATGAAGGGAGAAGATGTAGGTTCTGGGTGCATCCTTAACGCCATTCCATTGGTAACGGTGGTTACTCTGGGCATTGAAATAGTTCATGGTACCACCTATCGCCGGATTTGTCACATAGTTGTTGATGAGGTACTGGGTATAGTGTGGAAGTTGTTGTCCATATACCACACCACTACAAATAAGAATAGACGCTATGAGCAGTTTCCGTATCATCTCATAATGGTTACAGGACCTGTTATCACTCTTTCTTCCAGGCTCTCGTCTCCGAGGTCAATTACATAGTAATAAGTTCCAACCGGCAGATCTTTACCCTTGTACCGCCCGTCCCAAGGCACCGTGTAGCCATTGGACTCAAAGATCAATTGGCCCCAGCGGTTATAGATCTGAACCGTCGCGTCGGGATAGTCTTCCAATACCGGCAGGTTCCAGTTGTCGTTTACACCATCGCTATTCGGTGTAAACCCATCGTTGATGGCCAACGGAAGAACAATTACGTTAACCGAGTCAATGGCCTGGCATCCACTCGAATTGGTGACAATCAACGTATATGTAGTAGTCTCACCAGGCTTGACAATTGGATTTTGCAATTCAGTAAATCCAATGATCGTCGAACCAGGTGTCCATGAGATCGAATCCCCGAACAAGGCTGAGGGCTTACCACCCAATTCAACTTCTTCGCCTTTGGTTATTTCCTTATCATCACCGGCATCGGCCCTCACGAAGGCAGAGTAAATGACTTCAACGGTATCGTATTGGATACACAATCCTGAGGTTACTTCAAGCAAGTACTGCGTCAGGCCATCCTTGGGAGCAATTCCGACCACAGGTAGGGTACCAATATCAAATCCAAGGTCGTCATACCACCTGTAACTCACAGTTCCGCTTGTAGACGTTGCGGAAGCTCTAAGGAAAATCGTGCTCACATTTTCACAAATAAATGTGTCCTGCTGTCCATTGATAGTTAAAGTTGTTGCAATGCCAATGGTCACCGAAGTAGAATCCATACAGCCATTTCCGTCTGTTATCGTGAGGCCATAATCACCGTTGGACACCGAGGTTAGGTCTTGAACGGTAGCGGTAAATCCACCTGGTCCTGACCAGTTGTAGAGGTAGCCCGAACTATTCCCGGTAATGGCAATGTCTACTGAACCATCATTTGTATTGTCACAGGAAGCGTCCGTCAATCGGTTGACCGCAAGATCAAATGTATCGGCCGGGGCGATGTCATAAGCTTCAACCGTGATACACCCTGCTCCATCGGTTACACTCACGATGTAGCGATCTGCACAAAGTGAGCTGATGTCTTCCGAAGTCTGTCCGTTTGGCAACCACCCGTAGACAAGGGTGCCAAGTCCTGTGGCCGTAATTCCAATGCTTCCGTCACATGCCCCGGGACAAGATTCATCGTTGAGGCTATCCAAGGTCACAGTAGCCCCACCAACGTTGCTCAAATTGGCATTGATGACCCTGCTGCAATTATCTCCATCCGTAATCGAAACAAAGTAGACACCAGCAGGAATGTTGTTTAAGGTATCCGATGTCTGAGCAGGCACTAATGGGCTTTGATTTTGATCGAGCCATACATAACTATGTGGATTAACTCCACCCCCCGACGTAATAATCTGGGCAATGATCTGTCCATCGCTTGCACCGCAGCTCGCATCCGTATTCAAGAAGTTGGCATCAATTTGTTCAGGTTCGTCAATTGCAATCGTATCCGACGCGATACAACCAATAACGTCTCTCACCTCAACGCCATAAACTCCTGCACTCAGGTTGCTTGCAGTATCTCCACTTGCGGTAGTTCCAATCCAGGTCACCGTGAGAGGTGGCAGTCCGGAGAGAACAGTCACCACGGCTTGTCCATCACTCAGTCCAAAGCACGACGCATCTGTCCCGGCCAGGCTAATGGTTGGCGAAGGGGTATCGTTCAGTGTGAAAACGAATGTCTCGCTCAAGCCAGAATTATCTGTAACCGTAACAGAAATAACACCGGCACATCTCGCCGTTGTACTGTCTGCACTGTCGCCATTGTCCCAGGCATAGGTATAAGGTCCAACTCCACCACTCACGAAAATGGTCACCTTACCATCGCACACGTTACATACCGGGTTCGTAGATTGCGATGAGTCGAGTACGATTTGGTTCGGATTGGTCATGATGATACTGTCAACCACCGAACAGTTGTTATTGTCGGTTATCGTCACATAGTTGACCCCAACACATAAGTTACTTGCCGTGGCACCTGAGGCACCCGTACTCCACATGAAGTTGAATGGAGATTGGCCACCGGATGTAACGCTAGCAGTCGCCACACCGTCGCAGCTTGTGCTGGAGGTGACATTCGACACGAGACTCACATTGGTCATAATCTGTGTAGCATCGTCGATCGTATCCTGGAGGAATGTTTTACAACCGGAACCATCAGTAACCTCCAATGTATAACCGCCCGCTGCTACATTGGTTAGATCTTCGGAATTCGAACCACCGGTCCACAAGTAAGTCAGGGTTGGAGTACCGCTTGTAGTGACGAAAATGCCTCCATTGGTATCCCCAAAGCACAGGATGTGATTGATGCTGTCAAGTGTCACCGTCGGTCCATTGATATTGCCCAAGGTAGTTTGGAAAACCCCCGTACAGTTGTTGGTATCGGTTACGCTTAGGTTGTAAATGCCAGCTGCAAGAAGTGTGGCTGTTGGTCCGGTCTGCGGAGGAACAAGTGGACTAAGCGTATTGTCAAGCCACTGATAGGTATAACCTGGTGTACCACCTGAAACATTTGATGCTATCTGCCCATCCGAAGCTCCGCAATTGGCTAGAGTTGGCGTAAACGAAGCCTGCAACTGCTGTGGCTCAACAATGTTGATCGTATCAACGCTGGTACATCCGGTTGCGTTTTGTGTGACTCTCACTTCGTATGACCCTGGGCACAGTGGTCCGATCGTGTCGTTGGTACTGCCATTAAAAGGCCACAAGAAGCTGAACGATCCAAAGGATACAGAAACACTTGCCTCACCGTCGCAAGCGCCAAAGCAGGTAACGTCGGATTTATTCTTGGTGAACGCTGGTCCTGTTGGGTTAGTAAGGATAAAGCTTTGAACGGTTGATGTTGTACCATCTGTGACGGTCACTGTGGCAACACCAGCACAACGGAGTGTAGTGGTCTGTCCAACATCACCATTGTCCCAACTATAGGTAAGAGGCCCAGTTCCTCCGGAGGCTTGTACAAATACAGAACCGTTACATGGATTCACACCACAATCGGGATGAGTCACATTTGATGAATCGATCGTTATTCCTGAAGGAGCAGTGATCACAACAGAATCGATGACCGTACATCCATTGGCATCAGTCACCGTTACGTAGTTGGTTCCAACGCACAGCGCGAGAGCAGTGTCATTAGTTTCTCCACCAGTCCACAGATATTGGAATGGAGTAACACCTCCCGTATGTGTCACAAACGCCTGACCGTCACATGTGCTGATATTCGACGCTTGGGCAATGACCGTCGTTGTGGTTTGAATGGTATCCGCTGCTTCAATCGTATCGGTGTAGAAGCTCATACAATTCAGTTGGTCTGTGATCTGGAGTGTATAAATACCAGGACATACCGAATCTATATCTTGAGTCGTTGTTGCTGATGGATCATTCCAAAGTGGATTGTAGGCAGGATTACCACCACTCACGGTCACAAATATTCCTCCGTCACAGGCTCCAGGGCAAGATTCGTCAACGATTGAATCAAGCGTTATGATCGGAGCATTGAGGTTTGTGATGGTAAAGCCCAGTGTATTATTACATCCCTTGCTATCCGAGATCAATACGGTATAATTACCCGCGGCATATCCCGTGTCAGTACTATTGGTGGTGACACCTCCAACGGGCCATACATAGGAATACCCTCCATTTCCTCCACTAGGAGTCGCCGTTACACGTCCGTTAGATACACCACAGTCGGCAGGAACAGTCACAAATGAAGCAGAGATGGTATCGGGCTCCTGGACAACAGCCGTGTCCACCCCAGTACATCCATCAGATGCTGTTACCGTAACGAAGTATTGACCTGCTGCCAGACCGGTCACCGAATCGAGTGTATCGGTCAACGAGGTACTCCATTGGTAGTTGAACGGCGCGGCTCCACCTGTCACAGAAACTGTGGCTACCCCATCGGAAGAACCATTACAGCTTGCGCTGTCCACGACCATACTAAGCGTAAAGGTTGACGGGTTGTTGAGTGTCGCACTATCAATAGCCGTACATCCGTTTGGATCGGTCACCGTCACTGTATAGATTCCGGCACAGAGGTTAGTAATACTATCCAAGGTATCGGTCACTGCTGTGGACCAAACGAAATTGTATGGTGTTGTTCCACCTGTAGGAGTTACCCTTACCTCCCCATCGCAAACCGCTAGTCCACAGGAAAGCGGAACGGTAGCAAAAGATAAGTCTATGGTATCCAGGTTGAGAACCGTGTCCGTAAAGAATGAGATACATCCCGCAGAGTCGGTGGCCGTTAGTGTATATATCGTGTCGCAGAGATTGCTGATGTCTTCGGTCGTTGCACCATTACTCCAAACTGGGGTAACCGAGCCGTTGGAACTGGTGATGCTTACACTAATGGCACCGTTACAAACACCATCACAGCTTGCATGAGCAAGTGAGTCAAGGGTTATGACAGGAGCGCCTTGGTCATTGACCACCGCTATGAATGAAGCGGTACAACCGACACTGTCAGTAACTACTACATTGTAAGTACCAGCCCTTAAACCAGTTGCCGTATCATTTGTAATACCCAGTGGTGTACCCGCAGAATCCCACGCGAATGTGTAAGGTCCGGTTCCACCCGTAACCCCATCAATGCTCGCGCTACCCGTTGCGGCGCCACAGGCCGAATTGACCGTATTAATTGTACCGGTGATGGCAAGGGGTTCTGAGATGGTGACAGTATCCAAAACCGTACACCCCCTGGCATCCGTTACAGTTACTCTATAGTCGTCAGCAGAAAGGTTGATTGCAATGCTATCACTTGTACCCAAGTCAACCGTGCCACCACCCTGTGCGGCCCAGGTAAAATTATAGTTCGGCGTACCTCCACCAGGAGTAATTGTAGCCGTACCATTTGTATCTCCATTACACGTGAGATTTACCACATTGGTAAAGCTCGATGTGAGTTGAGTCGGTGTGCTCAGTGTTATCGTATCGCTCACCGAACACAAGTTGTTGTCGGTGATCTGTACAACGTACTGCACGCCCCCTGAAAGGTTGATGGCAATAGAATCCGACGCTCCTGTAGTTACGGCTGGTGTCCAGTTGAACGTATAAGGTTGCTGTCCGTTAAACGGAGTGATGGTCACACTACCATTGGCATCCCCAAAGCAGTTGATTGTTGTGCTATCGGTCCAAACGGTAGTGATAGGTAATGGGTCCGTAAGAGTGATGTTTGAAGAATCCTGGCAACCTCCGTTGTCAGTTACCGTAACTCTGACCACTACACCTCCGGGAAGCCCAGTTCGAATACTATCGGTCGCTCCGGCCGTGCCTATGTTCCATGCATAGGTAAATGGTGGTGTACCGCTGTTTGGTGTAATAATAAGTTGACCTGTAGAATCGCCATTACAAAGAGGATCGATAATACTGGTAAAATTGACCGCGAAGTTGGCCGGATCCTGCAGCGAATCTTGAACCACGACCGTACAATTGTTGGCATCGGTAATAGTAACACTATACAGTATGCTCGCAGACAGGTTAATCGCTATCGAGTCCGTTGCTCCAGTCGTTATAGCACCTGGACCCCATGTATAACTATATCCCGGCGTTCCACCGACCGGTGTTACCGTAAGGCTGCCTGCAGTGGGAGAACCCGTACATGTCAAAGCGGTAGAATCTGTAAAGCTTCCGGTCAAGATTGTAGGATCAACCAGTTGCTTGTCCGTTGAATCCTGGCAGCCATTATTGTCCGTAACAATCAAACGATAGGTGCCTGCTCCCAGCATGATGGCAATTGAGTCCGACACTCCTGTATCCACGGGCGTCGCACTACCAACCTGTTTCCAGGCATAGTCATATGGACTGGCACCGGAAACTCCGCGTCCAAACAGGCGTCCATTGGTATCTCCGGCACATGCTATCGAAACACTGTCAAAGATCTGAGCTATAACTGCGGTCGGGGCCGAAATGGTTCCAACTACCGTATCTGTACAGCTGTTGTTGTCTGTTATCACTACCTGATACGTGACCCCAGAGGTCAGGTTGATCGCTATACTATCGGAGGTCCCTGTCTGTACCGTGCCCGAAGGTGTGCTCGTCCATGCATACGTGAATGGCCCTGTCCCGCCAACCGGAGTTACTGTCAAGCTACCGGTTGAATCGCCCGGACAGTTCAAGGTAGTACTGTCGGTGAAGAGCGAGTTCATTCCCGGGGGATCCCTCAGAACAATGGTTCTGGTGATAGCGCAGAGGTTGGCATCGGTTACCGTTACCGTTACAGTATTACCTCCTGAAATATTGATTCCTATGCTATCCGGAGAGCCGGCGGTGGCATTGTTCCACGCATAGGTATATCCTGGCGTTCCACCGGAAGGAGTAATCGTAACCGAGCCGGTATTGGCACCGGCACATCCCACACTTGTAGAATCTGTAAATGTCGCAGTCAACAAAGGAGGATCATCCAAGGTAATTTGCGCCGAATCCTGGCAACCGTTGTTGTCCGTAACAACAACTTTCACGAGACTTCCTCCGGTGATGTTGATGCCCACACTATCAGGTACACCAGCCGTTGCATTGGTCCAAGCATATGTGTATCCGGGTGTTCCACCATTTGGTGTGGCGGTCAGGCTACCGGTATTATTTCCATTACAATCGACAGACGTGCTATCCGTGAAAGACACACTTAAGTCTGTTGGTTCGGTAAAAGTCCTCTCAAGAGAGTCGGTACAACCTCCTCCATCGGATACGACCACACGATAAGTATCATCACCAAGATTGATCGCGATACTGTCGCTCGCGCCAGTGGAAACTGCTCCTCCACTTGTGACATTGGTCCATGTAAACGTGAACGGCCCTGTCCCGCTGGTAGGTGTTACCGTAAGTGATCCATTGTTTAGTCCGAAGCAAGTGATGAGTGACGAATCAGTGAAGCTCAATGCAAGTCCCGTGGTACCATCTGCCAGTGAATCCGTGACAACCGTCGTACATCCACGCGAATCAGTCACAGTAACCGTAAAGGCCTCCCCTGATCCAAGGTTGATTGCGATACTATCTGTGGCTCCGGTCGTTACAGTTCCGCCTCCACTTCTACTCCATGAGTAGGTATAGCCAGGGGTTCCACCAGAGGGTGTCACGGTAAAGCTACCATTGGTATCTCCTGGACACGAAATCTGGGTGCTATCGGTAAATTGGGCTGTGAGCAGGGGTGGATCTTGCAATGTGATAGAGGCTTGAGCAGTACAGCTATTGTTGTCTGTAACCGTAACGGTCACAAGGGTGCCGCCGGTGATATTGGTACCAATGCTATCCGGTACACCGGCTGTAGCATTTGTCCATGCAAACGTATAGCCCGGAGTACCTCCGTTTGGTGTCGCAGTCACCTGGCCATTGCTCAAACCATTACATGTCACGGAAGTACTATCGGTAAATGAGACAGTAAGTGCCGGAGGATCTGTCATGGTTTGCATTGCCGAATCCTGGCATCCATTATTGTCGGTCACGACAACCTTCACCTGAACCCCTCCGGAGATATTGATACCGACACTATCCGGAACACCGGCAGTTGCATTTGTCCATATATAAGTATATCCGGGAGTTCCACCTGCCGGTGTGGCCGTCAAACTACCGGTTGCATTTCCATTACAGTCAATCTGAGTACTGTCCGTAAAGGTGACACTCAGGTTTGTTGGATCAGACAAGGTGAAATCAGCAGAATCCTGGCAACCGTTGTTGTCAGTTACAATGATCCGGTAGGTACCCGCAGACAAATTGATCGCGATGCTGTCGGATGCCCCGGTCGTTACGGAACTTCCTCCGGTAACATCAACCCAGGCAAAGGTGTATGGAGCAGTTCCATTGCTTGGCGTTCCGGTAAGGCTACCTGTTGCTGTACCGTTACACTGAACTTGAGTACTATCGGTAAATGCGATGGAAACACCATTTACCGGATCAGATAGTGACATGGAATCTACCGCAGTACAAGAATTTGCATCAGTTACGGTGACCCGGTAAAATGTATTCGATGTTAGGTTGATGGCAATGCTATCCGTGGCACCTGTGGTAATTGCTCCTGGTCCCCATGCAAAACTGTATCCGGGTGTTCCACCTACAGGGGTTACTGTTAATGAACCGTCATTTCCACCTGGACAAGAAACCGTCGAACTATCGGTAAACGTAAGTGTCATCGCCGTAGGCTCAGACAATGCACGGGCATTGGTATCACGACAGCCATTAGCATCCACAATAATCACGACAAATGTGTCCGCGCCAAGATTGATAGCAATACTGTCACTTGTTCCGGTCGTTACACTTCCACCGCTTGCGCTTCCCCAGGTATAAGTGTATCCGGGAGTCCCTCCTGAAGGCGTGATCGTGAGCATACCATTGGTATCTCCATTACAATTGAGTAAAGTACTATCGGTAAATGCTGAAGTGAGGTCTGTGGGTTCGGTGAGTGTTGCCTCTGTGGAGTCACGACATCCCTCACTATCCTCCACAATTACCCTATAGGTTCCATCGCCTAAATTGATTGCAATACTGTCGCTTGCACCTGTAGTCACCGACGAACCTCCGGTAAGGTCTACCCATGTAAATGTATAGGCAGGCGCTCCACTATCAACTGCGGCAACCAAGCGACCGTTGTTGTCTCCGAAACAAAGAATACTTGTACTGTCGACGATGCTTATGGAGATATTCGACAATGCCGTTAAGCTAAAGGTGATCGAGGTATCGCAACCATTGTTGTCTGTAATGGTCACGGTATAATTGACTCCGGTAGTCAGGTTTACCCGAATGCTGTCATGTACCCCGGCCGTACCTGCAGACCAGGTAAATGTGTAGGGCGCTGTTCCACCCGAAACAGTGGCCTTGGCGTATCCCGAGCTATCGCCTGCACAGGAAACATTGATGATGCTGTCCATGCTCGCCTGCAAGCCTTGAGCGGGCTCACTAATGACCACTGAGACAGTATCCTCACAGCCTTCCTCATTGGTGACCGTCACAAAATGCGTAGCAGCCCACAAACCCGTCGCAACAGAATCTGTTTCTCCGCTTGTCCAACTGTAAGTATATTCAGATTCGCAGTAGCCAAATCTCATATGCGGCCTTTCGAACCCGGATTCTGTAGCCGTATCGCTCAGACATGCATCGGCATTCTGAGATTGGAAGGCATTGTAAGATCGATAGCTTGTTGTGGTCTGAAATACTTCGGCATTGATCAGAACCGGGTTGCTCGAGCTGTTGTTCCAGCATAATTCAACTACCAGGTTTGAATCCCCATCCCAAACGAAGGAATTGTCGAAGGTGATTTCGTGCCATGTCGGACCAAATACAAAAGGTACCGATTGAGAAGCCGTGCTATAGACATTAAATAGTCCCCCTACGAAGCTGTTGGAAGGGAGGCTGTCGGCGGAAGTACAGCCCATATTGATTTCATAGTTCTGAAATGAAACGATACTACGGTCATCATCAATGAGGAAGGCCAGTTTCGAGATCTTGGTTCCGGACGCCATCCCTTGTGCAGTCAACTCAGACGCGCGAATCAAATACTGCTGCTTGACCTTGTTGAATCGACCAAATGGGCTGGGAAGATCAAATCGACTGTTGGTGTTTGTACCCGTACCGACTGTATCTCTGGTAACAGCATCGCATGTATCTGTAGTGATCCCGCAAACATTTACAATCGAGCGAACGGTGGCTTCACCAGTGCTATCTCCCTTGCAAAGAACATCTACACTGTCCACAATTGACGAGGTAAAGGAAGGTGGACTGGTGACATAGAATGCATAGACCGTATCACAAGCCCTTGTATCCGAAACGGTAACAAAGAATTTTCCTCCACAAAGATTCTGTGGATGATTGGTCGTATCGGAAGTTCCACTCCAGGCGTAGCTATAGCCTAAAGGTCCTGCACCCGAAGCAGTTCCACCTACAACCTCTCGAATTTCGATTTCCCCAACACAAGAACCGTCACATCCGAGGTTGGTAATGTCGACACTATCCGTAATGATCGTAATGTCGTTGACCTGTGCGATGTTGCGTGACGGCATTTGGCAACTGGTGTTGTTGAAGGAGTCAATGACCTGCACACTGTACGAGTCTGTAGACTTAATGCCCGTAAGCTTTTTGGTAGTAAGTGTTGGATCAACCACACCATTTTTCTTCCACACATACCCATAGGGGCCAATACCATCTGAGTGATTTACTTCAAGTTCACCGTCAGCGTTGTCTGAACAGCTCTGCGCAAGTTCAGTGTACGAATTACAGTTTACGGTGTCGCGGACATAAACCTCCACGATCATCGCGTTGATATTGTTGATGGGACAATTGTCATCGCGGACCTCTACGGTCACAGCAAACGGCGTTGGGCTATTGGACCCTGATCTCCAACAAATGGTCACATCAGCAGAGTCCGGACCGTCGTTTATTGATTCGGTCGAGCCGCTTAGGACAGTTGAGGCATCCGTTGAAATGGTAACGGTATCACCTGCATCGGGGTCAATAAATCGAACATCAAAACAAAGGGAGTCCCCGGCAATAACTTCAACGCTGGAGCTGTCAATCTTGTTTCCATCAACGCCAACATTATATACCCCTCCTGCTCTGGGCGTTGGAGGGCCATTCGAAGCACATGCCTGAACAATGATCTGAAAATCACGACGTACCGTACCCTTGGCATTTCCACCAGAGTCGTAGTCGGTTACCTCCAGCACCACTATAAAGGCACCTTGAGTGGCAGGTGTGAAGGTTATATTTCCGTTTAAAGCACTTGGGCTGACGAGCGAACTCAAACCATCGATTGGCTCAGCACTGGAGTATCCGCTCGCATAACCATAAGTACCGGTACTCAGTGTGCTATTAACCCCGGCGCAGGTTCCGGTTCCAGGGTTACCGGCAAAATTGAGCATGGTTTCCGGGGCTACAAGTTTGAATCCAAGGCTATCACCATCTGCATCACTAATTCCGAATGAGTATGTAACCGTTGTTCCGGTACAGTAGTATGGAATTGGGTCTGTTGCAAATACAGGAGAAGTATTGACTGAGTCAACATTCCTGTTATACACGGCTTCTATCAGAAATGATCCATTGTCGGAAGCTGGAATATTGGTACTCGTTGAGCGGGCAAATTCGTTGTACATGAAATGCCATGTATCGCACGTATCGAGGACAATGGTATCGCGGAAAATGTATTCCTCCACTCCAGGGTTCCCGGTTTGAGACCCATTGTACGGTTCCTGGCAAGTACTGGTCGCTGTTGGGCACAATTGAGAAACTTCAGTACCACCAACATTGGTTAGCGTATAGGTCGGTACGATCTGAGCACCACAACTGCTAAAGAATCTGGTGCCATTACAGTTATTACCCTGACCGATTCGTCTGTTAACCCTATTTTCCGTCGGGGGGCCGGCCCCGGGGAAGTTACAATCCCAGTAGTAAGTAAGGGTGATCTCTACCGTGTCACCACTCAGGGTTTTGTACGTGATTTCTCCACCCGAAATGTGCGCTGCAAACTGTTCCTTTCCCATGAAAAGGAAAATGCCCAGCAACAATAGGGACCGGAGGATGTGCAGAGGTTTCATCTTAAGGCTCAAGTGTTTTAACGTAAACACCTCTTTTAAAAGCCAATAAAAGTACAACTTTTTTCAATGTGAAATCGCCCCTTCCCTCTACTAGAGCGGCATCAGGGGCTGTACAACGTTTGGCGAACATATATAGTTTTGACTGTTGAGAATACCACGAAGCGTCAGCACTCAGCCTTGGGGGAATTTGAAAATACCCCTTGATCGCATGGAATTCGCCACAAATCGGTCAAATGAAAGGTTTAATCTGTGATCTGCATCGGGGTATCCCAAACATTTATCTAATACCGAATGTTGATAGCTTTGGTTGGGTTCAGCAAGCATTTTCTTCCATAAGGGTTTGAATGACTTCCTATCGTATTCTCAGCTTTGATAAATTTGGCGCCCTTAACAGGCCCCTTGGTTCAACGGAGGGCGAATGTCCGGGGGACATTCGAGCCGGCTGGCGCAGAGGCTTTAAGAAGAATACGATCTTTATTTTTTAGACCAGGCCCCTTAGTTCAACGGATAGAATAGTAGTTTCCTAAACTATAGATCCAGGTTCGATTCCTGGAGGGGCTACAAGTTTTGGCAGAAAGTCGAATGCACCAAACAAAGACCCTTCGGCCTTTGCATTTTCAGGATCGGAGATCCTCCTCCTCCAAGTAAGTCAAATGGGCTACCAGGTTGGCCTCTTTTGGTAAGCCCAGTTTAGTCCGCAATCTGTATCGTGCGGTCTTCACGCTCTCAGGGCTGATTCCCATAATGTCTGCAATTTGTTTGGAGTTCAAATTCAGTTTGAGCAAGGTGCACAGTCTGAAATCAGAGGGGCTGATGTCCGGATATTTTCGCTTTAAAGCAAAGATGAATTGTGGGTGCACGTTTTGAAAATGGGTATTAAAGTCCTCCCAGTCCTTCTCGGTACTTAAATGCCGATTGAGGATGTTCTTCATTTCACGCAAGCCTGCTGCCACCTCGGGATTCCTGGCCTCCCCGATCTCCGTTATTTTCTTTTGAAGGTCTTTCAGCAAGGTTCCTTTCTGTATGAAGTTCATGGTATAGGAAGTGAGCTTCAAGTCGCGTTTTTCAAGCTCCATTTTCAGTTCTCGTTCCTTCAACCTGGCATTCTGAATGTCCGCCTGCATTAGGGCTTGCTTGGATTCAGATAGCTCTTTGTCTTTTTTTCGATTATTCTGCAAAATCATGACCACGATGATGGTTGCAATACTGATCAGGGAAATGAAAATAAGGAGTGAGATGATGTAGGTCCGCTGGATCTTTTGCTCCTGGCTCAGTAAGAGGACGTCTTGCTCTGCCCGTTCTTTATCATATTTCATTTTGAGCTCATGTGTCTGGTTGATCACCTGTTCCTGAACCTTTTCCCCCTGAATCATGACAAAGGACTTATAATGCTCAAGCGCAGCCTGGTAATTCTCCCGCCCATTTTCCAATTCATACCTATTGTAATGTATTTCCATCGCCAGGTCAAACATCTTCAATTGGCTTGCCTCATCAAGTGCTTGTAAAAAATACTCGCTGGCGATGTCCTCCTGGCCAATCTTGGTATTTAGCTTTCCTAATTCATACAGGATGATTGGGACGTCATAGCGATATCCATCCGCCTTGAACTTGTCGCGAAGCCTTTCGAAGCCGATCCTGGCCGGTTCAAATTGTTCTTCCATCACCAAAAGTTTTTGATAAAGAACATCACATTGAAGTAGGCTGTATGTGTCACCAAGGTTCCGGTACTCCATGACTGCAGTATCCACCAAGGCCTTCACCCTTTCCGACCTACCATTCATAATATAGGACCCAGCCAGTCCGGAGCAGCCGTCGGCCCGCAATCGCGCATTCTCACTTCGCAGTGCGTAGGAGATTACTTGGATGAAGTTTTTATTGGCCAGGTCAAAGATGTGCTCATTGCGATAGGCCAATCCGATAATATACTTAAGGCGAAAATAATCGGCCGAATCCCCGGTTAGTTTGACCAAACTATCAGCCACAAGGAAACCCTGCATGGCCTCATTATATTGTTCTTCCTTCCAGATTGATAGAGCAATTGCCAACTCACCAAATGCACTTCCTTTAGAATACGATAGGGAATCCGACTTTGACCGAATTTTCTGACCAAGTAATCTGGTTTGGAGCGGGTCGACTTTCCAATATTCAACAGAAAGGTCAATAAGGTTGTCGACATATTCCCGGCTGCCATTATCCAGTTTTGACAATTGGCCCTCAAGGCGATCTACTTTTTTAGCATCGAAGCCAAAAGTTGGGTAGACAACAAGTAGACAAAGCCAGAAAAAGACAAGTTTTTTCATGGAAGACAACAGCCACTGACAAGATTAAAAAGAAAAATTCATTCCGCTAACTTTCTCATTGTTAAGGCCTTGAGTGCTTGTTCACTTTTTATCCGGTTCGTGTTCACCTCGTGTCCGACCAATGGTTAAGCAAATCTTAGCGCTAGCCGACACTTTTGCTCCCCAAATTCAAAATCGTGTAAAGATGCTTACAATCGACACTGGAGATACCGCATGGGTATTGGTGGCTACCATCATGGTAATGATCATGGCGCCAGCAGGTCTCGCATTATTTTACGGAGGTCTTTCTCAGAAGAAACGAATCGTACATACGATCGCCATGAGTTATGTGGCGTTTTGCGTTGCAACGCTTGCCTGGATTTTCGGTGGATACGAAATCGCTTTCGGGGGTAGCCATTCCAATGCATTCCAATTTCCCTTTCTGTCCTCCGTCAATCTGGACAGTGTAGTAGGTACAATTCCGGAGATCTTATATGTCGGCTTCCAGGGTGTTTTGGCCGCCGTGGCTGTTTCTATCATAAGCGGTGCGGTTGCCGGAAAAATGAAGTTTGCCACCTGGGTAACCTTTGCCCTCTTGTGGGTCCTTTTCGTATATGCACCGCTTGTAAGAATTGTTTGGGGAAATGGATTGCCCTTTGAATTGGGAGAAGTAGACTTCGCCGGTGGCTCCTTCATTCATGTCAACGCCGGAATAGCCGGCTTGGTTCTCGCTTTGATATTTCGTGACAAGAATGATAAGAATCCGGGTAAATGGAAAAAGAACACCAGCCGACTTACAATACTGGGGTCTGTCTTGTTGTGGTTCGGATGGTTTGGGTTTAATGCAGGCAGTCAGCTTGCGGCTGACGCCGTTGCTGCGAATGCAATTTTCGTCACCAACATTGCCGCTTGCGCAGGCGGATTGGCCTGGATGAATTTGCAATGGATCCGTCATCAAAAACCATCGATGGGTGGCGTTGCTTTTGGTGTGATTGCGGGATTGGTAGGAATCACTCCAGCGGCGGGATATGTTGGAGCAACCGCGGCACTAATCATTGGTGGTACATCAGGTATCATAGGATATCTTGGAGTTTCACTCCTGAGGAATCACTTCAAATTGGGGTCTGGTCTGGAGGTCTTTGGCATTCATGGATTGGTTGGTATTTGGGGGATACTTACGATCGGAATCTTTGCCGATCCATCCGTCAACGCGTACGAAGGAATGCTCTATGGCAACTTTGAACTGATGTGGTCCCAGGTTGCACTTGTAATGATCACCACGGTTGTGGCGCTGATTGGATCATTTGTGATGTATGAAATATCCGCCTTCCTGACAAGGGGTGGAAGAGCCGAGGAAGAGGTTTTTCACAATGACGGAATAGAAAGAACCTTCAAGCAGAATGTCAACCTTGTGGAATAGCCTCTCATCCATTGGTTAATCAACTGAACGGCATCTGTTTTGGGATGGGGGGTCTACGGGCCCCCTTTTTTATCTCACCTCCGCCCCACTCGGCATTGGCTTATCCGGTTGGAGAAAGCTGAGCTTGCCGGACTCATCCTCCGCCATGAGGATCATTCCTTTCGATTCGACCCCGCGGATTTTCTTCGGAGCCAGGTTCTTCAGTACGCAAACTTGCTGTCCAACTATATTCTGTGGATCGTAATGCTCTGCAATGCCAGAAACAATGGTGCTGGTTTCATCCCCCATTGCTACTTGTAGTACCAAAAGTTTATCCGCATCGGGGTGTTTTTCTGCTGACTGGATTGTGCCCAATCTAAGGTCCATTTTTTGAAATTCTTCGAAAGTCACGATTACCTCCTCTTCTTTTGATTCTGGTTTTTGAAGTTTTGCTCTTTGAGCATCTACCCAACTGTCCTCTATTTTTTGGAACAGCAATCCCAATTCACCCAACTGCCTTCCTTCCTCCAGTAGAAAGTCAGTATTCAGGTTTTCCCAATTGTGATTGATGCCCAAAGAGTCGCAAACCCTTGCAGAGGATTCCGGCACAAAGGACCTACTGACGATGGCCAACCTTGCCGCAATTTCAAGCGCCACTCTCAATACGGTAGCCGTCCTCTCCGGATCGGTCTTGATCGTTTTCCATGGTTCCTCCTCGGCCAAATACCGATTGCCTTCCCTGGCGAGGTTCATCATGGCATCCTTTGCTTCGCGGAAAGAAAATCTCAAGATCGCATCCTCTGTGGTCTTTTCAAATTCCTTCACAGAAGCCAGTGCGGATTGGTCCTGCTTATTAAGTGTTGCTGCAGGTATTTTGCCGTCAAAATACTTCTCTGTTAGTACAATTCCACGATTGATGAAATTCCCGTAGATGGCTACCAACTCATTGTTGACCCGTGCCTGAAAATCACCCCAGGTGAATTCCGAATCCTTGGTTTCAGGGGCAATGCTTGTAAGTACATATCTCAACTCATCCTTCTTGTCGGGAAATTCTTCAAGATACTCATGCACCCAGATAGCCCAATTTCGAGACGTGGAAATTTTGTCTCCTTCCAGGTTTAGAAATTCATTTGCCGGGACATTTTGCGGCAATACATAAGATCCGTGGGCTTTCAGTAGAATCGGAAAAATAATACAATGAAAGACGATATTGTCCTTGCCTATGAAGTGAACCAAGCGTGTTGATTCATGCTTCCAATACGCTTCCCAATCTTTGCCATGATCAGAAGCCCACTGCTTACTGGCACTGATATATCCTATCGGTGCATCAAGCCACACATAAAGCACTTTTCCTTTTGCTTCTCTCTTTGGTACAGGGACACCCCAATCAAGGTCCCGGGTCATGGCTCTTGGTTTCAAACCCGCCCGAATCCATGACAAACATTGCCCGAGTACGTTTTTCTTCCATTCCGTGATGTCATGTTGCTGCACTCCGTCGTCCACGCCTTTCGAAATCCATTGCTCGATCCATTCCTGGTATTGATCCATGGGAAGGAAGTAGTGCTCAGTCTCCTTTAATACCGGTGGGTTTCCACTCAAAGTGGATTTGGGGTTGATCAATTCCTTGGGACTTAAAGATGTGCCGCAGTTCTCGCATTGATCCCCAAACGCCTTGTCGTGGCTACAATTCGGACAGGTACCGATGATGTACCTGTCGGCAAGGAATTGCTGATACTCCTCATCGTAGAACTGCTCGCTGACTTCTCTTGTAAACACACCTTTTGCATCCAGGGCGAGGAAAAAATCCTGTGCCGTTTCGCGATGCAGCGGAGCCGAAGTTCTATGGTAAATGTCAAAGTCAAATTCAAGCGACTCAAATACTCTTTTGTTTAGTTCGTGGTATTTGTCTACGATTTCCTTCGGGGTGATTCCTTCGTTCTTAGCCCTTAAGGTGATGGCTGCTCCGTGTTCGTCCGAGCCACATACATATAGTACGTCCTCACCGTTCTGGCGAAGGAACTTAACGTAGATGTCTCCAGGTAAAAAAGCTCCGGCCAAATGACCAATGTGAAGGGGGCCATTTGCGTATGGAAGCGCTGACGTAACAAGATGTCTGGAGGCTTTTTTCACGAGGGGCAAAAGTAGTTATTCTAATAGGCAGAGCACTCTTTCCCGATTCATATATTTGGTAGCGTATAAACTATGAACTATGAAAATTCTTTCTTATTCCCTTTCACTAATTCTATCCTTCGTCTTTGTCCAAACTTTTGCCCAATCGCCACTTGGATTTAACTATCAAGCAGTTGCGCGAGACAATCAGGGAGCGCTCATCACTTCTCAATCCGTTACGGTGAAAGCTTCCATTCTTTCGGGAGCTGGAGGTAGCAACCTTGAGTATGCCGAGAGCCACACGCTCACCACCGACGATTTGGGTCACTTTAATATGGTCATAGGGCAAGGGTCGCTTATATCGGGTTCCTTTTCCGGAATTTCCTGGGGAAGTGCACAACACCATCTCAAAATAGAAATAGATGCAGGCAATGGCTTCGTAAATATCGGAACGGTACAGTTGCTCTCGGTCCCTTATGCACTAAGTGCAAAAGATGTGGAAAACGCTCCAAGTTTGGCCATGGATGACCTAACAGATGTGAGCTCCTCATCTGCGACCAACGGACAAGTCCTGTCGTGGAATGGAACCAGTTGGGTACCTTCTACAGGTGGTGGCGGGTCGTCATATTCTGCAGGCACAGGAATTACAATTTCCGCCAATACCATTCACGCTGACAATACTACCGCACTTTGGAATGCAAACAAGTTGCAAGGCAATACGCTGAGCTTAGCGACACCTTCCACAGGCCAGGTATTGAAATGGGATGGAAGTTCATGGGCTCCTGACAACGATAACAACACAAGCTATACGGCGGGTAATGGGATCACCTTTAACAGTGGAGCCATCGATGCCAACTCGGCCACGGCAATGTGGAACGCCAACGAACTCCGGGGAAATAATGTCAGTACTACAGCTCCATCATCCGGAGAAGTGCTGAAGTGGAATGGAAGTTCCTGGGAACCGGGCAGCGACAACAACACAAGCTATACGGCTGGTACAGGTATCTCTTTCAATTCCGGTGCAATCGACGCCAACGTGGGAACAGCACTTTGGAATGCGAATGAATTACAAGGACGTTCCCTGGCCACCACTGCCCCAAGTTCAGGGGAAGTACTTAAATGGAATGGTAGCTCATGGGAGCCCGATACCGACAACAATACTTCCTATACAGCAAGTACAGGTATTACTATCTCATCCGGACAGATCTCGGCCAACAATGGCACAGCGATGTGGAATGCCGATAAACTTCGAGGAAATGGAGTGAGTAGCACAAGCCCAAGCACCGGTGAGGTTCTGAAATGGGATGGCAGCAATTGGTCACCTGACGATGACGATTCCTACTCCCCATGGGATACTAGCTCTTCTGGCATCTATACCTTCGAGGTAGTTGGAATCGGTAAGGACGATCCCACTTCATCCTTTGATCTATACGATTCAATTACCAACACATCTTCCACCGGCTTTTTTGTGAGTTCCGATGTAAGAGTCATTGGAGGAACCGGGTCTAGTTCCGTCAATATTGGTGATCGTTCCGTGGTCGAAGGTCGCGATGGATCAAGCAACATTGGTTACGTTGGGTTTGCAGAAGGAGAAGGATCCTCTACAGGTTCGATGATTGGTGGGTACTTCTGGGGTGAAGGTACTGCCGAGAACAACTACGGTATTCGGTCAACAGCAGACACAGGCGCCTCGGTTAGGGCGTATGGAGGTTACTTCTCAACGAGAGGAGAAGCCACATTCAATATTGGGGTACTGACGATTTCGGACAATAGTGCCAACGCCACGAACTATGGAGTCTATTCAATTGCAGATAGTGCAACGACCAACTACGCGGGATACTTTGACGGCGATCTTGCCTACACTGGTAGCTTGACCAATGCGTCGGATGCCAAACTCAAACAAAATGTAGAACCCTATAGTGGAGCCTTGTCGCAATTGGATAAGCTAGGCGTCAAAACCTACGAGTTCAAGAAGGATGGTGATGCGGGATTGATGAACCTGCCAAAAGGAAAACAATATGGGTTCATTGCCCAGGATGTAGAAGCGCTCTTTCCTGAATTGGTGAGTAAACAAATGCACGCCGTCAACGTGAAGGATGGTAAAGCGAGGCTTGCGTCAAATACCGAAAATAAAGTGAGTGATGCTCCTGACTTTGTAGAGTATAAAGGAGTGAATATGATCGGCATGATTCCCATATTGACCAGGGCCATCCAGGAGCAGCAGGAGTACATCGAGAAACTCGAAGCGAGGATCAAGAACCTTGAAAACAAGTAAGATGAAGGCGATCATCACAGCACTCACAATTGGCTTGTCAGCACTGGGGTTGCAAGCCCAAACCTTGGACCGGTCATTCCTCAGTTCGGGAGGTTCTTCCCTCCAGAATTCGTCCTTCAAGATCAACTTCTCAATAGGGGATATTGCAGTGCAGCGGGGTGGAAGCTCTGTAGATCTCAACCAGGGTTTTCAGCAGAGCTATGTTCAGGTAGTTGAATCGATTGTGGAAAGCGATACACTTGAATTTGCCGCCTACCCTATCCCCTTTGGAGATCGATTGTACTTGAGGATGGACGAGAGTATGCATGCCGACCTCTTGGTTGAGGACAATCTCGGCAAGGTTGTTTGGAAAGAACGCTCGTTTATAACCAAGGGAGAAGACAAGGTGTTGGATCTCTCCTCTTTGAGCGCAGGGGTATATTTTCTTTCGGTGAAAGGCGCATTGAAGTCGAATACAGTTCGTCTCGTGAAGTTCTAGGCCCCTGTTGTTTTCAAAACGCGATTGTTGAAGCGATTGCCCTTGACCTCGTGATTTTAAGGCGCATCTGACCTTTTTTTGTAATGAGTTTTGAAACTTCCAAAGCCACTTACGAGAGGAGACAAGGTGCACATTGTAGCACCGGCCAAGGTCATTGATTCTTCATACGTCGACCACGCTATCGACTTCCTGACCTTGGCAGGCTACGAGGTAATACAAGGCAAGCACCTCGGTGAATCCAATGGTCAGTTTGCCGGTTCCGATGACCAAAGACTTGGTGACCTCCAAGAAGCATTTGATTCCGACGAATCGGGCGCCATACTCTGTGCTCGAGGGGGCTATGGAACGACCCGCATTCTGCATAGGCTGGACACAAAAAAATTCGCCAGGAATCCAAAATGGCTGCTCGGCTTCAGCGACATCACGGCCCTGCACTTACTGCTTCAGTTCAAATTGGAAGTAGCTTCTGTTCACTCTACCATGCCCCTAAATTTTGGTGAGAACAGCGAGCAATCCCTTACCAGCCTTGTTGCTGCCCTGGAAGGAATGGAACTCGAATATGACCTTCATTCCAATCCCTTCAATAGGCCAGGCATCACATCAGGAATGGTAGTAGGTGGGAATCTCAGTATGATCATCGCCTGCCTTGGAACCGAATGCGAACCTCAATTTGATCAGAAAATCTTATTCCTTGAAGAAGTTGGTGAGCCTTTCTACAAAGTGGATCGGATGATCCAAACGCTACAAAATGGAGGGAAATTAGATAACCTGGCCGGCCTAATTGTAGGAACGATGACCGATGTGAAAGACGAAGGTAATTGGTTCGATGGCTCCACCATAGAGGAAATAATCCTGGATCGATTCCGAAGTTCGAATTTTCCGATATGCTTTCACTTTCCAGCCGGACATCACATTGACAATCGAGCCCTTTACTTCGGGAGGGAAGCCACATTGGTGGTTGGAGATCGGGTTAACCTTCGATATTAATCATGGCAGATCACAACGACATCGGATTGAAAGGTGAACGAGAAGCCGAACGATTTCTCGTTCACAATGGCTACCAAATACTTGAGCGAAACTGGAGACATGAAAAAGGAGAAATCGACCTGATCTGCAGAAAAGATGGGAATTTGGTGTTTGTAGAGGTAAAGACGCGGTCCAGTACCACACTCAGACCTGAGGACTTGATCGATCGGAAGAAAATTCAAATGCTCGCGCAGACAGCTCATGCCTTTTTGGAGGAGTTTGATGACAATCTGGAGGTTAGATTCGACGTTGTTTTCATTGTGAATGGCGAGTCCATTGACCACATTCAAGATGTATTTACACCCGAGATAGAATGAAGAAGGAAGAAGAAATCAGGCTCAATAAGTTTATCTCCAATGCAGGGGTGTGCTCTCGCAGAGAAGCGGACAAACTGATCGCTGAAGGGCAAATAACCGTCAATGGAAAGGTTGTCACTTCCATGGGTGTGAAGGTCTCCAAGAAGGATGACGTGCGGCACAATGGAAAACGACTGATCAATGAGAAACCGGTCTACGTTCTCCTCAACAAACCCAAAGGCTTCATCACCACTTCCAAAGACCCAAAAGCAAGGAAGACGGTCATGCAGTTGGTAGAAAAAGCAAGCGATGCAAGGATCTATCCGGTAGGACGACTGGACCGAATGACCACCGGACTTCTATTGTTCACCAACGATGGAGAACTTGCAAAGAAGCTGACCCACCCTAGGTACAATATCAAGAAGCTTTACAAGGTGGACCTGGATCGTAAGATGACCAAGGCACACTTCGAAAAACTACAAGGAGGATTCGAATTGGAAGACGGATTTATTAAACCAGATGAGCTTGCATTTACTGACGACAAACACCGAACAATCGGAATAGCCATCCACTCAGGCAAGAACAGAATTGTTCGCCGGATGATGGAACATCTGGGATACAATGTTGTGCATTTGGACCGGGTATTGTTTGCCGGTTTAGATAAGAAGAATTTGCCTCGCGGACGATGGCGACACCTGGATACAAGGGAGGTTGGCAGACTCAAAAGGCTATAAAGAATTCTGGTAAAGCATTTGTTCACATATTGAGATGCCAAGGTGGTTAAAGATACTTTTGATTGTTGCCGCTGTGATCATAGGATCTGCAGCCGCCGGATTGTACTATTTGGCAAATAAGTATGAAAGCATCCTAAAGGATGTGCTCATCACTCAGCTCAATGAGGTAGTCAACACCCCGGTAGAAGTATCCTCCATAAGTGTTTCACCATTCTCGGAATTGCCGTTTATAAGCCTGGAATTGAATGACGTATTCATTCCCGACAACATCAACTCCGAATCGGATACACTACTTTACCTTAAAACCTGCGCCTTTCATTTTAATGTCCTGGATATCCTAAATGAACGATACCGCGCCCAGAGAATTTCGCTACTAGATGGCCATATCAATCTCCTGACCGACGAGAAGGGAAATCCCAATTATCGAATATGGAAAACATCGGATTCGACATCAAATTTCTATTTCAATCTGGATCAACTTTACGTCAGAAAGCTCGACTTTCTCTATCATGACCAAAGGGAAAAGGTGAAAGTCGATGCCTTGGTGTACGAAGGAATTTTATCGGGAAGCATCGAGACTGATTCCATCCTTGCGCATTGTGACCTGAAAACGCTGAATAGATCTTTAGTTCTGGGCAATGCCTCCTATGTTCCCGGGAAAACAATAGAAATAGAATCTCCTTTGAAAATCATGCTTGCCGATAACAGGCAATTTGTGGGCCCAGCTTCGGTGGTTGTCGACCAAACAAAAATCAATGGTAAGGCAAGCTTTGGAGGGGGTAATTCGACCATTCGGTTTGGATCCAAAGGAATTACAGTTGCAGAACTCCGAACTGAAGTACCCTTGTTTCAGAATGCATTCTTCAAGGGCCTGTCTGGTCGGGCCGACATCGATCTGAATTATCGAGGCCGAAAAGGGGCTTACACTTTGGACGGGAATTATCGATTGAAGAATTACGAATACAAGATCGATACACTATCGGAAACACTCAAAGGGAGTGTTGCCTCCGGACAGTTCAGCTACAACAGTGCCGATAGAGGCCAAAGGGACTCAGTAACATTCGAGTTGCCGGATGCTTCACTCAATACGGCGCGGCTAAATATCGACGGCAAAATCCAAAACTTAAACAAGCCTGGGGTTGCTTTCGACATTCAAACGGAGATAAGCGCGGAGTTATTCTCGAGGCTTACCGGGTTTGATTCCATTGTCGACATCAACGACGGAGATGTCTTTATCGACCTATCCTCGGCGGCACAATTCGCAGCTTGGGATGATGTCGACGTCAAGTCATTTATTGTAGGTCATGCACGTGGACAATTCAACGCCAATGGTCTTTCCTTCGAAGCAGGTGGACAGGAGTTTACAGAGATGGGATTGAATGGATCTGTGGACAATGATCAATGGGAACTCACGAAGGTCGAAGGAAGTTACAATGATCAACACTTCACCGGAAAAGGAATGATCGACGGACTTATGAGTTGGGTATACGGCGACAAAAAGAAATTGGCCATCGCTTGCAGACTGGAATTGGATGACTTCATAGTAGAAGAAGATTCAGATTCTTCCGGCACTGCTTTTTCGATTCCGGACTGGCTGGCGATCCAAGCCGGTATTAGCCTGAATCAGTTTGAATGGGGTCGTTTTACTGCCAGTAATTTGCGCAGCGATCTCAAGTTCAACAACGGACAGCTCTCACTCCAGGCTCTGACACTAAATACTTGCGGGGGGTTTATGAAAACAGATCTTGTGGCCAAGATTCAGAAATCCGGCAACATCCTAGTTCAGCTTCAATCCGACTACAAGGGCCTTGATGTCCACAAGTTGTTTTATTCATTTCAGAATTTTGGTCAGGACGTGCTGGTTGCCGACCATTTGAAGGGATTTGCCAAAGGAAGGTCCGTCGTTCAGTTTCTCATGTCAGATGAATTTGAGATCCTAAATCCATCCATCCAAAGCACTACTTCGGTGGCATTCACTGATGGAAGTCTCAAGGATTTCGAACCGCTTCAGGCTACCGCCGACTATTTCGAGTCCAATATCATTCTAAAGCGATTTTTCAAGACCGATGAATTGAGAAAAAAGCTTCGTGATATTCAATTCGAGACCATCCGAAACGACATCATCATTTCCAACCAAATGGTCCATATTCCAGCAATGACTATCTCCTCCTCCCTGATGGATCTCAACCTCGAAGGCAACTATTCGTTTGAACATCAAGTGGACTTCAGCATGGATTTTTACCTCGACGAACTTTTCAGCAAGGACAAGCCAACATCTGAGTACGGGGAGATTCAGGACGACCAGGAAGGCGAGAGGAGAGTATTTCTAAAAATGACCGGGGACATATCGTCACCGGACTTTGCCATCGACAAGGAACGCCGTAAGGCAGCCAAAAAGGAAAAGGTTGAAAAGGAAAAGCAGATTATCAAACAAGTGATCAAAGAAGAGATTGAAAGTGGAGCTGAAAGGGATCCATATGAAGGAGTGGAAGATTTTGAGATTGAATGGGATCCTGATGTGCCGGATACATCCGGAGCAGATACGATCATTCGTAAAGACTCCTCAGCGCAGAAGAAGGGTTTGCGCAATTGGCTTAAGAAGATGACTGAAGAAGAAACGGTCACTCCCGAACTTGAGTTCGATGAGGATGACCTTTAGATCGATTGTTTCGACACTCGATAGAAAAACAATCCGAGGATGACAGCTACCTGGAACGTAAACAAATAAGCAATCTTCGGGATGTCGGCCTTTGTTCCAAACATATCTCCGGAGTTGGTTTGCTTAAACTGAAAAAACGATTCGATGGCCCCCTCTACGGGTGTTGCGGCGGCCCAGGTATTACCTGTCATCAGCAACAATCCAACGAGGGCGGCAATTACCCAAAGTACTGTTGTCCGATTTTCTCTACGTGCCGAAGTTATTCCTTTTTTCATGTTAGATTTTCGACAAAATGCAGGTTTCTAATGGCAAAATACAAATTTAGTACTTGACATTTACGAAAGAAGTGTATAAAGGTTTCTTTATTCAGAAAAAAATGTTGATGAACTGTTACTAAACAGTGAAGTCGTCGCTAGTCAACATCCTGTTTAGCGGACTCAGCCTTAGAGTCAGGTAAAAATACTTTAAAGCTTGTACCCCTCTCTTTTGCGCTCTCCACTTTGATGAAACCACCAAAAAGTTCGACGTACTTCTTCACAATGCTCAGTCCTAGCCCGGTACCACCATAGGTTCTGTTCATTCCATCGCTCTCCTGTCGGAATGGGGAGAACAGATGTGGAAGAAACTCCTTCGAAATTCCGATGCCACTGTCCCTGACTTCTATTAGGATATAATCCTTGTCACGGATTTCCCTTCTTTCGACTTTAACTTCTACGCCACCCTCCTTGGTAAACTTGATGGCGTTGCCGATCAGGTTATTCAGAATAAGCACGAGGACATTGTCGTCAAATCGGAAAGGAATCTCATCGTACTCGCAATCAAAAAGTAGGTAGAGCCCTTTTTTGTCGGCAAGAACCCGCATCGTTGGGAGATAATTACTGAGCCTCTGAACGAGGTCAAAATCGAGCAATTTGAGTTCTACATTTTCCTTTGAAAGTTTGGAAAAATCTAAAATACTGACGATCGTCGCGAGTAGCCGATGACCGCTTTCTTTTAACAGAACCGTGTAGTCAGAAAGACCTGGAGTCGCCGCAAATTCTTGCTCAATGAGTTCCGCCAGCCCAATGATACCATTGATTGGCGTGCGAATTTCGTGGCTCATATTTGCCAGGAAATTTGCTTGAAGTTTGTTGAGGTCCTCTGCATTCGCCCTTGCTTCGATCAATCCCTTTTCGTAAATCTTAGCCTGTGTGATTTCGCGAACAATATCTCTCGATCCAATGATCTCTCCCAATTCATCTACCAGGGCGCTACCATTGACCTCTACCGTTTTCTTTTTTCCGTTGATGAGCAGGTTAACCTCAATTTTGGCCGAACCCTTGCCTCGGATTTGATCGAGGTATTCCTTAACGCCAACCTTACTTTCGGGATGAACAAAATCACCGATAAACTTTCCGACGATGTGCTTGTCTTCCAACAAGTCCATCGCTGCACGATTGCTTTCGAGGACTATCATGTCGGTGTCAAACATGAAGATTGCCTCTTCCACATTCTGGAAGATGTCCTTGTAGTTTTGCTCACTCTCCTTTAGTTCGCGCTCGATCATAACCCGTTCGGTGATCTCTGTGCCCACCACCAGCACCTGCTCTACTTCTCCTTCGTCGTTAAAAATTGGCGACTTCACGATTTGGAACCAGCGTATATCTCCATCCGGCGTTGTGAGAGAACCCAAGGGAATGTGAACGTCCTTTTTTGAACGGATCACTTCCTGATCGGTCAGGCGAAACATCTTCACTTCTTCCGGAGAATATCCAAGGACATCGTCAGTCTTGCCAATGATCTCCTCCTCCGAAAGTTTCCAGAATTCGCGAAAAATTTTGTTGGTGAGCGTATAATGCCCCTCAAGGTCTTTTACAAAAACGAATCCCGGCGTGGCATCTACAACCCTCCTCAAGAAAGCACTATCGTGCTTTAAGGCAGTAGTCCATTCTTTGGTTTCCGTCTGTTGCATCAAATTAACCGTGACTGTTCATGGCAAAGATGTCCTCAAGGTGCTTTTTCTCAAGAGGCTTGGAGATGTAGCCCTTCACCATTTTGTATTCAAGCGACCGCTGTTTGTCCTCCTTGAGAATTGAAGAAGTAAGAATAAACACCGGTGTCTTTATCCCGGAAGTCGACATTTCCTCCAGAAATGCCCACCCATTCATATACGGCATATTGAGATCCAAAAGAATTAGGTCAACCTTCCCCTTTCTAAGGAAGTCCATTGCGAGCCTTGGGTCCGTAAATGATTGACAAACGATGGAAGGATCGAACTTCCAGATAAGTTTTTCTGAGATGAAGTTGAAAATGCTGTCGTCATCGACGAGCATAATTTTTTCCAACACAAAAGATGAGTCCGAATTTTTCCAATCGCTCATGAGGAAAGAGGCAAGGTTTCAGTCAAAGTACGGAATAGAGCGTTTATTGTTGCGAAAGATTTGCTGATTCTACATGGAATTGTTGACACTTTCCACTTTTTAACGAGCACCCTACTCGCCGGTAAATTGATGTCAAGAATTCCCGCTCTTCAATACAGCGCTGATTCTCAATAGGATATTTCGCCAATTCTCCCTACCTTTATTAACGCAACTGCAACTACTATTACTATGAAACGTTCTTCCCTACTGTTCATAACTAGTCTCTTCTGCTCCTTTGTTTTTGCACAGTCGTACAATGCTCAGTATGCCAAAAACATTGCATTTCAAGAGCCCTTTGGCGTAAATCAAACCGACTACGTCCTCTACCTTGAGGTCAATACTTCCTCGCTCGTCAATGCAGGCAAGATGCAAGCCGATGGTGATGATATACGATTTGTGGCTGATTGCGGTCAAAACCAGTTCTACGAATACTACTTACATCGGGGGATGAATTCGACCAAGACCGAAATCTACGTCGTGATCCCGTCGATCTCTGCCAATGCCCACGACACCATTCAAATGCTATATGGGGATTCTCTGGCGAACCAGGGATCTGACTTCAATGCGGCCTTCCCCAATGCCATCATAACGAATGGCAGCAATGTAACAGACAGCGGAATTGTGAATGCAGGTTGGGTAGAAATTGATTCGGGTGATGTGCTCAACATTACAACCAATAGTCGCCTTCAACTGAGAGCCGGTTACGTGCGCATCGACGGAACCGTCAATGGAAATGGCGATGGGTTCCAGTCGAGTTCTGCATCCTTCAGCAATGGTACCGGGCCTGGGTTCGGGGATCCGTCCAATGGATCAAATTCCGGTTCCGGAGGAGGCGCCTACGGAGGCGCCGGTGGTGATGGCGGATATGACGGTTCCGGAGACTTGCCGGGGCTGGGAGGTAGCTCCTACGGAAATGACACAACCATGGTCATTTATAAGGGGTCTTCCGGATCTACGGCGGCGAACACAGGACGTGGTGGGCATGGTGGCGCTGGATTTCTCGTCCGTGCAACCAAATTTGAAATGACGGGAGACATCGAAGTTGATGGTGGTGATGGCACTGGTGCCCTACCTCAGTGTGCGGGAGGAGGCTCTGGCGGTGGTGTACTTATCATCGCGGATTCAGTTACCATAACCAGTGGGGCTTCCATCTCAGCGGTCGGCGGTGATGGCGCCTCTGGCTCTTCTACAGCAAATGATGGTGGCGGAGCTGGCGGCGGGGGTCGCATCAAGGTATTTGGCGACGCACATTCTCCTACATCTGTCACAATGGATGTAGATGGTGGAACCGGCGGACAGTATGGTGGCGCCTCTCATGGAGAAGACGGCGATACGGGTTCGACCCACCTTGGGACTTTCTCCTTTCCTTCCGTTGTGATTGGAAGTGAACTGAGCGCAGCGCCTTATTCGATTGTTTCGAATTACGATACAATTTGTCCAAACGTGTCCACGACATTAAGTGTGACCAATGCGTCCACCGCAACCTGGAGCACTGGGGCTACAACGACCAGCATTACCGTTTCCCCTTCTGTAACCTCAACATACTACGTTTATGGAACGTCAACAACAGGATGTACAACGGCAGATACATTTGAACTGGTGGTTGATGCTCCCATAGTGGACCTTGGAAAGGATACTACCCACTGTGGCCCCTACTTATTGGATGCCGGTCCAAACATTGGATCAACATTCCAGTGGAGTAATGGGGATAGTACAACAACAAGTACCGTTATGACCTCCGGCACCTACTCCGTGACAGTATCACGTGGAGGGTGCTCTAGCGGTGATACCATTACCGTAACGATTGACACCATTCCAACTGTATCGATCACACTCTCGGCAGACACTGTTTGCGAAGGAGGGGATGTTACCCTGACCCTGGTGCCGATATCAGGGGGAACCCTAAACGGACTGGGATTATCCGGAAACACATTTATGAGTTCGGTGACGGGCGATGGAATTTTCCAACAGACATATGAATACACGGATGGCAACGGATGTTATGCGGCAGACACTACGGAAATTACGGTATTGATCATACCTACGGTGAATCTTGGGCTGGATCGGCGGCATTGTGGCCCTGTCCAGGTGACGTCCAGCTTGAGTACCACGCCCACCTATTTATGGAACACTGGTGATACCACGAGTGCCATAACTGTAGACACCACGGGCACCTATATGGTTACAGCGACCATAGGAATATGTAGCACCTCGGATACGCTAAATATGACGATCGATTCATTCCCGGTTGTTTCTGTTACCGTTTCTGCAGATACCGTGTGCGAAGGAGATACTGTGATTCTTACCGGTAACAAAGCAGGTGTAAGCCCTACACTTGGAACAAATTCTTATTGGGGGACTGCGGTATCCGGACCTGAATTCAGATCTGGCGTTTCCGGGGCTGGACTATATTCTCAGTATTACCGATTCACTGACAACTATGGTTGCTTCTCAACGGACACCTCTCAGGTTTATGTTCAAGCCATACCTATTGTGACCTTGAGTGCCACGACGTTCAACACGTGTATCGGATATACCGAATATCTAACGGGCTCCCCGGCAGGAGGTACCTACTCCGGGCAAGGGCTCGTAAACGATACCGTCTTCGAATCGTCTATGACGGGGCTTGGTACGTTTGCAATGACCTACACCTTTGTGGATAGTGTTGGTTGTAGCTCGACAGCGGTGGACTCTATGGTGGTGAATGGCCTACCTAACGTGAATGTCATGGCCGCGCTGGATTCAATGTGTATCGGTGTCAATACTTTCCTTACGGGATCTCCCGCAGGGGGAACCTACTCTGGCCCTGGTGTAACGTTCACGGGCTTCAATAGTCAGCAGGCAGGCGCAGGAACTCACAATATTATTTATAGCTACAGGGATGCCAATTTGTGCTGGAATCGCGATACCGCAGTTATTGTGGTACATCCGCTACCAAATATCGTGATCACCTTCGGAAAGGATACATTGTGTGCGGGAGAATCAACAACATTGTCGGCTACGCCTACGGGAGGAACATTCTCGGGTCTCGGAGTAAATGGCAATGTATTCGACAGTAAGATCGTGGGTATAGGGAACCGATTCATCCGATATGATGTAACCGACGTGAATGGATGTACAAACGACAAAACCAAGTCGATCCAGGTAGTAGCAGCACCAACCGGGGTTGAACTTACCTTTTCGGCCGATTCAGTATGCCTAGGGGATGATGTAAACCTCTCAGGAGTGCCGGTTGGTGGGCAATTTTCCGGTACCGGGGTAACGGATTCCACCTTCTCGAGCACAGGATTGAACCCAGGCTCATATGAATTATACTACCAGGTCACCAACACCTTTGGTTGTTCCACTTCAGACACCAATAATGTTCACGTGAATCCGCTACCTGTTGTTAGTGTCGTAGTGACAGACGACGTGATTTGCAATGGCGACAGCACTTCCATCACAGGCTCTCCCGCTGGAGGAAGCTATAGTGGTTTAGGGGTGGTGGACACAATGTTCTACAGTGACAGCACCAATATTGGAACCTGGCAGGTCAGGTACGATTATACCGACAGCAACGGCTGTTCTGAAAATGCCCTTGCCGACGTGACGGTCAATTCATGTGTTGGAATCGATGAAGCACTCATAGATCAGGTGGCCATTTATCCAAACCCCAACATGGGTGAGTTTGTGATCTCATCTCAAGTTCCTCTGCATGTTGAGTTGAGGAATCACCTGGGTCAAATAGTGCGAAGGTTGGATTTAGGTTCCGACCCAGGCTTCGAAGCGAGGTTGTCTGGATTGGCAGTTGGAACGTATTACGCGAACTTGACCAGTGAATCTCATTCGGTGATATTACCAGTGATAGTGACCAGATAAAAAAACAGCACCCGCATCAAGATGGGTGCTGCCTTTATATAGGGAACGATATTAATCCAACTGTACCGCGGTACAATGATTACATCAAACGTATAGGGGATACAGGTCTCGCCAAAGGCCAATTCCATGAATGAACCATCTCGATTCATGAATGGGATGGATAAATCCACAAAGGAATTTTAGCTGAAGTCCTCTCTGTGCTGTTTTGAGACCGGAACCTGATGTTTACTGGTGGTGAGGATATATCCACCATCATCCCTGTGAAATTCGAGAATATGATCCTTGTTGATTACATAGGACCGATGCACACGGATGAATTCTCTTCCAAGGTATTCCTCAATTACATGCCCAAGTTTCTTTGAAACGACCACCCTGCGGCCATCGGTGAAATAACATTCTGTATAGCTACCATCCGCCTTTAAGTACTCTAGTTCATTTGGCAGTACATATAGGTATCCATCCCTGATCGGTAGTCGGATTTTGGATGACGCACTTTGGAGTTGATCGAGTAGTCCCGACCAATCTTCCGTTTTGCTTTGTTCAAATTTCTTGTGTGCTCCCTGGATGGCCTTTTCGGTTTCCTCAAAGTCAATGGGCTTGACGATGTAGTCCAGCGCCTGCCTTTTGATGGCATCGATTGCGTAATCTTTATAGGCGGTCACAAAGATGACGAGGAAATCCGGGTTGTTGACCCTGTCTAAAACATCGAATCCGTTGCCGTCCGGGAATTGAATGTCGAGAAAAACCAAATCGGGCTTTTGCTCATTGATGATTTTGACCGCCTCCAATACGGTCATGCCTTTTCCAACGATTTCAAGTGGAATGGAGGACTCATTGCAGCAGTGCTCTATGAGCTCGATCGCTGCTTTTTCGTCATCAGCTATTACTACTCTCATGATGATTCTTCTTTAAGGGGTATTATAAATGTGACAACGTTCCCTGGGTATTTGCTTTCCGGATACATTGGCTTCATTTCGAATTCATATGGACATCGATTGGCCCTGCACATACTCTGAATTCGCTTTTTAGAAACCTCGAGCCCGGAGTTTTTTCTTCCTTCCCGGCCCTCTATCTGAAACCTTGAAAGTTCTTTTTGGATCTTACTCTTTTCCAATCCAACACCGTCATCTGAAATGGTAATTCTTATGCGATTTCCTTCCTGATCCATCTTGATAAGAATTGTCCCCTTTTCCCCTTTTGGAAGGATTCCGTGGAGGATAGCGTTTTCGACCAAGGGTTGCAACAAGAGTGGCGGAACTAAAAATGATTGCTGGTATTTCTTTTCTACTTCGAGGTTGATCAAGCCCGGGTATCGAATTTCCTCCATGTCAACATAGTTGTACAGGGATTCCAGTTCGTTGCGAATGGAGACTAAATTCTGATTGGCATTGTCGAATACCGATCTCAGCAGACGATTCAACTTGCCGAGATACTTAAGAGACGATTGGGTCTCTTTTTTTATGATCATATTCTGAATCGAGTTCAATGCGTTATACAAGAAGTGCGAATTGATCTGGGACCTAAGGGCACGGTATTGAAGAATAAGCATCTCATTTTCCTGGTTCATTTCCTTACGGGCAATAAGAATCGATCGTCGCCAATATATTGAGGAACCGAGAATAATGGACAATGAAGCTATGATCCAAAACCACACAGAATTCCAAAATGGACTGTCTATATTCACCTGGAGCATCACCATGTCAAAGTCGCTGGGCTGAGGTGCGAACTTAAAAACATAGGACCCGGGCGAAAGGTTGATAAAAGACAACCTGGGGCTTTGCGAAAAAACCCATTGATTTTGCTCCGGCTCTGCCTTGTAGTAGAATCCGCGATCCAGATCTTTGGAAAAGAGAATTTGCTCCACTTCGACCACTATGTTTCGTTCGTTCCAATTGAGCTTGCTCAACTCACCAGGCTTTCGATTCTTCCCATTTACCTTGACCGATTCGAGTAAAACCCTTGAAAAACGGGTGGTGATATCTTCAAAATTCTTCTGATGTGTCGAAAGACCTTTGTTGGTGAGGGCAACAAAGCTTCCATTCCAATCTACGAGTTTGGCCACCTTCCGTCCGTGTAGTCCCTGGTCTTGACCGATGTGAATAATTTCGTATCCACCACTCTTCCAGTTAACTACATTAATTCCTCGGTCGGTTGCAAGCCATACCTTATTCCCAACAACTTTGATGTCGTTGATAAAGTTGCTGGTCAAACCATGATTTCTCGAAAGCTGCATAACCTTATCGGGACTTATAACTATGAGACCCCTGCCAGCGACGCCAGCCAAGATCGTGTCGCCCAAGTTTCCTATGCTCAAGACGCGCTCATTGAGATCCTCATGCTTGTCCTTTAATGAGGTTATATTTTCATCCCTGAGCTGAAATAATCCTCCTTCTCCTCCCAGGTAAACTGCCTCATCGGTTTCGTGAACAACGCGAATATTTTTGAGTAAGTTTTTCCCTACTGTTCTCTCCTTTCCCGCAGTTACTATCCGAACCCCTCCGGTATAATTGGTCAAGAGGAGACGGGAATCCTTTAAAACGTATATACCCGGGCAAGGGGAGTAGTGTTTAGTACGTATTTCCTTAATGTTAGCAATTCCACTCGTCCCGAGATGTACTTCTGTATCAGTAAAATGCGAGCTAAGTATTTTGTTGTAGGACGCGAGACGATTGTATTCCCACACGGCATCATGCTTTTGAGCGGAGAACAATTCGTGGCTTTCGGAAACAAGGTAAAGACGCTCTCCAATGATCCCACCATTTCGCCAACTTTTGTTGTACTGATACTCGTTGGAAGTAAGAGCCTCTAGAGAAGGGTAATAGAACATTCCGTCGTTGAGGGTGGCAACCCAATATCCTTCAAAACGATCCTCAAAAATCCTGCTCACACCATACTTGGAAAACAATTGCAAGGGACTTTGAGAAAATGAATTTCCCCGGAACATATAGACTCCATGCCTTTCGGTTCCAACCCAGAAATTCCCTTTTGAATCCATTGATAAGGAATTTGTAATGGTTGAGGCGCATTCCCATGCGGAGTAGGATTTTTCCTGGAAGAAGACTCTGTTGCCGGTAGCCAATCGAAGACCGTTTTCAGTGGAAATGACCTTAAGCGGATCTACCCTCGACATGGGCAGTACGTATTGTTCCTCCTTGCCTTCAAAATCTATGTCAATGGTATCGCTTTCAAATTTGCGTTTGGAGCCATAAACGATATTCGGCCCTATGGTCAGCACCTCAAGGCCATTATGCAATGGCGGTTTTTTCCCGTTGACAAATTCGATTTCACCTTCACCTGAAACCTTCATAAACAAGATGTTGGGATCCTTACGAAAGGACTGCAGTCCAAAGTATATGGTGTCATTGATTGAGGCAACCGAGTTTAATCTCATACTGGGAAAATTGCGGAGGGCATCAAACCAATCCGGGACGATTATTTCCCCATGCTCTATGTAGATTATTTTATCCCCATCGACAATGCACCAGAGCCGGCCTTTGCCATCGTCGCGAATTCCCAAAACCGCCGTCCCCGGGATGCCATTTTCCGAATCGTAGTTCCTAAAATTCAGGCCGTCATATCGCGACAATCCTCTTGAAGTTGCAACCCAAATGAATCCCAAACTATCCTGGCAGGCATCGAATATTTCGTTGCTTGGAAGACCCTGCTCAACAGTAAGCTGGTTTGGTTGCGTGCTCTGGCCAATGAGGTCATCCGATGATGCCAAAAAAACCAGAAAGAACATAATACAGCCAACGCACGCTTTCACTTGCAAACGAATTCAGTTCCTTTTGAGGGCCTAAGATAATGCATAGATTTTGCATATATATAAACGTTAAGTGGTTATGGTAAAATATTTTACACTTTTGTCCGTCTCCTTTCAAAATCTCTTACCATCAAGCGCTTCTTCAAAATGTTCGGTCTTATCCTTCTGGGATTGATAGCCGTGATTACCCTTACCGTGGTCGGCTTCCTTTATTTATCACCTCAATTTGGAGGTTCACATTCCAAAAGTGACTTAGAACGTTACGAAGCTTCCGGACATTTCGAAAAAGGAAAATTCGTAAACCTGGAACCCACGAGCATGGACCTGGACTTCAAAAACATGGTTCAGGTGATGCACAAATTCATTACAGGTGTTCCCAACCAGAGTCCGGATTTCGATATTCCATTAAACAAGGTTTCAACTCAAGAACTAAGCAAGCCCGATTCTGCTCGCTTGATCTGGTTCGGACATTCAGCTTTTCTGCTTCAGATCGACGGTAAGAACATTCTTCTGGACCCAATGTTTGGCAATACCCCGGCTCCCCACCCGTGGTTTGGGACGACGCGATTTGTAAAGGATCTCCCTGTCGAGATCGATTCGTTGCCGGTGATCGACGCAATCATCCTTTCCCATGACCACTATGACCACCTTGACTATCCCACTATCAGGCGTTTGAAGGAAAAAACCAAGAAATACTATGTGCCTCTGGGAGTAGGAGCCCACTTTAGATCCTGGGGAATTCATCCCGACTTTATCGAAGAGCTCAATTGGTGGGAAGAAACAAAACTGGATCACATTACCTTAACTTTTGCCCCCACGAGACACTTTTCCGGGAGGGCGATCATGGACCGGAATGCAACCCTTTGGGGGTCATGGTCCATACAGGGCAAGGAAGACAAAATTTATTTCTCGGGAGACGGAGGATATGGCCCCCACTTCAAAGAAATAGGAGAACGACTTGGACCATTTGACTTTGCCATGATGGAATGCGGTCAATACAATGAGCGTTGGAAGTTGATCCATATGATGCCTGAAGAATCAGCTCAAGCCGCAGTAGACGTCAAGGCCAAAAGGATGATGCCCATCCACTGGGGCATGTTTGTACTTTCACTCCATTCATGGACGGATCCAATTGTGAGGGTGTCGGCCAAAGCCAGGGAGCTGGACATGCCCCTGATTGCACCTGAGGTTGGAGAGATATTCTCGGTACAACCCGATGGCAAGAACAGGCAAGCTTGGTGGGAAAACCCTTAATTCTGTACTTTAGGAATTGAAAATTCCGAAGTATGAATCCAGATGTAGACAAATTCCTGGCAGAAAAAGATCATCCGCTTACTGCCGAAATTCAACGAGTAAGAGAGATTATTCTCGAAACGGACGACCGGGTTGAGGAGACGATCAAATGGAGTAGTCCGACCTTCATGTTCAAAGGCAATATCGCCTCTTTCTTTATGAATGCCAAGAAACAGGTCAGTCTGATGTTTCACAAAGGGGGTACTATTGATATCGAATCCGATCTGCTCGAAGGAGATGGGAAAGAAGCGCGGACAGCCCGATTTTATGGAATGGACGATATCGAGTCAAAGAGGGATGCACTCCAGGATGTAATTCGGGCCTGGATACGAATGCACGAATGATAATGGGTGAAGACTACCTCAAGCTAAACAAGGAGGCCTGGAATAAGCGCACGATAGCCCATCTTGAATCTTCATTTTACGACAATGAGAGTTTCATAAAAGGCAGATCCAGCCTTAATCCAATAGAACTCGAATTGCTCGGCAATGTGGAGGGCAAATCAATCCTCCACCTGCAATGCCATTTTGGACAGGACAGCATTTCTCTTTCGAGGTTGGGTGCCAATGTGGTGGGTGTAGACCTCTCAACCGAGGCCATCAAGGCTGCAAGGGATCTGGCGCGGCAAAGTGACCAAAACACCCAATTTGTCGAAAGCGACGTTTACGAATTGCCTTCAAAACTCGATCGAAAGTTTGATTACGTATACTCATCCTATGGAACCATTGGCTGGCTACCGGATATGAACAAGTGGGCACACATTGTCGATCACTTCCTGAAACCAGGTGGGTCATTGATCCTTGTAGAATTCCACCCCGTTGTCTGGATGTTCGATTACGACTTTGATCGCATAGACTATTCTTATTTCAACGATGGTCCTATATCGGAGACCAATGAAGGTTCGTACACCGATGGGTCTGAGGAATTGGAATTCACGGACATCTCATGGAATCATAGTTTGGGAGAAGTCCTTTCTTCTTTGATCAATAGTGGTTTGAGCATCTCATACTTTAAAGAGTATGACTATTCCCCATACAATTGTTTTAAGGGAATGATCGAAAAAGAAAAAGGGAAGTTTACCATTGAGAAACTCGATCATCGATTCCCGATGTTGTATTCTGTAAAAGCATCAAAATGAAATCGATTGCCCTGACCATCGCCCTCGTTGTCCTGTCCTGTGCCGGGATCACCCAGCACACATTCTCCATCGTAGCCATCGATACGGCCACATCCGAAATTGGCTCGGCTGGAGCCACTTGTGGCGATAGCATTATCTGGCCAGGGACGCCGGGAGCATATATCATAAGCGACATCCTTCCCGGGATTGGAGCCATTCACACTCAGGCTGCCTATCTGAGTGGCAACAAGGCCAATGCAAATCTTCGAATGGCTGGTGGTTATTCTCCCGAAGAGGTCATCGATTACGCGCTTGCCAATGATGTTCAAGGTGATACCACTTCGAGACAATATGGCGTGGTGGGATTTCATGGCGGCACTGTGAAATCAGCCGGTTATACCGGGGCCAATTGCCTCGATGAAAAGGCACATATCACGGGACCCACATATGCCATTCAGGGGAATATCCTTCTCGATTCAGCCATCCTGGATTCGATGGAGGCCAGGTTTCTGAATGCCCAAGGCTGCCTTGCCGATAGATTGATGCAGGCTATGCAAGGCGCAAATGAGGTAGGTGCAGATTCCAGATGCAGCGTCTATGGAACAAGCTCCCTTTCCGCCTTCATCCGGGTCGCGAAGCCGGGTGATCCTGCGAATGATTTCCACCTCGACATCAATGTGGCAGCTACGCCAAATGGTGTTGAACCCATCGATGAACTCCAAACGCGATACGACAATTGGAAATCCGCCACCCCTGGTTCGTGTAACCCACTTGGCCTGGAATCAAAGCGGCTCACAAATATTTCACTATTCCCCAATCCCGGAATCGGTGGATTTTCGCTACGAACGCAAAATGAAGTGACCAATATTCGCGTATTTAATGCCGAAGGAAAACTGATTGACGAGCGATCAAACCCTCAGAAAGCGGTACATCATTTTGAGCACCTCAAACCCGGTTTGTACACCATCAAGGTGCTAAATCAAGATGGGGCGCAGCTGGAAAGAAGGGTCGTGATTCAATGACCTAGACGCAAGCCTCGTTGTACTTATATCCTACACCCTTGAGGGTTTTTATGCAGTCGTCACCGATCTTTTCGCGAAGCTTTCTGATGTGAACATCAATCGTTCTGTCTCCCACAAGTGTATGGTCTCCCCAGAGATTCTGATAAATCTGTTCACGCCTGAAGACCTTGCCGGGTCGAGAGGTAAGAAGCTTGAGCAGGTTGAACTCCATCTTTGGTAATTCGATGGTGCGATCATTTTTATAAACCAGCATCTTGTCGAAATCAATTTTGAGACACCCAACCTGATTCACGTCTTCCTGATCACTATAAGATGGTTTTCGTTTGAGAAGTGCCTCGATTCTTGCGATAAGCACTTTTGGCCTGATGGGTTTTGTGATATACTCGTCAGCACCGGATTTGAATCCGGCGATCTGCGAATAATCTTCCCCCCTAGCCGATAAAAATGCGATGAGGGTTTTCTTGAATTCAGGCATCTCACGCAATACCTGGCATACTTCAATGCCATCCATGTTGGGCATCATTACGTCGAGGATGATCAGGTCGGGATGCTCTTCCTTAGCCTTCTTCAATCCTTCCAATCCGTCTTGCGCAGTGGAAGTTTCGTAGCCTGCCTGATTTAAGTTGTAGCTGAGCATGTCGAGGATATCCTGCTCATCATCTACGATTAGAATCTTATCCATCTGATCTTAAAATCTTGTGACCAAGGTCCTGCGGGGAGTTTACAGGAGGATTATGCTGGTGTTAAAATATTATTAACCGCACTACCCTAGGGGATACAATTCCGGCCTAATAATTAAGGAATAATTCAGGTCGGTTTTAATCTTTGGTAAAACCAAGGGGCTTGATTTGTGGCAACATTCTACTTGGAAGTTATGTAGGTGGGTTCATTTCCCATATTCCCTCGTTTACCCAACCCACCGGAATAAGTCATCCTCCTCAAAAAAGGGTGGCTTTATTTTTTGGTCTTAGTCCGATTCAGGTAGTAGACATTCAGGTTGAGAATACAATGTTTGGTCTGAAAAAACCCTTCGCTCTCCCAATGCTGTATTTGGGATGAAGGAGGCATTGGGGAGCTCAAGGATCTATCTTACCCCGCCACGGATGCTAAGTCAGGTATTGTTCCGAGCGAGATGATGCCTCTTGTACGCCCCATGTTGCCTAAAGGTTTCGATAAAATGCGTTTTTTCCGGATGAAATGCAGAATAAGCTGGCCGCATCGCCTTGAAAACCGCTACAGTAAAGGATTGTAGCGAACTGCTACCGCTTTGTCAAACTACAACGGAAACGGACTTTCTCCACTGCAGATACCACTTTTTAAACTTATTGAGTTCAGACTTTTTGTTGGTGTTTTGCGCTTTAAATACCTGTCGCTGGTACTCAATTGCCTGCTCCGGCGTAATCTCAAAGCTGCGCTTGGCTTCTCCATGAAGCCCAGGCACCACAAACCAGGTTTTGTTCTGAAAGATGAGGGTATGCGAGGTAGCTTCATCATTGGTTGGACTCTTTAATGTCACGTGGACATGATTTTCGATGCCTACCAATTTCTGCTGGAATTTCTTCCTGAACATCGGATGCTGTAGTGAAGCTCTCGTTAAGGGAGTAAACAATACCGACATGATCCGATAAGATTCGTAAGGTCCAATTTTCCCGTCCGATCCATGCTTTTGCATGTTGGCCATGTTTTGCATCCTGATCGGGACAATGTAATCGACCGTTTCGGGATTAATACCGTCCACGATTTCAAATCGATCACCTTTGTGCACTACGGTAAATGACTCCTCAGTCTCCTCGATCACAAGACCCAGATTTTTGAATATTCCATCAAAATAGGTAGCCAACCCCGGTTTGTCCAAAAGGGCTGACCACATATCCGAGGTTTTGGTCTGAGCGCTAAGGGCAGTACTCAAGCAGACGAGGGAAAGGAATGTGATAAGGAATCTTAACTGTTTCATTTTTGGGCGTTTGGGTAAAGTTAGATTATTCAATCCGCAATTAAAACTGTCCCTTTTACCGATGATGAGCTTCCATTAAATCAGTTTACTCCTGTAGGCAACTTCCTTCTCCTAAATTCGTCTGAATCAGTAAATTACTTGACTATGAGAAACTTCGTTACGTTGTGCTACCCCTTCTGCTTTGCGCTTCTTGTTTCTTTTTCTTCTTCAGCCCAATACTGTGTTCCGCCTCATTACCTGAGCGGACCCTTTACGGGAATAATTCATGTGGGGCTTGAGGATATTGACAACACCTCTGCCGGTACGGATGGTTATTCTGACTTCACTTCCGATACGGGAATGATACGGATCGGTAGCTCTTACGACATTGAAGTCGAAATGGAGCACACCATCTTGAATGGTGGATTTTTCACCGATAGTTTGGATTTAAGGGTATGGATAGATTGGAACCAGGACGAGGATTTTGACGATGCCGGTGAAGAAGTTGTAAATCGAAAAGTGGATTTGTCCGTCAGTTCCGGCCAATACAATTCGGAGAGTTTTACCACCAGCTTTGCGGTACCAAGTGGTGCAAGTGTTGGGTATACCAGGATGCGTGTTTATGAGGATATGCTCGAAGCCGATGGACACAATCCTCCTACTCCTTGTGGGTATAGTTCGGGAATTGGCCAACACGGTGAGGCCGAGGATTATACCGTATGGGTCAGACCCGACGCTACCGGACTTGAATCGATTGAAGAATCGGCACTCGCATTCTACCCAAATCCGGCCAATGATCATATCAGGGTAGATCGATCCTTACACAATTCAGCATTGGAAATCTTTGATGTTCTGGGAAACCGGATTATTCGGGTCCCGGCTGAAGAAGATGTGATTGATGTGTCTGGATTGGGGGATGGAATATACCTGATCCATGAGGTGTCAAACGAGCGCATTCATAAGTTGGTCGTACGACACTAATCGACATTACGTCATTTTCAAATGGGGTTACATTTGGCCCCGAATGAAGGCGATTGTATTTCGTATAATAAAACTCTGGGTCTTGGTCGTTCTCCTTGGATTATCCCAAGAGTCTGGCGCCCAAGGCCCTTTTCAACGAACATTTGGAAGCGTTGGAGGCAACAGAGCCAACGGGCTTCAAGTCCTTTCCGACGGTGGTTATGCCATCACAGGATGGTACGACGTGACCAATCTATTTACTGCAGAATTCTACTTTATTCGGACCGATTCTCTGGGCGACTCGCTATGGACAAGAACCTATGGTGAAAAGGTTGATCCTTTGGCTAAAGTTGCTGTCAACGGAAGTGGGAACGAAGGCCTCGATGCACTCGAAACGATGGACGGCGGATTCCTCCTAACCGGAGAAGTACATGGCTTTGGAGCCGGTAATTCTGACGTTTACATTGTGAGGATCGACTCTGTTGGTGACACGCTTTGGTCGAGAACATTTGGTGGGCTTGGAAAAGATTACGGAGAAGCGGCGGCGCAGACCAATGATTCGTCATTTGTCATTGCCGGATTCACCGAAAGTTTTGGGCGCGGTATTCGAGACATCTACCTCATCAAACTCAATGAAGATGGCGATACCATTTGGACGCGAACTATAGGAGACACCTTACTTGATGCCGCCACAGAGATCATCCCAACCAAGGATGGTGGATTTATCCTGTGCGGTCAAACGTTTAGCTATGGTGCCGGACTCTCGGATGTACTGCTGCTCAAGGTTGACCGAGATGGCTTTTACGAATGGGGCAAAGCTTATGGTGGAACGCAAAACGATTTTGGCTACTCCTTTGCCCAGTGCCCTGACGGAGGATACGTCATCGTTGGAGCCACTCAAAGTTTTGGCGCCGGACTTGAGGACGTCTATCTGATCAAGGTCGATTCTCTTGGAGACCTTAAGTGGAGCAAAACCTATGGTGGTGTGAATTTCGAAGGTGGGCACCACATCGAAGTGCTCGATTCGGGGTATGTATTGACCGGCTACTGTATGAGTTTTGGTGCTGGTCGCGAGGACGTATATGCCATGAAATTAGACTTTGATGGAGATACACTCTGGACAAAAACCTACGGCGGCCCTTCCCGTGATGCCGGAAATGTGATTAAGCAAGTTGGCTCGGATGAATTTATTATAGCTGGATTCACTGAGAGTTTTGGGGCCGGTTTCTCTGATGTATACCTCATCAGGACCAATGGCCAAGGCGAGAGTGGTTGCCATGAATATTCAACAAGCACCAAGGTCATGTCTGCCAGCACACAGGAAAGCAATGTGACATTTACCAATGGTTCGGGCGCAGAGGTCAGCAGCCCAAAAACACTCATTGGAAAGACCAGAACATCCGTGTTGAATCCATGTGATGTCACTATAGGAGAAACTGAGTTAATCGAGCCGGAAATCTTACTCTACCCCAATCCCGCTCATAGCAAAATATCGATCGAGGGATTCTCAGGTTTGGGAACCATTACTATTTATGACCTGGGGTTTAGGAGAGTGATTGAAGAGAATTTGGATGAATCTCCGGTAGACATTGGCCTCGAAAAGCTGTCGGGTGGGACCTACCTGTATGTCATTCACGTAGGTGGTATTGAACATCGGGGCAAGTTGATTGTTGCCCCGTAGTCATTCAGATCGAAAAAAGGACTTGTGTCTTGCGCTTGTCAATTCAGCAAGTTTGGGCACCGATCACAAATGAAATTTTGAAGCGGACTAAACCCTGACATAGTTTTGCGCGTCATTAGACCTGAGAAAACACATTCTATGAAGTACCTCTTAACCTTTTTGTTCACCTCTTTTTGCCTCCTAGGCATATCCCAAATTGACCTTTCCGGGTATTATTTGAATCCCAATGACAATATTTTTGATGTCTTTGCCGAAGAGTCCGATGGCCTGGACTCACCTCAGGATTTGGCTTTTAATCCGAATGACCCAACGGAATTGTGGGTAATCAATGAGAGAACCGAGAGTTCTGGAGGGTCAACCGTGACCTTCCGCCACCTTGGTACTTCCTCTCAGGATGCCATCCATTTGGTCGATGGCAATGCATGGCACTTTATGTCTTTACCTACTGCAATGGCTTTTGGCGACAATGGAAACTGGGCTTCAGCACCAGGTGTTTTTGATGCCAACCACGATGGTGGAACACCTTTTACGGGCCCCTCTCTTTGGTCCAGCGACCATTCGGTTTATGCACAGTATCACGGCCCGGGAACAAACGGTTCGCACCTCGATATGCTTCATGCCAGTCCACAATCACAGGGTATGGCTTGGGAGAAAGACAATGTCTACTGGCTATTTGATGGATACCATGGGCACCCGGTCCGGTATGACTTTGTGGAGGATCATGGGCCTGGAGCCTCCTATCATGGAGACGGAAAAGTTTGGAGATATGAAGAAATTCAGATGAGTATGACTTCCATCCCATCCCACATGGAGTTCGATGCTGAAAGAAAATGGCTCTACATGAACGACAATGGCAATGACCGCATTGTTCGATTGGATATCACAACCGGAACCAGCAGTCCAACAACCTTGGGTCAGGAAGAAGCCCTTGCTGAGATGCTGACTTTCACTGGTGCAACGTGGGAGGTCATAGCAGACGACGGATTTTTCAAGCTGTGCGGATTGGACGTCGAGGGCGATCAGCTGATTGTTGTAGACAACTCAAAGAGTGAGATGATCTTCTACAACGTGGCCGATACCAGTTTTCCGGAGGTGGGTAGGGTTACCCTACCTTATGATGACGTAAGGGGTATCGAAGTCGGCCCCTTGGGTGCCATTTGGCTCGTGGATCACGAGGACAATGTTTTGGTTCGAATGTCGAATACCTTGGTGTCGAACAAGGAGGTGGAGACTCCGTCCCAGTTGACCATCTACCCCAACCCCACTTCCGGAGCAGTCCATTTATCCGGGGCCTTGAGAGGGGTGGAGAAGAATGTAACAATCGCCGATATGGGTGGTCGTATCGTTTCATCCGACCTCCTTACTGGCGAGGACCTAACACTAGACCTATCGTTCTTGCCGCTTGGAATGTATATCGTGAAGGTGGATGCCGCAGGTACGCAGACTACACATCGCCTGGTGATTCAGAAGTAAACCAAACTCTTTGTCCTTCTTATATCTTAATGCACCTGCAACGGTATTTGCCGTCTGAGGTTGGGTAGCAGTACATCTTGTATCCGGGCGGGCAAGAACCGAGCGCTTGCGATTTAGGCGTTAGCTTTAGCCCTTTAACCTCCATGTCACTCGCGCCGTGCTCTTCCAGTAATTTGTTGATCTTCTTATAGATTTCGGGATCCAGATTTTTTACCTGCTTTTTGAATTCGTCCATGTTGAGATTATTTAACCGTGTAGACCATCAGCGTATCCGATAAAGGGTTACCATCCTCATTCTCACTGGAACCAATCACCCAAAGGGGGCCCAGATATGGGTCCAAGGCAGTAGTGAATTTATTCTTGATCTTGCCGGCAGAGTCGGAGGTGAACTGTTGTAAGTCAAGGAAGCCGTGCATAGTACCATCGGGGGAAATTACTTTGATACCTGCCTCCACTCCCTGGCTTACAGTTCCCGAATCACGCTGAAGTGCTATTGTGATGTCAATGGTTTTAAAGCTTGAATCGGCTTTTATAGAATAAGCACTAGAGGATATTTTGATTTTTTCCGGAAGTGCCTTTTTGAATGTAACCGTCGTATCCTTAATGACTACAGATTGGTTCACCGAAATTTCGGCTTCAATCTTCATGATGCCGGCTTGCTTACTCTTGAGTTTCAGCGTTGCAATCTTTTTGTCTTCATCATTCTTCTCGATAAATTGAATAGGGCTGGTATGCTCCTCCATTTTATCTTTAAATTCAATCCTGTACGTAACTGATGTATCGTCTTCTGTGTTAAACTCTGCCGGAAACTCAACGGAGATGGTGATCTGACTTATTCCATCGGCGTAGACATTGTCATTTTCCACGTTCACGACCATGATGTCAGAAAAAACGGACGGATCATATTTATTGTCGTCGTAACAGGACTGTGCTGCTACCGCTACTAAAATTGGGAGCAAGAAACGCTTCATTAATCGTCCTTTTTAAATATTGTGCCCAGGGGTTTGATATTCTTCTCCAGCCACGCCCTGATCTCCAGGTCAAAGGAGAGGCCCACATATGGTTGAACTCCAAATGATGACTTTGCCGAAATCGGATCAATATCCTTAAACAATACAATTCCTCCGTTTATCCTGGTTGCATGGCTCAATACCTTAACACTACCTCCTATCAACAGGGAAAAGCCATCAAACAGATCCTCTCTAAACCTGTCCTTCTTTAATGAATTGATGGTTATTCCGGTATGCACGGAAATTCTGTCGACGATTCTGAATTTCGAAAGCCTGAGGGGAACATCTTTATTGGAAGCCGCCAGTGGAATATGAACCCCGACAAAGGGTACACCTCCGGGAATTGATCCTTCTCCGGGCAGGTAGAGTGCGTACCCAAAATCCGGGATCAGGCGGCGTTCATAGCCTGTTTTAAAGTCTTTCGGAAATGTTGATTTTGTTTGGTTCTTGGCATACTTAACAGCCGCTTTTGCGGCCTGACTAAAATTACTCAAAGCCAAAACCGTGTTGGCAGGAACATTCTTCTTCGTTCTGACCAGGAATGTGTCGAGCTGTGCATTCACCAGTTCGACAAGCTTCGAAAAATCAAGGTATTTTGGGTTGTCCATTTCCTTCTTTAAATAGGTTGAATAGAAGGAATAGATATTGTCGTAGTCTGGAATAGTCCCAACAAACTCTGCCAACACGAATATGGACTCCGGACCAAAGGATTTTTGCTTCGCGATCCAAGCGACCGCCTTGTGAATTTTCGATTTTGTAAGGTCACCACGCTTAAATCGATAGGTTGGAAAATACTTATAGAATTGGCCAACCACGATCGAATCAATCATTACTGCCTTTGCTGAGTCAAAATTGCTTGCCGGATTTTCATTCTTGGCTTCCTGTCGCGACATTAGCCATTTGTCAAAATTCTGGATTCCCTTCAAGCTCTCTTGAAACAATGAAAACTCGACCTGTGGATGGTACAAGAGCATAAACGGAGAAGTCTGATTATATCTATGTACTGATTTGAACCAATTCAAAGAATCATTTGAAAGTGAACTTTTTTCGGTATGAATTTCATACATCAATGTATAGAAGTTGAGTTCCCCATACTGATCATAGTTTAATCTGTATAGCCTGTTTGGCAACAACGGAGGTATTAGGATGGTGACTATGGAATCTTGCCTGTTAGAAATTTTTACCCCTCTGATGGTAGTTGAATCGAGTATGGCTTGACTTGCCGGGTCGTTATAAAAATTCCTTGTTTTTCTTTTATCAACTTGAGTAATACTCACGTTCCCAACTCCGGTAAGTGGGCTTGGCAGAAATATGGTATCGAGAAACTGCACCCCAAACTTCGAGGTGCTCTTCGTAGATTGGGCTGACAACTCTTCAGGCGCGCAGGAGAATATGGCAAAGCTGACAACCAATAACAGCTGCGAATAGAACGATCTAATTGACATGTACTCTATCTAACGATAGCCAAGAAAAATAACCCTATGCTTATTGTCAAGCAGATGTTGAGCGTTTTGCGGGAAATACGGATGAATTTCCGTGGAAACCGCAGCCGTAGATTTTCTTCTATTTCGGTGTCGGTTATATCAATCGTTCTTAATCCACTTCTGAGGCTGGACTATGCTTGAGGCAGAATACACAACATAAGAACCAGGACTCCATGAAGAAACATCGATTGTTAAAGGCTCATCCATTTCAATGTCCGAACGAAACACTATCCTACCTAAAACATCTTTTATTTCAATTCGATCCGAAAAATTCGATTCTATTTGAATTCTGGCATTTCCCGGATTGGGGAATACGGATAATGTATTCGGTTGATCCAATTCCCGAATAGAAGCTATCCTGAAATTATCTCCCGGACTCACGGCATAGCTGGGATTATCATTGATCCTGATGACATAGCTTTCATTTACCGTGGACGTAATTGTTCCAAGAACTGGAAAATCAACCATTCCCTGAAAGTCGCCATGCGTATGGACTATTTGATCCTGGTATGTCATACCGCGGATTTCGGCCGTTCCGCCGCTGATCGATGTGGGATGGCTCAACCACTGTGTCAGGGGTGAGTTCTGACCCCACCCTTCTAACTTGGCAACAAACGGAATTATATAGGAACCGGACCCTCCGGAGTACAAAAAGGAACCGGGAAATTCTACGTCAGCACTCTTGATATTTCCGGCGACAAAAAGGTCACTTCCATTTGATTTGATGGATACCCCTCTTACGAAACTGCCAGGCGCACCGGTTAATTCATCAATTGTCTCGGTGTGGGCATGCTCTCCATACAGCACCTGAATCTTCGAGATGCCAATGGCTTCACTGTTCGTCAAAAATGTAGAAGACGACCCCCAGGGAGAGGCCAAGCTCGCATTGAAGTTACAGACCGGGTATATATAGCCCTTGTTGTCCGTTGTAATGGAAATCCCTTCTGCATCTACCGTACTGTTGGCCTGCTCAGCCCACCGCAACACGGGATTCGGCAATTCGTCAAAATAAGCCAGAACTGCATCGCTGCTTGAGCAGTTGAAGGTAGAAGCGCCCAGTGAAATCTGGCTGAAGAAAGTCCCTATTACCGCGACTTCGGTCACGGCGATGTTATTGATCCTGGTTTCAATCTGGTTAAAAGTATTCCCTTGATTCGGACTCCCTGAGGAATAGTAGTAATCAATGAACAGAGCCGTATTGATTTGAGCGGGATTCAGTCTTGCAAACCACCCATTGCTCCCATCCGTTCCACATACGTATAACATCGACCCTTGAGCATTCAGATCCATAATTTCGTGAGGGAAGCCAATTTGAGAGCCAGTGATCGCAGGGAAGCTGTGGGCGCTTACTGCTATACCGGTTGCCGGGTTAAGGGACGCCAAAAACGGACCTGGGCCAATATATAAATTGTTCCCCATGGGATCGAGATAAGCACCGTCGGAACCAGCATATCCGGTAATATAAAGATCGCTGTTGGTTGAAATGATTCGACCCAATACTACATCTGTGGTCGCCTGAATTGGGTGAGCCCAGTTTATATTGCCACAGGCATCGATCGAGGCATAATACAAAGTTTTGATCCCCGGAGGTGTATTGATCAACTGTGCTCCCTGAATATAGCTGTCCTCACTAAACTCTCCTATTATGTAGGTATCACCATACTTGTCGATGCTTATGTCGTTTGCATTGTTGTACAGAATGGAGGTGGTGGAAGTTACAGGCCAGGTCTGAATCGATTGGTGAGGAATATATACCATCACAGACTTGACATCTGTTCCTGCACAGATCCACACCGTGTGCTCACCTGACTGAAGGTTGGAAACAGAAGAGCCAATGGAACCATTATCCCAAACGTATACGAGGTTTGAAGAGCAAGAGCTCTGGGCCGAAATCGTCGCTGAACCATTGTATGCACCGGCACAAGTTGCAGGATTGGTTGTCACATTGATATTTGAGAAAGTACAGTTTGTGTACACCCCTACTGCATTCCAGGCTTCCATTACCTGGGTCGACTCGTATGAGCAAGAACCGTAAAGTGAATTGGCAATTTGAATGGTGGCTGCACGAAAATCTATGAGCGGTTGTGTCAGTGTGGGGAAATTCCCATTCAGAGTCGCATACAAAATATCCAGGGCTTTTTCTTTTCCAATACCATCCACCCGGTAATCTCTCGCATCATTGATACGATTGTTGGTGCCATACCCTCCTTCGCTTAGTAGATAAAACCAGTAACTGGTGACACCAGAATTCTTGTGGTATCCCAGCGAAGTTTGGTTGATATTGATATCCCAAATGAGGTTATTGTCCTTGTAGCATTTGGTATGCCCGGCCACTGTCTCGGGATCCTTGATGCTCCTTAACCATGATTGACCGGAAATCGGATCAAATAGATCCTCGGCAACGGTCCAATCGCAGGTTTTCTCAGGAGTATAGATATATTCGGTATACTGTTCCCCTGTTTCTCCAAACACATCGCAGACTCCTTCAATAATTGATCTACTCTCCCAGTTGTTTCCTTGAGGTAGGTTATAAATCGTTGTCTCCTCAACCCCATGAGCCCATTCATGCCCCACAAGGTCGATTGAGGAAAAGACGGCAGGTGTTGAAATACTTGGATATTCTGTGATTTGAGAATTGTATACGTGGTAATATGCAATTCCATTAGCATAGGCTGCAAATTGGTTTCCGGTAAGTCCAATTCTTGATTCCATCAATGACCCAAGTCCGTCGTAGCTGTCTCTGTTAAATTGCTCACACAAGTAATCGTTGTACATTTCCGTGTACCAATGAATGGATGCAGGCCACTCGCAAGTCCAGGAATTATTTGAACCACATGTTGTCCACCAACAACCTGAATTGGTCGGCGCTGGTTGAGTATTAAGAACATCAACTGCTGTTGTACAAGAACCTCCTAGGGGAACATCCCAACAGTATTGGGTCAAAACATTTCTCTTGCAATCGAGCAACATGTAATCGTTGGAGCCAAAAGGCTTGGTTTCTATTTCCTGCCATCCGTGAATACCGGTATTTGCATTCCCTGTTCCGCAGCTTGGGCCGTTTTGGCAAGAGGACTTCATTGGGATTATTGAAACAAGGTCTGCACTTGCTGCATTCAATAGCACTTCTTGCATATACAATTCACTATCCCAGCCATTGTCCTCTCTCAAGGAAATTTTCGCATCGAATACCGGAACGATGGACCTCTCCTTTAGCGGAATATTTGGATCCTCAAAGTCCAGGTGTATGGATGACTCATCAATTTTTAGCTTGTCGATCGAAATCTCAAGATCTTCACTCACTTTTTCCAAACTTCTGATGCCCAAAGCATCGAGCCCCAATAACCCATCAAATGGATCGATCGGGTGGAAATATCCTATCACGGACACCAGAAAACCGTCCTCGTACTGAAACAATATCTCACCGGGTATTACCTCGAGATCACTGTAGTACCTCGAATACTTGAAGTAAGATTTTCCGAGGTATTCAAACTCCGAAGTGAGTTCAAATCGATCATTGAGACCTAATCCCAATTCGTCCTCATATTTTTCCAAAAAATGACCCGGACTAATATTTTGCTCCGGGACAATTTCCAGCCAGCCTTCATGGGAGCCAGTTTGTACAATCTTCTTAAGGCTTTTGTTGAGCTCTTTATAATAGTTGGTCTGAGAAAGGGTACGATTAGCAAGTAAATTGAAACCAAAGAGTACCAGGATTTGGAGGGCGAAAAGTCGTGCGTTCATGAGAGAAATTTTTTAAAGTTCCCTCCAATTGGTTGGATAAAATATAGAGAATTAGAATTCAGCTCTTTAGGCTTAGAATTCGTCATGCTTTTGATAGAAATTGGAGATTTAACCCTCCCCAAAACCACGGATTTTCATCCGTATTTCCCGCAAAAATTGGCCTCCCGGCTGGACTTTCGTGCGCGGCTTGCCTACCTTGATTCGCTATGGCACGATCAATATCATTTGCAAGCTTCAACTTGTATAATCTACAGCTTCCCAATAAGAAGTGGAGGGGTAAAAAATATTCTCAGGAGGAGTATTCGGACAAAATAAAATGGACCGCCTACAAGCTCAAGATCCTCGATGCCGATGTAATTGCATTCCAGGAGTTGTGGTCCGGGAAATGCCTTGAAGATGCCTTTGCGGAAGCCGGGCTGGATCAAGACTATACCCTGCATTTCATTAAACCATCATGGTACGACATAGCCGTTGCGGCTGCGGTGAGAAAACCACTTGTTGTCGACGAAGTAAAGGTTCATAAGAGTTTTCCTGAAGGATTCAGATTGATAAAACGGGAAGTGGACCACAGTACAAGTACGGTTATCGACGAAGACGACGACATCGAAGTTGTGATCAATAAATTCTCTCGCTCGATTCTCCAACTCTCAATCAAGTCTCCCGAATTTTCCAATGATCCGAGTATTCAGGTTTTCGCCACCCACTTGAAGTCGAAACTTCCTACCAGGCTGGATAAGCAGGAAGGAGAAATCGCAAAAACGAAGAAGCATTCGCACGCCCTTGGTGATGCGCTGTCCACCATCAGGAGGTTATCTGAAGCTACCGCGCTTCGCATGATATTGACCAACCTGCTTAAGAATTCCGATGCCCCTGCTGTTGCCTTGGGAGATTTTAACGACAGTGTGACGAGCAATGCACTCGCCATTGTAACGGCCCAGGCAAAATACCGCCTTTATGACGCGAGCCGAACTGGCAGCTCGAGTGATACCGGGTTGTACTCAAGCGCCATCATGCAAAGCTTCCGGTCGATAAAGGACACGGTATACACCCATGAACACGATGGCATCAAAGACACCCTGGATCACATTCTGTTCAGCGAGCAGTTTTACCCCTATTCGAAAAATAAATTGTGGTCGTTTAAGGAAATGAAGGTGTGGAATGACCACGTGGGTGATGACCTGGCTCACACCTCGGATCATGGGATCATTAAGGCGGAGTTTGTGCGGTGAACATACTAATCCACTTTAACTAACCTTAAAACGATCCCGGTCGATTGGTCTTTAAGAAGAAAAACTCCTGATTGATATGTGGCCAGATCAACCTGGTCTCCCCGAACCTCTTTCAGCATCTGCCCAGAGGAATTCCTGATAGAATACTTCCCAGTTCTACTCAACCTGAAAATCCCATTCGCTTGGCAATTTTCTTTTGTGTTTTTTGGTCAATTTCTTGAGAATGACCACCATGAGCCAATAGAATAATGAATACAAGTAGAGCGGTTCTAATGGACGAAAATCTTTGTGGTTTCATGGTTTTGAGAATTACTAATGGACATGATATACAAGCCCGTGTTAAGAACAATTTTTTCATAATCTTCCGGGTATAATTTGAATTGTTTGATCATCGTGCCATTGATACCGAATATGATTACCTCTACTACCTCTGTGGATTTTGATTCGACGGTGAAGCTGCCCGGAAAAAAAGTTATGCCATATAGAGGATTGCTTTTGTGAATTTCAATTCCGACAGGTTTTTTGTAAAAGCTCGTGTCAATAATTCCACTTGGCAATACCCCTTGCGCGAACCGTACATTAAACTGCAAATCAGCATTTTTCAACTGGTCGATCGAACCTGAATCTTCGAAAGAAATAAATGGATGGGAGTAGTTGAGTAATCCTGAAACGACATGTAGATTCTCGTCGAGATGGTTGCTACTATCTCCATCAATTGGAGAAAATCTATAATACCTCGCACCCTCATCCTGATACTTCATACCAACTTGGTGCGTTCCCGATAACGCAAATGACTTTTCGTCCAGTCTAAATCCTTGGCTTGATGCCGGGCCATCGATAAACGGGAAGTCTAGTGCCAGGGTGTCGCCATTTTCGAGGCCATAATCCATCAGTAAATATTCTGAGGAATCATATTGCGACCCCAGCCAGGGAGTGCCATAAACTCTACAATCCTGGTCATACCGCAGCAAGGCAAATGGAGAATAAAGCGAGTCATTCAACTCTTTTGGTTTGAATTTTTCTCCCTTTAGCGAATCCCTTGCTTCCTTGATGAAGATTAATGAATCACCGTCTATTACTGTATCTCCAAATGCCTTAAAATAGCGAATGATCTCCTTTTGATTCGATGGGAGGGGTGCTTGTTCAATGGCCCATAAACTGGTATTACCCGAAACTTCAAAACAAGATTGAGACATCCCTGGATGACCCATAATTACCAGAGCGAAAAAGCACAATAAAGTCCTTTTGAGACTGGAGGCAGATAAATCCATTAGCCAAATCCAGAATTTGAGGACTTGTCTTCCGAATGGTGTCAACATCTTTCTTTTTGAAGCGGAAAAATTTCTATAACGTGGGTTTGAGTCTCCATGAATTGAGCATCCCACTTTATGGAGTAGGCGGAGACGGATCGCAAAAAAGTCGGCAAATGGTGTGGCACTCAAGCCAAATTCTAATTTGAATATCCCGAATTCTCAATTCCCCAACTGAGGTACCGGTGCGATTGTGGATCTTTAGTAAAAACCACTTTTATGAAATTAGCAATTGCCACCATTTTTGCCCTCGCTTCTTCAATTATCTTACACGCACAATGCCCGCAAATAGAATCGGAAATCGAGTCAGACATTTACGGCAATTACTGGTGCAATAATATCGGTGGGACCGCCAACCTAACAGTCGAAGCGGATCTACCTTCCGGTGCTTCAAATGTTTCTTACTTAAATGTTTTTTGGAACTCAAATCCCGGCGGCCAAACCTACCAGATTACAGGATCAGGGGTTTATACCGTCACGGGTCAAGTAAAATACGATATAACTTCCGGAGGTAGCACCACCACATATACATGCAATTTTGACCCCAGTTCAATAGAGATATACGACAAGATATTTTCATATGTCGAAAGCAATTTAGCGGATCACTATTACTGCGGAGTTCCAACGGATTTGAAAATAATTTCAGATCTTCCTGAAGATGCTATAAACATTGTCTACACCAACTGCTATTGGAATAGCATGCCCGGTGGAAGCTCAACGACCATTACAGCTCCCGGGCTGTACTCATTTACGGGGGAAGTATCTTATACGATCGGAACTCAATCTTTTGGTCCATGTGTGGTTAACGCTGCTTCAATCGAAATCTTTGACGGACAGAACCCATCCAACACGAATTACGTTCCCAACCACTATTGGCCATTTGATGTCACCTCCATCAACATCGGAACTACAACCTATACCAACGCCAATCTAACAGTAGACGATTATCGAACCGACCTTATGGGGCCAGGGCTAATTGACGGCGATCCGTACTCCGGAGGCGGTGGTTTCAATGTTGAAACCAACGGACAAGTGAATGACTATGTCCATCTTGAAGGTGGTACTTCACCATCTTCCGGAAAACTTGGTCACAATATGAACTTCTCCAACAAGGAGCATATAACCTGCGAGTTCTTAATAAAGTTTGACAGCGAGTTTATGAGCAGCAAACATTGGAATAATCAGCCTGAATTCTTTAAAATGGGTTCCTTCGGCCCCAAAAAATTCAATTTTACCTTGACATTTAACCGTGGAGGAATCACTGAACACAAGGAAGAGCTCTCGGTAAACTTAAATGGCATCGATCGCAAGGACTGGAACTACTATGCAGACGGTGAATGGCATCATTTTGTATTGACAGCGGATCTAAACGAGGGCAGGCTCAAACTATATGTCGATGGGTTTTGTCCGGAAGGATTTGAGCACCAATATTTTCCCTATCCGGGGTTCGATAACGTATCCGTAAACGGAAGCCACCGATTTGGTGCTTACGGAAGTCAAGGCCTAATACAGTTTGCTGATTTTGATGAATATGTCTTGAGCTTTGAAGAAGACTTTCCCGCAACTCTTTGTTATCAGCACTGGCAAAATGCAAGTTCGGGGCAACACTACGATTTTGCAGATGGTGTTACCTACTGTAGCGCAGTAGCTCCCAATGCTCCTAATACTGTTGGCACGCTAAACCCATTGGACTATCCCACCGGATACGTAATGGGAGGAGGTGGAGCCTCAGGAGCATCCAATATCGATGATCCATTGGAGCAAATCATTAATTCACCGTCACCGCGATATTTGCCACACAATACGCTCAGACGAAACTTTCCCGGTTATGCATATAACTATTTGGCCAGGAGTAACTTCATTTCAAACTGGGGCCCCGATGCTGCACTGTTAAACGAGGAACTGGCATCAAACTGGAATTACCTCACATACATTGGAAGAAATACCAGCGATTGGGATGACTTGAAGGTCTTTACCAACGGGCATCCTGAGATTCCATCTTACTTCTGGACCAACTGGAATGTTAATCGCTTAGCATACATTGGGTTACCAGGTGGTACCCCGTATCAACGCCGCACGGACCTCGCTACTTATAATTACCATAAATTATCGGATGGTAATCAGACTACCACATGGTCACCGGAAGCACCGCTACAAGCCGCAGAAATTGACGGAATGGCTCATGCTCAATATATCGATGCTTGCCTTGATAAGGTTATGAGGCCAATAGACATTGTTGGTGAAAATGGTGAAATGAAGCCAATCAAGGGGTGGAAAGAACCGGACGTAAACCACGCTTATAACCCAGATGTGCAAACCGCTTACTCAAACTATCAAGGTCCACCTACATATGGGGATTGGGATGGTTACCGGGCTTTGGCCAAAACAAGATTCAGAAGTACGTATCGCGATGAAATGATATTAAACAATCCGTACTTATCTAATAACGGTACGGCCTTCACGTATTATACGATGGACGGTAAGGGCGGACATTATGCAAACGGCTGGGATTGGGGAGAACTCCGAGAAATTGAGTATGGACTGGATGACGAGCATTATGCCACTGCTGATTACTATCCCCATGGGCCGGATGATTGGGCCACTGACAAGGGGTCAAGACATGGCATTAAAGGTTGGATGACCAAAGCACGCCACATAGAAATCGACAGTACCGACACACTTTGCTCTCCTTTTGTTGCCGCAGGATGGAATGACGACCCGACAAAAAATATACGACCTGGTCAGTGGCTAGGACTGTTAAAATGTCTTGGTGTCATGGGAACAGAATTTTACTACGGCAGTTTCTTCTCATTGGGACCTTCTTCCGGAGGCCCTCCCACTAGCGATGCCCGTCATTGGGCTTGGCAAACGATCATGCCTGGTTATGCCCAAGCCATCACCTCTAGGTATGAAGAAATTTTGCGAAAAGGCGAATTACTGGAAGATCCTGATCACATCGTTTACGCTACAAATCCATCTATTCATCATTACGGATTGAGGGGTGGCGGTGCCAGTGTAATGAGCGTATCAAGAAAATGGATCAATTCAGGTAATCCTTCAGATATCCGGTATATCATTTCCAGTACGCTTCAGCCCTACTCAAACTATTGCGATCAGTATGAAAAGGATGTCACCATCGAGGATTTTGACGGTGCTACCTCTTCTTGGATTGGAGATCTCAGCTTTAATACAAGGCGACAAGGCAGTACCTATCTACTGCGCAAGGATGAACAAACATTGAGTGAATTGGTATTTATTCAACTCGATGGTTGGCACGAGGCCTGGCATCCCACTCATTGGGATCAAGACTTTGTGATCGAAGCCGAAAACTATGACGAATTGATTCAGGTAACAACCAACGTTTCTGATGAAGAGTACATTCAAACCAGAACACGGGTTCCATCAAGTTCTCCGCCTTACGAAATGTCTGTACAAGTTGGAGATCTTGCAGACTTTACAGATTTCACGTCTTTTGTCACTTTTCCTAATTCCCCTACAAATTCTGCAAACCTTGAAGATTGGGGCATTATCCCCTCGGCTTCTTCGCCAAAGTTGAGCTACCATTTCAGGACACAAAACAATGGAGGGCAAGCAGGCCAATACACTATCTACATTAGGGCGCGCAATAAAGACGTATCCTTATCTGCAACGGGAATCAACATTAACCTCAAAGAAAAAGTTTCAGAAGACCAAGTTTTTGCAGAATACGCAGGATGCATCACAAATACCAACTGGAAGTGGTATTCATATGGATTATGTGGCGAATTGAATGTTTCGCTGGAGAAGCAAACCGATTACATTCTTGAACTTACACCCGAAAATGAGCTGGTAGAAATTGACCAAATCATTTTGGATTTTGGTCAGGATATAAACTCTCTCAGTGAACTCCACGGACCTTGTGGCAGCCCAGACCCCAATCCTACCAATTCCGATTTGAAAGTTGAATTTAGTTTAGAAAGTGAGTGTTCGGGTGATGCCCAGGCACACACTACAACCTGGCCAAGAAATGAAGCAGTATGTCAGAATACCTTGACCTATGAATGGACAATAGGAACACAAACATTTGGACCCGCTTCGGGAAATACAAGTTTCCCAAACGGTGGAACCTACAAGGATCCGATTATCGCTTTATCGGGATCAACTTTTATCCAGGTTGAGGTAGACGATGGATCGTCTACGGCAATCTATAGTACTACTGTTTCAGCCCAATCTCCTCCGGTGATAAATTCCACTACTGCTTCACCAACGAGTGTATGCGAGGGCTCGGAAACGACTTTAACTGTCTCGGTTTCGGGCGGAACAGGACAAATTCAGTACTCCTGGTTTCCTTCCGTGAGCACCTGGAGTTCATATAGCGCTTCAACTGTGGCAAAGCCAGTTAAGCCAAGTGACGAGAGCTATCCATATACACATAAGTATGAAGTTGAGGTAGTTGATGAAAATGGTTGCACGGATGTGGACATTGTAAACGTTACGGTTACAGAGCCTTTGAATGTCTCCTTCGCCGGTACGGACAATTACATGATGGTTTGTGAAGGATATTCCTCAACCGTGGACCTTGATACTGCGATAGTTACAGGTGGGTCAGGGCCACCATATAACTATGCCTGGACTCCATCCAGTACCCTTACAAGCGCAAATACCAGCCAACCAACGGTACAGCCTCAAAATGGAGAAATATTGCTTAATTATTATACCGTCGAAGTAGATGACGGCCAGGGTTGTAAAGGGAGCGCGGGATTTTTAATTGATGTGAAAAGCAACATCGATGCGGAGATTAAGGAGGACGAAGCGCCATGTGCGGGAGTGAGCAATGGAGAATACTCAGCCAAGCCTTGGGGTGGAGCTTCGAACTTCACGTATGCCTGGTCTTACTCTCTTGGATCATCCTGCCTAACCGATACCTCAGGCAGTACTACAGAGGTTTTACACACTTCAGCCTGTGAAAATGGTACACTCACTCTCACCGTTTCAGGAATGAATTGCAACAGCACAGCAAATTACGGCGTGCAGCATTTGGTATGCAAGGTAGGTTCTGTATCTCACCAGGAAAAGGAAGAAGAATCTGAGGATACTCCGGCAGGAGTCCCCATTACTGCTTCCATTTTCCCAAACCCAACTAGTGGAGAATTTACCATCACTTTTACCGAGAAAGTATCCGGTCCGCTTGCCGTTTTTATTCGTGATGTTTCCGGAAAGTTGCTAGATCGAATTGATGCATCCGATACGCAGTATATTGATTATCGCTTTTCCAATATTTCTTCCGGCATGTATTTCGTTCAGGTAAGAGGAGAAAACATTTTGTCCAATCATACTTTAATTCTTGATTAGACCAGGGAGTTTGGCACAATTCTCTTGATGTTCCGCGGTTGGAATTGAGAAAATAACGCCAGGGAGCTAAGAGGTGCGGATCAGCCGGGGGCTGATCCCACAGGATAGTGCGCCGGACTGAGGTGCACAATGGCACTCCCCGTGCGACACGAAAAAAGAAGACGAAGTGCCTCCATGGGAGCCCTTGAGGGCTCCTTGCAAAATGTAGAAAAAGAAAGCCCACTTGCGCTTTTGGGTCAACCAAAAGCTCGGTGGGCGAAGGTGGAGCTAAGGGGAGTCGAACCCCTGACCTCTTGACTGCCAGTCAAACGCTCTAGCCAACTGAGCTATAGCCCCAATGAGGGCGCAAATCTATAAAAAGCTTGAAAGTGGTGGGAGCTTATTACTCCTCTTCAGAATCTTCGTCTCCGGAATCTTCAATCTCGGCTACCGGCTCTGGTTCAGGTGTCGGCTCAGGAGCGGGAGCTGCGACCCTTGGCGCAGGTTTCTCCGCCATATCTACCCGAATACTCACCTGCACATCCGGTGGGTTGGCACCTGTACCCTTCTCCACAACAACATACCACTCGGCATCCTTGGGAGACTTAAACACGTAGGACCCGTTCTTTTCCCCACCGAAATAGGTGAAGGTGTGGTTGTTTTGATAGTTCGTGAATTGACGACCCGACATGATCATCACCTTGGTAGGTCGTGAAATGCTCACTGTAATCGTGGCATCCTTCCTGGCTTTCACGCTGTTGTACAAATACCTCATAGACTCAAAGATTCATCGTTTGCTCTATAAAAATAGGCATAACAAGTGATGAATTCCAAACAGTTAGCCTGCGAGAAATTTTTTTTCACTTCACATGCATCACTTCAAATTCTCGCCTGTCTTTAAAGAAACGAAGCAAAAAATCGACCATGAAAATCGCATTTACAACCATCCTCCTGAGCCTTTCGCTGGCCGCCTTCTGCGAAGGTGACAGCCTGCACAAAATGCTCGCCGGCACCAAAGGATCCTTTTACATCTCCATGAGTGAGGACCAAATCGACGCCAAGGCCATCGACCAAAACATGAATCCTTCACTCGAATTCTTTTCGGGAAACTTCAAGGAAGTAAAGTACCTGACGCTCACCGAGGATCTATTGGCGGCTCAGAGTGTTGTACTCGCCTCCTTCGAACGACAATCCCTCGAATTGGTAAAGCTACCAACGAATCCCGGGGTACTCGCCTTTGTAAAAAGGAAACAGGGTAGGATCATCGAACTACACCTGATGATTCCCACAGACGACATCAACGACAACAGCTTCACGCTTTTGTCGCTGTACGGAGACGTCACAATGAATGCCTAATTGAACCTTGCATTGTCGCATACGATCCATTTACCTTTGGAAGAAGTCGCCCCTAAAAGCAACATGGCTGAACTTCATTCCATCCATAGCGACATCATCGAGCGATGTCGACAGAACGATCGTTCTGCGCAAATGCAGCTATACAACCTCTACTACAAAGCGATGTACAACACCAGTCTGAGAATCGTACACGACAGCGCCGAAGCCGAAGACATCATGCAGGAATCATTTCTGACGGCCTTTCAAAAGCTCAACGAGCTCAACGACGACTCACTGTTCGCAGCCTGGATGAAAAAGATCGTAGTGCGGAAGAGCTTAAACGCTTACAAGAGTCGGCAACGATTCGACTTTGATTCGGAACCGGAAGTGGTATCAACAAATGGCCATGAACCCAAAGAGGACAATGTCTCGGTAGAAGCAGTAAAGGCTTGCCTTGATATGCTTCCCGACGGATACAAGGTGGTACTCAACCTTTACCTACTGGAAGGATTTGACCACGAAGAGATCGCCGACATCCTTGGAATCACAAGTTCTACCTCGCGATCCCAATACAACAGGGGAAAACAAAAACTAAAGCAACTATTGACCGAAGAACGATGGAAGACAAATTAGATCAGTTTATGCGCGAAAACCGTTCGGAATTCGACGACCCGGAGCCTCAGGCGGGACATGCATTCCGTATGGAGGAGCGCCTCAAGCAAATGGATACACCGACCAGGTCTCTGATGCCAAGACGTTGGTGGGTGGCTGCAGCTGTGGTGGCAGCATTGCTCGTATGGCAAACCTATTCGGATCAAAACGTAGAGGATCCGCCTGAGAAAACATATGCGGGCATGTCCTTATCGGATGTATCACCGGAGTTGGGAGAAGTAGAGCAATTCTATACCAACCGGCTGGACCGCGCCAGTGCATCCTGGGACAATCTATCGACGGAAGAACAAGAGTTGTATACTCCCTTGCTTATGCAACTTGAAGCCCTTGATCAAGATTTTAAGGACCTCAAGATTGAACTCGAAAAAAACAGCGGTGACCAACGTGTGATCAATTCGATGATCCAGAATTACAGGATACGCCTTGAGTTGATCGATCGTCACCTTGAATTAATTGAATTGATAAACGACAACAAAATCAACAACCATGAAAATCAACCTATTTAATCTAACCCTGGCTTCGGCCCTTTTGCTGGCAATCAATGTCCAGGCAAAGGAGGAATTCAAAAAGAACTGGAACAAGTCTTACGAGGTCAATAAAAATGCGACGCTCGAAATCGACAACAAATTTGGTAAGGTCGAGATGTTGAGCTGGGAACAAGCTACCATCAAAGTGGACGTGATCATCAGCGTAGATGCCCCCACCCAGGAAAAGGCAGACAAAATGCTGAAAAAAGTGGAAATCAAATCTTCCGGCAGCGCTGATAAGGTATCCATCGAAACGGACATCGATGGTTCTGAAAGCAAGGATGACTACAAGCTGAAAATCGACTATACGGTGAGATTTCCATCCGGTTGTGTGCTTGATATCAGCAATAAGTTTGGTGACCTCGTGATCGACAAAGCCGGTGGAAAAGCTGTGCTGGATGTGGCCTATGGCTCATTGAAAGCAGGCTCACTCGATCATGGTCAAAACGATATCGAAGTCAGTTTTGGGTCCGGTGAGATCGACATGTTCGGCGGTGGAGAAATCGAGGTGAAGTACAGCAGTCTGAACGTGGACGAAGCAAAGTCTGCTGAAATGAACACCGCTTTCTCAAAAGTGGAAATTGACAAAATCCAATCACTTGAATTGGAGTCGGCTTATGACAAGGTGTCGATCGACGAAGTAGATGATCTTAAGTTGGAGGGCAAATTCTCGGGCTACAACATCGACGATCTGGGCAAATCTCTCAAGGCCGATGTTTCATACGGAGGACTCAACGTAGATGAAGTCAAGGCCGGATTCAGTTCTGTAGATATTGAATCTTCCTTCGGTGGGGTAAAACTAGACTTTGCCGATGGTGCCTCCTATACACTGGAGGCGCTTGCATCAAAAGGCAGCATCTCCTACAACAAAGGTGGCATGAAGGTCATAAAAGATGAATCCTCTGCGGGCGACCACGAAGTGGTGGGAACAAAGGGGGACAATCCCAAGTCCACCGTGAAGGTAGAATGTAAGATGGGAGGCATCAGGATCAATTAGCCCGTATGGCTAAATTAGCGCCGTGCTCGGCGAATCACTCATAAACAAACTCAATCTGGAACTGGAGTCGGCGGGATATGCCGGCTCTTTTTCTTTGGCGGCCCCTGAGTACGGAGGAGATATCAATAAGAGCTATCGACTTGAGTCCGAAAGCCAGCAGGTATTTGTCAAAGTCAACTCGGCCAAACGCCACCCCGGCATGTTTGAAGCAGAGCTGAAAGGCCTGGAGCTTTTGAGAGAAACAGGTACAATTCGAGTTCCCAAGACCATTGCAGCCGGTGCTGAATCCGACGATGCCTACCTCCTACTCGAATACCTCAAAACCGGCGCAAGAAGTCCATCTTTTTGGGTTGATTTTGGCCGATCGCTAGCCAGCCTTCACAGAACGACCCAGGAACAATTTGGACTGAACCACGAAAACTACATTGGCAGCCTTCCACAGCGAAACAGGCTCCACGATTCATGGGCTGAATTCTTTGTTGTCGAACGCCTCGAAGCCATGTTGTCACTGGCTCTCAATCGAGGTGAGATTCCCAGGTCGGATGTTTCTCGATTTGAGCGTTTCTTTTCTAAAGTTGAACAGCTATTCCCTATAGAACCCCCTTCCCTTGTTCATGGGGATTTGTGGAATGGGAATTTTTCAAGTGATGAATTGGGCAATGCTACCATCTATGACCCAGCCGTATACTATGGTCATCGCGAGATGGACATTGGCATGTCCAAGCTTTTTGGAGGATTTTCAAATGAATTCTACGATGCCTACAATGAGGAGTGGGCCATGGAATCGGGGTGGGAAGACCGCGTTGACATTTGCAACCTCTATCCCTTGTTGGTGCATGTCAACTTGTTTGGAGGCGGATACTACGGAAGTGTGAAGTCAATTCTGAGTCGACACGTTTAATACGTCAAAACGACCTTCTCGACATAGTCGTTTACCTGAATTCTCACTTGCCCCTTGTAAGCGGGGTTCTTAAACTCCTTGATATTGTAACGCCGGGTAAAAACCCTCTTCTCGGAACAACTCAATTCACCGCTATACCCCAACTTCACTTTCGCAATGGGTGGCATCGACTTCTTAACCCGGTAGTCCCAGTAGAGTTGGAATTTGGTATCGCGACAAGCACCCTTGGCGGTAAATTTCAATTGGAGGCAATCATCGATGATTTCAGCAGATTTAATTTCAATACCCTCCCATGGAGCCGCCTGGTATTCCGTCAAATCATACCTCGTATTGATACAATTAGTTTGAACGTCCTCAATGGTCTTGCAGGAGACCACAACAACAAATACCAGAAGCACCCATCGAGTCATTCAATCCAAATTTTGTATACATCGCGCTGCCCTCCCCCCTGGAGGTTGAGGATATAGATACCGGATTCGATCCCGGAAATTGAGATCTTCTCGCCGCTACCAACTTTGATCAAGCGACCGCCAAGATCGAAAATGGCAAACTCCGCAAACTCATCTAGGAATACGGCTTGCTCAATTTGATCAACCCTAAGGTTGAAGGCATGAATTAAATCGCTTTCTGATAAGGATGTAATGGGATCCTGCAGGCATGGCCAGTTGATACCATCCAATGTTTCCACGCCTGATTCCGTTGGATCCAGGAATGGTTTGAGTTGCTTCGTTTGCGATGCATCGGTTTGGTCCCAGCTATAGCTAAACTTGCCGAACAGATCCTCGTCGTTTTGCCCGGCATTACAATCGGACGTTCCTCCCGTTAGATCGCCAATGATGCGTCCTTCTTCATTGAAGAGCGGTGCCCCGGACGATCCGCCTTCGGTCACGCCATGGCCATTGGTGGTGCTTTTCCAGGTGAGAGACCAATGTGTATTGTCCACCGTGCCTTGCCAGCTGTCGCTCGTCAAACCACCCTCGTATGTACTGATCTTCTTGATGTCACCGGATGGGTGATGAAAGGATATACCGCTAGAGGAGCTTTGATTCCTTCGATCCCAACCAGCGAAATAAGGATTATAGAATTGAGGCACTGAATCGTTGAGGAGCAAAAGCATAAAGTCGGAATCTTCATCGCCGTAAGTTCCCGACCTGGACTTAATCGTACATCCTGTCAGGCTTTTTTGATCGAGACTTCCCTCAGAGCCCGGGTTGTTGCAATCGGGAGACTCGTACTGAAAGTAGAATATCCAGGAGTCATAATCAGAAGTAGTGGCATCTTCTCCACAATGATCGGCGGTAAGAATATACGGCTCACAATCCTGGTTGGTATTGTTGATCAAGGCGCCGGTACACCAAAACAAATTTGGTCCGTTCTTGGTGCTGATCCGTACAACGGACCGGCTCTCATCTTTCCAATTATCGCCCTCGGAGCAATTGGCATTGACCTGGCATGATTCGCTGTCTCCAAAATCCCTGGCAGCGCTTGGCGTGTAGTTTGGGACATCCCGAACCGCATAGGCCAACTCCGAGAGCTTCACAGAGGGCAGGTCGACCATTTGTTCCATGACAAAAACCAAGGTGACGGACTCACCGGGAACAATCGGCAAAGCATGACGACCACCATCGGAATTAACCTCTGCCCCATATTCTGTTTGATGACCATAACTTGATCCCACGATCAAACTACTTCCTTCCGGGAGCACAAACTCATCAAAATAAAGTCCTATTCCCTCTGCACCTGCGGCTGTTATCTGAACCCCGTAGTATCGAATATCTCCCAGTCTCACCAAGCGTGCTCGATCCCACAAATCGATATCTACATCGATGGTTCGGGCAAATGGTCTGAACTCTGAATTATCCGCCTCAAGTTCATCTGCCCAGTCCGGGCGGTCAAAATGGATCTTGTCCATTTGCGCACTGATCAGGGACGACAGTGTTAAAAAGAAAATCAACAGACAACTTGTCCTCATCATTTATCTTCGTCGCGTAAAATTAGCGCAATTCGCCCAAGCATTCTCTTTCACTATGGAAAACAGCGATCGAATTCACTCGGAAAAAGCCCCGGAACCGGTAGGGCTCTACCCTCACGCACGTAGAGTTGGAAACCTCCTCTTTTTAAGTGGCGTCGGGCCCAGGGAGCGTGGAACAAAGGAGATCCCCGGAGTAGAACTTGATGAAGATGGCAATATTGTATCCTACGATATCGAAGCTCAGTGCCATTCGGTGTTCAACAATGTGAAGCTCGTCCTTGAAGCTTCCGGGTCCGGTTGGGACAAGCTTGTGGATGTCACTGTTTTTCTCACCAATATGAAGGACGATTTTAAGACCTACAACCGCGTTTATGCGGAGTATTTTAAGGACAATCAACCTTGTCGTACTACGGTCGAAATCAACTCCTTACCTACTCCCATTGGCATCGAATTGAAGTGCATCGCCACCGTTGATTAATCACCTGAGCAAGGTCATCCAATCAGCGGTTCTGTGGCAATGATAATTGCTACATTTGCCCCTCTTTTTTCAGGCAGTTTATGGCGCAAAAGTTCAACGAATACGATCGACTAGACCTTCCGCAAATCGGAAGGGACATGCTCGAGGTATGGCGCGATCAAAGGACCTTTGAAAAAAGTACCGAAATCCGGGAAGGAAATACACCCTTCGTCTTCTACGAAGGTCCGCCATCGGCAAATGGTCTTCCCGGAATTCACCACGTGCTCTCGAGAACACTCAAGGATCTCTTTTGCCGATTTCAGACTCAAAAGGGAAAATACGTCCGTCGCAAGGCGGGATGGGATACGCATGGCCTGCCGGTTGAACTGAGTGTAGAAAAGGAGCTCGGTATCACCAAGGAAGACATTGGCAAGAGTATCAGTGTTGCCGACTACAACCAGAAGTGCAAGGAAGCCGTCATGCGCTATACCGATGTGTGGAATGATTTGACTGAGAAGATCGGTTATTGGGTCAACATGGATGATCCCTATGTGACTTACGAATCCAAGTACATGGAGTCGCTTTGGTTCTTGCTCAAAAAACTCTACGATCAGGACCTGCTCTACAAAGGGTATACAATTCAGCCTTATTCACCTAAGGCAGGAACTGGGCTGAGCACACACGAGCTCAATCTTCCCGGAAGTTATCGCAACGTCAAAGACACTTCGGCCATTGCCCAGTTTAAGATTCTGAGAGAAAGTCAAACCGCCTTTGCAGATCAGCACGGTTTGGAGCTCGAGGAAGCATTTTTTCTGGCTTGGACGACCACTCCGTGGACGCTTCCATCAAACACAGCATTGGCTGTTGGCGGAAAAATTGAATACGTTCTTGTCGACACATTCAATCCGTACACCTTCAAACGGGTGCAGCTATTCCTCGCCAAGAATCTGGTCTCGAAATACTTCAATCCTGAGGCCGTGGGATCGCTGGAAGAGTACAACGAAGGGGATAAGAACATTCCCTATCAGTTACTCTGGGAAGGAACCGGGGCAGATTTGGTAGGGATGAAATATGAGCAATTGCTCCCCTATGCGCAGCCGGCCGAAAATCCTGAACAGGCTTTTAGAGTCATTCCGGGAGACTTTGTAACAACGGAAGACGGAACCGGAATCGTGCACATCGCTCCGACCTTTGGTGCGGACGACATGAAGGTGGCCAAAGATGCCGGTGTCCCACCGATGTTGGTTGAGGATGGAAATGGCAAATTGGTTCCACTCGTAGACCTACAAGGTCGATTCGTCTCTCAAATGGGAGCGTTGGCCGGCAAGTATGTCAAGAATGAATACTATGCCAAGGGTGAAGCGCCGGAGAGATCTGTCGACGTAGAGATTTCCATCAAACTCAAAGAGGAAAACCGGGCCTTTAAGGTTGAGAAATACGAACACTCTTATCCCCATTGCTGGAGGACAGACAAGCCCGTGCTCTACTATCCGCTCGACTCATGGTTCATCAAAGCATCGAGCAAACGGGATCGCATGGTAGAGTTGAACAATACGATCAACTGGAAGCCAAAATCCACCGGCACCGGTCGCTTTGGCAATTGGCTGGAAAATCTGAGTGATTGGAACTTAAGTCGATCTAGATATTGGGGTACGCCCCTTCCTATCTGGGTCACCGAAGACAAAGAAGAAATCAAGGTTATTGGTTCGCTGGAGGAACTAAAAAGTGAATCCCAGAAGTCAGTCGACGCTGGACACATGGACGCCAATCCATTGGGCGACTTCATGCCTGGAGATATGTCTGACGACAACTACGCCAAAGCGGATTTGCACCGGCACATCGTGGACGATATCGTTTTGGTTTCCGATTCCGGCAAGCCAATGAAACGTGAGCAAGACCTCATTGATGTATGGTTCGACTCAGGGGCCATGCCCTATGCGCAATGGCACTATCCCTTTGAAAACAAGGAACTATTTGAAGAGAGCTTCCCTGCCGACTATATCGCCGAAGGAGTGGATCAAACAAGAGGTTGGTTCTACACCCTGCACGCCATTGCTAGTTTGACAGAGGACAGCGTCGCATACAAGAATGTGGTTTCCAATGGCTTGGTTCTGGACAAGGTCGGGCAAAAGATGTCGAAGCGATTGGGCAACGCCGCCGATCCTTTTGAGACAATTGGAAAATACGGCCCGGATGCCACCCGTTGGTACATGATTACCAATGCCCAACCCTGGGACAACCTGAAATTCGACAGCGAAGGCATCACCGAGGTACAGCGTAAATTTTTCCGTGCGCTGCACAACAGCTATGCTTTCTTCGCCCTCTATGCCAATGTTGACGGATTCAGGTTCGAGGAAGATGAAATCTCGTATGGCGATCGCGCTGAAATTGACCGATGGGTATTATCCAAATTGAACCGTTTGGTCAAAGAAGTTGATAAGGCCTACTCTGACTATGAACCCACCAAGGCCGGTAGGGCAATTCAGAATTTCGTGGTTGACGATCTCAGCAACTGGTATGTTCGATTATGTCGGAAGAGGTTCTGGCGTGGAGATTATAGCCAGGACAAAATCGCAGCCTATCAGACATTAAGTGAGTGCTTGATGACTGTGGCAAAACTGTCGGCCCCGATTGCACCGTTTTACGCAGACAGGTTGTTCCGGGATCTGAACGACATCCTAAAGATGGACAATGCAGAGAGTGTTCACCTAAGTGATTTTCCTGTGCCGAACAACGATGCCATCGATTCGGAGTTGATGGAGCGTATGGGCCTGGCGCAAAGTATCACTTCCATGGTACTGGGATTGAGGAAGAAAGAAAACATCCGTGTGAGGCAACCCCTTCAGAAGATCATGGTTCCTGTATTGAACGCCAAGATGAGGGAGCGACTTGGGATGGTAGAATCCTTAATTCTGACCGAGATCAACGTGAAGCAGTTGGAATACCTTGAGGCAGAACGCCTGGTAAAAAAGGTGAAGCCCAATTTCAAGGTGTTGGGTCCTCGATTTGGAAAGCAAATGAAGTCGGTCGCTGCGGCAGTGAATGGAATGGATAGCACGTCAATCAATGCCCTGGATCGAGATGGGCACATCGACCTGGATATCGATGGTGTCCCAACGACGATCCACCTCGAAGAGGTTGAAATTTCGACTGAAGAAATTCCAGGATCGTTACTCGCGACGGAAGGCGGGTTGACAGTAGCACTCGACATTCAGATTTCGGAGGAATTGCACAGCGAGGGCATTGCGAGAGAGCTGGTCAACAGAATCCAAAACCTCAGGAAAGATCGAGGATTGCAGGTGACAGACCGTATCAATGTGTCCTTAAATTCCAACAATTTTGTTGAGGATTCGATCGTAAGGAATTTGGATTATATTTGCGCCGAAACGCTCGCAGACTCAGTGGAAATGAAGGTTTTGGGTAGCGAGCGCAACCCGGTTAAAGTAGAATTGGAAGAAGGTGTCGAAGCGCTGCTCGACATCGCAAAAGTTTAGAATTTCTGGGATGGCTCAGAAGAAAGAAAAGACAAGGTATTCGGATTCGGAACTCAAGGAGTTCAGGGCGATCATTTTGCAAAAGCTCGAAGAAGCTAAGAAGGATTACGATTTGCTGAAAAGCAGTATGTCTCACCAGGACGATCATGGTACAGACGATACATCTCCAACATTCAAATTGATGGAAGATGGATCGGATGTTTTGAGTCGGGAAGAGACAGCACAATTGGCGGTACGTCAGCAGAAGTTTATCAAACACCTTGAAGACGCATTGATCCGAATAGAGAATAAGTCGTATGGTATTTGCAGGGTGACCGGAAAACTCATTTCAAAAGAACGGCTTAAGATTGTTCCCCACGCTACCCTCAGTATAGAGGCGAAAAGGCAGCAATAAGGCCTACAAAGCCTTTTTCATGAAAAAACCACTGATCCTTTTGGCGCTGGTCCTGCTACTGGACCAAGGGCTGAAAATATGGGTGAAAACCACCATGTATTTGGGTCAGGAGCATCGCATTGCCGATTGGTTCATCATTCATTTCACTGAAAACAACGGGATGGCCTTTGGGATGGAATTCGCCGGAGACTATGGCAAACTCATCCTCAGCCTTTTCAGGATACTGGCCGTTGCCGGAATCATTTACTATCTACTGAAGATCACTCGCGAAAAGGCCCATATGGGGCTGGTTTATAGCTTCACACTTGTGCTTGCCGGTGCCATTGGCAACATATTGGATAGCGCCTTCTACGGGATACTCTTCAACGACAGTTACCATCAGGTAGCCAGCTTTCTTCCGGATGGCGGGGGCTATGCACCCATGCTCTACGGGCGGGTAGTGGATATGCTCTACTTCCCATTGATGAGTGGATACTTTCCGGATTGGTTTCCAATTTGGGGAGGCGAATATTTCCTTTTCTTCCGACCTGTCTTCAACGTCGCAGACGCATCCATTTCGGTAGGGGTCGCGCTCATTATCTTGTTTCAAAGGAAATTTTTTGCCACCAAGCCCGTTGAAGAAATTCCGGAACAAGAACCGGAGACCGAAGAAACCGAGCCCCAATCTTGATCAAATACGCTGAAATTAGTATTGTTATTCCCGCTTACAACGAGGGAATCAATATCCGCAAGGCCATTGACTCCATTCGGGAATTCGAAAAAGCACACGAGCCCTTCTGCGAGATCATCGTGGTAAACGATGGCAGCCAGGACCATACCAAGAGCATTGTGCTGGAATGTGAAGGAGTATTACTCATCGACAAACCACAAAATGAAGGCAAGGGTTTGGCTGTGAAGGATGGAATGCTCGCCTCAAGGGGAGATTGGACACTTTTTTTGGATGCCGATATGTCCACACCGATTGAGGAAGTTGAAAAACTCATCATCCACACCGCCGACAACGACGTGGTGATTGGGTCTCGCAACATGAAGGACTCTTACAAGATCTCTGACCAACCCTGGTACAGAAGGCAGATGGGAAAAACCTTTGCCCACCTGGTCCGCTGGATTGTAGGCTTAGACATTCGCGACACCCAGTGCGGATTTAAGATGATATCAAAAGAGGCGCGAAACGGCATCTTCAGTCAGCTTAAAACCGGCGGCTGGGCATTCGACGTCGAAGTGCTCGTAGCGGCCAATAAGCTCGGCTACAAAATCAAGGAAGTTCCCATCGTTTGGATCGACCGAACCTTCACCTCTAAAGTGAAGCCGATCCAGACGAGTATCGAAATGCTGCGCGACATAATCCGCATCCGAATGGGCAATAAGTAAAGTCCAAAGGAGTTTGCTTTTTTTGCACCTGTTGTGAAACCAGTCCTCAATGCCATCCTGGCCCTCCTTTTGGGTCTGTTTATCACCTTTATTTACTACGGCGAGGTGATGCGTTCGCCGGATTCCTATCTGTTCTCGGACAAGGGTGACGGGCTCAAGAACTATTACAGCTTCCTCTACCATACCAAGCACGACACATCCTTTGTGCATACCTCGGCCATGAACTATCCATTTGGCGAGGTGCACCTCTTCACCGATGGACAGCCGGCCAATGTTCTCTTTTACAATGTTGCCTCAACCGTATTTCCGAAACTGGAACAATACCCGGTTGGTTTTCTGAATATGACCATACTCCTATCCCTGGCCTTGGGCTTGATGTTCATCTTTCTGATAGCCAGAAAACTGGGATTACCAACGTGGTATTCCCTCTTGATTGGGCTTGGTCTTTCGATGCTAACACCTCAAATATTCCGGCTCGGAGGGCATCAGAGTCTCTCCTATATGTGCTTCGTTCCAATGGTGATTTGGTTCTACTGGAATTCTATTGACGGCCGTTATCGATGGCTGCACTCTCTGGCCCTTGGAACGCTTGTGCTCTACTTCTACTTTGTGCATCCATACCTCGGATTCATCGGTACGCTTTGGGTCACTGGTGATTTGTTTGTTCGGGGGTTGGTCAAAAATCTCTCGTGGGTCGATGCAGGACTGAGGTGGACAATAGTCCTTGTTCCTATGCTGACTTACTTCGTTTTCACATCGATGGTCGACAACCACGGATTGCGAACGGACGACCCATATGGATTCTTTCGTTACCACGCCCACGTCAAGACGGTCTTCCTACCGCATCATCCACCATTGAAGCCAGTGATAGAATCTGTTGTTCCGCTGGGCCGACAAGAATGGGAGGGCTGGGCATACATCGGGATGGGTTCGGTCATAGTGCTACTCGCCCTTATGGTTCGAAATTTCAGATCCAAATGGCGGTTTAAGAGAAGGACATGGCTTGTGCCCCTTGTACCACAACACCTTAAAATGGCTGTTTATTCGTCCGTTCTGCTCCTGCTATTCTCCATGACTTTTCCGTTTAACTTCGGACTGGATTTCCTGCTCGATTGGATTTCGCCATTAAAACAATTTAGAAGCCTTGGTCGGTTTGCCTGGGTGTTTTACTTCATCGCAGGACTATTCGTCACTTATAAACTCTACTTGTGGATCAGGGTAGCACGGCAGAAAAAGAAATCCCCAATAGCGCTATCCCTCACAGGTCTATTCTTCCTCTCTCTGGTATTCGAAGGCAATGTTTACCACAACGAGGTGGGCAATCAGATCACGGCTTCCGGGAATTTATTCAAGTCATTTGAAGTCCCGGTAGAAGCCAATAAATATCAAGCGATTCTCACCCTGCCTTTTGGTGTTTCCGGATCTGAGAACTTCGAGAGACCAGGAACAGAAAAGTCAAAGCAGTTTGGCTACCTCACTGCCCAAGCCACCGGACTGCCACTCATTGGAGGATCAGGAGCCAGAACGGCCATTGAAGAAAGCAAGCAGCTTGTTCAACTGGTTGGGCCAACATATTTTGAAAAGTTCGTCGAGAAAAGCTTTTCAAAGGACAAATCCATTCTAGTTTGCTATACAGGAGAACCCCTCACAAAATACGAGCAGAAACTCCTTGACGCCTCATCATCCTTGTCAAATTCTCGTTATGGCACTTGGTTGAAGCTACATCCTTCATCGTTCTTTAAACCTCAGACCGTTCCCGATCCAATTGGAGATGTAGGCTACCGATACGGATTGACTTTTTTTCGGAAACGAACACCGGGAATGTTCCATTTCGACAATTTCGACACAACGACCACAGAGGTTTCCCAGTTTGGATCCGGTGCCCGGATGTGCATCAAACGCAGGTATGAACGTCTTGTCTCTTTCAATTCCAGATTGTCGACCGATGGAGAAGGCAAACCATTGGTAGCTACCATGTGGGTATACAACAAGGGAGTCAGTATGCCGCAGTACGAGATTTTTGTCGAGGAGGTCCTTAAAGATAAAAGCACCTTACGTTTGGCTTCGGAGAACGTAATGCGCAGTGAGTATATCTGGGGCGATTGGTCGTTTCTGAGACTTGAATTCATTCCTACCCAGTGGGGTTCGGAAATACGCATCGTGGGAAAAGGAAGTGACCGCTCAGACCAGCAAACCTATGTGGACAACCTGATGGTTTGTCCTAAGTCATGGGAGGTCTGGATACATACTTTCGAAAAAGAAGGAAGTAAATACGGGATGTATAATGGGGAACTGTACCCCATCAAATAAGCATTTCGGGAATGTCGCCTTCGACCACCAGTTTGCCGGCGGTAGCGTCTTTGATTTGATCTACCGATACCCCTGGGGCTCTCTCCAGTAGTCTAAATCCACCTTCATCCATTACCTCCAGGACTGCCATATTGGTAACAATCTTCTTGACACAGTTCACTCCCGTCAATGGCAAAGTGCATTCGGGCAATAGTTTTGATTCACCCGCCTTATTGGTATGCATCATCGCCACGATGATATTATCAGCTGAAGCCACGAGGTCCATGGCGCCTCCCATTCCCTTCACCATGCGACCGGGAATCTTCCAATTGGCGATATCACCATTTTCGCTCACCTCCATCGCTCCTAAAATGGTGAGTTGGACATGCTGTCCGCGGATCATGGCAAAGGAAGTAGACGAATCGAAGATGACTGCTCCAGGTTCGAGCGTAACTGTTTGTTTTCCAGCGTTGATGAGATCGGCGTCCTCCTCTCCCTCAAACGGAAACGGTCCCATTCCCAGGATACCGTTCTCCGATTGGAATTCCACATCGATACCCTCGGGAATATAATTGGCCACCAAGGTTGGGATGCCAATTCCGAGGTTCACATATTGCCCGTCTTGCACTTCCTTGGCGATGCGTTGGGCTATTTGATTCTTGTCTAACATGATAATCTCTTTTAGCTCCTTTGACGGACGGTTCGTTGTTCGATTCTTTTCTCGTATTTCTCTCCCTGAAATATGCGCTGAACAAAGATCCCGGGTGTATGAATGAAGTTGGGATCCAGTTCGCCTTCCGGAACGAGCTCCTCTACTTCAGCGACCGTAATCTTACCAGCCATGGCCATCACGGGGTTGAAGTTGCGGGCCGTCCCCTTGTAGATCAGATTACCCGCTGTGTCTCCCTTCCAGGCCTTTACAAATGCAAAGTCGGCTGTCAATGCAGACTCAAGAATGTGGGGTTTACCGTTGTATTCTCTTACTTCCTTGCCGTCGCCAATTTCGGTTCCGTAACCCGCCGGTGTGAAGAACGCCGGGATACCGGCTCCACCAGCCCGACATCTTTCAGCAAGAGAACCTTGAGGAATCAGATCAACCTCCAATTCACCGCTCAGCATCTGGCGTTCGAATTCATCGTTCTCGCCGACATAGGACGAAATCATCTTTTTGATTTGCCTGGTTTGAAGCAACAACCCCAGGCCAAAGTCGTCCACGCCGGCATTGTTTGATATACAGGTCAAATCCTTGATACCTCTCCTGCGCAGTTCCAGAATTGAGTTCTCCGGAATGCCGCACAGGCCAAATCCTCCAAGCATGAAGGTCATGCTGTCGTGAACTCCTTCCAGGGCTTGCTCTACATCGTCAACTACCTTGTTTAGTGCCATAATCTTTGGTTTAATTCAGGCTAAAATCTTCTTCGTCGAAGTCATCCGGCTCGTCCACTTTGGCCTCGCAATCCAACTGAACACGTATTGGCCTTTCGGGAATTTCAAAATCCTCCTGCGAAATATTCAACTTCTTGTCCTTGTACAACTTCTTCATGTAATAGCCAAAGACCGGAAGTGCAGTATTTGCCCCTTGCCCCAGGGCGGTGTACCGAAAGTGAACGGATCTGTCTTCGGCACCAACCCATATTCCAGTCACAAGGTCTGGCGTGATACCCATGAACCAACCATCCGAGTTGTTCTGAGTTGTACCTGTCTTTCCTGCAACTTTAGCATTCCATGGAATCCCCTGATAAGGTCGATCTTCCGATTCCTGGTTGCGCAAACGGACACCTGTACCGATCTTTCGACCATCGTGCGTTCCGCGAACACCATCCACGATTCCCTTCATGAGGTCAAGCATCACATAGGCTGTCTCCTCACTCAGTGCTTCTCTAGTTTCTGGAATTTGCTCATAGATCACGTTTCCATTCTTGTCCTCGATGCGTGAAATAAACACCGGCTTAGTCCATACGCCCTTGTTGGCGAAGGTGGAATAGGCACCAACCATTTCATAAACCGATAAGTCCGCAATACCGAGGCAAAGAGATGGCACGGCTTCAATATCGCTTTCTATCCCGGCCCGATGCGCAAAATCAATGACAGCCTGGGGACTAAATTCTTTGAGCAGCCTGGCGGTAATCGTGTTGAGCGAATTGGCAAGCGCATATTTCAGGGAGACCTTATATCCATAGTCTCTCTCCGAATTGTGTGGAGTCCAGTCCTTCAGCAGGCCGTATTCCCCCTTGTAGAATGTGTATGGAATATTGGGTATTTCATAACAAGGTGAATAACCTTCCTGCATGGCGAGGCCATAAACGAACGGCTTGAAAGTGGAACCCACCTGGCGTTTCCCCTGCTTGACGTGATCGTAGGCAAAGAACTCTTTGTCGATACCGCCTACCCAGGCTTTGACCCATCCGGTCTGAGGGTCCATTGACATTAGCCCGGCTTGAAGGAAGCTCTTCTGATATTTCAGAAAATCAACATAGCTCATGGTGCTGTCCTTAGGGCCATCCCAGGTAAACACCCTCAGCTTTTCCGGCTCGTAAAACTGGCTCATAATGGAATCCGGGTGTGGTGCCGCTTCTTCGTGCAGACAATCTGATGCGCTGCAGACGAAAAACGTAGTATCGTTTATGATCTCTGTGCTGACATAATCACCTCGCCGGCCGCAATTGGCGCATTCTACTCCTGTAAGTACTCCATACTTGGAGGTTCTTCGAATCGCCGACCTGATGATGTTGTCCGCTTGCTTTTTGGAAATACTGTTGTGAAAGGGAGGATTGTTGTTTTTGTTGATGTCGCGCCAAAATACCTTTTGCAGCCTTTTGAGGTGGGCTTTTACGGCATACTCGGCATATTCCTGCATACGTGAATCGATGGTGGTATAGATTCTCACTCCATCGCTATAGATGTCGTAAGGCTCACCGTCCGGCTTGGCCAAAATGTAGTTCCCCTTTTCGTCCTTTTCACGGAACAAATTGCCCAGCTCTTGCCTGAGCACTTCCCTAAAATAAGGAGCCATTCCCGCCTTGTGATCCACCTTGCTGTAATTCAATTCGATGGGAATGGCCTTCAAAGAATCAAATTCCTCCCGGCTGATCTTTTCGTTTCGCAGCATTTGGCCAAGGACTACATTTCTGCGGTGCGTTGAATTCTCAACCCTCCGCAATGGGTCGTACAAAACCGGGTTTTTGGCCATTCCAACCAGGGTGGCAGCTTGAAGTATGTCGAGGCTGTCGGGGCTTGTAGAGAAATATACCTGTGACGCGGATTTGATGCCCACGGCTCCATGGATGAAATCAAATCGGTTGAGGTACATCGCCACAATTTCATTCTTGGTGTAATGACGCTCCAACCTCACGGCGATGACCCATTCCTTGAACTTCTGAATGACCCGCTCAATTTTTCCGCTAGGCTTGTCGTGGAAAAGCATCTTAGCCAGTTGCTGTGTGATCGTGGAGCCTCCACCCTTCTTGGTGGTGCCTCTCAATACACCGAGAAATACCCTGGGCAGAGCCCAGAAATCAATGCCGGAATGCTCTGTATAACGCTCATCTTCGGTAGAAATAAGTGCGTCGTAGACCAGGGGACTGATCTCATCATAGTCCACCAGCGTTCTGTTCTCCCGGTAGTATTTGCCCAGTAAAACCTGGTCGGCCGTGTAGACTTCAGTTGCTAAATTGCTCTTGGGGTTTTCGAGTTCTTCGAAGGTTGGCAAGGGGCCGAAAGCATCCCATGATACCAGCATAAAAATGAAGTAAAGCCCCACAATTGGACTCAGGAAAACGAGCCAGGTCCAAAGGACCACCTTCCATTTGCGGGTCTTACTCATTGGCCATAAAAATAGTCATTTCCAAAGGGGCTAGTCTGTGGATTTCCGCTTTTCTAGAACGACGATTTCCTCCAATTCATATACAACCTCCCAACCCGATTCTTCGGAAAACAACCACCGGTGAAAATCCCCGAGTTCTGCTGCCCCGTCAAAGTCGGAAACCTCAAAACGCCCTTCGCTGAAAGCGGTGCCCCCGGCCTTCCAGGATCTGGCGCCAGAAAGTTGTTTGTTGATCACCACCAAGCCGGGTTGATGACCCTCTATCTCCTCCTTGGTCACTCCGAAAGTATGATACGAATTGGTGAAATAATCCGGAGGCAAATAGGAATAATAATCAGAAAGTATTTTGAGATCGGCAGGGTAGTTTTCCCTGATCCACATACCGGTGGTGATGTGCGGATGCTGCATTCGATCGAGGTATGAAGAAGCCCTGGTCAAACTGATAAGAAGTGTTGCTGTGGGAACAATAACCATGATAGCCCATATCACCCATCTTCTTCCACGATCTGCCATGGACTCATATCGTTGGATGAAATAGATGGAAAAGACCACGGCAATCGGAAGCAAGTGAAACATATACCTTGGCCGGCGCATATTGACTTCAAGCATAAGATACCCCATTCCCAAAAGGAATGTAAACAGGAGTATGGCGATCCAGACCCGGTCCTTGTTGGCCGTAAACCAGGTGGTCCACCCATTTTTTCTCTCCCGGATAACAAGCATCAAGGCCGTCCCTACCACAAGCCCTGAAAGGAAATTGGCAGTCCAGTGGAACTGGTTCATGAAGACCCAAAACCATCCAAGGGGATTGCCCGATTCGGCCCTCCAATGGCCGCGACCAACATGCTCGCTCTCATATTGAAGGTCTTCAAGGAATAAGTCCCAGTCCCCAATTACATAGTGATTGGTCAAGAGCCATCCCATCAAAAAGAGCGCACTTACTCCCAGGACATAGGCAAGAATCCTAAGCAATCCCTTATTCCACAGCAGATAAAAGATGAGCAAGAAGGGGATGGGGAGTAGAAAAGCTCCGGAATACTTTGTCCCAAAGGCCAATCCAAGCGTCAATCCGGTTGCCAATATCCATCTTGGGTTAAAAAGTGCCTTCCTGCTGAAGTAAAGCGCAGCAACCACAAGTATCATTTGAAGTAAGTCAGGATGCACCATGGTAGCGTAGTAGTGAATTTTGTATGATCCCAGCATGAGCATCACGGCGCCCAATGCCAACCAAACCCTGGTTCCAAAGGACCTCAGCAGTGCATAGAGTAACCAGCCTGAGCCGGCCCACGACAGTGTGGAAACCAATCGAAGCATCACCGCCGGCAGCTGTTCTCCACTGGTATCGATGCCCATCCAGCCGATCGGTTTAACGAGCCAGTGTGTTAGGTTGATATAGAGATAACCATAATTGTAGAATCCCCTGGGGTCGAAGTCGCGGTTTTGAATGTTTTGGACCAATTGCCAGGTGCCCGCTCCCTCATCTAGGTTAAAGGCCTGAAGCATTTCGATGCTATTGGTCGCTGAGCCCAGGATATAGAAACCAAAGAAAGTGGCAAAGGCCAGGAAGGCCAATTGATAAATTGTGGTGAATCGCGCGATCCGGTCAAACATGAGGCTACTCGCTCCTTTCGACTCTGAATCCTACATCCAAGACTCCCCGGAGTTGTTCTTCACGCATACCTTGAACGAAGGTGAAGCGGTAACTTCCCGTCTTAGGAACATTGGTTTTTAACCGAAAGATGATTTGATTTTCAATGATGTCTCCAAGCCCTTTGCCATACCATTTTCCCGAGGGGTCGGCCAAAAGGAATTCGGTGGTATCCTCTTTCATCCATCCATCGGGTCCCTCCATCTTCCAGAAAACATACAGGTTGCTGTAGGCATACGATCCGGCATTTCTAAGGTTGAAAAGATAATTGTAGGAAACTCCTTGCTCAAGCTCCACATCAAATTCGATTGCCTGGTTCATAGACCACGCACCCTCCTCCACTTCCTGGTAAGATTCGAAGACCCTCGATGTGTCGCATCCTATAAAAAGAAGGCAACAGCCTACAAAGAGCAAGTTTGCAAATCCTCTCACCGCGCTCATCTAGCTTTGGCTTGTTTCCATCATTTCCAAGGACTCAGGCACCAATCCCTCCTTGATCATTACCTCCAATTCCCCATATCGGTCAAGGCTGATATTCCTGAGGTCAAATGGGTTGTCGGACATGGCAAACTGCAGGGATTTTTGAAAGATGTCAATCTTCTGCAGGATGAAAATACCTTCTTCCGTCTTGATCTTGGTTTGCTCCTCAGGGTATTTTTTGAGGGCATCCAGGTAGGTATCCAGTTCATAATTGAGGCAACACTTCAGCTTGCCACATTGTCCCGCCAGCTTTGCCGGGTTGATGGATAGCTGTTGGTATCTGGCAGCTGTTGTGCTCACAGTTCTGAAGTCCGTCAGCCAGGTGGAGCAGCATAACTCCCGCCCACAGGATCCCAAACCGCCAATCCTTCCCGCCTCTTGTCGGGCTCCGATTTGCTTCATCTCAACTCTGACCTTGAATGTACCGGCCAATACCTTGATAAGCTCACGAAAGTCTACCCTCCCATCGGAGGTGTAGTAGAAGATGGCCTTGCGGTTGTCTCCTTGAAATTCGACGTCGCTCAGCTTCATGTCAAGTCCCAATTGTTCGATGATCTTCCGACCCTCAACGAGTGTGGGCTGCTCACGCTTTTGCGACTTTTCCCAGAGCGTGATGTCGTCCTTTCCCGCTTTTCTCAAAATCCCGTAACTAACCCGGCGGCGCTCTTCCTTGTCCTTCTTCTTTCGCTGAAATTCGGCAAGCCTGCCAACGAGTGAGACGGTTCCCACATCTTCTCCGTGGGAACCCTCCGTAACGACTACATCTCCCATCTGCAAAACGATGGCCGGCTTGTTGACGAAGAATTCCTTCCGGGTATTTTTGAACCTTACTTCGACCAGCTGATCTTTGACCTCCTGCGGCAACGAAAGGTGGCTCAGCCAATCGTAGGTACCCAACATATCGCAGCCGCCTTTGAAGCACTGCCCATTGCCGTTACAGCCCTGGGGTAATTCCCCATCTCTCGACCTCCCCGATGTACAGTTACCACATGCCACGAAAACAAATGTAGTTTTTCCTATTCCTTCTGGGCGAGTGCAAACAACTTGATAATGGTGATCGAAAGATCCATGAAGAGAATCTTAGGGTTGGCATTTCGACCGATGTGTGTGACCGCTTTGTCGAATTCCTTCTGGAAATAATGGACATTGTTGTGATTGACATAGGGAGCAAATTTTCGGAGAAACTCCAGCTCGTCACCTGCAAAATGAACCGAAGACCGCCCTACATAGTTGAGGTGGACACTCTCGCGGAATACCTGGAGGCCATAATTGAGCAAGTTCTTTTGTGCTTCCCGTCCAATACCGCTGATCTGATCGATCCACAGTGTAAGGTCCCTCACCTTCTTTTGAACACACAGACGCATCCACGTTTTGAATTGATCTGTATAGTCATGACCCTCCTGTCGCAGCAGTTCCAGGGCCCTTGTCATACTGCCCTCCGCAAGGTTGCTAATCTCAAAGGCGCGATCCTCAAACAACTGCTCCTTTTCGATCAGGTAGTTTGTCAAATCACCGGACGATATGGGCGGCAGTCGATGTATCTGACTACGGGATAGAATTGTTTGTAGCATGCCTTCCGTAGTGGAAGCGGTCATCAGAAAAATGGCCCTTTCCGGCGGTTCTTCAATGGCTTTGAGCAACTTGTTTGAAGCGCTTGGATTCATCTTATCCATGTTCCAAACTACTACCACCCGATATTGGGATTCATACGGTTTGAGGCTCAGAAATCGAACAATCTCTTCGCTCTCCTTCACCGAAATAGAAACCTGCTTGTTTCCGACATCAATGCGCTCCAACCAATCGGACATAGTGGGATAAGCGATGTCCCCTAACATCGCCCTCCACTCTTCCAAAAAATGCGCGCTTACCGCATCTTTCTTAACCTTCTTGTTGGTGTTGACAGGAAAGACAAAGTGAATGTCGGGATGGATAAACTTATCGCATTTCAGCTGCGACGCTTCCGGATCAGCACTGTTTTGGGAGACGATCAGCTTGGCGAATTCCAGCACAATAGGAAGGGGACCGCGACCATCATCACCTACGAAAATTTGAGCGTGATGAATCCTTCCGGTCTCAATCACCTGCTCCAGGTGAGAACTCACTTTTTCTTGTCCGACTACAGTGGAAAAACTCAAGGCATGCCTTTGCGATCAAAGTTAAAATTTGATCTACTCATGGTGGCTGAAAATGTACTTTTGCCCCTCAAATTTATTGACATGAAACTGGACGATTATTCCTTCGATGGTCAAACGGCACTCATTCGCGTAGACTTCAATGTACCGCTCGACAACCAGATGAACATCACGGATGATACAAGGATCAGGGCTGCCATGCCAACGATCAAAAAAATACTGGGTGATGGCGGGCGCGTTGTACTCATGTCACATTTAGGGCGGCCAAAAAACGGACCTGAAGACAGGTTCTCCCTGAAACACCTTTGTCGCCGTATAGAAGAGCTTTCGGGAGCTACAGTCCATTTCTCAAGTGATTGCATTGGCTCGGAGGCGGAAGATTCCAAGGGTAGACTTGCGAATGGTGAAATCCTGCTTCTCGAAAATCTCAGATTTCATCCTGAAGAAACAGCAGGTGATGAATCATTTGCGCAATCTCTCGCAAATGGCGTGGACGTCTATGTGAACGATGCCTTTGGCACGGCGCACCGGGCTCACGCCTCGACTGCCGTGATTGCTCAGTTCTTTCCCCAGAATAAGATGTTTGGATACCTTATAGAAAATGAACTGGAAGGTTTGAAAAAGGTGCTCGAAGGAGCTGAATCCCCTTACACTGCAATTATTGGAGGAGCTAAGGTTTCAAGTAAGATCAGCATCATCGAACAGCTCATAGAGAAAGTAGACAGATTGATCATTGGTGGCGGCATGGCTTACACATTTGTCAAAGCCGGTGGTGGTGAAACAGGTAACTCGCTCGTTGAAGATGATTACCTGGAAACTGCCAGGAAGGTGATGAAACTCGCCAAAGAAAAGGGCGTAGACATTTTGATCCCGACGGACTCTCTTGTTGCCGATCAATTCGATAACGAGGCTCAAACCAAGCTTGTCGGCATCGGGGAAATCCCAGGCGGTTGGATGGGATTGGACATCGGGCCCGATTCTGTTGCTCTTTTTAGTCAGGCGATAAATGATTCCAAAACAATCCTATGGAATGGACCCATGGGCGTTTTCGAAATGCCCAATTTCCAAAATGGAACCAAGGAAACGGCCTTGGCCGTTGCGGATTCCACAGATAAGGGAGCTTTTTCTCTCGTTGGCGGCGGCGACTCTGTAGCCGCCGTTAATCTCTTTGACCTCAATGACCGTGTGAGTTATGTATCCACAGGAGGAGGGGCAATGCTCGAATTTCTGGAAGGAAAAAAACTGCCCGGCATTGAGGCGATACAAGGCTAAACTACATCGCTGAAATCAGGTAGGTAGTCTTCTACTTGCCGGATGATCCATTCACCACCGTAAGCCATTCTTTTGAAGACAATGGAGCGATCGACCCGATCCAGGTCGATGAATTCCAGGTCGTTGTTAACCCGCATCAGGATGCCAAGTACCACACTCCATATGACAACTGCCTTTACCACGGCGAAAACGGAACCGAATGCCTTGTTGATAGTCGAAAGTGCCAACATCTTCACCATCCTGGAAACCACAAAACCAACGAGATAAACTATAATCACGACGAGAATAAACGTGGCCCCAAATGCTGCAATCGAAACGTGCTGACTTTGAATGTCGGTGTTATTCACCAGCCAATTGGCCATCGGGTCGGACAAGTAAATGCCGGCATATATTCCCAACACCAATGCCACCAGCCCCGCCAGTTCGTGAACAAACCCATGCTTAAATCCACTCCAGGCACTCAGCAACAGAGGAATGGCAATAAGTATATCCAGCAGGTTCACGTTTCAAAAGTATGGTGCATGTTGAATGATCAACCTTGGGTCAGCGTCACTTTTCCTCAATGGAATCTTAATTTTAAACCGTGGACTTGCAACAACGATTTGATGCCTTGGTAGGGCCATTGGTTCGCGAATTTGATATCCAGCCCGAATTGCAGGATGTACTATTTGTCATTGGTTTACGAGAGGTAGGCAAGCGTTTCATGAGCCTCTCAAAGTCTCAGAAAATGGACCTGATCCATGTTGGGACCTGCGCTTCACTGGAGAAGCTGGGGTATTATGAATTGATCGGCAACGACGACGAGGGTTGGCCCCACTATAAGTTGATCCAACAGTTGCCGCGCATGGGTATCTCAGAGCAAGAAGACCTGATCCGGGAAGCAGTGTGTATTTACCTGGAAGGGGATTAGTCGTCGCTCGGGCAAATGAGCAGGACAACTTCTTCTTGGATCGTCTGGCGTTCTTCCAGGGTGATGAAGGTCTCCCCGCACAGGGTGTCGCCAATGGTCATGGTTCCAATATTTGGAAAAACACCCGTGTCGATGGTGACCACATCGTACTTTACAGCCTCCACCTTTAGTACGGCGGGGTTGTCAAATACATGTGTGGTGATGCCTGCCGGTCCTGTATTTTGCGTGTCTTTTACTACACACGGTTGCTTGTTGGGCTGATCGATGCAGTAGATATATACCGTCGCATTTTCTACAACATCCCCTATACTATCCACTACCAGGATTTCCGCCTTTGTCTCTTTGGGGTCTCTGCAAGACTCCACCGCCAGAATTCCGGAGGCGAGAATCACCAGGGCTACAGCGATATTGAGTATTCGATTCATGCTCGATTTTACAAGAACGTGCAAATATACAAATCCTTGCCCTGATGTTTCGGGACCTTTTTTAATGTGCATGACTTTTCTGGGGTATTTGCCTCTATTTTTGCGTCAAACTGATTGCATGAGAATTCTCGCTACAAGCCTCCTCCTGTCCCTTCTTTTCGGATACCAAAATTTGTACGCCCAGAAGGAGAAAAAGCAAAAGATGGTGCTTATCGAAACCAGTATGGGCAATATCAAACTCAAGCTCTACAACGAAACTCCTGAGCACCGAGACAACTTTTTGAAGCTTGTGAAAAAGGGAACCTATGACTCTACATTATTTCATCGAGTGATTCCCCAGTTTATGATTCAGGGGGGAGATGTGGATTCGAAGGGAGCACCAAAAGGAGTCCAACTGGGTAATGGCGAACTGGGATATACCATCCCTGCCGAATTCGACAAACGATTTTGGCACAAAAGGGGAGCACTGGCCGCGGCACGTTTGGGTGACAATGTGAATCCAAATAAGGAGAGCTCGTCCTGTCAGTTCTATATCGTGCAGGGGAGGCTCTTTCTCGAACGAGACCTCAAGGATATGGAAGCCCAGAGCAATACCATGCTCAAAAACAAATTGTGCGGAGAATTCATTCAGTCAGATACAGCCTATTCCAAGCGCATGGCCCGTTTGCAAGCAGCCGGTGATCGGGAGTCGATCATGCAACTCGTGAAGGAATGTGAGCCCCTTATCTTGCCCTCCTATGAGTCGCAAAAGCTCGAATTCACCCTCAAGATGATAGAGGATTATACAAGTGTGGGAGGTGCACCCCACCTCGATGGGAACTATACCATTTTTGGAGAAGTTGTGGAAGGAATGGAGGTTGTGGATAAGATCGCGGCAGTAAAAAGGGATCGTTTTGACCGACCCCTTGAAGACATCGCTGTGAAAATGAAAATTGTGAAACGCTAGGGGTTCGAGAATCTTTAGTTTTGCAGCCGCATGAGCCTCATTAAAGAAGTAGAAGCCCACCTGGAGGAAGTCAAGTCCTTTGTAGCCAGCAGCGCGGAAGAGCTGGAGGCTTTTCGCATTAAGTTTCTCGGCCAAAAGGGAATTCTCAAGGATTTGTTTGCGCGGTTTAAGGAAGTCCCGAATGAGGAGAAAAAGGCTTTTGGAGCAGTGCTAAACCAGTTAAAGTCAACGGCTCAAGACAAGATCAAGGAGCTCCAGCAAAGTGCCGGGTCAACCCCAAGGGGTTCTGGATCAACCCTCGACCTCACCAGGCCGGCGGGCTCGGATGAGCTCGGCTCACGCCACCCAATTTCCCTCGTAAGGAAGAGGATCATTGAAATCTTCAGTCGCATTGGATACCTTGTTTCAGAGGGGCCGGAGATCGAAGACGATTGGCACAACTTCACTGCACTCAATTTCCCAAAGGAGCACCCGGCCCGGGACATGCAGGATACGTTCTTCATCGACGATGAGATTGCCCTGCGAACCCACACGAGTTCTGTTCAGGTAAGGGTAATGGAGAATTCTGAACCACCCATACGGACGATCAGCCCCGGAAGGGTATTTAGGAATGAGGCCATTTCTGCAAGGGCACATTGCATCTTTCACCAGGTAGAAGGCCTTTACATTGATGAAGGCGTGTCGTTTGCCGACATGAAGCAAAACCTTTTGCACTTTGCCAAGGAAATGTTTGGCGAAGACACAAAAATCAGGTTGCGTCCATCCTACTTTCCCTTTACCGAACCCAGTGCCGAAATGGACGTCTATTGGGGTCTGAAAACAGACGCGGACTATCGTGTGACCAAGGGTACCGGTTGGCTGGAAGTATTGGGTTGCGGTATGGTCGACCCCAATGTTTTGAAGAACTGCAATATCGATCCTGAAAAGTACTCCGGATTCGCATTTGGCATGGGAATCGAACGCATTGCAATGCTACTTTATCAGGTTAAAGACCTTCGATTGTATTTCGAAAACGACATGCGTTTTCTCAGGCAGTTCAAAAGTGCCCGCTAAGTCAGTGACAGCAAGGGTTTCCGCGCTTTTCAAACATCAAACAAAAACATTGACAAGTATTACAGAAAGTTATTTCTTTGCAGTCTAATTCTAAACAAAGCAAAATGTCTGACATTCAATCAAAAGTAGTATCGATCATTGTTGACAAGTTGGGAGTTGATGAAAGTGAAGTAACGATGGAGTCTAGCTTTACCAATGACTTGGGTGCTGATTCGCTCGATACTGTTGAACTCATCATGGAATTCGAGAAGGAATTCAACATCGCCATCCCAGACGATCATGCTGAGAACATCGCCACTGTAGGTGACGCTGTTAAGTACATTGAAGAGCATCAGGGATAATCCCCAAAAAGATATTTCATGGAATTTAAGCGAGTTGTAGTTACAGGTCTCGGTGCTTTGACACCGGTGGGTAACTCAAAGGATGACTACTGGAACGGACTGACTTCCGGAACCAGCGGTGCAGCCCGTATTACTCGTTTTGATCCCGAAAAATTCAAGACCCAATTTGCCTGTGAGGTAAAAGGCTGGGATCCTGCTGAACATTTTGACCGAAAGGAAGGGCGCAAACTCGATCTATTCTCGAAGTTTGCCCTTTTTGTTTCGGAGCAAGCCGTGCAGGACTCCGGGATGGACATTGAGCAGGTCAACCTCGACCGAATTGGCGTGATATGGGGCTCCGGCATCGGGGGTCTCGGCACATTCCAGGAAGAGGTAGTTGGGTTTGCCCATGGAGATGGAACCCCCAGGTTCAATCCCTTCTTTATTCCCAAAATGATAGCCGACATCGCCTCCGGGCAAGTGTCGATTCGATTTGGGTTTAGAGGTCCTAACTTTTCCACTGTTTCTGCCTGTGCATCTTCAACCAATGCGTTGATCGATGCCTTCAACTATATCAGACTTGGGAAAGCCGATGCCATACTTACCGGCGGCTCAGAAGCTGCTGTGATCGAATCCGGAATTGGAGGTTTTAATGCTTTGCACGCCCTCTCTACTCGAAATGATTCTCCTGAAACGGCTTCACGTCCTTTTGACAAGGACAGGGATGGATTCGTTTTAGGCGAAGGAGCTGGTGCGGTGTTCCTGGAGGAACTGGAGCACGCTAAAGCACGTGGAGCCACAATCTACGCAGAAGTAATGGGAGGTGGAATGTCTGCCGACGCCCACCACATCACAGCACCTCACCCGGAAGGTTTGGGCGCACTGAATGTGATGCGAATGGCTTTGGAAGACGCCCATATGAACGGTGGTGAAATTGACTACATCAACGTTCATGGAACGAGCACTCCTCTTGGTGACATTGCCGAAACCATTGCCATCAAAAAGGTATTTGGTGACGATGCATACAACCTCAATATCAGTTCCACCAAGTCCATGACCGGTCACTTGCTGGGAGCGGCTGGAGCAATCGAAGGTATTGCCTGTATCCTATCCGTTTACAATGATGTTGTACCACCGACCATCAACCACTTCACCGACGATCCCGAATTGGATTCGAAGCTTAACTTCACTTTCAACGAAGCACAGGAGCGCACAGTAAATGCCGCCCTGAGCAATACCTTTGGATTTGGAGGCCATAATGCTTCAGTGATATTCAAGAAATTCGAAGGGTAATCGCCTTTGATCGGAAGCGGTTTTTTCAGATCTACATTCCACTCGAGACTAGACAGGGACCTTTTCAGGTTCATTCGGGAATCCTTTGGTATACGCCCGCGAAAGGCCAACCTGTACAAGGAAGCCCTACGCCATAAGTCCTCGCCTGAGTTTGGCCAGGTAGGTGGTCTTCACAATAATGAACGTTTGGAATTCCTTGGCGATGCCGTCCTCAACTTATCTGTCGCCCAGTTTCTGTATGACAATTATGGCGATCAGAAGGAGGGTTTCCTTACCAAGATGCGCTCCCGGATTGTGAGCCGCAAACACCTCAACCAAATAGCCAAGAAAATTCAACTTCACCGCTACGTAAAGCACGATAACCGAATGAGTATCAAGCAGACCTCCGTTGGGGGGAATGCACTGGAAGCCATCATCGGGGCCATATACCAGGATTTGGGTTACAAGGTGGTTGACAACGTTATTCGCAATAAGATCATCGGAGAGCTCAGCGACCTGGAAAGCCTCGAAAAGACAGACGAGAATTTCAAGAGTATCCTTTTGGAGTGGACCCAGGCCAATGGCAAGGAACTGAACTACCACAGCGATTTCGACGAAGACAACAACCGGCGATTTATTTCATTCGTCTCCATTGACGGAGAAGACGTCGCCAAGGGAAAAGGCCGCTCAAAAAAAGATGCCGAACAGGAGGCCGCCCGAAAGGCGATCAAGAAGCTTGGACTGAAACCAAGCGAAGTCACAGAGGAATCTCCGGACGAGGATCATTCTGAAATATGAAATGTGTATTAATTACACAACATCAGCATATTTACCTGCCGCGCGTCCTTACATTTGAATCATGACAAAATCCTTGCTGGCCTTTGACCTCGATCTGGACTTCGTCTTGATCGCCATTAGCTGCCACCAGAAAGATTACCGGCTCTCCTGGTTTCTAAACAATGCCCTGGAAATCAACCTGAGCAAGGCTGAGGATTTTCAACCCATTGCGGAAGGTGGTGCCGGATTTCCTCGCTACGAATATATTGACGACTTGAGTGACCTGCACTATACCCTGATCGGGAATATCAGTTCGGGCACCTATTTTTTGGGCGAACATCGCCAGGCTGATTTTTTTGTCAAGATGGAAGGCAATGTCTACGATCAGGACATTGAGGACGTGGTAAACAAAATCAAGGATATAGAGGTTGTGATCATGGCCTATGAAGTAGACTTGCAGAGACTTAAGGATCCGACCCAACTCATATTTGAATGACGAAACTCAAGAACAAAACGAAGATTGTAGCCACCATTGGCCCGGCATCATCCGGCAAGGACATGCTCCTCAAGATGATCCGAAATGGTATGAACGTGGCCCGGATTAACTTCTCGCATGGAGACCACAAATCGCTCAAGAGCGTGATCGGACATATCCGTGACATCAATAAGGAGTTCAAAACGCACGTTGGGATACTGGCCGACCTGCAAGGACCTAAAATTAGAATAGGTGAGGTTGCCGAAGACGGGGTTGAACTGGTGGATGGCAAGCAAATTGAAATCGGTGTTGGTGATGGCCTCAGCGATGCCAAACGCATCAATATCAATTACGCCGAATTTCTCCAGGATGTAAACAAAGGTGAACGGGTGCTGCTTGATGATGGCAAGATAGTCCTGGAGATCCTGAGCGTTTCGAAGCATGTAGCAAAAGCCAAGATCCTGTTTGGAGGCCCGCTGTATTCCAAAAAAGGCGTAAACCTTCCCAATACCAAGCTTAGCCTGCCATGCCTCACCGAAAAGGATAAAAAGGACCTGGAATTTGCACTCTCCGAAGACCTGGCCTGGGTGGGATTGTCCTTTGTGAGAAAGGCCGATGACATTCACGAACTCAAATCGATCATCAAGGAGGCGGGATCCAATACCAAGGTAGTTGCCAAAATCGAGAAGCCGGAAGCGGTAAAAGACATCAGTGCCATTATCGAGGCGAGTGATGCCCTCATGGTGGCGCGCGGTGACCTGGGCGTGGAAATACCAATGCAGGACGTTCCCCTACTTCAGAAAAGCCTTGTCAGGAAATGTCGCAAGGCATTTAAGCCCGTGATCATCGCCACCCAAATGATGGAGAGCATGATCGACAATATCACGCCAACCAGGGCAGAAGTAAACGACGTGGCCAATGCGGTGATGGATGGAGCCGATGCCGTGATGCTTAGCGCTGAAACATCGGTGGGAAATCACCCCGACGAGGTGATCAGAGCCATGTACAAGATCATCACCAAGACGGAAGAATTTAAGGGGATTTACTTCAAGGACATCAAGGTCCGGCATTCGGAGGACCGATTTGTGAGCGATGCCGTATGCAAGGCCGCGTGCGAGTTGGCGGAGAGCAGTGGAGCCACAGGCATTGTGACCATGACATTCTCGGGCTATACAACCATGCGGGTGGCTGCCTACCGGCCCAATTCGCTGGTTTTTGTCTTTACCTCAAACCAGAAGATCCTCAATACCCTGAGCCTCGTTTGGGGAGTGCGCGGATTTTTCTACGACCGTACGGTGAGTACCGACCATACGATATCGGATATCATGAAGCGGCTGAAAGATGAGAAGTTCATCGCCAAGGGCGACTACCTGATCCACATCGCCAGCATGCCGATTGCGGATAAGGGAATGTCCAATATGTTAAAGCTCGGACAAGTGCCATAAACAATCGCTCAAGCAGATTGTTTAATCCGTAAATTTGCCTCACTTAAAACGATAAACTATGTACCCACCAGATCTAGTTGCACCGATGAAAGCCGAGTTGACCAATGCAGGCTTTGAAGAATTGCTGACCCCGGCTGATGTAGACAAAACTTTAAACGAATCGGATGATACCGTATTGGTCGTCGTAAATTCGGTTTGCGGATGTGCTGCTGCCAATGCCCGTCCGGGTGTGCGAATGGCACTCGATAACGAAAAGAAACCTTCTAAGTTGACCACCGTTTTCGCCGGATTCGACATGGAAGCAACCGAACAGGCCAGAAAGCACATGTTGCCCTACCCTCCCAGTTCACCCAGTGTGGCTTTGTTTAAAGAGGGCCGTTTGGTACACATGGTTGAGCGCCACCACATCGAAGGAGCTCCGGCCGAGATGATCGCCGAGAATCTGAAGGCCGCGTTTGACGAGTACTGCTAAGCAGGTAATTCAAAATATTAAGTGAACGGATGTCCGAAGGCTAAGCTTCGGACATTTTGTTTTTTAGGAGTCGGATATAGTGCTTTTTTCTATTTTCGCCCCCTCATTTCGCCCGGGTGGCGGAACTGGTAGACGCGCTGGATTCAAAATCCAGTTCTGGCAACAGAGTGCGGGTTCGATTCCCGCCCCGGGTACAAAAAAGCCTCCAAGCCTTTTGGCTTCGGGGGTTTTTTTATTGTGGGTGTTTGAAGCGAACTCCATGATTCGCAGAATCTGCGGGTTCACCGCGAGCAAAGCGAGTAGCATGAGTCATGTCAACGGCATGACGAACTAATTCCCGCCCCGGGTACAAAAAGCCTCCAAGCCTTTTGGCTTCGGGGGTTTTTTTATTGTGGGTGTTTGAAGCGAACTCCATGATTCGCAGAATCTGCGGGTTCACCGCGAGCAAAGCGAGTAGCATGAGTCATGTCAACGGCATGACGAACTAATTCCCGCCCCGGGTACAAAAAAGACCTTTTGGCCTTCCGGCCGGGAGGTCTTTTTGTTTTTGGGTGGGTGAGAAACCGCAAGAAGCTCAAAGAGCTGCAAGGGTTCACCGCCAAAGGCAGCACGAGACACCCAAAGGGTGGTGAGTAATTCCCGCCCCAAACTCAAAACCAGATCACGTACTCTTTCTAGGTTCGATCTCAATGTATTCAGGGAAATTTGAGTACTTCCATGAAGTCTCAAAAACTGAAATCGTCCAGCCTCCTCCTAACACTTGCCATTTGCTCCATAGTCCTATTGCTTCTCGGTCTGCTCAACGCGGACAAACTGCTCACCGCGCGGGCCTCTTTTCTCACTATAGAAAGATATCAGCTCTCAAGCCAGTTTGTAGAAGAGATTGCCAATGGAAAGTCTTCCCTGGAATACCCAAGCGAAAAAGACGCCGAATACTGGGGCTTGATGGAACTCCAATCTCAGCTCATTCACGGACCCCATTACCAATTCCATCAGTTGTTCTTCAAGGGATATTCTACACCGGATCCGAACCTCTATCTGCCGGACAACAATCGAATCCTGTCCCTGGGCGGCAAAGCCGCAATAGAAGGGTGTGCCCTCATCCCAAAAGCCACCACCAAAAGAGCATCGCTGAGAGCTGTTCCCTACAATGCCATTCGTCCGAGTTGCCGAACGTCGAGCTCAAAGCATCTCCCGGGCCTGGTCGATTTCGATGAGCGCTGGCAGCACACCTGGGGCCTCCTCAATTCAGCACAGACACCAGATAAGAATCCCTCTTTTATCGAAAGAAGCTTTGACCAAACAGCCCTGAAGTTATCGGTGGACGATACACTTCTACTTTCAGAATGCAGGTATTCGGGCAAAGTAATACTCCACTCCACAAAAGCCGTAGTCGTTGACTCGACAGCGGTGCTTGAAGACGTCATTCTTTTGGCTCCGCATATATTACTGAAATCCGGTGTGTCGGGAAGAATGCAGCTAATCTCAACGCGAGCGGTCATTATCGAGCCAGAGGTACGGCTGGACTACCCAAGCTTTGTTGCCCTTAAGCCTGAGCACGGCCAATATTCCTTGGATATCTCCGGAAACACGGAATTATCCGGAGGCATCTTCCTCGTCGGAGATCGTACAAACAGCCCCCGCCAGGGACTAATGATCATTCGTCCCGAAGCCGAGGTCTATGGCCTGGTGTACAGCGACGGCCCGGTTCACCTGGAGGGTCAAATTCACGGTCATCTGTACGCCCGCGACCTGGTATACCACAAGGAGACAAAGTCCCTGTCCGGTCATTTGATCCATGGGCAGGTCACCAACGATTTAAATCCTCATTTTCTAATTCCATTGCCTCTATCGGACCAGGAGGAACATGGAAAAATCATGCATTATGCGTCCTAGGATTCCTGCCTTTAGCCTAATGGAAGTAGTCGTTTCCATGGTCATCTTTTCGATTTCCCTTTCCATCAGTATGCAGATGACCTCCCATTATTTATCGAAACCCGGGCTAATCGAAAATCATGAATTGAGCAGAAAGATCATACGTCATCATTATGAATTCATCGGCTTGCAGGCGGAAACTACGGAGCCGGAAATAAAACGGCGGATGCAGTATAGCTATCCCTTCATTTCCATCGAGTATCGCCTGGAAGGCTCAGGCCCTTACTCGAGAAAATTCTATCGTTTTCAACCTTGAAACTAAAAGCCTCTTCCTTAATCGAAACACTGGTCACCATGGGGCTCTTTTCCCTCCTGGCATTTATGCTCATGGGATATATTATGCTCACCACCCAAGAGGTATCCAAGATCTCCTCCACAACGGAAGAAGACCACAAGGTCCTTGCATTTGAGTCCGACCTGCAATGGGATGCCGCATCGGCCTCTGCCCTATCCATTCATGGAGATACCATTCGCATGGTCGTCAAAAAGAAGCGCATAAACTATATCCTGAAGCCCGAACTAAAAAGGATTGATCAATACGGATCGAGCGTATACCCTGGCATCCAGGTGGTAGCGCAAATGGACAGGGCACAGAACGCTTTGCTCATCATCCTGCTGGATATAAGCCGTGCCGGTAAGGACCACGTTGAAAAACTTGCCATCACCCGGGCCATTTCTTCCTCGGAATACATCAATCAATGGGAACCGTAAAATCTCTCCAACTCGAAAAAGAAATGATGCAGCTCCGGCGCGAACTGGAGCATATCAAGGTGCTTCCTTCCAAGGTGCAGTGGAACCGCAAACTGAAGCAGCGCTTCTACCAGAACCTGGCCATTTTGCTATCGTCCGGCCTGGATGCATTGGGTAGCCTGCAGCTGATGACGGAAGACGAATCCGAGGTATTTTTCAGAAAGCGCATACCGCGAATCATGCAAGGCCTTACCGCAGGTCTTTCCTTGAGCGAAGCTTTAAGGAATGAAAGCGGCTTTCAGACCTTTGACCTCAACAGCGTTTCGGTTGGAGAGGAGACCGGTACCCTTCAGCAGGTATTGCTGCAGTTGTCCTCGTACTACGACCGCGAACTAAACCAACGAAGGCAGTTGATGAGCGCCCTGGCCTATCCCGTCTTTATATTCATAGTGGCCATTGGAATCGTGCTTTTTATGCTCCTCTACGTGGTTCCCATGTTCGAGGAAATATTCCAGCGCCTTGGAGGGGAACTTCCGGGTATAACCAAACTCATCGTACGGGCCTCGCATGCCGCCCCATTTCTAATTTCCATGGCCGGATTTCTACTCATTTTGATCCTTGGCGGCAGTTATTACATAAAAGCGACTCCCTCACTGCAGCTCGGTCTTCACCGTTTCCTGCTCAGGCTTTACTGGATCAGGAGATTGATCAGAACTTCAAACGAGGCAAAAATCGTCAACGCATTGTCCTTGCTGCTAAAGGCCAAAATACCGCTCACAAGAAGCATTGAACTGGCCGGCACCATGATTTCCAATCGTGTTTACCGGGCAGGCTTGAATGAGATCCAGCGAAGTTTGTTGAGAGGGGAATCATTTTCACGTGCGCTGCGAAGCAGTAGCCTTTTCTCATCACGCCTGGTATCCATCATCAAAGTCGGTGAAGAGACCAACCACCTGGCTGAGATGTTCCAATCGCTGAATGATCAACTCAAATTGGAAAGCGATGAAAATACCAAGCGTTTCAACAAAATGTTGGAACCGGCCCTTATGCTCATCATTGGTGCGATAGTCGCCTTCATCCTGATCGCGATGTACTTGCCGATGTTCCAAATGAGCAATTCCCTAAGCTTTTAATCCTAGTACCGGCACGAGGAGATTTGCGGTGGCGAATCGCTAGGTTTCGGGACAAAATTCGATGTCATGAAACTCCCATCCTTTTCCCTTACCGAAATCCTGATCGTATTGGCCATTGTTGGAATACTGCTACTCCTGGCGATTCCCAACCTGATGCCCAAAATATCGGAGGCCAAGGCCCAGGAAGCTAAGCTGCAACTCAAGCATTTGCATACCCTTCAAAAGATGTACTTCTACACCTACTCCAAGTACACGGACAGCTTCGAGCAATTGGGGTTTGAGCATGCCAGGCTCACCACCGACGGCGGAACGGCAAATTACCTGATTGAGATCGTAGAAAATTCAAACGCCGGATTTCTGGCGAATGCCACTGCCATTGTTGACTTCGACGGAGACGGGGAGTTTAATGTCTGGCAAATCGATCAGGATCAGATCCTGGTAGAAATTCAAAAAGACTGATGGGTTCCGCATTCGTTTTGATCGTTCTTGTGCTGATCCTAGCCGTGATCTTCTGGCAGGATCTAAAACATCGCGCCGTTCACTGGTGGCTCTTTCCCCTAGCCTTCACCGGGGTTGTCATCTACAAGCTCATGGGCGGTTATATGGCGCATGTATACCTGGTCGATTTTTTTACAAACCTGCTGGTGATCGGCATCATGCTTACCTGCACCCTGATCGTCATACGAATTGGGTCAGGGCACAGGGAGAAGCCGCTTAATCGACTATTGGGAATAGGCGACCTGTTGTTCTTCGTCGTGATCTGTGTTTCGTTTGATCCGGCGAAATGCCTGCTCTTCCTGGTAGTAAGTTTTCTGTGGAGCCTTGCATTGCATTGGCTCATAGAACGAAAAGATTTTAAAACCAAGAGTGTTCCGCTGGCAGGCTATCAATCACTACTCCTATCCGGCGTATTGCTGGCCAATGAGTTCGATCTCCTCACCGATATAACCCTTTTAAACTTTATATGAGCGCAAACCTCTCAACAGAAGTATTGCAGGAGCTCAACCCCAGCCAGGCCTGGCACTACAGGGCCATACCACTGAACCTGGATGACGGAAAACTGATGCTTGCGACCGACAACGTTGATCTAAAGGCTAACTCCCGACTAGAGCTCGAATTGATCACGGGAAGGAAGGTTGACTTCCTCAGCGAGACGCCCGAACGCATTACCACACTGCTGAATAAACACTATCGGATCGAGGGTCAATCCAACATGATAAGCGTCGGTCACTTTAACCTGGACGAGGGCTGGAAGGTAGAGAGCATGCTCGAGGAGGCAGTGTCGATCAAAGCTTCGGACGTGCACATTGAACGCCTGGAGGATTCCGGGAGGATACGGTTTAGGATCGACGGCGGCTTGATAGAGAAATACCACATCGAATCATGCGACTACCCCGGCCTGGTCAATAAGGTAAAGATCAGGGCCGGGTTGGATATTTCCGAAAAACGCAATCCCCAGGACGGGCGGATCCTACTGCAGGCCAATGAATTGAGAATGGATGTGCGGGTCTCTGTTCTGCCTTCCATTTACGGTGAAAAGATCGTCATGCGCCTGCTCAATACACAGGGTGCCGAATATTCACTGGACACCATCGGCCTCGAACCCGACCAGCTCAAATCCCTGAAGGAGGCCATCCAAAACCCAAGCGGGATAATCCTGGTAAGCGGGCCCACGGGATCGGGTAAGTCCACCACGCTATTCGCATGCCTTTCGGAACTGAACCACCCATCCAAGAATATCCTGACCATTGAAGATCCGGTAGAATACACGCTCAGGGGCGTCAACCAGATCCAGGTCAATAGCGCCATCGACTTCAGTTTTGCCAAGGCATTGCGGTCATTTCTGCGGCAGGATCCAGACATTATCATGCTCGGTGAGATCCGGGATTCCGAGACGGCGAAGATGGCTGTAAGGGCTTCCCTCACCGGGCACCTCGTATTGAGCACGATACATACCAATTCCGCATGGTCCACCATTTCGAGGCTCATCGATTTGGGTGTTCCGCCCTACCTGCTCTCCGAAACGCTCCGCTGCTCGATGGCCCAAAGGCTCGTGAAGAAGCTCTGCCCCAAGTGCAAAAAAACCGCTGAGGGTCAAAAGGGTGCAGAGGCGGGTGAAGGATGCGATCACTGTCATTATACAGGATATTCCGGAAGGTTGGCCCTCTACGAAGTGATCCCCATTCACGATGGCCTTGAGGAACAGATCCAGAACTTTCAACGATCCTCTACCCCAAACAGGGCCTTTGATGATGTTCTTAGCCTGCAAGATCACGGACGCTTGAGATGGGAAAGAGGTGAAACTTCTTATAGTGAAATAAAACCCTATCTCGCCGGATGAAGCTCAAAACAACATACCTCACCCTGGCTATCCTGGTAGCGACCATTCACACCATTGGTCAGACAAGGCTGGATACGATCAAGACCGCCCTCGATTCGCTTGCCGTGCAACAACCCGGATTGAATGAAACAGTTGAGCTATCGATCAACGGGACTCCGCTGAATGAATTCATAAGAGGCATTGCACTCACACACAATTTGAATGTCCATGTGGACGAAGGCCTGGACAAGCCGGTGGTCAACAGTTTTACGAATGTGCCGGTGAAAGACCTTTTTGCTTTCCTGTGCAAGGAATACGATATGGCATTGGAGGTAAGCGGGATGATCATCTCATTTTCCAAATACATGCCCCCGAAAGTCAAGCCCCCTCCTGCCCCACTGCGCATACCCAAGGTGAGCTACAATCCCGGGTCGGACTTCCTGTCCATCGATTTCAGAAAGGACACCCTGTACAAGGTCGCCGTGGAGCTCACCAAGAAATCCAACAGAAATGTGGTGGTTGACCCCTCCCTTGAAAACATGCTCGTGAGTGCATTTATCATCAACAGGCCCTTTGAGGACGCGCTTCAGAAATTCGGATTTGCCAATGGGCTGACTATCACAAAAGGCAAGGGCAATTTCTTCATGATCGAGAAGAACAAGTCAAACAAATCCGCTTCGGAAACCATGGCGGAGCTGGATGCCAAAGACGGGCTCGAGAAGTTCTCCGCCGACAGTACGGGCATCACCATTCACGCCAAGAACGTGGTGATCCACGAGTTGATATCTCACGTCAGCAAATCGCTCTTCATACAACACTATATGTTCAGCAACCCGGAGGAGAAAGTGACGCTCTACCTCGACAATGTTTCCTATGAACAATTTCTCGGCTACGTCTTGGACGGAACAAAATACTCTTTCAAGCTAGACGAGGAGGTATACCTCATAGGACTCAATACTTCTTCCAAGTTAAAAACAACCGAATTGGTGCAATTGCAGAACCGCACTGTGGAGAAGCTCATAGAAATGATCCCGAAGGAAATGAAGGCTGGTGTGGAAATCAGGGAATTCCTGGAACTGAACGCCCTGGTGATCACGGGTGGCAGCGCGAAGGTGAAGCATATCTCGGATTTTATTTCATCCGTCGATCAATTGGTTCCCCTGATCACCATTGAATTGCTCATCGTGGACGTGAGCAATACCAGTAGTTTGTCGACCGGTGTGGAGGCAGGACTCGGTGAGCCTCCCGCTTCTTCGCAAGGAGAAGTGTGGCCCGGATTGGATGTGAATCTTTCGACCCAGGGCATCAACGATATCATTGGCAATATCAACGGCTTCGGACTGATCAACCTCGGAAGGGTTACTCCCAACTTTTATCTCAACATCAAGGCGCTGGAGGAGAATGGAGCGCTCAAGACAAAGTCCACACCGAAGCTGGCTACTCTGAACGGACATGAGGCCAGCCTCAGCATTGGAAAAACCGAGTTTTACTCTGAGGTGACCACCAATACCTTTGCCAGCCCGAGCGTTCAGACCACCAATGCAATCGTTTGGCGATCGCTCAACGCGAATTTCACCATCGACCTTCGCCCAATCGTAAGTGGCGACAACCAGGTGACCCTTGAAATCTCTGTCCAGCAGTCGGATTTTACTGCCCGCGTCTCCCCACAAGCTCCACCTGGCCAGGTTTCGAGGAGTTTCAGTTCGCTTGTCCGGGTGAAGGATCAGGAGACGATATTGCTCGGAGGGTTGGAAGAGAATTCCTCCGACAACACCGGCCGCGGTGTGCCCTTGCTGTCGCGCGTTCCGGTCGTTAAGTGGCTTTTTAGCTCCAGGACCAAACAACGCAGCAAGACCAAGCTCGCCATATTCATCAAACCAACGATCCAGAGATGAAAATTCCCGGCTGGATATACAAGCGATTGTTCCCCAATATCATCTGCGTGATCCGCATGGAATTCAAGGGAAACGAAGCGAGCACCTATGTCGCTACCAAGGTGAAGCGAAACAAGCAAGGCTTTAAGGTGCTTGAAAAATTTGAAGGAGAAGACATTGATGAGATCAGTTCCTTCGCCGGAAAAACTCCTGTCATCCTCTCCCCCTATGGCAGCGGAATTATCACCATCGACCTGAACGAAGTAGAAGCGGATTTTGAGGTTCCCGGCCTCTCCCTGAAGGATCTCGTTGTCCAGGAAATACTCCTTGGTACCGGCCGCCGCTACCTCATGAAGAAATCCAGCTTGGAGGCGCTCATCACCAAATTGGAGCAGGCCGGCATGGTGGTGGTCGATATAGTCCTGGGCGACTTGGCTGAAGATAAACTCAACAACATGCACAACTTTCTCGCGGAGGAAGAGCAGGGCCACCTGAGTTCCGGTATCCAATTACCGGCAATTGCCCCGGCCCTCCCACTTTTGTTGGGAAAGGAATTTGTTTCGACCCAAATCGAATCCGTTCACCACGGCAGGGTCGACCTTTTTAATGACAAGCTTCGAAAAAAAATAATGATGTTGGCGGCCATCCTGGCCTTTGCCCTCTCGAGTGCGCAGTTTGGTATTGGTCTGCAACTGAATGCCTCAACAAGCGATCTCCAGGCTCAACTGGAAGAACTGCAAATCAATGCATCGCTGACCGATAGGCTCAAAGGTGAATACGACAGAAAAACACTCTTACTCCATGACTTCACCAGGGATGGCGGACAATTTCACGCCTCGATCATCGATCGCTTGGGAGCCCTGTGCAGCCCCCTGGTAGCCCTGGATCTCATTGATTTCCAATCCGGGCCATCGTCCAAGGTTATCTATATCAGCGGTCGGTCTAAGAACGCCAACAACATCGAGCATTTTCGTTCCCGTCTTGAATCCAGTGCGGGTTTTAAAACTGTAGAACTGATGCAATTGAAAAACAACCGCAAGACCAATCTCCGCGAATTTGAACTCAAAGCCATCCTATGATCGACCTGGAGTATAAAACCATAGCTGTTGTAGTACTGGCCCTCATCGGTGTTTACCTAACGGCGGACCATGTCCTCAGTCATGCTGCCCAGGATGTCAACAAGTATAAAACGCTCTCAGTGCAAACAGACCACCTCGTACACACAGGCGACTCCTTGTATACCTGGCAGGAACGAATGGCGGAGCTAAATCAAAAACTTGCCCGAAAGGAAGGCGCAACCACCGACTTTGAAGAACACGTATTTCAATTGGCAGCAGCAGCGGAATCCACTTTCCATTGTAAACTCATAGCAGTTCCAAAACCGGAGATAGTCGAAAGCGATGACGGCAACAAAAACCTTGTCATTATCCGCTTTTCGGGCAGGTATGAACAGCTGCTGCTAACGCTCGATTGGATAGAAAGAAAATTGGCCGTTGGCCAGATAAGGAATATAGACCTCTCGGTTCCAAACGCGCATCGAAAACGAAGACAAGAGCTGGAATTGACCATGGCCATCGAAAAAAGAAGCAATGAAAGCATCTAGAGTATTGTTGTGGAGCTTGGCCTTCCTCTGCTCCTGCTCCGAAGTATTTGAGGAAGACATCTCGGGTATGGCGGTGGCCATCCTGCAACCTACCGCCGGTGATACGATAAAGCGCTCTGACGTTTCACTGTCCTGGACTACCATCGAAGGAGTGGATTCGTTCAAGGTGCTTTTGGAGGTAGCGCCGGCGGATTCCAATTTCGAAATACGCCTCGATACGCTGACCGTATCCCAGCATTTACAATTGTCTCTATCGACCGGGATCTACCGATTCAGCGTTCAGGGCGTCAACAGTTTCTACGAAAGTGAAAACTCGATGCTACATTTTGTGGTGGATACCAACCGGAATATCAAAGACCTGCAGCCCATCTTACTCCATCCTAAAAATGGTTCCTTTCTCAATACCCAAGGCTCCCTGACCTTTGACTGGGCCGACCTTGAGGGTGCGGAACAATATGAGTTTCTTCTTTACGAAAAAGACAATCCCGGCAATGTGATCGCCCGGGAACAGGCATTGGTCGCCTCGACATACACCTTGAATAATGCACTTGCGGATGGTCAGTATACATGGGAGGTCGATGGAAGGAACTATAGCTCGATCTCCGGGAAGTCTTCAGGAAGTTTTGAAGTCGACCAACAAGTGCCCTCCCTCGGTTTTGTGAGGGCACCATCTCCGGATGCGATATTTAGCGATTCCATTGTTTCCTTCGAGTTCAGCCCGGAAGCCGATGGAGGAAGTCCCCTGATTTGGAATATCAAACTCTTCCAGGATTCAGGTGGAGTATTCAAGATACTGGAAAGGTCTACAGTTGAACTTCCAACAGAACTGGCCCTTTTCCCGCAGGTCTATTACTGGCGCTATACCGTGGCGGATTCGGCCGGAAATACCAGCCAGGAGTCGCCGATATATCGATTTACCATCCAATGAGCAAAAGAAACATAAGGGTGCTGCTGGTAGTAATGGTCGCGGCGATTTGGATCTCGGTTGGCATGCAATTCATTCCTGAAGATGAAGCAATGCCCGCCAAAGAGCTTGCAGTTAGGGAAAAGGAATCTGACGAACCGGTGGAACAGGTAATTCCGGATACCCTGATGCTCAACTACCCCAATCCCTTCCAGTTGAACATTGCTCCCAAAAAAGCCCGCCAGTCCGTGAAAGCGACAAAGAAACGAAGCTCCAAGCCCAAACCAAGGAAGGTCATTGCATGGCCCGACATCGCTGTATCGGGTGTATTCTCAAAAAACAAAAAGGACTTTGTTTACCTCACCCTCAATGAAACACCCCATGTGGTGCAAGTAGGCCGATCAGTTGACGACACCATATTCGTGACCATGGCTTGCGCCGATTCGGTGGAATTTAAAATTCACAGAGAGAGAAAGGTCGTCCGCCTGTGAGCAGGACTTAAGCCTGCCCCATTTTCAAATAGGTCTTGCGCAGTATTTCCTGTTGTTTCTCGATTATTTGCGACGTACCACCAGCCCTGCTTTCCATGATGTCGTTGAGGGAGATCAGTTTATTGCGGATGGCATAGAGCATTTGATCGATCGAATTGGATGTGCCGATCTTCATCCCGAGATTTGCACGGTGAAATTCCACCGTTCTCTTGCTGATAAAAAGCGTCTCGGACATCTGTTCATTCGTTAGCCCCAGGCATATAAGCTTCAATATCTGCCTTTCCCTTGCGGTGAGGCATTCAAATCCAAATTGCACGTCGCGGATGACGGATGATTTTTCGTAGGCATCAACAATTACGGACATTACATTTTTTGGAATTCTCTTCTTTCCGGACAGTACCGAACGCACCGTAGCGCGAAGGGCCTCGAAACGCTCGGACTTAAAAACGAAACCCTGCACGCCATCGTAAAAGAGGCGCAGCACATAAAAGAGTTCGATCTTTCGGATGAGTACCACAAATTTCATTTCCTCGTTTTCCCCCTTGATTTTCATAATCAGGGTTTCGATGTCCATTTTGAAATTCTCAAAATCGATGATGACCAGGCCAAAGGACTTACAGTCATCGAGAAATGAATCTGCATTTTCGAATGCGGAGATGTTCAACGAATCTCCGTTGAGTATAAATTGGCTGTGAAGGCCAGACAGAAAGAGTTTATTCGTCTCTAATAGGGCTATTCTTTTTTTCATAATTCTTCAGCATTGGCTTCAGTTCCCTTGTCACCCAACCTGAAAGATTGCTCCGCTCGGTGTAGTCTTTTGGACTCATATCCAAACTTAAAACTCAAGATATATTATTTGCTCGTAGGAATACGGGGTTTTGTGGATTGAACTTATTCCCTGGAGAAACATAATTCTGCGATAATCCTCTCTTAATACAACTCACTCGCAGGCGCTTAGCCTTGTGATAAGAGCACGATCTAATCGCTATTCCATCTCCTCAAGAAGAACGGTCTGATCCGGATGAACACTACTCAATGCACTCGCAGGCGCGAGAGGCCGGGTGTCACTCTGGCCGGTGGTATTGCGGGCTGCCGCTCCTACCGCTGGCAGGGAGTTGTGGAAAACAAAATGTTGTTGGCAATCGAAACTGCTCAGTGCATGTCAACCGTGCGGATAGTATATCCGCGGTAGCTGGGGGAATAATCGACACGGTTACTTCAAAAAATCCGAATAATTGTAATCTCACTCCACAGACTTACCTTTCCTTAATCTTTAATTCGGGGACGTCAAAAGTTTCCGTCCTTAATAAACTGTCATTTGAGTACTCTTCTATCTTGTACAATTGCCCGCTTTCATCCCAAAATTTCCAAACTCCATGCTTAATGTTCGCCTTTCCAAACTCTTCATACAACCCGTATTCCTCAATTGATTCAATTTGACCACTTGGGTAATAGAATTTCTGAGTGCCAGATTGCATAGGTGTATGATTAAAGCAATTGCCTTCAACTTGGGGATTGCCATTTTCGTGGTAATAATAAAACGGTTGCTGTCCTTCTCCGGCAAGGATAGAATATTTCAAATTTCCATTATCAAACCAACTTTTTTGCACACCATGAGCACCCCATCCATCAACGCTTTCGGAAAATAATGTCATCAAGCCTGCTCTGTTCCAACGCTGGTGGATAAATTTTGATAAACTATCATCGAAATAGATCTTATAATGAAGATCGCCATTTTGATAGAATTCTCTTCCAATAGTTTCAATATTTCCATCCGGAAATCGCTTCTGAAAATATTCCTCCCTCAAACTTTCATCAGAATACCAAGATATATTTCTTGAATAGTTGACTCCTTGGGCATCGCCAAGATTTCCACTAAATGCGTGAACAATTTTACCATTGAAAACTACTTGAGCATATTTTATTGTGTCCTTATGGTAATACCTAATGCAGTCACAATCGCCTACCCAAATAAGACTGTCATACTTAAAATCAATCCATGGCAAAGCAGAAGAACAAGGAACACCATTTACTTGAACAAATCCCGCTTTGCCTGCATTATTTGACTGACCATAACATGTCGAACCTAAAGCAATCAGTGAAGTAAGGATAATACGTTTTTTTAAGTTCATATACATAGAACAACGAACAACCATTACTGAGGAAGACCTAGGCTCTTGAATACTATCCAAACTCGGTTGCCAACTTTATCCTGATATCTCAAGACGTATGTATCCATCCCCCTGCAGCCGCAAGGCTTGGCCTCGTGGTTGAATACTTTCTTCATATTCTGTAGCCACATAGCTAAGCCGAAGCGTTTTCAATAAAGATATCCTAAATCACCGTGCAGATAGCATGTCTGCATTTGGAAGAAGGGGAAAGCAACGCGATTACAACAAAAAATCTGAACAATTGCAATCTCACTTCGCAAACCTAAAATTCCTTAATCAGTGTTTCCAAAATAGAAGAGAAAAACTAATATCCCAAAATTTTCGCAAGTAAGGCGGCTAGCAAGTGTGTCGCCTACACCTTTAATCCTTCTCGATGCGTTCAATTATTATGTCGTTCAGCGACTTATTAAATGGAGAATAGCGCATATCCATTTCATCTATCAATTCATAATACGTTGAAGAGAACTTGGACTTGTTAACTTTTAGAAGGAGGGCGGGTGACAGATGATGGACCCACTTCCCTTTTTTGCTCACAAGTCTCTTAATAATCATGGATAAATGGGTGCTGTCCAACAGAAAAATGGGAAAACTGGCAAGCATTGTTTCACTGTCAATATGATCCACAGAAGTTACAATTATAGTGCTATCCGGAAGGAAAATAATTTGTTTAGGTTTAATTTCATCCAATTCGTACTTGTTATAAATCGGCGTAAAAGAATAGTACTCAACAGATTCTTCAACTATCACTTTGGCAGCAATGATATATATGTTGTTGAAGTAGTCATTTCCGTCCGCATTGATTGTATCAACGAAATTTTTTAATTGATTTTCAAATTTTTCTTGTATGCTTTGACCAAGAATTATTCCTGGGAAGACAAGTAGAAAAGCGGAAAGCAAGCTTTTAATCATATTACATACTACTTAATTGTTCTTATTAATGTTCCAAAATGGTGTGAATAAGTTGACGGGCTTCCTGGATAAGAAACTGGTATTGGAAGTCTGTGAGGTATTACAAATCTTTTGGGCATCAAATATTTTATCCAGATCTCACCTTTGGAACTTATCGCGAATACAGGTTTTTGGGTTATTTGTGAAGCCTTCATATCCGTTAAAGACGGCCCACTTCCTCTAGGGTGTGTATGCCAAAAGGCTTTGACATCAGTTGGTGAGTATCCATAGGGTATGACATTAGCCTCATCGGTTACAGATTTACCGAGCGAATTATTTTCCCAAGGCTCCACAAAATACTTCGTTTTACCAGTCCTTGGATCCAAAACCCCCTGCAGCCGCGAGGCTTAGCCTCGTGGCTAAAAAACCTTCTTCAGATACAGTAGCCATGTAGCTAAGCCAAAGTGTTCTCAATAAAGATATCCTAAATCCTCAGGCGGATATGCCATCCACGCAAACGTGGGTTAGTTTTTAGATTTCATCCTTGGCAATTCAAAACTCTTCTCCGAGATTAATTCCCCTTTTTCGTACTTCTCTTCACGCACGAGCACTCCATTCTTATTATAGAATTTCCATGTGCCAGTTTTGATATTGGAAGTGGCAGGACTAGTTGCTAATTCATAGTATTGAATTTCCTTCACGTTTCCATTATCATGGAAGTATTTCTGTCTTCCAGACAAATAAAAGGGTTGGTCATAGAAATTTCCCCAATATGATGTGTCACCATTCAGGTTAAGGTAGATAAAGGGTTGCTGTCCTTTGTATAAGGAACTCCATGACTCTAGTTGACCATTCTCGTACCAATCCATCGAAACACCATAGTCTCCTTTATCCGGTTTATGTTCTCCATACTTTTTTCGAACACCGCTTGGATAAAATTCCTCCTTGACGTACACCGTATCCCTTTCACGCACGTAATACTTTGTTTTCAGATTTCCATTTCTATAAAACTCATTTCCTTTTGAAGGCATTGTCCAATCAATTCCATTTTCACGACATATCATCTCGCTACCATGGAAAGTTCCATTAGCGTACCATGTACTATAAACTTCGCACTTGGAGGAATCTTCGTTAATAATTCCCATCCTCACGTCAGACACCTTGACTCCCGCACAATTCACTTCTAGATACTTTAAACTTCCCCTGACGTAAAATGCATCGTAAGAACAAAGTTTTTTAGACAGTTCTTTATCATAATGATAGTCCAACTGTCTTAGAACTGAATCGCAAGACACCTTCTTAGAATTTATGTGACCTGTATACGGAACTCCATCTGAGGTTAATCCATGAGCCACGAGTTGATATTGATCACCAGCTTGATCGTAAGATATTGACCACTGGGCATTGCCAGTCATTACAATCGCTTTAAGAAGAAAAATCAATATTGCGAACTTAATTCTAGTCAAGTAGCGTTATTAAGGCCTATTTGATCTCCAAAATCCTCCAGGTCCGGGTGACATGTGGAATACAATGTACCTAAATTTATTCTCGTAAACATGATACTGAATTATAACTCTTCCTTCGTTATTAGCATGTTGTCCCGTGTTAAAAAATCGTGGTGGTATTTCTGATATATCATCAACTATCCATGGGTCAGGATCTCTAATTTCAAATTTTCCATTTCGTATCCTATGCCTAAGGACATCAAAGTAATGAATAGGAACTGGGTATTCACTATAATCTGCAGGTTTTTCTACCTTCCCCTGCAGCCGCGAGGCTTGGCCTCGTGGCTAATTACTTTCTTCAAATGTTGTAGCCACGAAGCCAAGCCGAAGCGTTTTCTATAAAGATATCTTAAATCTCCAAGTTGAAGGCGTATCAGCAATAACGCGTACGTGTATTAAAATATTCGGATCTCAATGTTGGCTATTTACTTACCAACATTTCGAAATACTGCGCAGTCTCGCAGAAGTACAGGGAATATCATTTGCTCGAAGAATTCCTTACCAGCGATCACTCCTGCATGATAGTCTTTTCCTGATATAACAGCTTTAATCTCTTTTTCAAATTTATTGCTGATAGAATCAGAGCAGGACAAATACACCGACTTGAATTCGTCCGATGGTTCAAACTCCGAGAATCCTTGATCTTGAATGCAGTCGCATATTCCTTCACCAATTAGAATTCCAACCTGTTCCTTTCCTTGACCAAAACAAGTTTGAATCAAAGTACACATAATGAAAACATATAGCCATTTCACTATTTTATCCATGGTTTGTAATTTCGAATAACTGGTGTTTGTTTAGATAATTTAAATAGCCTATCCAGATAACTGATTGTAGTGTAAGTCCGAAATTCTTTTCCATTGAGAAAGAAATCGAACTTTTCATATCGTCGACTTAAACCTAAATATTGTTCGCTGCGAATTGTGCATTTTAAAAGATGTTCTAAATACTCAAGGAAATTTTCGAAGTCTTTTTCCGACTGAATATCAATATCGTCGGTTGCAACAAACTCCTCTGTTCCTAAGAAAACATTTATTACAGAATATTTGCAATCAACTGTAATCCCTAACAATTCATTGTCATCACTATACAATTTTACGTCGTTTGGACTACGGGTAAGAGTTCGATGGTGAGTTCCTCCACTCAATTTATCCCTGATAAACGAGTATACATTTGAAAGAAGATGTTCACAGTTGTTTTCCATCTATTTTTTCTGAGATACTAATATAGGTATTGTACTACTGCTTATATCTGAATAAAATTGTATTAGGCACATGATTGTCGCCAATCCTAAATTGGAAAACATGTTGTTTTTTATCTCCATACCAGGACCACCCATATCGTCTGTGACCAGTATTTAAAAGCCCTGATTTTGGTTTTCCTGACAATCTTTTTCTACCAAATAGGTAACTTCGATATCCAATGTGAGGGTCATGGAATGCAGCAGCTCCAATACTTCTAAACCGAATCCCTGTAGCAACGAAATTTGCACCTTTTGTCAGAATTAGCGTTTCTGCCAGCTTCTCTGTTCCATAACCTAGATCATAACCTATCTCATATGAACTCATATTTGGAATATTTTCTATGTAATTATGTGCACTCATGGCCATTTGAGATCTCATGATCACGCCATCCGGGCATGTCACGCATGAAAAAGTTGACATGGAGAGAATTCCATTTCCTACATCAATCCATCCCTGTTTGGTACCAAGACTCTTAAAGAATTCCAAAGTTGAATTCGCTCCAGCTCCAACCCCGTCTCCAAAGCCATTCCAAAATCCTTCATTTGTTTGTGCCTCGTTGTCCGATACCCACATTCTCATTACAATCGGCTTGCTAAATTCTATTGAAGCATTTAACCCACTTCCTGCTCTTGCAACTTTTTCAACATTCTTGGGAGAAAGTAATTTCTTTATTGGGCGTAATAACCTGTCAAGAATATCACTACGTAACACATACTTATACTTCTTTGCGCCTTCAGAAGGAACGCGCGGCAAATAATTTGGAACCTTTTTGAAGAAGAATTGCCCGATCTTGCTATCCGCCACCTTTTTGGCTACGGTGGCTATTGCCTCACCTACTGCTTTTACAACATCTCCAACGCTCTTTGCAGCACCAGCCGCATTACCCATTGGGTCTATGTATAGGATCGGGTTATCTGCAAATCCCGCGTAAGCACTCTCCCATGGATGTATTACAGGATCCGGTGATTTCCATCTTCCAAGTCTTGGGTCGTATTGCCTGAAGTAGGTGGTATACGAAAGGTTGTTGCCAGCCACGCTGTGGTCTCCCTCCAGTCCATCGAAGGCATACCGATAAAGGGTCGGGTTTTCGGACCGACCCGGCATAACCATACCAAAGGCATAGTAGTCATTCCTGGCCAGGATGTCCGGTTCATACTCGTCCACCGTGCCATCGGTATTGTTGTCCTGGGCTTCCTTGCGGTCGGAGATTACCACATATACATTGCCCGTATGTCCTTTGAGTTCATAATAACGTAACCCGGCCAACCGCGCTATGGTGTCAACAGTATACACGTTCCCAGTGCCCGTACTGGTGATATAGGAAGTATCGGCCAAAAGCAGGTTGCGTTTGTTGGATCCATGCCGCGCTGAACCATAGATGGGGTTGTCTTCCAGGTAGATCTTGTCCTCAAAGTCCGTCGCACCCATGTCGTCGTATTCGCGTCCATAAATGGCCAGTGGTGTGCCACCTGCATCATAAACGTAGTAAGTGAATGTAGAGTCTCCGGAAGTCGAGATCGCGCAGCGCATTACCCTGCGGCCGAAGGCGTCATATTCATAGTAGGTATCGTCGTAGCTTCCCGAGCGGTCCACGAACTTCACCTTGTTCATGGCATTCCACAAGATGGAGGTGATATTCTCCTGGTTGTCGGAGATCAACCTGCCCAGGTCGTCGTAGGTATAGTTATTTGCAGACATACCACTCTCGATGTCGTCCGCATAGGTCGAGGCATTTACGTGGTCATTCACATAGTCCAGGCGGTTGGTACCCGATACATAGTGGTAGGCCATCTGGTCCATTGTGGTCTGCACCCCGGCGAAGCCATTCCTGGACAGGCTGTCGATATTACCAGCAGGATCGTAACTAATGGTAGTGGCATAATCGCTCAGCGCTCCCCCGCTGCTCCACTTCCATTCGCTGGATACAAAGGCTTCATTCTCATAAACCGTCATGCCGGTGAGGCGGTGCAACTGGTCGTAGTTATACCCCTTGCCCTGCATCTCCCAGCCGTCGATGTTCGGTTGATCTTTTTCTTTATTCTTTTTTTAGGTTTTGTAGGTGCTGCCTGCCGCCTTCGCTCCGTCGGCTAAAGCCTATGGCGCGGACTCAGGCGCCACTGCGTTATCCGCTATAGTCCTCATACCACCGTCCGTTCCACCAGGGCCGTTCGGGTTTTTGCTATTGCTCCAAATCCGCCGGCCGGGTGTCACCCTGGCCGGTGGTATTGCGGGCTGCCGCTGCTACCGCTGGCAGGGGGTGGTGGGAATGAAGATGTTGCTTGGTGGAGGGTTAGTCGCGCGGATTACGAAGTCCGCTTGAAATCGACATTCTTCTCGCTAGATTAAAGATTATCATACAACTTCTGTTCTTCTTCTGTCAATGAAGGTAGACTGGGAAGATCATCTCCCCGTACTTTCATAAGGGAATCCTGATAAAGTTCGAAATACCTTCTTTCTTCCTTCGTCATCAGTGAATGCATCGCCCTAAAAAAGTATTCACCTACTATGAATATCTCTTCCCTTGTGACTTTATCCTGCTTTACGAAATAAGCAGTGTCGTTATTATTTACCAAAAGCATATACCTAAACGCTGAATCTTCAAACATTTTTTGGTAATCCAGAACATAACACTTACCCGTGTCGGAGTTGTAGTGGATTTGAAAAATAATTAACGTGTCTCCAAGTCGTTCTTCAAAATTAAACGCGTTATAACCCTCTGTAATTTCTGGAATAATTGATGACAAAGCAGGTTGATCGAAAGTGATCAATGGATAAGTGAGATCCACACAATTCAGGGCTTCGCATATTTCATCATTCTTGTGTTTACAGGGGCTTGAGGAAGGAGTATTAACGCAACCAATAAATATGATTCCAATTAACATTTGTGATAGCGCCAGCATCCTCATCATTCAAATCCTATTTCGAGTTTAAGAAGGTCAAAACCTTTCTTGGTTTTAGGGTTCAGTAGAACCCTTACATCGGAGTAATTCAGGTTGTATAACTGGATCGAGTAATATCTTGGCCTCCCGGGAATATTGAAAGTAAAATTTTGGGTGCAAAAGTTCTTGTGAGCTGCATTTTGTTGGGCATCGGTAGAGCACTACAAAGATTCTTCAACTAGAATGGTGTCCCAAATAGGCTGATTTGCTTGTATTAGATATTCTATTGCGCTATCAATAGTGATCTCATTCTCATGTAGCATAAAATAACATCGCCTCAAATAGAATGGATCAATCTGATTTGAATCAACTTTCGTTCGGAATTCCGGTACCCGGTAAAGAATTAAATAATCCGAAGAATTTTGTAAATCCAATCTATAACCACTAAATTCAACTACATTAAACAATTCATTACCAATTGCCACCTGACCATCCTGTATTGAATAAGTAAGGGGCCCCTGCTGTCCCAAATTTTCTGATTGAATCCTTGCCCAGCCAGTTCTTAAAAAGACAATTTCTTGATAATCCAATTTAACCGAATCCAGACCCCTTATTACCGCCCACTTGCTGTCCTCCAATTCTTCGGCTATGTTTTTATTAGAACTCGATCCTTGACATCCTATTAAGAAGACGGTGACCGAATACACTAGTACCGATTTAATCAAAACGGTGATAAAGCTGCTTGAGGTATTTGTAGCCGTCATTTGAATTTGCACCTATCGTGATAAAATATTGTGAATTTAATCCTGTCATATAAAAGCCCATAGGGAAACCAGCATTGTATTTTGGGGAACGATCATACGTAGAATAACGATCAAGATAACCAAAACCTGATTCAAAAATAGTGTAATAGCTTCTTCCCACAGATTTTTGAAAAGGCATGACCGTTAGCCTATACTCAAAACCATTAATTTTTAGTTCCTTAATAAGAAGGCCTTGTGGATTTGTTCCACGATAGTTGTTTGGAATAACTACATCATACAAATTATTATATCTGCCCTTGCGTTTAGCTATTTGCACTGACTCAAGAATATCTTGGATTGGCTTCTTTGTATACCTTAAATCAGCCCTATACTCGTTAAGAATGGAGGTTTGGGGGGAAGAAGGCAATTCCTCAGTAACATCAAACGTGGGTAGAGATAGATTCGCCTCGGCTGAACTAAATATCATAAAATCTCCCTTCGATTTTCTTTTAAGCTCCTTGACCAGTCCTTTTGGGATTGTAGGATCGGACACGCCTTTACGGTACTTCTTGTAGACCATCTTGAGTTCTACTACGGTCAAATCATCTTCCTTTAGACGATGACCAAAACCAGGAACCTTCCCGTTACCCCACACTCCTCCATCTTCAACCGTAAATAGGTGCGCAGCCCCATAGAGAATGAGCGTTGGTTTGGGCTCAATCGCACAAATTCTGCTCACTCTGGCATACAGAGAATCTTCTCTCATTTGCCAAAGCTTTCCTAAAGTCGATTTTTTATAGGACTTGTGAAAGTTCACCATTGCTTCTTTTGCAAATGATATAAGACGCTCAAAAGTCTCATACTCCTCAGAGGTCACATGTTTTGAACAACAGGTGTCGAAGATCATGAGACAAGTATCAAGTAGATTGAGATACATATCCTTCGGAGCATCCTTAGGGTAGACCTCTGTGGAATAATACTCAAGCACTGGAGCGCTATATTGCTGGTGATCTTTCAAAAAAGAAAACACCGTGTTGTCGATTTTTGGAAAGTCCAACTCCAAAGCGATATCAGGACGGTATATGGTCGTACCTTTTTCTATGAGTGAATACCTGAATCTATAGTAAGCCTCATCTTCCGGATCTTCGAAATACCTGATTTCATTAGGCTGTCTACAGGGAACCCTCTTTGAAAATTACGTGTCGGGACAACCTTTTCTACTTCGTGTCCCTCTAAGATCAAAGAACCAACAATCTCTTTGGACAGCAAGTGGTCAATCAACCTGGATTTAAAATTTTGTTGCCGTCCGTACCAATGGTGTTCAGCCAGAAAGACAACATCAGCATTCGAGGATTCTTTTTGGAACTGATCTTTTGTTTTTGAAGAGAAGAAATCCGCAATTTTTTCTTTCTGAGAGAAAATTGCGGTTGGCAATACAGTTATTAAGAAGCTGATGAGAAAAATCGATCTTTTGCTCACGCACCAAACGTAGTGATTCTCCTCCTTGACCAGTTCTCCTCATCTTGAATCTGGACACTATCCCTTTTCAGTTCTGATATATGGAGAACTTATCAGGAAGATGTTTCAAACTGGAATACCTAATTGACTGAGTAGTTTTTCCGGTGATTTTCGAAAATTCCGAGATAAGGTAGTTCCCTTCATAGATAACCAATCCTGTTTCATTCACCCTAAACCCATAATTTTTAATCAATTGATTAGGGGTCAGATCAAATTCTCGCAGACCCTGAACTTGGAATTTTTCTACCGCCGGAGGCCAAAACGATACGAATGCATCATACTCGCCTATCTCCATGATACGTCGAGGATTACATTCGGATACTTCATATAAGTTAAATATATAACCCAAAGTAAACACAATTGAGGAGTCAGTTACCTCAACGATTTTTAGCAGAAAGTTTCCTTCACCATACTTCAAATCTTGGTCGAAAGTATCTACATGATTCTTCAGCACATCATTGAAATCTTCCTCCCATGCTTGAATATCTTGTCCAACAACTTGGGTTCCACATTTAAAGATGAATATCCCAGTAATTAATGTTGCAATCAGAATTCTCATTAATAACCGCATTATGGGTTCAATATAGAATTTATCCCCTTCAAGTAGCTCTTCGTGTTATTCAATTTCCAAGGATTGGATGTCGGAATTTTCTCATTTGGATCTATCGCAGTCCTCGCAAATTTGACGGTTCCCCACCTCCAATTATTGGACTTGTCAATCCACGAGACATCTCGCCATCCGATGGTAACCACAGGTGCAGGAACATAGTTGGAAAGTTTGTAATCAGCCTCAGAAGGGCCGTCATACGCTCCCATATTGGATTTATGAGGACTAGAATTATGTGTGTGAACAAAAAAGAGGATTTTATATCTAACATTGTTTATCTCAATGATGTCAGAATGCATATGATGCCTGACCGCATCTGATTTGGTAGGAGTGTCATCAACTGTAGATTCTCGAACGAAATATAACTTTTGCTTCGAATTGATGGCCTCTAATCCAAGACCGCTCATTTCTTTTGTTTTTCGCCCACTTGGTCCAGGTTTTTCAGATTCTTCGTACATATAATTAAGTGCTTCAACTTCATTCTCAATTAGCAGACCTTTTTCGGCAAATTCAGTCTCAGCAAAATATGCGGTTTTCTTGTCCTGCAATGCTTCTAGAGAGCGAGTCATCCCATGTGAGGTATTGATTAGTTTAAATATTCCGCCCCATCGAATTACGTTCGAATAACCATCAAAGGTTGCCTTTCCATAAGTATCAAGAGAGTAGTGGGGTACGGCTTTCACAAAAAAGTCTTTGATCGCTTTGCCAACGGTCTTAGCCGTATTTGCAATTGCTTGTCCGATGGCTTTTATCCCGTCCCCTATACTTTTCACAGCTCCAGCCGCATTACCCATCGGATCGATGTAAAGGATCGGGTTATCTGCAAATCCCGCGTAAGCACTCTCCCATGGATGTATTACAGGATCCGGTGATTTCCATCTTCCAAGTCTTGGGTCGTATTGCCTGAAGTAGGTGGTATACGAAAGGTTGTTGCCAGCCACGCTGTGGTCTCCCTCCAGTCCATCGAAGGCATACCGATAAAGGGTCGGGTTTTCGGACCGACCCGGCATAACCATACCAAAGGCATAGTAGTCATTCCTGGCCAGGATGTCCGGTTCATACTCGTCCACCGTGCCATCGGTATTGTTGTCCTGGGCTTCCTTGCGGTCGGAGATTACCACATATACATTGCCCGTATGTCCTTTGAGTTCATAATAACGTAACCCGGCCAACCGCGCTATGGTGTCAACAGTATACACGTTCCCAGTGCCCGTACTGGTGATATAGGAAGTATCGGCCAAAAGCAGGTTGCGTTTGTTGGATCCATGCCGCGCTGAACCATAGATGGGGTTGTCTTCCAGGTAGATCTTGTCCTCAAAGTCCGTCGCACCCATGTCGTCGTATTCGCGTCCATAAATGGCCAGTGGTGTGCCACCTGCATCATAAACGTAGTAAGTGAATGTAGAGTCTCCGGAAGTCGAGATCGCGCAGCGCATTACCCTGCGGCCGAAGGCGTCATATTCATAGTAGGTATCGTCGTAGCTTCCCGAGCGGTCCACGAACTTCACCTTGTTCATGGCATTCCACAAGATGGAGGTGATATTCTCCTGGTTGTCGGAGATCAACCTGCCCAGGTCGTCGTAGGTATAGTTATTTGCAGACATACCACTCTCGATGTCGTCCGCATAGGTCGAGGCATTTACGTGGTCATTCACATAGTCCAGGCGGTTGGTACCCGATACATAGTGGTAGGCCATCTGGTCCATTGTGGTCTGCACCCCGGCGAAGCCATTCCTGGACAGGCTGTCGATATTACCAGCAGGATCGTAACTAATGGTAGTGGCATAATCGCTCAGCGCTCCCCCGCTGCTCCACTTCCATTCGCTGGATACAAAGGCTTCATTCTCATAAACCGTCATGCCGGTGAGGCGGTGCAACTGGTCGTAGTTATACCCCTTGCCCTGCATCTCCCAGCCGTCGATGCCCAGGGCCATGTGCTTAATATTGCCGTTCCACATATCAGGACCCTGCGAGCCAAGCCCGCTGCCGTTGGTCTCGAAGAGGGTCCCCGTACGCAATCCGCCCGAGGCCACATAGTCGCCCTCATAATAACCCAGGGAGAGCCCAAGTGCATCCACGGCAAAGTCGGTGTTCTGCGTATTCCAATAGGTCGCGCCGGAGATCTTGCTTCCGTCCGTGCCCATGTCGAAGTCCTTATACGTACTGTCCGAATTCATCAGCTTCAGCCATCCATTGATGCTATAAGCAAAATCGATGCCCTGAACCTGGTGCTCCCCGAGCTCCACCCTGGCCAGCGGCCCGTGGTCATAATAATGATAGGTCGCCTCGCGGTCCCAGAGCACATCCTCGTTGGAGGTGAAGACCTCTTCTAGCCGGTTGTCTTCATCGTACTCGTAAAGATGCCTGTTCTCGTCCTCAGCGTCTTTCTGGTAGATCACCTCGTTCACGTTGCCCGTGAGCAGGTCATGCTCATATTCCACGTGCTTCTCATCCTGCTCCAGGTGCTCCAGGGAAGGATTGTCCTGTACTACTTCCACCACATTGCCGAGCACATCGTAACTAAAGTGGGTGGCGTGGTCGTAGAGGGTGTCCGCCACATCCGATTCATAATAAGCCCGGGTGGCTACCCTCAGCCTGAGGTTGGCCTGCCCACCCTCAAACTTGTTGTATATGGTCGTATCGAGCGGCTCGTCGTAGAAGGAGCGGATGATCTCACGCTTGGTTCCACCCGACAGCCAGGTATCAAAGGACGAAGCAGACTCCGCCTTGGTATCGTCGAAGGCCGTGGTGGTATTCACAATACCCACTTCCGTCACCCTGCCGTAGTCGTCGTAGAGGGTATAGGCATAGTCGTCATTGGCAGTTTGCAGTGCGTTTTGCGAAACGATGGGCCGGTCGTAGAGGTCGTACCACATCGTGGAGGCACCCTCATCCGGTGAGGTGGTATAGACCAGTTGGTTGTAGGTATTGTAGCGATACCTCGATTCCATCGTGTGGTTGGGCACCTCTTCGTTGCCCGCGATCCGGTCGCTGTCGACATCGGCATCGTTGAAGGCCACATCCAGTCCATGCGGAGGGATGGTCTTCACGAGGTTGCCCGCCTGGTCGTAGTAGTAGAGCGTGGAATGATACTGGTGCTTGAGGTAGATATACTTGAGGTATTCATTGCTCAGGTTGTCACGACAAGAGTCGAGGAAGGCATTGCGGATGGCGGTGCGTACCGAGTCGATATAGGTCTCGTAGCGATCCTGGGCATTTTGCCGCGCAATGGCGATCAACTGGTCCCTACAGCGATTGGTGTCTACAAGCGGCAGGGCGGTGGAATCACAGAGGTAGATGTCGAGGTCGCAGGTATAGAATTCAACGCAGAAAGGGCTGGTTTCTATTTCCATATCCAGGATGTACTTCGTGGCTCCCTTGTAGAATACTCCGTCGCAGTATAGCTCGTCGTTGGCCCCACTTGTGGTGCTTTTGGGGCGTATGTTTTGGATCTCCACCAGGTTGTTGAAGTCCACGCCCGTCGGGAAGGTCTCCCCGGCCACCAGGGACAGGTTGTAATTGCAATCACCCAGGGTAAAGTCGAGGTCGTCGGCGCCAAGGGTTCCTGCATCATAATACACCGGGTCCGACTGGGTAAGCAACCACTGGTACAGCCCGAGATTGGTCACACCCTGGAGGCTGCCCACGTCTTCGTCGTTTGCCGTTAGCAAATACCCTTCGGCTATCACCGCATTGAGGATGTAGATGAAGTCCAGGGCATTTTGATTGGGGTTGGTACAGACAAGGGCATCTGCCAGGCATTTTTCGTCAAACTCCCGAATTTCGAATTCCGAGGCATGAAAGTCCAACTCGAAGTTGAGGTATTTGGTAAACATCGCGTAATAATTGGAAGACGAGGTGTCTATATTGTACTTGCTCTCAAATGCCGTTCGATGCGTTGAGAGGTCCGAGCAATCGATACAACGCACACAGTTGAGGTCCTCCGGCACGATGACACTTATCGAATCCAGGTGGTCGATGCTCTCCGTAGACCACGGAATGGTGGGATCTGTCAAGCGATCGGACCAAACGTAGGACGGTGAAAGCGCAAATGCGTCCTCACAGGTACAGGCCAATTGGTCGAAATCGGGCAGGAAATAACCATAGAGGTCGGTATAGTACTCGGAAGCCGAGGTGATGCCCGACGGTGCCGACCCATTCCAATAGTCATCCCTGGTCTCCAGGATGCGGTTGCAGCCACAAGTGTCGAGGATGCCAGTCTCACCAATGCGGTCGTAGTCGTGTGGTGTTGCATCAAAGAGCAACTCGTTGCAGGTATCGTTTTGCCAACCACTACCCAGGTGGTAGTCCATCACCTCTTCGAAGGTGGTATTGCCGTTGGAGGTGGCATAGCCCCTGGCGCTGCTCTTGGGCATGAAATAGCCGGAATCGCAGGCGGCCTTGCAGAGTTCCTTCAGCTCAGCAACGATCAGTGGCAGGGTCTGCGGTGCGATGTTGCAGGGCGCCATGGCGGCCATCCATTGATTGGCCCGCTCGTCGCAGTTGGCCTTGCAGATCGTGTCTTCCATCTCGGAGCGCATGGAGTCGAGGTAGGCGGTGCGTATGCTGTCCAGGTCAGACCAATAGACCTTGGAGTAATAACTTCCCCTGCGTTCCTTGAACTTGTACTTGGCGTAGTTATTCGAGCTACAGGGTTGGTCGTCATCCCCATAACCATCGTATTCGTTTAACCCACAATTGGGGGTCTTATTGACCGGATAGCAGGTGAAGCTCTTGTCTGTCTGATCAAAGGCAATGGAACCCAGGCCAATGCAACCGTTGTAGCATTCATTTTCGATGGCGTAGTTGGTCATCATCGAATCGTAGGCATACATCTTCAGTGCCTGGTAGTTGGCCCTGAAAGCATACCAAAGCTGGTCGCTGATGCAGGTATCGTTGCCAAAGCAGCTTTGCCCGGAAAGGCAGCTCGAGATACTGCTGAAGTCCGTGTCGTTCGGACAGAGCACTTGCGACATACTGATCTGCCAGATATCGTAGTTGGTAGAACCGACTTTGATGTAATTGGTCATTTGATTGGTCATCCAGGTATTGAGGCCCGATCCTCCTCCTCCCGTTTGGAAGAAGGGATCGAGGTTGGTGGTATTGGCGCCAATGCAAGTCGGGACGGGAGAACCCATGTTGAGTGGGTTTATGAACCCAAGTGTTTTGGCTTCCGCGAAAGAATGGGTATTGGCCATGTCCAGATCGTACTGATTACTGGTATCCTGCGTGGTGCAATAGACGTAGTAGCAATACTCCGGATGCAGTTCCACGAGACTGTCGGCATAGGAGGTCTTCCAGAGCGAAAGGAATACCTTGAAGTCGATGCTCGAGTGGTTCACCGGAACCAGGGTGCCGGAAGAGTTCAGGACGGAGTCAGGTGTACCGGCCTCGTCCGCAAAGGTCACATCCCGCCAGGAAGAACTGGAAGGCAGGTCGTTGTTGTCGTTGTAAACGGAAAGGTCAAAGGCCGAAGGTTTGATCACCACACCGGTAAAGAATTCGCCGTATTGGCCTCCGGGCATTACGTCTGCGCGCATCATATAGTACATGCCTTCACACTTGGTTCCGGTTCCGCACCGGGAAAGGCAAACCGCAAAGAGCGAGTCGTATTCGGCGTCGGAGCCCGGGTAATCGGCCTTGGTTCCCAGTTCGCGCACGCAGGCCAGGTCGCAGGGGTCGACATTGCAACCGGAGAAATCGAGGCTGTCGAATTCCTCCTTGTAGAAATCATTATAGGTCAACAGGCAATTGGCCTGATCGAGGAATTTGTCTGCATAATAATCGGCAGCGGGTTCAAAAACCGTGAGTTTCTTTTTGAGCAGGTATTCACCCGGGTAGAGATAGGCGGTAAAATCCTTGGTATATGAGGAAGGTGCTCCGCAAACGGTATCGTTTGGCCAGTCGCCAATGGTATCCGTGCGGTGCGCCGCCGGTACCATTTCGTCACCGCATTCGTCGATGAGGCTGAGTTCGAGGATATAGACACAGTCGTAACAAAAGGGTGTGGGCAGGCATGCGTCGGTAAAGGTCGTTGGGTCCACACCGTATTTGATCGTGTGGTTGCCCTCGCTTTGTACGAAAACACTTTTCTGAGAGGAGATAAGGTATTCCCCGGGATTGGTGGGGTCGTTGTTTAGAGCACTCACCGAATCGCTCGTCGGCGAACCGTTAGAGTTCAGTGCATCTATGCCCGATGGTGATTCTCCGATGATCGTGGTGGCGATCACCTGCCCACTCATATTGTGGATGGACGAGCTGTACTGGCCATTGGGATCCTGGGTCACCACCTTTTTATACTTGTCCTGCAGGCCCGCTTCCGTGCCGAAGAATTCATTCAGTTCATTTTGGTTGGCAGAAGAATAGTGCACGATCACTTCGTGCCCCTGGTCGACCTGGAAATCCTCTCCAAAGGAGCCCTGCGCCTTCACACGGCCACTCGCGTCACCATAGTATTTCTGAAAGGAAAAGGGATAACCCTCGGCATCCGGGATATACTTATTGTGCCCGGTGAGGTCGGCGTTGTTGGCCGAATAGTATTTGGACGATCCGTAGGCCGTGTCCATTTCGGGCAATTCTATTTCGCACGAATCGAGGGGATTGATGGCAATGTAGTCGTCGGCAGTCCACTCTCCCCCATTGTCGTCGCGGTTGAACTTTTCGTAGAACATCATCTTGTCGGTTCCTGTAGGTGTAGGTAGCACACGCATCACAGGTCGGGATTCGTCGTCGTAATAGACCTGGGTGAGGATGGGTTGATTTGAGCTGAAGGAATACTGGAGTTGCTGCCTCGGCTTGCCGGCCCCGTCGAGGTATTGAACACCTTCGGCCCTCAGTCCACGCTCTCCGTACCGGGCCTGGTATTGCCAATTCAGGCTATCGCTTTCATGGGCCGTAGAGATCTGGATCTTGTTGTTGATGAGCGATACGGCCGCCGAAGCCGTGATGGTGGTCCAGTCCGTGTGATCAATTTGGTCCGGTTCATACCAATTGCCGTATCTCCCGCGTACCCGGTACACCACGTAGCCGTGCTCAAAGAGATTTGGGATGGAATAGCTCGTATTTTGGGTTCTCACCCTCGTGGCGGATTCGGTGAAATTGTAATCGATGGCGCTGGAGGCCTTGTAACCACCGCTGCCATCGTAGTCGTTGATGTGTTGCCATTCCAGTTCGTATCCGTCAACGCCGGGGATTGGGTCCCAGGATATTTCAACCTGGTCGGTGGTGGTATTGATGCTGCTGCTCATGGTGGACGTGAGGGACGGATCGACATTGTAGTTGCGGTCGATGAGGATATTGTTCTCCAGCGTAACACCACAGGGTGTACTGCCAACGCCATTCACAGAAACAGACAGGATAGAAACCTTGGTGATATGCCCGCCGGAAAACTCGTAGGCAGCCTGATCGTTGTAGATGGTATTGGCCGAGGGGTCATAGCTGATATAGAGCGTTTTGCCGACCGTGCTCTGGGTGAAATCGTCTTTTTGGTAAACGATATTGAGGGAAAGCGTCACATCCCACGCGGCGGTGTAATGCGTCTTGTCCGTCATATCAAAATAGAGCCGGATAATATTCCTTACCGATTCATTGGTGATGGAATCTCCCCAGGTCGACTGGTTTGCCATCATGTAGGCATAGTGCGGATCGGTGGTCGTTACGCTTCCATTGGCCACGATTTGGGAGCAGGCTATGGAATTGGTGTACTTCTCCTGAAGCCCATAAGCATGGTGGCATAGGAACAGCAGGGATATAAATTGGACTTTGATGTATAGAGACAGGTTCTTCATGGCGTTGACTATTTGTGGACTCCTGTCCTGGTTTCAGAAATGGTGGAAATGCCCTCCGGAGTTTCTACGTCCATCTTGGTGACCGCTCCCTCGTTGTTGTATTTGTAGAACCGGGCGTAGTTCCGGGCGTCGAGCTTGGACCTTATCCGCAGGCGGTCCCCGTCGTAAACGATCGTTTCCATGGCTGCATGGAAGGGTTGCACGCGTATATCATCGAAGTAGACCGGGTGCCGGGTATCGTTGTTTTCCAGGCGGACGGCGATACAGGCTGCACCGCTTGGTATTTCAAAATCGGCTTCTACCCTGGCCCATCCTTCGATCTTTCTTCCCTGTGGCAGGTAGAGCTGGTTGAAGATATTGTTGCCCGAAGCATTGCGGACGATGATGCGGATTCCTGCGGAATCTACCGAGGCAAAGTTGGAGTCGCTTCCTTCCTTCAGCCAACCGCTCACCAGGTAGCGGCCATCTACTTTGGGATTGAATCCGTTGATGCATTGGCAGGTATCGAGCACATTGGAAGCGGAAGTATTAACCCCGCAATTGACAATGTAGTTGGAAGAGGTGTGAAAGGAGCCACCGTAGAGCTTGAGACTTTTTTCTCCCGTGTGGGCGGCCTCACTCACTACGTAGGTTGTATTCAGGTTGTGCTTGAATCCCCAGCCGCCCTTGTAGTCACAGGAATGGAAGGTGCTGAGGTAGTCTATATCCTCAAAGCCCTCGTAGCCTATCTCCTCATGCTCTGCCATGAGGGCGGTCGCGGTGGTCAGTTCGGGGTTGGTGGCATGGTAGCCAAAGACCCCGGATTGTACATGCTCGGATTTATTCCTGGCCTGGAGCAGGGTTCCATTGGGGTCGTATACCTCGCGTTCCATCTCCTTGCGCCATTTTCCAAGCGATCCCGCGCTGTAGTCCGGGTGGTTTGAATGGGTGATCGGAACATACTTCCCATCTGTGGCCGAATATGCCCAGTAGGGTTCGAAGGTTGAGAATTCCCCATTGTTGCGCAGATCGGTGCTGGAAACCGTTCCGGGATCATAGGTGCGGGTGCCGTCATAGGTATAGGACTTATAGGGTCTCAACCGGCCCTCGGTATTGTGAATGAATGGATTATAGGTATCTCCCGGGTAGAGGTCGCAGTCGGAAGTAATTTCTGTATCGCTCACCGTATCGCATTCTTCCTCCGGCCCGCAGAATACACTTGTATCTGCACATCCATAGGTATTGGAACTATAGGTTTTCCAATCATCGGCAAATTCTGCAGCGCCTACATCCAGCACCTGGTCCAGCACGATTTGGTTGTTGACCAGTGGGTTCTTCCTCAGGGTAACGGTCTGGATATCGCTGAGGTGTTGGTTGGAGCGCCCCGATTTGAGAATCTTGAGGTCGGCAGCCGAAGCCGTTGGTTTATTGCCGTTGATGCCAAGCAATTTGATGGTGGTGCTTGTCACTTCGTCCACCCAGTATTCGTTTCCATTGTGGCCGACTATATCACCCCGAACAAAGTAGTCGTCGGCATCGGTGATGGTGGCCACACCTCCGCTGGCGATGGCTACACTCTCGATGGTGATGCCCTGGTTGAGGCAGGCCATGCCGAGCTTGTCGTAAGCCCAGCTACCCTTGAAGCTCAGCGAGTACTTGGGATCCTCCCATTCGTTCTTAAACTCGGTGAGGACCGGTATGCCGGAATCCTCGTCGTAGGCGAGGTTGGTCACGGTGATCTCGGCGTTGCGCTCCTTGGTATAAACGCTTTTCACCACGCCGTATTTGTGGAGGTATTTGACCACGACGGCGGTCTTGACGCCGGTTGTCTTGGGTGGATTGGCATAGGTCTTTTCGGTGATTTTGTTGTTTTTCCAGAGAGCAACTTTCTTGACTTTGACCTCGTCCGAATAAGACTCAGATCGGGTATACTGATCAAGCATTTCTACGAATATGTCCTGCTCGGTAGAGATCGTGCCGGATGCCGTGTTTCCGTTCTTGGCTAGCAAGTCGACTTCATTATCCAGCCTAAGTCCATACCCAAAAGGATTTCTGCTAGATTGATACTCAATTTTTTTAGCGAGCACTACATTTTGGTCAAGATCGAGATGCTCTACAGATCTAAGCTTTCCGTGCATGTCGTTATTCTCAATGGTGTATCCTTGAGAGTAGCCATAGAGATCCCTTTCTTCCTCTGAAAGCAATATTTGATTGTTATCATGAAGGCGGGCATTTTGGTACCATGCATCATATTCCCATGAAAGCACTACCGATTTGTTGTTCAAGTAGCGCTTGGGATGAAGTTTGGTTTTTCTACGAATGGTTGGAAAATCCTTGGACGTATAGTATTTAGAAATGGTAGGACCAATTGAGTTTCTATTACTCTGATCGAAAGACGAGGTGGAGGTAACAATACGTGAATATCCTACCTGGGCCCCAGGGTATAGGGATTCACCAAACGGGGTCTCCTGATATTGATAGAAGCTAACCGAAGACAGGATACTATAAGGGTCATCGTTCAACCCTCCGTTATATTCCAAAAAATAAGGTTTTCTCAAAGCGTTTTCGTCGCCTCCGACGGTTGGTTCGAATGATGCAACACCACTGCATTGACCATCTTCGAGTTCATAAGTGAAAAGCTGTGTATACCTGTGACCAGATTCGGTGGTGAGTTGATCCCAGCCATCCGAAATATGAATTTTGGAAACTCGATTTCCCCCTCCTAGCTTCTCTCTGTCTGGTACGTCCAGTTTGATCCAGGAATAATCTAAGTCAATCGTTTGCGCATACCCATTTTCCATCGCAAGGAAATCCAGGTAGTAATGGACATCTGTTTCATCCGGGCTGATCATCTTCTCGTCAATATTCCAGCTATCGTTGAACAAGACGTCCTGAAGATGTGACTTACCTAAAACGATTGCGGTTGCGACCATGGGGTGTTCTTCTTCGTTTTCGAAGAGTGTGAGCTGACCATATTTTTGGTCAAAATCATCCAGGACCTCAACCTTTATGAATCCTTCATCGAATGGTGCACTGGAACCTTCAGCTCCTATGTCCATCATCCGCATCCAGGTGGAGATATACTCCTCCGATCCGTCACCATCCAGGTCTACTAAGAATTTTCCGTAGACGTATTTTAGGTCTTTGGCATACAACCGTCTTACTTCCTTGTCAGCAGCGACCTTACTTCCTGTAATGGTCGATTCCAGATCAAAGAAGATGTAGGCTTGCGCCGTTTCCTCATCGATATAGAGTTTTGTCTCATTGCCTGCGGTATGCGTCTCCGAATCTCCCAGGCCCGCTACCTTTACCATCTTGGTAGCCACCTTATCCTGGACATAACCATATCGATCGGCCTCGTATCGCACACCGATACCTCCACCGGTAGGAAGGTGTATGGAATCGAGGCACCAGGCCGCTGCCCAGTCATCCGCATCGCTAGCGTTTTGCTCAGCATACGGATAATTGTCAATAGACAAACCAGTGCCGTATTCTCTATATGATCCCCAGCGGTCAAAGTTTTGAAGGGCATAATCCTCGTTGTGGCCATATTCAAACTCGAAGGGCGATTCGCCTCCCTTGTCCGAATCGGCGTGGGTAAACCACACCTTCTTGAGGGTTAGCTTTCCATCGTTGCTGCCCGAATTCTTATTGGCCGGATATCCACTGCAAAGTGAGTAGTCGTATTCGAAATGCACCGTCTTGATCGGTGTGGCGTTGAGCCCTTCGTCTTTGCGATCTTCTTTGGCATATACCCGGATCTCGCTCAAATACTTCAGGGGTTTGGTCAGATCGCGTCCGCCATTTTCGTCGTTGGAAGCATAGGCATCCTCCCGGTCTTCGAGGTAAAATTCAACCACGTATTTTTTAGACTCGATGGAATTGGGATACCAGACTTCCTTCTCCCCAAACGAATAGGAAGCAACATCGTCGAGTTCGTCCGAGAGGTAGCCTTGTTGCAGGTAGGCGATTGGGTTGTTGGCATCATCAGCGTATGGAATGCGCCAGGCGTAGTCATCGTAGATCTTGGAATACTTGAAGTGGAGGTATTGCCCAAAGTCGTCTTCCGACGGACCATTGTTGGTGCGGTCCGAATAATCGTCCGACAAGACTGTACTCAGCAAATAGGATGTCGCATAGGCCGGTGATTTTTGTTTTGAATAGAGGTTGTTGCGTCCTCGGGTATTCTTATCCGAATTGTCCGGTGTGGATCCATTTTCTACATAGGTTACCGTATTATCACTGTTGATGGTGAGGTTGGTTTGACCGATGGCAAAGCGCACATTGTTTTCCTCCATGCTATACACCGGTATACCGTATACATTGGTCCAACCATCGCTGTTGAGCACAGAAATTTCCGAAAAGTGGTGCGCTTTCCTGGAGGTTGTCACACGGTTTTCTTCCGTTGCGGAAGGAAATCCAATGGAGGAAGAAGTGAACTCTGCATAGTCCTTGATCTTTTTCTCAAGTCCATAGTCTTTGGCTTCGGTAGCGGTAAGCTGGCTTATGAACAGATTTCTTTTTGCCCTGGTTGATGGGAGGGAAAAATTGCTCGGAATATTTGTGCTCGAACCACTTAGGTTCAGAAATTCTGCTGAAGCCTCAATATCACCATTCGCTGTATCGATTGCAATGGCTACCGGACTGTCGTAGTCGCCATATCCGTCCCAGTGAGTTTGATCGAATACGGTACTTTCACCAAATGCCTGAAAATAGGATTGCTCTTGCGCTGGGGAGGATAAAGGATAGTTCTTAAATCCTCTGATTGTATTGTTGTTCCTCTCCCAATCTCTGGATTCTGTGGTAGAAGTTGCCATACCCGAAGAAGTCGTAACAGAATTAATTCTGTCCGTTATTGTAAATGTGCTATCAAGGGACTTTATATAAGTTCCAAGTGCAGGAGTAGCGTGTACGGCTTTACTCCTCAACCGAAAGTTTGCATTTAAATTGGAACCAGTTGCCGTAAATAGGTCATAATTGAGCTTGTGTACAGGAAGGTTCTGATACGCACCTGCTTGAATTGGACCATGACTCTCATTCTCACTGTCGATTATTCCATTGAAAGCATGAATATGTTCAACCTCATGCATGGCTTTGTATCCAAGTGATTGAAGGTCTGAAGTATCTCTGATAAAGACACTGTTATCGTTGGCTCGAATGATATCGGCCTTTCCATTTGCATTGACGTACTTGTGAAATATTGCCGAGGCTCCAAATCCATTTGAAATGGTGCTGTACTTCGAAAACGGAATCAAGGAAGGGGTTGAAAAGGATTGACTGCTGGTTGAAGTCATGCCTACACTTCCTTTAGCGTTTGCTATGGTGATTATCCCAGCCGATGCATTCAAACCCATGTTGAGTGAAGTACTTTTTCCAAGCAAACCCTGCCTCGATGAATAATCTTCGGTTAGCGTCGATCTGAGATTGGCAGATAAGCTGGCAGACCCTACCACAGTTGCACTTCCTATAAGGAAGGAACCTGCCATCCATTTCAAATTTTGAAAGACAGTAACCAGGCTGCCCTTAGACTCAATAGTTTGCTTTGTGATTCCATTTAGAGAATTGTTTTTATATACAAATCCTTTTCCCCAAAACAGACCAGGAATTTCATGGTAATAGTCCTCTGTCCCTATGCTAGTATGGTACGAATCTTCATACGGACCTGACGTGGATTCTTTCAACGTAAATGTACCTTTCTTAAAACCGACCGCCTCCGCATGAACATCCCTATTTTTATACGTAGTTATTTCTTCGTATTCGTCGAATTTGAAATCATCGGGTACACCTCTTTTCTGCCGGTTAATAGCTCCGGTATTGAGCGACCAACCCAGGCCAACCCAACCTGCATCCCTTTCCATGGTGATGCCCGCGCTGCTATAATTGAGGTTGAGTGGATAGCCCTCGATATCCAGCAGTGGGATGGAGTATTGAAAGTCTCCTGTGAATAGGTTGACGTAGTCATGTCCGACGGAAACACCTTTGGTTTCCTGGGCATTGGGTCCGTTGGAGGCCATCAGGCTGAGCGGTGAAACCAACTGCACCAAGAAGGCCAGAGTGGTTCCGAATGAAATTGTTTTGAGGGTTGCAACATTTTTTCTGAAGGCCCTGATAAAGTGGTAGTATCTTCTTCTCTTCATGATCAGTGGTATGTGAAGTTTAGTCTGTAAGTCTGTCCTTTGTTGAGATCGACCTCGATCCAATAATGGTCCCCGTAGGTCAGTGACACGGAGCTGAAATCAAAATCCTGGTTGACCACCCCCTTTTGCAGGTTGATCAATGGTGCATTGCCGGTCGCATTTCCATCTTCATCTACAGAAGCCACGACGGTATTGCTGGTATTGTAGATCCGGTATGGAATTTTTTTATTGGTCTCTACCGGGTATCGGTGCTGGTAGCTGAGGTGCAATACCCCGGCGTAGGTCTGGTCGACTTGTGCCGTCGGGCGTCTGGCCAGGGAGGTATAGGAGGGCTCCAGGGTCCTGATGATCAGGATGGGGATCAGGGTTGAATCCCCATTGTCCCTCGAATGATAGGATCGCATGGCGTGGTAGTTAATCTCATCCTGCAGTGCCATCCGGAATCCGTGGGTGGCGGCAGTGCTCGCATGCCATTGCGCCACAATGCTCGTGACGTTGATCGTATCGTTTTGCGTCATAGAGGTTGTGGTATCCAGTGAAATCCGATCGGTGGAAGTAACACCCGGTTGGTTATTCCAGGTAATACCGGTTTCGGTCCACGAGGCGCTCACCATATCGAGGTAGGCCTCGTTCTTTTCCGTCGTATTCACATGATTTAACCCGTGTAGTACCAGGTAGGCATCTACCAGGATCTTCCCACTGATGGCCTGCAGGCCAAAACCGACAAACAGGCGACTGGTAAAGGGCGTACCCATAGAAGTCCATCGGGATGCTTCTATCAAAGGCTGGGTTCCGAAGTTCGAACTGGCACTTAGGTCGTTTACCGTAGCATCGAGGCTGCTGTAAATGATGGTGGTATCCTGTCCCTTGCCGGGAAGAAAGAACAGAATAAGGATCGTGGATATTAGTGCTGCTTTTTTCATAATCTCATCTGTTATAAGGGTCCCAGGAATGACTTTGCCCGACCACAAGTGAAGTATCGACCGGGGCTGCGGATAAATAATATGCCCCCGGGGGCAGTGGAGAAATTTGGATCTCCATGTCCAAATTTTGGCGAGACCACGTTGTCGTCGCAGGCGGTGTGCCGGTTCCGTCGAACCTGAAGGTGTGGTCAATTAAATTGGATAGCCCCACCCCGCTACCCATCTGGAATTTTACTCCGTGAATGTTGGAGGAATCGGCAAGGGTGACATTACATGAATAATGGTACAGTGTATCGTAGGGTCCACGGACCGTGTCCACGGAGACATGGATCGAAAATGTGTCTATGGAAGATTGTGATTGTACTCCCTTCAGAATAAACAGAAAGAGTAGCAGGGGGAATAGTCGTTTCATGCGGTAAGAATTGATTACCGCTAAGTGAGGTCATTCCGACTATTAAGGAAACAGGCGAAATACTGGTGTTGAATACCAGGTATTGATACGAGGTGTAAGCGCGTCTGGGATTTGAACGAGCCTTTTCGTTCCACCTTCAATGGGTTGGTTTATTGCAGGCATAAGTGCTTGCACCTCCTATCCTGCTCCTGATCACAGGTGAAAAAAGTTGCCGGTTTGAGTTTATAAGGAGTATCGGAACCAAGCCTGTCCTTTGGTTTTTGCTCTTTTTTTCCAATCCTTGAAAGTCAGGCCCACTAAAGGTTACAGAGATGTCCTTTGAAAAAAGGAAGAAAAAAATGAGCTTGTAAGGGCTCCATAAGAAACGTTTGCCGTTTGAGGGGGCCAGAACCAAAAACTAAAGAGGTATAAGAATTACAAACCGTGGGGTAAAAACTTTTTTGGAAAAAGGGATATAAAAAGAAAACGATCAGCGGGGATACCACTGAATCTATAGGTAAAAAGGATCTAATATGGAATACAACTACATAGCAACATTGGCAGCTGTTTTGATCATCCTGTTTCTTGTTGTAGCGCTACCTGATAAACACTACAAGAGACTATATGATTTTACCAAAATGGTATTAAACAGGATACCAATTACAGCCATCATCAAGGCATTCAGGCAGAAGAAATGACTAACTTGGTAACCTTATGTACAGTAGAGTTGCAGAGCCTCGTAGCCAAAGAGGTTTGACTAAATTTATGCTGGAATCGTAAAGATTAGGGAATTCTGACTTATGAAGAACTTCTCATGCTTTCCTATGTTTTTATGCTGCCTGGCGCCCCGCAGTCGCGAGGCTTGGCCTCGTGACAAGGGCACAATCTAATCGCTACTCCATCTCCTCAAGAAGAACGGTCTGATCAGGATGAGCGCTACTCAATACATAGTGCTCAGGAGCCGTAACCAAACCAGCTTTCACAGGATTGTTATGAACATAATTGATCTTTTGGTCGATCACCCTGTTCGACCAAAGTTCAATCGGATGGTTGGACTGCTGCCAGAATTGGTATTTTGAATTCCGGCCATTCTTCGATCCCGCTTCTTCAAACATTGCCAGCATCCACTCCCTTCTACTCTCTTGAGGGTGTTCTTGGATGGCCTGCGTGATCTGCTTTGAAGTATATGATTTAAAATCCCGAAGTAGTGATGACAACCTGCCTTGCCTGGCTCCGGCAATTAGATGAACATGACTCGGCATGATCACGTAGTGATAGACCTGTAGTCCCTTGTTTGCTATGCAAAAGTTTAAACTGTCAATCAGCAGGTTTGCATAGCTTGGCCGGATAAACACATCAACCCAGCCCACGGTAGCAAAGCTTACAAAATAGATCGACCCTTCAACTGTTTTCCTTGTTTCCGACATTGATGGAACAAGGTATGTTCAAAGGAATGCCGAGCCGCGAATATCTTTAGTCCAATGGTGACGCTTCGGCTTGGCTTCGTGGCTACATTATAGGAAGAAGTTCATTAGCCACGAGGCCAAGCCTCGCGGCTGCGAGAGAATCATGATCGACAAATGATCCGATTTCGTTTAATTATATTTATTCTGAAAAGCGGATGGCAGGTGCCATCCAGCAGGTTGGTATCCGCGCTAGCTGAACGCATTGAGCTCACTCAATTATAGAATCATGATTTAATTCGAAATGAACAGACCTGGAAAGCCCACGATCGCCGTAGTATTTATGTTATTTCTATTCGGCTGTGAGAAATGCTATGATTGCAAAGTGGAATGTACGATTTGCTCTGCAATAGAACCGTGGAACCACACAGTTGTATTGGAGGTCTGTTCAGAAGACTATGAGACGTTGAAACAATATAAGGCAGCGGCCGAAGCTCTTCCTTATCAACTTGTGAACCCCACATGCCGGACTAAAAACACCCAATGGTTGACTGATTGTGGGAAAAGACGTGATATGAAGGACACAATTCGAACGCTTGAGTCAATTGGGTGGATCTGTGATTGAATTTATTCGTGAATCTCTCCCTCGCGGTCACGAGGGAGGGGATAAGAAACCAGCGATGAGGAGGATTCTTACACTTTACATTGTTTGCCACCTACTGCCAGTATTTGGTGCAAATGCACAGTCATACAAAATGTGGATGGGTGAGCACCTTAGGCAATTACAATACCTGGACTCGATCCCAGAGAGTTATACGAATGAACGGTCCGAAGCCTTTGAAGCATTATACTTTCCTTTCTTTTATATCGGTGATCAAAGAGAAGCTAAAATGCACTACAACGGAGTGCTGGTCGTAGCCGATAGCCTACTTATTTTCAGAAGAAGTGGCAAAAAAGCACCACCCAATATGAAAAAGATCAAGGACTTCTATATCCGATTTGATCAAATGGAATCCTTTGATTTTCCACGGGATACCAGGATATTCAAAATGAACTCTCAAGAAGTCGATTACCTATTCATCGTTGATTCAGTCGATGCATTTCGTGGAAAACTGAACGAAAACATCCGAACCAAACAACAATAACCCTCTTACTTATGCGCTATGGCCAGACTGCCAGGGTATTGGTGCTGGCTGTCCATGATGCGTATGCGACGTTAGAACCTGCACAAGGCCAGCAGCCCATCACGTTAACCGGCCCGACTTGAGTTGGCCCACAGTTTGGATCCAAATAAACGATGAATGAACCTCCGCATGCACCTGCACAAATTCCGGAGGTTGAAGAAGGGTCGCTAATCTGGATTTCTGCGAACTCCCATTTACTGCAGCAGGTACCACAAGAGGTTGGCCACAGAGAAGTATAGCTTCCGTTTGGAACGCATACGGATGTGGCACAGCAACTGCCACAAGGTGTATAATCGAGACCGTCACCGCAATGGAAAGTGATCGTTATATCACAAGCCATACTATTGGTGATGGTTTGGCTTTTTATGCCATATCCAATGCATAGGAAGAATAAGGAGGCAATAATTGTCTTTTTCATGTTGAGATTATTTATGGATTTGTTCTTTGTCTTCTTTAAATGTACGATGATTTACAATACGATCAACGGTATAATTGTCGAAGAGAATTTGAACCCGTTGAAGTTCAATAGATATAAACATAAACCGTCTTGTTGTTGTCGATATCACCACCGGTACCGCCATTCATGCGATCTTCCTCCTTCTCAGGAAAATCATTGAGAAAGTAGGTTTCAACCTCCCTGGCTACTTCCAGCGAATCAGCCTCCCAGTGGTGCCAATCCTTGGGATCGCCATGTGCTTTTTTTCGTCCCTCAAGGTCTGAGGTAATGCCAATGGTCCAAAGAGAATAATCCGCAGGACTGTATCTGTTAACGACGGCTTTTATAGATGCTTTGATGGAAGATGTACTGGCCAAGTGTGCTCTGTTTTTAAGTGTGGTAAATGGTTCCCTTGCGAGTCCAGAGCAGGTGTTTAATATCCCCATAATATGCCAATGCCATAGCACCCGGCCATGCAATTTCAGTATAAACCCGGATGAATTTCCGTGGAAACCCGGAGGAAATTAAATGCTGGGAAAGGACCCAGCCTGCATCCTCATGACTTGAGCCTGTAAACCCTGGTTTTATTGTCGACCTTGGTCTCGCTAACCAGGTTCAGTCCCACCAGCTTTTCAAGGTCGTTTCTCGCGGTCTGATCAGAGGAATTGGTAAGTGCCCGGATCTCCTTGACCATCCTTTGCTTTTTCGGTTGTTTTTCGAGATAGCCCAGGATTTGGATCTGCCTGGAGTTCAGGTTGTAGTCCGAATAGGCATCCGCCGTTCCCCCATCCTGTTGAAGTTTTCGTTGGACATACCGAATGAGCTCCTGGTGTGCCTTCTCCACAATCTTCAGGCTATACATCACAAAATAGGTGAGGTCGAGCCCGTCGAGCTCGCAATACAAATATGCGCGGTCGTATTGGGCCCTGCTGCCTTTGATCATCCGCGAGATGGAAATATATTCTGTCAACCAATAGCCTTTCTTGAGCATATACCAATAAAACAATGCCCTGGCGGTTCTGCCATTCCCGTCTGCAAAGGGGTGGATATAGCCTATCAGAAAATGGATGATGCTTCCTTTTACGAGGGGATGTATGAATTGGAATTTGTCTTCGTCGTTGAAAAACCTGATCAGATCCTTCATCATTTTGGGCAACAACGAATGGTCCGGAGGATCGTGTACTACCTCCCCATCGATCACATCCACTACCTTGACCTCATTGTCGGAACGATACCTTCCCTCGTCCGATGGATCGTCCAGGGTGTTTCTGGTCATGCTTGCGTGGATGTCCAGAAGGAGTTTTTCGGTGAGTGGCATGTCGAGCAAGGTCTTGACCATGACCATGGTTTTGTAATTGTTTAAGATCATTTGCTCGTGGTTGTTTCTCGGTTTTGATCCGCTCCTCAGCATTTCCTTCGCCTTCTTGCGCGAGGTCGCCGCACCTTCGATCTGTGATGAGGCAATAGATTCCTCCATGATCGAATTCAACTGGTAGCGCTCCAGGCTCACTTCCTTAGGCAATTCGGCATTGGCAATAAATCCACCACCGGCCATGTCGAACTTGTGCAGCGACCGCTCCATTTCGGATGAAATATTATACCCAAACCGCTGGTCGCCGATATGAATGTCCTTCATGCCCATTTCCCTTGCGAGGCGGAGGGTATGCCAGAACGATTCGGGATCGATGCCATCGGGAAGCTCCTTGTACTTTACCCGGTCCCAATAGGGGTATTCGTTGTTGGCCCATTTCCTTTGCGAATCGAGATTCTTATCCAGGAATGACCTTGCGATTTTGACGATCTGGCGTAACGGGGGCCGCTTTGGTGGTGGTTCGATTTTGGCCATATCGATTTAATATTCCAATTTATTCTAATTTTCTCTTTTTAGAATATCAAAGATATGGATATTTGTGCAATTATTTTCTAATTATACATTTTTAGAATAAATTAGAATATTGATGTTGCTTACAAAAGCGGAGTATATCCGACTCCGGTTGCCTATATTGCGTGAAATGAAGTGGTCCATCATTATCCCGATTGCGCTGATTGTCATCGGCTGCAACGACGCTATCGAACCCAAACCCGAAAAGAAAAACCCCAATATCCTCTTTGTATCCATCGACGACCTCGGCCCGAACCTGGGAGCATACGACAACCCGTACATTGTCTCACCCAACCTGGATGCCTTTGCAAATACCGGGACGACCTTCAGAAATACCTTTTGCCAGGCAGCTGTCTGTGCCCCATCGAGGGCTAGCCTCATGACGGGACTGCGACCCGATTCCACCCGGGTTTGGCATCTCGGGGACAAGTTCAGGAAACTACATCCCCACATCGTCACGATGCCCCAGCACTTCAACAAACACGGATACTACACCGTCTGCATCGGAAAGATCTTCCACAATTATATGCCCGACTCTATTTCCTGGGATGAGCCCGACCTCAGGCCGGCCCAATACCTGAGGCCCGAATGGCTGAAGCGCGACGGAGAGACCTTTTATGTGAACAAGGAAACCCAGCGATTGCAAAAGATCAAGCGCGACAAGAAGATAGCCGAGCGGCCCAACTACTATGCAGACGGATGGAACAACGGACCCGCCTGGGAATGGGAAGACGTACACGATACGCTCTACTTCGATGGTGCCCAGACAGAATTGGCAAAGCGGACGCTAACAAGACTTGCGGAAAAGGACCAACCTTTCTACCTGGCCCTGGGATATTTCCGACCTCACCTGCCCTTTGCCGTACCACTGAAGTATTGGAACCTCTACGACCGCGACAGCATTCCGCTTGCCAGCAATCCTTTCATTCCCAAAATGTCTCCCATCATGTCGATGAATTCGATGTATGAATTGAGGGGATACGACGGATTCGTCAACCTGAAACACCCTACCGAAAACGTGATGTCGGAGGACACGGCCAGGATCCTAAAGCATGGATATTATGCCAGCGTGAGCTATGTCGATGCCCAGTTTGGCAAGGTGATCCAACACCTAAAAGATCTTGGACTTTACGACAATACCATCATCATCGTTTGGGGTGACCATGGCTGGAAGCTGGGGGAACACAACGGTTGGTGCAAGCAGACCAATTACAACATCGACATCCACGTTCCGATGATCATCCGGGCGCCCGGCCAGGAAAATCCGGGCAAACAAACACATGAACTCACGGAGCTTATCGACATGTTTCCATCGCTCTGCGATCTGGCGGGCGTTCCACCTCCACCCTACTTACAGGGTAGCAGCTTTGTACCACTTATGAAAGAACCGGAGCGACCCTGGAAGAAGGCCGCTTTTAGCCAGTTTCACCGCCGACCCAAGGTAACACCGGATGGAAAAAGGTATATGGGTTATTCGATCCGCACCAAAGCGTTTCATTATGTAGAATGGTATTACTGGGATGCCGAAAAAGGCGAACGCGGGGAATTTGTTACCACCGAATTGTATGACATACGAACCGATCCGGAGGAAAATGTCAATGTCGCAGTTGAGGAATCTTATCGCAATGTTACATCGCAACTATCTGAACAACTTGCGGCGGGTTGGAGGAAGGCACTACCTGAATAACGGTATACATGTCCAAGGGTCAGCCTTCAGACATGGTGATGGCAGTAGTAGCTCCTTTACGAGGACGAAGATGGAACAGGCTTGCTGGAGAGAAGAGAGCTAGCCTGAGTGTTGCGTTGAACATTGCGGAAGGTTCCGGGAGGACATCGGTCAAGGATCGACGCAGGTTTTTTATCATGGCGCGAAGTTCCATTTTCGAATCGGCTGCAATTCTCGACATACTGAAACACGATGGACTAATTGTCGAATCTAAATTCAAGGAATTATACAGGCAGTCTGAAGAGCTTTCAAAAATGCTACGAAAAATGATCAAGAAATTTGAAAACAGATTGGAGAAACCAAGGTAGGAGTTTCAGTCATCAACTCTCCACTCTCCATTGTACTTCAACGTCACAACCGCACCCGGCACTTCGAACTTCGCACTCCGAACTTCAAACCTGCACCTCGCACTCCGAACTTCGAACTTCGAACCCCGAACTCCTCTCAGTCGTACCTCAACGTCACATCTATCTCAAACGCGATATCGTTTGAAACAAACTCCAATGTCGACGGCATCTCTTTATTTCCATCGTCCCAGGGAGTAAAATCCACCGAACCCATTTCCTGGTCGGGGTCCGGAGTGTCCTGGTCATAAATTTTGAAGGTATGTGTTGAGGTCACATCGGTAAATTCCAGCACCATCCCACTGTAGGTGACAATTTCACTTGGGCCCACATCAAATTTTGGCGAGTGATGTTTATACAACTGGGAAGCTCCAACGTTTATTTCAAAGTAGATATCCGGCCTTCCTGCAAAATCCCATGCAACACCGGCGTCGTTGTCGGGATAGCTCGTTAAACGGACTTCGGATACTACCATGGCAGAAGGAACCGATAATTCAGAACAGTCCGAACCTTCATACCCCTCCGGGCAGTCACAGGTTCCACCAACGCAAACCCCTCCATTTTCGCATGTCACATCGTGACAGGAATCGTAGTCGGCGCAGAAAGTTCCGCTATATCCGGGTAAGCAATCGCAAACCCCTTCATTACATGTGGATCCATTGAGGCATTCTACATCCTTGCAGGGGTCTGATTTACAAGCATTCATGGCAAATAAGGCGGCTGTAACAAACAGCGCCAGAACTCTAGATTTCATATCCTTGAGATTGAGTTGGTTAGGCTGTAAAAGGTACAAAAAACTGTGAAAACGAGTCGCCGGAAGCTAGTAAGCGCGGACGTTCTTGCCCTGCATGAAATTCACAAATGACTGGTTTACGACCTTGTTCCCCCCGGGAGTTGGATAATTTCCGGTGAAGTACCAGTCACCAAGGTTCTTTGGACAGGCGGCGTGTAGATTCTCAATACTCTGGTAAATGATCTCCACCTCTGCATTGATGTCATCGGGCGTGAGCATTTCGGAAATCTTTGCCGAGATCTCCTCCGGAGAAAATGGAGCATAAATCTCTTTCACGTAATTCACGATCTGCTCTTTTGGCTTGTCAATTTGAGCAAGGCTCTTTTGGTAAACGTCATCGATGACATTTTCCATATTCCTGTCCTGAAGCAGCTCCATCGCAGCCCGGAAAGCCACAAAGTCTCCGAGCTTGGCCATGTCAATTCCATAACAATCGGGATACCTGATCTGTGGAGCACTGCTCACGATCACAATTTTTTTCGGTCCGAGCCGATCGAGCATCCGTAGAATACTCTGCCTCAGCGTTGTTCCCCTCACGATGGAGTCGTCGATCACCACCAGGTTGTCCTGGTCCTTTTTCACCGTTCCGTAGGTAATGTCGTAGACATGCTCCACCAGCTCATTTCGACCTTCATCCTGGGAGATGAATGTCCGCAACTTGGCATCCTTGATGGCTACCTTCTGCGCGCGTGGCCTGATAGACAGGATATCGTCAATGGTGGCATCGTCGCTCAGGTCCTTGAGCTTGCGAAGCTTGTTTTTCTTTACTCCGTTCAAGTAGTCGTGCAGGCCTTTGACCATGCCAAAATAGCTGAGTTCGGCCGTGTTTGGAATATAGGAGAACACCGAATTCCTCAAGTCCTTGTCGATGCTGTCCAATATCTGGGGAACAAGCAGTCGGCCCAATTCCTGCCTTTCATTGTTGATCTCGTAGTCGCTTCCCCTGGAGAAGTAGATCCTCTCAAACGAACATGATTTTCGCTCTTGTGGTTTCTTGTATTTGTCGATGCTGAAATCACCATTCGACTTCACGATCATCGCATGACCTCCGGGCAGTTCTTCAACGTCTTCCAGGGCCACATTAAATGCCGTCTGGATAGCCGGGCGTTCCGAAGCACATACCACAACTTCATCGTCTTTGTAGAAATAGGCAGGGCGAATACTGTTTGGGTCGCGAACCACAAAGGCATCACCATTTCCAATCATTCCCCCAATGGCATAACCTCCATCCCATTCCTCGGCCGATTTCTTGAGAATTTTCTGGATATTGAGTTCTTCGGAGATCTTGGCCGTGATCTCAACGTTGGAGTAGCCTTTATCCTTAAATTTCCTGAAGAGCTTTTCATTTTCCATATCGAGAAAGTGGCCAATCTTCTCAAGAACGGTAACGGTATCACTTTTCTCCTTGGGGTGCTGACCTATGCGCAGCAAGACATTAAACAGTTCGTCGACATTGGTCATGTTGAAGTTCCCGGCTACCACCAGGTTTCTCGTCATCCAGTTATTCTGGCGAAGGAAAGGGTGGCAATTCTCGATACTGTTCTTGCCATAGGTACCGTATCGGAGGTGCCCCATGAGCAATTCACCTGTAAAGGCCATGTTGTCCTTAAGCCATTGGGGATCGTTGAGCTTTTCAGGGTCTTTTTGAGCCAATTCATCAAATCGTCTATTGACGTAAGCAAAGGCATCCTTGATCGGCTGGTTGTGTACCGTACGATACCGGGAGATATATCGCTTTCCGGGGGCTACGCCCAACTTCACTGTGGCAACACCAACCCCATCCTGACCGCGGTTGTGCTGCTTCTCCATGAGGAGGTATAATTTGTTGAGCCCGTAGAGGGCCGTACCATACTTTTCGTGGTAGTAAGAGAGTGGTTTTAGCAATCGAATGAATGCGAGGCCGCATTCGTGTTTGATCTGGTCGCTCATGCCCTTCTTCTAAAATGCAAAATTACACTAAATCCGAGATATGAGCTCCCGACCTGGTCGGCTATGTGACCAATCCAACTAAATGAATCGCTCGTCCGCCTCCATGACCTCACCGCAGTTTTTGCAGGTACGTAATTCTTGGTTGGTGTAGTACTCTTTAAATCGGGGAAGAAAATCCTTTTCGATGTCCGTAAGTGGGAAGAAGAATTGATGAAGTGGGTGATTGCAATTGTCGCAATACCAAAAAAGACCATCATTCATGTCGGTTCCCTTCCGGATCCGCTCTATCACCAGCCCAACCGTATTGGGGCCGCGCATCGGGGAGTGAGGGACCTTGGCCGGCAACAGAAACATCTCCCCTTCCTTGATGGGAATGTCCACTGCTTTGCCACCTTCTTGTATTCTAACGTTGATGTCACCTTCCAACTGGTAAAAGAGTTCTTCGGTTTCGTTGTAGTGATAGTCCTTTCTGGCATTTGGGCCACCAACGATCATTACGATGTAGTCGCCGGCCTCCTTGTAGAGGTTTTTGTTTCCGACCGGTGGTTTAAGGATATCTCTGTTTTCGTCAATCCATTGCTGCAGGTTGAAGGGTCTTTGAACGGGCATTTAGAAAGATTTTGCGGCGTTTGTCACTTAATAGCCAACCAATTTAGCCTTTAGGCGTTTATGTCCCAAAAGAATTGGAGTATTTTAGCGCCCGCAAATTCATGAAGCTTTTTACTACTACCCTCGTTTTGACCACATTAAGTGTGGTTTTGGCCTTTGGGCAGGCCTCGGACCTACCTTTTGTTGATGACATGAAGTATCAGCGGGAGTTACTCGATAGCGACCCGGCTCTGATGCAAAAGCACCTTGAAAACCAGGAAGCTTTGAGGAAGCACGCCGAAGCCTACGCCAAACACGGTTCTGCCGCCAGGGGCGAAGCCTATGTCATTCCTGTCGTTTTTCACGTGATTCACGAAGGTGGGCCGGAAAATATCAGCGACGAGCAAATTGAAGATGCCGTTCGCATTATGACCCGCGATTTCAACGCCTGGAATCCGGATACAGCGGAAGTAGATTCCTTTTTCAAGGATAGGATTGGCAATGCGGAGATAGAGTTCAGGTTGGCGAAGAAGGATGAATTCGGGAATCCAAGCTCGGGCATAACACGGCATTTCTCCGACCTTACCAACAATGCTGGCGAGAATGTGAAAAGGGAGATCGTGAGCTGGGATCGATCCATGTACATGCAGATATGGGTGGTTGCCAGTATTTCGGGAGGAGCAGCCGGATATACCTTCTACCCCGGGTCGGCGCCGAGCGCAAGGAACGACGGAATCATCGTCTTGCACGATTATGTGGGAAGTATTGGGACAGGTTCGGCCCGTCGATCGAGAACATTAACACACGAAGTTGGACATTGGCTCAACCTTCCGCACTGCTGGGGTTCTACCAACTCACCGGGAGACACCATTGTAAATTGCTCTGCCGGAATGGACGATGGCGTTTCGGACACCCCACATACTGCCGGATGGAGGTCGTGTAACCTGAATGGACATACATGTGGTTCAAAAGACAACGTGGAAAACTACATGGAGTACTCCTACTGCTCAAAGATGTTTACCAATGGTCAGGCCGTGAGGATGAGAGCCGCGGTGACAAGTCCCGTTGGTGAGAGAAACAACCTGATCACCGGAGATAACCACAACAACACAGGCATCGTAGGCATCCAGGTGGCCGACTGGAAAAAGAACAAGACGGTAATCTGTGCTGGCGAAGCCGTGACTTTCACCGACAATTCACACTACGACCAAAACAATTGGGATTGGACATTCGAGGGGGCCACCCCAAGCTCCAGCACGGACGAAAACCCATCGGTTAGCTATCCTGAAATTGGCTCATACTCCGTTTCTCTGACTGCCGGAGATGGCATAGACCAGGTGTCGAACTCAAGGCTAAATGAAATTCATGTCCTGCCCAAAGAAGGTTTCTTTACACCGTACAATGAAAGCTTCGAAAATCCATTTTATGTGGAGGAACGCTGGCTCATCCTCAATGGGGAAGAACTCTCGGGAATGGGATGGCGGACGGACTTTAGTGTCGCGACCCATGGTGTCAATTCCCTGGTGAATCAGAATTTTGGCGGCAATGCCGGAAGGGTGGATGAGATGATTTGCCACCCCATGGACTGGAGTGCATTTGAGTCGGCCGAATTGAGGTTTCACATGGCCTTCAGGCAACGCACCCAAGACGACAACGACAAACTCAAGGTTTATGTGAGCAACGACTGCGGAGCCACATGGAACCTGCGTTGGGTGAAAAGCGGAACCTCACTCGGTACAGGCCAACCGCTCAACAGCACTTTTATTCCAAATGCCTCTGAATTTGTAGAAGTGATCATTAGCGAATTCCTCGAAGAGGATATGGTAGAGAATGTACTGGTCAAGCTCGAATTTGAATCCGGCGGTGGAAATGATCTCTATATAGACGACCTTCTATTCTCCGGAATATACCATGGCATCCCTGTACTCAACTTCCCGGAGAATGGTGCGGATAGCATTGACGCCAATGTCCTCATTGACTGGAAACCAATTTTGGGGATGGGGGGCTACGAGGTTCAGCTTGATACAACTCCTTTATTTGGAAGCTCAATATTATTGGAGGAATACAAACCCTATCTGGATGTTACTCCCTGGAATGAAGACACCGAGCTTCAGACCTCTGATCTTGAACCCGGAGAAACATACTTCTGGAGGGTGAGGTCGTATTTCAACGACACGGCCGGGGCATGGAGTCCGACGTGGAGTTTCACCGTAAGCCCAACAGGGGAAGGGCTAGATTTCGAACAGCCTGCGGAGCCGGATCCTAGCGTTGGGCTCGAAGCAACAAAGATCTCTCCCGAGTGGAGCATTTATCCAAACCCTGCTGACCAGGGAAATTCTGTTTACCTCATAGGGCCATCCAATCCGGACAATATCCTTGTGATGGATGCATCCGGACGAATCGTTCGGGTGGAGACCAAGCTGGTTCAGGAAGGTGAGCACTCGACCAAGTATAGCCTTGACGGATTGAAGGCAGGATTTTATTCCGTCCTCATCGATCACCGCGATCTACGAAAGGTTTATAAATTGGTCATCCAATAATGGATCTTGACTTAAGTGGTAAGAGAGCCCTTGTCTGCGGAAGTTCACAGGGCATTGGTCTGGCGGCTGCCATCGAGCTTGCGGAATTGGGCACGGAATGTGTGCTCTTTGCCCGAAATGCTGAGACTCTAGGCGAGGTAATAGGCCAATTGAGCTCAAGCCACGGTCAAAATCACGAATATATCACCGCCGACTTCGCCCATCCTGCCGAAGTAAGGGATGCACTTTCAAAGTATTTGGAAGGTGGGAAGACATTTCACATTGTAGTGAACAATACCGGAGGTCCACCAGCTGGGCCCGCGATCGAAGCAGATGCCGAATCGTTCAGGATCGCGTTCAACAACCACCTGGTCAACAATCATCAGATCGTCCAGCTTTGCCTCAATGGTATGAAGGAAGCAGGCTACGGACGTGTGATCAACATCATTTCAACTTCGGTGAAGATTCCCTTAAACGGTCTTGGCGTATCCAACACCGTAAGGGGCGCTGTGGCCAACTGGAGTAAGACACTTGCCAATGAATTGGGTCAGTACAACATCACGGTAAACAACGTATTGCCAGGCGCCACCAATACCGTCCGCCTTGAGTCGATTGTGGAAAACAAGGCCGGCAAAACCGGAAAAACCCCGGACGAGATTGCAGAGCAGATGGCCAACGCGGTTCCCATGAAGCGCATCGGCGAACCACATGAAGTGGGAGCCGCCATTGCTTTCCTTGCCTCACCTGCAGCCTCCTACATCAATGGAGTCAACATCCCGGTGGATGGTGGACGCACAGGTAGCCTCTAATCGATCAGATTAAAAACAATTTTTGCCTTGTAATTCACCGGTACCGGCTTCGTGCCCATATACCCTGGCTTGAAGCACGGGAAGCTTTTGACCACACGAATGGCTTCACGATCGAGGATAGGGTGAACTGACTTACCAATCCTGGTATCCCCGATGCTACCATCCCTGTCGATTACGAAATGGACCTCCACTTCGCCCTCGATGCCAAGATCTTTGGCCATGATTGGATAACGTGCATTTTGTTTGTAGTAAGATCTGAGATTGATGGAAGTACACTGACTGCGAACCTCTACCGGCACCTCTTCACAATTACACGAATAGGGCCATACATCGGGTCGGTTGACCGGCCCGGAGATCCATTCCGGTGTTGCCTCGGCGGTATCAATGCCCTCTTCATCCGGAAACATGTCCGGTAGATCATCGGGATCAAAGTCATTTGAAACCTGTTTGAATATCTGCTTTGGTTTTGGGTCCGGTTGGGGTTTGGGTTTTGTCTTCGGTTTTTTGAGCTCGGGAACCTTCTCTTCCTTGAAGATGATGATGGTCTCAATTTTCTCCTCTTCTTCCGATCCTTCGGCAATAAACTCTATTTTATCCGGAAGAAGTTCAGGGTGCCCGTATTCGAAAGCCATGAGCGCTCCGCCCAGTGCTACGCAAAGTCCCACAAGCGAGGAAATGCGATTTTGATTGCTATTTAACATGATCACATAGGTTGGTTGTACCTATATAACCACAATTATCATGCGGATATTATGTAGACAATTGCTCGGCGTAGTTCGCCACTACCTGCGGATAGTATAGATGCTCCAACTCGAGAACACCCTTGGCAAGGCTTTCGGCAGTCTCACCTTCCTTTAAAGTATATTCTGCCTGAAATAAGATTTTGCCTTCGTCGTATTCTTCGTTTACCAGGTGAACAGAAATACCCGACTTCTTCTCACCCGAGGCAACCACGGCCTCATGGACATGCATACCGTACATGCCCTTGCCGCCAAATTTGGGAAGCAGGGCCGGGTGGATATTGAGCATACGATCTTCAAATCCATCGATTAGTGCTTGAGGAATCTTCTTCATATAACCTGCTAGCACAATGAGCTCGATGTTCATGTCGGCAAGTTTGTCGACCAACTCGTTTCCATCTTCCTTGTCCTCCTTTGTAAATACCATGGTTGGTATGCCATAGGTGTTGGCATGATCGAAAACTCCCGGAGAAGAATTGTTGCTGCAAATGAGCGCCACCTCGAATGAATCGACCGTATGAGAGTATTCGATGATGGAGAGCGCATTGCTCCCTCGTCCTGATGCAAAAATGGTCACCTTCAGCACGGTTCAAAATTCTTAATTTGTCCCAAACAATCTGAAGATGGTTGAAAAAGATTTTATCCCTTACCAGGGCCCGACTTATGAGGAATCGGAAATGGTGGAACGCATCGACGACCACTACACCTATATGAATACAAGAAGAAGTGTTCGCGAGTTTTCTTCCAAGCCTGTGCCCAAGTACGTTATCGAGCAGTTGATTATGGCGGCATCCAGCGCACCTTCCGGTGCCAACAAACAACCTTGGACATTCTGCGCCGTGAGTGATCCCAAAATCAAAAGTGCTATTCGCGAAGCGGCCGAAAGGGAAGAGAAGGAGAATTACGGCCATCGAATGAGCGAAGCATGGCTAAAGGACCTGGAGCCTTTGGGCACGGATGAGCACAAACCCTTTTTGGAAATCGCACCGTGGTTGATCATCGTTTTCAGAAAGACATATGAAATAGAAGAAGGCACAAAAAGAAATGTCTACTATGTCAACGAATCGGTTGGGATCTCTACCGGATTTCTGATCAATGCCATCCATCAGGCTGGATTGGTGACGTTAACACATACACCTTCGCCAATGGGATTCCTCTCCAAGATTTTGGACCGACCGAAAAATGAGCGGCCTTTTCTATTGCTACCTGTCGGCTATCCTGCGGATGATGCCGAAGTACCTAATATAACGAGGAAGCCATTGGATCAGGTCTCTGTGTGGTATGAATGATGGTTCGAAGTGCGAAGTGCGGAGTGCGAGGTGCGGAGTGCGAGGTGCGACTTCCTCTCCGCCCGATGGCGGATCGGAAGGTGCGAGTGTGAAAGTACTTCACCGCTAGCTGGCGGTTCGGTGAGCTCGCTTCGCCCCGTTCCGGAGTTCGAGGATCGAAGTTCGCAGTTAGGTAAATTTAACCACAGTGTTCACTGTGAAATCCACGGTGTGCACAGTGTTTAAACCGTCGAGAAAGGCACCATCGCCTTTTCATGAAAACCGATCAAACGTGAGGCGCGAGGCGTGAAGCGTGCGGCGAAGATTTTATCGCTCGCGCTCGATGGTATAATTGACAAGCGTTTCGAGCGAGGTTCGAGCGTCCGATTCGCGGAATTGCCGTAAGATGGAAATAGCCTCCCGTGCGTGTTCGTGCATTTTCTCGACAGCGTATTCGATTCCTCCACTTGCACTCACAAACTGAATGACCTCCTTGACCTTTAGTGCATTGGTGTTGTGGTTTTTGATGAGGTTGACGATTCTTCGCTTGTCAGATTTGCTGGCATTGTTTAGGGCATATATGAGTGGGAGAGTGGTCTTGCGCTCCTGGATGTCGATGCCGGTAGGTTTGCCAATGTCCTTTCCAGCTCCGTAATCGAATAAGTCATCTTTGATTTGGAATGCAATGCCGACTTTCTCACCAAAAGCGGCCATGCGTTCTGCTTCTTCCACTTCTGCTCCGGACGATTGGGCTCCACTCTTGCAGCAAGCGGAAATGAGCGCCGCTGTTTTCTGCCGAATAATGTCGAAGTAGATACCTTCATCCATATTGAGCAGCCTCGACTTTTCCATTTGAAGAAGCTCACCCTCGCTCATCTCGCGAACGGCAGTAGACACGGTTCGAAGCAATTCAAATTGACCTTCATCTACAGCCATGAGCAAACCCTTGGACAGCAGGTAGTCGCCAACCAATACCGCTACTTTATTCTTCCAAAGTGCGTTGATAGAGAAGTAGCCTCTCCTTTCATTTGCATCGTCGACAACATCATCGTGGACAAGGGTTGCAGTATGCAATAACTCTATTAAAGCAGCAGCGGTGTAAGTGTCCTCCTTAACGCCGCCGGTCGTTTTTGCCGAGAGGAAAACAAACATCGGCCTAAGCTGTTTTCCCTTTCTTTTAATAATGTAGTGGGTGATGCGATCGAGCAAGGGAGCCTTGCTCTTCATGGACGATTTGAATTTGCGCTCAAATTCAATCATCTCCTCCTGGATCGGATGCTTTATGATATCAACCGGCTTCAATACTTCTCGATCCTCTCAAATGTATTAATCCTTCAACAGCTCTGTTGCCAATTTGTTCTTGTTGGCCAGTTGACCGCACGCGGCGTCAATATCCTTGCCCCTACTTCTTCTCACCTTGGCTACAACTCCATGCGCATTTAGGTACTGCTCAAAGGTAGAAGTTGCTGAATCACTCGCCTTTTGAAACTGGCGATCGTCGATGCTATTGTATTCGATGATGTTCACCTTCGAAGGAACCTTTCGACACAACTTGACGAGACGTTCAGCATCTTCGATGGAGTCATTAAAATTACGGAACAGGATATACTCGAATGTCAGCCGTTTTTTGGTTTTCGAATAGTACTCGTTCATCGCTTTCACCAGGGCCTTGAGGTTGTTTTGATCGTTGATAGGCATGATCTCCGAGCGTTTTGCGTCATCGGCGGCATGAAGCGAAAGCGCGAGGTTGAATCGGGCATTGTCCTCTCCCAACCGAACAATCTGCCTGGCTATCCCGGCAGTGGAGACCGTTATTTTCTTTGGGGTAAAGTTCATCTCTTCATTGGAGCAGATGAGCTCCACCGAGCGCATCACATTTTTGTAGTTCAGCAGCGGTTCACCCATTCCCATGTAAACGATGTTGGTGAGGTGTTCACCATAGGTTCTCATCGATTGTGCATCTACAAGCCTCACCTGGTCATAGATTTCGGACGCCTCCAGGTTCCTCAACCTCTTGAGTTTGCCAGTCGCGCAAAACTTACAAGCCAGTGAGCATCCTATTTGAGAAGATATGCAGGCCGTTTTTCTTTTCTCTGTTGGGATCAGCACACCCTCGATCACCTTCGCGTCGAAGGTTTTGAATGCCGATTTGATGGTGCCATCAGAACTGATTTGCTCTTCCAGCCCTGAAAATTTGTGAAATTCAAATTCGCCCTCTAATTCATCACGAAGTTTCTTCGGCAGGCTGGTCATTTCATCAAAGGACATTGCGCCCTTTACCCACAACCACTCGTGGACCTGCCGTGCCCGGTACGCAGGCTGCCCTAGTCCCTTTAGCATCTCCTCCAACTTTGTCGGATCCATTTTGCGGATGTCGGGTTTGGACATGGTCAATCAGCTTAGCAGGAGCTCGGCAATCTTGAGGTCGACGTGCTTGGTTATTTTGAAGTTTTCATCGTTTCCTTCCACCAGGTAAACACCCAAACCGTAGGATTCGAGCACGCTGGCATCGTCTGTGAACATTGGGTCGTGGTCTTGCTCAAAAGCTTCCTTGATCAATTCCAGCTGAAAACACTGCGGAGTTTGCACCACTCTGATCTGCGATCGGTCGATGGCATGTGAACCATCTCCGTCCAATTTTCTCAGCGATTGACTCGGTTCCACCACCGGTATCCCAGAGCCATGGTCTCTGGCTGAGGAATAGGAATTTTCGATGGTTTGCTCTGTAACCAGGGGGCGAACAGCGTCATGAATGCCAACAATTCCATTTGATGGGCATAGTGCCAGACCATTGGCAACCGAATGAAATCTTGTCTTTCCTCCAAGTGCTATTCGAATGTCCTTGTCGGCAAAAAATTCCGATCTGATTTCTTCCCAGGCATCCTGATGATTTTCCGGTATTACCAGAATCACATTGATACTTGGGTTGTATCTGTAAAAGCGATTGATGGTATGCACCAAAATCGGCTTACCGTGGATGCGGATGAATTGCTTTGGCAGGGCCATTTGCATTCTCTTTCCCGAGCCTCCAGCAACAATGATTAGGTGTTCGTCGTGCATAGCGGAAGTACAAACGTGCTAAAAAATATGGCTTGCTTTTACCTCCTTCTATATTTGCATGAACCACAATAGACAGGACATGTACGGATCGATCAAAAATCAACTGGCAGACGAATTACAAAGCATTGACGAAGCTGGGTTGTACAAGCGTGAGCGAATCATCGTAGGACCCCAGGACGCCGACATAAAAGTCAGCACCGGAGAAGAGGTAATCAACTTCTGTGCGAACAACTACCTCGGATTGTCGTCGCACCCAAAGGTGATCCAGGCGGCCAAGGATGCCATGGATTCCCATGGTTTTGGAATGTCGTCGGTTCGATTTATTTGTGGAACACAGGACATTCACAAAGAGCTTGAGCAAAAGATTTCTGACTTCCTGGGCATGGAAGACACCATCCTCTATGCTGCCGCTTTTGATGCAAATGGGGGTGTATTCGAGCCACTACTCACCGCAGAGGATGCCATCATCTCCGACGCACTCAACCATGCTTCGATCATCGATGGGGTACGCCTGTGCAAGGCGCAGCGATATCGATACAACAACAACGATATGGCCGACCTTGAGGAAAAGCTAAAAGAGGCCCAAGCCCAGAGAAATAGGATCATCGTTACCGATGGTGTATTTAGCATGGATGGTTACGTGGCGCAATTGGATAAGATCTGTGACCTTGCCGATAAATATGATGCCATGGTGATGGTCGACGAATGTCACGCCACGGGATTCATTGGCGATACAGGCCGTGGTACGATCGAACTGAAGAATGTGATTGGTCGCGTGGACATCGTTACGGGCACGCTCGGAAAGGCCCTTGGTGGTGCCATGGGTGGATTCACCTCGGGTAGAAAAGAGATCATCGACATGCTAAGACAGCGATCAAGGCCCTATTTGTTTAGCAATTCACTGGCTCCGAGCATTGTTGGAGCCTCCATCGCGGTGTTTGATTTACTCACAGAAACAACCGCGTTGAGAGACAAGTTGGAAGACAATGTCAAGTACTTCAAAGAAGGAATCAAGAGTGCCGGATTTGATATCAAGGATGGCGACTCTGCAATCGTTCCCATCATGTTGTACGATGCCAAGCTATCACAGGACTTCGCCGACAAGCTTTTACAAGAGGGCATTTATGTGATTGGATTCTTCTACCCTGTAGTGCCCAAAGGCCAAGCCCGGATTAGGGTACAGCTATCTGCGGCCCATGAAAAAGAGCACCTTGACAAGGCAATTTCCGCCTTCACAAAAGTGGGCAAGGAACTGGGTGTGATCTGATGATGTGCTGAGTCCCAATTCCTTGTCAAAAAATACCGCGCTAAAAGCCTTTTCTTACGACTAAAAAAGTTTTATCTTCGCAGCCCCTTTTTGAAGGGTGTTTGAGAACGAAATTTTTAAGTCTGGAAAATGGACGCAGTAAGTTATAAGACAGTCTCCCAACGAAAGGAAGACATTCAGAAGGAGTGGTTGCTCGTTGATGCCAAAGATCAGGTACTGGGAAGATTTGCTTCACAAGTTGCATATCTGCTTAAGGGAAAGCACAAGCCTAGCTACACACCGCACAACGATGATGGTGCCCACGTGGTTGTGATCAATGCCGACCAAGTACGAGTAACCGGGCTAAAGGAAACCACCAAAAAATACATCCGCCACACGGGATATCCAGGTGGACAAAGGGAGCAAAGCTTCGAAGAATTGATGGCCAAGAATCCTACATCTGCAGTTGAGAAAGCAGTAAAAGGAATGTTGCCTCGCACCAAGCTGGGTCGCCAACAATTCAGAAGTCTTCATGTTTTTGCAGGCACCGAGCACACGCATGGAGGTCAGGAACCAAAAGAATTCAACATCAACTCGATTAAGTAAGCATGGAAGTAATCAATACTACCGGAAGAAGAAAGAACTCTGTAGTTAGGGTATACCTTTCAAAGGGAAAGGGAAAAGTTACCGTAAACGAGCGCGAAATGGGAGATTACTTCAACTCTCCTGTTCTCAAGACAATGGCACTTAAGCCATTTGAGGTGACGGAGACTACAAACAAGTTTGATGTTAAAGTAAATGCACACGGTGGTGGTTTGAGTGGCCAGGCAGGCGCACTCAGTTTGGCCATTGCCCGTGCACTCGTTGAATTGGATGAAAACCATCGCCCCGCTCTAAAGGCAGAGGGCCTACTTACGAGAGACCCGCGAATGGTTGAGCGTAAGAAGCCCGGTCAGAAAAAGGCAAGAAAGAAATTCCAGTTCAGCAAGCGTTAAGATTGGCGCTGGGGTTTAGTATCCAAACTGCCGGGACCGTGAGAGCGACAACCCGGGGTTGACAAATTAGGAACGTAAGCAGAATTAAAACAATGTCAAAAGCAGATTACAAAGCACTACTCGAGGCGGGCGTACACTTCGGCCACCTCAAAAGAAAGTGGAATCCGAGCATGGCTCCATACATCTTTATGGAGAAGAACGGAATTCACATCATCGACCTTCACAAAACGGCGATCAAACTCGAAGAAGCAGCAAATGCACTCAAGTCAATTGCAGCCTCAGGAAAGAAGATCATGTTCGTCGCAACCAAGAAACAAGCGCGCGACATCATCAACCGCAGGGTTGGGGATATCAACATGCCTTTTGTCACCGAGCGTTGGACCGGTGGAATGTTGACCAACTTCGTCACCATCCGCAAGGCCATCCGCAAGATGGACAGCATCGAAAAGCTATTGAAGGATGAGGAAGGAAACAACCTCAACAAAAAGGAAAAACTCTTCTTGAGCCGTCAGAGAGAAAAGCTCGAAAAGAACCTTGGATCCATCAAGGATCTTACGAGACTTCCAGCCGCACTCTTCATCGTTGACGTGAAGAAGGAGCACATTGCGGTAAAAGAAGCGAGGAAGTTGAACATCCCAACTTTCGCCATGGTGGACACCAACACCGATCCGGAATTGATCGACTATCCCATCCCGTCTAACGACGATGCGGCCAAGTCAATCGACAAGATTCTAGAGGTGGTAACGGAAGCCATCAAAGAAGGCCTGACCGAAAGACAACAAATGAAGCAGAGCAGAGCTAAAGAAGAAGAGAAGAAAGCAGCGGCTGCAGAAGCCGAAGCAGCCAAGTCTTCTGAAGCAAAGGAAGAGAACAAAGAGGAAGAAGTAGCTTCATAATCAACAACAACCAATTCAAAACCACACATCAGTCATGTCAATTACAGCAGCAGATGTAAACAAGTTGCGCAAGCAAACAGGGTCAGGAATGATGGACTGCAAAAAAGCCTTGGAAGAAGCCAATGGTGATTTTGAAAAAGCCATCGAAATCCTGCGCAAAAAAGGTCAAAAAGTAGCCGCCAAGCGAGGTGATCGTGACGCCGCAGAAGGATATGTGATCGCCAAGGTGTCTGACGATACCAAAAAAGGTGTGATCCTTATCCTCAACTGTGAAACAGATTTCGTCGCCAAAAACGACGATTTCGTGAGTTTCGCAAATATCATTGCCGACAAAGGTTTGAGCGAAGGTGCTCAAAACGTTGACGAATTGCTTCAATTGAAAGCAAACGGAAGCGAAACTACCATCGGTGAGGCGATCACCGAGCAGATCGGTAAGATCGGTGAGAAGCTGGAAGTTTCTGAATATGCCTTGATCAACGCTGAGAAAGTAATCGGGTACAACCACCCGGGGAACAAAACAGCATCACTGGTAGGGATGACCAAGGAAGGCGACGAAGCAGAAAATGCAGGTAAGGACATCGCAATGCAGATTGCAGCGATGAACCCCATCGCCATTGACAAGGACGACGTTCCACAAGACGTGATCCAAAAAGAAATCGAAATCGGAAAAGAACAAGCATTGGCTGAAGGTAAGCCCGAGAACATAGTTGAAAAGATTGCCATGGGTAAACTCAATAAGTTCTACAACGAGTCTACCTTGCTCAACCAGGAATTCATCAAGGAGTCCAAAAAGAGCGTCAGACAATACTTGAAAGAAACAGATCCCGATCTAACGGTGACAGCATTCAAACGAATTTCAATTCAGTAACAAAAGGAAAGAGAGGATTTTTAATTCTCTCTTTTTTTTGATCATATTCGAGACATGAAGTACAAAAAGGTCCTACTAAAGCTGAGCGGAGAAGCACTCATGGGCAAAAAGAGTTTTGGGATCGATCACGAACGACTCCAGGCTTATGCCGAAGACATCAAGGAAATTGTTGAAGCGGGAGTAGAACTGAGTATTGTGATCGGTGGAGGCAATATCTTTCGTGGCATCCAATCCCAATCGGACCAGGTGGCCATCGAACGAACACAGGCTGATTACATGGGCATGCTCGCCACCATGATCAACAGTATGGCGCTACAATCTGCCCTCGAAAACAACGGGGTCGACACACGACTCCAATCCGCAATCAAGATGGAGCAGATTGCCGAACCTTTCATCCGAAGACGAGCGGTTCGCCACCTGGACAAGGGACGGGTAGTCATCTTTGGCGCCGGTACGGGAAATCCATATTTTACTACGGATACGGCAGCCTCACTCAGGGCCATCGAGGTAGAAGCGGACGTCATTCTGAAAGGAACGAGAGTGGATGGAATTTACAGTGAAGACCCTGAAAAGAATCCGGATGCAGAGAAATTCTCGCGAATCTCATTCGCCGAAGTCTATGAAAAGGGACTCAATGTGATGGACATGACGGCCTTCACACTCTGCAACGAAAATAGCCTGCCTATCATCGTGTTCAACATGAATGAACGCGGCAATTTGATGAGGGTAATCCAGGGTGAATCCGTCGGTACACTCGTCGACGTGGCTTAAAACAGATTTTGTTTTATTTGTACAAATTCCAGAAATGGAGGAACTACAGTTGCTATATGACATGACCCGCGATGGTATGAATCATTCCATCGAACACCTCAACAAGGAGTTACAGAAAATTCGCGCAGGCAAGGCCACACCCAGCATGCTCGACGGCGTTATGGTAGAGTATTACGGAACGCAGTCTCCGCTCAACCAGGTGTCGAACGTAAACACTCCTGATGCAAGGACGCTTTCTGTACAGCCCTGGGACAAGTCCATGCTCGAGCCTATCGAAAAAGCCATCGTCAATGCCAATCTTGGGCTCACCCCAATGAACAATGGAGAGATGATCATCATCAACGTACCGGCGCTAACCGAAGAACGTCGTCGAGACCTCGTTCGTCAGGCCAAGAGCGAAGGCGAACACGCAAAAGTGAGTATCCGAAATGCCCGAAAAGAAGCAAATGACGAGATCAAAAAATTGCTGAACGATGGATTGTCCGAAGACCTCGCCAAAGATGCCGAAGCCGAGGTTCAGCAAATTACAGACAACTTCAACAATAAGATTGAAAGTCTGATCGGCGCAAAGGAGCAGGACATCCTCACTGTATAGTTTCCAGGAAAAGACAAAACCCCCTACAGAATTCGAGATGAATTCATGCAAGGGGCTTTAAGTGCAAGACCTAGGTCAAATATACCCGCCATGGGTGCTCCATACAATCACGTGATTTTCGTAAACCAACTAAGGTATAGTCCCTAGTCTTCAGACAGCAGGCCGGACTTCATAGCAATCTTGATGAGGTTGGCGATATTGTGCACATCCATCTTGCGCATGAGGTTTGTGCGGTGTGTGTCAACCGTTCGGTGGGAGATGAATAGTTTGTCGCCAATCTCTTTGTTGGAATATCCCTCCGCGATCATCTTGAGAATTTCGCGCTCACGCTCTGTGAGTTGCGAAACCATCTCCTCTTCTGCACTTGCTTCGTCTTCCTGCAAAAGGGTGAGTGTCACCTCAGAGGAGAAATACTTGTCGCCGGATAGCACCTTGCCTATGGCTTGATTGAGTTGGTCGAAGTGCGCATTCTTGAGGAGGTAGCCATCCGCACCTGCTTCCATCACCTGCTTGATCATCCCTTTTTCATTGTGCATACTGAGGATGAGAATTTTGACATCCGGCATCTCCGATTTTAAAACTCTTGTGGCTTCAATGCCGGTCATTTCAGGCATGTCCAAGTCCATGAGAATGAGGTCTATGCCGCCTATTCTTGTTCTATCGATGGCTTTCTGGCCTGTGTCACAGGTATCGATCACCGAAATATTCGGGATATCCTGGAGTAGATTTTTTATTCCGTCGACAACCAAATGATGGTCATCCACAAGCAATACATTGCTCATTAGGTCCTGACTTGCCTCTCAAATTTAGGAAACTTTGGAGACAGGAATTCGAATAGTCGCGACCGTTCCACTTCCCGGACTGGGCTCATAATTGATCTCGCCATTGATGTTGCTCACGCGACTCGAAATATTCATCAGACCAATACCATCGCCCGACTTGGTCACGTCAAAACCTCTTCCATTGTCCTCCACTATCAGCGCCAGGTTGGTTCCACTGTAAATAAGTTGAACACTGACCTCACTCGCTCCAGAGTGTTTGATGATGTTGTTGATCAACTCTTGACAAACCCTATAAAGGCTTATCTCCAATCGCTCGTTGAACCTCGAATCCATGCCGAAATGTTCGTACGAATACTTGACGTCGGAAAGGGCAAAGCTCTTCTCCAGCATATCTTCAATGGCGGGGACCAATCCGGCCTCGGACAGTACCCTGGGCATCATTTCGTGAGAAATGCTCCTTAGGTTGTTGGCCGTACCATCCAGAATGTCGGTAAGCTTGTTGAGTTCGCCATCCTCACCGTCCTTGGCGAACTTTCGTGCCAATTTCGACCACGACAACCGCAGACCACTGAGCTGTTGGCCGATGCCATCGTGCAGGTCCTTGGCGATACGTTTTCGTTCTTCTTCTACAGCGGTGATGACTGCATTTAATCCTTGCTTTTGTTCTTCAATTCTCGCCTCGCGAACGCGCACCTGGGCTTTGTGCTTCTGGCGATTGATCCAAAGTAGTGTAATGATGGTCAAGGCAGCCAACAGGACGATCAATGCTGTGATCTGTAGGCTCTGTTGATCAATTTTGAGCTCCTTGATTTCGGCTTCGTTCCGTAACTGAACATTTTCCTGCTCCTTCTTTTCCGTTTCGTACTTGGTTTTTAGCTCTTCCAATTGCGCCATCTTCTCGAGGTTGTAGATCGAGTCTTTGAGTTGAATGTGTTTCTGGTGGTATTCGAAGGCACTTTTGAAGTCACCCTTTTCCCCATAGTAGTCCGCCATGCTGTGATAGACCAGATTTTCGAGATTGTTGGCTCCCAGTTCCTTCGATTGACTCAGAGCCTTTTCGAAATAAGGTACGGCCTCGTCGAATCTCTTGAGCACCTTGAGAGAATTCCCAACATTGATCAGTGAGTAAACCTCACCGTGTTTGTCACCCGACTCCTGGTCCAACTCCAGTACCCTGTAGAAATAAGGGAGTGCAATTTCTTCCTTGTCTTGCTTGGCGTAGATCTCTCCGAGGTTATTGAGCGCAACAGCCTTTGCTCCCACTATGTCATACTTAGTGGCCGTATCAAGGGCGAACTGATAATACACCACCGCTGAATCCAAATTTTGTTTTGCATCGTGTATGGTTCCTATATTGCTCAAACACATGGCCACACCCCTTGGAAAGCCCATTTCCAGACAGGCTGCCAATGATCTGCGGTAATAAGGCAAGGCCTCATCAAAACGAGCCAGTGTTTTGTAGAGGATGCCGATATTGTTGCATGCAACGGCGACGCTGCGAACATCGCCCGTCATCTCACTGTACTTCAGCGCATCGATTTGGTAGGATATGGCCTTTTCAAATTCACCGGTATTCTTAAACAGGATACCCATATGGCTGCTCGCCCTGCCAGCCATCTCGTTCATACCGAGGCTCTTGAAAAGCTTTAGTGCGCTATCCCCAAAGACCCTGCTGATTTTAGGTTCGCTTTGGTAGGTTTTGACCGAAATGTCGTAGATGGCATAGGCGCGTTGCGTATCATTTTCGGCTTCGTTCAGCTTTTGAATAAGCGAATCCGGCTGAGCCTGTACACCCAAGGAAGACAGTAAAAGAAGCGCTAAAATCCTGACCACGGCGTTGTAAATGTATATCGTTGATCGAAATTCTTGGCTGAATCAAAGTACTAAGTTTGCCCCGTGACCAGGATCACTGCCATCATTCCCACTTTCAACGAGGAGGAACACGTTGCACAGGCCATCAAAAGCGTGCGCTGGGCCGATGAAATCCTCGTAGTTGACTCCCTGAGTACGGACAAAACCGTTAGCCTGGCCAAGGAACACGGTGCTAAAGTCGTCGAACGCGAATATGCTTACTCTGCAAGTCAAAAGAATTGGGCTATTCCTCAAGCCGAACACGAATGGATTATTCTTCTTGATGCCGATGAACGCGTCACGGAGAAGCTGGCAAAGGAAATACGTGAGGAACTGGAATCACCTGAGCATGATGCATATTGGATAGGTCGCACCAACCACTTTCAGGGAAAACTGGTTCGCTGGGGCGACTGGAAAAGAGATGCCGTGATCCGGCTCTTTAAGAGGGATACCTGCCGATACGAAGACTTGCATGTACATGCTGAGATCCAGACAACTGGCAGCATAGGCAGATTAAAGCATCGCCTGATCCACTTTACTTATAAAGGCATGGATCACTACATGAAAAAGCTCGATCGGTACACCAACTGGGGAGCCCATGATCGATTCAACAAGGGAGTAAGACTCAATGCCTTTCACCTCGTCTTGAAACCCGTTTGGAGCTTTGTTCGCTCATACCTCCTCAGGCTTGGATTTCTGGATGGGACAGTTGGGTTCACGGTTGCCAGGTTAGCGGCCTTCACAGCCTATACTCGTACGCAAAAAGTGATGAAGCTTCAGCGAGGTGAACACGTGCCCAAGAACTGATTTATTGCGTGAAGGTCATTGACCCAAATTATTAGATTTGCCTTAGCTCAACAGCAAACACACCTATGGATAAGTTTTCCTATGTAGGAAACAGCGATGTAAATGCCATCGAGGAGCTTTACCAGTCCTACAAAAAAGACCCCGAATCCGTTGACTTTGGTTGGAAGAAATTCTTTGAAGGATTTGACTTTTCCAGAACCGATTTTGAGTCCAACGGTGCTATTCCGGAGAATGTTCAAAAAGAATTTAAGGTCATCAATCTGATCAATGACTACCGCGCTCGTGGGCATCTCTTTACCAAGACCAATCCTGTGAGGACGCGTCGGACATATAAACCGACACTTGATATTGAGAATTATGGATTGGCCGAGACCGATCTTCAGACCGAATTTGAAGCTGGAAGCGAGATAGGGCTTGGGCGGGCAAAGCTTGAAGACATCATTGAGAGCCTTGAACAAACCTACTGTGCCTCACTGGGTATGGAGTACATGTATATCCGCATCCCCAAGGTTGTGAACTGGTTTAAGGAAAAAATTGAGGCCAACCGGAACAAGACCAATTTTACACCCGAAGAGAAAAAGGAAATCTACAAGCGCATTGCGCAGGCCGTCGATTTCGAGCAATTCCTGGGAAAGAAGTTTGTTGGGCAAAAACGTTTCTCACTCGAAGGCGGTGAGTCTTTGATACCATCTTTATGGTATGCCGTAGAAAAGGGGGCCAATCTGGGCATCAAGGAATTTGTCATTGGCATGGCGCATAGAGGAAGGCTCAATGTTTTGGCCAATATTTTCAAAAAGCCCTTCTCGGTCATTTTCACCGAATTTGATGGTGTGGAGTACGAAGAAGACCTCTTCGACGGAGACGTGAAATATCACTTGGGTTACGAACGCGAACGAGAAACGACCAAGGGAAAGAAGGTCAAGTTGACCATGTCGCACAATCCGTCTCACCTGGAGACTGTTGGACCAATCGTGCAGGGATTGGTGCGGAGTAAGATCGACAAATACCTGGAAGATGAAGGTAATATATGCCCCATAATCATACACGGAGATGCCTCCATCGCAGGGCAAGGTGTTGTGTATGAAGAGGTTCAAATGGCCGGACTTGAGGGTTATCGCACTGGGGGTACCCTTCACATTGTAGTGAACAACCAGATTGGATTTACCACCAATTACATAGATGGCCGAACATCCACCTATTGTACGGATGTTGGAAAAGTGACCCTATCGCCAGTCTTTCACGTGAATGGAGACGATACAGAAGCCGTGGTAAGGGCCGTATTGCTTGCTATGGAATACCGCCAGACGTTCAACAAAGATGTATTTATCGACCTGTTGTGCTACCGGAAATACGGCCATAACGAAGGTGATGAACCCAGGTTTACCCAACCCGTCCTTTACAAGGCCATCGCAAAGCATCCGAACCCAAAGATTCATTATCAGAATCAACTGCTCAGCGAAGGAGTCCTGTCTAAGGAGGAGATGGATAAGATGACCACCGACTATACCTCGGTATTGCAATACCATCTTGACGAAAGTAAAAAGACCCGGATCGGGGTTATCGATCACTTCCTTGATGCGGAGTGGGATGGATTTGACGAATACGACCCGGAAGACTTTGATAAATCACCTGATACGGGTGTCAATCTTCGCACCCTCAAGAGCATCGGTAAAAAAATTACCACGCTTCCAGAAGACAAACAGTTCTTCAAGAAAATACAACGGCTCATTGGTCAACGAGCTGAAATGATTGAATCGGGAAAGAACCTGGATTGGGCCATGGCGGAGCTATTGGCCTATGGTTCCTTGCTTCAGGAAGGTCACAACGTACGGATCAGCGGTCAGGACGTTAGGAGGGGAACATTCTCTCACCGTCATGCTGTCATCACGGTAGAGGATAGTGAGGAACAATACATTCCACATGCGCACCTTACAAAAGATCAGGGCAAGTTCATGATCTACAACTCGCTTCTGAGTGAATACGCTGTGCTTGGCTTTGAGTATGGTTATGCCATGGCGAGTCCAAATGAATTGATAATATGGGAAGCTCAGTTTGGTGATTTCAACAACGGCGCCCAAATTGTCATTGATCAGTACCTGAGCGCAGCCGACGATAAGTGGAAGGCGCAAAATGGAATTGTACTAATGCTTCCTCACGGATATGAGGGTCAGGGCGCCGAACATTCCAGTGCTCGTCTCGAACGCTTCCTTCAATTGTGCGCAGAGGAGAACATGCAAATCGTGAATTGCACAACCCCGGCCAACTATTTTCACGCTTTGCGCCGACAACTGTCCCGAAATTTCAGAGTCCCGCTCATCGCATTCACACCAAAAAGTCTTTTGAGGCATCCGCTTTGCGTTTCGGACCTCTCCGAATTCTCTAAAGGAGGTTTCCTGGAGGTCATTGACGATAGTGAGGTGAAAGCCGCCGATGTGAAAAAGGTCTTGTTCTGCAGCGGTAAGATCTATTATGATTTGCTTGACAAACGAAAGGAGCTCAAAGTGAAGGACACAGCCATCGTTCGGTTGGAGCAGATGTACCCATTCCCTGAAAAGCAACTCGAAGGAATTATCAAAAAGTACAAGAACTGCGATAATTGGGTGTGGACACAAGAAGAGCCAGCCAATATGGGGCCGCTGCAATTCATGGCCACCCATTTCACCATGGTGCCGCTCAAGTTTGTTTCGCGTCCGGCGAGTGCATCACCCGCAACCGGATCTTCGACACAACACCAGAAAAGATTTAACGTATTGATGGACCAAGCATTTAATTCATAATTTCCCCCCGATGATTGTCGAAGTAAAACAACCGAGCCCAGGTGAATCGATCACCGAAGTGGAAATCGCCCAATGGCTCGTTGAGGATGGAGAATATGTAGATCTGGATCAGGCGATTGCCGAGATTGATTCGGACAAGGCTACACTCGAATTGACGGCTGAGGCTGCTGGGCAGATAAAATTGGTCGCAGAAGAAGGAGCTACCGTAAAGGTCGGAGAGGTCGTTTGCACTATCGACACATCTGTCAAGGGTGAGAGCAAGGCCAAGGCTGTAGAAGAAGCTGTGCCAGCTGAAAAGGCGCCTGCCCCCGAACCAAAAGCTGAAGAAAAAAAGGCGGCACCTACCGCTACCGCCGCCGCAGTTGATGTGAAGGCTAGTCCGGTGGCCAAGGAGATGATCAAGCAAAATGATCTGGCGGCAAAGAATATCGAAGGAAGTGGCCCCAACGGACGTATCACCAAGTCGGATGTGGCCCGGTTCATGGCCGGGGGATTCGATGCGACTGCAACCGGAGGATGGGGTGGTACCCGTGAACAACGGCGTGAAAAGATGAGTATGCTCAGACGCAAGGTAGCTCAGCGATTGGTTGCCGTGAAGAGCGAAACAGCCATGCTTACCACATTCAATGAAATTGACATGAAGAATGTGATGGACCTGCGCAGCAAATACAAAGAGAGGTTCCGGGAACATCACGAGGTGAACCTTGGATTCATGTCCTTCTTTACAAAAGCCACCACAGAAGCACTCAATCTTTTCCCGGCGGTAAATGCCATGATCGACGACCAGGAATTGGTATACCACGATTATGCGGATATCGGAATCGCGGTGAGCTCTCCAAAAGGCCTTATGGTTCCCGTTGTAAGAAATGCCGAGCAAATGAGCCTGGCAGAAATCGAAGCCGAAATCAAACGACTGGCCGTCAAAGCACGTGAAGGAAAGATTGCACTGGAAGATATGGAAGGCGGAACCTTCACGATCACAAATGGCGGAGTCTTTGGATCCATGATGAGCACTCCAATCATCAATCCGCCTCAAAGTGCCATCCTGGGAATGCACAACATTGTTGAGCGACCAGTGGCCGTTGATGGTCAGGTAGTGATCCGCCCGGTAATGTATGTGGCGCTGAGTTATGACCACCGTATCATCGACGGAAAGGAGTCCGTTTCCTTCCTCAAGGCCATCAAGGAAATGATCGAGAATCCGACGAAGATCATGTTTGGAGGAAAAGATCCTGAAGAGATCTTGCTGGGTCTGTGAGCAACCTAAGGCTAGAATCCGTACATTAGCCATCCCCACTGCTGAGAGGACTTCTGCGTATTAGGTATGTAGTACTATGTCTTCAATTCCAAAACCTCATCTAATGAAAAAACTTATCCTTCTTGTTACCCTTGCCGTATTGTGGCTGCCTATGAGCGCCCAAGTCACGGCTGGTTTCACTTATTCCGGAACCACTTGTACGGGATCTACGATCTCATTTTCGAACACCTCTACCGGTGCAACGACCTACGATTGGGACTTTGGCGATTTCAATACCGCCACGTCTGCCAATCCAACGCACAGCTATATTTTCAGCAATACCTTTGAAGTAAGGCTGATCGCTTCAGATGGCTCCAGTGCGGATACTGCGATTCAGTTCATCCACATTAAAGGTCCAAGTAATGCCAACTTTTTCTTTAACAAATTCGATGGTATTTATTGTGTTGGATCTGAAGTCGGGCTCAACAATACTTCGAATGATTACAATTCCCTGCTATGGGATTTTGGCGATGGCGGCGCATCTATTCTGCACAACCCGACGCATACCTGGCCCAATGCCAAGGCTACCTATAACGTTAAGTTGATCACGGTCGGGACTTGTGGAAACGATACTGTGACCAAGGTTCTGGAGTTTGACACTGCATCTCACTTGATTCCTTCTACATGGATGTTGAACACTCCAAGGTATGCTTGTCCCAGAGAGTTAATCGAGTTCGGTAACTTCACCAATTACGAAGACACCCTTTATTATGACTTTGGCGACGGTAACACAGACCCGGGCCCAACAGCATTCCACTCCTACGATAGCTTGGGAACCTATCTGGTAACCCTTAATGCTTCAAACCAATGCGGTACCGATACCGACACCCATACGGTTGTGGTGAGCAATACAAACGCAAATAACATGTTCATAGGAATGAGTCCGTTTTTTGAAGCGTGTCCCGGGCAACCGGTTACCATTAGCTCTTTCAATCCACTAAACAGTTATGTGATCGACTATGGGGATGGTAATATTGTAAACACTTCCACCCTTCCGATCGACCATTCCTACAGCACCAAAGGCACATACGACATCGAGGTTATCGGATTTACAAGTTGCGGTGCTTCTGACACTGTGATGCGTACGATCGACATCGTGGACAGCACATTTGCAAATGTCTTTGGATTTGTTAACCCGGCAACATCCTGCCCGGGAGAGTCTATCAACATCCGAACGTTTGGACAAGGCATGGTAAACTTCCACTACGACCTCGGTGACGGAACTACATTCTCTGATAGTTCGGGTGCAGAATTCTCCCACAGCTTTGCAACTGCAGGAACCTACGACATTACCATTGTTGGCGAATCATATTGTGGTATACGCGATACATTCGTACGGGTCTATACAGTGGGTAACCGCCCTGCTTCTGCATGGTTTACCACTTCCTCTCCCTTTTCCGGTATTTGCTATAACTCACCAGTAGATTTTAATCCTCAGGACCCTGCTGGTACACATCATTGGGATTTCGGTGACGGGAACACCTCGACTTCCGCTTCTCCTACACATACCTATGGAGTTCCGGGATATTATACCGTGGTACACACCATTACCAATACCTGCGGAAATACCGATGCATATGCACGCACCGTGCACTTGATCCCAGGTGCAAATCCCACGGCAAACTTTTCAGTTACACCTGAGCTTGCCTGTAAGGGCGACAGCATTATGTTGAGATCAACTTCGTTCTTCAATACCAATGTGACCCATCAATACGATATGGGCGATGGCAATACTGTTTCTACGACAAAAGATACCGCCTGGTATGTATACAGCACCAGTGGAAATTATAGCATCGTGCTCACCGATAGCAATGGCTGTGGAGGAGATACGGATGAAGAATTTGTGACCATTGCGGACGATCCGACCGCTTCTTTCACCATGCAACCCACCAATCCAAATGCGCTCGACACCGTATGGTTTACTTTCACTGGTAGTGGAAGTATTGGCCAGATCTGGAGTTTTGGAACGCAAGGGACGGGAGCCGGAGAAAATCCATATTTCATTTTCCCCGACCAGGGCACAAAGGTGATCACAGTGACGGCCACATCTCCTGCAGGATGTACTTCTGCACACACCGAAACATTGGAAGTGGGGCCTCCGGCAGGCGTTCGTGAATGGAACAAGGTCATGAGTATTTATCCTAACCCGGCCAGTACTGCTCTGCACATCGAGGGAATTAAGTCTGCCGAATGGAGCATTACAGACCTGCAAGGACGATCCATTGCCAATGGCAGTATCAATGCGGATAATTCAATGATTGATGTGTCTGAGTTTGTTCCCGGGTTCTACTTTCTCAACCTGAAGGAAGAAAAGCGCACATCGTCGCACTTGATTTCGGTTATTCACCAATAGGCACAAAAAAGAAATCCCGCAGTTGGAGTTCATGAGAAACTTCAACTAACGGGATCTCTACTGCTCTAGATTTTCTAACTAAATGCTATCTCCAGCTTGAGGTTCTTGCATTTGAGCTTCTACTGGAATTTCTTCTTCTAAAGGTTCCTCCACCTTGGTTTTGTCTACCGTGAACTTAATCGCATCTGTAGCAGCCTTGGTTCGGAGATAGTACATACCCGTTTTCAGTCCGGACTCCCAACCAAAGAAGTGCATGGATGTGAGCTTGCCGAAATTTGGATCCTCCATGAAGATGTTGAGGCTTTGTGATTGATCAATGTAGGCGCCCCTGTCCGCTGCCTGTTGGATAATGGCCTTCTGAGAGATCTCCCAAACTGTCTTGTAGAGTTCCTTGAGATTCTCGGGAATGTCCAAATCTTGAACCGACCCATTGGCCGCCATCAATTGATGCTTTAAGGTTTCGTTCCAAAGGCCAAGCTTCACCAAATCACGAAGCAGGTGTTTGTTAACTACGGCAAATTCGCCCGAAAGTGTTCTCCTGGAATAGATGTTAGAAGTATAGGGTTCGAACGCCTCGTTGTTTCCAAGAATCTGAGCGGTAGAAGCCGTTGGCATAGGTGCGACGAGCAAAGAGTTTCGCGCCCCGTGTTTTTTCACCTCATCGCGAAGTACATCCCACTCCCATCGATCGCTTGGTTCTACTCCCCAGAGATCGAACTGGAATTTTCCTTCGCTCAGCGGAGAACCTTTGAACGTTTCATACGGCCCGTCCTCGATGGCAAGATCCTTACTAGCCGTCATGGCTGCGTAATAGATTGTCTCGAAAATATCCCTGTTGAGTTGCCGCGCCTTATCGGATTCAAAAGGATATCTCATCATGATGAAGGTATCAGCAAGTCCCTGTACACCCAATCCGATCGGCCTGTGACGCATATTACTTCGCTTGGCTTCCGGAACCGGGTAGTAATTGTTGTCGATGATCTTATTGAGGTTCTTGGTAACCTGGTAAGTCACTTCAAAGAGCCGGTCGAAGTCAAATTTGCCATCGATGACATACTTGGGCAGCGCCAATGAAGCGAGGTTGCAAACGGCAACTTCATCCTCCGCTGTGTATTCGATAATCTCTGTACATAGGTTTGACGAACGGATGGTGCCGAGGTTTTGCTGGTTTGATTTTCCATTGGCTGCATCCTTGTACAACATATATGGTGTGCCTGTTTCGATCTGCGACTCGAGGATTTTAAACCACAGGTCCTGGGCGTTGATCGTTTTGCGTGCCTTACCTTCCTTTTCGTACTTGTTGTAGAGCTTTTCGAACTCTTCACCCCAATTGTCGTAGAGACCCGGGCACTCATCCGGGCAAAAGAGTGACCACTCGGCGTTTGCCTTAACACGTTCCATGAACAAGTCCGGGATCCAAAGGGCGTAGAACAAATCCCTGGCCCTATTCTCTTCCTTACCATGATTCTTTTTGAGCTCAAGGAATTCGAATACATCCGGGTGCCATGGCTCCAGGTAGATGGCAAACGATCCTTTCCTCTTGCCTCCACCTTGATCGACATATCGGGCTGTATCGTTGAACACCCTGAGCATAGGAACGATTCCGTTGGAAGTCCCATTGGTGCCTCGAATGTAAGAACCCGTTGCTCGGATATTGTGAATGCTCAAGCCAATTCCACCCGCCGATTGTGAAATCTGAGAGCACTGCTTTAGGGTGTCGTAGATACCCGGGATGCTGTCGTCCTTCATGGTGAGCAGGAAGCAACTCGACATTTGCGGCTTTGGTGTGCCGGAGTTGAATAGTGTAGGTGTGGCATGGGTAAACCATCGCTCCGACATCAGTTCGTATGTCTTGATTGCAGAATCGATGTCGTTCTTATGAATTCCCAGGGACACCCTCATGAGCATTTGCTGAGGTCGCTCTGCGATTTGTCCGTTGATCTTGAGAAGGTAACTTCTCTCCAGTGTTTTGAAACCGAAGTAGTCATAGCCAAAGTCGCGATCGTAGATGATGGTGGAATCCAACAACTCTCTATTCTCCTGAATGATCTTAAATACATCATCGGCAATCAGTGGGGCGTTCTTGCCTGTATTCTCGTCGACGTATTCGTAGAGATCGGTCATGCTTTCGGTGAAGGACTTCTTGGTACTCTTGTGCAAGTTGGAAACAGCGATCCTTGAGGCGAGCAAGGCATAGTCGGGATGCATGGTTGTCATGGAGGCGGCTACTTCTGCAGCGAGGTTGTCGAGCTGACTGGTGGTCACTCCTTCGTAGAGCCCTTCGATAACCCTCATGGATATCTTCACGGGATCCACTACCTGGTTTAGTCCGTAGCAAAGCTTCTTTATCCTTGCGGTGATTTTATCGAATTTGACTGCTTCCTTTCTACCGTCTCTTTTTATTACGTACATCCTTAGTTCCCCGTTTTTGTGTATTAATGATTTAGAAGTCTTCGTCGGTGGTGAAGTTGAAATTCTCTACGCTGGCACCCCCCTTTACACCGGCCTTGGTGTATTCGCCCACTCGTTTTTCGAAGAAGTTTGTTTTCCCCTGCAACGAAATAAGGTCCATAAAATCGAAGGGGTTTTCTGAGTTGTACACCTTGGGGTTTCCAAGTTCCACCAAGAGGCGATCGGCTACAAATTCGATGTACTGGCTCATGAGTTCAGAATTCATTCCAATGAGCCTCACAGGCAGAGCATCCAGGATGAATTCCTTTTCGATCTCCACTGCATCCGTGATGATCTTTTCCACTACCGACTTTGGTAGCTTGTTGATGAGGTGCTTGTTGTATAGCAGGCATGCAAAGTCGCAATGCTGTCCTTCGTCTCTGGAGATGAGTTCATTTGAAAAACTCAGCCCTGGCATCAACCCTCTCTTCTTCAACCAGAAGATCGAGCAGAAACTTCCTGAGAAGAATATTCCCTCCACTGCGGCAAAGGCTACAAGCCGTTCGGCAAACGTGCCTTGATCAATCCATCGAAGCGCCCAGTCGGCCTTCTTCTTCACGCAGTCCATTGTTTCGATGGCGTTGAACAACTTATTCTTCTCTTCCTTGTCTTTGATGTAAGTATCGATAAGCAGGGAATACGTTTCGGAATGGATATTCTCCATCATAATTTGAAATCCGTAGAAGAATTTTGCTTCGGTATACTGAACCTCATTGACAAAATTCTCTGCGAGATTTTCGTTTACGATTCCGTCGCTCGCGGCAAAGAATGCGAGTACATGTTTGATGAAAAATCGTTCGTCGTCATTTAGTTTGTTTTCCCAATCTGTGAGGTCCGGCCCAAGGTCAATTTCTTCTGCCGTCCAGAAGCAAGCCTGTTGGGTTTTGTACCATTGCCATATGTCGTCGTGAACAATTGGAAAAAGGACAAAGCGATTTGGGTTGTCCTGAAGAATTGGCTCCCTTGTAATGAGCTCTTCCTGGGTTAGTATGCTACTCGTTTCCGTAGCTGCTGAAGTGGCTTCAACTTCGGCTGGGGTGGTCTTTTCGTTCGTCTCCATCTGCTTGTAGAATTCGATGTACTACTTCAATTTTTAGCAAACGAGGTCCCTCAAGCAGACATGGCATTTTCTGCTTAACGTGTTGATTTCTAAATACTTGAGAAACTGCGTTCTTGGGTCGTCCAATCGGAGAAGGGGCTACTTCACCAATTTTGACAAGACAAATTTTCACAAAAAAATGGGAGCGTGCAACGTCTATTAATTCACATTCGCTTCAAGTTTTCAACACGGCAAATTCACATCGTCGTGTTCAAAAAAAAGATGGTTCTCGCAAATGGTTGAAGGACATGATTTTGAGCTTTGCCGGCTTGGATTTTTCTCCAAAATAGTCTTGAATATGGAATCGATATTAAAAGATTCGCTTATATTTTACCACGAAGTTCATCGGCTCTTTTGAGCCCTTCATACCATGCTTCACCGTACTTCCTGATGAGGGCATCTTTTACAAATTCATAGACCTTCACTCCGTTCTCCTTCCCCAACTCACAAGCCGAAGAACAAATGTCCCACCGATCATAATTCACCGCGTCAAATTCCCGATACCGGGTGATCCTCACCGGGTACAATTGGCAGGACACGGGCTTGCGAAACGTGCTCTTTCCTTCGAGGTATAGTTTTTCGAATGAACACCTGGTGCTTCCATCCTCTTCGAAGATTACAAAAGCGCATTCTTTTTCATCCACCAAGGTTGTTACCCACCCCCCATCATTGGAATCGACAGTATAATTGCCTTGCTTGTCGAGAGCCTCAATCGCCTCCGGACGCAGCATTGGCTTAACATGCTCAGCGAGTTCATCTATGGTCCCAAGCTCCTCCTCTTCCAAAGGAGCTCCCGCATCACCTTCTACGCAACATGCGCCCTTACATTTAGACAAGTTGCACATAAACTCTTCGTCTAACAATTCTCTTGATACGAGGGTGTTACCTATCTCAATCACACAGACAAAAAAAGCAGAATATCGAATTCGAATTCACCCGTGACGATAAAAAGGGAAATTCGCGTGTACATTATATAGATCTCGAAATGAACACCATAAAATCACTATTGCTCACCGGTCTGCTAACCTTGATTGTCGCACCACTTTGGTCGCAGACATCCGACCTCATAAAATACCAGGCAGTACTTCGCAACGCTACTGGTTCACCAATCCAGCAGAAAAGTGTAACGCTGCGATTCTCCATTCTCCAAACGACGCCCAACGGTACTTCTGTATACGAAGAAAAGCATACGGTTATGACCAACCTGGTTGGTCTTGTCAACCTGCATATTGGCGCTGGCTTCGACAAGGTCGGAACAATTGGTGGCGTAGATTGGGGTAACGACGAATTCTTTCTGCAAGTCGAATTGGACGACGACCTCGATGGCTCATTCGATGTGATGGGTACTAGCCAATTGACGTCGGTGCCTTACTCACTCATGGCCAGGGACGTGGAAAACAAACAGGATCTCAAGCTGAGCAATGACAGCCTCACTATCACTGGCACTCCGGCTCCTACGGTGATCGACATGTCGGCATTTCGGGACAACACCGACAACCAGCAACTGATCTACCAGAATAGCCAATTGGTATTGTTCAGACAGACCCTGAACGACACAATTGACCTCAGTCCGATTGTCAACCAGGGATTGGTGAATGCTTCTTCCATTGCACAGATTCAAAATACAATTGCTACCGACACATTGAGCTTACTTCAGCACTTGGCCAATGATCAGGATATGGACAACACCAATGAGCTGCAAACGCTATCGCTGAATATGAGCAACGACACTTTGGAAATTTCGGGATCAGGATCCAAGGTGAGCCTTTCTCAGTATTTGGATAACACCGATGCCCAAACTTTGGCTACCGGTTTTAATACAGGTAACAGTCGATCGATTTCCATTTCCAATGGTAATAGCGTCAACATAAATGTAGCTGATCAGGATAGCAGCAATACAAACGAAATCCAGGATCTCACACTTTCCGGCCATAGTTTGAGCATTACCAATAATGCCTCAGCTACGACTGTCGACCTCTCGGGATATGCCCAGGACAACGATAATCAGATCCTCAGCCTGAACCAGAGCGGTACAACATATACCCTGGGTACTTCAAATACCTCAACTACCGTTTCGATCGATGTAGCCGATGGCGATGCCGATGCGACGAATGAGATTCAGGACCTATCCCTATCCGGCAATGATCTAACGATTACCAACAACGGATCGGCTACCACAATTGACTTGTCTTCTTACCTCGATAACACTGACGCACAGAATTTGAGCAATACCACTTCAGGAACCAATCGAACCATCAACATTTCGGGAGGGACGGGTACAACCATTGATGTGGCCGATAATGACAATGACGGAACCAATGAGATTCAAGACTTGTCTTTGTCCGGAAACAATCTGACCATTACAAATAATGGCTCGGCAACGACTATAGATCTTTCGGGTTACCTCGACAATACCGATACTCAAAACCTGAGTAATACGACTTCAGGAACCAATAGGACCATCAACATTTCCGGGGGAACGGGTACGACCATCGATGTGGCTGACAACGACAATGACGGCACCAATGAAATTCAAGATCTCTCTCTTTCAGGAAACAATCTGACTATTACCAACAACGGATCGGCTACCACAATTGATCTGTCGGGTTACCTCGACAATACCGATGCTCAAAACCTGAGCAACACCACCTCTGGCACGAACAGAACGATCAACATTTCCGGAGGCACGGGTACAACGATTGATGTTGCAGATATTGACAACGATACATTGAATGAACTTCAGAACTTAAGTTCTACCACCTCAGGAACCAACCGAACCATTAATATTTCAAGCGGAACCGGAACTACAATCGACGTGGCCGATAACGACAACGACGGCACCAATGAGATTCAAGACCTGTCGCTGTCTGGAAACAATCTGACCATTACAAATAATGGCTCGGCAACGACTATAGATCTTTCGGGCTACCTCGACAATACCGATGCTCAAAACCTGAGCAACACCACCTCTGGTACGAACAGAACGATCAACATTTCCGGGGGAACGGGTACGACAATCGATGTGGCTGACAACGACAATGATGCTAATAATGAGATCCAGAATTTGGGAAGCTCTGCTTCAGGAACAAACAGGACCATCACGGTTTCAGGTGGCGGGTCCAGTACAACCATCGATGTGGCCGATAATGACAACGACGGTACCAATGAGATTCAGGACCTATCCCTATCCGGCAATGATCTAACGATTACCAACAACGGATCGGCGACCACAATTGACTTGTCTTCTTACCTCGATAACACCGACGCACAGAATTTGAGCAATACCACTTCAGGAACCAACCGAACCATCAACATTTCGGGAGGGACGGGTACAACCATTGATGTGGCCGATAATGACAATGACGGAACCAATGAGATTCAAGACTTGTCTTTGTCCGGAAACAATCTGACCATTACAAATAATGGCTCGGCAACGACTATAGATCTTTCGGGTTACCTCGACAATACCGATACTCAAAACCTGAGTAATACGACTTCAGGAACCAACCGAACCATCAACATTTCGGGAGGGACGGGTACAACCATTGATGTGGCCGATAATGACAATGACGGAACCAATGAGATTCAAGACTTGTCTTTGTCCGGAAACAATCTGACCATTACAAATAATGGCTCGGCAACGACTATAGATCTTTCGGGTTACCTCGACAATACCGATACTCAAAACCTGAGTAATACGACTTCAGGAACCAACCGGACCATCAACATTTCCGGGGGAACGGGTACGACCATCGATGTGGCCGATAATGACAACGATGCAACCAATGAGATGCAGACGCTTACCTTTCAGAACGACTCGGTAATCATTAGCGGTGGAAATGGCGTCGACCTCAGCAGCTTTGGAAGCGAAGATCAACTGAATGACGGTGACTCCGATACACGTGTAGAAGTTGAAGCTTCAACGGATGAAGACGTCATTCGATTCACAGCAGGTGGCACGGAGCGCATGACCATCAGCGGTGCCAATGTTGGTATCGCTAACTCAAGTCCATCTTACAATCTGGATGTAACGGGTACTGCCAGAACCTCTTCCCTTCGTGTAGGAACCAACAACCTACAGTATGGGGCGAGTGTAGAAGTAGCCGATCGTCAGAATATCATGGGTACGTCCAATCCAAATCTATTTATTGGTGAGAGCGGATCGGATTACTTCCAAATCCGCTATCAGACCGCTTCCGATTATGGACACTTATTTACGCCAGGAACCAGGGACATTATCCTTGAGGCAGGTGGCGATGTTGGAATTGGAACGACTAGCCCGGCTGCAGATTTGGATGTAAATGGAACAACACGGACAAGCAACCTGACCATGACAACCGGCGCAAGCGCAGGAACCTTTATGGTAGGTAATGGGTCCGGTGTAGTGGCCTGGACAGACCCCTCGACCTTGGGCGTAAATTTCGTGGAGGATGCCGATGGAGACACGCGGATTCTGACCGAATCTTCGGCGGACAATGACCAACTCAGGATGCATATTGCCGGGACAGAATACCTTAGAATTAGGACGGCCACTAACGGAGCTACAATCATGGACATCCGCAATGAGACTAACACCTACCTCGGAGGCTTGGCAGGAAGATTTGCAAGTGTCAATTTGGAAAATGTAGGTGTTGGATACTTAGCTCATGGAAATGGCACGGTTACCGGAAGTTACAACGCAGCAATGGGTTACGCTGCGAATTACAGCCTGAGTTCCGGTGGATACAACATTGCCATTGGTCAGCAGTCGAATTTCAGCGGAACAACGGGATCTGAGAATGTTGGAATTGGAAGAAACGCAAACTACCGAAATACTACGGCGAACTACAATGTCGGGGTAGGCTCATATTCAAACTACAATGCGACCGGAGCAGGAAATACGGCCGTGGGATATCATTCTGGTAACGGAGTGACATCCAACACCGGCATATACAATGTGAGTATGGGATACTTCTCTGCCTATGAGCGCAGGGGAAGTTACAACGTGGGCGTCGGACCCTTTGCAGGTTACATGCGAGGCGGTGGCACCGGAAGCTACAACACTGCTCTTGGAGCATATGCCGGTTATGAAAACACCGGGGGCACCAATACCTTTCTTGGGGCGTTTGCCGGCTATAATGCCAATAGCACAGGAAGTGGAAACGTATTCATAGGATACAATGCCGGGTATAATGAAACGGGTTCGAATCTTTTGTACATAGACAATACGACAACTTCTACACCGCTGATCTATGGAAACTTCAGCAGCAATGCACTTACCTTTAACGGAACGGTGACTTCAACCGGTTTGGTAACAACGCCGTCTATCAGAATTACCGGAAGTAGTCCTGCCGCCAACGATGTACTGGTCTCCGATGCCAGCGGAAATGGAACCTGGCAGCCAATGCCCAGCAAGCAAAGGGCCTACATGATTTCTCCCAGGGACTTTGATGCTACCGATTTCAATGCCAATGTTACACATGGTACGGTTGGAGGATTTAGTATGCCTTGCCTGAACTTTGCCGATGGCGGGAATGGCAACGCACAATTATCTATTCCGGTTCCTTCTGACTGGGCTTCCGGAAACATCACCTGGAGGCTGCTTTACACAAGCTCAACCAACACCGGTAACTTCAACTTCACCATGTGGATGCAGGGAATGGCAGTTGGGGATGATCTCGGGGGGTCTCCATCTACCTCAGGAGCCTTGACGCTTTCTCCACCGGCCACTGCAAACTACCTTCAGGAGGCGACCAAAACCGAAACTTTTATCAATACTACCGACAAAGTGGTACACCTTTACTTGAGAAGAAATGGATCCAATGCTGGGGACACCAGCACGGGAATAATGAGAGTTGTAGGAATTATCATGGAGTACAACGACTAACCATGACATTACTACAAATGGGGAGAGGGCCTTCGGGCCCTTTCTTTTTGCCATAAAACCTCGGTTTTTAGGTTGTAATACTCTGTTTATCGTTGATTTGCGACGAATTGAGGTTTCACTTACATAAAAATGCCAATTACTCCCTTTTTTATTTCGTAAATTGCATGTCTTTGCCCAAAATGTAAGCATTATGAAACGCCTACTCCTAAGCCTCATCATCGGACTATTATGCTTCCCTGCAATCTCGCAAACATCCGACCTGATTAAATACCAGGCGGCGCTAAGAACGTCGACCGGTGCGCCGATCACTTCGACCAATGTTGGATTGAGATTCCGAGTACTTCAAGGCTCCCCAAGCGGACTGACAGTCTATGAAGAAAAACACACAGCGCTTACAAGTATTGTGGGCATTGTGAATGTTTACATCGGCGGAGGTTTTGATAAAGTAGGCGACATCACCACCATCAATTGGACCGACGACGACTACTTCCTGAGGGTAGACCTCGACGACGACATGGATGGGTCTTATACATTTATGGGCACCAACCAATTCTCATCCGTTCCCCTGGCTGCCTATTCTGTGGAGGTCAAAAACAAGCAGGATCTGGACCTTCATAACGACACTCTTGAGATAACTGGAAATCCAAATGCCACCTTGATCTTTATGGATCAATACAAGGATAATACGGATGACCAGCAACTGATCTTTCAAAACGACGAATTGGTTTTGTTCAGGGAATCAGTCAATGATACGATTGACCTTTCACCGGTTGTAAATCAAGGTCAGACCAATGCTGCGGCCATTGCTTCCATCAATGCAAACATTGCAACAGACACCCTGAGTCTTGTAAACCACCTGGCGAACGATGGGGACATGGATGCCAGCAACGAAGTACAAACACTCAACTTGGATACGCTTTCCGATAGTTTGTCACTTTCGGTAAACAACTCGGGAATTTCCATGACCCGCTACCTGGACAATACTGATGCACAGACTTTAAGCCTTGGAACCAAGACGGGAAATACCCAGGACATTGACATTTCGGGAGGTAATACATTAAGCCTTGACTTGAGTGACTCCGATAATGACAACACCAATGAGATTCAGTCCCTCACGATAACCGGAAGTCATCAATTGGAGATCAAGGATGTTTCGTCAACAACTAACTCAAGTGTGGACCTCTCACCTTATCTCGACAATACAGATGCTCAGACCCTTACCGTAACCAATTCCGGCACAAATCGCACTATTGGTATTTCCGGAGGTAATAGTCAGACATTCGATATTAATGACAACGACGATGATCCTGCAAATGAAATTCAAAGCATTTCATTCACAGTTAATAGTGCTGATGCCTGGAAGAGAGATGTTACCCTCAGCGGCACGGGTGGTACCACCTTTTCTGTCGCGGACAACGACAACGATTCTATCAATGAGCTTCAAAGCCTTAGTCACACTGTGAGTGGGACAGATCGAATTATCTCCATAACCAATGGGACCGGAACCACCATTGACGTCGCAGACAACGATGACAACTCATCAAACGAGCTGCAGAACCTCACCAACGGAGGTGTTTCAGGTACTAGTCAAACAATCAATATTTCCAGCGGTTCGGGTGTGACCTTTAGCATTGCTGACAACGACAATGACGCAAGCAATGAGATTCAAAATCTCTCGGATGGTGGCCGAACCGGAACAACTCAAACCATCGATATCTCGGGAACGGGAGCGACAAGTGTGAGCTTCGATGTGGCTGATATCGACAACGATTCAACCAACGAAATCCAAAGTGTCAGTCACACCGTCAGTGGAAATGATCGAATTGTAAGCATCACGGGAGGAGGATCCGGGACCACGATTAATGTAGCAGACAACGACGACGACTCGTCAAATGAAATCCAGGATCTGACGTTCTCCAGCGATACACTCGAAGTGACCAACAATGGTTCCTCTACAGCCATTTATCTAGGTGCCTATGCTGAGGAAGATCAACTTGCAGATGCGGACAATGACACAAGAGTGGAAGTGGAAGCGAGTACCGACGAAGACATCATTCGATTCTCTACCGGCGGGACGGAAAGGGTTACTATCAATGGAGGAAGTCTGGGAATTGGAACAACTGCTCCGTCCGACAGGCTCCACGTTCGCCAGGGAAGCGTTGCAGCAAATCTTGAGTCTACCGGTGGTGCAGCCAGTACTGCTCAATTGAAATTGACAACCGCCAGCCAGGGTACCGGTACAGTAACTAAGGACAACAATACTGGTCGCTTGGCTATTGCCACTGGCGGCGCAGACAACCTTCAGCTGCAAACAAATACAGGAGGTGACTTCCAATTTGACGAAGGAGGGAATACCAGATTGTACATTGAAGCCGGAGGACAGGTTGGTGTGGGAACCACAAGCCCTACTGAGCTGCTTGACGTCGCGGGCAAAACCAAAACCACCACCTTCCAAATGACCTCGGGAGCTAGCAACGGGTATCTTTTCGTTTCCGATGCGAGCGGTAATGGTACGTGGAGTAATCCTGACAATCTGGGTGTAAGCTTTGTGGAAGACGCAGACAACGACACCAGAATCCTTACCGAAGCAGCAGCCGACGCCGATGACATTCGTTTCCTGACGGCGGGCACGGAAAGGCTGCGGATTGATCAAAGTACAAATGGGTCTCTGGTCTTTGATGTGCCAAATGAGTCCAATGTTTATTTGGGACAAAGCACTGGTGCCAATGCCACAGGCGCCAGGAATAATGTTGGTCTTGGATTTCAAACCATGTCCAATTCCAACGTGACGGGATCTTACAACATCGGTGCTGGCTACAGAGCTTTGTACGCCTTGTCTACCGGTGCATATAACGTCGGGCAAGGATATCAAGCCAACTACAATGTCTCCTCCGGATCCGGGAACATTGGAATTGGTCGCAATGCGAACTACAGCACCACCACCTCCAACTATCAAGTAGGAGTAGGAGCCTTTTCGAATTACTTCAGCACCGGTATAGGTAATGTAGGTATGGGGTTCAGAGCCGGATATGGCGGGGCATCCAATTCTGGTTCATACAACGTAAACCTTGGGTACTATTCCGGTCATGACCGGCGAGGAAACTACAATGTGGGCATTGGCTACTATGCCGGATACCAGTCAGGAGGTGGAACCGGTGCCTATAACGTTTCTCTGGGTGCATTGTCCGGTTATTTCAACCGTGGGTCAAACAATACTTTCCTGGGGTCATGGGCCGGATACAATTCCACCGGTACGGGTACGGGAAATGTTTTCATCGGATATCAAGCCGGATATAATGAAACCGGTAGTAATAAACTCTACATCGATAACACTACTACTGCCACCCCGCTTATCTGGGGTGACTTTAACACAAACCAGGTTGCCGTTAACGGAACAATGAGCGTGAACACCACAACGGTGACTTCGGGAGCGGTCATGGAAGTGAACGGAAGTATGTATTTGTCTCGTGGCGGTACCAGAACTATTGGTGTTCCATGGGCGAATGCAGGAGGTAATGATCTTGTTGTCCAGGCAGGTGGATCGATCACTTCTTGGGGTAGTGCGGTTACCGGGGGTGATTTAATCTTAAGAGCTGGGAATGCCAACATTTCCAACACAGCCAATATTCCTTTTGGGAACAGCGTGCACATCTATGCCGGAGACAATGTGTTTGGAGGGATCGGTGCGGCAAACAGAAACGGAGACATCATCTTCTATGGGGGTCACCTCCAACCGGAACGAATGCGGATGACCGGAGCCAATGGATACTTTGGAATCCTTACAAGCACCCCCTCCTTTCCACTTCATGTGAATGGCATTGCGGGCGCAGCCCTTCACCTTACGGTCTCGGACGGAAGGTTCAAAACGGATGTTAGGCCGGTTGAGAACCCAATTGCAACGGTGCAGGCAATGGAAGGGGTTAGCTATAACTGGAACCGCGAAGAGTTTCCGGACCGCAACTTCCCGGAAGGAAGGTCATCGGGATTCGTAGCCCAGGATCTTCAAAAGGTTGTTCCGAATGCCGTTCACAAGGATGAAGAAGGTTGGTATGGTGTGAGCTATTCTGAACTGATTCCCTACCTCGTTGAAGCGATCAAGGAGCAGCAAAAAATGATCGAGGAATTGAACAAAAGAATCGAGGAGTTAAACAGGAAATAAGTGGGTTGTCGGATCAATTTGTAGGTCGTCCTAATTCACATTTTTATAACTGGAAAGGAATGCTATATTTGTTATATATGAAACCCTATCGCCCGATATTACTGGCCTTATCGCTATTTTACACTAGCTTCAGTTTTGCACAAGATGACCACTCCGTCATCGGCTCTGCAGGGGATGTTTTTGACAATGGAAACATTACATTGGCCTTCACGGTTGGAGAACCTGTCATCGAAACCATCGGTACGGGTAATGTATTTCTCACCCAGGGTTTCCACCAAGATCGATTGATCATATCAACCATCGGTGAAGCCCCTTCCATCCAATACGATATGAGGGCATATCCCAACCCGGCTGGAGCCTTTGTTTTCTTCGATCCGGGAGGAGCCAAGAACTTGAATCTTAGTCTGAGAGATATGAAAGGGGTAGAACTCTCCCGCCATGATGTCTCAGAAGAAGTAATCGAGATTTCATTAGACCTATTGCCTAATGCCAATTACTTGCTTTACGTGAGTGACGAAAATGGAAGCTTCCAAAAAGCTTTTCATGTACAGAAAGTTCAGTAGTTAACTAACTCTATTTCCAATGCGCAGATTATTTCCAATATTCCTGCTTTTAGTAGCGGGGCTGGTAAGTTATGCCCAAACGCCGGATGCATTTAAGTATCAGGCCATCCTGAGAGATGCTTCGGGGCAAATTATCATCAATAAACAGGTGAACATCCTGATGAGTATCCGGGAGGGTACTCCCAATGGTGCCGTACTCTTCTCAGAGGAGCACTTGATCACAACAAATCAGGTAGGTCTGATCAACCTTGAGATAGGAAGAGGTTCAAACCAGGTAGGAGCCATGAATGCCATCGATTGGGGTGCCAACACCCACTTTCTGCGCGTTGATATCGATGAAAATGGCGGAACCAACTTCATTCTACTCGGAGCTTCTGAACTACTCTCTGTACCCTATGCCTTCTACGCCAAGGACGTAGAAAACAAACAGGACCTCGATCTTGTTGGTGATACACTGCGCATCACTGGAAACAACTCAGCCACCGACATTGATTTGGGGCCGTATCTGAGCAACACCGATGATCAGCATATATACCTGGACAATGCCAACCTCATCTTGGAGCGTCAAACTACGAACGACACCATCAACCTAGGACCTATCATCACCCAGGTGAATACCAACACACTGGACATCACCAATATGAAGGTGCAGGTCTTGGCGGATAGTGCGGCTATTGCGAATCATCTGGCTGCCGACAACGACACCAGCGCCACCAATGAGATTCAGGATTTGAGCCTTTCAGGTGACACACTGAGGATTACAGGAAATCCTGGTTCAACCGGCATCGATATGACCCAGTTTAAGGACAGTGCTCAGACTTTGTCCTTGATCAACCTTGGCGACGATCGAATCATAGACATTTCAGGTGGTAACTCAATAACCGTGAACGTGGCCGATCAGGATGCGGACACTACCAATGAGATTCAAACGCTCAACCTCACCGGGAGTCAAATTCTGCAAATCATAGATGCAAATGGGGTTATCACCAATACCGTTGACCTCTCACCATTCATGGACAACACCGATAGCCAGGATCTCATTGCACTGCCAACCGCAGGAGGTGACTCGGTCCAACTGGGTATCACCGGAGGTGTCAATACATTCAAGCTGGCCATTCCTTCCAACATGTACAACAGCAGTTTCACGTTAAATGGGGACACACTTGAAATTACCGACTCAGCCGGAACATTGGGCGTAGATCTCTCACAGTACAACAACCTGCAAGATATCTCAGATACCTCTCTCGCTTTGAGGGCCCGTATCAAAGCTGCAGAAGATTCCATTGATGCCGTGGCATCTGACCTGGCTTCACATGTTGCAAGCGATCTCGACACCGATGTCAGTAATGAGATTATCACAAACATGGTCCTGTCCAACGATAGCCTGAAGATTACGGAAGCCGGCAATCTGACCACTGTAGACCTGAGTCCACTCATTACAAGCAATGATGCAGATTCTACCAATGAACTAAATACTTCTGTGACCTTCAGCAATGACTCGATCATAGTCTCAGATGGTGGCGGTTCTCTAGGGGCAGATCTGTCCAGCCTTGAAGAATCGCAGGCCATCATTGATTCGGCGGGTGCGCTGAATACGAGGATGATGGGCCTGGATTCCATAATACTTGACTCCGTGGCACAGGTTGCAGCCAACTTGTCCAGCCACGAGGCCCTGGATAATGACAGGGACAGTACAAACGAAGCGTTGACCTCTGCCAGTATGGTAGGTGACTCCCTCCTAATCGTGGAAGACGTCGATTCATTCTACGTCGATATGAGCCAATTTTCAGGGACCACGAATGACAATGACTCCACGAATGAATTAAATACCGGTATTGCTTTCGTAAATGACTCTATCCAAATTACAGACAATGGGGGAACACTTGGAGCAGACTTATCCAGCCTCGAAGAATCTCAAGCCATTATCGATTCGGCAGGAGCGTTGAATACCCGTATGGTGGATTTGGATTCGGTCGTTATAGATTCTGTAACACAGGTTGCAACCAACCTCGCTACGCACGAAGCTGCGGACCTCGACTTAAGTGCCACAAATGAACTCAATTCAACATTGACCTTTAGCAACGACTCTATTAGAATAACGGATTCTGGAGGTACACTGGGCGCAGATCTTTCAAGTTTGGAAGAATCCCAGGCTATCATTGACTCCTCTATGGCCCTGGATACAAGAATGAGGGATCTGGATTCTATTATTGTCGATTCTGTCACTACGGTCGCTTCAAGCTTTGCGACTCACCTCGCTAATGACAACGATCTTGACAGCACCAATGAATTGATTTCGAGTATGGCCATTGTCAATGACTCATTGAGGGTCATCGAAAGTGGTGATACCAGCTTCGTCGATCTGGCGCAGTTTGCCAATGTACCGAACAACGACAACGATTCGACCAACGAATTGAACACGGGTGTCGCGTTTACCAATGATTCTATTCAAATCACCGATGCAGGAGGTACGATTGGTGCAGACCTGTCTTCCCTTGAAGAATCTCAAGCGATCATTGACTCTTCTATGGCTCTGGATACCAGGATGCGAGACCTGGATTCATTGATCATCGACTCGGTTACAACGGTTGCGTCAAGCTTTGCGACCCACCTTGCCAACGACAACGATCTGGATAGCACCAACGAACTGAACACGGGTATTGCATTTACCAATGACTCCATTCAAATCACCGATCCAGGAGGTACGATTGGTGCAGACCTTTCTTCCCTCGAAGAATCTCAGGCGATCATTGACTCTTCCATGGCCTTGGATACAAGAATGAGGGACCTTGATTCTGTCATTGTGGACTCTGTGACCACAGTAGCTGCAAGTTTTGCCACCCACCTTGCAACGGACAACGACCTGGACAGTACCAATGAATTGATCACAGACATGAGTATGGTGAATGATTCATTGCGCATTATCGAAAATTCCGATACGGCGTTTGTCGACCTGGGTCAGTTTGCCAACGTGCCAAACAACGACAACGACTCGACCAATGAATTAAATACCGGTATTGCTTTCGTAAACGACTCTATCCAAATTACGGACAATGGGGGGACACTTGGAGCAGACTTATCCAGCCTCGAAGAATCTCAAGCCATTATCGATTCGGCAGGAGCGTTGAATACCCGTATGGTGGATTTGGATTCTGTTGTGACGGATTCAATAACGCAGGTAGCATCGGATTTGGCGGCACACGAAAGCGCCGACAACGATTTAGACTCCACCAATGAAGCATTGGTTTCTGCAACCATGGTAGGGGATTCACTCCGCATCGTGGAAGACGTTGACACTTTCTTTGTTGACATGACCCAGTTTGCCAATCTTCCCAACCTCGACAATGACTCAACCAATGAGCAGAACGTCAGTGTGACGTTCATGAACGACTCGCTGTTCATCCAGGATAATGGGGGTACGCTGAATGCCGACCTGACTAGCCTGGAGGAAAACCAAGATATTTCTGACACGGCGGCAGCCCTGAGAACAGAGATGGCCGATCTGGATTCTGTCGTCACCGATTCCATAACCGTTGTAGCGGGTGATCTTGCTTCCCACATAACTGCTGACAATGATACCAGTTCTACCAATGAACTGGTCGACAGCCTTACCTACATCGGGAACGAATTGAAAATATATGAAGGCGGTCAGGTGCGCGATAGTGTGACCATTTCCGGGGGGCTTATTCCTGCATTGGATACCGTGCTTGCAACAGGAAAGGATGCCGGAGGTGATTCCATTTTGAATGTTGGCGTGATCGGGGTCGGAACCAATACTCCCTCGGCTACCATCGATGTTCAAAATGGAAATGAGAATTTCTCCATAAACGTTGTCAACGCCAAGTCCTCTACCACGGACTTGAAGGGTGTGTTTGCATCTCTCACCGGTACCAACAGTGGGGACAAGTATGGCATATACGGTGAGGCTCTCAATGGTTCGGGAACCAACTATGGTGTATACGGTGAAGGGCGCAAGCTGGGTTCCGGTACTGCGTACGGTGTCTATGGTACGGCTTCCGGTGGAACTACAAATTACGCCGGGTACTTCGACGCTGGTGATGTGTACATCGACAACAACCTTGGAATCGGAGCTACGAGCACAACACGAAATTTACTCGTTTCCGGTGCTGCTGAAATGGATTCCTTGTGGTCTGATTCCTTGTATGCTACACTCGCCCAATTCGATTCTCTGCGAATAGCCAATCAATTCTCCTTCCCTACCACGGATGGAACAAATGGACAGTACCTTGAGACGGATGGGAGCGGTAATTTGAGTTGGGTAAGCCCGTCTTCTCCGTCTTTCATTGAGGATGGTGATGGCGACACCTACATCGAGACGGAGGATTCGCCGGATGAGGATTACATCCGTATGTTCATCCGCAATCGAGAGTATCTCACCATTGATACCATGGGTCGCATGGGTATCAATATGAACAACCCTGCCGCAAGACTTTGTCTGTGGGATACACTTACTTCTTCGGGAAATCTGATTGGAGTCAATGCTCAACTTTATAGCAGCGGAGCGGGAGCCGGCGATACCATCTTCTCCTACACTGCGTGGGCCGGTGGTGACGCAGATGTCAAGATCGGTGTTTGGTCCAAAGCATACGGAGGGGGCCCGAGTGGTAAGTATTACGGATTCTATGGCATTGCCGACGGAGGAGAAAGAACCATCGGGTCAGCTGTATGGGCGCTTGATGGTGACACCAATATTGCCTTCCAGGGTGTTTCAGACGGGTCCGGATCAGGTGGTGCCGTTGGGGTTGGTGCCGTGCTGGTCACACAGGGGTCGGATGATATTTGGGGGCTTGATGTAACTACTTCCGGAGATGGAGGAATTGGAAATTCAGCTACCGGTGCAGAGATTTATGCGGACAACGAACAAGGAACTTATGGTGTCGTGATAACTGCGGATGCCAGTGGAATTGCCAATAGTGAGGCCTATGGTGTTGATGCCCTGGCTCAGGATGCGGAAGTTACCTACGGTGGTTATTTTGAGGCAATTGGTTCCGGTAGCGGGTCCGATACAGCCTATGGTATTTATGCAGAGGCCTCTGGATCGTCCTTGGATATAGCTGCATATTTTGGAAGTGGAAAAGTTGTAGTCTCGGATACGCTTGTACTTCAAAGTGGTGCTGCCAACGGAAGCATACTAACTTCCGATGCCAATGGCGTTGCGACATGGCAAGCCCCTTCCAATGCAGCCATTTGGGATACAAGTGCCACTACTGCATATCTACCTAGTTTGAAGAATGTTGCAGTCGGCACCGATACGGCTCTGTCGAGCATCCATGTAAGGTGGACAGCCGGATTCGACAATGCCATCAACCAGGGAGATACGTTCGCATTGGTAACACAGAATCTCTATTTCGATACCCTAACCGACTCCACGACCTATATGACCGATGGTCCGGGTGAGATGTTCTTACTTGGTCAGGGAAGCGCCCAAGTCCATTTACTGGATGCTCAACCGGCTGGTACTACGTGGAATAATTCCACCAATGTGATCAATACTCTGCGGTTTGATAGTATCGGTTTGGGTATAAACGACAATTCTCCCGATGCGGCTTTAAGTATCGTACCGAAAGACAGCAATGCCATCTACTTAGGCCCGGCAGAAAACGGTAAACCACCCTATATCTTGTGGGAAGATGGTGCAGGAAGTGCCGGAGTACTCATTGGAACGGCTGACTCGATATTGAACGGATACACTCTGATACTTCCTGATACTGCGCCGGATGACGGTCAGTACATGAGCTTTAATTCTACATCCGGTGAATTGGAGTGGACTTCATCCGCCAGTAGCAGCGATACTGCATGGGTCAACCTGGGTGATAGCGTTCTGTACAACGATGGAATGCGGGTAGGTATCAATGATAGCTTTCCACCACATGATCTTTTTGTTGTGTCATACGACAAACTGGATGGTGTTGTGTTCGACAACAGAACGGATACTTCCGGGCTGACAAACGGCGCAAATGTATTCAACACCGGTATGGGGTCTGGTGATAAAACTGGGTTATATGCCGAAGCAAGCGGAACGGGAGGGATTCAAAACGTTGGTATCGTGTCAATCGCATTGAGTGCGGATACCGCACAAATAGGTGTATTCGCCAGTGGTATTGGTTCTAATGACGGCCCCGGATCAGAGGCTACCGGTGTTTACGGCGTTGGGCAGGATGCCAGAACCAATTATGGTCTTTATGGCGATGCCCTCGGAGACAGCACAACTACTGCAAGAGGTTATGGGGTTTATACCGAAGTTTATGGCCATGAATTGAGTTACGGTGCCGCACTCCAGGCCACAGGGGGGGCAACCGGAAGTGGCTCCGACGAAGCTTACGGTGTCTTGGCAGAAGGTGTGAATGCCGAAACCAATTACGGTATTTATGCCAGCGCTTACGGTGGTACAAACAACTATGCCGGGTACTTCGATTCCGGACTGGTTTACATCCAGGATACTTTGATTCTAAATCTTGCCGCGGATTCAGGAGCAATCCTCCGATCTGTTAGCTCAAGCGGACATGCGGTTTGGGTTTCGGATACGCTGGTTTGCCCTTCAGGGTTTACCAAGGTCAACGAGACATTCTGCATCGAAACGGCTGAAAGAACAACCGCAACATGGTTTGTCGCAGATAGCACCTGCGCTGCCAGTGGATACGAACTTCCCGGTTATGGTGATTGGTACAGTGGAGCCGCCATTGCAACACTCACCGATGAAACAGACGACAACGAGTGGGTGCGAGATATTTCTCAAAATAACATGATGATTGTGGGAAGTGGAGGCATACGGAACCGGGCATTCCAGGATCCGACGCTGACGGCACCATATCGATGTATCTATCGCAAACCTTGATTTGAACATTCGTGGAAGCTGGTAAGATGACAAAGACGATCAAATTGAGGTTGAGGGTTGCGCTGATAGTAGTACTGGGGTCAGCGTGGACAAGCTCTCAGGCGCAGTGGATGAAGATCGATGAGGGGGGTGGAGAGCCAGATAGTTCGGCCGCACTTGAAATCGCTGATACAACACGGGGGCTTCTGATTCCCAGGTTGACAAATAGCCAGATGAATTCTGTTTCGAGCCCGGCTAGTGGCTTGATGATTTACAACACCGATAGTGCCGGATTCTACTATTATAATGGCAGTCTGTGGACAACTGTAGGAAGCCTGGGGCAAACCGAGTGGTCGGTGCCGATAGGGACGATCATACCCTTTGCGGGAGATACCTCTAATGTCCCGGTTGGGTTCCTTCTGTGTGATGGCTCGTCTTTGGACACTGCGACATACAGCGAACTATTCGCCGCTATCGACACAGCATGGGGGGCTTCTGGTGGTAACTTCAATATTCCTGACCTCCGTGGTAGGTTTTTAAGGGGTGTTGACTTAGGAGCGGGTAATGATCCGGATGCATCTTCTAGAATAGCATTGAATACAGGAGGAAATACCGGCGATAATGTTGGTTCCGCCCAGGATCATGAGCTGGAAAGTCATACGCACGATTTTAGCAGAACCACTGGTGCCGGAGGATCACTAACTGCCACGATCTACGACAATATATATTCAAACGTTTCTACACAGCAGGTTACTTCCTCAGGTGGTAATGAGACGCGCCCAATAAATGCAAATGTGAATTATATCATTTGCTACAATTCTGCCTTGGCCGCAGCCGCCGCGAGTAATGACCTAAGTCAGTACAATCAGAATTTGCAATCAGTACTGGCTGTTGGGGCCGATGCCGGCGGACTCGACATCCGAAATGTCGACAGTCTTTCTATCGGAACGACTGCCCCTACAGCAGAATTGACTGTTAGAGGTGTTTCCGATTTCACCAATGACGGAAATGGCCGCACAATCCGGATTGATGGAAATGGCGAAATTGAATCTGTCTCAGGTCAGACGATGTATTTGAACCGGAGCGTTATCAATACGGTTCGCATTTCCGATGGTGGCGGAGTCACTGAGATAGGCCGAAATGGAGGCAAAGTTGGTATTGGAACAGCAGCTCCTGCCCTGTATAAAGTTGAGATAGACAGCCTGGTTAACATCGATACCCTAATCTTGGGTGGTAATATCCGCCTGCCTTCCAATATCGGATCAAATGGACAAGTGCTTACCACCGATGGTGCCGGCATTGCCTCCTGGCAATCACCTGCGTCATTCTCAACACCTGGCCTTGATTCCGTATTGGCCGTGAATGCGGATGGAAACAACGACACCATCTTCAACCTTGGAGCTCTTGGAATCGGGACTAATTCGCCCAATAACCTTTTACAGGTCCATACATCGTCAAACAATCAAGCTGGCATCCGAATTAGTACTGCAACATCAGGTTTAACTACCAACGATGGTTTATTCCTAAGATACAATGACGCTTCTGGTGCAAGGCTCACGGTGAAGGAAAACAACTCACTTGGTTTTGGAACCAATAACCTGATGAGGATGTACATCGATTCCACCGGAGAGATAGGAATTGGTACCACCACTCCTGATTCAGCATTGGAGGTAGTTGGAGGAATTGTGACCGACAACTTCCGCATGACCAATGGCTCTTCGCTTGGCCGCGTATTAGTCTCCGATGCGAATGGAAGTGGAACATGGACTGATGTGTCGAGCGTAGTGGACGATTCTCAAATTCGCGACGGAGATACAGACACCTACATTACTACCGATGGCACTGGCTCAGACGATGACAACATCTTCTTCGGCACTGCAGGTTCAGACAGGGCAGTGCTCGATTCTCTAGGCAGATTTGGATTGGGAACAAGTGACCCACAAGGTTTACTTTCCTTGACAGGTGACTCATCCAATACCATTACCATTAGGGCAATAAATAACAATGATTCTACTGGTATCGCGTGGCGAAATACCGGTTCTAGTTATGTCTATGGTATACGCCGTGTTGGAAACGATGGACTTGGCTTCGCCGCAGGAGGAAGTACAAATCCTAGTTCCCTACCAATCCGCATGTTCATCGATAGGAATACAGGTTTCATTGGCATGGATACGCTGGAGCCACAAGAGCAACTTCATATACAGGGAGGAAATCTTCGAGTAAATAATGAAGTACAGGCTGGCGCTATATCAATAGGTCATACAGCTCCTCAAGCAGGCTTGCACATTTTAGGAGACAGCCTCGGTGCCATCAAACTTCAGGTAAGCAACAACGCAAATGACCAAGGTTTAATGTTCCAGAACAGTGGTGGTCTCTATTCGTGGACAATGTTCAGATCTGATGAAGGTTCCAATGACGCTGTTTTGAATTTCAGAGGAGGTCCAAATGATGCTGATCCTAATAACCTTCCTTATCGCTTAAGGATGAAAAGCACGGGACAGATCATCTTCAATGACTCGATTGGCTACGGTGAATTTTCAATTTCATCAAGGAATAGTGACACCACCGTTTTTGCGATTAAGAGCACCACGGACACCAACCTTTTCAGACTTAGACAAAACAGTAATGGCAGCGCCCAGATGTACATGCACAAAAGTGATGGTACCATTGGAGTAGACCTCAGAGCAGGGACTGGGGACTCCTATATCAGACAAGGGCAATTTGGCCTCGGGACGCAGCATCCACTTACCAAACTACACCTCCACGGTGGAATCTTCTCCGTGTATAATGGGAATACCAATAGTAATTACATCATCGCTAGGGATCAAACAGACTCTACCAACGTTTTCAATGTTGCCGTTGGGAGTAATGGGCATGCCATCTTGAATCTGTATCAAAATGATGGTACTCAAGCTGTCAAAATTACTTCTGGTACGGACCTGGCATTTTTTAACAGCGTAGCCAATCAATACTCATTTGGGTCCAATTCGATCATCAGTGGAACAACATTCCAGGTTGTGAACGCCGGAAACATGACGATGGACCTCGATGGTGCTGGCACAGCCGACAATGATGTGAGGCTACGATTCAGGGATGATGGCTCCAATAAATTCCAGTATGGATACGATGATGGTTTGGGAAAACTGATCATTTCGGCAAGCAATTGGACCGGGGATCGATTGGTTTATGTTGATTCCATTGGCCATGTTGGAATCGGTGAAGATTCTGACGTTGCTGGCGCACATCTTAATGTCGCCGGTGATATTGAGGTAGATGGTGACTATACTTATGAAGCAGACCAGAATAGGGTATACAGTCTACCTCCCGCGGCATTCCAACTGCTTCAGGAAATCGGTTCGACCACCATTAGCAACATCGAGCGGGCCGGTCTTGGAAACGGTCATGAAATCTACATTGCCGGTGGCGCGATTACAAGCTCAGCAGTCTTCCATGCTCCCCTATCCTTGCCCCAGAACGCGGTCATTGATTCTATTGTGTACTTCTATGTAGACAACAACAATATCTATGAGGTAATCGGCAGACTGCAACGACAAAATTTAAGCAACGGGACCACGGCATCCACGGGTTCCACAAGTTCAGGAACAACTGCAGCTTCTGCCGCATTCAGCACTATGACGGGAACTGGAGGTTATACTATTGATAATACAGCATTCAACTATTGGGTTCGGTGGAGAACCCAGGAAAATACTAATACGTTGACGCTTCGAGGTGCGAATGTCTATTACCGCGTTTCGAAAGCCGACTAAACTATGAGATATGAATTGGAAGAATCATATTGAACCGAGCTCACCAGGACAAAGTCCCTGGTCGCTCCTGAAAAGCTCCTTGTGGCGCATAAGATTAATTCGGGCAATGCTTTCATTGTCCATTGTGATGCTCCTCGCAAATATTGGACATGCTCAATGGATGCTCATCAATCAAGGTGGTGGCACTCCCGATAGTTCGGCGGCTCTTGAATTGAATGATACCACACGCGGATTTCTTCCTACGCGTATGACAACAACACAAATGAATGCTATTGCCTCTCCAACGGAAGGCTTGATGTTGTTCAACACTGATGACTCCTCTTTCTACTATTATGATGGAACCAACTGGGTGACATTTGGGTCCGGATCAAGTTCCGGATCTTCCGGAAGTGGATCCGATTCGATTGGCGTACATAGTATCCAGCATACCGGAACCTCATTTACAGTCACTTCCAACAACCTCAAGGCGACAAACTTCACCTTTGATGGCGATAGTCTGCTTCAATTGGATAACTCAGGAACGTATTCGGTCTTCCGGGCAGAGCAGCGTGTGATGGTTACCATCAATCATTCAAATTTAAAGACAGCTACTTCGGGAACACAAAACATTGTGGTCAATGGATCTAACCGATTCACTACTTCAACTTCTGCTACAACAGGCAGAGTATTGTCAGCATGGACAGGAATTATGGAGGTTGGGGACTCCATATATTTCAATTCATCCAATACGAATACCGGTGGTGGCTGGGAGTTATCTATCTCTGCTATCTCCCTTAATATCACCAGCGGCAATGCGGCAGCGGTATCTTCTGTGGATGAATCTGGAATATTGCTTATTCGCGATGTAAAAACGTCCAATACTGATGGGGGGACTTTTACCAACGGCGCTTGGCGTGTTAGGGATCTCAATGATCTGCAGGGAGACTCAACCTTTGTGACCTTGGCTTCAAATGAGTTTAGTTTATCGGAAGGGGTATATTCTGTGAGATGGTCCGCACCGGCATATAAAGTAGGCACCCACCAAACGAGGCTCTATAATGTTTCAACGTCAGCAGTGGTTAGCGCCGGGTCTCCTGAAAACTCGAGTACCGCAGACAACACAGGCAATATGAGCGTTGGTAACGCTGTCCTTGAAATAGACTCTACAACAACTTTTAGACTCGAACATAGAGGAACCTCGTCCCAGACCACAAACGGCTTTGGAACTGGCGGAAATTTTGGGGATGAGGTTTATTCGCAGGTAATGATCATCAAACTCGACAAGGTCTTTGGAAATGGCACCAGTGGGTTCGACGCCGATACACTCGACGTTAATGTTTTTAGCGCAAGAATATCGAACAATGGAACATCGGCAACTGTGCTATCCGAAAGTGATAACTTTATCCAAAGTGTAAATAGAGCGAGCGCCGGACAGGTTGATATTATCTTCACTCCGGGATTATTCACGGATACTCCCGCAGTTTTTGTCCAAGCTATTGAGGGAGCGGTTTACCATGCGCAGTTACAGCAGGGATCCTTAACTACAGATAGTGTAAGAGTAAGAACTCAGCACTCTTCTACAACCGTTTCAACGGACGTTCATTTTCATGTACTTGTACATCGTCAGGGAACGGATTACCGCCACAACACTTCCGGAGCTTCAGGTAGCGCAATAGCCAGCCTCGACCTGGAACAAGTACTGACCAATGGAGACGGCGCAGCAGGTCTGGACATTCATGGGGTTGGAAATCTGAGCGTCGGAACGGACTCCGTAGATGGCGTGGTTACGATTTTCTCGAATGGCACTATCCCACTCTTCATTGATTACGACAGAACTGGAACCTTCCAGTCTGCAACAAGGGCATTGAATGATTCGATCTCCGCTGGGGAGACAATAGCCCACGTGATCGGATATACTAATTCCGAATATAACTCGGCGTGGTGGGGATACCGGCACTATGGTGATGACTCTTCCGGCAATGCCATGGTTTTTGGAATTTGGGATCACTACGACATTCTTACGATCACCGGAGAAGAGAACGTTGGTATTGGTACGGTGTCTCCTGGCGAAAAATTGGTTGTCTCGGGAGGAGATACACTGGATGCCGCAATCCTGATTGAAACCGATACGGATAACAACAATGAAGACCACAATCCCAGACTTAGATTAGTACAGGACGGTGGCGGCACAGAAGCCTACATAGGTCTGGAGGGTAGCAGTGAACATACGCTGGATGGAACTACCGGAAACGATCTATTGATCGGAACCACAGGTTCGGATCGCATTCAACTCTTCACCAACGATACCATTCGCTTGACCATCCGGGGCTCAGAAGCTCAGATGGGCTTGGGAACGACGGAACCGGAATATGATTTTCATATGGTCGACAGCACGGGAAATTCCTCGATGAGATTACAGGCTGAAGGAGTTGGTGGGGATGCATACATCCGTCTTAAGACATTGAATACCGAATTCACTTTGGAAACCGAAGAGAACACTCAGCTTTTTAGGATAGAGCACGAAACAAATGATAATAACCTCATTGTATTAGATTCCAATGGACATGTTGCGGTGAATCGCGACAGCACCACAGGCAATACATTCTTTGTCGGGGAACAGGGACTCGATAGTGGCCATGTTGCTTTGAATGCGCTGGATGGTGGTATAGAGATCAATAGTGCCAATGATGCCTTTAGCTTCATCGACTTCAAGGGCAACAACAACGCAAACTCCGATTTTGAAGGCCGAATTGGCTACGACGACGCCATAGGAATGACCTTCCACACCAATGCCTTAGAGCGCGTAACCATCGACACAACCGGGCTCGTGGATATTGACTCCCTGCAGATTAATGGCGCATTCAAATTCCCATCCACCGATGGCTCGGGTGGCCAGGTCATGACCACCGACGGGTCCGGTACGGTGACCTGGAGTTCGCAACCAACCGTGGGTGATACTACTCAACTCGCGGATACCGACAACGATACCAAGATCCAGGTAGAGGAATCGAGCGACGAAGACCGAATCCGGTTTGATATTGAGGGTGGTGAGCGCATGACAATTGACACCAGCCAGGTGACCATATTTAGCACTATTACGAGCTCAACAGCGGTTAAGGCACTGGAATATGATCTCACGACTTCTTCGGGGGCCAAGACCGGAATCTCAGGTTTTATTGAATCGAATGGTGGAAACGGAACGCTCTACGGTACGAATGTCAATATAGACAACGATGGTTCCGGGTCCACATACGGCACATATAATTCCGATATAGGTTCCACGGGAACCGGCGCGAAGTTTGGAAACTACGTGAATTACACTGCTGGAACAGGAATTAAGTACGGTACCTACAATACCTTATCCTCGGCGAGCGGAAGTAGTAACATTTTTGGGGTGTATACCAGTGTGGATCACGATGGCACCGGACGTCCCTATGGTTTCTATACAATCAATACCGGATCCGCTACTACGAATTCACAATATAGCTACTATGGATATTTGGCCAATACCGGTACGAGTAGCAAGTATGGATTCTGGAATCAGATCGCTCAGGCTTCAGGTGGCAATTCAATGTTTGGAATTCAAAATACGCTAGACCACGATGGAACCGGTGCTGTTTATGGATTTTATAACAACATTCAAGGCTCTGGAACTGGTCAAATGAGAGGTGTTTATACCTTTTCTACCGCAGGAACCGGAATTAAATATGGAATTTACAATCAATTTGCTATTGGATCGGGAGCCAATCCTATGTATGGAATGTATAATACATTCGATCATGACGGGTCAGGTATCACCACGGGTGCGCATACCATTTTCACCGGTTCAGGTAATGGACAAGTAAGAGGGTACTATACCGATATCACAACCGGATCGGGAATCAAATACGGGACGTACGCAACCATTCAACAAGGTGCCGGTGTTGGCAACTCGATTTACGGGGGCTATTCTTATCTCGACCACGATGGCACTGCCGATTCGTACGGGTATCGAAATGAAATGGGTGGTACGGGGTCCGGTGATCAATATGGATTTTATGCATACGATTTCTCCACTGGATCGGGTGATAAATATGGCCATTATACCACTGTTCGAACACTCGACAACGCCGTTGATTTGTACGGGAATTACAATACCCTTGACCACGATGCTGCGGGAATCTCATATGGTACTTTCAATCAATACGCCGGTACGGGAACCGGAACATATTACGCATTATACAATACAGCCACAACCGGAACAGGTCGAAAATATGGTACATACACCTTGCTAACAACGGCAAGTGGAGCCACGCAGATATATGGTGCCAATTACCGCCTCACGCACAATGGAACTGGATCTGTATATGGAGTTGATAACCAGGTCCTTGGTTCCAGTACCGGAATTGCCTATGGCTTCAAGCATACGCATTCCTCAGGTGGTGTAGGAACTAAGTACGGCCTGCACAATACGATTGCGAATGCCTCCTCCGGCTCACCTATCCATGGTATGTACAACGTACTCCAGCACAGCGGTACCGGGCTGATCTATGGAGCGTACAACATCTTTACTAGAAATAGTTCAGGGGATCTGTATGGTACGCGCAATAGTGTGTCCGTTGGAACCGGCACTGGAGATATGTTTGGAACGTCAAACGAGTTCTCCGTTGGTACAGGGGAAAAAAGAGGGTTGTCCAACACGCTTTCTACGGCTTCAGGTGCAGGAGAGATCTATGGAATGTTCAATCAAATGGATCAGGATGGCACAGGCAGGACATACGGTGTCTATACTTCTAACATAGGTACCGGTTCCGGGATATTTTATGGGGTTAGAAACGAGGCGACTTCAGGAACAGGTACGAAGTACAGTTTGTATACCAACATGACAAATGCTTCTGGTTCAGGGACGCTTTATGGAACGAATATGCTGCTCTCGCAGAATGGCACAGGTCAGACTTATGGCCATAGATCCATTATCTCGGGTACAGGCTCGGGAAGCCAGGTGGGTATATATGCAGCTATATCAAACACCGGTACGGGGACTAAATACGGTGTATTCAATACGCTTACACAGTCTGCCGGTACAAATACAATTTATGGAACGTATTCCACCCTTACTCACAATGGGACTGGAGCGGCCTATGGAAGCAGACTAATACTAAGTGGTAGCTCCACCAACAAGATTGGAGTGCTCGTAAGCGGAGAAGATTACAGTGCATTCTCCGGTGATGTAATGATTGGTGCGACCACTGCCCCATCCTCAGAATTGGAAGTAGTTGGAGATGTTGAAATTCCCGCCGCCAATGATTATACCTATTCCACGGCCAAAGTTGGCTGGTTCCACACGCCCGCGTTTGGGTTTCAGCTGTTGAATACTACTGGTGCTTATCAGGATATCGGCGTTGGTAGCTTTGCTTCGGGCAATTCCATATGGGTTGTAGGTGGTACCGGTACAGATGATGCCTACTTCTATGCTCCGGCTCACCTTCCGGATGGGGCGGTAATAGACTCCGTTTATTTCACAGTTTATGACAACGATGGTACCTATCAACTGGTCGGATCACTCATCAGGAAAACCTGGGGTGCGACCACCATTACAACGCTAGCAACAACAGCTGGAACCGGTACCACAGCCACACCGACCACAACTACGATTAACGCAAATTTGAATAGCACGGTTGATAATCAAACTTATGCCTACTACTTCAGAGTGCAAACCAAAGAGGCCAATTCGAATTTGAGGATCATGCAAGCACGGATTAGGTATACCGTGTTAAAGGCCGACTAAAAGTTCAACTTATTTAACATATTGTTAAACAAAAGGCACGAAAGCGCTAAAAGGCTCTGTTTATGGGCCTTTTTTAATGTCTGCACTTTCTAATTCTGTCAAATATGTGTAAGAAATTGATAAACTCTATGGCCAATCACTAAAATCTATAAGCGTTTTTGAACAGAATGGCATATGTTTGTTAAAGTTTTAATCAATATACTTAAACAAAATGTCAACCATCGAATTCAACCAAGCAGTAGTAGGCCTTCAAAAGCCACTCGAGTTTTACGCGTTAAGCCTTACCAAAAACATGCATGACGCCGAGGATCTCCTGCAGGAAACCCTGTTCAAAGCATTAAACTACAGAGATCGTTTCGCAGATAGCACCAACCTCAAGGCATGGATGTATACCATTATGAAGAATAGCTTCATCAACGCTTATAGAAGGAAAGTGAGAGCAAACACATTGTTGGATAGTACTGAGGAGCAACACTTCATCAACTCAAAGGAAGACTTTCGTCTTCCCGGGCCGGAGTCGGTAATTGCGCACCGAGACATCCGTACTGCGATCGACACTTTGAGCGACGAAATGCGCAAGCCATTCATGATGCACTATGAAGGATACAAGTACCACGAAATTGCTGAAGAAATGGATCTTCCAATCGGTACCGTAAAAAGCAGGATCTTTCTCGCCAGGAAGAAATTGATGAATCAGTTGAAAGATTTTCGTTCCTAAAAACCATATCTACAACCAGCTAAGGACAAAATCCCTATTTTGCCAACCATGACAGAAGAAGTGATATTGGTAGACGAACAGGATGCTGAAATTGGATCGATGGAAAAGTTGGAAGCGCACCGAACGGGCGCCTTGCATCGTGCGTTCTCAGTATTTATCTTCAGATCGGACGGCAAAATGTTGTTGCAAAAAAGAGCTGCACACAAATATCACTCCCCTAACCTATGGACAAACGCCTGTTGTTCGCATCCAAGACCCGGAGAGTCCAACAAGGACGCTGCCGTGAGAAGGGTAAAGGAGGAATTGGGCATGATTGTCAGTCCATTCGAGTCTTTTACCCACCTATATAAGGCGGATATGGGAAACGGCTTGACAGAACACGAACTGGATCACGTTTTTCTGGCTGTGAGCGACGAAAAACCCAGCCCCAACCCGGAAGAAGTTTCGGAAACACTTTACCTCGAGGATGTTGAAATTCGAAAGCAAATAGAGCACTACCCCGAGCAATATACATACTGGTTTAAGGCCCTCTACCAAAAGGTAATGAACGAAGTGAATGCCGTATGAAGGTCACCGTAAAACGGAGAGCCTACTTCAATGCCGCCCATCGCCTTTATCGCCCCGACTGGAGCGATGAAAAAAATTCGGAGGTATTTGGGAAATGCAACAATCCCAACTGGCACGGACATAATTATGTACTCTTTGTAGAACTCACGGGCGACATAGATTCCGAAACCGGCTACGTGGTAGACCTTAAATGGCTGAGCAGCCTGATCAAACATGAGGTCATTGAAAAACTCGATCACAAAAACCTCAACCTCGATGTACCGGAATTAGGGGGGGTCAACCCAACAGCCGAAAACATTGCCATAACCATTCATAGCATTCTCCGATCGAAGATCGATTCCAAATATGATTTGAAGATTGTTCTGCAGGAAACCGAGAACAACATTGTAGAATGCAGCGACTAGAAACTAATTGCTTCCAACGTTGCTTTCCTGAATTTCCCTGATCAGCAAGTTTTTGTCATAGGGTTTGGCAAAATATCGATCAAAACCAAGGCTAATGAACTTGTCTTTATCCTCGGGCATGGCATAGGAAGTAATGGCGAAAATCTGAATATCCTCTCTACCTTCCATCAGCCGAATACGTTTCATGGCTTCTATTCCATCCAAGGTATCTTCTCCGAGGTTGATGTCCATTATGATCACATCGTACCACTTCTCCTCGACCATTTCCAGCGCCTTCTCTCCACTAAACGTACACTCTACATCGAAGATAGGCTCAAGGAATTTCCTGGCAATCAACATGTTGATCGGGTCGTTTTCGACAATGAGGACGGTCTTGGGCATCGATACTAAGTTAGGCAATCATTTGATTTGGCCTAATCGGCCGGTTCTTCAACGGCAACGAGTTCCATATCGATAAACTTCTTGATCAAGTCCACTTTCCGGACCCTAATGATCACCTTCTGGCCTAAATGTATCTCAATCCCAGTATTGTGCCCCTTGATGCAAAATTGCTTTTGATCGAAGTAATAGTAGTCGCCATCCAGATCCGTCAAGCGAATCATACCCTCGCACTTATTCTCCGATATCTCAGCATACAAGCCCCATTCAGTTACTCCGGACACAATGGCATCGAATTCCTTTCCAACGGAATCCTCCAAGAAGAGAACCTGGAAAAACTTTGTTGATTCTCTTTCGGCGTCGGCTGCCTTCCTTTCTTGCTCAGAACTCCACTCGCATTGCGCTTCCAGCTCTGTAAGCGCAGGATTCTTTTTTTCGGAAGCATATTTCGCAAGCAACCTATGCGCCATGACGTCCGGATATCGCCTGATGGGCGAAGTGAAATGGCTATAAAATTGGAATCCCAAGCCAAAGTGACCGATGTTCTCAGTCGTGTAAAAAGCCTTCGACATGCTTCTGATCGCCATCATGGAAATGACTTCTTCCTCTGGCTTTCCTTTGATCATGTCGAGCAGTTCGTTGATAGCCTTTGGCAGGTCCTTCATGCTTTTGAACCGCACCTCGTAGCCGAACTTTCGGATGAATCCGAAAAACTCCGTGAGCTTGTCATAATCCGGCTTGTCGTGAACCCTGTAAACAAATGGCCGCACATTGCCTTTGGCAGGATTACCAATGTGTTTAGCAACCGTCCTGTTGGCCAGAAGCATAAATTCCTCAATCAGCTTGTGCGCATCCTTTTGTGTCTTGAGATAAACCCCAACCGGTAATTTCTTTTCGTCAAGCTTAAATCTGATTTCCGTTTTGTTGAAGGCGATTGCCCCTGCATTTATTCTTTTTTTACGCAGTGTCTTGGCAATCTTGTTCAACGGTCTCAAGGCGTCCTTGTGATCACCATCGTCTCCTTCCAAGATGGCCTGAACCTCTTCATAGGTATACCTTCGATCGGAATGAATTATCGTCCGCCCGATCCAGTAATCGAGGACCTTTCCCTGGTCGTCTAATTCGAATACGCAAGCATAGCAGGCTTTGTCTTCTCCCGGCCTGAGCGAACACAATTCATTCGAAAGCACCTCGGGTAGCATTGGTACCACCCTGTCCACCAGGTAAACCGAGGTCGCACGTTTGAAGGCTTCTTTATCCAGGGCACTTCCCTCTTCCATATAGTAGGAAACATCGGCTATATGTACTCCCACCTCAAGGTTTCCATTCTCCAACTCTTTGTAGGAAATTGCATCATCAAAATCCTTGGCATCCTCGGGGTCGATGGTGAAGGTGAGTGTTGATCTCAAGTCCCTCCTACCCTTTTCATTGATCTGCTTGGATTTAAGCGCCTCTGCCTCCTTCAAAACTTCATCGGGAAACCTCAATGGAAATCCCTGCTTGGCCAAAACTCCCAGCATTTCCGTCTCACGGTCCCCGGGCACTCCTATCACTTCTTCAATAACAGCCACCGGACTATCATCGTCGTCGTCCCATCGACTAAAAGAGCCAACAACTTTTGCCCCATCCGAGCCACCGGCCAGCTTGTTCAGTGGAACATAGAAGTCCTGTGCATACTTATTGCTGTCGGGGATAAGAAAGGCATAGTTTGCAAACACCTCCAGACGACCAATGATGTGGTGTTCGGCCCGCTCCGTCACACGGATCACCTCACCCTTGATCTTGTTCTTTTTGGTAGAGGAAATATTGACGTGAACCGTATCACCCTGAAGCGCCCTGCCAACGCGATTGGAGGATACCTTCACGTCCTCGCTCAAGCCTTCGATGCGAACCCATGCTGACCCTGACTGCGTAAAGTCGATTACCCCTTCCAGGAAGCGCACCTTGTGCTTAAGCTTGTATTTTCCTCTATCTTCCTGCACCAGCTGATCGTTTCGAACCATTTTCTCGAGTGCATTCAATACCGCTCGCCGGGAACCCGAGTCGGCTATGCCCATTCGCTTTGATAGCTGCTTATAATTGAGTGATGCATTTGGGTCTTTCCTGAATTCAGAAAGAATCATCCTGGAAAGGCTCGCAGATTTTCTTTTTGCCATGGGTGGAATTAAACTCGAAAATCTGACTTGCGAAAAGCTTGCTTCAACAGTGTGTAATTAGGCTTTGGATTGCAATGGAGGAATTAAATCCTACTTTTGACAAAAGTAGTTGAATCAACAGATCGAGACATGCTTAATCCTAAAATTGAGGCAGCCCTAAATGAACAAATTTTATTGGAAGGTCAATCTTCACATTTCTACCTGGCAATGGCCTCTTGGGCTGAGAATCAGGGGTACGGAGGTGTGGCCGAATTCTTCTACGGGCACTCCGATGAGGAGCGTGTCCATATGTTGAAGCTCGTGAAATACATCAATGAGCGAGCCGGTACTGCCATTATCCCTGCCATCGACAAACCTTCGATGAATTTTAAGACTTTACTGGATGCCTTTCAATCACTGCTTGATCATGAAGTGATGGTGACCCAAAGCATCAACAAGCTGGTCTTTATGTGCCTTGAAGAGAAGGACTACACCACGCACAATTTTCTCCAATGGTACGTAGCCGAACAACTCGAAGAAGAGGCCCTGGCCCGCACCGCACTCGACAGACTTAAAATTGTTGGAGACGACAAAAGCGGGAAGTATTTGTTTGACAGAGATATCAACAGTCTCAACGTCCAGAGCAACGCCGGCCCCTTGGATTAATTAAGAATTTTTCCTACTACTTCCGTAGAGTCATATCCAATACCCTGGATTTGACTGTAAACTAATTGTCTATATCCTATGCCGGGTTGGTAGGATATTTCGGCCGAAAAAGTTCGAGTGAGATCTGACGTATAGTAGCGTGCCGTATAAGCCACTAGTTGGCCATTAACAAATCGCTGTTCGACGTATTGAGTACCATCCTCTTCTTCCTTCAGCTTCAATGTGAAGATCGTCGTATCACCTGCCGTTTCTCTGCTCTCCTTGTACCGATAGGCTTTAGCATTTTCGTTGACATCCGCTTTGACAAACAATGAGAATTCATCCTGCCAATTGGGTATAATTCTAAATGTATCTGACGCACCATCTCGTATGACGGTTTTCTCGACTTCCACACCAAGGCTGTCCAACATTTTCGCCTCTGCTAAAGCGTCGAAGTATAGCTCATATGGTTTGCCGCTGTTGGTTTGACCGGCACACGACCAAAGCAAGACACTCAAGATGGAAAGGGCTCTCATTCGAATGCCGAAATTCCAGTGATGTCTTTTCCGGTTATCAATAGATGGATGTCATGGGTCCCTTCATAGGTCACGACAGACTCCAAGTTCATCATATGCCTCATGATCGGATACTCATTTGTGATACCCATGGCGCCATGTATTTGTCGAGCCTCCCTCGCAATCTTGAGTGCCATGTCAACATTGTTTCGCTTGGCCATAGATATCTGCGCTGAGGTTGCTCTACCTTCATCCCTCAAAACCCCGAGTCTCCACGTCAACATTTGAGCCTTGGTAATCTCTGTGATCATCTCAGCTAATTTCTTTTGGATTAGCTGAAAGCCTGCAATGGGCTTTCCGAATTGGATCCGTTCCTTTGAATATCTGAGTGCTGAATCATAGCAATCCAGTGCTGTTCCAATTACACCCCACGCTATTCCGTATCGAGCAGAGTCCAGGCAACTCAAAGGAGCACCTAATCCCGATCTTCCAGGGAGGAGGTTTTCCTTGGGAACTTTCACATTGTCGAATACCAATTCTCCTGTTGCCGATGCTCTTAAGGACCACTTGCCATGCGTTTCCGGTGTAGTAAACCCTTCCATTCCGCGCTCGACGATCAATCCATGAATGCGCCCGCTTTCGTCTTTTGCCCAAACAACCGCGATATGCGCAAAAGGGGCATTTGATATCCACATCTTGGCGCCATTGAGCAAATAGTGGTCTCCCTTATCCTTGAAATTCGTCACCATTCCACCTGGGTTGGAGCCGTGGTCGGGTTCCGTCAAACCGAAACCACCCATCATTTCACCCGTAGCCAGTTTTGGCAGGTATTTTTGCTTCTGTTCTTCGGTACCGTACTTCCATATTGGGTACATCACAAGTGAACTCTGGACAGAAGAGGTAGAACGAACACCTGAGTCTACACGCTCCAATTCTTGCATGAGTAAGCCATAAGAAATCTGATCCAATCCAGGGCCTCCATACTCTTCCGGAATATAGGGTCCAAACGCCCCGATCGAGGCTAGTCCCGGAATGATTTGAGATGGAAATTCGGCTCTTTCGTAGTAATCCTCAATAATAGGAGACACCTCTTGCTTGAGCCATGCGCGAGCGGTTTCCCGGATCAATTTGTGCTCATCCGTCAGCAGTTCATCCAGCAAATAATAGTCGTGATGTTCGTAGCGATCCATGTGATTCTTATTTCGAAACAAATGTAACCGCTAGTTGTTTGTACCATGAACCAACCGAAGGTATTTTCTGTATTTTTACACAACACCCATGATTAGGACACCATGAGAAAACGCTTGCTGCGACTAGCCCTATTCTTTGCCATTATACTTTCTTTCGACTCCTGTACCAAGGATATCCTGGACACCACCGTTCCGACCGAGGACACCACGGACACTATGATAGATTCTACACTGATGATCTATACTGTGAACATTGTGGACACCTTGACATTTACGGATGACATCAATCCAATCCTGGTATCCAAATGCGCTACGTGCCATGGCGGCTTCGGCCCCGGTCCCGGTGACTTCAACGAGTACGCTGTGCTCAAGGCCAGGGTAGACGATGGAACATTTGAGACGAAAGTATATGACCCTAATACATCGTCTCCGATGCCTCCCGGAGGAAGTCCACAATTGACGGACGTTGAAAAAGAATGGATCCAAATTTGGATCGATGCGGGTGCACCAAATAATTAATTATAAGATGAAGCATGTACTTTTCGGGCTATTGGCAGTAGTCCTTACAACCAATATTATAGGACAGGAACTTTGGAAGACTACTTCCTCTAAGGTTCACTTTTTCTCCGAGGCGCCATTGGAGAATATCGAAGCGGTGAATGAAGGTACCATTGCGATGTATAAGACGACCACAAAAGATCTTGCCATTGCTATTCCAACCACAAAGTTTGAATTTGAAAAAGAGCTCATGAAAGAGCACTTTAATGAAAATTATCTCGAAAGTGGCAAGTACCCCAATTCTACTTTCAAAGGGAAGTTGGATGAGGAAATCAACTTCAAGAAAAGTGGAAAATATGAGACGTCTGCTACGGGAACATTGACCATTCATGGTGTTGCACAGAAAAGGACTATCAAGGGAACTCTTACCGTCGAGAAAGGAAAGGCCACCATGAAAACAAGGTTTAAAGTCAAATTGGCCGATCACGATATCGAAATACCGCAGATTGTATTTCAGAACATTGCTGAAGTTGTTGATGTAGATGCCACACTTGTATTTCAACCCAAAAAGTAGAATAAGATGAAGCCCCTGTTTATAGCCCTACTCTCCCTTTTGATTGTTACTCCTTCGGTTGCACAAGACGACTTGCTTGGTATGCTCGAGGAAGAAGCAGCAGAATCTGACAACAGCCGCGTATTTGCTACTTTCAAAACAATGAGGGCCGTAAACCTGCACACAATCGAAATGGTGAAGAAGAAAACGCTCGACTTTAGAGTGACTCACCGGTTTGGCAATATCGGGGGTGCAAGCGGCGGTGGAGTTCACACCTTGTACGGTTTTGACAACATTGAGGACATGCGCTTTTCGTTCGACTACGGGATAACCGAAGACCTGCAGATTGGTGTTGGCAGAAGCAAGTTCAACGAATTACTTGATGGTACGGTCAAATACCGTATTCTGGCACAGACTAACAGTGGAAAGATGCCCATAACATTGGTGGCTTTGGCCGGCGCCGCAATAACACCAAAGGTGGACGTGCTCGATCAATTTGCCAAAACTGCTCACCGTGTCAATTACTTCCAGCAAATCATCATTGCACGCAAGTTTGGAGAACGTCTTTCCTTTGAATTACTCCCAACACATTTTTACCAAAACCTCGCGGTAAAGGACGCTGCGGGTACCGACGAAAACTCAATATTCGCGGTGGGTTTTGTCGGTAGAGTTAAACTCACACAACGTGTTGCCATTATTGCCGACTACATGTATATCGCCTCCGACTACAGAAGAAATCATCCTGACAATCTCTACCAAGATCCACTCGGAGTCGGTGTAGAAATCGAAACCGGTGGGCATGTGTTCCACCTTACCCTTACCAATGCGTCTGGGATCATCGAGAACAACTACATCCCGCTGACACGAGACAATTGGGCCGATGGTGGCTTCAAGCTTGGATTCAATATTTCCCGGGTGTTTAATGTCGGATTCGGGGGCGGTAAGGAATAATGGAGGGAACCCTGATCGACCGCCAGGAATGGATTCTGGCAATCCTCTTTCTCAGCTTCATGATCTTGGTCTGGACCAGGTTCAGATTTAGCAAGCGTCTTGGCGAATTCTCCTCGGCATTTGTCAATAGTCGTTTTGTAGACCAGATCCTTCGGGAGGAAAACCCATTTCTCAACGTCGCTTCCGTCGGACTTTATGTTGTATATTTTCTAAATGCAGCCCTCTTTGTAGGGTTGGTCAGCAAGCACGGAATTGTGGAGCACTCTTTCTCCTCAAATGCCGGTCTCTTTTTTATTGCCTTTCTCGGGTTAGCGCTTTTCGATTTCTTTAAGCTATTTCTCTACTGGCTGTCGGCACTCCTATACAGAACAGAAAGCGAGACATCCAATCATGTTTTGAATTTTATTCTTAGTCGTCATGCGGCCGGTCTTGTGTTGTTTGCAACAAATTTGTTATTGGCCTATTCCCTCGTCGGAAAACCAATTCTTTTTTGGGCATCATTGATATTGCTGCTGTTGCTGTATTTGCATCGATTACTCAAATCAATTCCACAAATTCGGAACCTATCTTCATTCAATATCGTGCATTTTATTTTGTACATTTGCACGCTCGAAATTTCTCCTTTGCTGCTCGGAGTTCGATACTTTCTGAACGACTAATGGCGAAGGCAAATAGTAAGTCTAACACTATTAAAAGTTTTCGAAATTGGAAAAGGTCAAAAGTATTCTTGTCTCTCAGCCACAGCCCGATTCAGATAAAAATCCATATGCGGATTTAGCCAAGACCCACAAGCTTCAAATCGATTTTAGATCCTTCATTCACGTGGAGGGAGTTGAAGCCCAGGAATTCAGAAAAAGCAAGATCAACATTCTCGATTTTGGCGCTGTCATTTTCACAAGTAGAAATGCGGTAGACCATTTCTTCAGAATGGCTGAGGAAATGCGCATAGCGGTACCGGATACAATGAAGTATTTCTGTATGTCGGAAGCTGTGGCCTACTACCTACAGAAGTATGTAGTGTACAGAAAACGAAAAATTTTCTTCGGCAAGCAGACATTCAATGATCTACTTACGGTGATCAAGAAGCACAAGCAGGAAAAATTCCTTCTTCCGAGTTCGGACATTCTCAAGCCTGTAATACCGGAGAGTTTGGAAAATGCAGGAATAGATTACAAAAGGGGAATTTTCTACAACACCGTATGTAGTGACCTCTCTGATCTGGAAGATGTGAAATACGATGTACTTGTATTCTTCAGTCCTTCCGGAATCAAATCACTCTTCCAGAATTTTCCTGACTTTGCTCAAAATGGTACGCGCATTGCTGCGTTTGGGCCTACCACCGTGAATGCGGTGAAGGAAAAGGGATTGAGGGTTGATATTGAAGCTCCAAACCCGAAAGCTCCATCGATGAGTATGGCATTAGCCAACTACGTCAAAGAGGCCAACAAACGATAATACAGCGCCAAAGCGCACAAATCCGATCTTTGCTAAATGTCACTTACCTTGGATAAGTCCGTCCGGCTCAAGGGAAAGCTCGCATTCGGTGAGGTTTTCAAAGTAGGAAAGCAGTTCAAGGCTTTTCCTATCAAGATCGTATATACTCCTGATCCGGAAATTGATTCATTCAAGGTTGGATTTAGTGTTCCTGTTCGCCATTTCAAGAAGGCTGCTGATCGAAATCGACTACGCAGACAAATGAAGGAAGCCTTTCGAATAAATCAGGGCCAAATGCCAAAACAAATGCGTGCAATTTTCGTTTACATGTCAGCGGAGCCGGCCGAGTACAAAATAATCGAAGAGAAAATAATCGTAATTTTACGACGTTTACTCGCAAGCCCTTAGCAGGAAAGGATTTCCATGAAATTTGTTTACAACCTGAAAAGAAGATTTAAGATTGCTTTGATTGCGATTTCCATCGCCATTGGAAGTGCTATTTCTTACAGCTTCAGCGACGATTACTTCGAGATCAGTAAGAACCTGGAAATCTTCGCCACCTTGTTTCAGGAATTGAACATTTACTACGTAGATGAAACTCAGCCCGGAGAGTTGATGAAAACTGGCATTGATGCGATGCTCAAGTCATTGGATCCATACACTGTTTACTATCCGGAAGAAAGGATCGAAGATTTTCGATTTCTATCAACAGGTGAGTATGGTGGTATCGGATCGCTCATCCGGAAGCATGGAGAATTCGTGATTATTTCCGAACCATACGAAGGTTTTCCTGCGCAAAAAGCCGGCTTGATGGCCGGCGACATCATACTTGAGGTAGACGGTCAGGACGTAAAAGGAAAAAAGACGTCTGAAATGAGTACGGTACTCAAAGGCCAGGCCGGGTCGTCACTCGACATTAAGATCCTGCGCCCACTTTCAAAAGACACCATTACCAGTACCCTGATTCGCGAAAACATCAAAATCACCGATGTACCATACAAGGGTATGTTGGACGAAAAGACCGGGTACATCAAGCTCACTGGCTTCACCCAAACTGCTTCAAGCGAAGTCCGCAAGGCCTTCAATGAGTTGAACAGTCAGGGCATGGAATATCTGGTTTTGGACCTGCGCGGCAATGGCGGCGGGTTGCTCAAAGAAGCTGTGAACATTGTCAACTTCTTTGTGCCAAAGGGCCAGGAAGTGGTGTCGACCAAGGGCAAGATGAAGAATTGGGACCGCACCTACCGAACGACCGCGGAACCGATAGACACCGAAATTCCTGTCGCCGTACTCATCAATGGTTCCTCCGCCTCTGCGAGTGAGATTGTAGCTGGCGCCTTACAGGATTTGGATCGCGCGGTGATCATTGGGCAAAAATCATTTGGAAAAGGACTTGTTCAGCAAACCTTGAATCTCAATTACAATACAAGTCTGAAGGTGACTGTGTCCAAGTACTACATTCCCAGTGGCCGATGCATCCAGAAGATCGACTACTCACACAAAGAAAATGGAAAAGCCTCGGAAATCCCCGATTCGTTGGCGGAAGAGTTTAGTACCAAAAATGGCCGAAGCGTATTTGATGCGGGTGGCATCACACCCGACATCAAGGTTGAAGTTGAAAAACTAAGCGACGTCACACGAAGCTTGAGCCAAGAGAATTTGATTTTCGACTTTGCCACCCTTTACCGATTCGGAAAGGATAGCCTGGCTCCGGCAAGCGAGTATGTACTTACCGCTGGCACTTTTGACGAGTTCAAAACCTACCTTCACGACAAACATTACGAATACACCACCAGAAGTGAGGATTTGCTGATCAGATTGAAGGCTGCGGCAGAAGACGACCAGTATTTCGATGAAATCTCTGATGCCTATGACACCCTGCATGAGCAAATTCAGAACACCAAGGCAGGTGATGTAGAGACTTTCAGCGGAGAGATCAAAAGGATACTCGAAAATGAAATTGTGTCTCGATACCACTATCAAACTGGCAGGATCGAATCCAGCCTGAAAAACGACAAAGAAATTGCGGAGGCAAAACGCATGTTCAACAACATGGCGGTTTATCGCTCGGTACTCGACGGAACCTTTGCGAAGAAAGACTAGCCCTCTTTGAAACTCCGGCCCAACAGATTCACCTACCGACAATTTTATTTCTATTCCCTGTGCCTGTTCGCCATGGGGTTGCCGACCTCAAAACCGGTGGTAAGTGTTGCCCAATTCCTGTTGCTGTTCACCTGGATATTCGAGGGAAGGTTCAGAGAGAAGTTCAGCAAGCTTGCCAAGGATAAAGCAGCCCTTGGAATTATCGGAATCTATGTTGTCGGCTTGATTTGGTTGCCCATGACCAACCAGTTGGATTGGGCATTTAATGATTTGAGGATCAAGCTTCCCCTGTTATTTCTGCCCCTGGTTGCCAGTTGGATCTGGCCATTGAGCCAGTGGGAATTGCGCCGACTACTCAATCTCTTTGTTGCTACGACCGGAGTAGTATCGCTCATTGGCGTAGGGATCTACTTTGTGAACATGCCGGTCGAGGATCCACGGATCTTATCTCCGTTCGGTTCCCACATTCGATTTGGAATCCTGCTTTGCCTCTGCGTTTTCATCATCATCGATATGATCCGGAAACGTGTAATTCGCAATCCATGGGGGTGGATGCTCCTGACTTACTTTATTGCTTTCACCATTCTCCTGCAGTCTATGACCGCCTTGGTTATCCTGGCAACGGGACTCATAGCCTGGCTTTTGATCGAGGTCTATTCTTCGCAAAGTTTGCGCTTGAAAATCTCCTTTTCTGTAATCGCAGGGTTCACGGCAATTTTCTTTCTCTCTATCCTCGGTGCAGAATTGCGTTTATTCTATGGGTACGACATGCCCAAATACACCGATCTGGAACCCAAAACGGTGAACGGAGCATACTATATCCATCTAAGCGAGAACAGGCAGCGTGAGAACGGCAATCTGGTTTGGTCGTATGTAGCTATGGACGAGCTCCGAAGGGGCTGGAACAATCGAGTCGATGTCCCATTCGATGGGCTTGATAAGAAAGATCAGCCTCTTCATGCTACGCTAATCCGCTATATGACCTCGCTTGGGATCCGCAAGGATTCACTTGGAATACTGGAGCTAAGTGATGAGGATATTGGCTCCGTGCTAAATGGGACAACCAACTACAGATACAATGACGGGAAGTCATTTTCAGATAGAATCTACGAGATCATTTGGGAACTTGAGAATTACCGGTATGGAGGTGACCCTCAGGGAAATTCAGTGGTCCAACGCTGGGTTTACTGGCAAACCGCTGTTGCGATTTTCAAAGAGAATCCCATGCTTGGTGTTTCTCCGGGTGACCTGAGATCCGCCTTTGAACAGAAGCACGAGGAGCTGAACCCCGACTTTCGGGAGCAATATCGCAAGCGGGCACACAATCAATACTTAACCTTCCTGGTTTCCTTTGGAGTCATCGGCTTTTTGTGGATACTACTCATGCTGGCGTTTAGCTCGTCGAGGTCTTTTCGCGGATTTCTTCCATTTACCTTCTTCCTCACATGGACTTTGTCATTCGTCAATGAGGATACCCTCGAGACTCAAATTGGAGTGAGCTTTTTTGTCTTCTTCATCCTGCTTTATGCCCACAATCAGATCGAAAAAACTCAGTCCTCTTAACCATTGGGTATATATCACATGCTTGCTCATATTCCTCGGGAATCAGTTTCTTGAATTCAACGACATCTACCATCCATGGATGAGGGCATATGCTGACGATTTGGTGGCCATCCCCATTGTGATGGGAGGATCTCTTTTTTTGATGCGCCAATTTTATCACCGTGATTTTCAATTGACCAATTTCAACGTGCTTGCCACCTTCCTGATGTTTTCCTTCACATTTGAATGGCTTCTACCGCGAGTATCCCCCGAAACCTACACTTCCGACCCATGGGACCTCGTTGCCTATGCTCTGGGATCTCTGGTCGTATGGCGTTGGTTGAAGAATTAATTAAGCCTGTAAACCCTCCCTGGAAGAACCTGAATTACTCCCTCTAATTCCAGCTTGAGCGCAATAGTTGCTACTCGACTATGGGTCCATTTCAACTTCTCACAAAGGGCCTCCGAAGAAATTTCTCCGATATCCTTTACACAATTCACAAATGACTCTTCCTCCTCAGAGAGCTGAACAAAAATTCTTTTATGGACTACCTTCTTTTTGGAGGGTTCCCATCCCATGATATAATCCAGGTCTTCGACTCCACGAAGAATGTGGGCTTTGTTATTTCTAATCAAACGATTGCAGCCTTCGGAACAGATATCGGTGATCCTTCCGGGCACGGCAAACACATCTCGATTGTAGGTGTTGGCGATCTCTGCGGTGATCATCGATCCCCCCACCCGCTTACTTTCTACCACAATGGTCGCATCGGATAGTCCTGCGATAATACGATTGCGCATAGGGAAGTTCTCCCGATCCGGCTTCGTACCTGATGTAAACTCCGTGGCGAGGCCACCTCGTTCCAACATCAGCCTGGCCTCCCTGGCATGATCCAGGGGATAAACCCTGTCAAGCCCATGTGCTACCACTCCAATTGTAGGAATGTCAAATTTTATGGCCGCCCGGTGGCATTCTATGTCAACACCATAGGCAAGCCCGCTGACGATGGTTATGCCTTTTCCCTCCAGTTGCTCAACAAAGGAGTGTATGAATTTTCGTCCATAGCTGGTGATTGATCGGGTGCCTACTATTGAGATAAATTTCTCTTCATTGAATTGGCAATTCCCATGGGAAAAAAGGATGATGGGTGCATCCGAGCAATGCCTCATCCTCCTTGGATAATGAGGTTCACCATAGATGGCGTATTTCAAACTTCGCTTCTCAAGAAATCTCATCTCAGCCTCCACCCTATCGAAGGAGCCGAATTGCACAATGTTTCGCAAGCATTTTCCGGAAAAGCCTCGCGTCATTTTCAGAAGGTCGGAGCTCTGCCGGAAAACTTCTTCAGCTGATCCACAGATTTCGATGAGCCTTCTTATTCGAATCGGGCCCAATCCATCCACCATGGTAAGTGCCAGGGTATAGAACAACTGCTCTTCCCGGATCGAGGGCTCCTTGACCGAAGTTGTATTCAATTATTTATGCGTAACAGTTACGCATAAATATAACAATACTCTGACTTCAAGATAGTATGTTCAAAAAGATTATTATCGGACATTCATACCAATGGCCAGCGAGATACAGGCGCTATTGGCTATCTCTATGGTATTGTCCTCGGGCTCGGGAGCAAACACATCGATCCAGAGGTCCTGGGTAGAATGAACCTGGAAGTCCCAAATATTTCTATCGTCACCTTCAGAGCTGTCATAGAGCACCTTCTTATCCATGTCACGTACCTTGAAATAGGCGCCTTCCTCAAAAATCTGCTGAGCACAAACCAGGAGTCTGTAATCCTGCTCCGAATAGAAGGTAAGCTTTAAGCTGGCCGAATCCCCTTCAAACAGTACGGTCGAGTTAACCTGACCACTGCTAATATATGGCGCTAGATTGGGTAAGCACTTCTTTCTCGTGAAACCCTTGCACTGGCCAATGGCATCTACCGATAGTATAGCGAGTAAACATCCTATGACCCAGCCCAATTTCATTGAACGAAGCTATTTCTTAGGTCCGTAACTTTTGCCGTGATTAGTTCCAATTCGTCAGGCGATATAAAAACCCTGATCCTCTTACCTACCTTGATAACACCGTGCTCGTCTACTGTGTAGCTTCCGGGTTCCTTAATCTCTTTAAGTGATTCAAATAGTTCTGCCAGTTCCTCAACGCCATCCTGAAGGTTGCTCATACTTCCGTCGTCATTTTGCAAGCGAACCAATGCTCGAAGATTCATCGCAGAATACTTCTGCTCTGCAATTCGAGTGGTCAACTTATCATTTGCCTCTTCTTTAGACAAATGGCAGGCCAAATACAGCCCTTCGATCCAACCACCGGTCAATACATATGTTGCCATCTTTTCTCGTTCGTCGTCTTCCAACTCGGTTTTGGTAGTCCAGTAAGCTTCGGAGATGATGTGCAGAATAGAATCGCGGTTGTCCAAATTTCTTTCAACTCGATCGACCAGGTCGACGGAAAAAACGGAGGTCAACTGAAGGTCATCACCCAAGGTCTTGAGTCCGGCGAAATAGCGCAAGCATTGTTCCTGTTGCTTGAAAACATTGCAATAACTCAAATCGGCCAGGTAACTGCCAAGGTTCAGTGCCTTAACGTCGCTCGTCTCATAGTTGTTGAGATTATCAATGCTATTGAGGAAGGTTGGATTAAAAGCCACACCGGCTCTTTTCAAAAGCAAGGTAGTTTCCATTGGCGATGGAATGGAAAAGAAAATGGTCCGGGCCTTTTCGTATTTCTCTTTTGCCTTGGCATCAAATTTCATTGTGTCAAAGCCCGGAGGAATATCTGGAATATCAGCTTGGTCGACCTGCCCGCCGCACGAATACATTACCAACACAATCCCTATAAAAGAGAACCTAAGAAAACGCATGCACCATTAATTTGAGCTTCTAACAAATGTATGAAAGTAAGGTTTAATGTGCTTCAAGCCAGTTCGATCCAAAGCCGGTATCCACGATGAGCGGCACACTCATCTTGACAGCATTTTGCATCTTGTCCTCTACGACACTCTGCACTTCATCCTTTTCAGTTTTCAATACGTTAAACACCAATTCGTCGTGAACCTGCAGGATCATTTTCGACTTGAACTTCTTTTTTTCAAATGCCTTCCGAATGTCAATCATCGCCACCTTGATGATGTCAGCAGCAGTACCCTGTATTGGGGCGTTGATAGCAAATCGTTCCGACTGGCCTCTCACGACAGCATTCGCCGAATTTATATCCCTCAAGAGACGCTTTCGTCCCATTAGGGTTTCGACGTAGCCCCGTTCCTTTGCCTTTTCCACTACATCCTGCATGTACACTCTGATACCTGCAAACTTCAGAAAGTATTGATCGATAATCTCCTTGGCTTCGGTTCTGGAGATATTGAGATTTTGAGCAAGGCCAAAAGCCCCTTGTCCGTAGGCAATTCCAAAATTGACTGCCTTGGCCTTGATCCTCATTTCCCGGCTCACATCCTTCAGTTCAACACCAAAAACTTTAGCTGCAGTTGAGGAATGTATATCCTCTCCGGCCAAAAAGGCCTCTTTCATACCTTCATCACCGCTCATCTCGGCCAGTATTCTGAGCTCGACTTGTGAATAATCCGAGGCCATGAGAATGTGCTTATCGTCGCTTGGGATAAACGACTTTCGGATTTCCCTACCTCGCTCTGTCTTGATTGGAATATTCTGCAAGTTTGGATTATCTGAACTGAGGCGCCCGGTTGCGGCAACTACCTGATTGTAGGACGTGTGGATATGCCCTGTTTGCTTGTTGACCATCTCCGGCAACGTATCCACATAGGTATTCTTGAGCTTGACCAGTTCTCTAAAGCCCAGAATGCGCTCAACGATTGGGTGTTTATTTTTCAATTTGCTCAACACTTCCTCGCCTGTCGCATATTGGCCTGTCTTGGTCTTTTTTGCCTTCTCTTCGATCTTCAGGTGGTCAAAAAGCACTTCGCCAACCTGCCTGGGGCTGGCAATGTTAAACTCCAAACCCGCCTGGTCATAAATGTCTTTTTGGACCAATTCGATGTCCTTCGCCAATTCTTTTGAAAGCAGGCCAAGACTTTCTGACTCGAGCTTGATGCCCTCTTCCTCCATGTCGGCCAATACGGCTATCAAAGGACATTCGAGGCCTTCCATGAGTTCTCTATTTCCCGATTCGTCTATCAAGGGATCGAAGTATCGCTTGAGCTGATAAGTGATGTCGGCATCCTCGCAGGCATAGTTCACGATATCCTTTTGCTCAAGATCTCGCATGGTTTTTTGACCCTTGCCTTTTTTACCGATCAGGGTTTCGATGGATACCGGTGAGTAGTTTAAGTAGATCTCCGAAAGCGCATCCATACCCCTTCTCCGCATGTCAGGTTCGAGCAGGTAGTGCGCTATCATGGTATCGAAATACGGTCCGGCCACGCGAATGTCGTATTTCCTCAATACCAAAATGTCGTACTTGATATTGTGCCCGATTTTTTGCGGTCCAACGGTTTCGAAAACGGACTTAAACTGTGCAAGAAACTCAATGCATTCTTTTTGATCTTCGGGAGCTGGAACATAGTAGGCCTCACCCATTTTCACACAAAACGACATGCCAACTAATTCAGCCTCGACGGCATCAACGCCGGTCGTCTCGGTATCGAAGCAATACCAGTCGGCGGATTCCAGCATTGCTACCAGGCCACGAACTTTCTCCGGAGTATCGACAAAGTGATATTGTTGGTCTGAGTTTTCAAGGTCTTTTGTCTTGCGTTCTTCCTGGTCTGCCGACTTTTCCTGTTCTCCTTGAGAGAATAAGTCATATTGGCCTTTGTCATCAGCCACCGGACCCCCAAGTTTGACCGCCTCACCTAATACACGTTGTGAGATTGTTCGGAATTCCAATTCCGAGAACAATGGTGTGAGCACCTCTTTGTCGGGTTCCTCTATTTTCAGTTTATCGGGATCGAATTCCACAGGGACATCAACCAAAATCGTAGCCAAGACCTTCGACATAAATGCCTGGTCTTTGTTGTCTTCTACCTTTTCCTTGAGCTTGCCTTTCAGTTCATCTGTGTGCTCGTACAGGCCCTCCATACTTCCATATTGTTGTACCAACTTGGAAGCGGTTTTTTCACCCACTCCTGGTAATCCGGGGATATTGTCAACAGCATCACCCATCATTCCAAGAATATCAATCACCTGTTCAGGACGTTCGATTTCCCACTTCTCGCAAACCTCTTTCGGACCCATTATTTGGGCACTATTTCCTCCTTTTGGAGGAACCCACATATAGATATTGTCGGAGACCAATTGCCCAAAGTCCTTATCCGGGGTCACCATGTACGTGGTAAAGCCCTCCTTTTCTGCTCGCTTGGCCAATGTTCCGATCACATCATCGGCTTCATAGCCCTCTGCTTCCAGAATGGGAATATTAAATCCTTCGATAATCTTCCTGATATAAGGGACGGAGATTTTGATGTCCTCCGGAGTTGCATCGCGATTTGCTTTGTATTCCGTAAAAATCTCATTGCGTACGGTCTTGGCTGGGAAGTCAAAACAGACAGCCAGGTGGCTTGGTTTTTCCTTTTGAATCACATCCAGTAGGCTGTTGGTAAACCCAAACATGGCAGAGGTGTTCAGACCAGCGGAATTGATTCTTGGATTGCGAATGAATGCATAATATGCCCTGAAAATGAGGGCGTAAGCATCCAATAAAAACAATCTTTTGTCTTCTGCCATGATAATTGAAGCCTAAGATATGATTTGGGGCAATATGCCCAAAGTAATTTGATCTAAACTGCTGCTGCCACGACCGACATATCGACCCCTGAGTATTTGCGCTCGACCAAATCAAGGGTTTCAAAGAGTACCAGTGGGTCTGTTTCGGTAACAAGGGTCATGCGATGTTGCTTGAAATTTGGCAAACCCCTGAAGTATTTACCGTAGTGACGTCTCATCTCCACAACTCCCAGAATATCTCCCTTCCACTCAAGTGAGAACCTGAGGTGCCTTCTCACGACATCCACCCGCTCTTTGATGGTTGGAACCGGAAGATGTTTTCCATACTCAACAAAGTGCTTAATCTCCCTGAATATCCATGGATATCCGATGGACGCACGACCTATCATCACCCCGTCGACACCGAATCTCTTTTTCATTTCGACCGCCTTTTCCGGGCTATCAACGTCTCCATTGCCGAATACAGGAATATGCAAGCGAGGATTGTTTTTGGTTTCTCCTATTAGCGTCCAGTCAGCTTCGCCCTTGTACATCTGCTTCCTTGTACGTCCATGTATCGAGATCGCCTGAATCCCAATGTCCTGAAGCCTTTCTGCTACCTCTACTATATACTTTGTTTGCTCATCCCAGCCCAATCTGGTTTTCACAGTCACCGGGAGGTTGGTGGCATCGACAATTGTCTTTGTCATTTCTACCATCTTGGGGATATCCCGAAGTATGGCTGCACCGGCATCCTTCTTAACTACTTTCTTCACGGGACATCCATAGTTGATGTCAATGATGTCAGGTGCACTTCTCTCTGCGATTTCCGCGGCCTGCTTCATCACTTCAATGTCGCCTCCAAATATTTGGATACCAATGGGACGTTCGTAGTCATAGATGTCAAGCTTCTGCGTACTTTTTTCAGCGTCACGGATAAGGCCCTCGGAAGAAATGAATTCTGTAAACATGAGGTCTGCGCCCAACTCTTTGCACAAAGCGCGAAAGGGTGGATCGCTCACGTCCTCCATAGGAGCCAATAGCAGCGGAAAATCTCCGAGGTCAATATTTCCTATTTTCGCCATTCCTTCTAAATCACTGCAAAATTAGCGAAAATCACAGGGTAGGATTGAGGGGCTCACTATCCCAAAAGCCCATCGCGCTGAAGCTCTTCACGCTGTTGCTACTTATTGTAGGATGCTTTACCCTTACCAACCTCCTGGCCATAGTCACGCTTATACCCCTTTTTGGCATCAACTTGCTGGATGTAAGTCAGGCCCAGAGCATGAGTGACCCAAACTATATCGCTGCCTTGAAGTACAGCCAGGTACTTAATGCCACCGGTGTATTTTTTATTCCAAGCATGCTTTACATCTGGTTGATAGATATGCCATGGAAACTGAGGTTGGGCGTCGGTAAGAAGATAAACTTGTTTCCCGTCATCGCCATTGCTCTGCTTGTGCTGGCAGCCCTGCCTCTTGAGAATTATCTGGGAGAGCTCAACCAGTCGATACGCTTGCCGGAATCCCTGGTTGGACTGGAGTCATGGATGCAGGAGATGGAATCCAGTGCAGAGGAAACGATCCTGGCTTTCCTGGAGGGTACTTCGATCACCACACTGATGGTCAACTTGTTTATACTGGCCATCCTGCCTGCACTTGGTGAGGAGCTCTTATTCAGGGGGATACTTCAACCGGCTTTTATCCAAAATGCCAGAAATGTGCACGTTGGCATCTGGACAACCGCTTTTCTTTTCAGTGCTTTTCACCTGCAATTCTATGGTTTCATTCCGCGTCTTATCATGGGCGCAGGTTTGGGATATATCGCCTATTGGAGTCGAAGTCTCTGGTTTCCGATAATCGCTCACTTCATCAACAATGCCATGGCTGTCTTTTTGGTATTCTTCATCGGCTTGGGCAGTTTGCCAGAAGGCACAGACCAAACGGGAGCGGGGAGCTTTGGATTCTTTTCAGTTTCGTTGGTTGCCTGCATGGTACTTCTGTTTGGTATCCGACGCTACTTCCAGACAGAGGGTAACTAAAGAAAAATCCCACCTCCGCAAAGCGGGGTGGGATTCTCATGGTTAGTTATGATGAAACCGTCAGCGTCCCAGTCGGTAATTGAGCCTGTTAACCAAATAGTACATAACCGGAACGATAACAAGCGTCAAGAATGTAGCAAATGTCAGGCCAAATATTACGGTCCATGACATTGGCCCCCAGAAGACCACATTGTCTCCACCGACATAGATCTGAGGATCGTATTCCGTCAACAGTGTGATGAAGTTGATGTTGAGCCCCACGGCCAGAGGAAGAAGGCCTAGGACAGTGGTAATTGCTGTGAGCAATACCGGACGAAGCCTTGTTCTTCCACCTTCGATGATACCAGTCTTCAACTCGGGAACAGGCAACCTTTCTTTTTCACCCAATCCAAGTTCTTTTCGCTTTCTGGCCAATAATAAGTTGGTGTAGTCGATCAGTACGATGGCATTATTTACGACAATTCCAGCCAAGGAAATGATTCCCACCATGGTCATGATGATGATGAAATCCATCTGGAAAATCACCAAACCGAGGAATACTCCGATCAAACTGAATACAACCGATGCAATGATGATGAACGGTTGAGAAGCCGAGTTGAACTGGCTGACCATGATCAGGAATATCAGAAATACTGCGATGAAAAGCGCATTGCTCAGGAAGGCCATCTCCTTGGCTTGTTCCTCCTGCTGGCCTGTGAACTTCAAAGTGTTTTCCGCAGGCAACTCATAATCCAGCAAAGCCTCTTTGATTTCAGTTACAACCTCATTCGCATTGTATGTTTCCAGGACGTTAGATGATACGGTAATCAACCTTTTCATGTCCTTTCTTTTCACCGCGGAAAAGGTGGTCGACTTCACCGGCTTAGCAACCGCCGAGATTGGTACCTGACTGATCTTACCGTTGGTTTGATCCCTAAAAGTGATCTTTTGATTCATTAAGGCATCGACATTGTATCGATACTTATCGGATAGCCTTACCATGATTGGATAGTCATCTTCACCTTGCTTGTAGGAAGAGAGTTCCATTCCGAAAAGTGAGTTTCTCAAGGCAGAACCAATCTGTCCTGTAGAAAGGTTAAACCTTCTCGCTTTTGCACGATCTATCTCCACCAACAACTCCGGCTTTCCTACCTCAACATCGAGCTTCAGTTCCTCGATACCTGGAATATGCCTTCCGTCGATAAAGGATTTAACCGCGTTGGCTTGATCGAGCAATTGGAAGTAGTCATCCCCGGTAATTTCGATATTGATCGGCTTACCGGTAGGAGGTCCGGCGTTGTCCTTGTCTACAGTAATCTGGACTCCCGGAACTCCTCTCACCAGTGATCGAATGTCCTCCATCACATCATTGGTAATGATTCCTCGTCTGAATTGAAATTGCGCAAATGACACTGTGATTCTTGCCTTATGAGGAGTATTAGCCATGGACGGTCCTTGAGACGGATCGGATGTTCCCTCCCCTACTTGGGCAATCACGGATTCAATCAAATAGTTGTGCGTTCTCTCACCGTTTTCATCTGTTTCCACCACCTCATACTTGGCTGCATAATTCAATACGCGTTGCTCCAAGTCCTTGGTAATTGCATTCACCTTTTCGATGTCCGTTCCAATTGGTGCCTCGATAAAGATGTTGACGTAATTGGGTTGGTTGATCGGGAAGAACTCAATCTTTGGCATGAATGACCCCAGTAGAATGAAGGAGAAGAAAAGCATTCCGATGGTTCCACCAAAGAACCAAAGTGAATTGCGGCCCTTCAAGGCATACCTAAGCGCGCTTCTGTACTTCTGCTCCAACCATGGGATGATCCTGTTTTGGAAATAAACCGTGCCCGGTGCAAGGAAAAACTTGTTGAGCAGGAGCAAAATACCTGCTATGGCCACCAAGTTTCCAAAAACCCTTGCGCCAGCCATCACTATTAGGATCCCAACGAGTATAAGAATAGATGCGATGGTAATCGCCCTCCTCACAGCCATTGGTTTTTCCTGCGTCTTCATATACATCGACGTCAATACCGGGTTGATCACCAATGCAACAAATAGTGACGATCCCAACACGATCATCAGTGTCATTGGCAAGTAGAACATAAATTCACCCATCATACCTGGCCATACAGCGAGAGGCAAAAAAGCCGCAAGTGTGGTTGCCGTCGATGCAATGATTGGAAGGGCCACCTCCCCAACGCCATACTTGGCGGCATCGAAGGCCGACATGCCCTCCTGCATGAGGCGATATATATTCTCCACCACCACAATTCCATTGTCCACCAGCATTCCAAGTGCAAGTACCAGTGAGAACAGAACCATCATGTTGAGCGTAACACCGGCTGAACCCAGGATGAGGAAGGCCATCAACATGGACGTTGGGATAGCAACTCCGACGAACAAAGCGTTCCTCAAACCGAGAAAGAACAGCAGTACCAGGACTACGAGCAGCGTTCCGAAGATGATGCTGTTTTGTAGTTCATCTACTTGAGTTCGGGTAAATTTCGATTGGTCATTCGTAATAGTAATCTCAAGGTCTTCCGGAAAACGAGTCTCCCTGGCGTTGTCCAAAATGACTTTGATCTGATCCGCCGCGTTGATGAGGTTTTCACCAGCTCTCTTTTTCACGTCCACCATCACCACAGGATTCTGATACTCCCTGGCATAGCTTTCCTTTTCCTTGTCCTCAAATACAACGGTGGCAATATCCCGCAAGTAAACGATGTTGCCCTTTTCGCGCTTGACGATCACATTGGCCAACTCATTGGCATCTTCAAATTCTCCTGTGACCCTAACGGTTCTTCTCTGATTGTCGTCGAGGTAGTCACCCCCTGAGATGGTCATGTTTTCATTGTTGATGGACCCAGCAATGTCATTGAAGCTTAGTTCATTTGACTCCAGGGCCAACATGTCCACATTGACCTTCATTTCCTTTTCCTGAACACCACGGATATCGACTTCCGAAACTTCCGGAAGCTTCTCTATCTCATCCTCAAGGTGCTCTGCAAAGTCCTTGAGCTGGTCAATCGAATAATTCCCCGAAAGGTTGATGTTCATCACCGGCATCATCTCCGAAATATTCATCTCGAAAATGTTTGGGTCAGCGGGAAGATCCTTTGGGAAATCAGGATCCGTCTTGGCGATATCCACCTTGTCTTTCACCTTTCTTAAAGCCTCTTCCGGCGTGACCGAGAAATCAAATTCTACGAAGACTGTCGAATAGCCTTGAACCGAAGTGGACGTCATTTTGTCGATCCCGGTTATTCCCTTGATCTCTTTCTCAAGTGGACGGGTAATCAGCTTTTCTATATCCAATGGAGAGTTACCCGGATAAGGCGTTCCCACATATATCTGAGGGATGACGACCTCCGGGAACGATTCCCGCGGCATGCCAAAATAGGAGCCCAGACCACCTAGAATGATAATGGTAAGCAACACCATCACCGAAGTTCTGTTCTTCAGTGAGAGCGTCGAAAGGCCGAAGCCTTTCAGTATTTTTTTGTCGTCGTTGTTTTCCATGACTGAACTAAACTTTGATTACTCACTGATTTGAACCAATTGACCATCCTTGAGGCCTCTGCTTCCGTCTACAATAATTTCGTCCTCAAGGCTCAGTCCTTCCTGTATCAGGATATTTCCTTCGTAGGACATTCCAGTTTTGATCACTCTCCGTTCGGCGTATGACATCGCGCCTTTTCGATCAGCGACATACACATATTCTTCACCATTTGGTAGTTGCTGAACAAGCGAAACGGGAACTACAATTGCTGAATCTTGCGAGAAGTCCATGATCTTTACTTCTCCCAAAAGGTTCGGCAGCATCATGTTATCCCTGTTTGGAATATCCAATCGAATGACGAACGACCTGTTCTGCGGATTGATGAATTTTCCAATGCGTTCAATTTCACTTTCTGCGCTCGAGTTAAGCGAAGGAAAATTGATATTGACTTTGTCGCCTTTCTTGATCTTGCCCAGATATCCTTCTGAGATGTCACACTTCATGTATACATCATCCAGGTTTACCACCCGTACAAGTGGGGCCATTGGACTTGCCAATTCACCTTCTTTGGAGTGGATCTCATCTACCACACCATTGAAGGGCGCTTTGATACTGTACATTGCCAGTTGGGCCTGAAGGGCCTCCATACGTTGCTTTGTTGCATCATAATTGTTCTTGGCCTCCAGGTATTGAATCTCCGACCCGATCTCCTGGTCCCAGAGTGATTTTTGTTTTTTGTAAACCACTTCCGCCAAGTCCAGGCGACTTTTGGTCTCGTCGATCTGGTTTTGCACAACACGACTGTCGACCCTGATCAGGACATCCCCCTTCCGGACCCTAGCTCCTTCTCTCGTCGCCACCTTCATGATTTTTCCCTGAACCTCGGGATATATCAAGGCATTTTGATCCGTCTCCACATTTCCTTGAACTTCAAAGAAGTGTCGGAAAGTTGTGGACTCAAGGTTTTCGGTCGTCACTACATGAACCCTTGCGCCATTGTTGGTGTCCAATGCAGTGATCTGCGTTTCCAATTCAGAAATCTTCGCCGAGATTTCTTTTTTCTCCGCTTTGAGGGAATCCCTCTCGGCTTTGATTTTATCCAAGTCCCCCCCAGCCTCAGGTTGACAAGCAGCAAATGTTAGTGTTAGGGCTGTTAGTAATAAAGGTGTCCTTTTCATAGTGTTGAGATTAATTGCCCAGGGCTTTATCCATGTTGATTTTTGCATTCATTAAGCTAAATAGTGAGCCGATATAACTGCCTTGCGTTTGGAGCAGTTGATTTTCGGCTTGCGTCAATTCGAGACTCGATGCCATTCCGGAATTGTACTTGAGTAGCGTCTTATCCCTGATCTTCTTTGCCAGCGCCAGGTTATCTTTTTGATTCCTGTATGTACTCAGCGAAGCGTAGAAGTCTGATTTGGCTCGTGAAAGGCCAAGCTTGAGGCTCTGGTCCAGTTGAGCTCTTTGCACTTCCATCCTGTCGATATCGATTTTGGTTTGCTGAACCGCCGAACGCGTGGAGAAAGAGGTAAAGAGAGGTACATTCAAGTTGATACCCCATACAGTACTTGGAAACCATTCCTCGAATTTCAAGTCGTTCGACAAGTTGTTTTGCGAGTGATTGAAGAAGGCATTTACCGTTGGGAAATAGGCCGACTGATTGACCCTCATATTGATTTTCTGAAGGTTGATCCCCTCATCGATCAACATAATGTCGAGGTGCTTTCCGGGATCGAGTTGCTGAAGCATGATTTGGTCAGCTTGCTCCTCGTCTACCAATGACTCCAGCTTGTCTGTGAGCTCAAGTTCTTCGTCCAGAGGCATGCCCATTGAAAACTTCAACATGATCATCGACGTCTCCAATTGGTTTTTGGCGTTTTGGATGTTGGTTTCTACATTCGACTTCATGAGTTTCAACTGGTCCACATCTACATCTTCCATAAATCCCTGCTCATAATAGGCAGTAGTTTGAAGAAGTGTTTTATCGATGTTGGCCTTGCTAGCCTCATAGATCTTCAGATTCTCTTGAGCGATCAATGCTCCGTAGTAAGCCAGGGTTACTTGGTCGCGTACATCTCTTTCTTTCTTTTGATTCTCCAGGTTGACGTAGTTCACGTAAGCTCTCGATGCTTTGAGACCGTAGATATATCGGCCGTCTAGAATCAATTGGCTTGCTGTAAGTCCGACCGATGTGCTGTAGTCGGTACCAAACTGGGCAGCGATAAATTGTTCTTCCTGATTGTCACCTGCGTCGGGCGGAAGCAAGCCTGTGCTCACCAAGGTCCCTATCACCGTTGGACTGATAAAGTCCGGTAGCACTTGTGTTGGGATATCCAGGAAGTTTTGAAAACTTCCGGATGCATTCACTTGAGGAAGGCCCATGGCAGCCGTTTTTTGGACGTCTTTCTTTGCCATTTCCACATTCAATTCAGACAATCTCGCCTGCGGATTGTTTTTGGCGGCGTAGTCAACAGCACCTTTCAATGAAAGTGCCGTCGATTTGCTCTTCTGAGCTGTCGCTCCAAAGACCATTAAGGCTATGGTCAAAATGCTGATGAACTTCTTTTTCATAGTACTTCGCTTTGTTCTTTTAGTTTCTTATCGAGGTATTTCACGCCCTTCTCGCTGGCGATGCCTCTTATATGATAGTTGAAGATTTCTCTATATATATCTCGCGTGGCAAACCGCGATTTTGGAAACATCTCCTGGTTAAATAAGTCATCCATTCTAAGGATGTACAACCCGGAAATGATTTCTTCGTTCACATCAGGTCTGAATAAACCTTCCTTCTTCCCCCTTTGAAGATTGTCAATGACCCAATTGCGAACAACGTCTGTCTTGTAATCATCGAAAACAACCCCAACCTCCGGGTAGTACTTTTCGATGTCGAACATCACCGAAGGATGTATATCTGAAATATGATTCAAGACGACCTTGGAGATTTCAAAGCTCTCATCGATCGCATTGAGCTTGCGCTTGCATATCTCTGTGATCAGCGACATCTCGCATTCCTGGAAATAAGACATCGCCTGGACCAATAGGTCACTTTTATCACTTACATATTTGTAAAGGGTTTTCTTTGACATGCCAAGGTTCTTGGCCATATCATCCATCGTCACGCTGCGCATGCCGAGTGTCATGAAAGTCTTCAAAGATCCCTGAAGGATCACCTCGTGCTTTTCATCTACAAATTCCACGGCGCAAATATAAATCGCGAAACTACGTAGGAAACATTTTTTGATGATTTTGTTTCCCGTGGGACAAGCGCGCGAAATCGAGGATAAGCGGTCACGAATTCTGTGACGAATTACATAATGCCATATTGTACACTAGATTAATTTTGCCCGCAGTTGCAAAGACGTACTATGAAGCGCACAGAGATCAAGTCCCTGATGAAGGGCGAATTATTGGGAAGCAAAGTGAAGGTAATGGGATGGGTTCGTACGTTCCGAAGCAAGCGCTTCATTGCCATAAATGATGGAAGCACCATCAAGAATATGCAAGTAGTGGTGGACTTTGAGGGCTTGGACGAGTCCTTGCTCAAAAGAATCACCACCGGAGCAGCCGTTTCGGTTGAAGGAGAGTTGGTCGAATCGCAAGGTGCGGGTCAGGATTACGAAGTAGTGGCAGAGTCGGTCGAAGTCCTTGGCGAAGCTCATCCGGATGAATATCCATTACAGCCCAAAAAACACACACTCGAATATTTGAGGGAGATTGCGCATTTGCGACCAAGGACCAACACATTCTCAGCTATCCTGAGGGTGAGACATGCCTTGGCTTTTGCCATTCACAAATATTTCAACGACAATGGATATTATTACCTGCATGCACCAATCATCACCGGATCGGATGCCGAAGGCGCGGGTGATATGTTTCGAGTAACCTCGATAGACCCTATTCGCCCTCCCCTAAAGAATGACTATTTGGATCAGTTTGCTGAACGATATTATTCCAATATATCAGAGCTATCAAAAAGTATTAATCCAAAAAAAGAGAAGTCAATAAACAGCATGCTCAAGACCATTGACGAATCATACAGTCTGAAGCGAATTGTAACGGCTTCCTTTGATGAATTGCGAGAAATAAATGCTTCGATACCTCCATTTGATCTTGTTCGAATTGAATTAAATGATCTATACAATTCGATTGAGTTAGATCTTTTTCAAAGAATTAAGCCAAAAGGAAAAAAAGTGCCCAAATGGTATATCCCAAATTGGCTATTCATTGCCCTGAAGCAGCCCTCTAATACATTGCGTTTGAGCAAAAGATACGTGCGATTAATGCGTAAATTTCTTCTATATCCAAGGAGGCACGGAGGGATTTATGGATTGAATTTCTACAATCTCTATTGGGTAGATCGATTTCAAAGACTCTCTTCTGAATCAAGCATTGACTGGAAAAGAGATTTTTTTGGAAAGAAAACCAACTTGACTGTCAGCGGACAGCTGGAAGCTGAGCTTGGTGCGCTGGCCTTATCCAAGGTCTACACCTTTGGTCCAACATTCAGGGCAGAGAATTCCAACACCTCCCGCCACCTGGCTGAATTCTGGATGATAGAGCCCGAGGTCGCCTTTGCAGAGCTTGACGACAATATGGATTTGGCCGAAGATTGCCTGAAATATGTGATCAAGTACACCTTGGATCATTGTGAGGATGACCTCGCGTTCCTGAGCAATCGTCGCGATCAGGAAGAGAAATCACTGCCACAGGACAAGCGAAGTCCAATGCCGCTTATGGATCAACTGAAGCTCGTGCTTGAAAACGATTTTGAGCGCGTGACGTACACAGAAGCCATCGATATTCTGAGGAATTCGAAGCCAAACAAAAAGAAAAAATTTCAGTACCCGGTAAACGACTGGGGGGTTGACTTGCAATCTGAACACGAGCGATATCTTGTAGAAAAGCACTTCGAAAAACCGGTTATTCTATACAACTACCCAAAGGAGATCAAGGCATTTTATATGAGGCAAAACGATGACGATAAGACCGTTGCCGCAATGGATATTCTATTTCCCGGCATTGGAGAGATCGTTGGAGGGTCTCAGCGTGAAGAGCGACTGGATATGCTGAAACAAAAGCTAACAGAATTCGATATACCCGAAGAAGAAATGTGGTGGTATTTGGACACGCGAAAGTTTGGCACCGTGCGGCATAGCGGTTTTGGCCTGGGATTTGAAAGGCTGGTATTATTCGTGACTGGAATGGGCAATGTGAGAGACGTAATTCCGTTTCCTAGAACCCCCAAGAACGCAGAATTTTAGGTTAGGTTATGTTGAAGCAAACACTACAGCAAAAATTACTTCAGAAGCTATCTCCGCAGCAGATACAGCTAATGAAGTTGCTGCAAGTGCCGACCATTGCTATCGAACAACGTATCAAGGAAGAACTCGAAGGAAATCCAGCCCTGGAAGAGGGGCGTGAAGAAGAGGTGACGGATCCCTATGCCGACGACATCGACGAAAACAAGGAGTTGTCGGAAGCGGAACAGGAGTTTGATTTCTCCGAATACATGGATGACGAAACTCCGAATTATAAACTGTTCTCAAAAAATCACGGTGCCGACGCAGACGACAAAGTGATACCATTTTCAGTCGGAACCACCTTCCACGAAAAATTGGAAAATCAACTTGGAATGCATGTGCTCACCGCACATCAGACTGCTTTGGCAAGACACCTTATTGGTAGCTTGGATGAGTCGGGATACCTGCGCAGAGATTTGGACGCGGTGATGGACGATCTGGCCTTCACACAGAATATCATGACTACGCAGGAGGAACTACTTGAAATCCTCAATGTGATTCAAAGTTTTGACCCGCCGGGTGTAGGCGCCAGAGATTTGAAGGAATGCCTCCTCTTACAACTGGAGAGAAAATCCGATCCTACGATCGAGCAGATCACCGCCAAAGCCATCCTCGAAGAATGCTTCGACGAATTCGTGAAGAAGCACTACGATAAGATTTGCGCCAAATTGGAAATTGAAGAGGACGACCTCAAGTACGCAATCGAAGAAATAACCAAGCTCAACCCAAAACCGGGAAATTCGGCTTCTGACAGCTTCAAGCCAGTTGAGCACATCGTGCCGGATTTCATCTTGCAGATCAATGACGGAGAGTTTGAATTGACACTCAATCAGCGCAATGCTCCGGAGCTAAAAATTAGCCGGCAATACGCTGAAATGATGGACCACTATTCCAACATCAAAGGCACGCCAAACCGCTCCGAAAAGGAAGCAGCGATGTTCGTCAAAAAGAAATTGGACTCGGCTAAATGGTTTATAGATGCCATTCGGCAAAGGCAGGAAACCTTGCTCAAAACCATGAATTCTATCTTAAATTACCAGCGGGATTATTTCCTCACTGGTGATGAGACAAAACTTCGACCGATGATCTTGAAGGACATAGCCGAAATCATCCAGATGGACATCAGTACCGTGAGTAGGGTTGCCAATAGCAAGTATATCACCACGCCTTATGGAACATTTCTGCTGAAATCGTTCTTCAGTGAATCATTGACTACAACTTCCGGCGAGGAGGTAAGCACAAGGGAGGTCAAAAAAATCCTCAACGACTTGATCGAAGAGGAAAACAAGAAGAAACCATTGACAGACGAACGCCTCGCTAAGGATCTCAAAGGACGCGGATACAATATCGCCAGGCGTACGGTCGCCAAATACCGTGAACAACTCAATATTCCCGTTGCACGGTTGAGGAAGGAAATATGACGCAATTTTCGCGATTCATATCCTGGATCTTTCATCCCCTGCTTCTTCCGACCTATGTCGTTTCCTTCATTCTCTACGTCGACAGTTATGTTGCTTATGGATTCTCGACGGACATGAAGCTAATTCTCGTTGGGCTTGTCTGTCTCAATACTTTCATCATGCCTGGCCTGTTTTTTATCGTCATGGTTCGAACGAAGCAACTCAAAAGTGTTTTTGCCGAGCAGAGGATCGAAAGAATTATCCCGCTCATCATGGGCCTGTTCTTCTTTGGTTTCAACTATTTCATCTTTAGCCGTACGGATTTTCCCCAAGTGCTTGTGTCGGCCTCACTGGCCTTCTTTTTAACCTTGCTGGTTGCCTTTCTTTCAAACTTTTTTGTGAAAGTAAGCTTGCACACCATTAGCGCGGCCAGCATCTTTGGAATATTGCTCGGATTCTCTCACGTTCTTCGAGTCCCGATCGTATTCCAACTATCCATTGTGATATTACTTGCGGGCTTGGTAGGTTCGGCCAGGCTTGCCCTGAAAGCACATGACGGACCGGAAATTCTCTTGGGCTATGCCTTGGGTATTGCTTCCGGAATCTTGCCCATCTATTTAAGCTGGGGTTAGATATAAGCTTCCAAATCCTCCATTGTCGCGAGGTGGGTAGCTTTACTTCCTATGTCCTGTACTTCCTCTCGTGAAGCATAGAGGAGGTGGGTGTTTTCCAGGTTTTCAATCAAATTCTTGATTCTCTTTGTTTGAATGAAGACGGTGAAAAATGTCAATACATGATCTGGCTTGACCTTATCGATGACTTGCCGCAGATCGGCCTCCGGAACATCCTGTCCAAGATAATACACCTGATGACCGCGGAGCTTGATGATGTAATGCGCCATGAGCAAACCCAATTCATGGTGTTCATTTTCTGGCAAAAACAATAGGAAACTCTTTTTTGGCCTGGACTCAAAGTGAATCCTGTCAATCGACGCAATCAGTTTCTGGCGAATAAGGTTTGAAGCAAAATGCTCATGCACGGGTTTGATTTCGTTCATTCCCCACATGAATCCTACCTTGATCAAGAATGGGTAAACCACGTTGCGAAACGCATTGGTCACGCCAAATTGCTCAATGGCCTGATCAAAGTGGGACGAAAAAGAGTCTTCGTCGAAATCGATCATTGAGACCAATAATTGACGGATATAGTTCTCACAAACCTGATCGGGCTCCGCAGTCGGATCCTCGTATGCTTCGCGCAGTTTTTCCTCAAATTCGTTGTCGTTCAACCCAACAATCTTGGAAATCTTGAGCCCACCCTCCAAGAGCGCGGTGATTTGGATCAGCTTGCGCAAATGGTCGTCGTCGTAAAAGCGAATATTTGTCGCCGTCCTGTGCGGCGTAAGAACATTGTACCGCTGTTCCCAAATACGCAATGTATGCGCCTTGATCCCGGAGAGCTTCTCCAGATCCTTGATGGAATACATGGTTACTTTTTTCTCCATCCTACCCAAAACACTTCAGTTGGAGGATTGTTCATTCAACTGGATGTGAGAGAGCAATAATACCTACATTTTTTTGACGATATTTCCCCACTTATGGAAAGCAATCATCCGCTGAAAGACATAGTAACCGGCCTTCCTCAAAAGCCCGGGGTATATCAATACCTCAATAAGGACGGCAAAGTGATCTATGTTGGAAAAGCCAAAAAGCTCAAAAGCAGGGTGTCATCCTATTTCAACCGCGATAAACATCAATCGGGCAAAACGAGGCTCCTTGTCCAGAAGATTTCCGACATCAAAGTGATCCTTGTTGAAAGTGAATATGAGGCTTTGCTATTGGAGAACTCTCTCATCAAAAAGCACCGACCCAAATACAATATTCAATGGCGAGATGATAAGTCCTACCCATACATCTGCGTGAAAAACGAACGATTCCCCAGGATTTTTCCAACCCGGAATCTCATCAAGGACGGATCGCAGTATTTCGGCCCGTATGCTTCTGTACGTTTGATGAACAACCTCCTTGATATCATTCACAAAATGCACAAGTTCAGAACGTGCAACTACAACCTCTCAGAAGAAAACATCAGAGCTGGAAAATTCAAAGTATGCCTGGAGTACCAGATCGGCAATTGCCTTGGCCCGTGCGAGGGGCTTCAAACCCAGGAAGATTATGATCAGAGTGTGGATAATGTGAGAAAGCTGCTAAAGGGTCAGGTGGACGATCTCATCAAACATTTCAAATTGGAAATGACCTTATTCTCCAAGGCCATGGACTTTGAGAAAGCCGAACAGGCCAAGCAAAAGGTAGAAACGCTTGAACGATTTCGCTCTCGATCCCTTGTGGTGAATACCGGGATAAATAATGTGGATGTTTTTGCCTATGTAGACGATGACAAATTCGCTTATGTCAATTTCATGAAAATTGTCCGCGGTGCCATCATCCAATCGCACACTCTCGAACTCAAACGCGGTATGGAAGAAACCAAGGAGGAATTGCTCATGACCGCTATTCTGGCACTTAGAGATCGATTTAAGTCTCAGTCGAAGGAGATTTATCTTCCTTTTGAACTGCCCTTTCAATTGCCCGATGTGACATATCATGTGCCACAACGGGGCGACAAGCGCAAAATTCAATTCCTGGCCCAAAAGAATGCGAGACAATTCATGCAGGATAGACATCGCCAACAAGAGAAGCTTGATCCGGACCGCAGATCCGATCGTATCCTCAACACGTTGAAGCAAGACCTCAACCTGGACGAGCTCCCCGTACACATAGAATGCTTTGACAACTCCAATATTCAAGGAACAAATCCGGTTGCTGCTTGTGTCGTATTCAAGCAAGCCAAACCGTCTAAAAAAGACTACCGGCACTTCAATATCAAAACAGTTGAAGGGCCCGATGACTTTGCCTCGATGGAAGAAGTGGTGTACCGAAGGTATAAACGCTTGAGTGAAGAGGGTGAATCTCTTCCCCAATTGGTTGTGATCGATGGAGGTAAGGGTCAGCTCAGCGCAGCATACAGTAGCTTACAAAAGATTGGCCTCGAAAAGCAAATCAGGTTGATCGGTATCGCCAAAAAACTGGAAGAGATCTTTGTCCCGTACGAGTCGATACCGCTCTATTTGGACAAGCGCTCGGAGTCACTCAAGCTGATCCAAAATTTGAGAAACGAGGCGCACCGCTTTGGCATCACACACCACCGCAGTAAGCGATTGAAATCGAACTTGAAAACGAGTTTGACCGAGATCGAAGGCATTGGAGAGCAAACCGCCAAACTCCTGCTTAGGCATTTTAAGTCTATCAAGAGAATCCGCGAAGCGGATCTTACGGAAATCGAAAATGTGGTAGGGCCCAGCAAGTCGAAAAAGGTGAAATCCTACTTCGACAACCTGAATTAGTTATACCCTTAGAATCGTATTCTCCACTGAGGCACCAGGAAGAATCCCAGTTGATTTGTTGTATATAGTTCGCTGGTTGCCGGGTCAAATCGATCAAACAATGGATTCTCGTAACCTGTGATATTCTGAGTCAGGATGCTCCATTCCTGTGTGAATTTTTTGCCAATGCTTTTAAAGCCAACGGTCAAATCCAGCCTGAAATAGTCCTTGTATTGTTCTTCGTAGGACCTATCGAGATCATAGACCATGTCCTGACGAAGAATTGAAGCATTCATGTCGACCGGAGTATATCTGGTCCCTCCAGACCAGACCATTTTTCCATCCAGAACAAAATACCTTTTGGCTTTTTTGTTGTCCTTGTTCGGTGCGATCTCAAATTCTTTTCCGCCGACCAGATTCACAACATAATTGCTGTTGTACGCGGTGTTGCGCCACACCTCGTCACTACCCTTGTACTCAGATTGGTAAAGGCTCACGGTCGCCAGGTAGTAGAATCCTCTGTCCATAAATTGCTCGAATGTGAATTCCAATCCATAATTCCTACCCCTTCCTTCATTTACAAAGAATTCGAGCGAATCCGGGTAGCCAAAAGGAGGCATTCCCGAATTGGCAAATGACACCGGAGATGGCACATTGCTCACCGGTACATCAAACAGATGCTGATAGTATGCTTCGGCTTTGAATCTTAACTTGTCGTTGAAGTAGCGATCATAGCCCGCAACAAAATGGTGACTCTTGCTAAAGCCCAGATCTTTGTTGGCATCTGTAAACGTCCCATCGGCCCATTCCTTCTTGCCAAAGTAGATCATCAATGGTAGCATCGTGCTGTGTAATCCATAACCAGCCGAAAGCGCACTTTGATTCATTTTATACTTCAAACCAGCCCTTGGCTCCAGGGATTGACTTCCGTTGAGGGCCAGATACATGTAATGTACTCCTGCGTTGAATTCCAGGTTTTCAGAAAATCTATATTGGCCTTGAACATATGGTTGGAGTAAGAGCGAATTCCCATCTTCGTCCGTGGCATAGCCCCATTCATCATCGCTAATCCTTGCTTTCTCTTCAAGGCGATAGCGGTGTTGGGTGGCGATAATTCCCGCCTTGGCATTTAGCCGGCTGTTGAATTTACGTTTGATAAAAGCATTCGCAATCAACTTTGAGTTCTGTCGACTATTCTCAACCCACTCGTGTGGAATTCGGGACTTTAGCCCAACGCTATCCACAATTTCATTCCCGGTGATATGGGTTGCAGCCAGGGTTAGTTTGACATAGGTTTTGTCTCCTATGAGTGTTTTATTGGATACACCAATCACTCCCATATTGTTGTTGTCGTATACATCGATATTGGAATCTCCATAGAGCACATCTGCTTCCGCCGTATCCAACTGGGAACCTAGTAATTCGATACTTGAAAGTCCTCCAAGGCCAAAGACTGAGAAGCTGCCTCTCCTGGAAGGGAAGTTGAGTTTGAAAGCGAGGTCCTGATAGTTCGGGATGGCCGTCCCGGTGCCAAAGTCCACGCCCATCTTCTGCATGACCTCCAAGGTGCTGTATCGATAGTTGATGAGGTATGAAGATCCTTTTTTCTTCGAAATGGGTCCTTCCGCTCCGAGTTCGAATCCATTAAATCCAACCTGCCCGAGAAATTCATGCGTTTCGTTGTTCCCATTTCGAACTTGCAAGTCGAACACCCCAGCTGTGGCGTTTCCATATTCAGCGGGAAATGCGCCGGTCATGAAATCGGAATTGGAGAGAACATTGGTATTGAGCATGCTCACCGGTCCCCCGGTCGCACCTAGTTCTCCGTAGTGATTTGGGTTTGGAATGTCTATACCCTCCATTCTCCACAGCAGGCCGGAAGAGGCATTGCCTCGAATTACAATGTCATTGACAGCGTCATTCGCCCCTCGCACACCGGCGAAGTTTGTTGCCATGCGAGAGACATCATTTCTGGATCCTGCGTATCGTTCGCTTTCCTCTACGGAAAAGGTTCGTGCACTTACGGTTGCCATTTGGTTGATGACTTCTGTCTTCTTATTCCCCTCTACAACCACCTCCCTCAGCTGAGAGACGGATTCAGTCATTTCTATTTCCAGAACAATCTCCTTACCCGGGGTCACTTGAAGGTTTGGAATTACGACCGGCTCATATCCAAGGAAATTTAATTCTATCGACTGCCGGCCAGCAGGAGCCTGATCAATCCTGAATTTACCGTCTATGTCCGTAGCCGTTCCAATGATTGGATCCGAATTGATCAAGGTGACACTTGCACCGGGCAGGGTTTGACTCGAGTGCGCATCGGTAACGCTTCCTCTGATGATACCTGTTAGCTGTGCATAGGTGGTTGCTCCAATAAGGAGAAAGAGCAAGGTCAATGAAATTTTCATGGTCTTCGGTTTGTGCTCGCATTTAATAGACAAGAAGCCCCTCAGATTCCCCTATCGGGAATCAGTCTTTTTTTCTGAGCCTTCCTTTGCCAATAGATGATCACGGGCACAAAGAGAACGGTCGGTCCAAGCCATGCGATTAGCGCCGGTGATATTTGCACAGCCGTAACGCAAAAGGCGGTAAGCGTAGCAATGTAGCCACCAATCATACCGGCAATATGGCGCCTTACCCAGAAATTGGGGGCGTGGTTCCGCCTAAATAAGTAGATCGTATTCTGAATCCCGCCTGAGGCTCCTATACCACCAAATACAAAACATAGAATCCACAATTGATTGTCAGGGTTTACAGACAGCGCATAGAAACCATATATCAGCAATCCGATGCTAGAGGCTGCAGCAACAATGTGCAGGGCGAAATCAATGCGTCTTTTGCTTTTCTTTCTTTTGAATCTCAGTGCCTGCTCCCCGGACAAAGCCATGTAGTATGAGAAAATCGCTATAAAGAATAGAAATACCAGTGATTTGAATATTGATAGTGTCAATGCCGTCACAAATACACCGGTCATTCCCCAAAAGAAGAATCTTCCTGAGAGTATGTGCTTTGGGGATCCCTTTTTGAAGATCATAGAAAGGGTTCCTGCAATGAGGCTGACGGAGCCTGTAATGATATGAAGTACCAGAAAGGTGTCGAGAAATAATTCCATGGTTGAAAGTTTTCCCGAATTAAAAGGTCAATGGTCTACCAGGAAAGCAAAATGGTGTAGGGAACAATCATTTGGTGTGAATGACAACCCAGCTGGGGTGAATTGCTAACCTGAGGTGGCAATGGCATGAATGCGATTCCTCAGATCACCGGCCTTTTGTCTGGAAACGGGCAGCTCTATTCCATTCGGTTCGAGCACAAGCCGATAGCCCTGTGCATTCCCGATCACGCGTTTTACCCTCCTCAAATTGCTAATGTAACGACGGTGGTTTCTGAACAAATAAGGATAGGGTTCGAGCGATTGTTCCATACGCTTGAGCGAGTTGCGCATGACGCTTCGTTTGATCTCATTGCCCATCACAAACCTGATCTCCACATAGTTGTTGTCGGATTCTATGTACACCACCTGATCGGGGCGAAGGTCCAGCTTGTCCTGTCCATTCTCCGATTCAAATGAAATGACCTGTTCGTCATCAGGCTGCTCAGCACCAGCGAGCTCCGAACTTAGTTCCCGGGCAGCCTTGAGATTGCGTTTCAATCGAATGATCTGCAACCCAAAAATCACGAGCATGAGTGGAATAATTCCAACCACAACCGTGATATACATAACGGAACCATAAGTAGCCCAGCTCATTTGTGAGTTGTAAAACACAACGCTGAAGGCATAATTCGCCGTGGCTATGGTTGCAAAATTGAACGCGGCCCAAACGATCTCCTTCCACAATGTCCATCGCTCTTCGTCGAAAACTGGCTTTGCCAGGCGGGATAACCCGCGGTTAAGGAGCATCACGACCATGGTTATCAAACCATAAAGAGCCGGAAGCAAAACCTTGAACGGCCCTTTGGCCGTATCCATTCCGAAGGGCTTGAATATGAAGAGGAAAAGAAAAATGCCGAACCCAATAGTGAGGGTTATCTTCAAATAGTGCTTGAAGGAATCATCATGGGCATAAGGCTCATTGAGTTTTTGAAGAAGATCGCGCAGCACAACACAAAAATAGTGGAACATTTCGGCCTATGCGCGATCACCACCGGAGGCAATTAATTCCTAATTTCGGCGCAAATTTTCCGCATGAAATTCAACACCAAAACCATCCATGGCGGTTTGTCTCCAGATGAGGGTACAGGTGCCATCATGACCCCTATCTTTCAGACTTCAACCTACGTTCAATCTTCTCCCGGCGAGCACAAAGGTTATGAATACTCAAGGTCTGGCAATCCAACCCGGGCTGCGCTTGAAACCAATATCGCTTCTATTGAAAATGGAAAATACGGACTCTGTTTTGCCAGTGGTCTCGCGGCAACAGATACGCTTCTGAAACTCTTCAACTCTGGAGACGAAATCATTTCGACCAACGACCTATACGGAGGAACCTTTCGTCTCTTCACCAAGGTTTTTGAAAAGTATGGATTGAAGTTTCATTTTACCGGTATGGAAGCTGTCGATCAGGTTGAGTCCCTGATCAACGAAAACACCAAGATGATTTGGATCGAGACCCCAACCAATCCAATGCTAAACATTGTAGATATCGAGGCGATGGTAGGCGTCGCAAAAAAGCACAATATCATGGTTTGCGTAGACAATACCTTTGCTTCTCCCTACCTCCAACGACCACTTGATTTAGGAGCGGATCTGGTGATGCATTCAGTCACTAAATACCTCGGCGGTCACTCAGATGTTGTGATGGGTGCGATTGTCGTAAACGACGATAAGTTGGCCGAGGACCTCTACTTTCTTCAGAACAGCTCAGGTGCTGTCTGCGGACCAATGGATTCTTTCCTGGTATTGAGAGGAATAAAGACCCTTCACTTGAGGGTTCAGAGGAGTTGCGAAAATGCCAAGGAGATCGCTCATTTCCTGCTGGACCATCCGGAGGTGGACAAGGTATACTGGCCCGGATTTGAGGACCACCCGAATCACGATGTTGCAAAACGCCAGATGGATGGTTTTGGTGGAATGGTAAGTTTCACGGTGAAAGGTGATTTTGATCGATGCGTTGAGGTAGTATCAAATACCAAGGTCTTTTCTCTCGCCGAAAGTTTGGGCGGAGTTGAGTCGCTGGTTGGTCATCCCGCAAGTATGACGCACGCCTCAATTCCCAAAGTGGAAAGGGAAAAATGTGGTGTGGTGGATACCTTGGTTCGCCTTTCTGTCGGAGTCGAGGACATCGACGATTTGATCTCGGATTTGAAAAACGCTTTAAACAAATAGCACATGGGATTACAGAAATTCGCAGTTATTGGTATTGGGCATTTCGGAACCGAAATAGCCAAAGAACTTTCTGGAAAGGATGCTCAGGTGTTGGCCATTGACAACAACGAAGACCACATTGAAAAAATCAGAGACTACGTTGCCTATAGCGTGACAATGGACTCTACGGACAAGAAGGCGCTGCGTACACAAGGCCTGCTGGATATGGACGCTGTTGTTGTTGCAATCGGAGCGGACTTTGAAGCCCTGCTTCTTACTACTGTTTACCTACTTGAAATGGGTGTGAAGCGAATCATCGCGCGAGCGAACGGAGAGCAGCAACGAAAGATCCTCGAGAGAATGGGGGTAGAAGAAATCCTTTCACCTGAAAAGGAAGTTGCAACCATCCTGGCAGAGCGACTGCTCAACCCAAGTGTGCTCTCCTACCTGTCACTTCCTGACAACTACGAGATTGTAGAAATCAAAAGTCCGAAAGGGACCATCGGAAGAACCCTGGATGATATCGAGCTTCGCAATAAGTACCAGATCAACCTGGTAACGCTTAAGCGAGAATATTGCGAAGAAGTAAATGGCGAAGAGTGTATTGAAACACACGTACTTGGGGTGCCAAACTCAGAAACCAAGATCGAAGAAAAGGACACCATGGTTCTTTTTGGGCAGGTGAAGGACATAGAACGATTCTTACAGATCAATTGAAAAGGACCTATATCATAACGGGAACAAGCAGAGGCATTGGACGAGCCATAGTTGAATGCATCCTGGAGTCTACGCATGACCTGATCTATGGGCATTCAAGAGGTGAATCTGTACAGCATGAAAGATACCATCACTCATCTTCCGACTTAAGCGAGGTGGAGGTTTTGGCTGGTTTTGAATTTCCAGAACCGGGTGATGCCGACGAAATCGTCTTGGTGAACAATGCCGGAACTTTAGGTGAAATCGGCAGGCTAGGTTCGATTCCGTCCAACGATATAGCCCGGACGCTCTTCCTCAACTTGTCGGGGCCGATGATGTTGACCAATCGGTTTCTTGAAACATACAAGAAGAGTGGAAAAAGGCTTATCATACTCAACATTAGTTCAGGAGCTGCTCAACACCCGATAGAAGCCTGGTCGTCCTACTGTGCCTCAAAGGCGGGACTCGACATGTTTTCCGAAGTAGGGCAGGTTGAGGCCGATCGTCAGGGTTGGGATGTCCAATACTATTCCGTTGCACCCGGAGTTGTGGAAACCGAAATGCAAGCCATTATAAGGGGTACGGATGCCAACACATTTTCCGAGGTAGACCGGTTTATTTCCATGAAGGAAGAAAACCAACTTCGATCGACCCGCGAAGTTGCAGTGGAACTCCTGAATCTATTGAATTCCGGGGACAAAACCGTTGTCCAGCGTCTTGCCTAAGACATTTTGTCGAACCGACCAATCGACTTACCAAACTTTTGGCCTCTTTCTGCGTCTAATGAGTTAATTTCGTGGGCCTTTTAATACCGAAGGTCACCTTGTTAACCCACTATTAATATGTTTCGAACACTACTTGTAACGACTCTTGTTTTAATAGCACAACTGGCGATCAGCCAAACGCGCATCATGTATTTTAGTACCGATGACTCGCATTGTGCCACGGATGCAATAACGGAAGAATACTTCCGCGCACACCCCGAAGCGCGCATCGCATTTTCAGAAAGGCAAGCCAAAATTTTCAAGAAAGCAGCCCAGAGGAGTGCGGCCAGATCCGGTGAAATTGAGCCTTTTGTAATTCCTGTTGTGATCCATGTTGTACACGACAACGGAATTGGTAATATCAATAAAGAGCAAATCGACGATGCCATGCTCTTGCTCAATGAAACATTTCGCAGAACCAACAAAGACACCAATCTCACACGAGACATTTTCAAGCCATATGCCGGAGTGGCTCCGTTTGAATTCAGACTAGCCCGTCTCGACGAAAATGGACAAGCCACTGATGGGGTTCATAGGGTAAATGACGCTAATAACACTTACAACATGCGGGACGATGTGAAAGATGCAGTGCCTGCATGGAATACAAGAAAGTATTTTAATATCTGGTTGGTGAACAGCATCAGATCCTCCGGGGGAGGAACTGTGCTGGGCTATGCCCAATTTCCCAGTAGTGGAAACAACAACTATTTCGGTATCGTAATGCGCCACGACCAATTCGGGAGACTTGGAACTTCACAAGCCGATGGCATGACATTGCCCCACGAGATGGGACACTGCCTTGGGCTTTACCACACCTTTCAAAGTGGATGTGGATCATATTGCGATGACTCAGGAGATGGAATCTGTGATACACCACCAGTAGCTGGTTCTTCACAGGGTTGTAGTCACACTCAGAATTCGTGCTTCAATGACAACTATCGAGATACCTATGAAGTAAATGAAGTGGAAATCGATGGTGAATTGATCAGGACTGACACCATTCAACTTCAACCTTATTGGGATGGTTCGGACACAACCGACGATTATCCCGATCAGATCGAAAACTACATGAGTTACAATAGCTGCCAGAATATGTTTACTGTCGGTCAGATAAATGTGATGATCGAAGAAGTGCAGGACTACAGTCGACTCAGAGATCTTTACGATTCCACCAACTTATCCGAGACGGGTGTTTCAACCCTTTATGAAGCTGATTTTACAACGTCACGCAATATTTTATGTACTGGAAGCGAAGTGAACTTCACGGACATTTCATACTATGGTGTGAAGGAATGGGATTGGACGCTACCAGGGGCTACCCCTTCCAGCTCCACAGAGAAATATCCATCCGTTGTATACGACACTCCTGGCTTGTACACAGCTCGGTTGAGTGTTACGAATGATCTCTCTACCAAGGTTAAAACCAAGGAGAACCACATCATGGTGAATCCCAAGTACGGGCATTACTACCCTAACTTCTCCGAAGACTATGAAGGAGGGGTTTTCCCAAGTGGTTTATGGGTTGGAGAAAACCAAGAGGACGATAATGTAGCTTGGGAGATTTCAAATTCCGGTTTCCAGAGCAACCACGGTATGACCATCAATAACTTCGGCAATACTTCCGGAAACATTGACATCCTTTATAGCTCTACGTACGACATGAGCCCATTCGAAAGCGGTGAACTTACGTTCCGTTATGCATTCGCCAAGCAGGACAATGCCGATGCAGACAGGATGATCGTGTCTTACAGCAACGATTGCGGAGAGAATTGGACAAACTTTGTCAGTATCAACTCATCTACACTACCCACAACTACAAATGTGACGGGAACTGAGTTTATTCCTGCTGACAGCGATTGGCAACTGGCTTCTTATAATATGGTACCCGGTATGTTGTCGGAAGACTTCCAGATAAGGTTCACATTTATCGCAGGTGGTGGAAACAATCTCTATCTCGACGACATCAACTTCAATGTTACCTGGAAGGATAAGCCTGTTCTTCAGGAGCCCAGATCAGGAGATGTCATCGACGCTTTGGATGTTGATCTGGATTGGAAATCATTAGAAGGGCTAGATTCGTATGAATACGAGGTTGCAGAGGATGTGGCCTTCACGAAGATCATTGCTTCCGGAACGACCAACTACATAGGTCTTGACCCAAGCGATACGGATACCGAAGCGGAAGTACTGGGGCTCGGCCGCGGTAAGCTCTACTTCTGGAGAGTTAGAGGAATCAAATCTGGTACACCAACGGCCTGGAGTGATCAATGGTTTTTCCAGATTTCTCAAACGGTGGGCGATGAAGGCGTTGCTCGACCAGCGGAGGTAAAAGCAAGGGTATATCCAAACCCAACAGACGGCGAAACACATTTGCGTCTCTCCGTTGATCGATCTTCTGAAACTACCGTCAGGCTTAACGATTTGAGTGGTCGGACCGTTAAAATGATCCAGGATCAGACCTTGAGCGCAGGCACCCATGATCTGGTTCTTAACCTGAGCGATCTAACCTCAGGAATCTATCTACTCCAAATCGAATCGGGAGACACACGCATCGTCGAACGCGTGATCAAAGAATAATTCGGGAAACAAATAGATTTGCGGCATGCTCATCGATACGCATGCCCATTTTTACCTGCCTCAGTTCCAGGACCGGTGGCCTGAACTTGTCCAGGCCATGGATGAGATCGGTTTGAACAAGGTCCTTCTCCCCAACATTGATCGTTCTACCATTCCAGACCTAAAGAAGCTCGTGGGCTTTCGGAGTGAAATGATGAAGCCGATGATGGGCTTGCATCCAACGTCAGTGAAGCAGCATTGGAGGCAAGAGCTTGAATCGATTCGACAGGAGTTATTTAGGAATACTGATCAGTACATCGCCGTTGGTGAAATAGGCATAGACCTGCATTGGGATCAGACTTTCAAGGATGAACAAATAGAAGTCTTTTCTACGCAAATCGATTGGGCAAAACAACTCAACCTGCCCATCGCGATACACGTTCGCAATTCGTTCGATGAGGTCTTTGAGGTGATCGATGAGAAAAACGACGACTCCTTGCGTGGTGTTTTTCACTGCTTCACCGGTGACGAAAAACAGGCAATCAGAATTATCGAATTTGGTGGATTCTATCTAGGTATAGGAGGAGTTCTAACCTTCAAAAACTCTGACCTGCGTGAGGTAATCGGACCGATCGACATGAAACATCTTGTCCTTGAAACAGATAGCCCATACCTCGCTCCCATGCCCTTTCGGGGAAAAGAGAATCAACCGGCCTACGTCAGGCTTGTCGCAGAGAAGATGGCGGAAGTGAAAGGCATATCTTTGGCCGAAGTTGAGCAGGCGACTACCAAAAATGCAATCAAACTCTTTGGCTTAGGTGATGAGTGAACCCTCTGTCTTGTTGATCTATACGGGTGGTACTATTGGGATGAGAACGGATCCCGCCACAGGACTTCTAAAGGCATTTGACTTCGATCATCTCAAGGATCAAATTCCCGAACTGGCCGAGTTTAAGTTACAGCTCGACGAGAAGTCGTTCGATACGCCCATCGATTCATCCAATATGTCACCGAGACATTGGGTCCAGATTGCTGAGATCATCCGCGATCATTACGATCAATATGATGGATTCGTTGTACTGCACGGTTCAGATACAATGGCCTATACTGCCAGCGCCTTGAGTTTTATGTTGCAAAATCTCACGAAGCCCGTCATCCTCACAGGTTCACAATTACCGGTAGGAATGATCCGGACTGATGGAAAGGAAAACCTGATTACGGCAATCGAGATTGCAGGATCGAAGCAAAATGGCGAAGCCATCGTTCAGGAGGTGGCTCTTTATTTCGAATACAAACTTTATAGGGGCAATCGGACGCATAAGAGTAGCGCCAAGCACTTTGAGGCATTCGAATCTCCCAACTACCCATTCCTCGCCAATGCCGGTGTGCACATAGACTACAACTGGGGGCGATTGTATCGATCGAATGGCGATGAATCCTTTTCGGTTCACACCGAGATCAGTGACCGGGTGGGGATTCTCTTTTTGTATCCAGGTATGTCGCTACAAATCGTACAATCCATTTTGGGAAATGACCACATAGATATCCTGGTCTTGCTTACCTACGGCGCCGGAAATGCTCCCTCTCAAAACTTCCTGGTCGAGGAGTTGAACAGGTTCATATCAAAAGGTAAGGTCGTACTTAATGTCACGCAATGTGCCACCGGTGAAGTAGAAATGAGTCGATACGAAACGAGTAGAGCACTGCTCGATATTGGAGTCGTCGGAGGACGAGATCTCACACTCGAAGCCGCCCTAACAAAGAGTATGTACCTCCTCGGCTCATCCGATGACATGTCATGGATCAAGGATCAGCTTTCGACACCGATGCGAGGCGAAATGTCATCCGGAACATGAATCAACGGCGGCCAGCGATTGTCCTATTTGTCCTGAGCATCCTGCTCTACGGCCAGACGATTGGATATGAGTTTGTTCTTGATGACAAAATCGTCATTACCAAAAACGAATTCACCAAGAAAGGGTTTGCAGGAATTGGTGATGTGCTCACCCACGACTCCATGACCGGTTTCTTTGGTGGCGATAGAAACCTGGTGGCCGGTGGTAGGTACAGGCCTCTTTCCATGGCAACACATGCCATCGAGTGGCAGTTTTTTGGAGAAAATCCGTTCATGTATCACCTGATCAACATTCTGCTGTATGGACTTTCATGCATGGTGCTCTACTGGGTCCTGGTTTTGATGTTCCGCGAGTACAAAGCAGAGAAATGGTACCTGTCCATCCCCTTTCTGGCAACACTACTGTGGTTGGTACATCCTCTCCACACTGAAGTGGTGGCCAACGTCAAAAGCCGGGATGAACTCATGAGTATTTTGGGAGGTCTTGCCAGCTTGTATTTCTTCCTGAGGTATACCGACGAACAAGATCGAAAGCTGCTGATATGGAGTACGGTCCTTTTGTTTCTCTCCCTGCTCAGCAAGGAATCCTCGGTTGTATTTGTGGCGATCATCCCACTTACGATATACTTCTTCAGGCCTGCTTCCTTTAAGCAAACCCTTACACCTTCACTCTGGCTTGTTGGGGCGACAGTGTTATACGTCGCCATTCGTTATGCCGTGTTGGGGTCCGCGAAGTTGGATGCGAGCACGGAATGGATGAACAACCCTTTCTTACATGCCTCCTCCGGTGAGCGCATGGCCACTCTATTCCTCACCTTCATCTTGTACCTGAAACTATTGGTGTTCCCCCATCCCCTTACCCATGACTATTACCCCGAACATATCCCAATCGTTGGCTGGGACGATCCCCTGGTTTTGTTGTCCCTGATAGTTCATATCGGACTGCTGTTCGTCATGATTAGAGGATTCAAAAGGCGCTCGCTTTACGCCTATGCAATCGCTTTTTATCTTGTCACATTCGCCCTATATTCCAACGTTGTATTCAACATAGGTACTTTTATGAACGAGCGATTTATGTACATGCCTTCCCTGGCGATGGCAATTGCTTTGGTCTATGCTCTTTATCAGATAAAGTCCAAACAAGTCGTACTCGGTATTGTCGTCGTCTACTCGGTACTTCTATCATGGAAAACTGTGGACCGAAGCCAGGTGTGGGAGTCGGATGAAACTTTATCCATCACCGATGTGGAGGTTTCTGTGAATAGCGCGAAAGCTCAAATGGCGGCTGGATCGTCCTATATTGACATGGCAGCCGAGGAGAGAAATGAAAACAAGAAGCGGGCACATCTAATAAAGGCCACCGAGCACCTATCAAAATCATTGGCGATCCACAAGTCCTATTTTCCTCCAATGATCCTGATGGGAAACGCCCTCACGGAACTAGAAATGTATGCAGAGGCTCAAGTCTATTATGACAATTGTTTGAGGTTGAAACCCGGTGACTCTCACGCAACAAACAATTTGTTGGTAGTGGCTCAGCGAAGCTTTCAGCAAGAGCAATTCGATGTGTCCATCAAAGCATATGAGAGCTTGCTCCGAATTGGTCCCAATCCTGATTACTACAACGCTTTGGGTGAGATCTATGGAAAATCACTGAACGATCTCCCCGCTGCCACCAAATATTTGGAAGAAGGATTAAAGCGCTATCCCAGCAATGCTGGGCTTTTGCAGAAGATGGGGGTAGTGTATGCACTTCAGGGTAACACGGTAGGAGCAATAGACATCTTTAAACGCACGTTGAAATTGGACCCAGACAATGCGAGGTTGTACTTAAATGTGGGCATCGCATATAGAAATTTGGGGGAGGCAGATTCGTCGGAAAAATACCTTCGAAAAGCCTTTGAAATCGAGCCAGAGCTAAGAAATAATTGATTTTGTGCGTAAGAGAATTTTTGTATTTTTCGCCCGCTTTGCGGAGCAGGTTCTCCGTGTTACGGAGAGGTGGCCGAGTGGCTTAAGGCGCACGCTTGGAAAGCGTGTAAGCGGCAAAACCGCTTCGGGGGTTCGAATCCCTTCCTCTCCGCACAGTTGAACATAACAATTACTAGAACACACTGCTTAAAATTTAAACCAGACAAGATGAAAAAGTTCATAGCGTATTTCACCATTGCAACGTTGATGGTATTTGGATCCGTCAATATGGTGTCCGCTCAGGGTGAGGAACCAGAGGGAGAAAACGCCGAAATGACGACCGAAGAGGGTGCAGCCGATGAGGCCATGGCCGATACAGTTGCTGCTGAACCAATGGAAGAGCCCGTTGCGGAAGAACCAGCGGAAGCCCCTGCTGAAGTAGCTCCCGTAGAAGAGGAAGAAGAGAAGCCCCGGTCCTTTCACCAAAGTGTAAAAGATAAGTTCATTGACGGTGGACCACTTTTCATGTCTTTCGTATTGATCTGCTTGATTCTTGGACTGGCTATCTGTATAGAAAGAATCCTTTACCTCTCGATGTCTACCACGAATACCAAGAAGCTCCTTGGCGAAATTGAAGACGCACTCAATTCTGGTGGAGTAGAAGCAGCCAAGGAAGTTTGCCGCAATACCAGTGGCCCGGTTGCAAGCATCTTCTACCAAGGGTTGGATCGTTCTGCCGAGGGTGTCGACATGGTAGAGAAGTCTGTGATTTCATACGGCTCAGTTCAGATGAGTCTCTTGGAAAAAGGTCTTTCCTGGATTTCACTTTTCATCGCACTCGCACCCATGCTTGGATTCTTTGGAACAGTAATCGGAATGATCGAAGCCTTTGACGCGATCGCCGCCGCAAACAACATCTCTCCAGGTATCGTTGCGAAAGGTATCGGTGTTGCCTTGATCACGACCGTTTCCGGTCTCTTGGTAGCGATGATCCTCCAGGTATTCTACAACTACATCCTCGCGAAGGTCGATGCCATCGTTCACGATATGGAAGACTCTTCAATCGGATTGGTTGACCTCGTAGTTAAGTACGAAGCAAAGAATAAGTAAGATGGAGAGGATCGCAAATTACTTGATGTACGTTCTCATTGCGATTGGAGTCATCGTTTTCCTGATGGCCTTCGTTGGTGAGTCGTACAACCCAATGCTCTACTACGCCTATGCTCTTCTCGGGCTAGCCCTAGTAGGAGGAGTCCTCGGTTCGGTGATGAACATTATTACCAAGCCAGAGTCCTTAAAAAAGACCGGTATTTCAGTCGGATTTATGTTGGTCGTTCTTCTGGTGAGCTACTCACTTGCATCTGACGAAGTACTGGAATCCTATCCTGACAACATCACCGCTACCCAGTCCCTGTGGTCGGGTGTAGGATTGATGGCCTTGTATATCATGTTCTTTGGAGCTTGTGCCGCCATAATATTCTCTGGCGTTTACCGTATTATTAAAAAGTAAGGATGGGTAAAAGGAAAGCCCCACCGGAAATCAATGCGAGCTCGATGGCGGATATCGCCTTCCTGCTGCTCGTATTCTTCCTGGTAACCACCACGATGGATACCGACCTCGGCTTGGCCCGTAGGTTGCCTCCACCATTGGATGAGAACATGGAAGAGCCCCCTCCTATCAAGGAGCGCAATGTGTTTGTTGTACTGGTCAATGCCAACGACCAATTGCTTGTTGAAGGAGATATTATGAATATTTGGGAGCTTAAGGATGCCGCCAAGGAATTCATTGCCAACCCATACGACAAGGAAGACTTGCCGGCAAAAAAACCCACCGAGGTAGAGTTCTTTGGGACGGTTGATGTGAGCAAGCAGGTCATCTCACTCCAAAATGACAACGGAACGTCTTTCGAGATGTATATCAACGTCCAAAATGAATTAGCACGAGCTTATAATGAGCTACGGGATGAGTTGACCAGGGAAAAATTTGGAATGAGTTATGCCGCACTGGAGGATAAGGCCAAGAACAACGACCTGGCAAATCGCCAACGTAAGGCAATTAGGAAAATTTACCCGCAAAGGATTTCTGAAGCGGAACCAAAAGACGTTGGGAGGAAGTAATGGCGCACAAGTTCAAGAAAGATGACGACAAGGACACGCCTGGAATCTCTACGGCTTCCCTGCCCGACATTGTTTTTATGCTTCTTTTCTTCTTCATGGTGACAACGGTAATGAGGGAAGTGGATCTCAAGGTTCAAATCGTTCAACCGGAGGCAACAGAGATCAAGAAGCTGGAGAACAAAAACCTGGTTAACTACATCTATATAGGAGAACCGGTGGAGTCCAAATATGGAACTGCCGCTCGAATCCAGCTCAACGATGCATTCGCTTCGGTAGATGACATTCGTCCCTATATTGAGACGAAACGTTCCGAAGTCGATGAGGTACTTATTCCAAAGTTGACAACTTCATTGAAGGTGAATAAGGAAACCGAAATGGGTATCGTGACGGAAGTTAAGCAGGAACTGCGTAAGGTGAATGCCCTGAAGATTAACTACTCCACTCGAGAAAAAGTAGCCGAATAAAAGCTCTATCAAAATACAGGAAAAGCTTCTCGATCGTTGAGAAGCTTTTTTTTATGCTGCTCATTCTGGGTTGTTCTGAGCGTAGTGTACCGGAGTCGGACTCAACCTCCGAATCTAGGACAAGATACCTGGGGTTGCTGGATCTCAATGGCGACCATCAGAAAACCCTACCCTTTACCTTTCTATTTGATCGCGACTCCGCCCTGTGGATCATCGAAAATGGTATGGAAAATATCCGGGTTGAGCATGTGGTGGAACGAGACGACAGTGTGTTTGTCATCATGCCTGTTTTCAGGTCATTGTTCAAGCTCTGCTGGAATAAGGATACACTTGTCGGCCGGTGGTGTGATCCGACCCGGGGAGAAACATATTTCATCAATTTCTCTGCCCACCCTTGGCAAGGTTCTAGGTTTCCCGCATCAGATATCGATACCTCTACGGTTGTGAAAGGTAAATGGAAGGTGATCTTTTCGCCCAACGAGCCAGATGCTTATCCTGCCATTTGCAAAATACGGACGGTCAATGGTGAGAAGCACGGAACCTTCATGACGGAGACTGGCGACTACCGATTCCTACAAGGGGTCGTAGACAATGGAGTGCTCAGGATGAGTTGCTTTGATGGTTCACATGCCTTCCTTTTTGAAGCGGCGTTTGATCCCGATTCCGAGGAACTCACCGGGCAATTTTATTCTGGCTCTCATTGGCAAGAGCCCTGGGTCGGTATTAGAGATGATGCCTACACCTTGAGAGATCCAAACCAGATTACATTGTTGAGGGAGGGAAGAACATTTGATTTTGAAGTGATCGACGAGCGTGACTCAGCCTTGAAGTTCGTTGAGCATATGCATCAGGGCAGGGCGACCCTGGTCCAGATTAGCGGAAGCTGGTGTCCAAACTGCATGGATGAAAGTAGGTTTATCCAGGAATTGCTCGACAAGTATGAGGCCCAAGGGCTCCAGGCAGTCGGAGTTTACTTTGAGCGCTATCAGGAAACCGACAAAGCCAGGAAGCAAATAGCCGATATGGCGTCGGATCTTGGAATAACCTATCCGATGTACTACGGAGGTAAGGCGAGCAAGCGTGTGGCTGGGGAAGTATTCGATTGCTTGAATGAGATTTCCTCGTTTCCCACCCTGATTTTTGTCGACAGGAAAGGAAACGTCAAGAGGATTCACACTGGGTTCTATGGTCCGGGAACGGGGCCAAATTTTGAGGCATTTAAGGCCGATACTGAGGCCGTGATCGAAGCAATGATGCGGAGTTGAGAACAGTCGATAAATTTTTTACTGAACATTTAAGTCGTACATTTGTCGTAACAGGGGTACTATGAAATCTACTGAAAGGGAGCTCCTCAATTCCATCAATCTTCCGAGTGACTTAAAAAAACTTCAGGAAGACCAGTTGCCACAGGTATCTGATGAGCTCCGCGACTTCATTATCGACGTTGTTAGTCAAAAGGGCGGTCACTTTGGTGCCAGCCTCGGTGTTGTCGAAATGACCGTGGCCCTGCATTACGTTTTTGATACACCCCGGGATCAGATCGTGTGGGACGTAGGTCACCAAGCATATGGGCACAAGATCCTTACAGGGCGTAAGGAGGTATTCCATACCAATAGAAAATTCAAGGGGATAAGCGGATTTCCAAAAAGATCGGAGAGTGAATACGACACCTTTGGCGTTGGGCATTCCTCAACCTCAGTTTCGGGAGCATTAGGAATGGCTGTTGCGAATCAATATCTTGGGGACGACAGGCAGCACATCGCCATCATTGGTGATGGCGCCATGACTGCCGGGCTGGCATTTGAGGGACTCAATCACGCAGGTGTTGAGAACAGCAATCTTCTGGTCATTCTAAACGACAACTGCATGTCGATCGACCCCAATGTGGGAGCGCTAAAGGAGTACCTGACAGACATCACGACGTCTCACACCTACAACAAGATGCGCGATGAGATCTGGAACTTGCTCGGCAAGATTTCGAAGTTTGGTCCAAACGCTCAGGAAATTGCCTCCAAGGTGGAGAATGCCGTTAAGTCAAGCCTGTTGAAGCACTCCAACTATTTTGAGTCGCTCAACTTCCGGTACTTTGGTCCAATCGACGGTCACGATGTGAATCACTTGGTGCGTGTGCTAAACGACCTGAAGGACATTCCAGGCCCTAAGATTCTTCACTGCGTTACGACCAAGGGAAAAGGATACGCTCCGGCAGAGGAAGGTGACACCACCAAATGGCATGCACCCGGACTTTTTAATAAGGAAACAGGTGAAATAGTTAAAGTTGTTCCGGATAGCCCGCAACCTCCAAAATACCAAGACGTATTCGGTCATACCATTGTAGAATTGGCCGAAAAGAACGATAAGATCATGGGCATAACGCCGGCAATGCCTACCGGCTGTAGCCTCAAGATTATGATGGATGCAATGCCCGACAGGGCATTTGATGTAGGGATTGCCGAACAACACGCGGTCACCTTCTCCGCCGGGCTCGCAACCCAGGGGCTGAGACCTTTCTGCAATATCTACAGCTCATTTATGCAAAGGGCCTATGATCAAGTGGTGCACGACGTGGCTATCCAGAATCTAGACGTAGTCTTCTGCCTGGACAGGGCGGGATTTGCGGGAGCGGATGGGCCCACCCATCACGGTGCCTATGACATTTCTTATATGCGATCAATACCAAACATGGTGGTGAGCGCGCCCATGAATGAGGAAGAATTGAGAAACCTCATGTATACCGCCCAGCTGGAGGAAACCAAGGGACCATTCTCCATCAGATATCCGAGAGGACAAGGTGTGATGCCAAAGTGGAAAACTCCTTTCAAAAAGATCAAGGTCGGTACAGGAAGAAAAGTTAAAAACGGGGAAGATATCGCAATACTCACCATCGGTCATATCGGGAATTATGCCGTCGAAGCATGCCAAATGCTTAAGGAAAACAACATCGATGCTGCGCATTACGATTTGCGTTTTGTGAAACCTCTGGATGAGCTCATGTTGCACGAAGTCTTCGGCAAGTTTTCAGCCGTAGTGACGGTGGAAGACGGTTGTCTACAAGGAGGTTTCGGGTCAGCTGTCCTTGAGTTTATGGCAGATCATGGTTACCATGCAAATGTTCAGCGATTGGGCATTCCAGACCAGGTTATCGAACACGGTTCTCAACTCGAGCTTCATACCCTTTGTGGGTTCCATCCGGAAGGCATTGTTGAGAAATGCGAAACCCTCGTCAAAGAAGTACGTAAGACTGTTGCCATCTAGTTGACATTTGTCGATTCTGGCGCCAGTTAGTCGATTGATATAGCCAACGTTACACCAGCGTTTGTTATAATTGTACTTTGTACTATAAGGGGAATGAGGAACTCTAACATAGCATACATTGCCGGTATTGCTTTTGCCCTAATCCTAGACGGATTCAGGGCATCTGCTCAGAGTTTCAACCCGATGGAAATGTTCGACCCCATCGTCACGGGTCAAAACATCAACTGGAATTACAACATGGGGTACAGGTTTACCCCGAGCACCAATGGGAACATCACCCATCTTGGTGGAAAATGGAGAAGCGGTATTACGCATACCGTTCGCCTTTATGCTTATCCAGCCGGAACACTCCTCGCCTCAGCAAGTGTCCTTGGAACCGGTGACTACGCATATACCGCTATCACTTCGGTGAATGTGAGTTCGGGAAGCACATACGTAGTTGCAGTCCGGTTGGACGCTCAAGCCAGCGGCATGTATTCCCTGAGCGCCACTTGGCCTGACGAGCATGGAGGAATCAAGATTCTCGGATCAAATTTCCTGAATGCCAGCAACAATATGCCAACCAACCTCTACACGGATAGGGTCTATGGTTATGCTGATGTCACTTTTGCGCCATGTGTTTATGCCGGCAAACTTACGGCTGAAGATGAAGAGATCGTAAGTGGGTCAACCACTACGTTAACGGTTGAAAATCCAACAAACAGCATCATCTGGCAGTCGTCTTCAGACGGCACCAACTTCTCCACTATCTCTGGACAATCCGGCTCGCAGTATACACCTACATCCATCGACGAGGACACATATTACCGCACCGTTGTGACTGCCGGTTCATGCAGTGATACTTCGGAAGTACTAAAGGTAAGTGTGATCGATCCGTTCTATCCTCTGAGAACCGAAGACCCTACCCTTACTGCTCAAAACATCAACTGGAATTACAACATGGGCTACAGGTTTACAGCTGACGTTGATGGAGAAGTGACTAAGTTGGGTGGCCGTTGGACAGACGGGGTCACGCATACGGTAAGACTCTACAATTACCCTGCTGGAACTGTACTTGCTACTGCTACCATATCGGGTTCCATCGACTGGAAATATCAAAACATTACGCCCGTATCGTTAACGGCCGGCAATCAATACGTGGTTGCAGTACGTTTGAATTCACAGTCGTCTGGTTGTTACGGACCTTCTTCCTTTCCAGTGCAAGGAGCGGGGGTTACATTGGACAATGCAAGCTATATATTCAACACGGACAACATGCCTACCAATACCATTACGACTTATCACTATGGCATGGCCGATCTATACTTCGAACCGTGCGTTTATGCAGGAACCTTAGTCCCAGATGAAAACCCCGTACAGATCTATGACAGCACGACCATCAATGTGGTGCAAAGCACCGGAACCGTTACTTGGCAAACGTCATCGGACGGAGTTAATTATACAACGCAGCCAGGCCTCACGGGCACGTCAATAAACAGTGGAGCAATTTCTCAAGATGTTTATTATAGAACCATTACCACGAGTGCCTGCGGATCTGACACATCTGACCCCCTGTTTATTTCGGCGCTGTATCCGGGTTATTTGCTACAGGCATTAAATCCGGGCATTACTGCCGAAAACGTGAATTGGAATTTCAACATGGGTTATCGATTTACACCCGAGGTCAATGGCAATGTCACCGAACTTGGTGGGGCCTGGACCAATGGGGTCTCGCATACCGTACGACTGTATGACTATACCGGCGGCGGTACTCAATTGGCCTCAACATCTGTCACCGGGAATGGTACATGGAATTACTCGAGTATCACACCGGTAGCACTTACCGGGGGAAATACCTATGTGGTAGCTGTGAGACTCGATGCTCAGTCATCAGGAAGATATGGCGCACTGGTTACGCCACAGGATCAGGCCAAAACGACGGTCCATGGTGCAACTTATGTGAACGCTAGCAACGCGATGCCCACCAATTTGATCACAACTTTCATGTATGGTTTTGCGGACTTGAGGTATGAGCCATGTGTGTTTGCCGGAGAACCAAGTGCAACGGATACCGTGATTTGTCCAAATGGAAGTAGTACGCTTTCAACGATTAATTTCTCCGGAACCCTCCAATGGCAATCCTCGGCTGATGATGTGAACTTCACCGATGTTTCCGGAGCGACAGATTCGGTCTATGCTGCTTCGAGTATTGCTAATACCACCTTCTATAGGGTCATCGCCAGTGACGCCTGCGGAAATGACACGAGCGCCTCCGTCAAGGTAAGGGTACTTGGTGCAGGAGGAACTCATGGTTTGTGGGCTGGGATAATAGATACCGATTGGAATAATGCATGCAATTGGGATGATGGTGTGGTTCCTTCCAACGGTGACTCAATATTCATCCCTTCAGGAACCAACGTCCCGGGGAATATGCCAGCTATTACCTTAGATTACCTCGAACTCAATAATCCATCGGGGCTTTTAATGGGTTCTAACGTGACGATCACTGATTCGTTGAATATCATCAACGGGAAATTGAAAGTGAACAACTCCACCCTCACATTGACAGACACCTGTGGAGTAAGTGCGGCTTTCTCGCTTGGATATATAGAGTTGGCCGGATCTGGCCAGGTGCGCAAGATGATGACAGGAGCTTCTGGGCCACATTTCTTCCCAGTGGGTGACGCCGATGGTTATACGGAAATCTCTATCACGTTCGCAGGTGGCACGTTTGGAGGCGGGGCCTATATTTCATTGACCACCACGAACTCGACGCATCCAAACGTGAGCTTCCCCGGAAACTACATTGAGCGATATTGGACACTTGGAGGATTTAACATTACAACTCCTGTATACAATATGAGCTGTGTTTATGACCAGTCGGATGTATTTGGTGCTGAGAACAGAATCTACGGGCAGTTTTACAACGGCTCTAGTTGGACGCAACTGAACCAAGCCGACATCCTGAATAATCAGCTGACTTCCCCAGCTGCTTTTACAGTCTTTGGCGACATCACAGGCTATGACGCTGAAGCCATTTCATCAGATCAATCCGGGCCATGGAGTTCAACCTCTACCTGGGTAGGAGGCAATGTACCACTTGCTACGGACCACGCTATCATCAAGAACTCTCACATCGTTACCCTCACTGGAAATACTACCA